>CAVXAE010000009.1:0-87249 GCA_963759725.1 uncultured Gammaproteobacteria bacterium | reverse complement strand
GTCATCCCGACCAATAAAATCAAATCACTTACTGGGGCAAACCGTAGGCAATACCTGAATCCATTCGATTCAAGTCCACTGCAAGTCCACGGCGCCTAACTCTCAGACTTGCGTCAAAGCCCGCCCAGAGGTTGCCGCTACCGCACCGCAACAACGTACATCTCAGTGAATAACTCTGTCTTGCCGGTCATGATTCACGTGACATACGAAAATGCAGTTGGACATACTGACTACGCAGCTCAGATCGAAGACTTCGGGCGACTCGTTTCAGTGCAAGGTAGTGTTCCTTCGTTGCCAGGACTCACTGAGCTGAGACAGAGAGCCCAACAGTTCACAAAAACTAAATGCCAGGGTTCAGGATCGGAAAATCCATCATCGCGGGTTATGCAGCGTTCAGTAAGCAATGCGGCCTCTATCTATCTCCTTCCGCCATCAAGTCGCATGCCGACGACATTGCCGCGGCCGGGCTCAAGTCCACCAAGACTGGCGTCACCTTCTCGCCGAGCCAGCCAATCCCTGACGGGCTCGTTAAGAAACTCGCCCTGGCTTCTCAGAAGGGATCAAAATCTCTGAGAGTTCGATAGGGCGTTTTCAGCCCAATTGAAACGACGATTTGCGGACTCGATAATCGCTGCCGGGAGGAAGACGCGCATGCCCGACATCAAGACTAAGCCCACCGATACGAGCGTCGACGCCTTCCTCGACGGCGTCGAGCGTCCCGTGCGCCGCGCTGATGGCAAGGCAGTGCGCGCGATGATGGAGCGCGTCACTGGCGAGCTCGCGGTGATGTGGGGTCCCTCGATCGTCGGTTTCGGCACCTATCATTATCGCTATGCCAGCGGGCACGAGGGCGACATGTGTCGGGTCGGCTTCGCGCCGCGCTCGGCTAATCTCGTCGTCTACGTCGGCGGTTTCCCCGAATATGAGGTGCTGCTTGCGAAGCTCGGCAAGCATGAGCTCTCAAAGGCATGTCTCTATCTCAACAAGCTGGCCGACGTGGATCCAGTGGTGCTGGAGGAGATCGTGCGGCGGAGTTATGCGGCGACCAACGACGTCGACCGCTGCCCGGTGTGCTGAGGCTCGAGTATAGGCGCAGCCCCGCGGCGCAAGGTGCCATCACAGGGCTGAACCCACTCTGCATTCCAGGGAAGAGCCGCGAGGCGGTAGAGCGTTGTTATCAGGCGGCGCTGGCCGCCGGCGGGCGCGACAACGGTGCGCCCGGGTTACTGCCCTATCATCCGCTACTACGCCGCATTCGTCATCGACCCGGATGGCAACAATGTCGAAGTCGTGTTTCATGGAGCGGCGCAGAAGTCTGCGGAGTCATTGAAGGTCACCTTCGAAAGTTAGCTCGTCGGGCCAGCGTTAGCTCACCGCGCGAGCTTCGCGACGCGGCTGCATTTCGGCAGGCGGCGCACTGACAAACCCCTTCGTCTGGCTGTATTTACGCCTGTAAGAGGCCTGTTGGCTCGTATCATCTTTTCTAATACGGGCAATCATAAACTCTAATTTGGCGCCTCTGTGGCACCCCCCTATCCTGCCGCCGTATGACTCAAATCTCAGGCGCGATGGCTCTGCTCAACGGGCTCATAGATCATGAGATCGACACCGTTTTCGGACTGCCGGGCGGTCAGCTCGAACACTTTTTCGACGCCATGTACCACAGGCGCGGCCAGGTCCGGTTGATCGGCTCGCGCCACGAGCAGGGCGCCTCTTACATGGCATTCGGCTACGCACGCTCAACCGGCAGGCCCGCCGTCTATACCGTGGTTCCAGGACCTGGCGTGCTTGCCGAGCCGGTCGAGATTGCCAACGTCATCGCGTTCCTGGCCGGCGAGCAGGCGTCGTTCATCACCGGGCAGGCCATCGTGGTCGACGGCGGTTACTCAGTGGCCGGCGCCCGCTCGTGATCTTCATCGATACGCAGACGCACGAGAAAACATGACCCATCAACGCACCGTTCTTATCTCCGGCTGCTCCAGCGGCCTAGGGCTCGCGCTTGCGCGCCGTCTGAGCGCCGCCGGCTGGCGGGTTCACGCGGGTATCCGCAAGGAGGCGGATGCCGCGCAGTTGCCGCCGTCTGTCCTGCCGGTGATCCTGGACGTCACGCGTTCCGAGCAGGTCACTGCCGCCATCGAGGACGTCGAAAGCAGGAGCGGACGGCTGGACGCGCTCATCAACAATGCCGGCGTGAATGCCATCGGTCCGTGGGAAGCGATTCCCGTGGAGATCGTACGCTCGGTAATGGAAGTGAATTTCTTCGGTGCGCTCAGCCTGACTCGCGCGGCGTTGCCACTGATGCGTCGCCAGAACGACGGGACTATCGTGATGGTCTCTTCGCTCTCGGCACTGGTCGGTTTGCCCGGCGACGGCGTCTATGCCGCCAGCAAGTTCGCGCTCGAAGCCTTCGCGGAAAGCCTCGCCTACGAAGTGCAGCGCTGGAATATCCGCATCGCGATCGCCAATCCCGGTGGCTATGCAACGCAGCTTGCGCACAAGGCATGGCGTCCGAAAACGGCCGAATCGGGGGCCTACGCGCCACTCGTCGAGCACATGCTGTCCAAGTCGGGCGGCGGTGGCGATCCGGACGACGGTGCAGCTGCGGTCGCTGCCCTTCTTGAGCAGCCGTCTGGCGATCTGCGCTACCCTCTGGATGCGACGGCCCGCATGGTGTTCGGTGCACTGGGCTTCGACAAGCAGCCCGAGCGCCGCTCCTTGGTGCGCAACGCCTCCGGGCTCGCATGGTGGAGCGATGCCGAGCCCGCTCCCGTAGACAGCCGAGACGCGCGAGCACCGCACAAATGAGCCGCATCGAACGGTACGCCGCGTCCTCAATGCGGCATCGTCGACTACTGGTATCGCTTTCGGCAGCCCTGGCGCTAAGTGGCTGCGTTGCGACCGATTCGACCTTTCGCAACCCCATACCGGTCACCGTCTCCGCGCAAGCACAGGATTTCCTGCGCGGCTTGCCAGATCCCGCCACTTATCCCCGCCTGCCCGCGGCTGACGATCTCGATGCATGGCGAAGGCTGCGCGCGGAAGAATCCAACCGGGCCGAAGCGAAGGTCTCGGCGACCCTGGCGCGTTACTCACCGTCGATCGAGGCGCGTCGCTACGAGGGGGTGCCGGTTCTGGATGTGAAGCCGAATGGCTGGCGCGAAGGTCGGCGAGTCGTTGTCTTCGTGCATGGCGGCGGGTACGTATTCGGTTCTGCCCGCACATCGCTGCCCGCGAGCGTACCACTGGCCACTGAGGCCGCCTTGCGCTTCATCTGCGTGGACTACACCACCATTCCGTTCGCCACGTACGACGCGATCCTCGGGCAGATCATTCTGGTCGTGAAAAGCCTGATCGCCGCAGGCCACCGTATGGAAGACATAGCGTTGTTCGGCATCTCCGCCGGCGGCGGACTTGCTGCGGGGGCGGCACTCAAGATGCGTGACGATGGACTGGGTATTCCGGCAGCGCTCGTTCTTTGGTCGCCCTCGACCGATCTTGCCGTGCAGGGCGAGACGTTCATGACGCTTCGCCAGTTCGAGCCGGCGTTCAACTACCAGGAGGTCGAGAAGCTCTCGCAGTTCGTCGTCCCGGCGGATCGGCTGCGCGACCCTTACGTCTCGCCCGTCTACGGTGACTACGCGCGCGGGTTTGCGCCCACGCTCATTCAGGGAGGCACGCGCGAGATCCTGCTGAGCAATTTCATCCGCCTCTATCAGGCGATGGACACTGCAGGCATACCGGTGAAGCTGGACCTGTACGAGGGCATGGTGCATGCCTTCCCGGAGATCGCCCCGGATCTCCCTGAATCGGGCGTCGCGCGCGCGAAGACTGCGCGCTTCCTCCTCGATCACCTGCTGCGATAGCCGGTCAGCTGAGCCACTTGACGATCGCGATGCCGATGAAGTTCGCGATCACCTTGCCGAACATGCCGACGGCGATGGCCGGAGTCACGAGTGTCTTCCACCCCTTTGCCGATGCGATGCCGGCGGCGGCCGCCGCCCCGACATTCGCCGTCGCGGTGCCCATGAGCGCATCGGCCAGATCGAACTTGAAGATCTTCGCCGCGATCAGCACCACGACGAAGTGGACGCACAGCATGAAGGTGCAATAGACGAACAGGATCGGCGCCGCCTTCAGGAACGAGATGTGATCCAGCCGCCAGGCGCGGAAATTCCTCTTCCTTGTTCAGCGCCCGCTCGGCGGTGGCCTCCTCCATGATGCGCGAGGGAATGTGCCGGCGGATAAAGCCAATCGAGGGGATCGAGACAAGGATCATGAGGCCGACGATGGCCGCGGGTGCGCTCGCGCCCAGCGACACGCTGAAAGTCTGCGGTGTCATGTCCACCGCAGATCGCCACGAAATCGCTGACGCCGCCGAAGCCCCGGCATAGGTGCCCGCGATCTTCGCCCTCAGGCCCAGGTCAAACAGATGAAAGCCCAGGATGCCCCCGTGAGACCCCGATGCACGTGATTCCGAAGCAGGCAGTACCCACCCGCCCTGGTGACACGCGCGGAAGTTAGCCTTGAACAGCAGGAACGGAATCCGAGCGGCAGCAGGTACTTGCCCACGAAGTCGTAGGCAGGCGACTGAGCGGAATGATGCCGGTGTTGGAGAGAATCAGCGCGGCGGTGAGCACCCATGGCACGCCGATACCTTGCGGGCTATGGGGTGGCGATCGGCCCAGAAGCCGAGCCAGGCGAGTCAAGATCACCGCGGCAAGCGCGGTGGTGGTATCGGTGCAATCAGGGCCACTCGATCTCCCCCTGCGAGTTCTCGTTCACGCGATCGGCACAAGTCACGGTGTATAGTCGATCTCGCAAACACCGCCGTGCAACTGCATGCTCTTCTGATCGTACTGGTGCAGCTCGATGAACGCGCCGTTCGGGTCGCGGCAGGTGACCATCCAGGTATGGTCCTCACCCAGGCGCTTCTCGCCCGGCTGGTAGCCGGCCGCGAGCAATCTGTGCGCGCAGCGCCTCCACATCGTCGCTCTCCATCGCGAAGTGTCGCACCACTCCTTCCGGCCGTACAGTGCGCACGCGGATCACCTCGAGAAAGGTCAGGTTGTCGAAGCCGAGGTAGTAGCCGATCAGCAGCCCCGCCGGATTCCGGAACTCGAACTTGCGCTTCAGGCCCAGGCAACCGTAAAAGCGCTCGTGGCCTCTAGATCCGCAGACTCGATGCAGACGTGGGCGAGCTTTATCATGGGTTCGACATCGTCGGCGCAGCGCCGCATCCGGGCAAGCTGCGCGCCATGACCTTTTCTAATCCGGGCGATCACAATCTCTCATTTGGCGCGCTGTGGGGCGGCCCTTAATCTGCCCGCATGAAACGGATATCGCCGCAGCCAGGCGTGTTGCGCACCGCTCCGTACGTGCCGGGCGAGCGGGCGATCACCGGCATACCGACGCCCCATCAAACTGTCCTCGAACGAGTCGCCGCTCGGCCCGAGCCCGCGTGGCACTGGCCGCCTATCATGCGCTCGAATCCCGAGCTCTTCCGCTATCCGGACGCGGCGCAAAGGGCGTTGCGCGAGGCGATCGCCGAGGTCTATGGCATAGAGGAGGCGCGCATCGTCTGCGGCAACGGCTCGGACGAGGTCCTCTCGCTGCTCATCCGCGCGTACAGTGGGCCGGGCGATGAGATCATCCTCAGCCAGTACAGCTTCGCCATGTGCTGGACGCATGCGCGCGTCCATGGCACCGACGTGGTCGTGGCGCCGGAGACCGACTGTCGCATCAGCGTCGATGCGATCCTCGCCTGCCGTCACGGCGCGCACCCGGCTGGCCGTGATCGCCAGTCCCAACAATCCCTGCGGCACCTACCTGCCGCGCGATCAGCTGCAGCCGTCTGCACGCCGGGCTGCCGCAGGAATGCCTGCTGGTGATCGACGCGGCCTATGGCGATTACGTCACCGCCACGGACTACGACTGCGGGCTCGAGCTTGCGCGATCTGCCGACAATGTGTTCGTCACCCATACCTTTTCCAAGCTTTACGGGCTGGCCGGCCTGCGCGTGGGCTGGGGCTACGGCGCGCCGGACATCGTCGAGACGCTCGATCGCATCCGCACGCCGTTCAACGTCAACTCCGCGGCGCTGGCCGCCGCGACTGCCGCCGTGCGCGACCAGCAGCACGCCGAGAAGGTGCGCGACCACACGGCAGCGCTGGATTCGCAGGCTCACCGCGGAATTCCAGGCGCTGGGTCTGGAGGTAGTGCCGAGCGTCGCGAACTTCGTCCTGATCCGCTTTCCCGGCGGCGATCACACCGCCAGGCGGGCGAGCGAGCATCTGCGTGCTGCAGGGCATCATCGTGCGCCCGCTCGGTGCCGGCGGTCCCGAGAACTCACTGCGGATCACCATCGGTCTCGACAGCGACAACGAGGCGCTGAGCGCCGCCATGCGCAGCTTCATGGAGAGCCGCTGAGATGGCAGACACTGGCATTACCGCGCGTGAGCGATGCGACCCAGCGCTTTCTCGCCACGCGCGGCCGCCTGCTCATCGACGGTCGATGGCGCGATTCGGCGGGTGCCCTGCCCCCGCTGGCGAGCATCAACCCCGCCACCGGCGCGCAGATCGGTGAGTTCACGGCAGGCGATCGAAGCCGACGTCAACGCAGCAGTCGCCGCGGCACGTCGCTCGTTCGATACGCGCGTGTGGACCTCGCTGGAGCCGACCACGCGCGCCCGCATCCTGTGGCGGGTCGCCGAGCTGATCGAGCGCGATGCGCAGATGCTCGCGGAGCTTGAATCGCTCGACGGTGGCAAGCTGCTCGAAGTCGGCGCGCGAAGGCGACGTGCGCTTCGCCGCCGAGGTCTTCCGCTACCACGCCGGCTGGTGCACCAAGCTCGATGGACAGGCAGCTCGTCGTTGAACACCTTTGGCATGGAGTTTCACTGCTACAGCGTGCGCGAGCCCATCGGGGTCGCAGCGCTCATCGTTCCCTGGAACGGTCCGCTCACGCAGTCCTCCTGGAAGATGGCGCCCGCCCTGGCGGCCGGATGCAGCGTGGTGCTGAAGCCTTCCGAGCTCTCCTGCTTCTCGGTGCTGAAGCTCGGCGAGCTGCTGGTCGAGGCCGGGGTGCCGGACGGGGTGGTCAACATCGTGACCGGCGAGGGAGTCGTCGGGGCAGCGCTCGCCGCTCACTCCGCAGGTCGACAAGCTGTCGTTCACCGGTTCGACGGCCACGGGTCGAAAAATCATTCACGCCGCGGCGGGCAATCTCAAGAAACTGACTCTCGAGCTCGGTGGCAAATCGCCAGTCATCGTCTTCGCCGACGCCGATCTCGATCTTGCAGCGCAGGGCGTGGCGGGAGGCATCTTCTCCTCGGCCGGCCAGGTATGCGTTGCCGGCTCGCGGCTGTTCGTCGAACGCAGCGTCTACGACTGATTTCCTCGAGCGCCTCGTCGGCGGCGGCCAATGCACTGAAGCTCGGCCCGGGGCTCGATCCGGCAAGCCAGATCGGCCCGCTCATCTCGCAGGCGCATCGCGCGCGCGTTGCGGGACTCGTCGACAGCGGCGTCGCCGAAGGCGCGCGAGTGGTCTCAGGCGGCCGCGCGCGCGAGGGCGCCGGCTTCTTCTTCCCACCAACCATTCTTGCCGACACGCGGCCCGACATGACGCCGGTGCGCGAGGAGATCTTCGGGCCCGGTGCTCAGCGCGACGCCCTTCGACTCCGTCGAGGAGGTCGTCGCTGCCGCGAACTCGACCGACTACGGGCTCGCCGGCAGCGTCTGGACCCGCGATGTCTCCAGGGCGCATCGCGTGACCGCGGCCATCCGCGCGGGCCTGCTCTGGGTGAACGCTCACGGCGTGCCCGATCCGGCGGTGCCGTTCGGGGGCTACAAGCAAAGTGGCTGGGGGCGCGAACAGGGCCGTGAAGCCATCGACGGCTTCACCGAGCTCAAATCCGTGATGGTCCGGATCTAGGAACTCAAGCCGTCCTGACCCCGTCGGATCAACTCTTGCGCAGCGTTCCGATCTTCTGGGCCTGCGCGATGCGGCGGGCATGCTGCTTCGGCATGTCTTCCACCGTGAGTCCCGCGGGAGGCGTGAACTGCCCTCGTCCGTAGAGGTCGCGGAACACCTGCTCCACCGGCGCCATCTTGTCCGCCAGCGTTCGCGGCGGCTTGCCGAGCGGAAACTGGTTCGGCGGATAGATCGGCTTGTCGTAGATCTGCCGGAAGCCCTCGGTGCGCAGGTCCGTCCAGGTGTTGTGATTGCAGCGCGAGCGATGCTCGCGCAGCGACTCGATGTCGATGGTCGCGCCGATCACCTGCTCCTGCGGATAAGGTGCCTCGCGCATCATCATGCCCTGATAGTCGATGATGAATGAATAGCCGGGGCAGAAGGCGCGCGGGTAATAGTCGTAGTCGACGCTGCCCCAGTTCGAGCCGATCAGATACGCCATGTTGTCGTGCGCGCGCGTACGACGCGTGAAACGCCAGAAGTCCCATGGGTTGCTCGACGCCCTTCCACTTCCTGCAGGGCGACCGGGTGGCAGATCACCTCGCAGCCGTTGTAGCCGAGCGCGCGGGAAACCTCGGGCGTGCAGCCGTCGTGGCAGGTCATGGTGCCGAGCTTGCCGATCTCGGTATCGATCACCGGGAACAGCGTCTTGATGTCATCGCCGAAGACCTTGCGGTATTCATCCAGCAGGTCGTGCGGGCTCGTACCGAGGCCGATCGAGGCCGGAATGTGCCACTTGTGATAGCGCAGGGCGACCTTGCCGTCCGGACCCAGCACGAACGCGGAGTTGAACCAGCGGTCGGGAAACTGCGGCATCTGTTCGATGACGCCGCCGCCGGCGATGTACACGCCGTACTCGCGCGCCTTCTCACCGAGGCGCTTCATCTCGGGACCATCGAAGGTGATGGCCTTCTTCATGAAGCTGTCGATGCCGTGCTCGCCCTTGCCGGCGTCGTCACGCCCTGCAGGAAGTACTCGGGCAGCACGATCAACCGCACCGGCAGCTCCCAGAAGTAGCCGACGCCAAAGTCGATCATGTTGCAGACACGATCGAGGTTCTGCTCGATTTCGGAGCGCTCGCTGGCCACCTTCACGTGCGGCTGAATGGCGAGGGCGGTGTATTTCTCGATGCGTTTCGACACGGCGATTGTCTTCCTATTTGGTACGCTTCAGGCCGAGGTCCTCGAGCATCACGCCCGCGGCGACGGTTCCGGCCGCGGAGATGCCTGCCGCCGGGATGGCAGTGCGGCCCGGTCATGTAGAGCTTCTTGATCGGCGAGCGGTAATGGGCGTAGCCCGGGAACGGCCGGAAATAGCCGAGCTGCGCCTGCACGCGCTCGCCGCCATGCGTCGTGCCATCCACGAATGAGGGATTGGCGGCTTCCAGGCTCTCACGCGCATCGACGTAATAGCCGAGTATGGTGCTCTCGTTGATGTTCGGTGCGTACTGCCGCAGCTTCGGCAGCAGGACCTCGAGCGCGTACTGCGTCTTGATGTCCTCCCAGCGACGTCCGTCGGCGAGCCAGTTCGACACGAACGTGTCGAGAATCAGCGTGTGCTGTCCCGGTGGCGCGCGGGTGGGATCCATCAGCGTCCAGCACGCGCTCCACAGGAATGGATCGGAGGGCGGGATGCCCTGCGCCATCTCGGCGTACTGTTTGATCATCTGGGGCATCGAATCGACGATGCGGTGGAACGGGCAGACACTCATGTCTGCGCCGTTCGTGAAGCGCGGCGGCTCCGTCAGGGCGAGATGAATCCGGCAGATGCTGGTGCGGCCGAAGCGATAGGCCGACACCATCTCGAGGAAGTCCTCGGTCAGGTGCTCACGCGGCGTGAGCCGCTGAAAAGTCTGTTTGGGGTCGAGCGAGGAAACGACCGCACGTTTCGCGCGCAGCGTACGGCCGTCCGCGAGCACCACGCCGCGCGCCTCCGAGCCCTCGATGATGAACGAGCGCACCTGCGTGCCCGTCAGCACGGTGCCGCCGTGGCCCTCGATGTAGCGCACCATGGCAAGCGGCAGCGCCTGGCTGCCGCCCTGCGGTATCGCCTGCCCGTAGACGTGGACCGCCGGGATCATGATGTAGAACGACTGCCCGGCCCCCTCCTGCTCGGGCAGGATCTGCGGCGCGAGCGCCCAGTTGAGCATCACCGCGCGCACGAAGTCGTTCTCGAAATTCTGCTCCACCCAGCTGAGCGCGCTCAGGGAGAACTCGCGCAGCCGCCGCAGTCCATCGCGGCTGCGCTCCATGGCCTGCGCCATGAGCGAAGGCGGCGCGGGCGGCGAGAAGAACGCCTTGAGGAACCCTTCGCGGATCAGCGCGAAATCATCGTAGACGCGTCGGTAGCGCTTGCGCATCCGCCTCGGAATAGCGGGCGATGCTCTCGACCGTCTTGTCGATGCTGCGGTAGATCACGATGCCGGGGCCGCCGCTGCGATCCGGGTGCCCGGTGATGTGATCCTCGGACCACAGATACTTCAGGCCGTAGCCTTCGAGCTCCTTCTTGATCTCCTGGAAGTCCGGATTGCAGTGGATCCAGACATGCGAGGAGCCGTACAGGTCGTTCTTGAAGCCCGGGGCGGTCACCTCGCGAGTGACCGCACCGCCGCCTACCCAGTCATTGCCTTCCACCACGCAGACCTTGAGTCCGGCCCGTGCGAGCGTACATGCGCATGAAAGTCCGTTGACTCCGCCACCGGCGACGACAACATCGAACTCCTGCATTCCTTGCGCGCGCTCCGTCATTTCATGCGGTACACGGCCTGCACACCCCAGATGCGCGGGTGCGGGCGCAGACGGATGCCGGCGAGGCCGAAGTTATCGCCCGTGCCGTTGTAGTACTCCTCGTCGAACACATTCTCGACATAGGCCTGGAAGTCGAGTTTCTCGCCGCCGAGACCGGCGCGCAGGTTCACCACCGTGTAGGAAGGCAGCACGTACGGATACTCGGGCAATACCTGCCCGGCGTTGCCGCCGCTCAGGATCACCCGCCGGCTCAGCGCCGCCGCACCTTCGAGGTCGCCGGCGCTCTTCGCCCGATAGACCACTTCGCCGCGCACGAACGGATTCAGGTTCTCGCCGACGTGGAAGCCGTATTCGGCGAAGGCGCTTCCCGTCCACTTCGGTGTCTTGGGAAGCCGCGCATCGCTCATGTCGAGACGGTTGGCGCCTGCGAGCACCGCATCCGGAAAGTCGTCGAACTTGCCGTCCAGGTAGCCGCCGGCCGCGCCGACGTGAAGGCCGTCGGTGACCTGGCCCGAGACCTCGAACTCGAAGCCCTTGGTCGTGGCGCCCGAGGCGTTGAGCGTCGCCTGCACCGAGGAGCTGATGTCGTTCGGATCGCGCAGGAAGTTGGTCTGCACCTGCATGTCCTTCCAGTCGAGGTAGAACGCCGCTGCGCTGAAGCGGCCGCGACCACCGGCGAAACGTCCCTTGAAACCGAGCTCGTAGTTGTACATCTCCTCCGGATCGAAGGAACGGTTCTCGGCGACCTGCGTGCCGGGATTGTTCACATCGGGCACGAAGAAGGTGTCCACGCCGCCGGCCTTGTAGCCCTTCGAGGCCGTCAGGTACCAGGTGGCGTCCGCAGTCGGCTCGTATTGCAGCACCACGCGGGGAGCGAAATCGGTGAACTCGTCGGAGCCACCGCCGCTGAGCGGCGGGGCCTCGAAGTTCACGACGTCGAAGATGCGGCGTGCGACCTTGTCACGCGTATAGCGCGCACCGGTCTTCAGGGTCCACATCTCGCTCAGGTTCCAGCTGATGTCGCCGAACAATGCGTACGAGGTCGTGCGGAACGCGGCCCGGTTCTCGTTGATGCGGAATCCCGCGGGAATCGGCGGCAGCAGGCCAATGACCTCACCGGTCACCGGATCGGTATAGGAGCCCTGTGATCCGGCGCGCACGGAATTGAACTGGTCGATGTCGTCACGCGCATAGAGGGCGCCGACCGTCCAGTCGGCCCGGTGCTCGCCGGTCGACTGCAGGCGCAGCTCCTGGCTGAACGACTCGCCCTTGTAGTGGTTCTCGCGCTCGATCGCATTGACGCTGATGTTGTCCTGGTCGAAGAACCGGTCGTTGTCGCTGTCGATGTAGCCGGTGATGGAGCGCAGCTCCACGCTGCCGAGATCGTACGCGATGCGCAGGTTGGCGAGGTTGTAGCCGTTGCGGTTGTACTCCGGCGTATCGTGGTTCACGCGGCGGGAGTTCTCGGGGTAGACGCCGAGGTAGTCATCGAGCGGGCGGAAGCTGCTGCCGAAGATGCTCTGCGTGTCGAGATCCAGCACGCCTGAGGGCACGTCGGCATCGAAGCCATCGTCCTCGTCATTGTAGATGAGGCTCAGGTCGATGGTCAGCGCATCGTTCGGCGTGGCGCGCACTCCGAGACGCGCGTACTTGCTCTCGAAGCCTGAATTGGGCGTGCCGCTCGGATTGACATTCTTTATGAGCCCATCGCTCTCGTCGTAATCCGCCACGAGCCTTGCGGCCACGTTGTCGGACAGCGGAACGTTGAGGACGCCGCCGACGCCCCAGGTGTTGAAACGGGAGGCGCGCACGGTGCCTTCCGCGGAGAACACCTGCTCGGGCTTCCTCGTCGTGATGTTCAAGGCTCCGGCCAGTGCGTTGCGCCCGAAGTAGGTGCCCTGCGGGCCGCGCAGCACTTCGATGCGCTCGACATCGCGCAGCTGCGGGTTGATGACGCCGTTGGCCACTGTGCCGACGTTGAACTCATCGAGGTAGAAGCCGATCGAGTTGGCCGTGACCACCTCTCCAAGGCTCACATCGCTTACGCCGCGGATACTGATGCTGATGCCGCGGTTGCCGACTTCGCCGTCCTCGGTGAAGCTCACATTGGGCGCGAACTGCAGATAGCTCTTCGCCTCGTTGATGTTCGATTTCTCCAGGTCTGCGCCGGTGAAGACGCTGACGCTGATCGGCACATCCTGAACGGACTCGACGCGTCGCTGGGCGGTGACCAGCACCTCGCCGGGCACGGCCTCCTGTTGTTCCTGTGCCACTGCAAGCGGCGGCAGACAGGCTAGTGCGCCCAGGATCATCGATTTTGATCTATTCACCGTGGAGTTCCCCTCGAGCTGCTAAGGTTATGTGGGCCTAAGATAGGCGACGCGCGACGCGCAACAAGCGAAGCTTTTTCATGGGCTTCATCAACGAAAGTAATGCGGTCAGAGTACGGCGCCGAGCTGCCAGGGAACGAACTCGTCCGCGCCGAAGCCCAGCGACTCGCTGCACGTGCGCTGTCCCGACGCCGTGGCAAGGATCTGCTCGAAGATGCGCTTGCCGGCGCTCTGCACCGACTCTCGTCCCTCGATGATGCCGCCGCAATCGAGATCGATATCGCCCGTCATGCGCCGAAACAACGCGGTATTGGTCGACAGCTTGATGCTCGGCACCGGCCGACAGCCGAACACGGCGCCGCGGCCGGTCGTGAAGCACACGACATTGCAGCCCGGAGGCGACCTGTCCGGTGACGGCTACCGGGTCGTAGCCGGGCGAATCCATGAAGACCAGGCCCGCCGTGTCGATGGGCTGTGCGTATTCGTAGACGCCCATGAGCGGTGAGGTGCCGGATTTCGCCACCGCACCGAGGGATTTCTCGAAAATGGTCGTGATACCGCCACGCCGGTTGCCCTCCGAGGGGTTGTCGCCGACCGAAACGCCATGCTGTTCCGTGTACTGCGCGCCACCAGGCGACCCGCTCCTCGAGCTGCCGGGCGACCTCTGTCGATGCGGCACGCTGAATCAGTACATGCTCGGCGCCGATGATCTCCGGCGTCTCCGAAAGGACCACGGTCGCCGCCATGTGCGACCAGAAGGTCCGCTGCGGCGCCCAGCGCCGGATTGGCCGAGATGCCCGAGTAGCCATCGGAGCCGCCGCATTCGAGCGCCAGCTTGAGGTGGCTCGCCGAAACAGGCTCGCGGCGCGCCGCGCAAGCGCGCTCCAGCAGCCGCTCGACGCTCTTCACCCCTGCCTCGACCGATGGGCGCGTACCGCCCGCTTCCTGAATCACCAGTGCATCGACCGCTGCCTCGCCCTTCAGCGAGAAGTCCTCGAGCAGATCGGCGGTCTGGTTCTGCTCGCAGCCCAGGCCCAGGATCAGCACGCCTGCGAAGTTGGGATGGCGCGCGTAACCGGCCAGCGTTCGCCGCAACACCCTGAAGCCTTCGCTGGACTTCGACATGGCGCAGCCTGAGGCGTGCGCCAGCGCGACGACGCCATCGACGCCCGCGAACCGGGCAAGGCGCTCGCCGTTGAACTGCGCAGCGATCAAGCGCGCGACCGTCGCCGAGCAGTTCACCGTAGTCACGATGCCGACATAGTTGCGCGTGGCTACGCGGCCATCCGGACGAACGTAGCCGTCGAAGGACCGCTGCGCCGTTTTCGCCGTCGTCGCCCGGGCAGTGCTGCGCGCCGTGGGCGGCGCAACCGGCAGATCCGCCATGACGTTGTGGATGTGCACGTGTCTGCCCGCCTCGATGGCCTGTGAGGGCCACTCCGATGGGACTCGAGTATTTGATGACCGCTGCGCCGGCCGCGATCCGCGCAACAGCGACCTTGTGCCCGGCCGGGATCGCCTCGAGCGCCTGGACCGCGCCTTCGATCGGTGCGCCGACAGGAATATCGACGCGCGCGACGACCACGTTGTCCGCGGGATGCAGGCGCAGGGTCGACGGGCTATTCGGGTCCACGCGCCAGAATTCTCGCTGAAGGCCCCCCCCACCACGCAAAGAGCTCATGCGGGTCATTAATAAGAGTCATGCGCCGCCCTCCGGGCACGCGGTTCGTTACCTTCTGCATCGTCAGATGCTTCAGTGGATCGCCATGCCCCAACCGCCCGCTCGAGCCGCCCCATTCGCTGGGAATCCTCGGCACCGGGCAGATGGCGAAAACCATGGCCGAGGAGCTGCGCTCGCTCCGCGAGCTCAGCTGGCGGTCGGCTCACGCTCCGCAGCAACCGCGCAGGCCTTTGCGGCGAGATTCCCCGCGCCCACGCCACTCACGAGGCCCTGGCCGCCGACGAAGACGTCGATGCCGTCTACATCGCGACCCCCCCGTCGCCCACGTGGCCAATATCCGCGCCTGCCTCGAGCAGGGCAAAGCCGTGCTCTGCGAAAAGCCGTTCACGCTGAACGCCGGCGAGGCGAATGAGCTGATACGCGCTGGCGCGCGCGCGGGGCGTGTTCCTCATGGAAGCGATGTGGACGCGATTCCTGCCCGCCGTGGAGGCCATGCGGGAGCTGTTGCACCAGGGCGCCATCGGCAAGGTCCAGATGATCGTGGGCGGCGGCGCGTTCATGCCCGAGTACGATCCCAACTACTACCTGTTCTCGCCGCAGCTCGGCGGCGGCGCCCTGCTCGATGCGGGGGTCTACCTCATCTCCATGAGCTCGATGTGCCTCGGCAGGCCCCAGCGAGTCCTGAGCAGCGCCGGGATGAGCCCCCACGGCGTCGACGATCACGATTTCCTGATTCTCGAGCATGCGGGTGGCGCACGCTCGTCGCTGTACGTCTCGCTGCGCGCGCGGCGCTCGCCCGACCTCGAGATTCTCGGCAGACGGTGGCCGCATCCACGTCGCAGCGCCGATCTTCCGGCCCACTCGACTGACCGTGGTCAGCGGCGCGGAGCCGGCGCAGGTGCTCGACTATCCGGTGGTCGGAAGCGGCTACGGATACCAGGCGATCGAGGTGATGGCGGCGCTGCGTGCCGGGCGCACGGAGAGCGAGATCATGCCCCTGGAGGAAACCCTGTCGATCATGGACACCATGGACGAGGTGCGCCGCCAGTGGAGTCCGCGCGATTGAGCTAGAGTGGCGGCTACACCGACGTCACGGAGACGCAGCCCTTGGCCCGAGCGCCCCGCCCTACCCTTCCGCCGCTCACTGCCGTGCGGGCCTTCGAGGCTGCCGCGCGCCTGCTGAGCTTCACGCGAGCGGCGAGTGAGCTGCACGTAACGCAGTCCGCGGTGAGCCACCAGGTGCGAACCCTCGAGGACTGGCTTGGCTTCCCGCTGTTCCACCGTAACAACCGCGAGATCCAGCTGACCGAGGAAGGCATCGCCTATCTGCCGGCGGTGCGCAGCGCGCTCAACAAGCTGCGCGCGGCGACCGAGAGCCTGGTGCACCGCGATTTCGATGAGCTGCTCAGCATTTCCACGTCGGAGTCCTTCGCGACGCACTGGCTCATCCCGCGCCTGTCGCTGTTCCTGAAGGCCAATCCCAATCTCGACGTGCGCCTCACCACCCAGAACCCCGTCGATGAGTTCGGCAACGAGTCGGAAGAGTTTGCGCCACCGTGGATCGATGCGGTCATCCGCTATGGGCGCGGCAACTGGCCGGGCCTGCGCACGCTCAAGCTGTTCAGCGAGGAGATCTCACCGGTGTGCGCTCCGGCGCTGCTCGAGGGCGAGTACCCGCTAACCGATCCGCGCAACCTGCGCCATCACACACTGCTGCACGATGACATGCAGATGCAATGGCGCACCTGGCTGCTGTCCGGCGGGGTTCGATGACATCGAGGCGAGCCGCGGTCCGCGCTTCAGCCACTCACACATGGTCATCACGGCGGCCCTGCGCGGGCTGGGCGTTGCGCTCGGTCGCAGTGCCCTGGTCGCGCAGGAGATCGCCGCAGGCAACCTGGTGCGGCCTTATGAACAACAGGTTCCGGCGGAGTATTCCTACTACCTGCTGACGCGCGACTCCTCGTCCGAGCAGCCGAAGATCAGCGCCTTTCAGCAATGGCTGCTCGCCCAGGTATCGCAGTTCACCCAGCACTGATCCGGCAAGGCCTCAGGGCGGCGGGTCGGATTCGCCCCGCATCCACCAGTCGACCTGCGATCTGGCACGGATCATCTCGTCACGCTGCGAGCGACTCCATTCGCCCGCAGGCCCCGCACCATCTCCTGCGCCTGCGCCCCGACCGGGCGACGCAGCGGACGTCGCTGGCGCCCTGCGCTCTCGTGGGCGATATCTGCGACCGCACGAGCAACCACGGCAGGGTCGTCGCCGCCACGGCAGGCATCGCGGACCTTGCGACTGCGAAATCTCACCAGCGCTTCGTACGGCGACTGCGCCAGATCGTAGAGCTCGGCCGCGCCCTTCTCGGCCACTTCGGTACGAAAGGCGCCCGGCTCGATCGCAGTGACCCGGATGCCGAAGCGCGCAACTTCGTACCGCAGCGCCTCCGCTGCAGCTTCGAGCGCGCTCTTGCTCGCGCAGTAAAAGGCATCGGCCGCCCGCGACACCAGCGCGCCGACGGAAGAGATCATCATGATGTGCCCCGTGCCCTGGGCACGCATCGTCGGCAGCACGGCACGGGCGAGCCGTGACGGGGCCGAAGAAATTGATCTCCATCATCGCGCGCAGCTGCGCCTCCGGCATGTCCTCGAAGGCGCCGAGTCGATGGACTCCCGCGTTGTTGACCAGCACGTCGATCCGTCCGGCATCGGCGACGACCGCGCCCACTGCCTCCTCGATCGAGGCGCCGCTCGTGACGTCGAGCTCGAGCTGATGAGCCGCACCGCCCGCGCGAAGCGCTTCGCGGCCGGCAGCGAACGCACCGCGGCGTAGACCTCATCGCCGCGCCGTGTGAACTCCGCAGCCATCTCCCGGCCGAAGCCGCCGCTGCAACCCGTGATCAGCACCACTGCCATAACCTGTGTCCTCTTCAGTTGCCGCTACGTGCGCCCCGAGATACTCGCGCAGTGCCGCGAGCGCGGCCGCGTTCTCCTCATCCTTGCCGACCGTGATCCGCAGCATGTTCTCGCCTCGTCCGGACTTGATCGGCCGCGGTATCACGCCGCGTGACTCCAGAAACGCGGAGGCCTCTCGCGCCGAGAATCCGGCTCATGCCGGCGAAGTCGAGCAGGTAGAAGTTCGTCACGCTCGGGATCACCCGCATGCCGAGCGCGGCAAGCTCGTGGCGTATCGAAGACTGCGCCGCGGCGACTTTCGACTCGCACCTGTGAGACGTAATCCACATCGGCCACCGCAGCTGCGGCGGCGGCCAGCGCTGCGCGATTGGCGTTGAACGGCGTACGGATGCGCTGCAGCACGTCGATGACGTGGGCAGGACAGTACGCCCAGCCGATGCGCAGCCCCGCGAGACCATGAATCTTGGAGAACGATCGGGTCATCACCACGTTCTCGTGGTGCTCGACGAGCGCAGCGCCGTCCTCGTAGTCCGCCAGCGGTCACATACTCCGCGTAGGCGCCATCGATCAGCAGCAACACATTCGCGGCAGCGCTGCGTGCAGGCGATGCAGCTCGGCGGCACTCACGTAGGTGCCGGTGGGATTGTTCGGATTGGCCAGGATGACCATGCGCGTGGCCGGCGAGACCAGGGCCAGCATCGCATCGACATCGACCCGATCGTCACGCTCGGAGCGAACAGCATGCGCGCGCCCTGCGTATGACCGTAAATCGGACACATCATGAAATGATTGTCCGAGAGCACGATCTCCGCCCCTGCGCCACGTAAGCGCGGATCAGCAGGCCGAGGAGTTCTTCGGAGCCGTTGCCGCAGATGATCTGGTCCGCCTTCAGCCCGTGAGTTGCGGCGATCGCATGGCGCAACGTCGAGCTGTGCACCATCCGGGTAGCGGTGCAGCTCAGTCGCGCTATCGAGAAATGCGCGCGTCGCCCGCGGGCTCGGCCCATACGAAGACTCGTTGCTCGAGAGCTTGATCGGTTGCGCGACACCGTGCAATGCGCCCTTTCCCTGTGTATAGGCACGCAACTCGAGCAGCCCAGCGCGCGCTTGCGGTCGCAGCGTCATGGCTCGCTGCTCGCGATGATGTCCGCGCAGGCGTCGCTCCAGATGCCGGGCGTAGATCGACAGGGCAAAGCAGCACACCCAGAAGACAGCAGCCGTGAAGACGTAGCCTGTCATGAGCACCCCTTCGCTGAGCCAGGCAGGGTCGGCCGCCGCCGCGTTCACCATTGCGAGCAGGTCCGGAATGCCGATGATCAAAAGCACCGTAGTCTCCTTGGTCAGTCCGATCAGATTGCTTGCGATTTGCGGCAGCGCGGCGGACAGCGCCTGCGGCATCACCACCAGAAAATTGCGCTGCCAGTAACCGAGCCCGAGAGCGCTGGCGGCTTCGACCTGCCCCAGCGGGACGCTCGCGAGTCCGCCCCGCACGGCCTCGGCAAGATAGCAGGACATCAGAATCGCCATCGCCAGCAGCGCGCGCACCAGCTTGTCGATCTTGAAATCCTCGGGCACGAACAGCGGAAACATGATGGTGGCGATGAACAGGACGACCAGCGCCGGCACCCCGCGCCAGAACTCGACCCAGAGCGACGCACAGTGCACGCACGAGCGGCAGCGGCGAGGTGCGCCCCAGTGCCAGCAGTATTCCGGCAGGCAAGGCCACGGCAAACACCGTCGCCACCGTGGTCAGGGTGAGAAACGCTCCGCCCCACTGCGCCGTGGGACACGCGCGGCAACCCGGCCCAGCCGCCGAGAACAGAGCGAGAGCAAGCGCCAAGCCAGGCGTAACCAGCCAGCAGAAGCGTTCGCGAGCTGACTCGGAGCGATCGCACGACCGCGGCGATCGGCGAGCAGCGCTGCCAATAACAGCGCCAGGTCGATTCGCCAGCGCTCCTGCGCCGGATAGAATCCGTAGAGAAACTGATCGAGACGGGCGCGGATGAACGGCCAGCAGGCCGCGCTTTTCTGCGGGCAGGCGCTCGGCTCCCGACCTGCCCAGTAGGCGTCGAGCACCAGCCATTGCAGTGCGCCGTGCAAGGAGCCACAGCCCCGCAATCGAGCGTGACCGCGCTCGCCAGCGAAGCACCGGGCGTGGCGAAGAGGTTGTCGCGCGCCCAGCGACCGACCGTACGTGAAGACGCTACTGCCATCGCGCCTTGCGCCACTGGTGCCACTGCATCATCCCGGCGATGCAGATGGAGAAGCCCAGATACAGGATCAGCGTGATCGCCATGATGACGACCGGCTGCCCCACGAGATTGTTGACCGTGCCGATCATCACCGAGACGAGCTCCGGATAGGCGATAGCGGCACCCAGGGCACTGCTCTTCAGTATGTTCTGATAAACGGTCGTGAGTGGAGGCGTGATGATGCGCAGCGCCTGCGGAAGCAGGACCAGTGCAAGAACGCGCGCGCGTGGCAGCCCGAACGCATATGCCGCCTCGCTCTGGGCCGGTGGTATCGCGAGCAGCGCGGAGCGCACGATCTCCGCGATATAACTCGCATTGTAAAGGGACAGCGCGATGACGAGCGCGAGAAATTCCGGCCGCAGCACGTAGCCGCCGGCGAAGCCGAAGCGACCCGGCGCCGGGATTGCCCAGATGAGCTCGCCCGGAGCCAACAGACCGAATATCCCGATCGCGAGTAGCAGGCACGCGACAGCCAGAAGAGCCACGACAGGAAAGTAATGGCCGGTACGATCCTGCACGGCGAGCGAGATGCGCCGGGCCGCGGGTACCCCCGCGACGGCCACGCCGAATGTCGCGAGCACCAGGATCCACCCGTATGGCCCTTGCGGCATCGGCAGGAACAGGCCGCGATTGTTGAGCTGGACGACATCGAACAGAGCAAAAGCTGTGTTGCTGCACGTCAGGCAAGGCATGCAGAACCACGAAGTACCAGAAGAACACCTGCAGCAGCAGCGGCGTATTGCGAAACGCCTCCACGAACGCCGTGGCGACGCAGCGTGCTGGCCAGCTGCGCGACAATCTCAGGATACCCGACACAGGCCCCGGTGAGCGTTGCGAGCAGCACGGCCAACGCACAGAGCAGTACCGTATTGAGGCAGGCCACCGCGAGAGCGCGGGCCACGGTGGAATTGGCATCGAATGCGATGGGCTTCTGGTTGATCTCGAAGCCCGCCCGCTCCCACAGGAACTGCGGTGCCGGACTGCACGCCGAGCCGCTCGAGGTTGACCTGCGTGTTGTGCGCGATCAGACGAACACCCAACGAGCAGCACGCCGAGCGCGAGGAGCTGATACAGCAGTCTGCGCACCGCGGGGCTCAATTGGATCACCAGGGGCGGTGCGGATCGGCAGGCTCGTCGAGTTCGCGACGGTCGCGCCAGTAGAAGTACGGGAAGCCGAGCACGAACAGCAAAGCCGAGGGACTGCGCAGCAGCTTGCCGAGGAAGCTCACCACATCGCGCGGACTCACGTACACAGTGGTCGTCATCGGCTGATCGGGCGAGCTCGACAGGACGAGCTTGTTTCCATCGCGGACGACCGGTCCAAAGCGGAACTCGACGTCCGCGAGCTGACTGGTGACTCTCATGGCTGCAGATACCCCCTAGCGCTCAAGTTGCGCATCAATGCCGCGATGCCGAAGGTCCACGGCTCGATGGCGTCGGTGTGGTCAACGGTGTTCTCAAGCAGGCCGAGCCGGTTGCAGTGCACTCTCACGACGTCGCCAGGGTGGTGACCGAATCCTCCTGCAAAACCGGGGCGTGATGCGGTGGGCACGAACATCGTCCCGGTGAAGAGCATCAGCCCATCCGGATACTGGTGATGTGCGCCCATCGCCTGGCCCACCAGGTCCTCCACATCGCGGCTGATGCGGGCCATGCTGCTCACGCCCCGATCGACGAAGCCGTCGCATCCGAGGATTTCCAGCTCCAGTTCGAGCTCGCGCAGTTGCGCGAGCGTGAAACATTCATCGAGCAGCCGTATGAAGGGTCCGATGGCACAGGAGGCGTTGTTGTCCTTGGCACGACCCAGCAACAGCGCGCTGCGCCCTTCGTAGTCGCGCAGGTTCACATCGTTACCCAGCGCCGCCCCGACGATGCGGCCACTCGCGTCGACGGCCAGAACGAGCTCGGGCTCGGGATTGTTCCAGTGCGACCCGGGCAGCACGCCGATCCGCTGGCCGAAGCCCACGGCGGATAGCGGCTGCGCCTTCGTAAACACCTCGGCGTCCGGACCGATGCCCGACCTCGAGGTACTGGGACCACAGGCCGATCTCGAGCAGGTGCACCTTGAGGCGCTGCGCTTCGGGGAACCCGGCACAACGGTCTCGAGCGTTGCACCGAGCGTCTGCTCGAGCTGCGCCCGCAGGGCTGCGGACGCCCTCAGGATCGCCGCGCACGCGCTCCTCGATCACGCGCTCGAGCAGCGAGCGTGCGAACGTCACCCCGCAGGCTTTGACGGCCTGCAGGTCGCAGGGCGCGAGCAGCGGCGGCCCAGGCGCCTTCCCGGTTCGGGTACGGCTGCTGGCGAGAGTCTGCTCCACCGGCCCCAGTGAGACATCACGCGGCAGCTCGCGCCACAACTGGGGCGGATCGGGGTGATTCAGCATTTCGCTGACCGTGGCGAGGCGTGCCGTGACGTCGAACAGCTGCCCCGCCTCGACGATCACCACGCTCGGTCCCCCGATGCCAGCGTCGGACCAGACGCGTCCGATGAGTTTGGCCTCGCGCCAGTCGGCGGGAAGGCAGGCGAGGGCCTCCAGACCGGGATCCGTGATAGTGTCGCTCATCGGGTGGCCTCCGCCGGCTTGACGCTGGATGCGATGAGCGCGAGCACGCTCGCTGCCGCCGCATTCTGTGAAATCTGCGAGGTACACCCGGCAAGTCGCGTCCATTGCGCGCGCGAATAGCCCGGAAGCATCGTGCCTGCCAATCGGTCCACGTAGAACATGACGGGCGCGAGCGCGCAGTCCGCCAGCGTCAGCCGGTCACCGACGGCAAAAGGCCCGGGACCAAGATTCTGGACTCGAGTTGCCCAAGTGCCGTGTCCAGATTCGTGCGCGCCGCCTCGAGCGCCGCCAGATCACCGGCGGACCCCAGCGCCGCACGTAAGGGCTGCAACGCGGGCACCAGATAAAGATCGACTATGCGGCTGACGAGGCGCACCCGTGCGCATTCCAGCGCAGTGTCGCCTCGCAGTGGGGGCGCGGGAAAGCAGTCCTCCAGGTACTCCTGGATGACGCTCGATTCCGGGATGAATACGCCCTCAGTCTCGAGAATCGGAATGCGCCCCAGCGCCGAAAGCGCTCGCAGCTGCGGCGAGCCTACGCCACCTGGCGGCGCGACGATCTCGATCGGCAGTGACTTCGCGATGATCTGGATTCGAACCCGCGCGACAAACGGAGATCCGGGTGTTCCATAAAGACGCATGGTGATCCCTTCAGCGAAACGGCAGTGCGCTCATGAGGCCACCCTCGGACCACAGCGCGTTGGGGCCGCGATCGAGTCCGATTGGCGCGAGATTGCGCTGCCAGACGTCGGCGGAATTGCCGACCAGCCTGACGATGTCATACGCCCAGTCATTCGTGAGGCCGAGCGCCTGGCCGAAATGGCCTTCGAGCCCCAGCAGGCGCCTGAGTTCAGGATTGCGCGCCGCGCGCGCGCATCGCTGCGACATTCGACTGCGACACACCCAGCTCTTCCGCGGCCACACGGACGTTGAACGCCCACAGAGCGAGATCCCGCCAGCGCGTCTCGCCCTGGCGCACGATCGCGGCCTGCGGCTCCTTGGAAATCATGTCGGCAAGAACGTGATGCGCCTGTCGGATCCGGCATCGCGATGCGCCGCGCGGCGAGCGCGGCACGCTGCATCGACAACGCATCGCAGCGGCGCGCACGGTAAGCCTGGACCGCCATCTCCGACGCTCGCGTACGTCACGACGTCGTAGCGCATTCCATGGCTTGAGAAATAGTCCGCAAGATTCTGCTCGAGCGTGGTTCCCTGGGTGACGCAGACGGTCGCGCCTTCGAGATCCGCGACCTTGGCGATCCGGCTGGCATTGCGCACCAGGAACCCCTGGCCGTCGTAAAAATAGACGCCAGTGAAATCGATGCCCAGCGTCACATCTCTGCGGAACGACCAGGTGGCTCCGCCAGCGAAGATGTCGATGCCTTTCGACTGGATCAGCGTAAAGACGGTCTGCGGGCTGACCACGACGTATTCCACCTTGATCGCGCCGAACAGCGCGGCGGAGATGGTGCGGCAGTTGTCGACTTCGAAATCCCGCACGGTTGCCATGGGCGTCCACGAAGCTGAAACCTGCACCGGATTCGGTCACGCCGCAGCGCAGAAATCCTCGCCGCAGCACATCCTGCAGCTGATCGGCCTGCGCAACCAACGGGCTCAGGAGCGCAAGCGCCCCGACCAGCGCCAGCGAACCGGCACGCGCGCCCGCGCTCGCTCGCTCAGGATGCGCGTCGCGTGACACCGAAGTCCTCGAGCATGACCCCGGCCGTTATCACGCCCATGCCACTGATTCCGCCACCCGGATGGCACGACGGTCCCGCCATGTAAAGTTTCTTGATCGGCGAGCGATACTGCGAGTAACCCGGAAACGGCCGGAAGTATCCCATCTGCGCAAGCGTGCGCTCACCGCCCGAGGGCACACCACCCACGAAGCAGGGGTTGAGATCCTCCATATCCTGGGGCGAATGAGCGAAGGTCGCGAGCACATTCGATTCATCGATGTTGAGAGCATGACGCTTGAGAGTGGCGACCAGTCTCGAAGCGCACTCCTCCTTGGCGGCCGCCCAGCTTCCTGAGCGCAGCTTGCTCGGCACGAACGTGTCGATCATCAGCGTGTGCTTGCCGGCGGGTGCGCGCGTGGGGTCCCGCAACGTCCAGCAGTGGGCGTGCACCGGCGGCTCGTGCGGCATCTGCCCAACGGCGATCTCCGCGAAGTGCCGGTCGATGGCCTCCATGGTCGGTATCGTGCGCTGAAACGGCGCGCGGCTGAGGCTCGCATCACCGCGATACTGCGGCGCCCGCTCCAGGGCAAAGTGCACCCGGAACGAAGCCACTTCACCGAAAGTGAAGTTACGCACCATGCGCAGGAAATCCGGCTCGAGCGCGCCTTGGTCGATCATTCTCAGAAATGTCTGCTTCGGCTCGAGCGACGTCACGACCGCGCGCCGCGCCCGAACTTCGCTGCCGTCGGCCAGCCGAATTCCGCGCGCTTCGCCCTGGTGGACGATGAACTTGTCGACCGGGGAGCCTGTGAGCACCGTCCCGCCGTGGGCCTCGATGTATCGGCGCAGCGCATTCGGCAGCTGGATACTGCCGCCCTGTGGGATCGCCTGACCGTATACGTGAATCGCCGGAATCATGATGTAGAACGTCGAGCCCGCACCCTGCTGGGTCGGCTTGATGTTCGGCCCCAGCGCCCAGCTCAGCAGAAATGACTGCACGCGCGGATCGACGAAGTTCTCGAGCACGAATGCCTTGGCGCTCAGGCTGTAGTTGCGCAGCATCCGCAGGCCCGCCGGCGAGCGCTCCATGGCAGCGGGCATGTAGCTCGGCGGCGACGGTGGCGAAAACATGCCTTTCGTAAAGCCATCCTTGATCTCGACGAAGCGGTCGAATATCTCGCGGTAGCGAAGCGAATCCTGCTTCGAATACTCGGCAATGCTGTCGCAGGTCCGATCGACGTCGCGATAGACGGTGATGCCGGGCCCCTCGGCCATCGGATGGCCCATGACTTCGTCTTCGGCCCACAGGTACTTTAGCCCGTAGTCCTCGAGCTCGGGCAGCAGGTCGCGGATGTAGGGGTTGGCATGAATCCAGACATGGTTCGACCCGAAGAGGTCATGCTGGAAACCGGGCAGCGTGAGCTCGCGCGTTACGGCGCCGCCGCCAACCCAGTCATTCCGTTCCGCGACCAGAACCTTGAGTCCGGCGCGCGCGAGCACCGCGCCGCATGCCAGGGCGTTGTGACCGCCGCCGGCAATCGCCACATCCACGTCGTATTCCGATGTCATCTTTTTCGCTCCGCCTTCAGCGCACTTTAGGGAGCAGCAGGAACTGCCAGGGATCCGCCGTCTTGGTGACGGGCACCTCGATCACTGCAGGACCGCGCACGTCGAAGGCGCGTCGCAGGCAGCGGCCGAGCTCTTGCGCATTGTTCGCCCGAAAGCCCGCGGCACCGTACGCTTCGGCCAGCTTTACGAAATCGGGATTGGCTAGGTCGGTACCGATCACGCGGCCGCCGTAGCGCGTCGACTGGGCACGGGCGACATTCGACAGCGAGCCGTCGCTGAATACGACGCTCACGACGTTCAGCGAGTACTTGACCGCCGTCGCGAGCTCCTGGCTGTTGAAAAGGAATCCGCCATCGCCGCTGATCGCGACGAGCTTGCGCTCCGGGCTGCGCGACCTTGCGCACCGACTGCCGTGGCATAGCCGTAGCCGAGATTTCCCGAGTAGCCGCTGCGTAATCAGGGTACGCGGCGAATAGATCGGCAGGCCGTACCACGAGGCGTAGCCGGTCTGGGTGATCTCGTCGACGAAGATGCCGTCGTCAGGCAACTCGCGGCGGATCGCATCGAGGAATCCGAGCTGCGGCTGCACCTGCTCGAACTCGGCGCGCATGCCGCGCTTGAGCGTATCGAGCTCCTCTTCGCGCGAGGCGCGCCTCGGGGCGAGCTTGCCGGTCGCGGCCAGCAGCGCCGACACTGACAGCTGCGCATCGCCGTGTACCGCCACGGTCGGCGCGCTGATCCGCGACAGCTCCTGCGCATCGGCGTCGATGTGGATGATCGACACGCCCGCATCGATACCCCAATGCAGACGCGGATACTTAAGCCGCGTTCCCACGGCGAGCACCACGTCCACCTCGGGCCACATGCGATGCCCCGCTGGATAGGTCTGGCTGAGATAGTGCCGGTCGCTGACGATGCCACGACCGCTGCGAAACGAGACCACGGGAGCTTGCAGCATCGTTGCGAGCTCGAGCAGTTCCTGCGAGGCATCGATTGCGCCACCGCCAACATAGATCATGGGACGCCTGGCCCCCGCCAGCAGGCGAGCCGCCGCCGCGATCCTGTCGGGGTCGGGGGACTTGCGCGCATAGTCCGCCGGCGGCTGCGGCAGAGCGATATCGGCTTCCTGCGCCAGCACATCGGGAGGAATCTCAAGCGCCACCGGACGAGGCCTGCCGGTACGCAGCTCCTGGAAAGCGCGCGTGACAGCGGCAGGCACATCCTGCGCACGCCGGATGAGGGTGGTCCACTTGGTGAGCCGCTCGAGCACGCCGCTCTGGTCCGGAATATCGTGCAGGTAGCCGATGCCGCGCCCGATCGAGTCGAGCGGAATCTGGCCGGCAAGACACAGGACCGGGGCGTTGCGCACATAGGCAGTGCTCAGGCCAGCCGTGCTGTTGAGCACCCCAGGGCCTGGCACCACCGAGTAGACGCCGACGCGCCCGCTCGCAAGCGAATAGCCGAGCGCCATGTATGCCGCGCCCTGCTCGTGACGTGCCGTGACGAGATTCACGCGCTTCGACTCGTGGTAGATGGCATCGAACAGCTCGTAAGTCTGACCGCCGGGGATACCGAAAATCGTATCGACCCCATGGTCGAGTACCGAGGCGATCACCGCCCGCCCACACTTCATCACAGTCACAGATCGATGCTCCGGGTCATGAAAGCGCTCATGCGCGCGCGAGAAACTGCTGCAGTCTCAGGCACTGCGGCTGCTCGAAAAACTGCTGGACGCCCGCGGTTTCGGCGACGCGGCCCTCCTCCATGAACACCATGCGGTCGGCAAATCGCCGTGCAAATCCAAGCTCGTGCGTCACGCACACGAGCGTCATGCCGGTGCCCGCCAGCTCCTGCATCGTGTCAAGCACCTCCCCGACCATCTCCGGATCGAGTGCCGAAGTCGGCTCATCGAAGAGCATCACCTGAGGACGCATGCACAGCGCGCGCGCGATGGCGACGCGCTGCTGCTGCCCACCCGAAAGTTGCGATGGATACTTCGCTTCCTGTCCCGGCAGCCGCACCTTCTCGAGCAGAGCTGCGCGCGAGCGCTTCGGCCTGCGCCCGCGGCATGCGCTTCACCCACACCGGCGCGAGGACCAGGTTCTCGAGCACCGTCAGGTGCGGGAACAGGTTCAGCTGCTGGAAGACCATGCCGACGTTCTCGCGCACCGAGCGCAGGCTCGATGAGCGCGACAGATCCTGTCCGACGACGGTGGCAGTTCCCTGCTGGAAAGGCTCGAGCCCATTCATGCACCGGATCAGCGTGGACTTTCCCGAGCCGGACGGCCCGCAGAGCACCACCTTCTCGCCCGGCAGCGAATGACGAGATCGACCTCGGCAAGCGCGCGAAACTCCCCGTACCACTTGCTGAGGCCGCGGATGTCGACCGCAGCAGCCCTCGCGGAGGCCGGAGCATTGGCGCTCATGGCGGATCGCTACATGGCGCAGGCTATCGAGCCGCTATCTCACGGCTGCGGCAGGCGCAGCGCGCCGCGCTTCTGCGCATCCGATACGCGCTTTGCCAGCGCATCGGCCATCTCGTCGGGCTTGTAGCCTGCAGGCGGCGTGAACTGGCCGCGCGCATACAGCCGCTGCAGCGCAACCTTCGCACCGTCGATCTTGTCCGCGAGGCTGCGCGCAGGCTTGCCGGGCGGAAACAGATTCGAGGGATAGATGGGCTCCTTGTAGATCTCCTGGAAGATCTCCGTGCGCACGTCGACCCAGGTGTTGTGCGCGATTCGCGAGCGGTGCTCGCGTAACGCCTCGATGTCGATGGTCGCGGCCAGCACCTGCTCCTCGGGATATGGCGCCTCGCGCATCATCATGCCGGTGTAGTCGATCGCGAATGAGCCGCCCGGGCAGAAGGCGCGCGGGTAGAAGCCGTATTCCACCGTGCCCCAGTTGGAGCCGAGCAGATAGCACATGTTGTCGTGGGCGCGGGTGCGGCGTGTGAAGCGCCAGAAGTCCCAGGGATTGCTGACGCCTTCGATCTCCTGCAGCGCCGTGGGATGGCAGATGACCTCGCAGCCATTGAACCCCAGTGCGCGTGACACTTCGGGCGTCGCTCCGTCATGGCAGGTCATGGTGCCGAGCTTGCCGATCTCCGTGTCGATGACCGGGAAGCACTTCTTGATGTCGTGGCCATAGGCCTCGCGGTAGGCATCGATCATGTCATGGGGACTCGTGCCAAGGCCGATGTAGGCCGGCACGTGATACTTGTGATACTTCAGCGCCACATTGCCGTCCGGGCCCGATGATGAACGCCGAATTGAACCAGCGATCCGGGAATTGCGGCAGCTGCTCCACCACGCCACCGCCGGCGATGTAGATGCCGTATTCCTTGGCCTTGCGCGCCGAGCGCGTCCATCTCCGGACCCGGAATCGTGATGGCCTTCTTCATGAACTCCTTCAGGCCGTGCTCGCCCTTGCCGGGAGTCGTGACGCCCTGCAGGAAGTACTCCGGCAGCACTGCGAGGCGCACCGGCAGCTCCCAGCAGTAGCCGACGCCGAAATCGATCATGTTGAGCACGCGATCGAGATTGATCTTGATGTCCTCGCGCGTATCGGCGACCCGCACGGCGGGCTGGATGACGAGAGCGGTGTACTTTGCGATGGCCATTGCTTCTTGAGTCCTCTGTTTACGGATGCGCGCCGAGATCGCGCAGGATCTCCTGCGCCGTGACCATTCCCATGGCCGTGATCCCGCCGCCGGGATGACAGGATGCGCCGGTGAGATACAGCGAGCGCACGGGCGAGCGGTATTGCGAATAGCCTGGAACCGGGCGGAAGTATCCGGACTGCGACAGCGTGCGCTCACCGCCCGTGGTCGCACCGTTGACCAGGCAGGGATTGGCGTTCTCGATCGACTCCGGCGTGTCGATGTACTCGCCGAGCACATTTTCCGGCCCCATGTTGCGGGTGTAACGCCTGAACTTCGCCATCAGGGTCGCGGCGAACTCATGCTTGCAATCCTCCCAGCGCCTGCCGTCGCGCAGCTTGCTCGGCACGAAGGTATCCAGGATCAAGGTATGCTTGCCGTGCGGCGCGCGGCTCGGATCGATCAGCGTCCAGCATGCCGACCAGACGAACGGATCGCGCGGCAGCACGCCGCTCGCGATGTCCGAATAGTGCTGCTCGGTCTGCGCCACCGTGCCGAAGATGCGCTGGAACGGCGTGCGGCTCATCTGCTCGCCTTCGATGAAGGCCGGCGCTTCGTTGAGCGCATAGTGACCCCTGAAGACGCCCATGTTGCCGAAGGAGAAGCTGCGCACCAGACGCAGGAACTCCGGTGGCAAGCAGCTTCTCATCGAGCAGACGCAGGAACGTCTGGTGCGGGTCGAGGCTGCTGACGACACCACGTGACGCCGTGATCTCGGAGCCATCCGCGAGCCGCAGCCCGCGAGCGACGCCATCCCGAACCACGAATTGCGACACCGCGCTTGTCGGTCAGCACGACGCTCCCCTTGGCGCGCACATAGCCCGCGAGCGAGCGGGCGAGCCCGTCGCTGCCGCCGCGGGGGATCGCCTGGCCATAGACGTGAATGCCGGGAATCATGATGTAGAACGACTGCCCGATCGCCTCCTGCTCTGGAGTCACCTGAGGCGCGAGCGCCCAGCCGAGGATGAAGGCCTGGATCTGGGGATTCTCGAAGTTCTCCGCGACGAAGGCGCGCGCGCTCAACTGGTAGTCGCGCAGCATGCGCAGCCCGCGCGTCGAGCGCTCCATGGCGGCGGGCAGATAGCTCGGCGGGTTCGGCGGCGAATACATGCCCTTGACGAAGCCGTCCTTGATCTCGACGAAGCCATCGAAGATCTCGCGATAGCGCCGGGCATCCTTGCGCGAATGCCGGGCGATGCTCTCGCAGGTGCGCTCGACATCCTTATAGACGATGACGCCCGTATGCCCGTCGCTGCCCGGGTGTCCGGTGATCTCATCGTTCGCCCAGAGGTATTCGAGGCCGTGAGCGCGCAGCTCGGGCTCGAGCGCCTTGAAGTGAGCGTTGGCGTGAATCCAGACGTGGCTCGAGCCGTAAAGGTCGTGGCGAAAGCCCGGCAGAGTGACCTCGCGGGTCGCCGTCGCACCGCCCACCTCGGGCGCTGCGCTCGGCCACCAGCACTTTCAGCCCGGCGCGCGCCAGGGCCGCCGCGCAGGCGAGGCCATTGTGCCCGCCGCCGGCGATCGCCACATCACAGTCGAACTCCATGGCGCAATATCGAAGGCGGCGCCACGCGGCGCAAATGAGTCTTTTTCATGGGGTGCATCAATTGATCTGGGGTTCCCGGCGCAGGGCCGCGTAGCGCCCGGCCAGGCCCCTGCAGCATCGCGTCGAGCTCGGCGCGGGGCAGGAACCGCCCGCCCAGGATCACCGCCTCGATACGGCGCGTGTTGGCGACGTCCGCCAGGGGATCCGCGGACGAGGAGCAGCAGGTCCGCCCGCTTGCCCTCTTCCACGGTGCCGCGGTCGTCCCGCCACGCCAAGCCACTGGGCCGGCAGGCGCGTCGCCGACTGCAGGACGGCCAGATTGGGCATGCCCTGCGCAGCCATGGCCTCGAGCTCATCGTGCAGCGCGAAGCCGGCGGTCTGCCGCGGCATGGGCGTATCGGTGCCGGCTAACAAGGGCACGCCGGCCGCGAAGAAGGCGCGCAACAGGCGTGCGCTGTCGGTGGCGATGCGCTCGAAGCGCGCCACCCGCTCGGCTGAGCGATCCGCGAGCATACGGTTGTCGTTCACCCAGAAGTCGTGCATGAGGGGATGGACGAACTCGGAGTGGGGCCAGTCCTGCAGTGACATCGGGTCGCGCAGCGTCCCAACCAGCCGCTGGTCCGCGCTCAGGGTCGTGACGACCCAGGTGCCGTTGCGCAGAGTCATCTGCGCGAGGCTTCGGATCTGCGTCATCCGAAAGTGCATCGCTCTGCTGGGCATACTCCTGCAGATGCGCGACGAGGCCGAAGCCCGGAATGAACAGCTGCTGCGTGATGCCCGTGCACCGCGACCGATGAGGTGGCCCGGCCACCTGGACTTTGCCGTTCCCGAGCCTCAGCGACGATGGCGGTGAAGGTGTCAAGATCCAGCCGGTTGTAGACCTTGATGAAATCGTAGCCTTCGGCGATGGCATCGCGCACGGCCTGACGGCCGTCCCGCGGGATTCGCGGCGACGCGGCTCATGCCGGCCGGCCAGTCCGGTGGGGAGCCATCGATCATCGCTCCGAGGGCCATGTGCGGACCGGCCACCACGCCGCTCTCGATCTCGATGCGCTGACCGATCGATTCGGACATCGCGGAGAGGTTCGCGATCTGCAGGACTCCGTTCGCAACGTATGGCGCGGCAATGTCCTCGCGTCCGCACCGTTCCATCGCGCGCCCGATCGTCGCCGCGCCACAGCCGCAGCATGCGTGCATTCTCGAAATGCACGTGCATATCCGACGAGTGCCGGCATGAGCCATTTACCGGAACCGTCGATGCGGTGCACGCCGCTCGCCGAATCGCGACACGCGCCGTATCTCCGATCGAGACGATGCGGCCTGCACGGATAAGCACTGTCACGTTGCGAAGCGCAAGCACCGGCCGCTGTCATCGGCAGCACCGTAACGTGCTCGATTGCAATGCCGGAAGCCGCCGCGATGGGCGCGGCGCTTGCAGCAGCGGCGCAGATCGCGGCAATGGCGGTAGCGCAGGCGAACGCGCCCGTCAGTTTCGCTCATGCGATCAGGATCCGATCCAGCTCGCGCTGAGTATCCTTGCCCTCCGCGAGCAACCAGTCCCGGAACTCGCCGCACCACCGGATCCATCGCCGCCACCCTGGCCGTGACGACGAAGTAGGCGTAGGAGGACGGCAGCGCGAGCGGGAACGGCTTGACCAGGGTTCCCTTGAGCAGCGCATCGATCACGAGTGCGCCGCGGCCGAGCGCGATGCCCTCGCCCATCTGCGCAGCCTGGATGACGCAGATTCGAATGGTTGAAGCCGAGCCCCCGATCGGCATCGACACCGCCGACGCCCGCGGCGCCCAGCCAGTCCCGCCAGCCGGTCGTCATGACGTCGTGCAGCAATGTGTGGTGTCTGATGTCGTCGGGGTCGCGAAGCGGATGCGGTCCTTCGAGCAGTGCCGGGCTGCAGACCGGGAAGATGGTCTCGGTCAGAAACGGGACGACCTCGAACTCCGCCCACTGGCCCGTGCCGTAGCGGATCTCGATTTCCGCCAAACCGCGCGCGAGCGCATCCACCTCGAGGTTCGCGGCCGTGATGCGTACGTCGGTCTCCTCGTGCTGACGGATGAAGCGGCCGAGACGCGGCAGCAGCCACATCGAACCGAAAGAATCGAAAGTCGTGATATTGAGGATCCGCTTGCCGCGCGCCTTGGCGATCGAGCTGGTGGTCGTGCGAATCAGCTCCAGCGCGGAGCTGATGCCCGGCAGATAGTTGCGGCCCGCCTCCGTGAGCGTGAGGCCCTGGCCCCGCCCGAGCCGGTGAAAAAGCGTGACGCCAAGATGATCCTCGATGGACTTGATCTGGTGACTGACCGCTGCCTGCGTGACGTGCAGCTCTTCGGAAGCTCGTGTAAAGCTCAGGTGCCGGGCGGCAGCCTCGAACACGACGAGTGCGTTGAGTGGCGGTAAGCGACGGGCCATGTGCGCCATTTTGCGCGCAATGGGCTATGCTGGGAACAAGCGCAGCAGCGAAGGAGAGCATTAACATGCGGCGCTCCTTCATCCCGCCGCCGAGAAACTCTGAGAATCATATCTGGCCGTCGGAGATGCAAGCCACGGCCGACGACCATTTATCGTCACCAACGCATCGATGGCGGCGTGGCGAATGCCGCTGCTGCCGGAGCCGGTCTCAACCGGGTGTAGCGAGGTTTTCGCCGATACCGGACATGGCCGACCGGGGTCGCTATCGACGCCAGCGTTCCCGAACATTCAGTCTGTCCGCGAATGCCATCGTCTCCTTCGGCCGAACGCGGCAGGTGGCACCGACGCCCCTGTGGCTTTCTAAGAGCTGAACGCGCACGAGCGGCAGTTCATGCCGCCCGTGCGCCGCCACTTACATTTACATGTTCGCCTTGTCGGCATCGACGATCTGGAACTGCTGTTGGTTCACTTTCTCGTCGCCTACCCAGATCTCCGCGCGATAGTCACCCTTCGTCCACTTCGCGGTGTCCGCGGCGGTGAAACTCAGGTACTTCTCGCCGGCAGTGATCGACTTAGACTCCTCGCCGATCTTGGTCTCGCCCGGTCCGTACCAGATCACCTTGACTGGCGTGCTCACAGGAGCATCGCCGACTTCCATCGCGAGATTGACGGGCTGGCCGGGAGCAAAGTCGTCGCCCGTATTACCGGCGTCGACCGATCCATCGCGGTTCAGCTTGCTGCCGATCGTGACATCGTCGACCCAGGTCTGAGCATTGACCGCCGAGACATCCGACGGCGAGTCCGTACCTGGCTGTTCAACCGGCGCTCCGGTTTGGGCAGTGTCCGGCGCAACGGCAGGCGCCTCATTTGGCTCATCACGCCCGCAGGCGCCCAATACCAGGCATCCACACGCTATGACGATAGATGAAGTAATCGTTCTCATCGCTCCTCCCAAACAGGTAAGTGAAACGTTCGCAAGAATCGCAGCACGAACCATGCCCAGATCGCGGAGGTCAGCGCATTCCCACATAGATGTAGGGCGATCGCGCACTTATCATGCGCGGCGCTTCGCGCTATGGTGTGCCCGCAGTCGAGAATCTATCACTGCCTGTGAGAACCCTTCGACTGCAGAGGCCGCCTAAAGCGCGGCCTCTTCTGTTGGCGTTTCTCAACTCGACCAGTCTGCATATTTCTTCGCGCAGTCCTTGAACGTCATCACCGGCGCTACGACCAGGCCGCTGCTCTCCGGTGGACGGCCGGCATCCACGAAGATCATGTTGTATTCGTTGGCCGGTATCGTGAGGTCCGTGCGCGCCTTCGCGATGTCGACGACACCGACATCGAACGTCAAAGAGCGGGGTTCGAGAGCCACGAGCCAATGCTGGTTGTCGCGCACCTCGGACATCGACAGAATTTCGCCGACACCATAGGTTGCATCCCGAGTCGGCTTGAGCACGACTGCATCGTCGAGATCCTGCACGCGGTCATGCGTGCGCACATGAAACGAGCCGCCGACGACAAGATGCGCGGACACCATGTGATTGTGGACATGCGGAATGATCGCGCCGCCCTTGCGCATGCCGAACACGCGGACGAACCAGGGGCGCTTCGGCAACCCTGCCGCATCCAGGATCTCCTTCGGCAGCTTTGGGTCACCGTGGTCGGCGAGATTGGACGCATAGCTGAATGTGCTGGTCAGCGCATCGATATCCAGATACCGCGCCAGGTCGGCAACAGGCACGGATCGATTGAGCGCCTCGATCTGGTTCTGCCACTGCAGCGCTCCGATCTCCCCGCCACCGAGCGCCTGATTCAGGTCTACGACGTCCTTCGCCCAGCGATCCAGTGCCTGCGGCCTTCCGCCTGCAAAGGCGAGCCTGGTGAACAAGGCGCTCGTGAGCGCCGTGCTGCCTATCAGGCTGCGAAGGATCTCGCGTCGGTCAAAATGGGAAATTTCCCTCACAGGAACAGGTGTGTCCTCCCAACCTTGCGAAGGAGCAACCTCACCTTAGCAAAGGTCGCCGCCAACTCCAACGACACATTTCTCAGGTCACTGCCCGTTTCGCCCGACGTTTCGCTCGAGCAGGCTTCCTGCCCTTTGCCAGTTCCGCCCACGTCGGAGCGTGGTCGCTGGCATGCGGCTCGCCGCGAACCCAACGGTCCACATTTGCATCCCGCAACATCGCCGAAGCCGGCTTGTTGAGCAGCAGATGATCGATGCGCAACCCACCGTTTCGCGCCCAGTGATTGCGGAAATAATCCCAGAAGGTGTAGATGCGTTCTTCGGGGTGTTTGAAGCGGATGGCATCCGTCCACCCCTGCTTCAGCAGCCGCTCGTAGGCCGCGCGGCTTTCCGGTTGCAGCAGCGCATCTTTCTTCCACGAAGCCGGGTTGTAGATGTCGAAGTCCGTCGGCACGACGTTGTAATCCCCAGCCAGCACCACCGGCCGCTTCGAAGCGTATAGCTTCTTCGCATGCCCGATCAGCCGCTCGAACCAGGCGAGCTTGTAGTCGAATTTCGGACCCGGCTGCGGATTGCCGTTGGGCAGGTAGAGGCATCCGACGGTGAAATCTCCCACGTCGGCCTCGATGTAGCGGCTGTGGCTGTCGTCAGGGTGGCCGGGAAGTCCGCGACGCTTCTCGATTGGCGAGGAGCCCTTGGCGAGGATGGCAACTCCATTCCATGACCGTTGCCCATGCCAGATGGCGCCGTACCCGATACTTGCGAGCTCGGCGGCCGGGAAGCGCTCATCCGGCGCCTTGAGCTCCTGCAGGCAGGCCACCTCCGGCTGCTCGCGGCGCAGCCAGTCCAGTAGATTCGGCAGGCGTGCGCCGATGCCATTGACGTTGTACGTGGCGATCTTCATTTTGAGCCGCTAGCTACTGAGGCAGGATGATGCGCGGCTTGTCGCGCCTGACGCGAAAAAGGATCGCAGTGTGGCCGATTCGACTGACCAGGGCGCTTTGAGTCCCAGTGGCGAGCGAATCCAGCGCTTCGTCACGCGCTTCGCGCTCCATGCCGCTCACCCGGACCTTGATGAGTTCGTGATCATGCAGCGCGCGGATCGCCTCGGCGATGACGGCGGGAGTACTCCCCGCCTGGCCAACAAAGATGATGGGCTTCAGCGCATGGCCAAGTCCGCGCAGATGTCGGCGTTGTTTCTCGGTGAGCTTCACCGGCCGCATTGTAGCCAATGCGGCCGGCGTTCAGCTCTGTATAAGCAGGGGCTTGCCAGCCGGCACCTTGTGCTTGCGCACCACCTTGCCGCCACCGGATGTGACGACGATGAATACCGGCCGCCGCCATTGCCGAGACGGCCGAGCCTGCCTGTATCGTCGAGCAATGGATTCCAGGACGAACGCGCCGGGTCGACGCGGGCGATTTAACAGTATTCATCAGATCTCCCCTGCTCTTAAACTGCGCGCCGGAGAAAACTAGCGGAGATTCATTTGCGCACTTTTTTGACCGGTGCCGCATGCGTGATTCCACGCAAAAAGGCGCATGCGGAGGACGGATGGCGCGTGTCCTCTATCTAAACGATGAGCAGCCGCTGGTTTTCCTGGTCGCGCGCCTGCTCGACGACTTGGGACATCGCGTATCGAGCTTCACCAGCGCAGCGGAGGCTTTGGCGGCCTACAGGGCCGGACCATGCGATTTCGACCTCGTGCTCACGGATATGTCCATGCCCGGCATGAGCGGCCTGAAGTTCGCGCAGCAGATTCTTGGTATCAAGCCCGAAGCGACCGTGATCATCGCCACCGGCTGTGACGATCCCAACTGGGCAGGGCACGCACGCGCGTGCGGCGTGCGCGCGGTCATCGAGAAGCCCGTCACCCTGGCAGCGATGGCGAAGGCTCTCGAGCATTGCCAATGACGCCTTCATGGCGATCCGCAACTCTCGCGCCCTTCAAGTCGCGCATTTTTCTGGCGATCTGGACGGCGAGCCTGATTTCCAACCTGGGCAGCCTGATCCAGGCAGTCGGAGCCTCGTGGCTCATGACTTCCATCGCACCTTCGCCCGACATGGTTGCGCTGGTGCAGGCTTCCACCGCGTTGCCGATCCTGTTGCTGTCTCTGCCGTCAGGAGCGATCGCGGACATCTGGGACCGCCGCAGCATCATGCTGATTGCGCAGGGCCTGATGCTGACCGTATCAGTGGTGCTCGCGGTCGTCGCATACGTCGGGCACATGACGCCGTGGACGCTGCTCTCGCTGACGTTTCTGTTGGGCTGCGGCGCTGCGCTCTATGGGCCCGCCTGGCAGTCATCAGTGGGCGAGCAGGTACCGCGCCACGAAGTGCCCGCCGCCGTTTCCCTGAATTCGCTGGCCTTCAATCTCGCGCGCACGGCTGGCCCCGCCATCGGCGGGCTGATCGTGGCCACCGCAGGGCCCCCGGCTGCTTTCGTGGTCAACGCCACCACTTACATCGCTCTCATCGGTGTTCTGAGCACATGGCGTCGCAAGGTTCCGGCGCCTACCCTGCCGCCGGAAGGCATGCGACCCGCCATGCAGGCCGGGTTGAGATACGTACTGCTTTCACCGGCGATCCGCAGCGTGCTGGTCCGAGGATTTTTCTTTGGCCTGCTCGGCAGCGCGCTATGGGCCTTGATGCCGGTCATTGCGCGCGATCTTCTTGCGGGTGGGGCGCTAACCTACGGCATTCTCTTCGGAGCGTTCGGGATAGGCGCGGTCATAGGCGCACTGCTCGCGACGGCGATCCGTCAACGGCTGTCCGGTGAAAGCATTATCGCGCTCGCGAGCCTGGTGTTCGGCCTGATGACAGTGGGCGTAGCGTTCAGTACGCACGTGGCATTGACTATGGTGTTGCTGCTCATGAGCGGCGCGGCCTGGGTGCTGACGCTGTCGACGCTCAACATCACAGTGCAGATCTTCTCTCCCCGCTGGGTGATGGGGCGGGCGCTCGCGATCTACCAGATGGTGACTTTCGGCGGACTGGCATTGGGCAGCTGGATGTTCGGCGAAATCGCCCAGCGACACGGCATCCAGATGGCATTGCTTTGGGCCGGTGCGGCCATGGCCGTCTCCACGGTGCTCGGGCTGAAGGTCGCGCTACCGAAAGCTACTGCCTTGAATCTCGATCCGTTCCGAACGACCCCAGTGCCGGCCAAAATGGCTGCCGAAGTGGTTCCGCAAAGCGGCCCCGTGGTGATCACGGTGGAATACCGGATCGCGCCGGAAGACCGCGATGCCTTCATGATGGCGATGCGCGAGATGCGGCGAATCCGGCGGCGCGATGGTGCGCGCCGCTGGATCCTGCTGCAGGACATCGATGAGCCCTCCCGCTGGACCGAGCGTTTCCAAAGCGCAACCTGGCTGGATTACCTGCGCCAGCGCCAGCGATTCACGATGGCCGATCGTGATGTTGCGCTGAACGTGCGCGCTTTCCACCGAGGCGAAGATGCGCCCAAGGTTCGCCACCTGATCGAGAGAACGCCGACTGCATCGAGCAGCAACAAGAGCGACGCCGAGCGCATGAGCGAGCGGGCCAGCGTCGTGGACCCGAACCTGCCGCCTCAAGTGGTGCGCGAGGACGGCGAAAGCACTTGACGGCGTGCAGAGCGCGCGCCGCTCAGCGCAGTGGAACCTTGGCAACGTGGTCGGCGTAAGACTTCTTCGGGTCGATGCCGAGCAGCAGCTTGGCGCCGGCGAAAACACTCGACTCGTTGAGCCAGATTTCCGCACGTTCTGCATCGAGGCGCAGGAGCGCCAGTTTCGGATCGTCCTTGCCGCCCTCGTACCAAGCGGCAACGAAGCGGTTCCACAGCCGGTCTATGGTGGCGCGGCTGTTGTCCACAGAGAGACTCCCGTGCAGGGTTGCGAAAAGATCATGGCCTTTGGATGCATAGGTCGCGATCGCGCGCCCACCGCCGCCCAGCTTCTGCACCAGGCCGTTGTCCTTCGAAGTGAAGAACCAGATGGGCGAACGGTCATCCTCGAACTGCGCGGTCATCGGCCGGGCATGGCCGTCGTCCACACCGTCGAGCCCGAGCATCATCGTCATGTCGGACGAAAGGGACTTCCAGAATCTGGCTTCGAGCTCTTGCGGGGTGTGCACGATGCGCTCCTTGAGTGATTGCTCACTAGAACGCGTCGCGTCGGGCGCGGTTCCGGCGGATTGCGCGCGATCAGCCAGGTTCGGCGGCAGCTTCACCGACCACGAGCTTGTAGCCCACGCCCCGCACGGTGAGCAGGTATCGAGGCCGCTTGGGCTCGTCCTCTATATAGCGCCTCAGGCGCACGATGAAGTTGTCGATGGCGCGCGTATCCATGGCGGCCGGCAGGTTCCACACGTTCTGCAGAATCTGCTTGCGCGAAACGGGCATGCCGCGGTTCTGGATGAGATAGCGCAGCAGGTCCGCTTCCATGAGCGTGAGCTTGAACGTCCCGCCGGCGGTGCGCAGCTCGAGCGCCCGGAAGTCCACCGTGCGGCCGTCGAACTCGAACGGCGCCTCGTCGCGCTCCACCGGCGCCGAGGCAGCCTGCGTCTCGCCCGACCAGGCGCTCCGGCGCAGCAGGCTGTTGATGCGCGCCACGAGAATGCTCAGATCGAACGGCTTGGGGAGATAGTCATCCGCACCGCTCTCGAATCCGTTCAAGACATCTTCAGGCCTGTTGAGCGCGGTCAGCATCAACACCGGAACGAACCGGTTGGCCTTGCGCAGCTCGCGCGCCACGGTGAAGCCATCCATGCCAGGCAGCATGACGTCGAGGATCACCACGTTTACGTTCGCGCCGTTGCCGAGCAGGGATTCCAATGCCGCTTCGCCGCTGTCGAAGACGGTGACCTCGTGGCCCTCGGCCTCGAGATTGAAGCGCAACCCCTGCGCGAGGTGCGCTTCGTCCTCGACGACGATGATCTTGCTCATCCCGGCTTGAGCCCCGGAAGTCTGAGCGTCACGGTGGCACCCTTCCCTTCGCCTTCGCTTTCGGCAACCACGCCGCCACGATGCTTGCGGAGAATCGAGTGGACGATGAACAGGCCGAGGCCGGTGCCCTTGACCTTGGTGCGCGCGCGCCCAGTGCGAAAGAAGCGCTTGAATATCTTCTTGAGGTCCGCGGGCGGAATGCCGACGCCTTCGTCACGGACGCGAATCAGCACGTCGTGGTCGGGCACTAGCACCTCTGCATGGATGCGCACCCGCCCGGGCGAATACTTCACAGCGTTGTCCAGCACGTTTCCGATTGCGACCCTCAGCTCGTCCGGATCGCCCAGGATGGTCGTTCGGCCCTTGCCACAATCGGGGTACTGCTCGATGAGCGCTTCCGCGGGGAGCTGGTGCCGGATCCGCGCCAGCTCCACGCACTCGTGGACCAGCGCAGGAATATCCACCGAAGACCAGTTTCGCTCGCGACGCTTCTGGGTCGTCTCCGCCGCCCGCAGCACCTGATCCACCGTGCCCATCAGTCGGTCGGTGTCGGCAAGCATGTGGCGGTGAAACTCGCTGCGCTGCGCTTCCGAAACTTCGCGCGCCTGCAACGTCTCCAGGTACAGCCGGATCGACGCGATCGGCGTCCTGAGCTCATGGGTGACGGCGTTGATGAAACTGTCGTACTGCTCGTTGCGCCGGATCTCACGCACCACGAACACGGTGTTGATGATGAGGCCGGCAATGATGAGCGAAAAGAGCACGATGCCGATCGCCACGGGCACGACCTCGCGCCACTGAACGATCCACGTGATATTGAGCGTGATCGCGATTGCGACCAGCGCGCAGCCCAGCACGATAAAGAATGCGACGGCTCCGCCGCGGGTGGTGATCCTCATGGCGGGCGCGAGTGTAACTCGCGGCGCCAGCCAGCACCTCAGGCAAGCCGCGCGCTAGAGGAAGCGCGCTCCGCCCCGAGCTCAGGCGGCTTCCATGCCTTCCATGGCGAGCTGCGGGCGAATGCGCGGCAGCTTGATGTCCTTGGCCAGGCCCAGCAGGCGCAGCGCCTGGATCCCGTACCAGTTCATGTCGATCTCCCACCACTTCAGGCCGTGACGCGCCGAGTGCATGTGCGCATGGTGGTTGTTGTGCCAGCCTTCACCGAAGGTGAGGACCGCGACCCAGAAGCTGTTGCGCGAGTCGTCGTCCGTGTCGAAGCGGCGCGAGCCCCACAGGTGCGTTGCCGAATTCACCAGCCACGTGAAGTGCAGGCCGAGCGTAACGCGCAGGAAGATCGCCCAGAGCGTCACCTGCCAGCCGAACACCGCCAGGATCAAGATGCCCGAAACGGTCAGCGGCACCCAGTGCCACTTGCTGAGCCAAAGGTGATATTTGTCCTTCACCAGGTCGCGCGCGTAAGGCGCGAGCTCGTCCGTCGAGCGGTGCATTGCCTTGCCGCTGGTAATCCAGCCCATGTGCGACCACCACTTGCCATCGCGCGGCGAGTGCGGATCGCCTTCCTTGTCGGTGTGGCTGTGGTGGATGCGGTGCGTCGCCACCCAGAAGATGGGCCCGCCCTCGAGCGTCATGGTCGCGAACGTGGTGAGCACGTACTCAACCCATTTCGGGGTCTTGAATGAGCGATGCGTCAGCAGGCGGTGATAGCCCATGCCAATGCCGAGGCTGCCGGTGACCCACCACAGCACGGCGGCGAGGATAAGCCCCTGCCAGCTGAAGAAGAACAGCGCGGCGACGGCACCGATATGAAATACCGCGAGGAAGAAATTGGTAACCCAGTTGATCCCTTTGAGCCGGTCGACGAATGGAGCGGTCAAGATTGTGAACCTCGATGGTGGCTCGATGAGGCCTTGTGACCCCGAAGCCGGGTACACGGACCATAGCAATGCCGCACGGCGGGCTCTGTAATAGTTATGTCAGGGAATCGGCGCAGTGAGCGCCAGTTCACAGCCTGCGTCGCGCCCGGACACTATCTGCGGCGATTACGTACTACCGCGTAGCTCGGCGGTACGCCATGAGGTGCCGCAGGCAGTCCCGCTCGTTTCCGGCGCGTTCGTGCAGGCAGGCGAGGTTGTAATGCGCATCAGCCAGGGTCGGGTCCGCATCGAGCGCTTCGCGATAAGCGACGGCGGCTTCCGGCTCGCGCCCGAGGTCCTCGAGGAGGGTGCCGAGATTGAAGAGCAAGGTCGCATCCACCTGCCGGGCCGCGCGGTAGATGCGCTCGGCTTCGTGCCATTTTCCCGTCATGTGCAGCAGCCGGCCGCAATTGATCCGCGCGTCCATGTGGTCCGCATTCGCGGCCAGGCATTGCTCGTATGCGGCCAGCGCCGCCGCGGCATTGTCGGCGTCTTCCAGTGCACATGCGCGCTCGTAGTCATCCACGCCGTCGTCCGGAATCTCCGCCTGCGCGGCGGGCGTCAGCTCGCTGATCCGCAGCTCGCTGTCACTCAGTTGCACTGCCAGCGCTAGGAGGTATTGCCCCGATTCGGTGTCGCGCTCGAGCGAGCCCTCGCGCACGGCCACGCGATCCCCGACAGCGGTGATCGACAAGCCGCTCAAGGGCAGGCTGTCGGGCAGCTCGCCTCGCAGCTGCTGCAGGCATTTGACGATCCGGCGCGTGGGGAGCCGGGCGGCGGCGAGCGCCTGCGCAGTGCGCAGGACGATCAGGTCCTGGAACGAAAATTCGTGTTTGCCGCCCCGCCCTCTGCGCGGCTTCACATGGCCTGCGCGGATCAGCGTGCGCAGCGCAGCGGGACGAATTCCCGCAAGACGTTCGACGTCCTTGGTCCCGTAGACATGCATCTCACGCTCGGGAAGTACGGCGCGAAGAGCGCGTGGCTGCGGCTCGCTTCGGTGGCTTGCGCCCTTTGAGACGTGCCGGCGCCTGCGCCTCGAGGCTGGCCCGCAGAGTGTCCATGAGATCGATCACGTTGCCGCCGCCCGCGCGTGCAGCCGAAGGCTTTTCGGAGAACGAAATGCTCTTTCCCTCGACCTTCTTCTGAATGGCCGCCTCGATCCTGCCGCGCACCTCATCGACATATGAAGAAGGATCGAAGGTCTTCGAGGTCTGCTGCTCGATGATCTGGCGCGCGAGTTTCAACTCCGCATCCTTGATGTCCACCGCGTCGATGGCGATCTCCGAAATTGCGCGCACCTCGGCCTGAAAGTGCAGCTGGTGCATAGCAAGGCCCTTGCCGATCGCGCGAATCACGACGATGTGCTCGCGGCCGCGGGTCGCCCATCTGCCGATCGCGCAGCGCTTCGTATCGCGCAGGGCCGTCACCAGCAGCGCGTACGGCTTGGGGCCGCCGCGATCGGGCGCGAGGTAATACGTTCGGTCGAAGTACACAGGGTCCACCGATTCGAGCGGCACGAATTCGCCGATGTCGATCGCATCGGAGCCCGCTTCCTCGAGCGCCTTGATCTCCTCCGGCTCGAACATGACGTACTGGTCTTTCGCGAACTCGTATCCTTTCACCATCTCGGAGCGCTCGACGACCTTGCCGTCCGCCAGGCAGACGTACTGCTGCTTGAGCCGCGAGCCATCCTTGCGGTGCAGAAGGTTGAACGAGATGCGCTCGGATGAAATGGTGGCCGAATACAGCCGCACCGGAATCGCTACCAGTCCGAATGAGATCGTCAACGATGCTATTGAACGGGCCTCGGTCGCCATGGCTTCCCCCTTGATGTGCAGATTAATTATGTGGCCTAAGTTACGAGCGGGTAAAGCAATTTCCATGCAGCATGGGGCTCGGAGGGCCGCAGGGCGCCTCCTGTCTATAATGACGCCCCCCTAGGGTGCAGGACGTCCAATGAAAACCATAATCCTCGGCACGTGCGCCGGTTCCCTGCTCGCCTTTGGCGCCACCGCCCAGGAAAGCGCGCCACCCGCCGCCGCGGCCATAGTCTTGAAGGCCGCACATCTTTTCGACGGCAAGAGCGGGCAACTGCAATCGCCGGGAATCGTCGTGGTCCAGGGCAAGAACATCGTTTCAGTGGGCGCCGGAGCCAGTACGCCGCCTGGAGCACGCGTTATCGACCTTGGCGATGCGACCCTGGTGCCGGGCTACATCGACGCACACACGCATATTTCATCCGACTACAACGAGAATTGGGCGCAGGGTTTCTACGAGAACGCGCTTCGCTCTTCAGTCGAGCAGTCGCTGCACGCGGCGCGCAACGCGCGCACGATGCTTGCGGCTGGAGTAACGAGCCTGCGCGAAGTTGGCGCACCGGATTTCATCGACGTCGCGCTTCGCAATGCCATCGGCGATGGCATCACCGACGGACCTCGCATGGTGGTCGCTGGGCACGCGATCGGCTCGACCGGGGGCCACTGCGATGGACCACCGATCCAGCCGGACCGGATGCCGCCCGCCGGCCCGCTGGAGGGCGTGTGCAACGGGCCCGAGGAGTGTCGCTTCGCGGTTCGCCAGCAGATGAAGTTCGGTGCGGACGTCATCAAGATCTGCGCATCGGGTGGTGTACTGTCGGAGTCGGATCCGGTGGACGTGCCGCAGCTCACCCCGGAGGAGCTGCGCGCGATCATGTCGGAAGCGCATGCATGGGGTCGCAAGGTTGCGGCGCATAGCCATGGAGACCTCGCGGCGAAGCAGGCCATCGAAGCTGGAGTCGACTCCATCGAGCACGGCAGCTTCCTGCAGCCCGCCACCTTGCAGCTCATGAAGCAGAAGGGTGTTTACCTGGTGCCCACGCGCATGACGCAGGAGTGGGTAGTGACCAAGGCCGATACCTATCCGCCCAAGATTCGCGACAAGGCGCGCGCGGCGGGCGCCGCGCACGACAACATGATGCGCAACGCGGTCAAAATTGGAGTGCTCATCGCCTTCGGCACCGATTCAGGCGTGTTTCCGCATGGAATGAGTGCCCGGGAATTCGGCGACCTGGTGGATGCAGGCCTGACGCCGGCGGCCGCACTCATGGCCAGCAGCCAGGGTTCCGCGCGCCTGCTCGGGATTGACTCAGAGACCGGCACGCTGGAAGCAGGAAAATTCGCAGACGTGGTCGCCGTACCGGGCGATGTGCTGCAGAACGTGCGCGCGACCGAGAAGCCACTGATGGTGATGAAGCAGGGAGCCGTCGTTCTTGGGGGGAAGTAGTGGTGGTACGGCTCGCCCTCGCCTGCCTCGCCGTTTTCGCGTCCGCATGTCCTGAGAGAGTATTCGCTGCGCAGGAGCCTTCGCACGATCGTGCATATTGAATAGAGCTGCGCGCACGCAAGTTCGAAGTGCCTCAGGGCAAGCCGATTCTTCCACTAGCGCTCGAAGCACCCCGGCTGCTCGGCTCCACGGATCCACAGCTCCGCGACGCAGTGGGGTACGAGGCGCTCGAAAGATGGGTCTACCGGACCCCACGACTCAGCCCATCCGAGCTGGACACTTGGTACGAGTGTTTCCCGACAGGGCGGCGCGATTCGAGCGTGTGGCGCAGGTACTGGCCGCTGCGCAGCGCGCTCATGTCGACAACCTCTGGATTGCGCCGGATTCCTCAGCGGCAAGATCCTGAGGGCAAAAAAAACCGCGCTCCGATTTCGGAGCGCGGCTGTCAGAACGCTCGGGCAGTTACTTCAGAGCTGCCGGCGGATTGCTGATGATCACTTCGACGCGGCGGTTTTGCTGCCTGCCCTCGGCGGATTCGTTGCCGGCCACCGGCTCGCTCTCACCCTTGCCGAGCGATGTGAGCCGGATCGATCCGACGCCCTGTTCGACCAGGTAGGTCTTCACGGCATCGGCCCGGCGCTGCGACAGGCCGTCGTTGTATTCCGAAGTACCCACACTATCCGTGTAGCCTTCGATCACGACGGTGCGGGTCGGATAGCCGTTGAGCAAGCTGATCAGTTTGTTCAGGTTGCCGGTGGCGCCAGACTTGAGATCGGCCCTACCGCTGGTGAACAACACGTCGCCGAGAGTGAGCACGAGCCCGCGCTCCGTTTCCTTGGCCTGAAGCTCTTCGATCTGTCGCCGCAGCTCCATGGCCTGCTGATCAGCATTCATGGCCGCCAAACGGGCCGCATCTGCATCACTGCGCGCGGCGTCTGCGGAGAGCTTCAGCTCGGCGGTTTCCGCGCGAGCGACCAGTGCGGCGTTCTTGGCAACGTCCGCCTCACGTGTGCGAGCATCCAATCGGGCCTTCTCACGCTGCTCGGTGAGCGCAGTGCGCTGATCTACTGCGAAGGCGCTCTCCGCGAGTGCTCTAGCCGTGTCGACTTTCCTGTTCGCCATGTAAACCCTGTGAGCCGCAAGCGCTTTGTCGGGCTGGGTAATCTCCGCGGCAGTGACCGCTGCGTCTGCTTCTTTGACTGCAACAGGTGCGCGAGTCGCCAGGTTGGGGTCGGATTGCAGCTGCGTCAGCTTGCTGCGCACTGCGGCGGAGCCTTCCGGCGCAACCGGCGCCGAAGCGCAGGCAACCAACAGCGCACTCGCTACAACAGTGGCAATCAGCAAATTAGTGGTCTTCATTTCTGTTCTCCCGAATTGCGCTGCATTTCCTCAACCAGTGTTGCGGTGCTCTTCGACATTTCTTCGTTCACGGCCTTGGCCTGCACGGCCGTCGTCTTCGCGGAGGCGAGCTCGGCATCGGCACGAGACTGGTCCGCAAGGCGCTCGGCTTCCACCATTTTCTTGTTCGTCACGGCTTCATTGGCGGATGCGAGTCTAGTGCGCGCCTCTCCCAGTTCCTCAGGAGCGAATTTGCCGGCGTTAGCCCGCCTGCAGGTTCGCAGTCGGCGCTGGCGGCGTCGAAGCGCAGGCGCCGATGATGAATAAGGAAGTGACGGCGGCTGCCAGTGGCAGGCTCGCGCGACCGCGAGCATTCAGGATTGCATTCATATTTATCTCTGTTTGATGAAGGACGACTGCGGGCATTGCCCCAGCGAGACAGCTAGTAAGTGCACCACGCCGAGCAGCGTCCGTGCGCAAACGTACATAGCCTTTCGGGGCAATTGAGTCCCGACGAAATGCATGAGCGACGCGAGTGCAATCCAGTGGGACAGGCGGTAGTGGCCGTTGACTTCGAACATCAATGTTCCATGGGAAGGCGAACGATGAACTCGCTTCCCTGCCCGTATCCGCCGCTCACCGCGGTGACGGTGCCGTCGTGCAATTCCACGAGGTTGCGCACCACCGCCAGGCCCACACCTAGCCCGGATCTGGACCGAGAGTCCGTCTCGTTTGCCTGCTTGAAGAGCTCGAATATGCGAGGCAGGGCCTCCGCCGTAATGCCTATTCCGGAGTCCCTGATGCGAACGACGGCGTGCTGCCCGCTCTCGTGAAGGAACACGGAGATATCGCCGCCCGCATCCGTGTACTTCACCGCATTGGCGATGAGGTTAACGAAGACCTGTTCGAGCCGGCCCGCGTCGGCTTGCAACCACACGGGCGCCTCGGGCGCGCGCACGACTATGTTCTGACGGCGCTCGATGATTTCTGATTGCAGCGTCTCAACCGCATTTCGCACCACGTCACGCAAATCCAGCCGTTCGGGTTGAATGCGCAATTTACCGGAGGTGATCCTCGAGACATCCAGCAGATCGTCGACCAGTTGCGTCACCTTGTTCAGCTGCCGCCTGATCAGCGCCTGCATCAACTGGCGATCCGCCGTCTCGCCTTTCAGTCCATCGAGCACGCGCACCGCGTAATTGATCGATGCGAGGGGGCTGCGCAGCTCATGAGAGAGAGTCGCGAGAAACTCGTCCTTGCGACGATCGGCGTTCGTGACGTCGACTCGCCACAACCGCCCCTTGCGCGCCAGTCTCTCTCGTCGCGTGGCGTTTTCGACGACGCCCTGTATGTCGGCGGGACGGCGTAGAACAAAAGCATCGCGTGCGTTTTGCGCCTTCGAAGGCAGGTTATGCGCCCATGCACTCAGACTATTCATAGGTCACCTCTTGCAGCCACCTTGGGGCAAAGCTTGACGGCGCTCTGTGCGCTGTCAGACATAGCGTCAGCCTGCGAGTCGTTTCGACATGAGCTGAACGTACGTGTTTCTTGCGGCGGCGTAGCACTCACATGCGCTGGCCTCCAACCCGCGCCGGTCGACGATCGTCATTCTTCCCCGGGTGTAACTGATCAGGCGGCGCCTCTGCAGAGCGCTCGCTGCGTGCGTAATGCCTACGCGCCGCACGCCCAGCATCTGCGCGATGAACTCCTGCGTAAGGTAGAACTCATTCGAGCCTGCCCGATCGCCGGTCATGAGAAGCCAGCGCGCAAGGCGCGGCTCCACCTGGTGAAACCGGGTGCAAGCGGCCATCTGAGCCAGCTGACTCATGAGCACATACAGGTACCGCTGCAATTCCTGGCGCAGACGCGGGCTTTGATCCAGCTCGCCGGCGAGCCGGCCCGCGTCCATTCGCAAAGCCCATCCGGCGCCTTGGACCAGAGCGCGCAACGGCGCGATGTGCACGCCGAGGATCAGCGAGACACCCAACATGCCCTCAACGCCTACCAGTCCGACCTCGAGGTTCGAAGTCCCGCCCATGCATGAAATGAGGGAGATAAATCCCTCGGTAGGGAAATAGACGTACCGGATGCGGTCGCCCTGCTCGCACAGTACCTGGCCGCAACTCAGCTCCACCACTTCGCAATGCGCGATCAGCCGTCGGGTCTCGGTGTCCGGCATGGAGGCGAGCAGCAAGTTCGCAGGCACGGTCGATCCCGAACCCCGCGAAGCTCCCATCGTCGTCTGAACGTGCAGGCTCACCATCCCGCAGTAGAGCGTGCTGCCGTTGAGGTGTTCAGTGCGGCCCCGCACACAGCAGGTGCCCCAGCCTATGTGCGCTGCAGTACATACGGGCCGAGAAAGGGCTAGACTCCAACACTGGCTCTGAGCGAGCCCGCCGAGAAACGATGCCGAATTCTCCTAATCCGCAACAGAACAACATCCTGGAAGCCCTGCCCGAGGCGGAACGAGAGCGGCTTTACCCTCATCTGAGGCTCGTGGCTCTGCCGCTCGGCATGGCCTTGTACGAGAGCGGTGACGTCCAGCGCTACATCTACTTTCCGACCGACGCCATCGTTTCGTTGCTGTATGTGATGCGGGACGGCGCTTCGGCTGAAATTGCAGTGGTGGGGAACGACGGAGCCATCGGCGTCGCGTTGTTCATGGGTGGAGAAACGACGACCAATCGCGCGATCGTGCAAAGTGCCGGTTCCGCGTATCGCCTGACGGGCAAGCGGCTCAAACAGGAATTCGAGCGGCATGGTGAGATGCTGCACATCCTCCTGCGTTACACGCAGGCGCTCACCACCCAGATGGCGCAGACCGCGGTCTGCAATCGCCATCACTCCGTGGATCAGCAGCTATGCCGCTGGCTATTGCTGTCTCTCGACCGGCTTGCTTCAAACAAGCTGGTCATGACGCAGGAACTGATCGCCAACATGCTCGGTGTGCGCCGCGAAGGTGTCACGGATGCTGCGGGCAAGTTGCAGAAGCTGGGCGTGATCGAATACCGGCGCGGGCATATCACGGTGCTGGATCGACCGCAGCTGGAATCACTGTCCTGCGAGTGCTACGCGGTGGTAAAAAAGGAGACCGACCGGCTTCGAATCTCCGCGTAGCCGATCCCGTTCACCACGCGATCCCGTAATCCTCGCCATTGTTGCTCGATCCACCCCAGATCGTGCCGTGCGCGGAATCCAGCATGATGGCATTGATCGGACCCGCGCTGCGCTCGACGTAGGTTGGTGTGTACCCCATGCGCTCGAGCTCGGCTCGAATCCAAGGAGGCGTCGCTGTGTTGAGGACGACGTGACCCGGCTGCTTTTCGTGCGCTCCGAAAGAGCTGTGCATCTGCATGCTGAGAATATTCGCCGCCTCGGTGGATTCCTGCGGAGTCATGCCGAACTCGACGACGTTCAGAAAGAATTGCAGCAGATCCTGGTCCTGCGCATCGCCACCCTGCACCGCGAACGCGAGATAGGGCTTGCCCTCTTTCAGCGCCATGGTAGGAGTTAGCGTCACTCGTGGGCGCTTGCCGGGCTCGAGCACGTTATAAGGGCCCTGTGCGGCACTCAGCACGAATGACTGCAGGCGCTGGCTCATGCCAATGCCCGTATTTCCGGCGATCACCGCTGGAATCCAGCCGCCGCTCGGCGTCACCGACACCACCCAACCCTTGTCGTCTGCCGAAACGACACTGGTGGTCCCCTGGCGAAACTGCCGGTCGAGCTCGGCATGCGCGATGAGCGGTGATTTCGACGGCGTCCTATCCCAGTCCTTCAGATAGTGCTCGAAAGGATTCGTGCCGTTCTGGAATGGATACGGATCGCCGGGGCGTATGCCCGGATCGTTGCGCTCGAAACCGATCAGCTTCGCGCGCTCTTTCGCGTACTCCTTGGAGAGCAGGCCCTGCACGGGCTCCTCCGGTGAGAAAGCCGGATCGCCGTAGTAGAAATCCCGGTCGGCGAAGGCGAGGCTCATTGCCTGGTAGAGAGTCTGGATGTAACGAGTGCTGTTGTAGCCCATGGCGCGCAGATCGAAATTCTCGAGGATGTTGAGAGCCTGCAGCATCGCCGGGCCCTGCACCCACGTGGTGAGCTTGTAGACTTCGATGCCCTTGTAGCTGACGTGCACCGGTTCCTCGATCTTCACCTGCCAGCGGGCCAGATCTTCCGCAGTGATGAGGCCGCCCTGCTCGCGCGCCGCACGTACGAACTCCTGCGCGATGTCGCCCTTGTAGAAGCGATCGTAGGCCGACTGGATCGCCTCGACTCGAGACTTGCCTGCGGCAAGCGCTTTGCTTTCAGCCTCGACCAGCTTGCGTAGCGTTGCCGCGAGATCAGGCTGACGGAAAATCTCGCCGGCCTGTGGCGCGCTGCGTTTCTCGCCCGCGTGCACGAGAAAAGTGCGCTTCGAGTACGGCCACTTCGCGAGTTGATCCTTCGACTTCTCGATGCTGTCGGCGGTCTGCGCCTCGATGGGATAGCCGTCGGCGAGCTCGATGGCCGGCGCGAGCACTTCCGCCAGGCTGATCGTTCCATACTGGGCCAGCATGGTCATGATTCCGCCCGGTGTACCCGGTGTAACGGCGGCAAGTGGGCCGTATTCGGGCGGATAATCCATCTTCCGCTTGCGGAAGAATTCAGGCGTCGCGCCGGTAGGCGCCACGCCGAGCGCATTGATGCCGATCACCTTGCCGGTGTTCGGATTGTAGATCAGCGCCTGAGTCTCTCCACCCCAGGAAAGCACGTCCCACATTGTCGAAGTCGCCGCGATCATGGCGCATGCAGCGTCCACCGCATTGCCGCCCTTCTGAAACATCATCGAGCCGGCGGTGGCGGCGAGTGGCTTGCCGGTGATTCCCATCCAGTGCTTGCCGTGCAGTGGCGGTTTTTGAGTGCGCGCTAGCGACGGTGGCGCGACCGCGACGAGCAACGCCGCCGTAACGGCCGCGATCGTCAGAGCTGTTGGCATGCGCATGGTCTTCACCCCTCCGGAATTGCGCTCTTCGCCTTGCGCGCAACGATGGCCTGCCAGTTGAGCATCGCATTCCACAACAGGCGCTGATCGCCGCGATTCAGATCCCGGTGCAGCGGATTGAAGTTGAAAGCGACCACGTGCCCCTGCCCCACCGGCAGGTCGAAGATCGCCGGGCGCCCGATCAGGTTGCTCTTCGCCCCAGACCTGGCCGCTCACCAGAAGCGGCTGCCCCTCGCTCGTCGCCCCACTTCATGACGACCCCGCTCGGGTCGAGGGACCGTCGAGGCAATTCGTGCAGTACGCCATGCGCAGCCAGCGACGCGGCGTCGCGTACAGCGGGAAGTTCTGGCGGAACACGTACGTGTGCTGCCGGGTAGCCATACGCGATCGGATGATCCGGCTGGGCGAAAGGTGACCCGCACGTGCGCGCCCGGGTGTACGCGTGACGGAATCCTGCGACGCGGCCGCGGAAGCCGCGCCTCCGCCCGCCGTCGCTGCGCGGCACGCCGCCGGATTCGCGACGCACACCGCGCACAATGCCGCCCTCGAGCGCAAGCATCGAGCCGCTGCCGAGCGTGACGAGCAATCCGCCTCGCTCCGACGAAGCGCTGCAGCTCGCTCAAGCCCTTCCCAGCCGATACCGCCGGTGATGTCATCCGATGACGCGGGCGTTCCGAATGCTCGGGCGTCTCGCGCGTTTTCTTGAAAGGCATCGGCCCCCAGGCCTTGGGGATGCCCTGGATCTGCTCCGCCAACTCGAGATCGACGTGGCCGTAAAGCAGCACGTCGTACTTGTCGCGCAACTTGCCGGCGCGCACGTCCTCGTCGCGCACGTAGACATACGGAATCTTCCGCTGATCGAGGATGTAGCGCAGCCAGCCGATCGTGTCCGTGTCCGCCCAGGGCACCCAGACTCCGAGGCGCGGCGACTTTCGCCGCGTGGGCACTTGCTACCGTGCGGGACAGCGCCGTCGCACCGCGGTGCAAGTCGAGATCCAGCTGCTTCGGCTGTTGTCGCGCAGGGCGTTCTCCAGCCCGGCCTGGGCCGGGAAGACCCATGAGCCCGCCGGGAATTGCGTACCCGCTGCACCGAACGCATGCTCGGCGACTCCGCATCTGGAATCGCGACAGCCGGTAGCGTGCTTCCAACAGACCTTCCTGCCCAGTGTCCCTCAGAGGAAGACGGGGCCGTCGCCGGCGACCTGTGCCTTGCGGATGCGGCGCCTGCGCTCTGCGGCTCGAGACTCGCTTGTCGGACGGCGGGATCGGCGATCGACACGACGTCCAGGTGGTAGTGCGCCGGGCAATGACCAGGACACATCGTCGTAGGGCTCGCCACCGCCCTTCGGAAAGTCCTGCGGCGTCAGCAGATCGACTGCGTAATTTCGATAGGGCTGATCGAGGCGCACGACATACGTGCCGGCGGGGAAGCTGCCCTCCTTCAAGGCTCAACGGCGCAGTGGCGCGATGCACCTCGATGCGCTGCGACAGCAGTCGCGACACGAAGGCGCCACGCGCGCGGGATCGCCCTGATCCTCGGCGATCACGAAAGCGTACGGCGCTTCATCCACGCCCTTGCGCCAGGAGTTGTAGCCCTTGCGATAGAAATTGCGCAGCAGCGTCTTCGCCTGCATCGCGGCCAGATCGAACGCCGCGAGCGCGCCCGTCTCGTTGTAATTCACGTTGTCGCGCGCCGACCAGCGAAACGGCTTGGATGGCGGCGGCAGGACGCGGTACCACTCGCGCGAGGATCTCCTCCGGCGAAAGCTCCTGCTCGAGCGTCTCCGCCGTGCCGTTGCCGAAAGTCTCGTAGCCGCGCCCGATGGCGTTGTGGTTCATGGCCACCGAATCGAGATAGAGGTGCGAGAAGGCCTCGCCGAAATTCCAGGTCGAGACGCCCGGCATGCCCATAGCCGGTCATGACCTGCACTTCGTGGAAGCTCAGCGCCTGAAACTCGGCGAAGGTGATCGGATCGATGTTCGGGTTGTAGGGACCGGTGCCATTCCAGGTCATGAGCAGCGGCACGCTCTCGTGCAGGTCGTGCACGATGATCGGGTGCCACTCGTGGAACATGTTGTGCACGGCCTTGGTCGTCTCGTGCACCTGCTGATGCGCGTCGCGATTGATGTCCACGAAGGCGTACCTGGACCAGTACGGCGGGGCTGCACGCGGGAGCGTCTTGCGGTCGCGTCTTGCCCTTGAGATACGGATAGAACCATTCGACCTGCTTGTCGCGCCCGTCCGGATTGGAGACCGGATTGATGAGCACCACCAGGTTCTCGCGGATGCGCTTGATCATCGGCTGCTCGGAGACCGCGAGCCGGTAGGCCAGCTCGAGCACGGATTCGGTCGAGCCCGTCTCGTCCGAATGCAGGGCGGCGTTGAAGTAGTAGATCGGGCGTGCCGCCGCGATCACCGGCTCGACCTGCGGCGCGTCGATCCTGCGCGGATCGGCGAGCATCGCCGTCGCCTCCTTCAGCTGCTCGAGATCCTGGATGCCTTGCTCGTCCGCGATGGCGAGCATGACGATGTCGCGGCCTTCTTCGGAGCGACCGATGGTGAAGACGCCGCACGCGCGGCGACGCTGCCGCGAGTGCGCGACCATAGGCGTACGCCTGCGCCGAATCGACCAGTTCGCCGGGCGCGCCGGCGATGCGGTGGAGAAAAGCGCGCGGCGATGGCACGCTCGAGACGACGCGGGCAGATAGGACACCCAAGGAGAGAAGAAGCGCGGCTCGGTGGTCGCCGCCGCGATCTCCTCGATCGAGCCCTCTTCCGCCGTATCCGGCGCGACGTTCGCCTGCGCGAACAGCACAGTCGGCCATAGAGAGGCCGCAATGGCGAAGTCACGGAAAGCGCTCAAGTAACCACGCATCGGCAAATCCCCCGGATCAGGCGGGGCAAAGTGTCGCACGAGCCGGGCCCGCGGTCTCTAAGGCTCGATCCCCTGCGCCTTCAGGTACTCATCGTAAGTGCCGCCGAAGTCCGCGATGGTGCCGCCAGGACGCAGTTCGATGATGCGCGTGGCGAGGCTGCCGACGAACTCGCGATCGTGCGAGACGAAGATCAGCGTGCCGGGATATTTCTCGAGGCCGATCTGCAGTGACTCGATGGTCTCCATGTCCATGTGATTGGTCGGTTCGTCCATCAGCAGGACGTTGGGCCGCGTGAGAATCAGCTTGCCGTAGATCATGCGGCCTTTTTCGCCGCCCGAAAGCACCTTCACGGCCTTCTTCGTCTCATCGCCCGAGAACAGCAGCCGGCCAAGCGTGGCGCGCACGATCTGCTCGTCGTCCGCCTTGCCGGTCCAGTCGGACATCCACGTCGTAACAGGTTCGCGGGATTGGCGAACTCGGCCTGCGGGTCCTGCGGCATGTAGCCCGGCTCGGCGTTCTCCACCCACGTGACGAGACCGGCCGAGGGCTTGAGCTCTCCAGCCAGGCAGCGCATCAGGGTGGTCTTGCCGATGCCGTTCGGGCCGATGACCGCGATGCGCTCGCCCGGCCTCGACGTTGAAGCTGATGTTCTTGAGGACGTCGACGTCCGAGGCCGGATAGCGGAAGGTCGAGTTTCTCGAGCGTAACTGCCGAGCGGTACAGCTTTTTCGCCTGCTCGAAACGGATGTACGGGTTCTGGCGCGACGAGGGCTTGATCTCCTCGACCTTGATCTTGTCGAGCTGCCGGCGGCGCGAGGTGGCCTGCCGGGACTTCGACGCGTTGGCCGAGAATCGCCGGACGAATTCCTGCAGGTCGGAGATGCGGTCCTTGGCCTTGGCGTTGGCCGCCTCGACCCGCTGGCGCGCCTGCGTGGAAGCGAGCATGAAATCGTCGTAGTTGCCGGGATAAATATTGAGCTGCTGGAAGTCGAGATCGGCGATGTGCGTGCACACCTGGTTGAGGAAGTGACGGTCGTGGCTGATGATGATCATGGTCGCGTCGTAGTCGTTGAGCACGCGCTCCAGCCAGCGGATCGAGTTGATGTCCAGGTTGTTGGTCGGCTCATCGAGCAGCAGAACGTCTGGCCGCGAGAAGAGCGCCTGCGCGAGCAGCACACGCAGCTTCAGGCCCGGCGCGACCTCGCGCATCGGCAGGTTGTGCAGTGATTCGTCGATGCCGGCGTCGGTGAGCACGCTGGCGGCACGAGCCTCGGCATCGTATCCGCCGTACTCGGCGAATTGACCCTCGAGCTCGGCGGCCTTCATGTACTCGTCATCGCTCGCGTCGGCGTCGGCATAGATGAGGTCGCGCTGCTTCATCGCCCGCCACATCTCCACGTGGCCCTGCATGACCACATCGAGCACGCGCTCATCTTCGTAGGCGAACTGGTTCTGGTTGAGCTTGCCGAGCCGCATGCCCGCCTGCAGCATCACATCGCCGGCGCTGGCCTCGAGCTCGCCGCCGAGCACCTTCATGAGCGTGGACTTGCCGCAGCCGTTTGCGCCTATCAGGCCATAGCGGTTGCCGTCGGAGAACTTGACGGTGACGTGCTCGAAGAGCGGCTTGGCGCCGAACTGGATCGCGACGTTGGAGGTTGAAAGCATCTATTCTGCGGGCCGGGTCGGGTTGCGGGCCGCGCAAAATACCAGCAAATCCGCCGATCCGCTCACCGGGACGGCGGTTCCCCGGATTCACGGGCAGCCTCAGGACTGAATGCGGTCGTAGATGCGCTTGATCAGGACCTTGGGCAATCCGCCGCCGCCCATCTGCAGGGTGAGCACCAGCCGGCCGCCACTGTCCAGCGAGTACCGCTCCTCTTTCGCCTGGCCGTCGACGGCACGCGTGGTAACGAGGAAAGTCTGGCCGCTCCATCCGGTGCGGCGATCCGCTACGCCCTGACCGAAAGACACGACGCTCTGCCTGCCGGCCTGGAAACGGTTCTCACCGTCTTCGCTCATCACCGTGATATCGCCGCCGTTTTGGCTCAGGCTGATCCGCTCGGGCGCGTCGACCACGGGGCCGAAATCGCGGTACGGGCCTCGCTCGAGAGCCCGCGTTTCGTAGTCTCCCTGCGGATCCCGATCGAGCTGCTCACTGCGCCGGTATGCCTCCTGCCGTCGCTGAAACTGCTCGCGCACGCGCGCCGAGGCATCGCCGAGAATCTTGTGCGCATCATCACTAAGGGCCGAGTTCAAGCGCCACTCACCGCTCAGGTTGACTGCCTTTTCGGGCAATGCATTCAGCCCTCGCGCGCCCGCGCAACCCATGGAAAGAAGGGTGGTCGTGACCAGCAGAGCCGGAAAAATTCTTGTGCGCATTTCTGAGACTTTACACTGGGGCTGCCGGCCCGCACAGGGATAAGGCGCTCGCCGCTGGACGGCGCCGCTCGAAGTCAGAGCTCTCCTACACTCGCGCCGGCGAATGCCTGCTGGCGCAGCGCGCGGGGCGTGCACATTCTTGGGATGTGCCGCCGCTTCGCAGGACACTCAAATGGATCGGACTGGCGCTGGGCGCCAGTGTCGCTGTCGTGCTGATTGCGTTGCTCCTGGTCGACTGGAACGCACTCAGGAAACCCGTTGAACGCATGGCCTCGTCTCGATCAGGCCGGGCGGTTTCGATCGCCGGTGCGCTTCGAGTGCATCTCTGGTCCTGGACCCCATCCGTCACCGTCGATGGGCTGACAATTGGCAATCCCTCCTGGGAGCGCGGCCCACCGCTTGCGAGAATCGATCGGGCCAGCGTGCAGCTGCAATTACTGCCTCTCCTCAAAGGCGACATCATCTTGCCGCAGGTCGTGCTGGAGAGACCGCGGGTCTACTTGCACAGAGGCACTACCGGCCGGGCCAATTGGACCTTTCGCAGCACCCGCCCGGCCAACGCGCCAGCGCCCGCGCCGCCGGACTTCCCTGTGGTGCGCTCTTTCGTGATCAACTCGGGACTGCTCACAGTGGTCGACGACATGCGCAAGCTTCGCGTCGAGGGCACGGTTCAGGCACACGAGAAGATATCGGGGGAAAATACCAAGCCGTTCCGGATCGAAGGCAAGGGCACTCTGAACGATGAGCCCTTCACGCTGCGCGTGGCGGGCGGGCCTCTCGTCAACCTCGATCCCGACTCCCCCTACCCGTTCGAGATGGCGATTCGCGCCGGAAACATCAGCATCGCCTCCACCGGCCACGTCATCAAGCCTTTCGACATGGCGCACGTGCAGCTCGGAATCGATGCAAGCGGTGACGACCTGGCGGATCTCTACTACCTCACGCACATTACGCTGCCCAATACACCTCCATTCAGGATCAAGGCGAACATCCGGCGCGACGAACGAGTCGTGAAAGTCACGGACATCGCCGGCACGCTAGGCAGCAGCGACGTGGCGGGTGCGCTGACGGTCGATATGTCCCGCAAACGACCCGCAGTCTCAGGGAACCTGGTGTCGCGACGACTCGTGCTCACGGACCTCGCGGCCAGCCTGGGAGCGAAGGCCAAGAAGGCGGGTAGTCTCGACCCGTCGACGACTGCGCCACCGGGTGGTTTCAAACGACTGTTCCCCGATTCCCGCCTGCAGGTGCAGCGCGTCCGCGCGATGGATGCAAACGTCAGCTTCGAGGCGCGGGACATCCAGGCCGGCTCTCTGCCGCTGAAAGAGGTGCAGCTCCAGATAGCGCTCGATAACGGCGTACTGCAGCTTGCGCCGTTTGAATTCACGCTGCCGCAGGGCCAGATGAAAGGCACCTTGCGCGTGGACGCGCGTAAGGACGTCCCGGCGACGCAGCTTGACTTGCGCATCAAAGACATCCAGCTCGACCAGTTGAAAGGCAGGAAGCCCGGTGCTCAGCCTCCGCTGGCTGGCGTGATGCAGGCGCGCATCGTGCTCGCCGGATCGGGCCGCTCCGTGCACGATTTCATGGCCGGCGCCAACGGCTCGGTGACGGGCGTCTTGCCGCGTGGCGAAATACGTGCGGCGTTCGCCGAGCTGACCGGAATCAACGTGGCCCGCGGCCTTGGGTTGCTGCTCACGGGGGATCAGAAGCGCACCGACATCCGCTGCGGCATCGCCGCATTCCAGGTGCACAAAGGCACCATGGAGGCGAACAACGTCGTGATCGATACCAAGAACGTGCTGATGGTCGGTGACGGCGAGATCCGGCTCGGGCCCGAAGAGCTCGACCTGTCGATCAAGGGCAAACCGAAAAAGTTGCGTTTTTTCCGGCTGAAAACACCGGTGGAGCTCAACGGACATCTGCGCAAGCCGTCGATCGGCATCGACGCGGGTCACACTCTCAAACAGGGAGCCTTCGCCACGACTCTGGCCGTCATCACGGCGCCGCTCGCCGCGATCGCGGCATTCGTCGACCCGGGGCTGGCCAAGGACGCGGACTGCTCGGCGCTGCTGGCGCAAAGCGCCTCACCGCAAGCGCACCCCGCCAGTCGGGTCGCTCGACAATGGTGATCTATAGATCCTGGAAAATCGTTGCAGGATGCTCGAGCCGCTCCTTGAGCGCCTGGATCATGGTCGCGGCATCGAATCCATCCACGAAGCGGTGATCGAACGATGACGACAGGTTCATCATCAGGCGCACCGCTACAGCGCCGCTGACGACCATTGGCCGCTCGACGGCGCGGTTGATGCCGACGATCGCAACCTCCGGGGAATTGATCACCGGCGTGGAGGCGATCCCGCCGAGCTTTCCGAGGCTGGTGATCGTGATCGTCGAGCCAGACAACTCGTCGCGCCTGGCGGTGTTGTCGCGCGCGGCACTGCACACGCGCCGGATCTCGGCGGCCAGCTCATCGAGAGACAGCGACTCAGCGTGACGCACCACTGGAACCTTGAGCCCATCACGCGTCTGCGTGGCGATGCCCGCGTGCACGGCCCTATGGCGCAGAATTACATCGCGCGAAGAGTCGTAATGAGCGTTGCAGCCGGGGAAATCCTCCAGCACGCGAACGAGAGCGGCAAGAATGAAGGGCAGGAAAGTGAGCGGCTGCTCAGCCGCCGCGTGCTTGCCATTCACATACCGGCGTAGCGCTTCGAGCTCGGTGACGTCCACTTCCTCCACGTAGGAGAAATGCGGGATGTTGCGCTTCGCCTCGCTCATGCGCTGCGCAATCACGCGCCGCACTCCGAGCACTTTGATTTCTTCGACACCGTCGCGAGCTGGTGCCGACCCTGGCGAGCGCGCGCGTTTCGGCGCCTGCGCGTTGTCGGCGGATTCGAGATCCGTGCGCTCGATTCTCCCGCCGGGCCCACTGCCCTGAATCTGGCTCAGGTCGATCCCGGCCTCGCGGGCACGCCGGCGCGTGGCGGGCGAAGCCATCACCCGGCTCGTTTGAGTGGCGGAATCATCCGCGCGCTCGCTCTTCTTGCCCGCCACTGGCGCGCTGGCCGGAGCCTCAACAGGGGCGGCTGCCTTCTCCGCCGCATCGGTTTCGAACACCATGAGCTCCGCGCCTACGGCGATCGTGTCTCCCGGCTCGCCTTTCCTGCTGACGATGCGTCCACGCAATGGCGAAGGCACCTCGACCACCGCCTTCTCGGTGGACATCTCCACGATCGGCTGGTCTTCCTCGACGAGATCTCCCACGTTCACGCGCCACGCGACGATCTCTGCCGCCACCGTGCCTTCGCCGAGATCGGGAAGCTTGAAGCTGTGTTGGCTCATCGGGACTCCATGACTGTCTCGAGCGCCGCCGCCAGGCGCGCCTGTCCCGGAAAATACTCCCACTCGAAGGCCAATGGATACGGGGTATCCCATCCCGCGACCCTTTGGATGGGCGCTTCCAGCTTCCAGAAGCACTCTTCCTGCACGGAGGCCGCAAGCTCCGCCCCGAAGCCGGAGAAGCGAGTGGCCTCGTGCGCGATCACGCATCGCCCCGTCTTGTTCACGGAGGCGGCGATGGTTGCAAGATCGAGCGGCACGATCGAGCGGACGTCCACCACTTCCGCATCAATGCCGAGCTTTTCAACCGTCGCCAGCGCGACATGCACCAGCGTCCCGTACGCGACGATGGTTACGGCAGAGCCGGCTCGCACCACTTCGGCGCTCCCCAGCGGCACGGTGTAGTGGCCTTGGGGCACTTCACCCTTTGGGTGCGCGCTCCAGGAAATTGCCGGCTTGTTGGGATCGCCGTCGAATGGCCCGTTGTAGAGGCGCTTCGGCTCGAGAAAGATCACCGGGTCCGGATCTTCGATCGCGGCGATCAGCATGCCCTTGGCGTCGTAGGGATTGGATGGCATCACTACCTTGATGCCGCACACATGCGCGAACAGCGCTTCAGGGCTCTGCGAGTGCGTCTGCCCGCCGCGGATCCCACCGCCGCTCGGCATGCGGATCGTCACCGGCGCAGTGAAGTCACCCGCGCTTCGATAACGCAGCCGCGCGAGCTCGCTCACGATCTGGTCGTATGCCGGATAGACGTAATCCGCGAACTGGATCTCCGCCACGGGGCGCAGCCCATTGACCGCCATGCCGATGATGGCGGCGACTATCCCGCCTTCGGAGATCGGCGTGTCGAACACGCGATGCTCGCCATATTTTTTCTGAAGCCCCTCGGTGCACCGGAACACGCCACCGAAGTAACCGACGTCCTCGCCGAGAATCACCACGGTGGGATCGCGCTCCATGGCGACATCCATGCGCGGAGTTCAGCGCCTGGATCATGCTCGTCTGCGTCATGGCTCAGCCCAGCTCTCTGGCGAGCGCCGCCTGCTGGCGCCGCAGATGTTCCGGCATCTCGGCGAAGACATCCTCGAACATGGTCAGCGGATCCGGGCGCGGCGGCTCGCTCAGCGTCCCGAAGGAGCAGGCCTCTTTCCACGCGGCGGCCAGCATGCTCGTTCAGCTCGCCGGACAGCGCCTCATGCTGCACGTCCGTCCATTCACCGAGCGCGATCAGATGATTCTTCAACCGCTCCAATGGATCGCCCAGGGGCCACGCATGCCGCCTCCGACTTGGGGCGATAGCGCGAAGGATCGTCGCTCGTGGAATGTGCAGCGGCCCGATACGTCACCAGCTCGATCAGCGTCGCGCCGAGTCCCCAGACGCGCGCGCTCCGCGGCCCAGCTCGTGACCGCGTGCACCGCCAGGAAGTCGTTGCCGTCGACGCGAATCCCGGGAATGCCGAAGCCCGGGCCGCGCGCCGCGAACGACGGGCTGTCGCCCGCCGCCAGGCCCTGGAAAGTGGAGATCGCCCATTGATTGTTGACGACGTTGAGAATGACCGGCGCTCGGTACGTCGAGGCAAACACCATTGCGTGGTGCACATCGGCCTCCGCGGTGGAGCCGTCGCCCAGCCAGGTTGCGGCAACGTGACTCTCGCCTTTGATCGCGGCAGCCATCGCCCAGCCCACCGCCTGCGGAACCTGCGTCGCGAGGTTTCCTGAGATCGAGAACAGCCGCTTCTCCGCCGAGTGGTACATCACCGGGAGCTGGCGGCCTTTGCACATGTCGCGCGTGTTCGAGAGCAGCTGGCACATGAGATCGACGATGTTCAGGCCGCGCAGGAAATGCAGCCCCTGGCAGCGGTAGGACGGGAACAGCATGTCCTGCGAATCGAGCGCCATCCCTGCCGCCACCGCGACCGCTTCCTCGCCCGTCGACTGCATGTAGAAGGAGATGCGCCCCTGCCGATGCGCGCGCAGCATCCGCTCGTCGTAGATGCGAGTGAGCAGCATCAGCCGCAGGCCCTTGCGCAACGATTCCGCATCGAGCTTTGGATTCCACGGCCCGACGGCCTTGTGCTTGTCGTCGAGCACGCGCACCAGTTCCGTGGCGAGCGGCGTGGTCTCCTGCAACGGCGCCGAAGGCTTGGGCCGCTTTGCGGCGCCGGCGGGCGACAGGGCGAGATAATCGAAATTCGGTTGCTCCCCCGGCCGGGCGGGAGGCTGCGGGATGTGAAGACGCGAGGGAGCGGACACGCGGGCCTCCGGATTCATGGGCAATGCGAGACGGGGAGTATCCGCCGCCGGCGCGGCAGAATCATTGCATCGTTCGCTGCACGACGCCATGATTGTGAAAAATACAGTCTCACCGATACCGCTCTCATGAAACAAAATGCGCCGCCTCAGCCTCGATCGGCTGGATATTCGTATCTTGGACGTGCTCCAGGAGGACGCCACCCTTTCGGCTGCCGATATCGCCGAGAAGGTGGGGACGGCCACCGCCACCTGCTGGCGACGAATCCAGCGGCTGGAACGCGAAGGCGTGATGCGGGCTCGTGTCGCCCTGCTCGACCGTGAGCGGCTCGGCCTCAACCTGATGGTGTTCGCGCATGTGAAGCTCGCCAATCATGGGCGCGATGCGCTCACACGCTTCGAGCAGTCCGTGCGGGAGTATCCCGAAGTGCTCGAGTGCTACACGCTGCTCGGTGAGACGGACTTCCTGCTGCGCATCGTGACGCGCGACATCAAGGCGTACGAGGCCTTCTTTCTGGATCACCTGTCGCGCATCGCGGGAGTTCAGTCCGTCAGCTCGTCGATCGCGCTCAGCATCATCAAGGAGACGACGTCGATTCCACTAGCTGCAACGTAAGCGCGCTAGTCCGCGGCCACGCGCCAGGCATCACCGCCGGAGATCTTGATTCGCATGCAGCGCCCGTTGATGACTTCCCCGAAGCTGATCCACTCGGGGCTGTGTGGCTCATCGCGGAAATAAAACATGTCGCCCGCGGCGCGCTCGAGCGGAATGACGCCATCGGCGAACAATTGCCCTTTGCGCGCGACGATGCGGAGGCTGCCCGCCCACGCGCTTTCGTTGCGATAGTGGCCGACGTAAGGCGCCCATGCTTTCGGGTGCTCATATTCCTTCGGCCCACTGTATGCCGCATTCGTATACCAGTCCGGCCCCCACGCGGCTTCGACGACCTGGGTCTTGGGATCTTTCGCATCCTTGCGCCCGAAGAGCAGCAGGTAACGATCGAAATCGCGGTGCAGGATCACGAAGCGATCCGGCGAATCGCTCTTCTCAATGGCCACGCGCGCGCCCTTGTGAGCCAGGAACAGCTTGCCGCTCTCCGCGACGAACTCGAGCGAGCGCTCTCCACTCTTGAACATGCCCGCGTAGTCCGCGGCGTTCTCAATGTTGGCCGGAGAGTCCGCCGCAGGCAGCGACGGCAGCGCCTTGCCATCGCGCGAGGCGCCAAGCAACTGCAGCGCGTACTGGACGACCGGTGTAGGCCGGTACCCCTGTTGCGCATTGATGGAGGCGAATGCCGCGATGCCGTGATCCATCTCGATCATCATCGAGGACATGAAAGACACCATGCCGCCCGTGTGGCGAAGCGACGGGTGGCCATCCAGTTGATCGACGAACAGCCCGTAGCCGTAGCCCGCGGTTGCGCCCTCCTCCAGCTTCACGTGCGATGCCGAGAACAGCTGGAAGCTCTCCTCGGAAATAAGGCGCCCGCGTGGCCCGACGCCGCGGTTGGCGATCATGCGGATGTAATTGCCCATGTCGCGCGCCGTGCTCGCGACGCACCCGGCGCCGCTGGTGATGACGATTGCCGGCGCTTCGCACAAGCGCCCCTTGCGGGGCAGGGGGCGATCGTTCTGAAATGCCGAATAGCTCTTCACGAAACGGTCGCGCACGTCGAGGGTGATCACCGGCTCGCTCCCGGTCATCTCGAGAGGCTCGAGCACGCGGGCACGGATGATGGCCGGCAGCTCGCGCCCATCCAGGCTCTCGGCCAGATAGCCCAGGGTGGCCCACGCCATGTTGTTGTAGTGGAAATGTTCGCCGGGCGCGTGCACCGCACGATGGCGCTGCGACGGATCGCTGAGGAAGGGTTCCCACGAGCTCGGCAGACCAGAGGAATGCGTGAGCAGGTGATGCACGGTGATCGGCGCAAATGCGGACTCTATTCTGAACCACGGCAGGTATTCGACGATCGGGCGCTGCACGTCGAGCTTGCCCTCGTCGCGCAGCTGCATGAGGCACAGGCCCACCACGGACTTGCTGATGGAACCGATCTGGAAGAGCTCGTCCGGCTTCACGGTCGTTCGCGCCTCCAGATTGCCCAGGCCGTAGTTCGCGGCGCGCAGCGTGCCATCGCGGTCCGCGAGCACCAGCGTCATTCCTGGCGCGTTCATGTCGCGCATGAACTGTTCGATGTAGCGATCGAGCTGGGCGAAAATTTCCGCGTAGCGCTTGTCGGCCGCCTTCGCGGGATTCTCGGCGACGAAAAAGCCACCGGCCGTCGCGATGGAAGCCGCCGCGACGGATTGCAACAGATCTCTTCGGTTCATGGGTCGCGCAATATACGCGGCCGCGCACTCTGCTACCATCAGGTCCGACTGGCGATTGCGGGAACAAGAACAATGAATATTCAGCAAGCAGTCTCTGGCAGGGATAGCGTTAGCGGACGCGGTCATGGCTGACCCATCTTCTGCAGAGTTCCGGATCCGCTTCAGCCGCGCGCGCGGTCTGGCAGCGCTTTTCGAGAGCCCGGCCAACATCGCTGATCGCATGCGGCGGCATGCTCGCCTTGGGCTGGTGGCTCGTGCGCGAGACGCAGTACAGCCCGGGCACGCCCCGCTCCGCAACACGGCACGATCAAGAATCTCGGGAGCTTCCGGCTGACTCTCGTCAGCCGATCCAGGTCGATGCACCGCTGCAAGCGGATTTTCTCGAGCTCATCGAAGGCAGCACGAAGCTGCAGATCAACTTCAAGACGGCATTCTCCGCCCTCGAACACGGGCCTCTTTCGCAGCAGGATTTCTCGACTGAATTGCGGCGATCCCTCATCCCTGCGTGGCGCGTTCGAGAGGAGCAATTGCGTATGGCGTCACGAGCGCCCGACGCGGAACGGGAGCGACTTCGCGCGCTGCTACTGGATTCAGCAATCAACTGGCGGCGTGCGCTCGAAACGTACGTGGAAGGGCTTCAAGCCGAGGACCCACACACAGTGCTGCGCGCATTTTCATACATGGAAAAAGCCATCGTCGCCGAGCGAGAAGCTCGAAGAATGGTTGCACCTCAAACTCGATCCTGACGGTGCGCGCGAAAAAGCGGCGACAGACTGCAGTTCGCGCAGTAGAGTTCGGCAATCGCGCCATCCGCGCAGGGGAGAATCACAATGTCGATCGCAAAAGTGAGCGAGATCAGCGCAACCTCCAAGAAGGGGTTCGAGGATGCCCTGCAACAGGGGCTGAAGCGCGCCAACAAGACCCTGCGCAACATTCGCCGGGCCTGGATCAAAGAGCAGCACGTTCGCGTCGAGAACGGGCGCATCACCGAATACCAGGTGAACATGATGGTGACGTTCGTCCTGGACGATTGATTCCGGGGCCCGTTCGGGCCCCCGGATAATCACCCGCGCCAGCGGCCGCGGCTGCGAAAACTCCGGCATTCGCGCGGCGGCGAGAGAATCGCCGCGCAGCGCTGCGTAGTTTCAGCAATATTCTCTGCAGGGCGACGGCATACTGCATGCACTCCACTTCGCAGGCAGGAACCTCGCAGCCATGATCATCCCGCAGAAGTATCTCGTCTTCATCGGCGACGTCGAGACCGATCTCAACGCCAAGACCGGATTCGGCCTCGTTTACTGGAGACCCGGGAGCTGCGCTGGCCAGATGCGCCTGCCGGGATGCGACGTGAGCCTCGGCATTCCCGACATGACGCCGGCGCAAGCGGTTGCCGCTGGTGCACAGACGCTCGTGATCGGTGTGGCGCCGGTCGGCGGCAGCATTCAACCGAGCTGGATCGGGCCGATCGTCTCGGCCATCGAGGCAGGCCTGAACGTGGCGAGCGGTATGCACACGCGCCTCGGCTGCGTGCCGGAAATCGCAGATGCCGCGCGCCGCGCTGGCCGTTCACTATTCGACGTGCGGCATTCCGACAGAAAATTTCCAGTTGGCATGGGGCGCAAGCGCACCGGTAAGCGCGTGCTGACCGTCGGCACGGATTGCGCCATCGGCAAGAAATATACGGCACTCAGTATCACGCGCGCCTTGCAGGAACTCGGCATGAAAGCAACGTTTCGTGCGACTGGGCAAACGGGCATCCTCATTTCAGGCGCGGGAGTTGCAATTGACGCAGTGGTGGCGGACTTCATCGCCGGCGCGGCCGAATGGCTCTCGCCGGACAACGACGTCGATCACTGGGACGTGATCGAAGGCCAGGGCTCACTGTTCCATCCCGGCTATGCGGGCGTGAGCATGGGACTGCTCCACGGCTCGCAGCCCGACGCCATCGTGGTGTGCACTGAAGCCGGGCGCGAGGAGATCGACAGCTACCCGGGATTCAAGATTCCGGACCTGCGCCGCTGCATCGATTTGCACCTCGAGATTGGCGGGCTCACCAATCCGGGCATCCGCTGCGCCGGCATCAGCGTCAATACGGCCAAACTGGCGAAGCCGCAGCGCGAGACTTATCTGCGCGATCTGGAAGCAAAGTTCGGCGTGCCGGTCTTCGATCCGGTTGCCACGGGCGCGGCGCGCTTCGCGGAGAGCCTGCAAGGCCGGTAATCCCGCCCCGATTGCAGACCCCCCGTTCGGCGGCTACTCTGCCGGGAAGCCGGCTTGATTGCGGGCGAAAGGTAACAATAAACGGCGCAAGACGAACGCCGTCCGCGGGGACCAGCCTTGTTGACCCGACTTCGCGACCTGATCGTGCGCCTGTACGAGGCGTGGCGCTTGCGCGCCGGCGTGTCGCTGGCAGTTCCCGGGTTGGTCGCAGCCAGCTTCGTCATGCTGTTCGCGCTCGATCCATTCGGCATCGAGGCGGCCTCCCACGCACGCTCGGAGCAGGCGACGCTGCGAATCACCGCGCCGTGGTATGAGCCATCGGGACAGGTCACGGCCGTCGTCATCGATGACGAGTACATCCGCAAGCGTAGTGCCGGATGGCCTTTGAGCTACGGCGACCAGAGCCGCCTGATCAGGTCCATTCTCGCCGCGAAGCCGGCTGTGCTGGTCATTGATCTCGTCTACCCGCACCGCCACACGGGCGCGCCGCCGGATCCGCAGGCGCCTCCAGACCCGAAGCGGGCCGAAGACTCCGTGACCAGGCTCATCGATCCAATCGTCGCCGCGGCGCAGACCACTCCCGAAGGCGAAGCCGCCACGACGGTCGTATTCACCGCGATGGCGCGCGAACCGGGCGCTTCCGATTTCAAATTCTGTCCGGGCGATGCACAAACCGAACATGACCTTCTCGACGAAGGCTCGATCCAGGGCGACCTGCTCGAGCGCATAAGAGGTTCCGACGTCCACCCCAAGAGGCCCTACCTGCGACTCGCCTACGTGCGCTGGTCGGGTTGCGGCAACCGGTATCCGCTGCTGCTCGGGGGCAGCACCTCTGCGGCGACGCCGGCATTCGAAGCATTCCGCGCCTATTGCAGGACCCATCCGATGGGGACCTGTCCGAAAACATCGCCGGCTGCCCGCCCGGAAGACCTCGCGGAGCCAGAGGATTACCGGCTGCCCATGATCGTGAGATCGGGAGCATTTCCGCCCTCGACGCAGGGGTTCGCCTACGATCCGCAGGTCTGTCAGAAATTCGCCGAGCGGCGCGGGAAAGAGAAGAAGGACTGGGTATCGCCGTGGCGCAAGCTATGGGTTTCCTTCGAGCAGGCAACCCTCGGCCTGTTTGCGGATCTGCGCAACGACCCGCGAGCCAAGTTCAGCCTGCCGTGTCCGGCAGTCACGGTCGTGCCACTCAGCGTGCTCGAGACGGCATCGGCCGAAGATCTCACTGAACTGTTCACAGGCAAGGCGGTGCTGATCGGCGCCAATCTGTCCGGAATACCGGATGCGGTCGCCTCGCAGGTGCACGGGCAGATTCCAGGTGTCGTGTGGCATGCCATGGCACTCGACAATCTGATCGCGCTCGGTTCCGGTTACCTCGCGGACCGCCATGAAGATCTGCAACGCGCGGCCGAGGTCCTGCTGGTCCTGGTATTCGCGTACCTGTTTCCGTTCATCATGCCGTGGCTGGAGCTCCCAGGGTGGAAGACCACGCTTGCCGTCGTGAGCCTCGTCGCCTGGGGCGTGCTCGCAGGAATGCAGTTCTATGCGGAGCATCCACACATCGCGCTGCTGGCGCTGCTGATCGGCCTGTTCCTCGACCTGAGCAAGCCCACCGTTTCGGCAGGCTACGTGACCGCGGTGGCGATTGCGGCGCTGTGCTCCATCGGATTTCTTCGCAGGGGCCTGCCACCCGGCAACTGGTTTGGCCTGGTCATCGTCGTCATCGGCTTCGTCCATACCGTCAAGTCCTATTTCCGCGGCGCGGAACGCAAGCATTTTCCGCACCCCGCCTCCGTGCTGGGCCCTCCATTGAGGGCTGTATGTTCTCTGACCAGATTTCCATTGAAAGGAGATCGCAAATGAAACGCTATGTGGTTTGCGCAGTGGCGCTCGCTTCGCTCGGTACCTTCAGCGCCGCACGCGCCTGTGACGCGGCGGGAAAGAAGATCACGAAAATCCTGACCCCGGATGTGGCCACCTATGATGCGAAAGGGACTTTCCAGGCCGACATCAAGCGGGAGGAAATCGACACCAGCAAGCCCATTCAGGAGTGCCAGGATTCACCGTCGCTGGTGAAGGTGGCACTCAAGAATTCGACCAGCGTCTGGGTCAGCCTGCTGGAGGTCAAGGTGGGCGAGAGGCTCGCGCGCAAGTGCCAGGACCAGGCGATCTCGCGCGTGGCCGACACCACGACGCCTGCGACGTCGGGCATAGATTCGTGCGGACACGACTGAACATCCGTAGCGCCCTCCTCCTCATGCTGCTCGGCTGCACGGCCGCAGCGGCAAAGGAAGGCGACAAGGAGGAAACTCCGGCGCTCGCGGATCCCGCGGAGAGCGCTTACCTTACGCGCGATTACATTTTCGTCGACTCGTCCGCGATCGAATCCTATCTGAGCGGGCTCATGCGACAGCTGCTGATCGCCAAGGGTGCGAAGCTCGAAGTACCGGATATCCTCATCCGCTCCTCGGATGCATTCGACATCTTCACCGACGCCCGCGACAACATCGTGATTACCACGGAGTTGCTGCGGCAGGTCGGCAGCGAGGACGAGTTGACCGCAGCGCTCGGGCACGAGCTCTCTCATCAGATTTTCAAGCATCCGCAGCGCAAGGATGCCGCGCGGGCGTTTCCGTTGGGGCTCGAAACCGTCAGCATGATCAAGACGGCGGCGAGTCGTTCGCAGGGCTCCCGCTCGGCGTACACCGGAACCCTCAACAACATGGGGGAGGAGAGCCTGGCTGGCACGCAGGCGGCAAGCCTCATCTGGAGCGACCTGCTCGCCCCGGCCTGGAACCGCAAGCAGGAGCGCGCCGCCGACCAGAACGGTTTCGAGCTGATGCGCGCCGCCGGTTACGATCCTTCAGCCTTCGGCGCGCTGTTTCAGAAGCTGCACGATGCCGCCGGCAAGCGCAGCCAGCGCATGGAGCTTTTGAAGAAGGCCATGCTCGCCAAGGCGCACGCGAACAAGCCGGCAGCGTCCGCGGCGACCAAGCCCGGTTCCGCGGACCAGATCGCACAGGATATGAAGGCCACGCTGAGCGAAGGTGCCGCCGAAGGCATCATCACGGGCCTCGCGAGCTTCAACCGTGACTACGACACCGCCGATGAGCGCCAGCTCCAGTTGGCCAACTACGCGCGCGAGCATCGCGAAAAGCAGCTGCCCACCGTCAAACCTACGCGGCGTTTCAAGGAAGTATTGCGCACGGGTAGCGGAGCACGCCTGCTCGCAGCCGACGCCGCGGCCATCCGCACGCTCAATGCCCTTTCCACGCACGACATGGCCACTGCCGACAAGAACGTCAAGATTGCGTTTCCGATCCCGTCCGGAAGTCGCGTGCCTTCACCTCATCTCAATTTCGCGATTGGCGCGTGGAATCACGTGCACGGCCGGCCCAAGACCGGCGAGCAATATGCGCGGCTGTGGCTCGCGGCCAGGCGGCCGCCGGCGCAAGCCTACGTGTGGGTGGCCTACTATCAGGCCACGAGGCGCGAGCTGAGCGCGGCCATCGGCACACTCGAGCAGGGTCGCCGCCGCGTCGGCAGCGCGGCGCCATTCCTTCCCCACCTCGTTTCACTGGCGCGCGCCGCGGGCCAGAATGACAAGGCTGAAGCCTACGCCCTCGAGTGCCTGAAGGAAGATCAAAAGAACACGGGCAACATGATCGCCAACATGGTGCGCGGGCAGCAGGTGCCCTCGGGGCTTTATGCGGACTGCGTTCAGCGCCTGGGCCACGAGCCGCAGGCGGGCAAGGACCAAAACGCCGCGCTACAGGTGCTCAAGAAGCCGGTCGAGGCGAGCAAGAGCCTGGCCGAAAGGATGCGCGAAAAGCTTCACCGGGATAAGCCGGAATAAGTGATCATCGAATTACAACGGGAAAGGTCTCAAAATAATGAATACACCGAATCCTTACGCTCCGCCGCAAGCCGCGGTCGCGGACATTGCCGCCCCCGGCGGGGCCGAAAAGGGCGGCCGCGGAACACGGCTGGTGGCCGCCATAGTCGACGGCTTCGTCGCCATGGCCATGATCTATGTCCCGCTGCTCATCGGTGGCGGAATGTCCGGCGCGTTCAACATGGCGGGCAGCGGCAATTCGGTGGCCTTCATGACGGCGCTGATGACCGGCGGCGGCGTGTTCGCGCTGATCGGGTTCCTTGCGTGGTGCGTCATCACCTACATGCTGGTCAAGCGCAATGGACAAACGATCGCCAAGAAGTGGATGGGCATCAAGGTCGTGCGCGCGGACGGCTCGCCCGCCTCGGTCGGCCGCATTTTCTGGCTGCGCAATTTCGTGAACGGAATTCTCGGGATCATCCCGCTCTACGGGATCATCGACCTCCTCTGGATATTCGGCGAGGAAAGCCGCTGCCTGCACGACAAGATCGCGGACACGATAGTCATCAAGGCGTGAGGGCTGCGCCGGCCTCATGACCGCGGCTGCGCTCGACACCATCGTCTCGGCGGAGACGCCAGAAGGCATCCTGCTCGAGTTGCGTCCCGCGGGCCTGAGCGTGCGCTTCTGCGCGTTCTTCATCGATGGCGCGGTGCGAATGGGCGTGATCTACGCGTTGTCCATGCCGCTCAGCTTCATGGGCGGCATGGGCACCGGCCTGCTGCTCATCTGCTTTTTTGCGCTCGAATGGTTCTATCCGGTGGTTTTCGAGCTCGGCCGCGGTGGAGCGACTCCGGGCAAGCGCCTCCTGGGACTCAAAGTCGTCATGGACAACGGCCTTCCCATCACGCCGGCTGCCTCATTCACCCGCAACCTGTTGCGCGTCGCGGATTTCCTGCCCTTCTGCTACGGATTCGCGATCGTGAGCATGCTGCTGCGAACCGACTGCAAGCGGTTGGGAGACATCGCGGCGGCGACACTGGTGGTGCATCGGTCTCGCATGGCGGCAAAGATCGCTCTCGACCAGGTTCAGCCCGTGATGCCGGTAATCCCCCTAGCGCCGCTCGAGAAGGCGGCGGTGATCGCGCTGGCAGCGCGCGCGCCGCGACTCACCGGAGAGCGGCTCGATGAGCTTGCGGCGCTCGCTGCGCCGGTTTCGGGTGACGAGGGCCGATCCGGGCCGCAAGTGACCCGCCGCGTGCTTGGCGTTGCGCAGTGGCTGCTGGGCAGGCGCTGATGACACCGCTGCGATTCGAGGAGACCTATCAAGCCGAATGGCAGGAGCTGTCGAGCCTGCTCGACCAACTGCTGTCTCGCAATGGCAAGCGCGACGATCGCAAACAGCCGGTGCGCGGCGAGCGGGTGGCGACGCTCTATCGTCGCGCCTGCGAGCACCTGGCGCTGGCGCGCACGCGATCCTATCCCGCCTATCTCGTCGACCGGCTCGAGCAGATCACGTCCGATGCGCACCAGGTCATCTACCAGCGTCGTGAGCTCGGGTTCAAACGGCTGCTGCGCCTGGCGGCGGTGGAATTTCCGCGCGCGGTCCGCGCCAACGCCGCCTATGTCTGGGTTGCCGCTGCAGTTTTCGGGCTACCGCTGGTTGCTACCGGCGTGCTCATGTTCCTGAAGCCCGAGTTGATCCTGTCCGTGGTGGACGCCGACACCGCCGCGTCATTCGAGGAGATGTATTCGACCTCCACCGAATCCATCGGCCGCCTGCGCACCGCCGGCACCGATTGGGCCATGCTCGGGTACTACATCCGCAACAACGTGGGTATCGCCTTTCAGTGCTTCGCGGGCGGTCTGTTCGCAGGCCTCGGGAGCCTCTTTTTCCTGGCCTTCAACGGAGCGCTCATCGGCGCCGTGGCGGGATACCTCACTGAGCGCGGCCTGCACGTCACGTTTTTTCCCTTCGTCGCCACTCACTCCGCGTTCGAGTTGACGGCAATCGTGCTGTCCGGGGCTGCAGGGCTCAAGATCGGTCACGCGCTGATCGCTCCAGGACGAGGCAGTCGCGCACAGGCGCTCGTGAAAGCCGCAAAGGAAGCCGTGGTGATCGTGTATGGAGTGACCGCACTGCTGTTGATTGCCGCGGCTATCGAGGCCTTCTGGTCGTCGGCGCAGTGGCTGCCGGTCGTCGCCAAATTCAGCGTCGCCGCCGTGTGCTGGATCGCCGTGCTCAGCTACCTGACTCTGCAGGGTCGCCGTGCAGCTTGACGCACTCGCGATCCGCCTGAGGCCGCGCAGCCCGCTGGAGGCTGCGGACCTCGGCGTGCGGCTGTGTCAGAGCATCGCCCGCCCGCTGTACCGCTGCTACGCGATGGTCGCGATCCCGGTCATGGGCCTGTCGCTGGCGACATTCGAGTTCGCGCCCTGGCTTGCAGGCCTGCTGATCTGGTGGTCCAAACCCTGGCTCGATCGCACGATCCTGCACGTGCTGTCGCGCGCGGCCTTCGGGCAAAGCACGACACCGCGAGATGTATGGCGCGCCCAGGGCCACGTATGGTGGAGTCAACTCATCATTACTCTGACGTGGCGCCGGCTCTCTCCATGGCGCTCATTCACGCAACCCGTGTTTCAGCTCGAGGGGCTGCGGTTGTCGGCCTTGAGGCAGCGCCTTCCGCAACTGCGGCGCGCAAGAGCAGGCCAGGGAATGTTGCTGACGACGGTTTTCGGTCTGGCCGAAACGGCGTTGGTCTTCGCGCTGGTGTCGCTCATTTTCTGGTTCGCCCCCAAAGGTGAGGGAGGGGGAGCACCGCTGAGCTCGCTCTTCGCGGGTGATGTCGGAGACTTCATGTCGCTCGCGCTGACTGCGGCTTACGCGATGACGGTGCTGTTTCTCGAGCCCTTCTATGTGGCAGCGGGATTCGCCATGTATCTCAACAGGCGCGCGGAGCTCGAGGCGTGGGACATCGAACAGGAATTCCGCCGTGCCTTTTCCCATTGACCCTCGAGCGAGCGAGGTGGCCGCGGCGCTCGCCAGGCTGCAGGCCGATCCAAACCTCTCGGCGGAAAAGTCCGTGTCGGTGCTTCGCTGGGCTCAGCAGGACCAGCGACCGGATCAGCCCTGGCACTGGTACGACTGGCTGTATGACCTGGGCAGATGGATTGGTGAGCTGTTCAGCTGGCTGGCGCAATCGGGGCGCGTCCTCATGTGGGTGGGCGCTGCGCTGCTCGCGGCCCTTCTGGTTGTCTATGTATACAGGCTGCTACGGCGCTACGACTCTGGGGACAGGGGTGGCGGTTTCGTTTCGCCAAGTCACGTCCGCGATCTCGACATCAGGCCGGAGAGTCTCCCGGCGGACGTGGCCGCCGCCGCACTGGCATTGTGGGATCGCGGCGACGGGCGAGCTGCACTCGCGCTGCTGTATCGCGGATTGCTGTCGAGGCTCGTGCATACACATCAGGTGCCCATCCGCGATTCCAGCACAGAGGGCGATTGCCTGGCGCTCGCAACGCTGCATGCGAGCCGTGCGGCAAGCGAATACGCCACCCGGTTGATCCCTGTGTGGCAGCGCGCCGTTTACGGCGCACAATCGCCGCAGACGGCGCTGGTAAGGCGCCTGTGCGAGGAATTTTCCGCGGCGCTGGACAGCACGCCCGCGTTCGATCCAGCGGTGCAGCCGGTATGAGCCAACCCAATCGTGGCAAGGGCCTCATCATCTCGGGCGTGCTGCTCGTGGTACTGGTGGTTGTTGTCGCCTGGATTGCGCGCCACACGTATTGGGATTCGGAATCCTTCCCGATGCCGTTGAAGGGCGAAGCCGCAACCAATCCATTCTACGGCGCGCAGCGCCTTGCCGAAGTTCTCGGCGCGCGCACCGAGAGGCATCACTTTCTCGTCACGGCTCCCGCGCGCGACTCGGTTCTGGTGCTTACGGCATGGCACTGGGACCTGAGCGCGGCCCGACGCTCCCTTCTCGAGCGGTGGGTGGAATCGGGCGGGCGACTGGTCGTCGATCGCACACTCATCGCCACGCAGGAAAAATTCGAAAAGTGGAGCGGCATCGAGCGCGCGTTCATTGACGAAGTAGAGACAGAACAGGAAGAAGAGGAAGAAGAAGCGGAGAACATGCAGGAAGACCGTGCCGAGCGGCTGGAGAGCCTCGAACGCCAGCGCAATGCCGGCAAGTGCCATAGCCTCGATCCAGGCGCCTACTCGGTGTGCGATCTCGACGGGCTCAGCTGGTTGCGCAGCAGTCGTAAGATCTCATGGTCACTGCGTGACGAGCTGGGAACACAAGTCGTCCAGGTTGCAGTCGGGCGCGGCAGCGTCACCATGGTGAACGCAAACCCCTTCCTCTACCGCGAGATCCTCGAAGGCGATCATGCCAGGCTGTTCGTGGCGGCCACTCAACTGCGCCGCGGCGATAAGGTCCATTTTCTCTCGGAGGACCATCACCCCGGCCTCCTGACCCTGTTGTGGAAGCAAGGCGCGCCGGCTATCTCGCTGGCACTTGCATTGGTCGCGCTCGCACTGTGGCGCCGGGGCGTCCGCTTCGGCCCGCCGACGGCAACGCCCGAATCGGCTCGACGCTCTCTCGGCGAGCAGATCCTCGGCACCGGCCGGTTCGTATTGCGATCCGGTAACGGCGCCGCGTTGCATGCCGCGACGTTGCGTGCCCTGGGTGAAGCCGCGCGCAGGCGAATCCCCGGCTATGAGGCTCTCGGGCGTGACGAGCGAGCGAACGCAATTGCCGCGCTCACGGGCCTCGACCCCGACGCTCTCAATTCCGCCATGGCATTCGCGGGCAAGCGCCGCTCGCCCGAATTTCGCAACGCCATCGCGCTCCTCGAAACGGCGCGGCGCAAGATTTTGATCCGGAAGCAAAGGTCTCGGCATGCAAGTGGAAGCAGACACGATTACGCGGGCGGCTGAGCTGCTCGGAAAACTTCGCGAGGCCATAGGTCAGGCCATGGTGGGACAGCCCGCCGTCGTCGACCAGGTGCTGATCTCGCTCGTCGCCGCGGGACACGTTCTGATTGAAGGCGTGCCGGGGCTGGGCAAGACATTGCTGGTGCGGGCGCTGGCCCAGGCACTCCAGTTACAACACTCCCGTGTGCAGTTCACGCCCGACATGATGCCGTCCGACATCACTGGCCATGCGGTCCTCGATCCAGCCACTCGCGAGATGCGAGTGGTGCGAGGGCCCGTGTTCACGCAGGTGCTGCTGGCCGATGAGATCAACCGCGCACCGGCGAAGACACAGAGCGCGCTGCTCGAGGTCATGCAGGAATACCAGGTGACGCTTGAAGGGCAGACGCTGCAGCTGCCCAGGCCCTTCATGGTCCTCGCCACCCAGAATCCGGTCGAGACCGAAGGCACGTATCCCTTGCCCGAAGCGCAGCTCGACCGCTTCCTGTTCAAGATCGAGATCGACTATCCGACCGCGGAAGAAGAAGTTGCGGTGGTCGTGCGTTCCACCGCGAACCAGGCGGGCAACGAGCTGCCATTGGCAAACGTAAAGCCCTGCCTCGATGAGCGCGGTGTCCTGACATTGCAGCGGATTGCCGCCGTGCAACGCGTCGACGCTCAAGTCGTGGACTACGCGGTGCGACTGGTTCGGGCGACCCGCGAGACCGCCGGGCTCGCGATGGGCAGCGGCTCTCGCGGCGCGATCTCTCTCGTGCGCGCGGCAAGGGCCGCCGCGCTGCTGGACCGCCGCGACTTCGTGACGCCCGATGACATCAAGCGAGTTGCCCTCCCCGCCCTGCGGCACCGAATCGCGCTCGCCCCCGACGCGCTGCTCGAAGGACGCAAGACCAACGATCTTTTGAGCGGCATCGTGGAAAGCGTCGCCGCGCCGCGGGTCTGAGCAAGCGCGGATGAGCATTCGGCTGCGCGTCATTCCCGGCAAGCGCCTGCTCCTGGCGCTCGGCGCAGGATCGGCAGGCGTTGTACTCGCGCTGCTGGACGGCAGCACGCGCCCGTTTGCGGCAGACCTGGCCATGACGTGGGCAGCGATATTGTGGATCGCCGCTCTGCTCGATTACACGCTGACCCGAAACGCCTGGAAGAATGCGGCCGCGCGCTTGACTCGACGCCTGCCCGCAGCGTTCGCCATCGGCGCAAAACGCCCCGTGGAGCTCCTCATCGACTTGCAGGGGGAGCAGCCTTGGAGCATTGCGCTTCACGATCACGCCGATGCTTCCGTGACGACCGATGGCCTGCCGCTCTCGCTGGAGCTCGAAGGCGCGCAAAGGCTCGAAGTCTCCTATTGGGCCACGCCCTCCCGCAGGGGCGAAATCGTATTTGCGCCGGCGGACCTGAGGATCCGCTCGCGATGGAGGCTGTTCGAGCTGCTCGAAAAGCTGGGCGAGCGCGAAGTGCGGCGCGTCTATCCCGATTTCGCGCAGATTGCGCGCTACGCATGGCTCGCCAGCGATAGGCGCCTGCAGGAAATCGGCATCAAGACATTTCAGCGGCGCGGCGAAGGCACGGACTTCAAGCAGCTTGCGGAATACCGCATCGGCGACCCGGTGCGCCACATCGACTGGAAGGCGACGCTTCGCCTGGACAAGCCCATCCTGCGCGAATTCCAGAATGAGCGTGATCAGAACGTGCTGCTGCTGCTCGATTGCGGCAGGCGCATGCGCGCCGACGACCGGCACGGCGGCGTCGGCACCGCGCATTTCGATCAGATTCTCAATGCGATCATGCTGCTGTCATACGTCGCGCTCGATCGGGGAGACGCGGTCGGCGCCATGACCTTCGGCACACCCGATGCAGAGGCCCGTTCATTCGCACCCCGCAAGGGACGCGGCGCGCTGAATGCATTGATGGGCCAGCTCTATGGCGTGCAGCCGACACTGGCACATTCAGACTACGTCATGGCCGCGCAGAACCTGCTGCGACGCCAGCACAAAAGAGCGCTGGTCATCGTGATCACCAACTTCCGCGACGAGGACAGCACCGAGCTGGGGTACGCGCTGCGGCTATTGCGGTCGCGGCACCTGGTGCTGCTCGCCAGCCTGCGGGAGCGCATCGTCCGGGAGCTAGCGGAACAGCCGCTCGCCTCGGGCGAAGCAACTCTCGAGGTGGCGAGTGCGCACCTCTATGAGCAGGCGCGGCGCGATGCCTTCAACCGATTGGCCGCGCGGGATGCCTTGATGGTGGATGCGGAGCCGGAGCAGCTCGGCATCGAGCTCGTCAACCGGTATCACGCCGTCAAGCGAGCCGGGCTGATCTGAGCCGGGATCAGCGCAAGCAGTGCGCGGATCTAGTTGGCCTGCGACCGCGAGTCGCTATTGCGGCGACCGCCGGTCCGGCGACGCTCGGTGCCCGAAAAATAACGCGAATCCGGATCGTTGCCGAACAGGCGGCGATCGCCCTGGCGCCGGTCGTTGTGCTTCTGAAAGCGGCACGTGCATTCCTTCGACATCGTGCAGCCCGGTAGCGGGATCGATGGCGCAGAGCGCGAGAGAAACCGGATACCGCGCGCCTTGCGCGCTGGCGGGCAACACATCAGACCCGGAGAGATGGAGACCGCATGATAGGGGTGCGGGTTGCTGGTGCGCGCGGAGATGCGAGGCGCCGGCGCCGCGAAGCGTGCCGGCTCGTCGTCGTCCGGCGTAGGCCGGCGACCGCGCAGACTGGCGAAGAAATCTCCTAGCTTCATTATGTGTCGAATAATGCCCTGCCCGAGGCCCGTTCGCACCTTTTTCGAAGCAAAAAGTCGCGGCCGCGTGTTGCGCGGGAGCAGCAAATTCCGCTGCGCGCCGGAGCTGGCCCCAGGAGTTGACAATTTCGCGGCCGCACGGCGATCCTGCGCGACCATGCCCGCCGTTCTCTGGATCGGAACCCGCAAAGGTGCGTTTTCGCTGCGGCCCGACGCGCGGCGCCAGAAATGGAAAGTGGCGGGCCCGCGATTCCTCGGCCACGTCATTCATCACGTGGTTCAGGATCCGCGCGATCCCAAGACGCTGCTGATGGCCGCCAAAACCGGACACTTGGGGCCGACGGTGTTCCGTTCCGCCGATCGCGGACGAACCTGGCGTGAAGCTTCGCAGCCTCCGGCGTTCCGCAAGGTCATCGAAGGCAAGGTCGACGCACGCGCGGTCGAGCGCGTTTTCTGGCTGACGCCCGGCCACGCCGCAGAGCGGGCGACCTGGTATGCGGGCACGGCGCCCGCCGGATTATTCCGCTCCGAAGATGGCGGCGATCATTGGGAGTCGGTGGAAGGCTTCAACGAGAATCCCATGCGCCCGCAATGGGCGCCGGGCTTCGCGACGCCCGACGGGGAATTCCTGCATTCGATTCTCGTGGACCCGCGAGATGCGCAGCACCTGTACATGGCGATATCGGTGGGCGGAGTGTTCGAATCCACCGACGGCGGGCGCAACTGGAGTCCGCTCAATGAGGGCTGCGCCGCGGACTTTTTACCTGATCCCAACGTTCCGTTCGGGCACGATCCGCATTGCCTGGTGATGCATCCGTCGCAGCCGGACCGGCTCTATCAACAGAATCATTGTGGCATCTATCGTCTGGACCGGCCGGGGCGCACGTGGACGCGCATCGGTGCCGCGATGCCCCGCCGGGTAGGTGATATCGGCTTCCCCATCGTGCTCGATGCCAAAGATCCCGATACCGCATACGTGTTTCCAATGGACGGCCAGACGGTGTGGCCGCGCACGGCGATAGATGGCAAGCCCGCGGCGTACGTCACGCGCAACGGCGGCAGGGCCTGGCGGCGTCTGGATCGCGGGTTACCTCGCTCGCAGGCCTGGTTTACCGTCTTGCGGCAAGCAATGTGCGCGGATGCGGCGGCCCGGCTCGGTCTCTATTTCGGCACGACAGGCGGCGAAGTCTGGGCAAGCACCAACGCGGGAGAATCGTGGCGCTGCATCGCGAGCCACTTGCCCGAGATCTACTCCGTCACCCATGCGTCTTGATGAGCTGCACCGTCAAAATCGCGAGCCCGCTGCGCTCGTACACCGGGGGCGCCGCAACTGTCGAGGCGAACGGGCGCACGCTTGGTGATGTGCTCATCGATCTCGATCGTCGCTACCCGGGCATGCGCTTTCGCATGATCGACGAGCAGGATGGCATCCGGCGCCACATCCGCCTGTTCGTGAACACCGAGGAAGCGAGAACGCTGCGCCAGCCAGTCGAACCACGCGACACCGTGCACCTCATCTGCGCGCTCAGCGGAGGATGATCGTGGCGCTCTCGCCCGCCGAGCTCGCGCGCTACGGTCGCCATCTGCCGCTTATCGAGATAGGTGTCGCGGGACAGGAGAAGCTTCGAGACGCGCGGGTCGCGGTCGTCGGGGCTGGCGGACTCGGGTCGCCGGCGGCCTTGTACCTGGCCGCATCCGGAGTTGGCACGCTGGGCATCGTCGATTGCGACCGTGTCGAGGTCTCAAACCTGCAGCGACAGGTGCTGTTCGAAACCGCGGATGTGGGGCGCCTCAAGTCGGAGGCGGCCCAGCAGAGGCTGAGAGCGCTGAATCCACAGATCATGATCGTCTCGCATGCGGTGGAGCTGCGTGCCGCGAATGTCCTCGATGTGCTTGGCGCATACGACGTGGTGCTCGACGGAACCGACCGGCTCGCGACCCGCTACGTGGTGAACGATGCCTGCGTTCTGCTGCGCAAGGCGCTGGTATCCGCAGCCATCCATCGCTTCGAAGGCCAGGCAATGACGTACGTGCCTGGGCGCGGGCCCTGTTATCGGTGCCTGTTCAGCGATGCAACGCAGGGAATCGTGCCTAACTGCGCGGAGGCGGGAGTGCTGGGGGTGCTCCCGGGCATTCTCGGGACGATACAGGCAACCGAGGCGATCAAGTTGATAACCGGGGCCGGCGAGCCGCTCATCGGCAGGCTGCTGACTTATGATGCGCTCGAGATGCGCTTCGATGAATTCCGCTTCGCGCGCCGCGCCGATTGCGCAGTGTGCGGAGATCATCCAACCATCACCGCTCCGTTCGACCCCAAACCCACCTGCGAGACCGCGATGCCGAATGAAAACCTGCGACGACTTTCTCCACGCGAAGTCCAGCCGCTGATCACGCATTCCGATTACACGGTTGTCGACGTACGCGAGCCGTATGAATTCGAGGCGGGCCACCTGCCTGGCTCGCAACACATTCCGCTGGGGGAGCTCGCTGCGCGGCTCGGTGAAGTCATGCCGAAAGGCACACCGATTTTCATTTGCCGCAGCGGCGGACGCAGCCTGCAAGCTTGCCAGATGGCGCTCGCCGCAGGGGCTGGGGAGGCGGTCAATCTGGAGGGTGGCCTGCGATCCTGGGCCGCGCAGATCGATCCGTCTTTGAACGTTGCATAGCGACGGCAGCAGCGCGGGAGAACCGAGTGATTCTTTTATGGTTAACGGCGATGCACGTGGTGTTCGTCGTCACGTGGTTTGCGGGGCTGTTCTACCTGCCCCGGCTATTCGTCTACCACGCGGCTGCCGACGATGCTCCCGGCATTGCCCGTTTCGTCGTGATGGAAAGACGCCTGTTCGGAATCATGTCCGTGGGAGCCGTGCTCGCAGCCGTTTTCGGCATCGCCATGATCGTATCGGCGCCGGCCTATCTCGAGATGCGATGGCTGCACGCCAAGCTCACCCTGGTCGTGCTGCTCATCGCCTATCACGTCTGGTGTTACCGCCTGATGGCGCGGCTGCGCACCGGCGCTAACACCCACTCTGAGCGCTGGTACCGGTGGTTCAACGAGGTCCCGGCGCTGCTGCTCATTGCAATCGTCGTACTGGCAGTCGTGAAGCCCAGCCTCTAGCTCAGGCCGTCTCGAGCTGGAAGCGCACCTGCACTCGTGACCACGATCGCACGGGCGTGCCATCCTTGGTCGGCGGCACGAACGTCCACTTGCGGATCGCCTGCGAAGCGGCATCGTCCAGCCGGCTGAAGCCGCTGCTCTTGAGGACCTGCACCTGCAGCGGCCGGCCGTGCTCGTCTACGAGAATGCGGAAGGTCGCGACACCCTGTTCGCCCTGCCGCCGCGAAATTGCGGGATAGACCGGGGCGACTCGGTTCGAGACAGCCAGCTCGGTGGCCTCAACGGGCGCGACAGCTGCCTTGAGAGCGGACTCGGACGCCACTTGAACCGGGACTTCCACTTCCGGAATGGGAATCGTGTCCGGCTCGGGGATGTCGAGATTGGGGTCCACGAGCTCCGGCTTCACTTCGGCTGTCTTCATTGGCTCGTTGGGTTGCGTGATCTCGACGACCGTCGCCTGCATGGGCTCGACGAACGAGGGCGCCTTGACGATCCCCAAGCTGGTGGCGATGAGGTAGATCGCCACGACGTGCAAGCCGACGACGAGCAGGAGCCGACCGCTGCTTGCGCCAATTCTGTTCACTGATTGCATAAGCTTCTCCTGTGCTGCAGTTCAGAGTTGGAACGCGCGACCCCCATGGAAAGTTCTGTCGTCCTAGAACTTTCTGCATATTTCGCTGTCGCCCCCCGACGACAGCGGCCGAATCAGAATAGTCCTACGATCTTTCCGGAATCATCGACATCGATTGAAGTCGCGGCAGGTGCTTTAGGCAGTCCCGGCATGGTCATGATGTCGCCGCAGATCATCACGACGAACTCGGCGCCGGCGGCCAGGCGAACCTCGCGGATGTTCACCACATGGCCATGCGGTGCCCCGCGCAGCTTGGGGTCCGTGGAAAACGAATACTGCGTCTTCGCCACGCACACCGGATAGTGGCCGTAGCCGCCATCCTGCAGTTCCTTGATCTGCGTGCGGATCTTGCTGTCGGCGGTGATGTCGGAGGCGCCATAGATCTTGGTCGCGATCGCCTTCATTTTCTCCCACAGCGAGTCGGTTTCCGGGTAAACGTACTTGAAGCCCGCCGGCCGCTCGCACAGGCGCACCACTTCGTGCGCCAGGTCGACCGCTCCCTTGCCGCCATCGGCAAAATGGCGCGCCGGAATGACCTTGACGCCATGCCCCGCGAGGCGCTCGATCAGCAAGCTGAGTCTCCGCATCCGTGTCCTCGGCGCGGTGATTGATCCCGACGACCGCCGGCAATCCATAGTGCTCGCGCACGTTGTGGATATGCCTTTCCAGGTTCACCACGCCTTTCTCGAGCGCGGCGAGGTTCTCCTTTCCGACCTCTTTTACATCGACCCCGCCGTGGTACTTGAGCGCCCGCAACGTCGCGACGATGACTGCGGCAGCGGGTTGCAGCCCGCCCTTGCGGCACTTGATGTCGATGAACTTCTCGGCCCCGAGGTCCGCACCGAAGCCTGCCTCGGTGACCACATAGTCGGCCATCTTCAGTGCAGCACGCGTGGCCATCACCGAATTGCAGCCGTGCGCGATATTGGCGAACGGTCCGCCGTGGATGAATGCAGGATTGTTCTCGAGCGTCTGCACCAGATTCGGTGCAAGCGCATCGCGCAGCAGCGCCGTCATTGCGCCGTGCGCCTTCAGATCGCTGGCGAGAATCGGCTTTCGCTCGCGCGTATAGCCGACGACGATGCGCCCGAGCCGCTGCTTCAGATCGCGCACGCTCGTGGCGAGACAGAAGATCGCCATCACCTCGGATGCCACCACGATGTCGAAGCCGTCCTGGCGCGGATAGCCGTTCGCGGTACCGCCCAGCGCCACGGTGATGTCGCGCAGCGCGCGGTCGTTGACATCGACGCACGCGCCGCCAGGTGATGCGGCGCACGTCGAATCCGAGCTCGTTGCCCTGGTGGATGTGGTTGTCGATCAGCGCGGCCAGCAGATTGTTCGCAAGGGCGATGGCGGAGAAGTCGCCCGTGAAGTGCAGGTTGATGTCCTCCATGGGCACCACCTGCGCGTAGCCACCGCCCGCCGCCCCGCCCTTCATGCCGAACACCGGACCGAGCGCAGGCTCGCGCAGGCAGATCACGGCCTTCTTGCCGATGCGATTGAACGCATCGCCAAGCCCGACCGTCGTGGTGGTCTTGCCCTCGCCCGCCGGCGTCGGCGAGATCGCCGTCACCAGAACCAGCTTGCCGTCGGGCCTGTCCCGCGAGGCCGGCCAGGTAATCGAGGGAGATCTTGGCCTTGTAGCGGCCGAACGGCTCCAGATGCTCCTCTGGAATTCCGAGCCGCTGTGCGATTTCAGTGATTCGCCGCATTTTGGCGCGCTGCGCAATGTCGATATTGCTCAAGAAGCCCCCCATCGCGACCGATAACAGATGCACGGACCCTCTCTGCGGCGCCAGCCAGCCGGCCGGGCCGGATGCCGATGAGACGGATTTCACACGGCGCCGCAGGGAGGGCCCACCCGGGCGGGCAGTTTCGCACACGGGCCCGAGGGATTGACGATTCGCACACAGAAGACCCCGGCCACCCCCGCAAACTTCCTCGGTGGCGGCCCGGTCGAACGTCACTTTAATACCGATGCGGCTCATGACATGACATCGACTCGAGCAACTTCCCCCGGGGACGGCGACGTCGCGTCGGCGCTGGAGCGTGCCGCGGCTGTCGCAGAGGTGGCCCGCTACGAGCGGGCCATCCGCGGCACCACCGATGGCCCATGGGAATACGAGATTGCGACTGGCCATTACTGGCTGTCGCCGCACTGGCGCAAGCAGCTGGGTTACACCGAACAGGAATTGCCAACCGAACGGGAAGCGCTGCTCGCCCTGATTCATCCGGATGACCGTGCCCGCGCAGCGGGAGGCGTTCCGGCGCTGCCTCGAAGGCACGGCCGCATACGACATCGAATACCGGATCCGCATGAAGTCGGGCGAGTACCGGTGGTTCCGCTCGCGAGGCGCCTGCGAGCGCGATGCGCAAGGGCGCCCGCTGCGCGTTTCGGGCGCGCTGCAGGATGTGACCGAGCGGCGCCAGTACCAGCAGGCGCTGATCGAAGCGAAGGAAGCCGCCGCGGCGGCCAGCCGCGCCAAGAGCGAGTTCCTCGCCAACATGAGTCATGAGATCCGCACGCCGATGAACGGCGTGCTCGGCATGACCGAGCTGCTGCTCGACACGCAGCTCGACTCCGCGCCAGCGCGACTACATGGACACCATCCGCGACAGCGCGGGAGCGCTGCTCACCGTCATCAACGACATCCTGGACTTCTCGAAGATCGAAGCCGGCCGCCTCGACCTCGAACGCATCGAGATGGACCTGCGCGACACGGTCGAAGACGTCGCGCGCCTGCTCGCGATGCAGGCGCACGCCAAGAGCCTCGAGCTCACCGCTCACGTCGATCCCGCGCGTGCCGGACCTCGTCAAGGGCGACCCGGCCGCCTGCGCCAGATCCTCGTCAACCTCGGCAGCAACGCCGTGAAGTTCACCGAGACGGGCGAAGTCGCGATCGACGTGCGAGTCGAGTCGGCCGACGAGGGCAGCGCGTTGATCCGCTGCGAAGTGCGCGACACCGGCGTCGGCATCGCCAGGACCGCGTCGAGATCGCTGTTCCAGCCGTTCTCGCAGGTCGATGCCTCCACCACGCGCCGCTTCGGCGGCACCGGCCTGGGTCTCTCGATCGTGCGCCGCCTCGCCGAGCTCATGGGCGGGCAGGCCGGCGTCGAGAGCGCCGAAGGCTGTGGGCTCCACCTTCTGGTTCACCGCACGCTTCGGTACTGGCCGCGCGCAAGCATATCGATCGCCAGGCGCAGCACGAGGCGCTGAAGGGTCTGCGCGTGCTGGTGGTCGACGACAACGCGACCAATCGCCGCGTGCTCGGCGGCCAGCTCGCGAGCTGTGGCGTGCAGGCCGTCTGCGTCGGCAACGCCCAGGATGCCCTGCAGAAGCTCGTCGATGCGACCTTCGCGGACGAGCCCTTCGAGGTCGCGCTGCTCGACTTCCACATGCCGGAGTGCGACGGCGAGCAGCTCGGCAAGCTCATTCGCAGCTACAACCACCTGACGCACACGCGCCTGGTGCTGCTCACCTCCGCCGGACATCGCGGTGATGCGCAACGCTTCGCCGACCTCGGCTTCGCCGGCTACCTCGTCAAGCCCATCACGCGGCGCGATCTGACGGCCTGCCTGAGCCTGGTGATGTCGAACACGGCGGAGTCCTGGAAAGAACGCGCGCAACCGCTCGTCACGCGTCATCAGGTGCGCGCCGTGCGCGTCGAAGGCGACCGCAGCATCCTGCTGGCCGAGGACAATCCGGTCAACCAGAAGGTGGCGCGCATGGTGCTCGAGAAGCTCGGACTCGAGGTCGAGGTGGTCAACAATGGCCGCGAGGCGGTCGATGCGTGGGCAAGAGGCAAGTACGACCTGATCCTGATGGACTGCCAGATGCCGCGCCTCGACGGCTACGCAGCGACGCGCGAGATCCGCAGCTCGAAACTCGGGGCAAGCACATTCCCATCGTCGCGCTGACCGCGCACGCCATGAAGGGCGACGACGCGAAGTGCCTCGACGCGGGCATGGACGACTACCTGACCAAGCCGCTCGATCGCACGCTGCTGGTGGCCTGCCTCGAGAGGCACCTCGGCGGGCTCGCCCCGCAGTGCCCGCGGCGGCGGACGAACCTGGCGATGCCGCGCGCGAGGCGCCGGTCGACTGGCAGGCACTCCTGCAGTCGACCGAGGGCGATATCGGCATGGCGCGCGAGCTGGTAGAGCTTTTCATCGCGAGCGGCGACGAGACGCTGGCGGCGATCGCGAGGGCGCTGCGCAAGGCGGACTACCCCACTGTCGGCGCGCAGGCGCACTCCTTGAAGGGAGCCAGCGCCAGCTTGCGGGCATCAGCCGCCGCGGCGGCGGCTGCGCGCTTGGAAACTGCCGCGAAGTCTTGCGATGAAAAGAAGGTGGTGGCGTTCGTGGCTGAAGTGCGCCGCGAGATCACCCGTACGATCGACTTCCTACGGGCAAAAGTGGCCTCGGGCTGACGTCATGTTTGCAGGATCACTCTCTGCGAACTTTCAGCGACCATCGTTGACTGCTCCTGGGCCAGAAGCTCATCGAGCTCCGCGGCCGCAATGGGCCTGCTGTGCAGGTAACCCTGCGATTCGTTGCAACCCGACTTCTTCAGAAACGCCAGCTGCTCGTGATTCTCGACGCCCTCGGCGACCGTCGTCATGTTGAACGCGCGGGCGAGCCCGATGATCGTCGTCACCAATGTGCAGCTGCCCTGGTCCTCCGGAACGCGGCCGGTGAAGTAGCGATCGATCTTCAGCGTGTCCACCGGCAGCTGCGAGAGCCGGCTGAGCGAGGAGTAGCCGGTGCCGAAATCGTCGATCGCGACGTGCACGCCGGCGCTGCGCAGCAGCCGCAGGCTACGCACGCACCACGCCGAGTCCTCGAGCAGCGCGCCTTCGACGACCTCGATGTCGAGGCCCCAACCTTCCTCGCCGCCGGTGAGCCCGG
>CAVXAE010000008.1:0-14240 GCA_963759725.1 uncultured Gammaproteobacteria bacterium | reverse complement strand
CACGTATTGCTCTCTTCACCCGGCAGATGAAAGATCGCCTCGCTTGCAAGCTTGCCATTGTTCAGCCGGCCGGGCGCCATCATGACCTGCAACGATTTGGCACTTATCACCTTGCCACCATACAACGCGATATTCCATTTCGCCATATCGCTCACCGTCGAACGCGTCGCGCCGGCGGCGTAAACCACAGACATGGGAATGAACGGCGCATTGACGAACCCGGACGCCGTATCCTGCGACTTGCTGTAGCCCGCCGCGCGGAACGCCACGACGTCGGCCTCGTCGTCCACCGAGGTATCGGCCATGCCGGCCGGATCGAACAGGTTGGCACGCAGAACTTGGCGCGAGCGACGTGCCCTGCCACCTTCTCGACGATCTGCCCGAGCAGGACGTACCCTGAATTGCTGTAGTGCCATTGGGTACCAGGAGCGAAATCGAATCCGAGACCGGCCAGACGTTCGCATGATCGTCGCTGTCTCCCATTCCTTGGCGGCAGTCCCCACAGCAGTCCGTCGATGTAATCGCGAATGCCCGAGGTATGGTTGAGCAGATGACGCAGCGTGATCTGCTGGCCGCGCGGGAACGTCGGGTAATACTTCGAGAGTGTGTCATCCAGTGACAACTTGTGCTGCTCGACGAGCAGCAGCACAGATGCGGCGGTGAACTGCTTGGTCACCGACGCCAGCCGGAACACGGTACTGTTGTTTACCGGCACGCTCATCTCGAGATTTGCGAAACCGTAGCCGCGATTGAAGACCAGCTGACCCTCACGAACCACGCCAATCGAGAGGCCGGCGGCGGTCTTGTTGGCGATCATCGTACGCGCAGCGGCATCGATCCTGCCCTCCAGCTCCGTCCCCAAAAAGGGCTCCGCTGAATGTGCCGCAGGTGCGAGCATCAGCATCAGCGGTGCCAGCCATCGATAGGGCGCGTGAGTCATTCTGGTTTCTCCAATCATTTCACTTGTCTCGCAACGAAGCGCCCCGGAAGCGCACCTGTCGTCTTGCCACTCTTCGAAAACGGCCACGCCGTTGACGAACACATGCTCGATGCCCACCGACAGCTCGCAAGGCTTCTCGTATGTCGCGCGATCCGCGACGCGCTGCGGATCGAAGACCGTGATGTCGGCTACGCGCCCCACCTCAATTCTGGCCACGGTCGTTCAAATGCAGATAAGTCGCGGGCAGCGACGTCATCTTGCGCACGGCATCCGGCAAGCTCAGCACGCCAAGGTCGCGCGCGTAGTGCCCAAGCACGCGCGGAAACGTGCCGAGCGACCGCGGGTGCTCGCACACGAGTGGGTCGCGCGCGGCATCGATGCCGTTGCCGTCGCTGCCGATCATCGTCCAGGACTGCACCAGGAGCAGCCGGATGTCGCTCTCGTCGATGTCGGCCATGGTGAGCCGTATGGCATCCTGCTTCATGACGAGATCGGCCAGCAGATCGAATCCCCCTACACCCCGCTCCGTGGCGAGCCGCTCGATGTTCTTGCCCACCAGCGCCGGCTGCTGCGGGCTCGTGACGATGCGCAGCCCGCCGTAGCCGACGGCTTTCAGCCAGCTGAAGCCGCCGTCGACGCCGTTCTCCGTGAGCTGACGGACCTGCGCGCGCTGCGCCGGATCGGCGAGCGCGGCTCTCAGCGTCTCCGATTGGCGTGTCCTCACCCCTGCCCGCGGCGCGCCGGGAGAATGAAAAGATTCCTGAGCAGACCGGTGCTCGCACCGTCGTAGGGATATTGATCGACGACAGCGTCGAAGCCATGCGAGCGCTCACGATTCACCAGCGCGACGATGTCGACCGCGCGACCATGATTCATGAGCCCCGGCGCCTTCTCGTGCGCGATCTTGGCGCCGATGCCGGCGCGCCGGCCGATCTCCAGCGCTTCCTTGTCCGAGTCGATCAGATGAAAGACCGGATCGCGCACGTGAGAGTCGTAGATGCCGCCGAAGGGCGCGACCTCCTTCGCGAGCGCCACCACCTCAGCGGTATCGGAGAACATTCCCAGGGTCGTACATCAGACCCGTCGAGAGCCCCACTGCGCCAAGCTGCATGCCGCGGCGCACCTCTCCCGCCATCCGCTCGATCTCCTCCTCCGAGGCCTTCGCGTGCGGGTCCTTGAGTCACCTCGCGGCGAATGCCGTTGTGTCCGACGTAGAACGCATAATTGACGCCGACCCCAGGCTTGAACGCGGCCATCCGCTGCTCGATCGTTGCGGTCGAGTAAAAGCCGTCAGGTCCGAACACCGCCGTGGTGACTCCCTGGCTCGCGGTCGCCAGGCTGACTTTGTCCTGTGATTTCGCCGGATCGAGCAGCACGCGATCCGCGTGACTGTGCGGATCGATGAAGCCCGGCGCGACGACCATTCCCTTCGGCATCGACGATGCGTGTGGCGTTCAAGCTGGTGCCATCGCCGATGAACCGGATGATGCCGTCACGGACACCCACATCGGCTTTCATCGGCAGCGCACCGGTGCCGTCGATGACGGTGCCGTTGCGGATCAGGAGATCGAGATCTGCGGCGTGTCGCGGTCGTGCAGAGCGCCAGGCAGACCAGCCATCTCATGGAGCCGCGCCCTGCGTCACCGTAGCGGCCGCACCCGCGCATTGAGTTCCTGCAGGAAGCGATCGCCTGAGACTTCGACCGCATGGTGGCCGACGTCGGGGAACAGCACGATTTCCTTGTGAGGCGCTTCGAGCCTGGGCAGGTACGCCTTCACCACCTCAGGCGACGTCCAGGAGTCCTCTGCACCGCAGAAGAAATAGAGCGGCAGTGCGAAGGTCGATCCACGATCGGTCACCTTGTATTTCAGGATGACGGCGAGCAGGTCACGCGTCAGCTCCGGCGCGAACATGTAGACGTCCGCCACGTCGCGCAGCGAGTAGCCCGGCGCCATCGAGCAGGGTCTTGAACTGATCGAGGCCGATCTCGCCCGCCGGGCGGTACTTCTCGAGAATGCCGCGCTGCCGGGCCGAGCTCCTGCATGCTCCGGTAAGGCGGCTGAGCCGATTTCCTCGAGTGTCGCTATCGATTCCTGGTCGCCCGCGGCACGCGCTCGCGCAAGTACGCCAGCGGTAGCCGGCGAGCTCGCTCTCCGCCGTGTCCATGACCTGGCCGGTGCCGACGAAGGCGTAGAAGAGATCCGGCCGTGCGCGCGCCATCTCAAGGCCGAGCACCGAGCCCCACGAATACCCGATCAGGATGGTCTTGGGCTTGTTGAGGTGGGTGCGCGCGTACTCGGCCACCTCGATCCCGTCGCTGACCATCTGGTCGAGGGTCGGCCTCGGCTGATTGCTACGGCCATTTCGCGCGTAGGACTTGCCGGCGCCGCGCTGATCCCAGTGCACGATGGTGAAGTCCGTCTCCCAGGAACGCATGATCTTCTGGAAGTACGGGATCGCGGTAAAGCCGGGCCCGCCGTGCAGAAAGAGGATCACCGGGTTGTCGCGATTCTCGCCGCGGATCTGCATCCACTCGTCGACGCCGCCGATCTTCACGAATCGCGCTTCGTCGATGGCATTCGGTGCATGGATCTCGAGCAGCTGTGCGGTCTGATGCTGTCGATAGGCGCGCCATCCCAGGCCCACCAGACCTGCGATCACGAGCAGGGCCACCAGCGCGCCGAGGGTCTTCAATGTCCACTTGAGGAATTTTTTCATCGTGCGGTCACCGGTGAATCAGCCTGAGCGTGGATCCATCGCTCGATATGCGCTCCGCAGGACGGGCATGGGCATTGAGCCACCGAGCAGGACCTGGTCATGGAACGCCTTGACGTCGAAGCGCTCGCCGAGGGCGCTCCTCGCTTCAGCCACGCAGTCGCGAGATCTCCATCTGCCCGATCTTGTAAGCCAGCGCCTGCCCCGGAATCGCCATGTACCGCTCGACCTCGGCTGTCGAGGCACTCTCGCTCATCGTCGAGTGTTCCATCATCCATTTGATCGACTGTTCGCGCGTCCAGCCCAACGCATGCAGACCTGTGTCGATGACCAGCCGGTTGGCGCGGATCGCCTCGTCGTTCAGATGGCCGTAGTTCTGCCACGGGTCCTCGTACAGGCCCATCTCGTAACCCAGCGATTCGGCGTAAAGCGCCCACCCTTCGCCATAGGCAGTCGATTCGTCGAAGCGACGGAACGCCGGCATGTCGCGGACTTCCTGTGACACCGTGCTTTGAAAGTGATGGCCGGGCGAGGCCTCGTGCAGCGAGGTCGTCGTGACGACGAAACGCTCGCGCTCATGGGGCATATAGGTGTTGATCCACAGCTGGCCGGGGCGCGTGCCGTCCGCGGATGGCGACCTGTAGTACCCGCCAGGCTGCGACTGTTCCATGAATTCCGGAATGGCCTTGATGACGTAGTCCGCCTTCGGCTTCACGTTGAACAGCAGGGGTAACTTGGCGTCGATCTTCGTGCGCACCGTCGCGAAATCCGCGAGGACTTCGGCGCGAGTGCTGTAGTAGAGCTTGGGATTGGCGCGATTCGCTACGAAGAATTCCTGCAGCGTGCCCTTGAATCCGACCTGGCGCTGGACCTGCGCCATGCCCTCCATGATGCGATCGACTTCCTTCAGGCCGATCGCGTGGATCTCCTGCGGACTCATGTCGGTATTCGTGTAGCGCTGAATGAGAAACGCGTACAGCTCATTGCCATGAGGTACGGCGGAGATTCCGGCAGTGGCGCGGGTCGAGGGCAGGTAGTCGTTCTTCAGATAGTTGTACAGGCGCTGGTACGCGGGTCGAATCGTAGTTGCGATCTTCGCGCGATACGCCTTGGCCAATTCCTCGCGCTGCGCTCCTTCGATGGATGCAGGCATGTTGCGGATGGGACGGTAGAACAGGGTGTCTTCGACGGCGCCGGACAGATGTACTTGTATCTGCGGGAGGACCTTTTCCATGAGGACACGGGGCATGACTACGCCCTCGGCGACACCTTCACGCATACGTGCAATGGCATCCGTCACCCATCGGTCGAAGCCGTCGGCCCGGACCAGATTCTTCCGGTAATCATCGGCGGTGCGGAACGGGAACTGCGAATCACCCGAGGCCTGTTCTGCGAACCCGGTATGGGCGCCGCCCATCTGGCTGATCGGAACGGTGCGCACCATCTCGAAGAGCCCGGATCTGTAGAAGCGTGAATCCTCCTCGCGCAGGTACTTGAACATGTCGTAGCTGATGCGATCCTGCTCCGACAGGCCTTCAGGGTCGATCTTCGCCAAAATGGCAAGGCTGTCATAGCCGAGTGCAATGCTGTCCCTGCGATACGCATCGGTCAGCGAATTGTCGAAACGATCGAGGAAACGCTCGTCGCCCTGGGAGAGCGCCACACTCGGGTTGAGCTGCAGATTGCCTTCCCAGTAGCGCTCGAAGATGGCATCGAGCGGTTGCGCGTGTGCCTGTAAACAGGCCAGGCCCAAAGCGACGATTACAGTGCGAGCTCTTTTCATCAGCCTAGGACCTCACGGAGCACTCGAGTCCAGTTGCCCCCCATGATTTTCTCGACGTGAGATTCAACGAATCCGCCGCGCTTCAGCGCCTGGCGGATCCGCTCCATGCGATCGATGTTGTTCAGTTCGGAGATGACGACGTGCTTGGGTAGCCGCTCGAAACCCGGCATGCCGCGCGCCTGCAATGGCTTCCACCAGCTCAGGTAACCCTCTACACCTTCAGGCTCTCCTGCAATTGCGAAGTCGTTCGCCACACCTACCGCGTCCAGGCCGCCAACCTTGATCACATGGCGGATCTGCGCCAGGTAGTGCGCGACCGTGGGCACATCGTCGGTGGTGAGCCAGAAGCTCATCATGAAAATCCCCATGACGCCGCCGCGCTCGGCGATGGCGCGGATCACAGTGTCCGAGGCACAGCGCGGGTGATCGACAATGGCGCGACACGCGCCGTGCGACAGAATGAACGGCCGTTTCGTATGCTCGGCCACATCGAGGGCGGTGGGTTCGGAAGCGTGCGAGACATCGGCAACGATGCGGAGCCTGTTCATCTCCGACAGGCCTTCGATGCCCAGTGGCGTAAGGCCGGACGGGACACGTTCGATGCTTCCGCCGCCGAAGAGATTGTCGTTGTGATGCGTGATCTGCAAGGCGCGCAGGCCCTTGCCGTGAAAGTACGCGATGCGAGACAGGTCGCGCCCGATCGGCTCGCAGGACTGGAACTGAAGGAATATTCCCGTGCCTTTGCGCGCGCCGATGTCGCTCGCCTGCTTCGCCACATAGGCATTCGTCAGTTTCTGCGCGATGTGCGACACAGCGGCATCGAGTGACTTGTCGCACACCTCGAAGGTGCGCACGTAGCGGATCGTGCCGTCGGCGTCCTTCACCTGCTCGACCTCGGCGACGTCGCAAAAAAAGGCGTCGAGTTTCGACGCCGTGATCTGCTCCGGCGATTCGGGCAGCGAGCTGAGCAGGCCATCGACATATCGAATCGGGCGTGCCGCCGCGTAGCCGGCGCGGGCGGCCATGAACAGGGAAGTCCCCGCAACGAGGGCCGCGCGCCGTGTCCAGCGGCGGCTCACGTCCTCAGAACCTCATCGTCGCGCTGACGCCGACAGTGCGTGGCCGGATCGTCGTTCGCGCCGCGCCCAGTCCATCGATGCCAGGCGAAAAGCTTCCGAACGCCTCCCCGATGATCACGCGCTCATCAAGCAGGTTGGTGGCGAACACATCGAAGTCGAGTTTGCCCGTGGTGATCCCGACGCGCGCCGAAACCACATCGTAGGATCCGCGCCGTAGGGCTTGTCCGACGGTGCCCGTGTCGAGATAACGATTGGCGTTGCTGACGTGCTGCACTTCGGCGCGAGCATAACCGCCCCAGCCATTGCCGTAGGTGAAGTCATACTGCGTGGCGAGGTTTGCCGTCCACTTCGGTACGCCGCTCAGCGGAGTGCCGGATTCCACATTCAGCGCCGGCAGATCCTTGGTGATCTCCGCTTTCGTGTAGGCGCTCGCGAGGTCGATCGTGAACTCGTCCAGCGGCCGCCAGGAGATCTCCACTTCCACGCCGCGGGCGCGCGCCTCTCCATAGTTGGCTACCGGGGATGAGCCGCAGGTCTGGCCGACCGGAATCGACTGCTGAATGTCCTTCCAGTTGATCTGGTATACATCGCCCTGAAAGCGCAGGCGGCGGTTGGCCGTCAGGAATTTCGTGCCCAGCTCGTAACTCCACAGGTTGTCGGAATCGAAGGTTTCCGGAGCGCCGTCGAGACCGAACTGCGCCAGCGAATCGAGGCAGGACTGCACCGGCAGCAGCGGCGGGTTGGGGCCGCCTTCGCGGAAGCCTTTGGCCGCCGCGGCATAGATCATCTGGTCTTCGCTGAACTCATAAGTCGCCGAGAACTTCGGTGTGAACGGGTGCTCCTTGCTCTCCGGCAGATCGACGATGGCCGCGCCGCCGCCGAGCAGCGGTGCGAAGGTCTCGATCTGATAGACATCGCGCGTCAATTCCGAATACCGCGTTCCGGCCGTCAGCGTGAGGGCCTCGCTCATCTTGAAGGAAACCTCACCGAAGGCGGCGATCTCGCTGCCGTCGAACTTCTCCGCGAGCGTCTCGATGGCGCCGGCGGTTCCGGGAAGGAACAGGTCGTCCGGCAGGCCGAGCACCGGCCCGATATTGCTGGGGATGATCTGACTCGTCGTCGACTTGGTCTCGCGGTAATAGGCGCCGACCAGCCATCCGACCTTGCTATCGGAATTCGACTGCAGCCGCAGCTCCTGGATGAAGGCATCGAAGTGCTTGGTGCGATCGGAAGGCACCTGCAGTTCGCTGCCCGGCAATCCGAACAGGCCCTGGATGAAATAGCTGAGGTCGTTGAGCAGGTGCACCTTCTGCCGCTGCCATGATGTCGCCGAGGTCAGGGTGGTGGCGCCGAGGTCGCGCCGTTGACCGTGAGGCTCGGCAGCAGGAAGCGGTCGTCGAGGAACATGTTCACGCGCTCGGTCTTCTGCAGCTCGCCGAGCGCGACCGGCGGATCGGTCATGCCGCGCAGGCTGTGAAAGAAATTCAGATCGCCCTGGTCGTTGTCCTGATACAGCACCGATGCGGTGGCCTCCACGTTATCGCCGAAGCGCGTGGTCAGCGCGAGCTGTCCGCCCTTGATGTTCGCATCGTTCGCGTCCTTGTTGGTCACGTCGCCCGTGTCTTCATCGATCACGTCGATGAACCCGCCGTCGCGACGATAGAAGGCCGATGCGCGAAACGCGAGGTTCTCGGAGATCGGCCCGCCTACCGCGCCCTGCCCCTCGTAGTTCTGACTACCTTTGGCCGTGGTCGAGGTTTCGAGTCTTACGCGTCCCGTTCATGTCTCCGTCAAAACTCGGCTTGGGCGTCACATAGCGGATGGCGCCGCCCATGGAGCTCGATCCAAACAGCGTGCCCTGCGGTCCGCGCAGCACTTCGAGCCGGTCGATGTCGAAAAGCTGGAGATCCGGTGAATTCGTGCCGATGGTGATGGGCGCGTCGTTCACATACACCGCGACGGTCGAGGCGGTTCCGAACGCCGGGCCTATGCCTCTCAATATGAACAGTCTTGGGCTCGTTCTCGCCCGCCGGGGTGACCGACAATCCGGGAACGGATCGGGCCAGTTCCTCGAGATTCTTGACTCCCTTGGCCTCGAGGGTTGCTCGCATCGATTGCGCTGATGGAAGTGGGCACGGAAAGAATGGACTCTTCTCGCTTGCGCGCAGTGACCACGATTTCGTCGAGGGTGCCGGTATCGGCTGCGGCCTCAGCTGCCTGTGCGGCCGCATTTCGGGGGTGAGTCGCCGCAAGGGCGATAACCATCGAGGCCAGGGCGATTCCGCCAGTCCGATTGCCCACGTACTTATTCATGTTTCTTCCCCGGAAGCCTGTTGCGGCCGCATTTCAGGATAGGTCGGGTCCGTGACCGGAATCGGCGAATCGAGTCGGGCGGGTAGCGGAATCCCGTATTGTTGGCAGCACCGCTGCCGTTTTTGAAAACGACTCCGTATACGCGAACATCGCCGGGCTGCCGCCCGTGTGCAGGAAGACCACGTCGCGCGCTTCGCCGAGCTTTTTCCCGGCGATGAGGTCGATCATGCCGGCCATGGCCTTGCCGGTATAGACGGGATCGAGAATCAGCGCTTCCTGCTCCGCCGCGAGCCTCACCGCCGCCAGCGTCGCCGCCGACGGAATCGCATACCCACCCCCCACGTACTCGTCCCGCACCTGAATACCAAATCCGGTGCCTGTCACCGGATTTGCGCCGAGGTGGGCTAGGAGAGCATCGACGAGGACGCCGACCTTTCTCTGCTTGATTTCAGAGGTCTCGCTGACGGCGATGCCGACGACGCGGATGTCAGAGCCGAACAGGCGAAGGCCGGTGAGTAGACCGGCATGGGTACCGGCGCTGCCGGTGCCTAGAACAATATGGCTGGGCCTCATTCCCGCCGCTTCGAACTGCGCGAGCATTTCCTGGGCGCAGGCCACGTAACCAACGCTGCCGATCGCATCGGAAGCGCCTACAGGGATGACCCAGGGGTTGCGCCCTGCCTCACGGGCCCGCTCAACGAGTGCGTTTACCTGCTTCGTCGTCGCGGCATCCGTGTCGCTGGCGATATGGATCTTCGCCCCCAGGATGTCATCGAGCAGCACGTTGCCGTTCGTCAGGTAGTCAGGCTTGGAATCCTTCAATGGGTTTGCGATGACGCAGTGGCACTCGATCTGCAGGCGCGCCGCAGCGGCGGCAGTCTGGCGCACGTGATTGGACTGCGTGCCGCCGCTGGTAATGATGAGGTCAGCGCCTGCGTGCAAGGCCGCTCCCATCGAGAACTCCAGTTTGCGGGTCTTGTTGCCACCGAGTGCCAGGCCCGTGCAGTCATCGCGTTTCACGAAGAGGCGTGGGCCGCTGAGTGTTCGGGACAGATTGCCCATGAACTCGAGAGGCGTCGGCAGATGGGCAAGCGTGGTGCGCGGAATTTTCGACAGATTCATTGGAGTAAGCCCAGCAAGCAATAGCCCACTGTTGCCGCGGCCGCCGCAATCAGGGCGTACGGTAGCTGGGTCTGGACGTGGTTGATAACCGAAACGCCCGCTCCCATTCCCGTGACAATGGAGGTATCCGAGATCGGCGAGCAGTTGTCGCCGAACACGCCGCCTGCGATGCAAGCGCCAAACATCAGCGCCGGATCGAGGTTGGCGCTTGCCGCAATCGGCAGCGCGATGGGCACCATGATCGAGAACGTTCCATACGATGTGCCCGTGGCGAATGACATGGCCGCGCCGACCACGAAAACCATCGCCGGCAGCAAGGCGGCGGGGATTCGCCCCACGGTCAGCTCGGCCAGGTATTGGCCGGTGCCGAGATCCTTGCAAGCGGCTCCGATGGCAAGCGCGAACACGATCAGGATGCCGATTTCGAAGAACTGCGCCATGCCGGCGAGCGTCTTCTCCTCTATGGCTAGCAGGCCGAGACGCTGATCGATTGCGAGTATCAATGCGGTAACACCCGTGGCGGCAAGAACGGCGTACACGCCTGCGGAAGTGCCATCACCTCGGGTCAGGTCGCCGCCTCCCGTGAAATACAGGCTCGCGATCAGGGTGATCAGCAGCGTTCCAATCGGCAAAAAGAAGTAGATCAACTGGGGCTTCGTGGCGCTTACTTCGGCGACAGTCGTGGTGGGCGCGGCCCGCGTCGACGTCCCTTCGCGCGCGGCCTTCTCCGCCGCTCGCATGGGCCCTATCGTCAATCCGGTCACCATGACCACCACGATCAACAGCACGCTGCACCAGCCGTACAGCATGAAAGGGATCGCCCGCACCATCAGCTCGAAAGGCTGTGCCACGCCCTGCGTCGACAGAAGGCCCACATAGAAGGCGCCCCAGGTGTTGATCAGGATCATCGACACCACAGTGATACCGATGGTGTGCGTGAAATAAGCGAGTCGCTCGCGCGAGAGGCGCAACCGATCGTAAATGGGCCCCAGCGATGCGCCGGCGATCAACACGTTGCTCCAGGTTTCGATGAAGAGCCCGGCGCCCAAAAGGAAATTGAGGCCATAGACGCGCGGCTTGCCAAGTCCGCCGCGCACCTTCCCCACCGCAGTCGCGAAGGCGTCGAAGCCGCGGCCGGTGCGAATCAGGTTGAGCAGCGCGCCTACGGCGATGCTGAACAGGATCAGCCCAAAATTACCGGGATTTGCCGCGACCTCGACGATCTGATCCGCGACGCGGACGGGAAACAGATAGAACTTAGGGCCGGCAAGAATGACTTGCGCCGCGACGATGCCCAGCAACAGCGCCGGCAGCACCCGCTTCTTCCACAATGCGAATGCGATCGCCAGCACTGACGGCACGATGCTGAGGAATCCATAGTCGGCGTGCGGCATGCGGGCTTGCTAGACGCGCACGGCCTGCCGTCGTGTCGACATCAGGGCTTCGAGTGCTGCGCGATCGGGGCGCCGTTCGCTACAGACGGTGAGGATTACGGAATTCTCGTCCAGGCCGATCAGCTCACGCATTTCCCTGGAGCCTGCCGCTTCGATCAAACCACCGAGTCCGGCGGCGCCGCTGGGAGTGGTGGCCTGCGCGTAGGTCGCCGGCTCGAGCGCATAGGCTTCCATGGCTGCGCCGGCGGATGAATCCTCGATGGTCATGAAGAACTCTGCAGCGGTTTGCAGAATGGTCCACGCCATGCGCGAGGGGCGGCCGCAGGAGAGCATGCTCATCGAAGTCGTCAGATCGCCGGAAGCCCGGCTCATCGCGCCGTGGCTCGCACTTTGGAAGAGGCAATCCGCACTGCGCGGCTCGACGATGACGAACGTCGGGCGTTTCCTGCCGAGCCGCTGCCAAAGGCCGCCGGCAAATGCCGCAGCCAGTCCACCGACGCCGCCCTGAATGAACACGTGCGTTACTGCATTGGGCCCATCCAGATGGCGCTGCTCATCGAGCTGCCGCACACATTCGCCGACCATGACGCCGTATCCCGAGAGTACGTCACGCGTGACGGCATCGAACGGCGCCTGGGTCGTATCGGAGACCATGGTCCAGCCGTTCTGCTGCGCAACCGGCCCCACCTGGTCGACCGCACCATCGTAGTTGCCATCGATGCGGATGACTTTGGCGCCGAAGAGTCGCATCGCGTCTTCGTACAGGCGCTCGACGTGGCGGGGAAGGAAGCAGACGGAACGGCTTCCCGTCAGCCACGCGCCCGCGGCAACGGAGATGCCGTGATTGCCGTCAGTTGCTGTGGCGAAGGTCCGCGGCACCCGCTCCCCATTCGCAGCTGGATATTCACAGAATGGAGAGCCAGGCGCGCGGAGCATGACGGCGTAAGCGCCGCCGAGCGCCTTGAAGCTGGATAGCCCGAGGCGTGCGGACTCGTCCTTGACGAGGATACGGCCCACGCCCAGGCGTGCGGCAAGTTGGTCGAAGGAACGCAGTGGCGTCTGCGAATGCAGCGGGCATTTCCCGAGTAACTGCTCCGCCCGACGCGAGCGCTCGAGGCTGACGACCGCAAGGTGCTTCTCCTTATATAGAGCGTCCTTGTCCGCTGCGGCGTTTCGAACGATCTGCATGGCCTCTTTCCAGCGCGGAAAGCCATATGATGATGGGCGGCTCCAAGGTTTTTCCGCGAAAACCGCGCATCGCGTAGCTGATCGAGCAGTAATGCGCGGTGTCGGTGCAGAATCCTGGCGTCGACAGAAGTCGCCTTATCTCGACCCATCTGCAGCAGGATTCACAGTCATGAGCGAACTGCTATTCAGAATCGATGCGTACCTGAAGTCCACCGAAGCACGAGTGGCGGCGGTCCATGAGCGTGGCATCGAGCTCGATCGCACGATGTTCTATCCGCTGGGTGGCGGCCAGCCGGGCGATACAGGCGCCCTCGTCCGCGCGAATGGAGAACGAATCGCGATCGGCGACACCCGCAAAGGTGACACCGCCGAAAATGTCATTCACGTGCCTTTGCCCGAGATGCCTCGCCTCGAAGTCGACGAACCGCTCACCCTGGAACTGAACTGGGAGCGACGCTACTCGCTCATGCGCCTGCATACGGCGCTTCACGTGATGTCCTGCGTAGTAGTCGCGCCCGTTTCAGGCGGCAACATCGCGCCAGACAAGGGCCGGCTCGATTTCGACATCGACATGACCCTGCTCGACGCGGAGCGCATCGAGCAGGAAACCAATGCGCTGATCGCCCGAGCCATTGAAACGGAAACGGTCTGGATCACCGATGAAGAACTGGACGCAAGGCCCGAGCTGGTCAAAACCATGAGCGTCCAACCGCCGCGCGGCGTAGGCAGGATCCGCCTGCTGCGAATCCCCGGCATCGACCTCCAACCCTGCGGCGGCACTCACGTAAAAAACATCGCCGAGATCGGCGCCATCCGTGTAGTCCGAATCCGCAACGAAGGTAAACGCAACAAGCGCGTGGAAATCGTGCTGGCTTAGAGCAGGTCACATGTTAGCTATGTGCAACGCAGCATGGTCCAAACTTAGCCAGTACTACTCGGATTGCAAGTATGTAAGGGTCAGGCACGCACTTTGCGGTGGACAACCTTGGGTGCTTCGGTTCATATTCTCACCATAAGAGGGGATGGAGTTCATGATGACGTTGAAGGTAGGCGAGTTCGTCGGCGTCCGTGCTCGATTCAGCAAGGCCCTTTCCCTGACGAATGGCTAGTCACCGTCGAAACTGAAGATGGTCAGATCTCCGGCTTCGTAAGGGATGGCAATCTGCGTGCTGATCCCAATGAGAAGGATCACGGTCTCATCAAGGGCGTGGTGATGGAAATGGAAAGCGAGTCCATTACGGTTCAACTTTTCGGCTCATTCTTCACGACAGCGCTTGGTTTTGCCTCAGTGCCACGAAATGGCCTCAGGCCTTTAGCTGCTTGATTCTTGCGCAACCAGAAATAAGAATCGCTGTAGCGGCCGGCGCGATCAAGTTCGATCCTCCGCTGGAAGAAACTCAGTGGGGTGGCGCGTCAATCGACCTGCGCCTTGGAACCCAATTTACCAAGCTCCAAAAAGTGGAGGGCATGAAGATTTCAGTGCATGAGGGCCTGGGACAGCTCGCGGGATTCTGGAAAACAATTGACCTTCCGCTAAGGGATGAATTCGGAAAACTTAATGCATTCTGTCTCGAGCCCGATGAATTTATTCTTGCAATGATTCATGAAGCATCACTGTTCGTAGAGATCTTATCGCGTTGGTGGAGGGACGGAGCACCTATGCACGACTCGGCTCGAGCATGCATCAAACTGCACCGTGGATTAAC
>CAVXAE010000007.1:0-132132 GCA_963759725.1 uncultured Gammaproteobacteria bacterium | reverse complement strand
TGTGTTCGACGTTACGTATTGCTCCGCAGCCGAGGGAGTGACCAACTCCGATCTGTCCGTGATTTGCGTGGGCACGCCGAGCCAGGCGAACGGCTCGCTGAACCTGGACTACGTCATGAGCGCCTGCAAGGAAATCGGGGGCGCACTCCGAGACAAGAGCAGCTTCCACGTCGTCGTCATGCGCAGCACAGTGCTGCCCGGGACCATGAAGGAAGTCGTCATTCCCGCGCTCGAAGCCGCGTCCGGGAAGCAGGCGGGCGCTGACTTCGGCGTGTGCAACAACCCCGAATTCCTGCGCGAGGGCTCGGCAGTTTACGACTTTTACAATCCGCCGAAAACAGTGGTCGGCGAGACGGACGCCGTAAGCGGCGATCGGCTGCTCGAGCTATATGCAGGTCTCGATGCGCCGGTCATTCGCACGGATGTCGCCACGGCCGAGATGGTCAAGTATGTCGACAATGTCTGGCACGCGCTCAAGGTGGGATTCGCCAACGAAGTGGGCAATCTCTGCAAGGCGCTACACCTGGACGGCCATGAGGTCATGGACATCTTCTGCCAGGACACCAAGCTGAACCTGTCCCGCTATTACCTCAAGCCTGGTTTTTCGTTTGGCGGTTCGTGCCTACCCAAGGACGTGCGCGCGCTGTCGTATCGGGCCAAGAGCCTCGACGTCAGCATGCCGATCGTCGGTGCGATCCTGCCGAGCAACGAAGCACAGACACAGCGCGGGCTGGACCTCGTCATGAAGCCAGCCCGGTAAGAAAGTCGGCGTGCTCGGCTTCAGCTTCAAGGCCGGCACCGACGATCTGCGTGAAAGCCCGGTGGTCGAGCTCATCGAGCGCCTGATCGGCAAGGGTTACGAGGTGGTCCTGTTCGACCGCAACGTCAATCTAGCGCGGCTGGTGGGCGCGAACCGCGAATACATCAATCGCCACATCCCGCACATCGCGCGACTGATGGTCGAATCCATCGACGAGGTACTGGCGAAGGCCGATACCATCGTCATCGGCAACGGCGATCCGGCGTTCGCGACCATCGTCGAGCGCCTGCGCCCGCAACAGCGGGTCGTCGATCTGGTTCGCGCCGTCACTCCGCCGGCAGGCTTCGAGGGTTATGAAGGCATCTGCTGGTAGACCGCGTCGCGTACTGATCATCGTCGAGAACCTGCCGTGCCCGTTCGATCGCCGGGTGTGGCAGGAGGCTCGGGCGCTGCACGCTGCCGGATACCGCGTCGGCATCATCTGCCCGAAGGGCAAGGGCTACGAGGCTTCCGAGGAGGTGCTCGAGGGCATTCGCATCCTGCGCCACCCACTGCGCGTTCGAAGCCGAGGGGCGCGTTCGGCTACGCTGCTCGAATACGGGTCCGCGCTGTTCTGGGAGCTGTACCTCACCTGCAAGGTGGCCATTGCGCGCGGCGGCTTCGACGTCATTCACGCGTGCAATCCGCCGGACACGATTTTCCTCATCGGCCGGCTCTTCAAGCTGTTCGGCAAGAAATACGTCTTCGATCATCACGACATCAATCCCGAGCTGTTCGAAGCGAAGTTCGGACGGCAAGGTGCGCTCTACCGGCTGGTGTGCCTGCTCGAGCGATGGTCGTATCGCACCGCCGATGTGGCAATTGCGACGAACGAATCCTACAAGCGCGTCGCCATCGAGCGCGGCCGCATGGATGGCCGCTCGGTATTCGTCGTGCGCAGCGGGCCTGACCTCGACAGGGTGCGGTTGCTGCCGCCCGATGCTTCGCTGCGCAAAGGCCGACAGTATCTCGTCGGATATGTCGGTGTAATGGGCAAGCAGGAGGGCATCGACTATCTCCTGCGCAGCGTGGCTCACATCGTCCATACGCTGGCAGCGCGACGATGTCCAGTTCTGCCTGCTGGGTGGAGGCACCGAGCTCGAAGCGATGCGTCGTTACGCAGTCGAACTGAATGTAGCGGAGTACGTGACGTTCACGGGGCGAGTGCCTGACGATGAGTTGTTCACTGCGTTGAGCACAGCCGATGTTTGCGTGAATCCGGACCCGGTCAATCCGATGAACGACAAGTCGACGATGAACAAGATCACCGAATACATGGCGCTCGGCAAAGCGATAGTGCAGTTCGATCTGACCGAGGGACGCTATTCCGCCGCGGGCGCCTCGCTCTATGCGGCCAAGAATGACGAGCGCGATTTCGCGATGCAGGTCGTCGGGCTGCTTGACGATGCGCAGCGCAGGGAGAAAATGGGACGCATCGGTCTGGAGCGGGTCAGGAATGCGCTGTCGTGGGCGCACCAGGTGCCGGTGTTGCTGGCTGCTTACGATGCTGTGTTCGCCGCACCTTGAGACAGCCGTTCGAGTCGCCCCGACTCAATCCAATCTAACTTTAGAGAGCGAACCGGGCGGCGCCGCAGCTGGCGCCAAGGGCAACGAGTCAGCCTTGTCGCGCCAGACTCGCGCGCCTGCAGGCAGCAGCAGTTCGCGCGGCCCGCTGCGCCCGGATTTCACGATCAACACAAATTCCGAGTCGGTGAACCGGTCGCCCGGGAGTCGTGCGGCGAGACCCAGGCCGCTGCCGGGATGAATCCAATGCTCGAAATCACTTCCGGTGACAACCAGTGCGCCGGGCAGCTCGCGATCGTCGCATGAGGCGATGCGCACGTTGCCAGGGCCCGTAGCGCAGACGACTGCCAGAGAAACGGGCAACTTCGAATCTATCGCGGCGGTAACCATGAGACTCGGTTCGGGGCGGCCGCAGTAGGGTTCAGCCAGGCTGGAGTCCATGCGTAGGGTTGCGTCCGACTTTACATCGGATGACGAGCCTGTCGACACCCAGCTCATCCGCAGCGACGTGTCGCCACTGGTCAGCGTGGCGGCTTGACCATTCGAATCGAGCGTGGCACAAGCGCCTGGTGCGACATGGAAGCGCTGTTCCACGAGATGCCCGCCCTGGCCCTCGATTCGATCAACAATGAGCCAGTAAAGACCATGCATGACGACGATGTGGCGCGTGTGGCGAACCGTTCCGGGCAGGCGTCCGTAGCCGTCGTGTCGTCCGGCCATGACCGCGCAGTCATCCGAACTTGCCCAAAGCAGCAGCTTCGGCACCGGGGGCGACCAGATTTCACCGCGTGGCGCCAGGATTCCCTGCTCTTCGCCGTCGATGGAAACGGTGTTGTGCGCACGCGTGCTGCGCAGTGGAATGCTGTCGTGCTTGCCCTCATGGACGCCGGGGTCGATCAGCAGCGGGGTGCCGGAAAGCGAGAGGGTGAACGACAAGGCATCCAGATGGGCATGTTTTCGATTCTGGCGATAGCCAACCGGACCGCAGTCCCACACCAGCACGTCTGCATCGTCGCGCCAGCTGGACCGCGTGACGAAATAGCCGCCTTGCGGAAAAGCATGCGCGGCTGGTTTCTCCGGGTCGCCGTCGGGCTCGCTTGCAAATTCTCCGCCGAGCAGCCAGGACGTGTGCGGCGATGATTCCTCGACCATCCTCTCGAGCGGGGCGTTCGAGCGGGCGGCCATGATGACCGGCGCCGAAAACCGGTAGTAGGTATCCACGAGCTGCGCGTCGCCAAAGAGCGGGAGGTGGCCGTGGCCCTGATTGATCCAGCGCTGAAAGTTCGCCATCCTTTCCACGCCCGCCAGGAGGTGCGGCGCCTCGGGATGATGGTTGCGGACACAAAACCGCCAAAGCTCGGCAAGCTCGCCGGCCACGATGCGGTGATACATGGTCGAGCCTTCGCCATGCACGCCGTCGGTGCAGATCTGGCTGCGGATCTCCCGGTTCAATATCCGCCATCCTTTTTTCCGCCAGCGCTCCGCGCCGGCAAACTCCGGGAACAGCTCCCCACAAAGCGTGAGTGCCTTGGCCTCGAGGAAGATGTGGTTGCCCAGGCTGTGGTATTCGATGGTCTGGTGCAGGTATTCGGCGAGGAGTCCGAACCCGCGCATGAAGCGTTCGTAATGGGCGGCGGGCCACTGCGGCGAGCCGGCAAAAAGAAAATGCGCCCATATCCACGCATTGAGGCGGCTCGCCACTTCGAACGGCGCATCCCACCAGATGCGGCCGAGCTTCTCGATATGCTGGTCCATCCAGCTCGAGGTGTCTTCGATGAATCGCCTTATGTAGCGTGGGTCGCCCGTGTACCGGTAAGCGAAGCCCAGCGTGGCCAGCCAGTGATGCCTGTTGAAGTCGCGGACCCAGGTCCTGCTGACGGAAGTCGGCGCCCATTCTCCAAGTTGCAGCGCAACGGGGCCGTGCCCCCGAAAAGTGTACCGTCGAGCGAGCAGTTCGTCCGCATCGCGCACGCCTCGTTCACGGCGATCGGGGGATATCGCCTCGACAATCGAGGGAATGTCCTGCTGCGACCAGTGCCATCGCGGTGCAGCGCGATTCAGGAGTGTTTGCTGCATCGGACGCCCGGCAGCCGGCACGTTTGCCTGCCTCGTCATGGAGCCGGTGGGAAAGACCTTGTCGGTCCAGGTTCGCTGGACAGCGTACTTCAGCCGCCGGGAAAGCGTCGGAAGGTCTTGCGAAGCGAGCTTCTTGCGAGTCCAGACGAGCCAGCTGTCCTCGCTGCGGGTGTCTTTCACGCGTCATCCGCAAACATGGTCGAACTCCGCGTGCCCGGTGCCCGGCGCGAGATCATCAGTAATAGTACGCCCGCGTGTCCTGTTCGACCGACTTGTTGAGCAAGGTCCCCAGCACGTTGAATTCCTGCACGAGTTGTCGCGCCGAGGTCACCTGGTCGCGCTTCGTGCCCTTTTCGGCCACCACGAATAGCAGGGCATCCACCATCGGCGCAACGACGAGCGCATCGTCGGTCGCTAGCAGCGGCGGAAGATCGAACACGATCAGTGCGCCGGGGCAGCGGCGCTTGAGCTCTTCGATCAGCAGATGGCCCCGCGCCGAAGAGAGAAGGTCCGAGGAACGCTCCAGGGGGCGCGAGTTCATCACGCAGGCCAGGCGAGGAATGCCGGGGCAAACCAGCAGCTTGCCGACATCGTCGACTCGCCCTTCGAGGTAGTCGCTGAGGTCCACAAAATCGCCAGGGCGAATACCGAGGTACTTGTTGACCGTGGGGCGCCGCAGGTCGAGATCGACCAGCACCGCCTGCTGACCCACTTCCGCGGCGATACTGATCGCGAGGTTGACGGCGGTCAGCGTTTTGCCATCCCCCGGGCCTGGTGCAACGATGCCCAGAGTGCTCCAGTTGGAAGTACGCATCGTGCGGACGATGCGCGTGCGCAGCATGCGATAAGCCGACTCGGCGATATGACCCCGGCTGTCATTGGTCAGGACCCGGTTTTCAAAAAGGGTCGGCGCGTGCAGATCGATCTGCGGAACCTTGGTGAAATCGAGCGGCGGCAGCGTGGGCACGGTCGGCACATGCGACCGCATCGCATCAGCCGAATAGGTACCCGTGGGCAGCTCGGGGCGCAAACCTTCGTGCTGCATCCGCGACTCGCGCTGTTTCTTGGCGAGATCCAGCGCATTCTCGATCAAGCTCATTGACGAAGAATCCTCTTGTGGGAATTGGCCGCGGGCGAGCTCATGTGACAATCACGATGACGACAAGCGCCACGGTCGCAGCGGCTGCCGAGGCCATCATGGTGTTCAGCCTCACGCGGCGCCTGCGATCGCGGTTGTTCTCGATGTACGGCACAATCGCTAGAGGCGAATCGCCGAGCAGCGCGAAGACATCTTTGCGGCCACGCACCGATTTGTCCGTCGCTTCCATGATTGCGGCGACGGCGAGCGCTCCGGCCAGCGCCAAAACGGCACCGAGCAGGCTCAGCATGGTCCGATCAGGCTTGACCGGGACCGTAGGCAGGCGAGGCGGATCAATCAGCGTCAGGCGCTCGCCCGTTTGTTCCGTTTCGAGTTTCTGCGCCAGCGCCGCCTCACCCTGCTTGGTGGCGATGTCGCGATACTGAGTCTGCAGGAGTTCGTACTCGCGGGTGAGATCCGAGAACTCCTTCTCGACCTGCGGGGAGGGGAACACGCCGTAGCGATATTCAGCGAGGCGTGCCGACAGGTCGGCGCGGCGTCGGCTGAGAGCGCCGATCTCCTCATTCGCCGTGCGCATGCGCGTGATGATCGACAGGTAATCCGGATTGGTAGGGGCGGGGGGCGCCGCCGAAGCGCGCGGCTGCGACTGTACCTGACTCAGCTGCTGCTCCAGGTTCGCGATCGAGGCCTGCAGGCGCACCACGTCCGGATGATCGGCAGAGTATTTCTGCCGCAGGCTCGTCAGTTCCTGGCGGCGAGCCTCGAGCTCGCCACTGATTTGCATGGTATTCGTCGACTGATCGGCTGGCACACCCGAAAGGGAGGCGATCTCGGCCCTGAGACGCTGTATGTCGGGATGATCGTCGCTGTAGCGGCCGCGCAGTCCGACCAGTTCCTGCTGGGCCTGGGCAAGCCGATCCGAGCCCGAGAGCATGGGCTGTCCCGACTCATCGAGGATAGGCCGGTAGCGTGGGGTGCTGGTGATCTGGGTCTGCAGCAGATCGAGTCGCTCGCGCGCGGCGCGCATGTCGGTGTCCGTCTGCACCATCTCCCGGTCGGTCTGTTCATAGCGCGAAATGTTCAGTGCGGCGTTGTCGGTCGTCTGCACGCCGTACTTCGACCTCAGCTCCCCCAGCCGTTGCCCCGTATCGGCAAGTTTCGTCTGCAGGCGCGTCGCCTCGGCATCGAGGAATGCGGTGGTCCTCGCAGCCACTTCCTCGCGGAGGGACTCGTTCGCCTTCGTGTATAGAGTGGCCAGTTCGCTCGCCGTCTTCTGTGCAAGCTGCGGATCCGGATACATGAAGCTGACCGTGAACGCATAGGTGACTTCGGCGACACGACCGGATTTCTCCTGCACCTGGGACGCCACGGCAGGCTGCAGTAGCGTGTTCAGACGAAAATCGTCGACGAGCGCGCCCATATCGTCGCGTCGGCTCTTCTCATCGTAGAGTTTGAGTTTGTTGATGATTCCCGACACGTTGCTCGTCGTCATGACCCTCTGCTGCACGGACTGCAACAGCTCGTTCGCGTAACTAGCCACGGTCGAGGTCACCATCGCATCGGGAATCTTCTTCTGCTCGATGAGCAGCGAGGCGGTGGACTGGTAAATCGCGGGCAACCCGAATGCGAGGGCGATGAAGGCCCCGAATATCGCGCCACCGACCAGGGTCGCCGGGCGCCAGCGGCGCCGCAACGTGGAGATATAGTCGGAGAAAGTCTGATCTTTAGTCTGCATATGTCTTCAGCGGCAGGACTGAATGTCTCTCGTTTTACGCGACCGGACACTGCGGCGCTGCTTCGCCCCGCGTCTCGATGCGGCATCGTGTTATCCCCGGAACTGCGCTTTTATACGGGCTGGATCCCAAAGAAGCCAGCAGACAGGGCCATTGTGTGATTCCAGTCACGAGCGTGGTCGTCTCCTCAGCGGGGATTATGCAAGCAAGCGCTGTCACATCGAAAGCCTGCGATTCAAGCTGTCCTGCCTGGGAGCGTCTTCCTGTGCAAACTCGATGACCCGGTCCACCTGATACTCGGTGATGTGCTTGGCATGGGTGAAAATGATGAGCTCGCCGAGCAATCCGAGAGCGAACAACTGCACCCCCAGGACGACGAGCAGCGAGGAAAGCAGCAGCGCGGGTCGGTCGGCCAGCGGCTGCGCGAAGAACAACCGCTCGATCACCAGCATGGCCAGGAGCAGCACCCCGATACCGAAAGTCGAAACGCCGATCATCCCGAAGAACCGCAACGGTTTCTTCGTGAACCGTACGAGGAAGAACACCGTGAATATATCCAGTATGCGATGAGTGTATTCCTTGGGCCGGTAGATTCCGGCGTAGTGATCCTTCGGCGACTGCCGGACGTCAACTTCCTTGATACGGAATCCCTGTCGGTCCGCGAGCACCGGAAGGAATCGGTGCAGATCGCCGTACAAGGCGACTTCTTCAAGCACCTGGCGCTTCATGGCGCGGGCGTTGCAGCCGAGATCGCGCAGGCGCAGCCCGGTAACGCTCGATATGAGGCTGTGAAAAGCGCTGCGCCTGAGCTTTCCCAGCCACCCGCCCGCGCGCGGCGAGCGGTGCGCGACCGCAATGTCGGCGGTATCGTTGACCGCGTGCACCAGTTTTGCGATCTCGCCCGCATCGATCTGATCATAGGCGGGCAAGGTGAGGATCACGCTGCCACGGGTGCGCTCGAAGCCCGCCATCAATGCCGTGGACTCGCCGAACCGGCGCGTCAGGCTTATCACCGTGATCTGCTCACCGCTGCGCAGCAGCCCGTCGAGCTCGCCCGCCGCCTTGGGTCGGGGGCCATCGAGCACGAACACGAACTCATGGGGCAGCTGCAGAGCGATGAGCGCCGCCTTGTATTCCTCATAGAGCGAGCTCAGCTGCGCGTGGCGCTCCCCGACTGGGATGATGACCGAGAGGAATGTGGATGGATTTTGTCCGGACATGAAATTTGCTCGGTTACTCGCCTGCGGCGCCGCTGCGCACGTTGCTCGTGAGCCTGGAGAACTGCAGATCGCGCACGTCGCCGAGCTTGTACACGAGCTCGCCGATGGCGCCGCCACACAGCATCACGAGAGCGGAGGTAAAGAAGATCACGCCACTTCCCGCGATGGGCAGCGACAGAGACGGTTCGGCGCCGAATAGGTTCACGAGCGTGTACCCGAAGGCGATCGTCGAGAGCAGCACCAGTGGAATGCTGAGCAAGGCGAACCAGCGAAGCGGACGCGATGTGAAGGAGGTGATCGTCTTGATCACCATCAGGTCGAGCAGCACCTTGTAGACGCGGGACAGCCCGTACTTGGATTGACCGAACTGCCGCGCGTGATGGCGAACCTTGATCTCGGCAATGCGCGGGCCGGCAATTGAGGCCATGGCTGGGATGAACCGGTGCATTTCCGAGTAGAGCGGGATTTCCTTGATGACGGAGGCGCGGTACGCCTTGAGCGAGCAGCCGTTGTCGGTAATCCGCACGCCGGTGACCTTGCCGATCAGACGGTTCGCGATCATGGAAGGAACCTTGCGCGAGACAAGCTTGTCCTGGCGGTTATGGCGCCAGCCCACCACGATATCGTTCCCTTCATCCATTTTCTCGAGAAAAAGGCCGATATCGGCAGGATCGTTCTGCAGGTCGCCATCCATGGTCACGAGGATCTCGCCGCGCGCGTGCTCGATACCGGCCGCCATGGCGGGAGTCTGTCCATAGTTGCGCCGGAAATTCACAACGCGGACGCGCGAGTCGGTGCGTGCAAGATCGACGGCTATGCGCAGGGTGCCATCCCTGCTGCCGTCGTTGACGAATACCATCTCGTACGACACACCCAGTGGATCGAGAGCGGTGACGATCGCCCGGTGCAGGGGTTGTATGCTCTCCTCCTCGTTGTAGAACGGCACGATGACGGAAAGCTTGGGGCGGGTTGCCAAAAAACGGGGCTCCTGAGGCCTGCGGCGCTCGACTTCTTTATGTGATGGCCGACCGGGCGGGGCGGTAATGATACAGGGTGCCGGCGACGCCAAATAGCGACGCAATTCAAGGAAGCTTCATCGAGGCGACAAGAGGGGATCGTACGGGCCCCAAGGTAGCTTAAGATAGCTAGCCGCGAGTGCCGGCGGTGCAGTCGGGCGATAATACTCAATGAAAGAGGGGATAGGCTCATGATGGTGAGACAACGGTGGATTTCGGGCGTGGCGGTGCTGCTGCTTGCCCCCATCCTTCCTGCCCAGACTCCAGCCCAGGCGTCCACCCAGGAGGGTGGCTATACGGTCAAGCCTGGCGACCTGCTCAACATTTCGGTGTGGAAAGAACCCGACCTGACCCGTCCGGAAGTGCTGGTCCGCCCCGATGGACAGTTTTCGTTCCCGCTGGTCGGCGAAGTCGATGCGCGTGGCAAGACGGTTGCCGAAATCAACAAAGTCGTGAAGGAACGGCTGGGCCGCTTTATGTCGCAGCCCGAGGTCACCGTAGCGGTGCAGGAAGTGCGCGGAAACAAGGTTTATGTCATCGGCCAGGTCACCAAGCCCGGAGAGTTCATCGTGAACCCGCGGGTTGATGTCATGCAGGCGCTGAGCATGGCGGGCGGAGCAACCCCGTTTGCCGCTCTCGGGGACATCACCATTCTGCGGCGAACGGGCGCCAAGCAGATCGCCCTGCCCTTCCGCTACAACGATGTGGCGCGGGGCCGCAATCTCGAGCAGAACATCCAGCTCGAAGCCGGCGATGTCGTCGTAGTTCCTTAGGATCCAATCCTCATGACAACACTTTCGAACCGGGTCAACCGAAGTCCTGGCGCCGCCCGCGCCGTTTTGCTCGTCACAGCGGGGCTCGCTTGCGCAGTCAGCAGCGCCGCGGACTGGCAAGTGAATCCGCGCCTGTCGGTTGGCGGCACGTACGACGACAACTATCTGATGGATTCGGACGCGCAAGCGCTTTCGGTGTCCGGCGCGGACATCGAAGGGCAGTTGGATCTGCGGCGCCTCACGCAGACCGGTTCAGTCACGCTCACGCCGCGCGTCAATGCCAGCTTCTATGACGAGTCCAGCGAGGATTCGGTCGATTCGTATCTTCGCGGCGTACTTCAGCACAACGGCCAGCGATACTCGACCGGACTCGCCATCAACTACGCCAACGAAGCGACCTCGCGCAGCGAGCGGCCAGGGATCGACGACCCAGACCTCGGTGAGCCGGATGGCGGAGACAGCGGCATCATCGTCAGAAACAACAAGCGCGAGCTGATCGGGTTACAGCCCAGCTGGCGGTTCGATGTAACGGAGCGCAATGGCATGGACGTGCGCGCGCGCTACAGCGACGTGAGCTTCGACAAGACGAGCTTCGGACAAACTGGATTCACGGCCTACGGCGGTTCTCTGGGCTGGGTCTACAAGCTTTCGCAAACGGACAGCGTCACCTTGCGTGGCGATGCGGGTAAATATGATCCCGATTCAATCGTGGCACGCGATGCAGATTCCTTCGGAGCCGAGGCCGAATGGGATCGCCAGTTTTCCGACGTCAGCAAGGCCTATTTGCGCGGCGGATTCCGCCGCACGAATCAGGACGAGCTGCCGACCGACGTGGTCGACAGAAAAGCCGTGACCAGCTACGTCGGCGGCGCCGGCATCGAATGGAGCTTTGTGATCACCAAGGTGCTCGCCGATCTCAACATGAGCGTCGATCCAAACTCTTCCGGCGTTCTGGTCAAGCGCGATCAGGTGCGCCTGCGGTTCGACCGCCAGTTTTCTCAGCGGCTCGCGGGCAACTTTGGTGTGCGATACATGCGCGACAAGTCGGTCGACGATGCAATCACACTCGGCGACCGGCGCTATGGCGTCGCCACGGCCGGCATCGCTTGGCGCCAGAGCAGATCCATCTCGCTGACGGCGGAATACAACTACACCAATCAGAAGTTCCACAACGTCGGCCCCGATCGCGAGGCCGACTCCAATGCCGCCCGACTTGCAGTCGTGTACGAGCCGCACAGGCAGGATTGACATTGCAGACGTGGCGCGGGCCCGGTTGCGCCGGCCAGATCTTGCGGATGTCTCTCGATCGTGACCTCTGAATTTCTCACGCTGGTTGACTGTCACGTACACGTTCATCCGCAGTTTGAGCCGGCACGGCTCCTGAACGCTGCCGCCGCCAATTTCAAGGCGGCAGCCGCCCGGATCAATGCGGAAAGCCAATGGTCCGGGATGCTGCTGCTCACCGAGATGTCCGGAGTCCGCTGGTTCGAGGCCACGCGCCGCGGCGCCGCGGTCGGGAACGCGAGCATAGGCAATTGGCGCCTCAGTGCGACCGCGGAACCCGAGATCCTCGTCGCGACCGAGCCGAGGAGCGGGGAGAGGCTGACGATAGTTTCCGGTCGGCAGGTCGAGACATCGGAACGCATTGAAGTCCTCGCTCTCGCGACATGCGAGGCGATCGCCGATGGGCTGCCGCTCGATGAAACCGTGGCCGCCTGTCACGCCGCCGCTGCCCTCGTCGTTCTACCCTGGGGTGTTGGCAAGTGGCTGGGCAGTCGCGGCGAGCGAGTCATTCGGGTTCTGCAGAAACACGAGCCCCGCTTGCCCGTTCTCGCCGGTGACAACGCTGGCCGCCCCTGGTTCTGGCCGCGGCCGCGCATCTTCGCCCAGCTCGAAGCGCAAGGCCGTCCGGTGCTCGTGGGGACGGATCCTCTGCCTCTGGCTGACCAGGCCTCGAGAGCAGGAAGTTACGGAATGGCGCTGAACGGTGCCATTGCCGAAGTCGCCGTGGTCGCGAATCTAAAGTCGCGCTTCCTGGACTCATGGAACCCGCAAACGATGCGCCCTTTTGGGCGGCTCGAGCGGGCGCCCCGATTCGTGATCAACCAGTTGCGGTTGCGTCTATGACCGAAACACCCGATATCGAGACCTCGTCGGCCGACTATGCACGCAGGTTCGCAGGGCAGGCGGGCGCGCACCTGCTGAATGTGCAGGCGAAGTCGATTGCCGAGGCGCTTCGCGGCTGCGCACCGGGGACGGCGCTCGACGTCGGCGGTGGCCATGGCCAGCTGGTTGATCCGCTGCGTGCGTTGGGCTGGACGGTGACGGTTCTCGGCAGCGATGCGGAGTGCGAGCGCAATCTGCGCGAGCTGCATGGGAAGCGCGACTGCACTTTCGTGCGCGGCGATCTGCTCGCGCTGCCTATCCCGGACCGAAGCTTCGATCTGGTCGTCGCCGTTCGCCTGCTCTCTCACATCGAAGCGTGGGAGACGTTGCTCGAGCAGATGTGCCGCGTCGCACGCAAATGGGTGGTCATCGACTATCCGAGCACCACAGGCCTCAACGCGCTCACGCCGTTGCTCTTCGGATTAAAAAAGGGCTTCGAGGGCAACACCCGCACGTATCGCAGCTTCTCGAGCGGCGAGCTCGAACGCGCCTTCACGTCGCACGGTTTCCGTCGCGGGCGCATCCACAAGCAATTCTTCATGCCGATGGTCGTGCATCGCGCGCTCAAATCTGCTGCGCCGCTGAGATATGTCGAAACGCTGAGCCGCGGGCTGGGGCTGACCGCGCTCGGTGGCTCTCCGGTCATTCTGCGCGCGGATCGGGACGGGCCATGAACCTGCGCGTGCTGCTCGTTGCGCCGCATCCGTTCTTCCAGGAGCGTGGCACTCCTATCGCAGTGCGGCTGGTCGCCGAAACGCTGTGTGAGGCAGGGCATCAGGTCGACCTGCTGACCTATCACGAAGGCAGCGACATAGAAGTGCGTGGCCTGCGCATCATCCGCGCAGCACGGCCACCGGGAGTCTCGAAGGTCCCGATCGGAATCAGCTGGAAGAAAATTCTCTGCGATGTGGTGCTGAGCGCGCGGCTCGCGCGCCTGCTCGTCCGCAACGATTACGACGTCATTCACGCGGTTGAGGAATCTGTGTTCCCAGCCGCATTGTTCAACGTGTTCGCCCGCAAGCATCTCATCTACGACATGGACTCGTTCCTCTCCGAGCAGGTGGTCGACAAATGGCGGGCGCTAAGACCGGTCGGCACCTTGCTGCGCGGAGTGGAACGCGTGGTCATGCGGCGCACGGACAGTGTGTTCGCGGTTTGCGAAGACCTGGCGGTCAAGGCAAGGGCGTGCATTCCAGCAGAGCGGGTGTTCGTGCTTCCGGATGTGCCGCTTCCCGACCGCAGCTCGGCGTCGGTGGAGTCACTGCGCGAACACGTGAATGAGGGGGAGCTGCTGGGCCTCTACGTGGGCAATCTCGAACACTACCAGGGCATTGATCTGCTGCTCGGGGCGCTAGCGCGTCTCCCCCCGGACGCATCGCTCAAACTCCTCGTGATCGGTGGTGAAGCCGCGCATATCGCAGCCTGCGAACAGCGAATCGGCGAGCTCGGCGTCGCATCCAGAGTGAAATTCCTGGGGCCGCGTCCGGTTGCCGCCTTGCCGAAGTATCTCTTGCAGGCGGATGTGCTGTTCTCGCCGCGCACCCTGGGCGGCAACACACCGATGAAGGTGTATTCGTACATGCAGTCGGGCAAGCCCATCGTCGCCACTCGCATCCGCTCGCACACGCAAGTACTCGACGACGGCTGCGCCATGCTCTGCGAGCCCACAGCCGAGGCCATTGCCGAGGGAACCCTGAAATTGCTGAAAGACTCGCCATTGCGCGCGCGCCTGGGCAGCGCCGCCGCCCACCGCGTGGAGACCGAGTTCTCCTTGCCGATTTTCCGCCGCAGGCTGCTGGATGCCTACAGCTTGCTGGCCGCCACCACCGGCTGAGCGTGCAACGCGAGATCGCCCGCTTAGGCGCCGAGACGTTCGACCTGCTCATCGTGGGTGGCGGCGTCTACGGAGCGGCGCTCGCCATTGAGGGCGCTGCACGCGGCGCTCGGGTTGCTTTGCTGGAGCAGGGCGATTTCGTTGGCGGCGCCTCTTCCAACAGTCTGAAAATCCTGCACGGCGGCTTTCGCTACCTTCAGCAGGCAAACATGGCGCGCATGCGCAGCTCGATTCGCGCTCGGCGGGAATGGAGCCTGCTCGCGCCGGAGCTGGTCAAGCCGCTCGGATGCGTCATCGCCAGTGAAGGCTTCACCACACGCAGCACTCCCGCGCTGACCTCGGCGCTGATATTGAATGATCTGATCTCCGCGGACCGCAACGCCGGCGTCGACGAGCGCGCGCAGGTTCCTCGGGGCCATATGCTCAATGCCGCGGAATTGCGGGCGACGGCCTTCCCAGCGACAGGTCGAGCCGAAACTGCAGGGTGCCTCTGGTGGGACTTGTTGGCACTCGATACCGAGGCCCTCGTTATGCGCCTGATCGCAAGGGCGACGGCAAACGGCGTAGTCGTAGCCAATTACGTCCGCGCCACGAGCCTTTTGGTTGGGGCCGCTCGCGTGCACGGCGTGACCGCAACAGACGGGGAAACCGGCGCGAGTTTTGAGATCCGCGCGTCCCGCACGGTCTGCGCGACTGGCTCGACTCGCAATCCGCTTCTGGAAGCACTGCCGGCAGGCGGCAAGGGAGCCGAGTCGCGAGGTTGGTGCTGGGCCGCGAACGTAGTGCTGAATCGAAAATGGCACAGTGACAGTGCGCTTGCGCTCTCCGAGCCCGCAGGATCGCGCCAGCTGTTCTTCGTGCCGTGGCGCGATCGCACGATGGTGGGAACGCATTACGTGCCTCGCGACGATCAGCAGGATGAGGCGCAACTTCGCCGGCTGGCAGTGATGGAGCTGATCGGGATGGCACAGGCAGCTGCCCCGGGATTGGGAATCACGGAAAATGATGTTGCTTTCGTCCATTGGGGAAGACTTCCGTTGGACGGTCCGAGTCGAGCTGGCACGCAACCACGCCTGGCCACAGCACCGGCACTGGTGGATTATGGTCATCACACGGGCTTGACGGGCCTGTGGTCGGTCAACGGTGTCAAATTCACCACGGCGCGCGAAGTCGCCCGCGGGGTGCTGCCACGTATCCTTCAGGGACTTGTGATGCGGTCGATGGCACCCCAAGCGATGCGATTCGGTATGCTCGCGCCCCTCGTGGCCGCTGGCACGCTGGAGCATGTCCAGGCTGCCGGCGAACATGCAGCACGCGACTGGCTCGCTCGGAGCCTTGACGATGCGGTCTTGCGACGTACCGGCTTAGGCTCGGCGGGATACCCAGGTCGGGAAGCGCTCGAGGCTTGCGCACGCGGCATGGCCGGCGTGCTCGGCTGGAGCGGCGTACGGATCGACGACGAAATTGAGAAAACAATGACGCTCTATCGCGAGCGGCATTTCTGGAAGGGGCAGGAATGAAAGTTCTGGTTACCGGTGCAACGGGGTTCACCGGCAAGGCGCTTGTGAAGCGCCTGCTCGACGACGGCCATCAGGTGGTCGGGCTCGACTACAAGGAAGGCCACAAGACGGACGAGTTGCGCCGCTGGGGCGCCGAGGTCGTCATCGGCACCGTGACCGATCGCGCCGTGGTGCGACGCTGCATGCAGGGTGTCGAAGTCGTTCAGCATCTGGCGGCCGCGTTCCGCGAGCTCAACGTCCCCAGTAGCCATTACGATGAAGTCAACGTCGAGGGCACGCGCATCGTGCTGGAAGAGGCGCTCGCCGCCAAGGTGCGCAAGCTGGTCTATTGCAGCACCTGTGGCGTGCACGGCAACGTCGAAGATCCGCCTGCCGCCGAGACCGCCCCGATACAACCGGCCGATTATTATCAGAAGACCAAGTATCTGGCCGAGCCTATCGTGCTCGACTTCGCCAAGCGCGGCCTCAACGCGACGATCCTGCGGCCCGCCGCCATTTACGGTCCGGGCGATCCCGAGCGTTTCCACATGATTTACCGCCAGGCCGCCAAGGGATGGTTCCCGATGTTCGGCAACGGGCGCACGTTGTATCACCCGCTCTACATCGACAACCTCGTCGACGCGCTGGTGCTCTCGATGGATGCGCAGAAAGGCAACGGCGAGGCTTACCTGATCGCCGACGAGGAATACGTCGCCATCGGGGACCTGGTGCGGCGGGTTGCGGGCGCCATGAACGTGAAGATGAGCGTCGTGCGCCTGCCAGTGTGGCCCGTGGTGGCGACCGGCCATATCGTCGAGACCATCTGCACGCCTTTCGGCATCACGCCGCCGATTTTTTCCAGGCGCGTCGACTGGTACAGGCAGAATCGTGCGTTCCGCATCGACAAGGCGAAGCGCGACCTCGGATACCAGCCGCGGATCGGCCTGGATGAAGGCCTGCGCCGCACATACGAATGGTACCGCGCTGAAAAGCTGATCTAAGGCGGCAAGCGATGAGCGGGATATTCGGTTGGTCGGGGCGTGCACGGCCGGTTGATCCGCTTGCCGCACACGCGCGCCTGGCGCACCGCGGCCGCAAGATGCAGATAGCCGTGGATTCAGGCAGCTGCACCCTGGTGCAAATAGCCGATGCGCCCGCGGACATGACGGCTTCGCGCAGCGACGTCACCCTCATCCTCGATGGCCGCATCTATGCGATCGGTGGCGCGCAGGCGCAGGAATTCCAATGCGATGCGAGCTGGCTTCTCGATCTTTACCTCGAGCGCGGCCCGCAGGGATTCGACCTGGTCAATGGCGATTACGCGATCGCAATCTGGGACGGCCGCAGTCAACAGCTTCTGCTCGGGCGCGATTTCTGTGGTGCGCAGCCCCTGTATGTCACCGTGCTGCCGGATGGAACGGCATTCTTTGCATCGGAATACAAGGCGCTGCTGCTCGCACCCGAGTGCGATGTCTCGCTCGATACGGAGATGCTGCAGCGGTTGCAGAGTCGCAAGCACCTGCTGAGCGAGCGCACACTCTTCAGCGCCATCCGCTCGGTGCCGCCCGGCACTCTCCTGGCTTTTCCGATGTCCGGCAGGGCGGCCGCGACGATGCGAATGTCGCAGCCTTCCGGCCAGGTTTCATATGCGGGGGAGGAGGACGCGGCGCGACGAATCTCGGAGAGCTTTTTATCCGCGATGCGCCTGCGCGTTGAGCGCGGCGGCCGGGGGGCCGGTGAGCGCGTCGGCGTGGCTCTGAGTGGCGGCATAGACTCGATCGGAGTTGCGTTTGCCTGCCGCAAGTTTCGCCCCGACGCTGAGCTGCACACTTTTACGGCCGGCGTTGATCAGACTGATCCGGAGGTTCGCACCGCGGCCCTGGTGTCAGACCGTCTCGGCGCGATTCACCACCCGGTGTACGTGACGCCGCAAAGTGTGCTCGAGCGGCTTCCAGAAGTCGTGTGGCATCTGGAGAATCCGATCTCGCGCAGCGAGTCCGTACAATTCTTCGAGCTCGGCCGGGCCGCGCGCGGCGTGGTGGACGTGCTCATTTCCGGCGTGGCCGCCGACGGCCAGTTCGCCGGCATGCCGCGCCACAAGATTCTCTGGCTTTATTCGCTCGCCGCGCCGCTGCGTGCGGCCCTGCTGGAATTCTATTCGCTGACTCAGGCCGGTCGGCTGCCGCGCACGATGCTGGGAAGGCTGCTCGACAAATTTTATTTCAAAGGTCGGGTGCCGCCGGTCCCGGGCGTGGCTGGCGCTGCCGCGGACGATGCCTTGCCCGCGCTACCTGGACTGTCACGCGAATTCCTCAACGACTTCATGCGCCAGGGATTTCAGGAATCGGTGGCACAGTGGCTGCCCAAGCTGGAGCGTACGCTCGGAGCATCGGGAGTAGGGTTCACCTCGCCGTATCTCGATCGCGGCATGATCGAAACGGCTTTCACGGTCCCGAGCGCGCTCAAGATCCGCCGCGGCAAGGAAAAGTACATCCTGCGCCGCGCGTTGCGGTCGGTGGTGAGTCCCGAGCTCTTGGCGATCCCCAAGTTTCCGATGCGCATGACCTACAACGACGTGTTCGCCGACCGGATCGACGCGCTGGCCGATCGGTATCTGAATCGCGAGCGCGTCACCGCGCGCGGCATTTTCGATGCGGGCGAGATCGCTGCCCTGCGCGGCTATCGCAGCAACGGCCGCTATCACGCGGAGGCGGGCATGCGGATCTGGACTGCGATCGTTACGGAAATATGGGCAGAGATATTCATCGACGTGCGCGGCAGCCAGCGGCCTGGGTCGATCTATGCCTGAGCAGGGTTCTCCTGGCCCGCAGTCACGACTCTCGCTCGGCTGGGCGCGAATTCCTGCCCTGACGACCGGCATCATATTTGCCGTCGCCGGCGGAGGCTTCATCGTCGCGACGCTGATCATGTCGCGAGTGCTCGATGAATACACATTCGGACAGGCGGTGCTGATGATCGCCTTCTGCAATGTGTCGATCGCAGTCGCGCCCTCAGGCCTGAATGGGATCGCGCTGCGTCACGATTTGCGCTCCGATGTGCGGCTGCTACGTCTCGGCGCGATTGCCGCAACCATCACTGCGGCCGTTGCCTCAACGATCGGCGTGATCGTTTACAGGTTCGATGCACTCTCGGCAGCGATCCTCTTTGCGGCGATCAATGCCGGGGGCATCGCGCTGCTCGCCAAGGCAGCCTTCCAGCGGGCTCAGCAATTCCAGAAGATGGTGGCGCTCTACCAGATTGCCAACGGCGTGCTGTTGATCGCGGCGCTGCTGATGCTGGCCGGCATCGGCCGGGAAGCCTGGTTCCCGACGCTCCTGGTGGGATGCTGGTACGTGGTGCTGAGCACGACGGCCTGGCGCTGGGTGCTAACGCAACAGACAAGCGGTGAGCCACTGAAACTTCACATGTGGCGCGACGCTGCAAATTTCGGCGGTGTCGCGCTGGCCGGGGAGGTGCTGGTTCAGCTCGAGAAGCTATTGCTGCCGTTGACGCTGGGCACCAGCGCTCTGGCTCTGTATGCCGTGGCGGCGGCAATTGCGCTCGCCCCGTATCGGATGCTCGAATTGGGCACCGCATCGACTCTGACGGCACGGTTGAGGCATGCCCACTCAATCGACGAGCGACGGGCGCTTCTCAAGCGCGATGGCATCACCCTCATTTCCCTGTCGGTGGCTGGTGGCGGCGCCATCCTTCTCTTTGGTCCATACGTCGCCAAGCTGGTGAACCCGCAATTGACGATTCCTCTCGGGCTCCTCTTCGCCGTGGTGACGAGCGGTATCGTCCGCCTATTGTCCGCACTGTCGTATGGCGCAGCGTCCGCACTCTGCTCCGGCCCCGAGTTGAAATGGATCAACCTTTGCAGCTGGATCGCGATTTTGCTGGGTGCTGTCGCCGGAGCATTGCTGTCGCGAATGGGGTTGGAGTGGCTCGTCTATGGAGTGGCGGTAGGTTGGGCATGGCGCGCGGTGATGGCCGCGGCGCTGGCACGCAAACACCTGCTCGTCGCGGGCGTTCAATGAACATCCCGGTCACACCAGCACCCGACAAGCGTGCGCCGATCGCCGCATGGGCGATCATCCCGCTGGCGATCGCCGCGATCGCCGCCTGCCTGCTGCGCGCCGATGGTGCACTGCATTGGGATGAGCCCGGCTATCTGTACATGGGCATTTATCGCAGCTTCGCCGAGCTCATCGCGGGCCAGGTGCAGATCACCGGCATCGATGATTTTACGCAGGGCCGTATCCTTCACGTATTGCAGATCAACGCACTGATGGGCCTCATTGGCTCGAGCGCCGGGACCTTCTGGACTCTCGTGGTAATTCATTTGTTCTTGCTGGTGGGCATTCTCATGCTCACTCACAGGATGCTGCGCGAACTGCTCCCGCACACTGCGCAGGTGACTGCGGGCACGCTGGTGGCCGCGATGTCGCCCATTGTGATTTACATGGCGGGCAAGACGCTCGCCGACACGGAAGCGCTGGCAATGGCAACGCTCGCCACCTGGGCACTGCTGCGCTGCAGTCGCGGGGTGTCCATCTCCAGAGTTTTGGGCGCCGCGATGGCCATGGCGTACATCACATTGACCAAGAACGATATGGTATTCATGCCGGCCGGGCTGTGCGCGGCTGTTGCGCTCGTTCCGATAGCCGGGATACATCGGGCGCGTGTGGTCGGAGCCGGCATCCTCAGTGCAGTCGGAGCCGTGGCGATCAGCATGCTGGCTCTGGAAGCCCTTGGAATCGGCATCGGTCGCTATCTCGCGAGTTATGCGGATGCTCTTGAGCGCGCACCGCCGCTAGCAGCCAAGCTCATGAATATCTCCACGGAGCTCGGTGTTCTGTGGGCGTTGGTGATCGCGGCGTGGCTTTCAACCCGGCGGCGCGAGGCCGCATTTCTCACGCTGTGGCTGGCTTTTGCAATGTCCCCATTCGTGCTCCTGGTCGGACAGATCGAGCCACGCCACCTGGCCGTCAACCTCGTGGCGGCGGCGGGACTCTTCGCCCTGGCGCTCGAGGGCCTGCACACGCGATTCGAGGTATGGCGCCAGCTGTCCGTGGCCGGCAAGACCGCGATGGCGACGCTTGCGGTGATCGTCCTGATGGCGAGCAACAAACTGGCGCTGGCCGTCATGCCGCATGAAGTGCAGATCGGTAGCCTGCGCGGGCTGCTGCACAGTCTGGATGAGCGCTATGGGGTCAATCGCTACGTCGTGCTGACACCCTGGGGCTACACTGATTTCAACATCATCCGGGTGCTGTGGCCGCACGTCGATGTGCGGGATCTGAGGGCGGGCAAGGCGATCGTCCGCACCCATGGGTCGCAGACCCGCAGGCAGCTTTTGTCGACCTACTATGACGGGCACTTCGCCGAGCGGCCCCAGGATCTGGCAGCCATCGACAAACCGCTGGTGTACGTGGGCTTTCGCGAAACTTTTTCGGTGGAAAACCTGAGATCGATGTCGCAGCGCGTTGCTCCACAGTACGTGGCGAACATGCTTCGAAAAATACCTCTGGTGGATCATCGCGAGAGCTGGTTGTGGCACGATCCCCACGCGCATTTCTACCCGATCGCGGATAATGGACACTACCTGGCGTACGAGGTCTCTCTCAACCGGGACAATCGTCAAGAATGATGCGGTACAGGGTCCACTGGCTCGTGGCACTGCCTGCAACCTTTTCCAACCACGGCACCGGCGCCTGCGCCAGCTCCTTCGCAAGCTCGCGGCGAAATTCCGCTTCGCGTTCCTTCGATCCGATGTAGAGAAACGGTCGCTCGGCGGGCTCGACCTCGTCACAGAGCTCTTCGTGAAGCTGCGCAACGGTCTCTACATCGGGGATCAGCTCGCCTTCCCGGCCGGTTTCGAACGAAAGCGTATACGACGACGCATACGCCAGCGCATTGGAGGGAGTTAGCGCCTGCACCTGAGGGATAGCCTCGGCGAACTGTATCTGTGCGGGAGTTTCAAGTCGCGCTGCGACACGCGGAAACGCCACCCCCAGGACGATAGCCGCGGCGATCAACACTGCCGCATCCACGGCGTGGCGCGCCTTCGGCTGCAACCCGTAATGATTGACTAGGTGCGTCACTGCAACCGCCGCCAGAGCTCCAAGCACCGGTATCACGAAGATGAAGAATCGCGTGCGGTAGGGTGCAAGGCCGCTTAGCGCGATCAATCCAAGCAAAACCGCGAAGTAATACAACCATGGCGCGGTAGGACGCTTGCGTAAGATCAGGTACAACCCCGGAATTGCCAGTAGTCCTACCGGCAGCCAGGTGAGTGTGCTGGCCAGCAGGTAGGGAAGCTTCAGTAGCCGAAGGCTGAGCTGGCGCACCATTCGCATCGTATCGTAGGCGAGCACGTCGAGCGTGCTGTGGAAGCGCTCTTCCATGTCCATGGCTTCTTCGCCGAACGGGTTCTCACCGTCACCGTAGGCGGCAACGGCCAGGTTCAGGTAGTTGTCGGTTGGGCTGAACGGTGAGTGCGTGGCGTGCGCATACAGGGCCCAAGTGAGCACGGGGACAGCGAAAGCCAAAGCGGTGGCGGCCACATGTTTCACGCGCGTGCCCCACGATTCGCGCACGATGAGCGGCGCCACAATCAGCGCGGCCATCGCGATGCCGTTGCTCCTGGTCAGATAGGCAAGCGCCGCGATGAACCCCGCAGCCATCCATATGGCGATGCCGCCGCGATGCATGCCGGACACGGCGCATGCGAGGGCGGCACAGACCAGCGCGGCGAACGGCATGTCGCTGGTGGTCATCGAAGCGAATGTGAGGAAGGGGCTCGAGCACGCGCACGCGATCAGTGCGCCCCAGGCGGCGGCCGGCCCGGCCAGGCGGCGGAACATGAGAAAGCTCACAACGAGCACGACGATCGCGGCGAGACCCGAGAGCCAAAGTCCAGCGGCCAGCCACCCCCCGGCGAGGGTCTTGCCGAAAGCGGCCATGAATGGGTATCCGGGAGGGTGATATTCCAGCAGCAGCGGCTCACCCGCGAGGACGCGCTGCGCCTCTGGGCCATACGTGGTGGTGAAGTCCATTTCCGTGCTGAACCCGATCTGGTGCCGCTGCAGGCTTACGGCCAGGATGACGGCCGCGACCACTGCCATCGCTAGCACTGCCCAGACCAAGCGGGGGTGAGGTTCGGCGTCTGCCAGGGGCGCAGAGGGTGGGGCCAACGGCTGCTCCTGAAGAGGGAACGGATGGTCGCAGCCGCGCTCGCGCTATTGCAATAGGCCGCAGCCCACCGATCCGTGATCGGGTTGGCATGCGGCACCCAGCCACATGGCGTAACTTAACGGTTTGGAGTGGGGGCGTGATTTTCGCCCGCCGGTTGGGGGATCATAAAAAGATGCTCAGCAGCTTCCTACGCAGTGGCGTGCCTGAAGAAGGCGATGGCGGCGCGGCCCCGACGGCTGGCGGGCCCACGCTGGTGTCCATCGTGCTCCCGGTATTCAATGAAGCTGCAATCCTGCGCAAGCATGCGCTACTCCTGATGACCCATCTCGAAAGCCTCGAGCCGCGCTTTCAGTTCGAATACATCATCGTCAATGACGGTAGCCGCGATGAGTCGGAGGCGATCGCCGAAGCGCTCGCCGCCGAGCACCCCGCCATCCGCGTGTTGCGTCATCCGCGCAATTTCGGCCTGGGGCAGGCATTGAAGACGGGTTTTGCGCAATGCCGGGGCAAGTACGTCGTGGTGCTCGACATCGATCTCAGCTACGGGCCGGAGCATGTGGGGCTGCTGCTCGATCGCATGATCGGCACGGGTGCGCGCATCGTGCTCGCCTCGCCTTACATGCGCGGCGGGCGGGTCATCGAGGTGCCCTGGCTGCGCCTCGTCCTGAGCCGCCTCGCCAACCGATTTCTGACGCGCGCGTCCGGGCAGATCCTGAGCACGCTCACCTGCATGGTGCGCGCCTTCGACGGGCGCTTCCTTCGTTCGCTGCATCTGCGCAGCATGGGCATGGACGTCATGCCGGAAATGATTCACAAGGCGAAGATCCTGCGGGCGAGCTTTGAGGAAGTGCCCGCGGAGCTCAACTGGCGGCTGCAGAACACGGTCGGGGACCGCCGCCGCTCGAGCACCCGCCTGCTTCGCCAGATCTTCGGCACCGTCTCCTCGGGGTTCATGCTGCGGCCGTTCACATTCCTACTCATCGCCAGGCTGGTGCTGATGGGATTCGCCGCTGTACGTGAACACCTGGGTGGTGCTGCATTTCCTCGAGGCCCATGCCCAGTTGCGAGCGAGCAGTCATGCGACCGTGTCGGATGCGGTCGCGCTGGCCTACAGCCACTATCCGCACACTTTCATCGTCGGCCTGCTGTCGATGATGCTCGCGCATCCAGCTGATCGGCATGGCGATGCTGTCCGCGCAGAACAAGCGCTACTTCGACGAGCTGTTTCATCTCGGATCGACGTTGCTGCGCGAACAGCGCGAGGCACGAGCTGGCGCAGGCGGACTACCTCGGGGACCCGAGCAAGACCGGCAAGTGGAAGGCGCCCGAACATGAGACAGGCTTACCTGGTCACCGGCTGCGCCGGCTTTCTCGGCTCGAACCTCGTGGGCCGCATGCTGGCGGCGGGCCACGAGGTCGTCGGCATCGACAACCTGTCGATGGGCCGCATCGACAACATCCAGGAATTCGCGGCCAACCCGCGTTTTCGCTTCCTGCAGGCGCGACGTCACGGATGCCGGAAACCTTCGCGGCACTGCGCGAACGGCCCTTCGAGGCTGTCGTACACCTGGCGGCGTTCAAGATTCCGCGCTACGGCAAGGCGATCGACACGCTCAAGATCAACTATCGCGGCACCGAATGCGCGCTCGATTTCGCGCGCCGGCTACGCTTGCAAGCGCGTGCTCGCCTCGACATCGGACGTCTACGGCCGCAACCCGGCGCTGCCGTTCAGCGAGGAGAGCACCGACCACGTCATCGGCAACTCCAAGGCGCCGCGCTGGGCGTACGCCGTCTCCAAGCTGTTCGACGAGCACCTGGCGCTGGCCTACCAGGACGCCTACGGCTTCCCCGTGACGCTGCTGCGATTCTTCGGCTCCTACGGCCCGAACCAGAACGCTCACGCTGGTGGGGCGGTCCGCAGTCCGGTGTTCATCGACTGCGTGCTGAACGACAAGCCGATCCCGATCCACGGTGACGGCAGCGCAGACGCGCAGCTTCACTTACGTGACCGACACCGTCGAGGGCATCTATCAGGCGACTGGTCCGCGCAGCGAGGCCAACGGGGAGATCATCAACATCGGCAACACCGCAGGAGATCACCATCCTCGAGCTGGCGCAGCGCATCAAGCGTCTATCGGGCACGCCCGGCGAGCTGCGGATCGAGTTCATCCCCTACGCAGTCGTTCACCGGGAAGAAGTACGAGGACGTGATGCGGCGCGTGCCGGACGTCGACGCTCTGCGAGCGCCTGCTCGGCGTGCGCGCCCGGGTCGACATCGACGAGGGCCTCGCGCCGCACGATCGATTGGCAGCGCGCCGCCGTCGCGACGCCGCGGCTGAGGCTCTCGGCAGCCGTCGCAGCACGATGCGAATCGGCATCATCGGCGGAGGACTCATGGGTCTCGCGCTGGCCGAGCGGCTCGGCGTCCGCGGGCCATCGCGTGACGCGTCTTCGAGCGCGCGGCGCAAGTCGGGCGGCCTCGCCACCTGGCACGACTTCGGCCGCTTCACCTGGGACCGCTTCTACCACGTGATCCTGCCGTCCGACACCGCGCTGATCGAGTTCATCCGCCGCATCGGGCTCGGCGGCCGCCTGCGCTGGCGCGCGACCCAGACCGGCTACTACGTCGACCGCCGCTACGCACCCGCTCTCACAACGGCCTCGATTTCCTGAAGTTCCCGCCGCTCGACCTCTGGAGCAAGATGCGCCTGGCGCGACGATCCTCTACTGCTCGCGCATCGAGCGACTGGCGCGGCCTCGAAGGCGATGACGGTGAGGAGTTCCTCGTGCGCATTCGGGCCGCGCCACGTTCGAGAAGATCTGGAAGCCGCTGCTGCTCGCCAAGCTCGGCGAGAACTACCGGCGCGTGTCCGCCGTCTTCATCTGGACCTACATCAAGCGCCTGTTCTCGGCGCGCGATGGCACGGCGCAGAAGGAGCAGCTGGGCTACGTGTCCGGCGGCTACCGCGACGTGTTCGAGCGCCTGCTCGCCCGGATCGCGCAGGGCGGGGGCGAAGTGCGCACCGGGGTCGAGGTCCAGTGCCGTGCAGGCCGCGCGAGGGCGGCGGCATTGAGATCCGGCTGCGGACGGGACGCGCAGTATTCGACAAGGTGATATTCACCGGGCCCGTCAACGTGCTGCGCAAAGCAGTGGATGACCGGCTGGCGCAGGTGCCGCCGCGTGGTGACGTCGAGTACCTGGGCGTGGTCTGCATGGTGCTGGTCACGCGCAAGCCATTCGTTCCTTACTACATCCTGAACATCGCCGACGAGCGGCTGCCGTTCACGGGCGTCATCGGCATGAGCTCGCATCGTCGCGCCGGCGGAGACTGCCGGACTGCATCTGACGTATCTGCCGAAGTATGTCCTGTCGGACGATCCGCTGCTGAAGCGCTCCGGACGAGGAGTTGCGTGCGCTGTTCATGGCAGGGTTTCGACCGCATGTTCCCGGAATTCGACAAGGCAGACATCGATGCCATTTACATCAATCGCGCGATCGGTGCAGCCGCTGCAGGTGCTCGAGCTATTCCAAGCTCGTGCAGCCTGTGGCCACGCGCCACGCGGATTTCTACGTGGTGAACACCGCGCAGTTTGCTCAGCAATACGCTCAACAACAACGAGGTGATCCGCGCCGTGAACGGCTTCATGCAGCAGTTTGGCGGTCATTTCGCGTCAGAACGGCGCAAGGAGGCAGCATGAGCCGCCCGTTCTTCGCCCATGAGACGGCAGTTGTCGATCCGGCCAGCGAGATCGGCGCCGGCACCAAGATATGGCACTTCAGCCACATCATGCGCGGTGCGCGCGTCGGCGAGCGCTGCAACATCGGGCAGAACGTAGTGATCTCGCCGCGGCTGCACGGTCGGCAACAACGTCAAGATCCAGAATAACGTCTCGATCTACACCGGCGTGATCGTCGAAGACGACGTGTTTCTGCGGCCCGTCGATGGTGTTCACCAACGTGATCAATCCGCGCAGCTTCATCGAGCGCAAGACCGAGTATCGCCAAACACTGGTTCGGCGCGGCGCTTCGATCGGTGCCAATTGCACAATCGTTTGCGGAGTCACGCTCGGCGAATACTGCTTCGTGGGTGCGGGCGCGGTGGTGACGCGAGACATCCCGCCTTACGCGGTGGTGTACGGCAATCCGGCCCGAGTTCGCAGCTGGGTGTGCTATTGCGGCGAAGGGTTATCCCTGCGAGTGGATGCGCAAGGCGCCGAGGAAGCCGCCTGCGATGTCTGCAATCGGCGCTACGAGCGAAAGGGAATGGATGTCCGCCCACTCTGAGAATTGCCGGCAGCCGTGAGCATCCTCGTAGCAAACGTTGTTGGCGCGCGTCCACAGTTCGTCAAGCTCGCCCCGGTATGCCGCGCGCTGGATGCCGTGAAGGCGCAGGGTGTCGGCAATCTCATTGTCCATACCGGCCAGCACTATGACCCCGCGATGTCCGACGTTTTCTTCGAGGAACTGCGCATCCCCCGCGCCGATGTGCACCTGGGAATAGGGTCGGGCCCACACGGGCAACAGACCGGGCGCATGCTCGAAAAGCTCGAGGCGGCCTTCCTCGAGCATCACCCGCACATCGTTCTGACCTACGGGGACACCAACTCCACACTGGCGGCGACCCTTGCGGCGGCGAAGCTGCACATTCCCGTCGCGCACGTCGAGGCGGGCCTGCGCAGCTTCAACCGGCGAATGCCCGAGGAGACCAACCGCATAGTGGCGGATCACCTCGGCGACCTGCTGTTCGCGCCGACGCCCACGGCCATGAGCAATCTGTCCACTGAAGGGCTTGCGGCGCGTGCCGTGCTGACCGGCGACGTGATGCTGGATGCAATCCGCTTCAACGCGGCCCTGGCGCGCAACACCTCAGGAGTGCTCGAGAGGCTGGGTCTTGTCCCGAGCCGCTATCTGGTTGCGACCGTGCATCGCGCCGAGGCAACCGATGGCCCCGATCTTGAGACGCTGCTCTCAGCGTTGAATGCCCTGGCGCGGGAAGATCGGCCGGTGGTGTTTCCGGTCCATCCGCGCACCGCCCAGAGAATTCGCAGCGCCCTCGCGCACTGGCGGGCGGCGCCAGGTTTGCGCCTGATCGAGCCGCTCGGATATCTCGACATGATCAGGCTCGTCGAGGGTGCGGCGGTGGTTCTCACCGACTCCGGCGGATTGCAGAAGGAAGCTTTCTTCCTCGCCCGCCCTTGTGTGACGCTGCGCTCGGAGACTGAATGGGTTGAGACCGTGACCGCCGGTGGCAACACGATTGCAGGCCTCGACCCTGACGCGATACGCGCGGCGGTCGAGGCGTCGCTCACGCGAACGACGGATTTCGCGGCGGCGACCGAACGGTTCTTTGGCGGCGGCGAGGCGGCGCAGCTGATCGTTGCGCGCACGCTGGAATTCTTGAAGCAGAGGTAGCGATGGATCCGGTGCGAATCGGCTTGGTGGGCGTAGGCGGCTGGGGCAAGAACCTGGCGCGCAATTATCACCAGCTTCCCGAAGCCCAGCTGATCTACATCTGCGATCTGGATCAGCGCAAGCTCGACAACATGGCGCGGCTGCTCCCCGGCACGACTGCGACTCGCGATTTCGATGTGATGCTGCGCGATCCCCAGATCGAAGCAGTAGTGGTCGCCGCCAATGGCCCGCACCACCATGCCCTGTGCAAGGCGGCCCTCGAAGCCAACAAGGATGTCTACGTCGAGAAGCCCTTCGTGCTCGAGATCGCTCACGCCGAAGAACTGATCCGCATCGCCAGGGAGCGCGACCGGGTGCTCATGGTCGGCCACCTCCTCGAATACCACCCCGTGGTCACGCGGCTCAAAGCCATGATCGGCGGCGAGGAGCTGGGCAAGTTGCACTACATCTACAGCCAGCGCGTAAATCTCGGCACGGTGCGCGGCGACGAGAACTCCCTGTGGAATTTCGCTCCGCACGACATTTCGGTGATCATGTACCTGCTCGGCGCCATGCCCTCGGACGTCTCGGCGCGCGGCCAGTGCTACCTGCAGAAGGGCGTCGAGGACGTGGTTTTCATGACCATGAACTTCGCCGACAAGGCGATGGCCCACGTCCACGTGAGCTGGCTCGATCCGCACAAGATCCGCAAGCTGACGCTGGTCGGCAGCCGCAAGATGGCCGTGTTCGACGACCTCGAGGCCAGCGAGAAGCTGCGCATCTACGACAAGGGCGCCGAGGTCAACCAGGACTACAACACGTTCGCCGAATACGTGGGCCTGCGCTTCGGCGACATCACGGTGCCGCACCTGAAGACGACGGAGCCGCTGCAGATCGAGTGCAAGCACTTTCTCGACTGCGTGCGCTCGCGCAAGCAGCCGCTCAGCGACGGCGAAGACGGGCTGCGCGTGGTCAAGGTGCTTGATGCCGCGCAACGCTCCCTCAAGCTCAACGGAGTGCCGGTGCAACTCAAATGAGCTACGCGAGCCTCTCGCTGGACCTCGACAACCAGTGGTCGTACATGAAGACGCACGGCGATGCGGGCTGGGAGTCGTATCCGTCGTATTTCGACGTCGCGGTGCCGCGCATCCTCGAGTTTCTCGCCGCGCGCCGCCTGACCATCTCGTTCTTCATCGTCGGGCAGGATGCCGAGCTTGCGAAGAATCATGCAGGCGCTGCGCGCCATTGCCGTCGCCGGCCACGAGATCGCCAATCACAGCTTCAATCACGACCCTTGGCTGCACCTGTACCAGGACAGCGAGCTCGAGGCAGACCTGGAGCGGGCCGAGAACGCGATCGCCGCGGCAACCGGGGTCAGGCCCACGGGCTTTCGCGGGCCGGGCTTCAGCCTTTCGACCGCCACGCTGGAAATCCTCAGGCGCCGCGGCTATCGCTACGATGCCACTGTCTTCCCCAATCTGCTCAATCCCCTGGCGCGCGCGTATTTCTTCGCCACCAGCAATCTCACCGCCGAGGAAAAGGAGCAGCGCAAGGAGCTGTTCGGAACCTGGAAGGACGCTTTGCGGCCCGTGAAGCCGTTTGAATGGCGCCTGCCGGGCGGCACGCTGCTCGAGATCCCGGTGAGCACCATGCCGCTGTTCAAGGTGCCACTGCACCTGAGCTACCTGCTGTACCTGGCCAAATTCTCGCGACTCGCCGCGCTCGGGTACTTCCGCTTCGCGCTCTTCATGTGTCGCCTCACCGGCACGCAGCCGTCGGTGCTGCTGCATCCGCTCGACTTCATGGGGCGCGAGGATTGCCCGCAACTGGCATTCTTTCCGGGGATGGATCTGCCGCGCGAGCGCAAGCTTGCGCTAGCTTCTGAACTGCTCGCAATGCTGGCCAGCCGCCACCAAATCGTCACGATGGCGGAGCACGCGACCCGCGCCGGCGCCGTCCGGCGGTTTCCCAGCATCACGGCGCCACTCATCGAGCCTGGATGCCGGCCCGTCGCTCGATCCTGATCGTCGGGTTGCTGCTCGGCGCGGCGTTCCTCGTGTTCGCCGCCCGCGCGCTGGATCCGGGTGCGATCCTGCGGCTGCTTCGCACCACCCACGGCGGTTACTTCACCGCGGCGCTTGCCTGCGCCGTCGCGTTCAGCATGTTCAAGGCACTACGCTGGCGTTATCTGTTGCAGCCTCTGGCGCGCGTGCCCGCGCGTGCTCTGCTGTCACCGGTATTCACCGGCGGTGCCGCCAATGCGCTCATCCCTCATTCCGGCGAACTGGTGCGCGCGGCGATCGTCGGTCGACGATATGAGTTGCCGGCCAGCGCATTGCTCGGTTCCATCGTAGTGGAGAGGGTCTCTGACTTCGTCGCCGTACTGGTGCTCGCCGCCATAGTTTTCGCGACCTCACAGCACATTTCGGCGGACCTGGTGACGGCGAGTTACGCGCTGGCGGGAGTGTCGGCCATGCTCGCCACCGCCGCGACGCTTTTCGTGGTGAGGACCGAGCTTTGTCTGCGCATTGCTGCGATCTTCCTCACGCCGCTGCCGGTGCGCTGGAGCGGCGGCCTGCTGCGGCGTTTTAGCGAGGCGTCAGCAGGCTTCGCCTCGATACGGCAACCACGCCTGTTGGTGAAGGTGCTCTTGATCTCGGTCATGCAATGGTGGGTACTGGCGTTGTGCATCGTGTTGAGTCTTGCCGCGGTGGGCGAAAGCGTGCCCCACATGGCCGCCATCGCCGTGCTGGTTCTTTGCGTTGCGGGCCTCACGCTGCCCAGCGCCCCAGGCTATCTCGGCACGACTCAGTTGGCATTCACCGCCGGGCTCGCCGCGTTCAGCGTGCCCGCCGAACACGCCTTCGCGGCCTCGATCATCTACAACTTCCTGGTGGTGGTGCCGGTCTTCCTGCTGGGCTTGCCGGGACTGCGCCGGTTCGCCAGCCAGCAGGTGACGCGGGGACGGGCAGCAGGCGAGGTCAAAGTGTGAATCAACCCTCGTTTGCCCGGCGGCGTGCCGTTGCGGGCGCATGCTTTACAGTAAACTGGCCGTCGAATATTTCCGGGTGAGGGCGATGCTGAAGCGGAAATCCTCGTTGAACCGAGGCTGGCTGTTGCTGTGGCTGGTGCCCTGCTGCGCGGCTGTGTTGCTTGCGGGCTGCGGCAGCTCGAGCAGCAGGAGCCTGGGCTCCAATCTTCCTCCGGGGGGAGGAGGGAATCCGCTGCCGCCGCCCACAGGTGGAGGTTTTCCGCCACCGCCGCCACCGCCCGATCCTGGCCCGGGCCAGGTCGTCGTCTCCGGCACTGTCACCTTCGATGCCGTGCCGTTCTCCACCACGGCGGCCGACGGCCTCGATTTTGCGAATACCGACGATCAGGCTCCGGTGCGCGGGGCCACTGTGGAAGCCATCGACGATGCCACCGGCAACGTGCTTGGCACCACCCAGACGGACGATGCAGGCGCATACGCCTTCGCGCTGGCTGCCAATTTCGATGTGAGGATGCGCGTCAAGGCGGAGCTCGTGAGGGCCGGAACGCCGGCGTGGGATTTTCGCGTGCTGGACAACACGGACGGCAACGCTCTCTACGCGCTGGACGGGCCTGCCTTCAACACAGGAGCCGTCGCCACGCTCGACATCGGCGACCTGCATGCTCCGTCAGGCTGGAACGCGGGCGCTGGGCAATACGACCAGGCTCGAAGCGCCGCGCCATTCGCGATTCTCGATGTCATGTATCAGAACATCGGCTTCATCCTGGCGACGGATGCGAACACGATCTTCGCACCACTCGAGCTCTTCTGGAGCCCAGGCAACAATCCCTCGAACGGCACCGGCGATCCGGAAATCGATTTTCCGGTGGGCGACATCGGCACCACGTTCTACTGGAGCGAGGATCCGGTTGCGGCGCTTCCGGCTGCCATTTACATCCTCGGCGCCGCGGATACCGACACGGACGAGTTCGATCGCCACGTGCTCGCGCACGAATGGGGCCACTATTTCCAGGATAACTTCGCGCGCGACGACAGCTTGGGCGGCGGGCACAGCATGAGCTCGAAGCTCGATCTCACGGTGTCCTTCAGCGAAGCGTGGGGCGATGCCTTTTCGGCGATGGCGAGCGACGATCCACTGTATCGCGACAGCTTCGGTGGCGCGCAGGCGAACGATTTCCAGTTCGACATGGAATCGAACGCGCTCGGCGGCGCGAATCCCGGCTGGTTCAGCGAAGGCTCGATCGCATCGGTCCTGTACGATCTCTACGACGACGATGTGGACGGAGAGGCGGCGCAAGTCAGCTTCACCTCGATACGCGCCGCGCTCGAGGACACCGCCGACACCGACTCGCTGACCAGCATCTATCCGTTCGTGATCGGGCTCGTCTCGACCGAGCCTGCGCAGGCTGCTGCCATCGAAGCGCTTCTGACGGCGCAGCAGATCCAGCCGCAACCGCTCGACGACTTCGGGCCGAACGAGACCAACAACGGCGGCAATGCCAACAACCTTCCGCCCTACACCGTGATCGCGGTCGGTGGGACGCAGCGGCTATGCACGACAGGTTCTCCTACGGAGTACTACAACGCGCTCGGCAATCGCCGCTACCTCCGGCTGGACGTCGCCATGAGCCAGCCCGTCACGATCTCGGTGGCCGGGTCGGCGCCGAATTCATCGTTTGATCCGGATATCTTCATTTACGGTCAGGGCGAAGAGCTCGGCGGTGATGAGGCGATCGGCCCGAGCACCATCACAGGCCTTACGCTCGACCCTGGCACCTACGTGATCGAAGCGTACGATTCGCGCTGGATAGAGTCGAATACCGCCGGGACACGCTGCTTCAACGTAACGGTGACCTCGCCATGATCGTGCGTACAGCCACTCTCCGCAAAGCAGCCTGCATTGCAGCCGGTACCGCGGCATTGCTGCTTGCCGGTTGCGCGAAATCCGGCGACAGGCCGCGCTCCGCCGCGCTCGAAGCCGGCGCGCAGTCCCCTTCGGCGGCGTTGACTCGCAATGCCAGCGTGGGCAAGGCGCGAGCGCCCGTACTGGTTACGTTCGATCGGAGACAGGGGCTGGAGCCTGGCCAGCCGGAGGAGATCAAGGTGACCTTCCTGCCGCAGGCTGGCCTCGACAACCTGACCGCAGAGTTCAGGGGCAGTGAGGGCCTGAACATTGTGGACGGTGCGCACTATCTGCACCCTGGCGCCGCTCAGGCTGCAACGCCCGTTTCGCACCCTATTACTGTCTCGGCATCGGCGCCGGGCAGCTACCGTGTTTCTGTTGTCATCTCTACAAGCGTGGGCGGAACGCGGATCGCACGCGCTCTGGCGATTCCCATTGCCGTCGGCGACGCTGCAGCGGCCAGGGTTCAAGTGCAATCCACGGCGAAGACAGATTCAAAAGGGCAGCTTATCAAGGTGCTACCCGCTGAGCGTCGTACACGATAGCGGCGCGCGGCGCGCACGCCGCGCTGGCGGTTGGGCTAGCGCTGTTTGAACTCCTCCGGGGTGAGCTGATGCCGCCCCAGGAGCTTGTAGAAATCCGTGCGATTGCGTTTCGCGAGGCGCGCAGCCTGGCTGACGTTTCCGCCGGTGATCTGCAGGATCTGCGAAAGGTAACTGCGGGTGAACTCGTCCCGCGCCTCATCGAACGAGGGCAGCCGGCCCGGCCCACCGCCCAGGGATTGCTGAACCAGCTCCACCGGAATGATCGGCGTCTGCGAGAGGGCGACGTTCTGGCGCACCACATTGTGCAGCTGACGTATGTTCCCAGGCCAGTCTGCCGTTGCGAGCAGCTCCACAGCCTCGGGCGCGTAGATCTTGCGTACGCCACTTTCCTTGGCGACCTGCGCGAGGAAATGAGCCACGAGAAGTGGGATGTCTTCACGGCGCCGGCTCAGCGGAGGCATCTCGATGTGCACCACGTTGAGCCGGTAATAGAGGTCTTCACGGAAGAGTCCGCTACTCATCAGCTGCTGCAGATCGCGGTGCGTGGCGGAGATCACGCGCACGTTCACCGGGATCGCATCGGGGCTGCCCACTGGGCGGATCATGTTTTCCTGCAATACGCGCAGCAGCTTCACCTGCAGACGCATCGGCATGTCGCCTATCTCATCCAGCATCAGCGTGCCGCCGTCGGCTGCATGGAACAAACCGCGGTGCGCACGCGTGGCGCCGGTGAACGAGCCCTTTTCGTGGCCGAAGAGCTCGGACTCGAGCAGGTTTTCGGCCATGGCGCTGCAGTTGATCGCGATGAAAGGCTTGTTGCGTCTCGGGCTCGCGCGATGGATGGCGCGGGCCAGCAGTTCCTTGCCCGTGCCGCTGTCGCCGGTCAGCAGTACGCGCGCATCGGTGCCGGCCACCATGTGCGCCTGCGCGAGCTTTTCTTCCATTGCGGCGCTGCGCGTGATGATCTCCGCGCGCCAGTCTTCATCGGAGGCGCTGAAGCCGGAGATGCGCAGCGCCTTTTGCACCTGGTCGAGCAGCTCCTGCTTGTCGACGGGCTTGGTGAGGAACCCGAACGCGCCCATCTGCGTGGCGTGAACCGCATCAGGGATGGTGCCGTGAGCCGTGAGGATGATGACCTTGAGCCCGGGCCAGCGGTTCTGCAGTTCCTTCAGCAGGCCGATGCCATCCATCTGGTCCATGCGCAGGTCAGTGATCACCAGGTCCGGCCTGAAGCGGCTGGCGGCGGCGAGCGCGAGCTGCCCGCTTTCCACTGCCTCGACGTCGTAACTCTCCGCGCGCAACCGGATCGTGAGCAGGCGCAGCAGGCCCGGGTCGTCATCCACGACGAGTATTCGGGCCTTGCGTTTTCCGGTCTGGGTCACTGGGGCGGCTTCCGCTCATTCAAAGAACGTTCGATATTAGCAATCGCATCCAGCTTTGCGCGCGCTTCTTCGAGTTCTTTGCGCAGTCGCGCATTCTCGTCTGTCTCCAATTGCAGACGTTTGTTGATGGCGGCGAGCTTGTCGCGGTCGTCGCGCACGGCATTGCTCTGCAGGCGCCGGTTCTCCGCCGTCAAGCATCAGCTGCGAATCCACTTTCTGCAATTCGAGGAATGCGAGCGCGCGTTCCACGGGCAGCAATGTCTCGGGCGTGGCCATCAACTCACGCAGCAACCGCTGAGCCCGCGCAAGGTCGGTGCCGGCATGACCAGGCGCCGCAAGCACCAGCGAGAAACGCAACTGATGACTTGGCGTCGGAGCGAGCTCGTAGTCGCGCTGCGTGGTCGCGAGCATTTCAGCCTGCTCCGCGGGGGGGCTCTGCACGAGCTTCTGCAGCAGCTCCAGATATTCCGAGAGCAACGTGGCCGAAGCGGCGGCGCGGTCCGGAACGGGCGCGACGGGCTTGCGTTCCTTGTTGAGCGCGGCCGTGGTACAGGCGGTGAGCGCGGCGAGAGTCACGAGGATGGCGATTGCGCTAAGCCGCCGCATGCGCGCGCTCCTTGCCTGGAATGGTCTTTTCAGGCTTGTCACCAACGACCGGTCGAACCGGCATGGTGATGCGGAAATGCGCGCCGACGAACTGGCCGTCGAGAATCTCGACCGTGCCGCCGTGCGCCGAGACGAATTCGAGGACCACCGACAAGCCAATGCCCGTGCCTTTCACGCTCGCGCCCCTGGGAGTCCGGCTCGTGTAGAAACGCGTCGAAAATATGTGCACGCTCCTCGGCCGGAATGCCCGGGCCGCTGTCCGCGACGTCGATCACCAGATTTTCTCCTGAGCGTCTTGCACCGATGTGAATCGTGCCGCCCTTCGGCGAATATTTGATCGCATTGGACAGCAGATTCTCGAGGATCAGCCGAAGCTTGCCGCGGTCCGCGACCAGCGTCACGTCCTCGATCTTCACTTCGAGGCGCACGCGCTGCGAGAGCAGCGTGAGCTGCTGGTTCTCCAGCACCTGCTTGACGACGGGACGCAGGCGGAACTCGCTGGTCTCGAGACCGATGCTGTTGGTCTGCCACGCGCTGAAGGAGAGCAGATTCTCGATGAGCCGCTGCAGCTTGATGCTGTTCTCGCGCAGGATGCCGGTGACCTCGCGTTGGTTGGTGTCGAGCTCGCCGACCGCGCCATCCATCAGCAGCTCGGTGCCCTCGCGGATATTGGCCAGCGGCGTTTTCAACTCATGTGACATATGTCTCAGAAAGCGATTGCGCTCGTGAGCGAGGTCGAGCAAGCGGCTGCGCAGCCACTCGAGCTGTCCGGCAAGCCTCTCGAGATCCACCGGCCCGGACACCGTGATGGGTCGCGAAAACGCCCCGCGCCCCAGTTCGCTGATGGCGCGGTCGAGCTTGCGCAACGGCCGGCCCACCGCGAGCGTCAGCCCCAGGATGGCAATCAGCGTTACGGGCAACAGCAGCGCCGTCTGCCACCACAGCCGCCGGTTCGCGCGCCTCGTCTGCGCCTCGAGCGCCGCGACCTCCGCATCGATCTGTGCATTGCTCTGTTTCGCCACCCGGTCCGCAAGCGCGCTCAGTTCCCTGAAGCGGCGCGGCATCTCGGTCGCGATCGACTGTGAGCCGGGGAGTGGACACCACGCTGTCGCGAATCGTTCCTTGCAGCCCACGCAACTCATCGAGCGTGGCCTTCGAGTTGCCGGTACGCAGTTGCCGATACAGCTGCGTTACCGTGGCGGTGAGGCGCTCATCCTGCCGCCGATAGACGTCGAGCAGGTTGGGCTCGTTGAGAATGTTGTAGAGCCGCTCGGTGCGCTCGAGCGAGGCGATCTGCGCGAACAGGTCCTGGCTTGCCCGGGCGGCGACCACGCCATCCTCGACCAGTTTCTGGCCCTTGTCGGCGAGCGCGCGGATCTGCAGGCCCGCGTTGACGATGGCGAACAGCAGGGGCACGGCGATCAGCGCCAGGCCGAACAGCATGAGGCTGTTCAGAGATTTGGGGCGAGGCCAACGCATGGGGCCCGGATTGTAACTGCGCCGGCCGGCGCTAACCTCATTTACCGGTGTGCGCAGCCCTTTTTTACCAGGGCTCCTTCTGAAGGTGCCGCTCCCAGAGGAGCGAGGTGCGCACGATGGTGTCCAGATCGTCGAGTTGCGGGTGCCAGCCGAGGGTCGAGCGGATGCGATCCGCCCGCGCGACCAGTACCGGAGGATCACCCGGCCGGCGGGGAGATTCGATCACCTTCAGCGGGTGCCCTGCGATCCGTTCGACGCTCGCCAGGACATCCCTGACGCTGTACCCGTGGCCGTAGCCGCAGTTGAGCACCGTCGAGGCGCCGCCGCCGCGAAGATAGTCGAGAGCCTTCAGGTGCGCAGAGGCGAGATCTTCGACATGGATGTAGTCGCGCACTCCAGTGCCATCCGGCGTGGGGTAGTCGGTGCCGAATACCGACACGTGCGGACGCTTGCCCACGGCAGCCTGGCACGCAACCTTGACGAGCAGCGTCGCCTCGCGGGTGGACTGGCCGATTCTTCCTCCGGAGTCCGATCCGGCGACATTGAAGTAACGCAACGAGACATAGCGCAGCTTCGATGCCGCCGCGAGGTCGCGCAGCATCCATTCGGACATCAGCTTCGAGGTGCCGTAGGCATTGATCGGCGCTGTGGGCGACTGTTCGTCAGCGAACGGTTCGGGCGGGATGCCGTACACAGCCGCGGTGGAGGAGAACACGACATGCCGCACGCCGACCTCGTTGCAGCACTCGCAGAAGATTGCGCGTGGAGCACGTATTGTTGCCGTAGTACTTGAGCGGATCGGACACCGATTCGGGAACGATCGTATGGGCGGCGAAATGCATCACGGTGTCGATGCCATAGGTGCGCAGCGTTTCGAGCACCTTGTCGCGGTCGCCGACGTTCGCAACGATCAACGGCGTATCCAGCACGCTCTGCCGGAAGCCTGTATACAGACTGTCGAGCACGACCACGCGCTCGCCGCGGGCCCGAAGCTGCAGCACGGTGTGGCTGCCGATGTAGCCGGCGCCGCCGGTGACTAGAATCGTCCCTTGGTCCATATCGCGAGAATCCCGTGGCCGGAGGCAAGAGCAGGATAATAAGGAAAAGCACGGCGATCGATGCGACGCCGTTCGCAGGCCTGTCGCCCGATGTCGTGCTGGATGCGGCGGCGTCTGCCGGCTGCGACACGGATGGCGGCTTTTTCGCGCTCAACAGCTATGAAAATCGCGTCTACCAGCTCGGCCATGGGCCTGGAGCCTCGGTGCTCAAGTTCTACCGGCCGGCGCGCTGGTTGGACGACCAGGTCCTGGAAGAGCACGCTTTCGCGATCGAGCTTGCCAGTGCCGAGTTGCCGGTCTCAGCCCCTGTTTCCCGCGAAGGCCGCACGCTATTCATGCACGAGGGCTTCAGGTTCGCCGTGTTCCCCTGGCTGGCCGGTCGCCCGCCGGAACTGGACACGCAAGGGGCGCGCGAGGTCCTTGGCCGCACCATTGGCCGCATCCACCGCATCGGCAGCGTGCGACCTTTCTCCACTCGCCCGAAGCTGAGTGTCGAGCGCCTTGGCGTCGCCGCGCGCAACTCTGTACTTCGGTGCGGCCTGCTTCCCGAGCAGATGCGTGAGCAGTACGAGCGTGCCAGCGACGCCTTGCTCACACGCGTGCAGGGCGTATTCCATTCCGCTGGCGCGCCCCACCTCCTGCGCATTCACGGCGATTGCCACCTTGGCAATCTGCTGTGGAACGAACAAGGCCCGGTCTTCGTGGACCTGGACGACTGCCTGATGGGCCCCGCCATCCAGGACCTGTGGATGGTCCTTTCGGGCGCCCCGGCCGAGCAGCAGCGGCAATGGCAGGAATTGCTGGAAGGGCTATCGCCAGTTCGCCGATTTCGACTTCCGCGAGCTGTTGCTCATAGAGCCGCTGCGGGCCCTGCGTATGATGCATCACGCGGCCTGGATCGCTCAGCGCTGGACAGACCCCGCGTTTCCGCGCGCCTTTCCATGGTTCGGCGAAGCCCGTTACTGGGAAGCGCACGTCGGGGACCTGCTCGAGCAGTTAGCGGCAATCGACGAGCCGCCCTTGTTGTGCTCGTAAGGTCGAGTTAGCGTTAGCGCCCCGTAACCGGAGTGACCGATATGCGGATCCACATTCTTGCGCTGAGTGCTCGCCGCGACGCTTGCGGCCTGCGATTCGGTTGAAGAAGAGCCGGCGGCGGGGAGCCAGCGGGCATCCGCCCGGAAGGTCATGAGTCCCGAGGCTGCCCAGGCCGCGGCGAACATGGTCGAAGCAGTGCCGCGCCGGCGAAGGCAAAGTCCTCATTCACCTCAAGTTCGAGCTCAATGAAAGGCCGGAAGTGGGTAATCCTTTTGAGATTTCCCTGGTCTTCATTCCCGTGAGCCCGCTGGAGCGCCTGTATGCCCGGTTCAGCGCCGGGGAGGGGCTGGAGGTGGTGAAGGGGTCGCAAACCGAGCAGATTCGCCCGCCCCATCGTAGGCTCGGCCATCACCCACAGCCTGACTGTCGTTCCCAAGCGCAACGGCATATTCAACGTCCAGGCTGCGGTGCTGACGGATTCCGAAACCGAATCGCTGTCCCGCATCTTTTCGATTCCACTGATCGCGGGCAGCGGCATCGGCGGAGTGGTCGCAGAAGAAAGTGGCCGCGCGGGGCGATGACGCTCCCTGAGACCCGCATCCTGCCCGACACGGCCCAACGGCGGCATGCGGACAGCGTCGCCGCTGCCGAGCGGGATGTATTCCAGCAGCTGACCATCAATGCGCCGCTCGCGGCGGTGCTCGAAGTCCGTCACGCGACTCGTCGAGTCCGTGTGCCGGGACACCCTCGGATCGTCAGTGTCCTTGCCGAAGGTGGGGGCAGTTTCGCGCAGGTCGTCGCGCCGCGCATGCCCGAGCGGCTGCGGGCCGTGCTGACCCGTTCGGGAATCGACATTCGCAACGGATCCTGCGCCGCGGCCGTCTATCTGTGCCGGCAGGTGCTGGTCGCCGACCTGATCAAGGACCCGTTTTGGCAGCAGCGGCGGCAGGTGGCGCAGGAGGCAGGCCTGCGATCGGCATGGTCCGTGCCGATCACCACTTCGGGCGGCAAGGTGCTGGGGGCACTGGGCGTCTATCGAAAGGAGCCGGGGCTGCCCGTCCGCATCCGAGTCCGAAGGCATGGCGCACGCGGCGCAGCTCGCCGGCATCGCCATCGAGCGGCGGCTATCGGAAGAGGCTCTGCGCAGCAGCGAAGCGAAGTACCGCGGACTGTTCGAGAGCATCACCGAGGGAGTCTATCAAAGCGGCCGCGACGGGCGCTTCCTTTCCGTGAATCCGGCACTGGTGCGCCTGCTCGGCTATGACAGCGCGGAAGAGATCTACGCGCTGCCGAGCGCCGCGCTCATCTACTGGAACCAGAGCGATCGCATCGAGCTCCTGCGGCGCATCGAAGCGCTGGGGGAAGTGCGCAACGCCGAGTTCCAGATCCGCCGTCGCGACGGTCAGCCGGTCGCCGTCCTGGAGAACGCCCGCGCCATCCGTGACGCGAACGGCGAAATCAGCGGCTACGAAGGCACGTTCATCGACATCACCGAGCGCAAGCGCGCCGAGCAGGCGATGTTCGCGGAGAAGGAGCGCGCCCAGGTCACGCTGCAATCCATCGGCGATGCCGTGATCAGCACAGATGCGCACGGCCTCATCGAATACATGAACCCGGTGGCGGAAGGCCTTACCGGCTGGAACGGCGCCGAGGCGCGCGGCCGCCCGATCGGCGAGGTGCTGAACCTGATCAACGAGGTGCACGCGCGAGCCGATGGCCAACCCGCTGCTGGGAGTTCTCGGACGCGGCGAATCGTGGGGACGCGGGTGACCAGACCGTGCTCGTGACGCGCGCGGCGCAGGAGATCGCGATCCAGGAATCGGCCGCGCCGATCTGCGACCGGCAGGGCAAGATCATCGGTGCGGTCATCGTATTCCACGACGTGACCAAAGAGCGGCGCCTGAAGCGCGCGCTCTCGTACCAGGCCAGCCACGATGCGCTCACCGGCCTGATCAACCGGCGCGAATTCGACAATCGTCTGCATGTCGCAGTGGCGGCCGCGCAGCGCGGCGAGGGCGCTTACGCGCTGCTCTATATCGATCTCGATCAGTTCAAGGTGGTCAACGACACCTGCGGCCATCAGGCGGGCGACCGGCTCCTGCAGGGACGTCACGGGTCTGCTGCAGACGCGGGTACGAATGTCGGACACCATTGCGCGCCTCGGCGGTGACGAGTTCGGCGTGCTGCTCGAGGACTGCACGCATCGCACAGGCGACACGCATCGCGGAGAGCGTGCGGCAGTCCATTCGCGACTATCGCTTCGTGTGGGCCGCCAACACTATGTCGGTCGGGGCCAGCGTGGGAGTCGTCGAGATCAAGCGCGATACGGAGAACGTCGCCGGCATCATGACTGCGGCGGACATCGCGTGCTACACGGCGAAGGACGGTGGGCGCAATCGCATCCACGTTTACGATGCCAGCGGTGTCTCCGCGCGACATCGCGAAATGCACTGGGTTGCGCGTGTCGCGCGCGCTGTCGAGGAGAACCGCCTCGAAGTGTTCTTCCAGCCGATCACGGCGCTCGCCACGGCCAGCCCGCGACTTTTCTACGAGCTCACGGTGCAGCTGCGCGGCGAAGACGGGCAGCTGGTGCCGCCCGGGGAGTTCATTCCGGCCGCCGAGCGCTACAACGCGATGTCGATCATCGACCAGTGGATGGTGACGCAGCGCCGTGGAGCTGCTGCAAACGCGACGCCGACAGCGGCGCGAGCTGCCGCTGCTGGCGGTGAACCTCTCGGGCACTTCGCTCAACGAGCAGACGTTGCTCGGTCAGCTGCTGGCGCAGGTCGGAGAGTCCGCCATCGCCTCGGCGCTGTGCTTCGAGATCACCGAGACCGCAGCGGTCTCGAACCTTGCGGATGCGGTGCATTTCATGCGCGAGCTGAAGGCGCGCGGCTGCAAGTTCTCGCTCGACGATTTCGGCAGCGGCCTCTCGTCGTTCATGTACCTGAAGACCTTGCCCGTCGACTTTCTGAAGATCGACGGCCAGTTCGTCGGCCAGATCGCCACCGACCCGGTCGACCGCAGCATGATCGAAGCGATCGCCAAGGTCGGTCGCGCCCTCGGTATCGCCACCGTCGCCGAGTGCGTCGAGTCCGCCGCCGTGCTCGCAGAGCTCGAGCGCATCGGCGTCGACTATGCGCAGGGTCATTTCATCGCGCGACCCGAGCCCATCGAAAAACTTTGAGCGGGCGGCGCTTGGGCTCAGCCCTGCGGCACGGCGAAGACCTGAGTCCAGTAGATGGCCATCGAGCTCGCGGGATCCACGGCGAATGCCACGCCCATCTGCGTGAATCGCGGGTCCATCAGGTTGGTGCAGTGGTGGGGGCTATCGAGCCAGCCCTGGACGGCCTCATCGGCGCTCGCCACGCCCGCGGCGAGATTCTCGCCCACCACGCGCCATTTGTAGCCTTGCCGCGCGACCCGCTCGGCAGGCTGGCTGCCGTCGAGCCCTTCGTGCTCGAAGTAATTCCGCTTGGCCATGTCGCGCGAGTGCTCGAGTGCCGCCTGGTTGAGCGCCGCGGATAGCGTCAAGGGGCCCGCGGCCTCGGAGCGTTCCGACCCGCAGCTGCGGGCATGCCGCCTGGCCTCGTTGGTCAGCTCGAGCACCCGCCGGCTGACGCTGGCCCAATCCTCGAGCACCGGCGCGGACAGTGGCTGTGCGAGCACGATCAACACTCGACGGTCCTTGTCGCTGATGCCGATCTCGCTCAGTTTCGGGTCGATGAGCAATGCGCAGAACCGCTTGGCGAGATTGCGTGCGACCGCCGCGTCGGTGAGCCAGCCCTGCATCTGGACGGATGAGGACTTTATGGCGACATACCGCAGTGCGGACATGGCATCGCCAAGCTTCGCGCCGTCCTGAACGCGCCGTGCGATCGACTCCAGCCTGTCGCTGGACCGAAGCCGTTGCTTCGTTCCCGCGTGGCCATCGCATCCGGCCGCACGAGCCGCGTTGATCTCGCCCAGCATGTCGGTGCGCGCCTGCGACAGCGCCGACACGAGCAGCAATCCGCTCAAGGTGGCCAGCAATATTCCCGCAAGCAAGGTTCCGCTACGCCTGTTCATTTCCTGAGCATACCGCCGCCGAAAACCTTACGCTCACGGCATGCGTGACGAAGCCAATGACGTTGCGGGTGTGGACGTCGGGCGGTTGCTCGACACCAGCCCGTTCAAGGGACTGCCGCTGCTGGTCGCCGTGTTCACCACGTTGACTCTGATATTCGACGGGTTCGACATTCAGTCGATCGCGTTCGCAGCACCACGACTTCTCGCCGAATGGGGCATAGACAAGCCGGCTCTAAGGCCAGTATTTGCCGCGGGCCTGCTTGGCATGGCCTTCGGCGCGCTGAGCCTCGGCGCGTTCGGGGACTATTTCGGACGACGTCGCGCGCTCATCGCAAGCGTTGCGCTCGTGGCCGTGGGGTCCTGGCTTTCGACGCACGCATCCAGTCCCGGCGAGCTCGGGATGTATCGCTTCGTCACGGGCATTGGCCTCGGCGGCACCTTGCCGAATGCAACCGCGCTGATCGCGGAATTCTCGCCTTTGGCGGTGCGCAACATCGTCATCACCGTCACCGTGGTGGGCGTTCCGATCGGAGGCATGCTCGGTGCCGGCATCGCAGCGCAGATCATCCCGGCTTACGGCTGGAGAGCGATATTCGCGGTGGGCGCAATATTGCCGGCTCTACTGACACTCGCCCTGATCTTGTGGCTGCCTGAATCGCCGCGGTTCATGGCTGCGCGCAGGCAACACTGGCCTCGGCTTGCCAATCTGCTCAACCGGGTGACTCGCTCCAGTACCTATGCTGGCGCAGGCCCGTTTTATATTCGTGAGCCGGTTGCTGCGCGCGTCGGTGTCGCGGCACTTCTCACGCGACAGTTCCGCCACGACACGCTGGTGGTGTGGCTGATTTTCACGACCAACGTATTTGCGGCGTACGCGATCTTCGGCTGGTTGCCCACTGTCCTGTCGTCAGCGGGCCTGCCGCTCGCGACGGCAATCCATGGGTCGCTCATCTTCAATCTGGGCGGAGTGCTCGGATCTCTGGCCGGTGCCGTGACGATGAATCGCCTGGGTTCACGGCCGGTATTGACCGTGTTCGGGCTGGGCGCGGTGCTGAGCACATTCGGCGCCGCTTTCCTGCCGCTGAGCGAGCCTGGCGGGGTGCTTTTGCTGCTGGCCGTGCTCGCGGCGGCCGGTGTGTGCATCAACGGAATGCAGGTGGGAATGTACTCGGTCGCCGCGCACATCTATCCGACGAGTTGTCGTGCCTCCGCGCTCGGCTGGGCTCTTGGCATTGCCCGTATTGGCGGCATACTGAGCTCGTACGCAGTCTTCGGCGGCGGTGCGGCGCGCTTCTTCGGTGAAATTGCGGTAGTGCTGCTGCTGACTCTGCTTGGAGTAGCGCTGCTGCGCGGTCACATGCTGCGGCCAGCGCCCATTGCGGGCGCCACTACGCCTCAGTAGGTGATCTCGATCTGATATTTGAGATGCAGGCCGCAGGCTGCGCCCGTGGCCCGGTGCTCCGCGCGCACACCCGTGCAGTTCATGAAATCCGCGGATTTGGTCTCGGCCAGACGCGCGAGGCGCTCCACGGTGGGACCCAGCTCGAACTCGCCGTTGCAGCCGGCAGCCGGGCAGGCGAACTTGAAATAGGCGCGTGCTGCCGGGTGCATGATGTGCACCTGGCTCGACGGCGCTGGTTTTTCGCCATCGTCGAATGTGAAAGCGAGGCGCAGGCGGCTTACCTTTGGATAAGCGGCTCGTAAAGGCGGAGCGGCGGCTCGCGCCGCCGCTCCAGCATCACGCCCGTACGGAACGGCCTTGCGTGCGTGCACTTGGGATCAATAACGCCGCGGGGCGCCGCCGCCACCGCCGCCACGACCACCGCCGCCACCGGAGCGCTCACGCTCCTGTGCTTCGTTCACCTTGATCGAACGGCCTTCGAATTCCTTGCCGTTCAATGCCTGCATGGCGCGCGAGGCGTCGCTGTTGGACATTTCGATGAAGCCGAAGCCGCGCGGGCGGCCGGTATCGCGATCGGAGATGAGCTTCACGGACTCTACGGTGCCGTGTTGCGCGAAGAGGGTCCGGAGGGAGTCCTCGGTTGTGTCAAAAGAGAGATTGCCGACAAATAATTTGGTCACAGAATGATGCCTTTCGATAGGAAAACACTGGCAGGTCAAAACCCGCCGCCTTGAGGTTCGAGGACGCTTCTGAGCTGGCGGGGCCCGGCCGAGCGCGCAGGGCGGTCGAACCAGGGACGGGCAGGACGAAAGGATCACGAGCCGGGGCGCATCCTACAGGAATGCTGCCTTTTCTGCGCGGTTTTCGGCAGCATGGCGCCGGGAACCCAGAAGTTGGAGCACGCGTGGCGCAGACAATGACCGGCAACCGGCTGGATCGGCCAGTCGATCCAGCCTATGACCACGCGCTTGGAAGCGATAACGCCGAGATCACGCTCGTCGAGTATGGCAGCTATGCATGTCCCCATTGCCGCGCGGCCAACGAACGGATTGCCGATGTTCGCGATCGCCTGGGCGATCGCCTTCGTTACGTCTTTCGCCACCGCCCGCTGACGGACAACGATCTTGCGCGGCGCGCCGCGGAACTGGTCGAGCGCGCGTCGAGCCGGGAGCAATTCTGGAGTGCGCACATCGCCTTGATGACGCGCTCGGCGACATTGACCGAGGACGATCTGGTTGCCGTTGCCGCCGATCTGGGGCTCGAGAAGGGCGACGAGCCGCGCCAGCAGAGCGCCGCGCGCATTGCCAAGGAGCGCGTCGCGGCGGACGAAGCGAGCGCGCGTGCCAGCGGCGTGAACTTCACCCCGACGTTTTTCATCAACTCCCGCCGTTATGACGGGCCGTGGGACGAGAGCTCGTTTGCCGATGCGATGCTCGGTTCGCTCGGGCATCGCGTTCGTTCGGCCGCACTCGACTTCGCGAGCTGGGCGCCTTCGGCAGGCGTGCTGCTGCTGCTGGCTTCCATCGTCGCCGTTCTGGTGACCAACTCCACCCTGGGACCTGTTTTCGAAACGTTCTGGCGGCAGCACTGGGGATTGACGCTGGCCGAGCGGCCATTCGAGCTTTCGCTGCGCGACTGGATCAACGACGGGCTGCTGACGGTTTTCTTCCTGGTGGTCGGGCTCGAGATCAAACGCGAGTTCACGATCGGGCATCTGTCCAGCCGACGCTCGGCTGCGTTGCCCATCGCGGCGGCGATAGGCGGGATGATCGTGCCGGCCGTGCTTTACGGAATTTCAATTCCGGACGGACCGTGGTCGCATGGCTGGGGCGTCCCAATGGCCACCGATACGGCATTCGCGGTGGCGTTGATCGCCATGATGGGCCGGCGAGTCCCCGTGGAGTTGCGAATATTCCTGACCGCCGCCGCGATCGTCGATGACATCGGTGCGATCGTCGTCGTGGCAATCTTTTATTCCCACGATCTCAGCGTCGGCTACCTGGCTGGCGCCGCGGCATTGACGGGCGTGCTGGCGCTGCTCAACCGCTCGCACGTCTACCGGGCGACGGTCTACTTCATCGTTGGCGTCGCGCTATGGGTTTGCGTGCACGGCAGCGGACTTCATGCAACGCTGACCGGCGTGCTCCTCGCGCTGTTCATCCCGACGCGCCCGCCGCCGAATCTGCGAGCACTGATGACGCAGGCGAACGCGATCATCGCCACCGAAGCCGAGCATGGTGGCGAGGTGCTGCGGCATGGCCCGTCCACGCCGGCATTGCGCGCACTCGATGCCATACACGACCGCATCGAGTCGCCGGCGGACCGGATGTTGAGAAACGTAGCGCCGCAATCCAGCTACCTGGTGTTGCCGCTGTTTGCGCTGGCGAATGCCGGAGTCATGCTGAATACCGAAGTGTTCTCGGGCCGTGAGCCGCTGATGATCGCCATCATCAGCGGACTGCTCATTGGCAAGCCTCTCGGCCTGGTGCTCGCCTCGATGCTGGCCGTGCGTCTCGGCGTGGCCGTCAAGCCGCAGGAGTATTCCTGGCGACAGCTCATGGGCGCCGGCGCGCTCGCGGGAATCGGATTCACGATGTCCCTGTTCATAGCGTCGCAGGCATTTGCGAACGATTCTGATTTCGCTGCGGCGAAGTTCGCAGTGTTCGCCGCGTCCGTGTTGTCGGCGGTGATCGGCATAGCTATTCTTTGGAATGCGCAGCGTTCGCGAAACGATTTCCCGCCGGCCTGAGGTTCAATGAGCCTATCTCGCGCCATTGCCCTGGCATTTGCGGTGGCCCACGCTGAAGTCGCCGGTGCAGAAGAGACGGCGCGAAGCTACGAGCTGGATGTCGCTTACACGGGCGAGATCTGGCGAAACACGCGCGGCGGTCTGCGCAGCGGCTCAAGTTATCTCGACAATCTCGATGTGCAGCTAACCGTGGACGGCGAAAACGCGTGGGGAATTCCCGGTCTCACCGTTTTCGGGTATCTGCTCCACAACAACGGCGGCACGGTCAGTGACGATCTGGTGGGCGATGCGCAGGGCGTCAGCAACATCGAGGCCATCGATCAGGTGCGGCTCTATGAGCTGTGGGCGGACTGGTCATTTGGGCCGCAGCGCGCGCACTCACTGCGAATGGGCCTCTACGATCTCAACTCAGAGTTCGACGCCAGCGAGGTCGGCGCGCTGTTCATCAACAGTGCCCATGGCATCGGCACGCAGATCGGCCAGACCGGTGCGAACGGTCCGTCAATCTTTCCGGTGACTTCGCTCGCGTTGCGTTTTCGATGGCAACCATCCAGCGCATTCGCGCTCCAGCTCGCGGGGCTCGACGGAGTACCAGGCGACCCGGCGCACCCCGCAAGCAATTCAGTTCATCTGGGCGGCGGCGATGGGGCGTTGCTGGCCGCCGAGGCGGGGTGGAATGGCGGGCGAGTCCGCAAGGCCGCGATCGGCGGCTGGAGATATACGAGCCGCTTCGATCATCTTTCGGGTGACACTGCGCTCAATCAAGTGCGCACGCGCGGCAACGAGGGCATCTACGCGCTTATCGAAGCGCGCCTCTGGAGCTCGGCCGAGGGTGGGCCGCGAGCGCTCGACGGCTACGCGCGATACGGCACGGCCGATGCGCGCATCAATCGCTTTCATGAGGCGTGGGCCTTCGGTGTGGTGGCGACCGGTCTGACCGGCTCGCGTCCGCAGGATCGCCTGGGGCTTGCCGTTGCCGCGGCTTGCAATGGCGCCGCTCATCGAAGAGCGGAGGAGCTTTCCGGGCAGCGCGTCGTGAAGTGCGAGTACGCGACGGAGCTGACTTACCGGGCCGAAGTGTCCGATTGGCTGGTACTGCAGCCGACCGTGCAGCACATCGTCAATCCGGACACACGGGCGGATCGTGACGATGCGCTGGCGATAGCATTGCGCTTCGAGCTTGCGTGGGGCGCGCAGCGGTGAGTTTCGGACGCCGAGGCGTATTCAGGACGGAAAGAGCGTCTTGATCCGCTGCAGGTCGAGATTGCCTCCACTCACGACACAGACTACGCACGAGCCGGGCGCGAGCCCTGTGCGCCCCGAGAGTAATCCGGCTATGGGTGCCGCCGCAGCGGGTTCCGCGTAGAGCTTGCAGCGCTCCATGAGCAGGCGCAGTCCTTTCGCAATATCTTCGTCCGGCACGAGCAGAATCTCTCGCACTCGTTTGCGAATGATCTCGTAACATTTCGCGCCGGCGCTGGGTGCAGCGAGGCCGTCTGCGATGGTGCTCACGCGATCCAGCGATACGGCGTGCCCCTCGGCAAAGCTGCGATGCATCGCGGGCGCGCCTTCGGGCTCCACGCCCAGGATCGTTGCCTGGTGATCGAAGGACTGTAGCGCAAGAGTCAGGCCACCGATCATTCCGCCACCGCCGACACCCAGCATCACGGCGTCGAAGGTCTTCAGGTCTTCGACCAGCTCGAGACCCATGGTGGCGTGACCCTGCATCAGGTTGTAGTCGTCATAGGAAGGAACAAACGTCAGGCCGCGATCCTCGGCAAGCTGTCGGCACAACACGAATGCTTCCTGCGCGGTGCCGTGCAGGATCACCTCGGCGCCGTAATCGCGGGTCGCCTGTGCCTTCAATGGGCTCGCGGCCGCAGGCATCACGACGACCGCCGGCGCGCCCAGGATGCGCCCGGCATAGGCGAGGCCTTGCGCCGCATTGCCGGCCGAGAAGGTGATGACCCCGCGCGCGCGCTGTTCGACCGGCATCGACATGAGCGACCAGAGCATGCCGCGTGGCTTGTACGACCCGGTCTTCTGAAAAAGCTCGGCCTTCAGGTATACATCGAAGCCGCTCATGCAGCTCAGGGTGTCGGAGCGTAATACTGGAGTGCGATGGATGTGCGGTGCGATGGCTGCACGAATTTCGCGCAATCGCTTGATGTCGATCATGAGCGTGGGTCTCCCAGGTACTTCGCATACCAGGCGAGGTAGCGCGAATACAAATCGCGCACGAAGCTCGGGCGCGAGATCGAATGATGCTCGCCGGGATAGATGATGAGCTGAGTGGGTATTTGCAGCGACCTGAGCGCCTGGTACATCTGCTCGCCACCGACGAGCGGCACGTTGAAGTCCGCCGTGCCGCCGAGAAACAGCGTCGGTGTGCGAATACGGTCCGCCTGAAAGAACGGCTGCGAGAGCTTGATCCACCGCTCCGGCTGTTCCCACGGCGGGCCGAACTCGAGGTCGTACATGTATACGTACTGATCGTGCCCGTAGACGGCGAGCTCGTTGCCGACGCCCGCCCCGGAGATCGCTGCCTTGAAGCGCGTGTCGTTGGCGATGACGAAATCGGTGAGGATGCCGCCCTGGCTCCAGCCGCCGACGCCGAGGCGCGCGGGATCCGCCAGGCCCATCCCGATCACGTGATCCACGCCGGCCAGCAGATCGGACAGGTCTTTGCTGCCCCAGTTGGCGAAGATGCCACGGCCAAAGTCGGCACCGCGGCCGGCGCTGCCGCGATAGTTGACCTGCACGACGAGATAGCCTTGCGCGGCGAAGAGCTGCGCTTCGGTGTCGAAGAAGAACCCGTCCTGGCCGTAAGGCCCGCCGTGTATCCACAGTATCGTCGGATACTTGCGCCCGGCCTGCCAGCCGGCGGGCTGCGTAATGACTCCGTTGACATCCACGCCATCCTGTCCCTTGAACTCGATTGTTCTCACCAACCCGAGACGCAACGCCGCCGCCCAGTCCGAATTGTGATGGGTGAGCTGTCGGAGTTTGCCCGCCTCGAGGGCATATATCTCCGGTGGAGAGTCGCTCGCCGTGGAAAGCAGTGCCGTCCGCGCAGGCGCGCGCGTAGTTGCCGTCGGGTCTGAAACGACCCTGTCGCCGCTGGGAAGACGCCGTGCCGCGCCGCCATTGGCCGGCACTCGTGCAATGTGCTGTCTGCGATCGTCCGTGACTACGAACTCGATCGAGCGGCCGTCCACCGTGAACCGCGGCGAGCTCGCGTCGCGATCCAGGGTTGGTGCCGGGAAGCTCACCGCGCCGCCCGCAGACGGGACCACCGCGAGCTGATATTGATTGTAGAGCCAGTATCTCGGCTCGCTGCCTTGCAGATAGGCGATGAAGCGGCCATCCGGGCTCCACGCCAAAGGTCCCTCGTTGCTGCCAGGAAACTCGGTGAGCTTGCGCGCCGGCGCGCCAGTCCACGCCTCGGCGACCCAGATGTCGCCGTACTCCGTGCGATCCCAATCTTCATCGCGATTGCTCACGAAGGCGATGCGCTTGCCGTCGGGTGACCACGTGGGCGAGCTCTCTTCGAATTTCTTCTCGCCGGTGAGTGCAGTCAGTGCCTGCGCATCGATGTCGTACAGAAATATGCGCGGCTGCTCGGTTCTGTAGTGGTAGCCCTCTTCGTCGCTCTTGAACTGGTATCGGTCGATGACCAGCGGGGTGGGGCGCTTCTCCCCTTTTTGATCGGCGTCGCCTGGTTTCGGCTCCTCTTCGCGCAATACCAGTGCGAGTCGCCTGGAGTCGGGCGACCACGCGTACTCCGAAAGCTTCGCCGTCAGCGCAGTCAACTGGCGGGCCTCGCCACCCCTGCGATCCATCAACCAGACCTGGTCGGTCTCCTCGTCTTCCTTTTCGCCTGCGCCACTGCGCACGAAAGTGATGTGGCGGCCGTCCGGGCTCCACAGTGGCGACGAGGAAGACTTCGCGCCCTGCGTCAGCTGCATCTGCTTCGAGCCATCCCAGCTCACCATCCACACCTGCGTGATGTTGCTGTCCTTTGCGCGATCCACCCTGGTGACCGTGTAGGCGATCCATTCGCCGTCTGGGGAGATTTGCGGCGAGCGCACGCCCGCCATGTTTCCGATGTCGTCCACGGTCATGAAGCGCTGCTCGGCACCCAGCGCGATGAGCGGTGCGAGGGCGGCGAAAGCAAGCGGTGCGCGAAATGGCTTCATGAGCTTTGCTCTCGTCTCGAGTCACTCGGATACAGGGGGCTCACGAGGTTCTGCAACACCGGGTCGCGGACAATGCCCGCGGCTGCGGCAATGTCGTCCGCCAGCAGCCGGTCGTGCTCGGCGAATGGCACGTGCTTGCGCAAGGCGCCGTGCACCTGCTGCAGACCTTTCGAACTGCGCAGGGGCTTGCGGAAGTCGAGCCCCTGGCAGGCGCAAAGCAGTTCGATGGCGATGATCTGCAGCGCGTTGGCCACCATCGTCACGGTTCGTCGCGCGCCGTGCGTGGCCATGCTCACGTGGTCTTCCTGGTTGGCGGACGTTGGAATGCTGTCCACACTGGCCGGGTGGCAGAGCATTCGATTCTCCGCGACGAGCGCCGCAGCGGTGACCTGCGCCATCATCAGGCCGGAGTTCACGCCGCTGTTGGGCGTGAGAAAGGGTGGGAGGCCGCTCATCTTGGGGTCGACGAGCAACGCAATGCGCCGCTCGGCCAGCGACCCGACCTCCGCGCACGCCATTGCGAGCACGTCTGCGACGAATGCCACGGGCTCGGCGTGGAAATTGCCGCCTGATACGACTTCGTTCGTATCTGTGAACACGAGAGGATTGTCCGTCACCGCATTCGCCTCGATCTCCAGCGTGCCGGCAGCCTGCGTCATGAGATCGAGACAGGCGCCCATGACCTGGGGCTGACAGCGCAGGGAGTAAGGATCCTGGACACGCTCGCAGGTGCGATGCGACTCGCGGATTTCGCTGCCCGCGATCAGTTCGCGCAGGGCCCGTGCGACCTCGCCTTGCCCATGATGGCCGCGCACCTGGTGGATGCGCGGGTCGAAAGGTGCATCACTTCCCTGCAATGCATCGAGCGAGGCGGCGCCGCTTACCAGTGCGCCCCCGAAGGCTTCCTCCAGATCGAAGAGCGCGACGAGAGCCAGCGCCGTTGAAACCTGGGTGCCGTTCAGCAGCGCCAAGCCTTCCTTGGGGCCGAGCTCGAGTGGACGCATCCCCAGGGCAGTCAGCGCTGTGGCCGATGGAACCACCTTGCCGTTGATGCGCACCGAGCCGTAACCCAGCAGCGGCAGCGACATATGCGCGAGGGGTGCCAGATCCCCCGATGCGCCCACCGAGCCTTGCGCGGGCATGCAAGGATAAGTCTCGGAGTCGATCAGTTTTTGCAGTGCCTGGACAAGATTCACGCTGACTCCGGAAAAGCCGCGCAGCAGGCTTCCCAGTTTCAACACCAGCGTCAGGCGCACCACGGCATCGTCGAGCAGAGGACCAACGCCCGCGCTGTGCGACAGCACGATGTTCTTTTGCAGCAGGGTGCGATCCTGCGGCGGGATGCGCGTCTGCGCGAGCAACCCAAAGCCGGTGTTGATCCCGTATGCCGGCTTGTCCTGCGCTGCCATGCGCAGCGTCACCTCGTGGCATTCGGTCACCCGGCGCAATGCCCCATCGCCAATGCGAATGAGATGAGCGGAGCGATAGACATTCTTCAACTGAGCCAGTGTCAGCGGCTGGGCGCCAAGCTCGAGAGTGGCTGTCCGCGGCTTCGTCATGGCGACCTCATCCGAGCGACGGCAAATTCAAATCGTGCTTGCGCGCACACTCGATCGCGTCGGCATATCCGGCATCCGCGTGACGCATGACACCCGACGCCGGGTCATTCCACAGGACGCGTTCGATACGCTTAGCGGCGGCGGGCGTGCCGTCGCACACGATCACGACGCCTGCATGCTGTGAATAACCCATGCCGACCCCGCCGCCATGATGAATCGAAACCCAGGTGGCGCCACTTGCCGTGTTCAAGAGCGCATTGAGCAGCGGCCAGTCCGCCACTGCGTCGGAGCCATCGCGCATGGCTTCGGTCTCGCGGTTGGGGCTTGCGACCGAGCCGGAATCGAGATGATCGCGGCCGATGACCACGGGCGCTTCGAGTTCGCCGGTGCGCACCATCTCGTTGAAGGTGAGCCCGAGCCTGTGACGATCCCCCAGGCCGACCCAGCAGATTCGGGCGGGAAGACCCTGGAATTGAATCCGCTCGCGGGCCATGTCGAGCCAGTGGTGCAGCGCGCGATCGTGTGGAAGCAGTTCCTTCACCTTGGCATCGGTCTTGTAAATGTCCTCGGGATTTCCCGAGAGCGCCGCCCAGCGGAACGGTCCGATACCGCGGCAGAAGAGGGGACGCACGTAGGCGGGCACGAAGCCGGGAAACTCGAAGGCATTCTTGACGCCCTCATCGAGAGCGACCTGCCGGATGTTGTTGCCGTAGTCCACCACCGGAATGCCCTGCGCTTTGAACGCCAGCATGCTTTGCACGTGCTCGGCCATGGATTTGCGGGACTCACGCGAAACGGTCGCCGGGTCCTGCGCGCGCAAGCGATCCCACTTTTCGAGCGTCCAGCCCTTGGGCAGATACCCGTTGACGGGATCGTGCGCCGAGGTCTGATCCGTCACGATGTTCAGGTTTCACTCCGCGCCGCAGAATCTCCGGCAGGACTTCGCAGGCGTTGCCGAGCAGACCGACGGAAATTGCCCGGCCCTGCTTGCGCGCCCGATCCAGTGCCTCGAGCGCTTCATCGAGCGTGCGCACGGAGACATCCAGGTAGCGGGTCTCGAGTCGCTTGGCGATGCGCTCCGGGCGGCATTCGATGGCGAGCATCGAAGCGCCCGCCATGGTCGCGGCCAGCGGCTGCGCGCCGCCCATGCCGCCGAGCCCCGCGGTGAGAATCCATTTTCCTTCGAGCCTGCCCGCAAAGTGTTGCCGGCCCATCTCCACGAAGGTTTCGTAGGTGCCCTGCACGATGCCCTGGCTGCCGATGTAGATCCAGCTGCCGGCCGTCATCTGGCCGAACATCATCAGGCCCTTACGATCGAGCTCGTTGAAATGCTCCCAGTCGGCCCAGCGCGCGACGAGGTTCGAATTGGCGATGAGCACGCGTGGCGCATCGGCGTGCGTCCGGAAAACGCCGACGGGCTTGCCCGACTGGATCAGCAGCGTTTCCTCGGTGTCTAGCTTGCGCAAAGCCTCGACGATGCGGTCGTAGCAGTCCCAGTTGCGGGCCGCCTTGCCGATGCCACCGTACACGACGAGGTCGTCCGGCCGCTCGGCAACCTCGGGATCGAGGTTGTTCATGAGCATGCGCAGCGGCGCCTCCGTGAGCCAGCTTCGACAGCTGAGGTCGCGGCCGCGCGGGGCGCGAATGTTCGTGTGGGCTATGCCAGGCACGGGTCGATCTCCATCCAGGAAAGGCGCGCATTGTGCACTTCGAGGGCGCGCGATGGAATCGTGGTGCCATGCTAGGCTTCGTCGTCGCAACGAGCTTGCCAGGCATCCTTCGAACATGACCGTCATCCAGGATCTCGAGACACCCGCGCTCCTGCTGGATCAGCCCACTTTCGAACGCAACATCGCGCGCATGCGCGCACACCTGGCGAGCCTTGGCGTTGGCCTTCGCCCCCACGTCAAGACCGCGAAATCGATCGAAGTGGTTCGCCGCGCGCTCGCAGGCCAGCCTGGCGGGATCACGGTGTCGACGCTCAAGGAAGCCGAATATTTCTTTGCGCAAGGCGTAAAGGACATTCTCTACGCCGTCGGCATTGCGCCCGCCAAGATCGCGCACGTCGTGAGCCTGATCAACCGCGGCGTGCGGCTCAGCGTGATTCTGGACAATGCCGCTGCGGCGGATGCGGTGGCCGACGCCGCAACTGCGGCCGGAATCATCATCCCGGTGCTCATCGAGCTGGACGTGGACGGTCACCGCTCAGGCATCGAGCCTTCGTCTCCGTTGCTTCTCGAAGTGGGAAGCCGGCTCGCCGCCAGCGCTGGAGTTGAACTGCGTGGTGTGATTACGCACGCCGGGGAGTCGTACAACTGCAGATCGGTGAGTGAAATTCGGGACATGGCCGAGCGTGAGCGCGCCGGCGCCGTGCTCGCGGCAAAACGATTGAGGGATGCCGGAATGACATCGCCGGTAGTGTCCGTCGGGTCCACGCCCACCGCGACGTTCGCCGCAAATCTCGATGAGGTCACCGAAGTGCGCGCCGGCGTTTACCTGTTCCAGGATCTCGTCATGGCGGGCATCGGCGTGTGCAAGGTCGATGACATCGCGGTTTCGGTGCTCGTTTCCGTGATCGGCCATCAACCGGAAAAGGGCTGGATCATCACCGACGGGGGTTGGACGGCACTATCGCGCGATCGCGGCACGGCGAGTCAACCCGTCGACCAGGGCTACGGCTTGGTGCGCGATGTCGCGGGTGGCGCGCTTGGCGAAGACCTGATCGTCGCGTCCCTGAATCAGGAGCATGGTGTGTTGGCACGCCGCGATGGCAAGCCAGTCAGCCCAGAGCGCTATCCAGTGGGGACGCTGCTACGGATTCTCCCGAACCATGCTTGCGCCACTTCCGCGCAGCACGCGACCTACCACGTAGTCGCTGACGGCCTTCCGCAAATCCTGCACACCTGGCCCCGCATCAACGGCTGGTGATCAACCTTCCTCGCACACGAACCGGATCGTCTGCGGCGAGTCCGGCTCGGGCAGCTTGCCCAGGCCGATCATGCCTTCACCCTTGATCTGCAGGCTGTCGCGGCGTACGAAGGCCTCATCACCGTCTTCACCCTGCACGAAGGTCCCATTGGTGCTCTGGTCGATCAGCACGAACTTGTCGCGGCTGATCTCGATGCGCGCATGCAGCCGCGAGATGAGGTTGCCCTTCACGACGAGAGTGTTGTCTTCCGCGCGCCCGATGGTGGCGTTCGGATTCTGCTCGTCGAGTACCACTTCGTGATCGAGCACCTGCAGGCGCAGGTGCACCGCCGGGTCCGCTGCGCGAGCCCATCGGGATCGCCGGAATCATGCTGGTGATGTCCTCGGTGGCCCAGAGCGCCTCGAAGAGCACGACTTCCGCGCCCTGGCCCTTGAGCATCGCGATGTCGATCTGTCGCACCGACGACCGCCACTTGGGTGAAAGCTGCTCCACAGTCGCCGCCGTGGTGATGACCTGGCCGGCCTTGGCCTGGCTCGTCATGCGATTCGCGGTATGCACCGTCGCGCCGAACACGTCGCGGTTCTCGAGCACCACCGGTCCGAAATGGCAGCCGATCGCGAATCGCGACCGGCTGGCCGTCCACCTTGAGCTGCGCATGCTCGGTGATCTGCTGCTGCATCTGCGCGGCGGCATTCAGGGCGTCGTCGGCAGTGGGGAAGGTCGACATGACCTCATCGCCCATGGTCTTGATGACCGTGCCGTGATTCTCTTCGGTGGCGCTGCGCATCACGTCGATGCAGATCGCGACCATATCGCGCGCGCGCAGGTCGCCCATGAGCTCATAAAGACGGGTCGAGCCGACCACGTCGGCGAACAGTATGGCGAGCTCGGTGTCTTTGCCCATGCAGTGACGCCACGGAGCGAACCGAGGCGAATTCTCCAAGCGCGCAAGCAAGCGCCGCGGGATTATACGCGACCGACCCCGAGTCCGCTAGACGTGAGTCTGCGTATCTAAATCAGAGGCTTGCGCGCGACACCTTGGCCGCTCGGAGCAATTCCGCGCCCAGCACCAGGGTCGCGCGCGCCTTCGCTGAGCAATCGGCGATAGTCCCGCGCACCGGGCTCGCCGCTGTAGAGGCCAAGCATGTGGCGGGTGATCGAATGCAGGCGCTCGCCTCGCGCAAGCTCCTTGCTCGGCGTAAACGGCCATGCGATCGAGTGCGCTCTGCGGCTGATACCGTGCGTTGCCGCAGGATGCAGCGTTTGTTCCAGCTCAGTCAGTACCGCGGGTCGGTGGTAAGCCTCGCGGCCGAGCATCACGCCGTCGCACCACGTCAAGTGCATCGATGCACGCGGCGCCGCGTCGCGAATGCCGCCATTCACGACCACTGGGAAATCTTGGCAACGAGCTCTTGAGACGCGCGTACCACGTCGTAACGAAGGGGAGGAATCTCACGATTTTCCTTCGGCGACAGCCCGCCCAGCACGGCCTTGCGCGCATGCACGATCGCGACATCGCAACCGGCGTGCGCAGACCATCGACGAACTCGTGCAGCCGATCGAAATCGGGCTCATCGAATTGCGAGATCGCTGCGTGTGCATCCGGTTCGTCTGCCGAGCACGACGCCGATGCGCATCTTCACGGTGACGGGAACGCGAACCGCCGCCTTCATTGCGCTGACGCACTCCGCGACGAGAGCCGGCTGGCGCATCAGGCAGGCGCCGAACGAACCGCCGATCACCTTGTCGCTCGGGCAGCCGCAGTTGAGATTGATCTCATCGTAGCCCGGCATCCGCGCCGGCGGCTGCCGACGGCGAGGTCGCGCGGGCTGTTGCCGCCGAGCTGCAGGGCAACCGGATGTTCTGTCGGGGTCGAAGGCGAGGAGGCGGGTCCTGTCACCGCGCAGGATCGCCGAGGCGGTGATCATCTCCGTGTACAAGAGAGTGTGGGCGGAGAAGCCGCGCAGGAAGTAGCGACAGTGGCGGTCCGTCCAGTCCATCATGGGGGCAACGGAAATTCGTCGATCCGACTCGATCATCTGCGGGTGCTCACGTTGTTGATCCGGGCGGGACCGCGGTCTGTCAACAGAAGGCGAGTGCCGGAATCGATGGGAGGATTCTCAGTATTTCTTTCACCGGGCCTCCGTCATTTGCCATTGCAGCCGCGCAGTTCATGTATCCGGCGGCCGCTTCAGGACTACACTGTACCTCCTCCAGACACCTGATCGTCGGGACGATGCCCTTCAGCCGTGAGCATCAATGCCCCCGCGCCAGCAGCACTGATATTGAGATGCCACCGAACTGGGTGATCCTAAACCCGCGTAGCCTCCGAACTTCGACCGGTGACCTGGCGGCCAACGTCAGGGCACTGGCTCGCAGCCGCGGCGCTGAGGTGATCGAGGCCAGCGAACCCACGTCGCTGGCGGCTGCGATTGATCGCGTGGTCGCGGCCGGTAATGCGCCGCTTGCGGTCTTAGCGGGTGATGGAACCGTACAGGCAATCGCGGAACACCTGGCTCGCAGCGTGGAGCCGGCGCGCCGCCCCGCGCTGATGGTACTCGGCGGAGGCCGCACCAATTTGATCGCTGCGGACCTTGGAGGGCGGGGTGGGGTGCTCACGAAGCTCGCCACTCACCTCGATCGCGTCGCCTCCGGCGCTCCCGTTTCAACTCAAGAGCGCCATACGCTCGTCGTCGAGCAACATCCAGCGCCCGCTCGCCATGGCTTCTTCCTCGCCGGCGCGCATGTGGACAGCATCATTAGGGCCTGTCACGCATTTCGCGAGTCCGGGCAAACTGCGCTTCACACTGGGCGTTTCAGTGCTCCGTGCTGTCTGCTGAAGCTTGGGCTCGCAAGGATAGCGGGCCACAGCCCGCTTCCCGCGCGGCCGCTGCTGCAGGTTGATGCCGGGGTATTGGGCGCGCTGCGCGGCCCAACGCGACTCTTTGCAGCGTCCTCACTTAACTACGAAGCGGGGCTGATCAGCCCCTTCGCCGTCCGGGGAGAAGGGGCACTGCGAATAACTGCCGTGGCCGGCAGCGCGCGAGGCTTCTGGTGGCGCCTGCCGCAGATTCTTGTTGGCCGGTACTCCTCCCGCATGAACCCTCGGTCCGGCTATCTCAGCGGTCATTGCGAAAGAGTCGAGATTACCGGCCTTGCGCGGTATACATTGGATGGCGAGAAGTTCGAATGCGACCCCGGGCGTCCGGTAGTCATTCGGGTCGGCTCTCTGCTTCGCTTCGTGCGCCCCTGAGCTGTGAAAGGCCGTTGAATGCAACTCAGTGTCCGTCCGGTCTCCGGCAAAAAGGAGATGAGGCGGTTCGTCAAGTTCAGGATCGACCTGTACCGCGATTCGCCGTATGCGATTCCTCCCCTGTACATGGATGAGCTGACCACGCTCGACCCGAAGAAGAACCCGGCATTCGAATTCTGCGAAGCGCAGTGCTTCATGGCTTTCGACGGTGACGAGCCGGTCGGCCGCATCTGCGCCATGGTCAATCACCGCGCGAACGAGGTGTGGAGGACGCGCAGCGGGCGTTTCGGTTTCGTCGATTTCGTCGATGACGAAGCGGTTTCGAAGGCGCTGTTCACGGCCGCCGAGGGCTGGGTGAAAGCCAAGGGGATGCACTCGATCCACGGGCCGCTCGGGTTCACCGACCTGGACCAGGAAGGCATGCTGATCGAGGGCTTCGACCAGGTGGGAACCATGGCCACCATCTACAACTACCCGTACTACCCGGCGCATCTTGAAAAGCTGAGCTACGTGAAGGACGCCGAATGGGTGGAGTACAGGATCACCATTCCCGAGATCGTCCCGGACCGGTTGAAACGGGTCGCGGAGCTGGTCCTGAAGAAATACAAGCTGCGCATCCTCAAGTACTCGAGCGCCTCGAAATTTCTCAAGGACGGATACGGACAGAAGCTGTTCGAGCTTCTGAACAGCTCCTACAGCCATCTCTATGGATTCACGCCGCTCACCCAGGCGCAGATCGACTACTACCTCAAGCTGTACGTTCCGATGCTGAAGCTCGAGTTCCTGGTGCTCGTCGTGAATGAAGGCGGGGAGCTGGTCGGCATGGGAGTGGCGATGCCGTCATTGTCCGCGGCATTGCAGAAGGCGCAGGGAAGGCTGTTTCCGTTCGGGTTCCTGCACCTGTTGAAGGCGCTGAAGATGAAGAATCCGGTCATCGACTTCCTGCTGATCGCGGTGCGCAAGGATTACCAGAACAAGGGAGTGAATTCGCTGATCTTCTACGACGGCATCCCGCATCTGAAACGTTTCGGCGCGATGCATGCCGAGAGCAACCCCGAACTGGTCGACAACACGAAAGTGCAGGCGCAGTGGGACGAGTTCGACCGCGTGATTCACAAGCGCCGCAGGGCGTATCTCAAGGAATTGAGCTAGGACCGCGAAAGGTCTTGGCGCGCTCCCTATTTGCGGAACACGGGCAGAGCCAGGTGAGAGGGGAAGCCAGCTGAGCGATACACGTTCTGCGTCGCGTCGCGGAAATCCTCCGCCAGGTAGATGTTCTCGAAGGTCTGCGGATTGCGGTCGAACATCGGGAACCAGGCGCTGTGCACCTGAACCATGATCCGGTGTCCCTTGCGGAAGGTGCGAAAACGGTCGCGTAGCTGGAAGCGGATGGGCGTCACTTCGCCCGGCTTCATCGGCTCAGGGTGGGAGAGGCTGTTCCGATACCGGATATGGCGGCATCGATATGGTTTATCGTTATACCAAATCTTACGGCGGGGCCATGCATCTGTCGCGTGCCGCGCCGGCGGCATCCATGTCATGGTGCCTTTCGGCAGTCCAGGACTATAAAATGCGCCGATCATGACCATATCGCTTCACGCTGCCATCGTCCCCGCGTATCTGCAGGGACTCGAAGCTCTCGGGGGCCTGGTGGTCAAGGCAGAGGCGTTCTGCAGCGAAAGAAATCTTGCCGCGTTGCAGATCATCGAGGCGCGACTGGCCGTGGACATGCAACCCTTTGCCTATCAGGTCAAGGAAGCGACCGTTCATTCATGGGGCGCGATCGAAGGGGTGAGGCGTGGGGTGTTCTCGCCAAACGACCAGGCCTCGCCGGATAGTTTTCCGGGCCTCAAAGCTCGAGTCGACGAGGCGCTCTTGGCGCTGCGTGGGATCGACCCCGCCGAGATGGAGGGTTTCATGGGGCGCGACATGCGCTTCTCAGTTGCGGATCGCAACATCAATGTTGATTTCCGTGCTGAGGACTTCCTGCTGTCCTTCTCACTGCCCAATTTCTTTTTTCATGTGACGACCGCGTACGACATCCTGCGCTGGCAGGGCATGCCGATCGGCAAGCGGGATTTTCTCGGCCGGCTTCGCAAGAAGCGCTGATCACGCTCGCCCGAACTTCCTTTTCTCGGAAGGCCAAGTCGATGCATCTCCCGCCATTTCTGCTGGATCACTGGCTCGCCAAGCATGAGTTCGCGAGTCCCCCGATACGCTACAACCTCGCTTCCAGCGCGGGCCCCAAATGGACGCATGGCCAGTTGCTGTCACTCGACAAGGGCGACCTGCGCGGCCGGTTGAGCGAGCTGCCGGTTTCCTATGGCCCGCCGGAAGGGGATCGCGCTCTGCGTGAAGAGATTGCGCGGCTGCATGATGTGAGCCCGGACTGGGTCATCGTCACGACGGGCGCATCGGAAGCGCTGCTGATCGTGCTGTGCCTGGCCGCGGAGCCAGGCGCCGGGGTGGCGCTGCCGAATCCCGGTTATCCCGCAACCGAAACTTTTGCCCGGGCCTGGGGCCTTGCCGTCCAGCACTATGATCTCGCACGCGAGGCGGGCTTTGTGCTGGACGCGGCGGCGGTCCTCAAAGCCGTGGATGCGAGCACACGTCTGGTCATCATCAATTCACCGCACAATCCGACCGGAGCGGTGATGAGCCATGCGCAGGTGCGCAAGCTCGCGCAGGAGCTTGCCGAACGCGGGATCCCCTTGGTTGCGGACGAAGTGTTTCATCACGTCTACTTCGGGCAGGCGCAGGCCACTGCCGCCGGCATCGCCAACGTCATTCAGACCGGCGACATGTCCAAGAGCCTGTCGCTTTCCGGATTGCGAATAGGCTGGCTCATCGACGCCGACCCCGAGCGACGCCAGCGCATTCTGGATGCTCGCAGTTACTTCACGATCTCGAGCGCACCGCTGATGGAGGCTTTTGCCGCTGTCGGGCTCCGCTCGGCGGATCGCTTGATTTCGCGACTGCGGGAAGTCACCTCCGCGAACCTGGGCAGGCTGGAAGCCTTCGTTAAGCAGCATGAACATCTGCTGGAATGGGTGAAACCGAAAGGCGGAACGCTGGCGTTTCCGTGGCTAAGAGCCGGCAATGACTCCCGACCACTTTGCGAGGCCTTTGCCAAAGCAGGTGTGCTCGTCGCACCGGGGGATTGCTATGGGATGCCAAGCCACATCAGGGTGGGTTACGGGGCCTGTGAGCCGCCGGACTTCGAGCAAGCGATTGCGATCATGGCTCAGGTGATCAAGTCGCACGCCTGAGCCCCTCGTAAACGCGCTTCAGATCTCCACTCATCAATCCATGTGGCGCCGGCAGTTGAGACAGCGAAGGGCTCCACCGTTCGTTGCCTTCGAGCAGCACCGGCCCGGACTCCGTGATGCCGAAATCCCAGCCTATCGCGCGCGCCCAGGGAAACGCCGCGGCGGCCTTCAGCGCGCACTCGCGCAGACTGTCCCAGTGCGGCAGCCTGAAGCCGACGAACGACTTGCCGCTGGGCAGCTTCGTCAGCCAGTCGCACGTCGTGCGTGTGCGGCCGCGCCCCAGCGTGCCGTCTTCGTTCACCCACGCGGCAATTGCGCCGAGGCGCATCAGGTCGGTGCCAGCATTCCCTTCCTGGAGTTTGAACACAGAGCTGTTGATCGATGGTGTGCCGTCTTCGCGGATGATCGTTACGATCCGGGTCGTGCACAGCGTCGGCCCCAGCAGTTGCTCCAGCGCACTATGGGGCCGCACCCGCTCTTCGAGCAAAAATGCGGTGGCGCTGGCTCCTTTGTTCTGTATACGCAGAGCGGCGTTGTCCATCGCGGCGGCGGCGATTTTTTCCGCCGTCCAGCGCTCGCCTGAGAGGGTACGCAGATCTCCATTCACGGTGGGGCCGAAGACCAGCGTCAGGTGAGCACGCAGACCCTCCACCGGCTTGAACACGAACCCCTGGGGCAGTGTCTCGATGACTCTAGCGAGATCTTCGGGCGTGCGCAGGGGCCCGAAGGGACCGAAGCCGATGGCTCTATCGTAGACCGCATGAATTTTCGCCAGCGGCAGGCCCGCGGCCGAAAAGAACCGGTTGAACACGAGCTTGTTGTCGTAGAGCGCCCGAAGCTTCGGCGGGGTGAGCGTAGCCCACATCCGGGCATTGGCCCTGGGGGCATCCGAGATGTAGCTGTCCCGATCCTTTACCGAGTGATCGAAAAGCCGGTAGTGAAGATACGTGTCCGGCGCCATCCGGCCCCGCAGGGCATGCGCTCCTGCACTGGCGAGCAGCCCGACGCGCGAGATATTGTGCGCCCTTGCCATGGAACCGGAGTCGCGCCACACATTGGAGAGGCTGGCCAGTTGTCGCTGGGCGAGTTTTTTCAGCTTGAGTGCGGCCAGGGCCATGTCATCAACTCCGCTTTGAGCCAGCATCGTCGCTCCATTCTAATGCTCATCCGAGGTCGTACCATGTCACGAATCGCATTTCGCCTGCGGGTGCGTCCCGAGTGCATTGCCGAATACGAGGCGGCTCACGAGCGCGTCTGGCCAGAGCTTCTGGCGGTGCTGAAGGCCGCTGGCATCTGCCAGTACTCGATCTTCCGCCTGGAGTCGGATCTCTTCTTCTATATGCATGTGGATCATTTCGATAAAGCCTGGAGCGAGATCGAGGCAAGCCCCGTGAATGCGCTCTGGCAGGCTGAAATGGCACCGCTCTTCGAGCCCATGGGCGAACCCGGTGCCGGGCAGCGCTTTCCGATGATGAAGGAGGTGTTCTTTCTAGCTTGATCGGCGCGCTGCGGCCGATGCCGGCCCTGCGAAAGCACTAACATGTCGTGATGGAGCAACCCGAGACGGCGCCTGAAGCCGCGCTTTCAGGCGACGAAATAGCGATCTGCGTGCGCGTGTTGCGAGCGATCGAGGCCGATCGCTCGCAACTCATTCGTCTTTCGCAGGAGCAGCGGCGTGAGCTTCTGACGCTGGCGGGCCTCGTCGCCAAGCCCGAACGACACGACCTCGTGCGGATGGCCAAGGCGTTCCGGCGTCGCGAACGCGAAGCGACAAAGGCGCACGACAGGAAAGCAATCGATCAGACCGGGCTGCGGACTCAGCGCCGCTCGCCCAGTTATGCGCCTCTCTGGCTCGAGCTACCCAAGCCCGGGGAGCTGGACGATCGGCCGCGGTTGCACCAGGAGCTCGCATGCTACGTCTGCAAGCAGCCTTACTCCAGGCTGCACCGTTACTACGATTCGATGTGCGAGGCATGTGGCGACTTCAACTATGCCAAGCGCAGCCAGACGGCCGACCTCGGCGGCCGCTATGCGCTGGTGACTGGCGCGCGGGTCAAGATCGGCTATCAGGCGTCACTGAAGCTGTTGAGGGCCGGCGCACACGTGATAGTGACGACGCGATTTCCGGTCGATGCAGCGGTGCGGTATTCCACCGAGGCGGATTTTCCGGAGTTTCGCGGTCGCCTGGATATTCACGGTCTCGACCTGCGGCATGCACCGGGAGTCGAGCAATTCGCGGCCTTCCTGGTCGAGCGACTGCCGCGCCTCGACTACATTCTCAACAACGCCTGCCAGACGGTGCGTCGCCCCGCGGGCTTCTTCGAACATCTGCTGGAACGGGAAGCGCAATCGCTCAGCGCTCTGCCCGAAACGTTGCGGGGTCCGTTGTCGAATCACGATGACCTGCGTCGCGCAACTGCAGCCGCGCATGCCGGCAGCTCGTTCCCGACGATTGACCATGCGCATGTCGACCCGAGGTTCCCCGCGAATCACTACGACGAGAACGGACAGCAGGTGGACCTGAGGGTCATCAACAGCTGGCGCCTGCGCATGCACGAGGTCGGAACTCCCGAACTGCTGGAAGTGCATCTGGTGAATGCCATCGCGCCCTTCGTTCTCAATGCCCGCCTGAAGCCCCTACTGCTTCGCATCCCGGAGCGCGACAAGCATGTGGTGAATGTGAGCGCGATGGAGGGCCAGTTCTATCGCGTCACCAAGACCGACAGGCACCCGCACACCAACATGGCCAAGGCGGCACTCAACATGATGACGCGGACCAGCGCCGCCGATTACATCCGCGATGGAATCCACATGAATGCCGTCGACACCGGCTGGGTGACGGACGAAGACCCGGCGGTCCACGCGGCGCGCAAGACGGAGCTTGGCTTCGCGCCGCCGCTCGACATCATCGACGGCGCCGCGCGCATCGTCGATCCGATTTTCTCAGGGCGCCTGACCGGCACGCACGTGTGGGGACAATTTCTGAAGGATTACAGGCCCGCTCCCTGGTGACCCGCATGCATCGAAATCACCGCCAGGCTCGAGCGACTGGCGATGGCCGGCGGGCGTCAGTATCCTTGCCGGCCATGTCGACTCACGCCGGGCAAACCGTGCTCCGCAGCTGCATTCGGCGATCCCGCGCTGGCGGCATCCGAGCATGCGAGCTTGAGTGACTGATTCCGGCGAAGGTCTGGGCGGGCCGCAACGTGAGTGATCCAACCTCCCGGGTCCTGCCGGCCGTGCCCGGCCGTGGCGCAATGCGGATGCTCGCGGTATTTCTCCATGCCTATCCAGCGCGCAGCGCGTTGGCGCTCGTTTCGGTTTTCACCGCGGGTTTGCTGGACGGTCTCGGCATGTCGATGCTGCTGTCGATGCTGACCCTGGCGACCGGCGAAGACGGTGCGACGCCTTCAGCGCCACAACGGATAGCCTTGAAGGTGGTCGGTTTCTTCGGCTTGGCGCCGAGCGCGCTCAACCTGCTGCTGATCGCGATAACGCTGATCTCGCTGCGCGCCTGCTTGAACCTGATCGCGAACCGCCAGGTCGGCTACACGGTGGCCTACATCGCAACCGACCTGCGGCTGGCGCTGATCCGCGCTGTGATGAATGCCCGCTGGCGACACTACCTCCAGCAATCGGTGGGGCGCCTGTCCAATGCCGTCGCAACCGAGGCGCAGCGCGCGTCGGAAGCGTTCCAGCAAGGTGCCGAGATGGCATCGATGGTGCTCAACTCGATCATCTATTTCGGCATCGCGCTGTCGATCTCGCTGCAAGCCGGGCTCGCTGCGGCGATCGCCGGCAGCGTGGTGTTGCTGGTGATGCGTGCGTTGATCCGCGCCTCGAGGCGCGCAGGTCAACACCAGACGCAGCTGCAGAAGTCGCTGCTGACCGCGATCAGCGCACAGATGATGGCCGCCAAGCCTCTCAAGGCCATGGCTCGCGAGGATCACGTCGACGCCCTGTTGTCGGACCAGACCCGCCAGCTCGAGCGGGCGCTGCGCCAGCAGGTGATCAGCAAGGAGGCGCTGGCGGCGATGCAGGATCCGCTGCTGGCGATCATGGTCGGCATCGGGTTCTTTCTGGGCATCACCGTGCTGAAGCTTCCGATGGCGGAAGTCGTGGTGATGCTGTTCATGCTGGCGCGGGTCGTGAGCTATCTCTCCAAGGGGCAGAAGGCGTACCAGCAGGTGGTGATGCGCGAGAGCGCGTACTGGTCGATGATCCAGGCGATCGAGACCGCACGCGAGCAGCGCGAGCCGGCCGGCGGCACCCGTTGCGTTCCGTTGACGCAGAACGTGAGCTTCGATGGCGTGAGCTATTCACACGAGGGCGGCAGGCCCATTCTCGACAGCCAGTCATTCGAGATTCCGGCGCGCGGCTTGACGGTGATCGTCGGTCCCTCCGGTGCCGGCAAGACCACGCTGCTGGACCTGACCGTCGGGCTGCTGCAACCGGATGCCGGGCAGATCCGCATAGACGGCGTCGCGCTCGGCGAGATCAACCTGCGCGACTGGCGCCGGCAGGTTGGCTACGTGCCGCAGGAATCCGTGATGGTCGATGAATCGGTGGCGTACAACCTGACGCTCGGCGAAACGATTTCCGACGACGAGATCCGCGCCGCACTGCGGGCGGCGGATGCGCTCGAATTCGTCGAGGCGATGCCGGAGGGCCTGCGAACGCGCGTCGGGGAGGGCGGCTCGAGGCTGTCCGGCGGTCAGCGCCAGAGGCTGGCGATCGCCCGCGCACTGATTCACAAGCCGCGGCTGCTGATCCTGGATGAAGCGACGAGCAATCTCGATCCGGACGCGCAGAGCGCCGTGATCGAAACGGTGAGCCATCTGAAAGGGACGCTGGCAATCCTGGCCGTGGCGCACCAGGAACGCGTGATCCAGATCGCTGATCGCCTCTATCGCCTGGCCGACGGCAAGATCGCTCACCTGACGGCGGCCGACAGCCGCGCGGCGTTGCATGGCTGATTGGCGCCTGACGCTGAGGCGCAGCCTGCGGCGACAGCTGTTCCTCGCGATCCGAATGTTGGTGCGCTGGCTTGGCTTCGATGCCATGCGCGGACTGGGCTCGGCACTTGGCGGCTTTCAGTATCGCCTCGGCCCACGCGTCAGAGGGCGCTGCCTGCATGACCTGGCGGTGCTGCAGAATCGGGTGCCAGGCGATCCGGTGGTCGCTCGGCAACTGCGGCACTCATACGACGTGTATACCGGCGCGATGCTCGAAGTGGTGGCCATGTTCGACCGCAAGCTGGAAGCTGCAGCCCTGGCAGCGAGATGCCGGATCGACGGCGTATCGAATCTCGAAGCGGCCCGCACCGGTGGTGTCATCCTGCTCTCCATGCATTCTGGCAACACTTTGCTGGGAGCCGCAAAGCTGGCCAGCGAGGGATGGCCGGTCACCGTCGTTTACCGACAGTCACGCATGATGGCTCCGGACTTCTTTGCGGAAGGCCTGCCCCGGTACGGTATCGAAGGCATCCTCGCCAACGAGGGCAGCAAAGCGTATGCCAGCATGGTGCGCGCGCTGCGCAAGAATCGGATCGTGTTCGTGATGATCGACCAGGGCGTCAAGCACGCGAAGGATGGAATGCTGGTGCGGTTTCTCGGCAAGGACATGCCGATGCCGATGGGCCCGGCCCATCTGGCGCGCGTGACCGGCGCGCCCGTCCTGCCATTGGTCACTCTTGCTGCCGATCCGATCTGGCATTTCGAGATCGCGGCACCTGTTCTGCGCGATGCAGACGCCAGGCTGGAGGATGACGTCGAATCTCTGGTGCGCATTACCGAGCGTCTGGTGATGGAACGACCGCAACTCTGGAGCTGGCACCAGCGTCGATGGCGCAAGTTCCGCCTCGCTGCGCCGCCGCCGGGATGAACCCGTGTCAGCCGTCATACCTGACCCGGCCGCGCCGCTAGTTGCAATCACCGGAGCTACAGGGTTCATTGGTAGGCGCCTGGTGATTGCGCTCGCATCGGCCGGCTGGCGCGTGCGACTGCTGCTGCGTCGTGATCCCGTGGTGCCGGAATGGCGCGATCTGCATCCGCAGATCGTCGCTGGCTTTCTTGATGATGAGGGCGCGCTCGAGCAGCTGGTGGAAGGCGCGAATGCCGTGATTCATCTCGCCGGGACTGATCAAGGCATCGCGGCGCAGTCAGTTCTTCGCACGTGAATCAGGATGGCGCCGCGGCACTGGCGCGCACGACCGCGCGGCATTGCGCCTCGCGCGCACATTTTGCTCGTCTCTAGCCAGGCGGCGCGCGAGCCCGGGTTATCCGACTACGCCGCGAGCAAGCGCGCCGGGGAGGAGGCGGTCCGCGAAATCTCCGGACGCGCAGTCAACCGTGTGCGTCCGCCGGCGGTCTACGGTCCGGGAGATCGAGAGACGCTGGTCTTCTTTCAGCTCGCGCGCCGCAAGCATCATCCCGCTGGTGGGCACGCGCGATGCGCGCGCCGCGATGATCCATGTCGATGATCTCGCGAACCTGCTGGCAACCCTGGCGGGTGCCGCGCCGCGACGTGCGGTCTGGTGCCTTCCGATGTTCGTCCGGAAGGATATGGCTGGGAAGAGATTTTTCGTTGCGCTGCGCACGCGGTGGGCAATGAAGCGCCGCGATTCCTTCAGGCGCCCGCGGTTCTGCTGCGAACGGCCGCCTTCGCGGGCGACGTCGCGCGCGCCTTCGGCAGCGCCAACATGCTCAACTCGCAGAAGCTGCGGGAGCTGCGCCACCTCGGACTGGTCGGTAAGTAATGCCGAGCGCGCGTGTGTTCCAGGCTGGGCGCCGCGATTCACGCTGGAAGCCGGCTTCGCCGACACCGTCGCCTGGTATCGCGCCGCCGGCTGGCTGCCGCCGGCCTGAGATCCGCTAACGCAACAGGCCGCGCCTGCGCAGTTGCCAGTACAGCCTCGGCGCCGCCAGCAGCGGAAAGCGCCGCTGCCAGGGCGAGACTTCGATTCGCACGCCGCTGTGGCGCTCGATTTTCCACGCGACGTAGTCCATCGCGCCGTCGAACGTGAAGGCCGCCTTGAGCAGTCGCAGGATATTGAGCGGCCGGCCGAGCCGCTGTCGCCGCGACCAGCGCCGCTCCGAGGAATGCCGCTCGCCATCGGTCGAACGGGGGCGCAGTGCGCCGTCCGAAAGTGTATCGAATTCAATTCCGGCCATGCGCCACATCGCGGCCAGCAGGCGGCCGTAACGTTGAGCATCGCGGTCGACGATGTCTTTTGCGCGCGCCGCGCTCTCGACGCGCAACTCGGCGCCATAGGTCCGCGCGTACAGCGCGCGCCAGAAATCGGTTGGTGCGCCCGACGGGGGGCCGAGCTCCGCAGCCCATCGCGCGGCGGTAAGCACAGCCTGATTCACGGCCGCAGCTGCCCGCTGCCGATCACTCTCTGATCGCGCCCAGACGCAAGTGCACGGTTGAGAAAATCGGCCCACAGCGTGGTGTCGAGAGACTTCATGGACATGCCGCTGCGGAACTGATCCAGGCTCATCACCGCATACTTTGCGCGCAGCGTCTGGCCACCGACTTCACCTTCGAAGTAGCCGACATTGGGTGGCAGCACGCGATTGGCGGCAGCGGCCACGCGCGAGCCCGGCCAAGCGCCGACGCGATCGAGCAGCACGTAGAAATCCAGCACGCCATCCAGCGTATCGGTGCGCAGCGCCGATCCGTAGAAGAGCACCGCCACGGTGTGCCCGCCGCCGCGTCGCGCAAGTTGTCGCTGCCAGGTCGACGACCGCCGCCGGCCGCGGGACGTCGCAGCTCCTCGTCGATCAGATTTGCGTTCAGCTCGCCAGCCATGATCGTAGCGGCCCACGTCGCCGCGCCATGCGGCCTGCCAGCAGCCGCACGGCGTGCACAGCCAGGCAGATCGCCACCCACACGGCGACGGCCTCGATGCCCCAGTCCGGGCGGCCGGCGAGCGTCGCGATCGTGAGGATGATCAAGTTTGGATTGCGGCGTGCGGTGATCAGCCGCATGCGGCTGTCGAAGCGCTGCCACACATGCATGTCCATCTTGAAGGATGCGATGAACAGGCCTTCCTCGATCCGCTGCAGCACGTAGCCCGCGACGATGACCGTCAGGATCAGCGAGGCATTCTCGAGCGGCGACCCCCGCAGCAGCCAGCCCGACGATCCACGCCCACCACCAGAACGGCGGATGGATCAGATCGATGGAATGGTCGAAAATGTTTCCGAACGGCGAGGACTGCAACGTCACTCGCGCCAGCTTGCCGTCCACTGTGTCGAGGAACGTCATCGGCCACGCCGCGAGCAGGCCGAGCGCAAAATGACCTCTCCAGAATGCCGCACATCGCGGCGAGCACCAGAAGCAGGCTGGCGGCTGTCACCATGTTGGGAGTGATGCCGAGTTGTGCGCAGACGCGAGTCACAGCGCGCGCCGGTCTGGGCCAGACATACGCGGTGACGATGTCGGTCACCCCCTTGTATGCGCCGCCGAAGACCCGCGCCTCGATGGCCGGCAAGCGACTCCGCCGTCAGCGGCATCAGGTACGGCGGCTCGCGCTTTCGCAAGCGTGTCGTTGTATGATGTCGGCGATATGCTCGCAATGTTACGGCGCTCAGGTCGGCCAGCGCCTCACCGCGCTTGAGTAGCGGATGTGGCCTCGTCCCGGCGAGTGGGCGGTACCACCATCGCGACACATTCCCCTGCGGGACTCACAAGCGCAATTTCATCCGGCCCGTTGGCCAGCCCGCTGACGATGGTCTGATCGTAGACCCAATCCGCACGAAGCAGCGCGACCCGCCTCGCGACCGCGATGTCGTGGCCTGCACCTGCTGCCGCGAATTGCCGGCGAAGGCGCACCGCCGAAGGCAGGCTCCAGACTCGCAGCGCAGAATGCCCGACGATGTCGCCCGCGGTCGCGGGCCCGGAAGCAGGCTTCGCGCTCACGAGTGCTGAAGGCTGGCCAGGGCGTGTGGCATGATCGGAAAGTTCGAGAAGCGGGCCGGTATTATCGATGAACGCCCTGACCTTTGCGCATATCTCGGACCTGCACCTGCCTTTCGATGCCCGGCTGTCCGCGGCGCAGCGCTTCTCGAAGCGGCAACTCAGTGTCTGGTCGTGGCGCCGCAGGCGAGCGCTGCAGAGGCCCGAGATCGTCGACGCCCTGGTGGCCGACCTGCGGTGCGCAGCGGCTGGACCACATCGTGATCACCGGCGACGTCACCAATTTCTCCCTGCCGGGGGAATTCCGGCAGGCCCAGGCCTGGCTTCACGCGCTGGCGCCGCGCCGGACGGATCAGCCTGGTGCCCGGAAACCACGATGCGCTGGTGGCCATGGACGATGTCGAGGGGCTCGGACGATGGGTTGCGTGGATGCACGCCGGGCAGGGGTGGCCTTTCGTGCACCATCGCAACGGAGTGGCGCTGATTGGCCTGAACTCGGCGTTGCCGACCGCGCCGCTGCTGGCTGCGGGTCGCATAGGGCCGCAGCAGCTCGCGCGGCTCGAATCGATCCTGGTTGAGGAGGAGGCCGCCGGCCGCAGACGGGTGGTTTTGCTTGCATCATCCCGTGGTCGAGCAGGCGGTGAGCCGGCGAAAGTCGTTGTCGGACCGCGCCGGCGTTGCGCGCAGTACTGCGGCGTGCCGGTGCTGAGCTGGTGCTGCACGGACATGCGCGAGATGCGCGGCTGGATGCCATCGCGGGTCCGCATGGTCCGATTCCGTGCATATGCGTGCCATCGTCTTCCGCGCTTCCGAATCCGCGCGATGAAGGAGCGCGCTGGCATCGCATCACCATGCCCGCAATCGGCGAGCCGCCACTTGCGCAGGTGCTGGTGCGACAGTGGTCGGTTGTACGGCAGAGTTTCGTCGACGCAGCTCGCTACGATCTTTGCCTGCCCTCCCGCCGCGCGACTTCGCGCTGCACAGGATAGAATCAGCGGGGGAGTCTCTGACATGACCAATGCCACCGAAACCAAGTTTGGCGATCCGGCGACGCGCATCGCACAGAGCGCGTGCTGGACGGTGCTGCTTCGTCCCAAGCAGCCGACACTGGGCTCGCTGGTGCTGGTCTGCCGCGAGCCGGTGCAAGGCGTTTCGGCGGTGAGCGCCGCGGGCTTTGCCGAATTGCACGGTATCGTGCGCCGCGTGGAGACGATGCTCCGCGAGGTCGTGGCCTATGAGCGCATCAACTACCTGATGTTGATGATGGTCGATCCGGACGTGCACTTTCACGTCATTCCACGCTATGCCGCCGGCCGGAGCTTTTCCGGCATCGAGTATCGCGACGCCGGATGGCCCGGCGTGCCAGCTCTTGAGGTTGCCGTGACGCCGGATGATCAGTCGCGCGAGGCGCTGCTCGCGCGACTGCGCGAAGCCTGGTCCCGCGTTGGAGACTGAGCGATCGTGCGCTACGCTGCGCAGCCTTCTGCCCGATCGGCTCGATTTGTACGCGTGGCGCTCGCTTGCCGGTCCACTGGCTGCTGTGCCTCGGAGTGCTGCTGCTGGCGCAGTTGCTGGAGCGGCTGCTGCGCCTGTTCGACATGGCGGCCGCCAGCGGTGCTGCAATCTCCGTCGTTTTGAAGATGGCTGCAAGCTTGGTGCCGCACTACCTCGGGCTCGCCGTACCCACCGCGTTCTTCGCCGCCATATTCATCGCCGTCGCGCGCATCGGCGACGACAACGAGCTCGATGCGATGCTCGCGACGGGCCGCTCGATCTCGCGGGTGGCAATGCCGTACTTTGCGGTTGCTGCGCTGCTCATGCGCCTTCAATTTCTATCTGTTCGGCTACCTGCAGCCGCTTAGCCGCTACGGCTATCACGTGGCAACACACGAGGCGCTGCAAGCGCGCTGGAATGCGCGCGTCGAAGACAATCGTTTCGTGAGCGCGGGCCATGGGTTCACGCTCAGCGCGGATTCCGTCGGCCGGGACGGGCGGCAGCTACAGGGAGTCTTCGTCGAGCGCAACACCGTTCGCGGCGAGGAAATCATCACGGCTCGCAGCGGCCGCCTCGTTCCTTCGTTACGCGATGCGCAGGCTGTTTCTGGAGCTCGAAGGCGGCATGATCGTGCGAGCGAACGTCGACGGCAGCGTGTTCACGATGCGCTTCGAAACCGGCCGCATCGACGACGATTTCACAGCCACGCCGCCGCCGTACCGAGCGCGCGGCGATTCGGTGCGCGAGCTCACTCTGCCGGAGCTTTGGTGTGGTGTCGCAACCGCCAGCGGTGATGACGCTGTAACCGCGGCACACAAGCGGTCTGGCGAACTGCACGGCCGTATCGCGCGCGCGGTGCTGCCCCCGTTGCTGCCGCTGCTGGCATTGCCGCTGGGAATGGCTGCCAAGCGAGGGCGCCGCGCTCCGGGCGTCGTGTTCGCAGCGTTAGCGCTGCTTGCGGTGAATCAGGCGTTGCAGTTCGGCGAGAGCCTCGCAGAAAGCGGGCGCGCCGCCGGGCTTCCGGCGGTCTGGACGCCGTATGTATTGTTTGCGCTGCTCGGAATCTGGCTCTTCCGCAGCAGCCTGCGATGGCCAGGTGACAACCCGATCCTGCGCGCCGTCAGCGCCATCGAGGGCGGGTTCGAAGGTCTCGGCCGTAAATGGAAGAAGCGCGCCCCATGACCTCCGTTCTCGGCTCGTACCTGCGGGGGCGCATCGGCGGCCAGACGCTGGCGCTGCTCGCCGTTCTCACGGGACTGATGCAGCTGCTGGAGTTGCTCGACGTCACCACGGATATCCTCGATCGCGATCTGGGCTTCTCCGGCGTCGTTCACTACGCGCTCCTGCGCCTGCCGAGTGAGATGGTCGTGGCGCTGCCGCTGGCGGCATTGCTAGGCGCGATGTCGGCGTTCTATGCCATGGCACGCACCCACGAGATCACGGCGCTGCGTTCGGCCGGCGTCAGCCTTACGAGCATTCTGCTCAGATTGCTGCCCGTGCCACTGCTGCTCGCGGCCCTGCAGTTCGGCCTGTCGCAGTTCCTGGTCCCGGTCACGGAGGCGAAGCTGAAAGTCTGGTGGGACAGCACTACGCCGGTCGAGGAAGGCGAAGCCTATTCGCGCTGGGTGCATACGAATGCGGGCCCGATCTCGTTCGTGCGCAGCAGCGCCGACGGCCGTGAGCTCCAGGGGCTGCGCATCTACGTTCGCGGCGATGATCAGTTGCTCACGATGCGCACCGCGGCGAAAGGTGCGACCTGGACGGGTCGCGACTGGACTCTCGAGGACATTCAGTACCTCAGCATTCACGGCGGTGTAGCAAGCCGCGAGCGCATCGCGCAACGGAACTGGAAGTCGAATCTGCGCCCGGAGGATGTCATGCAGCTCGATGTCGCCCAGCCGCACCTGTCGAGCTTCATGCTCTCGGACGTCATCGCGGGCGAACGCGTTGGCACGCAGCCAGTGAGCTACTACCAGACGCTGCTGCTGCGCTCATTCACCGCGCCCCTGAGCATGTTCATCATGCTGCTGCTGGCCGTGACTCCGGCGTTGACGCTCGAGCGCGGTGGCTCGCGCGGTGGAGGGCAACTGATGCTTGCGCTCGCCTTCGGACTCGGGTTCCTGTTGTGCGACGGAATCATGTCCTCGATGGGCACCAGCGCTCGCGTCCCCGCGCTGGCGGCAGCGCTGACGGCTCCCATCATTTTCATCCTGATCGGATTGACGCAGCTCATGGTCAGCGAGCGCCGATGATTCCCGCGATGCGCCTATGGATCGACACCAGCAAGGTTGCGAATGCCGGACGACTGTTCGGTATTCCGCCGCTGGAACGGCTCCGGCGCAGCGTCCGCGCCGCTGTCGGTGATCGCGTCGCGGTCACGATATCGGGCCCCACCGTTCAGCGTGTGGGCTGGCCCGGAGCGAGCTCAGAGACCGATGCGGCACCTCTCGGCGCACGCGTGCGCCGCGCGCTCGCCGCGTCGAACAGGTTGGTCCTGCTAGATGGTGCGACCGTCGTCGACCCGCGCCTGATCCGGTTTCTCGAGAACGCTGCGATGGCTTGCGTGGCGGCGCGCGGGGAGGGCACGGAGCGCGCCGTGGCGATCTGCCTGGATGCTTCCGTTGCGCATGCGATTCCTGAAAGTGCCGCTGACCTCGCGGCAATTGCTGACGCACTGCTCGCGGCAGGCCTGATCGCGCCTCTCGATGAGCAGGCATTCCCGGCCTATGTGGACAAGCTGCGCCGCTCGCTGCCCTACTGGCTGTACCGGATCGACGATGACGACGCACGCGCACGGCTCGAACGGAAGATGTTCTGGGACAACTACAAGGGTTCGACGGATCTGCTGACGGCATACGTCTATCCGCCATTGGTGTGGCCGCTCGTGCGGCTGTGCGCGCGCTGGCATGTCCATCCGAACGTGGTCACCGTGATCTCCATTGTCCTTACGTTCGCCGCCGTGCCGCTGTTTGCACAGGCGCATTGGGTGTCAGGGTTTGCGTGTGCCTACGCGATGAGCGTGCTCGACAGTGTCGACGGCAAGCTGGCGCGGCTCACGCTCACCGACTCCACGATCGGTAACGTCCTCGATCACGGGCTCGACCAGGTGCACCCGCCATTCTGGTATTTCGCCTGGGCGTGGGGACTTGGCGCGCGTGCATCAGAGGATCCGCTTTACCAGGGAGCGATCTGGCTGATCGTCTTTTATTTTGCCGATCGCATCGTGCTCGCAATCGCCAAGCGCCGGCTCGGGCATGCGCTTCATTCGTCGGGGCGTCTCGATGAGCTGGCGCGCGCGGTTATCGCACGTCGCAACATCACGATGACGATCATGGCGGTGGCGTTGCTGTTCGGGGCAGGCTCCGCCGGCTTCTGGATAGTAACGGCGTGGCAAGGCCTGACGTTTGCGTGGCACGGCTGGCGCACCTTGTGGCTCGGGTTCCTCCGGCCGGCACGCAGGCAAACGGAGACCTGAATGAGTGCAGTTGAAGTCATGGAGGTGCGCACTTCGGGAGCATTGAGACGGTTCATCCGGCTGCCGATGCGGCGAATCATCGGAGCGCTGGGAGCGGTGGCTTACGAGACTTACCGGGTCTACGAAAAGTCGCTCCAGTGACAGTGCAGGCCAGCCTTACCGCGTTGGTGCTGGCCGGCAACCGCGCCGGCGGTGACGAGCTGGCCGCGCATGCGGGCGTCAGCCATAAGGCTCTGATCGAGATCGCCGGCCGAACCATGCTGAAGCGCGTGGTCGGCACTGTCGCGGCGTCCCGGTACATCGGCCGCATCGTCGTTGCGATCGAGGCACCTCACCTCGTCGAGGCACTGCCTGCTTGCGGAAAACCCGTCGCGCCCATGGTCGCTGCCGCTGGACCGAGTGCCAGTGTCGCTGCGGCCTTGGAGGCGGAAGGGGTGCCGCTGCTGGTGACTACGGCCGATCACGCACTGTTGACCACGGAGATCCTGGACTCCTTCCTTTCCGCCGCGCCTGCCGCTGACGCCGTCATTGCACTCGCGCGGCGCGAGGCTGTTCTGGCGGCCGCGCCTGGTACTCAACGCACCTTCCTCCGCTTCTCCGATGGCGAGTATTCGGGCTGCAATCTGTTCCTACTGGCTCAACCGGCCGCAGCTGGGGTGATACGCCTGTGGCGTGAGCTCGAGGCTGATCGCAAACGCCCATTGGCAATGCTCGCCAGGCTCGGGCCCGCTTATGCGATCCGTTATCGGCTGGGCAAGCTGAGTCTCCAAGGTGCGCTGAATCGCGTGGGCGAGCTATCAGGTGCGCATCTGGGCTTCGTCCTGCTCGATGACGGCCGTGCCGCCATCGATGTCGACAAGCCCTCCGACCTGGACCTGGTCCGACGGCTGCTCGGAGCCTGAGTCAGACCAGCGCTTGCCTGGGAACCGCCGCCACCCCAGTGCCCGCCCAACCCGCGGCAAGCTCGCGGCAGCGCTCGAGGTCGGCCGGGAAGTCGAGCTCGGCCCAAGCTAGGCCTTCGATAGAAGCGACCCTGCACGTCGAAACCGGTCTTCGCCAGTCGCTGGATGGCGGACAGGTACCACAGGCCGGTGCCCTTCGGGGGTGCGCATCGTCCGCTCGAGCTCGGCCACGAAGGCCGCCGCGCCCCGGGCGTCGAAGCGCAGGAAGCCGATCGATTCGCCAGTCACCTCCGACCGGCCAGCTTCTTGCCGATGGACGCCAGGCGGTCGTCCTGGGTGATCACCTTCATGTCGTCGTCGTCGTAGGCGGCCTTGCGATCGATCGTGACCGTGATGGGCGCCGCGGGAGCGTCGAGCAGCCTGCGGGCGATTTCGCGGCTCGAACAGCGTATCGCCATTCAGAATCAGGAGTCCCTGCCGTGAGCTCCTCGCGGACCATCCAGCAGCTCGCGAGGTTGTCGGCAACCTTGTAGAAGGGGTTGAAGCGCGTCGCGGACGCGCATGCCTGCCGGCGCGACCCGCTCGAGGGTCCGCTCGCACCATGTCGGTCCGAAAACCGGTGACGACCACCGCCTCCTGGACCCCGGCCTCTGCCAGTCCCCGCAGCTGCCACTCGAGCATGCTGCGCCCGCCGAGATCGAGCAGGCATTTGGGCAGGTTTTCAGTCATCGGCAGCAGGCGGCTGCCCTGACCGGCGCTCAGGATGATGGCCTTGTATGGCTCTGTGTGGGACGTCACGCTTGGAACTCTCGGGCCGGGGGGCGCATTACATAGGCGTACCCGAGGTGGTGGCAAGGTGGTCTTGGCCCTTCGGGAAGTACGGGGGGTACTTGCAGGCTCCGTGACAGGCAGGTTAAATCCCGCCTCCGGGCGCTCCCTCACCGATCGCGGCCCCGCCTCGGAGGCCCTCAAGGTTGCAAAGAAATTGCGTTGAGCGCTCGGCAACATAGAATTTATCAATGGCTAAGCTTGCCCATTGAGCAGGCTCCGGCTGAGGGGAGCGGATCTGGCGTCGCAACCGTCGGGGAGCGGGCCGGCGTGCGACCGGGATCCTGGGGGGTAATTACACTTGGCTCTCAAACTCGAACCGACACCGACCAACAGTCGGATCGCCTTGCGTTGCGCGGAGTTTTCCTCGCTGACGGAGGCGCTCGACTACGCCGCTCGATGGGCAGACCGGCTTCAATTACTACGACGGTCGCGGTGAGCTGACCACCGTCCTGTCCTTATCGGCGACTTGCGTGAGAGGGCGCGTGCGCTAGCGCGTCGCCTGCAGGGGCTGGGCCGCGGCGCACGCGTTGCGCTGGTCGCCCATACGCATCCCGACTTCGCCGTGATGTTCTACGCCTGCCAGTACGCGGCCGTGGTTCCCGTGCCGCTTGCCTGCGGCGATCCATCTCGGCGGTCGCGAAGCCTACGTCCATCACCTGCGGCAGATGGTGCTCGATTGCCACGCAGTCGGCGGCGTTTGCGCCGGCCGAATTCATCGAGCTGCTGCGCGAGGCCGTCGACGGGCTGCCCGTGCAGCTGACCGGTACGCATGGACGATTTCATGGCGCTGGAGGACATGGGCGAGCTGCCGGCGCCGCCGGTGACCGACGAGCTGGCCTACCTGCAGTACACCTCGGGCAGCACGCGCTTCCCGCGCGGCACGATGATCACGCAGGCCTCGGCGCTGCATAACCTCGAAGCCATCTTTCAACCACGGCTTTCCGCTGACCGCCGACGACCGCTTCTTCTCCTGGCTGCCGTACTACCACGACATGGGCCTGGTCGGCATCGTGCTGGGATGCGTCGCGACGCAGCGCTCCTGCGACTTCCTGGGCTCGCGCGAGTTCGCGATGCGGCCGCGGCTGTGGCTGAAGCTCATGTCGCAGAACCGCAGCACGATTTCGTTCAGTCCGCCGTTCGGCTACGCGCTGTGCGCACGCCGCCTGCGGCCAAGGACACCGAATCGCTCGATCTGTCCGCATGGCGCGTCGCCGGCGTCGGCGCCGAGATGATCCATCCGGAATGGCTCAATGCCTTCGCCGAGGCGCTGGCGCCCGACCGGGTTCAAGCCAACGCCTTCCTGCCCTGCTACGGCATGGCCGAGTGCACGCTGGCGGTGAGCTTCTCGCCGGTGGGCGGCGGCTCACAGATCGACTACGTCGACGGCGAGCATCTGTCCGACACCGGCGAGGCCCTGCCGCTGCCGGACGACGCGCCGTCGCGTCGCAAGGGCTTCATCAACTGCGGCGCAGCCGCTGCCGGGCTTCGAAGTCGAAATCCGCGACGAGGACGGCGCACGTGCTGCCGGAGCGTCAGCGTGGGCGCGTATTCCTGCGCGGCCCGAGCGTCATGGTGGGTTACTTCGACAATCGCCGAGGAGACCACGCGAGTGCTGACGGCAGACGGCTGGCTGGACACCGGCGACCTCGGCTACTCGCCGTCGATGGTTCGCTGTATCTCACCGGCCGCGCCAAGGATCTGCTGATCATCAACGGCCGCAACATCTGGCCGCAGGATCTCGAGCACCTGGCCGAGATGCAGCCCGAAGTGCGTCCCACCGACGCATCCGCGTTCTCGGTGCCCGGCAGCGACGGGACCGAGCTGGCCGTGCTGGTCGTGCAGTGCCGTGAGCCGGACCTCGCGGTGCTTGCCTCGCTGGTCGACCGGTTGCACGAGGCGATCACCGCCGAATTCGGCATTCGACTGCCTGATCGAGCTCGTGCCGCCGCACACCCTGCCGCGCACGTCCTCCGGCAAGCTGTCGCGCAGCACGCTCGCAAGGAATTCCTGGAGTCGCCACAGTGAGGAGCGCCTGAAGCGAAACCCTCGCCTCGCCGCTTCCTCGTCAGTGACGGCAACGGACGACGCCGCGCAGCCTAAGCATGCGGAATGGCTGACGCAACGGGAAGAGTCGAGTCGGTAGTCCGCGAGGCCTTGCTCGCAGTCTGCCCGGACAGTCGGCGTCATTGACGGCAGTGTCACACCTTGCGAGCGAGCTCGGAATGGACTCCGCCCAGGTCATGGACCTCATCATGGAGATCGAGGACCGGCTCGATATCTCCATTCCGATTGCCACCATCGCCGAGGCCCGTACTCTTGATCAGCTCTGCGTGGGCATCCGACGCCTTGACGGGCTCGTCTTGAGCCTGCTCGACAAGTTTGCCCCGCTTCGCAGCGCTGCAAGCCGCGCTGGCGGGGAAAGGTGCGCGTTCCGTCGGTCGCCACCCCGATGGATCAGGTGCATTCGGCCACCGAGGCGACCATCGGCGGCCGTCGTGTGCTGCTCGCGGGCACCAACAACTATCTGGGCCTGACATTCGATGCGGCATGCCGCGCGGCCGCCATACAGGCTATAGAGTCGCTGGGCACGGGCACCACCGGTTCGCGCATGGCGAGCGGCAACTACGCCGGACATCGCGGCCTCGAGCGTGACGCTGGCCGAACGCCTTCGGCTGGCCCGCCGGCATCGTGTTTTCCACCGGCTACCAGGCAAATCTCGGCGCCATCTCCGCACTCGCCGGACAGGGCGACTTCCTGCTGGTCGATGCCGACAGCCATGCCAGCATTCACGATGCATGCCGCCTGAGCGCAGCGACAACCATCCGCTTCCGACACAACGACCCGGAGAACCTCGACCGCCGCCTCGAGCGGCTGGGCGACGATGCGAGCCGCACGCTGGTCGTGGTCGAGAGCCTGTACAGCACGCTGGGCGATCGCGCGCCGTTGCGCGAGATCGTCGAAGTCAACGAGCGTCATGGAGCCTGGCTGATCGTCGATGAAGCGCATTCGTTCGGCGATGTACGGGCCGCGCGGCCTCGGCATCTGCGCCGAGCTTGGGCTGCTCGATCGCGTGGACTTCATCGTCGGCACCTTCTCCAAGAGCCTGGGCGGCAGTGGGCGGCTTCTGCGTGAGTCGCCACGCCGATCTAGAGCTGCTGCGAATGGCGAGCCGACCCTACATTTTCACCGCGTCGCCGCCGCCGCCGGTCATCGCCGCGACGCGTGCAGGCGCTGGCGCGCGTTCTGGCGGGCGACGATCTGCGGGCACGACTGTGGCGGCATGTGAACCGCTTCCATTCGGAGTTGAAGCGGCTTGGCTATCGCATCGGCGCCGAAGCGCCGGGGCCGGTCACGGCACTCGTTTTCAGCGAACGCGATGAGGCCATCGCGCACTGGCAGGGGCTGCTCGACGCCGGCGTCTATACCAATCTGATGGTGCCGCCCGCGACGCCGAGCGGGCTCAACATCGTGCGCATCAGCCTGTCGGCGGCGCACGGCGATGACGACATCTCGCGCATCATTGACGCGCTCGAAGCGCAGTCCAAGCAGCTGCGGCCGGCTGTCCGCCCGGCGATATCCGCGTCGGTTTGAGTCGCAGGCGCGCGGCGCGGGTGTTGACCCTCAGAATGCAGATGGACTATAAACACGACTAGAGTCGACAATCTTTTCGGGAAAGGCACCCATGGTCGGCCCGGTCTGGCGCGAAAGAATGTCTTACGTGTTCTTCCCCGTGCTGTTTGGCGGCGCGATGCTCGCATGGGTGGCGATGTGGAAGCTCGGCGGCTGGAACGGCGATGTCGCGCTGTCGATCGTCTACTGGGGATTCTTCTTCGTGCTGCTGCTGCTCGAGCGCCTGTTCCCCTTCGAAAAGGCATGGAACAAGAGCGACGGACAGATCCCGAGCGACATTTTCCTGTCGATCGTCACTATCGTCCTCAACTCGGTTGCGACGGTGGCGTGTCTGGCCGCCCTCGTATGGCTGATCGAGACTTTCCAGCCGCTGGTGTCGCTGCAAGTGTGGCCAGCCCACTGGCCTTTGATCGCGCAGATCATTCCCGGAATCATCCTGTGGGACCTCGGCAACCACCTGGCACATCGCTGGGCGCACAAAGTGCCGCTGCTTTGGCGCTTCCATGCCGTACACCACAGTTCGTCGCGCCTCACCGTGGTCAACACCGGGCGCTTTCACCCGGTCGACATCATCAAGTCCGTGGCGATAGGTGCCCCGATTCCCGTGCTGCTCGGCGTGCCCGCCGAAGTGGCACTGTGGTACGCCTCCCTGTACATCTACCTGGGAATTCTGACTCACACCAACGTGAAGATGCGCTGTGGCATCTTCAACAGGTTTCTGAACACCCCGGAGCTGCATCGCTGGCATCACAGCCCCGTGCAGGTCGAGACGGATACCAATTTCGGCGAGGTCACGATGATCTGGGACAGGATATTCGGCACCTATCGCTTTCCCGCGAAGCCTCCTCGGCGAAACATCGGCCTGGAAGGCGCCGTGCCGGTATCGAGACGCCTTCTGGATGTATTGATTCACCCTTTGACCCCCGCCGGCCATCACGCGCCGCCTGAATATCAGATGCGCGCTCTGCCGGCCGGCGACGCCGGAGTCGACGATGCGGAATTGCAGGCACCCGCTGCCCGCCTGACGGAACGTCGTGCGGGCTCGGTGCCGGGGTGATTTCCAAGGGAGTCTCCTTCCGTTTCATTGTCATCTTCACCGGCATCTGCATCGTTGCCGGTTGTTCGCCGCGCGAGGCCGCCGCGCCCGTCGTCGACCTCGCGGCCGAAAAGGCCGCGTTGCTGAAGCGCGACCAGGAATGGCATGAGGCGGTTGCGGCCAAACGGGATGCCGCGCACATTGCTTCCTTTTTCACTTCGGACGGCATCATGTTCGGATCGGGGCAGGGCACCGCGACCGGCATGCCTGCTCTCACGAAGACCGTAGCGGACCTGCTGGCGGGCCCCGACTTCCACGATGACTGGTCATGGACCCACGTGGAATTGTCGCCGGATGGCATGCTGGCCTATCTCGTGGGCAACACCAACATCACGATCAACGACGCCGCGGGGAATCCCGTCACCACCCGCGCCCGGCTGATGAATGTCTGGCGTAAAGAGTCCGACGGGCTGTGGTACTGCGCGGTGGACGTGTGGGTCGATGAGCCTGAGGCGGCTCAGCCGGCTTCAAACTAGCGGCGCTTCCTGCGGGGCAGGGTGGTCGGAATGTACGAGCCCAGGTAGGCCACCGCCGCGCGCTTCGCTTCGCTGTTCATCTCTTTAGTGATGTCGCCATGGCCGAGCATCGACAGGCAGAACATCAGGTCGGCGATCTCTATGGCGCGGAAGAATATCTCCGACCTGCCGGGGATGGAGGGCATCTCGAAGTACGTGCTAACGTGGTCCTCGAACATGCGGCCGATGACGACATCGCTCTGCCGGTCGCGAAGCTTCAGTTCCGGAAGTGTCTTGGGCCCGATGAGGAGCTGGCGTGCGGACGGATTCTCCACGTAGAAGTGCGCGGCGCGGTCGAGGAGGATGTCGATGACGTCGCTCCACGTGCGCACGGGCTTGCGGATCCGCTCGATCATCACCTTGTGGAGCTGCTCGTCTAGCTCGATCACCAGGCTCGCGTAGACGTCCTTGATGTTGGCGTAGAAGTGATAGGCGGAGCCTTTCGCCACTCCGGCATGCTCGGCGACGTCGCCGAGGCTGATCTCGTCCATGTCGCGCGTCTGCAGCAGGGTGCGCGCGGAATCGAGCAGCTTCTTTCGCCGCGCGATGCCGCGGGCGCGAAAGGTGCTTTTGCGGGTGGCAAGCAGCGTCATGCGCCGGATCATCTCCGCTGATTGCAACCGGAAGCAAGCGCGCGCCCCGGCCGATTGACTTTCCTGAGATCGTCGATATACCCTAATCTCGACTAAAAACGCGACTTCAGTCGAGTTTAATAAGAATCCAGGTGCCGGCTCCGGCACCGCCACGGCGGGGGACTGTGAAATGATCCGATCTGCGCATTTCCTGAGCCTGGTCATCCTGTCGCTGGCCCCACTCGCGCAATCTCAGGATGCGGCAGCACCCGATGCCGCGGCCGCGCCGGAGGACCAGGCGACGGGCGGGGGGCTGGCTGAGGTGCTGGTCACGGCGCAGAAGCGCGCCGAGCCCCTACAGCGCGTCCCGGTGTCGGTGACCGCGCTGACGGCGGATCAGCTCGACGACATGAAGCTGGACAACCCCACCGTGCTCTCCGAGACCGTGCCCAACCTGCAGGTGAACGGGATCATCGGCGGGCCTTCGCCAGTCTTCTCGCTGCGCGGCGTTTCGATGTTCGACTACAGCCTGAACCAATCGAGCCCGGTGGCGACGTACGTCGACGAAGTCTACAAGGGCAACTTCGCGCTGCTCGGCGTGGACCTCTTCGACCTGGAGCGCATCGAGGTGCTGCGCGGACCCCAGGGCACGCTGTATGGCAAGAACACCACCGGCGGCGCCATTAATTTCATCAGCCGCTCGCCTTCGTTCACTGCGCCGATTCGCTACCTCAAGGTGGGAGCCGGCAGCTACAGCCGTTATGACGCCGAAGGCGGATTCGATGCGGTCCTTGTGCCGGACCGCGTGGCGGCGCGCTTCGCCTTCACGTACGCGAAGGCGGATGGCTGGTTCAAGAACAAGTTCCCGGGAGGCCCCGACATGGACGCGGTCAACCAGTGGGCAGCGCGCGCGAGCTTCCTTTTCAAGGCCAGCGATTCCTTCGACATGCTGCTGCGCTATTCGCACAGCAAGCAGAACATGTACAACTATGCCATCTTCGCGCGCCCCGGGCCGCTCGGCATCGGCGCCGGAATCTTCCAGCAGTTTCACGACCTCGATCCCGTACTGAATCCCAACATCGATCATTTCCGCGAAGGCCTCGACGACGACGAGGTCTCGGTTTCCTACACGCCGAAGCGGCGGCAGACCACGGACACCTTTTCACTCACCGCGAATGCGTCGCTCTCCCCGGGCCTTACGCTGACTTTGGTGAGCGCGTACGCGGAAGGCGACCTGTTCAACCCCGAGGCCACCGACGGCGCCCCGATCGAAGTGTTCAAGACGCCTTATGTCGGCACGGCCACGCAGTTCACCCAGGACCTGAGGCTCACGTCATCCTTCGGCGCGCCGTTCAATTTCATCCTCGGCAGCTACTACCAGCACGAGGTGATCTTCAATTCCACCGAGCTGCAGCTGTGGAACGGCATTGACGTCAATCTCGACGGCAGCATCGACGTCGACGACTGCATCGATTCGGGTGGCGCGCTCGCGTGCCGCTACGCCAACCAGTTCGACCAGAATCGCAACAGCTGGGCGGTGTATGCAGACACCAGCTACCAGTTGAGCGAGACGTTCAAGCTGCGCGCCGGGCTGCGCTACAACCATGACAACGCGGGCCTGCGAAACTTCATAGCGCAGCTGCGCGGCCCCGATGAGATCCCCATCGCCAATCTCATCCCCGGCGATCCGGTGAACGTCGATGCGACGCTCAGCAACGACCTGAACGATACGGCCACGACGGGCAAGCTCGGCCTGGACTACGCGCCGCGCCCCGAGTTGCTGCTCTATGCAAGTTACAGCCGCGGCTATCGCTCGGGGGCCTTCTCCGCGCAAGCATTTTTTTCACCGATCGAGGCCACGGGCGCGAAGCCCGAGACACTCGACGCCTATGAGATCGGCATCAAGTCACAGTGGCTGAATGGCCGCGTGCGGGCAAATGGCGCGGTGTTCCACTACACGTACAAGAACCAGCAGGTCATCGACGTCAATCCGGTCACGCTCGCGCAGCCGCTGGTGAATCTCGGCGAATCGAAGATCGATGGGGCGGAGATCGAGCTGGTCATGCGGCCCGTCGAGGCGCTGACGGTGCACGCTGGGCTCGGCTGGCTCAATGCGAAACTGGAGAAGGCCGTGCTTCGCGGCGAGGACCTCTCGGGCAACCGCCTGCCGGACTCGCCCAAGTTCACGGGCAACGTCTCGATCGACTGGGAAGCGATGCGAGCCGACAGGACGCTGTTCATGGTGCAGCTCGACGGGACGTACGCCGCCGCGCAGTACTTCGAGCCGTTCAACGTCGCGCGGCTGCGCCAGGACGGATACGGGCTTTTCAATGCACGGCTCGCACTGCGCTCGACCAGTGACCGGTGGGAGGCCGCGCTTTGGGGCCGCAACCTAACGGACAAGTTTTACATCACGAGCGCGGCTGACGTCTCAGGGATCGGCTTCGACTACACGCACCGCGGCTTGCCGCGCACCTATGGTGTCGAGCTCAATTTCAACTTCTAGCCCGCCCGACTTCACCGATATCGCCCGACGCGCCTTGCCGGCATGGGGCATTGATTCAAGTGCGCGGCTTTCCCTGCTGAGGCACCGGGAGAATACGGTCCTTTCCGTGGATGTCGGCGATGTGCGCAGCTTCGCGCTGCGAATCCACCGGATTGGCTATCACAGCGACGCAGAGCTTCGCTCCGAGCTTCTCTGGATGAGCGCGCTGCGCGCGCAGGGCATTCCGACCCCGAAGGTGATCGAGACGACATCAGGGGAAGCGTTCACGCGCGTGGCCGCGCCAGGCTCTTTGGATCCTTACCAGTGCGATCTCCTTTCCTGGGTGCCCGGCAGTCAGCTGGGCGTCATCGAAGAGCAGGCTTTCGGAGAGCGCGAATTCATCGAGCGCGCCTATGAGCAGTTAGGGCGGCTCGCGGGGCTGATGCACCTGCACAGCGAATGCTGGCTCCCTCCCGATTCATTCAGGCGACACAGCTGGGATGAAGAGGGTTGCATGGGACGTGATGCCGTTTGGGGTTACTACGACGATCTTCATGCATTGACGGCCCAACAGCGCGCGACGCTGCGCGGTGGCGTGCATGCAGCGCGTGAAAGACTCGCTGAGTTCGGCAAGCCGCGTCATCGATACGGCCTGATCCACAGCGACCTGGTCCCCGAGAACGTCCTGATGGACGGCGCGAATGGCCTCACGCTGATCGACTTCGACGACAGCGGATTTGGCTGGTATGTCGGTGAGATTGCCACCGCTGTGTATTTCCAGTTCGGCACGGCTAGCTTCACGCCGGCCCTGCACGCCATGCTGCAGGGCTATCGCCAGGTGCGCCAGATGAGCGACGCGGAGCTTGAGATGCTCGATGTCATGCTGTTTCTGCGCAGCCTGACGCTATTGGGCTGGATCCAGACGCGCAGTGAGACAGAAACGGCGCAGAAGATTCGCGCCGGCGTCATCGAGGAGGCAACCGCACTCGCCACTAGCCTGAGCAGTGGCTCCCCAATGAAGATGCAGATCGATAGCGTGGGTTAGCGGGCGCCCGCCGTGTAGTGCGCGTCGAGATAGTCCAAAATTTGAGCAGCCTCATCGGCGGTGATCGGTGCGCCGAAGCGCTCTACCATCTTCTTGATCGTCTTCTGCCAGCCCGCGCGATCCATGACTTCGGCGGTCATCTCGATGTAGTCGAGGCTGTGGCAGATCACGCACCGGCTTGCGGTGAGATCGTGGCCCCGAGCCTTCAGCAGCTGGATACTTTCCTCGCCCGTGCCTGCCCCTGCGATGGGAATCGCGGCGCAGGTCAACAAGAGCACGAAGATCCGCACGCGGTTCATGCAACCTCCAGCCTCACGGCCCGGATCGCATTGTGGTGGTAGCCCGATGGATTCGATGTCAGCTGCGCGGGCTGGACAGCCTTGCCACGGCTGCGGGCGCGCACCGATAGCTCCACGGCGCCGGTTTTGGAAGTGTCGACAGGATATTGAAACCCGCGCCAGGCATGCCGACCGAGGTCCTTGCCCAGCGAAGCTGCTTGCCAGGATGCGCCGCCATCACCGGACACGTCCACGGCATCGATGCCAGTGCCCCCATCCCATGCCCATCCGCTGAGTGAGACAGGTTCGTGGCGAGCGAGCTTCTGCCCGTCGACGTGGCTGGTGACGAGCGAGTTCACCAGTATTTCGGTAATGGGCGTGGTATCCGGCGTTTCCTGGCTCGCGAAGCGCGCCCCGGGAAACTTTCCAGCGGGGATTCGGTAGCCGGTCTTCATCCAGAATCCCTCGAATGCTTTCGGCACCACGCGAATCTCAGTGAGGTGCTTCATCCAGTAGGTCGCCGTCCAGCCGGGAACGACAAGCCGCGCCGGCGCGCCGTTCCAATGTGGCAGCGGCTGCCCGTTCATCTCGAAGGCTATGAGCGTGCTCTCATCGAGCGCGCGCTCAATAGGCAGGCTTTTCACGAAGTCCGGCGTGGCTGGCAGGAGCGCAGTATCGGCGCCGTCCAGAATGACCTCCAGTGCGTCGGCATTGAGCCCGGCCTTTTTCAGAACGTCGCGCAGCCGGACGCCCGTCCACGTGGCATGGCCCATCGCGCCGTTGCCCCACTGCACACCGGGCACTCGCGGGCTGAATAGGCCGCGTCGATTGCCCGAGCACTGGTTGACTGCCGCGATAGTCACGTTCTCGAAATTGCGGCGCAGATCATCCAGCGTGAGCGCGAGCGTCTTGGTCACGCTCTCGCCGGCAATCAGCAGGCGCCACGCGCGCGCCTCGATCTGCGGGATCACAGCCAGATGATACCGGACGAAGAACGCATCATTCTCCGTGAAGGTCGAGCGGAGGCCGGCAAGGGGAGTTTCGTAATTCGGCGCGCGGAACGTGCGGCGGATCAGCGGCTTCTTTCCTGGCAGGGGAGCCAGCGCCGGGTCCATTGCCCGGGCAACCGAACCGGTCGCGAGGGCTCCGCCGCCGAGTAGCAGTGAGCCTGCAACGAGGTCGCGCCGCGTAATCATGGCGCGAGCATACGCCACGTCGCATTGTGAGCACGAGCGTTCCCAGGAACTCGAGGGAGCGCCGCCTTCAAGTTGCCGTGCGTTTCGTCTGGGGCTGAATCCATGGCGAAGGAAGAGCATGCGCCACGGCCCGAAGGAGCACGATGCACGCCTCGGTTCGCCGCAACGGCGGCCATCCTTGTATCATCGTCGCCCACCCTGGACTCATCGGAACCGAGGCCCTGCATGTCTGTGACTATCCGCGCCCTCACTCGCGTATTGCTGCCCCTCGCCGGCACCCTCCTGCTCCAGGAAACGGTTACCGCAGCGCCTGCCAAAGTCGACCCAGCGCTGCACGACCAGGCGCTCGACATCCTGCGCAAGTCGATCGGCTTTCGCACGGTCATCGGCGGTGAACAGATGGTGCCTTACGCCGAATATCTGAAAGGCGTTCTCGTCGAGGCGGGGTTTTCACCTGATGACATCCGCATCGAGCCCGTAGCCGATACGGCAATCCTGATCGCGCGTTATCCCGGCGCGGTGAGCTCCAAGAAGCCCATCGTGATCAACGGGCACATGGACGTGGTGGAGGCCGATCCCAAGGACTGGGAGCGCGACCCGTTCACGGCCGTCGTCGAGAACGGTTATGTGTATGGCCGCGGCGCGGTCGACAACAAGTTCGACGTCTCGATGATCACGGCGACGCTGGCCCACCTCAGGCGCTCGGGCTGGAAGCCGGGACGCGATGTGCTGTTCGCGCTCTCGGGGGACGAGGAGACCTCCATGGTGAGCACTCGCAAGCTCGCGCAGGAGATCAAGAACGCCGAGCTGGTGTTGAACGACGATGGCGGCGGGGGCCTGCTCGCTGAAGGCACGGGCAAGCCCATCGTCTACGGCATACAGGCCGCCGAGAAAGTGTATGCCGACTTCACGCTGACGGTCACCGATCCGGGCGGCCACTCGAGCCGGCCGGGCAAGACCAATGCCATCAATCAGCTGGTGCGGGCACTCCAGAGGGTTGCGGACTACCGCTTCCCGGCGATGCAGAACGAGATCACCCGGGCCTATTTCAAAGCCAGCGCAGCCAATGCGGCGGCGCCGCTCGGCGAGGCCATGACGCGCTTCCTGGCTGATCCGAACGACGCGCAGGCAATCGAGACTCTCTCAGACAGCCGGGAATACATCGGGCAGGTGCGGACTACTTGTATAGCCACGATGCTTGCGGGCGGCCACGCTCAGAATGCACTGCCGCAGCGGGCGACGGCGAACATCAACTGCCGGATATTTCCCGGCACGCCTGTCGCAAGCGTGCGCGACACTCTGGCCAAGGTGATCGATGACGCTGGCGTGAAGATTTCACAGGAAGGCCTCCCATCCGTCGAAGGCGAGGCGTCACCTCTGCGGCCTGACGTGATGGCTGCTGTGACCAAGGCCGTCCATGCCCTGCATCCAAAGCTTGCGATCGTGCCGAACATGTCCGCGGGCGCCACCGACAGCATGCACTTTCGTGCATTGGGCATTCCAAGCTACGGCGTTTCCGGTCTCTATATGAAGGCATCCGACGAGTTCAGCCATGGCCTCAACGAGCGCGCCCCGGTCGCCGCGATCGATGGAGCGCTGGCACACTGGGACAGCCTGTTGAGGGATCTCGCGAAGTAAGGTCTTGAGGGGAGTCCAGGGTCAATCGTCGTCTACGGAACTTCCCATCGCGGCAAATCCGGTCAGCAGCACCGGCGGCCGGTCAGGAAACTCAGCTATCAAACGCAGTCTGCCGCCCATTGCGCCGACGTAGCCCGCCAAGGTCGAGATCATAAGGTCCGTCCGCTGCTCGAGCTTCGAGATTCCGTTCGGTTGATGCCGAGCTCGAGAGCTACCTGCGTCTGCGTGCGTGCGCGGGCGTGCCGCAAATCAAAATGCGAGTCGCCACACCTGGTTACCCATATTGAAACGCAGCTCCTTCATGTTGATGAAGCGCGAGCGTTTGAGAGTGTCCACGCGCGGCCTTCCCAGTTGCGGACCGAATGCGCCCAAGAGGAATAGCACGTAAAGGGTATATTGGTCACTTTTCGCGATGACGTACGGTATGCACATGGCGGACTGAACCGGTAGCGGCAAATCTGCTGTCCTGGGGGAATTAAGCCCGATGACTCGGCGCATTTGTGCGCATTCGCAGCTGTGCCGAGTGAACTTACGCTTTCGGATGCCAAGGAAAACGAAAGGTCGACCTAGCGGTGGTTCACGACTGCCCTGCGAATCACGTCTTCATTGAGGCATACTCGATGCCATGATGATGCTCGCCGCCGCCGTGCTCGCCGCCTCTTCCACAACGAGCGTGCAGGGCGATGGGCTGCGCTTGGACTTCGACGACCACATGCGCAGCCGCGTGGTCGCAACCCTTGTGCAGGAAATAGCGCTCGGCCCGTTCGCTGAATCCGAGACGCTGCGCACGGCCAAAGGTGACATCGACGGATTCGTGTTCGCGAGTCGCAGTGAGGCCCCCCTCGCGGACGAGCTCGGAAACGGCAAGCGAACGACACTCACAGGCCGTTCCGGGGATATCTCGAAGCAGGTCGAAGTCACGGCATATCGTGAAAGGCCCCGTTGGCTTTTCGTCCGCGTCCGGTATACGAACGAAGGCAGCGAGCCCGTGCAGATCCTCGGGTACACCAGCAATCACTACGCATTGACGCCCGCGCTGAAAGCGCCCGAGCCGGCCTTCTGGTCCTACCAGAGCAGCTCTCACGATGCGCGGCCAGACTGGGTAGAGCCGGTACTTCGCGGCTCGCAAAGCAAGAACTTCCTCGGCATGAACGATTCGGATTATGGCGGAGGTACGCCGCTGGTCGATGTCTGGCGTCGCGACATCGGCATCGCCGTGGGCCACATCGAGCTCGTGCCCAAACAGGTTTCGTTGCCGGTGCAGCGCCAGAGGAGCGGCGAGGCGACGCTCGGCCTCGTCGCGGAGCGCCATGTCACGCTGGCGCCCGGTGAGAGCACCGTCACCTTGCGCAGCTTTGTCGCCGTTCACCGAGGCGATCACTTCGATTCGCTGCGCGCCTACAGCGACGTCATGCAAGCGCAGGGCTTGAAGCTTGCGCAGGCGCCGAAGGAAGCTTTCGATCCCATCTGGTGCGCGTGGGGTTACGGGCGCACGTTCACACCCACGCAGGTATTCGAGACCCTGCCAGTTGTCACACGGCTCGGATTCAAATGGGCGGTGCTCGATGATGGTTGGCAGATCGCGCTTGGCGAGTGGCGCCCGCGGCCCGACAAGTTTCCGGCGGGCGATGCCGACATGAAGGCGATGGTGGATCGCATCCATGCTGCCGGCCTCAAGGCGCAACTCTGGTGGGCTCCGCTCGGCGCGGATGCGACGTCGCGCACAGCGAAGGAGCACCCTGACTGGCTGCTGAAAAATGCAGATGGCTCGACTCGCCCGATCACCTGGTGGGATTCGCAATACCTGTGCCCCGCGATAGGCCCCGTGCGCGCGGACGCTGCGGAGTTCGCGCGCAAGGCGCTGCAGGATTGGGGCTTCGACGGCCTGAAGATCGACGGGCAGCATTTGAATGCTGCGCCGCTTTGCTTCAATCCGGCACATGCGCATGCATCTCCAGAGGACGCGCCGGAGGGAATGCCCGGATACTTCAAGGCGATATGGGACGCAGCGCAGGCCGCCAAGCCGGGCGCCGTCGTCGAGATCTGCCCGTGCGGCACCGGTTATTCGTTCTTCACGCTGCCCTATCTCAACATGACGGTGGCTGCCGATCCGGAGAGCTCCTGGCAGGTGCGCTTGAAGGGCAAGACGCTCAAAGCACTCACCGGCGACCGCATCGCCTACTTCGGCGACCACGTAGAGATGAGTGAAGGCGGCGAAGACTTCGCTTCGACCTTCGGCGTGGGCGGAGTGATCGGCACGAACTTCGCCTGGCCCGGCGCGCCCGGCGAGAAAGACAAGACGCTGCTGTTAAGCCCGAAACGCGAGAAGCTCTGGGGTGAGTGGACGCGGCTCTACGCGCTGAAGCGGCTCTCGGAGGGCGAGTACGTCGGCAATCTGTACGACATCGGCTTCGACCGGCCCGAGACGCACGTGGTGCGCAAGGATGGCGTCATGAACTACGCGTTCTTCGCGAAGACTTTCAAGGGCCAGGTTGAGTTACGCGGGCTGGAACCCGGAACCTATCGGGTCACGGATTACGTACACGGTCGCGAGCTCGGCGAAGTGCAGGGGCCAACCGGGAAGCTGCCCGTTCAGTTCACGCAATCGCTGCTGATCGAGGCGCGACCGAAGTAGCGAGCCGACGTTGCCCTTCAGGGTTGCAGGGCGCTCTCTATGGCTCGCAGTTGCGAGCCGAGCTCCGCTGGCAGGCGTGCGCCGAACTGTTTCATGTATGCGCCTACCTCGCCGATCTCCTTGCGCCAGAGCGCAGGATCGACGCTGAGCAGCGCGCGCAGGTCTCCGGGCGACATGTTCAGCCCCCGGGTGTTCAGATCCTCGGGACGCGGCAGGTTGCCGATCGGCGTGCTGTTCGCACCGGCAGTACCCGCAGCCCGCTCCAGCATCCACGCGATCACCCGGAGGTTGTCACCAAACCCAGGCCAAAGAAATTTGCCATCGGCATCGCGGCGGAACCAGTTGACGTGGAAGATGCGCGGCGGATTCTTCAGCTTGCTGCCGACATCCAGCCAGTGGGCCCAGTAGTCCGCAAAGTTGTAGCCGCAGAAGGGCAGCATGGCCATGGGGTCGCGCCGCACGACACCCGCCTGGCCCACCGCGGCAGCTGTGGTTTCCGAAGCGACCGACGCACCAACCAGCACTCCGTGGTTCCAGTCCCGCGCCTCGTATACGAGCGGCGCCACTTCGCGCCGTCGGCCGCCGAAAAGAATGGCGCTGATCGGCACGCCCGCCGAGTCATCGGCATGCGCCGAGTAAATCGGATTGTTCTTCGCGGAAACCGTGAACCGTGAATTGGGATGAGCAGCCGGCCCATTCTTCGGATCGTAGGGCTGGCCTTTCCAGTCCAGCACCGGCGTGTTCTTCTTGCGGCCGTCCCACCACGGCTCATCATCCGCCGTGAGCGCCACGTTCGTGAAGAGCGTGTCGTGGTGGATCATGTCGAACGCGTTCTTGTTCGTGTCGCGATTGGTGCCCGGCACGACGCCGAAGTAACCCGCTTCAGGATTTATGGCCCAGAGCCGCCCGTCCGGGCCCGGATGCAGCCAGGCAATGTCGTCACCCACTGTTTCGACTTTCCAGCCAGGCATGGAGTCCGGCGGAATCAGCATCGCGAGATTCGTCTTGCCGCAGGCGGAAGGGAAGGCAGCGGCAACGTAGTGCTTCTCGCCCTTCGGGCTCGTGAGGCCCACGATGAGCATGTGCTCGGCCAGCCATCCTTCGGTGCGCGCCTGCCAGCTCGCGATGCGCAGCGCGTGGCATTTCTTGCCGAGCAGGGCATTGCCGCCATAGCCCGATCCGAAACTTTCGATCGCCAGGTCCTGCGGGTAATGCATGATGAAGCGGCGATTGGGGTCGAGCTCGCCCGTTGAATGCAGGCCGCGGACGAACACGCCGTCACGGCCGATGCGCTCGAGCGCGGCTTTCCCCATGCGCGTCATGATCGCCATGTTGAGCACGACGTAGGCGCTGTCGGTGATCTCGACTCCGCACCGCGCATAGGGCGAATCGATTGGCCCCATACAGTAGGGCACCACGTAAAGCGTGCGTCCCTGCATGCACCCGGCAAAGAGATCGCGCATCTTGGCGCGCGCCTCCGTCGGGTCCATCCAGTTGTTGTTGAGGCCTGCGTCTTCCCTGGAAGCTGTGCAGATGAAGGTGAGGTGCTCCACGCGCGCCACGTCGTTGGGGCTCGATCTGGCGAGGTGACACCCCGGGAATTCTTTTTGATTCAGTACTTTAAGCTCACCTTTTCGCTCCAATTCTTCGGTAAGCGCGCGGACTTCGGCATCCGAGCCGTCGCACCAGTGCACCTTCTCCGGCTGGGTCAGCTTGCTCACGGAGTCGACCCAGTTGGCGACCTCGCGACTCAGCTTGGAGAGGGGCGAAAGCAGGTGCGGGGCAGTGGACATGGAATGCGTGATCTAGCGGGGAGGGGGCGCGAATTATAGCGGCTCGGGTTGCCGCCCGGAGCGATGAATGCGTATCGGCAGCAGGGTTCTTAACCCACCATGATGCTCGATCTCGATGACATATTCGGCCCGCAAGGGCCCCTCTATCGTGCCCTGCCGGATTTCAGGGTCCGGCGGCAGCAGCTGCGCATGGCCGAGCGGCTCATGCGAGGCGCTCGAGCACCGTACGACGCTGGTCGTCGAGGCTGGAACCGGTACCGGCAAGACATTCGCCTACCTGGTACCGGCACTGCTCTCGGGGGTGCGCGTGCTCATCTCGACCGGCACGCGAACCCTGCAGGATCAGCTTTTCACCAAAGACCTGCCGCTGGTTGCGCGGCGCGATCGGACGCCCGGCGCGCGTGGCACTGCTGAAGGGCCGATCGAACTACCTGTGCCGGCGGCGCATCGGCGTGACCGGCATGCAGCTCACGCTCGATCGACTCGCTTGCGCCCGATCGCTTGCTTGCGCGCATCGAGCGCTGGTCGCGCAGCACGCGCACCGGCGACCTCGCCGAAGTGGCCGAGCCTGTCCGACTCGCATGCGCTGTGGCCGCAGATCACCTCGACGCGCGACAACTGCCTGGGCCAGCGTTGCGAGGAATTCTCGCGCTGCCACGTGGTCGCGGCGCGTCGCCTCGCGCAGGAAGCGGATGTCGTGATCGTCAATCATCATCTGCTGCTGGCCGATCTCGCGCTGAAGGAAGACGGCTTCGGCGACATCCTCGGCTGGGCGGACGCGGTGATCCTCGATGAGGCGCACCAGATTCCGGATCTCGCCACGCAGTTCTTCGGCGCGAGTGTCAGCAGCCGGCGGATCGAGCAAGTGTCTCAAAGATGTCCGGGCGGAGCTGGCGCGTGACGCCGGTGCGAGGACGTCTCGGTTGCGCTGCGCAGGTGCCGAAGCAGAGCTCTGCCGCGACTTCGCGTCGGGACTGCCCGCGCGCACCGGTCGTTTCGCCTGGTCGGAGCTGCCCTCACGACTCGACGCCCCGGCCGAAGAGCTTGGCGGATGCGCTGCAGGAGCTGGGCTCGCGGCTGGAAGCGGCCAACGACCGATGCAGACGCTCGCGGGCATGGGCGAAAAGTGACGGGAACTTGCGGTGTCCGTCGAACGGATCGGCGGCGCTGGATGAATCAGAGGGCACGCGCGCGGTCGAGATCTGACGCCGCGCGGCTTCTCGCTGAGCCTCACGCCTTTCGATATCTCGGCACGCTTCGGCAGCATCGTAAAGGCGCGGCGATGCGCATGGATCTTCACCTCCGCGACCCTTTCGCTCGGCGAAGACTTCAGCCATTTCACAGGCCGCCTGGGGCTCGCAGATGCGCGAGACGCTGCAGATCGAAAGCCCCTTCGACTACGAGCGCCAGAGCCTGCTGTATCTGCCGCATGGAGCTGCCCGAGCCGTCATCCCCGGAATACGGCGCTGGCCGTGATCGAGACGGCGCTTGCCGCTGATCGACGCTTCGCGCGGCGGGGCGTTCGTGCTCTTCACGAGTCATCGCGCGCTTGGCGCAGGGCGCGCAGCTGCTGCGCGCAGCGCTGGGGCGGAGAATCACCTTACGGGCTCTACGTGCAGGGCGAGGCGCCGCGCGAGCGGCTGCTGGAGGCTTTCCGCGCGGATGGCAACGGCGTGCTGCTCGGGCACCACCAGCTTCTGGGAAGGGCGTGGACGTGAAGGGCGAGGCGCTTGCGGCTCGTCATCATCGAAAAACTGCCGTTCGCCTCGCCGGACGATCCGATCGTCAAGGCGCGCATCGATCACATCCAGGCGGGCGGCGGCAACGCCTTCAAGGAATATCAGCTGCCAGAGGCGGCGCTCGCGCTCAAACAGGGAGTGGGCCGCTTGATCCGCAGCGAGGATGACTACGGAGTCGTGGCCATCTGCGATCCGCGCCTCACCGGTCGCGGCTACGGCCGTGTCTTCATCCGCGCTCTGCCGGCAATGACGGTGACGCGCGAAGACGATGAAGCCCTGCGATTCCTGCGCAAGCACGCGCCGGTGGGCGCAGTGTCCGTCGCCATATGAAGATCCTGGCGCTCGATACTGCGACCGAGCTGTGCTCGGCCGCGCTGCTCGATCGAGGTGAGGTCCTCATCACGCGTGAGCTCGAGACCGCGCGAGGCCACGCGGAGCACATCCTGCCGATGATCGATGCGGTTCTGGCCGAAGGTGGACTGGAGCTGCGCGATCTCGATGCCATTGCCTTCGGGCGCGGCCCGGGTGGCTTCACCGGCGTGCGGCTCGCTGCAAGCGTCACTCAGGGGCTGGCATTCGGTGCGGGCTTGCCAGTGGTGCCGGTTTCAGATCTCGCGGCGGTGGCGCAACGCGCATTCGATTTGGACGCTCAGCAGCCCCCGCGTGCTCGTCTGCAACGATGCACGGATGCAGGAAGTGTATTGGGCCTACTTTCGAGCGGGCGGCGACGGGGCAAGCAATCGATCGTGGGCTCGGAGCAGGTCGGGCCAGCCGCGGATGTCGCGCCAGCACTCCACCGTTCGCGCTTGGCGGCGGGCCGGGGCTTCAGGGTCTACCCTGAGCTGGTAGCGCGCGTTGCCCGCACGTTCGACGACCTGCTGCCGCGAGCCGCGGAGATTGCAAGGCTTGCCGTGGATGCTCCACAGGCTTGCGGGCGGAACAGGCACTACCGGTTTATGTCCGCGATGACGTCGCGAGACCGCCGTCATGAATCTGTAACACGCGCCACCTGTAATACACGCGCCCGCAATGAGGCTGACACATGCCCGCCAAACAGGTCTTGATCGTCGAGGACGAGCGCCCGATCCGCGAGATGATCGCGTTCGGACTCAAGCGCGCCGGCTTCGAAGTGCGCGAAGCGGAGGATTGCCGCAGCGCGCGCGCGTCCGTGGCTGACCGCAGGCCGGATCTCCTGCTCGTCGACTGGATGCTGCCAGACATGAGCGGGCTCGAGCTGACGCGTTCGCTCAAGCGCGACCGTGAGACCCGCGAGTTGCCCGATGATCATGCTGACGGCGCGCGCCGAGGAAACCGACAAGGTAGCGGGGCTCGAGGGAGGCGCCGACGACTACGTTACGAAGCCTTTCTCGCCGCGAGAGCTGCTCGCGCGCATCAATGCAGTACTGCGCCGATCGTCGACCCATGCGGCCGATGAAGCTCATCGAATTCGAAGGCCTCGCCCTGGATCAGGGAAGCCATCGCGTACTGGTGGGTGAACGCACGGTAGCGCTCGGTCCCACCGAATACCGGATGCTGGAATTCTTCATGACGCATCCGGAAAGGGTCTACACGCGCGATCAGCTGCTCGACCGCGTTTGGGGCGGCAACGTGTACGTCGAAGAGCGCACGATAGACGTGCACATCCGCCGGCTTGCGCAAGGCGCTCGAGGAATTCGGGTACGATCGCTTCATTCAGACGGTGCGCGGCTCCGGCTACCGGTTTTCCGCACGCGCCGCCTGATCGCACCCCCGACGAGGCGACATGCAAGTGGCCCCACAAGCCTGGTGGTTCGCAGCCGGGCGACTGCTCGCGGCAGTCGCGGTCGGACTGCTGGTCGGCTGGATGCTCGGCAATACATGGGCGGGCCTCGCCGGCACGCTGGCTCATCTACCTCGCCTGGCAGCTCGCCAACCTCTTCAGGCTCGAATGGTGGGTCCGGCATCGAAGCTACGCCGATCCGCCCGACCTCGGCGGCGTCTGGGGCGAGGTGATCGCGCAGGTCGTGCGCCTGCACCGGCGCAAGCGGTTTCACAAGCAACGCTTCCTGCAGCTGCTGCGCCAGATCCAGCGCTCGACAGCGGCTTTGCCGGACGGCGTCGTGATACTCAATGCGCAGCGTGAGATCGTCTGGCTCAATCGCACCGCCGCGCAGCTTCTCGAGCTGCGCGGGCGGGACGATTTCGGCCTGCGCATCGACAACCTCCTGCGCCAGCCCGAATTCACGCGCTACCTGCAGGCGGGCGATTTCTCCAGGCCGCTGGTGCTCGAACCCGCCGCGGGCGCGGAGCGGCACCTGGCGCTGCAGATCGGCCCCTTATGGCGAAGGGCAGCTGCTGCTGCTAGCGCGCGACGTGTCGAGGCAGATGCGACTAGAGGCCATGCGAAAGGATTTCGTGGCCAACGCTTCGCACGAGCTGCGCTCGCCGCTGACGGTGATCTCCGGTTACCTCGAGACGCTGAGCCAGGATCCGGCGCTCGATCCGGAGCTCGCCGGCCGCCCTTGCCGAAATGCGCCGCCAATCCGAGCGCATGACCGCGATCATCCGGGACCTGCTGGAGCTGTCGAAGCTCGAGGAGTCGGACGAGCGGGTCGCAGGGACGGCCCTCGACATCGCCGGCCTCCTGGCCGTGCTGCGCAAGGACGTGCTCGCGCGCGCCGTCGCATCCGCGCGATGTGCGTATCAGCCTCGAATCCAACGCAAAGCTACTCGGAGATGAATCGGAAATTCACTCGGCCTTCTTCAATCTCGTGGACAACGCCGCCAAGTACACCCCGCCCGAGGGCTCCATTGGAGATCGCTGGTCAACCGACGATGCGGGCGGCCATTTGTCGGTGACGGATACGGGCATGGGCATTCCTGCCGAGCATGTGCCGCGCCTGACCGAGCGCTTCTACCGGGTGGACCCGGGCCGTTCGCGGGCCACCGGGGGATCAGGTCTTGGCCTCGCCATAGTCAAACACGTACTGCAGCGCCATGAGGCGACGCTTGCAATACAAAGTGTGTTAGGAAGCGGCAGCACTTTCACCTGTCATTTCCCCGCACATCGTGTGCTTGCTGCGCCTTGAGGCGCCGGAGATACTGCCATCATGGAAACCGCGGACCTCGGACACCACATTTCCCGCCGATTCAACGAAGACCTGGAGCGGGTGCGCAGCCGCGTCCTCGCCATGGGCGGCTTCGTCGAACAGCAGCTGCAGAAGGCCGTGACCGCGCTCGTCGAGGGTGACAGCCGGCTGGGAGTTGCCGTGGCGGCCGACGACCAGCAGGTCAACATCATGGAAATCGCGATCGACGAGGAGTGCAGCCGCATCCTCGCCACTCGCGCACCGGCCGCGGGTGACCTGCGGTTAATTGTCGCGATCATCAAGACGATTACCGACCTCGAGCGCATGGGTGATGAAGGCGAGAAGATCGGCTACATCGCCTCGCGCCTTGCGGATATGGAACGTCCCGCGGACAAATACCGCGAGGTCAAGCATCTGGCGAGACTCGTCTCGGAGATGGTGCACGATGCCCTGGATGCTTTCGCCCGGATGGACGCCGACGCGGCCCTGAAAGTGGCGCACCAGGACAAGCTCATCGACGAGGAGTATGAATCCATCCAGCGCCAGTCCATCACCTTCATGATGGAAGACCCGCGAACCATTCGGCGCGCCCTGGACGTGATGTGGATAGTGCGCGCACTCGAGCGGGTCGGCGACCATGCCAAGAACATCTGCGAGTACGTCATCTACATGGTGCACGGCAAGGATGTGCGGCACACCGCGCTGGAAGACGTGGAGCGCGAGCTGCGTGCTTCCTGACCGGCGGCTAGTCAATTTCGCGGGCGCCGTTGCGTGCGTCGCGGCGCTTGCTTTTGCGCTCTACGCGCAACATGGGCTGCACCTCGAGCCTTGCCCGCTTTGCATCTTTCAGCGAATCACAATGGCGGCGCTGGGCGCAGTGTTCATCGTTGCCACGATTCATAACGCGCGGTCCTGGGGCACCTATATCTACGCGGGGCTGATAGGAATCGCCGCGCTGGCCACCATCGGCGTAGCAGGGCGACATGTCTACATCCAAAGCCTGCCACCGGGGTCGGTGCCTTCGTGCGGCGCCCCCCTTGAGGTCATGATGCGGTTCTCTCCGCTCACGCAGGTAATCAAGAAAGTGCTCACCGGTGGCGGAGAATGCTCGGTGATCAACTGGCGCTTCCTCGGCCTTTCCATGCCGTGGTGGGTGCTGTTTCTGGCGGTGGTGCTAGGCGCGGTCGGAGTATGGGCGAACCTGCGCCGACGCTGACCGACAACTCCTCAAGTCAGAACGGTTGCGATCGTGCCCATCGCCGACCCGATCGCCGCACCGGCCATCACATCAGTTGGATAGTGCAGGCCAAGCACGACTCGCGAAGCCGCCACCAGCAGTGCAAGCGGGATAAGCACCCAGGCCAGCTCCGGAAACGCAGCAACGGCCTGCCAGGTGAACGACACAGCGTGCAGTGTGTGCCCCGATGGAAAACTGTAGCGGTCGAGCGGCGCCGCGCCCAGCACGAGCCCGGCGTGTGTCATGAAAGGCCGCTCGCGCACCACGAGATGTTTGAGCCACTTGTACAAGGCCACGCCTGCGGCACCGGTCAGCGCCATCGCGATCGCCGTTCGCAGGCCCGCCGTCCCGTACAGCAGCGGGAGCGACATCATGAGCGCGTACCAGACCATGCCATCGCCCAGCCTGCTGGCCGTGCGAAATAGCTGCCGCACGGCACCGATCGAGGCTCCGCAATTCAAACGGCGGCACAGCCCGTATTCGGCCGCATCGATTCTCGCAATCCAGGTATCGATCCAGTAGCGAGTAGTCATGGGGCGTAACATGGGCGTCGCGGGCTGCAACGGCGTGAACAAAAAGTGAATCTTTCATTGCACTTACGGTTGGGACTTATTGTGAAACCCCCGGTACGCCGTCATCTGCCTGTAACCTTCGCCCGGATGATAGGCACGCCCGGTTTCGGGCCGGAGAGATCGCGCCTTTGCCCGAACTGAGCTCACCCGAGCACTTCATCAATCGCGAGCTGTCGCTGCTAGAGTTCAATCAGCGCGTGCTCGCGCTGGCTTTCGACGAATCGGTGCCGCTGCTCGAGCGGCTGCGATTCCTGTGCATCACCTCCAACAATCTCGATGAGTTCTTCGAGATCCGGGTCTCCGGTCTCAAGCAGTTGCTCGAGCTCGGGTCCATGCAGGGCGGGCCTGACGGCATGAGCACCGCCGCGCAGCTGGCGGCCATTCACGAGCGCGGTACGGTCCTGGTGGCCGATCAATATCACTGCCTGAACGAGGTGCTGTTGCCTTCTCTGCAAAGGGCGGGCGTGTGCCTGCTGGCGCGTGAGCAGTGGAATGCGCCGACGGAGGCCTGGCTCGCCGATTATTTCGAGCGCGAAGTGGAGCCCGTGCTGAGCCCGTTGGGCCTCGATCCAGCGCGCCCTTTTCCGCGCATCCAGAACAAGAGCCTCAACTTCATCGTGCGGCTCAGCGGCAAGGATGCGTTTGGTCGCGACAGCGAGCTGGCGGTCGTGCAGGTGCCGCGCTCGCTGCCGCGCGTCGTGCCGGTTGCCAGCGATCCCACAAATCGCACGTTCGTGCTCCTCTCGGCGATCGTCCAGGAGTTCGTTCGGCGGTTGTTCACCGGTATCGAAGTGCTCGGCTGTTACCAGTTCCGCCTGACCCGCAACAGCGATCTGTTCGTGGACGATGAGGAAATCGACGATCTGCGCCGCGCGCTCGAAGGCGAGCTCGCGCAGCGCCGCTACGGCGCCGCGGTCCGACTCGAGACCTCGAGCGACTGTCCCGCGGACATGACGAAATTCCTGCTGAACCAGTTTGCCCTGAAGGAGGGCGATCTGTACCAGGTTCCGGGGCCGGTCAATCTGAATCGCCTGTCGGCGCTGTACGAGCTCATCGGCCGCGTCGATCTCAAGTACCCGATCTTCACTCCGGGATTGCCGCCGAGACTGACCGGTGCGTTCGATCTGTTCTCGGCCATTCGCCAGGGCGAGATCCTGCTGCATCACCCGTACCAGAGCTTCGCGCCGGTGATGGATTTCGTGCGGCAGGCCGCTTCGGATCCGCAGGTGCTGGCCATCAAGCAGACGTTGTACCGCTCGGGCGCGGATTCACCGATCGTCGATGCGCTCGTTGCCGCCTCGCACGCCGGCAAGGACGTCACGGTCATCGTCGAGCTGCGCGCGCGCTTCGATGAGGAAGCCAACATCGAGCTGGCCAACCGGCTTCAGGAAGCAGGCGCACACGTCATGTACGGTGTGGTCGGCTACAAGACGCACGCCAAGATGATCCTGGTGGTGCGCCGTGAATCCAATGGCATTCGCCGCTATTGCCATCTCGGCACGGGCAACTATCACCCCAGTACGGCCCGGGCCTACACCGACTACGGGCTCTTCACCTGCGACGCCGACATCGGCCACGATGTGCACGAGGTGTTCCTGCAGCTGACCAGCCTCACCCAGACCCCGAAGCTCAACTGCCTGCTGCAATCGCCATTCGGCATGCACAAGGCGATCCTGGACAGGATCGAGCGCGAAGCCGGGCACGCGCGCGGCGGCAAGCCTGCGCGAATCGTTGCGAAGATGAACGCCCTGGTCGATCCGCAGGCGATCGAAGCCCTGTATCGCGCCTCTGCCGACGGCGTGCAGATCGATCTCATCGTGCGTGGGATCTGCGCGCTGCGGCCGGGCATCAAGGGCGTCTCGGAAAACATCCGCGTCCGCTCGATCGTCGGCCGCTTCCTGGAGCACACTCGTGTATTCAGCTTCGAGAATGGCGGCGAGCCCGAGCTTTATTGCGCCAGTGCCGACTGGATGGAGCGAAACTTCTTCCGTCGCGTGGAAATCGCATTTCCCGTGCGGCGCGCTTCTCACCGGGAGCGGATCCTGCGCGAGTTGAGCATCTACCTGGGCGATGACACGCAGGCCTGGATACTGGGCGCCGCCGGAAAATATGAGCGTGCCGTCCCCAGAAATGAGCGCGCCATCGGCGCCCAGTCCGAGCTCATCGGAATCTACGCGACTGGCGCCTCTGTTCTCATCGAGGCTGCAACCACCGCTTAACGAGCGCCGCTGAAGATTCGCAGACGCAAACCGTTCGCCTTCAGGTGCTCGACCTCATGGTGCAAGTCCGCGACGGTGAGCGGATGGTCTTTCAGCCAGCGCGAAGGGAATCTCGCGACGAGGGTCTTGGGTGTCGCGATGAGGTCGATCGAAGGCAGCTCGGTGCCCGCGCGGCCACGGTGCAGCAGCACCGCCAACCGCAACAGCACGATCAGATGGAACATGACCTTGTCCCATGGAGCGGCCAGTTCTTCGAGGCCGGAGAGTGCGAGCTTGCGACGATGCCCGCCGACCAGCGCTGCAAGCAGATGTTGCTCTTCACGCGCGAAGCCCAGCATATCGGCATTCTCCAGCAGGTAGGCGCTGTGGCGGTGGTAACCGCTATGAGCCACATCCAGGCCAATCTCGTGGAGGCGGCCGGCCCACGCCAGGAGAAGCTCAGCCAATGGATCGTCGAGCTTCCAGGCCTCACGAGTCTGTTGCAGAAAATTCAGCGCCGTTTTCTCGACTCGCTCGGCCTGCGCGGCGTCCACGTGGTACCGCTGCTGCATGGCGCGAACCGTGCGCTCACGCGCGTCTTCGTCGGTGAAGCGCCCGATCATGTCGTAGAGAAGCCCTTCGCGCATGGCGCCTTCCGCCACGCGCATGTCTTCGATGCCGAGCACGTCGAACATCTCGGCGAGGATAGCAAGGCCGCCGGGAAAGACGGCGCGCCTTTCCTCGTCGATGGACTTGAGCCCCAGGTCCGGCGTCGCGCCGTTTTCGACGACATGCTGGAGAACCTGTTCCAGCCCCTTGCAAGTGATGCTCGTGGCTGCCGCATCGAGCTCGCGCACCGCCTCGCCGATCGCGCGGATCGTGCCGGAGCTTCCTGCTGCGGCTTCCCAGCCGCGCTTGCGGTACGCGGCCTGGATCGGCTCGATCTCGAGGCGCGCCGCGACGCGCGCGCGCCGAAGCCGCTTGGCCGTGACGCGGCCATCGGGAAAGAAGCGCTCGCTCAGGGCTACGCAGCCGATCTTCAGGCTTTCCAGATCGATGGGAATTACGCCCTCGCCGATGATCGCCTCCGTGCTCCCACCACCAATGTCGACGACCAGCCTCTTGCCGGCCTGAGCCGGCATGGTGTGCGTGACGCCCGAATAAATGAGCCGCGCTTCTTCGACACCGGAAATGATCTCGATCGGATGGCCGAGCGCCTCCCGCGCCCGCACGAGAAAGGCCTTCTTGCCGCGCGCCACGCGCAATGCGCTCGTGCCTACGACCCGCACTCCGCTGGCTTTCATTTCCCGCAGCCGCTGGCCGAAGCGCTCGAGGCAGGCGAGGGCGCGCGTTGCCACATCCTTGTCGATGTCGCCGTTCTCTTCGACGCCGGAGGCGAGCCGCACCATTTCACGCAGGCGGTCGATGATGGCCAGCTGGCCGTGCGTATACCGCGCGACCACCATGTGGAAACTGTTCGAGCCCAGATCGACCGCTGCGAGGACGTCCGGTACGCGCTTCATGCAAGCAGGTTGCGCAGGAGGGCGAGGTACATGCGATGCAAGGTGTCGATCTCCGCGACGCGCACACACTCGTTCACCTTGTGAATGGTCGAGTTCACGACTCCGAGCTCGATGACCTGGCTGCCGGTGGGCGCGATGAAGCGACCGTCCGAAGTGCCGCCCGTCGTCGACAGCGTCGGCTCCTTGCCCGTGACTTCCTTGACAGCCCTGGTCATGGCCTCCGAAAGCGCGCCGGGCGGCGTGAAGAATGGCTCACCGGATACGAACCACTCGAGCGAATAGCGCACGCCATGCTTCTCGAGTATCTCCGATGACCAGCGCCTTGAGGCTGTCCAGGGTCTGCACGGGCGAGTAGCGGATGTTGAACCTCGCGAGCAGCTCGCCGGGAATCACATTCGGCGCGCCGGTGCCGGCGCTGATGTTCGAAACCTGGAATGTGGTCGGCGGGAAATGCTCCGTGCCGCGATCCCACGTCCGGCTGCTGAGCTCCGCGAGCGCAGGCGCGAAAGAATGCACGGGGTTTTCCGCAAGCTGCGGATACGCCACGTGGCCCTGAACACCGTGAACTTTGAGCCTGCCGCTGAGCGAACCGCGCCGCCCGATCTTGACCGTATCCCCGATGGCGTCCTGGCTCGAGGGCTCGCCAATCACGCACGAATCGATACGCTCGCCGCGTGCGGTGAGCACCTCCATGACGCGCTTCGTGCCATCGATCGAGCGGCCTTCCTCGTCACTCGTGATCAGAAACGCCAGCGACCCGCGATGGCGGGGGTGCGCCTGCACGAAGTCTTCAGTGGCCGTGACCATTGCGGCCAGACCCGTTTTCATATCAGCGGCGCCTCGGCCGTAGAGAACCCCATCCCGCACGGTCGGCGTGAACGGGTCTGAGTGCCACTCCTCCAGCGGCCCCGTCGGAACGACGTCTGTGTGGCCCGCAAAGCAGACGAGGGGCGCCTCGCTTCCGCGCCTGGCCCAGAAATTGTCCACTTCGCCGAAGCGCATGCGCTCGGTCTTGAAGCCGAGCGCCTCCAGCCGGGAAATCATCACTTCCTGGCAGCCGGCGTCTGTTGGCGTCAGGGAGGGGCGGGCAGAGGAGGTCCAGGGCCAGGTCGAGGGTTCGGTTCATCGCGCGGCTTTATACCAAATCTAAAAACCCGGGCGGCTGAAACATTCCCGAAACAATTCCGAAATACAGTGCCTCGCGTCCCAACCAGAGGTCCGCCGCAATGAACAGACTCCTCGTTTCCAGCGCCGCCGCCCTGCTCGTAGCAGGCGTCGCCGCGGCCCAGTCGGCCCGCAACTACATCAACATCGTGGGCTCTTCCACGGTCTATCCCTTCACCACCACGGTCGCCGAGCAGTTCGGCCGCGCCGGCAAGTTCAAGACGCCCAAGGTCGAGAGCACCGGCACGGGCGGTGGCATCAAGCTCTTCTGCAATGGCGTGGGCGTGCAGCACCCCGACGTCGTGAACGCGTCGCGCCGCATCAAGCCGACGGAAGTCGAGACGTGCGCCAAGAACGGTGTGAAGGACATCAGCGAGATCAAGATCGGCTACGACGGCATCGTCCTGGCCCGCAGCAAGACCACCGGGCCGCTGAAGCTCACTCGCAAGGACATCTACCTGGCGCTCGCCAAGCAGATCCCCGATCCGGCCAACCCGCACCGCGCTGATCGCCAATCCGAACACCACCTGGAAGCAGGTCAACCCCGCGCTGCCCAACGTGAAGATCGAAGTGCTCGGGCCGCCGCCGACCTCGGGCACCCGCGATGCCTTCGCGGAACTGGTCATGGAGAGCGGCTGCTCGAGCTACGCATGGATCAAGGCGCTGAAGGATGTGGACGAGGGCCGTTACAAGCGCGTCTGCCACAGCATCCGCGAGGACGGCGTCTACGTCGAAGCCGGCGAGAACGACAACCTGATCGTCCAGAAGATCGAAGCCAACCCGAACGCAGTCGGCATCTTCGGCTACAGCTTCCTCGAGGAGAACGAGGACAAGCTGGTCGGCAGCCTCGTCGAAGGTCAGTCGCCGACGCTTCGAGGCGATCGCCGCGGGCAAGTACCCCGCCTCGCGCCCGCTCTTCATCTACGTGAAGAAGGCGCACCTGAACGTGATTCCGGGCCTGAAGGAATTCGTCGCCGAGTACGTGAGCGACAAGGCGCTCGGGCCGGAAGGGTATCTCGCCGACAAGGGGCTCATTCCGCCGGGCCCGGGCGAGTTCGGCAAGATCCGCGCGAGCGCCCTGGCGCTCAACAATCTCAAACTCTAATCAACAACGTGACTGGGAAGTTCGCACATGAGAAATCAACTGGTCGCCCTGACTGTCGCTGGCGTCCTCGCTGTGGCCGCTCCACAGGGTCGGGCGCAGAGCGATGACCTTGCGGCACTGAAGGCACAGCTCGAGGCGCTGCAGACGAAGGTGCAGGAGCTCGAGAAGCAGCAGAAGGCGCAGCAGGAAGCGCAGGATCGCTCCACCGACGTGATCGCGCAGACGAAGGCTGGCGTCGGCGAATGGGTGAGTAGATTCACCTGGAAGGGCGATCTGCGCTATCGCCACGAGAACGTGGATCCGGAAGAGGCGCTCGAGGACCAGACCCGGCACCGTGTGCGTGCGCGATTCGCGTTCGTCGCCAAGGTGAACGACAACGTCACCGGCACGGTGCAGCTCGCGACGAACGGCGGCACGAACGACCCCCGTTCCACCAACCAGACGCTGGGTGAGGGCTGGACGCGCAAGGGTATCGCGGTCGATCAGGCCTACCTCGACTGGAAGGCGGTCGATGGTTTCAATGTGCTGCTGGGCAAGATGCCGCAGCCCTGGACCAAGGCGCCGCAGCTACTTCTGGGACAACGACATCACACCTGAAGGCATCGCGTTCAAGGTGGGCCGCGGGCCGTTCTTCGGCAGCGCGTTTCACTATTGGCTCTCCGAGCGCAGTGCGGCGAGCGACGCCAAGCTTTCGGGCGTTCAGCTCGGCATGACGGGCAATGTGGGCGCGGGCAAGCTGACCGGCGCGATCAGCTATTTCGATGTCAGCAAGGTGAAGGGGCAGCAGACGGCCCAGCCCAGCGGGTGCCTCACTGGATTCAACAACGCGTTCTTCGGCGGAGCACAGGGCAACACCACGGTCTCGGACATCACGGGATGCCCGTTCCTGGTCAACGACTACAACATGCTCGAGGCCATGGTGCAGGCTGAATTCAAGATGGGATCCCTGCCTCTGCTGCTGTTCGCGGATTACATCCAGAACCAGGAGGCGGACGATCTGGATACCGGCACGGCATTCGGCATCACGCTCGGCAAGGCGAGCGCTCCGAGCAGCTGGGAGCTGGGCTACGTTTTCCAGACCACCGAGAAGGACGCACAGTTCGGCCAGTTCGAGGATTCGGACTTCGGTGGCGGCGTCACGGATGTCGAGGGCAGCGTATTCCGGGTAGGCTATGCGCCGGCGAAAAACTGGGTGCTGAACGGCACGTACTTCCTCAACGATCGCTTCGTGGATGCTGCGGGCGCGACCGAGAGGGACTACAAGCGCTATCAGCTGGACCTGAACTACAAGTTCTGACGGACGATTCGGGCGACACGGATTGTCCGGGGCCGTGCGCAGGATGTGAAGGCATCCTGCGCACAGTCGTCGGCACATCGAAAGAAGGGGCATCGGGGACCGCATGACACCTGCAGCACTACTCGTCTTGCTCGTGGCTCTGGCCTTGGGCGCCTATTGGATAGGCCGCTCGCGAGCAATTGCGGTGGTGGGCGGCGCGCGCGGCATGCGCAACCTCCATTCGCTTCCGAGTTACTACGGTGCTCTCACCGCGCTCTGGTGCGCATTGCCGGCGCTCCTCGTGCTCGGGTTGTGGGTCACCTTTCAGGATTCGATCATCGTCGGGCTGGTGAAGGAACACCTGACGGTGGAGACCCGGGCACTGACGTCGTCTGAGCTTGGCCTGGTACTCAATGACGTGCGGAACGTCGTCGAAGGGAACGTAGCGCCGGCGAACGTCCGGCCCGAAGTGCGCGCCGCGGCGCAGGAATACCTCGAGCTGCGCAAGGTGAGCCGGCTGGCGCTGACGGCTCTTATTCTGGCTATTGGAATCGTCGGCACCGTGCTGGTCCGGGCGCGGATCGCACCGGCCTTGCGTGCGCGTAACGCAGTGGAGCGCATCATCGAATGGATGCTGATCGGCTGCTCGCTCATCGCGGTGCTGACCACGGTCGGCATCATTGCCTCGGTTGCTTTCGAGGCTGCGCGTTTCTTCGGCAAGGTGCCGTGGTATGAATTCCTGTTCGGTCTGCAGTGGAGCCCGCAGACGGCCATCCGCGCCGACCAGGTGGGTTCCTCCGGCGCCTTCGGCGCAGTGCCGCTGTTCTGGGGCACTGCGCTCATCTCCGGCATCGCGATGGCGATCGCCGTGCCGGTCGGGCTGTTCGCAGCGACTTACCTTGCCGAATACGCGCATCCGAAATTTCGCGCCTGGACCAAGCCGTTTCTGGAAATTCTTGCGGGCATTCCCACGGTGGTCTACGGTTTCTTTGCCGCGTTGACCGTCGGCCCGGCGCTGCGCGGTTGGGGTGAAGCGCTGGGGCTGGACGTCGCCTCCGAAAGTGCGCTGGCGGCCGGGCTCGTCATGGGAATCATGATCGTGCCGTTCGTCTCGTCGCTGGCCGATGACATGATCACGGCCGTGCCACAGTCGCTGCGTGATGGCGCCTACGCGCTCGGAGCCACCAAATCCGAGACCATCCGACAAGTCGTATTCCGCGCCGCGCTTCCAGGCATCGTGGGTGGTGTGCTGCTCGCGATCTCTCGAGCCATCGGCGAGACGATGATCGTGGTGATGGCGGCTGGCCTTGCCGCGAACCTGACGGCGAATCCGCTTGAAGCGGTGACGACGGTGACGGTGCAGATCGTCACCCTGCTGGTCGGAGACCAGGAATTCGACAGCCCCAAGACACTCGCGGCCTTCGCGCTGGGGCTGGTGCTGTTCCTCGTGACGCTCGGGCTCAACGTCCTGGCGCTGCACGTCGTGAAGAAATACCGGGAGCAGTACGAATGACCGCGCGCAGCGTCAAGGAAACGCAGGAGAAAGTCGCGGCCGGCTTGCGCCGCCGCTACTGGGCGGAGCGCCGCTTCCGCGCCTACGGCCTGGTCGCTGTGTTGTTCGGCATCGCTTTCGTGCTGTTCCTGTTCGCGACCATCATCGGCAAGGGCGCTTCGGTCTTTCGGCAGTCATACGTCCAGCTGGAAGTCTTCTACGACCCCGCCGTAGTCGATCCCAACGGCACGGGCCGGCGTGCAGACCTCGAGGACGCGGATTATCAGGCGCTGGTCCGCGCGGCACTCAAAGCGCGCTTTCCAGGCATCGAAGGGCGGCGGGAGACGCGTGAGCTCACGCGTCTCGTCAGCAGCGGAGGCTCATTCGACCTGCGCGAGCGCGTGATGAAGGATCCGGAGCTCATCGGAAAGACCGAGCATGTCTGGGTGCTCGCCAGTGACGACGTCGATATGATGCTCAAGGGCAAATTGAGCCGCGCCGGTAGCGAAGAGGGCCGGGCTCTTTCGGATGCGCAATTGCGCTGGTTCGACGAACTGGTCAGGCGCGACGCGCTGGAATTGCGCTTCAACCGGAATTTCTTCACCAGCGGCGACTCGCGCGAACCGGAGCAGGCGGGCGTGGGCGGCGCGGTGATGGGGTCGTTCCTGACGCTGTTCCTCACGCTGCTCTTGTCCTTTCCGATAGCCGTCGCCACCGCGATCTACCTGGAAGAATTCGCGCTCAAGAACCGTTGGACCGACATCATCGAGGTCAACATCAACAACCTGGCGGCGGTGCCCTCGATCGTATTCGGGCTGCTGGGCCTCGCCGTGTTCATCGGCTTCTTCGGGCTGCCGCGTTCGGCGCCGCTGGTCGGCGCGCTGGTGCTGACGCTGCTCACCCTGCCCACCATCATCATCGCTTCGCGGGCGGCGCTCAAAGGCGTGCCGCCATCGATCCGCGAAGGCGCGCTGGCCATGGGCGCATCGAAGATTCAAATGGTCGTGCACCACGTGCTGCCATTGGCCATGCCTGGCATGCTGACGGGCACGATCATCGGCATGGCCCGGGCCCTGGGTGAGACGGCGCCGCTGCTGATGATCGGCATGGTTGCCTTCATCGTCGATGTGCCGGGCGGCATCACCGATCCGTCGACCGTGCTGCCGGTGCAGGTCTATCTCTGGGCAGACAGCCCGGAGCGCGCGTTCGTCGAACGCACATCCGGGGCGATCATCGTGCTGTTGGGCTTTCTTGTCGTGATGAACGCAGCTGCGGTCATCCTTCGCAACCGATTCGAGAGGCGCTGGACATGATTTCAGTTTCGACGGAGCTCAGCCGTCCCGACTCCAAGGCCGCCGACGGGCCGCTTGCGCCGGTCACGGAGCGGCGCACGGTCGGAACGGTCACGGTCGAGAATCCTGTCTTTTCCTGCAAGGGAGTGGACGTCTATTACGGCGACAAGCATGCGATCAAGGACGTCAGCATCGATATCGGGCGCGGGGCTGTGCTGGCCATGATCGGGCCTTCCGGTTGCGGCAAATCCACGTTCCTGCGCTGCCTCAACCGCATGAACGACACGATTCCCGCAGCGCGTGTCACGGGCAGCATCCTGCTCGATGGCAACGACATCCACGACAAGCGGCAGGACGTCGTTCAGCTGCGCGCGCGGGTGGGAATGGTGTTCCAGAAGCCGAACCCGTTTCCGAAATCCATCTTCGAGAACGTGGCTTACGGGCCGCGCATCCACGGGCTTGCCGCGGACAGAGTGGAGCTCGACGAGATCGTCACCACCAGCCTGCGGCGCGCCGGACTGTGGGAGGAAGTGAAGGACCGGTTGAACAACCCCGGCACCAGCCTGTCCGGCGGTCAGCAGCAGCGCCTGTGCATCGCTCGTACGATAGCGGTGAATCCTGAAGTCATACTGATGGACGAGCCGTGCTCAGCGCTCGATCCCATTGCGACCGCTCGTATCGAGGATCTGATCGACGAGCTGCGCGAGAGCTACGCCATCGTCATCGTGACGCACTCCATGCAGCAGGCCGCGAGGGTCTCGCAGCGCACCGCGTATTTCCACCTGGGGGACCTGATCGAAGTGGGCTCGACGGACCGGATCTTCACCAATCCTCGCCACAAGCTCACCGAGGATTACATCACCGGGCGATTCGGCTGAGTTGCGCCGTGATCGAAGGCCACACCAGTAGGGCATTCGATGGGGCGCTCGCCGCGCTGCATGTGCGTGTAATCGAGATGGGCGGGCTCGTGCTGGACCAGGTTCGCGAAGCCGCATCGGCCTACAGCGACTGGAATGTCGATTCCGCCGAACGTGTGATCGAGCGTGAGCGCGCAGTGAACGCCTACGACGTCAGCCTTGATGAAGAGCAGCTCACGCTGCTGGCGCGCCGCCAGCCGATGGCGAACGATCTGCGCGCGGTAATCGCAATGTCCAAGGCGGTCGCGGAGCTCGAGCGTGCGGGCGATGAGGCGAAGAAGATCGCCAGGACGGTGTTACGCCGCGGCGGTCGGCCGGGCCCTGCGACGGCGCGCGACGCGCGGCATCTGGGCCGTCTGGCGGGCAGCCTGTTGCGACTATCGCTCGAGGCCTTCGACCGCGTCGATATGGAAGCGGCGGTCGAGGTGATCGCTCGCGATCGCGAGCTCGACGTCGAATACGCCGATGGCCTTCGCCGGCTCCTCACCCGCGCCATGGAGGATCCGCGGCACTTCGAGATCACACTGGAAGCGGCGTTCGTCCTGAAGTCGCTGGAGCGCATTGGCGATCATGCGCGTAACCTCGCGCGCCACCTTCAGAGCATCTCGCGCGACGCCCCCATCAAGCAGCACGCGACGGCGTGAAGGCCCAACCTACGAGGCATGGCTATCTCTATTCAGTCGATCGAGATGCTGGCGGATGTGCGCGGCCTCGCTCGCCGTTGCAGCGAGAGCGATCGCCCGGTTGAACGCATTCCGTGCCTCTTCAGGGCGCTTCAATTGCATGAGGAATGCGCCCTTCACCCCGTGAAAATAGAAATAGCTGGCGAGGTCACCCGCGAGCGGCTCGATCATCGAGAGCCCCGCCTGCGGCCCGTTGACCTTCGAAGTGGCCACGGCACGGTTTAGTGACACCACCGGCGAGGGTTGCTGCTGCTCGAGGCTCGCATATAGAAGCTCGATCTGCTTCCAGTCCGTTTCGCCAGGCGTCTTCGCCTGCGTGTGAAGCGCCGCTATGGCCGCCTGTATCTGGTACGGGCCGGGTTGCGCGTGGCGCAGAGCCTTGTCGAGCAAAGCCACGCCCTCGGCGATCAACTGTCCGTTCCACAGGCGGCGGTCCTGGTCGTCGAGCAGCACGAGATTGCCGTCAACATCGAAGCGCGCGGCCGAGCGCGAATGCTGCAGAAGGAGCAGGGCGGTGAGACCGAGAATCTCCGGCTCGCCCGGAAAGAGCTTCAGCAGCAGCCGCGCGATCCGGATGGCTTCATCGCAAAGCGAACCGCGCAGCTCCACGGCCTCGCCGGTGGCCGAGTAACCGGCATTGAAAACGAGATAGATCATGGCTGCGACGGCTGCGACGCGCTCCGCGCGCTCCACCGCGCCGGGCGTTTCAAACGGAACGTTTGCGCTCGTGACCTTTCGCTTGGCGCGCGTGATCCGCTGCTCCATCGCAGCTTCGCTCACCAGGAAAGCTCGCGCGATCTGCTCCACCGACAATCCGGAGACGATACGCAGCGCGAGCGCAATCTGCTGAGTTGCCGGCAGGTCCGGATGGCAGCAGATGAACATCAGGCGCAGCAGGTCGTCGCGGTAGTCGGCATTGTCGAGGCGCTCGGCAAGCGGCACTTCGGCGTCTTCGAGGTCCGACAGCGCCTCTTCGGACGGCAATTCCTGTTGCTTCGAGAGGCGGCGCGCCGAGTCGACCCCGGCGTTGCGCCCGACGAGTATCAGCCAGGCGGCGGGGTCGCGCGGCGGTCCCTTTTCCGGCCACAGGCGCAACGCCCGCAGCGAAGCCTCCTGGAAGGCCTCCTCGGCAACGTCCAGGTCACGGAAGAAGCGCAGCAGCGCTGCGATGGCCTGGGGACGGGCCGCGGTGATCGCTGCCCCCATCCAGGCGGGGTCTATCAAAGCCATCGGCGCAGCAAGGGCATGATTTTCCTCACCATCCGAGGACGAACGAGTATGCCCGCATCCGACACCCGGCGTCATTGGCGCCGCGGCGGCGCGAGCTGATAGATTGCCGGCGGGCCAGTGCTACGGACCATGTCGGCGCCACTCATTTATCTCGATCGCGACGGCAACCTGAACCTGCAGCACCAGCTGCGGCAGAAGCTGGTCGACGCCATTCTCGCGGGCTCGCTGCCGGCCGGGCGGCGATTACCCTCCTCACGCCAGCTCTCGACACAGCTGGATGTGGGGCGCAACACCGTTGTGCTCGCTTACCAGCAGCTGATTGCCGAAGGCTATCTCGTCAGCCGCGAGCGCAGCGGCGTGTTCGTGAACGAGCGCAACGTGCAGGGCAGGGTGGCTTCAGGCCCCAGCCTCGCAGCGACCGATGCCCAAAATGATTCGCACTGGCGCCGCCGCCTCAAGGGCAGCCCGAGGCCGCGCCGCTTCCGCGATCTGCCCAACTGGCAGCATTACCCGTATCCCTTCATCGACGGCCATTTCGACAATTCGCTGTTTCCGGTGACCGAATGGCGCGAGGCCTCGCGGCTCGCGCTGGGCGCGCCGGAGATCAGCGAGTGGTCCACGGGAAGCGGTGATGCCGACGACCCGATGCTGATCGAGGAGATTCGCACCAAGATCCTGCCGCGCCGGGGCATCACCGCGCAGCCTGACGAGATCCTGATCACCATGGGCGCCGAGCAGGCGCTCTATCTTCTCACCGAGCTGCTGGTCGACAAATCGCTGGTCTGCGCGATCGAAGAGCCCGGCAACAGTGACATGCGCCATCTCTTGACGCGCGCCGGCGCGGAACTCGTACTGCAGCCGGTCGACGACTGCGGCATGGTCGTGGACCAGCGGCTGGATCGCTGCGGGCTCGTCTACGTGACGCCGAGCTACCAGATTCCAACCGCGGTCACGATGCCCATCGAGCGGCGTGAAGCCCTGATCGAAAAGGCCATCGAGCGCGACATCGTCATCGTGGAAGACGACCTGGAGTGCGAGACGCGCTATCACGAGCGGCCGGAGCCTGCGCTGCGCGGGCTTGATCGCCAGAACCGCGTGATCTACGTGGCGCAGCTTTCAAAGGTATTCGCGCCCGCGTTGCGTCTCGGCTTTCTGGTGGCGGCTCCCGAGTTGATTCGTGAAGCGCGCGAGCTGCGGCGCCTGAGCATTCGCCACCCGCCGCTCAACAACCAGCGCGCCGCGGCGTTCTTTCTGTCTCTCGGCCACTACGATTCGCTCATGGCGCGGCTCGGCAAAGTGTTCGAAGAGCGCCGCACGGCGCTGCGCGACGCCTTGAATCACTATCTGCAGCAATCGATTGCGATCACGCCGGTACGCAGCGGCACCGCATACTGGGTTCGCGGGCCGGACGAGCTCGACGTCAGCTATCTGGTCCGTGAAGCCGCGCGTCGCGGAATTCTCATCGAGCCGGTGGAGCATTATTTCGCCGGGCCGGAGCATCCGCAGTGCTGCTTCCGCTTGGGGGTCACCGGGGTGCCCGTCGAGAATATCCGCCCGGCCGTGCAGAACCTGGCGATGCTGATCCGTGACCTCATGAGCGGCAGGCAGGAGCGGCTGGACAACACCGCCGGCGATCGATTGCAGGGCGAGGCGCTCAGCGCTGCGATGTCGGGCGCGACCATCCTGTGCCGCACGGTTTACGGCGACCCCTGCACGATCGAGCTGAAGGAAGACGGGCGCATGATCGGGCGGGCCGGGTACGCAAACGAGGATTGCGACGTCGGCCGCTGGTGGGTGGATGGCGAGCGCTGGAACCGCCAGTGGCAGCAGTGGGCCTACGGTGAGCCGACCGCCTATTTCATCGTGATAGACGGCGAGCGCATCAAATGGTTCGACTCGAACCAGCGCCAGGTCGACTCCGCCATCATTCGGCGGAACTGACGGGACGCATGGCGGGAGTCATGAGCATCCGCGCCTGACGCCAGCCGCCGTACTTGTAGTACAGCAGCGCGAGCACCGTCGCCGCCGCCGAGGAAATCGGGAAGCTCCACCAGATGGCATCCGCATGCCACCGGCTCAGCAGCAGCTGTGCCAGCGGATAGCGGATCAGCAGCATGGTGATGGTGAGGATGATCAGCGGTGGCATCACCGCTCCGGTTGCGCGCACTACGCCAAACAGCACGATCGATACTCCGAAGAAAACGAACGCCCAGGCGGATATCCGGTTCAAATGCTGCGCCAGCTCCAGCGCAGCGGAATTCGGCGGCAGGAACAGGCCGAGTGCGGGTCTGCTGAAGACCTCGATGAGCATCACCAGCGTGACAGTCAGGAGCAGGCTGTAGACCACGCCTACTCTCGCCGTCGATTTGACGCGTTCCCACTCTCCCGCTCCGACGTTTTGTGCCGCCATCGCCGACACGGCCATGCCCACTGCGAACGCGGGCATCTGGATGTAGTTCCAGACCTGGAACGCCGCGCCATACGCGGCGGTGGTGTCGACTCCGAAGCGGTTGACGAGCGTCACCATCAGCACCGCGCTGAATGAGATCACGAACAGCTGCAGCCCCATCGGAATGCCTTTCTTAATGAGCGCGCCCGCAATGGTCCAGTCGATGGCGAGCAGGCGCTGCTCCCCGGTGTGCAACACGAGCATGTGCTTGCGCCGATAAAGAAACACTAGCAGCGCGACGAGGCTCACCATCTGCGCGATGAGCGTTGCGAGAGCCGAGCCGGTGATGCCGAGTGCCGGGACCGGCCCGGCGCCGAAGATGAACAGCGGATTGAGCACGATGTCGAGCACCACCGACAGCACCAGGAAATACAGCGGGGTCTTCGAGTCGCCCGCGCCGCGCAGCACCGCCATGACGAATGCGTAGAGATACATGAACGGCAGCGCGAGAAAGATCACCTTCATGTAAGAGACCGCCAGCGGCAGCGCATCGGCCGGCGTGCTCATGGCGCGCAGCAGTGGCTCGCAGGTGAGCCAGCCGATGGCTGACAACGCGAACGACATCACGAAGAAAAAAGTTGTGCTCGTGCCCACGACGCGCTTGGCCTCGGTCACGTTTCCGGCGCCAATGTACTGGCCCACCAGGATCGTCGCCGCCATGGAAAGCCCGAAGACGCCGCCCAGGAGCAGGAACATCACGGTGTTCGCGTTGGCGGTTGCGGTAAGCGCCGCCTCACCCAGGAAACGCCCCACCCAAATAGAGTTGACCGAGCCATTGAGGGATTGCAGGACGTTCCCCAGCAGGATCGGCAACGCGAACATCAGCAGACCGCGGCTGATCGAGCCTTGGGTCAGCGAGGGTGGACGCATCAGCGGTTTCCTCTCTCATCTGGACCCATGGGGACAGGGCAACTGGTCCTGCCTGCGCCCGCCCAGGGCAGGTAGCTTGCACGCATGACAACTTTCGGCATCGCCGGGCTGCAGCTCGAAGGACAACGCGGCAACAACGTCGACTCCATGATCGATGAGATCGACCTCGTGAAGCGCCGGTTTCCCTGGGTCAGCATGGTCGTGCTCGCCGAGCTGAACGCCTTCGGCCCGCGTCTCGACGATGCAGCGGCCCTGCCGAGCGCCACCGAAGCCCGTTTCGCAGAAGCGGCTCGTCGCAATGGGATATGGCTGATACCGGGCACGATGTACGAACGGGTGGGCGGTGAAGTGTACAACACCGCGAGCGTGATCGACCCCGCCGGCAGCGTGGTTCAGCGCTATCGCAAGATCTTCCCCTTCTGCCCGTACGAGCAGAACGTCGCCTGCGGCTCGCAGCTGTGTGTTTTCGATGTGCCGCAGATAGGCCGCTTTGGCCTGGCCATCTGCTACGACATGTGGTTCCCCGAGCTGGTGCGCTCGCTGGCGCTGGCCGGCGCCGAGGTGATCATCAATCCGACGCTCACCAACACCATTGATCGCAACGTCGAGCTGTCGATTGCGCGCGCGAATGCCGCGGTGAACCAGTGCTACTTCGTTTCCGTCAACGCGGCGGGCCGCTTGGGATTCGGCGAGTCGATCATCTGTGGTCCAGGCGGAGAGGTCATCTACCAGGCTGGAAAATCGCGCGAGATCATCCCGGTGGAGCTCGACTTCGAATATTTGCGGCGCGTGCGACGCACCGGCTGGCAGGGCCTGGGCCAGCCGCTCAAGAGCCTGCGCGACTCCAACATGGATTTCACTTCGCACCTTTCCCTTGCCGCGCGTCGCAAGGCGTTCGGCGGGCTTGGAGCGCTCGAGGTGCCGGGAGCGCCGAAGAAACCCTGAGCTCATTGGCGTTTACGCAACGAGACTGGACCCTAGCCGTTGGCCCATCTGGTCCTACGGCAGCCCTGCGAGCGGGAGTAGCCTCGCGCGGGACCAATCAACGAGGTATTGTCATGTCGAAAGTCCGTGCAATTCCGCCGATGACCGTTGCTGCTGCAGTTGCAATGGTCCTGAGTGGCCGGTCGGATCTGCTGTGGGCCCAGGAAGACGCCGCGCAGGACGATGGCGCGCTTCAGGAAATCGTCGTGACCGCGCAGCGGCGCGAGCAGAGCGTGCTCGATGTGCCGTACAACATCTCCGCCGTCAGCGGCGCGAGCATAGAAGCACGGCAGGTGGCCGATGCGCCCGAGCTCATGCGCAGCATCCCCGGAGTGGCCGTGGTCGATCGGGGCTACCGTAACTCGGGTGTGATTACGGGCATCAATATTCGCGGCCTCAATATCGACAGCTCGGCGCTCGGGGACTATGCGGTTTCGACGGTTCCCACGGTCTCCAGCTACGTCAACGACACGCCCATCTACGCCAACTTCCTGCTTCGCGACCTGGAACGAGTCGAAGTGCTGCGTGGGCCTCAAGGAACTCTGTACGGCTCGGGCTCACTCGGCGGGACGATCCGCTACATCACGCGCGCGCCGCAGCTCAACAAATTTGAAGGCAGCGTGCGGCTCAACGGCTCGCAAGTGGAAGGATCTAGCGGCACCGGCTTCAGCGGCGATGGCATGATCAACATCCCGATGGGGGAGACGGCCGCATTGCGTCTCAACGTGAGCCGGCTCGACTACCCGGGCCTCACCGATTACCCGAACGTCTACGTGCTCGATGCGAATGGCGCGCCGGCGGCCCAGCCCGACCTTGGCGCTGCCGGCGCGCAGTACCGCAAGGTGAAGGACGCCGATGACGTCGATATCTGGTACGGCCGGGTAGCGCTGCGACTTCAGCCCTCCGATTCTTTCGGGGTGACGTTCTCGTTCACTCATCAGTCCGACGACATCGGCGGGCGCCGGCAGGTGACTCGGGGTCTCAATGGATTCGGTCGGGAATATGGGCGCTACGAGAACGGCTCCATTCAGCTCGAGCCCTCATCGCGCGATGTGGACCTGGGCGCCATCGAGGCGACGATCGACTTGGGATTCGCCACGCTGACTTCGTCCAGTTCTTACTACGATCACAGTGGCGACAGTACCAGCGAGAACACCGGCTTCTATGCGCAGGCGGGCTTCCTGGGCTTCTACTACAACTACCCGCGCCCGATGGCTTCGGCTGTGCGCACGTACGGCGACAAGGCATTCGTGCAGGAGCTGCGCCTGGCCTCCAAGGGAGAAAACACGTTCGACTACGTGGTCGGCGCATTCTACCAGGACCAGAAACTCAAGGGCACGCAGGACAGTTACCTGCGCGGCTTCAAGGCCTGGTGGGACAACGTCTACTGCGGCAGCTTTCCGGCCTGCGTGGCCGCTGTCACCGGCGACCAGGATTTCGCGTACGACAGGCGCGAGAAGTATGAGGACAAGGCGCTGTTCGGGGAGCTGACCTGGCACGCGACCGACGCGCTGGCGCTCACCGGCGGCGTGCGCTGGTTCGACTACACATCGAAGAACAATACGTTCATGGATTTGCCGCTGTACGCGAGCCTGTCCGATCCGACGACCGCGCGGTTCAAATCTTCAGACAGCAAGGCGCTATTCAAGGGCAACGTGTCCTGGCAGTTCGCCGAGCGCGACATGCTCTTTGCCACGGTTTCGGAAGGCTATCGCCGCGGCGGCTCTAACGCCGTGCCGACCACCGGCAATTTCGCGGAAAGCCCGCTGTGGCAGGTGTATAAGCCCGACACCGTGACCAACTACGAGATCGGCATCAAGGGCGGGCGCAGCCGATTCCAGTACAGCGCGTCGATGTTCACCGTGGATTGGGATGACGTGCAGCTCAACACAGCACGCCGGTCTGGGGTTTCTTCGTCGTCGAGAACGGCGGCAAGGCGAAGACGCAGGGCGTCGAGCTCGAGCTCGATGCGCAGCTCGCGCCAGGCTGGCATGCGAGCTTCGGCATGTCGCTGGTCGATGCCAAGCTGACCGAAGACATGTTCACGCCGGTGAATACGACGACGCCGATCGCGTTCGACGGCGACCGTCTGCCGGGCACCGCAAAGACGACCTTCAACCTCGGGCTCGACTACACCGCGCACTTCGGCTCGGGAACGACCTGGTACACGCGCATCGACGGCTACTCGCAGAGCGGCACGCGCAATTCAATTGGCAACAATCCGAAGTTCAACGTGCCAATCGACAGCTTCCAGCTGTGGAATCTCGCGAGCACGCTCAACTTCGGCAGCTGGGACGCTACGCTCTTTGTAAAGAACATCGCGAACGAGGAAGGGACGACGGGCCTGTTTACGGAGGCGTACATGGGAACGGCCCCGGCCGTGGGCTACTATGGCAACGGCTCGAAGAACTTCATTGCGCTGCCGAGAACCGTCGGAGTGTCGGTTGCCTATCGGTTTTGAGGAACGACGGCTGGAAGTCGAGACGCTGCTCGCCCGGGGCGAGGGCGTCTCCGCGCGCGAGCATCTGCTCGGGCTCGAATCGTCATCCGAAGAGATGTTCTATGAAACCAGCCGGGTGGCCGAGCTCTACACCCGCGCCGGCAGGCATGCGGATGCGCTGCGCTGCCAGCGTCGCGCGGCCGCGCTTGCGCCAAGCGATCCGCGTGTTTTCTACAACCTAGCGACGGCTCTCATTGCAGTAGGCGAGCTGCAGGAGGCTGAGCGTGTGCTGAGTCGTGTGATCGTTCTGGATCCGCACGACTGCGACGCGTATTACAACCGGGCGACGCTTCGCCAGCAGACCAACGCCCATAATCATGTCGACGAGATTCTTTGCGCGCTGGACAAGCTCGCGCCTCCGAAAGCGGGCGAACCTGCGCTGTGCTACGCGCTCGCCAAGGAATTCGAGGATCTCGGCGACTACGAGCTGTCTTTCACGTTCCTGCAGCGCGGTGCGAGCGCTCGCAGGAAGCGCCTGTCGTATCGCGTCGAAGCCGATGAGATGGCCATGCAGCAGATCGCGCAGGCCTTCGATAGGAAGGTGCTCGACCGCGCGCCTGCGCGGAAGGCACCCGGGCCGATCTTCGTCTTGGGATTGCCCCGTAGCGGCACGACGCTGGTCGATCGCATGCTGAGCTCTCACAGTCGGGTGGAGAGCCTGGGAGAGATCAGCGATTTCGCCTTGTCGATGGTCCGGTTGCTGGGGAATACGCCCGAGAAGGGCGAATTGATCCGGCGCGCGGCGTCGATGGATTTTAGAGCGCTGGGTGACGCCTATCGCAGCAGCACCGCCGGCTACGAGCGCTCGCGTCCGCGGTTCATCGACAAGACGCCGATCAACTACCTGTACCTCGGTTTGATCCGGATGGCTTTGCCTGAGGCGCGGGTGATTCATTTGCGCCGCCATCCTCTGGATAGCTGCCTCGCGATGTATCGCACGCTGTTCCGGACCGGCTATCCGTTCTCGTATGACCTCAGCGACCTGGCTAGATACTACGTGGCGTATCACCGGCTCATGCAGCACTGGCGCAGGGTGATGCCGGATGCCTTCATCGATGTCGATTACGAATCGCTGGTCGCGAACCAAGAGGTCGAGACGCGGCGGATGCTCCGGCATTGCGAGCTCGACTTCGAGCCTGCGTGCCTCGAGTTTCATAAGAACGAGGCGCCGGTGGCCACGGCGAGCGCTGCGCAAGTGCGTCAGCCGTTGTACGGAACCGCTGTCTCGCGTTGGAAGCGTTATGAACAAGGGCTTGCGCCGCTGTCACGGATGCTGAAGCAGGCGGGAATCAGCGTTGCATAGATTCGCCTTCGCGATTGCGTTGGTCGCGATGGGAGTCGCACAGGGGGCAGCGGGAGAGGGGACGCTGACCCGTGACGCCTTGCTGGGCGCATCCGGATACCAAGCGCCGGTGGATCTTTCCGAGTACACCCCGCCGGTTGGGGTTGCTACTCCCAGCCAGACATTCGAGGGGCGCCTTAGCCTCACGCGCAAAGGCCGCAACGGCTTCAAATCCATATTCGTCGACGCGAGCTTCCTCGATCCGAAGCATCGCGACGTCGGCGGGCTGCCGGCATTCGATTTTGAGTTCGTGCAGGATGGTGCGGACCTGATTCCAGCGCGTCGCGGCACGATTCCCGGGGACCATCCTTCGTGGGAAATCATCCTAGAGCCGGGACGGGTGTGGGATGTGGCGGAAGATGGCGGCTATTCGCGCGCATCGCTGCCCTTCACGCTGGAGGAACGCAACGCGAACTGCATGCACAACGGCGTGCTGACATTCCTGTTCAAGAGCGACGGCACGATCTCATCGGCCGCCTGGCAGGTGAGCAATGAGACGTGCTTTTACGAGAAGTTCGATGCGTGGGGCTGGCTCGATGCGAAATTCACGCCGGGCAAGGTCGCGCGCGCCAATGAACTCGTGGCCGCCCATCGCGCTGAAGTGGCGGCGCGCATGCCTGTGAGGCCGATCTCGCAGCTGGCAGCGGACCACCCCGGCACGAATGCGGCGAACTTCGGTTCGGTGCGCGAAGTCACGCGCGAGCACATGACGGCCTATGGGTTCGTGATCGGCGGAGTGCACTACGCGGGGGGATGCGAGACTCGGCACGGCACCTATCCTTTCTGCGACGTCATGGACCTGCCTTCCTATTCGCTGGCCAAGTCCATCGTCGGTGGAATCGGGCTGATGCGGCTCGAACTCCTTTACCCCGGCGTTTCGAAGGCGCTGGTGCGAGACCACGTGCCCGAGTGTGCGACTGATGATCGCTGGGCGGGAGTGACGCTGGGGAATGCGCTCGACATGGCAACGGGTCTTTATCGCTCGAGTGCGGACGAGGTGGATGAAGGCGCGGATGGAGTGGGGAAGTTCTTCTACCCCTCGGACCATGAGCACAAGATTCGCTACGGGTGCCGCGAATACTCGCGAAAATCGGCTCCGGGCACGCTGTGGGTGTATCACACCTCCGATACGTATGTGCTGGGCACAGGCGATGCGTCATTTCGTGCAGACAAACAAGGCACGGCGGCGGATTTCTACACCGACGTGCTGGTCAAGGATCTGTGGGTGCCGTTGCAGCTCAGCCCCGCCGTATCGGTCACTCGTCGCACGTACGATTCGGTCGCGCAGCCCTTCACGGGATACGGGCTCACTCTGCATCGCGACGACATCGTGAAGCTGGCGACATTTCTCTCAGTCGATGAAGGACGGATCGACGGCAACTCGCCGATGCCGACCTCGAACAAGCGGGCGGCGAACCTCGCCGCCTACTACTCGATGTTCAACGGCGGCCAAGACGTGCATCTCGATCGAGCGCGTCTACGTCGAGGAGCCGGTCTACGACGAGTTCGTCGAGAAGGTCGTCGCGAAGGTCTCGGCGCTGCGCCAGGGCGTGTCGACCGGGCCGGCGACGGTCGAGGTCGGCTCGATGACGTTCCCCAAGCAACTGCAGATCGTCGAGGAGCACGTCCGCGACGCGCTCGCCAAGGGCGCCCGTGCGCTCACCGGCGCCAAGCGCGGCTGCGCCGGCGACCTGTTCTACGAGCCGACGGTGCTCGTCGACGTCGACCACTCGATGAAGGCGATGACCGAGGGAGCGTCGCGGCACGCCGTCGGCCCGAACGTCTCCTCGGTCATCGCCTTCATCGAGTGGTCGACGTCGACGAGCACCGTCGGCTCGTAGAACAGGTCGCCGGCGCAGCCGCGCTTGGCGCCGGTGAGCGCACGGGCGCCCTTGGCGAGCGCGTCGCGGACGTGCTCCTCGACGATCTGCAGTTGCTTGGCATCGAGCCGACCTCGACCGTCGCCGCCGTCGGACACGCCCTGGCGCAGCGCCGAGACCTTCGCAACAACCTTGTCGACGAACTCGTCGTAGACGGGCTCCTCGACGTAGACGCGCTCGATCGAGATGCACGTCTGGCCGCCGTTGAACATCGAGTAGTAGCAGGCGAGGTTCGGCCGCCGCTGGAGGTTCGGCGTCGGCCGTCGATCCCGTCCTTCATCGTAGAGAAATGTCGCCAGCTTCACGATGTCGTCGCGATGCAGAGTGAGACCGTATCCCGTGAAGGGCTGCGCGACCCAATGGTACCAGTGCGACGAGTGACACGGCGGGGCTGAGCTGCGGCACCCACAGATCCTTGACCACGTCGGTGTGCAATCCTTGTTTTGTCACGAAATGACGCATCGCTGTGCCCAGCACATACGTATCGGACGTGTGATACACCCGCCGCGTCCCCGGAGCGGATTTTCGCGAATTTCCGGCACCCGAAGCGAATCTTGTGCTCATGGCAAGAGGTAGAGAACTTCCGCTCCATCCGCGCCTTCATCCACCTCGTCCGCACTCGAGCGATAAAAACCAGTTCCATATCGAGCGCATTCCCCAGCGTCACTCCCGCCCAGCGATCATCAGTCGCACACTCGGCACGTGGTCTCGCACCAGCGCCTTCGAAACGCCGGGGTAAAGGAGTTCGACCGCGCATCAGCCCGATTCCACCGACGATGGACTTGGCCAGCGAATAGGAAGGCAGGTCCATGACGTCGCAGAAAGGACAGGTGCCGTGCCCAGTCTCGCATCCCGCGTAGTGCACTCCGCCGATCACAAACCATAGGCCGTCATGTGCTCGCGCGTCACCGCACCGAACCGAAGTTGGCCATGCCGCTGCCAGCTGCGAGATCGGCCTCACAGGCATGCGCGCCGCCACTTTCAGCGCGATGGGCGGCCACGAGTTCATTGGCGCGCACAACCTTGCCCGGCGTGAATTTCGCATACGAGCCAGCCCCACGCATCGAAGCTCTCGTAAAAGCACGTCTCATTGCTCACCTGCCAGGCGGCCGATGAGATGCGTGCCGTCGCTCTTGAACAGGAATGTCAGCACGCCGTTGTGCATGCAGTTCGCGTTGCGTTCCTCCAGCGTGAAGGGCAGCGATGCGCGCGAATAGCCGCCATCTTCCGCCACATCCCCACACCCGACCCCGGCTCTAGGATGATTTCCCACGAAGGATGGTCCCGGAGATCGTGCCGCGACGCGCTGGAATCAGGTCCGCACCATCCTGCACGAACTCAAAATCGAATGCCGGCAGTTTGTCGCGATGCTTCGGGATCGACGTCGACGAATATGGATTTGAAGCCGTTGCGGCCTTTGCGCGTGAGGCTAAGGCGCCCCTCGAATGTCTGGCTGGGAGTGGCGAGACCCCCAACCGGGCGGGGGTCCTCCACCGGCGCTTGGGTAGTACCGGATGCGCCCGCCGGAGACGTCACGGGTCAGCGTCTCCTCTCCCGCTGCCCCCTGTGCGACTCCCATCGCGAGCCGACGCAACTCGCGAAGGCGAATCTATGCAACGCTGATTCCCGCCTGCTTCGTGACAGCGGCGCAAGCCCTTGTTCATAACGCTTCCAACGCGAGACAGCGGTTCCGTACAACGGCTGACGCACTTGCGCGGCTGCGCATAGGCCACCGGCGCCTCGTTCTTATGAAACTCGAGGCACGCAGGCTCGAAGTCGAGCTCGCAATGCCGGATCCGCGCGTACCTGGTTCGCGACCAGCGATTCGTAATCCACATCGATGAAGGCATCCGGCATCACCCTGCGCCAGTGCTGCATGAGCCGGTGATACGCTGTCTCGCCAGGATCGCTGAGGTCATACGAGAACGGATGGACCGGTCCGGAACAGCGTGCGAAATGACGTCGCGAGGCGGCTTTCCAGAGGATGGCGGCGCAATAGGATCCACCCGCGCCTCGCATCCGGATCAAACCGAGGTACAGGTAGTTGATCGGCGTCTTGTCGATGAACCGCGGACGCGAGCGCTCGTAGCCGGCGGTGCTGCTGCGATAGGCGTCACCCAGCGCTCTAAAATCCATCGACGCCGCGCGCCGGATCAATTCGCCCTTCTCGGGCGTATTCCCCAGCAACCGGACCATGGACAAGGCCAATCGCTGATCTCTCCCAGGCTCTCCACCCGACTGTGAGAGCTCAGCATGCGATCGACCAGCGTCATGCCGCTACGGGGCAATCCCAAGACGAAGATCGGCCGGGTGCCTTCCGCGCAGGCGCGCGGTCGAGCACCTTCCTATCGAAGGCCTGCGCGATCTGCTGCATGGCCATCTCATCGGCTTCGACGCGATACGACAGGCGCTTCCTGCGAGCGCTCAGCACGCCACCGCGCTGCAGGAACGTGAAAGACAGCTCGTAGTCGCCGAGATCCTCGAATTCCTTGGCGAGCGCGTAGCACAGCGCAGGTTCGCCCGCTTTCGGAGGCGCGAGCTTGTCCAGCGCGCAAAGAATCTCGTCGACATGATTATGGGCGTTGGTATTCTGGCGAAGCGTCGCCCGGTTGTAATACGCGTCGCAGTCGTGCGGATCCAGAACGATCACACGACTCAGCACACGCTCAGCCTCCGTGCTGCCCACTCGCCTACTGCAATGAGAGCCGTCGCTAGTTATAGAAAACACACGGATCCACTTTGGCGCAAGCGCCGCGGCGCGACGCTCCGCAGCGCGGCGCATCCGCATGCCTGCCGGCACGGTGTGGACTCGGCCACCCGGCTGGTTTCATAGAACATCTCTTCAGAATTCGAGCCCGAGCAAATGCTCGCGCGCGGAGCGCCCTCGCCCCGGGCGAGCAGCGTCTCGACTTCCAGCCGTCGTTCCTCAAAACCGATCCACAAATGACACTCCGACGGTTCTCGGCAGCGCAATGAAGTTCTTCGAGCCGTTGCCATAGTAGCCCACGGCCGGGGCCGTTCCCACTGTACGCCTCCGTAAACAGGCCGGTCGTCCCTTCCTCGTTCGCGATGTTCTTTACAAAGACGGTAAGACGTCCCAGCTGCCGAAGTTGAGCGTGCTCGCGAGATTTCACAGCTGGAAGCTGTCGATTGGCACGTTGAACTTCGGATTGTTGCCAATTGAATTGCGCGTGCCACTCTGCGAGTAGCCGTCGATGCGCGTACCAGGTCGTTCCCGAGCCGAAGTGCGCCGGGTGTAGTCGAGCCCGAGGTTGAAGGTCGTCTTTGCGGTGCCCAGCAGACGGTCGCCGTCGAACACGATGGCGTCGTCGTATTCACCGGCGTGAACATGTCTTCGGTCAGCTTGGCATCGACCAGCGACATGCCGAAGCTCGCCGTGCCAGAAGTTGGCGCGAGCTGCGCATCGAGCTCGAGCTCGACGCCCTGCGTCTTGGCCTTGCACCATTCTCGACGACGAAGAAGTTCCAGACCGGCGTGCTGTAATTGAGCTGCACGTCATCGCCAATCCACCGTGAACATCGACGCGGCGTGCACTGGAATCGGCTGCGCCCGCCTTGATGCCGATCTCGTAGTTGGTCACGGTGTCGGGCTTATACACCTGCCACAGCGGCTTCCGCGAAATTGCCGGTGGGGATTCGGCGCGGCGTTGGAGCCGCCGGCGGTGGTGCCACCTTCCGAAACCGTGGCGAACGGCAGTATGCGCGCTGGCAAACTCCAGGACACGTTTCCTTTGAATAACGCCTTGCTGTCTGAACCGCGCCGGTCGTCGGATCGGACAGGCTCGCGTACAGCGGCAAATCCATGAACGTATTGTTCTTCGATGTGTAATCGAACCAGCGCACGCCGCCCCGGTGAGCGCCCCAGCGCGTCGGTCGCGTCCATTCGTTTCCGAACAGCGCCTTGTCCTCATACTTCTCGCACCTGTCGTACGCGAAATCCCGGTCGCCAGTGACAGCGGCCACGCAGGCCGGAAAGCTGCCGCACAGTAGACGTTGTCCCCCAGGCCTTGAAACCGCGCAGGTAACTTGTCCTGCGTGCCCCTTCTCGTCCTGGTAGAATGCGCCGACCACGTAGTCGAACGTGTTTTCTCCCTTCAAAACCACAGCGCGGCTTCCCTGCACGAATGCCTTGTCGCCGTACGTGCGCACAGCCGAAGCCATCGGGCGCGGGTAGTTGTAGTAGAAGCCCAGGAAGCCCGCCTGCGCATAGAACCAGGTGTTCTCGCTGGTACTGTCGCCACTGTGATCGTAGTAAGAACTCGACGACGTAGCAATCCCAAGTCGATCGTCGCCTCGATGGCGCCAAGTACCACGTCGGCGCAATGAGGCTCGAGCTGAATGGAGCCGTTCTGGTAGCACCATCTCCGACCGGATCAATTGAGACCCGAGTCACCTGCCGGCGCCCGCCGATGTCGTCGGACTGATGAGTGAAGCGCGAACGTCACCGAAAGAATCGGAGGGCTGAAGTCGCAGCGCTACCCGGCCGTACCAGATATCGACGTCATCGGCGTCCTTGGCCTCCGGATATACGCACCGGCAGCGCCAAGGTCGGGCTGGGCCGCCGGCGCGCCATTCGCATCGAGCACGTAGACGTTTCGGTAATCGGTGAGCCCGGTAGCCGAGCCGGCTCACGTTGACGCAATGCGGCCGTCTCCCCATCGGGATGCTGGTGGTCCTGCCATCGCCGCTGAAGCCGGTGCCGCTGATCCTTCCACTTGCGACCCGTGAGCCGCACGCTGCCTTCAAATTTGTTCGGCGTGATGTAGGCGGATCGTCCCGCCGAGTGAGCCAAGCCGTACAAGAAGTTCCTTGAGGCCCACGCAGCACTTCGACTCGTTAGGTCGCGAAGCAGAAGTCACGTAGATGGGCGTGTCGTTGACGTAGCTGGAGACCGTGGGAACCGTCGAAACCGCACTGTAGTCCCCGAGCGCCGAGCTGTCAACACTATTGAGCCGCGAATATTGATGCCCGTAATCACACCCGAGTTACGGTAGCCCCGATCGACCACGGCCACTCCGGGGATGCTGCGCCGTGAGCTCAGGGCGCATCGGCCACCTGCCGTGCTTCTATGCTCGCGCCGCTGACGGCGGAGATGTTGTACGGCACATCGAGCACGCTCTGCTGCGCCGCTGCGCGGTCACGACGATTTCCTGAAGCGCGCCATCGTCCTGCGCGGCGTCTTCCTGGCCCGCGGCCAGATGACCGCCCCTCGGACCGTCCCCGGAGCTCCAGCGGCGACGTCATGGGCGGAATTGCACGGACTTTCGACATGACAATACCTCGTTGATTGGTCCCGCGCGAGGCTACTCCCGCTCGCAGGGGCTACCGTAGGACCAGATGGGCCAACGGCTAGGATCTCGTTGCGTAAACGCCAATGAGCTCAGGGTTTCTTCGGCGCTCCCGGCACCTCCCAAGCCCGCCGAACGCCTTGCGACGCGCGGCAAGGGAAAGGTGCGAAGTGAAATCCAGATTGGAGTCACGCAGGCTCTTGAGCGGCACGGCCCCTAGCCGTCGTCGCACGCGCCGCAAATATTCGAAGTCAAGCTCCACCGGGATGATCTCGCGCAATTTCCCAGCCTGGTAGATGACCTCTCCGCCTGGACCACAGATGATCGACTCGCCGAATCCCAAGCGGCCGGCCGCGTTGACGGAAACGAAGTGCCACACTGGTTCACCGCGGCATTCCGCGCGCGCAATCGACAGCTCGACGTTGCGATCAATGGTGTTGGTGAGCGTCGGATTGATGATCAGCCTCGGCCAGCGCCAGCGAGCGCACCAGCTCGGGAGACCGCATGTCGTAGCAATCGCCAAGGCCAAGCGGGCCTGCGGCACATCGAAAACACACAGCTGCGAGCCGCAGGCGAAGCGTCTGCTCGTACGGGCAGAAGGGGAAGATCTTGCGATAGCGCTGAACCACGCTGCCGGCGGGGTCGATCACGCTCGCGGTGTTGTACACTTCACCGCCCACCCGTTCGTACATCGTGCCCGGTATCAGCCATATCCCGCTGCAACGAGCCGCTTCTGCGAAACGGGGCTTCGGTGGCGCTCGGCAGGGCCGTTGCGTCGGTGCGACGCGGGCCGAAGGCGTTCAGCTCGGCGAGCACGACCATGCTGACCCAGGGAAACCGCGCTTTCACGAGGTCGATCTCATCGATCATGGAGTCGACGTTGTTGCCGCGTTGTCCTTCGAGCTGCAGCCCGGCGATGCCGAAAGTTGTCATGGTCAAGCTCCCCCTGCCCTGGGCGGGCGCAGGCAGGACCAGTTGCCCTGTCCCCATGGGTCCAGAGATAGAGAGGAAACCGCTGATGCGTCCGCCCTCGCTGACCCAAGGCTCGATCAGCCGCGGTCTGATGTTCGCGTTGCCTGTACTGGGGAACGTCCTGCAATCCCTCAATGGCTCGGTCAACTCTATTTGGGTGGGGCGTTTCAGGTAGGCGGCGCTTGCCGCAACCGCCAACGCGAACACCGTGATGTTCCTGCTCCTGGGCGACGTCTTCAGGGCTTTCCATGGCGGCGATGACCGTGCGCTGCATTGGCGCCGGAAACGTGACCGAGGCCAGAAGTGGGCACGAGCACAACTTTTTTCTTCGTGATGTCGGTTCGGTCGGCCATCGCTGGCTCACCTGCGAGCCACTGCTGCGCGCCATGAGCACGCCACGGCCGTGCGTGCCCCCACTGGCGGTCTCTACATGAAGGTGATCTTTCTCGCGCTGCTTCATGTATCTCTACGCATTCGTCATGGCGGTGCTGCGCGGCGCGGGCGACTCGAAGACCCCGCTGTATTTCCTGGTGCTCGGGTGATACGACATGCGCTCGAATCCGCTGTTCGTCTTCGGCGCCGGGCCGGTCCCGGCACTCGGCATCACCGGCTCGGCTCTCGCAACGCTCATCGCGCAGATCGTGAGCCTGGTCGCGCTGCTAGTGTTTCTTTATCGGCGCAAGCACATGCTCGTGTTGCACACCGGGGAGCAGCGCCTGCTCGTCACTGCGGCGCGCTCATTAAGAAAGGCGTCGTGATCTCATTCAGCGCGGTGCTGATGGTGACGCTCGTCAACCGCTTCGGAGTCGACACCACCGCCGCGTATGGCGCGGCGTTCTTCCAGGTCTGGACTTGCATCCAGATGCCGCATTTGCGCAGTGCGCATGGCCGTGTCGGCGATGGCGCAAAAATTCGGAGCATATACGTCAAATCGACGGCGAGAGTAGGCGTGGTCTACAGCCTGCTCCTGACTGTCACGCTGGTGATGCTCATCGAGGTCTTCAGCAGACCCGCACTCGGCCTGTTGCTGCCGCCGACTCCACTGCGCCTGGAGCTGGCGCAGC
>CAVXAE010000006.1:0-34635 GCA_963759725.1 uncultured Gammaproteobacteria bacterium | reverse complement strand
CCGCGCGTCGCCGATGTTGAGACGGGCATCCGCAACGAGATGCAACGGGCGCTCGTGGACTACATGGAGTTCTATCTCCTCAAATACTTCAAGCAGAAAAGCATGGGCGTGCCGGTGCTGTTCGACCCGACTGAGCCTCGAGTAGGTGAAGCCGGGGCTCAACCCGCGGACTCCGTTGCGCCCGCCAAATCCGGTGACAGGCACCGGATTTACAGGTCCGGAAATCAGCGCCCCACTGCGACGACGGCCACGAGTGCTGTGGCGACGAACCAGGCGCCATTGCTTGCGCATGCAGCTCAGGTGCACGGCGGTGGTGGACTGTCCGAGCTGGTCGGCCATATTCGTGATGAGCTCTGCCTGCCGGCGCTTGGTTTCCTCCAGTGCGCCGATGCGCGCCTCAGGCGTGAGGTTGGCACGTACGCGGCCTGCCTCGGTTGACGAATGGACAGGAGAGGCGCGGCGCGCGTTTTTCAGAAGCTCGCGCGACACGTCGAGATCGATGGCATGAGTCGAACGATCTGAACAGGGAACGGGCATGGTCTTGGCTCCAGGGCATTGGCTTGAAGCGAAGAGTGGCAGGATTGGCGCAGCATCGCCAACCGGTACAATCAGCGCGCCTACAACAGGGAACAAGCAATGCGCTCACTGCACTCGTCGCTCGCTCGCCGTAGCCCGTCGCCGGTTGCGGTTCGAAGAACGGTTCCAAGCGGGTAACCCGGCGGGCGCGCGACAATCCGGTTACGACGTCGTCATCAGGGGCGGCACGATCTACGACGGATCGGGAGGCGCCGTTCAAGGGCGACGTCGCGATTCAGGGCGATCGCATCGCCTACGTGGGACCGAAGGCTCCCATAGCCGGGCGCGAAGAGATCGACGCCACCGGCAAAGCCGTGTCGCCCGGGTTCGTGAACATGCTGGCCCATCCGGAAGAGTCGCTGCTGGTCGATGGCCGTGCGCTGAGCGACCTGCGCCAGGGCGTCACCCTCGAGGTCATGGGCGAGAGGTCCATGGGACCGTTGTCGCAGCCGATGAAAGAGCTCGGGAAGCAGCGTCAGGGCGACATCCAGTACGACATCGACTGGACGACGCTCGGTGAGTACCTGACGAAGCTCGAGAAGAAAGGCATCTCACCGAACGTCGCCTCCTTCGTCGGCGCCGGTACGGTGCGTACCTACGTGCTGGGTGAGAAGGACGTGCAGCCGACGCCCGCACAGCTGGACGAGATGCGCAAGCTCGTGCGGCAGGCGATGGAAGAGGGCGCGCTCGGCGTAACGACGGCGCTGATCTACGCGCCGAACAACTACGCGAAGACGCCCGAATTGATCGAGCTGGCGAAAGAGTCCGGCAAGTGCGGCGGGATGTACAGCGTGCACATGCGCAGTGAGGGCGCCAAGATCATCGAAGCGGTCAAGGAGACGATCGAGATCGCCAAGGCCTCCGGCGCTCCGGCTGAGATCTACCACCTCAAGATGGGTGGCAAGGAGAACTGGAACAAGCTGGATGCCGTGATCGGCGAGGTCGAGCGCGCCCGGGCCGCAGGAATCCGCATCACCTCCGATATGTACTGTATACCCGCCGGCGCGACCGGCCTGGACGCCGCCATGCCGCCGTGGGTGCAATCCGGCGGCCTCGAGGAGTGGATCGCGCAGCTGAAGGATCCGGCCACGCGCAAGCGTGTGATCGCCGAGATGCGCAAGAGCAATCCGGCCTGGGAGAACCTGTTCCGCGCCGCAGGCCCCGAAGGCGTGCTCCTGCTGGGCTTCAAGAGCGAGAAGCTCAAGCCGCTCATGGGCAAGACGATCGCGCAGGTCGCCAAAGAGCGCGGCATCAGTCCTGAGGATGCGGCCATCGATCTCGTCATCGAAGATGGCTCGCGCGTCGAGGTCGCGTACTTCCTGATGTCCGAAGAGAACATCAAGCGGCAGATCGCGCTTCCCTGGGTGATGTTCAACTCGGACGCTGACGCGCCCGCACCCGAAGGCGTGTTCCTGAAGTCCAACCGCCATCCGCGCACCTACGGTAACTTCGCCCGCGTTGCTGGGCAAGTACGTGCGGGACGAGAAGGTCATTCCGCTCGAGCAGGCGATTCGCAAGCTGACCGCGCTGCCGACCTCGGTGCTGTCGATACCCGAGCGGGGCCTGCTCAAGCAGGGCTACTTCGCGGACGTGGTGGTCTTCGATCCGAACACCGTGCAGGACCATGCGACGTTCGAGAACGCGAATCAGCTGGCGACCGGCGTCGAGCACGTCTGGGTCAACGGCGTGCAGGCGCTCAAGAATGGCGAAGCCACGCGCGCCCCGAGCGGCCGTGCGGTGCGGGGACGCGCCTGGACGGGCCAGGAGGGCGGCGGCTGCCGCGATTCCAGCGCGGCGTGGAAGTGGGCGGCTGCAATGCCGTGAACAGGCGCCAAATTAATCCAAATCCGGTGCCTGTCACCGGATTTGCTGTTCACGGTGATTACCACGGATTTCACGGAGCGCTTGTGTGGGCCGTGGTATACGGCCTCGACGTTGTTGCCGTCGGGGTCCAACAGAAACGCCGCGTAGTAGCCGGGGTGGTAGGCGCGCTCAGTGGTGCACCGTTGTCGCGGCCGCCGGCGGCGAGGCCGGCCTTTGGAAGCGCACGACTGCATCGCGATCCTGGGCCTGAAAGGCCAGATGCACATGTGATGCTGCCTGATCTGTGCCGAGAGCGTCGATCCAGAGCTCGTCGCAGCTCAGATGGACATCGCCTTCCTTGTACGGCACGCCCAGGGAATCCAAGAGTGCCTTATAGAAGGTGCTGGTCTTCGCGAAATCTCGCGCACGCAAGTGCACGTGATCGATCAATCGTCCGCGGTGCTGTTCCATGGCTGCTGAACGCGCGGCGCGCGCCGCGGTTCCCATGACTGGACCGGATGGTTGCGAATGGTAGGTTGGGCTGAGTCTGCGAAGCCAACGTTGTTTCGCGCGGCGGATGCTGGGCTCGCGGACTCAGCCCAACCTACGATGCTACGGTGCAGCCCAGCTAGGGAACCTAGGCTTCGACCAAGTGATCTCGCGTTATGGCCTTGATGGACGTCGTGCCCGCCTGGCGCATGATTCCCGCCAGCTCACGGTTCAGAATGTCGATCACGGCCTCGACGCCGGGCTGGCCGAAGGCCGCAAGGCCCCAGACTTGCGGCCTGCCGATGCCGACTGCGCTTGCGCCGAGCGCAAGTGCCTTGAATACATCAGTGCCACGCCGCACACCGCCATCGATCAGAACGGGAACGCGCCCGCGCACCGCCGCGATGACTTCCGGCAAAGCGTCCACTGTCGCGCGCAAGGTTTCTTCATCCCGTCCGCCATGGTTCGACACGATGATGCCGTCCACGCCATGCTCGACTGCAATGGCCGCGTCCTCCCCCGTGACGATGCCCTTTGCGATCAACTGACCCTTGACCAGGCCCCGCACGCGATCGAGAAATGCGATGGTCTGATCGGGCGGCTCGAGGGCCGTGATGCGAGACACATCGAGCCCGGCAAACAATGGCCCGCGCCGCCACATGTCGTGCTCACTGCCCGCATGGCAGGAAGCACAATCACGATTGTCCAGCCTCATGGCGCGCGCGAGTGTCTCGGCATTCCGCGAGCCGCGGTGATCGAAAGTGATGATGATCGTCTTGCAGCCGGAGCTCTCAGCGCGTTGAACAAGAGCTTTCGTCACGGCCCAATCGTCCGTGGGGTAAATCTGCTGCCAGATCGAATCGCCTCGTTCCTTGATCACCTCATCCGCCCCAAAAGATGTGCCCGTCGACAACATCATCTGCATCGAACGCGATTTCGCTGCGCGCGCTACACCAAGCTCGCCGTCGGCGTGAAACGCCCGCATCGAAGACACCGCCGATAAGTAGATGGGGCTGGACCAGGACTGGCCGAGCACGCCATGCGCCGTGCGGAGGTGGGAGACATCATTGAACCGGTGCGTCCGGATCGCGTAGCGCGAGAACGCGTCATGGTTTCGCGCGACCGTGCGATCGTCATCCACGCCGCTCTCAATATAACCAAAGTGCGCAGGTGGCAGCGCCTCGCGAGCGAGCGGCTCGAAGTCCATCACGTTGAGCACCTGGTCGGCGGAAGTGATCGGCGGCGGATCACGCCGGAACAGGCGTGACGGCGGCTGACTCTCCTGCGCAAACGCCGAAGACCGAAGGGCGGGGAGGGCGGATAGCCCCCCAAGCAAAACAAAGGTGCGCCGGCTCACGGCCAATCGTCGGGTCTCTTTCATTAGAGTTCTCTCGACCGCTCCCGATGGCGCAGTCTACGTCAAGTGCAGCGTAGGTTGGGCTGAGTCTGCGAAGGCCAACATCCGGCGCGCGGAAGACTGTTGGGCTTCGAAGACTCTCAGCCCAACCTTCGCGTCAGGGTCGGGCGTCTGAGAATACCTCCTGGCGTGATAAGCTCGCGCGCTCCCATGCTGACGCCTACCGCAAACAACTCGGGTTCCTCCGCGCTGGCCATCTCCGTGCTCGGCATCGTCAAGCGTTTTGGCGAGTTGCGCGCGGTGGATGGAATCGATCTCGATGTACCAGCGCGGAACGATCTTCGCCATTCTCGGCCCCAACGGGGCTGGGAAAACAACGCTGATGCGCATGCTCGCGACGCTTGCCACTCCCGACGGCGGCTCGGCGAGTGTGATGGGCCACGATGTATTGCGCGAGCCATCAAGTGCGGGCTTCCATCGCGATGACCGGCCAGTTTGCCTCCCTCGATGAGGATCTCACCGGGCGCGAGAACCTGCTGCTGCTTGCGCGGCTGTGGGGTTTCCGGGGCCGTGCGGCGAAGGCGCGCGCCGATGAGTTGCTGAAGGCGTTCGATCTTGCCGACGCAGCCGGCAAACAGGTCAAGGACTATTCCGGCGGCATGCGCCGCAGGCTCGACATCGCGGCCTCGCTCATCGTGAAGCCGGGCGTGCTGTTCCTGGACGAGCCGACCACCGGGCTCGATCCGGTCGCTCGGCAGGGCGTGTGGCGAATGATCCGAGCGCTGGTGCAGTCCGGCGTAACCATTCTGCTCACGACCCAGTATCTGGAAGAGGCGGACGAGCTCGCGGAACGCATCGCCGTGATCGACCATGGGAAAAAAATCGCCGAGGGCACCAGCCGTGAACTGAAGGCGGCGGTGGGCTCGGGAAGCCTTCATGTTGCGCTTGTGGATACGGCTCGCCTCGATGAGGCCGCTCGAATTCTCGAGACCCATCTTCATGCGAGCGTTCAGCGCGGCATCGAAGGCTCTGAGCTCTCGATCGTGGCGCGCACGCCCCGCGAAGCAACCGAGGCACTCGGCGCCTTGAATGCCGCCGGCATCGAGCTTGCGCACTTTGCCATGGGAAGTCCGAGTCTCGAAGAAGTGTTCTTCGCCTTGACCGGCAAGGCGGGCGTCGTATGAGCCCGCACGACTCTGCAGCACTGCGACCCGTGCTCGAGCCGACGCGGCCACCCGCACCGTCGGCGTTCTCGAATGCGCTCGTGTTCGGCTGGCGCGCAGTTCTCAAATTCAAGCACGTGCCTGAGCAGCTGTTCGATCTGGTGATGACACCGATCATGTTCACACTGCTGTTCACTTATGTCTTCGGCGGGGCACTCGCCGGGTCGCCGGCGGAGTATCTGCAGTTCTTCCTGCCCGGCATCCTGGTGCAGACGGTAGTATTCAACGCGGTGTACTCAGGTATGGGCCTCTCGACGGACCTCGGCAAAGGCCTGTTCGACCGCTTCCGCTCGCTGCCCATCTGGTCGCTCGCGCCCTTCGCCGGGTTGATGGTCGGCGACGTTCTGCGCCATCTCATAGCGGGCGCAATCATTCTCACGATCGGGCTGATTCTCGGCTACCGGCCGGAAGCGGGCGTCCTGGGCGTCATCGCGGCCTTCGTGCTGTTGCTGGCCGTGGGCTTCGGCATGGGGTGGATCTTCATTGTTCTCGGCCTGGTCCTGAGAACCCCGATGACGGTGATGACGATCGGTTTCGCCTTCCTGTTCCCGCTCGTGTTCGCCTCGAACATCATGGTCGACCCGGCGACCATGCCCGGCTGGCTGCGCACCTTCGTCGCGGTCAATCCGGTTTCCCTGATGACTACCGCGATACGAGGGCTGATGGCGGGCAGCGCCACTTTCGAGCAGCTTGCACTGGCACTTGTAGCGCCAGTAGCGCTGACTCTGCTACTCGCCCCGGTGACGTTGTATCTCTACCGCAAGCGCCCTTAATTCAATTTGCTGTGGTCGTACCACAGCATGGTTCCGTTGTGCGGTCCCACTTCGGTTACCAGGCCCGGCGCCGGGACTACGCGATAACCATACTCGCGCATCCACTCGACGCATTTGTTGCCCGTGGGCACGCCGTGATAACCGAGAATCATGACGCGTGGTCTATGAGGCCCCGAAAAATATCGCCCGGCTGCGGGCAAAATGATCGCCTCCGCGCCTTCCACATCCATTTTGAGTAGCGCAGGAGCGGGAGCCTGCTCGGCCAGCAACTCCAGCGTGGTACAGTCGACTACGGTCGGCCGGGAATGTGCATGGGCTTGTGCGGAGCCGTGCACGTCAGCCAGCGCACTTGTACGGTTATCGTGACCTTGAACCAGGAATGTGGTCTCTCCAGGCTCGGCGGCAACCGCCGCGCACACGATAGCTGTGTTACCTATGTCATTGAGCTCGAGCTGGCCATGCATGATCTCGCAGACTTCCGGATCGGGCTCGACCGCCAGCACCGACCCGCCCGGTCCGACCGCGCGGGCTCCCAGCAGCGTGTGATAGCCGGCATGGGCGCCGATATCCCAGAACGTATCGCCTTCCTTCAGATGATTCACGATGCAATGACTCACATCGGGCTCATACACGCCCAGGTGATACCAATAGGGAAAAGAGTTATAGCGCCGCCACTTCAAGCCTGCCAAAGGCCCGCTGGGAATCTCGTAGACGTGGCCTTCGCCGGTGCGGGTAGTGACCCATTTGTACACACGATGCGCGCCAGGGATGCGCTCCACGAACCGTTTCACACGCTGCACGGCCGGCGATCCCAGTACGGCAGGGAGAGCCCCCGCCGCTTGAAGGAGGAACAATTCTGAATCCAGGTCGAGCACAACAGTCCCTTCTAGATCGCGGATGCATTCAATCAGCAAACGACAGACCTCGCTCTGCCCAGGCTTAAGGAAGGAAGCTCGAGGTTGGGCGGTAGTACACTGTAAAAAAGCGAAACCAACGAGGATGAGATCGCAATGATCTACCGTGGCGCCTGCCATTGCGGCGCGGTGAGTGCCGAGTACGAAACCAATGTTCCGGTGCGGCTTCGGCATGACGGCTGCAGCTTTTGTCGCGCGCGAGGCGTGAAATCGGCCAGCGATGCGAACGGTCGACTCATCTTGACCGCGCAGCACACCCTCACGCGGTACCGCTTCGGGCACAAGAGCAGTGATTTCCTGATCTGCCGCAACTGCGGTACGTATGTCGCAACGTTCCTGACGGGACCCAACGGGCCCGTGGGCGTCATCAATGTCGTTGGTCTCGACATCCCCGAGCTACGCGATGATCCGGCCACATCATCAAGCCTGGAAGGCGAAACGCCGGAAGAGCGCATCCAGCGCCGTCTCTCGCGCTGGACGCCCATGACGCTGATCGAGCCGAATTCGCGGTAGGCGACGCGCTCAGCTGCTGGTAAAACTCAGAAAGACGCATGGCGGTCAGTACCCCTTCCTGACGTCCACCTCGGAGAGAAGCTTGTCGCCGTTGACGTAGCGGCGCAGATTTTCGCGGGCGAGGATCCAACGCGGGCCTTCGTTGCCTTCGAGCGAGGCGGAGACGTGCGGCGTGATGATCACGTTCGGGGAGCGCCATAGGGGATGGTTGGGCGGCAGCGGCTCGGGATCGGTGACATCCAGGCCGGCGCCGCCCAAGCGCCCGTCCGCGAGCGCGGCGACGAGGTCGTTCGTGACGACGGTGGCACCGCGCCCCACGTTCACGAACAGTGCGCCGCGCTTGACCGCATCGAAGAAGGCTTTGTTCATGAGGCCCTTCGTCTCCGGCGTCAGGGGCAGGGTGCTCACGATCACATCGGCGCGCGCTGCAAATGGAAGCAGCTTGTCCGGCTGACCTACCTCCGCGACATAGTCCGGACCGTCGGTGCCGGAGTTTCGGATCGCGATCACGGTCATGCCGAGCGCATGCGCTCGCTTCGCGACTTCAGTGCCGATCCCGCCGAGCCCGACGACGAGCATGGTGCGACTCTTCAACTCCCACATGCGGCTCTCCGGCACGGCCTCGTCGGCCCACTCGCCTTTGACCTGCGCCGGAATGTAGGTCGCGAGGCCGCGTGTCAGGCCGAACACGAATGCGAACACGTGCTCTGCCATGACAGAGCCCGCGACCTTCTGCATGTTCGTGAGCGCGATGCCGCGCTCGGCGAAAGTTGGGATCGCAACGCACCGCTCGACTCCAGCGCCCATGCGTTGCACCCACCGCAGATGCTTGCCGGCTTCGATCACATCTGCCACGCATTCACCGATTACGGCGTCAGCATCGGCAGCTTCGCGTGTCGCGGTGGCAGCGTCGGGCGCTGCCACTAACTTCACTCCGGGAGCAACTTCCTGCATCCAGGCGACGCGCGCCGAGTTCGCACCCATGAGCACAACCTTGCGCGGCGTCGACCAATCCGGGCGATCGCGCAAGGCGACGGCGGACTCGCGCAGCCCCAATTCCTCGATTATGCGCGCGGTCTCAGTGTCGTCGGCCGGCCTTGCTGGCAGTGCAGCCAACAAGCAAAGGCAGCCGACGGAAAGCGCCGCGACGCGCGTGACAGGGTTCATTCGCTTTCCACCCATGGTCATTCCTCCGGAAGCCCGAGCATGATGCGCTCGATCCGCTTGCCGATTTTTCCGACGCCGACATCCTTGCCGATGCCGTTCGCGATGACGGCAACGGTCAGGTGGTCGTCCGGAAATTCCTGCAGTGACGTGTTGAAGCCGTAGATCCCGCCGCCGTGCCCGATCCGGGTGTGGCCTTCCACCTTGCTGATGCCCAGCGCATAACCATATTCGCCCGGCTCGGCGCCATCGGTCTTAGGCATCGCAGTGCTGCCCAACTGGCCATTTTCCAGCCGGCCGGGAGTGATCATCGCCTGAAAGGATGCGGGCTTGAGCACCTTGCCGCCGAAGAGTGCGCTATTCCAAAGCACCAGGTCGCTCGCCGATGAGCGCATCGCGCCCGCCGCGCCGGGAATGGTCATCGAGAGGTATTTGGCGTTCTTGTATTTGCCGGGCCCCTCAGCGTCGTAGCCCTCGGCCCGTCCCGGGACGACGTCGCTCTCGTCATCCAGCGCCGTATGAGTCATGCCCAGCGGCGTGAACAAGCGGTTACTCAGCACCGTGGCGAGCGGCTTGCCTTCCACCTTCTCGATCACACCGCCGAGGAGGAAATAGGCCGTGTTGCTGTAACTCCAGCTGGTGCCGGGTTCGAAATCCTGGGTCTTCGGCATCCTGGCGAACCGTTCCACCCACTGATCGGTGGTCAACCGCAAGCCTCCCTCGCGGTCGAGGAGAATCGCGTCGTCCGTATAGCTGTGAAGCCCCGAAGTGTGGTGGAGCATCTGCTCCAGCGTGACGTCCGCCGCCCGTGGGTACTTCGGGTAGTACTTGGAGAGCTTGTCGCTGGTCGACAGCTTGCCTTCTTCCTGCAATTTCAGGAGCGCCGCCACCGCGAACTGCTTGGTCACCGAACCGATGCGCAACACGCTCTCGTTGCCCAGAGGAACGTTCAATTCCAGGTTGGCGGAGCCATAGCTCTTCACCAGCACCGGAACGCCGCTCTTGTGCACGGCGATCTGCAGGCCCGGGCTTTCCCCCGCGGCGATGGCAGCTTGCGCCAACCGCTCGATCGCTGCCGCCATCGCGGAAGTGTCCGCGGGCCAGGCGGCGGACGACACGGCCGTCAGCAAGAGAGCCAGAACGAATGGGCGAAGCGAGTTCTGCATGGAGGTTTCCCTGTAAGCCTTATCCCACGTCTCTATCGGTGCGCCGCCGGATGCTACCGTAAGTCAACCGCGTCATCGTCTCATTACCTACTTGAAGGAATCTACCGTCATGAATGGCCCCAACTCGCCCAGTGTCGGACCCAGTGACAGCTCGGACTCAGGAGCGGATTTGATCGGCGCAGGCCTTAAGGAAGAGCAGCTGGAACTGTCCGGCGAGCTTGCAGTGGCCAACGGCAACTTCAGCACGGATGCCACCACCGACCGTAACGGAACGGGCGAGCGAGCGGCGGCTGGGCCCGAAGAGGTTCCGGACGCAGCCGACATCGGGTTCGATCGGGTCGTCGGCGCCTCGGAAGCAGGCCTTGGGGCAGGGCTCGATCAGGCTGAAGAGGCGCAGTTGGGCATCACGGACGACGAGCTCGCTACAATGCGGGAGTTGGACCAGTAAAGGATAAGCGACTCATGAGAATGCGCATGCTCGCGGCGCTGGCGTTTGCCGTGCTGGCTTGTGTCAGCACAGACCTTCGAGCGACGGAGCCCGCGCCGGCAAGCTCCGCGGCACTCATTTCGCAATCGGAACTGCTGACTCGCCTCAAGGCCAAGGATGCGGACCTCGTGGTGCTGGATGTCCGCACGCCGCAAGAATTCGCAGCCGGCCATGTGCCTGGGGCACGCAATGTCTCGCACGATCAGCTGCCGGCAAGACTCGCCGAGCTCTCTCCACTCAAGGACAAACAGATCGTGCTGTACTGTCGCAGCGGTCGCCGTACCGCCATTGCCGAAGCAGCATTGCGCGACGCCGGCTTCACCAAGCTCCTGCACCTGGAAGGCGACTATCTCGCCTGGGAAGCCCAGAAGCAGCCGATCGAAATCCGGTGACAGGCACCGGATTTGCGAATCCTCCTCAGTAGATAAGCCTGGCTGCGCTGACGCTCAGCACGATGAGCACCACCGTCGCCAGGATGAACACCGCAAACCTCAGCATGATGATGTTGACGGTGGCTTGAATCAGGCTGTGAACGATGCGCAGGCCGACGTAGAGCCACGCCAGGTTCAGGTGCAATTCGGAATTGCCGCCGGCAATCGCCAGGGCCAGCACCACCGCATAGAAAATCGTCGGCTGTTCCATCAGGTGGTTGTAGTTGTCCGCCTTCCACCGCACTTCCGCGGGCAGCTGCGCATTGAATGCATCCTTGGTCTGTTGCGGGGTCAGCGGGACATTGTTCCGGCGGATGGCCGGGATGCGGGTGGCGTACAGCCATACACACATGACGAGAGTCCAAAGGACCAGCGTGATGACGGGTGCGAGCAGGGTGCTATGCATGTTCTTCTCCAGAGACGAGGTGAAATCCGGTGACAGGCACCGGATTCGCCGGATTCGCGAAATCGCCTTCGTTAACGAGGCACATCATCCCAGAGTCCGCGGACGCGTGCGGCTGCGTCGAACTTGAGGGTTGCTTTGCTACCCCGGTCTCGAAGTGATGTGGAAGGGCCGGGATCCACCGGCCATGCACGATGCTCGAGCGTCCTGGAGACGCCCGGTGTCATGAAACGACTCTTCGCCCCATAAACATGCGCATCGCCGGCGCGAGCCTGTGAGGTCACGTAATACTTCAACGGCGCAATCAGATGCAGTTCGTCTTTCGCCCGCGTCATCGCCACGTACAGCAGGCGCCGCTCTTCCTCGATGAGTTCCGGCTTCCCGGTCGCAAACTCGGAGGGGAAATGCCCATCGGCCACGTTCAGCACGTACACCGATTTCCATTCCTGGCCCTTCGCCGAATGTACCGTCGACAGGATCAGGTAATCCTCATCCAGCAGCGGCGGCCCCGCGAGGTCGCCCGTGGCCTTCGGTGGATCGAGCGTGAGCTCCGTGAGAAAGCGCTCGCGCGTTCCGAACTGCATCGAGATCCGCTCGAGCTGCTCCAGGTCACCATTGCGCACGGTGGCGGCCTCGTACAGCCGATGCAGATGCGGCCCATACCACTCATGCACCTTCGCAAGCTGTCCCTCCCAAACTGTGGATTGCGCCAGATCGACCAGTAATCCGGCCATTGCGGCCCAATCCTCCTGCGCCGCGGCCGGCATCTGGTAGCTTGCGAGAGCCTGCCAGTCGTATCCCGTTGCCTCGAACACCTTGAAGCAGCGATCGGCGTTCGCTGGCCCAACACCGGGCAGCAGCTGAAGAGTGCGAAACGCCGCGAGCCGATGCCTGGGATTTTCGGCCCAGCGCAGGACGCCGAGCACATCCTTCACATGCGCGGCCTCCAGGAACTTCAGGCCGCCGTACTTCACGTATGGAATATTCCGCCGCACCAATTCCAGCTCCAGCACGTCGCTGTGATGAGAGCTTCGCATCAAGACAGCCTGGTGCCGCAACAACGTGCCGCGCTCGCGCGCCTGCAGCACCTGATGGACCACGTAGTCCGACTGAGCCCGCTCGTCCGAGACGGTGACGTACTGGGGACGAAGCTGAGAGCTTCGCGCCGAACGCAGCGACTTCTGGTACTGCCGCGACCCTTCTGCCATCAATGCGTTCGCGGTGTCGAGGATCGGCTGCACCGAGCGATAATTTTCTTCGAGGGCAATGATCTCGGCAGGAGGTGAAAATTGCTGCGGAAAGTTCAGGATGTTCTCGATGCTTGCCGCGCGGAAGCCGTAGATCGCCTGCGCATCGTCACCCACGACGCAGACGCCGATTCCATCCGGCTTCATCGCTTGCAGGATTTCGGCCTGTAGTGTGTTCGTGTCCTGATACTCATCCACCAGCACATGCGAGAACGGCGCACCGACTTCTCGCGCCAGCTCCGGCTCCTGCATCAAAACATGCCAGTACAGCAGCAGATCGTCGTAGTCGAGGAGGTGCTGCTGTTGCTTGTTTTTCACGTAGTGACGGTAGAGTTGCGTGAGCTCACGCTGCCACTCCGCGCACCAGGGGAAGACGTCGCGCAGCGTGCGCTCGAGCGAACCCTGCGTGTTGATCCGGTGCGAATAGATCGCGAGGCAGGTGTCTTTGCGCGGAAAGCGCTTCTCCGAACGGGGCAGATCGAGCTCCTGCCGCGCGACGTCCATCAGGTCTGCGGCATCGCCACGATCGATGATGGTGAACTGGGCGCTGAGGCCGAGCTGACCGGAGTACTGACGCAGAAGGCGCGCGCCGACGGAGTGAAATGTTCCCGCCCACAGCAGCCGACTCAAGGATTCGCTCAGCGCACCGGCCGCGCGGCTCTTCTGCGAGAGCGTTTCCGCGATGATGTGCTGGGCGCGGCGGATCATTTCCTGCGCCGCGCGGCGGCTGAAGGTCATGAGCAGCAGCTCTTGCGGGCTCACGCCATTGAGCAGGAGATGCGCGACTCGATGAGCCAGGGTGTTCGTCTTGCCGGTGCCGGCGCCTGCGATGATCAGCAAAGGCGATGAGGTGAAGCGGTCTCCGCGGATTTGCCCATACGTCGCAGCGCGCGTCTGAGCGTCATTGAGCGGCGCGGATGGCCGGGGAACGGATGGAATCTCGCTGACGACTGCGGCCATCGCTCATCTCGATTGCGGAGAGACGGCCGATTGTACTCACAGAATTCCGAGTCTTACTCGGCGATCGGAAAGAACCCGCCTCTCATACAGTGTTGGGAAAGTGTCGGTACTGTATGGGCCTTACGATCATGTTATCAAGCATCCGGCGCGCGTAAGCATGTTGGGCTTCGGACTCAGCCCAACCTACAAAATCCAACCTCCGCGAAGCTGCTGCCAAGCCGTACTTCAGCTGGCATTCAATCTTCTCAGGCGAGGATGGGCGCCCATCTTGTATTGCCCAGGTAGCGACTCAGGTATGGCACAGGAAATATCCAACTGGCACGCCATCTCCGGTATCCGCGAGATTATTCGTGACAGTTGCATCTACCCGAGCGCGCTTTCGTCGCCGTCGATCTCAATCGCGAGCATGAGTCCGATGCTGGATGATCTGTCGCTGGAATTCGTAATCGACTCCAGAACGATCACTGGCCAGCTATTGGATATCGGCTGCGGCGACGGATTAGCGACGGTCGCCGCGTTGGGCAGGGGCGGGCGGGTCACGGCAGTTGATCCTGACGCCGGGGCATTGCAGCGGCTCAAAGAGCGCGTTCCGCCTGAGCAGCAAGCGAGGCTTCAAGCCTTGACGGGCAGCTTGCCCTCGGTCGATTTCCGGGTCGCCGAGTTTTCGGGCATACATGTGGCGCATGTCCTGCACTTCCTGAATGGCCGGGAGGTGGAAGTCTCTCTGCGCAAGTTCGCGCGTTGGTTGTCTCCGCGCGGCAGGCTTTATCTCAGCGTCCTGACACCCCTGGGTTCGTTCTGGGAACCCTTCCATCAGGAATTCATTCGACGGAGCAACCTCGGCGCCAGGTGGCCGGGCTATCTGGGCGACTGCTCGCAACTCCATCTTTTCAACGAGCAGATCCTGCGGCGTGAGCTCGAGGCCGTTGGATTCCAGATCGAGAAGTCCAAATACTATGCTGTGTCCTGGGATCGGCAGCAGCTTTGTTGCGCTCTGATCGCCCGCCGCCTCGACTGAGCCGTCAAGGATTCTGGCCGGCGCATCCCGAACGTCGGGCTGGTAGTTGGCGAATTGTGCGCCGGGATACCTGTGTCGCGTGCAGTACGGGTCGAGGTCTTCAAGGAGGCCGCCATCCAGAGTGCTGTCAATGGGAGCGATCGCATGGACATAGCCGGAACCAGGCGCCGTTGCATCGTTGTTGAACTTGCCTCGCGTCAGGCGCCAGGCCGCTTCAACGGCCCGCACCCCTTCTCGGGTTTCTGATCGCCCTCGGAATCTGGGCGGTACGCTACGGAAGGAAGGGCACTGGCAGAGCAGGCATGTTGGGAGTCGCCTTTGCTGTTCTTCGGATTCGGCAACATGCTCGATCCCATGAACGAAGCCAAGCGGACGAAGGTGCTGATGGGTTTAGCCATCCTCCCGAACGGACTTGTGGCAGGCCCCGACGGCGCGCTGTACACGTCAAACTGGGGCATTTCGTTCGCACCCAAAGACGGCGGGATCCTAAGCATCGTGCCGTAGGCCGAATCCCAAATCCGGTGCCTGTCACCGGATTTGGGTGCTCGCCCCGTCCCGATCTTTTCCCGCAACTTTTTACGGTTGACGACACAATTCACGATCATGATACTGGCCACATCAAGGAGTGATGGCCATGGCAGCGGTCGAGAGAATTCAATCGGAGAGGTTTATGGAAGAGCGAGTTGCCAGGCTGGAAGCGAATGTCGAACGCATGCAGGCGGACGTTTCCGAGATCAAGATCGACTTGCGAAGGATCGACGCCAAAGTCGACGGCGTGAAAGACTCGTTCGCATCGTTCCGTGTCGAAATAAAAGAGGCAATCGCGGACTTGAAGACCGTAAGGATTGCCGACCGCGTATGGTGGCTGCTGATGTCCGGCGCGCTACTCGGAATCATGGGGCGAGCCTTCAAATGGATCTGACCTGGCGCGCGGGCGCAAACAGCGCAGCCGGCGCCTAGCTCTTAGATCTGGACTCCAGTTTGCGGGGTGGAAATGAAACCAGCCTGCCTTTCAAGTGGAGTTGCTCTCGAGCTCGCGCAGCGCTGACGATGCGGCGAATGTCAAAGTCGTAGACAGCCGCTTGCGCTTCGCGAATGCGGCGGATTTGCTCAACGATCGGATCTTTCCAAGGCTTCATGCACAAAGGCTCCCATCCGACAGCACTGGCCGCGCTCACTTCCCCGCCGCATCCCCCAACATGGCCTTCTGCAACGCCTCCGCGTCCACGTACTTACTCAACCCGGCCAGATACGCCGCGACATCGGCATGGGTCATCATGCCCTGCATGGCCACCTGCCCGAGGACCTCGAAGCTCGTCCTTAACACGTCCTGTCCTCGAACTTCAGCGCCTGACTCGTCTCCGCCTTGCAGCGCTTGGTGATCAGGTCGGCGAACAGGGTCGCCGCATCCTTGCTGAGCTGCTCGCTCACGGCGGGCGAAACGTTGCTCAGCTCCTTCACATCCGGATGCGTAGCGATGGCCGTAAAGATCCAACGGATCAGCAGGGTCTTGTCGGCGTCACTCGTAGATCGCACCAGGCATTTGGACATCTCATCCGAGAACGGCCCGGCGTGCGCGCCGGTTGCAAGTGTTGCGAGCGCGAGAAAGGCGATGACCTTCGATCTCATGGGAGCATTCCCTGGTTTCGTGGCGATGTGCCGAAGTGCGAATACTAGGGCCTCTGAAGGAGCGCCAAGTGTGTTGGCGGGCACGAGTCTATAAACAAGGGCTGGTCGCACAAGGTGCAAAGGAAGGCGCAAGCTCGTGGCAGCAATTCGCTCGTCCCAAGAATCCGGTGACAGGCACCGGATTCGCGTAACCCGTTGATTTATGGCGCTCCCTACGGGATTCGAACCCGTGTTACAGCCTTGAGAGGGCTATGTCCTAGGCCTCTAGACGAAGGGAGCGTGGAGGGCCTGCCGGGAAAGGCGCGGTATTATAGGCACCCCGGTCGATTGCTCAAGCCGAAAGAAACGAATTGAACGAGTCTGTCGCGCCCATCGTGGCGCCCGCGCCCGCACCCAGGATCATTCCGCGGGATCAGCACACCGTATCGCGCTCGCAGATCTCCCAGAACGCGCTGCGCGTGCTTTATCGCCTTCGCGAAGGCGGCTACCAGGCGTTCCTCGTCGGCGGCTGCGTGCGCGACCTGCTGGTCGGCATCGAGCCGAAGGATTTCGACGTCGCCACCGATGCGCTTGCCGGAAGAGGTGAAGAAGCTCTTCCGCAACTGCCGCCTGATCGGCCGCCGCTTCCGCCTGGCGCACGTGTTCTTCGGGCGCGACATCATCGAGGTGGCCACGTTCCGCGCCGCGACGGCGCCGCCGCAGGGCGAAGAGCCTGAAGCCGGATATCGAAGATGAGACATGCGGTCGAAGCCGCCATCGAGGCGGACGTCGACACGGTGGCGGGATCATGAGGACGACCTGCGCTACCGCGAGCCTGCCCCCGAGGCCGATCCCGAGCGCGTATTCGACAAGACCGGCCGCATCCTGCGCGACAACGTCTACGGCACCATCGACGACGACGTGTGGCGCCGCGACTTCACGGCCAACGCGCTCTACTACAACATCGCGGATTTCTCGCTCTGGGACTACGTCGGCGGCGTTCGAGGACATCGCCGCGCGCACGCTGCGCCTGATCGGCGATCCGGAGACGCGCTATCGCGAAGACCCGGTGCGCATGCTGCGCGCCGCGCGCTTCGAAGCGAAGCTCCCCTTCACGCTCGATCCGGCGACCGCCGAGCCGATCGCGAGACTGCGCGGCCTGCTGGGCGAGCGTGCCGCCGGCGCGCCTCTTCGATGAGATGCTGAAGCTGTTCCTCACCGGCCACGGCGCACAGAGCCTCGCAGTGCTGCGCCGCCGCGGGCTGCTCGCGCAGCTGATGCCCTCGGTCGATGCGTATCTCGACCGCCCATCCCGACAGCCTCGTCGAGAAGCTGCTCTCCAGGGCCTGCGCAACACCGACGCGCGCGTGCTCGCAGGCAAACCCGTCACGCCAACCTTTCTGCTCGCCTTGCTCCTATACGGCCCGATCGCCTCGATCATCGAAGCGATGCCGCCCGAACACTGGCACGAGCTGCGTACGATCCTCGACGCCTGCTACAAGGCCGTGCGCCAGCTGCAGGTCCACATGACCGTGCCGCGCAGATTCTCGCTCGGCGTGCAGGAAATGTTCGCGCTGCAACCGCGGCTCGAGCATCCGCGTGGGCGCCGCGCGCTGCGCACTGATCGAGCATCCGCGTTTCCGCGCGGCGTACGATCTGCTGCTGCTGCGCGCAGAGCTCGGTCTCGCCTCCACGAGAAATGGCCGACTGGTGGACCAAGATCCAGGAAGTCTCGCCGAAGAGCGCGAGCAGATGGCTGGAAGGGCCTCAGCCGGTCGTGCATCGCAAGGCGCGCAAGGCCCGCGTGCGGCCCGCGCAGACGTCGTCGGCGCCGCCGTCGCCCCGCAGCGCCCGCCTAAAAGCGGAGCGAATCGCGTGGACGTGTGGCAGCCCGCATACATTGGGGTCGGCAGCAACCAGGGCGACCCGCCGCGCGCAGATTCATAAGGCGATCGAACGCTTGAACGCAGTGCCGCGCACCCGCGTGATCGCGACCTCGCCGCTCTATGGCTCCAAACCCTTCGGCCCCATCGCGCAGGCGGACTTCGTAAACGCCGTGGTCGGCGTGCTCACGCAGCTCACTCCCGAAGAAATCCTCGAAGGAGCTCAAGGCGCTGGAGCGCGCGATGGGCCGCCCGGAGGATCACGAGAAATGGGGCCCGCGAATCATCGACCTCGATCTGCTTATTCATGGCCGCGAGCGCCGTGATGCGCCGCATCTGCAGCTGCCGCACCCCGGGATAGTGGAGCGCAACTTCGTTCTGTATCCTCTGGCGGCCATCGCCCCGGATCTCGATGTCCCCGGGCTTGGCCGCGTGGCCAGGCTGCGGGATCGCGTCGCCCCCAAAGACCTATGGCCGCTAAAACCAAAAGAAAATCACCAGAGCGCATGACCGCCGGGGAGGGGGAGCCCCAGCACCGGTACATCGTGGTCGAAGGCCCGATCGGCGTCGGCAAGACCAGTCTCGCGCGCCGGCTGGGCGAGAGCCTCGAGGCCGATCTCGTGCTCGAGCAGGCGGCGGACAACCCGTTCCTCGAACGCTTCTACCGCAACCCGCGCGCCAGCGCGTTCCCGACGCAGCTGTATTTTCTCTTTCAGCGCGCACAGCAGCTCGCCACGCTCAAACAGCAGGACATGTTTGCCCCCGTGCGCGTAGCCGATTACCTGCTGGAGAAAGACCGGTTGTTCGCCCGCGTCACCCTGGACGAGGCGGAGTTCGGCCTCTACGAGCAGGTGAGTGAGAAGCTCGACATCGAGGCGCCCAAGCCGGACCTCGTGATCTACCTGCAGGCCCCCGTGGACGTGCTGATGGAGCGCATCGCGAAGCGCGGCATCGGGTACGAACAGCACATCGGGCGCGATTACCTCGAGCGGTTGAACGAGGCTTACGCGCGCTTCTTCCACGAGTACGAGGAGGCGCCGCTGCTGATCGTCAATGCCGCCTCGATCGACCCGGTGAACAACCAGGCGGACTACGATGAGCTGGTTACTGCGGTGCGACGCATGAAACGCGGCCGCCTTTATTACAACCCGCTGCGGCACGCCACGATCTGAGGTAGCCTTCCCGCTCTCATGTACACGCAGTTGCAACTGAGGGATTCGACCCGGCCGCCGGTCACGCTGAGCACGCTCGACCAGATGAAGGCGAAGGGCGAGAAGATCGCCTGCCTCACCTGTTACGACGCGAGTTTCGCCGTGCTGGTCGATGCGTCAGACGCAGATGTCGTGCTCGTCGGCGATTCGCTGGGCATGGTGATCCAGGGCCACGACACCACCGTGCCCGTCACCATGAACGACATCGTGTATCACTGCCGTGCCGTCGCGCGGGGTATCCATCGCCCGTTCCTGATGGCGGACCTGCCGTTCATGAGTTACCCCACCAAGGAACAGGCGCTGACGAACGCGGTACGCCTCATGCAGGAAGGCGGCGCGAAGATGGTGAAGCTCGAAAGCGGCGCGAGCCAGCTCGAGATCGTCGAGGTCGCTCGCGGCGCACGACATCGCCGTGTGCGCGCACCTCGGCCTCAAGCCGCAGTCGGTTCACAAGACGGGCGGGTTCCGCGTGCAAGGCCGCGAGGACGATGCGGCGAAATTGATGGTGAAGAACGCTAAGGCGCTCGAGTCTGCGGGCGCAGACCTGATTCTCCTCGAGTGCATCCCCTCAGCGCTGGGCGGTGAGATCACGAAGGCGTTGCAGGTTCCGGTCATCGGCATTGGCGCGGGCCCGCACGTCGATGGGCAGATCCTCGTGCTCTACGACGTGCTGGATATCACCAGCGGGCGCAAGCCGCGCTTCGTGCGCAACTTCATGCCGGGCGCCGGGGATAATCTGCAGGCGCTCAAGAATTACGTGCAGGCCGTCAAGAACCTCGACTATCCCGCCCCAGAGCATTGCTTCTAAATATATGGACGTCGTAACGAAGATCGCCGCCGTGCGCGAGCGAGTACAAGGGTGGCGTGCGGATGCGGAGCGCATCGCGTTCGTGCCGACCATGGGCAACCTGCACGCGGGGCATCTCAGCCTCATCGAAGCAGCGGGGCACCTGGGCAGCAAGTTCATCGCGAGCATCTTCGTGAACCCGATGCAGTTCGGGCCGAACGAGGATTTCGCGCATTACCCGCGGACGGTGGACGCCGACTTCGAGATGCTCTCGAAAGCCGGGTGCAGCGTGATGTTCATGCCCGACGCGAAGGAGATCTACCCGGATGGCGTGGAGCACGCGACCCAGGTGGTGGTGCCGGAGTTGACGAAGATCCTCTGCGGCGCGTTTCGGCCCGGGCACTTCGAGGGCGTCGCGACGGTGGTCGCGAAGCTGTTCAACATCGTGCAGCCGGATGTCGCGGTGTTCGGGGAGAAGGATTACCAGCAGCTGGCGATCATCAGACGCATGACCACGGATCTGTGCATGCCCATCGAGATCGTCGGCGCGCCGACGGTGAGAGAGAAGGATGGGCTGGCGATGAGCTCGCGGAACCAGTACCTCACGGAAGAGGAGAGGAAGATTGCGCCGAAGATCTACCAGGCGCTGCAGCGGGCGGCGGAGCGGTTGAGGTTTGGGGTTCGGAATGTGGCGGATGCGGAAGGCGAGGGCACCGAGGCGCTGAAGGCCGGCGGGATCACGCCGGATTACTTCTCAGTGCGCGATGCGGTGAGTCTGGGCGTTCCCACGGACAGCTCGCGCGAGGTCGTAGTCCTGACCGCGGCCCGCCTCGGCAAGGCGAGGCTGATCGACAACATAAAGGTCCGCTTCCCGTAGGTTGGGCTGAATCTTCGAAGCCCAACGATTTTCCGCGCGCCGGATGTTGGGCTTCGCGGACTCAGCCCAACCTACAGGAAGCCAGCCTACGCGCGGAAGTCCTTCTCGTGCGCTTGTAGCCACTGGTAGGTACCTTGTATGCCTTCGTGGAGTGGGGTCTTGGCTTTCCAGCCGAGAGCTGCGATGCGCGAGACGTCGAGGAGTTTGCGGGGCGTGCCGTCCGGCTTGCTGGCGTCGAACTCCAGCTTGCCCTTGAATCCCACGACTCCCGCGATGAGCTCCGCGAGCTCACGGATGGTGAGATCCTCTCCCGTCCCGACGTTGACGATCTCCGCCTGGCTGTAGTGCTGCATAAGAAAGAGCATGGCGTCGGCGCAGTCGTCGACAAATAGGAACTCACGCTTCGGCGTCCCCGACCCCCAGATGGTCACGGACTCCTTCCCGGCGGCCTTAGCCTCATGAAACCGCCGGATCAACGCCGGCAGCACATGCGAGCTCTCGAGGTTGAAGTTATCCCCCGGCCCGTAAAGGTTCGTGGGCATCGGCGCGATGGCATCGAACCCGTACTGCTGCCGGTACGCCTGGCACATCTTGATCCCCGCGATCTTGGCGACCGCGTACCACTCATTCGTCGGCTCGAGCGCCCCCGTCAGCAACGCGCTTTCGGCCATCGGCTGCGCGGCATGCTTGGGGTAGATGCAGCTCGACCCCAGGAAAAGCAGCTTCCGCGCCCCGTGCCGGTAGGCCGCATCGATCACATTGGTCTGGATGCTGAGGTTGTCGCGGATGAAGTCCGCCGGCGCGGTGCTGTTCGCATGTATCCCGCCCACCTTCGCCGCGGCCAGGAACACGTACTCCGGTCGAGCCTCCTTAAAGAAGAGTTCGACGGCTGCCTGGTTCCGCAGGTCCAGCTCGGCGCGGGTACGGGTAAGCACCTCCGTGTACCCGTCCGCCGCCAACCGGCGCGCAACCGCGCTGCCGACCAGCCCCTTGTGGCCCGCCACGAAGATTCGGGACGCCTTATTCATGATGGCTGTAGGTCTGGAACCCTTCCCGCGCCACGAGCGCATCGCGCTGCGCATCCGTGAAGTCCGCGGCGACCATTTCCTTCACCAGCTGGTCGAACGGGATCTCCGGTTTCCAGCCGAGCTCGTTGCGCGCCTTGCTGGCGTCGCCGAGCAGGGTCTCGACCTCCGTGGGACGGAAGTATTTCGGGTCCACCTTCACGACGACGCTGCCATCGACCGCGTTGACACCTTCTTCTCCCACACCTTTGCCGCGCCACTCGATCCGCATGCCGAGCTCGGCACCGGCCCGCTGCACGAACTCCCGCACTGTGTACTGCTCGCCAGTGGCGATGACCCAGTCGTCCGGCTTCGGGTGCTGCATCAGCATCCACTGCGCGCGCACGTAGTCCTTCGCATGGCCCCAGTCGCGCTTCGCATCGAGGTTACCGAGGTGCACGGTCTCGGCAAGCCCCGCTTTGATGCGCGCCAGACCCCGGGTCACCTTCCGGGTAACGAAAGTTTCGCCGCGAATCGGCGACTCGTGGTTGAACAGAATGCCGTTGCAGGTGTGCAAACCATAAGCTTCGCGGTAATTCACCGTTATCCAGTACGCGTAGAGCTTGGCGGCTGCGTAAGGCGAGCGGGGGCGGAAGGGCGTTCGCTCGGTTTGCGGCGTCTCGGCCACCTGACCGTACATTTCCGACGTCGAGGCCTGATAAAAGCGAGTTTTCTTGCCCAGGCCGAGGATTCTTATGGCCTCGAGCAGCCTCAGCGTGCCCAGCGCATCCGAATTCGCGGTGTATTCGGGCGTCTCGAACGACACGGCGACATGACTTTGCGCCGCCAGGTTATAAATTTCGTCCGGCTGCACCTGTTGCACGATCCGGATCAGGTTCGTCGCATCGGTCAAGTCGCCGTAGTGCAGACGCAACCGAATGTCCGATTCGTGCGGGTCCTGGTACAGGTGATCGATGCGATCTGTATTAAAAGATGACGCACGTCGCTTGACTCCGTGGACGCGATAGCCTCGCGCCAGGAGAAATTCCGCGAGATACGCTCCGTCCTGACCGGTGATGCCGGTGATCAACGCGCACTTGGACACTGACTTCCTCCCGAAGCGCTACAAAGGATGCGTAGTGTGTCGCAAATGATCTGTAAGTGCCTGTCCTCGCTGGCCGACAGTCACCCCCCTGATATTGACAATGGCGCTCGATCGGTTATTACTACGCAGCCCCTGAGTCAACCCGGGGGCGTCCTCTGACAGGGAACAACTTGGTCGAAGCTAAGAAGCAGGCAATCTCCCTGCGGATCGGCAGTGCCGATTTGCGGAGAATCAAAAGGCTGGCGGAACGCCTTGGCGTACGCGACTCGGACGTGGTCCGTTTCGCGATCAAGACTACCCTCGCCAAGCTTGCTCCGTTGTGCGATCCCAACGTCAAGGGTCGGGGGCTCGTGCCGGTGTTCGTCGAGTCGGGCACGGACATCTTCCAGCACTTCGACCTGGATGCCACCCAGCTGGATGCCATCATCAATGAAGGCGCGCAGACGGACGAATGCGTCGCCCATACGGATTTGCAGCTCCTGGCCATGACGGGGACCCACCCGAGTCTCGCCCAGTTGAGCTTGCGGCAGTACGCCAAGCCCACCGTGGAGGACACGGGGCAGTTCGCGATCGAGGAGCTGCGCTCGGGGCCGCTCAAGCGCTATCTCTACTCGAAATACGGTTATGCGGATGAATCGCAGGCCGTCCCCGAACCCTTGAAGAAGCAGGCCTGATGAAGAGGCCTCCAGGCCTGCGGCGCTAAGGAGTTCGGTTCAGTGTCTGTCGATCAAGCACTACCCCCAAGCGAATACAGCTTCGAGCCACGCCGGGAGGGCGGGGGGCTGGGCGAGCGTTTGGAAGCGGTTCGGCGAAGGTTCTGGCCGATGGTGCTGGTGGGGACCTTCGTCGTGTGGGGGCGCGGCTGCGGCCGCGCTTTTTCTGGCCGGCCACTTATCGGCTCTGCCGGCACCATTCTTATAGAGCAGCAGGAGGTCCCGGAGGACTTCGTGCAGTCTGCGGTGTCGAGCTATGCGGACCAGCGGGTGCAGATGATCGGACAGCGGGTGATGACCTCCACCAACCTGCTGGGGATCATCCGCAAGTTCGGGCTGTACCCAGTCGAGAGCAAAAACAGCCGCGCGAGGTCCTGCTAGATCGCATGCGCAAGGACATCCAGCTGGAGATGATCAGCGCGGATGTAGTGGACCCGCGGTTGGGCAGGGCGACGAAGGCGACCATCGCCTTCTCGATCGGCTTCGACAGTCCGTCCCCCCGGCTGGCGGCGGCGGTCGCCAATGAGCTGACCTCTCTATATCTCAGTGAGAATCTGGAATCCCGGCAGCAGCTTGCGGCAGGCACGGCATCGTTCCTGGACGACGAGGCGCGGAAGCTGAACAAGCGGGTGGCGGACCTGGATGATCAGATGGCGACGTTCAAGGAGAGCAATCGCGAAGCGCTGCCGGAGCTCGAGCAGCTGAACATGCAGTTCATGGACCGGACGGAGGCGGAACTGAAGGATCTCGAGGCGCGCGTGAGGTTGCTGGACCAGCAGATCGTATTTCTCGATGCGCAGCTCGCGCAGCTGACGCCTTCCGCCGCTTACGTCGGCGAAGGTGGCCAGCGTATTCTGAGTCCTGCGGACCGCCTGAAGATTGCCCGGTCTGAGTACGCGAGCGTCGCGGGGGTTTATTCGGAAACGCATCCGACTGTGCAACGGCTCAAGCGCGAGATCGAAGGCCTCGAGCGGCAGACCTCCGGGGCAGCGGCCTCCAACGACATCGATCGTGCGCTAACCGAGGCGCGCGGACAGCTTGCTGCGGCGCGAGAGAAGTATTCGCCGGAGCATCCCGACGTCGTCGCGCTCGAACGTCGCATTGCGACCCTTGAAGATCAGGCGCGTAACGCGCCCCCGCGCGCTGCCTCTGTTGCGCCGCCGGAGACCGCGGACAATCCAGCCTACCTTCAGCTTCAGAGTCAGAAGCATGCTGCGCAGAGCGAGCGCGACTCGCTGAACGCAGAGAAAGCGCAGCTCAGAGCGCGCATGCAGAGCTTCGAAGCGCGTCTTGAGCAGGCGCCGGGCGTGGAGCGCGACTACAATGCGCTGCTTCGCGAACTCGAGAGTGAGAAGCAGAAGTATGCGGAAGTCCGCCAGAAGCAGATGCAGGCGCAGCTCGCGTCCAATATGGAAACCGAGCGCAAGGGCGAGCGGTTCACGCTCATCGAGCCACCCCAGATTCCGGATGAACCGGTCAGTCCCAACCGTAAAGCCATCCTCGCCGCAGGAGTGGTGCTGGCGATGGTATTGGCTTTTGCCTTGATGATGGGGCTCGAAGCGATCGACACGCGTATTCGCGGGCGTCGAGGGGTGATCGCCTTACTGAATGTTCCTCCGCTTGCGGTCATCCCCTGGGTGTCGGCAAGGAAGAAGGCGGCCTGAGGCATCATGGAACGCCTCAAGAAAGCCATGGAGATCGCGCGAGCGGAGCGCGAACAGCGCCTGCGGGGCGTGGGTGCGGTGCCAGCACTCGCGCCAGAGCCGCCGGCTGTTCCGATGCCTCCGATGGTTCCTGTGCTGCCGCTCGCGCGCTCGCGCAGCTCCTGCGGACGAACCGCGAAATCCAGTTGAGGACACCGCGATTCTTTTCGCGCGGACGCCAGTGGCGCCGCTCGATCACAAGGTCTTGCGCCGGAATCGGCTGCTCGAGCCTGGAGTGGTGGGTAATGCGGCCCATGCCTTCAAGATGTTGCGCACCCAGGTGCTGCAGCGAATGAAGCAGAAAGGCTGGAACACGCTGGCGGTCGTGAGCCCGGTGCCGGGGGAGGGGAAGACCTTCACCGCCATCAATCTCGCTATTGCGATCAGCGGCGATAGCAACGTGACCTCGCTGCTCGTGGACCTAGATATGCGCCGGCCGAGCGTGCACAAGCGCTTCGGCATCGAGCCGCGCGTCGGAGTGGCCGAGTGTTTGCAGGGGGATGCGGAGCTTTCAGAGGTGCTCGTGCATCCTGAAGGCTACGAAAGGCTGCTGCTGATGCCCGGTGGACCCAATCCGGTGCAGAACTCCTCGGAACTGCTTTCCAGCGATCGGGCGCAGCGGCTGTTCCGTGAGATCAAGCAGCGCTATGAGAATCGCATCGTCCTTTACGACTTGCCGCCGGTTTTGGGTGCGGACGACGCGTTGAGTTTCATGCCGCAGGTAGAGTGCGCGCTTGTGGTCATCGGCGACGGCGTCACCCGGCGTGAAGAGCTGATGCGCCTGTTCGAGGTGCTTCGAGAGGTGCCGATCATTGGCACCGTGCTGAACGGTTCGCGTGCCGATCCGGCGCGCAACTACGCGTACTGAGTACCGTCATGTACGAGGCCTTTTACGGGTTCACGCAGAAGCCCTTCGCGCTGACCCCTGATCCAAACTTTCTGTTCCTGAGCAGCGGCCACCAGGCGGCGCTTACGGTTCTGGAGTACGCGCTCGAGAGCCAGGCGGGATATTGCGTGCTGTCTGGGGATGTCGGCTGCGGCAAGACCACGCTCGTGCGGCACGTGCTGAATCGCATTGAGCCCGCGATCGCCGTCGGGCTTCATCACGAATACAAGCCCGGGTTTCGGTCGGCTCCTGCAGTGGAGCTGCATGGCGTTCGGTCTTGACTTCGCGGGCAAGGACGATGCGACGCTCTATCAGACGTTCGTCGACTTCCTGGTGCGGGAATACGCCGAGGGAAGGCGCGCAGTCCTGATCGTGGATGAGGCGCAGAACCTCGACGAGAAGTCGCTCGAAGAGCTTCGCGTGCTCTCCAATATCAATTCCGAGCAGGACATGCTGCTGCAGACCATTCTGGTTGGGCAGCCGCAGCTCAAAGAACTCATCAGATCTCACGCGCTGAGGCAACTCACGCAGCGTGTGAGCGTGGACTACCATCTCGGCCCGCTGACGGAGCGCGACGTTAGTCGCTACGTGTGGCACCGGTTGCGTGTGTCGGGTGGGCCGGTGAGTCTCTTTACGCCTCACGCGATTCGTGAGGCGCATGCGGCGAGCGGAGGGATACCGCGATTGATAAACCAGCTGTGCGATATGGCGCTGGTGTTTGGATATGCGGAGCAAAAGTCGACGATCAGCTCCGGGATCATGCGGCAGGTAGTTAAGGAGCGAATGGCAGGAGGCGTGTTCCCCGGCGTGGGACTTGAAGACACCAAGTTCCGCCTTACAGCCGGGCAATGAGCTACGTGTTCCCGCGCACGGATTCTGATTCGAAGATGACAGAGGAGCTGCGGCATTCCAGCAAGATTCCCTCTGGAGCACAAATCATGAGGAGTGAATCAACAGCGACCTCAAGATCGGCGCACATAACCGACACGCATCACAGTACGTCTTACCGAACTCGAATTTATGAATCCTACGGTAAGAATTTTCAGGATGCGAGTGACGGCTTCGATGCGAATAGCGCAGATCTGTGGGGGCGAGCCTACAGGCACTACTTTCGGGGTTGGTTGCCGGCGAGTCTAAGAGCAGTATCGTCGATCTTGCTTGTGGCGGCGGTAAGCTTTTGCATTTCTTCAAATGCCAGGGCTATCTTAGTTTGGCGGGGGTAGATGTCAGCTCGGACCAAGTTAGTCTATCCATTCAGGTAACTCCGACCGTACATCATGAAGACGTGCTGGCATTCTTGAAAAGCCAGCAGTCAGCTTTTGATTTGATCACTGGACTGGACATCATTGAGCATTTTCACAAGGACGAAGTGCTTCAGTTTCTCGATGGCTGCCATGGCGCACTCAATCCCGGAGGCCGGTTGATTCTCCAAACGCCAAATGCCGATAGTCCGTGGGGTGGTGTGCATCGGTATGGGGACTTTACGCACGAAGTTTGCTTTAACCCGAATTCTCTGGCGCGTCTAATGCGCCTCACCGGGTTTGAGGGTATCGAATCACGGGAGCAGGGTCCGATTCTTTGGGGTTATAGCGCAAGTTCGACGGTGCGATGGTTCATTTGGCAGTGTATTAGAACCGCGCTTATTGGGTGGAATTTGGTGGAAACCGGCACATCCGGAAGCAGAGTGTTTACGAGAGTCTTTCTAAGCTCGGGCCTAAGAGCCAAACAGAAACTAGCCTGACCGGATCAGCCGTGACCGGTAACCGGGCCTGAGCGTGCGAATTATCAATGATGCCTTGTGGATAGCGGGAGGGCAGGCACTTTCTGCCATCGCGCTACTACTGGGCATCCGCACCATCACTGAGCTTTCGTCACCTGCCACGTACGGTGAGTACAGCATGTGGCTCGGCGTCATGACGCTGATTTACAGTTCGTTTTGCGCGCCATTTACGCAGGCGATGCTACGCCTACACCCTGAAATGAAGGCCGACGGCAAGCTCGTGCTGCTGTCGCAAATACTCCGGTCACGAATGGCCACGATCGGTTCAATTCTGGCCGGAGCGCTGCTACTAATAGGACTGGTCTACAGTACGATCGCTGCAAACTATTTCTTCGAGTTCGCGTGCATCGCATGCCTCGTCATTATCGAGTGTATCAGGGGCTTCGGAATTGCCGTGCTCTCCGCACAGCGGCAGCAAAAGCTGTTCTCATTGTTAACCAGCCTCGACATCATCTGCCGACAGGGAGCAATGGTGGCTTCGGCAATGTTGTTTGGCGCGTCCGTCGGGGCCCTTCTAATGGGAAACGTATTCGGCGCCGCACTTGTAGCATCGATTCTGTGGTTGCGTTCACGTGGAGTCGCCCGGCACGACGGTACGGCGGCTGAACGAGCAAGTCTTAGTAAAGAAATCACAGCATTCAGCCGGCCACTGATGCCTATTGCGATTTCAGGATGGTTTTCTGGCGTTGCGGATCGCTACATCGTTGCTGCTTTCGCTGGTGCTGGCGCCGCAGGAATCTACTCCGCAGCGTACGGCTTTGATCAGCCGCAAACCGTTTCTGATGATTGGGACAGCTACGGAACTAGTATTTCGGCAGGTCTACTATCGGGCTGTAGCTGCAAAAGACGTGGGCAAGGAGCGCCAAATAATGGCTGCGTGGCTCGCAATAAATGTTTTTGCAGGCCTCTCATGTTTAATGGCGATTTGGGTATGGCGAGACGACATAGCTCAACTGTTGCTCGGCAAGTCCTTTCAAAGCGGCGCTGACCTGATGCCGTGGATCGCTGCTGGATACGTGCTGCTTATTGCCAGTCAGGCATTAGAGCGCCGCGCATATGCAACCAAGAACACTAAGGGTGTCTTGGCAATACAGCTGGGCGGCGCTATCGCAGGGATAGCCTGCGTTATCCCCGCGCGGCGAAGAGCTACGGAATGTTTGGTGCGGCGTTCGTAGTCCCGGCGTACTTTTGTATCCAGCTCGTGATTGCCATCATTGTCACCAGGCGTAGACCTGGCTTGGTCGGATAATCTTCCCGGCATGTCAAAGTATTACCTCCTACTGATTCTGAATGCCCCGTTGATTGGGGAGGTTGTACGGAAGTACGCGATTCACAGTGACCTGGTTTTCTTCGCTGGCGATTTGCTCGCCTTGATGTCTTTGTTCGCCCTTCTAATGCGTGGCGAGCTGCGAGGCCGATTGCCGGCGATGTCTTACATACTGGCGGCCATGACCGCAACTTGGATATTTGCGCAGCAGCTGGTCACTAGCCGTGATTTCGGGGTGCTTGGCGTTGGGGCACGAGCGATGCTCATGCCCTTTGTTTACTTGTGGCTATCGACCTCCTTCATGGCGAAGCATCGCGATGCAATTCGTCTGTTATTTATCTCCGCGACTTTTTGGGTTTGCTTAGCGGGCGCGATGGCCATGGCACAAATTGCCCTTGGTCGTGACCATCCAATCAATGCGGTGTGGGGCGATCAAGCATTGGGCATGGGTGACTACAGTGGAGTCGGCCAGGAAACGGTAGCAGGCGATTTGTTCCGACCCACCTCGATCTTCACGCACACAGGGAAATTCGGCCAGGTCGCCTTTCTGCTGGTGCTGTTCAGATGGTGTGTATATGCGTTCTCGAACGCAAAGCAAAACAAGATGAGTTACGTTTTTATACTTGCCGACATCTTGACTGTGGCGATTTCTGGCCAGCGCGCCGCATTCGTCTTTTTGCTGATTTCAGCCGCTGCAATGGCTTGGTTTGCCGGGCGAGTAAGCGGAAAGGCATTGGCCAGGGCGCTGGCAGGTCTGACGGGGGTCGCTGCGTTGGTAGCGGGATTTTGCCTGGCGTTTCCGCAGTACGGTGCGGCACTGATCTCACGCTTTGAGAGCGGGGTGATGGAGATTCCATTGCGCCTCCAAGGTAACTTGGTACTGCCAATAGGTACCATTCTTAAGGACCACCTCGCGTTCGGCGAAGGATTCGGTTATTTCACAATGGGTGCCCGCCAGTTCGGTGGAAAGGTTATCTACCAAGACCTGGATCTAGAGGGGTTCGGAGAGAGCTCCCTCATTCGTATCTGCGGTGAAATCGGGCTGATCGGGGCGATGCTTTATATCGGTATGTATCTAACGATCTACTGGAAGGCCACCATGGCGACCCGGGCAATCGCTGGAACCGCATCGCTCCCCTCGGCAATCTTTTACGTCTTGTGGATCACGTCACTTGTTTTGTGGTGCAACACTGCGGACGTATTTGGTAATACGGTGGCCACGTTTATGGGCTACGCGCTGTCCGGGGCAGTGTTGTTGACGGATGGGGTCGTTAAAGGAAGAGGAGTGGGTAATGCACCGTTTTCAAACTTACTCGGGGCTACGAGCAGTAGGGCCGATTTTTCGCGCGATCGCAGTAGCCGCGATACTGGTCAATCTATCGGTAGTCGCGTCCGCTAATGACTTCAGCAGATTTCGTGTGTCGCGCACCGCCGATAGTGGCGAACAGTTTCTTGCGGGGTTCTACATATATCCGTACGCGATGCGCAAGACGGCTTCTCAAGCGGGCGTTCCATACGAAAAATACCTCGAGGACTGGATGGCCAGACTTACTGGAAAGGGGTTCAACCTTTTCTACGTAGCCGCCGGTGAGTCATTTGACGACTGGTTACGGCTGTCCGAGAAATACAAATTCAAGCTGATCGTTCAGCTCGACTTTGCTTACATGACGAAACCCACCCATGAGGAGATTACCCGCAAGGCTCCGGCGGCAATAAAATTCATAAAAGCGCACAAGGATCATCCGAACATCCTGGCATTCAGTGTTCGCGAAGAGCCGTCTATAAGTGACATGAAAGCCCTTGATGAATACTTTGGGCTGATCAAAGCCGCCGTTCCGGATGCGCCGCTCCATCTACTTATGCACCGGCGTGACACCCTTACCTACGCTCTGCAGCAGGTGCCGCTGGTGTCCGGCACGGATCGCTATGCATTTTGGGGATGGGACGCAAGCGCCGGCGGATATGCCGCGACGCCGTTTTCCGCCCTTAATTGGTTCAAGAACGACATGGATGCATATGCGCAGTACGCAAGGCGCGCTAACTCTCACTTCGAGGCAGTCTTCAGTACGGCGGTAACCGTTGGAGTTGCTTCCGCAGAGGAAGTTAGAGATGGATCGTTTGGCGATTACGAGCGCATTCTTCGCTTGGCCCGGAACAATAATCAGGGATGGACAACGCTGGGACAAGATAGATTCAGGTACATCAAGTACTACCGTCCTCCGCAGAACTGTACGAGCGCAATGGTTTGGCTGTCTGTGTATAACGGCGCGAAAAGCCTCTTGCATTGGAGCGGAAATCCAACGGACGCGATTCAGCAAGATATCATCTTGAAGGAGCTGTATCGCGCGAACGACAGTTCTTTGGCGGCAAACTCACAGGACGTTGCAACAGATCTCGCGCGAGGAACCTTTACGATGCAAATCTTCGGTTCCGACAACCGAGGAACTTACATGTTGGACGAATTCAGCATGGCTGTGCGCGAGCTACAACCGTATGGTTGGATTATCAATCGCATGGAGCCCAGTCCTGCTGACAATGACTTGAGCGTCAGCGACGAACGCGCGGCCATTCGCGCTTTTGAGTTACCAGGTGATCGAGGAAAAGTCTTTGTGCTTGTGAACTACGACGTTGGAAGTTGGGGCGCGAGTTCGGTCCGCAGTCTAGTAGGCCGCGACGATGATTTTTCCATCGATGCTCAAGGAAATGTGGTGGGTTATCGAGCTCTGACGCAACCGCGGTCCATTAACCTGAAGTCGACGCTCGCCAAGCAGGTCTTCCGCTTGGCTGATGGTAAGCCTATCGACGAGGGAAATCATATTGAAGTGCGGCCAGGCGGTGGCGACCTTTTATTTATAGGAGATCCAGCTGAGCTCGCAGCCATTCGGCAACTGTCCGGACTTGCCGGGCCGGCGATACCGAACCCTCCGACACTGCTTCCCTTGCCGGCGAATTGAATGAGGTATTTGTGTGTCATCGAGCAGTTTTTCCCTGATGGCCCCACGGGGTCGGCCAGGGTCGCATGGGATATTTCAATGCAGATGCGTGATCGAGGGCGCGACGTCAGCATCCTATGCAAGCGACGGGCCTCGAGCGATTACCCGGAGGGGACCTCTCATCGACATGGTGTAAGAGTGATTCAGTACGATGAGCAACCCGTCCCACGGTGGCATCCAGGCCGGCTGCGCCAGATCACTTTGTCGGCGTTTAACGCGGCGACTCGATGGCTCGGCGCAGAGCGTTGGGATTTGGTGCACATTCATTCACCGGCCATTGGCCGAGGAGTACTGGACGCAATTGGGAGAGGCCCACGATATATCTACTCGGCCCATTCCCCTATTGTTTTGGAGCAGCAAGTGAACTGGCGCCAGGAGAAATGGGCGGGAAAATTCAAGCTACTGACGGCATTGCCGCTTTTGCGTCGCCTTGAAAGGAGCTTGCTACGTGATTGCGAGCGAGTGCACGCCCTGTCCAATTTTACGCGCGAAAGGCTGATAGAGCTGCATGGGATGGAGACAAGATCACCGTTGTTCCTCATTGGTGCGCCGAGAAACACGAGGACTTGGTTGGCAAGGACATAGCGCGTCGAGAACTCGGCTGGCCACTCGACAAGAAAATTCTGTTCTCCGTACGGCAGCTACGCGCTCGATATGGGCTCGACGTTGGAATCAACGCCTTCGCATCGCTGCCAAATCGGAAGGAAGCAGCCTACTACATCGCAGGCGACGGTCACCTTCGAGCATCTCTTGAGGCGTTGGCGCGCAACAGGGGTGTGGAGGGGAGCGTACGATTTATGGGCCGTATCTCGGATCGCGACCTGTCCCTCGCGTATCAGGCAGCAGATGTCTTCCTGCTGCCCACCAGAGACCTGGAGTGTTTCGGACTGATCATTCTGGAAGCGCTGTCGTATGGCTGCCCGCTGATTGCCACCGATGCAGGGGCTCTCCCGGAAATTCTTGGATCAATGGTTGGCAATGCCATAGTGCCAGCGGGTGATGTCGGGCGGCTTGCTGAGAAACTGGGCGCAATGATTGATGGTCGACTTGCCTTCCCAGAGTCTCGTCAATTGATGGATGCAGTGGTGTCAATGTACGGGCGGCGCAGGTGATCCCTACAGTGCTAGATCTCTTAGAAAATCCCCCTAACGCCTTGCGTCACTCCGCGTGAGACGGAGTACGCGCATATAGAGCCGTGAACTGCGGAATCAGTTTCTTCGCAGAAAGCCAATCGAATACCCAGCGCCGTCCTTGCTCACGCGTCTCTTTGTTCCACTTTTGCAGCGCACCGATGATTGCTGACGCGAAGCTCTGAGGGGACCTCTCTGCAATGATCGCGGCTCCGCTGGCTTCTAGGTCCGCCCATATCCCCACCTCTCGCGTTGTGACGACCGGAAGCCCGCAAGCAAGCGCTTCTACGAACACGAAGCCGAAATTCTCGTGGTGACTCGGCACCGCGAGCAGAATCGCACGCCTGGAGCAAAGAAACCTTCAATGGCCCTGTAATCATCCCTGCAAACAACACGTCGCTGGAAATTCCAAGCTCCTGAGCCAGCCCTCTCATTTCGGCAACGTATGTCGGGTCTCCGTCTCCAGCTACGATCAATGAAACTGGAGTATCTGTGTTCTTCAATAGGGCTATCGAACGCAACAGCGTGTCCAAGCCCTTTACTGGATGGATACGCCCAAGAAAAAGAACTCGGGGATTGTCGCCCGGCGGTAGCTTTATTGCGCTGTATGCGTCAGCGGCCGGTGGGAGGGACCTATATTGCTCTAGATCAAGCAGATTGGGCAAAACAACACCGCGCCGAACGGATACCCATTTCGAAGCCGCATCGAGTTCTGACTGTGCCGTGAAGTGCAGAGCTGCAGCATTCGAGAGCCAGCGAGAACCGGCCAGTTTCAAGTATATCTGCTTCTTCAGCCATCGCTGCCTTAGCGGCCATAAACCCAGCATTCCGCGCACGCTCACCACGTATGGTTTGCGAGCGCGGGTTGCTAATTTTGAAAGTTGAATATTTGCGTACTCCCAAACTCCGTGCACATGAAGAGCATCGTGTTCCGCTAGCAACTTGTTGAAGAAATGCAGGTCACGGGGTGTATATCCGAACGCCGGCAGCGACGCCTTAGGCGCTTGCAGTAAGGTCAGGCCATCTATGGGCCTTCTCTGCCAGTCTGCGGCTACATGTCCAAGATCGGCGGCCGTCAGAGTCACGGTATGACCTGCGGACGCGAGGCATCGGCACAGATCCGGCACTGCGCGGGCTGGACCTCCGACTGAAACATTCAACGAT
>CAVXAE010000005.1:0-773394 GCA_963759725.1 uncultured Gammaproteobacteria bacterium | reverse complement strand
CACCAATTGCCGCCCCGCCTAGGAAATACATAGTGAGGCCGCGAAGAATGGGGAGATGAATAAGAGCATAGTAGGCGCAGAACGAGAGGATGGAGATTGCCAGCGACACTGTCAGATTGGCTCGGCCGGCCAAAGCCACGAAGAAGAAAATGAAATACAAGCCGATCTCAATGGAGATGGACCACGCGGGTCCATTGAATGAATAGCCTTCTTGAAGTCCCCAGTTAGAGGCAAAGAAAACGTTCAGTACAAAGTGATACGCATCATTGAAAGGGTATACGAACGAACTGGAGTTGTGTCGGATGGAAAGGAACTGCAGAAAAGCGACAAGGATAAGGGTGGCTAAATGCAACGGGTAGAGTCTGGAGAATCTCTGGGCCCAGAATTCGTAGAACTTCAAGGTCCGGACTTGTATCGGCGCCCGATATAGCCAGAAGAATATGAATCCCGATAGCAGAAAAAAATAATCTACCGCAAGGACCCCTTCTCATAGAACAGCATCAGAACTTCGTAGAGGGGTTGGCTGGAACGATCAAATCCGTCTGGAAGGGCCTGGTCCTTGAAGGCAAAGTGCTGCCAATGCCACACGACTACGGCAAGTGACGCAACACCCCGTGATGCATCAAGTGCGTAAAGGCGCCGTGGCCATGAGGCGGTCTCTGTGGTCATTCCTTCTGAATGTCCTGATCGGTGGTTGCTAAAGCGGAATGCCGCAAGCGGAGTGAAGCATGACCGGCGATCGTGCCAAGTCACCATTGCCGCGGATCGATAAATAGCTCGTCAATCGATTCGTAGTCTTTCAGACCAGCCTTGCAATTCATGACGTTGACACCTTGTAACTTATGCAGGAAAAAAACAGAACTGCGACAGCGAACTGCCGATGGCCTCGCGCTAAACCTCGAGGGAAATCGAGCTGCTCGTAGAAACTCTCCTCAGGAGCAGTTGCGCAGAATTCTTTGGTCACTGAGTCGATTCGCGTTCCGATTCAGCCCGCGCCCATTCTTTGCGTGGCGACGCATGATGCTTCGAGCATTTGGTGCCGAAGTTGGCTCGCGAGTGAACGTCTATCCGTCGACGCGCATCTACATGCCGTGGAACCTTGCGTCGGTGACCTCGCCGCTTTGGGTGAGGACGTCTTTGTCTACAATCTCGGTAAGGTCCATATTGGCCGCGGAGTCGCGATTTCGTACCGCGCACACATCTGCGCCGGGTCACACGATTTTTCGCATCCGGCCCTGCCACTTGGTAAAGCCACCGGTCACGATTGCGTGATAACGCATGGATCGGTACGGAGGCGTTCATCGGTCCTGGTGTCACTGTCGGGAGCGGGCGCGATCGTGGGTGCGCGCGCAGTAGTAGTCAAGGATGTAGCGCCGCTTCACATCGTGGCAGGCAATCCGGCGCGTACGATCGGCACCCGCTCGGGTACTTGAGTCATTATGAAGCAACAGAAGAGTCGGCCGAATATGGCTGGAGCGATGGTGCACCGGAAGACGCCCACTCCTATCTCATGCCCGCGATAGAGAGGGCGCTACGTGACGTGTCAGAGAACAGCTCGCGACCGCTGCGGATTTTCGATGCAGGTTGTGGCAACGGCGCACTGCTGCGAGCGTTGAGCGGTCGAGGCCATGAATTGGCCGGTTGCGACGTCAGCGAGCAGGGCGTGGCGCAAGCTCGCATCAGCTGCCCCGATTCCCATATCGAGCACTTGTCCGGCTACGATCCTCTCGTAGAACACTTCGGATCCGGGTGGGATGTCGTCATCTCCACGGAAGTGATCGAGCACCTCTATTCCCCCAGAATATTTGCGCGGCGCATTCACGAGCTGCTAAAGCCGGGCGGCGCGCTGATCGTCAGTACTCCCTATCATGGCTATCTCAAGAACGTGGCGCTTGCGATGAGTGGGGCGCTCGACGCGCATTTCACTGCGCTATGGGATGGCGGGCATATCAAGTTCTGGTCATTCAAGACACTGTCGGCTCTGCTGAAAGAGTGCGGCTTCGAGAGATTTCACCTTCGACTGGGGCCGGTCGCTTGCCCTACCTCTGGAAATCGATGATCGTCACCTGCCGCAAGGCGGCCACGTGACAGCATCGGTGCTGGTGTTGACTCTCAACGAAGAGATCAACATCGAGGAATGCCTGAAGACCCTCTCCTGGTGCGACGACATCGTCGTCCTGGACTCGCACAGCTCCGATCGAACTGTCGAAATCGCGAAATTAAACGGCGCGCGAATCGTGCAGCGACCCTTCGACAACTGGGCCAGCCATCAGAACTGGGCCATGGCGAACATTGATTTCAAGAATCCCTGGGTTCTCTATCTCGACGCCGACGAGCGCTGCGACGAGGAGTTGCGCGCCGAAGTGGCTGCGAACGCGCAGCCAGACTCCGCTTTTTCGGCCTTCCGCATTCGCCGCAAGGATTTCTATCTGGGTCGATGGCTGAAGCACGCGCAGCTCTATCCGACCTGGCTGGTGCGGCTGTTTCGGCCTGAGCGCATCCGCTACGAGCGCCTCGTCAACCCGGTCGCCACCGTGGACGGACAAATCGGTCAGATGCGGGGCCACATCCTCCACTATCCATTCAGCCACGGCGTCGGGCACTGGATAGCCCGCCACAACCGGTATTCGGATTTCGAAGCGGCAGAGACACTCAAGGAGCAGAGCGCGCGTTCAGCCGACGTCTTCTGTTTTCTCCGGCGACCCAAACGTGCGTCGTCGCGCTCTGAAAGAGCTGTTCTATCGTCTTCCGGCACGTCCGCTGGTCAAGTTCATCTATTACTACTTCGTGCGTCGCGGATTCCTCGACGGCCGGGCAGGGTATCGCTACGCCGTACTGCAGGCGTTCTACGAATACATGATCAGCTGCAAGCGCGACGAGTTGCGACGGCAGACTCGACGCTGATGGGTACGAAGCCTCCGCGAGTGATATTCGTTAATCGGTATTTCCATCCCGATCAGTCAGCCACGAGCCAGATGTTGAGCGACCTGGCATTCGGGCTTGCGAAGCAGGGCTTCGAAATCGTTGTCGTGCCCAGCCGCCAGACCTATGAGAACCCGCGCGCGTCGCTGCCATGCACGCGAAGTAGTCGAGGGCGTGCAAGATCGAGCGGGTCGGCTCGACGAGCTTCGGCAGATCTCGAAACTTCGGCCGAATGTTCGACTACCTGACGTTTCACCTGTGCGCTACATGGAGGGTGCTGTGGTTGGTTCGGCGCGGGCGACATCGTCGTGGCCAAGACGGACCCGCCGCTCATTTCCATTCCGCTATCGTTCGTCGCAAAGGTGCGTGGCGCGCTTCTGGTGAATTGGCTGCAGGACCTTTTCCCCGAGGTGCTGGCAGCTGCCATGGACCGTCCCAAGCTTACTGGCTGGCTTGCGATACTGAAGGGATTGCGCAATCGCTCATTGCACTCGGCGAAGGCGAACGTGTGTCCTGGGGCGGCGAATGGCTGCGGTGCTTGCGAAGGAGGGCATAGCGCCCCAAGGTATTCACATCATCGAGAACTGGTCCGACGAAGCACGAGTACGGGCCATCCCTCGAGCGCAAAACTCGCTTCGCGCAGCAGTGGGGCTTCGGCGACCGTTTCGTGGTCGGCTATTCGGGAATCTCGGCGTCGCGCACGAGTTCAGCACAATGATCGAAGCGGCATCTCTGCTGCGCGAGCGATCGGACATTGCCTTCCTGTTCGTAGGCGCTGGCGCACAGCTCTTCACGCGTGAAGAAGGCGGCCGAAGAGCGCAAGCTTGCCAGTGTGCACTTCCGGCCTTATCAGAGTCAGGAGCGCCTTGCAGAATCACTCAGCGTTCCAGACGTGCATCTGGTGTGCCTGCGGCCAGAGATGGAAGGATTGATCGTTCCCAGTAAATTTTACGGTGTCCTCGCGGCCGGTCGGCCTTGCATCTTCATCGGTGACCTCGAACGGAGAACTGGCGGTCGTGTTGCGGGACCTGGGGTGTGGCGCGGCAGTGCGCTCGGATTCAGCTGGTGACCTTGCAGCGGCGATTTCCGCTATGGCCAGCTGACCGCCCTGCGAACGGACGAAATGGGTCTGCGCGCGCGACAGGCTTTCGAAAAGCGCTTTGAACGTCGACATGCCACCGAGAAATGGGCGCGCCTTCTGTCAAACGTCGCAAAATAGCGAATGACATCGCGAGCGCACAACGCCGCTAACGTTGTGTGCTATGTTCGCGCGCCTCTGCTTGGGGCGTGAAGTCTTAATCGCGTGCAAGGCGCCGCACCACAAAGAACTTTCTACTACCTGTCGCCCGTTACGTGGCTGCTGCTTGCGGCCATGGGCCTCGCGCTCTGGATTGGCTTTCAGAGCAGCCTCCGTTTCATGGTCGCCATCTGGCTGGGGCGAGAGGAATACAGCCACGGCATCCTGATTCCTTTCGTCGCCCTGTTCCTGGTCTGGCAGCAGCGGGACATCCTTTCCCGCGAGCGCTTCAGCCCTTCCTGGGCTGGCGTTGGCCTTAACGCTCCTTGGCGCGGTGATTCACGTCGTCGGTCAGCTGGCTTCGCTGCAGAACGTATCGCAGTACGGCTTTCTGATCTGCATCTATGGCCTGGTGCTTGCATTGGTGGGCTGGCAGGTCTTCAAGAAACTCTCCATCGCGCTTCTCGTACTGGTGCTCATGATTCCGCTGCCCCTGTTTCTACTGAATAACTTTTCTGCCGAGCTGCAGCTCTTGTCGTCCCGCATCGGCGTCTGGTTCATGCGTCTCTTCGGCGTCACTGTCTACCTAGAAGGCAATGTCATCGACCTAGGCAGCTACCAGCTTCAGGTGGCCGAGGCCTGCGACGGCCTTCGCTACCTTTTTCCGCTGATGACCCTGGCCCTGTTGATGGCCTATTTCTTCAAGGCGGCGTTCTGGAAGCGCGCGCTGCTCTTTCTGTCGAGCATTCCCATCAGCATCCTCATGAACAGCTTCCGGGTCGGCACCATCGGCATCATGGTGGAGCATTGGGGTACCCGCATGGCTGAAGGCTTTCTGCACGACTTCCAGGGCTGGGTGCTGTTCATGGCCTGCGGAGCCGTGCTGTTTCTTGAAATGATCGTGCTTGCGCGCATCGGCGGCGACCGCAAGCCCTGGCGCCAGGTATTCGGGCTGGAATTGCCTGCTCGCTACGCCGAAAGATGCTCGATCGGGAGGCGCGGCCAGTTCCTGCGACCTTTTATGGATCGTGCGTGATCGTCGTCGCTCCTAACCGTCGTCTCCCTGGCCTTGCCGGGCAGGGCGGAGGCGATTCCTAAACGAACTTCTTTCAGCGAATTTCCGCTCGTCATTGGCCCGTGGTCCGGCCGCAAGGAGAGCATCGCATCGGCTTATCAGGATGTGCTGAAGCTTGACGACTACATCATGGCCGATTTCCGCCAGCCGAACGGGCCTCCGCTGAATCTGTACATTGCGTGGTACGACTCGCAACGGGCCGGTCGATCGACACACTCGCCTCGGTCTTGTCTTCCTGGGGGAGGCTGGCAAATTGCCAGCTTCACGAAGGTTGCCGTTCCTGGCGTGGCTGTGGGAAATAGCACCCCTGCGAGTGAATCGCGCGCTGATTCAGTTCGGCAACCAGAAGCAGATTGTCTACTACTGGTTTCAGCAACGTGGGCGCGTCATTACCAACGAGTACACGGTCAAGTGGTATCTCTTCTGGGATTCACTGACTCGCAATCGCACGGATGGTGCACTGGTGCGCCTATCTATGCCTTACGATCAATCGCGATCGGATGTCGAGGCCGAGCGCGAGCTCATTGAATTCCTTCGCACCGTCGCCCCCCGGCTTCCGGCATTCGTGCCGGGCTGATCGTCATGGACCTGCTACTCGCATTCATCATCGCGATGGTCGTCACCATGACGCTCATTCCGCCCCTGATGCGTGCAGCAGGTAGCCTGCATGTGCTCGATGTACCGGGCGAGCGAAAGATGCACAGCGGCGCGGTCCCCTGTGTCGGCGGGCTTGCGATGGCTGTGGGCGCCTTCCTGCCTTTGCTGTCTGTGGTTGCCAATGGACCGGTTGCTGGCCGCGTATCTCAGCGCTGCACTTCTCATGATCGTTTTCGGAGTCTGGGACGATCGGGTGAGCCTGAGTCCCGCGGCCAAATTTGGCGGTCAGCTGCTGTCAGTCTTGATTATCGTGCTCGTTGGTGGCGTCAGCATCGCTTCCGTCACGCTGACCGAGCGCATTGCGCTACCGTCGTATATCGCGATGCCACTATCGATCCTGTTCCTGCTCGGCGCGACCAACGCGATCAATCTGTCCGATGGGCTTGATGGATTGGCCGGCGGAACTACGCTGCTCGCTTGCTGCGCGCTCGCTGCTTTGGGCCTTACGCTGGGCGTTCCGTTTGTAGTGACAGTTGCGCTGGTTGTCGTCGGCAGCATCCTCGGGTTTCTGAGATTCAACACCTATCCAGCCCGTATTTTCATGGGCGACGGTGGCAGTCAGTTTCTTGGCTTCACCGTTGGCGTGCTGGCCATCGTGCTGACGCAAACCGAGGGTGTGCCGCTTAGTGCGGCACTGCCCATCCTGCTGCTGGGCTTGCCTATTCTGGACACTCTCACTGTGATGTTGCTGCGCATGTTTCGCGGCCAATCGCCGTTCAAAGCCGATCGAACACACATTCATCACAAGCTGCTGGCGCTCGGCTTCGATCATCACGAAGCGGTCATCGTCATCTACTTTGCGCAGGCCTGCCTATTCCTTGCGGCGTGGTTTCTGCGCTTCGAGTCGGATCTGCTGATCCTTGGCGTTTTTGGCCTCTTCGCGGCGGTGTTCCTGGGAGCACTTCTGGCAGCAGAAAGAACAGGTTGGCGCGTTCGCGCCCGCAGCAAGGCGCATGAGCCTTCAGGGCTCGCGCGTCTTCGCGCGTGGTTCGGCGCTCACGAGCGAGCACCGCGGTGGGCGCTATGTGTCGCAGCCCTCGGCGCAATGGTGTACGCCCTTGTGTTGCGCTATACGCCCAGCCATTTCCGCATGACGTGGGTTGGCTCGCGATCGGGCTCGCGGTGGTACTGCTGCCTGCCTCGCTGGCGCGAGACCCAACCTCACGATTCGAATGGGTGGCGCAGGCGGCTTTGTATGTCGCTATCGTTGTGGCGGTGTATCTCGACCATCGCAGCACTGCATACTTTCCCGGCATTTCATGCTGTGAAATGGGTGTGTCTTCACCTGTGTGATCCTCGCGGTGGCCGTCAAGATGCGATTGTCCAAGGAACGGCGTTTTCAGGTGACCACGCTCGATGTTCTGCTCATAATCGTGGCGCTGACCGTTCCAAATCTTCCCGGCCTGCCCAACGCGGAAGGTTCGCTTGGATTCGGCGTGGCGAAACTCGTCGCCCTCTTTTATGCAGTGGAAATGATTTCCAGCCACTCGATGCAAACGCGGCGCTACACCTGGATCGGTGCGCTGGTCTTTTGCGTCGCCGTGGCCGTTCACACCTTCCTGAGAGGTTGATCCTATGAAGGCATTGAAGTTTCTGATTGTAGTGAGCATCGCGCTGCTACGCTAGTCGCATGCGGCGGAGCCGATGCACGCAAGGCCAAGCACCTGGAAAAGGGTCAGGCCTTCATGACGCAGGGCAACTTCGAGAAGGCTCGCCTCGAGTTTCGCAATGCCCTGCAGATCGATCCGAACAACGCTGAACTGCGCTTTCAAGCAGGTATGGCTGCCGAAAAGACCGGCAATCTTGCGCGAAGCAATTCAGATGTATCAGGGAGCCATCGCGGATGATCCGAAACATCTGAAGGCGCGAGCCCGCCTCGCAACTCTTGCACGTGCTGTCGGGCGTCCCGGACAAGGCGCAGGAACTGATCGAGCCCGGGCTTGCAATCGCCCCAGAGGATCCGGATCTGCTCGCCGTTCGCGCGACCGTGAAGATTCGCAAGGGCGACGAGGCCGGTGCGCTTGCTGATGGCGAGAAGGCCATTCAGATCGCGCCCGCGAACGAAAATGCGGTCGCTTTTCTTGCCGGGCTCTATCAGCGAACCGGCCGCGCTGAGGATGCCGCGCGTCTGGTGGAAAACGCGCTCAAGACGACTCCGAGCAACGTTGAGATGCGATTGATGCTGTCGCAGATCCTGCTCGCGCAGGGCGACAAGCAGGGTGCGGAACAGCAACTGAAAGAGGTCATCCGTCTTGCTCCCAGCCGCACCGCCTATCGCTACCGATTGGCGCGACTGCAGACTGAATTGAAGGACGATGCTGGTGCCGAGGCGACGTTGCGCGAAGTCGTTCGCCTGAACCCTGCCGACGTGAGCGCAAAGTTGGCATTGGCCAATTTCCTGGTGGCAACTCGCTCGCCGGAAGACGGGCGAGAAAGAGCTCCAGGCAGCCAGCGACAAGGCTCCTACCGATCTCGAGTTGCGTCTTGCGCTCGCGGATTTCTACCTGCGAGATGGCAAATGGCAGAAGGCGGAGCCGCTTTATCGCGAAATCATCGTAGCGGACGCAAAGGGTCCGCGCGGGGTGACGGCGCGCAATCGTCTTGCGGCGGCGCAATTGCGCGCCGGTAAGGCGGCTGAAGCGGGTAAGCTGCTGGCTGAAGTTCTGGCCGTGAATCCGCGCGACCAGGACGCATTGCAGATGCGAGCCAGCGTTGCGCTTGCGCGCAAGGATGCTGGAGCGGCCATCTTGGACTTGCGCACCCTGCTTCGCGATCAGCCGAATTCGATGCCGCTGCGCCGAAAACTGGCTGGGGCCTACGTCATGAACGGCGATGTCGCACTCGCGGAGGACACGATTCGTGAGGGGTTGCAGTCCAGTCCGTCGATGCTGCTGGCGGAGCTTGCTGCGCTGTACGAACAGATGGGCCGCACCGATCAGGCCATCGAGCAATACGAGCAGCTGCACGCGAAGAATCCAAAGTCGGAAGTCGCTGCCAACAATCTTGCGATGATGCTCGTGACGTATCGAAGCGACGCAAAGAGCCTGGAGGAGGCTGCGACTCTCACCCAACCTTTCGCAAGCTTCGCAGGTCCCCGCGCTACTCGATACGTACGGATGGGTTCTGTTCAAGCAGGGCAAGGTGAAAGAGGCCACAGCCGTGTTGAAAAAAGCGGTTTCGATGGAGCCGAAATCGCCAACTTTGTTGTTCCATTTAGGGCATGGCGCAGATGAAGTCGGGGGATAGAGACGGCGCAAAAGCGAACCTCGAAGCGGCGCTCGAAAGTAAGGCGAATTTCATTGGTCATAAGGAAGCGACCGGCCGCGCTAACTACGCTACAGGACTAGTTTTTCCCTGCGTCTACGTTTGTCATACAAATCGCATCGCATTGTGTTCCGCTTTTTTTCGCGAGTTATATTCATGTCACCCTCGCTTTATCTACACTGCGCACCGTTCGCAATGTTTGGCTTGAGCAAGGGAGTTGTCCATGAAACCGAGTACCGGTATCCGTTTGGGTTTGGCCCTGTCTTTGTTACTCCCTGCTGGGATGGCAAGTGCGGCAGCCCTGCCTTTTTCCGACGATTTTGAATCCATCGCGTCGACGCGCGCTGAATACGGCGCCGACAGGATGGACACAAGTGGGCGGCACGGTCGATTCCGTATCCGCGCCTGATTTCGGCATCACCTGCAACAGCGGCACGGGATGCGTGGATCTCGATGGTTCCACCGGCAACAGCGCGATGCTGCTGACGACGTGAAGAATTCGACCTCGTCGCGGGTCAAGAGTACCGCCTGTCGTTTGAGCTTTCCGGCAATCAGCGGACGCCCGCATCGCCGACGGACAGCATCAATTTCGGCCTCAACAATTCCGAGGACAATTCAGTAATCGGCTCGGACAGCGTTCTCGATATCGTTTGGGACGCCGCGTTCCAGACTTACGAGCTCGTGTTCACCGCGGCGGAGAACATCACCGCGTACATTTGGTTCGCGAACATCGGTCCGTACGACAACGACAACGTCGGCCCTGTGCTCGACGACGTCAACCTCACTGCGGTCCCCATCCCCGCCGCAGGCTGGCTCCTGGTTTCAGGCTTGGTAGGTTTGGTGGGAGTCGCTCGCAGGCGCAAAGTAGCAGAAGCAGTTGCCGCCTGATCTCGCGATAGTCGATACGTCGATACGGGCTTAGGCCCAAATGAAGCCCCGCCATAGCAAGATGGCGGGGCTTCACTCTTTTAGGGCCTCAGAATCTCCCCGCCTCAAAATCCTGCGCCGCCTGCATGATCTCCTCCCTCGTATTCATCACGAACGGCCCGTAGTGCGCGATCGGTTCCCGCAACGGCTTCCCCGCGATCAGCAGCACACGCGCTGAAACCTCACCAGCCCGCACGTAAACCTCTCCGGCATCCGACAGCAACACCATCTCCCTCTCGCGTAGCGCCTGTCCTTCGTCGCCTACGTAAGCCTCACCGGCAACTCCGTGCACCAACGTCGTGTGCCCCGCAGGCGGCGTATGGCGAAACTCCCCGCCCGCCGGAATCTGCACATCCATGTAAATCGGATCCGTCGGCCGCGGCCGCACCGGCCCGCGCACGCCATCGAGCTCACCCGTAATCACGCGCACACGCGTGCCACCCTCGAGCACCACCTCCGGAATATTTGCCGCCGCGATGTCCTGATACACCGGCTCGCTCATCTTCTCGGAAGCCGGCAGATTCACCCACAGCTGATAGCCCCACATGAGCCCGTTCTCCTGCTGTGGCCGCTCCTCGTGCACGATGCCGCGCGCAGCAGTCATCCACTGCGCGGAGCCAGGCCCCAGGTCTCCCGTGTTGCCATGGTTGTCTCCGTGCCTCATGTGGCCAGCCATCATGTAGGTGACAGTCTCGAAGCCACGATGCGGATGCGGAGGGAAGCCGCCGATGTAATCGCCCGGCTTGTCCGAGCGGAACTCATCGAACAACAGAAAAGGATCCGCCTTCGCAGCGAGGCGCGTGTCGAGCATTCGCGTAAGGCGAACGCCGGCGCCATCCGAAGTCGCATGACCCGTCATGAGACGTTCGACCTTGCGACGCAGCCCAGTGCCAGCGGAACTCGGGTTAGTATTCTGGGTCATTGGATACTCCTGCTTGGGCTGGACCGCACTAATTTGGGGCAGGGGACTGTTTTTCAAGAAGTAAACACGTGCATTCAGGGACCTTCCAGCCGCCCGGCGCGTTGTTGTTGACCAACCTCCCGGAGAGCATGAATGAAGAGTAAGGCCTTGTTCTGTATTTTGTCCCTGGTCGGCCTTCCGGCCTTTGCTGCCGATGAAGTCGGCAGCTGGTACCTCACCCCCGAGGGCGGTTACCTCTGGACCGACGATGACCGCCAGACCGGCAATCATTCGAATTACGGCTTCGCGTTCGGCAAGAACGTGAGCGAGAACTGGAGCGTGGAGTTCAACCACAACCAGGCCGATCTCGGCGAGGGCCCGCTCGACTTGTCATTTGCCGCGACTTCGCTGGATACCTTGCGATTCTTCGCGCGCGACAGCGCGATCTCGCCGTACATCACCATGGGCGCCGGCGTGCTGAACATCGACCCCACGCGTGGCGCGGGCGAAGACAAGTTCATGGCGCAGGCAGGTCTCGGCATGTTGTGGCGCTTCGGCGATCACTTCGCGCTGCGGCCCGAGGCGAAGGCGCGATGGAACGACGACAGCGGCCCGGCCGGCGACGCGACGGACATCATCGCGATGCTCGGCTTCCAGTTCACGTTCGGCGCTCCGCCACCGCCGCCGCCGCCCGCACCGCCGCCGCCGGCTCCCGAGCCTGCTCCGGCTCCGCCGCCGCCACCCCCGCCGCCGGCTGACACCGACGGCGATGGCGTGACGGACGATGTGGACAAGTGCCCCGGCACGGCGCCTGGAGTTGCCGTCGACGCGGTCGGTTGCGAGCGCAAAGGCAGCATCACGCTGGAAGGCGTGAACTTCGAATTCAACTCGGCGGACCTGATGGTGGATTCACGCCCGGCACTGGATCGTGTCGCCGTGGATCTGAAGAAGTATCCCCGACTGAAGGTCGAGATGCAGGGCCACACGGACAGTGTCGGCGCAGATGCGTACAACCAGAACCTGTCACAACGCCGGGCCGACTCGGTGGCGCAGTTTCTGACGAACGCTGGTGTGCCCACGGGGCAGGTGACTGCACGTGGCTACGGTGAGTCCGAGCCCGTTGCGGACAACAAGACCGAAGAAGGCCGGGCCCAGAACCGTCGCGTCGTCATGAAGGTTCTCGAGAACCCGCGTGACGTGCAGGTCAAGGGCGAGGGAGAGACCTAAGGCTGTGCGGGCACGTGGTGTCGTCCGAGCGACCACTCCACGTGCTCCCGCACCAGAGGTGATGAGTCCTCGCGGCGCATGATCAGCGCCGCGAGGACTTCCGCTGAGAAGGGCGCATTACCCAGCGCCACCGCAATATTCCGCGACCACCGCTCATAGCCGATCCGATGGATCGCCGAGCCGCGCGTTCTTTCTTCGAACTCCGATTCCGTCCAGGAGAAGAGTGCGGTGAGCTGCGGCGCATCGAGCCCATGCCGCACTTTGAAGTCGGGGTGCGAAGCCGCCCGCGCGAACTTGTTCCATGGGCACACCAGCTGACAGTCGTCGCACCCGTACACGCGGTTGCCGATCGCCGCGCGCAACTCGACGGGTATCGACCCCTTGTTCTCGATGGTGAGATAGGAAATGCAGCGCCGCGCATCGAGCTGATAAGGCGCGACGATGGCCTGCGTCGGGCACGCCGGCATGCAGGCCGAGCACGTTCCGCAGTGAGCGCTGGCCGGCTCGTCGTCCGGCAGCGGCAGGTCCGTGAGAATCTCGCCGAGGAAGAAGTACGAGCCTGCGTCTCGAGAGATGAGGTTGGTGTGCTTGCCGATCCAGCCTAGCCCGGCATTGCGCGCAAGGGCCTTTTCGAGCACCGGCGCGCTGTCCACGCAGACGCGAAATCCGAAAGGCCCGATGCGCGCGCTGAGTTCTTCGGCTAGCTTCTGCAACGCGCGGCGCATCACCTTGTGATAGTCGCGACCCAGCGCATAGCGTGAGACATAGCCCAGCGTGCCATCACCCAGCACGCCTTCGGCATCGCGCGCCTCCTCAGGCCAGTAGTTCATGCGGACGCTGATCACTCGCAACGTGCCCGGCACCAGCTCGGCCGGGCGGCTGCGCTTTGTGCCGTGGCGGTGCATGTAGTCCATCTCGCCGTGATAGCCCGCATCGAGCCAGTCGATGAGCCGTTGCTCGTCCTCAGGCAGCTCGACCGTTGAGATGCCGGCGGCATCGAATCCCAAGGCGAGCGCGCGGGCCAGCAGCTCGCTCTTCAAAGCCGGGGCATCGGGTGAAAGGGGTTGAGTCATGGTTGCGCCACGCCGCGTCAGTATACTGGGCGACATGGCGATGCCGACCGATCTGTACTCGACCGAGCAGGTGCGCGCGATCGATGCGCACGCCATCGGCACGCTCGGCATTCCCGGCTACACGTTGATGAAGCGGGCAGGCGAGGCGGCACTGCGCTATCTGCGCACGCGCTGGCCGACGGCGTACCGAATCGTCATCGTCTGCGGCGGCGGCAACAACGGCGGGGACGGTTACGTGCTCGCCCGGTTCGCGCAAGCCGCAGGGCTGGAAGTTCACGTGATAGCGGCAACTCCAACGGACGCCTTGCGCGGTGACGCGCGCCAGGCCTTCGAAGATTTTTCCGCGAGCGGAGGCCAGGCCGAGAAATTCGATGTGGACCTGCTCAAGGAAGGCGAGCTGATCGTCGATGCGCTGCTCGGCACTGGCCTGCGCGATGCCGTGCGCGAGGATATGGCGAAGATCATCTGCGCGATAAACGGCAGTGGCAGGCCGATCTTCGCGCTCGATGTGCCCTCCGGGCTCAACTGCGATCGAGGCGTCGCGCTCGGCGAGGCCGTGCGCGCGGACAGCACCGTCACGTTCGTCGGCGTCAAGGCCGGATTGCTGATTGGCGACGGCCCGGAGTTCGCCGGCAAGTTATTTTTCGACGACCTCGAGATCGCCGTTCCGCAAGGCCACGAATTCGAGCCGAAGCTCACGCGCATGTCCGAGCGCGAAATCGCATCCGCGCTGCCGAGGCGCACACGTGATTCGCACAAGGGCAATTTCGGTCGTGTGCTCATCGTGGGCGGCGGCATCGGAATGCCAGGCGCCGCACGTCTCGCAGGCGAAGCCGCGCTGCGTGTGGGGGCAGGACTGGTGACGGTGGCCGCGGCGCCTGAAAACCTTGCCGCAATCGTGGGCGAAAGGCCTGAATTGATCTGCCTGCCCCTGGCCGACCCAGCGTATCTGGAGGAAGTGCTCGAGCGCGTGAGCGTGGTAGCCGTTGGCCCCGGCCTCGGCCAGAACGCCTGGGCGCGCAGCGTGTTTACAGCTGCCACGGCGAGCAACAAGCCCACGGTGCTCGATGCAGATGCGCTGAATCTTCTGGCGGCCGAGCCGCACAAGAACCCGAACTGGATCCTCACCCCGCACCCTGGCGAAGCGGCGCGCCTGCTCGGATCGACGACTGAGGAAGTGCAGAGCGATCGCGTCGCCTCGCTGAATGCGCTGGTCGAAAGATATGGCTGCGTCGTCGTGCTGAAAGGTGCTGGCACACTCGTCGGCGCGCCGGGCCGCGTGCCTGGCGTCTGCGATCGCGGCAACCCCGGCATGGCGAGCGCAGGAATGGGTGATGTGCTCACCGGTGCGATTGCCGGGATTCTGGCGCAGTGCCGCGACTCGTGGGTCGCCGCGCGCGTGGGCGTGTTGGCGCACGCGCTGGCGGGCGATGCCGTGGCTCGAGGCGGCGAGCGCGGCCTGCTCGCAGGCGATGTGGCGCGCGAGCTGCATGCCTGCGTGAATCTGTAAGGCGCACCTTTGCGCTCGACATCTCCCCAACACACCGAAGCATTCGGAGCGCAGCTCGCAGCGAGTCTGCCTGAGCGTAAAGATGGCCCCGTAATCGTGTATCTCAGCGGCGACCTCGGCGCGGGTAAGACGACGTTCGCCAAGGGATTCATTCACGGTCGCGGAGTCACGGAGGAAGTGCGTAGCCCCACATACGCACTCGTCGAAGCGTACGAACAGGCAGGCCTCACGCTGCTGCATCTGGATTTGTATCGCCTGCGCGATCCTTCCGAGCTCGCGCTGCTTGGCCTTCGCGATTGGGCACGAGCAGGCAACGTGTGGCTCGTCGAGTGGCCGGAGAAGGGCGGCGCGGATTTGCCCGCGCCGGATGTGCGCATTGTGCTGAGCGTGGCCGCCGATGCGCACCTCATCGAGCCTGTGGCGGCGTCCGCCTTCGGCCGCACCTGGCTGGAGGGCGTAAATACCACTTGAACTGCGCCTCGTCTGGCCGTAGATTACGCGCCAAGTTGCGCTGCGAAGCTCATGATAAAGAACGTAATTGTGTGGGGATGCCGGGGGGCGCTGTTGGCACTCGCCGGCACGTCTGTCGCATTCGCCGCCGCGGAGCTTCGCGAAGTGCGTCTCTCGAGCGGCCCCGATTCCGCGCAACTCACGCTGCAACTGTCGTCATCCGCGACTCATAAATTGTTCACGCTCGATGGCCCGAATCGCGTGGTCGTCGACCTGAGTCACACGCGAATCGCCTCGAGCATTCGCGCACCCGAAGGCACAGGCCCCGTCGATGAGATTCGATTCGGCGCGCGGCCGAAAGGCGAGTTGCGCGTGGTCGTGGAGTTGAAGCGCGACCTGCCCGTGCGCTCAGCGTGGATTCGCGGCGCCAATGGCTCAACGACGCTGGTGATCGACATGGGCAAGGCGAGCGCGCTGCCGCCGTTGCCGATGAATGCCACACCGAATCCGCCCCAGCAAGTCAATCGAACTCAAACAGCGCCCGCGCGGGCTCCGCAGTCCGTTCGCGCTGCGCACGCGCCGGTCGACAGCGATCGTGACGTCGTCGTCGCAATCGATGCGGGCCACGGTGGCAAGGATCCTGGTGCGATCGGTCGCGGCGGCACGCGCGAAAAAGATGTAGTGCTCGCAATCGCACGCGCGCTCGCGGACCGGATCAATTCCGAGCCCGGCATGCGCGCCGTGCTGACCCGCAAGTCCGACCTGTTCCTGTTGCATCGCGATCGCATCCAGCGCGCGCGCACCGCGAAGGCGGATATGTTCATCTCAGTGCACGCGGATTCGATTCGCGACAGAACGATCACGGGCGCGTCCGTATATGTTCTCTCCGAGCGCGGCGCAACCGACGAAGCCGCGCGGTGGCTCGCCGAGCGTGAGAACGCGGCTGACCTCATGGGCGGCGTATCGCTCAAGGACAATTCCCTTGCTTCAGTGCTGCTGGACCTTTCCCAGACCGCCAACATCAGCGCCAGCATGACCGCGGCCCAGCGCGTATTGGTATCGCTGCACCGCGTCGGGGAAGTCCGCAAGCCCCAGGTGCAGCAGGCCGGCTTCCTGGTGCTGAAGTCCCCTGATATCCCGTCGATGCTGGTGGAAACGGCCTATATCTCCAATCCCAACGAAGAGCGCCGTCTCAAGAGCGACGGCCACCAGGACAAGCTCGCCAGCGCCATCTTCACGGGCCTGCGCGGCTATTTCGAGCAGAACCCGCCCCCCGGCACCCGCTTCGCCAGCCTGCGCCGCTCCACCGTAGCCACCACCTACGCCTCCCCGGCGCCGTAGTACCCAAATCCGGTGACAGGCACCGGATTCAAACCTACGAACGCCACGCGAGGGATAATGGGGGCATGCCCCGAATCAACGTCCTTGCCTCCGAGCTCGTAGACCAGATCGCCGCAGGCGAGGTCATCGAGCGCCCTGCGTCCGTGGTGAAGGAGCTCGTGGAGAATAGCCTCGACTCCGGCGCCACCGACATCGACGTCGTGATCGAGCGTGGCGGCACGGGGCTGATCCGCGTGCGTGACAACGGCGGTGGAATTTTCCCAGAGGACTTGCCGCTTGCCGTGTCCCGCCACGCGACCAGCAAGATCGCCTCGTTCGATGATCTCGAATCCGTGGCGACACTGGGCTTTAGAGGCGAAGCGTTGCCCTCGATCGGCTCAGTGTCGAAACTGCGCATCGTCTCGAAGCCTGCCCACACACCGCATGCCAGCGAGATCACCGTCACCGGCGCCGTGCTCTCCGAGATCCGTCCCGCGGCGCACACGGCCGGCACCACGATCGAAGTGCGCGATCTGTTTCTACAACGTTCCGGCGCGCCGGAAATTCGTGCGGACCGATACCACCGAGCTCTCGCACATTGCGCGCCTGATGGAAAGGCTCGCTCTCTCGCGCTTCGATGTAGGCTTTCGCCTGCGCCACGGAGATCGCGTGTTGCTCGATGCGCCCGCGCTCGCTGCCGATTCCGACGGCGCGGCGCGCATCGCCTCCGTCGTCGGGAAGGACTTCATCGCCCAGGCCGTGCCGGTGCATCACCAGGCGGGCCCCGTCGCTATCGACGGCTGGGTCGGGCTGCCCACTGCCTCGCGCGCACAAGGCGATCAACAGTACTGGTTCGTCAACGGGCGCAGCGTGCGCGACCGCGTTCTTATGAATGCAGTGCGCGTGGCGTACCGCGATGTGCTCTATCACGGCCGCCATCCGGCCTACGTGCTTTATCTGACGCTCGACCCACGCCTCGTCGACGTGAACGCGCACCCGGCGAAGCTTGAAGTGAGGTTCCGCGACAGCCGGCAAATCCACGATTTCGTTTTCCGCGCGATCGAGCGCGTTATTGCCGACACGCGACCCAGCGGCACCGAATCGCTCGCCGCGGCGACACTGCACGCGTCACCGCAAGAGGCCCAATACTCAAACAGTCTCGATTTGCGCGTGGAGTCTCGCGATCCGTGGGCGCTTGCCCAGGCTCTCGAGGTCCGCGAGCCGGAGCCGGCGCCTTACGGCGATCAGCCCATGGGCGTCGCGCTCGCGCAGCTGCACGGCGTCTATATCGTCGCGCAGAACAGCGATGGGCTGATCCTCGTCGACATGCACGCCGCCCATGAGCGCGTGCTCTACGAGAAACTGAAAGCCGAACGCGGCGGCGCGCCGGCGGCCTCGCAACAGATGATGGAGCCCATCGTCGTGGAGCTGAAGCCCGACCAGCTCGATGCCGTGCTGGAAGACAAGTCCGAGTGGGAGCGTGCCGGCTTCTCGCTCGATGCGCTCGGCCCGACGCGGTTGGCGCTGCGCGCCGTCCCAGCGATGCTGGTGGGTCAAAATGTGGCCGAGATCGTCCACAACGTCGTGCGGGACCTGGCGCTCGACTCCGGCAATCACCACCTGGAAGGAGCGGCCGACAGGTTCCTAGGTACGCTGGCATGCCGAACCGCGATTCATGCGCACCGGCGACTGACGCTGCCCGAGATGAACGCCTTGTTGCGACAGATGGAGGCCACCGAGCGGGCCAACCAGTGCAACCACGGTCGCCCGACCTGGACCCGCCTGTCCCTGGCCGAGCTCGACCAGCTGTTCCTGCGAGGCCGGTAGTGACCGTACTGGTCCTGACGGGGCCGACGGGAACCGGAAAGACAGATTGGGCCGCAAGGCTCGCCGAATTCCTCCCGGTGGAAATCGTGAGCGTCGACTCGGCGCTGGTCTATCGCGGGATGGACATCGGCACCGCGAAGCCGTCGCGCGAGCTTCGCGCGCGAATCCCCCACCACCTCATCGACATCCTCGACCCCGCCGACAGCTATTCCGCCGGCCGTTCGTCACCGACGCCGTCGCCAAGATCCGCGAATCCGGTGACAGGCACCGGATTCCGTTGCTGGTGGGGGGGACGATGCTTTACCTGCGCGCGTTGCTGAGGGGAATCGCGGAGTTGCCGCAGGCATCTCCTGAAGTGCGTCAGAGTCTCGACGCGCGGGCGGCGACCGAGGGTTGGGCCGGCGCTGCATCGGGAGCTCGCGAGGCTGGATCCGCGCGCCGCGGCGAGCATCCACCCGAATGATCCCCAGCGAATCGAGCGTGCGCTCGAGGTTCACTACGCCACAGGTCGGCCGATCTCCGAGCTGCAGCGTGAAACCCGCAGCGCTCTGGAAGGTGAAGCGGTGCAGTGCTGGGCGCTCGTCCCGGCTGACCGCGCAACGTTTAACGCAGGCCTCGAAGCGCGCTTCCACGCGATGATGAAGGCCGGCCTCCTCGATGAAGTGCGAACCCTGCGCAACCGCGGCGATCTGACTCCGCGTCACCCCGCGATCCGCGCGGTCGGCTATCGCCAGCTTTGGGGGCACCTCGACGGTGAATATGATCAGGCGCAAGCCGTACGGCTCGGGATGGCGGCGACCCGGCAGCTGGCCAAGCGCCAACTCACCTGGCTGCGTTCCGAGCCGGTGGATGACACATATCGATCCGCTCACACGCCGGCGCCTTCGAGAACTTTCGTCGCGAAGCACAGACAGCGCTGCATCAGCTTGGGCGATAATCGAAACGTGCGTGTTAATATGCCGGCCATTGCCGAACCTGCGTTGCTTGCGCGGTACGGCGCTTGCTGGAAACGCACTCACGGAAGCTTTAGTGCGCGCTGACCGACCGAACAATTAGAACTCGCGAGAATAAGGAGAACCCGATGGCCAAAGGCCAGTCGCTGCAAGACCCCTTTCCTGAACGCGCTGCGCAAGGAGCGCGTGCCCGTGTCCATCTATCTGGTGAACGGCATCAAGCTGCAGGGCCAGATCGACTCCTTCGACCAGTTCGTGGTGCTGCTGAAGAACAGCGTCAGCCAGATGGTGTACAAGCACGCCATCTCCACGGTCGTGCCGGCGCGCAACGTGCGCATGCAGTCCGCCGAAGACGCAGACGAATCCGCTCCGCCGACGGAGCCCGTCGTCGAGTAATGACCGCGCCGTTCGGAGCCCCTGAGTGTTCGAGCGTCCCAGGAGCGGGGAGCGTGCGGTACTCGTGCGCCTCGGACTCGGCACCCCGGTCGATCCGGAGGACCTGCCAGGAATTCACGCAGCTGGCGCTCTCCGCCGGGCGCGGAGCCGGTGGCCACCATCACCGGCCGGCGCGAGCGGCCCGATCCCGCGCTATTTCATGGGCAGCGGCAAGGCGAGACGAAGTCGGCGCATGGTCGCCCAGGCGGAGAACGCCGACGTGATCCTCGTCGATCACGCGCTTATCGCCCAGCCAGGAGCGCAATCTCGAGAAGCTCACCGAGCGGCGCGTGCTCGATCGCAACGGCCTGATCCTCGACATTTTCGCGCAGCGCGCGCGCAGCTTCGAAGGCAAGCTCGAAGTGGAGCTCGCGCAGCTGAAGCACATCGCCAGCGCCTGGTGCGCGGCTGGACTCACCTGGAGCGACAGCGCGGTGGCGGCATCGGCCTGCGCGGCCCTGGCGAAACACAGCTCGAAACCGACCGTCGACTGGTCGGGCAGCGCATGAAGGTGCTCACGCAAGCGGCTGGAGAAGATAAAACAGCAGCGCGAGACGGGCCGTCAGCAGCGCGCCGAAATTCCGGTGCCGTCCGTGACGCTGGTCGGCTACACCAACGCCGGCAAATCGACCCTGTTTCGCGCGCTCACGGGCGCCGATGCCTACGTGGCCGACCAGCTCTTCGCGACGCTCGATCCCGACGGTACGGCGCATCAACACTGCCCGGCGGCACGCCGATGGTCGTCGCCGACACGGTCGGGTTCATCCGCGAACTGCCTCACGAACTGGTCGCGGCGTTCCAATCCACGCTGACCGAGGCTCGCGAGGCCACGCTGCTGCTGCACGTGGTCGATGCCAGCGATCCGCGTCGCGATGAGCACATCGCGCAGGTCAGACGCTGTGCTCGAAGAGATCGGAGCGGACACGATTCCCCAGATTCTCGTCTACAACAAGGTGGATCGCCTGGAGTGCCTGCCGCGGATCGACCGCGACCGCGAAGGCCGGGTGGTCGCAGTGTGGATTTCGGCGGAGAAGCGCCCGGGATCGACCTGCTTGCACGGCAATTGCCGAGCGCTTGACGCTGGTTGCGACGGCGGGCGACCGTGCGCATTTCCCTCAGCGCCGGCGCGCTGCGATCCCAGCTTTACAGGTCGGGCGCCGTGAGCGGCGAGCGCCTCATTGACGGCAGCGAGATCGAGCTCGACGTCGAGCTGCCGGACGTCGAACTCACGCGGCTTGCGCGCTCGCCGGGTGTACAGATAACGTAGTTAGCTCATGGCGTGGAATCAACCTGGTGGCCAGAAACAATCCCTGGGGTCGTCGTCCGGACGTCGCCGACCTCGACACGCGCGTGAAAGACTGGCAGCGCAAGCTCGAATCGCTGTTCCGCGGCCGTCGCGGCGGCGGAAACGGCGGCGGCGATGGTGACGGCAGCGCTGGGGCGGGCGGCTCGCTGGCGGTGACGCTGGCGCTGGTCCTGTTCGCCGTGTGGCTGGCGAGCGGGATCTTTCAGGTGGAGTCAGCCGAGCGCGGCGTGATCCAGCGCTTCGGCAAGCTGGTCGACGTGCGAAGTCGGGGCTGGGGCTGGCACCTGCCGTGGCCGATCGAGACGTTGACCAAGGTCAACGTGCAGAACGTCAACAGCAGCGAGTACAAGTCCCGCGTGCTCACCGCGGACGTCAACCTCGTCGATCTGCGCTTCGTCGTGCAGTACCGCTTCGCCGATCCGATCAAGGTGCTGTTCGAGGTGCGCGATCCCGAAGAGACGCTGCAAGGAAGTGAGCGAGAGCGCGATCCGCGAGATCGTCGGCCAGAGCGACCTCGAGGACGTGCTCGTCGGTGCGACGCGCCCGCAGGTCACCCAGCGCAGCCAAGGACCTGATCCAGCGCACTCTAGATTGCTACAACGCCGGCATCACGGTGACGAGCGTCAACCTTACCGACGTGCAGGTGCCCGAAGCAGTCATTCCCTCGCAGCGCGACGCGAACAAGGCGCTCGCCGACCAGGAGCGCTACATCAAGGAGGCGCAGGCGTACGCCAACGGCATCCTGCCGGTGGCGCAGGGCGCTGCATCGCGCATGCAGCAGGATGCCGAAGCCTACAAGGCGAGGGTGATCGCGATCGCCGAGGGCGAGTCATCCCGCTTCAACCAGCTAGCTCGAGGCCTACGCCGCGGCGCCCGAAGTCACGCGCAAGCGCCTCTATATCGAGACCATGGAAGGCGTCATGAGCGCGCGCCCGCAAGGTCGTGATCGACGACAAGGCCGGCGGCAGCGGCAACATCCTGTATCTGCCGCTGGATAAGCTCATGGAGCGCTCGAACGCGGCTCCCGCGCAGCAGGCGCGAGCCGACGGTTCGGGTAACGCCCGAGGACTCGGACGATTCCGGCGACGGCCGCAACCGGGCGGACCGCTGATGCCATCCCGCTCGAGCATCGATCGCCGTACTCGTGGTGGTCGTGCTGCTGGTCGCGTACAACTCGCTGTTCACGGTGTCCGAATCGCAGCTCGCGATCCGCACCCAGTTCGGCGCGATCCTCGGCTCGAATCCTATCCGCCCGGCCTGCACTTCAAGTGGCCCTGGGACAAGGATCGCATCGTCAAGTTCGACAAGCGCATCCTGTCGCAGACCTACCAGGGCGAGACGTTCCTGACCAACGACAACCGCGGCCTCATCGTGGACTTCTACATGAAGTGGCGAGTCAAGAACGCGTCGCGATACTTCCAGGCGACCGGCGGCCAGCAGAAGCGACGCCAGCGAGCGCCTCGCGGACATCGTCAAGGACGGCATCAAGAGCGTGGTGGCGCAGCGCACGCTGCAGCAGATCGTCACGGCGGAGCGCGACGGCGGTGACCGGGGACATGCTTCGGCAAGGCGAGCCGCAAGGCGGACCGAGGATCTCGGCATCGAGCTGATCGACGTGCGCGTGCAGCGCATCGATCTCCCCGAGGAAGTGAGCGTCGCGGTTTACGAGAGCATGAAGCAGAACTTCGCGCAGAAGGCCAACGCTTCGCGCGCCGAAGGCTCCAGCGCCGGAGTGCGCATCCGCGCCTCCGCCGAGCGCGAGCGCACCGAGATCATCTGCCGAACGCGGAACGCGATGCCTTGAGGGTTCGCGGCGGCGCGGATGCCCAGGCGACGCGCATCTACGCGCAGGCCTATCGCCGCAACCCCGAGTTCTATGCGTTCTACCGCAGCCTTCAGGCCTATCAGAATTCGATCGGCAAGGAAGGCGACGTGCTGGTGGTCACCCCGGAGGCGAGTTCTTCAAGTACTCTGAAGGACTCGGGAAAGCGCTGCACCCGATGGCACGGTAAGTTCGTCGTCGTCATCGGCACGCAGTGGGGCGATGAGGGCAAGGGCAAGATCGTCGACCTGCTGACCGAGCGCGCCGCCGCCGTCGCCCGTTTCCAGGGCGGGCACAACGCCGGGCACACGCTGGTCATCGACGGTCGCAAGACCATCCTCTCGCTGATTCCTTCCGGCATCCTGCACGCCGAACGTGCGCTGCTTCATCGGCAACGGCGTGGTGCTATCGCTCGAAGCGCTGCTGAAAGAAGCCGAGGGGCTGATGGCGAGCGGCGTGCCAGTGTTCGAGCGGCTGCGGCTCTCGCCGAACTGTCCGCTGATCCTGCCTTCGCACGTCAAGCTCGACAAGGCGCGCGAGCAGGCGCGCGGCGCGAACGCCATCGGCACCACCGGCCGCGGAATCGGCCCGGCGTACGAAGACAAGGTCGCGCGGCGCGCGCTGCGCGTGGCGGATCTGTTCCAGCGCGAGCGCTTCGCCGCGCAAGCTCGGCGAGGTGCTCGACTTCCACAACTTCGTGCTGCAGCACTACTTCAAGCAGCCGGCAGTGGATTTCCAGGCAGACGCTCGATCAGCAGCTGGCGCTCGGCGAGAAGCATCAAGCCGCTGGTCGTCGATGTCACGGGCGCGCTGCAGGCGCTGCGCGAGAGCGGTGCGAACGTCCTGTTCGAAGGCGCGCAGGGCGCGCTGCTCGACGTCGATCTCGGCACCTATCCGTACGTCACCTCGTCGAACACCACGGCGAGCTTCGCGGGCACCGGCACCGGCCTGGGCCGCGCTTCGTTCGATGCAGTGCTGGGCATCGTCAAGGCCTACACGACGCGCGTCGGCGCGGGGCCATTCCCCACCGAATTGTTCGAGACGACGGTGGGCCAGCACCTTTCGCAAAGTCGGCCATGAGTTCGGCTCGGTTACCGGTCGCGCGCGCCGCTGCGGCTGGTTCGACTCGGTGGCGCTTGCGGCGGGCCGTGGTCAATTCCAGCGTGACGGGCCTGTGCATCACCAAGCTCGACGTGCTCGACGGCCTGGACACCATCCGCATCTGCGTCGGTTACCGCATCGGCGGCAAGACGATCGGCCGAGCCGCCACTGATGGTCGACAGCTACGCCGACGTCGAGCCCGTCTACGAGGAGATGCCGGGGTGGACGGATTCCACCGTCGGCATCACGCGCTATGACGATCTGCCGGCCAGCGCCCGCCATTACCTCGAGCGCCTGCAGGCGCTGGTGAACGTGCCGCTCGACATGATCTCGACCGGGCCCGATCGCGATGAGACCATAGTGCTGCGCAACCCCTTCGACGGTTGAACATGGACAGGCAGCGATGGAACGCTGGAACGATGCCGCCGCAAAGGCGATTTTCACCGACATAGCGCTTTTCGAGAGCCCGCCGCGGGATCTGAGAAGCCTCAAGCGAATTCCCGAGCCCTGCCCCGAATCGCGGCTTTCGGGCTTCGAGAGCGCGCTGCTGCGCAGGCAGATCGCCTGCGAGTCCGACGAGGAGCGCCGCGTTTTCGGCTGGCTCGAGCGCTCGCCGGAGGTGCGCTGGTACCAAGAGCAGCCGCTCGCGCTCGCCTACGCTCGAGACGGGGAGCGGGCGCATTACTTTCCCGATGCCGCCGTGTGGGACCGGTCGGGCCGCATCATCGTGATCGAGGTGAAGCCGCTGTTCATGATGTTCCGCGAGGAGACCCTCGTGAAGGCGACCGCGGCGCTGGAATACCTGGGCCGCCGCGGAATCGGCTACCTCCTCATCGACTCGCGCGGCCGCACGCTCGCCGACATGGCCAGGGTCGCGTACAGCGCCGACGTGGTCGAGACGATGGAGTCGTTGTTCGATCACGGGCCGGTCGGATTCCGCACCGTTAGGAATGCGATGCGGATGTGGTGCGGGGGCTTCAGCCTGCCGTCGTTCGTCTCGATGGTGGTGAACCGCGACTGGGCCGTGACCAGCGGCCCGGCGGTGCGCATCAGGAGACTGCCGCAGGGCCTCTCGTTCCATGCTTTGCGCTAGACTTCGCCAAACCCCTACCGCAGCTTCCGGAGCCTTCCATGGCCATCTCCATGCATGATCTTTCCGTCAGTGTATTTTCCCGCATGCTTCAGAACCTGTCCGGCATCCTGGACAAGGGCTCTGCATACGCTGCCGAGAAGAAATTCGACGCCGCCATCCTGTTCAATGCGCGGCTGGCCCCCGACATGTTCGCGCTTTCGCGGCAGGTGCAGATCGCCTGCGACTTCGCCAAGGGCTGCTCGGCGCGCCTGGCCGGCAGCGAAGTGCCCAAGCGCGACGACAACGAAGCCTCGCTGGACGAGCTCAAGGCGCGGATCGCCTGGACGCGTGATTTCATCGCCTCCATTCCGCGCGACAAGTTCAGCGACGCGGCCGGCCGGCCCATCATCCACGAGCTGCGCACCATGACGGTGAAGCTCCCGGGGCTCGAGTACCTGGAGAAATTCTCACTCCCGAATTTCTATTTCCACGTCACCGCCACGTACGCCATCCTGCGGCACAACGGCGTGCCGCTAGGCAAGATGGATTTCACCGGCACGCCTTAGCGGAAGCGCTTCACCACTCGCCGGCGTCGAAAACGAACGTGGAATCGCCGAGTGGCTGCCCGCTCGAGCCGAAGCGTCGTTCGGCGAGGCACATGACGCCCGTGGGCTCGAGCAGCAGCACGGTGGAGCAGCGCGTGCCGTAGACGGGGTGCTGGACGAACGGCGCGCCGAGCGCGCGTTCCAGTTCGGGAGAGAGATTGCCCGGGGCGGCGCCTTCCTCCCGCGCCGCGGGCTCGCGATCGTCCAACATCGCGAACAGGTCGCTTTCCGGGTGCGTGCTCGATTCGCGCAGCCAGGCCTCGAATCGATTGCGGACGCGCATCAGTTTGGGCCACGGCGTGTCTAGCAGATGATTGCTGAGCCCGTGAACGCCAGGGTCGAGCCGCCGCGCGAACGGCTCGGCGCGATTCGAGCCGTACCAGAGCGCATCGCCCGCCGCGAGCAGCAGGTTGAATCCGGAATAACCGTCCGCGCCTGCGGCCAACGCGGTGAGAAATTCTTCCGGACCGTGCTTGTGGCCCAGGTAGGCTGGAATCAGCCCGCCACGCGTGGGCGCACCCTCGCGAGGCTTCTGTAAATCCCGAAAATTGGTGACTACGCCGAAGCGGCGACGCCGGTCGACGCCGAGCCAGGTGCCGCCCGCACGCTGATCGCGCCCGGCGATGATGTCTGGCGAACCGCCCCAGCGGGCCATCGGCACGGCGGGCCGCTCGTGGTACTCGTCGCGATTCGCCGCGACGATGAGGCTATATCGCGGATGCGCCTGCCAGCCGACGACGAGCAGGCACATGCCGCTCTATTGCCTGTTCCGAACGATCTCTATCTTGCCCTTGCCGCCGATGAACCACGAGCCGATCCATGACACCAGGCTGACCACCAGCATGCTCCAGAACGCGGCCCAGAAGCCCGCCAGCCTGAACCCCGGCAGCACGAGAGCCACCAGGCCGAGCATCGCGGTGTTGATGACGAGTAGAAACAACCCCAGCGTGATGAGGGTGATCGGCAACGTCAGGATCAGCACCAGTGGCCGCACGAACGCGTTGGCAACGCCCAGCAGCAGGCCCGCCAGCACCAGCGTCGTTGGAGTGTCGACCTGGACGCCGCTCACCCATACGGTGGCGAGCCATAGCCCCAGGGCGGCGATCAGGCCGCGAAGCAGGAAGCCGACCATGTGACTGTTTCCTTCAAGAGCGCTGGCGTTCCGCAAGCCAGTCCGAGATTAGGCGATAGGAGATCGAATGCGAAGTCGGCATGACGTTTCCGGCGAGGATCTCGGCGGCCGTGAACCAGCGCGCGTCCTCTAGCTCGCCGTTGAGCCGGATGGTGCTGGCGGACATCGCCTTGGCATTGAAGCCGAGCATCAGCGATGAGGGAAACGGCCAGGGCTGCGAGGATCGATAGACGGGGTCCCGCACCTGGACGCCGGTTTCCTCCATGACTTCGCGCACCACGGCGTCCTCGAGGCTTTCGCCGGCCTCGACGAAGCCCGCGAGCGTCGAGTAACGGCCGCTCGGCCAGTCCGATTGCCGGCCGAGCAGCACCCGTTCGCCATCCGAGACCAGAACGATGATCGCCGGGTCGAGGCGGGGAAAGAATTCATGCGCGCAGGCCGGGTTGGTGCATCGAGCCACGTGCCCGGCGCTGCGCGGCTCGGTGCGTGAGCCGCAGGCGCCGCAAAAGCGCGTCCGCGCGCGCCAAACAGACATCGCTCGTGCGTAGGCGAGCAATGCCGCATCTTCCTCGCGAAGCGTTTGAACCAGCGGCCTAAGCTCCTGGAATGAAGCGCCCACGGGAATATCCAGGTCGTCCTCCGAGTGGAGATCCAGCAGGACGTATCGCGCGCCACGCAGCCATCCAAGCAGCACGAAGCTGCCCGCATCGGCGGCGGTGACGAATGGATGATCGTTGCGGAGGAAGGCGATTCGCGATTCCTCGTCGGGATGCACCAGGTGCGTCGTCGCGCGCGAGACCACGTAGAGGGTGTCACTGTCGCCGAGAGCGGACTGACGCCACTCAGGGTCGTCTCGGGATTCACTGCGCCGGTCGAGGGGCGAACCGGCAAACACGTTCGGGCGCGAGGTATCTGGCATCGTGGGTCAGCAGCGACGTCGTCTGGACGACGACCGGCATGCACGGGCTCCTGAAAGTGTGGCTACACCAACGATACCCCTTTCGGCAGCCGCACGACCACGGTCCCGGCGATCTTGTCGTGCCACGCCTGGCGCTCATCGTCGAACAGGATCCAGATGAAGCCGAGCCCGACGACCGCCAGCGAGAGGAAGCAGCTCAGCGCGCGCACGATCGAGGTGGTCCAGTCGAGGGGCCGGCCGTCGAGCCGCACGACCTTCAGGCCGAGAACGATGCCGCCGATGGTGGTGCCCTTGAGCTTCCACATCACGGCGCCGTAGGTCGCGAGCAGGATCAGCAGCACGTTGTCGATATCGTTCATGAAGTGAACGGCGATGCCGACCAGGATGAGATCGATGAGCAGCGCGGCCATGCGAACCCAGAACCCGGCGCGAGGCATCGTCGCAGCATCGGCAATGACCGTCGCGGCGGCGGGCGGCGGGATCGGTTCACTCCCCACACCGGCGGTGGCGGTGGACTCCGACGCAGGCGCGAAGGAAGAACTGGCGACTCCGGCGGTCGCTGCGGCAGTAGGCGCAACGGCGGCGGGCGGCGGAGCAGCAGCGGGGGCGGCCGCAGCTGCCGCGGCAGCGCGCAGCTCGCGCTCGCTTTTCGCCACGAGCAGCACTGTATAGACCACTACGCCCAGCCCGAGGATTCCCAGCACCTTGAAGGTGATGAATCCCACGACCGGTATCACATAGAGCCCCAGCACCAGTACGCCGCCCACGAGCACTGCCATGGCCGTATGGGTGAAGGGGCTTTCGCCGAATAGGTTGGTGACGCGCTTGCCGAGCAGGGCGAGCATCACGGCCTTGCCGAAGATGGCGGCAATGAGCAGGCCGATGCCGAGGAACGGGACCAACGCGATCCCGACGACGGTGACACAAAGCAGGACGATCACGACCGGCGAGAGCAGCTGGGTGAGAAACGACGCCAGCACGGATTTTCCCGGCTGCGCTTCGAAAGTCGCCACGCAGCGGTCCATGGCGCCGCGGAACAGGAAGGCGAGCAGCACGTAGAAGGCGAGGAATCCGAGCGCGAGCGTCCACGCCCAGCCCAGGCCCGGCGCGAACGCGAGCGGCCGCCCGTAAAGCAGGCAGTGCTCGAACCAGGGCCGCAGCCATTTGAAGCCCGCAAAAGTCCCGGTAAGAATCTGTTGCACACCGCCATGCGTGATTGCCGTGGGCGCACGCGTCAGCGTGCCGCCGATGACGACGACCTGCCCACCGACTTCCGCATTCGGGCCGAGATCCATGTTGCCCATCACAGCGACGGCATCCCCGGCGATCTTGCTGTCCAGGTGCACGTCACCCATCACGGCGACGACCGCATCGCCGACGGGGCCCGTCACGGTGGTGTCGCCCATGACCGAAACGACGCCATCGGACACTTCGCCGTGGCTGGTCGAAGAACCGAATATCGAAACCACGGCGGCCGCTTTTTCACCTGCGGCCAGCGTCGAGTCGTGCCCCACCGAGACGATCCCGTTGGAGTGCACGTCATCGCTATCGACATTGACGTCGACGTCGAGGCCGTCCGCGTCATCTCCTGCTGCGGCCGGCGAATCGGCGTCTTCGGCCTCGACTGGCGGTGTCGCTTCGGCCGCAACTTCCGCCGGCGGCGTTGCCTCGGGTGCGGGTGCGCGCACCTTCTTTCGCTTTTGAACCGGCACGGGCTGCGGCGCAGGGGCGGGTTCGGAAGTGGCCTCCGGTGCGACCGCAATTTCCGGCGCCGTGGTGGATTCACTCGCGGGCTCGACGGCGGGCGGCGACTCTTCGATGATGGGTTCTTGCGCCGGCAAGCCGAGCGGCGTGGCCAGCATCAGCGCCAGCAAGAGCGAACGGAGGCGATGACGCGTCACGATTTTCATTTATATAACGTCCGGTAAGCCGTGGCGCCGAGGCCGAAGAGCGTGAGATAGAGTCCCGCGCCGACGGCGAGCGCCGAGATAGAGCCATTGAGAGGGAATGCTGTCGAAGAGCAGCACGCGCGACGTCGCCGAGCGAACTCGCGACGTGCGCGGTATTGCGAACGGAGGCCGCGGGTGCTTCCGCCGCGCCGAAAATCCAGGTGACGCCCGTGAACGCCAGCTTGATGAAGCCCGCCGAGACGACGATGAACGCCGCGCGCGCGGCCAGCGGCCAGTGCAGGAAGCTCTGCCGCCACCACACTTGGGCGGCCTGCCTTGCGATCTCGGACGAGCACGCGTGCTTCCAGGCCCGCAGGGCGCGCGCAGCAGCGGCTGCCGGCGCAGCGCGCTGTCGATGTATCGTTCGAGCTTTTCCTGATCGTTCTGCATGGTGCCCTCAGCCGGTCACGCTTTCGATACCAACACCGGATCGCGCGAGTTGTTTCGCAAGCGCCGCGCGGGCCCGGAATATGTCCGTCTTCACCTTGGAGAGCGAGACGCCCAGCTGCTTCGCGATCTCCTCGTACGAAAGCTCCTCGAAGTGGTACAGCACCAGCGGCACCCGGTGGCGCTCCGGCAGCTCCTGCAGCGCCCGCTCGACGTGCCCGCTGCTCCTCGTCGGACAATCTCGTTGACCATCTCCTCGGGGGTGGCGACGTCGAAATCCGGTGCAGTCGTCGTCGGCATCCGCGCCGCGCATTTCCGAGAAGAAGCGCCAGCGATTGCGGTAGCGCGACAGGTGGTTGAGCGCGGTGCGCCGGGCCACCGTCTTCAGCCATCCGCCGGCCTCCGGGCGCCCCCTCAGATTGTCGAAATTCTCGTAGGCCTTGAGGAACACGTGCTGCGCGATGTCTTCGGCCTGGGCCGGGTTGCTCGTAAGGCGAGCGGCGGTCGAATAAACCATGTCCTGGTAGTAGCGCATGAATGTCGTGAACTCAGCCTCGTGAACCTGCCTCGTGGGTTGCATATTCACTGGGGGTAGGGGTCGCTGGGGGCTAGAACACCGGTGTCGCGAATATGTTGCAGTCAGCGCCTGAGAAGCTCGAGGATACGGTCGGGCTCGAGCGGCTTGGTGAAGTGGTGGTCGAATCCGGCGGCCAGCGCCAGATCCTTGTCGGACTGCTCCCCCCAGCCGGTCACGGCCACCAGGAGCAGGTTCAGCCCCCCTGCGGTGGCACGAATCTGGCGGGCTACCTGATAGCCGTCAAGCCCAGGCATGCCGATATCCAGGAGTGCCGCATCCGGGCGCCAGGTCGTGAACTGCTCCATGGCACGCCGCCCGTCATGGACGACCTCGACTTCGTGCCCCTCCATGCCGAGCAGAATGCTCAGGCTCTGGGCGGCATCCTCATTGTCGTCCGCAATCAGGACTCGCCTGCCGATGGGGCTCATGATCCGGTTTCGTTCGCGAGCTTCAGCACGGAAAGCGCGGTCTCACGTTTGATGAGCTTGCTGGCGGGATAGGTGGTGTAGTTGATCTCGTCGGGGAATGCGCCGATGAGCGAGGTGATGATTTCCTGGTAGTGCCCGATGCTGCCAGCCACCACTGTGAGCATGTAATCGATGTCGCCGAGCACCGCTTCGCACTCGATGATGTTCGGCACCTTGGCTATGGCGGCCTCGAGCCGTTTCATTTTCGGCAGGCTCCAGTTGCGCAGCGAGATCGTCACGCGGAATCGTGTCAGCTGCGCGAGCTTGAGGATGTCGACGTCGGCATGGTAGCCGCGGATGAAGCCCGCTTTCTCGAGTCGCTCGATGCGCGCGCCGCAGGGTGTGGGTGAAAGGCCGATCACCTCGGCCAGCGCCACCTTCGTCATGCGGCCGTTGTCATGCAGAACGGACAGGATCTGCAGGTCATATGAATCCAGGGCGACGTTGGGGCGGAGCTTGAACATCGGGAGGCGAAGATAGCCGCGGGAGTGGGGAGCTGTCGATCGATTTAGCCTACACTCGCAGCCCAGGGGGTTCGCCATGAACATGATTGCTCGCCATCTTGCCGCCATGGTCTTCGCTGCCATTTTCGCCGCCGGCGTGCCGGCTTCGCTCGCAGCTCAGCAGAGCGCCGGCTCGGGATCGTACGCGCAGCTGCTGGCGCTCTTCGAGCAATGGCGAACTTTCGAGCGGCCGCCACTGCGCGAGGGCGCGCCCGACTACACGGTCGCCACGGTCGAGCGTCGAAAAGAAGAGCTGAAGGACTACCAGGCGCACCTCAAGGCCATCGACCCGAGCGGCTGGCCGGTCGAGCAGCAGGTCGACTATCAGCTGGTGCGCGCTGAAATGAACGGCATGGATTTCAGCATCCGCGTGCTTCAGCCCTGGGCTCGCGATCCTGCCTATTACACGACACTCTGGACGGCCCAGAGCGACACTCCCACCCACGAGGGTCCGATCAATCACGGGATCATCGAGTTGTGGAAGTACTCCTTTCCGCTCTCGCCCGAGGCGCAAAAGAAGCTTGCCGGCGAGCTGGCGGTAATTCCGCCGCTTCTCGCTCAGGCTCGGACCAATCTCACGGGCAATGCGCGTGATCTTTGGGTCACCGGCATCGGCACGATCAAACAGCAGATCACCGACCTTGCGGCGCTCAAGGAGCAAACTCCGAAGGCGGGCGCCGCGCTCAGGCGCGCAATCGACAATGCGAGCAAGGCCACCACGGATTTCGTGGCGTGGCTCGAGCAACAGGCGCCTTCGAAGGCCGGACCTTCGGGAGTCGGCAAAGAGAACTACACCTGGGCGCTGCACAACGTGCATCTCGTTCCCATGTCGTGGGAGCAGGAAGAAACACTTCTCAAGCGCGAGCTCGCGCGCGCGCACGCGGCGCTGCGGCTCGAGGAGCAGCGCAATCGCGGCCTGCCCCAGCTCAAGGCCAGTGCCACGCCCGAGGAATACCTGAAGCGCGGCAACGAGGGGGTCACGAAGATGATGACCTTCGTAAAGGAGAAGGAACTGATCACGGTGAAGCCGAACATGGACCCGGCGATGCGCGCGCAGATCGGCCACTACGAGCCGATCGAGACGCGGAATTTCTTCGCGATCGCCACCCACTACGACCCGCTGCCGCTCTACTCGCATTTCTATCACTGGTGGGATCTTGCGCAGATGCGCGATGAGCCGCATTCGAGCCCCATCCGCCGCGGCGCGCTGCTCTATAACATCTGGGACTCGCGCGCCGAAGGCATGGCAACCGCATTCGAGGAGATGACGATGCATGCAGGCCTGTACGACGCTAGCCCGCGCGGCCGCGAGGTCGTCTGGATCATGCTCGCGCAGCGCGCGGCTCGTGGTCTTGCATCGCTCTACGCGCACGCCAACGAGTTCGATATCGCCAAGGCGAAAGCGTTTCAGGTCGAGTGGACGCCGCGCGGCTGGATGCGCCCCGACCTCGATCTGCTCGGATTCGAGCAGCAGCTGTACCTGCGCCAGCCCGGGTATGGCACGAGCTACGTCACCGGCAAGCACCTGCTCGATGAGCTCATGAAGGACCGCTCGCACCAGCTCGGCGAGGCTTTCAATACTTCGCGTTACTTTTCCGAGGTCAATGCGGCGGGGATGATCCCGGTCTCGCTGATCCGCTGGCAGGTGACGGGACTGGGAGAGCAGATCCAGGCGTTGCAGAGTCAGTAAGCCTGCCGCCCCTCATCGGGCGGCAGCGGCTCGTTAGAGGGCCAATTCGGTCACGATGACGGCGTGGATCGTCGTGCCGGCGGGCATTTCTATCGTCGTGCCCTTCTTCAGCAGGCCGGTCGGGCCGGACAGGATGGCCGAGACGTATCCCGTTCCCACCCTCTCGAGTCCCCGTACCCCGCGGCCGACGAGGCTCGCCGCGCGGCTCGTTCCGCCCAACTCCACATCGGCGAGCGGGTCATCCATGCCGAGAGCGTGATTTGCCATTGCCGTCGCCTTGCCATCAGTGGCATTGACCAGCTGTGTGACATTGCCTGAGACCAGTTCACGGTTGGTGGCGGAAGCGACGGTGCGTGCCACGCGCGTCACGGGCGCCGCAATGCGTGACAGGAAGCGACGAGCGCGGGGCTGTGCGGCGCCTTCTGCCGCGCGAACCACGCGGATCGCCACCGGCTCCGATCCGACCTGCAGAGTTTCAAGCTCGATTCCCAGGCGGCCCTGCCGGGCGAGACGGCCGCTGGTCCGGGCGACAGTCACCGTCCCGTGCGCCTTCGAACCGGCGCGAATGACGGTGCGGCCATCGATCTTGACGTCTTCGGCCACGCGCAATTCGAAAGCGTCACCCTGGTGGCTCGTCTCGGAGCCCAGCGCTTGCTCGAGCTGCAGCGTGATCTCGGTTCCGGCGGGTACCAGGACCTTTGTCCCCGCCTCGGCAACCCGGGATGCGCCAAGGAGAGTCGTTGCCAGCAGCCCCAGCGAAAGTGCCGCGAGAGGGCGGCGGACGTTTGATTCGATTTTCATGACAGCTCCCCTGGAGAAGTTTCTCTGGCGCGATCGCCCGGTCTTGATTGAGCAAGGCGACAAAGCGCGACGAAACGGATCAAATATGTCCGAAGTGACCGTGCGGCACACTTCCCGCCGCGATAAAATCGCGTCTGCAAAATCAGGGGCGATCGGGGATCGGCGATCGGAGGATTCGGGATGTCGGCAATCCGTCTGGCTGCGCTGGTCGTCGCGCTGTTCGGCGCGAATGTCGCGCTCGCGGACAACGTCCGTGGCGCCTGGTCACCCGTTGGCAACTGGCCGCTGATCGCCATCCATTCCGTGCTCACACCGGATGGCCGCGTGCTCAGCTATGGCACGGACGGCAACGGCACGCAGACCGGCCTTTTCATCTACGACGTGTGGGATCCGGGCGCAGGCGGCATCGGCAACGGGCACCTGACGCTTCCCAACGGCACCGACACCGACATCTTCTGCAGTGCCCAGGTGATCCTGCCGGACAGTGGGACCATTTTCATTGCCGGTGGCGACAAATACGTCAATGGCGCCACGACCAACGCCGCCAACAAGAACACCACCGAGTTCAACCCGGCCAACAATTCCCTCGTGCGCCGGAACAACATGAAGCGCTCGCGCTGGTACTCCACGACCACCACGCTGGTGAACGGCGAGATTTACATCCAGGGCGGCAAGAGCGGCGCACCTTTTCCTGAGGTACGTCAGGCCAACGGCACATTCAGGGCGCTCAGCGCGGTCAACACGTCCACGTTCGGCACGCAATACCCACGCAACTGGGTCGCGCCCGACGGCCGCGTTTTCGGTTACGACGAAGACGGCCAGATGTACTACGTGAACACCTCCGGGACGGGCTCTCTCGAGCTTGTCGCACAGATGCCCGGCCCCAACCGCTATCCGACGAGCGCGGTCATGTTCGAGCCGGGGCGCATCCTGCAGATCGGCGGGAGCACCAGGACGTCTTATGTGATAGACATCAACGGTCCTGCTCCTTTGGTGACCACGACGCAGGCGATGACAACCAAGCGTTTCTGGGTCACCGCGACGGTGATCGCCGACGGGCGCGTGGTCGCCACCGGCGGCAGCGCGAAGGCCAATCAACTGGTCGGCGTGAACAACACAGCTTCGATCTGGAGCCCGGACACCGGGAAGTGGACGCATGGCAGGGAAGGGGCGCTTGCCCGGCTCTACCACTCAACGGCCTTGTTGCTGCCCGATGCAACTATCCTCGTCGCGGGCGGTGGAGCAGTCGGTCCGCTGACCAATCTGAACGCGGAAGTCTACTACCCGCCGTATCTATACAATTCGAACGGTGGTTTTGCCGCACGCCCTTCCATCAACGCCGCGCCAAACGCGCTGAGCCTCGGCGACCATTTCAGCATCGGCGCATCGGGCCCGAATCCGATCGCGCGCGTCACACTGGTGAAGACGGGCTCCGTGACGCACAGCTTCAACATGGATCAGCGCTTCATCGAGCTGGCCTTCACCAATGGTGAGCGGCACATTGAATGTGCAGGCGCCGACCGTGGCTGGCATTGCACCCCCGGGCTATTACCTGCTGTTCGTCATCGACTCCAAGGGAGTGCCCTCCGTGGCGAGGATCGTGCGGATGAACATCGGCGGGGGTTAGCTGCCTTTCGCGCCGATTGGGATTACGCGCCTGCCGCCATCTGATAGCTTCCATCCCTTCGGGAAGGGAAGGCTGGTGCCCGGGAGAGGACTCGAACCTCCACGGTGTTACCCGCTAGTACCTGAAACTAGTGCGTCTACCAATTCCGCCACCCGGGCAGGGATGGGGAAGGGCGAGAGGTCGCCGCTGAAGAGCGGCGCAATTTACGCAGGGACCCGGAACCTGTCAATCTGCGCGCCCGAACTGGAACCAGAGCACGGACGCGTACAAGCACGCCATCACGGCGATGAATGTTGCCCACCAGAAGAAGAGATTCCGCACGCCGCGATTCAGGTGGCGCTCGGATTCAGGCAGCCGCGCCGTTTGCAGCGACCAGGTCATTCCTCTGATACGTGCAGGATCCGGCGGCGCGCTGCAGTATGAGATCCCGATGACCAGAAGCATGCAAGTGGCCCAAACGATAAATGTGCGATTGAGCCAGTTGTCGTAGGGCTGCAGCCACTCAACGTGCTTCAGAAGTACGTGCTCCACGATCCAGGTATAGGGAAAACCGAAGAACAGTACGAAAGTCGCCGCGGTAGCCGTCGCCCGCCGCCACAGGACTCCAAGCAGGAACACGGCCGCGATTGGCGCCGCGACCCACGCGCCGACGTCCTGGATGAGCGTGAAGATCCGATGCTGCCCCCGGGTCAGCCATAGCGCCAGAGCAGTGGCCAAGACAAGGATGACGAATGCGCTGCAACGCCCCACCTTGACCAGATGCAGCTCGCTGCTCCGTGACCCCAACAGCGGGCGGTACAGGTCCATCGTGAATACAGTGCTCGAAGAATTGAGTACCGAGCTCAGGTGCGACATGAGCGCGCTCGCAAGGCCCCCCATGACCACGCCGCTGAGGCCAACCGGGACCAGCGTCTTCACCAGCAGTGGATAGGCCTGATCGGGATCGTCGAGGGCGGGGAAGAGTTCGAAGGCAATGATTCCCGGCACGACGACCAGCAACGGCAGGATGATTTTCATGAAGCCCGCGAACAGAACCCCCATACGCGCGTCCCATTCGCTGCGCGCACCGAGGCAGCGCTGCACGATGAACTGATTCGTGCAGTTGTACCAGATGCCGATGGAGAAGAAGAGCGTGTAGAGGCCGAACCAAGGGAAGTCCGGATCCGTTGCAGGATAGATGAAGCGGAATTTCCCGGGATGCTGATCGAGCAATGCAGGCAGGCCTCCGACTGCGTGCAGACCGAATGCCGCCACCAATATGCCGCCGATCATGGATACGATGAACTGCAGGAAATCGGTCCACGTCACCGAGACGAGACCGCCGTAGATGGTGTAACTGCCGGCCAGCACGGCGAGTCCGATGATAGTGACGTAGGGGTGGAACCCGAACATCCCCTGCATTGCCTTGGCACCCGCGAGCATCACCACGGCCATCTGCGCGACGATCCACAGCACCAGCGAGCACACGGCGAAGAGATATCGGCAGGTGCGGTTGTAGCGACGCTCGAGGAACTCCGGCATCGTATAGATGCCGCCGCGCATGTAGTAAGGCAGGAAGATCCAGATCAGCGCGGAGAACGTGAACCAGTTGCCCCATTCCCACTGCGCCAGCACGAAGCCAGACACGTACGCGGCGCCGACCATACCGATGAAATGCTCGGTGCTGATGTTGGCCGCGATGATTGATCCGCCGATCGCATACCAGGGCAAGCGGTCGCCCGCGAGGAAGTAGTCGCGGGCCCCGGTCGTCCTGCGGCGCGCGACCCACAGACCGAGTGCAATGGTCGCGACCAGATAAGCGACGAACAGCCCCAGATCGATCCCACTGGCGGTCACCCGAACTGCGGAATTTTCATCTGCATCCCACCCTTCATCGCCGACTGGTGCGCAACGATGCCGGGGGCCGTATAGGCCACGGCCTCGTAGACATCGACGAGAGGCTTGCGCAGGTGGGCCACGGCATCGACGAACTCGTGGGTAAGAAAAGTGTGCGAGCCTGCGTGCCCGCTGTCGAAGCGAAGAGACGGGGGCAGGAGGTCGGTGTTCCAGTGCTGTGGATCCTTGAACTGCGCGACGCTGCCTTCGCGTCGCACAAATCCGCCGTCGTCCGTGCCCAGGCGCGAGCTGCGGTGCACCAGCCGGCCCGCCTTCGGGCCGAGACCGTTCGGATCCGTCGCCAGAAAGCTCATCTTGTCGCCGTACCACTCGGCGCGTTCGCCGCCACGGTGCGCGCCTTTCCACCATACATCGACGTTGAACGGCGTGCCGTCCGTGCCGTGAAAGAAGGCGGTCTCGTTCCAGAAAGGATTGCCGTAGTCGTTGTCCTTCAGCACAGGACTGTCGTCTCCCCAGCCGAGGCAGCTCACCTCCGTCAGGCGATTGCCGGTAACGCCTATGTAGTGCGCGGTGCAATGCGTCGGGTACCACATCGGAGTGATGCCGTAGCGCCACGTGCGCCTGCCGTTCTCGAAATACAGCTCTTCGAGTCCGTCGTGGTGATACTCCGATTTGACGTAGAAGAGGCTTGCCGAAAGCTCCCTCGCGGTAGAAATCCCGCGCCGAGATCGTGTCCTGCTGGAAATAGCTGGTCTCGCTCATCATGTAGAGCAGGCCGGACGCCTTGACCCGTTCGATGAGCTTTTCGCAGTCATCGAGCGAACCGAACGCCGCCGGCACCGCGCTCATCACATGCTTGCCGGCACCCAACACCATGGCGACGTGGCGGGCATGATCCGGTGCCGGCGTCGCGACGAACACCGCGTCCACGTCCTTGGCGAGAATCAGCTTCTCCAGTGAATCGTACGATTTCTTGCATCGATACGTCTTCATGAGCCTGTCGCGGCGCTCGGGCCGCAGGTCACTCACCGCGGTGACCACCGCGTTGGGATGCTCATGGAAATAGAAATTCGCACCGAAATTACCTCCGACCACGCCTACGCGCACCTTTTTGCCCGTGCCTGCGCCGGCGAACGCGAAGCGTGAGGTGGTGGCGATGGCGGCGGCCGCGGCACCGGACTTGAGAAAATCCCGCCGGTTTCGCTTCGTCATGAGTATTTCCAGTTTGGCGCTGTAGATGGGATGGGATGGCTGGCCGCCATCATTGCCGCGATTCGCTGCGAGGCTGCCTCGAGCACGCGCTCGAGCGAGCCGTCCTGGAACAGGGCGACGCGCGCCTGATATGTGCCGCGGGCAAAATCGCTGGCCGGCGGCAGGTAGCTGAGATACCCGTTGGCAATGTTTACGCACAGCGATTGCCGCCTCCGGAAAGCGTCTGCGCAGCTCGACCTGGAAGGGGCTGTGCGGCTCCGCCGGTGTCGACACCAGGAAAGAGCGGCCGAGCTGCGTGATCTCAAAGCGAAAATCGAAATCACGGGCATCTCCTACAGTCTCGTCGTAACAGCAGGCGACGCTCGAGCCGTTCTACGCTGTAGGCATCGGCCGCAGCCTCGATCGATCGCGATCAGCTCCTCGCGCGATGGCAGGTCGGCGATGCGTAAGCTGACATTGACCGATTCGCGACGCAGCAGTCTCGTGCCGCTGTCCTCTACCGCCCACGCGCGCCACAGCGCGAGCGATGCTCCGGATTCTTCCCGTGCGGCAAACTGCAGGCGCTCGCCCGGCGCCATCATCGATTGCAGTGCCGCAAGGGCTGCATATCCGAGCTCGCGTCCGTTTTGATCCGCAATCCCGGGGTCGCACTCGTAAGACCGTCGCGGGGTGAGATCGCCTGAAGCCCCCTGCAGGAACATGCACGGCGCGCCACCCGTGGCGGACTCGACGCATTCGCGGGCGGCGCCCACATAGTCAGGCGAGATCAATCGGTTCGCGCCTCCCAGCGACACCGGGTGACAAGCGTAGTTGAGCAGCGTTGCCAGAATGCGGCGGGAGGAGGTCGCCACGATGCGGCCCGCGAGCACGGTGTCGTCGACCCTGACAGCGGGGTTCAGGCCGACCATTGGCTCATCCCGCGGGTCAGGCTGGAAGTTCCTATCGTAGGCGAGCCGGCAGGTGCCGCTGGCCCAGCTGAGCACGGCAGGCTCGGCGGTGGAGAGTGCCTGCTGAATCGCGTCCGCGCAGCGATCGATGACTTCCTGGCGATAAGGCTGGATGAAGCTGCCGCCCGGCTTCGAGGCAAGCTGGAGTGAGGTGGGCGGAGCGGAATGGGTGTGCGACTGATGCAGTATCAATTGCGATTCGGCCAGGCCCGCTCGCTGCAGAATAGCCGTCCGGATCTGTTTTTCTTCTTCCGCCGAGCGCCAGAAGGAAAGGTCCACGGCCAGCAGCACGAAAGCGCTGCGCGCAGTGTCGGCTTGAATGGCGAGCACAGTCGCCATGAGAGGCCGATGGACACCCGCGGCGACGTCGTGGCGCGAGCTGCCCCAGTTGCGCGAATAAATCCCGACCGGCGGCGTGATATCGGCGCGGCCAACGCCGATGAGCCCGGTGAATTCGCAGGGATTGAGTGCGGCGTCCAGAGGCTGGCTCGATGAGATGTAACGTTAAAGGTAATATCCTTCACCGGCACTTCCCTGTCAACGCGCCCAGCAGCAGGACCGATTGAGTTCGCCGCGGTGAAGTGCTTGAATCGCGGGCCGATTTTAACCTCGAGAGCCACGGAAGCACGACATGCGCAGCACACCCCCGGCACGCGGCAAGCGCCCTACCTTGCGAGAGGTGTCGAAGCTTGCCGGCGTCTCGGTCATGACAGTGTCCAACGTCGTCAACAAGCGCTTCCAGTACGTAAGCGACAAGACCCGCGCGCGCGTCGAGAAAGTCATCAAGGAGATCCGCTATCACCCGAATCTCACGAGCCGGCGGTTGCGCGCGAGCCAGGAGTTCTCAGTCGGCATGGTGATCGTCGACGACACGCCGGCATTTCTTGCAGGATCCCGTTCATCACCGCGCTCGTGGCAGGCATCAGCAACCACCTGAGCGTGAGCAACTACACGCTGAGTCTGCAGGGCGTCACGCCCGATCAGTTCCAGGATGCTGCGATATTCTCCACCGTCGGCATGGATGCGCTGTGCGTGGTGAATTGCGGGCCGCGAGAAGATGCGTCAGCGCAACCTCGAATTCGTCCGCTCCCTCGGCCGGCCCGCCGTGCTGCTGCAGGAAACATTGGAGATCGCCGACGAGGACATCGCCGTCATAAACCAGGATGACTATTCGGGTGGGCACATGGTCGCGGCGCACGTCTTGTCGAAGGGCGCCAAACGTCTGCTGATGCTCACTCCGTCGATGGAGTGGCCGGCCATCGACGAGCGGCGGCGCGGCATGGAGGTCGCGGTTGCCGAAGGAGGCAAGAATTGCTCGCTGCAGATCCTCGGTTTGTCCTGATGAAGGTTTCTCGCAGACGCAGCTGGCCCTGCGCAGCTACATTCGCGAGCACGGAGCACCGGATGCGATACTTGGCGGCAATGACCGGCTCGAGCATCGCAGCTCTAACGCACCTGCAGGATGAAGGGCATGCACGTGCCCCGTGATATCCTGCTCACCGGTTTCAACGGCTTCGAGAGTCATCGCTACACCAATCCGACACTGACCACCGTGATGTCGCCGGCATCCGAGATGGGACAGTTTGCCGCGGCGAGCGTCATCAGGCGCCTGCAGACCGGCAAGTTCACCAATCGACGCACCCTGTACCCGGTCCGGTTCCAGCAGGGCGGCTCGGCGTGACAAATGCTCTTCGCGACCTTCCTTGCCTGCGTTCGTTTGCTTAGTGTAACGTTACATGTACCATGCATAGCCGACAAGACCGCCGTCGAGAGCAGCAAGGTCGCACGACCGGGCTGCTCAAGCTGCCCGTGACACGACAGGAGATCGAGAGTCTCGCCGCGGGTTCGATCGCGGGCGGCGTGGTGTCGATGAATCGCAAGGTCGAGCCGCGCCATGTTTTCCGCCGCGCCGCCGGCAGCAAGCTCTGGGACGTCGAAGGCCGCGAATTCATCGACTACCACTCAGCCTTTGCGCCGTTCATTCTCGGCCACAACCATCCCGCGGTGAACGCCGCGGTGAGTCAGGCGATCGAAGAGCAGTGGTCGCTCATGGGCAGCGGCACGACGCCTTGGGAAGCGAGGCTCGCGCGAATGATCTGCGATTCGGTGCCTGCCGTGGACCTGGTGCAGATAGCGAACACCGGCAGCGAAGCCGTCGCTCTCGCGTTGCGTCTCGCGCAGGCTTACACCGGTCGCGAGGAGATCATTCTCATGCTGGGCGGCTACAACGGCTGGCAGAATGAAGTCGCGCGGGCCGTGATGCCGACTCTCGCGCAGGTGGGTCCCCGCGTCAGTCCGGGAGAGTATCCCTTCATCCCTTCTACGGCAGGTCTGCCGGCTGACGTTCGGCGACGCGTGCACCTCGTGAACTTCAATGATCTCGCATCCGTCGAGCAACTGCTCGCCGGCGGACGTATCGCCTGCGTGCTCACCGAGCCCGTGCTACAGAACGTGGGCGTACTCCTGCCGCTGCCCGGATTCCTGCAGGCGCTCATCGATCTGTGCGAGCGCCATGGCACGCTTTGCATCTTCGACGAAGTGAAGACCGGGTTCCGTTCGAGCCTCGGAGGATACCAGCAGGTTGCCGGTGTTCGGCCCCATTTGTCCGTGTTCGGCAAGGCCATCGCAAGCGGCTACCCGCTCAGCGTGATCGGCGGGCGCGCCGAGATCATGCGCCTGTTCGACGATCCGCATCCGCAACGCCGGGTGCTGATCGCCGGCACTTACAATGCGCACCCCATGGTTTGCGCCGCCGCGATCGCGACAATCGCCAAACTGGCCGAGCCCGGGACGTTTGCCACCATCCAGGCGCGCAGCGACGCACTTTACGAGGGATTGCGCGCGATCTTCGCCGAGGCCGGGATCCAGGCCGTGCTGCAGACGAACGCATCGGCATTCTGCGTCTACTTCATGGACCGGGCGCCCCGGGACCTGCACGACATACTGGAGTCGCACGATTTCGCGCTCGATATCCGCTTGCGCCTCGCCCTGATCGAGAGCGGCATCTACCACATTCCAATTGCCTGCAAGCAAGGTTCAGTGAGCCTTGCGCACAGCGCTGAGGACATCGCTCGAACGCTCGAGGCGACCCGCGCCGCCGTGAGATCGCTCTGAGCGCATGACGGGCTTCAGCCTAGGCGCTCTCGATTACGTCGCCTTCGGCGCGTTTTTCGTCGCGCTCTGCGTCATTGGCTACGTCGCCGGACGCCGCGAGCAGGCAACCAGCGACGACTACTTTCTCGCCGGCAAGAAGCTTCCCTGGTACGTGGTGGGTGGCTCGCTGGTCGCATCCGTCAACAGCACGGATCATTTCATAGGCATGGTCGGATGGACCGTGCTGTTCGGCATCAGCATCGGCATGTGGAGCTGGACGCTGGTCACCGACATCACCCTGCTGGTTTTCCTGTGGGTGCCCTTCCTCCTGGCCTCGAAGGTGTTCACGATCCCGCAGTTCCTCGAGCAGCGCTTCGACCGACGCATCCGCATGTGGTTTGCGCTGATCACGATCCTGCTCAACATCTTCAATTTCATGGCGGCCGTGCTCTATACCGGCGGGCTGGCAATCGAGCAGCTGTTCGGCTGGGACATCGCCCTCGCAATCGTCGTACTCGGCGTCGTGGCAGGCATGTGGTCCGTCTACGGCGGCCTTTCCTCTGTCGCCTGGACGGACACCTTCAATCTGATCGTGATGCTGCTCGGCGGTGCCGCCGTCGTCTATCTCGGCCTCGATGCACTCGGCGGGCACTCCGTCACGGATGGCTTCAACATCATGCTCGAGCGCAATCGAGCCGAAGATGGCGTGTGGGCCGATGCCGTGGCGAAGCATCAGGGAGTATTCACGGGGGCGGCCGAGTACAACCGCCTGTCGGTGCTGCAACCGGCCGACCACATGGCCTCTCCCACGCTGGGAATGATCCTGAGCTCTTTCTCCCTCGGCATCTGGTTCAACGTCATGAACCAGTTCGTGATCCAGCGCGTGCTGGGTGCCCGGGACGCGTATCACGCGCGCATGGGCCTGGTTTTCTCGGGCCTGCTCACGCTCGTGATCCCCTTTCTCATCGTCCTGCCGGGGCTGATCATCTTCGCGATGCACCCCCAGATACTGCTCGGCGAGTGGGGTCAGGCGCAGGCCGATGCCGATCGCTCCTACGTTCAGTTCATTCAGCAGATTCTGCCTGTCGGAGTACGGGGGCTGTTCCTGGCAGCGCTGTTTGGCGCGGTACAGTCGACAGTGAACGCCGTGCTCAATTCCACGGCGACCATCTTCACGCTAGACATCTACAAGGAGCGCATCAACCGCGACGCCAGCGACCGTCAACTGGTGAGGGTGGGAGTGTGGAGCTCCGTCATCACGCTGATCATTGCGATCGGGATCGGCATCCTGGTCAGTCATTCCAAGGTGAGCATCTTCTACTACATGCAGATCCTGAATGCCTTTTTCGCGGCGCCCTTCGCGGCCATATTCATGATGGGAGTGCTCTGGAAGCGCATGAACGTTCGTGGCGCGATCGCCGCGCTCGCTGCGGGTTTCATCTTCGCCACCCTGCTCAAGATCGCTCCAGGCACGATCGACGGCTTCCCGCGCTGGGCGGACACGATTCTCAATCAGGCGGGGCTGGTGCTCATCGTCAGCGTCATCGCCGGAATCATCGGCTCGCTCACTGCCCCGCCGCCCAGCGCGGCGCAGACTCCGGAATCGCTCACGTTCAGCTGGTCCAATCCGATCCTGCGCAGCGGGTTTGGCAAGCGCCCGCTCACCAATGTGCTCACGTGGTGGCTGGTGATGCTCGCGCTATTCGCTGTGATCGTGGTCATCTTTTCCCCGCTCGTCTTCGCCTGACGGGCGCCATTGCGCCAGCGCGGTCGTGAGCTCGCCCAGCCAGGGCTCGTAGCGACGCCACTTTTCGAGCGACGTCGTGTACATCGGCTGTCTCACCTGAAGGGAGCTGGCGGTAACGACGGCTCGCCCGGTGCGATGAAACTCCAGGCAGCGCTCGTCCCAGGGGAGACCGCAATCGCCGAGCAGCTTGCGGACTCCTGCCCCGGGGTCGGCCACCAGGGTCTCGTAAGTCACGCGGACCATTGGAGGATCGAGCACGTCCTCCCAGTGGGCCATCAGTTTCCGGTAGAGCGCATACATGTGAGCCAGGTGCTCGAGCGAGGTGTAGGAGGGCGCATGGTTGCCCAGGTTGGCCGTGTACTGGGACCAGCAGGTGGCGACGGGATCGCGAACGCAATGCACGATGAGGGCGCGGGGAAACATCCTGCGGATGAATCCGAGGGACATGAAATTGCCGGGCAGTTTGTCGGTGACGTACTTCCCATCGAGGTCGCGCTCGAACAGCTGCTCGAGGTAGCGCTCGCGCATCTCGAGCAGCAGCGCCGATTCGCTGTGGCTTCTCTGGGCGCGCATGCGCAAGTATCGGGCCTCGCAGTGCTGCACCGCGCCGAGCTCTCCACCCGCGCAGACCTGGGGGTGAGATCCCAGTATCTGCTCGACGAGGCTGGTACCCGATCGCGGCAGTCCCACGATGAAAATGGGGGTGAGGTCGATGTCCGCAGGCGCGATTGCCGGCTGAAATGAGCTCGCCGGATAGCCGGAGGCGATGACGGCCATGTTTGCCTCGCTCTGTTCGGGATCGTAGGCAATTCCGCGGGCTCGCAACGCCTTGCGTTGCTGGTCGTTCGCGAAGGCGAACCTCTGGAAGGCCACGTCGAACCGGCCGGCGGCTTCGGCGACCCGGGCTTCGGCGAACGCCGCATGGGCGCGATCGGACTCCGGGAGGTCCTCACGGCCCGACAAGGCAGCAAGCATTCCGTCCAGCCCGGAAGAATTGGACGGATCGATCTCGACCATTGCCAGCAGTGCCTGCGCATTCGAAGGCTCGAGCTCGATGGCACGGCGGTATGCCGCCTTCGCGGCATCGACATCGCCGTGAGCCCGCGCCACATTGCCGGCAAACAGCTGCGCTGCTGCGTAACCCTCGAATCGCTCGAGCAGAAGGCGTCGAGTCGTCACCGCGGCCAGGGACTTCTCCGCGGCAAGCTGGGCCACGCCCATTGCAACCAGCGCTCGCGGATCGCCTGGCGCAAGCCGCGCGGCATTCCGGAACGCGTGTTCCGCATCTATCCACAACAGGCGCCCCGCCTGCGCCTTGCCGAGTTGCATCCACAACTCCGTATCTTCCGGCGCATGGCTGATCGCCTGCTCGAGAGCGAGCGCCGCCCGCTCGTGATGCCCGAGCCTTTGCGAGACCTCGGAGAACAACTTCAGAGCGTCCGTAGCGCCTGGCGACTCGCGCATGACCTCGAGAACGATGCGCTCCGCCGCGGCTGCATCCCCAGCCGCCAGGCGCGCGCGTGCCGCCGTGAGCCTCTCCTTCATGGACACCAATATATACGGGTGCGTGAGTCGCGGGCTCAGTTGACATGTGACGTTAAAGGTAATAGCGTCCACCTGCCTGGTTTTCCAGATAAAAACATCTTCCGAGGGGAGCTCAATGCGAATCCACGCCGTCGCCAGCCGCCGCAGTCCAGCGAAGCGCTCACCGGTTGAGATCGCCGTTCGCACGCGCATTCTGCAGGCGCTGCTGGCCACGACCGCCGTCGCATCTGCCGGTGCATTCGCCCAGGAAGCGCAGCAGCCCCCGGCCAGTGATGACTCCATCCAGGAAGTTGTCGTTCGCGGCATCGCGCGCAAGTACCGGGCGGAGGAGCAGACCTCGGCCACCGGCCTCGAAATGAAACTCATCGACACCCCGCAGGCGATCTCGGTGCTGACGCCTGAGATGCTGTCGATCGCGGGTGCCAACAGCGTCTATGAAGCGACCGACCTGGTTCCCGGCCTCGAGCGCGGCGGCGGGGGCTACGGGCTGGATCGCTTCGTCATGCGCGGCAATGCCGTGGGCACTCATCGCATCAACGGCTCGCGTTTCGCGGTCGGCCGGTCTCTGGAAGAGCTGGCGATGGAGCGCATCGAAATCGTGCGCGGCCCCGCAACAGCACTGTACGGAGTCACCGGCAGCTTCGGTGGCGAGATCAATCACGTCCTGAAGAAGCCACTGCCCAGGTTTCGCAGCGAGGTCGGCGCGCGCTTCGGTGATTTCGACCTGTCCGAGTGGCAGCTCGACGTGACCGGCCCCGTGGCCCTCGAGGGGCGCGTCAGCGCCCGCTTCGTCGGCATGTATCGTGATTTCGGCGCCCCGGTGGACGTCGTCAACATCAAGAACCACAAGAGCATGATGCTGGGCTCGATGCAGTTCGACTTCACGGACACGACCAGCGCACACCTGTGGGTGTACTACAGCAAGCTCGACGAGGATCCCTACGACGGCGGCGCGCTCGTACGAGTGGCACCCGGTCAGCTCGAGCTGCCCGACGTACCCGTCGGCGACTGGTATTTCAACGACCCGCGCTATGCGCGCAACGAGGTCGAGCAGACCTTTGCGATCGCCGATCTGCAGCACTCGTTCTCGAACGAGTGGAAGTTCAAGACCCAGGCGGCAGTCAGCCGCAACGAGCGGGTCATCGGCGAATACTTCGTGTTCGGTCCCGCGGGCGCCTACGCGCTGGGCACCGACGAGGTCTACTACTACTCCTACGACCAGATCGACGACAACGAAGATCTCGTCTGGGACGCGAGCCTCGGCGGCAAGTTCAGCGCCTTGGGCAGGGAGCACCAGTTCTTCACCGCAATCGAGTACAGCACCGATCTGAAGCCGAACGATGGCACGCTGATGAATTCGAACTTCCTCGGCAACATTTTCCTCGTGGACGGCGGCCGCGGCGTGTTCACGGACGGCTCACCCATTCCGCTGGTGGACCGTTCAACCCTCACTCCGCGACGACGCAATCAGCAGGGGTTCGAAGACGTCCGCGGCAGCTTCCAACTGCTGCTGAATCCGATCGAGCGTCTGGATGTCCTCGGCGGCATCCTCTGGCAGAACACCAAGATCAACTCGAAGAGCCTGATCTCCAACAGCGTGGTGCTCGCGGATCCGGTGATCGACAAGGACGAATACACCGAGTCGGTGATGCGTTTCGGCGCGACCTGGGATCTGACGGCGGATGATGGCCCCATCGTCGACGATGCGCGCATCTACTTCAGCTACAGCGAGGGGTTCAATCCCAATCTCAATATCGTCGACAAGGATGGCAACCCCCTCACCACGCCTCAGGAGATGACACAGTACGAAGTCGGGCTCAAAGGTGAGTTTCTCGACGGTGCGGTCGGCGCCTCGATCGCGCTCTACGACTCCGAGCTGCTCAATGTGCCGGTGTCCCTCAACTTCCTCGGCGAGTTCGGCAATGCGGGAGTCGCCCTGGAGGGCAAGCGCGACATCCAGGGCGTGGAGATCGAGGCCGTCGGCGAAGTGCTGCCCGGCCTGAACCTGGCGTTCAATTACGCCTACACCGATGCCGTCATCAGCGACCCCAATTACGATTTCACCACGCCGGTGAAGACGCTTCCGAAGCACGAGGGCGCGCTCTTCTCATCGTATGAGTTCCTCGAAGGGCCCCTGCAGGGATTCCGCTTCGGCGGCGCCGTGATCGTCAAGGGCAATTACTCTTTCGTGGAGAGCCTCGCGAACGTGGAACGCTTCGGCAGCCTGATCGACGGCGCACACACGCGCGTGGACCTCAATTTCTCGTACGCGCCCAGAAGCGGCTCGCTGCAGGGATTGGAGTTCTACGGCAATGCCCGCAATATCACGGACGAGAAGATATTCGTCGCCAAGGAAGATCATCCCGGCTTTGCGATCACCCGGGAGGATGCGCGGTCGTTCAGCGTGGGATTGCGCTATCTCTTCGGCAAGACGCGCTAGGGCGGGGCTTGCGCCGCCGCCCGCCCCGCCAAGGGGGCGAGCGCCTCTCGCAGAGGCTGCAGATGCTTCTCGTAGCTCTTCCATCTGCCGACCGAACCTGAATACATAGGCTGGCGCACTTGCCAGCGGCTGGGCGTGCGAACGCCACGCTGAGTGCGATGGAATTCGAGGCACCCTTCCTGCCACTCCAGATCGCAGAATGCCACCATCGAGCGAATGACGGTCCGGGGGTTCGCAACCAGTTCCTCGTACTGCACCTCCAGCATGCGCAGCGGCAACACCGCACGCCAGTGATCCATGAGCCGCGCATAATTGACGTAGTAGCTGCCGAGTGTCGCGAGATGGTTCGCGAACTGGATCTGGTCGGAGAAGCTCGTGAAATAGCAGGACAGGCCGTTGTCGAGAGGATCGCGGCGGCAATGGATCACGCGGGCGCCGGGAAAGAGCAAGGCGATGAGCCCCAGATGCATGAAATTGAACGGCATCTTGTCGGTGATGCGGCTCGCGGTCCTGGAAAGGCAGTCCAGCCGATCGAGGTAGCGTCGCGCGAGCATGGACAATTGCCGCGCATCCAGGTCCACCACGCCGTGCGGATAGGGACGCCGGGCCGGTGACAGCGATTCCACCTGCATGCCGATATTCAGCATCGTGGGAAGCTCGCCGGCGCCGGCGACCTGCGAATGACTCGCCAGGATCTGTTCGGCGAGCGTCGTCCCCGATCGCGGCATGCCTACTATGAACACCGGCCTGTCGTCCCCGGCTTCGTGTGCTCTCGGCGCCGAAGCGAAAAACGGCTGTGTGAATACTTCGACCAACCCATCGATCGCTGATGTGAATCGGGAGCTGTCGTAGGGATCCTTGGCGAACTGCGCGGAGTTTCCCTTCCTCAGAAACTCAAACGCCGCATCGAAGTCGCGCTGCCGGTCGTAATGATGCCCGAGTGCGATGTTCAAGCGCATGCGGGCGTCAGGCGGCGTCGCGCTGGACGCCGCCATGGCGCGTGCGCGTTCCACCAATTGCGGGTCGATCTGCAGCTCGCGCAGCTGCAGCAGCCGGGCCAGCGCGAGCGGACTGTTCGCTTCCCGGCGCAGAACGGCCAGGTAGTGAAGTGTCGCCTGGCGGAACCGGCCGGCGCTCTCGTACGCGTCCCCGAGATTGACGCGGGCGAGCTTGTCGTCGGGGTCGAGATCGATTGCACGGCGATAGGCAACGATGGCGGCATCGACATCTCCGACACGGCTGTGCATGTCTCCGAGCCGCCGGAAATTCGCAGCGACCCGGGGCAGAACGACCGTGAGCCGCTCGAGCAGCGCGACCGCCTCCTGCGGACGGCTCAGCCTGCGCAGCACGCTGGCCAGATTGCTCAGGGCGTCCGTGTGGTAGGGAGCGAGCTCGAGTGCGCGCCGGAAGCGAGGTAACGCCTCCTCGAAGCGCTTCTCCTCCGTCAGCAGGGTTGCAAGGTCGCTGAGAGTGTTGGCGTGATCGGGCTCGATTGCGAGCGCACGGCCCAGAAATTCCTCAGCGGACCGTGCGTCACCGAGCTGCCTGAAGGCGAGGCCGAGATAGTGCAGCGCCTCGGCGTTGCGCGGGTTGGCGCGCAGCATGGCCTGATAGCGCTCAGCCGCGCCTCGCACCTCGCCGCGGCGCTGCAGCTCAATGGCTTGCTCGAGCTCGTTGCTCAAACTGCCCCTTCGCGTTGCGGAATCAGGCCGGGGCGACTCCATAATCACGGATCTTCAGCCGGCGGCCGCCCTCGAGCGCCGACTGGTGAGCGATGACGCCCGGCATCGTATACGCAACGGCTTCGTAGATGTTCACCACGGGCCATCTGTCCTCGATGATGGATCGGATGAACTCGTGCGTGATGTGCGTGTGCGAGCCGCCGTGCCCGCTGTTGATGCGCAGCTCCGGGGGCAGCCGATCCGTGTACGCCGGTCCGGTGAACGGCTTGCTCTCGATGACGCCGCCGTAGAGGCCGAACGGGCTGTCCGAATCCTTGTCCTTCTGCACCACTACGGTGTTGGGCGAACCCTCGGGCCGGTCCATGATGAAGGAGGCGCGGTCGCCGTAGAACACCGCGCGCTCGGTACCGCCCGCAGCGATGTGCCAGCCGATCGAGACGCGCGACGAGTTTCCTTTGGAAGTCCTGAACAGCGCCACGGTGTGGAAGAAGGGATTGTCGTTGTAGCTGTTCTTCTTCAGCATTTCGTGACCATCGCCCCAGCCGTATGCGGTCACCTCCACCAATCGCTCGCCGGTCACCGGAATGATCATGCCTGTGCAGTGAGTCGGATAGAGCATGGGCGGGTAGCCCCATGACCAGGTCGCCACGAGCTTGCTGATGTCGATGTTGTCTTTCTTCACCTGGTCGATGTTCTGGATGAACACACAGGATTGGCAGTCGTAGCTCGTGCCATAGGCGTAGGGTGCCAGGCCAGTGTGGTGATACTCGGCCTCCGAATAGAACACATTGCCGAATTTTCCCTCCTTCATCATGTCGATGCAGGTCAGCGTCTCCGGCCGCCAGCGGCTCGTCTCCGCCATCATGTACTTCACGCCCGTGCGCTTCACCGTCTCGAGGAGCATTTCCAGCTCTTCGACCGACATGCCGGCCGGCACCGCGCTGATGACGTGCTTGCCCAGATTCATCGCTTTCGCGGCCATCTCCGCATGGAACGGCGCGGGCGTGAACAGGGCGACGGCATCCAGCCCCGGATGCTTCAAGAACGTGTCGTAGTCCTTGTACAGATTGTCGCTGTGGTAGGTATCCTTCAGGCCCTGCAGGCGATCCTCGCGCTTGTCGCAGAGGGCGACGACCTGCGCATCAGGATGCAGATGCCACTGGAAATAACGGCCGAATCCGCCACCCACGACGCCGATGCGCACCTTCTTGAGTACGGCAGGCTTGGCGTTCACTGCGCCGGTCGCCTTGAGCGAGCCCAGCGCTGCGGCAGACACGCCGACCCCAGCCAGAAATTGCCGGCGCGAGCTGTCTGCGGGATTTTCGTCTGCCATGGCTCTCGGCTCCTGTGGTTGCGAGGTTACATTTAACGTTATATATACTAGCTGAGACGCGCATTGCAAGAATACCCCGTACACTGCCCCGCCATGAAGATCACGGCCATCGAGGCGCTCGTCTGCCACGCGCGCATGCGCAATTGGATTTTCGTCAAGGTCCTCACCGATGAGCCGGGGCTCGTGGGGTGGGGCGAAGCCACGCTCGAATGGCACACCGCCGAGGTCGTCGGCGCCATCGGCAGCCTGAAAGAGCTGCTGATCGGCCAGGACCCGACCCGGGTCGAGCACCTCTGGCAGATGATGTACCGGCAGCACTTCTGGCATGGTCATGGCGCGGTGCGCGCTACGGCCATCGCCGGAATCGATCTCGCCCTGTGGGACATTCTCGGCAAGCACCTCGGCGTCCCCTGCCACCGGCTGTGGGGCGGGCCCGTTCGCGACTTCATCCGCACCTATTGTCATCTGGGAGGCGGGCGCATGGAGGATTTCTACGAGACGCCGGTCGACAATGCCAGACGATTCGCGGAGTTGGCGGAGCGAGCCGTCGCCGATGGCTACACCGCCTTCAAGACCATGGCGGTACCTCCCACGCTGCCGCTCGAAGGTCTGAAGCCTGTGCGTGCCGCCGAAGCCTGCGTCGCCGCGATGCGCGAAGCAGTCGGTGACCACATCGACATCATGGTCGATTGTCACGCGCGCCCGTCTCCTGCCATGGGAATGCGCTTCGCGAAAGCGCTCGAGCCCTACGGTCTGTATTTCCTCGAAGAGCCCTGCTGGCCGGAATCGGTGCAGGGGCTTGCCAGCATCGCGGCCGCCGTCGCAACGCCCATAGCGACGGGCGAGCGCATGACTCATCTTGCCGAGTTCAACACTCTTTTCGCGGCGCGCGGTTGTGCGGTATGCCAGCTCGATATCACGCATTGCGGCGGTTTGAGCGAGGCGCGGCGCATAGCGGCGGTCGCAGAGGCTTACCGCATCAGCCTGGCCCCTCACAATCCGCAGGGCCCGGTCAGCACCGCCGCATCGCTGGAATTCGGCTTTTCGCAGCCGAGCTACATCATCTGCGAGACGGTGACCGAGGATGTTCCCTGGAGAGCCGACGTCGTGCAGGGCAGTCACGTGTGGCGGCAGGAGGGACGCATCGTGTTCTCCTCGACGAAGCCGGGACTCGGCGTCGAGCTCAACGAGAAGGAGATCGCACGGCATCCGTTCCAGCCGGAGGTGCTGCAACGGGTGTTCCACGCCGATGGCTCGGTGGGTGACTGGTGAGCCCCCCGACTGACAGCGATCCTTCCTTTCGCGGCCTGATCGGCGTCGCACGGCGCGACATGACGCCCGAAGTGGGCATCTATAGCCACAATTGGGGAAGCGCGCGGCACGAGGTTGCGGATTCGATCCACAAGCCGCTGTATGTCACGGCGTTGGCGTTGCGCAGCGCTGCTGAAACACGCCCCGTCATCATCGCGACGATCGACTACTGCTGGTTCCACTCGTATCGCGTTTTCGATGCGCTGCGAAGGCCGATTCTCGAGCGGCTTGGCCTCGAGGCGCACGAGTTCCTGCTGGTCCTGACGCATTCACACGCGGTGCCTCACATCGATGCGGATCTCGAGGAGAAGCCCGGCGGCGACAAGATCCCGGCCTATCGCGCCAAGCTGACGCGCGCGCTCAATGAGGCTGTCGATGCCGCTCTCGGCGCGCATGCAGCCGGCAATCCTCAGCTGGGGGCGCGGTTACTCCTCACTGGCAAGGACGCGAGACTTCCTCGAGCCCGAAGGCGGTCGCGTCCTGTGCGGTCCCAACCCCGAGGGCGTGCCGACGGCACCGTACTGGTAGGACGCATCACTTGCGAGGACACGAACAAGATCATCGCGACGCTCGTAAACTACGCTTGCCACCCGGTCTCACTGGGCGGCGGCAACCGAAGCGTTTCACCGGACTACATCGGCGCCATGCGCGAGCTCGTGCAGTCGCACACGAGGGGGGCTCCCTGCATATTCCTGCATGGCCCCTCTGGCAACCAGACTCCCCGGGACTGCTACGCCTCCGATACTGCGGTTGCGGACGCAAACGGTGAAGCACTCGGCTTCGCCGCGCTCGCGACCTTGCGAGCGATGCTCCCGCCGGGCCGGCGCCTCGAGTTTGCGCGAAGCGAGAGCTCGGGTGCTCCGCTCGCCGTCTGGGAGCAGAGACCGTATGACATCGATGGTGCCGCAGCTTCCACAGTCGAGTATCTGCAGCTGCCCCCGAAGGACTGGCCTTCAGCGCAAGAGATCCAAGATCAGCTGCGCACCGAGCAGGATCCCGCGGCGCGCACTCGACTCACGAGACTGAGGGAATTCATCGCGAACCTCCACGATGGACTCGGCAGCGGCTTCCCGGTATGGGTCGTGCGCCTCGGACAGTCCTTCATCGTGGGCACACCGGCCGAGCCCTTCACCGACCTGCAGATGGAATTGCGCAAGCGCTTCCCGCGGCTCGCCATCATCGTCACCAACGACACCAACGGCTCCTTCAACTATCTGCCGCCCAGGAGCTATTACGGCAACGGCTCCTACGAGCAGGATTGCTCAGACTACGGTCCTGGCGGACTGGAGATAGTCATTGCGGCCGCGGGTCGGCTCATCGAGCAATCGCTGCGCGGGAGCGCCTGATGTTTCAAGGTCGCACGGCACTGGTCAGCGGCGGTCTGGGCGACATCGGCCGCGCGACGGTACTCGAGCTTGCGAGCCGCGGCGCATCGGTCGCCTTCTGCGACTTGCGGCCCGCCGCGGAGGCCGACGAGTTGCTTGCATCAGTGGCGAGTCTCGGCGTCACTGCCCGATATCGCGTGACGGACGTGGCAGACGCAGCTGCCGTCGAGGGTTGGGTCGCCGATGTCGAGCGCGAGCTGGGTACGCCTGACCTCGCCGTCGTGAACGCGGCCATCGTTTCCGTGGCGCCGCTGAGCCGTCTCGATGCAAGCACCTGGCGTCGGGAGCTAAGCGTGAATCTCGACGGCGCCTTTCATCTGGCCCGCAGCGCGGCGCGCCTGCTTCGAGAGCGGGGGAAGCCCGGACGCATCGTGTTCGTGGGCAGCTGGGCAGCCGACCACGTCCATCTCCAGATACCGGCCTACTGCGTGGGCAAGGCTGGCCTTCGCATGCTGATGAAATGCATGGCTGCGGAGCTTGCGCCGCACGGCATCCTCGTGAATGAAATCGCGCCCGGCTTCGTGGACGCGGGACTTGCCGCGCAGTTCCATGAGGCCGATCCCGGCGCGCGCGAGGCTTCGCGCAGGCTCGTGCCGGTCGGCGAGCTCATAGAGGCCGCGGACGTGGCGCGCCAGATTGCGAATCTGTGCGCGCCCGAGAATCGCCACATGACCGGGGCAACCGTGCTGATGGATGGAGGCCTGAGCCTGTTCGGCTCGCGCATGATGGGTCGCGACTGAATCAGATCTCCAGCGCGTCGATGAAAAGCGACCGTGACATCGTGACGGGCCCCTCCCGCGTGATCAGCACCTGTTGCTCCAGCTTGACGCCCTGCGGACCGCCGGTCTCTCCAATGTAGCTTTCGACGCATACGACCATGTTTTCGAGGAACATGCCGTCGTAGCCCCAGCCGTCGAAGTCCTGGATGTAGACCAGCGAGGGATACTCATCGGCCAGGCCCGCGCCATGCACCATCATCATATAGCGGTTCTGCGTGAACTCACGCGGCACACTCCAGCAACGCTCCGAGAACTCACGGAACGACACGCCCGGCCGCAGCAGCTCGATGTTGTGCAGCACCTGATCCTGGGCGATCTCGTACAGGCGGCGCTGCTGCGCAGTCGGGCGCAAGCCAGGGCAAACGAAAGCTCGCGAGACGTCCGCCAGATAGCCAGCGGGCCCGATCATGTCCGTGTCGAAGCACACCATGTCGCCAGCCTCGATGACCCGGGGGCTGCATTCCTGGAACCAAGGATTGGTGCGGGGCCCGCTGGCTAGCAGCCGGCACTCGATCCATTCGCCGTCATTGGCGATGTTGGTCTGATGCAGGATGCTCCACAATTCATTCTCCGTCATGCCCGGTCTCAACGCGCTGCGCATGCGCTCGATCGCCAGATCGCACACCTCCATCGACCGATACATGCAACGGATCTCCTCGGGAGACTTGACCAGGCGTGCCTGCTCGAGCGGCTCCTGGGCGTCGAAGAGCTCGACTCCAGCCGCTTCGAGGAGCCGTGCGCCCCACGGCTCACAGCGATCCACGGCGAGTCGGCGATTGCCCGCGCCGTGCCGGCTCACCAGTTCGACAATCTCGCTGGCCCACTGTCGCGCCTTCTCGGCGACGCGCGGACCTGCCAGGAAGTAGAACCACGGCGTGCTGGTGCGCACCTCGTCGACCGATCCGGAGCCGGCTGACACGTGAAGCGAGGTGCCGAACTCGAACAGGATCACCGGCCCGTCGGTCGAAACGAAGGCGTAACGACCCGGCGAATGCAGGGTCCACACCGCCATGTTGCGCGTGCCGGTGGCGTAGCGGACGTTGATCGGGTCGCAAAGAAGGGCGCCGGCGTAGTCGCGCCGCGCGAGCTCAGCGCGCAGCTTGTCCAGCCGGCCAGCGTGCAGGAGGCGCTCGTCGACCGGCGTAGCCGCCTCTTGCGGATCGTGCCGCCGCTGCGAGTCCGGAGCGAAATTCATGCTGCTTCCAAGACATTAACCTTAAATGTAACTGCACGAGGCAGCCCGACCGGATCATGTCCGATCGTCATGCGAGGCTCAAGGTGCATCGAAACGTAGTACCTTTGCGCGCCGCGATTCATACAGCTGGCAGGAGCATCGATTGCAGGGCAAAAGGGGAAAATTCGGGCGTCGCGACAGGCCGGCGCGAGACAAGGGGCCATCCGCAACTGCGAAGCGCGCCAGGGCGGGCGATTCATGCCGTGCCGGCTCCAGGCGCGGCAGCACTTCACGGCAGGATGCACCCCGGGCGGGCCGATCGGTCGAAGGCGTGGTGAGCGCGAATCGCGCGGGCTACGGTTTCGTGCGGGTCGATGAACTGAAGGAAAGCGTCTTTCTGCCGCCTCCGGAAATGCGCGGGCTCATGCACGGCGACCGCGTGCGTGTGAGTCTCGCCACCGACTCGAGCGGCCGCTGGCTCGGCTCCGTGGAAAAGATTCTTGAACGAGGCGTCAACGCCTTTCTCGGCACGATTGAAATCCAGGGGCGCGGCGTGTGGGTCAGCGCCGCGGATCGGCGCCTGCAGTTGCGCTGCACCGTCGCGCCTTCGCAGCTCAAAGGCGCGCGCAATGGCGACTGGGTGATCGCGCGGATCACTCGTCATGCCAGCTCAGGCGGCTCCGCGGAAGCAGCTGTCGAGAAGCTCCTGGATCCAGACCGGCCCGTGGAGCTTGCGACCGAGTCGGCCATCGCGAGATTCGATCTGCCGCATGAGTTCTCCGAGGCCGTGCTGCGCGAGACGCAGGTCTTCGGCGACAAGGTCGATTCCAGAGAGGCGAAGACGCGCACTGACCTGCGCGACCTGCCGCTCGTCACCATCGACGGCGACGACGCGAAGGATTTCGACGATGCCGTGTTTGCGGAGCGCCACCCGCAGGGCTTCCGGCTGATCGTCGCGATCGCCGACGTCAGCCACTACGTGCGCCCCGGCACTGCGCTGGATGCGGCCGCGGTGGAGCGCGGCACATCGGTCTATTTCCCGAAGCGCGTCGTGCCGATGCTGCCGCCAGCGCTGTCGGATCATCTCTGTTCGCTCGACTCCGCACGTCGATCGCCTCTGCTACGTCGCGGACATGGTCATCACGCCGCAGGGATTCATCAAGGCGGCGCGTTTCTACGCGGCGATCATGCGCTCCGCCGCGCGCCTGACCTACTCGCTGGCAAACGCTGCGCTCTTCGAAGGCAAAGTCGCCGCCCGGCAGCAGATCGATCAGCTCTCCGACGGCAGGGCGGCTCGCTGACCGAGAAGCTGATGGTGCTCGTCGATGTGTATCGCGCGCTTCACAAGGCGCGGGCGCGCCGTGGCGCGCTGGATTTCGACGCGCCGGAAGCCGAGTTCGTCATCGACGCGGCCGACCACGTGCGCGCCATCGAGCTGCGCGCGCGCAACGATGCTCATCGGCTCATCGAGGAATGCATGATTGCCGCGAACGTCGCCGTGGCCAACGGGCTCGAGACGGCGGGCGTGCCGACGCTGTTCCGTGTGCATGGCCAGCCGGACGAGCAGAAAATCGAAAAGCTCATTGCGGCGCTGGTATCCCTCGGCATTGACGCCCGCCTGCCCGAGACGATCAAGACCCGCGACATCCAGGCGATCACGAAGCGCCTGGGGAGCAGCGAGGCGCGGCCTTTCGTCGAGTCGCTCGTCGTGCGCTCGCTCCCGCAGGCGCTCTATCAGCCGTTGAACATTGGCCACTTCGGTCTCGCGCTCACGCAGTACGCTCACTTCACCTCGCCGATCCGGCGGTATCCCGATCTCGTCGTCCACAGAACACTTCGCGCGCTGGCGGGTGAGAAGGGCGGCGCGTCCGTGCGCTATGAAGTTCCCGAGCTCACCGGCAGAGGCGAGGCGCTTTCGAAGCTCGAGAAGCGTGCGGACGAAGCGGATCGCTACGTCAATACTTTCCTGAAATGTGTCTACCTCCGTGAGCGCATCGGGCAGACGTTTCATGGCCTGATCACCACGGTCGTGGAGTTCGGCTGTTTCGTGCAGATCCTGGAAGTCAACGTCGATGGCTTGCTGCACATCGACCAGTTGAAGGACGACAATTACGTCATGTCCGACGATGGCCACGCGTGGATCGGGCGCCAGCACGGCCGGCGACTGCATACGGGCGCCAAGGTGCGCGTCGTCGTCACTGCGGTGAAACCGATCGAAGGGCTCATCGATCTCGAGTTGGCCGAAGACTTATGAAGCCGGTGCAGACGATTTACGGCCTGCATGCCGTGCGCGCCGCGTTGATGCGCCACCCTGAGCGTGTGCTTGCGGTACGTCTGGCCGAACGGCGCGACGATCCGCGCATTCGTGAGATCGAAGAGCTCGCGCGTCGCCACGAGCACACCGTCCAGCGAATCGACGCACATGCGCTGAAGCAGATGGGGGACGTCGTGCACCAGGGTGTCTTCGCGGACGTCGAGCCGATGCCGCCCTGGACGGAGGACGATCTGCTGGATGCCATCGGCGAAACGGCCAACCCCCTGCTGCTCGCGCTCGATGGCGTACAGGACCCTCACAATCTCGGCGCATGCCTGCGGACCGCCGATGCGTGCGGGGCGCTGGCGGTCATCGTTCCGAAAGATCGAGCCGCGCAGCTCAATCCGACAGCTCGCAAGGTCGCCGCGGGAGCCGCCGAGACGACGCCGGTGGTTGCGGTGACGAATCTTGTGCGCACGCTGAAGCTACTGAAGGACGGCGACGTGTGGTCCGTTGGCGCAGACGCATCCGCCGAGAAGCCCGCCCACCAGGCAGATCTGACCGGCGGAATCGTTCTGGTCCTGGGCGCAGAAGGCGCGGGCCTGCGCCAGCTCACACGCCAGAGCTGCGATTTTCTGGTTTTCCTTCCCCAACTCGGCTCCGTGGAGAGCCTCAATGTGTCCGTGGCGGCTGGCATGCTGCTGTATGAGGCTGTTCGGCAAAGGAAATCCGCCTAGCCGTTGCCCCGGATCGGGCACTCCATTATTCTTCGCGCCCCCTCGCCACACCCGCAGCCTCGCGGGGTGGCTCACAAACCACAAGGAGCACACATGAGGCATTACGAGATCGTATTCCTGGTCCATCCAGACCAGAGCGAGCAGGTCCCCGCCATGATCGAGCGGTACAAGGGCATGCTCGCCGCCGGCGGCGGCCGCGTCCACCGGCTCGAGGACTGGGGCCGTCGCCAGCTCGCCTATCCCATCGCCAAGGTTCACAAGGCGCACTACGTGCTGATGAACATCGAGTGCGAGCGGCAAGACCCTGGACGAGCTGACCGGCGCATTCCGTTTCAGCGACGCCGTGCTGCGGCACCTCGTCGTCCAGATGGACGCGAGGCCGTGACCGAGCCCTCGCCGATGGCGAAGGGCCGGAAGAGGAGGAGAGCGCGGCGAGCGCAGCGCGATCGCGTGCAGCGTCGACGACGATGACGACGACAGCATCGGAGACATGCGCACTGAATTCCGGACCGAAGAGCGCGATGTCACGTTTTCTCGCGGCGCAAGAAGTTCTGCCGCTTCACCGCCGAGGGCGTCGAAGCAGATCGACTACAAGGATCTCGCGACCTCAAGGGATACGTCACCGAGACCGGCAAGATCGTCCCGAGCCGCATCACCGGCACGAAGTCGTTCTACCAGCGCCAGCTCGCGGTCGCGATCAAGCGCGCGCGCTTCCTCGCGCTGCTGCCGTACACCGATCAGCACTGAGGCGCGGACCCATGGAAATCATTCTGCTGCAGAAGGTCGCGAACCTCGGCAACATCGGCGATCGCGTCAAGGTGAAGTCCGGCTTCGGCCGCAACTTCCTGCTGCCGCGGGCAAGGCGACGCTGGCGACGCCGGCGAACGTCGCGAAGTTCGAAGAGCGTCGCGCCGAGCTCGAGCGGGTCGCGCGCGAGCAGGCCACTTCAGCCAGCGAGCGAGCCGAGGCCATGAAGGACTTCAAGCTGACGATCGTCGCCAAGGCCGGCACCGAAGGCAAGCTGTTCGGCTCGATCGGCACCGCCGACATCGCGGAGGCCTGCGCCCGGAAGGCGTCAAGGTGTCGCGCAGCGAAGTGCGCCTGCCGGGTGGCCCGATGCGGATGGTCGGCGATCACGTCGTCAATCTGCACCTGCATGCCGACGTCGACGTGCCGCTGAACGTCACGCATCGTCGCCGAAGAATAGCCGCAAGGCTTTCCTCCGAGAGCGACACGTGGCCGGGCCCGCCAAAGCACGACGCGACGCCGGACCGGTCGCGGAGGTTCGCACTCCGCCGCATTCGATCGAAGCCGAGCAGGCCGTGCTCGGCGGCCTCATGCTCGAGGCCTCCGCCTGGGACACCGTCGCCGACCGCGTGCGTGCCGAGGATTTCTACCGTCCCGATCACCGGCTCATCTTCGAGGCCATCGGTGCGCTCGCCGGCAATGCCAAGCCGTGCGACGTCGTGACCGTTTCCGAGCAGCTCGAGCGTATGGGCCAGCTCGACGACGCCGGTGGCCTGGCCTATCTCGCCACGCTCGCGCGCGACACGCCCACGGCGGCCAACGTCCGCGCCTACGCCGGACATCGTTCGCGAGCGCTCGCTGCTGCGCAGGCTGATCACGGCCGGCTCCGAGATCGCCGCTTCCGTCTTCAATGAGGAAGGTCATACCGCGCGCGATCTCGTCGATCGTGCCGAGCAGAAGGTGTTTGAGATCGCCGAGGCGGGCTTCCGTTCGCGCGACGGCGCCGTCGCGGTGCGCTACGCTGCTGCCCGGCCTGATCGACAAGATCGACGAGTGGCACACCAATCCCAATGCGCTGCGCGGCCTCTCGACCGGCTTTGCGGAGTTCGACCGCTGACCGGCGGCCTGCAGCCGGGCGACCTGATCATCGTCGCGGGCCGCCCGTCGATGGGCAAGACCACGCTCGCCGTGAACATGGCCGAGTACGCCGCGGTGAATCCGAACAGCCGTGCCTCGGTCGCGATCTTCAGCATGGAAATGTCGTCGGAGCAGGTGATGACGCGCATGTTGTCCTCGCTCGGCCGCGTGCCACTCAACAGCATCCGCACGGGCGCATCTCGGACGAGGACTGGTCGCGCATCACGGCGGCCACCAGTCAGCTCTCGGAAGCGAAGATCTTCATCGACGAAACGCCGGCGCTGACGCCGACCGACCTGCGCGCACGTGCGCGGCGCGTCAAGCGCGAGCACGGGCTCGATCTGATCGTCGTCGACTACCTGCAGCTGATGCAGGTGCCCGGCATCGAAGGAAAATCGCGCGACCGAAATTTCGGAGATCTCGCGCGGGCTGAAGGCGCTGGCGAAGGAGCTGCGCGTTCCGGTGATCGCGCTGTCGCAGCTCAATCGCAGCGTCGAGCAGCGCGAGCACAAGAAGCCGGTGATGTCGGACCTGCGCGAATCGGGCGCGATCGAGCAGGACGCGACATGATCCTGCTGATCTATCGCGAAGAGGTGTACGACAAGAACACCACGCAGAAAGGCATCGCGGACATCATCTCGCCAAGCAACGTAACGGCGAGATCGGCAAGTTCCTGCTGACCTTCCTGGGCGCAGTACACGCGCTTCGAGAACTTCGCGCCGACTCCTACGCGGAAGGCGTCCTGAGATGAGCCAGGCTCATCCGGGCCGTCATCGACACCTCCGCGCTGCGCACCAACCTGAAGACGATCCGCGAGCGCGCGCCGCGGCGCCGGTCATGGCGGTCGTGAAAGCGAATGCCTACGGGCACGGCCTCGTGCCGACGGCGCTCGCGCTCGCCGATGCGGATGCATTCGCGGTCGCGCGGCTCGAAGAAGGGCTCGCGCTGCGCGCGGCGGGCGTCACCCAGCCCATCGTGCTGCTCGAAGGCGTGTTCACGCAGGAGCAGTTGCTCGAGGCGGCGCGTCACGGCTTCGATCTGGTGGTGCACGATCCGCTGCAGATCCAGCTGCTCGAGAGCTTCGATGGGGCGCATCGCTTCGTGCTGCTGGCTGAAAGTCGATACCGGCATGAATCGGCTGGGGTTTCAGCCCGGCGGATTTCCCCAGCGCCCTCGCGCGACTGCGAGAAACTGCAGCCGGCGCCGCTCGAGCTGCGCATCGTGACTCATCTCGCCCGCGCCGACGATCGCAATGATTCCGTGACCCGGACGCAGCTTGCGCGTTTCGATGAGCTTCTCGGCACGCTGTCACTACGCGACCAGCATTTCGAATTCGGCCGGCATCTTCGGCAGCGTGCAGGCGCACGGCGACTGGGTGCGGCCGGGTCTCGCGCTGTATGGCGTATCGCCTTTCGCCGATCAGATCGGCGCCGACCTCGGGCTGCAGGCAGTCATGACGCTCGAGAGCACGGTGATCGCGACGCGCGCGGTCTCGCGCGGGGAGTCTGTTGGCTACGGCGGAGCGTGGTCAGCCCAGCGCGACTCGACTCTCGCTATCGTTGCCGCGGGTTACGGCGATGGCTTCCCGCGTGGCCTGCCGAGTGGAACGCCGGTGTTGATCGACGGGCATCGAGCGCCAACGGTGGGACGTGTGTCGATGGATATGATCGCCGTCGATATCACAGACCTTCCGCTGGTGCGCGTCGGCGGCGCCGCGATGCTCTGGGGCCCGCAACTGCCGGTCGAAGAGATCGCGCGCCATGCGGGCACGATTCCCTACGAGCTGCTCTGCGGAGTCAGCCAGCGAGTGCCGCATCGGAGCTCGGTCTGATCAGCCCTCGAAGAATCCCATCTTCACGCCGGCGAGCTGAATCACGTCGTTGTCGCCGAGCTTGCGTCGCCTGCGCGCCGATCGGCATGCCGTTCACCAGCGGGAAGTCGCCGGCCTTGCCGCTGTCGACGTGCACGATGAAATAGCCTTCCGCGCGGCGCGTGATCGCGGCGACCTGCACGCCGGGGCGGCCGAGCGTCGTCAGTGCCTTGTTCAATTCCAGCTCGCGGCCGGCGAAGGCGCCGGACAGCACCTGCAGCTTCGCCTTCGGCACGGCCGTGGCGCCGTCTCGGCCAGCGCGCGACGCGCGCCGCGTGGCGCGACACGCTGCCGGGGCCGCCTGCTCGGCCGCCGCGCGGCGCAGCCTGCAGCCTTCTCGACCGGGCGAGCCGACGGCTGGATGACCATGGTCTTTTCGAACTCGTCCTGCGCGCTTCGTCGTCTTCGACGAAGCGCAGCTGGTGATGGCCGACGGTGATCACGTCGCCATGCTGCAGCGCATGCTTCTTGATCAGCTTGCCGTTGACGTAGGTGCCGTTGGTGCTGTTCAGATCCTCGAGGAACGAGTCGTTGAGGATGTTGATGATCAGCGAGTGATGACCGCTGACCGCCGGGTTGTCGATGCGGATGTCATTGTCAGGGAGGCGCCCGATGGTGTAGCGCTCCTTGTTCATGTTGTATTCCGCCAGCACCTGGCCGTCCAGGCTCAGGATCAACCGTGCCATGTGTGCCTCGCCTTAGCCGAACCAGCCGAGAATCTTGTCGAACATGCGCTTGTGCGCCGGGAACGAGTCGACGACATGCGCCAGGATGACCGAGACGTTGTCCCGACCGCCATTGTCGTTCGTCAGCTGAATCAATTGCTTAGCGACCGTATCCAGATTAGCACTAAAGGTGCTGATCGTTAAGTGAATGTCGTCGTCTTCGACCATGTCGGAGAGGCCATCCGAGCACAGCACGAAGTAATCGCCCTTCTGGACGGGCACTTCCTGCACTTCGACCTCGACGTTGGGCTCGACGCCGAGCGCCCGTGTGACGTAGTTCTTGTTGGTCGCCCGCTGCGCCTCCTCTGCGGAGTAGAAGCCGCGGTCGACGAGCTCCTGCAGCAGCGAGTGGTCCATCGTGATCTGCTCGAACTTGTCGCTGCGCAGCCGGTACATCCGCGAGTCGCCGACGTGTGCGATGGCCACCTTGTTGTCGAAGAACAGGCCGGCGACGATGGTGGTGCCCATGCCCTCGCACTGCGGCTGCGTGCTGGCGGTCTGATAGATGATCTTGTTGGCGCGGTGGATCGCGTCGCGCAGGATGATGCTGGGGCGGGACATGCCGGATTCGCCGTCGTGGACGGTCAGGTCCTCGCGTTCCACCGCCTCGCTGACCAGGTTGATGATGGTCTTCACGGCGATGCCGCTCGCGACTTCGCCGGCGTTGTAGCCGCCCATGCCGTCGGCCAGCACCAGCAGGCCGATGTCCGGGTCGACGCGCGATGGTGTCCTCGTTGTGCTCGCGCACCTTGCCGGTGTCGCTCAGGCCCACGAAGCGAAGCTTGGCGCGCAGGCTCAATGCCCGCCCCGCCAGGACGCTGACCATAATCTTGACTCGAGATCGTCACCACGACGAAAAGGCCGTGCCTCCCCCTCACCGCCCGGTCGGCGGCCGCATACGCTAGCATTGCCCGCCGAACTGTCCGAGCAGGTGTTCACAAAGCCCGCAACAGATCGTTCCGGCCGCGCATCCTAGCCAAGTTGAGTCGGAAGCGCACCGCTGAAGCATTGGTCGTCCTCCTGATTTCGACGCGCGAGGGGCAAATGGCCCGTTCCGGTCCCGTGTTCGTCTGCAAGGCCTGCGGGGGTGAAACCCTCAAGTGGCAGGGCCAGTGCCCGCATTGCTCGGAGTGGAATTCCCTGGAGCAGCGTGCTGGGGCGCCCCGCGCCGACCTCGGCAACGCGCCGCGGCGGCCTCTCGACCCCTCGACAGCCGAAGGCCCCGAGGATGCGCGGCTGAGCACCGGGCAGGAGGAGCTGGATCGGGTCCTCGGCGGGGGCATCGTAGCCGGCTCGGTCACCCTGCTCGGAGGCGATCCGGGCATCGGCAAGTCGACCCTGCTACTGCAGGTCGCAGCGCAGGTCGCGGGCGTCCGCGCCGGTGCTTGTATGCGAGCGGCGAAGAGTCGGTGGCGCAGGTGAGCGGGCGAGCGCGGCGGCTGGGCCTGGCTGGCTCAGGGCTCGGCGTGGTCACGGAGAACGATCTCGAGGCGATTCTGGCGCTGGCCGCGGAGCGCAAGGCCGCGCTTGCTGGTGGTGGATTCCATCCAGACCGTGCAGCTCGGCTCCCTGGGAACGAGCGCGGGCGCGGTCACGCAGCTGCGCGAGTGCACCGCCGAGCTGGTGCGCTTCGCCAAGTCCAGCGGCACCGCTGTGATGCTGATTGGGCACGTCACGAAGGAAGGGGCCATCGCCGGCCCGAGAATGCTCGAGCACCTGGTGGACACGGTGCTCTACTTCGAAAGCGACGTCGGCAGCCGCTTCCGCATCGTGCGTGCAACCAAGAACCGTTTCGGGGCGGCCAACGAGCTTGGATTCTTCGCGATGACGGAGACCGGGCTGCGCGAGATCCGTAACCCCTCCGCCATCTTTCTGGCGCGCGCGCCGCGAGCCGGCCGCGGGCAGCGTCGTGACGGTCACGCGCGAGGGCGGACGACCGTTGCTCATCGAGCTGCAGGCGCTGGTCGATCGCATGCGCTTTGGCGCGCCACGGCGCATCGCGCAGGGGCTCGATGCGAATCGCGTCGCCATGCTGCTCGCGGTGCTCAATCGCCATGCCGATGTATCGCTGCAGGAGCACGACGTGTTCGTCAACGTGGTCGGCGGCATCGAGATCACCGAGACCGCGTGGGATCTGCCAGTCGATGCTGGCGCTCGCCTCGAGCCTTCAGCGATCGTGCGCTGCCGAACTCGCTGGTGGCATTCGGCGAGATCGGCCTGACCGGCGAGGTGCGCCCGGTGGCCTACGGGGAAGAGCGGCTGCGCGAAGCGCAGAAGCAGGGCTTCCAGATTGGCGCTGGTGCCGCGGAGAACGTGCCGCGCAAGCCGCTCGACGGCCTGCGACGTCATGCGGCGTCAGCCGGATCGATGAGGCGCTTGATCTGAAGCGTTTGGGCGCGCACCGTCTTGATGGTGTTGTCGCCCACCTGCAGCACCTCGAACTGCCAGTCATCGACTCTCAGCGCCGTTCCGGGATCAGGAAGGGCCTCGAGCCGCTCGAGCAGCAGGCCGTTGAGAGTCTTCGGTCCATCGGTCGGCAGTTGCCATTGCAGCGCGCGGTTCGAGCGCGCGAATCGTGGCGCTGGCATTGACGATGTAGACGCCGTCGCGCTCCATGTGGATGTCCTTGTGCATCACCGTCGCGGGGTCGGTCGTGAACTCCCCGACGATCTCCTCGAGAATGTCTTCGAGCGTGACCAGTCCCTCGATGTCGCCGTACTCGTTGACGACGAACGCGAGGCGGCGGCGGTTGCGCTGGAAGTGCGCGAGCTGCACGTTGAGCGGCGTGCCTTCGGGCACGAAGTAGGGCTCGCGGCTGCGGGCGATTTCGATGAACTTCTCGCGCGTCAGCGTGCCGCGCGCCAGCTCCTGCGCGACGCGCTTCATGTGCAGCAGGCCGACGATGTTGTCGAGCTCGCCCTCGTACACGGGCAGGCGCGTGTGCGGCGTCTGGCTGCAACTGGTCGAGGAGGTCTTCCCAGTGTCTGGTCGATGTCGATGCCGGAGATCTCCTGGCGCGGCACCATGATGTCGTTGACCGTCACCTGGCTCGAGATCGAGGATCGACAGCAGCATCTGCCGGTGACGCGGCGGAATGAGCGGCGCCGGCCTCGGCCACCACGGTGCGCAGCTCCTCGATGCTCAGTGTTTGCCGCACTGCGCGCGATGACTTGCTGACGCCGAACAGGCGCAGGAAGCCGTACGCAGCCTGTTCGTGATCCGCAGCACCGGCCGCGACGATCCGCACGAGCGCGCGATAGACATAGCTCGAGTTGAACGCGACGGCTCGGGATGCGTGTGCCGCATAGATCTTGGGAGCGAGCTCGCAGAACACGATCCTCACGACGGTCAGCGCGGCTGCCGGTTACGGGCACGGCGTAATCATTGCGCGGTGCGCTGCGCGAGGATCGTGGCCACCGCCGATGCGAACACGCTCGCCGCCGCAAGGATCACGAGATTCGCGCCGAGCCAGTCATCGGGCTTCTGTAGCAACCGCTCGAGCAGCCTTGGCGCTGCGGTGCCCGCTTTGCGCGAGGTGGCGCAACCGGTAGCGGTTGACCGACAGCATCGCCACCTCGGTGCCCGAGGAGAAGCCCGATCACCAGCAGCAGGACGACGCTAGACCGCTGTGCCCAGCGAAAGTCTTAAGTACGGTCGAAGGAGCATCGTTCACGGGGGGCATCCGTCGATTCGCGCGCGCCGGCAATAGCCTACCTATAATGCCCGCCCATGTTCGACAACCTGACAGCGCGGCTCGCCCGCACCATCGATACCTTGCGCGGTCGCGGCCGCATCACCGAAGACAACGTCGCCGATGCCCTGCGCGAGGTGCGCATGGCGCTGCTCGAGGCGGACGTGGCCCTGCCGGTGGTGAAGACCTTCATCGAGGCGGTGAAGGTCAAGGCCGTTGGCGACCGAGGTCACCTCGAGCCTGACGCCGAGCCAGGTGTTCATCGGCATCCTGCACAAGGAGCTGGTCGAGCTGATGGGGGGCGCCCGCCAGGGGTTCGACCTTGCGCGCCCAGCCCCCCATCGTCGTGCTGCTCGCCGGCCTCCAGGGCGCGGGCAAGACCACCACGGCGGCGAAGCTTGCCCGCTGGCTCATCGAGCGCGAGCGCAAGCGCGTGCTGCTGGTTAGCACAGACGTTCGCCGGCCAGCCGCGATCCTGCAGCTCGAGCGACTGGCGGCGCAGGTGGATGCGCAGTTCCACCACGCCGGCTGCCGGCGCTGCACCCGCCGGCAATCGCCACGTGCGGCGCTCGACGAGGCGAAGCGAGGCGTATTCGACGTGCTGATCGTCGACACAGCCGGCCGCCTGCATGTCGACGAATCCCTGATGGAGGAAGTGAAGCGAGATCGATGCCGCGGTCGAATCCGGCAGAGCGCCTGTTCGTGGTCGATGCCATGGCAGGGCAGGATGCCGATCAATGCCGCGCGTGCCTTCTCGGCTGCGCTCGACCTAACGTGGCATCGTGCTGACCAAGGCGGATGGCGACGCCCGCGGCGGCGCTGCGCTCTCGGTGCGCCAAGTCACCGGCAAGCCCATCGTGTTCCTGGGCATGGGCGAGAAGACCGAGGCGCTCGAGCCGTTCGATCCGGAGCGCATGGCGTCGCGCATCCTCGGCATGGGCGATGTCGTGAGCCTGGTCGAGCAGGTGCAGCGGCAGGTCGATACCGAGTAGGCCGAGCGCCTGGCGCGCAAGGTGACCCAGGGCAAGGGCTTCAGCATGTCGGACCTCAAGAGCCCAGCTCGAGCAGCTGCAGCAGATGGGCGGTGTCGGGGCGCTGCTGGACAAGCTGCCCTACCGCCGCCGCGCAGCGGGCCATGGCCCGGCACAAGGGCGACCGGGAGATTCGCCGCCAGATCGCCATCATCAACTCCATGACTGCCCGCGAGCGGCGCAAGCCGGACCTCATCGACGGCTCGCGACGCCGCCGGATCGCCGCCGGTTCCGGCCTGCAGGTGCAGGACGTAAACCGCCTCCTGAAGCAGTTCCAGGAGATGCAGCGGATGATGAAGAGCATGAAAGGCGGCAAGCTGCAAGCGCCTCATGGGGGCCCTGAGAGGGCCGCCGCCGGGGCCTCCGCTTAGCTATTGGAACCAGCCTTGAGGGAGCCCCGCATCGGGATGAGCAGTCCTGGGGGGAATGAAAAGCAGGGATGTTTTTCAATAGCCTCCATGGACGGATTCACGGCGTCCCCCCAGGGCTGCCCATCCCGATACGGGGCTCCTGACGCCAGCACCGCCTGTCCGACGCCCCTTTCGCTGGAGGGGGGCTTTGCGTAGAATCCGCGCTCTTTTTTCGGCCGTAGATCAACATCATGGTTACCATTCGGCTCACCCGGCGCGGGGCCAAGAATCAGCCCTTCTATCACGTCGTCGTGACGGACAGCCGCAAGCGCCAGGGCGGCCCGAGCCTCGAGCAGGTCGGCTATTTCAATCCCGTCGCCCGCGGCGGCGAACCGAAGCTCAAGCTCGATCTGCCTCGCATCGATTACTGGGTCAGCAAGGGCGCGCAGCAGTCCGATCGCGTGCGCATCTCGTCACCACCTATCGCAAGCAGGCGCCGGTCGCGGCAGCCTGAAGGCGCCGCAGCCCGGCGGAGTTGCCGCCATGGCCGCGACAGACTGGCTCGAGGTCGGGCGCATCGGCAGTCCGTACGGCGTAAAGGGGTGGGTGCACGTCGAGTCGTATCACGACTCCCCCGGATCGCCTGCTGGATTTCCGCGAGTGGGCTTTGCGTGGCGCGCCGGCGCCCCGGTCGAGAGAGGCTGGCCGAGAGCGCGCAAGCACGGAGACGGGTTCATCGCGCGACTGGAAGGAATCGGAGGATCGCGACGCCGCGGCTCTGTTGCAGGGCGCCGCTGATTGAAGTGGAGCGCAGCGAGCTTCCGCCGCTGAAGGCGAGGGAGTATTACCAGGCCGACCTGATCGGGCTGGAGGTGAGCGAACCTGGAAGGTGTCAGCTCGGGGTCGTTCGGCACTTCGTCGAAACGCCGGGCGGGACGACGATGGTGGTGCAGCAGGGAACGGGCGGGAGCATTGGGTGCCGGCGACGCCGCAGCACCTGAGCAAGGTTGATCTCGCGGCTGGCCCGTTGTCGTGGATTGGCCCACGGAGACTGCATAGTGCAGCATCGAAGTGGTGACGCTGTTTCCGGAGATGGTGCGACGGCGCGCTGAACTTCGGCGATGGTGGGCGCGCGATCGAGCGCGGCCTGTTGAGTGTCGGGACGGAAGACCCGCGCGCGCACACTGCACGACGTGCACCGCACGGTGGACGACCGGCCCTATGGCGGTGGCCCGGGGATGGTGCTCAAGCCGGAGCCGATGCTGGCGGCGATTCGGGCCGCGCAGCAGCGGGTGCCCGACGGGCAGTGTGCGCATCTGTCTGTCCGCGCAGGGCGTGCCGTTTAGGCCAGTTGCATGCGCGCGAGCTGGCTGCGGCTGCCAGGTTTCGTACTGATCGCCGGTCGGTATGAGGGACTTGATGAGCGGGTGATCGGGCTGGGCGTCGATCGCGAGGTGTCGATCGGCGACTACGTGCTGTCGGGCGGTGAACTGCCGGCGCTGGTAGTGATCGACGCGGTGGCGCGGCTGCTGCCGGGGGCACTCGGGCGACGAACGCTCGAGTGTCGAGGAGTCCTTCGCCGAGGGACTGCTGGACTGGCCGCACTACACGCGGCCCGAGAGTTTCGAAGGCCGGGAGGTGCCGCAGGTGCTATCGTCCGGCCGCCACGCGGATATCCGCCGGTGGCGATTGAAGCAGGCCGTGGCGCGCACCTGGCTGCGACGACCGGATCTGATCGTTGCGCACGCCGCTGGGTGCGGAAGCGAGTGGATTGTTGAACGAATTTCTCACCGAGCGCGCGGCGCGTGGTGAGCCTGTCGGAAGAGGGTGAGCGAACATGGGCAATATCATTCAAGAAATCGAGAAGGCGCGGATGACGCGCAAGGTGCCGGCCTTCCGGCCCGGCGACACCGTCGTGGTCAACGTGAAGGTGGTCGAAGGCGACCGCGAGCGCGTGCAGGCATACGAAGGCGTGGTCATCGCCAAGCAGCAACCGCGGTCTCAACTCCTCATTCACCGTGCGCAAGATCTCGCACGGCGAAGGCGTCGAGCGCGTGTTCCAGACACACAGCCCCGCGATCGCCGACATCAGCGTCAAGCGGCGCGGCAGCGTGCGTCGCGCGAAGCTCTACTACCTGCGCGACCTGTCCGGCAAGGCCGCGCGCATCGAAGAGAAGGTCTGAAGGCTCACGGGTGAGGGCGCAAGCCCTCACCCGATTCACCGATGGGCAGAATCGCAGTCGGTCATCTTCGAGTCCTCTGGCGAATCCTCGATGGGGTGCGCCGGTTCCTGCACCTGATCCTGCTGCTGGTGATCTTCGGCTTCGTTATCGGCGCGCTGCAGGGATCCATCCCCTCCGTCCCTTCCAGGGCGGCGCTCGTCATCGCGCCGGAGGGAGAGCTCGTCGAGCAGCTCTCAGGCGATCCGATCCAGCGCGCGATCGAGAACGCCCAGGACCAGGGCCGCTCCGAGACACTGCTGTGGGATCTCACCGATTCCATCCGGGCTGCAGCCAAAGACAAGCGCATCGCAGTGCTGGTGCTCGACCTGGAGAGATTCGCAGGGCGCGGGCCTGCCGACGCTCGAAGAGCTGTCGCGCGCCATCGCAGATTTTCGCAAGTCGGGGAAAAAGGTGATGGCCTACGCCACGCAGCTCCTTCAGGAGCAGTACTACGTCGCAGCGCAGGCCGACGAAGTGTACGTCGACCCGATGGGCTTCGTGCTGATCGACGGGTACGACCGTTACCGCATGTACTTCAAGGATGCGATCGACAAGCTGGCCGTGAACGTCAACGTCTTCCGCGTCGGCGAGTACAAGAGCGCCGTCGAGGTGTTCACGCGCAATGAGATGTCGCCGGAGGAGCGCGAGGAGAGCCTGGTCTATCTCAATTCACTCTGGGCTACGTACCAGGCCGAAGCGGCGCGCGCGCGCAAGCTGCCGCCTGACGCCGTCGCACAGTATGTCTCGACGCTGCCCGCGGCGGTTGCCGCAGCGAATGGCGATGCCGCAAGCGTCGCGCTGCGCGCGAAGCTCGTCACCGGGGTGAAATCAAGAATCGAGGTCGAGAAACGGCTGATAGCACTCGTGGGCGAGGATGAGAACACGGGCTCGTTCAATGCGGTGCTGGATACCGATTATGTCCGCATGGTGCACGCGGAAAAGAGTTTGAAGCCCGATGGCACGGCGCACATCGCGGTGGTGGTGGCTTCAGGGGAGATCCTCGATGGCGACCAGCCTCCCGGAAAGATTGGCGGATCATCGACCGCCAGGCTCATCCGTGAGGCGCGTCTCGACGATGACGTGAAGGCCCTGGTTCTCCGGGTCGACAGCCCGGGTGGCAGCGTGCTGGCCTCTGAAGAGATCTACCGCGAGCTCCTCGCTCTCAAGGCCGCCGGCAAACCGCTGGTCGTCTCGATGGGCGACCTTGCCGCATCCGGCGGCTACTACATCGCGGCCCCGGCGGATGAGATCGTGGCCAGCCCCGCGACGATCACCGGTTCGATCGGGATCTTCGCCATCATCCCCACGATCGACCGCTCACTCGACAAGCTGGGCGTGCACGTCGATGGGGTCGGCACGACGCCGCTTTCAGGCGAGCTGCGCCTGGATCGCCCTTTGGGTGAGGGTGCAAAGCAGCTGCTGCAATCGACCATCACGCACGGCTACGACGAATTCCTCGCGCGCGTCTCGAGTGGCCGCAAGAAGACGCGTGATCAGGTCGACGCCATCGCGCGTGGCCGCGTATGGGCCGGCACCGATGCGAAGCGGCTTGGTCTGGTGGATCGTCTCGGCTCGTTCGACGATGCCGTCGCGGCAGCCGCGCGGCGCGCGAACCTCAAGGAGTACGAAACCAGATTCATCCAGCCCGAGCTGTCGGTGGCGCAACAGCTGGCGCTCGAACTGCAGACCAAGGCAATCGGGCTGGCGCTGCGCCTGGACGGGAATTCACATCCGCTGCTGCGCGCGGCGGCGCGGCTCGATCCGCTCGCGCGCGAAGTGGAGCTGCTCAGCCAGTTCTCCACGCCGAATCGCCTCTACGCCTACTGCTTTTGCGGGTCCCCGTAAAAAAGAAAGCGCGCTCCGAGGGCGAGCGCGCTACCCAGGGGTCCGGTCCCGGGTAAAGGGGGATTTCGAATCAGATCGTCTTGCTGGCCTCGCCGGAGAGGTCGCTCTCGGTGCCGTTGCCGGCCACCGAGGTGACGGCAAAGAAGTAGGTGCCCGGGGCAAGATTGTCGATCACGTAGCGCGTCACGCCCGCGTTGTCGATGTTGATCGTCTGGTCGTAGTTGCCCGAGCGCGTGCCGTAATGAATCTTGTAGCCCTTGAGGTTCATGAGGGGCGAGCCGTCCGTGTTCTGGGTCGGCGGCTGCCAGGCGAGCGTGGCGGTGCCGCTGTTGGTGCCGCCGCCGTCTTCCTCGACGACACTGATGGCGAACTGCGGCAGTGCGATCGTGGCGGAGCCGTCGCTGACCGAAATCACGATGTCCTCGTGCGAGCCCACATGGCTGGCGTGGGGGGTGCCCCAGAGGCGGCCGGTGGCACGATCGAAGGTCGCCCAGTCGGGCTTGCTGGCGATGCTGAAGGAAAGCGAATCGCCGTCCGCATCCGTCGCGTTCGGCCTGAAATTGAATTTCTCGCCGACGGCGATCTCCGTGGACGGGGCGCCGACGATCTGCGGAGCAGCGTTGCCCGGGGGATTCGCGGGATTTCCGCCGTCGTCGGGCGTCGGGGTGACGGGATAGCCGCCGATGCGAGTCGGGCGTGCCATTCGATCCGTCGAAATTACAAGCCGAGAGGGTGGCGAGCGTGAGTACGCAGATGATCCCTCGAGCCGCAGCAACAATGACCTTTTCCATGTGTCTCTCCCGAACCGGACTTAGGACGCCGGTCGTGGGAAGAGAGAGACGCAGACGAGTGTTGCCGGGAGCGACCGGGCACGAATGCCCGTCGCTCTGATAACGAGATGAGTCACCATCCCGGCAACCCCGCTGTCATGGGCCTCTTGAGCCTTTAGACCGGAAGCTTTGCGTCCCCGCCTTTCGACGGGTTTGCCTTTATCGACGGTGCACAGTATTCACGTGTCGAGCGGCAGTTGTGAATGTCTCCGGTGCGCGACCTTTGCGAAACTGTGCGCTACTTCAATGGTTTCGGTTTCTGCGGATTGGTGGAGGCGCCACGGGCGCCACAGGCCGCCGTTCAGGTGCCATTTGCTGAAAGTACCTAGCTTTGCCCGGGAATCTCGGCAGTCCGCGGCGGCGTTACACTACGCAGCCTTTTTACAAAAAGTGGCCGCACGTGAAGAGATGGGAACAGACATCGGTAGAAGCCGCATCGATGGAATCGCTGCTCGGCGCCGCGCAGCGGCGCGCGTGCCGTTATCTGGCGAGTATCGGCATGCGGGCGGTCTCGCCCCGGCCGGATGCGATCGCAGCGCTCGATCGCCTCGATGAACCGCTGCCGCAATCGGGAAATCCAGCCGCGACGCTCGCATTCCTCGATGAAGTGGTCGCGCCTGCCACCATGGCGACGGCGGGCCCGCGCTTCTTCGGATTCGTCATCGGCGGCTCGCTGCCCGTGACACTGGCCGCCAACTGGCTCGCCGGCGCGTGGGATCAGAACGCAGCGTTGAACAATTCGACGCCGGGCGTTTCGCGCGTCGAGCAGGTGGCGTTGCGCTGGCTCGTCGAACTATTCGGATTTCCTGCCGGGACCACGGCAGGCTTCGTCACTGGAGCCACTGTCGCGAATTTCACGGCACTGGCAGCAGCGCGCCACGAGGTATTGCGGCGAGTTGGCTGGAACGTGGAGGCGGACGGGCTGTTCGGCGCGCCAGCAATTACGGTGATCACGGGCGAAGAGGCGCACCCGACGCTTCTGAAGTCCCTCGGCATGCTGGGACTGGGTCGCTCGCGCATCGTGCGCGTCCCGGTGGATGGCCAGGGGCGCATGCGGGTCGACGCGTTGCCGGCAATCGAAGGCCCGACCATCGTTTGTTTGCAGGCTGGCAACGTGAACACTGGCGCTTGCGATGCATTCGAGCCGCTGATCGGGCGCGCACACGCGAGCGGCGCCTGGGTACACGTCGATGGTGCCTTCGGCTTGTGGGCCAAGGTGCCGCCTTCATTGCAGCATCTCGTTGCGGGCATGGAGCAGGCCGATTCCTGGGCCACCGATGCGCACAAGTGGCTCAACGTTCCCTATGACAGTGGCCTGGCATTCGTGCGCGATCCGCAGGCGCTGCAGGCCGCCATGGCCATCACTGCGGAATACCTGCCCACCGATACTGCATTTCGAAATCCAAGCGACTTCACGCCGGAGCTGTCGCGGCGCGCACGCGGAGTCGAGGTCTGGGCAGCCCTGCACTCGCTGGGTCGCGAAGGGCTGGTGGAGCTGTTAGAGCGCAATTGCCGACAGGCGCGGCGGTTCGCCGCGGCGTTCGGGGAAGCCGGTTACGAAATCCTCAACGAAGTGGTCCTGAACCAGGTGCTCGTCTCTTTCGGCACTCCAGAGCGTACGCGAGAGGTGATCGAGGAGATTCAGCGAGACGGCACCTGCTGGTGCGGCATCACAGTGTGGCAGGGCAAGACGGCGATGCGGATGAGCGTGAGCAGCTGGGCGACGACCGACGACGACGTGGAGCGCAGTCTCCAGGCGATGCTGCGCATCGCCAGCCGCTGATCACACCGTCGACCAGTCGAGAATGACCTTGCCCGACTGGCCGGAGCCCATGGTCTCGAAGCCGCTGAGGAACTCCTGCGCCGGGAAGTGATGCGTGATGATGGGCTTCGAGGTCGAGGCCGCTCTGCAGCAGCGCGGCCATCTTGTACCAGGTCTCGAACATCTCGCGGCCGTAGATGCCCTTGATCGTCAGCCCCTTGAAGATCACCTGGTTCCAGTCGATCGCAGCTTCCTCGGGCGGGATGCCGAGAATCGCGATGCTGCCGCCGTGATGCATCGTGCGCAGCATGTCGCGGAACGCGGAGGCGTTGCCGGACATCTCCAGGCCGACGTCGAAGCCTTCCTGCATGCCGAGCGATTTCATCGTGTCGTCGAGCGACTCGCGGCTCACGTTGATCGCGCGCGTCGCGCCCATCTTGCGGGCGAGATCGAGGCGGTAGTCGTTCACGTCCGTGATCACGACGTGGCGCGCGCCGACGAAGCGCGCGACGGCCACCGCCATGATGCCGATCGGGCCGGCGCCGGTGATGAGCACGTCCTCGCCGACCATGTCGAAGGCGAGCGCGGTGTGGACGGCATTGCCGAACGGATCGAGAATCGCAGGCGATGTCGTCAGCGATGGAATCCGGCAGCTTGAACGCATTGACCGCCGGAATGACCAGGTACTCGGCAAAGGCGCCCGGGCGGTTCACGCCGACGCCGACGGTGTTGCGGCACAGGTGCCGGCGGCCGGCGCGGCAGTTGCGGCAGTAGCCGCAGGTGATGTGGCCTTCGCCGGAGACGCGATCGCCGACGCTGAAGCCGCGAACCTCCGTGCCGATCTCGACGATGCGGCCGCAGTACTCGTGGCCGACGGCCATCGGCACCGGAATGGTCTTCTGTGCCCAGGCATCCCACTTGTAGATGTGCATGTCGGTGCCGCAGATCGCCGTCTTGGCGATCTCGATGCAGCACATCGTTGGGGCCGACCTGCGGGTCCGGGATCTCCTCGATCCACATCCCGGGCGCGCGTTCCTTCTTGACCAGTGCTTTCATGCGGATTCCCTACTTGACGATGCCGAGCTCGCGCCCGACGGTGGTGAATGCCTCGATGGCGCGGTCGAGCTGCTCGCGCGTCAGCGCCGCGGACATCTGCGTGCGAATGCGCGCCTGGCCCTTCGGCACCACCGGGAACGAGAAGCCGATGACGTACACGCCCGAGCTCGAGCAGCCGGCTGGCCATTCGGCCGGCGAGCGTGGCATCGCCGAGCATGACGGGAATGATGGGATGCTCGCCCGGCTTCAGATTGAAGCCGGCGCGCTCAAGCCCGCGCGGAAGTGCGCGGCGTTGTCCATGAGCTGCGCACGCAGCTGCGGCGCGTCGTCGAGCAGATCGAGCACGCGCAGGCTCGCGGCAGCGACGACCGGCGGAATGCTGTTCGAGAAAAGATAGGGCCGCGAGCGCTGCCGCAGCCACTCGACGACTTCCTTGCGCGCGGCGACGAAGCCGCCGCTACCGCCACCCAGCGCCTTGCCGAGCGTGCTGGTGATGATGTCGACGCGATCCATCACGCCGCAGTGCTCGGGCGTGCCGCGGCCGGTCGGACCGAGAAGCCCGTGGCGTGCGAGTCGTCCACCATGACCAGCGCATCGTAACGTTCGGCGAGATCGCAGATGGCGCGCAGGTTCGCGATCGTGCCATCCATCGAGAACACGCCGTCGGTGGCGATGAGGCGGGTTCGCGCGCCCTGCGTCTGCACCAGCAGGCTCTCGAGCTCGGCCATGTCGTTGTTGGCGTAGCGATGACGCTGCGCCTTGCACAGGCGGATGCCGTCGATGATGCTGGCGTGATTGAGCGCAGTCCGAGATCACCGCGTCGTGCTCATCGAGCAGCGTCTCGAAGAGGCCGCCGTTGGCATCGAAGCAGGACGAATACAGGATCGTGTCTTCCATGCCGAGGAAGCGCGCTGAGCCGCTCTTCGAGCTGCTTGTGGATCGTCTGCGTGCCGCAGATGAAGCGCACCGAAGCCATGCCGTAGCCGTAGCGATCGAGCGCTGCGTGCGCCGCCTCGCGTATCTCGGGATTGTTGGCGAGACCGAGATAGTTGTTCGCGCACAGATTGATCACGTCGTGCTCGCCCGTGCGCACGACTCCGCCCTGAGGGCTGGCGATGACGCGCTCGCTCTTGTACAGCCCCTGATCGCGCACCGCCGAGATATCACTGCGCAGGCGTTTGAGAAAGGCTTCGTTCATGGCACTGAAGTCACGTCACCGGAAAAGGGCGCGAATTATACTCAGCTGCCCTCGAGCCCATGAGATCATGCGGGGACAGGTGCGAAGCGCCTCAGACTTCAGATTCAAGTCCATGATTTAGCTGAATTTATGATTCTCAGCGTTTTCGATATCTTCAAGATCGGCATCGGGCCTTCGAGCTCTCACACCATGGGACCGATGCGCGCGGCGCATGAATTCGCGCTCGGTCTCAAACAAAGTGGCGCGCTCGCGGCCACCAATGAGATCGCCGTGCGCCTGTATGGCTCGCTCGCACTCACAGGCGTAGGGCATGGCACGGATCGCGCCGTGCTCGCCGGGCTCGAGGGCGCCGACCCTGAAACGGTGGACCCGGACAGTATCGAAGTGACGGTGAAGCGAATCCGCTCGAGTGGTCGGCTGAAACTGCTGGGCGAGCACGACGTTGCCTTCGATGAGCCGATGCAACTCCTGTTCATGCGCGCCGAACGTCTGCCACGTCATTCGAATGGCATGCGCTTCACGGCGCTCGACATCGATCGAAAGGTCCTGCGCGAGGAAGACTATTACTCGATCGGCGGCGGCTTCATCGTCAAGAACGACGACGGCGAAGCGCGCGACACCGCCCATGCGCAGCCGCCTTATCCGTTCTCGTCTGGCGCAGAATTGCTCGCGAGTTGTCGCGAGCATGGGCTCGAGTTGTTCGAGCTCGTCATGGCGAACGAGCGCACCTGGCGTTCCGAAGCGGAGGTCCGCGCCGGCGTGCTACGAATTTGGGCGGTGATGCAGGCGTGCGTCGAGCGGGGATTCCGCCAGGCAGGCGTCTTGCCCGGCGTGCTCAAGGTACGCAGGCGCGCGCCGAAGATGTACCGTCTTCTGACGGAGCGCGGCAGCGCCAACAACGCTTTCGAAGCGATGGACTGGGTGAACGCGTGGGCGCTAGCGGTGAACGAAGAGAATGCTGCCGGCGGACGCGTCGTCACGGCGCCGACCAATGGCGCAGCCGGCATCGTGCCCGCGGTGTTGCATTTCTATAGGCGCTTCGAGCAGGGCGCGAACGATGATGGCGTGATTCGATTTCTATTGACCGCCGCCGCAATGGCGATGCTCTACAAGAAGAACGCGTCGATCTCCGGCGCGGAAATGGGCTGCATGGGCGAGGTGGGCGTGGCCTGCTCGATGGCGGCCGCGGGGCTCGTGGCTGCACAGCACGGCACCAATGAGCAGATCGAGAACGCCGCCGAAATCGGCATGGAGCACAACCTCGGTCTGACCTGCGATCCGGTGGCCGGCCTCGTGCAGATCCCATGCATCGAGCGCAACGCAATGGGCTCGGTGAAGGCGATCAACGCGGCACGGCTCGCGATGCGCGGCGACGGCACGCACAAGGTGTCGCTGGATCAGGTCATTGCGACGATGCGTCAGACCGGCGCGGACATGTCGACCATCTACAAGGAAACTTCGCAGGGTGGGCTCGCGGTGAACGTTCCGGAATGCTGACCCTAGGAGATCTGCTCCGACTGCTTGCATAAATATTTCTGACGGCTAGAATGCGAGCGATTCGCATTTGAGAATAATTCTCATTAGAGATTTAGCCTTCAGTATCAACAATTTATGCTGCGGTACATCACGAGTCTCCTGTTCCTCGTTCCTGCCCTGGTCATCGCCGAACCCGGACAGCTCGACGATTCCCCTCAGGTGAACACCACTCCTTTGCCGCAGGTTCGCGTCATAGGCGATGCCAGCGGATACCGCAGAGATGTGGCCGGGGCCGTGAAGACGGAGACGCCTCTGCAGGATGTACCGCAATCAGTGAGCATCATCGGCCGCCAGTCGATCGACGACCTCAACGTGCAGAACATCGGCGACGCGATCAACTATGTCGCCGGCGCCACCATGGCGCAGGGCGAAGGCAACCGCGAAACACTGGTCCTTCGCGGCAGCAGCTCCACCGGCGATTTCTTCCTCGACGGCATGCGGGACGACGTGCAGTATTACCGCGACCTGTACAACATCGAGCAGGTGGAAATCCTGAAGGGGCCGGTGGGTACGGTCTTCGGCCGCGGCGGCGTCGGCGGGCTCGTCAACCGCGTGAGCAAGGAGGCCGGCTGGGATCCGCTCCGGCAATTGACCGCGCAACTGGGCACGGACGGCAACAAGCGGACGGCGCTCGATATCGGCTCGGTCGCGAGCGACAGCCTCGCTTTCCGCCTCAATGGTATGTATGAGGACTCGGACAGCTATCGCGACGATGTCACGTTGGAGCGTTACGGCATCAACCCCACCATGACCTTTCGCTCAGGCGATCGCACCAAGGTCTCCTTTGGCATGGAGTACTTCCACGACGAGCGCATTGCCGATCGTGGTGTCTCATCGTTCCAGGGCCGCCCCCTGGATGTCGACCCTTCGACATTCTTCGGCGATCCGCAGCAGTCACCCACGCACGCGACGGTCAAGATGGCCAATGTGCTCATCGAACACCGTTTCAGCGACACCGCGGTGTTGCGCAACCGGACGCGCTACGGCGGCTACGACAAGTTCTATCAGAATGTCTATGCGGGAGCGGTCGACCCTGCCGGCACGAACATCGCGCTGCTCGCCTACAACAACGCCACACAGCGACGGAATTTCTTCAACCAGACGGACTTCAATTTCTCGCTGAACACCGGAGCCGTCGCCCACAAATTCCTGGCCGGCCTCGAGCTCGGTCGCCAGGAGACCGATAACTTCCGCAATACCGGCTTCTTCGATTCGGTGGCGTTCGAGACCTTGTCCATCAGCGTGCCCATCAGCGACCCGCGCACCACACTGCCGGTCACTTTCCGGCAGGGTCTCCTCGATGCCGACAACGATGGCACGGCGAAGATCGCCGCCGTGTATGTGCAGGATGAAATCGCCCTGACAAAACGCTTTTCGGTGACCGCCGGGTTGCGATTCGACCGCTTCAAGGTCGACCTGACCAACAATCGCATCGCGACGGATTTCAGCGCGACGGACAATCTGCTGTCACCGCGTCTCGGCGTAGTGTTCAAGCCCGCCGAAGCGCTTTCCCTGTATGCCAGCTACAGCCGCGCCTATCAGCCACGCGCCGGCGATCAGCTCGCCTCTCTCTCGGCTCTCAACACGACGCTCGACCCCGAGGAGTTCGACAATTACGAGGTCGGCGCGAAGTGGAGCGCATACTCGGGCCTGGCGGTGACCGCAGCCGTGTTTCGCCTCGAGCGGTCCAACGTCGCGATCCCCGATCCGCTCGATGCGACTCGCCTCATTTTGGTCGATGGCCAGCGCAATCAGGGCGTCGAGCTGGCCGCCACGGGCAAGATCACAGATCGCTGGAGAGTGATCGGCGCCTACACGCATCAGGACGGCGAAATCACGAGTACTCAGTCGTTCACGGTACTGGATGGAGCGACTCTGGCGAATCTGCCGCGCAATATGTTCTCGTTATGGAATCGCTATGACTTCTCCCCCGTCTGGGGCGTAGGTCTGGGCGTGATTCGCAAGGCGGACCTGTTTGCCGCCACCGAAGACCTGGCTACGCCTGCGAACAATGTCATTCTCCCCAGCTTCACGCGTGTGGATGCAGCCATGTACTTCAATTTCAGCGATCGCTGGCGCGCGCAGCTCAACGTGGAGAACCTGCTGGATGAGGATTATTTCCAGTTCGCCAACAGCAACACCAACATTACTCCCGGATCGCCACGGGCGGCGCGTGTGGTGTTCACGGCTGCCTTCTAGGGCGACCTAGAATTCGCGCGCCAGCAGGTCGATGTCGGTGGTCTCCTTGCCCAGTCTGAACTTCCTTTCGAAATTCAGGCCGAGCTTGCTCAGCACGCGCTTCGAGCCCGCGTTGTCAGGTGAGACGATGGCGACTATGCGGTTCAATCCGAAGTGGGTGCGCCCGTGCTCGAGCGCTGCCGCCGCCGCCTCGGTCGCATAGCCCTGCCCACGAAACGGTGGCAGGAAAGCGAACCCCACGTCGGCGTCGTCGAGCTCTTCGCGTTTCAGCAGGCCGCACATACCGATTGGAGTGCCGTCGCTGCGCAGCTCCGTCATGTAGAGGCCGAAGCCGTGCTGCGCGTAGCTGGCAAGCGGCCCCTCGGAGAGGTACCGGCGCGCATCCTCCAGGGAACGGACTTTCTTGTCGCCGATGAAGCGGATGAAATCCGGGTCATTGACCAGTGTCAGGATGAAAGCCGCATCGTCCAGGGTCAGCCGACGCAGCGTCAGGCGCGCAGTCTCGAGCACGTTCATGTCCAGAGGCCAAACAACCGTGGTGGCCGCGTTTCCATGGTCACATCGGAGGCGGCGCCGGGGGCCACTTCGCGCCAGGCCTGTGCATCGAACGTCATGGTGCACGCCGCCGCCGTCTCGAATTCCGCAAGCCTGGCCTGCGGTGCGAGCAGTCGCGCGCATTCGGAGATGCCGGGGTTGTGCCCCACGACCGTGAGGTGGCGCACCTTGGGGCCGACAGACCGGATGACTTGAAGAATGTCGGTGGGCTGAGCGAGGTAGAGTTGTTCCTCGAACTTGACCGTGTTGACGGGAAGCTCGAGCTCGCGCGCCAGTATTTCGCCCGTTTGGCGCGCACGTTGCGCGGCACTGGCCATCATCAGGTCGGGAACCAGCTTTCTCTCGAGCAGGTGGCGCGCGAGCGCTTCCGCTTCCGCCTGGCCGCGCCGGGTCAACGACCTGTCGAAGTCGCTCGACTTGGAGTTCTTCCACGATGCGTTTGCGTGTCGCACCAGCGTCAGCCGCTTCATGCAGGCAGCTCCACAAGGATGCGGCCATTCTCGGCTCGCGCCTTGAAGGTGCGCACGGGCTCGTATGCGGGGGGTGTCAGTGCTTCGCCGGTGCGCAGGCAGAATCGCGCGCCGTGCCGGGGGCAGATGACCTGGCAATTCTCGACTTCGGCGCCTGCGAGGGGCTCGCCGTCGTGCGTGCAGCGGTCTTCGATCGCGTACCAGTCATCTCCACACCGCAAGACGATGATGGCATAGCCGTCTACTTCGGCGCTGAGCGGCACGGCTTCCGTGGCTGCAGTCTGCGGACCCACATCGATCCATTGAGAAGCAGCCAGGACCATTGCCTCAGAACATTCCCGTCTGCAGGCGCGCGGCCTCGGACATCATCGAGGGGCTCCAGGCGGGATCGAACACCAGCTCGACGTCCGCGTTGCGAACGGTGGGAATCCGTTCGACCTTGTCCTTGACGTCGGCGACCAGCACTTCTCCCATGCCGCAGCCCGGCGCGGTGAGCGTCATCTTGATGGTGACGGTGCGCGTGGCATCGTCATTGGGTGTCACGTCGCATTCGTAGACCAGACCGAGCTCCACGATGTTGATCGGAATCTCGGGGTCGTAGCAGGTGCGCATCTGCTCCCAGGCGAGCTTGCGCACGTCTTCATCCGTGGCGTCGGGAGGCAGCTCGGGTGCGCTGACCACTTCCTTGCCGATCGCATCGGCGTCCGCACCCGAGATGCGGAACAGATTGCCTTCCAGGTACACGGTGAAACTGCCGCCCAGCGCCTGCGTGATGAAACCAGCCTGGCCTGGCTGAAGCGTCACGTCCGTACCGGCGGGCACGACGACGGCGCGCACTTCCCGGCTTACGACGAACGGTTCGTTGGCGTGGGTGCGCACGTCTACTCCGTGGATACGGGCGCGGCTTTGTGCTCGAGCGCCGCGTTCAATGTGTGCCAGCACAGCGTGGCGCACTTCACTCGCATCGGGTATTCGCGCACGCCAGACAGCGACGCCAGCTTGCCGAGTTCGGCGGGAGCGACGGCGCTGCCGTCCTCGGTGAGCAGCGAATGCACCTTGCCGAACAGCTCGCCGATTGCGGCACGGTCTTTGCCTTTGACGGCTTCCGTCATCATCGAGGCGGATGCGGTCGAGATGGCGCAGCCCTTGCCTTCGAATCGGATGTCGTCCACCCGGTCGCCATTCATGCGTAACGACAGCGACAGGCGATCGCCGCAGAGCGGATTGTGCCCCTCGGCGCGCGCGTCGGCCGGCTCGAGCGTGCCGAAATTGCGCGGCGCACGATTGTGATCGAGGATCACATCCCGGTAGAGGTCTTTGAGCTCCATCAGGCGAACACCTCGCGCACCTTGCGCAATGCAGCCACCAGCGCGTGGACCTCCGCGACCGTGTTGTAGCAGGCGAAAGAAGCGCGCGCGGTCGCCGGCACCTCGAAGAAGTCCATTACGGGCATCGCGCAATGATGCCCGGTGCGGATGGCGATGCCTTCATTGTCGAGAATCGTCCCGATGTCGTGCGGGTGCACGCCGGACAGCGTAAAGGAGATCACGGACGCCTTGTGCGCGGCCGTGCCGATGATCTGCAGCCCGGGAATCTTCGACAACTCTTCCGTCGCAATGTTCAGGAGGTGACTGCTCGTGCGCGCCGATTGCCTCGAGACCCAGGCCGTCGACGATAGTCGATCGCCGCCGCAAGGCCAACCGCTCCGGACATGTTCGGCGTGCCCGCCTCGAACTTCCACGGCAGGTCGTTGTACGTGCTGCGCTCGAAGGTGACGGAGCGGATCATGTCGCCGCCGCCCTGCCAGGGAGGCATCTCGGAGAGCAATTGTTCGCGCCCGTAGAGCACGCCGATGCCGGTCGGGCCATAGAGCTTGTGGCTCGAGAAAGCATAGAAGTCGCAGTCCAGCTCGCGCATGTCGACTCGCGCGTGCGGCACGGCCTGCGCGCCGTCCAGCAGTACGCGCGCGCCACGCGCATGCGCCACGGCGATGAGCTCCTTGACCGGCAGAATCGTGCCCAAGGCATTCGAGACATGCGCGATGGCCACGAGCTTCGTGCGCGATGACAGCAGTCGCTCGAACTCCTCGAATGCGAAGCTCGCCGCGCTTGTCGATCGGTGCCACTTTGAGCGAGGCGCCGGTCTGCTCGCAGACCAGCTGCCACGGCACGATGTTCGCGTGATGCTCGAGAGTGGTGATCAGGATCTCATCTCCCGGGCCTGAATCGCGGGCGCACATAGGACTGCGCGACCAGGTTGATGGCCTCGGTGGTGCCGCGGACGAAAATGACTTCCCGCGTGGAGCTCGCATTGATGAAGCGCGCACCCGATCCCGCGCGCCTTCGAACGCATCCGTGGCTTCCTGGCTGAGCGTGTGCACGCCGCGATGCACGTTGGCGTGCGAGATGCGTCTCGTAGTTCTCCACGGCGCGCAGCACTGGAAGCGGGCGCTGCGAGGAAGCCGCGCTGTCGAGATAAACCAGCGGCCTGCCGTTGATCGTGCGGGTAAGAATCGGGAATTCGCGGCGCACGCGCTCGACGTCGCAGCGGCGCGGGAGCCGGCGATGTCTTTCACGCGGCCATCACAGCAACTCCCCAAGGGCGGCCGACTCGGTCATCTGGGCCGCGAGGCTCTGTTCGATCTGCTTCGCCGCAGCTCGGGGACGGTGATCCTGGCAACCACATCCTCGAGAAACGCCCATTTCAGCAGCAGCTGCGCGGTGTCGCGATCGATACCGCGGGAGAGCAGGTAGAACAGCATGGCCTCATCGAGCTTGCCGGCGGTCGCTCCGTGGGCGCAGCGCACGTCGTCGGTGTAAATCTCGAGCTGCGGGCGCACGTCGATTTCGGCGTCGGGCCCTGCGAGCAGGCCACGCAGGCTCTGATACGAGTCCGCGCGATGGCGCCTTCGCGAACCACGACCTTGCTGTTGAAGCCGACGCGCGAGCGGCCGGCTGCGATTCCGCGAAAGCTCTGGCGCGAGACGTGTGCTGGGCGCAACGTGCTCGATCAGCGCATAGACGTCGTGCACCTGCTGTTTGTGCGCCACCGATGCGCAGTACACGTTGAGCCGCGCCCGCTCGCCATTCAGCGCAACGTGCATCGTCGAGCGCGCTGACCCGGCGCCCGAGATTGATTAGGTGGAGATGGTAGTTTCCATCGCGCGCCACCGCGGCGGCGAGTGTGTCGATCCAGGTTGCCCTGCGCCCCCGTATGCTGCACGCGGTAATGATCGACGCGTCGCGCCGGCTGCCACGTCGACTTTGACCGCGCCGTTGACGAAGTTCGCATCGCTTCCGGAGCTCGAGATGCCGTTCGATCACACCGACGCGGGAACCGGCACCTGCCTGCGATCTCGAGGCGCGGATACGAAGCTGCCGCCTGGGCTTCCTCCGAGGCGACGAACACGCAGTTCCACGCATGCGAGCGTCGCGCCGACTCTGCGGCGCGTGATCACGTAGGCGCCTTCGGTCGCGAAGGCTTCATTCAGCAGCGCAAAGCGTTCGTCCGCATCCCGGACGGCCGCTGGGTGCACGCTGCAGGCGAGCGCTGCGCACGGAAACGCCTGCGTTGCTCGCCTGCGCGGCTGGACAGTTCGGCGGCGAAGCGCCCCATCGACGAATGTGTATCGCGTGTATCCGGGGATGCGCGCCGGCAGCGCAGAAGGGCCGATTGCGCCGGAGCGCCGTGTTGCCGGCGGTGCGAACCGCACTCGCTCCAGCGAACGCAGATTCGCGTACTTCCAGTTCTCATCGCGCGAGATGGGCAGCCGCTCGCGATTGAACGGCCTCGATCGCATCGCGCCTGCGGCGGGCCTCGGGGCTATCGGGTGCCAGGGCAACGCAAGGCGGCCGCGTGCTCCTGTGCAATGCGGCCGGCGAGCGCGGTAGCTCATGGCTCAAGCCGCCTGCTCGCTGACCCAGTCGTAGCCGCGCTTCTCGAGCTCGAGCGCGAGCGTGCGATCGCCGCTGCGCACGATGCGGCCGCGCACGAGCACGTGCACGTGGTCCGGCGCGATGTAGTCGAGCAGCCGCTGGTAGTGCGTGACCAGCACGAAGGCGCGCTCGGGGCTGCGCAGGCTGTTGACGCCGTTCGCCACGACCTTCAGCGCATCGATGTCGAGGCCCGAGTCGGTCTCGTCGAGCACGGCGAGCTTCGGCTCGAGCACCAGCATCTGCAGGATCTCGTTGCGCTTCTTCTCGCCGCCCGAGAAGCCTTCGTTGACGCCGCGCGAGAGGAAAGCTCTCATCCATCTGCATGAGCTTCATCTTCTCGCGCACCAGGCCGAGGAACTCGAAGGCATCCACCTCGGGCAGGCCGCGATGCTTGCGCGCCGCGTTCACGCGCGGCCTTCAGCAGGTAGACGTTGTTCACGCCGGGAATTTCGACCGGGTACTGGAAGCCGAGGAACACGCCGGCGCGCGCGCGTTCCTCGGGCGCCATCGCGAGCAGGTCGCGCCTTCGAACGTGACGGTGCCGGCGGTCGACCTCGTAGCCGGGCGTGCCCGCGAGCACTGCGCGAGCGTGCTCTTGCCCGAGCCGTTGGGGCCCATGATGGCGTGCACCTCGCCGGCGTGGCACGTGCGAGGGTGAGGCCGTCGAGCACTTTCTTGTCGCCGACGCTGACGTGAAGATTCGTCGATGCGGAATCATCCCACCGCTCCTTCGAGGCTCACGGCGAGCAGGTTCTGCGCTTCGACCGCGAACTCCATCGGCAGCTCCTTGAACACCGACTTGCAGAAGCCGTTGACGATCATGTTGACCGCATCCTCCTGCGGAGATGCCGCGCTGCAGGCAGTAGAACAGCTGGTCGTCGCTGATCTTCGACGTGGTCGCCTCGTGCTCGACGGTCGCCGTCGGGTTCTTCACCTCGACGTACGGGAAGGTGTGCGCGCCGCAGCGCTTGCCCATCAGCAGCGAGTCGCACTGCGTGAAGTTGCGCGCGCCGTGAGCGCTCGGCAGCATCTTCACCAGACCGCGATAGGTGTTCTGCCCGTGCCCGGCCGAGATGCCCTTGGAGACGATGGTGCTGCGCGTGTTGCGGCCGATGTGGATCATCTTGGTGCCGGTGTCGGCCTGCTGAAGATTGTTGACCGTGGCGACCGAATAGAACTCGCCGATCGAGTCGTCGCCGCGCAGCACGCAGCTCGGATACTTCCAGGTGATCGCCGAGCCCGTTTCGACCTGCGTCCAGGAGATGCTGCGAGTTGCGCCCGCGGCACTCGCCGCGCTTGGTGACGAAGTTGTAGATGCCGCCGCGGCCTTCGCTGTCGCCCGGATACCAGTTCTGCACCGTCGAATACTTGATGTACGCATCGTCGAGCGCGACCAGCTCGACGACGGCGGCGTGCAGCTGGTTCTCGTCGCGCTGCGGCGCCGTGCAGCCTTCGAGATAACTGACGTAACTACCTGCTCGGCAATGATCAGCGTGCGCTCGAACTGCCCGGTGTTGATGGCGTTGATGCGGAAGTAAGTCGACAGCTCCATCGGGCAGCGCACGCCCTTGGGCACGTACACGAACGAGCCGTCGGTGAACACGGCGGAATTGAGCGTCGCGAAGTAATTGTCCGTGTAGCGGCACGACCGTGCCGAGATACTGCTCGATGAGCTCGGGATGCTTCTGCACGGCTTCGGAGAACGGCAGAAGATCACGCCGGCGGCAGCGAGCTTTTCCTTGAACGTGGTGGCGACCGAAACGCTGTCGAACACCGCATCGACCGCGACGCCTGCGAGGCGCGCGCGCTCGTGCAGCGGCATGCCGAGCTTGTCGTAGGTCTCGAGCAGCTTCGGATCGACTTCATCGAGGCTCTTGGGGCCATCCTTCTTCGACTTCGGCGCCGAGTAGTACGAGATCGACTGGTAGTCGATGGGCTTGTACGCGCACATGCGCCCAGTGCGGCTCGCGCATCGTCAGCCAGTGGCGCAGCGCCTTCAGGCGCCACTCCATCAGGAACTCCGGCTCGTTCTTCTTGCGCGAGATGAGGCGCATGACGTCCTCATCCAGGCCTGGCGGCACCGTGTCTGATTCGATGTCCGTGACGAAGCCGTGCCGGTAGCCGCGCGACAGCAGCGTCTCGAGTTTCTCTGGTGATTCGCTCATGAGCCTGCACGCCGCGTGCGCAAAGCGGATCTCGCGCTCCAGAGCGGGCTGATGCGTCGAGCCGGGCTCGAGGCCTGCGAGCTCCGCAAGGCTCACCGCATGCAGCGAGCTGCGGATCGCAAGGTTCAATCGCTGCCAGACGTGGCCGACGCGGCAGGTGCGCTCGATCTCGCAATGGCCGCGGCCGGCCGCGCAGTCGGTGAGCGCGACCGGGCCTTCGAGCGCATCGAGGATGGCCGCAGCGCTGATCTGAGCAGCCGGCGCGGGCAAGCTGATAGCCGCCCGTGAAGGCCGCGCGTCGAGATCGACCAGGCCGGCCCGCTGCAGCTGCTTCAGCAGCTTGCTCACCGTCGGCGCGGCGATATGCGTGCGCTCCGCGAGCGCGGGGGCGGTCTGCACGCGATCGGGCGCCTCGGCGAGAGCCGCGAGAATCACCGTCGCGTAGTCGGTCAGGCGCGTGATGCGCAGCATGGCGGCAGTCCGGGAGCAAAGGGGGACTAGTTTAGTCCTGTATGGGGTCGTCGGCCAAGGGGTTCATGCGCGGCCTGAAGCGGCGCTTCGCGCCGCGCGAGTCCTTAGCGTCTATAATCGCCGCCCTCAAAAAGTGGAGAACGGCGCATGAACCTCGGCGATCTCGAGCGAGTGGCGCGCGCGATGGTGGCGGACGGCAAGGGCATCCTGGCGGCCGACGAATGCTCCGGCACCATCAAGAAGCGCTTCGACAGGATCAAGCTCGAATCGACCGAAGAGCACGCCGCACCTACCGCGAGATGCTGTTCACCGCGCCGGGCGCCAAGGACTACATCAGCGGCGTGATCCTCTACGACGAGACCCTGCGCCAGAAGACGAAGACGGCGTGCCGTTCGCCGAGCTACCTCGCCAAGCTCGGCATCATTCCCGGCATCAAGGTCGACATGGGCGCGAAGCCGCTGGCCGGCTTTCCCGAACGAGACCATCACCGAAGGCCTCGACGGCCTGCGCGAACGCCTGGCCGAGTACTACAAGCTCGGCGCGCGCTTCGCCAAGTGGCGCGCGGTGCATCGACATCGGCGAAGGCATTCCGACGCCGTTCGCCATCGAAGCGAACGCGCACGCGCTCGCGCGCTACGCGGCGCTGTGCCAGGAACAGAACATCGTGCCGATCGTCGAGCCCGAAGTGCTGATGGACGGCGAGCACACGCATCGAGCGCTGCGAGGAAGTGACGGACGCCACGCTGGAAGTCGTGTTCGACCAGCTGTACGCGCACCGCGTGCATCTCGAAGGCATGGTCCTGAAGCCGAACATGGTCATCTCCGGCAAGAAGGCCGCGAAGCGCGCGCGCCGCCAGGAAGTGGCCGAAGCGACGGTGCGCTGTCTGAAGCGGCACGTGCCAGGCGCGGTGCCGGGCATCGCCTTCCTCTCGGGCGGTCAGTCGTCCGTCGGAAGCGACGACGCACCTGATCGCTGATGAACAAGCTCGGGCCGCTGCCGTGGGAGCTGACCTTCAGCTACGGCCGCGCGCTTGCAGGACACGGCGCTCAAGGCCTGGGGCGGCAACGCCGCGAACTTCGCCGCAGGCCAGAAGGAGTTCAGCAAGCGCGCGAAGCTCAACGGCCTCGCGCCACCGGGCGCTACGAGGCGGAGATGGAGAACCAGGCCGCTTGATGTCGATCGCGTTCCAGCCTGCCGATGACGTCAGTCGTCGACGTGCCGCGATGTCGCATTACGCCATCGGCGGGCCGGCCGATCTTTGCCGGCCTCGACATCCAGGTCCGCCGGGGCCGCATCACCGCGATCATGGGCCCGAGCGGCACCGGCAAGACCACGCTGCTGCGGCTGATCACCGGGCAGATCGCGCCCGATCGCGGGCAGGTGCTGGTGTGGGGGCAGGACCTGGCCAAGCTGCAGTCGGCGCGAGATTTTCGCGCTGCGCAAGCGCATGGGCATGCTGTTCCAGAACGGCGCGCTGCTGACCGATCTCGATGTCTATCGAGAACGTCGCGTTTCCCGTGCGCGAGCACACCGAATCTGCCGGAGGAGCTGATCCGCAACCTCGTGCTCGCTCAAGCTGCAGGCCGTCGGCCTGCGTGGCGCGGCGCAGCTGATGTCCGTCGGAGCTGTCCGGCGGCATGGCGCGGCGCGTCGCGCTGGCGCGCGCGATCGTGATGGATCCGGAGATGCTCATCTACGACGAGCCGTTCGTCGGCCTCGACCCGATCTCGATGGGCGTGATCGTGCGGCTGATCGAGCAGATGAACGAGGCGCTCGGCATCACCAGCATCGTCGTCTCGCACGACGTGCAGGAGCTCGCGCAGCATCGCGCGACGACAGCTACCTGCTGTCGGGCGGCAAGGTCGTCGCGCGCGGGCACGCCCGAGGAGCTGCACGCAGAGCGATCTCGAAGTCGTGCAGCAGTTCATGAACGGCCTGGCGGACGGGCCGGTGCCGTTTCCACTATCCGGCGCCAGGACTACGAGCGGAGCTGCTGGGGTCGAGCCCGATGAGCGGCCGTGGCGCAGGACAACGCTGGTGGCCCGATCGCTGCGTGCGCTCGGCGACGTCATCTGTTCCTCGTGCGCCTGCTGGCGCCAGTGCGGGCCGGCGCTTCGCGCGGCCGCGGCTCATCGTTCAGCAGATCCACAACGCCGGCGCGCTGTCGCTGGTCATCATCATGCTCTCCGGGCTGTTCGTCGGCATGGTGCTGGGCCTGCAGGGCTTCGACCTGCTGCAGCGTTTCGGCTCCGAAGATGCGCTCGGCGTCGCCGCCGCGCTCGGCCTCCTGAAGGAGCTCGGCCCGGTCGTCACGGCGCTGCTGTTTGCCGGGCGCGCGGGCACGGCGCTCGCCTCGGAAATCGGCCTGATGCGCGCCACCGACCAGCTCACGGCGATGGAGATGATGGCGGTCGACCCGATGCGCTACGTCGTCGCGCCGCGCTTTCTCGGCGGCGTCATCGCCATGCCGCTGCTCGCCGCCATCTTCAGCGTCGTCGGCATCTTCGGCGCGCAGCTGGTCGGCGTGCAGCTGATGGGCGTCGACGCAGGCGCGTTCTGGTCGCAGATGCAGGGCTCGGTGCAGCTCGACGACGTCAACGAAGGCATCATCAAGAGCTGCGCTGTTCGGCGTGGCCTGCAGCCTGATCGCGGTCTACGAAGGCTATCACGCCGAGCCCACCGCCGAAGGCGTCGGGCTCGCGCACCACCCGCACGGTGGTCGCCTCGTCGGTGCTGACTCTGCTGCTCGATTACATCCTCACCGCGGCTTTGCTGTAAAGGCATACGTCCCATGCGCGCCAATCGCACCCTGGAAATCGGCACCGGCCTGTTCGTGCTGCTCGGCTTCGCCGCCTTGTTCTTCCTCACCACGCAGCTCCCGGGCAGCGGTCTCAAGCTCGGCCGCGCCAAGGCCGGCTATCACGTCACGGCCAAGTTCGACAATATCGGGGATCTCAAGGCCGGTTCGCCCGTTAGTATGGCCGGCGTGCGCGTCGGGGAAGTGGAGGGCATCCGCTTCGACCCGCAGGATTACAAGGCCGCGGTGACGCTGCGCATCGATCCGCAGTACGACCAGATTCCCGAAGACAGCGACGCCAGCATCCAGACGCAGGGCCTGCTCGGCGGCAAGTACATCGGCATCGGGCCGGGTGGCTCGGAAACCTATCTGAAGGAAGGCGGTCAAATCGAGTTCACGCAATCCGCCATCGTGCTCGAGAGCCTGGTGAACAAGTTCTTCGCGAACATGGCGAGCAAGGGGCCGGCTGACGGCCGCAGGAGAAGCCGAAATGAGAGGTTTGAGCCGTCGTATGCGCTGGCCGCATCGCTGTTCATGGGCGTTGCGGCGGCCGCTGAACGGCCCCGGCTGCGAGCCCTGCGCAGCGGGCCGAGCGAGCTCGTGCAGACCGTCGCGCAGACGATGCTCGACGGACCTCGATGCCAATCGCGCGGCTTACAAGCAAGGATCCGTCGAAAGTGGGCGCGCTGGTGGAGAAGCACCTGCTGCCGCACTTCGACACCGAGTACTCGGCGCAGCTCGTGCTCGGCAAGCACTGGCGCACGGCCACTCGCCGAGCAGCGGAAGCGTTTCATCAACGCGTTCTATCAGTCGCTGCTGCGCAACTACGGCAGCGCGCTCGCCGAGTTCACCGGCGACAAGCTGAAGGTGTATCCGACGAGGTCGATCCTGCCACGGATCGGCCACGGTGCGCACCGAGGTCAAGCGCAGCAACGGCACGCGCGTGCCGGTCAACTACAGCCTGCGCAAGACGCCCGAGGGCTGGAAGGCCTGGGATGTCGTCATCGAGGGCATCAGCTACGTGAAGAGCTTCCGCAACGATTTCGGCGCGGAGATCGACCAGCGCGGGCTCGACGCGGTGATCGAACGCATGGAGAAGGGCGGCAAGCCCATCGAAAAGCCGGCGCAGAAACCGGCGTGAGCTTCCAGCTCGCGCTGAATGGCCCCGGGCGCATCGTGGTGAGCGGTGCGCTCACCTTCGAGACCGCGGCCAAGGCGCGCGATGCGGGAATCCAGGCCATTCAGGCCGTGCGAGTCGAGCGAGATCCAGGTCGATTGCGGCGGCGTGACGGAATCCGACAGCGCCGGCCTCGCGGTGTTGCTCGATTGGCTGGCGCATGCGCCGCAGCCGCAAGGTGCCGCTGCGCTTCGTCGGGCTTCCGGACCGGCTGTTCGCGATATCGCAGATCAGCGAGATCGAAGACCTGCTCGCCCCGCAACGCTCACTGGGGCGGTGATTCCGCCGCGGGCTCGTCTTCGGGAAACTCCTCGAGAGGTTCCTCTTCGGCCTGGCCATCGGTGACCAGGTATTCGCGCCGCTGCAGATAGGCGTTGCGCACGAACGCGTAACGGTCGTAAGCCTGGTTCAATGCGTCATCGAAACTCAGCAGGCGCGCGCGATCGTCAATGATGCTGAGCCCCTGGAGCGCCAGGCGATACTGGTCGCGCTCGATGTAACGTGGCCGGTTCGGTGTAGTGATCGGCCACCGAGCCGACGCCATCGCGCAAGGTCGTCGGCCCGAGAAAAGGCACCATCAGGTAGGGGCCGCTCGACGACTCCCCATTTGCCGAGCGTCTGTCCGAAATCCTCGTCGTTCTTGTCGAGGCCCGCTTTGCTCGCAGGATCGAACAGGCCGCCGATACCCAGCGTCGTGTTGAGCAGCAGCCGGCCGGTGTCGCGCAGCGCCGGTCTGAACTTGGCCTGCAGCAGGTCGTTGACGATCACCACGGGGTAGCTGATGTTGTCCATGAAATTGGAGACGCCCGTCTCGACGAATTGCGGCGCTACTTTCCGGTAGCCCTTGGCGGCCGGCTTGAGCACGGCGCGATCGACGGCATCGTTGAATTTGTAAGTCGCGCGATTGACGCGCTCGAACGGATCGCGTGCATCCGGTTTCGCGGTGGCGCGCGGCGCAGCCGGCCAGGCGCGATGCACGGCAAGGAGCAGCAGGGCGGAGACGGATCGAATCATGGTGCGGGCGAGGTCCTCGAAAGCGCGATTCTAGCAGCGCCAGGCCGCTCCGTTTAGCCGCCGCCACGGCTGACCATGCGCTTGCTGCGCGCTTCGGCCAGGGCTTCGCGGACCTCGTCGAGGCGTGCCTGGAAGCGCTGTCGCTGCACGATGGTGATGTTCGGCGCAGCCAGCGCCAGCTCGAGCTGTTGAGCGGCGAGCGCCGAGATCGCCGCTGGCGATGTGGTATTCGCTCATGTATTGGTAAGCGTCGCCAGTGTCGCCGGCCGCGCTCGCCGCGAGTGCCGATGAGGCGGATCTGCTCGGGGGTCGGCGCGGTATTGTTGAACACGTCCAGCAGCAGCGCGTGCGCTTCCTTGGCGCGCCCGTTGGCCATCAGCGCCTCCGCGTAGCGCACGGCAAGTGGCACGTTGCGCGGAAAAAGGTGCATGGCCCTGTCGAAGGTGGCCAGGCCGTCGTTGGAGAGGCCGGCCTCCAGCTCCGACTGCGCGAGCGCGATGTGCAGCAGGGTCATCGTCCTGGTTCTGCTCGGCGAGCGGGTAGAGGATCTTGGTCGCCTCCTGCGGCCTGTTGGCCGCCATCAGCGCGAGCGCCTCGCCGTAGCTGCTCCCGAGCTCGGGCGCGGTTTCGGCCCGCTCCTTGCGCATACTGAGCGGTCGAGATTCGGTCTCGCGCGGCGCGGTCATCACCCGCAGCCGCTCGCGGATCAGCGGATAGCTCGGCGACTCCGAGACCTTCACGTGGCCGTACTGCAGCGCGCGATTGCGCGACTCGGCGATGCGGTTGCTGGTGACGGGATGGCGTCTGGATCATTTCCGGTACGTAACTCGCCGGCGAGCCCGGAGCGACGCCCCATGGTCTCGAAGAATCTCGGCATGGCCTGCGGATCGAATCCGCGCCGAAGCCGAGGAAGCCGATGCCGACGCGGTCCGCCTCGTACTCGTTGGCGCGCGTGAAGTTGACCTGCTGCTGGGCCGCCGCGCCCTGCGCGATGGCGATTGCGCCCTGCATCGCATCGCCGCTGCCGCCCGCCATGGCGCCGATCAGGATCGCCGCGAGCATCGCCGCGGTCGACGCGATGCTTTGCTTGCCCTGCGCGCTGCATGGTGCGCGCGATGTGGCGCTGCGTGACGTGCGCGATCTCGTGCGCCAGCACGCTCGCGAGCTCGGACTCGTTGCGGGTCGCGAGCACGAGGCCGTGCGTTCACGCCGATGAAACCGCCCGGCAGCGCGAAGGCATTGATGGTGTTCTCGCGCACCGCGAAGAACTGGAAGGGACGGCCGCCATCGGGCGTCTGCGCCGACAGGCGCTGGCCGATGCGCCTGCAGGTACTCGTTGATCTCCGGATCGTCGATGACCGCTCCCTCGTCGCGCAGCTGGCGGACGATCATCGCGCCGATCCGGTACTCGTCGCGACTCGGTAATGATGGCGCCGGCCGGGTTGCCGATGTCCGGCAGCTCGCGTCGCGGACTGCGCGTTGGCGCAGCAGTCGGTGGCGAGGCTGCAGGAACAGGACGGCGAAGCGACGCATCGGGCACGTCCGGGTCGGGAGGTGGCGATTCGACCGGGCGCGCGCGCGCGGTCGCCGGTTCGGTCAGAGGATGTCGGAGGCGTAGTCGGCCAGGCGCGAGCGCTCGCCGCGCACCAGCGTGACGTGGCCGGAATGCGGCCAGCCGCGGAAGCGGTTGACGACGTAGGTGAGTCCCGAGGTCGTCTCGGTGAGGTAGGGCGTGTCGATCTGGGCGATGTTGCCGAGGCAGACGAGCTTGGTGCCGGGGCCCGCGCGCGTCACCAGGGCCTTCATCTGCTTGGGCGTCAGGTTCTGCGCCTCGTCGAGGATGATGAAGCGGTTGAGGAAGGTGCGGCCGCGCATGAAGTTGAGCGAGCGGATCTTGATGCGGTTGCGCAGCAGGTCGTTGGTCGCGGCGCGGCCCCAGTTGCCGCCTTCCTGGCTCTGCGTGAGCACTTCGAGGTTGTCCATCAGCGCGCCCATCCACGGCTCCATCTTTTCCTCCTCGGTGCCGGGCAGGAAGCCGATGTCCTCGCCGAGCGGGATCGTCACGCGCGTCATGATGATCTCGCCGAAGCGGTTGGTCTCGAGCGTCTGCAGCGAGGCCCGCGGCGAGCGTCAGCAGCGTCTTGCCCGTGCCGGCCGGGCCGAGCATGGTGACGAAGTCGATCTCCGGGTCCATCAGCAGGTTCAGCGCGAAGTTCTGCTCGCGGTTGCGCGCGGTGATGCCCCACACGCTGTGGCGCTCGCTGCGGTAGTCGCGCAGCAGCTCGAGCGTCGCGCCTCGCCATCGCACCTTGCGCACGATCGCCTCGATGCCCTCGGCGCTGTCCTCGTAGAGGAACTGGTTCGGCTGCCACTCGCTCACCCGCGGCCCGCGCACCTCGTAGTAGGTGCGCTCGCCCTGCTCTCCAGGAGCGCATGTCCTTGCCGTGGCGTCTCCCAGAAGTCCGCGGGCAGCGCGGTCACGCCGGTGTACAGGAGGTCGGCAGTCCTCGATGCGTCTTGTCGCTGTAGTAGTCCTCCGCATGCATGCCGAGCATCGCGGCCTTGATGCGCAGGTTGATGTCCTTGGACACGAGCGTGACGCGCGCTGTCGGGCATGCTCGCTCTGCGAGCGCCAGCGTGTGCGAGCAGGATCGCGTTGTCGCCGCGCCCGTGGCCGGGCAGGCTGTCCGGCAGCGCGCGCGGCCAGCTGCTTGGTCTGGAAGAAGAGCCGCCCGCTCGGCGGGCTTCTTGCTGTGATTGGTCGCCGAGGCTCGATCGGCAGTGCGAGGCCCTGGTCGATCTCCTCCTTGCTGGCGTCGCGCATCAGCTCGTCGAGGAAGCGGCTCACCTGGCGCACGTTGCGCGACGGATTCCGAGAGGCCCTTCTTGCTGCGCGTCGAGCTCCTCGAGCACGCACCATCGGCAGGTAGATGTCGTGCTCCTCGAAGCGGAAGATCGCCGTCGGGTCGTGCATCAGCACGTTCGTGTCGAGCACGAACAGGCGGCGTGGCTTCCGTGGCAGTTCTTCAACGGCTGGGGGCTGTCCTCAAGACTTCACCGGCTCGAGGATCGCATCGAGGTTGAGCGAGTCGCAGAACTCCATGAACTCCTCGCGCAGGTGCGCGACATGGATGCGGCTCGGCACGTTGACGATCATCTGCACCGAGAACATCGGCGCGCCGGTGTGCGCCGCCGGGTAGCTGCGCGTCGACACCTCGGCGATGTCGATGCCGCGGCTCGAGAAGAAACCGGAGAGCCCGGAGACGATGCCCGTCTGGTCGATGCACACGACGTCGATCGAGTAGGGGAGCATGTCCGTGCGCGCCGTGCGCGGCTCGGTGCGCTTCAGGTGGATGCTGAGGCTCGTGGTGTCGGCGAGCCGCTTGAGCTCGGTTTCGAGCTTGGCGAGCGCATGCCAGTTGCCCGAGACCAGCAGCAGCATCGCGAACTCGCTGACCCGAGGCTCGTCATGCGGCTCTCGCTGATGTTGCCGCCGCACTCGTTGATGACGCGGGTCAGCTCGTGAACCATGCCGGTGCGGTCGCCGCCGATTGCCGAGACGGCGAGGTGTTGCTTCATCTCGTGGGCCTGCGGCCATTTCCTCTCGGTATTCTGTGCCATCGGAAAAAAGGGGACTGGTGCTTGATGCCGGGCTGAAGTTTAATTGCTGGCTATGTTTTCAGGAAGCGTGGTCGCCATCGTCACACCCCTGCGCGTCGACGGATCGGTCGATTTCGCGGCATGGGACGGTCTGCTTGACTTTCATCTGCAAAACGGCACGAACGGCGTGGTCGTAGGCGGCTCGACCGGCGAGTCCGGTTCGCTCTCGGATGCCGAGCTGCGCGAGCTGACCGAGCGGGCCTGCCACGTGCGAACGGCCGCATGGCGGTCGTCGCCGAGCGTGGCGACCAACTGCACCGCAACGACGGTGGAGCGCATGCGCCGGCTCGAGTACGGCTGCCGCTCACCGGATATCATGGTGGTCACACCGTCGTACGTGAAGCCGACGCAGGAGGGGCTTTACCGCCACTACGCCGAGATCGCCGAGCGCGACGCCGCGCCGCTCATCGTGTACAACGTGCCCTCACGGACCTGCTGTGGACCTGCTGCCGCAGACGATGGGACGCCTGGCGCGGCTTGCCGCAGGTGCAGGCGCGTCAAGGAGGCCGTGGCGGACGTGGGACGCATCCGCGAGCTTCTGGACGGCCTGCGGGCGGGACTTCACGGTGCTGAGCGGGGACGACCCGACTGCCTGCGAGGCGGTGCTGGCCGGCGCGCAAGGGGTCATCTCGGTCACGGCGAACGTTGCGCCGCGCGCGGTGTCGGAGATGATCGCGGCCGCGTGCGGGGCGATGCGGACAAAGGTCTGCACAGCGCATCGACCGCACGCTGATCGCCGCTGAATGGCGCGCTTGTTCCTGGAGTCGAATCCGATTCCCGTGAAATGGGCGCTGGCGAGCATGGGATTGATCCATGGCGCACTTCGCTTGCCCTTGACGGACCTTTCGCCCGAGCATCACGCCGTGGTGCTGGAGGCCTTGCGTTCCACAGGAGTCTTGAATGGCTGATACCGTATTTTCTCTCGCACGCGGACTGGGCATCGTCGCCCTTTGCGTGCTGATTTCCAGCTGCCGCTCCTGGTTCGGTCATTCATGCCATGAGCCGCCCAAGTACGCTGCGGCCGAGGCGGGCGAGCCGCTCAAGATTCCGCCGGGGCTCGATGCCCCCGACACCACCCAGGCGCTACGCATTCCCGAGCTGAACACGCCCGAGCCGCCGCCGCGCGCCAAGGGCGATCCGTGCCTGGATGAGCCGCCGCCCTTCACTACGCCCAAGCCTGCCCCGGAGCCGTCAGCCTGAAGTTGTCCGAGTCGCTGACGCTGAGCTCCGTCACCGGGTATGAGCGCTTCAAGCGCGATCACATCGAGGACCGCGACGGGGTGAGCCTCATTCAGCTCGACGGGTACTTCGAGAACAAGATCCACCAGTTCTCGGAGGAACTGCGCCTGACCCACATCAGTGAGTCGCTGGTGGTGACCGGCGGTGTGTTCTATGCGGAAGATTCCGTGGATACGCGCGACCGCTTCGATGCGAGCGACCTGCTGCCGCTGCTCGGCCTGTACAGAGTCGATTCTCTGGGCAACGAGTACGAGCAGGACACGGAGTCCGCCGCGGTCTTCCTGCAGAGCGAATGGTCATTCAGCCCCGGATGGAAACTGACCACGGGCGCGCGTTACACGGACGACAGCAAGAAATTTCACGATGCCTTCACCTTTATCATCCCGGCGGGCGGCACCGACGTACCGTTGTTCCCGTCGGTCTCGCACAAGTACGACGTCAACGACGTTTCGGGGAAGGTAGGCCTCGACTATTCGGGCATCGAGGAGACGCTGATCTATGGCAGCGTCAGCCGCGGCTTCAAGTCCGGCGGATTCCAGGGTCAGTTGACGTTCGATCCGAACCAGTTGCAACCGTTCGCCGACGAGAACCTGGTCGCCTACGAGGTGGGTTTCAAGCGGCGAATGCTCGGCAACTCACTGCAGCTCAATGCGTCCGCATTCTTCTACGACTACAAGGACATGCAGTTCTACGGCGGGCTGTTCGACTCGCCGGTCGGTGTGCTGTTCGGCATCACGAACGTGGGCGATGCAGAAGTGAAGGGCGGCGAGCTCGACCTCTGGTGGAAGCCCGCGCACGGGCTCGATGTGCGTCTCGGGCTCGGCCTGCTCGACACCGAGATCACGAAATCGGTGGTCGACGGTGTCGCAACCGGCAGCAAGCTGCCCAACTCGCCTGATGTGAGCAAACTGCCAGAAACCCGGTGCCTGTCACCGGGTTTGCGTGTGCTAGCATGCGCGTCTCCCATGTGACCCATTGCATCCGTTTTCATTGATGCGATTGATTTAATTGATGTTCTAGAACGGAGAGGTGGCCGAGCGGTCGAAGGCGCTGGACTGGAATTCCAGTTAACTCCTCACAGGGTTACGTGGGTTCGAATCCCACCCTCTCCGCCACTTCCCGGCGCAAGACAGTCACGTCCATTCAGCCGCGTGAGGCTCCGCAGGTACCCACTGCGCATCGCAAACCGCCCTTACACTACATCGAGCGTCAGCCGTTTCGCCTGAATGACACCAGACTGAAAAGACCGGTTTGCCGCTTCGGTGGTCGTCCGGCACGGCCGGCTGCTGTTGAAATTCTTTTCGTCGCGACTGGCGAACGCGGCCGATGCGACTCCTGCACCCTATCGCCTCGCACATCGCTTCGGAGCACTCGCTCAAGTCGCCGAATCGCCGGCCGCACATTTCTTTGGAGGACGATCCCGCTAAGCGTTTTCCAGGAACCCGTGGATATCGCCAATGCGGTCCTGTTCCCGGCTTCGGATGAGGCGAGGCTCGTCACCGGCGCGCAGCTGGTCGTCGACGGTGGCCTGACCATCCACGCTGGCGTAGCTTGAGCGCACCGCGCGACCTTCTGGCCCCCTTCCGCTCGCTGGTGATAACGGTATCATGGCGCAGCAAAAGGTAGGTGCCATGCCGCGCTTCGCAGTCTCCCTGACTGACCCTGGCCCTGGCGTCGTTGGTTGGTATTGCCGGCGCCCAGCAACCCTCCAAGACACCACAGCGTTGGACGCTCAAGACTCCCGACACGGAGCTCGAGATCGCCATCGACGCGGGCCAGCCCGCGGTTCTGGGCCTGCGTGCGCCGGGTGCGGACTGGAACTGGATTCAGACGCCGAATCGTGAATCCCTTCCCGCTTCCATCGAGATGGAAGGCAAGAAACGCGAGCTCAAGTGGAATTTCACCGGCGCTGTATTCAGCGAGGCCAGCAAGCGTCTCACACTGAGCTTTGCCGCCGAGCCATCACTGGAACTGCAGTCCATCTGGCAGGCCGCCCGCGGCCGCGGACCGATCGAGCACTGGCTCACGCTGAAGAACGGGACTCCATCGCGCATTACCATCGGCTCACAGCATAGCCTGCAGCTGCCCGTACTCGCGGTGCCCATGGAGAAGTACGTCGAGTCCACGCACGTGCGCCGAGGCGGCTCGAACGCCCTCATCAACGGCGGCGTGATGACGCAGCCGGTGAGCCGAAACTGGGCCACGACTCTCTTCAGCAGGCCGAGTGATTCGGGTGGCAACGTCTATCTACTCGATGTGGATGGCACCTCCCAGGTGCCGTTCATGAACCTGCAGGTGGAGAACTCAGACGGTTTCTACGTCGGCTGGAAGTTCTCGGCGGTGGGTTACATCATCGGTGAGGCGAGCCCGAACCAGATCGACTTCACCGTCGGCCTCGACGACAACTTCAAGACCGATCTCTTCCCTGGCGAGACGTTTCTCGTGCCCCCAGCATTCGTCGGCACGTATCGCGGCGATGCCGAGGAGGGCGCCTATAGCGTGCATCGTTACGTAGTGGAATCCCTTCTGCCGCCGCTCGGTAAAGGGCCGTACCCGACCCTCGCCTACAACTACTATCTCGATGGCGGTGAGCCGGGAACGCAGGATGAGGCTGCCGTGCTCGCGAGCGCGAAACTCGCGCACGACCTGGGCTTCGAGACTTTCGTCGCAGATGCCATGTGGTTCCCGGAATCCGGCGACTGGCGTTGGGATCCGAAGCGATTCCCGCACGGCGCGAAGCCGCTGGCTGATTACCTGCATGCCAACGGCATGAAATTCGGTCTGTGGATGGCCTGGACACACGGCGCCCGCTCGGACCACCCCGGTGCGATGAGTTACGAGCGATTCCCCGAGTGGTTCGCCATGGCCCCCATCTATCCCGAGTCCGGCAATCTCAACTGGCAGTCGCAGATCGACGTGGGCAATGACGATGCGCGCGCGTGGGTGGAGAAAGAGACCGAGCGCGCGGTGCGCGAATTCAATCTCGACTACTTCAAGAGTGACCACAGCCCCATCGCGATCAACTCCGTCGCCCAGGGCAAGCGAGGGCGCTACGGCACGGATGCGAGCTACTGGTCGACGCTCGGTTACTACCGCATCCAGGAGGAGTTGCTGCGCAAATTTCCTGGCATTACGCTCGAAGGCTGCTCGGCCGGCGGGCGGATCAAGGATTTCGGCAATATCCAGCATGCGCATTATATCGTCGCCACCGACACTCTTTCGGCGCTCGCGAACCGGCAGGCGGTGTACGACACCACGCACATGTTCCCGCCCTCCACGATCCAGCTCTACACCTACGAGCGCTTCTATTCGCAGGTCGCCGATGCGCCGGAGCTGTATCTGTGGCGCTCAGCGATGATGGGTGCGTGGCAGATGGATCTAGTCGAAAGCGCGAAGCTGACGGAGCGGCAGAAAGCGGATATCAGGAAGTCGACGCAGACCTACAAGTCGTGGGTGAGGCCGGTGCTCGAGGATCCGAAGGTACATCGCATCCTGCCGCGCGCGGACGGGATGCATTGGGATGGCATGTTCTATTGGAATGCCCGCATCGGGAAGGGGACGGCGTATGTATTTCGTCCGAACAGCGACAAGACGTGGCAGCTGATTCAGCTCAAGGGACTGGATCCAGCCGTTCGTTATCGAATCCGGGGCGAGGACGGGGCGCTGGAGGAGCAGACTCAGACGGGCAAGGCGCTGATGGAAGATGGCTTCCGAGTAACGTTGCCCAATCGGTTCACGAGCGAGATCATTTTCGTGGAGGCGGTCGGTTAACTGAGGTCAAGGGGATCACATTGATGCGATTTCTGGTTGTTGCTGTCAGCTGCATAGGCTGCATTCTTCTGGCCCGTCCTGTGGCTGCCGATGCGCCTTGTCCCGGCGCTGGGCACAGCAAGCTTCTCATCCATGGCGGCGGCAAGTCCTCGCAGGACTACACGCGCAGAGGGCTCGATCTTTGTGGCGGCTCGGGCGCCCGCGTCGTCCTCGTGCCATACGCCGCCGTTTCGCCCGACAAGCCGGATGATGATCAGGAAGGCCCGCTCGGCTCGAAGGAATTCAACGAGTCCTACTCCAAGCTGTGGATCGAGGCCGGCGCGAGCAACGTCATCGTTCTCAATCTCACCGACGAACCCGGTTCGATCGCCGCCCTGAAAGAGGCCGATTACATTTTCTTCGGCGGCGGCGACCAGGTGGGCCTTATGAAGTGGATGCACAAGCTGCCCACCGTGATGCACGCGATCAGGCAGCGACACGAGGAGGGTGCGCTCGTGGGAGGTATGAGCGCAGGCGCAGCCGCGATGTCGAAGCTCATGATCGAAGGCGGCGACACGGCGGATGTGAAAGCGATCAGGAGCAAAGGCACTCTCATCAGCGATGGCCTCGGCTTCTGGCCTGAAGTGATCACCGACCAGCATTTCGTCAAGCGTCAGCGCTTCGCGCGGCTCGTCTCCGCCGTGCTCGACAATCCACGCACGCCCGGGGTGGCGATCGATGAAGCGACCACGGTCCTGGTCTCCGACGGCGAATTCGAAGTGTTCGGCGAGGGCAACGTCGTAGTTTTCGACGCCCGGAAATCCAAAGTGAAGTCGGCCTCGGAGGGCGAGAACCAGTCGGCAACCGGGGTCCGCATGTCCGTGCTGCGCGCCGGCGACCATTTCAAATGGAAATAGACCTCGGCCCTCACGTAGTGTGTTTTGACGGGCGGGATGGTATCGTTATCATCATAGCCGCCATCTGAGGGGAGAAACGAATGAGCCAGCCAGCAGCATGGGCGGTGCCGTCCGCCGCATGGGTCGCGTGCGGTGTTCTCTCTTGGTCATATACCGCATTCGCGCAGAGCCCCGCTTCGGTCGAGATCCGCTCGCAATCGATGGCGGCTACTCTCGATCGCGACTTCCCTCGCGTGTTGAGTTATCGAACGATCGCTGGCCGCAGCGTTTCTGGTGCCGATCCTGGGCAGCGCCCGACGCTCGAACTGAACGGCCAGGTTTACACCCCGGGCGATTTCGAAGTCAGCGTCGAATCGCAGGCTTCCAGCGCCGACTATATGGTTCGCGTGCGGCCACTGGATCTCGATCTCGTGTTGAGGCTCGCGGTGAACGGCAACGAGCTCGCATTCGAGCTGGCCCGCGTCGGTGAGCGCGGCAGTTTCCGCTTGCAGACGCTGGGCTTTCCGGACCAGAACCTGGTGCGCATGCCTGCGGCGGACGGTGAAGGGGAGGCCTATCGGGGCGAATATGAGGGCAGGAAGTGGAAGGAGCCTTTCCCGAACATCATCGGTCAGTCGAGCGCGAAGTTCATGACCATCGGCCGGGAGAACGGCGGGCCACCCAAAGAGGTCAACTGGGCTTCCGCGAACCTGCACGACCTGGCCGCTACGATCGATACCAACATTCCCTTCTGGCGGGTGAGGACGCGCCTCCTCGGAGGCGAGGGCACCGCCACCGATTTCACGATGGGTGTCGGCACCTATCAATTCAGAATTCTCGGGGAGCCTCAGCCCCTGTTGAAAGCGACCGTTGCGATCATCACCGACGACGTGAATGGCGACGGAGCGGTGAACTGGATGGAGGCGGCGATCTGGCATCGCGCCCGTCTTCCCGAGCCTGCAGCGATCTTCGAGCCGAGCCGGTTCTCGTACAAGATCCTCAACGACTGGGTGAAGCCGGTCGATGAGCCAGACGGAGGCTTTGCGCCGCCGCTGACCTCGTTCGCTGAGTCTCTCGAGGTGATCCGCGAAGTGGCTAGGGTGACGCGCAACGCGGGGCAGAACGTGGCGCTGACGGGATGGCAGTTCACCGGGCATGACACGGGATACCCCGCGCTAAACCGCGTGAATGAGCGCACCGGCGGCGCAGCGGCACTGCGCAAGCTCGTCAAAGATTCCGCGCCGTTCAACGCTACGGTCTCCTATCACGTCAACATCAATGATTCCTACCCGGGTCGACCCGGGTTCGATCCAGATGTGCTGCAGTTCGACCGCAGTGGCAAGCCCTTCGTATGGTCCTATCAATTCGTCGGGGGTCCGCCGGACTATCGCGTCTCCTTGACGAAGCAGTTCCGCTCCGGTGATTTTCAGCGGCGGATAGAAGAGATGATGCGCACCGTGCCGGTCAAGGGGCTCATCTGCCTGGACACTTTTCGAAGCGACGTCATCAGCATCGGGCCGGGAGAGGACATTGGCTATGGAGCAGAGGCGCAGTATGGTCGCGCCATCATCGACTGGTTCCACCAGCGAAATATCGCCGTGTCCATCGAAGGGCCCGAGGACGGGTTCTTCGGCAAGGTGGATCACATTCTGCACCGGCACGTGCTCAGCGATCCGTTCCAGATGCTCATGCTGCACCGAAAGGTCTACGGCAGTGGGCGCTATGAGTCGGGGCTGGGGCAGGTGCTCGGCTGGTCGAACAACGACGACTACGGCGCGCATGACGCCAATCTGCTGGGTTGGGTCGAGAAAAAGAAATACACCGCCGCACAGATCGGTGATGCGTACTACCTCGGAAATCTGACGCAGGCATATCTGGCCAGGCGCGAGTTGCTCTGGCTGGGTAGCGAGAAGGCGGGTCAGCGAACCGAAGAGGGAAAGACCGTGCCGCTCGAAAACTTCATAGGCCGCTTCGCCGACGGCACCGTGTCGCGAGTGACGCACGATGGATACTGGACCGTGATCAGCGACGGCGTGCCGATCGTGGAAGGCACCCGTCGCATGATTCCTTTGAGCGACACCGAGGTCATCCTCTACAGCGTCGAGCCAGGCACTTCGCAGTGGCAGCTGCCGCCGAAATGGAAGGGCGCCGACGTCAAGGTCAATGCCATCGGCAAGAAGCCGACGGAGGCGCGCGCCATGCGCGCCACGGACGGGACGATCGCGCTCTCGCTGGAGGCGAGACAGGCTTACGTCCTGAGCCGACTCCTTTAGCGCTACGCGGAGCACAAATCATGAAGAGACGGGAAAGAGTCACGGTTCAGGCCCGAGCTTTCTTATTCGCGGGGTTGACGTGGCTGGCCTCGACGGTGGCCTGTGCGGACGAAGGGGTGAGCCTCGACAATCTCGTCCCCTACACAAGCGCGCCCGGCGCCTGGAGCGATCGCCATTCGGACATCACGATCTCCTGGCCGAACCCGGATCGCAGCGGAATTCAGCAGCTGAACACCATCGTCGGCTGGTGGGGTTCGTCAATTACGGACTCGCTTCTGACCTGGTCGGTGAAGGAAGACGGGCGCCCGATCGTGGGGACGCTGACATCGAGAAATTTCAGGCCGGACAAGATCGTCGAGACATCTGCTTTCGGCGAGGTGCTCCTCACTGCGTCGACCGCATTCCCCGCGCGCGACGTCCTGGCTGTGGAATTCGTTCTCGAGAACTCGAGCCCCCGTACGCGCATGCTGGACATCTCCTTCACGTATCCGGGAATCGGCGTCGCGCCGGACTGGGAAGGCGCCTTTCCGCTCGGATTGATCACGACGCTCGACGGAGCGCCGGAGGGCTCCTGGACTACACTGTTCCAGCATCGCGAGCATGGCCGCAACGTCTACGGCGTTTCGCAGTTCGTCGCCGGCATGATCGAGGGAACCCCGCTCGAGCTCGCATGCATGGCCGAGCTTGCCGCCGCCACGTCCGCCTCGAACCGGGATCGTCAGTCGAAATTCACCGTCGCGATGGCGTTCGGCCGCAATCGTGGCATCGCGCAAGATGGGTTCGCCGCGGCGAAGCAGCTCATCAAGGCGGGATGGACACCGGCGTCGGAAACCGCGCGCATCGAACGGCTCATCGCCGCGGCGCCGCCACTGCCGCTCGTCACGCACGGAAGCCATCGCGCGCCTGTACGCCCACGCGATCACCGTGTTGAACAGTCTGTTCGTCCGGGCCAAGGCGGCTACTTCGAAGGCAATCGTGTTCCCTACACGACCAAGTTCGGCGTGGCGATGCCGTACTTCTGGGACTCGATGATGAGCGCCGTGGGCGCGCGGGAGTTCGAGCCCGCGCTGTCTCAGGAAACCATCGAGGCGTTCCTGCGAAATGCCACCCCGCGTGGCAGTCTGCCTTTCAGCCCTGACCGACACCCATCGCGCCGGCGAGGGCCAGGCGCCCATCCTTGGCTGGGCGGCCTGGCGTACCTATCAGCGCAGCAGTGATCGCGCCTGGCTGGCGCGCGTGTATCCGGGCATGCCGCAGCTACGTCGATTTCTGGCGCAAGTATCGAAGCAGTGCGCGCGGCCTCATAAGTGGTCAGCAACACCGGCGAGATCGCCGACAACGACGCGCGTTGGGATCCGGCGTTCGGCGGGCGAGCCGATCACCTATGGCATGTCGTGCCCTCCGCTGAAAGGTGTCGAATCTCCCGACATCAACGCCTTCGTCTTCAACGAAATGAAATATCTCGGCCTGATCGCGGCGGCGCTCGGCCTGAAAGATGAGAGCCGCGAATGGAATCGCCGGCGCGACACGCTCGGCAAGCTGATCGTCGAGACCATGTACTTCCCCGAAGACGCCATGTTCTACGACGTCGGGAAGGCACGCGCGAAAAGTTCAGCGGCGTCAAAAATCCGAACATGTTCCTGCCGCTTTGGGCCGGCGTTCCTCTGCCGGCGAGGGAGGCGAAGCGCGTCATCGAGCGCCATCTGCTCAATCCCAAGGAGTTCTTCAGGGACGACATGCCGGATACCGAGCCTGTCCCTGGACAACCCGGGCTACGATGCCACGCGGCTATTGGCGTGGACGCATCTGGCCGCACATCAACTACTGGATGATGGAGACGCTGTGGCGTCACGGCTATCACGCGCAGGCGGAGCAGCTGGCCGATCGCATGATGAGCGCTGTTCAAAGCACGCCCTGGCTGCAGGAGAACTATCCCGGCGACGCTCGGCTGATCGCGCGAAATGGCGCGAGACGGCCCGCTCCGGCGACGTCGGGCACGAATCGCGCGGCCTGTACGCACATCTGAGTTCCTCGCCCGAGTTCGGTTGGACGGCTGCAAGCGTCATCGAGATCGTGCTCGAAAGGTACAAGGAGCCCGACCGATGAGCTCGACTCGACTGCCTGTCGGCTGCCCCAAGTGAATCAGAGCGCCAAGGGGATGTGGTAGCATGCGCGCCCTCGCGCCCCGCCAAGCCGGGCGGAACGGCGTGCGGAGTCAGTGGCAGTGCCCGGTCCTATGGTGGCCCGCATCGGTCTCTTCGCGACGACCAGCCGTAAATCCCGCCAGGCCCGGAAGGGAGCAACGGTAGCGGTGATGTCGGGTGCCGAAGTCAGGCTGGTGCGGGTCGCCTCCTTGCGACGGCTACCATGCCATTCGGCGGCTTCGGCAGCACGTCTCATGGACTGCGGCGCGAAGCGCGCCAAAGTTAAACTCCGCCCACTCATGAGTTACCTCGCTCTGGCGCGCAAATGGCGGCCGAAGACATTTCACCGAGCTGGTCGGGCAGGAGCACGTGCTTGCGCGCGCTCGTCAACGCGCTCGAGACGGGCCGCGTGCATCATGCGTTTCTGTTCACGGGCACGCGCGGCGTCGGCAAGACCACCATCGCCCGTATCCTAGCCAAGTGCCTCAACTGCGAGACGGGCGTCACCGCCAAGCCTTGCGGCGAATGCGCAGCCTGCGTGGACATCGACGAAGGACGCTTCGTCGATCTCATCGAAGTCGACGCGGCCTCGCGCACCAAGGTCGACGACACGCGTGAGCTGCTCGATAACGTGCAGTACGCGCCGGCGCGCGGTCGCTACAAGGTTTACCTCATCGACGAAGTGCACATGCTCTCCACGCACTCGTTCAATGCGCTGTTGAAGACGCTGGAAGAGCCGCCGCCGCACGTGAAGTTCCTGCTGGCGACGACCGATCCGCAGAAGCTGCCGGTGACGGTGCTGTCGCGCTGCCTGCAGTTCAACCTGAAGCGTCTGCCGGTCGTCGCAGATCGTGGAGCGCATCAAGGCAGATTCTGACGGCCGAAGGCATGGAGTTCGATCCGGCAGGCGTGCGCCTGGTCGCGCAGGCCGCGGACGGCAGCATGCGCGATGGCCTGTCGCTGCTCGATCAGCTGATCGCCTTCGGTGGCGGCAAGGTTGAGCGAGGAAGAGGCTCGCGCGATGCTCGGCACGGTGGCGCGGGATCACGTCGTGAAGCTCGCGGAGCTTGTGGGCGCGGCCGATGCGCCTGCGCTCATGAGCTACGCGACGCTCGCTCGATGAGTGGGCGCCGGACTACGCGCAGGTGCTCGATGAGCTCGCCGCGCTGCTGGCGCGCATCGCCACGAAGCAGGTGGTGAGCGATTTCGAAGGCGACGAGCTGCTATCCACCCGAGCTGCTCGAGCGGCTGGCGAAGGTGCTCGCGCCCGAGGACGTCCAGCTTTTCTACCAGACCGCGATCATCGGTCGACGGGATCTGCACCTTGCGCCGGATCCGCGCGTGGGGTTCGAGATGACGCTCGTGAGGATGCTCGCGTTCCGGCCAGAGGCCGATCCTGGGCAGGATCGCGGTGCGTCGCGCGCCGGAGTCGAAGGCTGCTCCGCGCCCGTCGGCCTTAAACGAGCCGCCAGCGAAGGAAACGGCAGCGGCCGTCGCTCCGGCGGCGTCCCTCGAGGACAAGAATCTGGACAACCATTCTGAATGCGCTCGACCTGCAGGCAGCCGCTCGCCAGCTGGCCAGTCATTGCGTGCTACTGGGCCGCAGCGGCTCGGTGGTGCGGCTCGCGCTCGATCGCTCGCGGGCAGCACCTGCGAACACGTCAACAGGAAGAGAAGCTTGGACAGGCCCTGTCGCGCCACTTCGGACGAGCCTATTCGCATCGAGTTCGAGTGCGACCGTAGCGCCCGGTGTCGAGACGCCGGCGCAAGTCGGGCAGCGCGCTTCGCTCGAAGAGATGGAGGCCGCGCGCCGCGCGCTCGAGGATGACCCTGGCGCCCGTGCATTGCGCGAACGCTTCGGCGCCACGCTGGTCGCCGACACCGTTCGCCCGTTGAAATAGGAGATTGCGACACATGAAAGGCAACATCGGCAACCTGATGAAGCAGGCGCAGGCGATGCAGGCCAACGTGCAGAAGGCACAGGCCGAGATCGCCAGCATCGAAGTCGAGGGCGTCGCCGGCGGCGGCATGGTCAAGGTGACCATGACCGGCCAGCACGAAGTGAAGCGCGTGCAGCTCGAATCCGCCGTCGTCGGCGAAGACAAGGAAATGCTCGAAGACCTGATCGCCGCAGCCATCAACGATGCCGTGCACAAAGTCGAGGCGCGCACGCAAGAGAAAATGGCCGGCGTCATGGGCGGCATGCAGCTGCCTCCAGGCTTCAAGATGCCCTTTGGATGAAACATTCGCCTCGGCTTGCGCAGATGATCGACGCGCTGCGGGCGCTGCCGGGAGTCGGCCCGAAGACCGCGCAGCGCATGGCGTTCCACTTGCTGCAGGAGGGTAGGCCGGGCGCGCGCGCATTGGCGGGTGCGCTGCAGCGAAGCGCTCGAGTGCGTGGTGCGCTGCCGCCGCTGCCGCATGCTGACCGAAGGTGAACTTTGCTCGATCTGCGCCTCGTCTCAGCGTGATGAATCCCTGCTGTGCGTCGTGGAATCCCCGGCGGACGTCGTCGCCGTGGAGCAATCGGGCAGCTATCGCGGGCTGCTATTTCGTGCTGATGGGGCACTTGTCCCCGCTCGACGGCATCGGCCCGGATCAGCTCGGCGTGCGCGAACTCGAGGGTCTGCTCGCGGAGGGCCGGGTCCGCGAGCTGATCCTTGCGACGAACTCCACTGTCGAAGGCGAGGCCACGGCGCATTTCCTCAGCGAGATCGCTGCGAAGCGCGGCGTGCGCGCGAGCCGCATTGCTCACGGCGTGCCGATGGGTGGGGAGCTCGAATACGTCGACGGCGGCACGCTGGCGCACGCGCTGGCCGGCCGGCAATCACTCGGATGAGGCGAACATGGCCGGCGACAACCTGATCTGGATCGATCTCGAGATGACGGGCCTGAGGCCCGACGTCGACGCCATCATCGAGATCGCAACGGTCGTCACCGACAAGCATCTGAACGTCCTGGCCGAGGGGCCCAATCTCGCCGATTCACCAGCCTGAGAGCGCGCTGGCGCTGATGGACGACTGGAACCAGAAGCAGCACGGCGCCTCAGGTCTCATCGCGCGCGTGCGCGCAAGCGAGGTGACGCTCGCGCAGGCCGAGGCGCGCACCATTGATTTCCTGAAGCCGCTGGTCGCCGCCGGCGTCTCGCCGATGTGCGGCAACAGCATCTGCCAGGACCGGCGCTTCCTGGACCGCCAGATGCCCGAGCTGGAGCGGTATTTTCACTATCGCAACCTCGACGTGAGCACGCTCAAGGAGCTCGCGCGCCGCTGGGCGCCGGAGGTTGCCGAGAGTTTCTCGAAGCAGGGTGCCCACCTGGCGCTGGCCGACATCCGCGAGTCGATCCGCGAGCTGCAGCACTACCGCGCGCTGCTGATCGCGCCCGAGTTTCGCGGCTAGCCAGCCTTCGCGTTCGCGAGGAACAGCCAGGTCTCCACCACGGTATCCGGATTGAGCGACATGCTCTCGATGCCCTGCTCGAGCAGCCAGCGCGCGAGATCGGGATGATCCGAGGGGCCCTGGCCGCAGATGCCGATGTACTTGCCTCGCTTGCGGCAGGCGGCGATCGCCATCTGCAGCAGCTTCTTCACCGCCGTCGTCGCGCTCGTCGAACAGCTTGGCGACGATGGCGGAGTCGCGATCCAGGCCGAGCGTGAGCTGCGTCATGTCGTTCGAGCCGATCGACATGCCGTCGAAGTATTCGAGGTACTCGTCCGCGAGCAGCGCGTTGGTCGGCAGCTCGCACATCATGATGATCTTCAGATCGTTCTCGCCGCGCTTCAGGCCATTCGCGGCCAGCAGCTCGGTGACCGCTCGCGCTTCCTCGAGCGTGCGCACGAACGGCACCATCACCTGCACGTTGGTCAGGCCCATCTCGTCGCGCACGCGCTTCAGTGCGCGGCACTCGAGCTCGAAGCAGGGGCGGAACGTTTCATCGACGTAGCGCGAGGCGCCGCGGAAGCCGAGCATCGGATTCTCTTCGAGCGGCTCGTACTGCGCGGCCGCCGATGAGATTGGCGTATTCGTTCGACTTGAAGTCCGACAGGCGCACGATCACCGGCTCGGGCGCGAACGCCGCGGCGATCTGCGCGATGCCTTCGGCCAGCTTGTCGACGAAGAAGCTGACCGGATCGCGATAGCCGGCCATCTGCGCGCGGATCTGCTCTTTCAAGTCCGCCATCGAGGCGGTCGAATTCCAGCAGCGCGCGCGGATGCACGCCGATCATGCGATTGATGATGAACTCGAGGCGCGCAAGGCCCACGCCCCGATGCGGAATGCCCGCGAAGTCGAACGCGCGGTCGGGATTGCCGACGTTCATCATGATCTTGACGGGGATGGGCGGCAGCGAGTCGAGCTCGATCTGCTTGTGCTCGAACTCGAGCTGGCCCTCGTAGACGAAGCCGGTGTCGCCTTCGGCGCAGGACACGGTGACGTCCTGGCCTTCGCGGATCGCTCGGTGGCGTTGCCGCAGCCGACCACCGCGGGAATGCCGAGCTCGCGCGCGATGATCGCGGCGTGGCAGGTGCGGCCGCCGCGATTGGTGACGATGGCGGAGGCGCGCTTCATCACCGGCTCCCAATCGGGATCGGTCATGTCGGCGACCAGCACGTCGCCGGTCTGCACGCGCGCCATCTCGCTGACGTCGCGAACGATGCGCGCGGGGCCGGCGCCGATGCGCTGGCCGATGGTGCGGCCCTTCGGCCAGCACCTTCGAGCGCTGTCTTGAGCGTGATAGCGCTGGATGGTGCGGCCGGCGCGGCTCTGCACGGTCTCCGGTCGCGCCTGCAGGATGTAGATCTTGCCGGTCTCGCCGTCCTTGCCCCACTCGATGTCCATCGGGCAGCCGTAGTGCTCCTCGATGATCAGCGCCTGGCGCGCGAGCTCGATGATGTCTTCGTCGTTGATGGAGAAGCGCGCGCGGTCGGCTGTCGAGGCACGTCGACGGTCGTGACGCGCTCGCTGGAGCCGGCGGCCGCCGTACACCATCTTGATGGCCTTGCCGCCGAGGTTGCGGCGCAGGATGGCGTGCTTGCCGGCGCGCAGCGTCGGCTTGTAGACGTAGAACTCGTCCGGATTCACCGCGCCCTGCACGACCGTTTCGCCGAGGCCGTAGGAGGCGGTGATGAACACCACGTCGCGGAAGCCCGAGTCGGTGTCGAGCGTGAACATCACGCCGCTCGAGCCGAGGTCGCTGCGCACCATGTGCTGCACGCCGGCGGACAGCGCGACGGCGTCGTGATCGAAGCCGTGATGCACGCGATAGGCGATCGCGCGATCGTTGAACAGCGAGGCGAACACTTCGTGCATCGCACTTCAGCACGTTGTCCTCGCCGCGCACGTTGAGGAAGGTTTCCTGCTGGCCGGCGAACGAGGCGTCCGGCAGGTCTTCGGCGGTGGCCGAGAGCGCACCGCGACCGCGATGTCGCGCCCGCCGGACATGCGTGCGCAGGCCTCGCGCACGGCCGTCTTCGAGCTTGCGGCGGGAAGGGCGTCGAGAGAATCCACTCGCGGATCTGCGCGCCGACGGCGGCGAGCTTGTCGACGTCGTCGACGTCGAGCGTGGCCAGCGCGTCGCGGATGCGCGCGTCGAGGCCGCCCTGCACGAGGAAATCGCGATAGGCCTGCGCGGTGGTGGCGAAGCCGCCCGGCACCCGTACCCCGAGCTTGGCCAGGGAGCTGATCATCTCGCCGAGCGAGGAGTTCTTGCCGCCGACCGTCTCGACGTCGCGCATCCCCAGACGGTCGAAGGCAATGGCGTACACTCGGCAAACCTCGCCAGCTGGGAATGGAGTCAGGAAACACGTGAGCCGCCGAACCGTTTTCTTCGTGTCCGACCAGACCGGCGTGACCGCGGAGACGCATGGGTCACAGCCTGCTGACGCAATTCGATGGGCTCGAATTTCGGCCGGTGACTCTGCCATTTGTGTCGACCGTTGACAAGGCAGAGGAGGCGGTGCGCCGGATCGATCGCGGCCGCCCAGGACGAAGGTGTGCGCCCGATCGTGTTCAGCACCCTGGTGCAGGACGATCTGCGTGACATCGTGATCAAGAGCAATGGCCTGTTCCTGGATTTTTTCGCGGCGTTCGTTGGGCCCGCTGGAGCGGGAGCTGAAGACCCGCCTCGACGCACCTCGCCGGACGCGCGCACGGCATGGCGGATCTGGCCGCCTACACCACGCGCATCAACGCCACCAACTTCGCGCTTGCGAACGATGACGGCAACGGCTGCGACTACGAGCACGCCGATGTGATCCTGATCGGCGTGTCGCGCTCGGGCAAGACGCCGACCTGCCTGTACATGGCGCTTGCAATACGGCATTTTCGCCGCCAACTATCCGCTCACCGAGGAGGATCTCGAGGCCAACACGCTGCCGGCGCGCCTCGAGCCGCACCGGCGCAAGCTGTACGGGCTCACCATCGAGCCCGAACGGCTGCAGCAGATCCGCAACGAGCGCCGGCCCGACAGCCACTACGCCTCGCGTCAGCAGGTGCAGTACGAGGTGCGCACCGCCGAGGCGCTCTTCAGCCGCTACTCCATTCCGCTGCTCAACACCACCGAATGTTCCATCGAAGAGATCGCCAGCCGCATTCTCAACAACACCGGCATCGAGCGACGGCTGCGACCCTGAGGAAGCGAGTCTGCGGAAATCAGCGCTCGCGCAACCATATCCGGTACGACGTTTGCACAGTGCGAAAGTCCGTTGACAGTCGCGTCGCAGCCATGAATAGTCGGCTCGATGATCAGTGATGCCGCAACACTCGTCTCCTGGCGCGCAAGGCCGCGCAGCTTCGTCGCGCTCATGGCGCTCTACGAGAGCAACTACATCCGCCTGGGCTGGCTTGCCGGCGATCCGGCGCGCCTCGTAGGTGAGCAGCGCTCGCTGTCGAGTCGAGACTGTGAACTCGTTCTCAGGGTGACGGAGCGCTGCCCGTACACGACGAGCTTCAATCTCACTTATCGCTTCGCGACCGAGCCAGTCGAGTATCCCGGACATGCGCGTGCGCATCTACCACGATGCGCGCCTGGCCGAGGCCCAGGAATGGGCGAGCTGCCACCCGCACCCGGTGCTGCGCATGCTGCACGGCCGCGCGGAGCGTGAACTGGATCAGCGTTGGGCCCGCAACGTGATGCTAAACAAGTGGTTGGAATACTGCTTGGAGCGGGGCCATCGCTTCTCATCTGCCACGGAACGCTGTCGCGGCCCCGTGAGATGTGGCGCAAGGCTGCCGCGCCTCTCATGAAGGCATTGCGACAGCTCGGATTTCTCAAGCTCAGCCTGCGGGCAACGACCCGGACGCGGAAGATCACCGTGTCCTCGCCCTATTCCGCAAGCGTGCCGAGCTCAAGAAGGCCTATGGCGGGCTGCAGGATGAGATCTATCGCCTCAAGGACCGCGTCAAGCAGCAGGAAGGCGCGACGCAGCGCGTGCAGGAGATGCTCGGCACGCTCGAGATGCGCCTCGCCAATCCTGAGAGCGGTTATCCGGCGCTCGTGTTCTACCAGCTGCGTCGCTTCTGGCAGTCCGGGCGCGAGCTGATCGAGCAGTTCGTCGCGGACCTGGCGCGACAGCAGGAAGAGCGCGAGCGTCGTGCGCACCTCGCCGAGCACAACCGTCGCCAGTTCGCCCGTCGCCAGGCCGTCGAGGCGAGCTGCGAGCCGCCGGAGACACGCGCCGCGGAGGCTCGCGCAGGCGCTCGGCGAGCTGCAGCAGCAGCGCGGCCGGCTGATCCGTTTCTGGCACTACTTCAAGCGTCGCGAGCTCGATCAGCGCATCGCCGCGGGACGCAAGCCACGGTCTGGTCGAAGTCGATGGCGCTGCTCGGTATGGCGCGCGCGATTCGGCCGAAGCAGCTCGAAAAGGAAGACGCCGCCCGAATTTCCGGGGCTCACGGTCGAAGCACGTCGCGCCATCAACCTCGCGGCGATCGCCTGCGCGGAAGTGCTGTGCGCGCGCCTGGTCAAGACCCCGCTCGTCAAGCTCGCGCGCGAAGCCACGGCGCGCCGCGAAGTGACCGATGAGTACGGCTCGCTCGCGGAATGCGAACGGCTGATGGAGGACATCTCACGCGGCCTGACGACTGATCCAGGCGCGTGACAGCCTCGCGCAGGAAGTCAGGTAGCGCAGCGAGCGCCTCAAGCAGATTGCGCGCTATCGCAACGCCAGCCGACACCTCACCGACCACCGAATCGATAGCGCTTCTCCGAGGGTGACGTCTGATGGCCGGAGCGCCGGCGGCGGACCTCGGCACGCATGCCGAACGTGCTCGCCGAGGATACCTGGGATCTCTTCCGGATCCTGCTGCGCTAGTTGAGCACGGGTCAGGTACTGCGCCGCGCTCCGGCCTTTACCGGCGGGTGCGTGCCGGCATGACAGGCTGAGGTGGCTTCACCATGTCCGCCATGACCTCGGTCGCCTGCGTCAGCACGATGTCCGGCGTTTCCTCGGCCTCGAGCTCCTCGACCGTCTTGAGCGCACGGGCAGGCTCTTGGCCGCGCGCCGCGCTGTTCTCGCGAGTCAGGCGATCCGCCTCCAGCCGTGTGCGCTCGTCCTGCCGCGCCTTCAGGTTGAGCGATATGCTGCGCTGGCCGCGCAGCGTGTCGATGGCGGCGATGTCGCCGACCAGCCAGCGATAGTCCGGATCGCGCTGCGCGCGCGCGTCTTCCTCGGACGCCAGTGCCGGCACCGAGCTTCGCTGTCGTGGCCATCCTTGCGGAAGGCGACGCCGGCGATGCGATCCCAGGGCAGCGCGGCTTCGAGCGCGCTTTCGCCGACTTCCTTCATGTCGATGAGCGACGGCAGCTGCACGTCGGGCTCCACGCCGCGATGCTGGGTGCTCTCGCCGGTGACGCGATAGAACTTGCCGATGGTGACCGTGAGCTGGCCGTTCACGGGCTTCTGCGACCAGCGATCGAGCGGCACGAGGTTCTGCACCGTGCCCTTGCCGAAGGTGCGCTGGCCCAGCACGACGCCGCGGTGATAGTCCTGGATGGCGCCCGCGAAGATCTCCGACGCCGATGCGCTCGCGCGATCGACCAGCACCGCGAGCGGGCCGTCGTAGGCGACTCCAGGCTCCGGATCGTCCAGCACCTCGAGCCGGCCGGTCGTGTCCTTCAGCTGCACGACCGGCCCGCGATCGACGAAGAGTCCCGTGAGCGCCGTCGCCTCTGGCAGATAGCCGCCGCCGTTTTGGCGCAGGTCGAGCACCAGTCCGTCGATGTGCTCCTTCTCGAGCTCTTCGATCAGACGGCGCACGTCGCGCGTGGTGCTGCGATAGTTCTCATCGCCGGCGCTCTGCGCTGCGATGTCCTGATAGAAGCCCGGGACCGTGATGACGCCGACCTTCAGCTTCTGGCCGTCGCGGGTGATGTCACGCACTTCCTTGTGCGCGGCCTGCGCCTCGAGAGTGACCTTGTTGCGGGTCAGTTCGAGGATCTTCTCGGAGCCGGGAGCGGCGCCGGCCGGCAGGACCTGCAGTCGCACGAGCGTGCCAGCCTTGCCGCGGATGAGCTGCACCACATCGTCGAGCCGCCAGCCGATCACGTCGGTGAACGCGCCGCTCGTGCCCTGGCCGACGCCGATGATGCGATCGTTCGCGTTGAGCTCGCCGGCGACCGCTGCGGGGCCGCCTTCGATCACGTTCATGATCGTCACGTAGTCGTCCACCAGCTGCAGCGATGCGCCGATGCCCTCGTAGTTGAGGCTCATCTGGATGCGGTATTCCTCGGAGTTGCGCGGCGAGAAGTAGCTCGAATGCGGATCGAAGCTGCGCGCGTACGCGTTCATCAGGTTCTCGAACACGTCGTCGGGGGAGATCTGGTCGACCCGCTTGAGCACGCGCTCGTAGCGCTTGCGCAGGATGTCGGATGCTTCCGGCCACGCCTTGCCGGTCAGCACTAGCGACAGGGCGTCGTTCTTTACGCGCTTGCGCCACAGCTCGCTCATCTCCGCCGCGCTGGTCGGCCACGGCGCCTTCTCGCGGTCGTACTCGAAGCTCTCGTTCGCGGCCCAGTCCGGCTCCTTGACCAAGAGCGCAATGGCGTACTGCATCCGCTCGCGATTGCGCTGCTGGAACCGCTGGAAAATCGCGTAGGCGGGATCGATCTCGCCGCTGCGGATCATGTCGTCGAATCGCAGGCGCTGCGGCGCGAATTCCGCGAGGTCGCTGGCGAGGAAGTAGCTTCGCTGACCGTCGAGAAAATCGAGGTAGCGATCGTAGACTTCCGCCGACATGCGGTCGTCGATGGCGGCACGGCTGAAGTGCGCTTCCTCGAGGATGTCGCCGACCTTGCGCGCGATGGCCCGCTGGCGGTCGTTGGGGACGATGGTGCCCGGCGGCGAATCTGCCGTGTTGGCGGGGGCCGGCGTGGAGCTCACCAGCACTAGCGCCAGCACGCGTCAGGGCGAGGGCGGCAATCCATCCGGCTGGCCGGCGCAGGGCGTAAGGCATCTTTGGCTGACTCACTTCTTCAGTACAATTGGGTCCAAGGCTAGAGCGCGCGTGACGTTGCATCAAGTGCCGGTGCCCACGCAGCGCACGTACCCATTGAAACATGCGCCCACTTGCAGTGCTCATCGGGATCGTGACCGGCTCGACAATCTCCGTGGCTGTCGGGCTCACCCTGACCTGGATCGTCCTCCTGTTCCTGCCGGAGCACGCGGAGCGGTTTGCGGCCGAACAGGGCCCGCTGCTTCGCGCCATGGCGCTGTTTGGCGCCCTGGCAGCGGTAGCCAGCGCGAGCTTCTACGCGGAGTTGCGCCTGCGCCCGTGGCGCGGCAAGGCCCACGCCGCGATGCTGGCACTGCTGGGCATCGCCGTGTGGGTCTACTGGCCCAGGGGCTGAATTAAGAGGGCCGCGGGTGCGGAAAGGTTCAGCGGCCCGGCACGGACCATTCAAATGCGGCGGGCGTTACCCCGGTAATGGTCCGGCTTGGCCTTTCCCGAGGTATTCGTGTTGTAGGGGTCGCTTCCCCGCTCACCCGGGACGGCGTACTGATCGAGCAATGCCAGCTTGATGCGGCTCATGGCGTTGCCCGCTTTCGGCTTTGCCTTCGGCTTCGCATCGGCTTGCGATGGGGCGCTTTCGCGCGCGTGCGCAGCGTCGTTCATCGTGATCCCCAATAGTCGTAGTTGTAATGAGAGCAGAGGATGTCACAGGGTGTTCCTGGCGATTCCGTCGCTTTCACGCGTTGCGAAACGCGTCACACCGCGCGGGATCGGGCGGCTTGACTTAAGCGGGACGACGGCGCGTCAAGGACCAGAGCAGGCGGGCCAGATCCCAGGAAGGCCACCGGTCCCAGGGCAATGATCCAGAAGACCGGATTGCCCTGGGCAAGGGCCAAGAAGAAATCCCCGGCGAAGCTGAATATGCCGCCGTGTGCGTAAGGCCCGAGCAAGGTCTGCCCAGAGATCCAGATGAGCAAAGGAAGCGCTATCACGCCGAAGGCGAGCGCGCCCCCGAAGATCGCAAGCTCGCGGCCCGGGCGCGACAGAGTCGCCCAACGGGCTCGCATGCGGATGAAGAAGTTGCGCAGAAACGGCTCCTGGGTCGCGGGCGGGCATAATAGCTCCACCATGCAGAAAATCAGAGCGGCTGTCGTCGGAGTGGGATATCTGGGGCGCTTCCACGCGCAGAAGTACGCGCAGCTCCCCGATTGCGAGCTGGTTGCCGTGGTGGATGGCAGGGACGAGACATGCAAGAGCGTCGCCGCCGAATTGAGCGCGCGCGGACTCGCGGACTATCGCGAGCTGCTCGGCAAGGTCGATGCGGTGAGCGTGGCGACCACCACACCTGCTCACTTCGACATTGCCAGGGATTTCCTCGAGGCAGGCACGCATGTGCTGGTGGAGAAGCCGATCACCGAGACGCCGGATCAGGCACGGGCGTTGATCGACATCGCGCGGCGCAACCGGCTGATCCTGCAGGTCGGTCACCTGGAGCGCTTTAACGCGGCCATCCTGGCGGCGGAACCATACCTGCAGAGCGCCGCGTTTCATCGAATGTCACCGGCTCGCTCCGTACCGCGAGCGTGGCACCGACGTGAACGTCGTGCTGGATCTCATGATCCACGACATCGACATCGTGCAGAGCATCGTCGACGCCCCGATCGAGACCATCGATGCCATCGGCACGCGCGGTGTTCTCGGATGAGATCGACATCGCCAACGCCCGCATCCGCTTTGCGAACGGCTGCGTGGCCAATGCGACCGCGAGCCGCGTGAGCATGAAGACCGAACGCAAGCTGCGAGTATTCGAGGACGATGCCTATCTCTCCATCGATCTGCAGCAGAAAATCCTCACGCTCATCCAGAAGCGTGCGGGGCCCGTTGCGGCGGGCCAATTGCCGGTATCGATCGAGGAGCACAATTTCGATGCGGGCGATGCGCTCAAGGCGGAGATCGAATCATTCCTCGATTGCATCCGCACCGGGCGGGCGCCCGTCGTCAGCGGGTGAGGCGGGCATGCGTGCCCTCGAGACGGCCATGCGGATCACTCAGCAGGTGGAGCAGAGCGCCCGGCCCAAGGCTTGAAACCGTCCACCGGCGCACCACATAGCCTGCATGGACACACAAGTCGTCATCTGTCGTTTCGCCACGCCCGGTCCTGGAGTTCGACCTGATCGCGGACTTCGCCTGCCCGTGGTCGTATCCTCGGCAAACGCAGCCTCGAGAGGGCGCTCGGCAGCCTGTATGGCGCGCCGGTGCGCGCCATGCGTTGGCACGGCTTCCGTCCGCAGAGCGAGCGCGCATCCGCGTTGACGGCCTGGCCCGAGCACCTCGCCATCCGGCTGCCGCCCGGCGTCAGCGTCGATAAGGCGCAGCGCAATCTCGAGCAGGCCGGTCGCGAGCTCGGCATCAGCTTCGATTTCTCGCGCGTGGCGCAGCTCCCCGACACCCGTGAGGCGCACAGGCTCGTGGGCCTGGCATCGCGAGAGCAGAAACAGAACGAAGTCGTGGATGCCTTGTTCAGCGCCTTCTTCGAGCATGGCCGCGACATCGGCAATGTCGAGATATTGAACGCGGTCGCGCACGAAGCCGGGCTCAGCGCAGAGACCCTCTCCGCTTTCGCGAACCCCGTCGAGGGGCGTGAGCAGGTCGCGGCCGAAGAGCAGCGCCTGCGCGGCATGGGCGTGGTTGCAACGCCGAACCTGCTGATCAACGGCCGCGTGCTGGTGCCCGGTCCCGCGGACGTAGCAACGTACATCCAGGCGCTCGATCAGGCACTGTTCCCCGCGCTTGCGAGGCTCCCGAGGACAAGCGTCTGCTGCATTGAATGAGCGGCGCTGGCGTTGCCATTGGCGCGCTGCGGTAACGTGCGGCCCCACAGTTGGAGTGGCACCGATGAGTCAACCGCAGCATTTCAAGCGCCGAAACGCGGCCCGTCACAGTCGCGGCGACGCAGTTCTCGTGCGACTGGGACGTCGACGGCAACATCGCCAAGGCAGAGAAAGCGGTGCGCGCCGCCGCGGCGCGCGGCGCGCAGATCATACTGTTGCCGGAGCTTTTCGAGACGCCGTATTTCTGCATCGAGCAGGATGTGCGCCATCTGAGCCTGGCGAAGGCGACTGGATGACAATCGCGCCGTGCGGCATTTCAGCGGCATCGCCCGCGAGCTGGAGGTGGTGCTGCCCATCAGCTTTTTCGAGCGCGCAGGGCCACGCGTATTTCAACTCGGTCGCCATTCTGGATGCGGATGGCGCGAACCTCGGCATCTACCGCAAGTCGCACATTCCCAATGGGCCCGGCTACCAGGAGAAGAACTACTTCAGCCCCGGGGACACCGGCTTCAAGGCTTGGAACACGCGATACGCGCGCATCGGCGTCGGCATCTGCTGGGATCAATGGTTTCCGGAGAGCGCGCGCGCCATGGCGCTGCTCGGTGCGGAGCTGCTGTTCTACCCGACTGCAATCGGCAGCGAGCCACCGCCGGCACTGCCCGTCAACTCGCGTGACCACTGGCAGCGCACCCAGCAGGGGCAGGCGGCAGCCAATCTCACGCCACTGATCGCATCGAACCGCTACGGCACCGAGCGATCGATTCAGGATCCCGAGGGCCTGCACATCACTTTCTACGGTTCTTCGTTCATCGCCGATGCCACCGGTGCGAAGGTGGCCGAGGCACCGGATGGGGCGGACGCGGTGATCACCGCGTCGTTCGATCTGGATGCGCTCGCGCAGCAACGCGACAACTGGTTCGTATTCCGCGACCGCAGGCCCGACCTTTACGGCCCGCTGCTTTCGCTGAGCGGGCGCTAGTCACGGCGCATCGCGCTCCGGCCTGGCGGCGCGGAGCGTTGGGATGGTGGAGGCGGGGGGAATCGAACCCCCGTCCGTAAGTCCTAGACTTCAAGATCTACGTACGTAGCCCACTTATTGGTTCTCACGCGACGCTACCCAAGGGGCAGGGAAGACGCCACGCCAGCTGACGGAAACTCTTAACGCTGCAGCCCGTAGCACACGGCAGCGCGATCCTGTGAACGCGTCCCCCGATTCAGTCGCACAGGCACGAACTGGTCGAAGGTCAACCGCGGTTAGGCGGCGAGAGCGTAGTTGTCGTTGGCAACTAAAGTTTGCAGAAGGATTAACGAGGGAACTGCACCTCGGTACGCCCTTGGAAGGTTCGTAACCCACGTCGAAACCGGTCGCCCCCAAAGGTCCAAAGGCAGCATACCCCATGCCAAGCTTGGCGCGGGAAATTTTCCCGGATCATGTGGTTCAATGCGCGGCTTCCAAATAGGCGGAGGCTGCGATGATCCCGATGAAATGGATTTGCTGCACTGGAATGCTGGTGCTTGGCGGTGTGGCGGGCGCCACGACCACGGGCCGGAGCGAGGTGGGCGTTGTGATGAGCCGGGGCAACTCCGACACGGAAACCGCCAACGCGAAGATCGACATCATCAACGAGAGGGGCAGCTGGCGTAACACCTACGGCCTCGCCGGCCTGTACGGCCGCTCGACCGAGGCCACCATAGCCACTCGCTGGAACGCGCGCGCGCAGACGGATCGCAAGTTTGGCCGCGGCGCATTCTGGTTCGTCGCGCTTGCATACGACGACGATCGATTCAGCGGCTTCGACTATCAGGGCACTGCCTCGGTGGGATTCGGCCGCCAGTTCATCGACAACGAGCGGACCAAGCTGCAGGGCCAGATCGGCGCGGGCTACAGACGCTTGCGTCCCGAGGTTCTGCTGTTCGACCCTAACGGCTTCGTAATCGATCGCATCCCGGGCGAAGACGATGCGGACGCGGTCGCCAACGGCGCATTGACGTGGGAACACGCACTGACGGATTCGACCAAGCTGCTTGCTGCCGTGGGCGTCGAAGCCGGTCAGAGCAACACGCTCAGCCGTGGGGATTTTGCGCTGCAGGTCAAGATGACCCAGCTGCTGGCAATCAGTGTCGGGCTCAACGTCCGCAGCAACAGCAACCCGCCGGTACCCCTCGAGCGGACCGACACGCTGACCACGCTGAACCTGGTCTACGAACGCAAATAAGTAACGAATCAGCTGCGCCTGAGAAGACGCGCCTTGTCGCGCTGCCAGTCACGGTCTTTTTCCACGGCGCGCTTGTCGTGCTGCTTCTTGCCCTTGGCGAGCCCCAGGGACAGTTTCGCCCGCCCGTTCTTCCAGTGCAGCTCGAGCGGAACGAGCGTGTAGCCGCGCCGCTCCGTTGCGCCAATGAGCTGTTGAAGCTGACTGCGGCGGAGCAGGAGTTTGCGAGTGCGCGCCGGGTCGGCGACTACATGAGTCGAGGTCGTAGGCAACGGTGAAATATGCGCGCCGATGAGGAACGCCTCGCCTTCCCGCAGGTAGACATAGCCCTCCGTGAGCTGGGCACGGCCGGCGCGTAGCGCCTTGACTTCCCACCCCTGCAGCGCGAGCCCCGCCTCGTAGCGCTCTTCGATGAAATACTCGAAGCGCGCCTTGCGATTCTCGGCGATGAGGCGTTCGGTGGTCTCGGCTTTGGCCATGGGGTCATTCTAAGTGACAATGCGCCATGCGAGAGATAAAGCGCTCGGCATTGGTTGCGCAGCCGCCTCAGCGCATGTTTGCGCTCATCAACGATATCGAGAGCTATCCGCGATTCGTGCCGTGGTGCACGCACGCCCGGGTCGAATCGCGCTCGCAGTTCGAGATAGTGGCGACTCTCGCGGTGAAGCGCGGCGCGATGCACGCCGAATTCACCACGCGCAATGAATTGGAACCCGACAGCCACATTCGCATGACACTGGTCAAAGGTCCCTTCAGCGAACTGGCCGGCGAGTGGCGGCTCACGCCGATCGGGGATGGCGGCTGCCGCATCGAGTTGCTGCTGCGATTCGCGTTCGCGAATCGCCTGACGGCAATCGTGTTCGAGCCGCTGTTCGAATCCACGGCCGCCGCCCTGGTCGATGCTTTCGTTTCCAGGTCTCGTTCGGCGCCATGACGACGCCGCGTCGAATGCGCTGTCTCGTCGCTTACGCTACGCGCGACCGTCAGTGGAGCTGGCCCGTCGACCTTTCAGAACAGGCGACGATCGCAGATGCGCTCGCTGCGGCGCGCGCACAGGCGCCGGGTGAAGACGTCCCGTGGGATTCGGCAACAGTCGGTGTTTTCGGGTCGCGCTTGCCGCGAACGGCTCCGCTGCGCGATGGAGATCGCGTCGAGATCTACCGGCCACTAGTGAGCGACGCCCGCGAGCGCCGCAGGCGACGCGCGCGTCACTTGTCCGGTTCTGGGGGCGGCTCTGGAGGAATTTGAGGTGCTTGCGGCTGCGGCGATCCGGGTTGCGTTCCGGAAGGATTGCGAGGCTGGGTCGCGGCGGGATCGGAAGGCGGCACGTCCGTAGTCTTCGGTACCGGCTGTTCCGGATCGGGCATGGTGATGGCCGAACCGGAAGGCATTGCCTGGCGGTCCACGACGGTGACCTTGTCGTCTTCGAATTTCACCACCAGGTGGCGCTGCTCGGGCGCTTTCAGCCGGCCCTTCTTGAGATAGTAGACGTAGTCCCAGCGGTCGTGATCGAACGCGTCCGGCGCCATCGGCGTGCCCAGCAGGTAGCGCACCTGGCTGCGGGTCATGCCGGTCTGCACCTGATCGATGGTCTTGCTTTCCAGGTAATTGCCCTGCTGGATGTTCATCCGGTACACGCAGCCGGCGAGCAGGAGCGGCACCGCGAGCATCAGCAGCGGCGCGCGGCGGAAATGGCGATTTTGCGATAGGCGCATGGCGGTGGCTTGGGCAATAATGGCGCGCATCATACTGGAGAGCATTTGGTGGAAGGCAAGGATCTTCGCAAGGCCGGCCTGAAAGTCACGCTGCCGCGGCTCAAGATTCTCGAGCTGCTGGAAAGCAGCGTGACGCGGCACCTTTCCGCCGAGGACATCTACCGGCGCCTGCTCGAATCCAACGAGGACATCGGGCTCGCCACGGTCTATCGCGTGCTCACGCAGTTCGAGGCGGCGGGCCTTGTGACGCGGCATCATTTCGAGAACGGCATGGCGGTGTTTGAGATCAACCAGGGCGCCCATCACGATCACATCGTGTGCGTAGAGTGCGGCCGGGTCGAAGAGTTCATGGATTCCGGCATCGAAGACCGCCAGACCGTGGTGGCGCACCGCCTGGGCTTCGAGATACGTGATCACTCGCTGATCCTCTACGGGACGTGCAAGCGCAACGACTGCGCGTACCGCAAACGGATTATCTGACCTTCGCCCTCGGGGCCGTGACCGCGCTGCCAGCGGATTTCAGCATTTCCCTGGCATGGTCCCGCGCCTTCGCGGTGACCTCGACACCGCCCAGCATCCGCGCTAGCTCTTCGACTCGATCATCGCGCGACAGCGTCGTGAGAGTGGTGCGGGTGGTGCGCCCGTCCGTGAGCTTGGTCACGCGCAGGTGATGATGACCTTGCGAGGCCACCTGCGGCAGATGAGTCACGCACAGCACCTGGCCGCTCTGGTCCATGCTCTGGCCAAGCGAGCGTAGCTCGCGTCCGACGATTTCCGCCACCGCACCGCCGATCCCCGCATCGACTTCGTCGAACACCATGCAGCGCGTCTCGCGAGACGCGCACGACACCTGCACGGCAAGCGACAGCCTCGACAGCTCGCCACCGGAGGCCACCTTGGCGAGCGGACGCAGCGGCTGCCCCGGATTGGCCGTCACGCGGAACTCGATCTGGTCGATGCCGTGCGCAGCCGGCTCGGTGGACTCGAGCGGTGTGATCTCGACCTGAAAGCGGCCACCCGCCATGCCCAGCAATCTGCATCCGCGTGGTGATGTCTTTGGCCAGAACGCGCCCAGCGGTAGCGCGGCGCGCCGAAAGCTGCTGTGCGAGCGTGCGGTAGCTATCGAGCGCCGCAGCCTGATCCTTGCGCAAAGTGGCAAGGTCCGTGTCGGCGCGTTCCACCTCGGCAAGCTCCGCGATCAATTGCGCCGCGCGCCCCGGAATTTCCTCCGCCGGCACGCGGTTCTTGCGCGCCAGGTCTTCGATCGCCGCCAGGCGCGATTCGACCTGGTTCTGCCTTGCGGTGTCGATGTCCAGATTCTCGAGGTAATGCTGCAGCTCGCGCGCGGCCTCACGGATCTGTATGGCAGCGCCGTCGACGAGCGGCACGATGGCTGCGAGCTTCGCATCGACCGCCGCCAGGCTGCGCAGCGCCTGCAATGCGCGGCTCGCGCTCGAATGCGCGCTGCCTTCCTCGCCCTCATAGAGCTGCACCGCGGCGAGCTGCGCCGCCTCGGCGAGCCGCCCATGATTGGCGAGGCGCGCCCGCTCCGCCGTGAGCTCCACGACCTCGCCCGGCTTGAGATCCAGCGCCTGGAGCTCGCGAACCTGGTAGCGCAGCAGCTCGAGGCGCGAATCCCGATCCCGAGCCTTGCCTTCCAGGTCGATCATGCGGTTCAGCAGCTCCATCCAGACGCGATGCGCGATGGAGACCTGGTCCGCCAAAGGCTCGAGCTTGCCGTAATCGTCGAGCAGTTCGCGCTGCGCAGCGCCGCGCGTGAGCGACTGGAATTCATGCTGCCCATGAATATCGATGAGGATATTTCCAAGGTCGCGCAGCTGCTGCACGGCGACCGACTGCCCATTGAGGTAGGCGCGCGAACGCCCGTCGCGCGTCACGACGCGACGCACGGATAGCTCCTGCTCCACATCGATCGACTGCTCTTCGAGCCAGCGCTTCAGCTCTCGCGGGCATTTCATCAAATCAAATGTCGCTGACACTTCGGCGCGCTCAGCGCCCGCGCGCACCACTTCGGCACCCGCGCGGCCACCAGCCAGAAGCTGCAGCGCATCGACCACGATGGATTTGCCGGCGCCGGTCTCACCCGTCAGCACCGTCAGCCCCGGCTGCAATTCGAGCTCGACCGCATCGATGATCGCGAAATCGCGAATCTGCAGATGAGTCAGCATCGGCCTATCTCGAGTGGCTCGGCTGACCGCGGCCCCAATGCAGCTTGGACCGCAGCAAGCTGAAGTAATCGTAGCCAGGCGGATGCAGCAGCGTGATCCGCTCCGCCGCGAGCGTCACCTGAAGACTGCCGTCCGGCTCGATCTCGCCGAGCACTGCGCCGTCGCACACGATCTGAGCGCGCGTGTCCAGGCGCTCGATCAGCCTGATTTCGATGCTCGAGCGTGCCGATACCACGATCGGCCGGTCTGACAGCGTATGCGGACAGATGGGCGCCAGCACGAGCACATCGAGATTGGGCTCGACGATCGGCCCGCCGCATGACAACGCGTACGCCGTCGAGCCCGTTGCGCTTGCGATCACGATGCCATCACCGGCGTGCGTGTTGACGTAACGGCCGTTCACGCGCGTCTCGAAGTCGAGCATGCGCCCCGTACCTGCCTTCTGCAGCACGACGTCGTTCAGGGCCAGCGCTTCGGCACTCGTCCCGTTCGTATCCAGACGTGCCTTGAGCAGCGGCCTCACATCTCGTTCCAGCTGTCCATTGAGTGCGGCATCCAGACAGGATGTGGTGACATCCTGCGGCATCACATCGGTCAGAAATCCCAGGCGCCCGCGATTGATGCCAAGCAACGGAACATCGTGCCTTGCCACCAGGCGGGCCGCGTAGAGCAGCGTGCCGTCGCCGCCAATGGCGACCACGAGGTCCGCCTTCTCAGCGATCGCTTTCTTCGGCAACCCGGGTGACCCCGGTCGTCTCCTTCGCCAGCTCCGCATCGTCGCTGACCAGCACAGTGATCCCGCGTCCGCGCAGAATTGGCAACAGCGCACTGACGGACTCCGCCACGCGCGGATCCGCGAATTTTCCAATAAGCGCACAAGTGCGAACGGGGAAAGCCATGACAGATTCTTCTTCCCGGATGACACCGAAAAACGCCCGCTAGCATAAAGGGAGACCGGGGCAGGTGACAGTTTTGGGGGCATGAAAAACAGGGACGTTTTTCCTGAGCCTCCATGGACGGATTCACGGCGTCCCCCGAAACTGTCACCCGCCCGGGTCTCCTTACGCCAACCCCCCTCTTGATGAATAATGCCCGTCATGTCCCCTCCCGACGACCACCTGAACGAACGCGCCCAGCAGCTCCTGCGCGTCCTGGTGGAAAGCTACATCCGCGAAGGCCAGCCAGTAGGCTCACGAGCCCTCTGCCGCGAATCCGGTCTGAGCCTGAGCTCCGCGACCATCCGCAATGTGATGGCGGATCTCGAGGAGCTGGGCTTCATCACAAGCCCTCACACCTCCGCCGGCCGCATCCCCACCGACAAGGGATACAGGTTTTTCGTCGACACGCTGCTGCGCATCCAGCCGCTCGACACGGCGGCGGTGACGGAGATCCGCCGCCAACTGGACAACCCCCACGACAGCTCCAAGGCATTGGTCGCGGCGGCATCCCAGCTGCTGTCGAGCGTGACCCGGCTCGCAGGCGTCGTCACACTGCCCCGCGGCGAGCAGGCTTCCGTAACCCAGATCGAGTTCGTCGGCCTCTCCGAGAACCGCGTGCTGGTGGTGCTGGTGCTCGACAACCGCGAAGTCCAGAACCGCATCATCCAGCTGGACCGGCATTTTTCTCCCGACCAGCTCAAGCGCGCCGCCAACTATCTCAACGAGCAATGCTGTGGCCGCACCCTGCCGCAGGTTCGCCAGGAGATCCTGCGGCAGCTGAAGGAAGCTCACGAGCACATGAACCAGATGATGCTCGATGCGATTTCCGTCGCGCAGCACGTGTTCACCGGCGGCGAGGAGGAACGGCTCGAATACGTCATCGCCGGCGAGACCAATCTGATGGGTGTCGCGGAGCTTTCGAGCGTCGAACGGTTGCGCCGCCTGTTCGAGGCGTTCAATGAGAAACGCGACTTTCTGCACCTGCTCGACCACAGCCTGCGCGCGGACGGTGTGCAGATATTCATCGGGCACGAATCCGGCTACCAGGTGCTCGATGACTGCAGCGTGATCACGGCGCCCTATGCAAGCGGTGATTCGGTGGTCGGGGTGATCGGCGTGATTGGCCCGACGCGAATGGCTTACGAGCGAGTGATCCCGATCGTGGATATGACGGCGAAATTGCTCAGCGCCGCCTTGAATTCACGCCGCTGAGCCACAGATTGCGCGCGCGGCCGCCGCTGCGCCGGATATGGCGCACCTGAAGTAGTGGATGTAAGTTATTGTTTAGGGAGAGTAATCGTTCATGACCAATCGCGATACCGAACCGACCGAAGTGTTGCCCGAAACTGCTGCCCAGCTCGTCGAGCTCGAGCGCGTGCAGCTGGCGCTCGCTGACGCGGAGGAACGCGCGAAAAACCACTGGGACCAGTACGTCCGCGCCGCCGCGGAGTTCGAAAACATGCGCAAGCGCATGCAGCGCGACATCGATGCGTCCGCACGTACGGGCGTGGAGAAGCTGATCCTGGAGCTGCTGCCTGTGAAGGACAGCCTGGAGCTCGCCGTCGAGAATGGCGCGCGTGCCGATGCCGCAAGCCTCGCTGCGGGCCAGGAAGCCACCCTCAAGCTTCTCGACAAGGCATTCGAGAAAATGGAAGTTCTCGTGCTCGAGCCGCTGGGCGAACCGTTCGATCCGGCCCGGCACGAAGCGGTGATGGCGCAGCAGTCCGCCACAGCCGAACCGAATTCGGTGCTCAAGGTGCTGCAGCGGGGCTACGAGCTCAACGGGCGGCTGCTGCGTCCGGCCCGCGTCGTCGTGTCCAAGGCTTGAATCGGCAAGAAGAATGCCCCAACTAGGGGCCCTAGGTCAGTTCGGACAGTTATAAGCGGAGAACCCATGGCTAAGGTAATCGGTATCGACCTCGGGACCACGAATTCCTGCGTGGCCATCATGGAGGGCGGCAAGCCTCGCGTGATCGAGAACAGCGAAGGCGACCGCACCACACCTTCCATCGTCGCCTTCACCAAGGACGGCGAAGTGATCGTCGGTCAGCCGGCCAAGCGCCAGGCGGTCACCAATCCGCAGAACACTCTGTTTGCAGTCAAGCGGCTCATCGGCCGCCGCTTCACCGACGAGGTCGTGCAGCGGGACATCAAGATGGTCTCCTACGCGATCGTCAAAGCGGACAACAACGACGCATGGGTCGAGGCCCAGGGCAAGAAGATGGCGCCGCAGGAGATCTCCGCGCGCGTGCTCATGAAGATGAAGAAGACCGCCGAGGACTACCTCGGGGAGCCGGTCAGCGAAGCGGTCATCACCGTGCCCGCCTACTTCAATGATTCCCAGCGCCAGGCCACCAAGGATGCCGGCCGCATCGCCGGCCTCGAGGTGAAGCGCATCATCAACGAGCCCACCGCCGCGGCGCTCGCCTATGGGCTCGACAAGCAGGGCAGCGACCGCAAGATCGCGGTCTACGACCTGGGCGGAGGCACCTTCGACGTCTCCATCATCGAGATCGCCGAGGTCGACGGCGAGCGCCAGTTCGAGGTGCTCTCGACCAATGGCGATACATTCCTCGGCGGCGAGGACTTCGACCTGCGCATCGTGAATTTCCTGGCGGACGACTTCCAGAAGGAATCCGGCGTCGACGTCCGCAAGGATCCGCTGGCCATGCAGCGCCTGAAAGAGGCTGCCGAGAAAGCGAAGATCGAGCTCTCCTCGACCCAGCAGACCGACGTCAACCTGCCGTACATCACGGCGGACGCCTCGGGCCCCAAGCATCTCAACATCCGCCTCACGCGCGCGAAGCTCGAGTCGCTCGTCGATGAGCTGGTGAAGAAGACCATCGAGCCGTGCCGCACGGCGATGAAAGATGCCGGCGTGAGCGCAAGCGATGTGGCCGAAGTCATCCTCGTGGGTGGCCAGACGCGCATGCCGCTGGTGCAGAAGTATGTGAAGGACTTTTTCGGCAAGGAGCCGCGCAAGGACGTCAACCCCGATGAGGCCGTGGCCGTGGGCGCGGCGATCCAGGGCGGCGTGCTGGCAGGCGAAGTGAAAGACGTGCTGCTCCTGGACGTCACCCCGCTGTCGCTCGGCATCGAGACCCTCGGCGGCGTGACGACCAAGCTCATCGAGAAGAACACGACGATTCCCACCAAAGCGTCGCAGACCTTCTCTACGGCGGATGACAACCAGACCGCCGTGACGATCCACGTGCTGCAGGGCGAGCGCGATCGCGCCCAGGACAACAAGTCGCTCGGCAAGTTCGACCTTACCGACATCCCTCCGGCGCCGCGCGGCTTGCCCCAGGTCGAAGTGTCGTTCGACATCGACGCCAACGGCATTCTCAACGTATCCGCCAAGGACAAGGCCACCGGCAAGGAGCAGAAGATCGTCATCAAGGCCTCTAGCGGCCTCTCCGAAGATGAGATCAAGCGCATGGTGCGTGACGCCGAAGCGCACGCCGAGGACGACAAGCGCTTCCGCGAGCTCGTCGACACGCGCAACAAGGCCGATGGGCTGGCGCACGCGGTCGAGAAGTCCCTGAAGGATCTCGGCGACAAGGTCGACGGCGCCCAGCGCGCGAAGATCGAGTCGGCCATATCCGACTTGCGCAATGTCCTCAAGGGCGATGACAAGATCGCGATTGAGAAGAAGAGCGAGGCGCTTGCGCAGGCCTCCGCAAACCTTGCGCAGGCCGCGCAGGCGAGTGAGTCCGCGAGCGGGAGCGGCCCGGAGGCTGGCCCGTCGGCTGCGGGCGGCGCGAAGCCCGGCGGCGATGACGTCGTCGACGCGGAATTCGAGGAAGTCAAAGACAAGGATCGCAAAGCCTCCTGACATGCGCTGCGCGCAGGCTTTACGGGATTCGCGCCGAGCTGCGAACCCCGTAGAGTAGCGGCGCGAATCGCGCCGGTGAAATGGTTCCTGCATGAGCAAGCGTGACTTCTACAAAGTCCTGGACGTTCAGAAGAACGCCACAGAGGCCGAGATCAAAAAGGCCTATCGCCGCCTGGCGATGAAATTCCACCCCGATCGCAATCCCGACGACACGCAGGCCGAAGAGAAATTCAAGGAAGCGAAGGAGGCCTGCGAAGTCCTCACCGATGCGCAGAAGCGCGCCGCCTACGACCAGTTCGGGCATGCGGGCGTCGAGGCTGCCTCCCGACAGGGAGCCCGCGGCTTCGATCCCGGCGAATCCTTCAACGACATATTCGGCAATGTTTTCGGCGACATCTTCGGCGCGGCCCGCCGCGGCGGCCGTTCGCAGGTGTTCCGCGGCGCCGACCTGCGCTACGAGTTGCGAGATCGAGCTCGATCAGGCCGTCTTCGGTCACTCCGTCGAGATCGAGATTCCGCGGCTGGCGGAATGCGATACCTGCGGCGGCAATGGCGCTGCCGCGGGCAGCAATCCATCGGTGTGCGACACGTGCGGCGGCTCGGGCCAGGTGCGCATGTCGCAGGGGTTCTTTCAGCTGCAGCAAGCGTGTCCACGCTGTCGGGGCGCCGGCACGATCGTCAAGAATCCCTGTGACACCTGCCTTGGGCAGGGTCGGGTACGGCGCCGCAAGACGCTTTCCGTCAAGGTCCCCGCGGGTGTGGACGAGGGCGACCGCATTCGCCTGAGCGGTGAAGGCGAGGCGGGCCGCAACGGCGGACCGCCGGGCGACCTCTACGTCGAGATCCACGTGCGCGAGCACCCGATCTTCGAGCGCGACGGTGAGCACCTGAGCTGTGAGGTGCCGGTCAGTTTCGGCACCGCCGCGCTGGGCGGCAGCGTTGAGGTGCCGACTCTGGATGGAGCCGTGACCATCAAGATTCCGGCCGAAAGCCAGTCGGGACGCGTCTTCCGGCTTCGCGACAAGGGCGTGAAGCCGGTGCGCGGCGGGCCGCGCGGCGATCTTTTCTGTCGCGTCGTAGTCGAGACGCCCGTCAAGCTTTCAGCCGAACAGCGTGAGATCATCCAGCGTCTCGAGGAATCCTTGAAGCACGACACGCAGCGCCATGCGCCGCGTGAGAAAGGATTCTTCGACGGCGTCAAACGCTTCTTCTCAGGTCACACCTAATGCATGTCTTCAAGCGGCTCCACCCATGGTGAGAGTTGCAATCATCGGGGCCACCGGCAGGATGGGCCAGGCGCTGGTGCGCGCCGCGCGCGAAACGAACGATGTGCGCATCGTTGCGGCTGTCGCTTCCGAGCACAGTCCGCACCTGGGGCGCGACGCCGGCAAGCTTGCCGATCAGACCACTCTCGGTACCCCGGTCACCAGCGACTTGCGCGCGGCGCTGGGTGCCAGCGATGTCGCAATCGACTTCTCGCAGCCCGCCGCCACACTTGCGACCCTCGCGGCATGCCGGGCTACCTACAAGCCTCTGCTCATCGGAACGACGGGTATGCAAAGCGATGTGACCAGCGAGTTCGTCAAGGCGGCTCGTGATATCCCGCTCCTGGTCGCGGCGAATACCAGCATTGGCGTCAGCCTTCTTACCGAGCTCGTGCGCGCATGCGCGCGCGCATTGCCGTCGACCTTCGACATCGAGATCATCGAAGCGCATCACCGTGAAAAAAAGGATGCGCCATCCGGCACCGCGCTCGCGCTTGGCCGCGCGGCTGCGCGCGCTCGCGGTCACGATTTGACTGAAGTGTCCGTCACCAGTCGCGCTGGTGCGGGCGCACGCGTCGAAGGCGACATCGGCTTTTCCGCGATCCGCGGCGGGGACATCATCGGCGAGCATACGGTGCTGTTTGCGGCGCCCGGGGAGCAGCTGACCCTCACGCACCGGGCCACGGACCGGACGATTTTCGCCCGCGGGGCGCTGCGCGCCGCGGCCTGGCTTGCGGTCCAGCCGGTGGGGCTTTATGACATGCAGGATGTCGCGGGTTACAAAACAGACACTTAGGCAATTTTCCGCTGTAATTCCGCAGCTTTCCCCCTGCAACGAAAGTGCCGAACGCCGTGGACACTTCGACCCCCCGATCGTAGAATTTCGTCCGAATCCGAAAGGGTTTAGTCCATGCAGGGCGGGAGGATGTTCGCGAGAACTCCTCCCGCTTTGTATATGTGCGAAGGGGAATGTTTCACGTGAGTCTTGAGGCAGTGCTGGCGCTGGCCGACGGCACCATCTTCCGCGGCCACTCGATTGGCGCAAAAGGCAATACCACCGGCGAAGTCGTTTTTAATACTGCATTGACGGGTTACCAGGAAATCCTGAGCGACCCCTCCTATGCCCGCCAGATCGTCACGCTCACCTATCCCCACATCGGCAATACCGGCACCACGCCGGAAGACCTGGAATCCCAACAGATCTACGCCGCCGGCCTCATCGTTCGTGACGTGCCGCCCGTTTCAAGCAGCTGGCGCGCGGCTGAGGAACTGAGCGAGTTCCTCACACGCGGCCGCGTCGTCGCGATTGCCGGCATCGACACGCGCAAGCTCACGCGCCTCCTGCGCGAGAAGGGCGCGCAATCCGGCTGCATCATGACGGGCGATCAGGTCGACGCCGCAGCTGCGGTGAAGGCAGCCGGCAAGTTTCCAGGGCTCAAGGGAATGGATCTGGCGAAGGTGGTCTCGACCAAGCGCGCGTTCCAGTGGAACGAGGGCAGCGTGTGGCATGACGCAAAGCGTCCGCCCATCCGCAGCGCGCAGCGCCTGCACGTGGTCGCCTACGATTTCGGGATCAAGCGCAATATCCTGCGACTGTTTGCCGATCACGGCTGCCGCGTCACGGTAGTGCCCGCTCAGACCAGCGCGAACGAAGTGATGGAGCTGGCGCCCGACGGCATCTTCCTCTCCAACGGGCCCGGCGACCCGGAGCCCTGCGACTACGCGATCAACGCGACGCGCGAGCTGCTCGAGACGGACATTCCCGTTTTCGGGATCTGCCTCGGCCACCAGATCATGGGCCTGGCGAGCGGCGCCCAGACCGTGAAGATGAAATTCGGACACCACGGCGCCAACCACCCGGTGCAGGACCTCGACAGCGGCAAGGTGTTCATCACCAGCCAGAATCACGGCTTCTGCGTCGATGAGGCGACGCTGCCGGACAACGTCCGCGCGACCCATCGCTCGCTGTTCGACGGCTCGCTGCAGGGGCTTGCGTTCAAGGACCGGGCGGCATTCAGCTTCCAGGGCCACCCCGAGGCGAGCCCCGGTCCGCACGACCTGAAGACCCTGTTCGACCGCTTCAATCACCTCATGCTCAAGCGGTTGCAACACCAGCTGCGCCAGGCCGAGCAGCTCGCGAAGCGCGCCGCGGGAGACATCCCCACAGCATGATCGACCCGACCCTCCCGCCTTCACGCCAGTCACGCAGCGCTCAATGCCCAAACGCACAGACCTAGAATCCATCCTGATCATCGGCGCCGGCCCCATCGTCATCGGCCAGGCCTGCGAGTTCGACTACTCCGGGGCACAGGCCTGCAAGGCGCTGCGCGAGGAGGGTTACCACGTCATCCTGGTGAACTCGAATCCCGCCACCATCATGACCGACCCCGAGATGGCCGACGCCATCTACATCGAGCCGGTCAATTGGCGCACGGTGGCGCAGATCATCGAGAAGGAGCGGCCGGATGCGCTGCTCCCCACCATGGGCGGCCAGACTGCGCTCAACACCGCGCTCGACCTCGTTCGCGAAGGCGTGCTCGAGAAGTACGACGTCGAGCTGATCGCGGCCTCGCGGGCCGCCATCGACATGGCGGAGGACCGCGAGCTGTTCCGCAACGCGATGCGCGAAATCGGGCTCGAGACGCCCAAGTCCCGCATCGCGCGCACGCTCGATGACGCGCTCGCCGTGGTCGGAGACGTCGGCTATCCCGTCGTGGTGCGCCCATCGTTCACGATGGGCGGCACAGGCGGCGGCATTGCCTACAACCGCGAGGAATTCGAATCGATCGTGAGCCGCGGGCTCGAAGCCTCGCCGACCAGCGAAGTGCTGCTCGAGGAGTCGGTCATCGGCTGGAAAGAGTTCGAAATGGAAGTGGTGCGCGACCGTCGCGACAACTGCATCATCGTCTGCTCGATCGAGAACTTCGATCCCATGGGGGTGCACACCGGCGATTCCATCACCGTCGCGCCGGCGCAGACGCTCACGGACAAGGAATACCAGCGCATGCGCGATGCCTCGATCGCCGTGCTGCGCAAGATAGGCGTCGAGACCGGCGGGTCGAACGTGCAGTTTGCAGTGAATCCGGCGGACGGGCGGCTGCTGATCATCGAGATGAACCCCAGGGTCTCGCGCTCTTCGGCGCTGGCATCCAAGGCCACCGGCTTCCCCATCGCGAAGATCGCCGCGAAGCTCGCCGTCGGCTACACGCTTGATGAATTGAAGAACGACATCACAGGAGGAGCCACTCCCGCATCCTTCGAGCCGACGATCGACTACGTGGTCACCAAGATCCCGCGGTTCACCTTCGAGAAGTTTCCCGCCGCCAACGACCGGCTCACGACGCAGATGAAATCGGTCGGCGAGGTCATGGCGATCGGGCGCACGTTCCAGGAATCTTTGCAGAAGGCCCTGCGTGGTCTCGAGACCGGGCTCGACGGGCTCAACGAGCAGATCGACCTGCCGCTGTCCGAGGAGGGCGGCAATTCACTCGCCTATGAGTTGCGCGCCCCCGGCGCCAATCGCCTGCTGTACGTCGCGGACGCATTTCGCGCCGGCTGGTCGTTTCAACGGATCGCCGAGCTCACCAATATCGACCCGTGGTTCCTCGCTCACATCGAGGATCTGGTGAACGAAGAGGCCCGCCTGCGCGAGCAGGGGCCGGGCGCCTTCGTGGCGGAGCGGATGCGCGCGCTCAAGCGCAAAGGCTTCTCGGACAGCCGTCTTGCGCGGCTCACCGGCCTCTCTGAAAAAGTGGTGCGGGGCCGCCGCCGGGAGCTCGGGGTCCATCCGGTCTACAAGCGGGTCGACACCTGCGCCGCCGAATTTTCCACCTCCACCGCATATCTCTACTCGACGTACGAAGAAGAGTGCGAGGCGCTGCCGAGCGATCGCCGCAAGATCATGATCCTCGGCGGCGGGCCGAACCGTATAGGGCAGGGGATCGAGTTCGATTATTGCTGCGTGCATGCGGCGCTGGCGCTGCGCGAAGACGGCTACGAGACCATCATGGTGAACTGCAATCCGGAAACCGTCTCCACCGACTTCGACATCTCCGACCGCCTGTACTTCGAGCCGCTCACGCTCGAGGACGTGCTCGAAATACTCGCGCTCGAGAAGCCCGTCGGGGTGATCGTGCAGTTTGGCGGCCAGACGCCGCTCAAGCTGTCGCGCGCGCTCGAGGACGCCGGTGCACCGATCATCGGCACGACTCCAGAATCGATCGATGTCGCGGAGGATCGCGAGCGCTTTCAGCAGCTGGTGCGCACCCTCAAGCTGAAACAGCCGGCGAATGCCACTGCCCGAACCGAAGAGCAGGCCGTTCAGCTCGCCAAGGAAGTGGGGTTCCCCCTCGTCGTTCGTCCTTCCTACGTGCTGGGCGGGCGGGCCATGGAGGTGGTGTTCACCGAGGAGGACCTGCGTAACTACATGAACGTAGCCGTGCGCGTCTCGAACGACAGCCCCGTACTGCTCGACCGTTTCCTGGATGTCGCGATCGAAGTCGACGTCGATGCGGTCTGCGATGGCGAGGACGTCCTGATCGGCGGGATCATGGAGCACATCGAGCAGGCAGGAGTGCACTCGGGCGACTCGGGCTGTTCGCTACCGCCGAACAGTCTGTCGGCGGCGGTGCAGAGCGAGCTGCGCGAGCAGACGCGCAAGCTCGCCATGGCGCTGAACGTCGTCGGTCTCATGAACATCCAGTTCGCGATCCAGAACGGCGTCATCTACATCCTCGAGGTCAATCCACGCGCCTCGCGCACGGTGCCGTTCGTGTCGAAGGCAACCGGCGTGCAGCTCGCGAAGGTCGCCGCCCGAGTCATGACCGGCAGGAAGCTCAAAGACCTAAACGTGCTGCACGAACGCGTGCCGCCGTTCTTCGCCGTGAAGGAAGCGGTGTTCCCGTTCGCCAAGTTCCCGGATTCTGATCCCATCCTGGGCCCGGAGATGAAATCCACCGGGGAGGTGATGGGCACGGGGCGCACATTCGGCGAGGCCTACGCCAAGGCACAGTCGGCCTCCGGCGTCACTCTGCCGCGGCAAGGGGTATGTCTGCTCAGCGTTCGCGACCGGGACAAACCGGGCGCCATCGTGCTGGCGCGCAAGCTCATCGAGCGCGGCTTCGAGATCGTGGCCACCGCAGGCACGGCCACGACGCTGCAACAGGCGGGTATCGAATGCAGGCGAGCCAACAAGGTGCGCGAAGGCCGCCCGCACATCGTCGACATGATCAAGAACGCCGAGATCGATCTCATCGTCAACACCACCGAAGGCAAACAGGCGATCCGCGAATCGAACTCCATCCGCCGCGAGGCGGTCTTCAAGCGGGTGACCTATTACACGACGCTCGCCGCTGCGCTGGCGACGTGCGAAGCTCTGGATCATCTGGACGAGGTCGAAGTCAACCGATTGCAGGATCTCCACCGGGAGGCGCTGGGCGCATGAAACGCACACCCATGACCCTGCGGGGCGCCGAGGCCCTGCGTGCCGAGCTCAAGGAGCTCAAGTCGGTCGCCCGTCCGAACGTCATAAAGGCGATAGCCGAAGCGCGGGCGCACGGCGATCTTTCCGAGAACGCCGAATACCACGCGGCGCGCGAGCAGCAGGGGTTCATCGAGGGGCGCATCGGCGAGATCGAGGCGAAGATGTCCACCGCGGAGATCATCGACCCCAGCCGGCTCGGCGCCACCACCAGGGTGGTGTTCGGCGCCAACATCGAGCTCGAGGACGTCGACGGCGGCAACATGCTCAAGTACCAGATCGTGGGCGAGGATGAGGCCGAGATCCGCGCCGGGCGGATTTCCATCACCTCGCCGATCGCCCGCGCCGTCATCGGCAAGGAGCAGGGCGACACGGTGGATGTCGAAGCGCCCGGTGGAAAGCATTCCTACGAGATCGTCAGCGTCCGCTACGAATAGGCTTGAAGGCGGCGTGCGGCGCCCCGATCAAGGTGTTCCTGGTGGCCAATACGCGGCGCAGATGCGACAAGGTCGAGCTTCGCAAGCCCTCGGCCGGGCGGGCCGGCAGGGCTGAGCCGTACATGCTGGCGCGCCAATAGTCGATGGTGTAGGTTCGAGCGCGCTTTACCGCATTTCCCGTTTCCGAGGTCGCCTCATTGAACGATTTGACCAAGAATATTCTGCTGTGGGCCGTCATCGTGGTGGTGCTGCTGGCGATTTTCAGCCGTTACATGCCCGCAGCGGGCCAGCCTGAGGAAGTCCCCTATTCGCGCTTCCTCAACGATGTGCGCTCCAACCGCGTCGACTCCGTCCTGCTGCAGGGGGACATGATCGTCGGCAAGCGCAAGGATGCGACCCAGTTCAAGTCCTTCAATCCGGAGACCGACTACACGGCCCTGATCGGCGCGCTGCAGAAGGCCGGCGTTGAATTCAGAGGGGCTCAACCGAAGCAGCCGAATTTCCTGGCTCAGCTTCTGCTTCAGCTGGCACCGGCGCTACTGCTGATCCTCGTGTTCGTCTACATGCTTCGCCAAATGCAGGGCGCCTCGGGTGGCCGCGGGGCCATGTCGTTCGGCAAAAGTCGCGCGCGCCTTCTCGGCGAAGACCAGGTCAACGTCACGTTCGCGGACGTGGCCGGCGTCGATGAGGCCAAGCAGGAAGTGGGCGAGATCGTCGATTTCCTGAAGGACCCGGGCAAGTTCCAGAAGCTCGGCGGCAAGATTCCCAAGGGCGTCCTGATGGTCGGCTCGCCCGGCACCGGCAAGACGCTGCTGGCACGTGCCATCGCCGGCGAAGCGAAGGTTCCGTTCTTCACGATCTCCGGCTCGGACTTCGTCGAGATGTTCGTCGGCGTTGGCGCATCGCGGGTGCGCGACATGTTCGAGCAGGCGAAGAAGCACGCGCCCTGCATCATTTTCATCGACGAGATCGACGCTGTCGGTCGTCATCGCGGCGCCGGGCTCGGTGGCGGCCACGACGAGCGCGAACAAACGCTCAATCAGTTGCTGGTGGAAATGGACGGCTTCGAGGGCAACGAAGGCATCATCGTCATCGCCGCGACCAACCGGCCGGACGTGCTCGACCCCGCGCTCCTTCGTCCGGGCCGTTTCGACCGGCAGGTCGTCGTTCCGCTGCCTGACGTGCGTGGGCGCGAGCAGATTCTGCGCGTGCACATGCGCCGCGTTCCTCTGGGTGAGGACGTGAAGCCCGCGCTGATCGCGCGCGGTACCCCAGGATTCTCCGGCGCCGACCTCGCCAATCTCGTCAACGAGGCAGCGTTGTTCGCCGCCCGCGCCAATCGCCGCACGGTCTCCATGGAAGAGTTCGAGCGCGCCAAGGACAAGATCATGATGGGTGCCGAGCGGCGCTCCATGGTCATGACGGAAGCGGAAAAGCGCATGACGGCCTATCACGAAGCCGGCCACGCCATCGTCGGCATGACCGTGCCCGAGCACGATCCTGTTTACAAGGTCACAATCATTCCGCGCGGGCGGGCGTTGGGCGTCACGCAGTTCCTGCCCGAGCAGGACCGCTACAGCCTCTCCAAGCGACGCATCATGAGCTCCATCGCCACGCTGTTCGGCGGCCGCGTGGCCGAAGAACTGATCTTCGGCGCTGACTCGGTGACCACGGGCGCCTCGAATGACATCGAACGGGCTACCGACCTCGCGCGCAGCATGGTCACGAAATGGGGCTTGTCGGACAAGCTCGGGCCGCTGACGTATGCGGAAGAGTCGGGCGAGGTGTTCCTCGGCCGCAGCGTGACCCAGCACAAGCAGGTTTCGGACGGTACGGCGCACGCCATCGACGAGGAAGTCCGCAGCGTCATCGCCGGCAATTACCGCGTCGCCAAGGAGATCCTGGAGAACGCGTTGGACCGGTTGCACATGATGGCCGAGGCGCTCATCAAGTACGAGACCATCGATGAGAGCCAGCTGAAGGACATCATGGCGGGGCGCGCCCCCAAGCCGCCGAGCGACTGGGACGACAGCCTGTCCAACAAGCCGCCCTCGAAAGGGCCCGAAGAGCAGAAGGGCGTCACGATCGGGCCTCCTGCCGGTCAGCATTGATAAGGACAGTTCGCTCTCCCCGCTGAGGAGCGAAGCAGTCTTGTGTTCCTGACCTGCGCCAGCCAGACATTGTCCCTGGCTCATCCTGTGGTGATGGGCGTCGTCAACATCACCCCGGACTCCTTTTCGGACGGCGGCAAATTCCTGAACCGCGACGCGGCGGTGACCCATGCCTTGCGACTGGCCGAGGAGGGCGCCGCGATCATCGATATCGGCGGCGAGTCGACGCGACCGGGCGCGAGCCCCGTCGGCACTGAAGAAGAACTGCGCCGCGTGATCCCCGTCATCGAGCAACTCGCCGGAAAGACCACGGCCATCATCTCGATCGATACCAGCAAGCCTGAGGTCATGCGCGCGGCGGCTGATGCGGGCGCGGGGCTCATCAATGATGTGCGCGCCCTGAGGGAACCAGGCGCGATGCAGGCTGCGGCCGACACGCGCTGCGCAGTGTGCCTCATGCACATGTTGGGTGAGCCGCGCACCATGCAGGAGTCTCCGCAATACGGCGATGTCGTGGCCGAGGTGAGTGCGTTCCTCGAAGAGCGAGTGCGCGAGGCTCGCAACTCCGGAATTGCCGAGGAACGGATCGCCATCGACCCCGGGTTTGGATTCGGCAAGACCGTGGCGCACAATCTCGAGATACTGCGGCGACTGCGCGAATTGACCCGCAGCGCGAGGCCCGTGCTGGTGGGCTTGTCGCGCAAGTCCATGCTCAAGAGCCTGCTCGGTCGCGGACCTGACGAGCGTTTGCATGGTAGTGTCGCGCTCGCCGTCATGGCGGTGCTCAACGGCGCGCGGATCGTGCGCGCGCACGACGTGGCCGCGACGGTGGACGCAATCAAGACTGTGATGGCGGTGGGCGGGGAGATCTGAATGGCGGCGCGACGATATTTCGGCACCGACGGCATCAGGGGCCTCGTCGGCGAGCATCCGATGACGGTGGACTTCGCTCTCAACTTGGCGAGTGCTGCCGCGCGCGTGCTGGCGCCCGAAGGCGGCGCAGTGCTGATCGGCAAGGACACGCGACTGTCCGGGTATATGTTCGAAGCGGCACTGGAAGCCGGTTTCGTCGCCGCCGGTGTCGACGCGATGCTCATCGGCCCGATGCCCACCCCCGGCATCGCGTACATGACGCGTCGATTCAACTGCCGGTTCGGCGTGGTCATCAGCGCTTCGCACAATCTCTACGACGACAACGGCATCAAGTTCTTCGACGCCACCGGCGCGAAGCTCTCCGATGAGCTCGAAGAGCGCATCGAAGCGGAGATGGAACAGGGCGCCGTCACGCGCACCTCGCGCAATCTCGGGCGTGCCACACGCGTCGACAAGTCGCGCACCATGTACCAGGAATTCTGTGCGTCGACGCTTCCGCAGGGGTTCGATCTCGCCTCGATGAAGATCGTGATCGATTGCGCCAATGGCGCCGCGTACAAGGTAGGGCCGCGCATCCTCGCGGACCTCGGCGCGGAGATAGTGCCCATCGGGTGCTCGCCGAACGGGCGCAACATCAACGATGGCTGCGGCTCGACGGCCCCCGAGCTTCTGCAACTCACCGTGCCGGGCGTGCGTGCGCACGTTGGGCTTGCTCTCGACGGCGATGGCGACCGCCTGGTCATGGTCGATCATCTGGGACGAATCGTGGACGGCGATCAACTGCTCTACGTCATCGCTCGCGCGCGCAAGCAGGACGGCAGCCTGCAGGGCCCGGTCGTGGGCACGGTCATGAGTAATCTCGGGCTCGAAGTCGCATTGCGGTCAGCGGGCATCGACTTCCGTCGTGCCCAGGTCGGTGATCGCTATGTGCTGGCCATGTTGCGCGAGACTGGCGGCAGTCTCGGAGGCGAGACGTCGGGTCATATCCTGTGCCTGGACAAGACAACCACGGGAGATGGCCTCGTGAGCGCGCTGCAGGTCCTCGCAGTGATGAAGCGGACGGGGCAGTCCCTGGCGGAATTGGCGGCGGGCATGCAGAAATTTCCGCAGGTGCTGCTCAACGTCAAAGTGGCGCAGCGCTTCGACCCGTCGGCCGTGCCGTCAGTGCAGGAAGCCGTCGCGCGCATCGAAAAGCGGCTCGGTGGAGAAGGCCGCGTGGTGCTGCGCGCCTCGGGAACGGAACCGGTCATTCGCGTCATGGTGGAAGGGCGCGATGAGCGCCTGACCCGCTCCCTGGCGACGGAGCTCTCCCAGGCGGTCCAGGCGGCCGTTTAGGGCGAATCGCGCCGCGGGCTCGATTTCATTGCGGTTGGGGGAGGGGGTCGCTATGATCCCGCGCCCTTTTTTGCCCCGGTCTCGAACCCCATGCGCCGTCCCATCGTTGCCGGAAACTGGAAGATGCATGGCTCCCGTGCGGACAATGCCCGGCTGGTCGAGGGGATAGTGGCGCAATACCCTTCGACCCCCGCCGGCGACTGCGTGGTGTGCCCTCCTTTTGTATATCTGGCCGAGGTCGGCCGCCTCATTCGCGACTCGGGCATTCAGCTGGGCGCGCAGAACGTGTCTGCAGAAGGCCAGGGCGCCTTCACCGGCGAGGTCTCGGCGACCATGCTCGAAGACGCCGGTTGCGCATACGTCATCGTCGGCCACTCCGAAAGGCGTGCCCTGTACGGTGAGAGCGATCAACTCGTCGCTCGCAAGTTCAGCGCCGCGCAGGCGCGCAAGCTCACTCCTATTCTCTGCGTGGGTGAACAGCTGGCGGACCGCGAGGCGGAACGTACGGAGGCTGTGATAGCGCGACAGCTCGATGCGGTGCTCGAGCTTTGCGGCGCCCAGTCGCTGGCGACTGCCGTGATCGCCTATGAGCCGGTGTGGGCCATCGGCACGGGCCGCAACGCGACTCCCGAGCAGGCCCAGGCGGTGCACGCCTTCATTCGCGCTCGGGTTGCGGCCGCGGATGCTAGAATTGCCGGCGATTTGCGGATCCTCTACGGCGGCAGCTGCAAGGCCGGCAACGCGGCCGAGCTCTTTGGCATGCCGGATGTGGACGGTGGCCTCATTGGCGGTGCCTCGCTTAAGGCCGAAGAATTTCTCGCGATCCTGAAAGCACTCTGATGTTCCGAATTGCATTGACGGTTTTGCAGGTGTTCTCCTCGCTGGCGATCATTGGCCTGGTCCTGCTTCAGCGCGGCAAGGGCGCAGATGCGGGCGCGGGCTTTGGTGCCGGCGCATCCGGAACGGTGTTCGGTGCACGTGGCGCGCGTACGGCGCTGTCGCGGGCCACTGCGATCTTCGCGGCCATCTTCATGGTCAACAGTCTTGCGCTCGCCTACATGGGCTCGCAGACGAAGACCGAGCAGCCGAAGTCGATTCTCGACAAGGCCGCCGAGACTGTGCCCGCGGCCGCAGCGCCCGCAGTTCCCGCGCCGCAGATCGAGGCGCCGGCAGAGGTTCCGGCCAGCAATGGCACGGGAGCGCCTGCGCCGAAATAGTGCCGAGTTCGCGTAATTTGCCGACGTGGTGGAATTGGTAGACACACTAGCTTGAGGGGCTAGCGCCGCAAGGTGTGGGAGTTCGAATCTCCCCGTCGGCACCATCCCATGAGCGGGCGAAAGTCACGTCTTTTGCCCGCCAGCCGAAGTGCCGAAGGCCACTTTCGGCATAAGCACATTCGGATTCAGGTTGTTACAATGCGCCGCCCGTCGCGGGGACGGGCGTACGTCGCGTGTACGCATGCTTACAAACTACCTGCCGGTCCTGATCTTCCTGGGCGTGGCCTCACTGCTTGCGGTGGTGCTGCTTTCGGTCGGGTCGCTTATCGGGCGCTACTTCACGCGCCACCGCAACGACGCCGAGAAGCTCTCGCCCTATGAGTGCGGCTTCGATCCGTTCGAGGACTCGCGCATGAAGTTCGACGTGCGCTACTACCTGGTGGCCATCGTCTTCATCGTCTTCGACCTGGAAATCGCCTTTCTCTTCCCGTGGGCCGTGATGTTCTCGAAGCTGCCGCCATTCGCCTGGGGCTCGATGGGCATATTCCTCTTCATCCTGGTCGTCGGATTCGTCTACGACTGGAAAAAGGGAGCGCTGGATTGGGATTAGCCGAAGTGGAGACTCCGGAAAGCGCCGCAGCGGGCTTCGCCCAGCGCGGTTTCCTCACCACCCAGATCGACACGCTCACGAACTGGGCCCGAACCGGTTCGCTCTGGCCCATGACATTCGGTCTCGCCTGCTGCGCCGTCGAGATGATGCACGCCGGCGCTTCGCGCTACGACCTCGACCGCTTCGGCGTGGTGTTCCGCCCGAGTCCGCGCCAGTCCGACGTGATGATCGTGGCCGGCACGCTGGTCAACAAGATGGCACCGGCGCTGCGCAAGGTCTACGACCAGATGGCCGAGCCCCGCTGGGTCATCTCCATGGGCTCATGCGCCAACGGCGGTGGCTACTACCACTATTCCTATGCGGTGGTGCGCGGGCTGCGACCGCATCGTGCCGGTAGACGTCTACGTCCCGGGCTGCCCGCCGACAGCCGAGGCGCTGGTGTACGGCATCCTGCAGTTGCAGAAGAAGATCGCGCGCACCAGCACGATCGCTCGATAGAGGAACTTCATTGGCCGCAGACATCCAGGCTCTGGCGGAGAAGGTGCAGTGCACCTCGGCGCGCAGCGTGCGCCGCCTGCCGTCGCTGCCGGATGAGCTCGCTTACGAAGTGGATTCAGCGCAGCTGCTGCAGGTGTGCCGCACGCTGCGCGATGCGCCCGATCTGAAGTTCGAGCTTCTGATGGACGTCGCGGGGGTGGACTACCTCGTCTACGGTCACGATGAATGGCAGACCAGCTCCGCCACGCGCTCGGGCTTCAGCCGTGGGCGGGTCGCCAGGCGCGGGCCGGCCGGGGATTCGAGCGAGGCGGGTGAGGGTGGCACGGGCGAAGGCGACGCCGCGCTCGAAATCGCGAGTCGCCCCCGCTTCGCAGTCGCGTACCACCTTTCTGTCGATGACGCACAATGCATCGTCTGCGCCTGCGAACGTATCTGCGAGGATGCCGAAGGCGAGCCCGTCAGTCGATTCGCTCGAGCCGGTGTGGGCCTCGGCGAACTGGTTCGAGCGCGAGACGTTCGACCTTTTCGGCATCTACTTCCGCGGCCACCCCGATCTTCGGCGCATCCTCACGGACTACGGCTTCATCGGCCACCCGTTCCGCAAGGACTTCCCGCTGATCGGTAACGTCGAGGTGCGCTATGACGCGGACAAGAAACGCGTCGTCTATGAGCCGGTGAGCATCGAGCCGCGCGTGCTCGTGCCCAAGGTGATCCGCGAGGATCACCGCTACGAGCCGGCTCTCAAGGACCCGAACATCCCGCGATGAGCCGAGATCCGCAACTACACGATGAACTTCGGCCCGCAGCATCCAGCGGCGCACGGCGTGCTGCGCCTCGTGCTGGAGCTCGATGGCGAGGTCGTTCAGAAGGCCGACCCGCACATCGGCCTGCTGCACCGCGGCACCGAAAAGCTCGCCGAGTCCAAGCCGTTCAATCAGACGATCGGCTACATGGACCGCCTCGACTATGTGTCGATGATGTGCAACGAGCACGCCTACGTGCTCGCGATCGAGCGCCTGCTGGGCATCGTGCCGCCCGAGCGTGCCCAGTACATCCGCGTGATGTTCGACGAGATCACGCGAATCCTGAATCACCTGATGTGGCTGGGCGCGCACGGCCTCGACATCGGAGCCATGTCGGTGTTCCTGCTCTGCTTCAAGGAGCGGGAAGAGCTGATGGATGTCTACGAGGCGGTGTCGGGCACGCGCATGCATGCCACGTATTACCGTCCGGGCGGCGTGCACCGCGATCTGCCGGAGACCATGCCGAAGTACCAGGTTTCGCGCTGGCGTCCGCAGACGCGAGTGTCGATCGTCTCAACGAGATCCCGCTCGGGCAGCATGCTCGATTTCATCGAGGCCTTTGCCCAGCGCTTCCCGAAAGTCATCGACGATTACGAGACGCTGCTTACGGACAACCGCATCTGGAAGCAGCGCACCGTGAACATCGGTGTGGTCACCCCGGAGCGCGCCATGCAGCTCGGTTTCTCCGGCCCCATGCTGCGCGGCTCAGGCATCGAATGGGACTTGCGCAAGAAGCAGCCGTATGAGGTCTACGACCGCATGGATTTCGACATCCCGGTGGGCGTGACGGGTGACTGTTACGACCGTTACCTGGTGCGCGTCGAAGAGATGCGGCAATCGGTCCGCATCGTCCTGCAGTGCGTGGACTGGCTGCGAACGAACCCGGGCCCCATCATGCTCGACAACCACAAGGTGCGCGCGCCGCGGCGTGAGGAAATGAAGGAAGACATGGAAGCCCTGATCCATCACTTCAAGTTCTTCACCGAGGGGTATTGCGTGCCCGCGGGCGAGACCTACGCGGCAATCGAAGCGCCGAAGGGCGAGCTCGGCGTCTACCTCGTCTCCGACGGCGCCAACAAGCCTTACAGGCTGAAAGTGCGCGCGCCGGGCTTCGCGCATCTCGCCTCGCTCGACGAGATGGTGCGAGGGCACATGCTCGCGGACGTGGTCGCCGTGATCGGCACACAGGACATCGTCTTCGGGGAAGTTGACCGTTGAGCGCACCGGACATAAATAGCGGCAGTACCTCGCTCCTCAAAGAGCACACTCGCCAGGAAATCGATCACTGGGTCGCGAAGTTTCCACCCGGCCGGCAGCGCTCGGCAACCATTGCCGCCCTGCGCGCGGCACAGGAGCAGAACGACGGCTTCCTCACGGCAGAGCTGATGGATGCGGTTGCGGCATATCTGCAGCTTGCCGCCGATCCAGGTCTACGAGGTCGCAAGCTTTTATTCCATGTTCGAGACGCATCCGTGTGGACGCCATCACGTGAGCATCTGCACGAACATCTCCTGCATGCTGAATGGAGCGGAGGCGTTGGTGGCGCACGCGGAGCGCAAGCTTGGAATCAAGCTCGGTGAGAGCACGCCCGACCGGCGCATCTTTCTCAAGCAGGAGGAAGAGTGCCTTGCCGCATGCACCGGCGCGCCCATGTTGATGGTGGATCACATCTTCCACGAGCACCTGACGCCCGAGACGGTCGACAAGATCCTGGATGAGCTCAAATGAGCCCTCGAGGACTACAGCGACAAGATGAATCTCGTGGTGTTCGAGCCGCTCAAGCTCGATCGCTCGTGGGAGCTCGCCACTTATCGCCAGATCGGCGGCTACGAGTCCTGGGAGAAGATTCTCACCGAGAAGCCACCGCGCGAGCAGATCATCGAAGCGGTCAAGGCCTCGGGCCTGCGTGGCCGCGGCGGCGCGGGGTTTCCGACCGGCGTGAAGTGGAGCTTCATGCCGCGCAACTCCCCGGTTCAGAAATATCTCGTCTGCAACTCCGACGAGAGCGAGCCCGGCACCTGCCACGACCGCGACATCCTGCGCTACAACCCGCATTCGCTCATCGAGGGACTGGCGATCGGCGCATACGCAACCAACACCACCGTCGTGTACAACTACATCCGTGGCGAATTCCTCGGCGAGCCGGTGCCGCGCTTCGAGGCTGCGCTGCAGGAAGCCTATGACGCCGGTCTCCTCGGCAAGAACGTCCAGGGCTCGGGCATCGATGTGGACATCCACACGTTCGTCGGCGCAGGTGCCTACATCTGCGGCGAGGAAACGGCGCTGCTCGACTCGCTCGAGGGCAAGCCCGGCAAGCCGCGCTTCAAGCCGCCGTTCCCCGCCAATTTCGGCCTGTACGGTGCGCCCACGACCATCAACAACACACAAAGCTTCGCCTCCGTGCCGACGATCCTGCGCAAAGGGCCGCAATGGTTTGCCGGCCTGGGGCCGGCGAATTCGGGCGGCACGGTGGTCTTCTCGGTGTCGGGACACGTCGCCAAGGCCGGCAACTTCGAAGTGCCGTTGGGAATTCCGTTCAAGGACCTGCTCGAGCTCGCCGGCGGCATGAAAGGCGGGCGCAAGCTCAAGGCCGTGATCCCCGGCGGCTCATCCGTGCCCGTAGTCCCCGGCGACACCATGATCAAGGTCAACATGGACTACGACTCGCTGCGTTCGGCGGGCTCGGCAATCGGTTCCGCAGCCGTCATCGTCATGGACGAGACCACCTGCATGGTGCGCGTGCTCGAGCGCATCTCGCGCTTCTACATGTCCGAGTCCTGCGGGCAATGTACGCCGTGCCGCGAAGGCACGGGCTGGATGAACCGGCTGCTCAAGCGCGTGCTGGCCGGAGAAGGCGCGGCGTGAAGAGTTGAATCTGCTGCTCGATGTGGCGAACCGGATCGAAGGCCACACGATCTGTGCGCTGGGCGATGCGGCTGCCTGGCCGGTGCAGAGTTTCCTCAAGCATTACCGACACGAGTTCGAGTACATGATCGACAACGGGGGCCGCAGCATCGTCGAGTCTCAGGGAGCCGAGGCAGCATGAGGAATCACTTCGTGGAATTGCCGGGTGTGGGTACTCAGGGGTCCCGCACGATTCGTCAACCCGAGATCAACGGCAACGTCGAGTCAAGGCGCCCAAGCCCCAAGGGCGAGATGATCATCCGCGTGACCGACGCCGAAGGCGCCTACGTGCCGCGCTTCTGCTATCACGAGAAGCTCTCCATCGCAGCCAACTGCCGCATGTGCCTGGTCGAAGTCGAGAAGGCGCCGAAGCCGCTGCCGGCCTGCGCGACCCCGGTAGCCGAGGGCATGAAGATCTTCACGCACTCGCCGCGCGCCATCGGCGCTCAGCGGGCGACGATGGAGTTCCTGCTCATCAATCATCCGCTCGACTGCCCGATCTGCGATCAGGGCGGCGAGTGCGAGCTGCAGGATCTGGCGGTCGGATTCGGGCGCGACATCTCGCGCTTCAACGAGCGCAAGCGTTCGGTGCCGGACGAGAATCTCGGCCCGCTCGATCGCCACCGACATGACCCGCTGCATTCACTGCACGCGCTGCGTGCGCTTCACCGAAGAGATCGAGGGCTTCCAGGAACTGGGCATGATCGGCCGCGGCGAGCAGATGAAGGTGCGCGTCGCCATCGAGAAGACGCGTGGATCACGAGCTGTCCGGCAACGTCGTGGACCTGTGCCCGGTGGGCGCGCTCGTTTCCAAGCCGTTCCGCTTCCGCGGCCGCGGCTGGGAGATGACCTCGCATCCGCTCGTCTCGCCGCATGATGGCGTGGGCACGAATCTCTTCGGTCACGTCCTGCGCGGCAGGCTGATGCGTGTGATCCCGCGCGAGAACGAAGCAATCAACGAGACCTGGATCGCCGACCGGGACCGGTTCAGCTACGAAGGCATCTACAGTGACGACCGCCTCGAGACGCCGCAGCTGCGCGAGGGCGGCGCGCTGGTGGCTGCCGACTGGGGCAGGGCCATCGAGACGGCGGCAACGCAGCTGCGCGAGCGCACCGCGCAGCCTCGGGTGTTCGGCGAGCAGCTCGAGCAACCGTCGAAGAGTTCTATCTGCTGAACCGCATCACGCGCGGCGCTCGGCTCGAACAACATCGATCACCGCCTGCGGCAGGCGATTCCCGCGACCAGGATGCCGACCCGGTGTTTCCCGTCGCCTTGGAATGTCCATCGCGGAAGTCGAGAAGCTGCAGAGCCTGCTCCTCGTCGGCGCCAACCTGCGCCGCGACGTGCCGATCCTCGCGCACCGCGTGCGCAAGGCAGCACGTGCCGGCGCCGCCGATCGTCGCATATAGGGTCCGGCTCCAGTCGCCGTACCTGTTTCCCGTCGAAGCCGAAGGATCGTCTCGCCACCGATCGCAGTGGGTGGCCGAGCTCGCCGGAATTCTTGCGGTCACTGACGCTCGGCACGGACAGACAGCCTGCCCGCACACCTGGTCGAGAAGGTGCGCACCGCCGACGTGCAGCGACAAACACCGCGTGACCGCGGCGGCGTTGCTGGAACGGCGAGCGCACGTGCCATCTGGCTCGGCGCGCTGGCGTGAGGCATCCCGCCTTCGCCGATCTGCGCTCGCTGGCCGCGACCGTTGCGTAGCTCACCGGCGCGTCAACTCGGATTTCATCGCCGAAGGCGGCAATGCCGTCGGAGGCTATCTTGCGGGTGCGGTTCCGCATCGCGATGCCGGCGGCAGGAGAGTCAGCTCGGCGGGCCTGTCGGCCGCCGAGATGCTGCGCAAGCCGCAGAAGGCCTACGTCCTCTTCGGCGGCGTCGAGCCGTGGGTCGAATACGCTCGACGGCGAGGCGCTGAAGAACCTGAAGTCCGCCGAGCTCGTCGTCGCGATCACGCCGTTCGCCAGCGATGTCGCTGCGCGAGATCGCGCACGTGCTGCTGCCCATGGGCACATTCGCCGAGACGTCCGGGCACCTACGTGAACCTCGAGGGCCTGTGGCAGAGCTTCGCGGGCGCTGCGGCACCGTATCGAGCAGGCACGCCCGGGCTGGAAGATCCTGCGCGTGCTCGGCAATCTCCTCGAGCCTCGACGGGTTCGAGTACCAGTCGTCCGAGGACGTGCGCGCGGAAGCTGCAGCGCTCGTGCGGGGTGCGCGTGCCGCAGCCGTACGAAGGGCAGCATGCGCGTGAACGGCGGACTCGCCGTCCGGTCCGCTCGCTCGATCTCAACATGTACCAGGTGGATGCCATCGTGCGTCGCGCGCCGTCGCTGCAGCGAACGCGCGAAGGCCGCATGCCGCCGGCGACGTACTGAGGGGAATCGAGAGACGTGCTGGACTCGATCACAGCTTGATGGTCGGGTCTCCCGGAGATCGCGCCGTACCGCGTGATCTCGACCGGATGGATTCTGCTCGTCACCGTGACGCTGATCATCTGCGTCGCGTTCCTGACGCTCTGGGAGCGCAAGGTCATCGGCTGGATGCAGCTGCGGCGCGGTCCCAACCGCGTGCGGCTCTTCGGATTGTTCCCTGGCGTAGGCCAGCCGTTCGCCGACGTCATCAAGCTGCTCATCAAGGAAGTGATCATTCCGGCGAAGGCGAACAAGTTCCTGTTCTTGCTCGCACCGGTGATCGCGCTCATTCCCGCGTTTGCGACCTGGGCGGTCGTGCCCCTGTCGCCGGATCTGGTGATCGCGGACATCGATGCGGGGCTGCTCTACGTGCTTGCGCTGACGTCGATGGGCGTCTACGGAGTGATCATCGCCGGCTGGGCTTCGAATTCGAAGTACGCGTTCCTGGGGGCAATGCGCTCGGCCGCGCAGATCGTCGCATACGAGATCGCAATGGGATTCGCGCTGGTCGGCGTGCTGATGGCCGCCGGCAGCCTGAACCTCGGCGACATCGTTCGCATCCAGATGGGCGGCATCGGCGCCTGGAACTGGTTCTGGCTGTTCCCGCTGTTCGTCGTCTATTTCATCTCCGGCGTGGCCGAGACCAACCGCGCGCCTTTCGACGTGGCCGAGGGCGAGTCCGAGATCGTCGCGGGATTCCATGTCGAGTATTCCGGGATCGCCTTCGCGCTCTTCTTCCTGGCCGAATACGCCAACATGATCCTGATCTCGGCGCTGACGGCGGTGTTCTTCTTCGGCGGCTGGCTGAGTCCCGTTCGAGGGATATCCGCATCGTTGGAGCGACCCCGCTTGCGCAGCCCGAGCTTCTTCTGGCTGGCGTTCAAGATCTTTCTGATCCTCTTCCTTTTTCTGTGGTTCCGCGCCACCTTTCCCGCGCTACCGCTACGACCAGATCATGCGCCTGGGCTGGAAGGTGCTGATCCCGGTGACGCTCGTGTGGATCGTCGTCGAAGGCGTCATGGCGTATTTCCAGGTCGGACCCTGGGCCGTCTGAGAGAACAATCCATCATGGCGAACCTGCTCAAGACCCTGTTGCTGCCCGAGATGATGAAGGGCCTGATGGTGACCGCTCGAACCTTCTTCATGAAGAAGGTGACGCTCAACTATCCCGAGGAAAAGACTCCGCAGTCGCCGCGCTTCCGCGGGCTGCACGCGCTGCGGCGCTATGCCAACGGCGAAGAGCGCTGCATAGCCTGCAAGCTGTGCGAAGCCGTGTGCCCTGCGGTGTGCATCACCATCGACTCCGACGTGGCGTCGAACGGCACGCGCCGCACCACCCGCTACGACATCGACCTGTTCAAGTGCATCTATTGCGGCTTCTGCGAAGAAGCCTGCCCGGTGGATGCCATCGTGCTCACGCGACTGCACGAGTACCACATGGAGAATCGCGGCGAGAACATCATGAGCAAGGACAAGCTGCTGGCGGTGGGCGAGAGGTACGAAGCCATGATCGCGGCCGACAAGGCCGCCGACGCGAAGTACCGCTGAGGCACGCATGCTGGTAACGGTGCTCTTCTACGTATTCGGAGCCATCCTGGTGGCGGCTGCCGCTGGGGATGATCGTCTCGCGCAATCCGGTGCATTCGGCGCTGTTCGCTGGTGCTGTGCTTCGTGACGAGCGCGGCGATCTGGCTGCTGATCGAGGCGGAGTTCCTCGCGATCGTGCTGGTGCTCGTGTACGTGGGCGCGGTGATGGTGCTGTTCCTGTTCGTGGTGATGATGCTCGACATCAATATCGAGGAAATGCGGCGCGGCTTCACCCGCTTCGCGTGGCTCGGCTGGATCACCGCCGGCGTGCTCATCTTCGAGATCGCAGGCGTGGTGACCGCCAAGTCGATGGGCGTTAGCGTCAAGACCGGTTTCGTGCCGATACCGCCCGACTACAGCAACACTCGCGAACTGGGCAGCGTGCTCTACACGCAATATGCGTATCCCTTCGAGCTCGCCGCGATCCTGCTGCTGGTGGCGATAGTGGCCGCCATCGCGCTCACCATGCGCCAGCGCCCCGGCCGCAAGGTTCAGGATCCCGCGGCCCAATTCGCCGTTAGCGAGCGGGGACCGCGTGCGCATCGTGAAAATGGAGTCGGAGAAGAAGCCATGATCACGCTGGGCCATCTGCTCACGCTCTCGGGCATCCTGTTCGCCATCGCGGTGGCCGGCATTTTCCTCAATCGCAAGAACGTCATCCTGCTGCTGATGTGCGTGGAGCTGCTGCTGCTCGCGGCGAATTTCAATTTCGTGGCGTTCTCGCGCTACCTCGGGGACATCAGCGGGCAGGTGTTCGTGTTCTTCGTGCTGACGGTGGCGGCGGCCGAGTCGGCCATCGGCCTGGCCATCCTGGTCGTGCTGTTCCGCGAGCGGCGCAGCATCAACGTCGAAGACCTGAACACGCTCAAGGGTTGATGCGCGCATGAACCCGAACCTGCTGCTCGCCATTCCGCTCGCTACCACTGATCGCCTGCCATCGTCGCCGGACTCTTCGGCCGGCAGCATCGGGCGGGCGGGTGCGCACGTCATCACGATTCTGGGCGTCGCTGTCTCGTGCGTGCTGTCGATCTACGTGCTCAAGCAGATCTACTGGGACGGCGCTGCCCATCTTCGACGGCCCGGTGTACTCATGGCTCGTCAGCGACGGCGTGCACATGCAGGTCGGCTTCCTGGTGGATCGCCTGAGCGCGCTGATGATGGTGGTCGTGACGTTCGTTTCGCTCTGCGTGCACGTCTACACCATCGGCTACATGCACGACGATCCGGGCTACCAGCGTTTCTTCAGCTACATCTCGCTGTTCACGTTCTCGATGCTGATGCTGGTGATGTCCAACAATTTCATGCAGCTGTTCTTTGGCTGGGAAGCGGTGGGCGTGGTCTCGTACCTGCTCATCGGCTTCTGGTACACGCGCCCGACGGCGATCTTCGCCAACCTGAAGGCATTCCTGGTCAACCGCATCGGCGATTTCGGTTTCATCCTGGGCATCGCCGGCGTGCTCTATTACACCAACTCGCTGGATTACAGCAACGCGTTCGCCGCGGCACCGCAGCTGGTGGGGCAGACGTTGCAGCTGACTTCGAGCAGCGCCGTGGATGCGCTCACGCTCATCTGCATCTGCCTCTTCATCGGTGCGATGGGCAAATCAGCGCAGATGCCGCTGCACGTCTGGCTGCCGGATTCGATGGAAGGCCCGACGCCCATCTCGGCGCTGATCCATGCCGCTACCATGGTCACAGCCGGCATCTTCATGGTGGCGCGCATGTCGCCGCTGTTTGAATACTCCGATACGGCGCTCTCCTTCGTGCTCGTGATCGGCGCCACCACCGCTTTCTTCATGGGCCTGCTGGGTGTGGTCAGCAACGACATCAAACGGGTGGTCGCGTATTCGACGTTGTCGCAACTGGGTTACATGACCGTCGCGCTGGGTGTGTCGGCCTACAGCGGGGCCATCTTTCACCTGATGACGCACGCCTTCTTCAAGGCGCTGCTGTTCCTTGCGGCCGGTTCTGTGATCATCGGCATGCACCACGAGCAGGACATGCGCAAGATGGGTGGGCTCGCGAAGTACATGCCCATCACCGCGGCGACTTCATGGATCGGCGCGCTGGCGCTGATCGGTATTCCGTTTCTGTCGGGCTTCTACTCGAAGGATGCCATCATCGAGGCCGTCGGCGAGTCGCATCGCTGGGGCGCGGGCTACGCGCACTTGTGCGTGATGGCGGGAGTTTTCGTCACGGCTCTCTATACGTTCCGAATGATCTTCATGACCTTTCACGGGCCGGAGCGCTTCCATCAGGGCGGCGACCACGGACATGGCGACGCTCACGGGCACCATCATCCGCACGAAAGCCCCTCCGTCGTCACCGTGCCGCTCATCGCGCTGGCCATTCCGTCGGCGGTCATCGGTTTCATTACCGTGGGCCCGGTTTTGTTCGGCGACTACTTCGACAAATCGATTTTCGTGCTGGAACGGAATGACGTCATAGGCGAGATGTCACGCACCTTCCATGGGCCGGTCGCTTTCGCACTGCACGGTATGACCGCGCTGCCTTTCCTGCTCGCGATTGCGGGCGTCGCCACCGCATGGGTGTTCTTTCTGTGGCGACCGCAGCTGGCGGATCGCGCAGCACAGATGTTCAGCGCCGTGCGCACTGTGCTCGTCAACAAGTACTACTTCGACTGGTTCAACGAGAACGTCATCGCCGCCGGAGTGCGCCTTCTCGGGCGCGGCCTGTGGCGCGGCGCCGATCAGGGTCTCATCGATGGCGCCCTGGTGAACGGCACGGCCAACACGATCGGCCGGTTCGGCGGCCTCGTGCGGCTGGTGCAGAGCGGCTATCTCTATTCGTACGCCTTCTGGATGATCATCGGGCTCACCGTGCTCCTGGGCTGGTTCCTGTACAGGGTCTAGGGCAACAGGATTCGCATGCAAGGTCTTCTTTCCATCCTGGTGTGGCTGCCCATTGCGGCGGGAGTGCTGGTGCTGGTGCTCGGCGAGCGGCGGTTCGCGCTGGCACGCTGGGTGGCGCTCGGGGCATCGGTTCTCACGCTGGCATTTTGCGTGGGGCTGGCAATAGGCTTTCACACCGGCACCGCAGACTTCCAGTTCCCTGAGAAGCTCGAGTGGATCCCGCGCTTCGCGGCCTATTACCACCTTGGAGTCGACGGCATCTCACTGCCACTGGTGCTGCTGACAGCCTTCATGACGGTGCCGGTGATCATCGCCGCGTGGACTGTGATCGAGCAGCGGCGCGCGCAGTACTTCGCCGCATTCCTGATCATGGAAGGGCTGATGATTGGTGTGTTCTGCGCGATGGATGCCCTGCTGTTCTACTTCTTCTGGGAAGCGATGCTGATCCCGATGTTCCTGATCATCGGTATCTGGGGCGGGCCACGCCGCGTCTATGCGACCGTCAAGTTCTTCCTGTATACGTTCCTGGGCTCGGTGTTCATGCTGGTCGCGCTGATCTACATGTACGTCAAAGCGGGCGACTACTCGATCGCGACCTTCCAGGCGCTGCCGCTGTCGCTCATCGAGCAGCGCTGGATCTTCCTCGCCTTCCTGCTCGCCTTCGCGGTGAAGGTACCGATGTGGCCGGTGCACACATGGTTGCCGGATGCGCACGTCGAAGCACCGACGGGCGGCTCGGTGATCCTCGCAGCCATCATGCTGAAGATGGGCGGCTACGGCTTCCTGCGGTTCAGCCTGCCGATCGCGCCCGACGCCAGCCGCGAGCTCGACGTGCTGATGATCGCGCTCTCGCTGATCGCCGTGGTCTACATCGGATTCGTGGCGCTCGCACAGCAGGACATGAAGAAGCTGATCGCCTATTCATCCATCGCGCACATGGGTTTCGTGACGCTCGGCGCGTTCGTTGCGTACGACATCATGGCCAACACCGGCAGCCTGAGGGGCGCGGCGATGGGGATCGATGGGGCAATGGTGCAGATGATCTCGCATGGGCTGATTTCCGGCGCACTGTTCCTTTGCGTGGGCGTCCTCTACGACCGCATGCACAGCCGCGAGATTTCATCTTATGGCGGCGTAGTGAACACCATGCCGAAGTTCGCAGCGTTCATGGTGCTGTTTGCGCTGGCCAACACCGGCCTGCCCGGCACTTCCGGATTCGTCGGCGAATTCCTGGTGATCCTGTCGAGTTTCAAGGCCAACTTCTGGTACGCGCTCCTGGCGGGGACGACGCTCGTGCTCGGAGCCGCGTACACGCTGTGGCTCGTGAAGAGAGTGGTGTTCGGGCCGGTCGCCAACGACAACGTCGCGGCTTTGCAGGACCTCAACGGGCGGGAATTCATCGTGCTCGGCATGCTCGCACTCGCCGTTCTTGCGCTGGGGGTGTGGCCGGCGCCGTTGCTCGACATCATGAACGCGTCGATCCACCACCTGGTGGACCAGGCCGTCGCCACCAAGCTGCCGTAGTATGGCGCCGCACATGCCCGACACCACGTTCACCTGGGCCAGCATCGCACCCGCGATTCCGGAGCTCTATCTCGCCACCGCCGTATGCGCGCTGCTGATGATCGATGTGTTCTTCGGCGACAAGCGACGAGGGCTCACCGCTACGCTGACTGTGCTTGTCCTCGCTGGCGGCGCCGCTCTCACCGCCCTGTATGCCGACGTGGATGGTCGCGTGCTGCTGTTCAGCTCGCTCTATGTGGCGGACTCGCTCGCGTACGTGCTCAAACTGTGCGGGTTCCTGTTCGTCGCTGTGGCCTTGCTCTATTCACGCGCATACATGCAGGAGCGCGAGCTGCTCCGGGGCGAATACTTCGTGCTCGCGCTCACGGCGCTGCTCGGCGTCTTCGTGCTGATCTCCGCCAACAGCCTGCTCACGGTGTACGTCGGGGTGGAGCTGCTGGCGCTCTCGGTCTATGCCATGGTCGCGTTCGACCGCGATTCAGGGGTCGCCGCCGAAGCTGCGATGAAGTATTTCGTGCTGGGCGCCATCGCTTCGGGCACGTTGCTCTATGGCATGTCCATCATTTACGGGCTCACGGGCACTCTGGAGCTGGACCGGATCGCGGTCACTTTCGGGGCGACTCATCAGGCGGCGAGCACCGGCGTCATTCTCGGGCTGGTGTTCGTGGTGGTCGCCGTGGCCTTCAAGCTTGGCGCAGTGCCGTTTCACATGTGGCTACCCGATGTTTATCACGGGGCGCCGACCAGTGTGACGTTGTTCATCGGCACCGCGCCCAAGATCGCCTATTTCGCGCTCACATTTCGCCTGCTGGCCCAGGGCCTGGAAAGCGCGACTGCCCAGTGGACGCAGATGCTCGCGGCCCTGGCGGTACTGACGCTCATCGTCGGGAATCTGGTTGCGCTCGCGCAAACGAATCTCAAGCGGCTGCTCGCATATTCCACCATAGCGAACGTGGGCTTCATTCTGCTGGGCTTCGTGTCCGGCACGCCTGGCGGGTACAGCGCTTCCCTTTATTACACTCTGGTCTACGTGATCGTTGCGCTCGGCTCTTTCGGCGTGATCCTGCTTGCGAGCCGCAAAGGATTCGAGGCGGACGAGCTCGAGCACTACAAGGGATTGCACGCGCGCGATCCACTGCTGGCGTTCACTATGATGATCCTGATGTTCTCGACGGCGGGGGTGCCGCCATTCGTCGGCTTCTGGGCGAAGTTGCGCATCATCCAGGAATTGTGGGCCGTGGGTCAGACTTCGCTGGTCGTCATCGCCGCGGCGGTGTCCGTGATCGGGGTCTTCTATTACCTGCGGATCGTCAAGCTGATGTATTTCGATTCGCCCGGTGACCTGCCGGCGACCGGCCGCAACACCGCCGTGCGGCTGGTGCTGGGATTCAACGCGCTTGCCGTGCTTGCCCTCGGTCTGCTGCCAGCTCCGTTGCTGGATCTGTGCGCGCGGCTGATTCACTGAGCCGAAGGGTCTGCAGGACCTCCAGGGCCCGGATTGCTCTTGGCCGGCACTTCTTCCACACCTTTCAACCCCGGTTGTGTGATGATGCCGCCATGCGAACGTCAAGAATCTCAGCGGCATGACCATTCGGTCGAAAACCATGCCGAATCCCGCGGCGGATCCCATCAGCTCGAGCTGGATATTCAGCCCGAGCGCCCCGCCTCCCTCGGCCCCTGGCGAACTGATCACCGATTACCGATCACGTATCGCGCTCGAGCGCTTTCAGGCGGCCGAGCGCAGGCACCAGAGGCTTGCCGAGCAGTCATCCGCCCGTAACACCCCGGAAATGCGCATCCGCATCTGGGAAGACGTGCATGGCCTCAGGCTCCCCAAGGATCCGGCGCATCCCGTGTTGAGAGCAGTGGCCATGGCTACCGAGCTCACCCTCGAGCAGGTCCACGAGGAGCAGCGGCAGCGCTCCGAGCATGCCAATCGGCCGGTTTCCGTCCCCGAGCGCGATCAGACGCCTCCAGCCGCATCCTGAGGGGCAAATCGCCCTCCGTCGCGTAAACTCTCTCGCCTCGTCGAGTCCATTCGCAAACTGGCCGCAACTGTTGGAACCTTGCGGGGTTCTACCCGTCACGAAGGGTGGCTCAGCCGTACTCAATCCTCCGCCGTAAGGTCACCGGTGTCATATGATGCCGGCCTCGACGCCGGCAGGAGCAGGCGGTAGAGCCTCGGACAGGCTTAGGAATGTAAGGAGGGAAGGGGAGCGCGGCAGAGCAGCCCGCGGGCTCCCATAGTCCACATGATTCGCGATCTAGTTATCGTCGTCATCTGCGCGGTCGCGCTCGTCGGCTGCGCCAAGGTCGATGAATCCCTGGCGGCCGGCACCGATGGCAAATCGGCGGCGGAACAGCGCCCACTGCTCATCTCCTCCGAGGACCTTCTGACCGTGCGCAGCAATGCATTGACGTCAGGACCCTCGATCACGGGCTCGATTCAGCCCGAGCGTCACGCTGATCTGCGGGCCGAGGTTTCGGCCGTGGTGCTGAAGGTGCTCAAGGAGAATGGCGACGCGGTGAAGCGCGGGGATCTGCTCGTACGTCTCGATGACACCGCCATCCGCGACAGTCTCACTTCCGCGGAGGCATCGGCGCGGGCGGCTGATCAGGCTTATCAGCAGGCGGAACGCCAGTTCCAGCGGCTGAGCAGCCTCAAGGCCTCGGGTGTGGTCTCGGCGCAGGAAGTCGAGGATGTCGAGATCCGCCGCAACAATGCACAGAGCGATCGCGAAGCGGCCAAGACGAGCGCGGTGCTGGCGCGCCAGCAGTTGCAGCGCACCGAGGCGCGCGCTCCGTTCGATGGCATCGTGAGCGACCGTAAAGTCTCTGCCGGCGACACCGCGCAGATCGGCAAGGAACTGGTGAAAGTCATCGACCCGGGAAGCATGCGCTTCGAAGGCATGGTCTCGGCCGACGATATCGGGCAGGTCGAAGTGGGGCAGCCGGTGCTGTTCCGCGTGCACGGTTATGCGGACCAGGCCTTCCAGGGGAAGGTGGCGCGCGTGAATCCGGCCGCCAATGCCACCACGCGGCAGGTGGAAGTGCTGGTCGAATTCGCGGACTCGTCCCAGCAGCCCAAGCTCGCCGGCCTCTATGGCGAAGGGCGGATCGAAAGCAGCAGCACTGCCGGCCTCACGATTCCCGCCACCGCGCTGGTGCGCGACGGCGACCAGGCCTTCGCGTGGCGCCTGCAGGCCAGCCGGCTGCAGAAAGTCCCGTTGGTGGTGGGCGACCGCGATGCGCGCAGCGGCGAATACGTCCTCAAGAGCGGCTTGCAGGCGGGCGATCAACTGCTGCGCTATCCGACGGCCACGCTGCAGAACGGTCAGCGAGCCGAGCTGGCCGAGGCGCCCAAGTCGTCGTCTGCCACCCTGCGCTAAGCACCGCGCATGTTCCTCTCCAACTTCAGCATCAAGCAGCCGGTGACCACGGTGGTCATCGTCATCGCGCTCATGTGCCTGGGGTTGCTCGCTCTGAAGAAGCTGCGCGTCAATCAGATCCCCGACGTGCAGCAACCGGTCATGGTGGTCAACGTGCCGTATCCCGGCGCGTCGCCCGAAACCGTGGAGCGCGAGATCGTCAATCGCGTCGAGAAAGCTCTGCAGAGCATTCCGCAGGTGTACCAGATTCATTCCTCGGCGAACGAGAGCAATGCCGAGATCGTCATCCTGTTCAACTTCAAGAAGAACATGATCGAGGCCTCCGACGAGATCCGCAACGCGATCGCCTCGGTCCGCCACAAGCTGCCGCTGGAGATGCGCGAGCCGGTGCTGTGGCGCATCGATCCCTCGGCCGAGCCCATCATGCAGCTCTCGCTGTCGGGGCAGCGTCAAAATCACGCCGAGATTTCGCGGCTGGCCGAAGATGTGCTTGCCGACCGGTTCCGCGGCATCGACGGAGTAGCCACCGTCGAAGTCAACGGCGCCCTGCGGCGTGAGCTGTCGGTGCTGCTGCGCGCGGAGAAGCTGCGCGAGTACAACATTTCGGTCACGGACGTCGTCAACGCGCTTCGTCTGCAGAACACGACCGCTCCCGTGGGCCGCGTCAAGGGAGTGATGGACGAGCAGAACATCCGCCTTGTAGGTCGCATCGAGTCGCCGTCGGAGTTCAATGAGATCGTCCTCAAGCGTCGCGGCGATGAAGTCGTGCGCCTGGGGCAGGTCGCCACGGTGGAAGACGGCTTCGCGGAAGTCGACGACTACACGCTGCGCAACGGTCATCCCAACGTGGGGCTCTCGATCACCCGTTCGCGGGAGGCGAGCACCGTCACCGTGGCGACCGAGGTTCGCGCCATGGCAGCGGACATCAACAAGACATTACCGGCCGCCACGAAGCTCGAGATCACCTACGATGGCGGCGAGGAAGCCGAGAGCAGTCTCAAGAACGTGATCGAGGCGCTGATCTTCGGCGCCGGTCTCACGATCTTCGTGGTCTACGCCTTTTTGAATTCGTGGCGCTCGACGCTCATCACCGCTTTGTCGCTGCCGACCTCGGTGATCGCGGCCTTCATCGCGGTGTGGGCCTGCGGGTTCACGCTCAACTTCATGACATTGCTCGGCCTGTCACTTGCAATCGGCGTGCTGATCGATGATGCCATCGTCGTCCGTGAGAACATCGTGCGTCACATGGAAAGGGGCGAAGCCCGGATGACTGCCGCGCGCAACGGTACCGCGGAGATCGGGCTTGCCGTCACAGCGACCACATTCTCCATCATCGCGGTATTCATTCCGGTGGCCTTCATGGGTGGCGGCGGCGGTGAGTGGTTCCGGCCTTTTGCACTGACCGTGGCCACTTCCGTGCTGGTAAGCCTCTTTATCTCCTTCACGCTGGATCCAATGCTCTCCGCTTACTGGGGCGACCCGCCCGGGTACGCGAATCAGGAAAAGCGCGGCATCGGCAAGTATCTCGCGCGATTCAATGCGTGGTTCGACCATCAGTCGGACCGCTATGGAAATGTCATCGCCTGGGCCTTGCATCATCGCAGGTGGATGGCGGGCATCGCGGTGGCCTGCCTGGTGATGGCGCTCCTGTTGCAGTATTTCGTCGGCGGCTCGAGCTTTCTGCCGCAGGCCGACGGTGGCATGATCGCCATCGACGTTCGCACGCCATCGAGCGCCAGCCTCGAGTATTCCAGGCTCAAGGTGGAGAAAGGCGCCGAGCTTGCGCGCAGCCTGGCGGAAACTGAGGCCACCAACACACGCGCGTGGGGCGGCGGCGGCCGCGTATATGTCGACCTCGGCAAGAGCACGGAGCGGGATCGCTCGGCGCAGGAGATTGCCGCGGACTTGCGCAAGGGCCTCTCGCGCCTGGTCGGGGCCGAGTACGTCGTGCTGGAAGACATCAACAACGGCGCACGCAAGCCCGTGCAAATACAGTTCTTCGGGCCGGATTCGCGCCGCCTCATGGCCATCACCAGCGACTTCATCGAGAAGATGAAGAAGATTCCGGGCGCGGTGGACGTGGGTCTCTCGGAGCAGGATCCGAAGGACGAACTCAAGATCGAGCTCGACCGCGGACTCGCCAATCAGCTGGGCATCTCCGTCGGCGACGCGGCGCAGGCGCTGCGTGTGGCATTCGCAGGTGTCGAAGTGGGCGACTGGGTCGATCCGACGGGTGAGTCCCGCGATGTCGCCGTGCGGTTGCATCCGGACGACCGGGTCGATGCCAGCAATATCGAGCACCTTCCCGTGGCGGTCGGCGACAGCAGCATGATGGTGCCGCTCGATCAGATCGCCACCATCACCATGGGCAAGGGCCCGGCGGAGATCGAGCACCTGGATGGCAAGCGCACGATTTCCGTGTCGGCCAACGCACACGACCGCTCGCCCGGCGAAGTGACGGCGGATGCCATGCGCATCGCCAATGCCATCGAATTCCCGGCGGGCTATGGAATCGAGCTGGGCGGCGCCTCGCGAGATCAGCAGGAAGTGTTCAGCGAAATGTTCACCGCGCTGATCATGGGCATCGCGCTCATGTACCTGGTGCTGGTGATCCAGTTCGGATCGTTCACCGCGCCGATACCGGTCATGCTCTCACTCCCTCTTTCGTTGATTGGCGTGGTCCTCGCCCTATTGATCACCAAGGGCACGCTCAATCTGATGAGCTTCATCGGCATCATCATGCTGATGGGCCTGGTGGCGAAGAATGCCATCCTGCTGCTCGACTGCGCGCGCAAGGAAGAGGCGCAGGGTGTGGATCGCGAGGAGGCGCTGATGCACGCCGGACGCGTGCGATTGCGGCCGATCCTCATGACGACTTTCGCGCTGATCGCCGGGATGATGCCGGTGGCCATCGGCCTCGGCGAAGGCGGCGAGTTCTACAGGCCCATGGCAGTGGCCATCATCGGCGGCACGATCACCGCAACACTGCTGACGCTGCTGGTGGTGCCGACGTTCTACGACAGCATCGAGATTGCGCGCGATCGGGCCATAGCCAAGTTCCAGGGGCGCGCGCTTCGCTGGAATGCGCTTGCCGCGTTCATCGTGACGCTGATCGAGGCGTTCCTCGCCATCCTGCTGCTGCGGCTCATCTACCGCCTGGTGAGGAAACTGACTTCAAGGCCGCAACCCGATCTCGCGGCAATGCCCGCCAAGACCGCGCTGGATGCGATAAAGACCTAGGATTTCCACGCCGCCTCACGATCGGATCAGTTCCTCGGCGGGCTGAAAGACGCACTCATCCCAGGAGCCGACCGGCTCGCGCTTTGCCTCCGGCGGGACGTCCTGGCCGGGCTTCTTGCGCAGCTGGTGCGGTTCGGCCGCATAGCGGATCTCATCGCCGCTGAAAGTGACGCGGTAGAACGCGCCCGCTCTCCAGGTCATCGACGCATCGTCGACGATGCGGCCGGGCTGCATCCCTTCGACGATGCAGCACTCCTCGAGGTGCCGGGGACTGGCCGGATTGCAGAAGATCGCGATCTCACCGACTTTGAACGTATCCAATCCCGACCCTCATTGAGTTTCCAGTTCCCCTCCGACATGATCCTGCCATGCGGGGGCATTTTCCAGGGCAATCGGTGGAAATCCGGGAGTCGGTGTCGGCCGCAGAGGCATTCTGCTGCGACGAGCGTGGCGGCAGGGAATTCTCCCGTCTCTTCTCGCGCTATTCGGCGTTTCGCGACCGGCTGAATTTCCGCAGCGACGACCGCAACGGCCGGTGCGACCTCTTCGGGCTCGCGCCAGGAATGCTCATGCTGGTGGTCGATGTGAGCCCGACGCGCGCTTTCCAGGCGCGTCTGCATGGCCAGGATCTGGTCGAGCTGCATTTCCGGCTCTCCGGCTCGATCTCGCTCGGCGGCAGATGGGGTGAGGTGGTTATGTCCAAGCCTTCGTTGCTGCTGTGGCACCAGCCACTGGGATGTGACGACGTCGAGGAGCATATCGGCTCCCAGGAAAGCTCGCGCGAGAAGTGGGTGAGCCTCTATTGCGATTCGCAATGGTTGCGGGAGGGCCTCGGCCCTCAGTACGTCGCATCGCTCGATGCGCTCATGCACTCCGATGCCGCCTCCGATGTGCCACGGTATCGCGTGATGTCCGGCTTCAGGACGCCCAACGCGCTTCTGCGCGACATCATGGCCAATCCCTATCAGGATGGCTTGCGCGACATCTACGCACGGGGCAAGGGATTGCAATTGCTGTGTGCAACGGTCGGCGCGCTGGACGCCGGATCGCACGCGACATCCAGGCCGACGCGGTCGCTGACGTCCAGCGATCAGCGCCGTGCGCGGGAAGCACGCGCCATCCTCATCGAAGAGTTTCTGTCTCCGCCCAGGCTGAGCTCGCTGGCGCGACGCATCGGAATGAGTGCGTCCAAGCTGAATGGCGCATTCGTGCGGGAATTCGGCGAGACCGCGTCCGCGTTTGCGCGCAGGCTGCGCCTCGAGCGCGCGCAAGAGCTGCTTTCGGGGCTCGGACATCCAGGTGAGCCAAGTGGCGCATGCGGTCGGCTATCGCCACCACAGCACATTCACCGCGGCATACTCCAGGCACTTCGGTGTGACACCCAAGTCGGTGCGCCGCGGTGTCGTGCCCCCTAAGAATTGAGCAATTGCCCCTAAGTAAGCCCGCTTGCCGGCGGCCCGTTTCAGCCGATAATTCGCCGGAAGCGAGGCCATGACTTGAATAGACCCAATTCGCCAGGTCGCCGCATGCGCCCGGTACGCTCAGCAGCGTCGACCGGACCGGCCTACGTCACCCGGTCCATTCCGTACTACGCAATGCTCGACGATGAAGCGCTCGCCCGTATAGAAGGCCAGGCGTTTCGCCTGCTCGAGCAGCCCGGCATCGAATTTCGCGACGACTTGGACGCGTTACGACGGTGGCGCGAAGCAGGGGCGGAGGTGGCGGGCACGCGCGTGCGCGTGGCGCCAGAACTGGTGCGCAAGCTTCTTGCGACCGCGCCGGCCGAATTCACGCAGGTCGCTCGCAATCCCGATCGATCGGTTCGCATTGGGGGCCGCCACCAGGTGTTCGCGCCAGTGTATGGCTCGCCGTTCGTGCGCGACCTCGAGGGTGGCAGGCGCTACGGCTCGCTCGCCGATTTTCACAAGCTCGTGAAACTGACTCATCAGTTGCAGCCGCTGCATCACTCAGGCTTCGTCACGTGTGAGCCGTGCGATATTCCGGTTTCCAAGCGCCACCTCGACATGCTCTTCGCGCATATGACGCTCACCGACAAGCCGCATCTGGGCGCGATCACCGAGAAGAGCCGTGCCCAGGACAGCGTCGCGATGGCGCGCCTGCTGCATGGCGACGAGGTCTTTGACTCGAGTTGCGTCATCATGGCCAACGTCAACACCAACTCGCCCATGCTGGTGGACAAGGTCGTGACCGAAGCCGCTGTCGTGTATTCCGGCGCGGGGCAGGGCCTGATTGCCGTGCCGTTCATCCTGTCAGGGGCAATGGGCCCGGTGACGACGGCCGCTGCGATCGCACAGGCGCTTGCCGAGGCGATGATCGTCGGTGCGTTCACTCAGCTGGTGCGCCCGGGCGCGCCGTTCATTCTCGGCAATTTCCTCTCGTCGATGAACCTGCGCTCCGGCGCGCCGACTTTCGGAATGCCGGAGCCACTGATGTCGAACCTGGTCATCGGGCAGCTCGCGCGGCGGCTGAATCTCCCGCTGCGTTGTGGCGGAGCGCTCACCGCATCGAAGCTGCCGGATTTTCAGGCTGCGGCCGAAAGCGCCGACTCGATGCTGTCGACGGTTCTCGGCGGGGCCAACTATGTGCTGCACGCGGCGGGTTGGCTCGAAGGAGGGCTGGCGACGGGCTACGAGAAGCTCGTACTGGATGCCGACCGGCTCGGTGCTTACGAAGTGGTGCTCAACGGCTTCGGCACCGACGACGATGCTCTCGGAGCCGGGGCTTACGCGGATGTGGAGCCGGGAGGGCACTTCCTGGGCTCTGCGCATACGCTTTCACACTACAAGACCGCGTTCTACGAAGCGCAGCTGTCAGATTCAAACAGCGTGGAGCAATGGGAGGAGCAGGGTTCGCGGGATGCGGCACGGCGCGCCTACGAGCGCTGGAACAGCCTGCTGGCGGAGTACGAGGCACCGCCGATCGATGCGGCGCGGCTCGAGGCTCTCGAGGACTACGTCGCGCGGCGCAAATCCGAGCTACCGGATGCGTGGTACTGATGGAAACACATGCGAGAGTCGTGATCATCGGCGGCGGCGTCGTCGGGTGCTCCATCCTGTTTCATCTCGCGAAGTTCGGCTGGAAGGACAGCATCCTGCTCGAGCGGGCCGAGCTCACCAGCGGATCGAGCTGGCATGCGGCGGGGCAGATCCACACCATCAGCTCGGATCCGAACATCAGTCGCCTGCAGGGCTACACCATCAATCTCTACAAGGAGATCGAAGCCACCTCCGGTCATTCCATCGGCATGCATTCCACCGGCGGGTTCTACCTGGCTTCGAACCAGGTCTGGTACGACTACCTGAGGCGCGAACGCTCGAAGGCGCGCTACATGGGGCTCGACCAGGAATTCATCAGCGTCGAGGAAGTGGCCCGCCGTCATCCGCTCATCGATCCGAAGCACTACATCGCCGCGCTGTGGGATCCGCTCGACGGCGACATCGATCCATCCGGCGTCGTCTACGCCTATGCCAAGGCGGCTCGCGTGCACGGCGCGAAGTTCTACACGCACACGCCGGTCGTCTCGACGCGCCAGCGCCCCGACGGAAGCTGGGACGTGGAAACGCCGAAAGGCACGATCAACGCGGAAATCGTGGTCAATGCCGCGGGATCTGTGGGCACGCGAGGTCGGCAGGATGGCTGGTGTGCATCTGCCGGTGCAGCCCATGGAGCACCACTATCTCATCACCCAGGACATCCCGCAGATCGCCGAAAGAATGAAATCCGGCGAGCGATTGCCGGCCGGCATCGACTACGAGGCCAACATCTATTTTCGGCAGGAGCGCAACGGCATGCTGCTCGGGACCTACGAGCCGAGGGCGACGCCGTGGAAGGTCGGCGGCACTCCTCCGGAGTTTGGGCACGAGTTGCTGCAGCCGGACCTCGACCGGATTGCCGATCGGCTGGAGCTGGCATTCGAGCGCATTCCCGCGCTCGGTGAGGCCGGGATCAAGACCGTCGTCAACGGGCCGTTCACTTTCGGCCCGGACGGCAATCCGATGATCGGGCCCGTTCCCGGCATGACCAACTATTGGGCCGCAGTGGGCGTCATGGCCGGCTTCTGCCAGGCCGGAGGCGTCGGCCTGTGCCTCGCCGAGTGGATGATCGAGGGCGAGCCGTCGATCGATGTGTGGGCCATGGACATTGCGCGCTTCGGTAATTTCGCCACGCCGGACTGGGGGACGGTCAAGTCATCGGAGAACTACGAGCGCCGCTTCGTGATGACCTTTCCGAACGAGACGCTGCCGAAGGGTCGCCGGCAGAAGACCACGGCCCTCTACGATCGCTTCGTCGAACGCGGCGCGGTCATGGGAACGTCCTTCGGGCTCGAACATGCGTTGTGGTTTGCAAACGGCCGCGCGGACGCTCACGAGGTGCCGAGCTTCAGCCGCAATCGCAGTCACGACTACGTTGCTGCGGAGGTGCGCGCGGTGCGAGAGAACGTGGGCGCAATCGAGATTGCGAACTTCGGCAAGCATGAATTCAAAGGCCCGGGTGCGCGCGAATTTCTTGGGCGCACGCTGGCCGGGCACCTGCCAAAGCCGGGGCGTGTGGCGCTGAATCCGATGCTCACGCCCAAGGGGCGACTCTGCGGCGACCTGACACTGAGCTGCGTCGATGAAGAGCACTTTCTGCTGCTGGGTTCAGGCGCTGCGCAGGAAATGCACCGCCGCTGGTTCGAGGCACGCCTGCCCGAAACAGGCGTGACTTACCGGAACGTCTCCGATGCACTGCACGGCTTCGCGCTCTCTGGGCCGCGCTCACGCGATCTGCTGCAGAAAATCGCTCGCGACGATGTCTCACCGCAAGGTATGAAGTTCCGCGACATCCGTCGCACGTTCGTCGGTGGCGTGCCGGCGTACCTGTTAAGGCTGTCGTTCTCCGGAGAGCTGGGGTACGAGGTCTATTGCGAGCCGCAGTTCCACGTTGCGCTCTGGGAGCAGATCGAGGCGGCGGGCAGCGATCTAGGTCTCAGGCTGTATGGCGCGCGCGCCCTCATGAGCCTCAGGCTCGAGAAGAACTGGGGCGTCTGGACGCTCGACTATCGCCCGGACTACACGGCCGCCGAAAGCGGCCTGGATGCGTTCATCGACTGGCGGCGCGACTTCACGGGCCGTGCAGCCGCCCTCGCGGAAAAAGAGCGTGGCGCGAAGCGTCGGCTGGTGTCTCTCGTCGTCGAATCCTCCGACCGCGACGTGGTTGGCGATGAGGCGATCCTGCAAGGAGACAAGTGCGTGGGCCACGTCACCTCGGGAGGATATGCGCACCATATCCGCCGTTCCATGGCGATGGGCTACGTGCCGGCAGAGTGCAGCGGTGATGGAACCGGGCTGTCAGTGGAGATCAACGGCGAGCAGTACGCGGCGCGGGTCGTGGCCAGCGCGCTTTACGACCCAACGGGGAGCCGGATGCGGGCCTGATCCTCGGCACCTCAGGCGCACAGGCCGAGCGCCAGTGAGCACGCCGTGGCCTCATCCAGCGGATCGCGCGATTCGCCGATCGACCCGCGCCAGTCGCAGCCGAGTTTTTCTTCGAGGGCCTTCATCACCAGCTGACGCACCCGCTCTTCCGCTGGCCGCCGGCGTGATTGCCCGTGTTCCTCGTGCGACACATCGGCGCATTGGCTGATTCGCGCCGCAACCTCGTAACGCTTGCCGTCACAGGCGAGCAGCGCCATTGCATCCAGTACCGTGTAGAGCTTGCTGGTGTCCAGGCGCAAGGCGAGGTCGTACAGCTCGGCGCCGGCCGCGCGCGCCTCGTCGATCTCACCAGCAAGCAGCAGCGCGCTGAACGTCATGACCAGTAGGTCGAACAGCGTCTCGCGACGGCCCAGGTGCAGCAGGCTCAACGCCAGGGGCCGGCCGAGTTGCAGCGCAGCCGCGGTGTCACCGCGCGCGATGTCCAGTTCCACGATGCTGACGGATGCAGCCAGCGCCTGACGCTCGCTGGTGCTCAACGCGAATTTCATCGCGCGCTGATAGGCCACGCGCGCTTCGATGAACTGCCCTGCGTTCATCAACAGAGTGCCTTCGGTCAGCGCCCCATGGGAAAGAAGTCGAGGCGGCCACGCCGGGTCCTCGAGCTTGCGCGCGATGTCGAATGCGGAACGGGCGGACTCCGTGTCCGTGCGCGAATTGAATGCGAGCTGCATCAGCGCGTAGTAGCGTGACCGGGTGTTCGTCTCGGCATACATGGATGCGGCAAGCTCCGCCGCGTAGCGCGCCCGATCGCATTGCCGCGTCGAATCGTAGGTGGCAATTGCTTCCCAGAGCCGACCGATGCGTGCGCGTGGCATGCCATCTTTCAGAAGTGTGATGGCCTGCGAGTAGCGCGCGCGGCCTTCGGCATACAGGTCTGTCTCGACGAACAGCGGCCACGCCGAGCCGAACAGGGCGACGCCCAGCTCGTGGTCGTTGACCGCGGCCCACTCCATCGCCGCACGCACGTTGCCCAGCTCGGGCTCATAGCGGTGCAGCCAGATGGCCTCATCCAGCGACCAGTACTCCTGGTAGGCGACGTCGAGAAGTTCCAGCATCGCCACGGCCATGCGCTCACGCGCGGCCTCGAGCCCGTCGCTGCCATTGAGTTTACCGAGAGCGTAGAAGCGCGCGGTCTCCAGCAGCTTGTACCTGGGCGGATCGCCCTCGAGCGAGACGATGAGCGAGCGTTCAACGAGCCGTCCGATCAGATCCTCCGCCTCGGACGTATCAATCGATTCATCGACCACGCTTCGCGCGCCTGCCTTGAGCGAGAAGCTCGCCGCAAATGCGCCAAGCCTGTTGAAGACGCGCTGTTCGCCAGCAGTGAGCAGGCCATAGCTCCAGTCAAACGCCGTGTGCAGAGTGCTGTGGCGCGGATCGACTTGCGGCCCTGTGGGTTTCAGGAGTCGGAATCGATCGTCCAATCGCTCGAGGATCGCGCCGAGGCCAAGCGAGGGAACGCGGGCCGCCGCAAGTTCCAGGGCCAGCGGGATCCCGTCCAGCCGCCGGCAGATCTGGGCGACGATCGGAGCGTTCACAGTGGACAACTCGAACCTTCGATCGGCCGCAGCGGCCCGCTGCGCGAAAAGCGCGACGGCGGCCGACTGCACCGCATCCGCAGGTGAAGCGCCGGCTTCCGGAACGGGGAGGGCCGTCAACCTGTAAACCGTCTCGCCGCAAATATTGAGCGGAGCCTGACTGGTGATCAGCGCTCGCACGCCCTGTGTCTGGGAGATGAGCTCCATGACGGGTCTTGCCAGGCCGTTCGCGAGATGCTCCGCGCAGTCCATGATCAGCAGCACGGACACTTTTTCAAGTGCCTGGCGCAGCGCGGCGAAACCGTCGATGCCTTCCGTCAGGGGAAGGCCAAGGGCAACGGCGATCGCTGAGGGCACGTGGCTCACATCGTGGAGAGGGCCCAGTGAAATCCACGCCACCGCGCCGTTGGATTTCGCCGAATCGCGCACCAGGATCTCCTGCGCGAGCCGGGTCTTACCCACGCCTGCGATTCCCACGATGGTGACCAGGCTCGAGCCCTCGATAGCGCGCTGGACATTGCGCACGTCGTCGTCGCGGCCCACTAGTGGCACGAGCCTGTCAGGCCATGCGCGTCGCGGAATGGAGAACGGCGGCGTTTGACTTTCGCTCGTCACGATAGGGACTGGCGCAATGGCCTCATTTGAGCTGGCGCGCGCGACCTCGAGCTCGAGGCGGTAACCGAAACCTGGCACGGTGCGAATGGCGCCGGCGCCGAGCACGCGTCGCAATATGGCGATCTGCGCCGGGATGTTGTTCTCATCGACAACGAGACGCGGCCAGACGCGCTCCAGCAGCGTCGACTTCGTGACCAGGCGCCCCGAGTTCTCGACAAGCACCAGCAGCATGTCGAAGGCGCGAGCGCCGAGCTCGATAGTCTTGCCTGCGGCGCACAGCATCCGTTCCGAGGGGAACAGCTCGAAGGCGCCGAAGCGAATCAAATCCATAGCCTTTAAAAACAACTGCACGGGGCATTCACGACGCAGGGGTCGCGGAGGAGGATTCTTGTACGCGTGCCTCGAGCCGATTTCAACAACCCAGGAGACCGACATAAAGACCTTTGCGACTCTCACGGCCCTTGTCTCGCCACTGCAATCGTTCCGATCGCGCAGGCGGACACGACCTACGATGCCCGCAGCGAGACCGTGGAAATATGCAGACCTCAAGGCGGCCAGCGCCGCCGGCGCCGCGACTCTCTTCGAACGCATGAACCATGCGGCGCAACGCGTTTGCGGTGCCCTGCAGCCTCGCTCACTCTCGCTCGTGGAGAAGTAAGAGAGCTGCGTGCACCACGCTCTCGGCGAAGCCATCGCGAGCATCAACGAGCCTGCTGTCTCAGCCTACGCAGGACCGCGAGGCGTGCTGCCGGAAGTTGCGACCCTCAAGACCCTCCGAGCAAACTGACCGAGGGGAAAGATCGCAAGATTATCAACGAGTTGGCGGCTCGCCAGCCTCTTTAGAAAAGATTCATAGGAGTTTCAAGACTTCCCCGGGGCCGGTGCAGGACACTGCGCCCCGTCGTCGAGTTGCGAGACCGCGATGCGCAGACAGCTGAACACCAAACCACCCAAGAGGAGATCTATCATGCCGAAATTCGTAATCGAGCGGGACATTCCCGGCGCGGGGAAATTGAGCCCCGCCGAGCTCAAGACCATATCCAAGAAATCGTGCGGAGTGCTGAGCAGCCTCGGCCCGAGCGTGCAGTGGATCCACAGTTACGTCACGCCCGACAAGCTCTACTGCGTGTATCACGCGACGGATGAGTCGCTGGTGCGGCGGCACGCCGAGCTCGGCGGATTCCCCGCGAACCGCATCTCGCTGGTGTCCACCGTCATCGATCCGGCGACGGCGGAATAGCCCACCTGCGCCCGGGCGATTTCAAAATTCTTTCAGAGGATATTCACGGGGGATTCAAGACGCAGCGCAGGCCATGAGAGATCGTACCGTTGCGCGCCCGCTCACACACGTGACGAAGCGCGCATCGTTACAACTCAACGGGAGAATGCCATGCGTCTTCGATCTTCATCACTCAAAAGCTCGACGCTTTGCGCAGTGTGCGCGCCATTGCTGCTCGGCGGCAGCAGCCTGCTCGCCAGCGATGCCAACCCCGCCGCAGCCGCCGCTGCGGCTAATTCCACCGCATGGAAGGAAGCGCCGCTGGTCCGCAAGGTGCGCCGCGCGACGGCGCGGTTCAGAGACATCAATGACGCCATTTCAGACGGCTGGGTGCAGGGCACTCCGTGCGTCAGCGGCCCGAACTCGGGTGCGATGGGTGTGCACTTCGTCAAGCCCGAGCGCATCGGCGACGGCGTGCTCAACGCCGAAGAGCCCGAGGCGCTGATTTACCAGCCGCTGTCGGGCCATCGCTTTCAACTGGTCGGCGTCGAGTTCATCACTCTGGCCGAAGCGTGGAAAGAGAAGAACCCGAACGGCAATCCGCCGGTGCTGGAAGGCCACCTGCTGAACTTCGTGGGTGAGCCGAACCGCTACGGGTTGCCGGCGTTTTACGAGATCCACGTGTGGGGATGGGAGCAGAACCCGAACGGCAGTTTCGCCGATTGGAACAGCGTCGTCTCCTGCGACAAGCAGCATCTGGATTGAGCATTCGATAGGGCCCTCGCAGCACCCGTCGCGCTGCCGGCGGGGCGGGTGCTGCACCAAAGATGGGAGGAAATCAAATGAACTTGCGTACTTTTGCGATTGCACTTACGGTCTGCACGCTCCCAGCCGCCCCTGCGTGGAGTTGCTCCATCTGTCGCTGCGGCGATCCGACCTTCAACGCCCTGGGCAAGGAAGGTATCGCGCAACTCGGAGCGCGGCTGGCCCTCGACTGGGATCAGGTCGAGAAGACGCAGGGCGATCCCGACGATGAGCTCGAGTCACTGCGCGAACGTCGCGCGACACTGTTGCTCGCGTACGGCGTTTCGGACCGCGTCGGCTTCTTCGCTCGCGTGCCCTACAGCGAGCGAGTGCTCACCGAGAGCGAAGCCGAGGAATCGTCGCGTACGCGCGTCAGCGGCCTCGCCGATCCCGAGATCTATGGACAGGTGCGATTGTGGTCTTCCGCATTCGACGGAGAAGTGGGCACGCGCGCAGCGGTGTTTGCAGTGGCCGGCGTGAAGACGGCATGGGGCGATAACAATGTTTCGCGCGACGGTGAGCGCCTGGATGAGCATGTGCAGCCCGGCACAGGATCGACCGACTGGTTCGTGGCCTGTCGGCGTCTTACCAGGTGAATCCACGGTCCGCGGATTTCGCCTCGGCGCAATATCGCCTCACCGGCCGCAACGACGCCGGTCATCGGTACGGCGAGGTCTCGCTGTTCAACGTGGCCTTCGAATACAAGATGAGCGCACGCTGGGATGCGCGATGGAAGCCAACTACCGCCACGCCCGTTTCGATGAGGTCTCTACCGGCCATGCGACCGACCCTGACACTGGCGGCTCGATGGCCTATCTCACACCGCGCATCCTTTTCGATGCAGGGCACGGCTGGGTGTTGCGCGCCTCAGGCCAGATACCGCTGTCGCAATCGGGGTTGAACGGCGATCAGCGCGAAAAAAAAGCGGTTTTCAACATAGGGGTGACGCGACTGTTCCGCTAGGTAGTCAACAGAAGCCTGGCGCCCACCGCCATGAGGACCACGGCGATGGCACCGCGCAGGTAGTTGTCGCGCACCTTGCCCGCAAGCAGCGAGCCGATCGCGATGCCCGGTATCGATCCAAGCAGCAGGTTACCGAGCAACCCGAAATTGACGTTGCCCATGAGCATGTGGCCGATGCCGGCGACGATCGTCAGGGGAATCGCGTGGACGATGTCTGTGCCGACCAGGCGCGCCGCCTTCATCCGGAACGGATAGATATAGAGCAGCATCACGGTGCCCAGGGCTCCAGCGCTCACCGAGGTGAGAGTCACCATGACGCCGAGGAGGGCGCCGGCGACCATGGTGGCGGCCGGTTGCATGGCCCGGAACCGGTGAGGAGCCTTGGTGCGCAGCACCTTCGCAAGCGAGTGAGTCTTCTTCATGAATACCATCGACACCGATGTCATCAGCATCACCAGCCCGAGCGCAAACAACAGAACGCGCGGTTTGGTTTGACCGATGCCGGTGTTGTGCATCCAGATGAGGGTGGCCACTGCGGCCGGGAGGCTGCCGGTCCACAGCCGGCGCAGCACTTCCCAATCCACGCTTCCCTTGTGGTGATGCAGAGTGCCGCCCACCATCTTGGTGAGGCCGGCAAACCACAAATCCGTGCCCACGGCGGAGGCAGGTGCGACCCCGAATAGCAACACGAGGATGGGTGTCATCAACGAGCCGCCGCCCACGCCGGTGACGCCAACCATGATGCCGACGCCGAAGCCGGCGAGTGCGTTGAGCCAGTTCAATAGATAAATGCCATGCCTCGGGGAAGACCGCCCGGCATGATAGCCGACGGGTTGCTCCCGGTGCCGGCGATTGGTCGGGGTCGCGGCCGGGCCAGGGCCTTAGCGGCCGACTATGCCAACCCCATCACATACTAATGCCAAAGGCCCAGGATCAGGCCGATGACGGTGTATTGAATCGTGTGGTAGCCGCCGTTGATCAGGAACAGCTTCGGAGGTCGCTGCTCGAACAGATAGTTGATGCCGAACGAGCCTGCAACCCAGCAGAGGCCCGCAGCGAATCCGGCCGAAGCGCCGAAGGCGGGGGCGGGCTTGGGCCCCAGGAACATCGCGAACACGCCTGAGGCGATGAATGCCAGCACGAAGGTGAGGCTCAGCACTTTAACCATGTTGGTGGAGTTGGCTTTCTCTTCCGTGAGCCCTGCAGCGCGCATCCAGGCCTTGCCGAACAGCACGGGTGAATACCACAATCCGCCGATCAAAATACTGGAAACACCGGCCGCAACCGCGGCCCACACATTGATGTTTGGCATGATGCGATCCCCCCTGCGCACGCCGGGCGCGTGCGGAGCGGATGCTATCGCCAGGCCGTCCATAAGCGATTGTAAAAATGTTACCTGCGGAGGCCTGCTAGGCGAGGAGGATGGTGAGCCCGTCCTTGGAGCCGCAGGCGGCGAACTCGCTGGGGCTCATTCCCGCGAATTCCCGGAAGTCGCGATTGAAATGCGCCTGGTCGTAGTAGCCGCAGCTCAGCGCGACGCGAGACCAGTGTGAGACGCGCCCCGCCTGCACAAGATCAACGACGCGGCGGAAGCGAAGCATCCGCGCGTACACTTTCGGTGAAAGCCCGATGTGCGCATCGAACAGGCCGCACAGATGCTTGCGGCTCACTGACAGGTGCTTGCAGATATCCTCGATGGCCGCAGCACAGCCCGCCGTTCTGGCGAGGATATCCACGGCGATCTGCGTATCTGCGCTCAGACGCACACGACTCGCGGCGAGGCGACTGCGGGTGAAATCGCACAGCTGGTCGAATTGCATCGCCGGATCCGCTGTCTCACCGAGCCGCTGATGCAGGTCATGGACCTCATCGCCGAGAATCTCATCGAGCTCCAGGACGTCCTGCGCCACTTCTGCGAGCGGCATTCCCAGCACGCGATAGGCGCCCAGTGGAGGCATCCTCACGCTCAGAAGATAAGATGGCTCGGAAGGGTCGTACTGCGGCGTGACGGTCAGCCATTCACGCTGCATTCCGGATACCCACGCGCGCTTGAACAGGCGATTGACGGGGCGGCGGTTCGGGACGCCGAACGGACCGCACAGATTGAACATCAGCTCCACGTTGTTCTGCGGGAGGATCTTCTCCTCGAAGAACGTGACCTGCCCGCGCGAGATCCAGAACGCCTCGACGATCCCGGCGAGATCGGGCGGCGGCGGCGCGAGAAGAAATTCCCATTTCCCGAGCGCGCTCTCGTGGGCGAAGCGGTGGAAGAGCATGGATCGGTCAGTTCATGCGCCGCAGGTGGGTCGTCGGGCGGACAATGTGCCCACCCTTCGAAGTCGTCAAGTCGACGCTGCGGACTGCCCGGTCACATCGGGTTACCGCTACAATGGCGTCCCGACCGATCACCTGCGACGCCTCATGATCGAACGCCTCATCGAACGGACGCTCTACGCCTCCCGCTGGCTGCTCGCTCCGCTGTTTCTCGGCCTTTCGCTTGGCCTCCTGGCGCTGGGCATCAAGTTCTTCCAGCACGCCTTTCATGCCCTGGAGCACATTCTGGTCCTGGGCGAAGCCGACCTGGTCCTGGTCGTTCTCGCCATGATCGACATCGCCCTCGTCGGGAGCCTCATCGTCATGGTCATGTTCTCGGGCTACGAGAACTTCGTCTCCCGCATCGACACCTCGAACGAGGCCGACAAGCTCGGCTGGCTGGGCAAGCTCGACTCCGGCACGCTTAAGCTCAAAGTGGCGGCCTCGATCGTCGCCATCTCCTCGATCCATCTGCTGCGCGTGTTCATGAAGGCGGAGTCCACCGAGAACGACAAGATCATGTGGTACGTGATCCTTCACATGACGTTCGTGTTCTCAGCGGTGCTGTTGGGCGTATTGGACAAGATGTCGTTCGCCGCCCACCGCGACAGCGATCACCACAAGGCAACCGCCGGGACCTGACGGGGGCTAGATCTTCAGCCGCACGAACAGCAGATACGAGCCCGGATTGCTGCCATAGACCGAGTCGAGGTCTTGCGGGACGAAGTGTTTACTGCCCTCGATGCCGACGCCTAGTTTGGGACTCTCACCCAGCTCGAAGTCCCGGATGTAACCCACGCTGAGCTTTCACTCGAAAGACCCGCCCGGACAGCGGTTCAGCTTCGAGGAACAGCTCGTCTTTTTCCAAGGTCTCGATGCGAGCGAACAGCGTGTGCCGGCCGGCCCAGGCGGCGGCAGACTCGAGAAGAAAGCCGCTGGTCGCCTCGTGATGAGTGGGCTCATTGCGCCCCCAGGCAAGCGTGGTCTGCAACATGCCGCGCGCGATGGGCTGGTTGTACGATAGCGAGAGCGTGGTGCGATCGACATCGATCTGCGGTTCGAGCTGCTCGGGGCTCTGAATGTGTCCGTAGCTGCCTTGCATCGACCATTGCGCTGCGAGGTTGTACGAGACCCGAGCGGACCAGGATCCAGTCGCCCGGTTTCGATATCGTAGCGATGCTCATCCGGCTCCCGTCCATGAAAGGCGGACGCCTCGAATTTGAGATCCCGAATGACGTATCCCAGCGTGACCACGCCAAAAGTCACGTGTGTCGAATCCAGCCGGTGATAAAGGAGCGGCGCTTCGGGATTCTCGCTGCCCGAGCAGCGGATCGAGGGAAATCATGGACCGCAGGCTCAAGGTCCCGGGGCCGGCCTTACGCTGTCCCATGGCCATGAGCATGCTCTGCGAAAACGCATCCGTATCGCCGCGCGCGCCATCGGCGTCCACGCAAATCGCGTTCCAGTAGCCATGCACCATCACCATCCAGTCGCCCCACATCAGGTGGCGGCCTCCCATCGGAGTTGAATCCGGCTGCCAGCTCGTGCCAGACGCCTCGCGCGCCTTGGGGGCTGATGCGAAGGCATTGCTGATCATCAGGACGGCAGCCAGGCCGGCGGCGGCCGTGCGCCTGGTGAGGGTCCCGATGCTGATCGAATCGATGCAGGTTTCCGTGACGATAGAGAGTGCGTGACTAGCATAGCCGCACGGGCCTACCATTGGGCGAGGTCGCGCCGCAGGCGTCAAATAACTCAAAACGTGGAGGGGCGAATCATGTCACCTGGAAAAAACGTAGCGCTCAGAAGCCTGGCCATCATTGCGGTGAGCCTGGCCGTGTTGATGGGTTGTGCGAAGACGGCGGCGCCGGTTGCGGACACGGCAGCCGACGAAGCGGCGGTTCGTGCCATCAATCCATCCTGGTTCAAGGCCTTCAATGCCGGCGATGCCGACGGCATCGCTGCGCTCTATGCGGACGATGCCGTTCTCAGCATTCCAGGCGCAGCTGCGGCCCGCGGTCGAACGGCGATTCGCGAAGCCGCTGCAAAGGACATCGCGGCGGCGGCAGGTCTCACCAACAATTCGGGCACTTCGCCCGAGTTCGGAGTATCTGGGGATCTTGCGTGGGAATGGAACACGTTTACGGTCACGGATGCCTCGGGAGCCACGGTGGATACCGGCAAGTACGTCACGGTCTACGGGAGGAAGGACGGCAAGTGGATGATCATCAGGGACATCTGGAATTCGGACACGCCGCCTGCGCCCGCAGCCACGGCGCCCGCGGAAGAGCCAGCCAAATAGCGAAGAGTTGTCTGGTGTGGCGGACTCGTGAGGTGGCGATTCTCGCAACCGTCGCAGTGATCGGCTGCACGGCTCGCGAGAGCGCCCAAGCCGTCCCCTGTGAGGCGGTCATCGGGAAGTGGACCTGGTTTACCCAAGGCGTGGTGACGCTCAACGCCGACGGCACGCTGGTACACGAGCCGGGTAACGATGGAACGTGGGAATGCACCGATGCCACGCGCGGGGCCGTCACACTTCGCTGGCGCGAGGGTGGTTACGTCAACCGCATGGCGATGTCGCAGGACGGTGCGGTGCTGTCCAGCACTGATCCATCGCAGTCTTTCGTCACCGGCCGAAGAATCAGTGGTGCGGAGGGCAGCCCTGCCGGCAATGACCGGCCCACGACGGCATCAGGTGCGCTGGTGCTGGCGACGCAGCCGCAAGGCGCTCGCTCCATCGGCAAGGATCTGCCCGAGCTCATGGCGCACGCCACCGACGCTGCGCACGCCTGGCGGGCGGATGCGGTGCCCGTCAGCTTGGAGTATGAGTATCTCGATCCACCGAATCCCAAGCTGAAAGGGCCGCAGGTGCGGCTGTCTTTTTACTCGCCATCCGACGGCGCCGGCCAGATGATCACGATCACTCCGGCAGGCTCGAGCACATTCAACTTCAATCAGCGTGTGAACTGGGGAACCCTTCCCATCCTGCCGGCCTTCGCCGATCTCCCCACGGCTGCGCGCACCGCCATTTCGAACGGCGCAAGGACGCCGATTGATCGCGCCAGTCTGCGGGTCTGGAGTCCGGGAGGCGCCCCGCCGGTGCTCGCATGGATGATCAACGACAAGACCGTCAATGGTTCTACCGGCGAGATCATCGACTTCGATGTGACCGGTTATATCGAAAGCTACAACGCGCAGTGGGAACACGCCGCGAGGGGGTTGCGTGCGCTGTTGCGCGCCGGCCGCGGAAGTTCAGCTAGCGGCGGCGATGTCCCGATTGGGACCGACAGCGGCTCGAGCTCCAGCGCTCAACCCTACGATGATGGCAGCGCCGCCCGCGCCGAGTACGAGCGAAACGCCGCGGAAGCCCGCGCGTACTGGCAACTCAGCACGGAAGACTACAACCGCATCAAGGGCGGCGACTGCAACATGACCGATTCCGCAAACGGTCATTGCTGAGCGCCGACAAATCCGGTGCCTGTCACCGGATTTGGGTCAACGGCTGATGTGCGTCCTCAGCAGGATGACGCGGTAAGGGGCGCGGGTCGATGCGTTCCAGATGATGTCCACCCCGTCTCCGGCTGGCCCGATCCACGGGATGGGGCGCCACGTTGTCAGGATGCAGCTTGGCCTGCGGGGCGGTGGAGGGCCCGAGCACCTCGGTGGAACCCGCCTTGGGTTCGGCAATCGCGAAAGACGCAGCGATCACGCAGGCAAATGCAGCAGCCACACGCGCAGTTGACATAGCCGTCCCCTTGGAGCAATCCGGTGGCCGGCACTATCTAACATGCCAGTTATTGGCAAGGTACATTTTTTAGGCGCGTCGCGAGCCCTGTGGCGTTATCTAATATGCCAGAAGGATCGTGACAGCAACGATAGCTCCCGCTGGCCTTGCGGTACAGTGCCGCACCAATGGACCCGTTCGAGTTGAAAGCGCTGCTTTTATCACTGGTGCTGCCGCCGGGCGCGCTCCTGATCCTGGCCGCGTTCGGCCTTCTTCTCACCCGCAGCATGCGATTGCGGAGAACCGGCATGGCTCTGTGTTCGGTGGCCATCGGGCTGCTATGGCTCCTGTCCACTCCAGTCGTCGTGAGCCAGCTAGCGAAACTGACGACGCAGTACGCAGTTCTCGACATGCGCCGGCCGGTGGATGCGCAAGCCGTCGTGATCCTTGCCGGCGGCCTCCGGCGTTACGCCCCTGAATACAACGACGACGCGCCAAATGAGATCACGCTGCAGCGGATCGCCTACGGCGCGCGCGTAGCGCGCAGGACCGGGCTTCCTGTGCTGGTGACCGGAGGTCGAGGCGAAGCGCTCGTGATGCGTCACTTTCTCACTGAGGACTTCGGTATCGCGCCGCGCTGGGTCGAAACGGAATCCTTCAATACCCACGAGAATGCCGTGCTGTCGACGCCAATGTTGCAGCAATCCGGCGTTCACACCGTGGTATTGGTGACAGCCTCGCTACACATGCCGCGGGCCGTAGCAGAATTTCAGGCGCAGGGCATGCGCGTGATACCCGCTCCCGTCACCACTTATTCGCCGCGCGAAGGAATGCTCGCAAAGTGGGTGCCCGGCACTGCCGGTCTGCGCGACTCACGCAACCTGATCTACGAGGCGCTCGGCAACCTTGCGCGCCGGATGCGCAGCGGGGACTAGCTCAACACCGCGAAATTCCGTGGCGAAATGGCTTGCGTGCACGCCATTCGAATGCGTCCGAATGCAAGCATAAACAAGCATTTACGGCTATCTTCGCCGAATTTTTCGGTGTAGAGTCGCGCGCATCAATCTCACCAGGTCGTCGGCCACGTAACGGAAGGTGGGGCAACGGGCGGGTAACCCTCTTCGAGTATGTGCTTCGCATCGCGACTCGTTCGCGCAGGCGATTCCAGACGAGGCGCAATGTGAAGACGCTGCGATTCTTCATTTCTTCACCCGGCGATGTTTTCGAAGAACGCGCGCTGGCCGGGCGCGTGATCGAGCGGCTGCAGAGCGAGTACATCGGCAAAGTCGTGCTCGAGTCGGTTCTCTGGGAGCACGAGCCGCTGCTCGCTACCGCGACGTTTCAAACACAGATCGTCAAGCCATCCGACACCGACGTCGTCATCGCCATTCTTTGGGCGCGTCTCGGCACGCCGCTTCCGGCCCAATTCACGCGCGCGGACGGATCGCGCTACGAGTCCGGCACCGAGTACGAGTTCGAAGAAGCAATCGCGGGATTTCGCGCCAATGGCAAGCCGGATCTGCTCGTATACCGCAGGAGCGCGCCGCCGTCCGTTCGCCTGGACGACGAGAAGGACCTGCTGGAACGGCTGGCGCAGAAGAAGAAGCTCGATGAGTTCATCGGCAGGTGGTTCCACGACCAGGCCGATGGATCGCTGGTCGCGGCCTTCCATCCCTTCGAGTCGCCGAGCGACTTCGAGATCCTGCTCGAAACGCATCTGCGTCGCCTGATCGAGCGGCAGCTGCCGCGGAGCGTCAGGTCCACCTCCGATGCGCGCGCCGTGTGGAAGAAGGGCTCGCCATTCCGCGGGCTGGACGCATTCGAATTCGAGCATGCGCCCGTGTTCTTCGGCCGCACTCGCGCCGTGTCCGACATACTGCAGGCTCTGCGTAAGCAGGCGACCGATGGCCGCTCGTTTGTTCTGATTCTTGGCATGAGCGGCGGCGGCAAGTCTTCAGTGGTACGCGCCGGTGTTCTGCCCATGCTCACGAAGCCCGGCGTCATCGAAGGCGTCCGTTTCTGGCGGCGCGCCGTGTTGCGGCCGACAGACGTTCGCGGCGATATCTTCACCGGCCTTGCCCGGGCGCTGCTGCGCGAAGACGCGCTGCCCTCGCTGGATGGCGACAGCGCCGGGCCCGACGAGCTTGCGCAAGTGCTGCGGCAGTCGCCGCAGGCGGCAACGTGCGATGGTGCGCAATGCGCTAGCCCGCGCAGGACGCGGCCGGCGACAAGTCCAACGGCCGCCTCGCGCTCGTCATCGATCAGATGGAAGAGCTGTTCACGCAAGAGGAGATCCTGCAGGAGCACCGTGAGGCGTTCGTCGACGTGCTCGATGCCTTCGCACGCAGCGGCAGGGTATGGGTGATCTGCACGCTGCGCAGCGATTTCTATCCGCGGCTCGCAAATCTGCCGAAGCTCACGGCGCTGAAAGAGGGCGCCGGCCAGTACGATCTGCTGGCGCCGACGGCGAGCGAGATCGGCCAGATGATCCGCTTGCCGACGCGTGCGGCAGGCCTGCACTTCGAGGAAGATCCGGCGAGCAGCGAGCGTCTCGACGACAGGTTGCGCGACGCCGCCGCGGAGCGTCCTGAGATCCTCCCGCTTCTGCAATTCACGCTCGAGGAGTTGTACCAACGGCGCACGGAAGACGGCACGCTCACTCTCGCCGCCTATCGTGAGCTCGGGGGCGTCGAAGGCTCGCTCGCGCAACGCGCCGAAACCGTATTCAAGGAGCTCCCGGCCGACGTGCAGGCGGCATCTGCCGAAAGTGCTCAACGCGCTCGTCAGCATCGAGCAGGACGGTCACGAGACTGTGGGGCGCAAGAGGGCCCCCTGGGCCAAACTGGCTTCGGGCGCAAGCCGTGCGCTCGTCGAAGCCTTCGTCGACAACCGCCTGTTCGTCACCGAGCTCGCGGACGACGGCAGTGCGGTCGTGACGGTGGCGCATGAAGCATTGCTGTGGCACTGGCCACGCGTCATGGACTGGGTCGCGCAGAATCGCGAGAACCTGCGCGTTCGTGCGCGGATCGCAGCCGCCGCGGAGCGATGGGAGGCCGAAAGCGAACGCACCGACCTGCTGCTGCCGTCAGGCAAGCCTCTGATCGAAGCGAAATCGCTGCTCGAGCACGGCATCGAGCTGCACGAGGACGAAGCTGCGTTCATCCGAAGCATCGATCTCCCGCGAGAGGCGCGTTCAGCGAGTCCGCCGCGGCGTCGTTGCCGCGGTGGCGACTCTTGGCGTCATTGCAGCGTTCGCTGCCTACCTCGCGACTCAGCAGAGCGATGCCGCGAACGAAGCGCGGGCGCGCGCGGAAATCGAAGCGGAGACCGCCAAGCAGACCACCAGCTTCATGACGGACCTGTTCAACGTGGCCGACCCGAGCGAGGCGCGCGGCGACACCATCACTGCGAAGGAGGTCCTGGACAAGGGCGCCGCGCGCATCAGACAGGGAACTTGCCGGGCAGCCGGCCATTCAGTCGACGCTCATGGAGACGATAGGCTCGGTCTACACGAGCCTTGGCCTGTATCCCCAGGCGATTCCACTGCTGCGCAGCTGCGCTCGAAAAGCGCCGCGCCCTTTATGGCAAGAAGCACGTCGAAGTCGCGCGCCTGATGGACCGGCTCTGCGAGGCTCTCAAGCTCAAAGCCGAATACGAGGCCGCGCAGGGCATGTGTCGGAGGCGCTGGCCACTACGCCGCGAATTGCTCGGCAACGAGAACGCCGAGACGGCGCGTAGCGTCTACGAGCTCGCCGATCTTCTGGGCCGCATGGGCGACATCGCCGCAGCGGAGCCGCTGTTTCGCGAGGCGCTGACCCTGCGCAAGAAGCTTTTCGGCGCGCAAGCCTCGAGGTGGCGCAAAGCCTGGAGGGACTGGCGCTGAATCTCTACGACCAGGGCAAGTTTCAGGGCTCGGTCGAGCTGCTGCGCGATGCAGTCGCCATGCGCCGCAAGCTGCATCACGGGCCGCATCCCCAGCTCGCCGAAGCGCTCAACAATCTCGGCTTCGTGATCGACGAGACGGGGCAGAACCGCGAAGCCGAGCAGCTGTTCCGCGAAGCCCTGCGAGATGAAGCGCGTGTTGCTGGGCAAGCGCCCATCCGGAAATCGCCATCGGGCTCAACAACGTTGCGTTCGCGCTCTACGAGCAGCGCAAGTACGACCAGGCGCAGGCGGTGTACCAGGAGGCGTTGACGATGCAGCGAAGACTGCTCGGCGCATCTCATCCGGATGTGGCGATGACGCTCAACAATCTTGCCTTCGTGACGCACGACAAGGGCGATCTCAAGAACGCGATCGAGCTATCGAACGAGTCTCTCGATATCTATCGGCGCTCGCTCGGCGAGCAGCATCCTTCCGTGGCGCGGGCCATGAACAATCTCGCGTTATGGAAAATGGAAAACAACGATCTCGCGTCCGCCGAGCCGCTGCTGCGCGACGCGCTCGAAGTGCGCCAGAAGGCGCTCGGTCCCGAACATGCGGAGGTTGCCGGCACGATGACACTGCTGGCCGGCGCGCTGATCGAGACGCAACGCTTTGATGAAGCTCGCACTCTCGCCGCCGATGCGAAAACGATCTATCTCAAGGCGCTGGGCGCGCAGCACTGGCGCACCGCCAGTGCTGCCAGTGCGGAGGGCGCAGCCCTTGCGGGCCTCAAGCAGTTCGATCAGGCTGAGCCCCTGCTCGTGGCCAGTAATGCGACGCTTCACAAGGATGCTGGCGCCGCGAAGTACTATGTGAAAAGCTCGGACCGGTGGCTCGCCGAGCTGTATCGGAACACCGGGCGGCCGCAGATGGCGGCAAAGCACCTTGCGCAGGCGACGCGTGCGAAACTGACTCGTAACAGGCAAGTAAAGAGACTCGTGGGGAGATTGCAATGTTCGTGAGAAGAGGCACCGCCTTGTTCGTGGCCGTCGCGGCTGTATCTGACCGCGATTGCCGAAGCTCACACGCCGCCTCCGCCGGGCAAAGTCTCTTCGACGGCCGTTACTATCAGGTCGTCCTCGCCAGCAAGATCAGCTGGGAAGCTGCCAGGGCCGCGGCCGAGCAACTGACTCACCTCGGCGTGCAGGGTCACCTCGCGACGATCGGGTCGCCTGAAGAGGATGCTTTCATTCATCAGCTTCGCCAGCAGGTCCTCGCCGCTGCCGCACCCCGCGCTCAGCGGCACGGAACTCTGGGTTGGCGGCTACCAGCTCCCGTGCGCCACCACCACTCCCGAGCCCGGGTGCGGCTGGGTGTGGATCAACGAGCAGCCGATCGACGCTGAGAACACCGATTCGCCTTACACCCACTGGCTGAACGGCGAGCCGAACAATCTCGCGCACACCCCGATGCCCTACATCGGGCCACGGAGGATTTCCTCGCGATCGGCCTCAATGGCGGATTCGGCTGGAACGACGAAGGCGAGCTCACCAACGTCTCGGGGCTACGTCGTCGAGTACGGCGACGAGGTTCCGGCCGCCGACCTGCACGGCGAGCAGGGCGGTTGCAATCCCACGGGCGCGCAGCTCCTGCAACTTCCGGACACGGCGCAGGTCGCGGCGGATGCCACGTTGAGCACGCGCACGTTTGTCTTCCACGACGACCCGAGTCGCTGCGGCAACCAGCCGCTGACGCTGTTCGACGGCGCGGTCGTCATTCCGCCGTATCTTTGCGGCCATCCCGACTTCATCGTGATCGAAACGACCACCTCAGGCGTCGATGTGCCGACGGCGCCGATCGATGTGGAAAATCTCACCGAGGATGTGCTGCCGGACAATCTGTTCGGATGTACCTCGCTGCGCCAGAACCCGGTACGGCGTCAACGATCCCGATCCGTCGCATCGCGACGTCGTCGCGTGGCAGGCGAAGAATTCCCAGGACATGCTCGAGACCTCGCTCGGCACTGGCCGCTTCTTCGGCACGCTCGCCGAAGTGACCTACGGATGCGGCAGCTCGCGGGGCAAGGTCGTCAACGGCTCGTATCATTTCGTCGGCCTGCGCATCCACCCCGGCGCGGGCAACGAGCTCGACAGCAATCCGTGGGGCAACCACGAGAGCTTCATCGAGCTCACGCGCTACAAGCTGGAGTTGCTGCGGGCCTCGGTCGTCGCCTCGAGGTACGCGCTGTCGAAGAAGGCTTACGCGAAGCTCAAGAAGCTGGTCGACGAGGCGATCGCGCTTCACGACTGCGGCCGCTACAAGTCGGCCCTGGCGAAGATCAAGCGCTTCCTGAGCACCGTCGACTGCACGAAGTACAAGGTCGTCCCGGGTGAGAATTTCAACGGCGACCACATCATGCGTGGATCGAACCTCAGGTTCATGTACACCGACAAGGTCATTCCGTTCGATTCGTAGCCGGGCGAATGGACTGCGAGAGGTCTCGGGTCAGCCCATTGAGTAGCGCCCTGTCCCGCGACCGCTGGTACGTGCTGGGCGTGCTGACCGTCGTGTATGCGCTCAACATCGCGGACCGGTTCTCGATCTCCACGCTTCTCGAGCCCATTCGCCACGAGTTGGATCTTTCGGACGGCGGCGTGGCGTTTCTTACAGGCGTAGCGCTCGCGCTGTTCTATGTCACGGTCGGAATTCCGGTCGCAGCGCTCGCCGACCGCGCGAATCGCCGCAACATCCTCGCTGTGGCGCTGGCGGTATGGTCGGCCATGACGGCCGCGTGCGGACTGGCCCAGAATTACTGGCAGCTGCTGCTGGGCCGCTTTGGCGTCGGGATCGGGGAGGCGGGCGGAACTCCGCCTTCTTCCTCGATACTGGCCGACAAATTTCCCCCGGCGCGCCGGCCGATGGCGCTGACAATTTTTGCGCTCGGAGCTTGCCTGGGCGCGTGGCTGGGGTCTTCCGTCGCTGGCGAGGTCGCCGAGCGCCATGGTTGGCGCGCCGCCTTTCTCGTGCTGGGTATTCCCGGGCTGTTCATTGCCTTGCTGGTGTGGCTCACGGTGCGCGAGCCACGCCGCGGGCAGCTCGATGCGCACTCGGCCCCTCTGCCACCGACAACGGTTCGCGCCACGTTGAGCTTCATCAAGGCGCAGCGCTCCGCGCTTCACCTTCTGCTGGGCATTTCCGTCGCCACTCTGTGGAGCTGGGGATTGATGTGGTGGACGCCGACCTTCCTCCAGCGATCTCATCACATGACGGTGGGCGAAGCGGGGCAACTTCTCGGCCCGATGCACCTGATTGCCGGCACGGCGGGCACCTTGCTCGCCGCCTGGCTCGTTGGTCGCCGCGCAGCCGCGGACCCGCGCTACATCTCCCGGCTGCTCGGCGTGTTCACGGCCCTTAGCACGATTCCCTCGATCGCTTTGTACTGGGTGCCGTCCGAATCGGCCGCGACCGTGCTGCTCTGGATCTTCGTCCCCGCCGTCTATTTCTACATCGGCCCGGTGCTGGGGCTCATGCAGAACGTGATGCCCTCCAATATGCGGGCCACCTCCTGCGCCATCGCTCTGTTCACCGCGAACGTGGCCAATCTGATCATCGCCCCGCAATTCATCGGCTGGCTCAGCGACTGGTTTGCGGCTTCCTTCGGCGCCGGGAACGAATCACTGCGTTGGGCCTTGCTGCTGCTCGCCCCCACCGGATTCTGGGCTGCCTGGCACCTGTGGACCAGCGGCGCCACGATTCGCGAAGATGAAGCGCGCGTATCGGGCGCCCCGCTCGCCACCTAATAAATCCGGTGCCTGTCACCGGATTTGCAGATATTTTGCTGCGACGCTTCTTCTTGTATTAAGGTACGCGCTGGCGTTGTCAACGCCCCACGGATGAGGAGCCCCATCAACTCATCCGGAGGGTGTCATGCCTGCGCAACGTGTCGTCAAGAAGTACCCCAACCGGCGCCTGTACGATCCCGCACAGTGTCGCTACATCACCGTCGCGGATCTGCGCAAGCTCGTTCAGCAGCGCGTGAAATTCAAGGTTGTGGACCAGGTGAGCCGGGCCGACATTACGGATGTCGTGCTGATCCAGGCCATACTCGAGCAGCACCTCGCGGGCAAGCGCGTGCTGACCAATGCGGCGCTGGAGCGCGCCTTGCGCTCACGTCGCCGCAGGTAGCGGGGACTCTCGCCTGATCAGAACCGGAATGTGTGGCTCAGCTTCAGCGTGAGATCCGACGACAGCGAATGGAAGCGGCCGCGCTCGCGGAAATCCTCGAGCTGCGAGTTGAAGGCCAGCACCGTTTCACGACCCGCCTGCGGTATCCAGCGCAGGATGCTGTTGACGCCGACCGTGTCCGAGACGTTGTCGTACTGAACGAAGTTCTCCCACGACCATCGAGTGTTGAAGGCAACGTCGGCCTGCAGCGAAAGCAGGCGCGTGACGAAGTCGCCCTCCGGCAGGTTCACGTTGTTGAGTTCAACTGCGGCGACCACCTTCAGATGCGCGCTCGGCCGCCACGTCGTGTTCACCAGCACGCTGGAGATGTTGCCGCCGTAGAAATCCCCATTGCAGATACTTGATTCACTCGCAAGGTCGCGATGCTCGCCCGTCCTGGCTTCGATACAGTAGCTGCCGAAGGAGTAGTCTCCGGGCTGAATCACGATACCGTCGGCGATCTCGAAGGGCTCGACCAGGCGCTCCCGGGTGCGCAGCAGGGCGAATTCCACCTCGTCCGCCGTCTGATCTTCCACTTCGAGTAATTCAAGCTTGATTTCCTGCGATTGCTCGTCACTGTGGATCGCATCGATCCGCCGGGCTTCGAGGCCGCTCTTGATCGCGCGAATCCAGCTGTCCGCGGGTCGCCACGTATGGCCGATCTCGGCCGCGTAGTCGACGACATCGGTGCGGCTGGCGAAACCCAGCGCGGGGAAGTAATTCTCCTGCAGCGTTTTGAAACCGGCGCCGCCGCTCCATCCTTGGCTGTTGGGCATCATGAAGCGCAGGCCGTACGCTGCATCGTGGCCGTGCAACCCTTCCGTGCTGGTCTTCTGAAACCACGCCGTGGCCGCGAGCGAGCGGTCTTCCCCCAGGCGGGTGTTCAGATAGCGAAAATCGAGGCCGGCGAGGGAATTGTTGCGGTCACCGTCCGGGTTGCCGCTGGTTGCAATCACTCCGATGCTCGATTCGGCCAGCACGCTGGCTGCCAGCCTGCCCACGAACAGGTCCGTGCTGCCCGGCCGCGCGGCGGCATCCTGCCGGATTCCGAGCACGCCCATGCTCAATGGGCCCATGCGTCCGGTCATTTTCACACCACCGTCGAGCCGCAGCGGGTTGCCGCGCGCATCCAGGCCGATGCGACGTGAGAAGAACGGCAGCACGTACTCGTCGTCGTCGTCGATGCGGCCGAACTCGAAGATGTCGGACTCCTGCAGGAAAAACGCGCGCTGTTCCGGAAAGAACAGGTCGAAGCGGGTCAGATTGATCTGCCGCGCATCCGCGGTGGTGCCTGCGAAGTCCGGGTTGATCGTCAGCGCGGCCGTCATGGACGGCGTGATCTTCACGAACGCATCGAGAGAAGGCTCGAGCACCGAATCATTTTCACCCGTGGTGAAGTCGCGCGCGGTTCCGACCCGCATGCCGGGGATCACATCGACGCCGGCCCTTTGCCGCAGCCCGGTCATTCCGCTGAGCTCGCCGCTGTGAGCGAGGTTCTGCTCGCGATTGTGCGACACCCAGCCGAACTGTTCATTGCGCCGCCCAAGCCAGCGTGTGAAGTTGATGCCCCAGCGATCGTTCGCGGGGTCGAACGAAAGCGATTTCATGGGAATCGCGACTTCGGCGGTCCAGCCGAACTCGTCGCGCCGGGCGGCGCCATTCCAGATGCCTTCCCATTCCCAGTTCTGACGGCTGGCATCGACGTACAGGGCTTCGCTTCGCATGCCGTTCGGGTTGATGTCGAACGCATAGCCGCTGCGGCCGAGGTCATAGGGATCGAGAGTGATGGTGAACCCGTCGTCGCCGAAGGACACATCGCCCCTGCGCAGCACTCGCGCGGTCACCTTGCCGGGCTCGCTGTCCCAGAAGCGGGCTGCCAAGTACAAGGCGTCATCGTCATACATCACGTAGATGCGTGAGCGCTCGGAGGGTTGCGCGTGGGCCTCGGAGACGACGACGTGCAGATCCTCGACCACGGCGGCGTGCTCCCACACCGCATCATCCAGTCTCCCATCGAGGACTGGCGGCCGATCGGCGCGCACGACAGCGATCGATTTTCGGGCCACGCCCTCGTCGTCGGCGGCAGAAGCGCCGAATGCAGTGCCAGAGGCAGCGAGCAAATAGGCGAACGCCCGGGTCTGCATCGACTCACACTCCCCCTGTTAATGCGCCCGCGCTAACCAGAGAGCTTAGTATATAGGCCGGCCGGATACCGGTACGCCGCGCCTTCAAGCCATCCATGAGCTCAGTGCCTCCAACCACAACACCCGCTGCCCGTTTTCTGTCAGCGCTCGCGCGATGGTTGCTGCCCGGTGAACGCGAGCGGCTGCGCGTGGAAAAGGATCTGCGCGAGAGCGAGCGCCGCCTCTCACAGACGCTCGAAAGTATCTCCGACGGCGTCGTCACCCTCGACAGCAGTTGGTGCTTTACTTACGCGAATCCCACGGCGGAGAGGATCCTGGGCCACTCTCAGGGCAAGCTTCTGGGGAAAAACGTGTGGGAGCTTTTTCCCGAGATGGCCGGAACGCACCTCGAGCGGGATTTTCGCAGGGTCCTCACCGAGAAGATCAGCCTGGAGGTCGAGGGCTCCAATCCCCAGACACAACATTACTTCTCCAACCGGGTCTATCCCGGCCTGGACGGCGGGCTGGTGATCTACTTCCACGACACGACGCAGCGGCGGCGCGCGCAGGAGGTTCAGCGCGAGGCCGACCGGCGCAAGGATGAGTTCCTCGCGACGCTTGCACACGAGCTGCGCAATCCGCTCGCTCCGATACGCAATGCCGCCACTCTGCTCCTGCGCAGGAGTCCGATGGACCCGCAATTGAAGTGGGGCGCCGAAATCATCAATCGGCAGGTGCGCCACATGAGCCGCCTGCTCGAGGATTTGCTGGATGTTTCGCGCATCTCCCGCAACCGCCTGGAATTGCGCCGGGAGTGGATCGATCTGTCGAGCGCGATCGCGAGCGCCGTGGAAACCAGTCGCCCACTCATCGACGAGCAGCGCCAGACTCTGACGGTCAACCTGCCGGCGGGTCCGGTCTACATCGATGCCGACCCGGTGCGACTCGCGCAGGTCTTCTCCAACCTGCTCAACAACGCGGCCAAGTACACGGAGTCGGGCGGCCACCTGTGGCTGGCGGCGGAGGTGAGCGGCACATCGGTCACCATCTCGGTCAAGGACGATGGGATTGGCATGGAGCAGGAGATGCTTCCGCACCTGTTCGAAATTTTCTGGCAGGCCTCGCCCACACTGCAGCGCTCCCAGGGCGGGCTCGGCGTTGGCCTGTCGCTTGCTCGCGGCATCGTTGAACTGCATGGCGGAAAGATCGAAGCACGAAGTGATGGGCTTGGCAGGGGCAGCGAGTTCATCGTGCATCTGCCTGTCGTGCGTGACGCGACGCGTGTCGAGGCCGAAAGGGTGGATGAACTCCCAGCGGCAATCACCAGACGCAGGCTGATCATCGTCGACGACGTTCGCGACAATGCGGACAGCCTTGCGGAGCTGCTCAGATCGCTAGGCCATGAAGTGCACGCCGTCTACGACGGGCAGTCGGCCCTCGAGCTCGCCGAGGCGCTGCGTCCTGATGTGCTCCTGCTCGACATCGGAATGCCCGATCTCGACGGCCTGGAAGTCTGTCGCCAGCTGCGCCAGCAGCCGTGGGGTGCAAAACTTTTCATCGTCGCGCTCACCGGCTGGGGGCAGGAAAGCGATCGGCGGCGCACGAAAGAGGCCGGCTTCGACCACCATCTCATCAAGCCCGTGGACATGGCCGTGGTGACGCAGTTGCTGAGCTCACATCCGGGTGACCCACCTTAAGGCTTGCGCCTCAGCAGCCTGCGCACCGTCCGCAACGTCACCCAGCAAAGCACTACCGCAATGGCGAGTGCAATCAATGGCGCGATCAATGCCAGCACGGAAATCAGCAGTGAGCCACCCAGCTCGGCGGTCGCGATGACGGGATTGCCGAGTCCGCCGGTCGCGAGCGTCGACTTGGTACGTAGCAACGCGGTCGCCCCTTGCGTAAGACCGGCCGCGCCACCGCCAGCGATGATCGCAGTCGTCCACTTCACGATCGGCGGCAAGTCGGCCATTACCGCCGCCGCAACCAGCGTGCCGGCGACGAGTGCCGCAGGCGTGGTGATGGTGTCCAGCAGGTTGTCCACTGCCGGAATGTAGTAGGCCGCTATTTCCGCGAATGCGGCCACGCCGAGCATCAGCACCGCGGGGAGTGATCCCAGCCAGGCGAAACCGTCGCTCAATTGCAGGTGACCCGTGTAGGCAGCGACACTGGTGACGAGCAGTGGCAGGAATACTCGAAAGCCGACGGCCGCGGCGAGCCCAATGCCGAGCGCTATCGAAACTGCGATATCCAGGCTGGACATGACCGTGTGCAGGATAGCTCGCGCGGCGATCGCTGGGTAATGGCCACCCTGTATTTCCCTCTGCAAACTCGTGATACTGGACCTGGCAATCATCTGGAAAGACGCGATGGAGAATAAATCCCCGAGCCTCGGCCCCCTGACCCTGCGCACCGAGGTCCAGCAATGGCGCCTGGTGTCCCCGTTCCGGATCACCGGGTACACCTTTGAAAGCGTGGATGTGCTCGTGCTCAGCCTGGAGATGGGCGGCCATGTGGGGCAGGGCGAAGCATCGGGCGTCTACTATCGGGCCGAGAATCCTGCGTCCATGCTCAAGCAGCTCGAGCCGTTGCGGGCGACGATCGAAGCCGGCATCAGCCGCGACGCCTTGCAGAAGTTGCTGGGGCCGGGCGGCGCGCGTAACGCGCTGGATTGCGCGCTGTGGGATCTCGAAGCCAAGGTCACCGGCAACCCTGCGTGGAAGATCGCACAGCTGCAACCCCCCAGGCCCTTGCTCACCACTTTCACCTGCGGCGCGGACGAGCCGGCCAAAATGGCGGCGACGGCGCTCGGCTACCGGAATGCCAGGGCGATCAAACTCAAGCTCACCGGCGATCCGGTCGATGCCGATCGAGTTCGCGCCGTGCGGGAAGCCTTGCCCGAGGCATGGATTGGTGTGGATGCCAACCAGGGCTTCACCCGCGCTTCCCTCGAGGCGCTGCTGCCTGCGCTGGTGGATGCGCGAGTCGCTCTCATCGAGCAGCCCTTTCCGATTGGAAAAGAAGCCTGGCTGGATGGGTTCGAATCCCCGATGCCTGTCGCCGCGGATGAAAGCGTGCAAGGCCTTACTGACATCGCGGGCCTGGTGGGCCGATTCAAGGTGGTGAACATCAAGCTCGACAAGTGCGGTGGCCTTACTGAAGGCCTCGCGATGGCTCGCGCTGCACGCGAGCACGGGATGGATGCAATGGTCGGAAACATGGTGGGCACGTCTCTCGCGATGGCCCCGGCGTTCCTGGTGGGCCAGCTGTGCCGCGTCGTCGATCTCGATGGGCCGGTCTTTCTCAACAACGATCGCGCCGTGACGGTGCGATACGTGGATGGTCACATCGATTGCCCGGAGGGTTTATGGGGCGGAGGCCGTTGAGCTGAGGGAGCCCCGATTTGCGTCATCTGTCTTGCGACGATCTGATCGGCCTTGCGTCGCCGACGCAACTGGTAGCCGCGATTGAGCAGGCCTTGCGCGACTACGCGGTAAACAAGGTCACAGTTCCCGTGCGGCAACACCTCGGCTTTGGCGACAGCACTCTGCTGACCATGCCGGCAATCGGCGAGCATTCCTTCGGCGTGAAGGTCGTGTCGGTCACTCCGTCGAATTCCCAGCGAGGCATGCCGGTCGTGCAGGGCCTCATGACGCTCGGCGATCGGCGTACTGGTGCTCTGCTCGCCACGCTGGATGCGGCCATGCTGACTGCGCAGCGCACCGGAGCCGTTGGAGCCGTCGGGCTCAAGTATACAGCTCCGGCGAGTGTCACGCGCCTTGGCGTAATCGGAGTCGGGGTCCAGGGTGTGTGGCAAACGATCTTCGCGTGCTCCGTCCGCAACATTCGCAGCGTCCACTTTCTCGCGCGGTCGGACGAGAAAGCGCAGCGTTTTGTGGGTGCCGTCTCGGGGCGTCTGCCTTCGGTTGAGTTGCATCGCTGCCGCGCCGTGGACGAAGTGCTGGCTCGAGCCGAGGTGATCATTGCAGCAACGACTTCGAGCGAGCCCGTAGTGCCGCCCAGCCGCGAAATGCTGGCAGGCAAGCACTTCATCAGCGTCGGCTCGTTCAAGCCCTCGATGCAGGAACTGCCCAATGCCTTGTACGAGCTCGCCGGGCAGGTCGTCATCGATTCACAGGCGGCATGTGAGGAGGTGGGCGATATCATAAATCCGGCTGCCGCGGGAGTCATCGGCGCAAACGACGTCATTCACATTGCCGACCTGGTAACCCAAAGGCGCACGATCGACGTAGACCGTACGACGGTGTTCAAGTCCGTCGGCATGGCGTTGTACGACCTTTATGCCGCGCAGGTTTTTGTCGCGGCCGCGCGGGGGTAGTGGCTCAGTCGCAGGCGAGGGAATCTTGAGCGACTTGCAGCGTTCGATTCTCACGACGCTGACTTCAGCCTTGGAGGCACCATGAATCACTCTTCGAATGGCAAACGTTACGCTTGCGCTGCTGAAAGGTTTCGCCTGCGGAGCACGCCGCCGGCGCCAAAATGATGTTCGACAAGCTCGATGCGAACCACGACAACGCGGTCACGGCCGGGGAAATGGATTCCGGCCACGCCGCCCCATGAATCATGATGGCGATTCAAGTCACGGCATGTCGTCGGCGGACAAGATCAAGGTGGTGGACGCCAACGGCGATGGCGCGCTGTCCGCGCAAGAGCATGAAGCAGGCTCACGCTCGATGTTCGACAAGAAGGATATGGACAAGGACGGCTACCTCACCGCTGCTGAAATCGAAGCGGGGCACTTAGCCATGATGGGTGGCAGGAATCATTGAGGGAGAAGAGAGTCGACGGAGATGCTCTCTAGCGCGTGGCCCGGCGCTCGACCTCGTCGGTTGAGGGTTCCGCCGGCCTGAGGAAGTGCTCCAGCACTCGCTGCAGCTGCAAGACGTCGATGGGCTTGGTGATGTAATCATCCATGCCGGCGTCGAGGCATCGCTCGCGGTCCCCATGCATGGCGTTGGCGGTAATCGCGACGATGGGCAGGCGAGAGGCCCCCGAATCTCGCGCGGCGCGCGATTCCCAGGCCCGAATCGCACGCGTGGCCTCGAAGCCATCCATGTCGGGCATCTGGCAATCCATGAAAACGAGGGCAAACGGCACCTGCTGCACCAGGGTGAGCGCCTCCGCGCCGTTGCCGGCAGTCGTGACTCGGCAGCCCAGGCGGTTGAGCAGATGCGTCGCCAGTTTGGCATTCACCGCGTTGTCCTCTGCCAGCAGCACGTCATGCGAGTACTGAGTTACCGGCGGGGGCTTCGGCTTGCTCGCACGGTCGATGGACGGAGCGGCTTGCGTGGCTCGACGCAGCGGGATGCGGAACCAGAACGTCGAGCCTTTACCGGGTTGGCTGGACAGGCCGATTGCGCCACCCATGAGCATGACCAGGCTGCGGCAAATGGCGAGACCCAGGCCGGTGCCGCCGTAGCGGCGGGCCATCGAGGAGTCTGCCTGGGTGAAGCGCTCGAATAACAACTGCTGACGATCGGCGGCAATGCCGATTCCGGTGTCGATCACGGAAACGACAACGTTCGTTGCGTCACTCCCCGTCGACGCACCATCAGGCTGCATGGTGATTTCGACGCTGACGCGGCCCTGCGGCGTGAACTTGATGGCATTGCTCACCAGGTTGAGCAGCACCTGTCGAACTCGCCCGGCATCGCCGAGCAAATCGGCAGGAATATCGGCAGTTACCCGTTCCTCGAGCGTCAGGCCTTTTTCCGTGGCGCGCGCGCTGAGCACATCGATGACTTCGCTCAGTACGGCCCGCAGGTCATATGGCTTTTCTTCCAACGTCAGCCGACCCGATTCGACGCGCGAGAAATCCAGGATGTCATTGATGATCGTCAGCAGGTTCTCCGCGGACCCTTGAATGAGGCTCGCGAACTCGCGCTGCTGCGCTTCCAGAGGGGTTTCGAGCAGCAGGTCGCTGAAGCCGATGATCGCGTTCATGGGCGTGCGGATTTCGTGGCTCATCGTCGCCAGGAATTCGCTCTTTGCACGGCTTGCCGCCTCGGCGGCGTCTTTCGCGGCGATCAACTCTTTCTCAGTGCGCTTGCGGTCCGTGATATCGCGCAGATGCGCAGTGAAAAAGCGCCGTTTGCCCTCGAATATGGGCACCACCGCGAGCTCCACGGGAAATTCCTCGCCATTGGCGCGCAGCCCCGCGAGCTCAGTGCGTTTGGCGAAGATCTTCTGTTCCCCGGTTGCGAGGTATCGGGCCAGGCCGGCGGTGTGGGCTGCCCGAAAGCGTTGCGGCTGGATCTTCTCGTGGAGCAGCTCACCGATCACCTGATCGCGCGAATAGCCGAAAGTGCTTTCGGCGGCGCGGTTGAACTCCACGATCCTGCCTTCCTGGTCCATGACCACGATGCAATCCAGGGCGGCGTCCTGCATTGCGCCCCGGCGCGCATCGCTTGCACGAAGGTCTTCTTGAGTCTTTTCTCGCTGCAGGAAGGCCTCATCCAGGCAGCGCGCCAGGCGTCCAAGCTCGTCGTTCGCCGTAACGCGCTGCAGGGCAGTGGCGTCGCCGACGCTGCGGTTTTCCACTTCATGCCCAATGCGCCTGAGCGGCATCACGACATGACGGCGCAGTTGCCATGAAGTCGCTATCGACAGCAGCAATAGCAGGGCGATCAATCCGCCGGCGAGCTGCACGGCGGTGCTGTACAACTGGCCGCGGGTATCACGAGCGTCTACATGTATCAGCACCGCACCCGCCTGCGGAGTCGTTTCCCGCGCGGTCCCCGCGCTCAGAGTCAGCGGTGTGAGGATGTCGAAGTCGTTTGAATCCCGGTGATTGATGACACTTCCGCGCCGCGTGATCAGAGTGCTGCGCAACGTCTGCGCGCTGTGTTCAGCCGTGGACGGCATCAGGCCGCCGATCCAGGCCGACCGACTCGACGACTTCACCCGCGCGTCGGGACCGCCGACCACCACGATGAGCGAGATGTCCGACGATGCGCTGAAAGCCCCGATCATGCGCTGAAGCTCGTAAGGCTCCGTGAGGGTCTCCGTGGCGACGCTGACCATGTCGCCGATCTGAAGCGCGCGCGAACGAAGTTGCTCGAGGAGCTGCCGCTCGACGCGCTCGAAGGCCACGGCCGCAACCAGGATCGACAACACAGCGCCGAGCAGCAACAAAGGCGCCATGACCTTGAAGCCGACCGCGCGCGGGGAAGCGTGCCCGAGGCTCATCTCAGCGCATCCGCGGCGGGACCAGGCGCGAGGAGATTGGGTTTGGGCCTGCCGGAAAGCAGCTGTTTTCGCTCGAAGAGCAAGCGGGCCGCACGCTCGGCCGCACCTGGCAGCGGCGACTCGCTGCCGAGAAATTCAGACTGCTGCTCGAGCGGAACGAGGGCGATGCCGGCGTGCAGCGCCTCGCGGAAGGCTGCAGGTGAAATCTGTTCGCGTGCGGCCATGATGGCCATGGCTTCGTCCGGGTGGGTGCGCGCGAACTCAACTGCGCGATAGAAGGCGCGAATCAAAGCCGCGCAGTCTTCCTTGCGCTCACGCACGACCGTCTCGTCCAACGCCATGACGTCAACAATCTCACGCGGTATCTGGCTGCTCGTGAAGATCGGGCGGGCCAGGCCGGCAAGCTCAATTGTCGTGCGGGCGGGTGGATAGCTCACCACAGCGTCGACTATCCCTTGGCGGAGGTTGTCTACCTGAGCCGGGTCGACCATGTGCTTGAGCTCTACGTCGTCGAGAGTCAACCCTGCGGTGGCGAGCGCCCGATCGAGGAGATAGAAGCTCAGCGGCCCGAGGTCCATGCCGATACGGCGCCCGCGCAGCTCGGCCACTGAATCGATGCCTGGGCGCGCGAGAACGGCATCGGCGCCGTCGGAGAAGTCGATCGCCAGGGTCACCTGCAGATTGCGCTTCGACTGATCGCGAATCCTCAACATCTCGAATAGCGAGAACATGCCTCCGTCGATCTGCCCGTGATCGAACGAACGCCCGGCATCATCCATGGAAGTGAACTCGACGATCTTCACTTCGACGCCTTCCTGCGCAAAGAATCCCTTCTCTCGCGCCAGGTGTAGGAACTCGTAAGGCGGCCACGGGCTGATGCCCAGCTTCAAGGGCGGTGACGGCGATGAGCAGCTCGTGAGTGCCAGGGCGGCGAACAGCGGCATCGGCAGAAGACGCAGGAAACTACGCAGCACAGCGCCTGAAAATCCGGGCGAGCGGCGACAGGCCGCCGCGGCGACCGCTTCAGCACAGACGATACGGTCCAACATGTGGGATGCGTTCCTCGTGGCCGAAGATCATAGTGTTTGACCTATTGTCAAAAGGGTGAGGGGATTCACAAATGCTTCCGGCCACGGCCGGTCAGCGGTGCCGTACTGCGAACCGCATCGGTGACTTTGAGTGCCACAGCACACTCCAGGCGCCGCCGGCCAGGCGCACGTCACTCCTTCTTATAGGGCGCGCCGCTGCGTCTGGATCCGGGCTGCGATGCCCACGCTGCGCACGATGCCGTATCATTCATGTGAATAATTCAAGGGGATCACGTCATGACGCCGAAGATTCCAGGCTATTTCATTGGCCTGCTCCTGTGCGGATCCGTGTTTGCCGCGGATCTTCCCGATCATCCATTCATCTTCGTGACCGGCGCGGCGGAGCATGACATGCCGCCCAACATCGCAGAGTGCTCGCTGCGGATCCATGCCATCGATCAGGATTCGGCCAAGGCCGAAGCAACTATTGATGGCAGGTTGAAGTCCGTGTTGGCGGCGCTGGCTGCCGGTGGCGTCGCGGCTGACGACATCGAATCGTTCATCATCAACAAGCGGATTCTCTCGAGTGGGTTCGTCGAGAAGGAGGCAGCTGCTGCGATCCGCGGGTATGACCTGACGCGTAACGTGCACTTCAAGGTCCGCAAGATCGCATCCCTGCCGGCAATCGAAGGTGGATTCATCGGCTCCCCGAATGTGGAGGAAATCAGTTGCCAGTTCGACCGCACGGATCGGGTGGCCCTCGGGGAGCTGCTCATCAAAGCTGTTCAAGATGGAGTGACAACGTGAACGTCACCGGCATCGGCAGGTGGTACTGCGCGTTGATTATCCCGTTCCTGGCTGCCGTTAGGGTCGCAGCGGCAGACGAGCTGCACGAGAATTTCGCAATGATGGCGAACACACTGACTCCCGAAGAGCGCGACAGTGGCTGGCAACTCCTTTTCGATGGCCGCACCACCCATGGCTGGCGCAACTACAACAAGCAAGACCTCGACGGACGCTGGCGCGTCGAGGATGGCGCGCTGACGCTAGCAGCAGCAGGCGGAGGCGATATCGTCACCGAGCGCCAGTTCGAGAGCTTCGAGCTCGATTACGAATGGAAGATATCGTCGGGCGGAAACAGCGGTGTGTTCTTCCACGTGGTGGAGGCAAACTACGATGCGGTCTGGCACACAGGCCCGGAGGTTCAGTTGCTGGATGATGACCTTCATCCGGATGGGCGAACGCCCACCCACCGCGCCGGAGCGGCCTATGATCTCTATGCGCCGCACGATGTGCAGAGGCGACCTATCGGTGAATGGAACATCGCGCGGTTGCTTGTGAATCGCGGCCATGTCGAGCATTGGCTGAATGGCCGCAAGATCGTCGAATACGAGCTCTGGTCGGATGAATGGAAAAAGCGCGTCGCGGCCAGCAAATTCGCTGTGATCCCCGACTACGGCCTGGCCCGGTCCGGCCACATCGCCTTGCAGGACCACGGCGACAGGGTCTGGTTCAGGAACATCAAGATCAGGCCTTGAACGGGCTGATCGTGCGCCTTGGGAGCGGCAGATGCAGAAGCTTCTGATCCTGCAGTCCCTGTGGGCGATGGAGCGCCGTCACACCGACGGTCTCGAGCGCTCGCTCGAGGAGAACGTCGAGATGATCGTCGGCGCGGGATTCGATGGCGTGAGCATCAGTGTCACCGACACTGCGCTCTTCCGTCGCGCCGCTCAGCTGCTCGGGCCCGCGAGCAAGTCGACTGAAGCTCAGTGCTTTCCCAGAACGGTCGATGACCTCAAGCCCGTGCTGGATCTGTGCGCATCGGTGGGTGTGCATCATCTGGATATCCAGGCGGATGTGAGGCCCAGGCGCATCGCCGATTGCATTCCGCTGCTCGAGGGGTGGCGCCGGCTGGCCGACGAGGTGCCGTTCCCCGTGTACTTCGAGACACACCGCGACCGGATGACCACCGATCTTTATTTCACTCTCGACCTGCTCGAGTGCTTGCCCGATCTGAAGCTCATCGGTGATGTGTCTCACTTCATGGTGGGGCGCGAGTTCTCAGTGCCGATCTCACCGGAGAACGAGGCCTTCATGCGCCAGGTCCTCGATCACTGCTGGGCCTTCCACGGGCGCGTGGCCAGTCGTGAACAGGTTCAGATCGAGATCAGCTTTCCCCATCACCGCCCGTACCTCGACATCTTCCTCGGCTGGTGGGATTACGGTTTCCGCAGCTGGCGGCGCCGTGCCGGAAGCGACGAATCGCTGGCCTTCGTGTGCGAGCTGGGCCCGAAGCCTTATGCCATTACGGGCCCCGACGGCAACGACACGACAGATCGATGGCGCGAAGCGCTGATGCTGAAAGATCACGCCACGAGCCTGTGGGACAAGCAATAAGAAGGCGCCAAATCCGGTGCCTGTCACCGGATTTGGTCATCGGGCCCGGACTTGCGGCCCAAGGGGGTCTCCCGGGAGAATGGTCGAAACGGCCCACTGCCGGCCCCAGACCCGATAACGAAGTCGCTTGAAAAGTACCGCTGCCAAGGCGCGCGTGCGCCACGCCGAGATCGACGACCGCGACGTCGTCAACTCGCTCGCCCGCGGCCTCGATGTGATCCGCGCCTTCACCCGGCAAAAGCCCACGATGACCCTGACCGACGTCTCCAAGGCCTCCGGCCTGAGCCGCGCGACGGCGCGCCGCTTCCTGTTGACGCTGGTCAGGGAGGGCTACGCCGCGACCGATGGCAAGTATTTCAGCCTTCGGCCCAAGGTCCTGGAGCTCGGGTTCTCGGCCTTGTCGTCCATGTCGCTGGCCGAGATCGCCCAGCCGGTGCTCAATGATCTCGAGAAGAAGTTCCGGGAGTCCTGCTTCGTCGCCGTACTCGATGGCACCGAAGTGCTCTATATCAGCCGTGTCAGTGGCACGCATCGGGTGCACGTCAACGTCTCGGTCGGGAGTCGCGCGCCAGCCTTTGCCGTATCGACGGGGCGCGTGCTGCTGGCGTCCCTCTCGGAGATCCAGCTCCAGCAATACCTGAAGCGGGTCCGTCTCAAGAAGCTGACCCCGAACACCGTCAATTCCAAGACGAAGCTCAAGAAGCTGATCCTCGATGCGGGCCAGCAGGGCTGGTCGCTGGTCGATCAGGAGCTGGACATCGGCCTTCGCTCGCTGTCCGTACCGATTCGCAATCGCGCCGGGGCTACGGTCGCAGCCCTCAATATTTGCTGCCCCACCTCGCGAATATCTATTGCACGGATGCGCTCTCAGCTCCTCAACGAGCTGACGGTCGCATCGCACAAGATCACTGCCGCGCTGCCGGGTTGAGAAGCGCGTCGCGCCGCCGCAGAAAGAATGCGTATGCGGGCGACAGTACGGAGTACGCGTCAGGGTGCCCGAGCGCCTTCGCCGCGTGATACGGAAAGTTCGGGTCTTCCAGCAGGCCCCGCCCCATCGCCACCAGATCTGCGTCCCCGCGCGCCACGATATCGTTTGCCAGTAGCGCTGAGTCGATGAGCCCAACCGTGATGCTCATGACTTCGACCTCTTTGCGCACGGCGGCCGCATAAGGCGCGAGATAGCCGGGCTTCATCGGCAGGTGCGCCCGCCCCGAGGCGCCATTGATGCCCCCGGATGAGCAGTCGACGACGTCCACGTGGCGCGCTTTCACTTCGCGGGCAAGCGCGATCGTGTCCGGCAGCTCCGCCGCGCCCTGGTCCTGTGCCTCGCGGCTATAGCGCACCGCATTCGGCGTGTACGCGTTCATCGTCCCGACCATCGCCGGAATCCGGCCCGCGATATGCTCGATGTTCGCGGCCACGTACTCTCGGCGCTCCTCATCGGAGACCGTCAGGAACTCACCCGTGGTGCCCAGAATGATGATGCCGGGAACGCCCGTCTCGATCTGCCAGTCGAGGAAATCCCGCCATGCGCCATAATCGCTGGCGGCGCCGTCGGCGGTGAACGGGGTGATCGTGACGGTGTAACTGCCGCGAAAGGCTTTGGAAAAGTCTTTCATCAAATGTTCTTTCTGCGGACGATTGTTACCATAGCGCACAGCGGCCTGTAAACAGGCGCGTCACAACCATGCAGGATGTCATCGTGATCGGAGGGGCCTCGCGGGCGCAGCGACTGCGTATTACCTCGCCCTCGATGGCGTCTCCACGCTGTTGCTGGAGCGCGGCGAGCTGAACACGCAGGCGTCAGGTTCGAACGTGGGTGGTCTGCATGCCCAAATCCCGTTCGAGCCCTTCGCGCTGGGAGGCGAGCGCTGGGCGCAAGCCTTCGTCCCTGCAACAGGATGGTGCGCTGGGCGGACGTTATTCGTTATAGACTCGCGACTCATGAGCCTCACCGCGCAATGCCGCGAGGATCTGAGCCTCGTTGCAATCCAGCGCAAGCATGCGTCCGCCGCGCACCAGATCGACGCCATCGAGCTTCCCATCGAAACCGAGCGCGCATTGCCCGAACGTTGTTTGCGAGTCGACACCGGCGATGCGGAAATGGATCGCTCGCTCACCGGCTATCTTCCGGTGTAGACGGAAGCGCAGGAGCGCATGATGATGCGGGTGGAAGGTTGAGTCGACGGCCTAGAGGACGAAGGGCACGAGGTGCCGAACTTAGCCGGCACCTGAATCCGGAACTTGCTAAGCTCGGCCGGGGTCAGAGTCCGCCAACTGGTCAGGATTGCCGTCAACGTGTCGCTAGCCCTCGCCACTCTCCTGTACGAATGGCGCCGCTACCTTGCGGCCGTCATTGCGCTCGCCGTCGCGGGGCTGCTGGTGCTGGCGATGGCGGGGCTGTTCATGGGGATGGGCCGCTCCTTCACGGCCACCATCGATCGCTCGCCCGCGGAGATCATGATCCTGCCCCCGCAGGCCGTCACGTTGTTCGCCAACAACTCGGGACAGCCGCGTCGCCTCATTCCCAGTCTTTACACCCACCCCGATGTGAAAATCATCGAGAGTGCTCTGCCTGACGTGTATGTCGGGCAGAAGTCGGAGATTGTGCCGGAAGCCGATCCAACCAAGGTGGCGGTCGGCAAGGTGATCCGGATCGCGGCGACATTCGGCGCCCGGAAGCTGAAATCCGACGAAGGTAACGAAGCCAGTGATGAACGGGTGGTGGAAGTCGTGGTGTCCGCGGACAACACACCGTTTCTGATCGGACAACGGGTGCTGGTGAAGTTTTTGAAGCGGTAGAAGAAAAGATCGTGAAGTCAATTCGTCCTCTGATGTCGCGCAGGTTCCACCTCGCTGTCCATATTATCGTGGCCGTGTCGATTGGCCACTGGGCCTCTGCATCGCCGGAGCCCATTCCACCGTCGCCATCCGCCGTTGAGCTCCGTTCCAAGCTCGAGCCCGCACGCCAGCAGGCTCTACAACCCCTTCTCGAACAAATCCGCCATCGGTTGTCCGAAGCGAAAGCTCGCGGCAACCCAGATGAAATAAAGGCGCTCGCCGAACTGGAAGAGGAGTACACCTTCGCCGCCTACGGCGCGCGCCTCCCCAGTTTCCTGTGGCAGTCGCCTGAGAAATTCGAGATCTATCGCGGCGAACCCGAAGTTCACTTCGTGGCCTTTGGTGATTTCGGCGACGGTGGGGCGGAACAGCGCGATATCGCTCAGGGCCTTCGCAAGGTTTTCGAGCAACGGCACTTCGATTTCGGCATCACCCTCGGCGACAACTTCTACCTCTATGGCATGTCCTCACCTCGAGACCCGCGCTGGCTCTCGGACTGGGAAGCCCTGTATTCCCCGATGGGCATCAAGTTCTACGCCAGCCTCGGCAATCACGACTGGTATCAGCCGGACAGTCCCGCGGCCGAAGTCCTCTACACCACCCACAGCGGCACCTGGCGCATGCCGACGATTTACTACAGCTACACCGCAGGCCCGGTGGAGTTCTTCGCGCTCAACACGGAGGTGCTGACGGAAAACCAACTTCTCTGGCTCAAGAAGGGGCTTGAGAAAAGCAAAGCCACCTGGAAAATCGTGTACGGCCATCACCCCGTGTATGCGGCGGCCCGGACGGAGCGGGATTCGGATATCAAGGTGACTGCCGAGCGACTCCTCCCCGTGCTTCGCGGCAGAGCAGATGCGTACCTCGCCGGCCATGACCACCTGCTCGCGCACATGAAACCGGAAGAGGGCGTCGAATACTTCATCGCGGGCGGCGGCGGGTCGGAGAAGTATCCTTTCGACGCGCGCAACAGTCCGCGCACGCTTTTCGTCCAATCGACTTTCGGCTTCCTCACGGTCGATGCCACGCCAAATGCCCTGCGCTTTGTTTTCGTGAACCCGGAAGGTCGGGAGCTTTACTCCCATACGGTCAAGAAACCCGCGGCACATTGAAGGTCGTCCGCAGTGCAAATTGTTGCGAGTGCGCGTTCTTACGCATCGCAGCAAAAAAATCGCTGGCAATCTCACGTTGAATCCTTAAGATGCGCGCCCGTTGGCCACAGTGGTTGCGGTCGGTGAGCGGCGCAATGCCGCATCAACCATTCAAGACTGAGGATTCAATGCGAAACTCAATGCTCATAGGTTTCCTGGCGGCACTCGGATTCATCGGCTTCGCCCACGCGGATCCGCAACGGAATGCCACACCAGGTACCGACGGCACTCCCAGCAAGGTGGTATCCTTCGCAGGACTCGACTGGGCACAGCCGCAAGCCACGATGCTCGCATACCGGCGCATCGAACGCGCTGCGCGTGAAGTGTGCGGCGACAGGTCGGGCCTGAAGCCGGTAGCTCAGATCCAGGAGAACCGGATCTGCGTGACCGACGCCATCGCCAACGCCGTCACACAGGTAAACGTCCCGGCACTCACCGCGTACGCTGCAGCCAGGATCCGCAAGGGCGCCAAACCCATGTCCGTTGCGGCGCGATAGGACAAAGAATACGGCGGGGGAAACACCCCGCCGCGGTGTCTATGGGCACAGGCGATGAACAGAACCAACAGTGCCGTCCCCACCGTCATCGCGACGCTCATCGCGCTCGCACTGCTCGCGATTGACTATGCGATCGTTATCATTCAGTAACTGAAAAATATTCTTTCAAATGTGTGAGGGAAATCTCTTTCAAAAACGTCTATGCACTAGTGCAGTTCCGTAACTCAAACGCGCGCGCTGTGGCAAAAACACAAATAGATATTTCTCACGACCTCCCTACAATGCGCGCCGCCATCGGAGTGTCCGATGGCTCTAAAGCTAAATGGAGATTTCATTAATGCGTAACGCATTTTTACTCAGCTCGGTCGCGGCCCTCGGTATCGCAGGGCAGGCCGTTGCGCAGGATTCCGCAGTGGATGCGGGAGCTATCAGCTATTCCTACCTCGAGGCCAACTACATCAGCGCTGACATCGACGGCTTGCCCGGCAGCGACCCGGACGGCTTCGGCATCAATGGTTCGCTGAGCTTCACCCCGATGCTTCACGGCTACATCGACTACAACAACCTCGACTACAGCGGCTTCACCGTGCAGACGTGGGAAGTCGGCGTGGGCCTCAACCACAGCCTGAGCTCCATGGTCGACCTCGTCGGCCGGCTGGGTTATGCACGGGCCAAGATTGAAAGCCTCGGCAGTGACGACGGCCTCGGCGTACAGGCCGGCCTTCGTGGCCGTCCGTCTGGGAACTTCGAAGTGGAAGGGCTCGTTCATTACGTCGATCTCGACGACGGCGGCGACAACACTTCGTTGAAGGCAGCGGCCCGTTACTTCTTCATGCCGGCCTTTTCAGTTGGCGTCGGCATCGAATACGACGACGATGCGACGCTCTACAACGCCGGCTTCCGCTACACGTTCAACAACTAAAGAACGGCAGGCGACTCAGTTCCATGGTGCAAGATTAGGGGCTTCTCACGAAGCCCCTTTTTTTGAGCTGGCGTTCATGCTCCCAGTCTGCGTAACACCTCGAGCTCTTCTCGTAGCGGCGCTGGCGTCTCGCACACGTCATCAGCAAAACGAAGCGTCCATCCCGTCGCCGTCGCGAGGCCCAGGAACTCCGCCGCCACTATTCGCCCATCCGAGCCGCTTGTGGTTGTGCGCTATGGTAACAACCGTTCGCCCATAGAACGAACAGCCGTTGATGAGTCTCTCGTGTTTGTATATCTTAGCGACCGGCCACGAGGCCACCCGGACGAGGAACGTCAGAACAATGAATGAACGGAGGGTGCGATGAGTGATTCGCGTGTGATCTGCAAGTATCCCAATCGGCGCCTGTACGACGTCGAAGAGAGCCGCTACATCACGCTGGAGGACATCCACAGGCTGGTCGTGAAGCAGATTGATTTCGAAGTGATCGACCGCCGCACCGAAAAGGACGTCACGTGCGTCGTGCTCCTGCAGGTGGTTGCCGAGCTCGAGCGCAGGGGCAATGGAATGATGCGCCGTGAAGAGCTATGTGAGCTCATCCGGAGCGCCCGGGGCGCCACGCTTTGACGGCCGCAAAGCAGGACCGAGAGGGTTGTTCCATGAAGATGACTGCCTGTGTGTTGGTTTCTCTCTGCGCACTGGCGGGTCCTGTGGTAGCGCTGGCCGCCGAAGCTGAGGAAGTAGCGGCCATCAAATCCCTGCTCCAGCAATACCGCGCCACGCAGGACTCCGGCGACCTCATCGCGCAGTCGAAGCTCATGACCCCGACCGAGTCTGGATCAACCAGTCGGGCGCCCGCCGCACCGACAACGTCGAGAACATGAGATTCCAGCAGGCGGCCGCGGATGCGCACAAGAAGCGCGTCCCCGGCCTGTCAACGTCACCATGGATCAGGACGTGTTGATCAGATTCTACGGTGAGAGAAGGGTGGCCATCGCCAGCTTCTACCGCACGGCCGAGCGCTTCTATCCGTCCGCCACTCCGAAGGAGCTCATGAACGAGTACGGTTCGGGCGGTAAGGAGACTGGCACTCTGGTGCTGGAGAAACAGAAAGGCGGCAACTGGAAGGTCGTGCACACCCACTGGTCTGGCCTGTAGCGAGCCTTGCAGGTATGCGTTCGCGTACGGAACACTATTCGGAGTCTGCTCAATGAGGAACCCGTTCCTGAACATTGCGATTCCGCTGATTCTCGCGACTGCCGGCTCGCTCGCCGTTGCCGCCACCCCGCAGAAGCCGAAACCCGCCTCCGCCTGGCGCGCGGGCTACGAATACACTGTGATGATTCCGTGGGAGGCCCCGGAAGACTTGCCGCCTGGCAAGGTCGAGATCCGCGAGCTCTTCCTCTACACCTCCGGCTGGTCCAAGGGCGTGCAGCCGTACCTGGAGAAATGGCTCAAGTCCAAGGGTGACTCGGTCGTCTACGTGCGCGAGCCGGCCATCGCCTTCCCGCACGCGCGGGAGCAGGCGCGTCTTTACTACACCCTGAAGGCCCTTGGCCGCGAAGACCTGCACCTGAAGTTTTTCGAGTTCGTGCGCGACGAAGACCGCTATCCCGTCTATCACACGATCCGCCAGCCCGCGGTCGAGGCATCGAGGACATGAATATCAAGTTCGCCAAGGAGAACGGTATCGATGTTTCCAAGTTCATCGCGACGTATGAGTGCCGCGACATCGACAACGAGGTCATCGCCGCCGGCATCGATGCGACCGGCTACGCGCTGAACGGCACGTCCACCTTTGTAGTAAACGGCCGCTTCAGCACCAGCCTGCAGCGCTTCCTCGGCGCTGACCCTGCTTGTGCCGACCGTGGCCCCGAAGAGGGCGACTACGCGAGGTTCTTCGCGCTCCTCGACCGACTCATCGAGGAGGCAAAGAAGGACACTACGCCGCCTCCAACCGGCGCACCCAGCGCCCCGAAGTCCTAGGACCCAGGGGCAAATGCACCGACAGCGCCATCAGCCCGGCCGGACAGCTACGGTGCGTTGCAACAAGGCACCCGGTGCGTTTTATTTGAGTCTCTGACAGCGTCTGTATTGAGGTAGGCCGGTCGAAACGCTGACCCGGGTTGAGGACGCCACCGACGGGAGGGTGCGATGAGCCTACAGCGCATAATCAAGAAGTATCCCAATCGACGCCTGTACGACTGCGCGGAAAGCCGCTACGTGACGCTCGCGAACATCCGTCAGCTGGTGCTCGATCGGGTGGAAGTCATGATCACTGATCATGTCACCCGCAAGGACATCACCTGTCAGATCCTGCTGCAAGTGATGCTCGAGCAGGAACAGGCTGGAGAGCCCATCCTGAGCCAGGAAACGCTCGCTCGGATGATCCGCTCGCGCGCCCTCAGTGCAAAAGTCTCGAGCCAGATCGTCATCGATGGCCCGCCGCCGCATTAGAAAAGGCCACCGTTCGCGCGGTTGCTTGTTGATTTCGTAAACCACCGCGTGATTGTTGCTCACGCACCCCTGTCCGCTTCCGGGGCGGTAGGTCTGTTGGTAGCGAGCCTTCTTGATGTTTTGCTCGGAATTGCCGCCGATAACGAAAGGTGGAAACACCGCGACGGTGCGGACGTTCAGCGGCACCCCCTCCGGTGAAATATTGAACTCAATCAAGCGTCCAGCCGCCCAGCATCCAGCGCAAGGCTTCATTCTCAGGTTGCGATACATAGCACCACAATGTATAAGGCTCCTACGTATGGAGCTCAACAAAGACCTGGTGGCCGCCTCGGCCACACCCTTGGTGCTCGCGATCCTCGCCGAAGCGGACAGTTACGGGTACGCGATCATCAAGCGCGTGGCCGAGCTTTCGGGCGGCCGCCTGCAATGGACCGACGGCATGCTCTATCCAGTGCTCCACAGGCTCGAGCGCCAGGAGCTCGTAGCGGCCAAATGGGGCGTATCCGAAAGCGGGCGTAAGCGAAAGTACTACCGGCTCACCAAGCCGGGCCGCGCACAGCTTGCCGCACAGCGGGCGCAATGGAAGGTGGTGGACGACACACTGCGTGGCATATGGAAGGTGTGCCTGGCATGAGCGCCTTCACTGGCAACGTCCCGCTCGAAGAGCAGATCACGCACTGGCGCGAATATCTGCGGCGTCGTCCAGGTTTCCACGCGCGAGATGTGGAGGAGCTGGAGGATCACTTGCGCGACCAGGTTGCGACGCTCACCCAGGCGGGGCTGGGATTCGACGAAGCCTTCCTCGTCGCGGTCAAGCGAATGGGCAGCCTGGACGCACTGTCGCGCGAATTCGCGCAGGAGCACTCCGAGAGATTGTGGAAGCAACTGGTCATCACCGGCGACGCTAGCGAAGAACCCAGCCGGTTCGCACGGCGTGAATCGATCGTAGTGCTGATGCTCGCAGCTGCCGCGGCGCTGGCCATCAAGCTGCCGGCACTGTTCGGCCTTCAGCTCGAGACTGACGAAGCGTTTTACGCCCGGAACATGAGCCTGTTCGTCTTGCCGCTACTCACCGGCTACTTCGTGTGGAAGCGTGGAGTCGGCGCCATAACGCGCGTGTGGCTCGCGCTGGTGTTCGTGGCCGCCGCGCTGTTTGCAAATATATATCCCATGGATGCGGACAGCGACACGCTGACTCTGTCCGCGATGCATCTCCCCATCGCCTTGTGGCTCGCCGTCGCAGTCGCGTACGTGGGAGGCCCGTGGCTCACCAGTCAAAGGCGCATGGACTTCGTGCGGTTCTCGGGCGAGCTCTTCATCTACTTCGTACTCATCGTGCTCGGCGGCGGGGTGCTGACCGCCTTCACCCTGATGATGTTCCAGGCCATCGGGCTGGACGCCGAGTGGTTGGCCCAGAACTGGCTGGTTCCCTGCGGCGGCATGGCCTCTGTCATCGTCGCCTCCTGGCTGGTCGAGGCGAAGCAGAGCGTCATCGAAAACATGGCGCCTGTGCTGACCAAGCTCTTCACTCCATTGTTCACCGCCGTGTTGCTGACATTCCTGGCGACGATGGCGTGGACGGGCAGCCCCATCAACGTGCAGCGGGAAGTGCTGATCGCTTTTGATGTACTGCTCGCGGTGGTCGTTGGACTGGTGCTCTATGCCGCCTCGGCGCGTGATCCGCGGGCCCCTCCCAATCTCTTCGACAAGCTGCAATTGCTGCTGGTGGTCACCGCTCTCGTGGTCGACGCCGTGGCGCTGGCGGCAATCGCATCTCGCATCAACGAATTTGGCTTCAGCCCCAACCGCGTCGCCGTGCTCGGTGAGAATCTCATCCTGTTGGTCAATCTCGCGGGAACGGCATGGCTCTACATGCGCTGCGTCACTCGTCGTGGCTCTTTTGCCGCCCTCGAGAAGTGGCAGATTGCCTACCTCCCCGTATATTCCCTGTGGGCAGCCTGCGTCGTCATGGGCTTTCCGCCGATCTTCGGTTACCGCTAAGGCCGGTGTATGACGTATGCAAGAGCAAGATCCTCAGCGGCGGGAGTGAGGCTGGCCGGAACCACCTGACCTGTGCCATCGTGCGCCCACGATCTGGAGTACGACGACAACGTGCTTCCCCAGATCGGCACTCCTGGTGAGCAGATCGCAGGCTCACCGGCCAAGAATTACAGCGCGGGGCTGGAGTACGACTTCAATCTCGGCAGCGCGTGGTCGGGCTCGGCGCGCGCCGATTGGGGTTACGTGGGGCGGGTCCGCTCCGACTTCGGATCGCTCCCGAAGGAATCGTTCGACACGCTCAATTTTCGATTGGGTGTGTTGAAGGATGACGCTCTAGCCATCGAGGTATTCGGCCGCAATATCACCGACGAACGGGGCGTCTCGAGTGTCGAGCCGCTGCCGTTCGGCGGTGAGCAGACCCTGATCCGGCCGCGCGAGATTGGCGTAGAGGTACGGTACAGCTACAAATAAGTGGCGCTCGGGGGCGAGACGTCGTTCCGCGTCCGATGCGAAATCAGTGCGGCTGCGGCCGGGCCATCCTGGCCAGCTTGCCGAACTCGCGCGCGGTCTCGCTGGCGGCGCGGTCTGCCTCCTTGGTGACGGCAGTCTGCTGCAAGAAGCCGTGCGGAAGCGCGGAATATTCGAGATAAATCGTCGGAATGCCCGCCTTCTTCAGCGCCTGCGCATAGGCTCTGTCGCTATCCCGCAGCGGATCGAAGCCTGCCGATGCAACGAGCGTCGGCGGCATCTTCGCGATGTTGTCCGCAAAGAGCGGCGAGATTTCCGGCCGCGACAGTTTCTGGCCGGGGAACACGCGGCGGAGCACGTACTCAGTGAACGGCACATCGAGGCCGAACCCGCTCCAGAACAACCGCGCGGATGCATAGTCCACGCGCATCTCGGGAACAGGCCGGTTGTCGACCGCCGCGTAGTAGAGGAGTTGGCAGGCTGGGCTGGGCTTGCCTGCGCGCTGTTTCCGTGTCGTCACGGCGACCGACAGGTTACCGCCGGCGCTGTCACCGCCGACACAGATGCGGGACTTGTCGCCTTTCAACCGGTCCGCATTCGCAACGGCCCAGTCGAATGCATCCTCCGCATCCTCCCAGGCAGCAGGGTAGGGATGCTCGGGCGCGAGCCGGTATTCAGCCGAGATGATGATCACCTTTGCTTCATCGGCCAATCGGCGATTGGAACGATCGACCGCTTCGATGTTGCCGAACAGCCAGCCGCCACCGTGGTAGTACACCAGGATCGGCAGCGTGCCGGACGCGCGGGGATGATAGATGCGCACCGGGATCGGCTGGCCGTTCCTTGAAGGCACCTGCTCGTCACGCACCGACGCCAATTCCGGGCCGGGCCTAGTCTTGCGGATCCACTCCTGATTGGCTCCGTCCCGGATCGCCGCGGCGCTTTCCGGCACGTCGAAGGGGTCGGCCGCCGGAGCAGTCTTCTCCGGCTCCTTTGCCTTCTCGGGCGAGTTCGCCTCACTGGCTTTCTGCAGGAGATATTGCATCCGCAGATCCAGAGTCTGGCCATCCAGCACGATGCGCTTCCCGCCGACCTGCTGCAGTACCCAGCTGTCCGGTTTTGCTGCAAGCTCCGCGACTTCAGCCTCGGTAGTCGCATGAGCGAGTGAAGATCCGGCGAATAGGATCACCGTTGCAAGGATTGTCGAGTGGCGCGGCATAAATTCCCCTAAAACTGCGTATTTGAGATCGAGATGATCGCTGGCTCACGGTTCAAAGCATCGCGAGGGCCTGGCCGGCGCCGCGGTGAGCCTCTTTCATGGCGTATGCCATGCTCATCAGGCCCTGAAGCTCGGAGTGCGCGAAGACGATGCGTCCATGAGGCCGTCGCAGCACCTCGTTCGGCGGCGCGCTTCCATCGCGCCCCAGAAAGAAACCGGGTTGCGGCGCGCAGTAAGCGTGCCCCCACCGGTTCAGGATGATTCCCGCAATGTCGCGCCGCGCATCGAAACCGCCGACGCTGAACATCTCCGACATCTGCTGGCGAATCTGCTTTTCGAATTCGGCATAGGACGTCGCCAGCACTCGGGCCCGCCCGGCAGCGCCCTGCGCAGATGGCGCGAGGTCTGGGCTGAGGAAAGGGATGTAGAACGTCAGTACGATCGGATCGTCGGGTGTCAGGGGCTTCGTGCTGCCGAATGACACATTGCGCCGCACGCAGACGTGCCACCCGAGGCCCTCGAACCAGCGCGCAGATGTGAATCCCAGCTTGTCGAAGAATCGCCAGTTTCTGAGCGCCACGTTCGCCGTCAGAATGGGACCGTAGTGAAACTCCTTGTAGGCTGCCGCATGCGCTTCAGGCAGGTCGGTCACGATGTTCCGATTGACCCAACCACCGCAAGCCATGACCACGGCCCTGGCGCGAAGCTTCCGAATGGAGCCGTCGCGAACATAGGTCACGATGACGTGCCCGGCTGCTGCTGGATTGCCTTCGTGACTCACGTTGATCACCGTCGAGCTCAGGCGGATGCGCACAGGGGCTCCGGCTCGATCGAGTTTGGAGAAATCAATGGGTGCGAAAGTGGCTGCTGCGACGCTGCCATCACCGCAGACAGCGTCGGGAAGCATACGTGCCAGCATCATTCTCAGGATCGTGGCGTTACCGCCCGGAAAGGACACAACGCCTACGTCCGGGTGGACCTTCTTTTCGGGCTGGGGAATTCGGGTGCCAGGCAATCCCAGGCGCATGGCCGCATAGGCGGAAATGGCATTGCCGCACACACCGAAGTTCGCGACAGCAATATATGGATCGGTGTAGCGCCTTACCTCTGGCCCGTAGCCCAACTTGTCGAGCAGCTCGGAGTAGTGGATCGAATCGAGCCAGGCTTCGGCGTTGGGCGTCCCAGAGAGCACATCGCGGCGATCATGGACGTAGTCGTCCATCTCCTTCTGCACTGGCGCAGGCCACGGTGTATTCGTGAATCCATTTCGCAGCGGCTCCCGGGCCCAGCCATGGCCCCGGAAGAAATAAGCGGTCCCGTATCCGCTCTCCGTTGCGGGATGCATCGGAGCGAAATGATAGTCGGGAAGGTTGTAGCGCTCGGCGCCGCCCGCTAGCGGCTCGAGATCGAAATGCGTCGGCAGTCCGAGCTCCCGATAGTAATCCACGTAGACCTCGTAGCGTCCTGCGTCGAAGCTGCCCTTGACGTAGTTGTCCTTGATGACCAGCCCACCATTGGATCCCTGGGGTGCGATCAGACGGCGGCCGTCCACTAAAAACTCGTTCTGCTTGGCCTCGCCTCCCATGATGGGATGGTTCTCCAGCAGCAGGCAGGTCTGCTGCGGCCTGCGCCGCTTGTTGAATTCATAGGCTGCGGTGAGTCCGGAGAAGCCTCCACCAACGATTGCCAGATCGACACTTTCCTCAACGGGCTGGCCCGAGGTACCGGGATACTGGCGATCGCGTATGCGATGCGCGGCGTTGACCACTGCTTCGGTGTTGCCGTTCGACATGCTGTAATCGCCCACGCCGCCGTAACCGGTCCAGGGCGATCCGGAGGGAGCGAGTGAGCCATCCGTGGCGGCGTCCGGAAGATGTTCGCAGCCAGTCACCAAGGCGGCGCCGCACCCCGCGAGAGCGCCGTTCACGAAGTCGCGGCGCGTGATGGGGCAGCTCATCCCGAGTAGATCTTGCGATGGTTTGTGATGGCTCATGGCTTGAGGAGCTCGCTCGAGCCGATAGTGAATGAAGAGGAGGGCTACAGGGCGGTTTTGGGGGGATTGCATACATATATAACGGGGTACGGGGCGCACGTCCGACCAGGCTGAGCCGAGGCGGCAAGGAGTGGAATCGCGTTGATTGCCTCGCAGTTAACTCGAACCCTAGTTGCAGCGACGCGACCACCTCAAAAAAGGTGACTCAATCACTGGAACGTGATCGTGAGTGTCCTTATTTTTGGCATTATGAGCCATGCAGTCGACGCCACCTCGTCCGGCGTAAGCGCGCAAGGAGGACGAGACACCATCGAGCTGGAGCTCAGCCAGTCCGACGTGCAGTTGTTATCGGCCTCGAATCCAGAATGCCCGGCAGCCTCCGAGCCCATTGCGAAGGATGGTGAGTGGCCAATGCACTCGCCGCCGCAACCGAAGCCATTCGAACTCATTCTCAGCCTGTCGGGCGCTGCACTGGCGCTGCTGGGTGTCGTGGCTTATTTGAACGCTAGCGCGCTACCGTCTCGATCAGCGCAGGCGCCAAATGCGAGCGTGTCCGCAGAGATGCCCGCGCCGGAGGCAGCGCAGGATCTACCGGTTAGAATCGCTAACCCGTTCGATCCCGAGGAAGTGTTCGAGTTTCCAGCCGGCACTTCTGAGGCTGCTGCCCGAGACGCAGCTGCAGAGATTCTGATGGAGCGAGCTCGCTCGCGACGCTCGCAAGGCCGAAACTAGCTTTTCGACCCGAGAAACCGCCTCAGTCGCGACCAGGGCCCGGCAATCTCCTCATCGGATTCGAGGCGTCGCTGCATCTTGATCGCTTCACTCAGGGCGCGCATATAGTCGAGGCTGTTGCGACTCTTTAGGGGCTTCTGCGACGTTTGCGTGCCATATGGATTGGGAAGGATCCGATTACGGCGGGTCTCTGCCAGGCTGATCTCATCTGCCTTGAGCGCCCGCGTCACCTGAGTGTCGGAAGGTCGAGGCTCATACTCGCCGGTACGAGTGCGCTGATCCCAGCGGGGCACGCCTCGCGCATCGAAACCCAGACGCTTGGCGGGTTTTTGTTTTTCACTCACACCCGAGATGCTGCGCCGACCCCTCGGCCATGGCCTTGATCAACGTCTCATGAAAGAGGGAACGTTATGCAGGGGCCGGACATAGCGCTAGACATAAGCCAGCAGAACAGAAGGCATCTCAAGTCATCCGGTTGCGACGCCGGAGAACGCCTTAGCTCAATACGCCGCGCGCCGTCAATAACCGGGAGTAACAGGCGAAAAACGCGAGCAATCCTGCGATGACTGCGCTGAAGATCGCCATCTGGCTGCCCATGATCTCGCCACCGTCCGTCAGCGCGTACGTATGGAGCAGGCTGACCAGAAATGCGGCCAGCGACAAGACGAAAGTGACAAAGGCGAGCTTTCGGCGCATGAGCAAAAGGATCGACGCCAGCAATGCTCCAAAAACCCGATGGCCCACACGACCAGCATCCAGCCCGGCATGCCCACGCAGTGGTCGATCTGAGCGGGCGTCATGCCGGAGCTCGCCATGTATTGCGCGCCCTGCGTCCGGCTCATCACGAAATCGAAAACGCCGATCGAGTTGAAGAGCACGGCGATCACTGCGACCGCCCGAAGGTGCCAAGGTGCTTTTGACGTTACATCATTCATTGCCGAGTTCGCCCTAAATCCGGATGAAGTTCGTCTGTCAACCCGTCAACACTTCTTCTGCCACGCAAAAGCAGTTGAGTTCTGACGATTCTCGCGCGTCATGAAGCGGCCTACCACGAGGCCCTTTCTATTGATGTCGCTCGCGCCGTTGCGCGTCGTTGTGCTGACAGGCTCGAGACGAGTCATGCGGACGTTCCTATAGATGAAGGCGCGGGATCGGCCGTTGGTCATGACGGAGGTTGTCCCCACGATCACGCCCGATGAGTTGATCCCCGTTGCGCTGCTGACCTCGCCTGCGATGGTGCCCAGATTTTTCATCACACCATTCTTCCAGAGAAAGGCGCGCAACTGGGCGTTCCTTTGGGAAAATGGCATCATTATGAACCTCGGCTCGCTCGGAAACGGCTCTTACCCACAGGTGCTGAAGTGCTCCCCTCGCTGGCCCCACGAGATGCTCAGCAGGAACTGAGCTTCCCCAGCAGCCACTGCATGCATGACAGGTGCTGCTGGTCATGGCTGCAAAGGAATCGAACCAGCCCTTCCAGACTGATCGCGCCGTACTCGCCAAAGGTACCGCGGCGGGCTAGATCAGCTGATGTCAGCTTCTTCAGTGAATGGAGCGTCACGATCCGCGCCGCGCTGAACTGGTTCAGCGCATCAAATGGATCTCGGTCAGCGTAGTTTCTCTCGAGAGCCAGGGCGTAAGCGTCGAACGATACGAGCTCGGGCAGGTCCTCCTCCACGATACGGCGGATTCTCACCTGGTAGCCATCCACCTCGATGTCACGGATGTGGCACATCTGATCCGCGAAGCAGAATCGTTCGCCGGGAATCCCTTCCCAGCTGTCAGGGACCCAGCGCAGCGCCCCTGCAGGGACCTGCCGGAAGAGGCTTGAAAGCTGTGCCGGCGCGGCTTCGAGGGTAGCCAGGATCTCAGGGGCTAGAGCCATGGATCAGGAGTCTACCTGCAGTGCCTACCTGCGCACGACCAGGGGCGGTTTCGGGTGGCTCGGATTTCCGCAATGGCCGCGAGAATTCCGATGCCGCAGGGCCAGACGCAGCGACAATAAGCAAAGGCAGGCTAGTGTGGGTTTACAGGCCCATCACAAACGGGCCAGGTCTCCTGGCGGCAGTTCTCCACAGTAACCGACCCCCTCCACCCAGCTGAAACTTCGCCTGGAAGTTGAGCAATCCGTGAAGACGCTCGCGATCACTGAGGCAATGAGACTGTAGGATTGCTCCCACCATAGCATCAGCGTCCCGAGACTGTCGCTCCCGGGATTTGTTTGACAAACTTCCCTCCGCAGTCGCGATTCCACCTTCGGGCTGGATACTCCGCACCGCCAGAGGCCGGCTCACTCCGGCCTCTTTTTATAGGGGCAGGAGGTGCTGTGATTACCGATGAGACCGCCGAAGTTCCGCCCGCTGAGGAATGTCTGCGCGTGTTGGTCGTCGAAGATGATGAGGCGAGTCGCGAAGCGTTGGCGGGCCTGCTGCGATGTTGCCGCCACGCCGTCTACACGGCCAACGATGGTGCTGAAGCCCTCGAGGTCGCCGCACGTTATCAGCCTCAGATAGTGATTACAGACGTGTGCATGCCCCGCATGAGCGGGGTCGAGCTGTCTCAACGTCTGCGGCAGGACCTTACGCTGCCGCCTCACGCCATTCTGGCGCTAACCGCTCTGGCGACAGATACCTGGCTCGACCCGGCGCCCGCAAGCTTCGATGAGGTCTACGCCAAGCCTGTGGACTTCGATGCGCTTGCGACTCGGTTGGACGCTTACGCGAAGCTCATTCGAAGTTGGCGCTGATTGCCCAACTAGAGCTTTGGAATTCGAATCCGGCTGATCATCAGCGAGCCGGAGAGCAAGAACAGCAGTGCCAATGGATGCAGGGTGTAGCCTGCGATCCGCGTCGCCCCGAACCAGAGATCGGGCCCGATAGCCTGTTGGGATACCGCCCATGTCAGGAGGCCGGCGAGCACGATCGAGGTCGGAATCGGCGTGCCCTCGAAATGCTTCACCTTGCCGGTGCCTTCTGAAAGCGTCTCTGCGGTGACGTTGTAGCGCGCCAGTCTCGAGACGCCACACGCCACGAAGAACACCAGGATCACACGATCGAACAACCCCTGCATGCCGCAGGCGTATGCCATAGCGGCGGGCGCAACGCCAAAGGAAATAACATCTGCAAGGGAGTCGAGCTCGCGCCCCATGGCCGAAGACTTCTGTCGCCAGCGGGCGATGCGCCCATCGAGAATGTCGAATATCAATGCGCCGAAAATGAGCGCTCCTGCAACGTAGATGCGCTCCGAATAGCCCGTCTGCAGGTAGGTCATGCACGAGAAGAGTGCGCCGGTGCCGCAGACCGCATTGCCGAGAGTGAACCAGTCCGCGAAGTGAAATTCGCGGATCATCGAGAAGCGTTTTCGGGGCTCGGATGTCATCCTCTGATTATCCCTGACGAACTTGGCGTAAACCTAATTTGATATATTAGCCTCTGGAAACGTGTCAGTCGCGAATCCGATGAGCTGGGGGTAGCCGCGTGGGAGCGTTGAGTGAGTAAGCCACACATATTGGTCATTGGCAGCGGCATAAATGGGCTTGTTGCGTCGAATTATCTGCGGAGGGCCGGGCTGTCAGTCACGCTCATCGACCGAGCTTCAGTTCCAGGGGGTGCCTGTATCTCTGCAGAGGCGTGTGTCGATGGCGTTTCCCAGAAATATTCGCTGGGTGCCTCCGTTCTGGGGTTGATGCCCGACTTCATTTTTAACGAAACGGGCCTTGCAAAGCGGTTGAAGTTTCATGTTCCTACGTCGTCCAAGCTTATTTATTTCGGTGCGGATGCGACCCCTACGAACATATTCAGAGATCCCAATCAGCTTCAGCAAGAACTCTTTTCGAGATGGGGAGAAAGAGGGCAAGTTGCTGCGTTTCGAGAAGATGAAGCCAAAGTCACAGCTTACTTGCAGAGAGGTTATCGCGAGGCTAATCCGCCTAGCCTCCGGCAGGCGCGAGAGGTGCTTGGCGAGCCACTGACCTCTCTTTGGATTTCAGGTAGCGCGTTTGACCTGCTGAATCATTACTTCACTTCGGAGAAGGCGAAGTGTTACATGGGGATGACCGTGACGGAAAGCGGCCCGGTTTCACTTCATGCCGCTTACTCCGCTTTTACCATTCCACTGATGGACTCCGGTTCGGTTTTTGATGGTTACTATGGATATGTAGCTCCAGGTTTATGGCGACTCCCTGAAGAGCTTGCCCGGATCAATGCTGAGCTTGGAATTGACACTCATCTCGAGACCACAGCTCAAAGCGTGGATCTCGGTGCTCGAACCGTGCATTGCACTGAGCGAGGGCAGGAACGTTCATTTCGTTTTGACCATCTGGTTTTTGCCACAGATCCTGTCACGGCCGCCAGGCTATCGGGCAACGACCGTAGCGTGAAGGAAACGACCTCAAAGCGGTTTCGTGGTGCCAGCGGGAAGATCACGATGCTGTTTCGCAAGCCTGTGCGCTGGTTGCACGGAGCAAACGATGATGGCGCGTTTCGCTTCATTTTTTCCGTCGAATCGCTGCATGATTTTGAATCGTCCACGCTCAGGGTTTTCTCAAGCGGTCTAGACTATTCACCTGGCTACATCCAGATCTACTGTGAAGGCCAGGCACTGCGTGCGGCCGGTGACCCTATGGAAGGTGATCGCCTCACGTTGTTTTTCAACAATTTGCGACTCGGGAAGACTGCTGCAGAGCTTCCCGAGATAGAGGAAACGGTCAGAGCAGAAGTGTTTCGCCGCATTGTGAATCCGGAAGACTTTGCATGGAGCCGGATGCTCACACCCCGCGATATAAAAGAATTGTTCCTGTTTCCGGAGGGCAACATCGATCACATGATGCTCACTGAGGGCCAGACGTTTTCGACAAGGCGTTTCGGAGGTTCGTCCGAACGTTTCTATGGCTTCGGCGATAGTCCATACCTCTGGTACTGCGGTGCAGGGTCTTACCCGTGCGGCTCGATCGCGGGTACGCCGGGTTATATGTGTGCGACAGAACTGCTACGGGCCACCGGAAACGCGCGCAAAGTTGCCTGAGAAGTCGTAGTCGCGAGGGCTGGTTGAGCGCGCAACGACGTCATCGTGCGCGTGTGTATGGCTTACGATGCCCCTTCGGCTTCACACGGGACGGCGGCTTCGAGCTGGCCTCCAGGTTCAACGCCTGTCCCCGGATCCGGATCTTCGATAGCCGCTCGATCACCGCCTTCGGCAGGGCCGCCGGCAGAGAAACGAACGTGTAGTCCCTGCGAATATCGACGCCGTTGATCTGCGGCCCGTGAAGTCGCGCCTCATTGGCGATCGCGCCGACGACCTGGCCTGGCATGGCGCCATGTTGATGGCCAACCGCGAGTCGCCAGGTGATCTGCTTCCCATCGTCCTCAAATGCGTAACCCTCGTCAGGCACTGACGGCAAATCGGCGGCCGATTCCTGATGGCGTCGTGGCTTGCGGGGGGCGTCGTCACCGTCGTGCCCGCGTTCGATCGGCGGCGGCGTATAGCTATTCGCCGGCGCAGCCGACTGCACTGCTATGCCGCCCTCGACCAGTGATGCGATTGCCGATGCCACGCTCAGCAGATCCGCGCCGGTCTCCAGCGCGACTTCCTGAACCGCCTTGCGATAGATATCCGCGGGCCCTGCCGCGAGGGCTTCGCCGATGCGCGCCTTGAACTTGGCGAGCCGTTTGGTATTCACGTCGTCAGCGGTCGGCAGGCTCAGCGGCTCGATGGTCTGGCGTGTCGCACGCTCGATGAGGCGCAGCAGGTTACGCTCGCGCGGCGCGATGAACAGGATCGCCTCGCCACTACGGCCCGCGCGGCCGGTGCGCCCAATGCGATGCACGTACGATTCCGTGTCGTACGGAACGTCATAGTTGACGACGTGGGTGACGCGTTTGACGTCGAGCCCACGCGCGGCGACGTCAGTAGCAACCAGAATGTCGAACTTTCCCGCCTTGAGCTGCTCGATCGTCTTCTCGCGCATCGACTGTTGGATATCGCCGTTCAGTGCGACGGCGGAGAAACCGCGCGCCTGCAGCCGCTCGGCGAGATCCGTCGTGGATTGCTTGGTGCGTACGAACACCAGCATCGCGTCGAATTCCGCTACCTCGACGATTCGCGTCAGCGCATCCAGCTTGTGCAGCCCGCTGACCATCCAGTATGTCTGGTGAATGTTCGCCGCAGTACCGGACTTGCCCTTGATGACGATCTCTCGCGGGTTCTTCAGATGCGCCTGTGCAATGCGAAGGATGTTTGGCGCCATCGTCGCGCAGAACAGCGCGATCTGCTTTTTATCCGGCGTCTGCGAGAGGATCGTCTCCATCGCATCCGCGAAGCCCATCGCCAGCATCTCGTCCGCTTCGTCCAGGACCACGTAACGGATGTCGTCGAGCCGCAGCGTGCCGCGCTCCAGATGGTCGATGAGTCGACCCGGTGTTCCAACGATGACCTGAGGGCCGCGCCTCAGCGCGCTGAGCTGCGGCACGTAGCTTTGGCCGCCGTAGATCGGGAGTACATGGAATGCGTGTTGGCCCACTGCGTATTTCTGGAATGCTTCAGAGACTTGAATGGCGAGCTCGCGCGTCGGTACCAGTACGAGCGCCTGAGGTACACGCTTCTTCATGTCCAGGCGCGACAGGATTGGTAGTGCGAACGCGGCCGTCTTGCCCGTTCCCGTCTGCGCCTGTCCGAGGATGTCCGTACCTTCGAGCATCGCCGGAATGGTCGCCGCCTGGATGGGAGATGCGGACTCGTAGCCGATCGCCTTCACCGCCTGGACGACGGTGTCCGAAAGTCCAAGGTCACTGAATAGTACTGAATGGGTATTGGAAGTCATTTGACGAGGTTTGGCTACAGTGCAGGCGGCGCCTACCGACGACGCTCAATTCCATCGGATCCGACCGGTCGCTGAATAAGCGCGTGCAGCGACTCGATGTCGAATTGGTAGCAGTGGGCGGGACTAAATGCCTTAAATACGAAGGCCTGGCTTGCCTCACCGCTGCCAAGAGTTCACGCAAGGACGTGGGATAAGGGGTTAGGTCGGACAACCGCACCTGGCCTCTCGCCCGGCGCGGATCGTAGCACACCGGGTGCGCCCGTCGGCACTATGCGCCACAGCATCGAGAACCGGTTGTCAGGGTGTTAGTTCTGCCTATTCTCTCATCCCCTTGGAAGTTTCGCGTTGAAGGCTAAGAGTTGCGCGGCTTCTACCCTGACTTCTTCTGGTTCAACCTCGTTACCGCCGCTGCCAGCTCGTCATTGTCCTTGAGCGCCTGGCTGCTGCGCTCGGCCAGCCCGGTCAGCCCGGTCAGCCGCTGCGATAGCGCGATGTCGTGTCGCGATCAACACATTCTTGGTTCGCTACGCGACCCTGGCGAACTTGCGCAGACACGATTACTCATCTTAGAGCTACTCGGCGAAAAGCGACGACAAGGCTTGTGGAATAAGATATTGAGTTGAATCTGGGAGTGCTCGCTTCAAAGGCGTTATCGAGCGAAAACAAACACTTCCAGAATGGTAGCGGGGCGCCCGACGACCGAACCCTGCGGTCCGCCGCTGTAGCCGTCGCCGTGGCATTGTACCCATCGGCGCACGGCATTAGCCGAGCCGAATCGATCACTGGGCCTGCCTCATGACGATGATTTTTCCCGGCGCCTCGTGCGTTTCGAGCTTCAAGGCCTCCCTCAGCGAATACACAAACCCATCTGCATCGCCGATACGAAATACGCCGCTGATTCGCACCGCGGAAAGATCTGGCGAGCCAGCTACGACCCGCACTGCCGAGTACCGATTAACCTCATCAATCGCTTCGATGAGCGGGGTGTCTGAGAACTCCAGCTGTCGCATGCGCCAGAAGTCGATACGGCGCAAATCGGCCTTAATCTCATGCATATGACCGTCGTTCGTGCGGAATTCGATCGCCTGTCCCTTCGATAAGGCCGCCATCGCAAGCGCTGACTCTGGCGCACGTCCATGGGCCGGCCCAACTATCTTCCGAGACTGCGCCACTCCGCTCGGAACGACGCTGACTGCGCCCTCAAGCACACTAATTGTAACCTTTGGGCCGCGCAGATCGACGTTGAATTCCGTGCCCAAGGCACGCGCTACAGCCCCGCCCGCCTCGACATCGAAAGGACGAGTAGCGTCTGGCTTGACAGCAAACAACCCTTCGCCCTGCCGCAGCTCAATAAAGCGACGATTCCTAGAATACCGAACCTCGACCAACGTATTGGTATTCAGTGTCATCCGCGAGCCATCGGGCAGGGTCAAATCCCGCTGTTCGCCTACCTTGGTTTGATACCGATCAGAAGCGAAGTGCCAAGAACCCAAAACGCCTACTGCAATGGCCCCGACCCCAGCTGCTGCAGCGACCGACCAGCGCCAATGAGTCGCGCGCTTGGACGCACTGGTCTGCGCTAGACCATCTGCCTCAGCCAACCATCGGTTGACCTGGGGATGATTCTCGACAGCTCCAAGCGCCTTCCACGCCTTCTCCTCGGATGCGTTGAAGCGTATTTGCGTATTCATCGCTGTTCCTCAATTTGTCTTGCGATGCGCCTTAAACCTTCCTTGACATAGCGCTCCACCGTTCGTTCGCTCACTTTCATGCAATCGGCAATCTGGCGGTAAGTCATATCGCGAAAGCGATTAAGCATGAGTGCGCAACGCATGCGCGGCTCCATTCCTTCGAGCACGGCCACTACAAGCGCTTCGGTCTGCTGGCTTTCCAATGCAAACTCCGGCCAGCCACCATAGTCGGGCGAATCGAGCCCGCCAGCGACGAAGGCCTGTGCCTCGGCCTCTGCTCCCTTTTTCAATCGTTGTCGGAAACGATCCCGTGCCAAATTGACCGCGGTCTGGAAAAGATAGGCACGCGCGTTCGCGTTGACGCGCTCAAAGTCGGGTTGCCGAAGCAACCGCAAATAAGTCTCTTGAAGCACCTCGCTGGCGTCCTCCCGGGACGCCAAGACTCGGCGGAGATACCGGAATAGCGCAAACCGGTGCCTTTCGAACAGCTCTCGCGCATAGGCGGCCTCAGAGTCTGTAAGGGGCTGACGCCCAAGGCCATCGTCGGGGGACCGCACGATTCGTAATCCTCTATGAGAGACGGGCTCCACTTGAGTGTAACGAACAAAACGGCAAAACCCGACAAACCGCGTTCGGGCTCCAAATGGCCCTTCCAGTGCCAACGGCTTGTTGAAAAATTTCCTTGGTATTTGTCGGGTTTGCGCCAGGCCTTCGTTACACACCTTGAGCGCGCGAAAAAAGGGTGCTCCAAGCTGACTAATACCCGGGGGTGTTCCATGCGTCGAACTGTTGCGGTAGCCCATCACAACAAGAATGATACGTCTGCCATGCAAGTGCGTCGGAATTCATCTCGTAGGCATGCCATCTTTTCAGTCGCAATAAGCGTGCAGCTTATCCTTGGAGGTTTCGCCCTGGCGACGACCAAGGCCGTGGCTGCTGACGTCAGGAACGAGAACCTCGAGACGCGAATAGCGTTCGACATCCCGGCACAGTCGCTCGGAGCAGCTCTGAAGCAGCTCGCCGCTCAGGCCGGCATTCAGATCCTGTTTGAGGAGCGCTTAGTCGCTGGGCGGCAGGCCCCGGCCATCAAGGCCACCCAAACGGCACAGCAGGCGCTCAAAGCGCTTCTGAGCGAGACAGGGCTCGAGTACACCGCGAAGGACGACACGGTTGCCGTGCGGCCGGCGACTCCGAGCGAAAGTCACAGCACCCACACTTCTCGAGCCAAAAATAAAAAGCCCGAGATCCGTGTTGCTCAAAGCGGCGAAACGCAAGCAAATCCTGGCTCCCCCGACCAGGTGGGCTCTCGTGACGATGCGAACCCGGGCTCTTTGGAGGAGGTCGTCGTCACTGGGCTGCGAGACGCCGGACTCGTCAACGCCGGGGTGATCGCGCGGCGGGAAAACGAAGCTATTCCATTCATCGTCATGGACCAGCTCGAGATCGAACGGAGCGGCGCAACCGATATCAACGAGGTGCTGCGCTCGTTGCCGCAGCTCGCAGGCTTCCAGGCCGACACTCAAAGCCTGACCGCACAGCGCGGGTTCGCCCCGCTTGGAGCCGGCGTCACAGCCTCGACGGTAGCCGACATGCGCGGCTTTGGCGGCAAGGGCACGACGTTTCTGGTGAACGGCCGTCGCATGCCGATTGTGCGCGAATCTCAGGATGGGGGTCCGGATATCAGTCGTATCCCGCTGTCGGCGATCGAGCGCATCGAAATTCTGCCCAGCTCTGCGGGCGGAATCTATGGCGTCAACACTTTGGGCGGCGTCGTCAATATCATTCTGAAGAAAAACTATACGGGGCGCGACCTGAGTCTCTACTTCGGACAGGCCACCGCAGGCGGTGCCAATGAGGTAGCGCTCACCTATGACGAAGGACGTCAGCTGTGGCAGGGGAAGGGGAATCTCGCCTGGACGCTCGATCTGCGCAAGCGCGACCCACTGTACTACGAAGACCGGCCACTGTACCGACGCTTCCTGGAGCGCAATAGAAGCCCTGCTGACGGCGGAGATCTCAGTGAGTGGATCACCTCAGGGGGCATGATCAGCTTCATCCCGCGACCGGGAATCTTCGTGGGGGGCTTCGCGGCTCCATTTTTCACAGCGATTCAACCGCTGAATATCCCCGGCGGCCCGTCGGGCGTCGCGTTCGCTTCGCTTCCGCGCAACCAAGACGGCACCGATCTCACGCCGGATTCCTTCCTATCCACTGCGGGACAGTTGCCTCTTAGCGAACCCTACGCCCGCTTTGCGCTTTACAACCCCTCTGAGAGCGCATCGCTCAACATGACTTACAACCACGAGCTTCGCGAGGATCGACTGTTCTGGTACGCGGAGGTGGGCCTCGGACATACGCAGTACGAATTCGACACGCCGCCTTTCCCGCAGTTTGCAATCATGCAGGCGACCGATCCGCGTAATCCCTTCCGCGCCGGCGTGATCCCCGGCTATCCCGGTCAGACCGTCACGTACTTCTATCAGCCCGTGGATCTTCCGGGGACGACCCAGAAATCCGAAAACAGCACGCTACGGCTGGTGCTGGGCCTGAACGGCCAGGTCGACTTCGGCCGACGCTCCTGGAAATGGGCATTTGACACCTCGAGTGACTACAACCGTCGCTACGCGTTCGGCAATACACCGCTGCAACCTTTAGGACTCGTCGCGGGATCGAGTGTCTTTGGGGCACCGACCACGCAGACCAACATTGATTTTTACAACGTCGTCGCCGACCACGATGCTTTCCCTAATGCCGACGCCGCCAGCGAAATCGCGAATTCAAGTTCTCGCGAGAATACCGACTACGTCAGACTCATTGAGCTGACCCTGCGAGCCAGCGGAGCATTGTTCGATCTGCCCGCAGGTCCGGTGCAGATGTCATTGCTTGCCGATGGCCGAGAGCAGAACCTTGAGATCCAGTTCATCAACGATTACGACCATCAATTGCTGAACGCGCTTGGCGTTCCGCCGCATTTTCAGGAATCGACTTTCAGCCGTCCCGAAATCTCTCGACAGACGAAGCAGTTGGGCGCTGAGCTGGTGCTTCCGGTGCTGGGACGCGATGCCACGGTGCTCGGCATCCACGAAATGGATTTCGTGGCTGCCTACAGCCATAACTGGCTTACCGATGTAAAGTCCTTCGATTCGGCAAACCTCGGCATCCGATTCGCTCCGGTGCCGGACATTGCGTTGCGCGCTTCCTACGGCGCCGGAACCTATCCGCCCCAGGACGGTTTCACCACCGGGGTGACGAGCGACTTTATTCAGGACGATTTCTTTACGACCGATCCGCGCCGCGGGGACACGCCGATTGGCAACTACACGCTGATCGCCGGCGGCAATCCCGACCTGATGCCCGAGGAAACCAACGCTGTCAACTTCGGCCTGATCGTTCAGCCACGAATGTGGGCTGGCTTCACCGCCACCTTCGACTACGGACGCATCAAGAAGCGCGACGGTATTCAGGATGTGGATGTTTACACGCTTCTGGCGAATGAGCGGTTCTATCCGGGCCGGATCGTGCGCGCGGACCCGACACCGAGCGACGTCGCCAATGGGTGGGCCGGACAGATTCAATCGATCGACGTACGACGCGTGAACGTCGGCAGCATCTGGACCCGCTATCTCGACGCCAGCGTCAGGTATCATCTGGAAACCGCAAGCGCCGGAAATTTCGACGTCATCCTGCGCTCAACGACGACCCGTGAGTTCCGAACCCAGGTGACGCCTGAGTCGCCTATCGCGGACACGCTGAACCAGATCGACAGCCCGCTCAAATTCCGCAGCAGCGCTTCGATCGCCTGGCAGAAAGGTTCCTGGACGGTGACGCCGAGCGCTTTCTACATCGATTCCTATCGCGACGAGCTCGACGTGCCGGTGGATGATTCGCTGACGGTTAACCTGCAGCTCAGCTATGAAGATCTGTCGTCCGTCTCGCAGGGCGCGGGGCCTGTCTGGCTTGATGCAGGGAATGAAGTGGACGATCGGCTTCAACAACATGTTCGACTCCGAGCCTCCGTATGTGCAGAACTCGGGCGGCCCCATCGTGAGTTACTACAGCACCTACGACGATCCGCGCGGACGGTTTATCTATCTGCGGATGAAGAAATCGCTGTGACAAGCGCGCACCTCAAACCCATGTACCGTGACGCCATGAAGTTGATTCTCTGCAGCCTCGTGCTCGGCTCTGTCTTCAGCATGGTCTCTGTCGCCGCCGACCGGCAACACACGCCTGCGCCGGCGGCGCGAGTAGCCTTCGAGCGCGCCACCGAACTGGCGAAAGGGAAGGAGCAACAGGCAGACGCCACGGTTGCCGCTTTTATCAAGTCAATTGAAGCTGACCCCGAATTCACTGCCGCACATGAAGGACTAAAGACCTTCAAATATACCCTCATTGAACGAGCCGAGCGAAATCCCAGCCTCGACCCACTCGTCAAAAGAATCACGGATACGATTCAGAACAGATACCGTGAGTTGGAGAAGAAATATCCGAAATCACCGGGCGTCACCTGGGGCATTGTCATGCAGTTCTATTGGGTCGAAGACCCGCGGGCGCGGCCTTACCTTCTGAAAATCGTGAAGCTTCAACCGGACAACGCGCGCGTCTGGTTCAAGTTGTCAGCCGATGCTGAGTTTCGAGGCGACTCCAAGGCTGCATTCGAGTACATGGGCAAGGCAGCAGCGGTGGAGCCGCAGGACCCCGATTACGCTTTCTACTATGCCGATAAATTGTACGACGTCGATCGCTCAAAGTGGGAAGCAGCAATGTGGGGTATCGCGAAGCGTTTCCCCTCACACGACCGCGGAGCGCAGGCCGTGTACTGGCTGGGAGCCCAAGCAAAAGCCGATGCGGACCGCATTTTGATATGGGAACAGCTTCGGTTCTTGTATCCACCGGAGAAGTTCAAGTGGTCGGCGAATGGGATGAGAGATCTGTTTGAGACATACGTTCGGACCGATCCGCCGAAGGCACTGAAACTAGCACAGGCAATGCATGCGAGGACAAAGACGGATGTCGCCAGCGCAAAGGAGTGGGGAAAGCGGCTCACGCATGTTCGGACGCTCATCACTGTCAATCATTACCTTGCCTCTGGAGAAGCCGATCAGGCACTGGTGATGTTGGACAAGCTGTCAGTGGAACGATCAGCGAATAGTGCGATGGTAGGACGACTGAAAGCGCACGTCATGGCGAGCGCAGGTAAGCCCAAACAAGCTTATGACAGCCTGCTCAAGCAACAGGTCAATGCGCCAGATGATGAGACACGCAGCGCACTGCAGCGGTATGGGCGCCAGCTCCGGAAGTCAGATGCGCAGATTGATTCAGACCTGAAAACACTACTCGATGCAGGCGCACGGCCTGCACCGCGATTCACTCTGCAGATGTACAGCTCGAGCGATTCGGTTTCACTGACAAAGCTCAAAGGCAAAGTAGTTTTACTGACCTTCTGGTTCCCGGGCTGCGGCCCTTGTCGGGCGGAGATGCCACATTTCGAAAAGGTGATGCAGCAGTTCAGTGGCAACGACGACGTCGTGTATCTGGGGATTAACGGTGTGCGGGACCAGGATGATTACGTGCTTCCGTTCTTGAAGAAGACGGGGTTCAGTTTCACGGCGTTGAAAGGTACAGACGCCGTGACGGGTGACAATGGTTACAAGGTCCGTTCGTTTCCGGAGAACTTTCTGATCGACCCGGCGGGCCGCATCGTGTATAGCGGCTTCAAGGCGGATGATGCGGACGGCGAGCGCATGGTCCAGCGCATGATCGAATCGCTGCTTACTCGGAAAGGGTAGAGGACGCCCGCGCAAATCGCCGGCTGCCTATTCCCTGGGCGGTTCGTTGCACATGAATATCCGGATATAGGTAAAGTGGTAGCGGGGGCGAGCTTTGGACGCAAAGATCACTCGCTCAGCACCGAAGCCCAAATCCATTGGCATTCAATTGCGCCAAGGGAGCGCCGAGTCGCGCCAATGCCCGCACTCTCACGAGAACGCGTCGAACACCACATCCAGCACCAGCCCCGTCGCGATCACCGCGAGAATGGCATCGTGATCCACCCGCACCCAATGATGCCCATACGGCGGCCTGCGTAAGCCGCACCGCCCATAGTCATAAATCCGGTAAGGCCGCGCGTAGTAGGCAATGGGCAAGCGCTCGCCGCGGTGCCACCTTCGCGGGCTATACCCCCACGGCCGGTGATACTGCCCCATCCAGTACCGACGTCCATTGTCGTACCGGTTGTCATAGTGCCAGTCCCGACGATTGTGCCAATCATGCCGGTCCCGATCATGCCCGTCGTGATCCCTATCCCAACGATGGTCGTCATCGCGCCCACGGCGCCAATGATCCCGGTCACGGTCATTGTCTCGCCCACCACCCCAATGGCCCCGCCCGTGATCATCATCACGCCCATCACGCCCATCCGCCCATCACGACGATGATCCCAGCGCTTGTCGTCATCCCGCCGATGGTCGTTCCGGCGATCCTTGCCCCAATCCTTGTGATCGTCGCGACCACGCCGATCGTGATCCCGACTTTTCGAGTCATGTCGTTCGTTGACATGGCCGCGCCGATCCTGGGTCTTGGGGCTGTCCCGCCCTGAATCAGCCATCGCCACGGATCCCGCCAGCATCGTCAGAGCCAAGGCAGCCGTCATCGCGCGTTTCATGTCCATTCTCCTCCAGGCGTTCAGGAGTTCGCCCATGGCAAGGAGCATCTACCCGAGTGCCTGAGGGACAGCTGAACGGGTTTATTTATCTACCGTTCAGACTCCTCAGCAGACCGCCAAGCGCGTTACGATTGCGCAAGCCCCCACATGTTCGAATCCTTCCTCACAGGCCTCCGCAACACGTCCCCGCTGGAGGCCACATCGGTCTTGCTGGGTCTGGCCTACGTGCTGCTCGCGGTGAAGCGAAACCGCTGGTGCTGGGTAGCTGGTGCGCTGAGCTCAGCGATCCTCATCTACCTGGCCGCCAAGGCCTTCCTGCCGATGCAGGCGTTGCTGGACACCTACTACGTCGTGATGTCGATCTACGGCTTCATCCACTGGACGAGGAATCACGGTGAAGCAACGCGCGTGCCGCAGTTCTGGCCACTTCGATTCCATCTCCTCGCCTGGGTGGCAATTCTCATCGTGAGCTCGCTGTCCGCGCGCTGGCTCGCCACGGAGACTAATGCGGCATGGCCCTTCCTCGATTCAGTCACCACCTGGGCGAGCCTGCTCGCCGCCTGGCTCGAGGCCCGTGTCAAAGTTGAAACCTGGCTCTACTGGATCGCGCTCGATATCGCCTTCGTTTTCCTGTTCTATCAACAAGGCCTGGTCTTCGTTGCGACACTGTTCGCGGTGTATATCTTCATATCAGCGTTCGGGTTTGCCTCCTGGCTCAAAGCGCATCGCCAGGGTGCCTGCGGCCGCTCGAACGACAGTCTCGGATCATCGTCTCAATGAAAGTCGCGCACTTCGGTCATGAGCGCACCGAGGCGCTGCGACTGATCGAACAGCCTTTTCGCCACCACATGCATCACCAACCCTTCCCGCTGCAGCTCACCCTCGATCTCGAGCAGGCGTGATCCGACGAGCTCCCGCCGGTACTTTTCCCCGACCCGCTCCCACACAATCACATTCACGCTGCCCGTTTCATCCTCGACAGTCACGAACACCGTCCCATTGGCGCTTCCTGGCCGTTGTCGGGTGACGACGATCCCTGCAGTTCTGACTCTCGCTCCCGCGCGCGTGTGATCCAGCTCCTTGGCGGTCAAGAGGTCGTGGTCATTCCACGTATCCCGCACCACAGCCATGGGATGACGCCCGAGCGTCAACCCCACCGCCCGATAATCCGCCACCAGATTCTGTCCCTCAGTGGGCACCGACACAAACGGTGTGACATCCCGATCACTCACCGCAGGCGACAGTGGCAAGGCCTTCTCCGTTCCGGCAACCTCCCAGAACGCCTGGTGCCGATTCCCTGAAAGTCCGGCCAGAGCATTCGCCGCAGCCAGCGCCTCGAGATCCATGCGATTGAGCGAAGCGCGCGCTGTGAGGTCCTGAACGCCTGCAAAGGTCTGCTCTTCTCGAGCCGCTTGCACGCGCCTCCCACCAGTCTCTGACAGCCCCGACACCAACCGCATTCCCAACCTCAGCGCCGGCTCTCCCCAGGGGTCTCTCTCCAGCGTCGATTCAAAGTCACTGAACTCGACGTCCACCGGCCTGACCGACACACCATGCTCCCGTGCATCGATAACCAACTGAGCCGGCGCATAGAATCCCATCGGCAGGCTGTTGAGTAGCGAGCATGTGAAGGCCGCAGGTTCATGACACTTGAGCCATGAAGTCACATATACCAGGAGCGCGAAGCTCGCGCTGTGACTCATCGGGAACCCGTATTCGCCGAACCCTAGGATCTGCGCAAAGATCTGCTTGGCGAATTTTTCGCTGTAACCGCGCGCCACCATCCCTTTCATGAGCCGCTCTTCGAACGCGCCAAGTCCCCCGCGCTTCTTCCACGCTGCCATCGCTCGGCGCAGCTGGTCGGCTTCGCCGGCTGAGAATCCGGCCGCCACCATGGCGATTCCCATCACCTGTTCCTGAAAAAGCGGCACTCCGAGCGTGCATTCGAGAACCTTGCGGACTTCCTCGCTGGGATACGTCACCGCCTCGATCCCGTCCCGCCGCTTCAAGTACGGATGCACCATGTCGCCTTGGATGGGTCCGGGCCGCACGATCGCGACTTCGATCACGAGATCGAAGAACTTTCGGGGCTTGAGCCGCGGCAGCATCGAACGCTGCGCCCGTGACTCGATCTGGAACACTCCGACCGTGTCGGCCTTGCAGATCATGTCGTAAACGACCGGGTCTTCAGCTGGAATGCCCGCCACCGTGAGCTGCGTGCCGCGGTATCGGTTGATGACGTCCAAGGAGCGCCGGATGGCCGAGAGAATGCCTAGGCCCAGCACATCCACCTTAATCAAGCCAAGGTCATCGAGATCGTCCTTGTCCCACTGGATGATGGTCCGATCGTCCATGGCGGCATTCTCGATCGGCACCAGTTCCTCGAGTGGCCCCTCTGAGATCACGAATCCGCCAGGATGTTGGGAAAGATGCCGAGGAAATCGCAGGACTTCCGCCGCCAGAGACAAGGTCATGGCGACCTTCGGATCAGAGGGATCGAACCCGGCCTCCCGAATGCGCTTCGGATCGATGACCGTGCCGTCCCACCACTGCATCGCGCCAGCCATCCCGGCCGCCTGATCCGCATCGAGGCCCATCGCCTTGGCCATGTCTCGGAGCGCACTTCGCGGCCGATAGGAAATCACCACGGCGGCGAGTGCGGTCCGCTCGCGCCCGTACTTGCGATACACGTACTGAATCACTTCCTCGCGCCGGTCGTGCTCAAAGTCGATATCGATGTCTGGCGGTTCGTTGCGTTCACGGGAGATGAAGCGTTCCACCAAGGTTGCCTGCCGGGCGGGGTCGACTTCCGTCACACCCAGGCAGTAACACACCACGCTGTTCGCCGCAGAGCCGCGGCCCTGGCACAGAATTCCCTGCGATCGGGCATAGACGACGATGTCGTAAACAGTGAGGAAATACGGCTCGTACTTGAGATCTTCAATGAGTTCGAGCTCGTGCTCGATCCGCTCAGCGATGCCCTCAGGCAACCCGTTCGGCCATCGCCGCTTCGCCCCATCCGCAGTCACCTTGCGCAGGTAAGTCGTCGGCGACTCGCCCTCTGGAACCACTTCGCGGGGGTACTCGTAGCGCAAGGAGTCCAGGCGAAAGCCGCATTGATCCGCGATCTTCACGGATTCTTGTAGCAGCGCTTCGGGATAAAGGCGTTCCAGACGCTTGAGCTCGCGCAGATGCCTTTCACCATTCGAATACAAACGCGTGCCGGCTTCAGTGACCCGCACGCCATGGCGAACCGCCGTAACCGCATCCTGCAATACACGTCGATCCCGAACGTGCATGTGGACGTCGCCGGCCGCGACCAGCGGCACCCGATGCGCCTCGCCGAGCCGGACCAGATCCCGCAGCTTGAGATCGTCGCGTCCGTTCAGCAGCAGCTCAACTGCAATCCAGACCTGCTTGGGGAAGCGCTCGATCAGCCATTGCAGGTGTGTCGCGTCGGGTTCATTGGGAAGCCACAAGATCAGGCACCCTTGTAGCAGCTCCTCGACGTCGGCGCGGGTGAGCGCATAGTCGCCCTTGGGCGCCGAGCGTCGCCCGCGCGTGATCAGACGACACAGTTTTCCATACCCTGAGCGATCGATCGCCAACGCCACGAAGCGCAGACCACAGGTGAGGGTGAATTCAGACCCGACGATGATCTTGAAGTCATGCTTCTTCGCGGCCGTGTAGGCTCGGACGACGCCGGCCACGGAGCACTCGTCTGTGATGGCTAGCGCGGCGTAGCCCAGTTCATGCGCACGCAGGACGAGTTCCTCGGCGTGCGAGGCACCCCGCAGGAAGGTGAAGTTCGTAAGACAGTGCAGTTCTGCGTAACCGGACATGACAGTGATTCGTTTCAGTTCACGAAGGATGCTTGACCCACCCGCGCGGCTTCTCCTCGAACGCCACTTCGACATGACACCCCGCACGCTTGCAGCGCGGGCACCTTAGGTGCTCGACGATCCACGCGAATGATTTCTTCCAGCCGTAGCGCCGAGCGAGAAGTGCCGGATTCAGCTCTCCCGTGTGTGGACAGTGTGTGCATTGCACGCAGATCGTGTACTGACCGAAGTGATCATCGAGGCGCGAAATCGAGGAGGCGGGCAGGGGCATGCGCCCGAATGTGCCCCCGAGCATTCCTCGCCGTCCATGCAGTAGTCGCAAGCCTCGATTACTGGATACGCAAGTGCGCGTCCCGCCGGAAGTTTTCTCGAGGTCTATCGGAGAAACCCTGATCGGTCAATCGCGGTAAACTGTCATTCATGTGCTATTCCGCTCGTGTCAAGCAGCATCTTCGCAACCTCGAACGCCGGTATGGCGCCGAGATCGACTGGCAACTCTTCGAGTCGCTGTTCACGACCCGCATGCAGGACTCGAGCATCAAGATTACCCGCGCACTCGAGGCGAACTTCGACCAGCCGACGGCGGACGTCGAGCGGCGGATCAAAGACCAGATCGATGCGTTCCGTGGCCGTGAAGCCAAGAAGTGGGAGGCGGACGTCTTCAAGCAGAAGAAGCGCCTGGCCGATGCCGAGCGATCACTGAAGACCAAGGAAACCAAAAAGGCCCGCGAAGACATTCGCATCGCGACCGACAAGATCGAACGCCAACTAGAACGCCTGTCGAATCTGCATCGCACGAAGGCCAGCGAGACCGACACTCAGATCTTTCCGATGGTCTACGCGCCGGTGATTCTGGAGGAGGGCGGCAAGCGTTGGATCCGCCCCATGCGCTATACCTGTAGGTTGGCCGGCAAGCCCGCCAATTACGATGTGCGTTATCCCGGAACCTACAATGCACGCCGCGATAATCTGAAAGGCTTCTGGTCGGACGTGTACCGACAGCAGCACGCCATCATGATCGTGAGCTCTTTCTTCGAGAACGTAGCGAATCATCTCTACGAGAAGCGCGAACTCGCACCCGGCGAGAAGGAAAAGAACATCGTCCTACATTTCAATCCCAACCCACCGCAGGACATGGTGATCGCCTGCCTCTGGTCGCGCTGGACCGGCAAGGATGCGCCGGATCTCGACTCGTTCGCGGCGGTGACGGACGATCCGCCGCCGGAGATCGCAGCGACTGGACACAACCGAGTGATCATTTCGATCAAGGAACAGAACATCGACGACTGGTTGCGTCCAGCTGCGGTCAATGAAACCCGGCTTGAAGAAATCCTGACCGACCGCGAGCGACCTCACTACGAACATCGCATCGCGGCTTAAGCGAAGGAACAACGAGCGGTAAGGGCACCAACCTACCTGCACATTAACCAGGCGATGATGGCGATGATGGCGCTTATCAGCAGCATCGTCGTGAGCGGGAAGAAAAACCTGAATCCAGGCGGTCAATCATCAAATCTCCGTGAAGACGGAAGACGGAAGACGGAAGACGGAAGACGGAAGAGGGGAAGGCGTCGAAGCCAGGGCCAGGCGAGGCCGGCCAAGAGCAGCAGGGTCCCAATAAAGATCAGGAGGCGATTCATGACATGGATTGTACGAGCGCCGACGCACCGCGAAGTGTCCGGAAAGTAATGGAGTAACGAAGCTCCTTGGTGGGAGAGATGGCATGTTGCCACTCCCATCGCGCCGCTCCGCGCATGGAAGACGATGACCACGCCGAGGACGACTGCTATGCCGCCGAACGCGAAATGAAGTCACACCAACCGCCCGTAGATGAATCGATGATATGTCCTCACTGGTGAACCCCCATCGCCTGAAGACGACTCGGAGTCTGGCCAACCCACCGCATAAATCAGTGCTGACCAAGGAGCACATATGGCAGCCAAGAAATCCGCTCGCCGCGGTAAGTCGAAATCGAAGACATCGGGCGCTAAGCGCTATCGCTGTCCGTGGACCGCCGGCGTAAGCGAAGCGGAAAGCAAAGACAGGGCAGGGCGACCGCGGAGACCGTTGAGATCCGGCATCTACCCAACGTCCGCTGATCCTCAGGGCTACAAGCCTTCCGCTTCCCTGGCGTGCTTCACGCTGGGACGCGCGCCCACTCGTTCATTTAACGCCGTCAGCTTCGGGAACTTGGAGATATCCACGCCCAGCCGCTCCCGCCAGCTCAGCACCACGAACAGATACGCATCCGCCACCGTGAACTGATCGCCCATCAGGAACGGTTTGCTTCCGAGCTTGTTCTCGATGAACCCCAGACGCTTGTCGAGATTCTCCTTGGCCGACTGCTTCACCTGATCCGAAGCGGCAGGATTGAAAAGCGGGCTGAAATTCTTATGCACCTCCCCATTTATGTACCCCAGCCACTCCAGCAGCCGTGCACGCTCCAGCGTTCCAGAAGGCGGCGCTAGCTTCGCAGCAGGATTCAGGTCGGCAATGTAAGGGAGGACCGCGACGTTCTCAGTGAGGACTTCACCGCTGTCGAGCTTCAGCGCCGGCACATAGCCCTTGGGATTAATGGTCAAATAGTCCTCTCCGTCTGCCGTCTGCTTGGTGTTGCGATTGACAGCCGTGTGCTCGAATTTCGCTCCAACTTCCAGCAGCGAAATGAAGGAAGCGAGCGAGCAGGCGCCCTTGAGGTAGTAAAGTTTCATAGGTGCTCCGGTTAAACGACGTACTGATGTTGGCGGGCATCACCCCGCTCGGCAAACGGTGTACCTGCTCGAAAACGGCGACTCTACGAGTATCGGGCGCAGTTGTTCGCGGCTCGTGGCGCCATCCGTCACAAGAAGCCTGGGTCCACAATCGTCAACACGGGCTCGGTCACCGGCATCGAAGGTAGCAAGGCATTGCTCGATTACTCCATGACGAAAGGCAGCATTCACGCCTTCACCCGGTCGCTCAGCGGGCATGTGCTAGACCGCGGTATTCGCGTCGATTGCGTGGCGCCCGGACCTGTCTGGACCTCGAGTTACATCACGGGCGAAGTCCTCCGCATCATCGGCGGGTACGGATCCTTCAGGGCCTCGCCGGCCCGCCCCTGGGTCCCGATCGCCGACTCCGCAGCAGAACCGGGAGCGATACATCAACCGTATCCCGCGGCGCCAAAACCGACCGGATTCGGTCGCTCGACCGACCCGTCGCCTGCGCAATCTCCGCATCATCCAGACCTTTGGAGCGAGACGCCGAACCGCAGAAACCTGCATCTGGCGTCATTGCCGAAAACTGAAGCTGAGCCATTCTGTCCATGGTTCCGCCTCGTACCGACGCGCCGGAGAATAGGGTCGCCGCTGGAACCTTCAAGGGGCTGGCGACAGCCGATCGATATAGACTCCGAGCAGACTAAACGGAGCATTCATGAATCCAATAGATAGGCTTTTCGAAGGCTCGAACCGGCAGCGTGGCGCAGCGGAATCCGTGGAAGATTTTCGTGCGCGGATTGCTCACGAACAGACTTTGGCGGATGAGCGGCGCGCAAACGCGCTGGCAGAACAGCGCAACGCGCTGAATCCCCCCGAAGTCCGTGTCAAGGCCTGGGAGAAAATGCACGGTTTGCGACTGCCGGTCGATTCGCAACATCCAGTTCTCGCAGTGGTTGCCAAGCAGACAGGTCTTGATCTCAAGGAGATTCAGGCCGAGCAGCTGCGGCGCGCGGAGACTTGATAGGCGGATCCCGTGCGGCGACTGGGCGTTATCTCGGACACACACGGCTTGCTGAGGCTCGAAGCCATCCAGGCACTGACTGGTGTCGACCACATTCTGCATTTGGGAGACATCGGCACCGAGGCAATTCTCGCGTCACTCCGTCAGATCGCACCCATAACGGCGGTGCGTGGCAACAATGACAAGGGTCAGTGGGCTCGAACGCTGCAGGCGCGGCAAGAGCTCGAAATCGAAGGGAAGCGACTGTACCTGTTGCATGACCTCTCAGAACTGGATTTCGACCCCGCGAAAAAAGGCTATGCGGCTGTGATCAGCGGGCACTCGCACAAGGCCTCCCTTCAACACCGCGACGGCGTCTTGTTTCTCAATCCCGGCAGTGCCGGCCCGCGGCGGTTCAAGCTGCCGGTAAGCCTGGCGTTTCTCAACGTCGCCGCGACAGGGGTCGACGCGAACCTTCAGACGTTAAAAGTTGATCATCAAAGGTCGAAGGAACCGAACGCGCCGCGATCCATTGCAAAGGCACGCAGTCTTTAAGGAGACCGACATGCCAAGCGTAGACCCGGCCAAAGAAGTCAACCGCCCAAACCAAGACCAGCATCGCAACGCCACTGAAGGCCGAGGCGCTGACGGCGGACCTGGGCGTAAACGTGGTCAGGCGACGCCGCAGGATGCGGACAACGAAGACAAGGCGGAATCCCGATCCAACACCGAGCCAGTCAGGAATACGCCGCCGTCGGGCGACTGGGATGACACCGCGCCCGACTGACTCCGGAGCCTTCGCTGGTCCTCAGTGCTCATCTTGGCTTTCCATGGGCGAAGGCATCGCTGGCAGAAATGAGCCGCAATGATTGGATGTTGTTTGGTGCAGCCGTTTTGGCACTACATATCCTTTACTCGCGACGGCGACCCGCTCAGGACAAGCTGTCATAGGTTGGCCAGAGATCACGATGGATAGCGGGTACCAATTTTCTGGTGTCAGTCATGCTTTTCAACAAGCCGCGCTATTCCATTCCGCGACACCGGTTTAAAAAAGAGAGTGTTTCCTGAGAGGATGCGGCCAACAGGTCCCGGAATCTGTCTTTGGCGATGTTCAGAATGCCGCTCACGCAGCTCGCGACGCCCGTCGCTCATACCATCTCATCACCGGCCGAGCCGTCAGCCCATGCGCCACGATCGATATCGCCACTACCGATAGCGTCACGTCCGCCAGCTCCTGCGCTCGCTCGCCCCGGATGCCGTGCGCAAATGCGTATGCGAGATAATACAGGCTCCCGATGCCTCGGATTCCGAACCAGCCGATGAGGCCGCGCTGCAATAGCGTCGTCGATGTTCCCGCTAGGCAGCCGAACGTGGCGAGCGGGCGAATGAACAGGAAGAGTGCGCCCGCGATCCACAGCCCGCGCGGGTCCCAATGCGTGGCAAGGCTCACGCCCACGAGCACCACCAGCAGCACCTCGAGAAGACGCTCCATCGTATCGCCGAAAGAGAATACTTCGGCCACCAGCACACCTGCGGCCACCGCAGGCTCGGCGAGCTCACCCTCCGTCACGACATTGGGGGCGACCATCGTCTCGGCAGGTGGGTGCGCGCCTTCGGGCGATTGCTGCCGGTCAGGATGCGGCGTTTCCTCCACCGTCGACAGCTCCGCCGTCCGCAATCCAATTCCCGCAGCGAACACGGCCAGAAATCCCCACGCACCAATGACCTGTGCCACCACATAGGAGATTGCGATCAGGGCCAGCACGAGGAAATCTGTCGGTGCTGCCGTGTCTCGGTGTCGCGAGCGCAATGCAATGGCCACACTACCTATGAAGCGCCCGAACACAAACCCCACTGCGAGACCTACGCTTATGGCCCAAAGCAGGTCTAGTGCTGCCCAGCTCGCCAGGGTCGTGAGCGACAGTCCGGGCTGCATCCACAGCAGCGCCAGCGCGACAAACGGAAATGCCGCTCCGTCGTTGAGGCCGGCCTCGCCGGACAGCGCGAACTTGAACCGATCGCGGTCTTCCGAGTTTCCGACGGTCACGGCGCCCGCCAGCACCGGATCGGTAGGCGCGAGCACTGCGCCGAGCAATAGCGCCAAAGCCGGCGGCAGTCCGAGCAGCGTCCATGCCACCCAGGCCACTCCCGCGATCGACACCAGCATCACGCCGCTCGCAAGACGCCAGACCGCACTCCAGGCGCGATGGCGCACTGGAAGGCGCAATTTAAGCCCGCCCACGAACAGCGCCAGAATGACCGCGAGCTCAGTGAAGCGCTCGAGCCATGGGTCTGACTGAGTCAGATCTACACGCAGCAGATCAAAGCCCCACGGCCCGATCAGGCAGCCGATGCCCAGATAGATAGCAGCCGTCGAAACTGGAAGCCGCTGTATCCACGCAGACGAAAGCGCCATGGTGAGCAGCAGCGCTCCAGTGATCGCCATCCACAACAGAAAGGGCGAGTCCGCAATCACGGTTCACTCCGATTCAAACGCTTCGCAAGCAGGATCAATTGGTTCCTGATCAGCAATGCCCATGACCAGTTAAGCGTCGACACCCTTCTTCTCCGGCGCTCGCCCGGGTGGCAGCAACGCCGGGGCGGCTAGCCGCTATTCGCGGGGAGTGGTCAGATGACGTGGTTGATATCAGTTTCAATGTCGCCGGTACGCCCTGTGCCACTGAACGTCTGTGGCGGCTGAGTTCTGCACCAGGCAGTTGCACATCGTGCAACAGGAATCAGCCCCTTTTGAGTTGTTCCGCGAATTCGTCTTCGGTGGGAGTGCGCCCGTTCGGCGTGAGCTGGTCGATCGCGTTGGGCAGTTCACTGCTCAATCCGGCAAGGAGTTGCTCTCTGGGTAACCCCGTCTGCTCCATGAGCCAGCTAAGGCGTTCCTCGCCGAGGACTTGCTCAAGCTCATTCGGAGCGATTGGGTGATTCGCGCCGGTGGATACCCAACTCTGCGCCTTGTTATCCAGCCCCGACTGCCGGAAACGATCGAGCAGATCCTTCAAGCCTCCGCTAAGAATTCCACCGCCCATGGCCCCGCCAAGCAATCCGCCTGGGCCCCCGCCAGCGGCGGCACCGCCGGGGCCATTTGTTTCGCCTGGAGGCGCAGGATTTCCGGCACCACGCTGTCCTAGGCCAGTACCTATCATGTCTGCCAGCCGGCCTTTGCCTTTGACTGTTCGATAGGCAAGTAAGCCCAGCAACGCCAGCGTCATCGGTGAAAGTCCACCGCCTCGTCGGCCGCCACCACCCAGCACATCGAAGATACCCATCTCGCTTTAACGCCGACGTATGGAAGTTGTTCCTGGAAAGCGAACACTAGGCTCGATGTCGGCGCAGAATTTTCGGTGTGAGCAAAAAAAGTAACCGCACCGAGCGTTCGGGCCCAATGCGCGCCCACGCGAGTTTAGATCCAGCTTCCAACGGGCCTCTGAGGGCCGATATCGAGGCCACCCTAAAGCTGGCTCGTAGGCCGGCGTCGTCTAGCGTTCATCAAAACTGCGACACCTGCAGGTGCGTGGAGTCGCAAAACGAACCGAATCGACTCGTTTCCTAAATAACTTACGGCCCCCCTCGACCGTCCCTCACCGCATGCAGTCCTGGAGGTCAGCGTTTGCAGCGCTCAGCGGGCGGCGCGCTGCTTCGATGGGTGCCTCGGGCGTGAGCAAGCGCGCGCGCTCATGTTCGAATTGCTACGCGAGAAGCGTGTGAATGTAAGCGCTGACGGCAAAGCCGTTTACGCAGATTTCGAGTTGGATATTGGAGTGTTCGCTTCAATGGCGATATCGAACGAAAACAAACACTTCCATAGCGGGGGCCTGATTGCGCCATATGCGGCAGCGGAATTCTACTTTCAGGTCAAGTAGTTACAAGTAGACCCGACGCGGCCGTTCCGGGACGCAGTAGTGAGGACACTTACCCGTCGAATGAAATTGCGCATCGTACACTCTCCCTTGGGACATAAAATCAATGCTTATGGGCTCGTCTATACCTAACCGCTTAGGCCATCAGCGGACTATGACTTCTCGACGCACGTAATCGAAGCATACGACCCGGTGCGCGAAGAAATTTGCGCCCAGAACTCCGTGGAAATCCTTGGAAGGCTGCAGCGGTTGGAGCACAAACTCAAGAGGGCCGAAGTCTTTCTTCGCTGCTGCGAGCTTCTTCGACAGATAGAACTCGGTAGTACCTCGAGTTATGGTTGCGGGCCGCAAGGTCTCCGCCATTGCGACCGGCAACATGGAATAGGTCGCTCCGGTGTCCCATGCGAGCCGCATTCGGATCACGGGTGTCTCGAACGTACTCACTGCGAGGTTCGGCTCCGCATCCTCAGTGTGCTCCATGGGAATCCGAGTATTACCACACTCCGGGCGAGCCATATTCCGAGCATCGGGCTCCCAGAGGGTGATAGCGCCGGCGGCGTAGTTCACGACAACAAAATACTCGGAGAGGAACCGCCGACCAATTACATTGGGAACCGGCGAGTGGCTATCCGTATGCGAAGGTGGCGCTTCGATGACTACAGAATCTCGAAGAGCTCGTCCCCCGATGTTGATGAAAGGCACTCTAAACTGCGAAGGTTGGTACTCGCTCCCCATTGCATCGTTCCAGACTTGCGCGTGCGCAAGCTTCACGCCCCCCGCCGTATCAATCGCTTCCCGGCTCAACATGAGCATGCCACCGCCGGTATCTACGATAGCGTCGAATGTCCGTTCCCCGACACTAATCGTCGTGATTGGGTTCGAATGAAGCAAAGTCACTTGAAGCCGAATGGGGTCGGATGCCATGGCTAGAGACGCAAATCCGAAAGATACGCACAACAGTACCGGCTGACTCAGTCTTCTCAAGCCCAGTCTCCCAACTAGAAGCTCCAGCGCCGTCATTGCCGCGAAACCAGATTCAGCGCTCTTCGCAGTGTGCGCCTACGGGGCGGCCCGGCTTTGGCAGCCTCAACACCGTCTGCCGCCCAGCGCTCATTTTCGTTGCGCCGCGATGGATATACACGGTCAAGGCTTGCAATGTGAATCAAGAAAGCGAATGACATCGTCTATCCACAGGGCAGCTCCCCGATAGGCAAAAGAGTGACCATCTTCGGGCGAGTTGCCGTATCGAGGGTAGATCGATTCGATTGGAACCGCGAGGGAAGAATCAGCTGTGGGCTAGGTTCGGGCCCAGCCGGCAGTCCTTTTGGAAGCTGCCGGTTATCGTGGTAGCGGGGGCAGGATTTGAACCTGCGACCTTCGGGTTATGAGCCCGACGAGCTGCCAGACTGCTCCACCCCGCACCAGGAGGGCCGCGCATTCTACGGTAGGCGGGTCAGAAGGTAAACCTTGCCCGTATTCGGCGCTATCCTTAGCCGAAACCCCGCCAAATTCTGGAATGAACCTCATGCGCAATCGGGCAGTCGTTTTTCTTGCCTTGATCGTGTGTGCTGCCACGGGTGCGCACGCCGCCGGCACCGCGTGGATAGAAGAAAGCAACCGGTACTCGCAGATCGCGCTCGAGATCCTCGCAAAGTTCAACCCTGAAAGCGCCTCATCACTCGGCGTCGAAGGGCACGACGCGGAAGTCATCGATCTCAAGCCGCAGCTAGTCCAGAGACAGAAGGCCGATATCGATGCAGCCGTCGCGCAGCTCGAGAAGGCGCGCGGCAGCGCCACCGATCCGCGCCTTCAGCAGGACATCGACATCATCATCGCCGCCGCCCAACAGCAGGCGGATTCGATCACGCTGCGGGATCGTCTGATGCTTCCTTATTTCAGTGTTGCCGAAACCTTATACAGCAGCTTCCAGGATCTTCTCGACGAACGCGTGCCGAAAGAGAAGCAGGCTGTGGCGCTGACTCGCCTCAAGCGTTACGCCGGTACGGAGCGCGGCTATGAGCCCATCGCCACGCTCGCTCGCGCACGAATCGAAGAGCGCATGGGTGAGGCATCGCTCACGCAACCCTGGATCGTCGAAGTCGAGCAGGACCTGCAGAACCACGAGCGCTTCATCAAGGGAACGCGCGAGCTGCTGACGAAGAGCGGCCAGAAGGGCTGGCAGAAAGACTTCGCGAAGCTCGAGAAGCAATTGCGAGGCTACGGAGATTGGGTGCGCAGGACCATCGTGCCCAAGGCGCGCAAGACCAACCGGCTCCCTCCTGAAATCTACGCCGACAATCTCAAGGGTTTCGGCGTGAAGATGGATCCGCGCGAGCTGATCGATCGCGCTCTCCTGGGCTACGTGCAAACGCGAGAGGAAATGGCGTCAGTCGCCCGCGTGATAGCCGCACGGCGCGGCATGAACTCCGATGATTATCACGACGTGATCAGGGAGCTCAAGAAGCAGAAGATTCCGAACGACAAGCTGCTCGATCTCTACAAATCCCGGCTGGCGCAGATCGAAGACATCGTGCGCAAGGAGCATCTCGTATCATTGCCTCAGCGCGCTGCCGTCATCCGGCTGGGCACGGAAGCGGAATCGGCCGCCCAACCCGCGCCGCACATCGATCCGCCCCGGCTCATCGGCAACACGGGCGAAGCGGCGGAGTTCGTATTGCCCACGAGCAACCCCACGTCGAGCTCGGATGCGGAAATGGACGATTTCAATTACGACGCCATCGCCTGGACGCTGACGGCGCACGAGGCGAGGCCGGGACACGAATTACAGTTCGCGGCAATGCTCGAGAAAGGCGTTTCAACTGCGCGCGTGTTCTTCGCGTTCAACAGCGCCAACGTCGAAGGTTGGGCGCTGTATGCGGAAGCCGTGATGCGCCCGTATCTGCCGGTCGAAGGCCAGCTCGGCGCGCTGCAGATGCGGCTGATGCGCGCGGCGCGCGCCTTCCTCGACCCGATGCTGAATCTCGGGATGATCGAGCCCGACCAGGCCAAGCAGCTGCTGATGGACGAAGTCATGCTTTCGGAGCCCATGGCCAAGCAGGAAGTGGATCGCTACACGTTCCGCGGGCCGGGCCAGGCCACTGCATATTTCTACGGCTACACCAAGCTCGAGGCGCTGCGGGGCAGGGCGGAGTTCGCGCTGGGCAAGCAATTCAACGAGCTCGCTTATCACGACTACATCATCAACGAGGGCTTGCTGCCGCTGGACCTTCTGGAGAAGTCGGTCATGGAGCGGTTCGTCGCGCCCCGTGGCAAGGGAGCAACGGCCCAGTAGGGCGCTCACGCCCCTGATGGCGCGAGCCGGGTCCGCGTGCTGTAATCGCGCCGTGACCCGGAGCTCGCACCTGCTGGCACTCGCCAGTTCGCTGGCCGGGATCCTTTTGACTACCTCCGGCGCGGTCCGCGCGCAGTCGGAAGCCACAATTGCGCTGCCCACGCTGCCGACCCTCCAGGTTCCCCATGTAGAAGAGCCGATCATGGAAGTCATAGTGCAGGCTCTCGAGCCGCGCTATGTCGCCCCGACGCTGCGCGACCGGATCGGCCGCATCTGGGCGCCGGTGATGATCAATGGCAAAGGGCCGTTCCGTCTCGTTCTCGATACCGGCGCCAGCCGCTCTGCAGTATTGGCGCGGGTAGCTGACAGCCTGGGCATTTCCCAGCAACCGGCCGCCGCGATGCTGGTTCGAGGCTTCACCGGCTCGGCCATCGTTCCGGGCCTGCACATCGAACAGATGGAGATCGGCGACCTCATCATCAACGCGACGGTGCTGCCGATCGTGGCGGACGTGTTCGGCGGAGCCGAAGGCATCCTCGGCAACGAGGGCATGCTGGACAAACGGATCTTCATTGACTTCGGCAACGATCGCATCACCATTTCCCGCTCTCACCGTGATCGCGCGCCGCGAGGATTCGCGACGATTCCGCTGCGGATCACGCGCGACGGGCTCCTCGGAATCGACGTGCAGGTTGGCAAGATCAAGGCGAAGGCCATCGTGGACACCGGAGCTCAGCGCACGGTCGGCAACAATGCTCTGCGCAACGCGCTCGTGCGCCGCAACTATTCAAAGGTGAGCCCCGAAGACATCATCGGCGTGACGCTCGATGCGCAGCGCGGCCAGAACATCGCGACGCCGCCCATAGAATTCAACGGCTTCAAGATCCACGACGCGCGCGTCACGTTCGGCGACATGTTCCTGTTCGAGCACTGGAAGCTGACCAACGAGCCCACCCTGCTCATCGGCATGGACGTGCTCGGGCTGGTCGACGTGCTGATCATCGACTACAAAATGCGCGAGCTGCAGATCCGGCCGCGCGGCGGCTAGCAATCGCCCCACCATGGTGCGGGCGTTTTTGGTTTAATCCGTCCACCATGCCGATCCAGAGCCTATTGATCGCAAACCGGGGCGAGATCGCCATTCGCGTCATGCGCGCGGCGACCGAGCTGGGTCTGCGCACCGTCGCGATCTATTCGCACGAGGATCGTTTCTCCCTCCACCGCACCAAGGCGGACGAGGCCTACCAGGTGGGCGCCGGCAAGGGCCCCATCGATGCATATCTCGACATCGGCGACATCCTGCGCATCGCCCGTGAAGCGCGCGTGCATGCCGTCCATCCGGGCTACGGCTTTCTGTCGGAAAACCCCGATTTTGCGCAGGCCTGCGGGGCAACGGGCATCGCATTTGTAGGGCCGGCGCCGCAAACCATGCGCACCCTCGGCAACAAGATTGCGGCGCGCAACCTGGCTGTTGCCGCCGGCGTACCGGTGATGCCCGCTACTCCACCGTTGCCTCAGAACGCTGATGAATGCGCGCGGCTGGCCCGCGGCATCGGTTTTCCGGTGATGATCAAGGCAAGCTGGGGCGGCGGCGGCCGGGGAATGCGCGTCGCGGCGGACGAAGATCAGCTCGCCGAGCTCGTCCCCGTGGCTCGTCGAGAGGCAAAGGCCGCTTTCGGCAACGATGAAGTCTATCTGGAAAAACTCGTCCAGCGTGCGCGGCACGTCGAAGTGCAGATTCTCGGCGACAGTCACGGCGGCCTCGTGCACCTTTTCGAGCGCGATTGCACTGTGCAGCGACGCAACCAGAAGGTCATCGAGCGAGCACCCGCCGTTTTCCTTACAGACGCCCAACGCGGCCAGCTTTGCGCTCACGCGCTTGCCATAGGCAAGGCGGCCACCTACGTCAACGCGGGAACGGTCGAATTCCTGCAGGATGAGCAATCCGGGGATTTTTACTTCATCGAAGTGAATCCGCGCATCCAGGTCGAGCACACCGTCACCGAATGCGCCACGGGCATCGACTTGGTAAAGGCGCAGATTCGAATCGCGGGCGGCGCGCGCATCGGCACGCCCGAGAGCGGGGTGCCGCAGCAGGCGGACATTCGCATCGGCGCTCACGCGCTTCAGTGCCGGGTCACCACCGAAGACCCTGAGAATAAATTCGTGCCGGACAGCGGCAAGATCTCCGCCTACCGCAGCCCCGCCGGGTTCGGCATCCGCCTCGATGCCGGCACCGCTTACGCCGGGGCCATCATCGGGCGGTCGTACGATTCCTTGCTGGTCAAGGTCACCTCGTGGGCCGCCACGCCCGAGGAAGCCATCGCGCGCATGCACCGCGCGTTATGGGAGTTCCGCATTCGAGGCGTGGTAACCAACCTGCGCTTCCTGGACCAGGTCATCACCCATGCGCGGTTTGCCAAGGGCGAGTACACCACCCGGTTCATCGACGAAACCCCGGCCCTGTTCCATTGGCCGCGCAAGCGGGATCGCGCCACACGCATTCTTTCTTATATAGGTGAGATGGCAGTGGGCGGAAACGCCGAAATGCGGGGCCGCGCCCGCCCGGCGCAGCTGCACACGCCCCAGCTGCCGAAGGTGGCTTTGCAGGCGCCGCCGCCCGGCATGAAGCAGCGGCTGGAGGAACTCGGCCCCGAACGCTTCGCCAGGTGGATGCTCGATCAAAAGCAGGTACTGCTCACCGACACCACTCTGCGCGACGCGCACCAGTCGTTGCTTGCCACTCGCATGCGCACCATCGACATGGCACCAATCGCGCCATATTACGCGAGCCTGCTGCCGCAGCTGCTGTCGGTGGAATGCTGGGGCGGCGCAACCTTCGACGTCGCGATGCGCTTTCTAAAGGAGGATCCGTGGCAGCGGCTCGAGATCCTGCGCGAACGGATGCCGAACATGCTGCTGCAGATGCTGCTGCGCTCGGCGAACGCGGTGGGCTACGCGAACTATCCCGACAACGTCGTGAAGTTCTTCATCGCGCACGCCGCAAAGCGCGGAATCGACGTGTTCCGCATTTTCGATTCGCTCAACTGGGTGGAGAACATGCGCGTCGCCATCGACGCCGTGCTCGAGTCCGGCAAGCTGTGCGAGGCCGCGATCTGCTACACCGGCAATCTAGGCGACCCGAAAGAAAAGAAGTACACGCTCGACTATTACCTCGGGCTGGCGCGTGAACTGAAGGCGGTGGGCACGCACGTGCTGGGCATCAAGGACATGGCAGGAATGTGCCGCCCCCGCGCGGCCTACGCATTGGTGAAAGCGCTGAAAGACGAGATCGGGCTGCCCGTTCATTTCCATACGCACGACACCAGCGGCATCTCGGCTGCCAGCGTGCTCGCGGCCGTCGATGCGGGCGCTGACGCAGTGGACGGTGCTATCGATGCCATGAGCGGCTTGACCTCGCAGCCCAATCTCGGCTCGATCGTCGAGGCATTGCGGAACGGCCCCCGCGATTCGGGCGTTGATCCGGCAAATTTGCGCCTGATCTCAACCTACTGGGAACAAGTGCGGCGGCTGTACGGCGCATTCGAGAGCGACATCCGTTCGGGGGCCTCCGAGGTGTACGTGCATGGCATGCCGGGCGGCCAGTACACGAACCTGCGCGAGCAGGCGCGATCGCTCGGGCTAGATGACGTTCGCTGGCCGGAAGTGGCGCAGGCCTACGCCGACGTGAACGACATGTTCGGCGACATCGTGAAAGTCACGCCGACATCGAAGACCGTGGGCGATATGGCGCTTCTCATGGTCACGGGCGGAATGACGCCGCAGCAGGTGCTCGACCCCGACATCGATGTCGCATTCCCTGAATCTGTGGTGCAGCTGTTCCGCGGCGAGCTCGGCCAGCCTCCCGGAGGATTCCCGAAAGCGCTGCAGAAGAAGATCCTGCGCGGCGAGGAGCCTTTGAAGCAGCGGCCGGGCGCAACGCTTCCGCCCATTGACCTCGACGCCGAGCGCGCAAAGATTCAGAAGAAGCTGCCGAGGCCGGCCACGGACGACGATCTTGCGTCTTATCTAATGTATCCCCGCGTCTGGATGGACTACATCCGCGACCGGCTGCTGTACGGGAATGTCGGCATCCTCCCAACGGCAGTTTTCTTCTACGGCATGGAGCCAGGCCAGGAGATCAGCGTGGACCTCGAGCCGGGGAAGACGCTGATCGTGCAACTCGCCGCGGTCAGCGATCTGCACGACGATGGCACGCGCACCGTGTTCTTTGAATTGAACGGCCAGCCGCGATCGGTGCGCGTGGAAGACCGCCGGCAGCTTGCGGCCAGGCCGGCGAGGCGGAAAGTCGAGCTGGGCGTAGCAGGGCAGGTGGGCGCCCCGATGCCGGGCAAGGTCTCAGTCGTCGGCGCGAAAGTGGGTCAGAAAGTGGCGCGCGGCGAAACACTGCTGACGCTCGAGGCCATGAAGATGGAGACTGCCGTACGCGCCGACAGCGATGGCGTCATTGCCGAAGTCGTAGTCAGCGCGGGAGCCCAGGTCGACATCGACGACCTGTTGCTGGTCATCACCCCAGCCTAGTCGCTCTTCAACCCCATAGCGCCCGCGAGGGCAGTTCCATCACCCCGTCGCGATAGACGATTGCGTCCGGCCAGTCCTGCGACTGCAGCAACGGGCCGTCGAGGTCCGCCACTTCGCATAGCTGTGCGACGACCATTCCGGGTGCCATCGCCAGCGAACCGCCGACCATGCACCCAACCATGAGCTTCATTCCTGCCGCGCGAGCCGCGTGCGCCAGCTCGAGTCCCGCCGTGAGGCCGCCGCTCTTGTCGAGCTTGATGTTCACGTAGTCATAACGCTCGACGATATGCGGCAGGTCGTCAACGGTGTTCGCCGGCTCGTCGGCGCATACCGGAATCGGAAAAACGAGGCTTGCAAGCTCGTCGTCCCCGTCGATCGGCACCGGTTGCTCCAGCAGGTCGACGTTGAGCTGCTTCAGTGCGGGGGCAATCTCAACCAGTTGCCGCACGCTCCAGGCCTGATTTGCATCCACCACCAGCCGTGCATTCGGCGCGCCGCGTCGCACAGCCTGCACCGCTTCTACAGGCTGTTTTGCATCCACCTTGATCTTCAGCCATTGATACTTTGCGAGTTCACGCGCGCGCTCTTCGTAACCGGCGAGCGAGCGGATGCCGATCGTCTCCGTAGTCGCGATGGAATGCGCCCCCTTGATGCCAGCGAGCTCCCAGGCGCGTTTGCCACTTCGCTTGGATTCGAGATCCCACAAAGTGATGTCGATTGCATTGCGCGCACCGCCGGGAGGCAGCAGCGACAGGAGCTCCTGGCGAGTCACCCCGCGTTCGAGTCTTGGGCGGATCTCCTCTAGCTGCGCGATCATGCTCGCGAGAGTCTCGCCGTGGTAGTCCACGCCTACGGCTTCTCCGCGCCCCACGTGCACACCGTGCTCGAGACGTGTCACGATGACTTCGCACTCGGTCATGGTGCCGCGGGAGATCGTGAATGGCTCGCGCAGCGGCCACACTTTGGTTTCGACGCTGAGTTTCATGCTCATCATCAATTTGACCATGGCGCGCACGCCGGCGTCGAGTGGATTGCCGCGCGGGCGCCGCGTATAAAGGCGCCGGAGAAGTGCATGCCCGCCAAGCGAACTCCCAAAGAACTGCAAGATGCGCCGCGCCCACTGGCCGCGTTCGCGGAGGAGTACGCCGTGGGCTATGTCGAGCCCGCTCACAGTCACAGACGCGCACAACTGTTGTACGCCATCAAAGGCGTGATGTCCGTCCTCACGGAGGTGGGTGGCTTCGTCGTTCCGCCGCAGCGAGCAGTGTGGCTACCGGCAGGAATGCGCCACGAGGTGCGTTGCCGCGATGATGTTTCACTGCGCACTATTTATATCGATTCCCTGGCGAGCCCGCGGCTACCGCGCGCCTGCTGCGTCATCGAGGTGTCGCCGCTCCTGCGTGCGCTCATACTTGCCGCCGTGGAAATACCCGTCGATTACGATATCGGTGGGCGCGAAGGCCGCATCATGGCGCTGATTCTCGATGAAATCGCATCCATGCAGGTCGTGCCTCTGTGCGCCCCGATGCCCAACGATGCGCGCCTTGCGCGCATCTGCCGCGCCTTGTTCAAAGATCCCGCGCAGGGCCAGAGCCTGGCGTACTGGGCGCGAGCCGCTGGGATGAGTCGCCGCACGCTGACGCGCCTGTTCCGGCGGGAGACCGGCATGAGCTTCGCATCCTGGCGGCAGCAAGTGCGCCTGCTCGAAGCCTTGTCGCGCCTCGCGGCGGGGCAACCGGTGACCGCAGTGGCATTCGATGTGGGTTACCAGAGCCCGAGCGCCTTCACGGCCAGGTTTCGGCGCACTTTCGGAACGACTCCCACTCATTACTATGAACAGGCGGCGGCCGCGCCGCCCGAAAGAAGTACATGAAAGCGTTGGCGATTGCTTCGATACTGATGGCCGGATTTGCCGCTGGCTGCGCGCAGCCACCCGCGAAGCCCAATGGCGCTGGTTCTACATTGATCACCAATGCCCGAATCGTGGATGGCAGCGGCAAGCCGGCCTTTGCCGGAAGCGTGCGCATCCAGGGGCAGCGCATCGTCGCGGTGGGCACAATCCGGCCCATTGCCGGTGAAAGGGTGGTCGATGCCAGTGGGCTCGTCCTGTCGCCCGGATTCATCGATACCCACAGCCATCACGATCGCGGACTGTTCGACCACCCGGATGCGCTCGCCGCGGTGAGCCAGGGCATCACGACCATCGTCGTCGGGCAGGACGGGTCGATGGAATTTCCCGTCGATGAGCTTTTCTACCGCATGGGAAAGACGCCTCCCGCGCTCAATGTCGCCTCATACGTCGGGCACAACACGCTACGCGAGCTGGCGATGGGGCAGAAGTACCAGCGGCTCGCGACGGCGGAGGAAACCGAGCGCATGAAAGAGATGGTGCGACAGGGCATGGAGGCCGGCGCGCTGGGGCTGTCGACCGGGCTCGAATACGATCCGGGCATCTACTCCAGCACCGGCGGAAGTGATCGCGCTCGCGCAGGTGGCGGCCAGCTACGGCGGACGCTACATCAGCCACATCCGCAGCGAGGACCGGCACGAATGGGAAGCGCTCGATGAGATCGTCGAGATCGGGCGCGTCACGAAAATACCGGTGCAGGTCTCGCACATGAAGCTGGCGATGATCGACTGGTGGGGCCAGACGGAACGCTTTCTTGGCGTGATGGACCGTGCCCGCGCGCAGGGAATCGAGATCACCGGCGATGTCTATCCTTATGAGTACTGGCAATCCACGCTGACCGTGCTGTTCCCCGATCGTGATTTCACGAACCGCGCCACAGCGGAGTTCGTGTTGCGCAGCTGTGGCGCCTGCCGACGGGCTGCGGCTTTCGGCGTTCTCGCCCGATCCGTCGCTGGTCGATCACACCGTCGCGGAGATCGCGGCCATGCGTGGCACGGACCCTGCCGCAACCCTGATGGCACTCATAGCTGAAACCCGTGGGCCGGATGCAGATGAAGGCGTGATCGGCACCAGCATGAGGGCGGACGACATCGCGAAGCTGATCGCCTGGCCCCACTCGAACATCTGTTCCGACGGCCAGCTGGACGATGAGCACCCGCGCGGCGCCGGCGCATTCACCCGGGTTCTGCGGGAATACGTGCGCGAGCGAGGCACGCTGACACTGGAGGCTGCAATAAACAAGATGAGTGCCGCAGCCGCAGACCATGTCGGCATCGTCCAGCGCGGCCGCATCGAGCCCGGCAATTTCGCCGATCTCGTGCTGTTCGACCCTGCGACGGTTGCAGACCAGGCGACGATCAAGGATTCTCGCGCCTTGTCGACCGGCATTCAGAAGGTATGGGTAAACGGGGCGCTGGTAGTCGAGAACAATCAGCCCACCGGCGCGCATCCAGGCCAGGCCGTCAAGCGCGCGGCTGATCCGCGCAAAGTCGAGCCCGTCAAGTAAATCAATTCGCGGAGTGTTTCATGCGCATGATCTCACGTCTTTTCATTGCTTCGGCCCTGCTGCTGCCTGCGGCCTATGCTCCGGCTGCCGAGGATGCCGCGCTGACTCATGCGCGCGAGCTGCTGCGGAACACGATTCTCGTCGATGGCCACAACGATCTGCCGTGGGTCATTCGCGAGAATCCCAAGGCGCCTGGGGACGTGAATGCCTACGACCTTCGTCAGAAGACGACGGGGCAGACGGACATCGCTCGATTGCGCGAAGGTGGAGTCGGCGGCCAATTCTGGTCCGTGTACGTTCCTGGCGAGGGCAACGACAATGCCGTTCGGATCCAGCTCGAGCAGATAGACATCGCGCGCCGGATGATCGCTCACTACCCTGGCGCCTTCCAGCTGGCGCTTACTGCAAAAGATGTGCGTGACGCGCATGCGGCAGGGCGCATCGGTTCGCTCATCGGCATGGAGGGTGGGCATGCCATCGATGACTCGCTTGGCGCCCTGCGTGCGTACTTCGATCTCGGCGTGCGTTACATGACGCTGACGCACAATGTGAACACCGAATGGGCGGACTCGGCGGCGCAAGTCCCTGGGAAAAGCGGCGGGCTTTCGCCATTCGGAGAGCAGGTGGTCCACGAGATGAACCGCCTCGGCATGCTCGTCGACCTGTCGCACGTGTCAGTGGACACCATGCATGACGCGCTGCGCGTATCGGAGGCGCCGGTGATCTTTTCCCACTCGTCGTCGAAAGCGCTGTGTGATGTGCCGCGCAATGTACCGGACGACGTGTTGCGGGGGCTCAAAACCAACGGCGGTGTGATCATGGTGGCATTCGTCGCGGGCTTCATCGATCCGCGCGTTGCGGAAGTCACCAACCCCGCGATGGCGGACTACAACCTCCGGTCGCGCGCGCTCAATACCGAAGCGGAGCGTGCGGCGCTGGAGAAGGAAATCTTCGGCAAGCTCGAAATTCCCCCGACCTCCATCGCCAAGGTGGCCGACCACTTCGATCACATCCGCAAGGTGGCTGGCGTGGATCACATCGGAATCGGAGCGGACTTCGACGGTAACGACAAATGGCCAGTGGGGCTGACCGATGTGTCCACCTATCCCAACCTGTTCGCCGAGCTCATTCGCCGCGGCTGGTCGGATGCCGACTTGAAGAAAGTTGCGGGCGAGAATGTACTGCGCGCGCTCGAGCAGGCCGAAGCGGTCGCCGCAAAGCTGCAACAGGCTCAGAAATAAGCGCCGGCGCAGCGCCCCTGTCTAGAGCGGTCACTCGTGTCGTCGCGATAGGGCCAATTTTCCCGATTCGTTGGCGCTAGGTATTGCACCGCCCCCGATTTGAGTCGAATGTCATGCGTCGTGAGCGAACGTGTGAATCGATTCAATTTCCCCTTGGGGCTGGTTCCGCTGATCTGGGCGGCGGTCGCGGTGCCATGTGCGGCTGATCCGGCCGGCGATTCGCCGATTGTCGAAACACTACGCTCGGCGCCTTCGCAGGAGAAGAGCGCTGCGCTCGAACGCTTCTGGAAAGACGTCGAGAAGGGCGGCACGCCTTTCATCGAAACAGTAGATGGATCACCCGGGAAGGCGCGGGTGACCTTCGTACTGCGGGCCGCGCACGCCGACGAAGAATCCAACGCAGGGTTGATCGGCAGCTTCGCTCCCGGCGGCAGTCGCGTGCTGGCGCGCTTCGAGCGAGTCCCCGGCACCGACGTATTGCAGAAATCCTTCATCGTCGATGCACGCGCCCGCTATCGCTATTACCTGGCCTGGCCGCAGGGCCGGGAGATCGATGAGCAGGCCATTGCGCGGCTGTCGCTCGACGGGCTGACGTACGAGCTGTTTGCGGATCCGCGCAGTCGTTTGTTCTACATGGACGAAGACACCGGGCGGGCGCTGCGCACGTCCTATTTCGACGGGCCTGCAGCGCCATCCGAACCCTGGCTTGCGCCGCGCGTGGGTGTGGCCCAGGGATCCGTAGAAACCATTGAAGTTGCCAGCAAGACCCTGGGCAACACCCGTAAGGTGTCGATCTATACGCCGGCGGCCTATCGATCTGGCGGGTCCGGTTATCCCTTCCTGCTGTTGTTCGATCGGGAGGCGTATCTCCAGCCGGTTCCGACCGCAACGATACTGGACAACCTCATTGCGGCCGGCACGGTGCCCCCACTGATCGCGATTCTCGTCAGCGCCATCGACGAGCAGCATCGCGATGTAGAGCTTCGCCCCAATCGAAAATTCGCCGCCTTCATCGTCGATGAGCTGCTGCCGCGTGTGCGCGAGGTTCGTCGCCTGTCCCGCGATCCGCGCCGCGCAATCGTTGCAGGTTCGAGCCTTGGAGGGCTCGCATCTGCATACCTTGCGCAGCTGCATCCCGATTCGTTCGGCAGCGTGCTGTCGATGTCGGGGTCGTACTGGTGGCATCCCGATGAGAGCGAAAAGGACGACGCTGCGGTGGCACAGGCACAGAGCGGCTGGCTCCCGCGACAGTTCGCCGCGCACAAGCGATTGCCTGTGCGTTTCTATGTTGCGGTCGGGTTGGGCGAAGGCGAGGGGATGCTCGCCCCGAATCGACTGTTCCGCGATGTGCTCACGTCCAGGGGCTACGCCCTGCGCTACGAGGAATTTCACGGCGACCACAGTTACCTCAACTGGAGGGACAGCATGGTGGCCGGGTTGACTTATCTGCTGGGGGACTCATGAAGATCAATGCCTTTGCTATGACAGCCGTACTGATGCTGCGCGCGCGCCGCGGCATTCGCCCAGGAACCCAAGGATAAGGAGGACGTCGAATACGAAGTGACGGTGCTGAGCAAGCGCGAGGCGCTGGATCGAAGCGCCGAAGGCGCGAAGCTCCCCATCCCCCTGATCAAGCTGCCGCAATCCGTAGCCATCCTCGACCGCGAGCTGCTCGACGACCAGAACGTGGTGGAGCTGCAGGACGCATTGCGCAACGTCGGCGGAGTGGTCCCCGGCGGATACTTTGACGGCTTCGATTTCTACCGCATCCGCGGTTTCGACTCGAGCGGCTTCACTTTTCTCGATGGCCTGCTGGCGGACCAGACCTTCTGGACGCAGGAGGAGCTCTTCGGCATCGAGCTCGTCGAAGTCCTCAAGGGCCGGTATCGAGCCTCTTCGGCCAGGCGCCGGCCGGCGGCCTGGTCAATCTCGTCAGCAAACGCCCGAGACACGAGCAATTCCTGCGAATGGAAACCTCGGCGGGCAGCCACGACTATTTCGACATCGGCCTCGATGGCAACACGCAGGTCGGCGAGTCTGGAGCGTTCCGGCTCAACGCGCTGTTCCGCAAGCGCGGCAGCTTCGTCGACGATGTGCCGCTGGCGAAGCGCTACTTCGCCGCGCCTTCCTTCACCTGGGAATTCAGCGAGGCGACGCAACTTACTCTGCTGGCCCAGTTCATCGAGGAGGACACGGGGCTCGCGCAGCCACTGCCCGCCGAGGGCACGAGCGAGCCAAACCCGAACGGCAAAGTCCCGCTGACCCGCGCCATCGGCGAGCCGGGCTTCGATGACACCGCGGACATCAGCCGCCAGCAGGCAGGCTGGGAATTCTCGCATCGCTTCAACGATGCCGTGAAATTCAAGCAGATGGCGCGCGCGAGCTGGATCGACGTGAATTTTCAGGCGATCTACCCCTGGTATCTGGAAGACGACCTGCGCACGCTGAACCGCTACGTGCGCAAGCAGATCGTCAAGGCGAACGCGATTGCGGCCGACAACCAGCTGGTGATCGAGACGGCGGGCCGCTTCAAACAGGTCATGGTCGGCGGGCGTCGATTTCTACAAATTCGACCAGGACCAGGGCTTCGCCTACGACTTCGACTTCGCGCCGATCGACATCATCGATCCGCAATACGGCACGCCGGTCGGCCGATTTCGCGGTGACTTCCACGATCCCACGCGCAGCTGAAGCGCACCGGGGTCTACTTTCAGGATCTCGTCGACGCTGACCGAGCGCTTCTCCGTCCTGCTCGGCGGTCGTTACGACTGGACCGATGATGGCGAGTGAAGGATTCGAAATTCACGCCGCGCGCCGGGGCGACTCTGCAACTGATTCCAGGTGCCTCGGTGTTCGTCAGCTACTCCGGTTCGTTCCAGCCGCAGGGCAGGTTTTCCGACTGTCTCCGGGCGTGCCGCTCGACGCCGGAGACCGGCGAGCAGTATGAACTCGGCCTCAAGACGCAGCTCTTCGACGGATCGCCTGACAGCCACCGTCTCGCTGTACGAGCTGACACGGCAGAACATCGCGACGGACGATCCGAACTCGGATGAATACGCATTCGTGACCACCGGCGAGCAGCGCAGCCGCGGCATCGAGATCGACGCGCGTCATCCGCTTCACGCCGACCTGGGAGCTCGTCGGCAACTACGCCTACACCGACGCGGAAATCACCAAAGACAACGAGCTCGTCATCGGCTCGCCGCACCGTGAACGTGCCCCGCAATGGATTCAGCGTGTGGACCAAGTACGTCGTGCCGGCTGGCCCGATGCAGGGCCTGGGCTTCAGCCTGGGTGCGCGCACCTACGGGAAACAGGCCGGTGACTTGACGTATGTCGGGCGCCGAGCCGCTGGCGCTTCGATCTGCCGTCCTACACGGTGGCTGACGCCGGAGTGTCCTTCGAGCGCGGTCAGTATCGCGTGCGCTTCAACGTGAGCAACCTGACGGACAAGGTCTACTACCCGGCCTCGTTACAGCCGAACGTTCGTGATGCCCGGCGAGCCGCGCACGTACCGCATCGGCCTGGCGTACGACTTCTAGCGGCCCCCTCGCGGTCATGCTAGTCTGCGCGGCCGAAGGAGCGCAGATGAAGACGTTTCATTCCGATTTGCATCGCCTGCACGATGTGCCGGTCGAGTTCAACCGCGGCGAGATGGTGCCGGCCTTCGAGCGCCCGAGCCGCGCCGATAACGTGCTGGCGAGCCTGCAGGCCGCGAAGCTCGGGCCGCTGGAAGCCCCATGGAATTCTCGCTGGAGCATGCCTACGCGGTGCAGGATCGCGCGCTGGTCGATTTCATGAAGGGCGCCTACGACGAATGGCGCGCCATGGGGCGCACCGGCCTCATTCAGCCGATCGCCGCGCCGATTCGCAATCTGCGCAACGATCGGGTGCCCGAGGCGCTCGACGGCCGGGTCTCGTACTACTGCTTCGACAACACCACCGCGCATGACCGAGGGCACGTGGGCGGCGGCGAAGGGCGTCGTTCGATATCGCGCTGAGCGCCGCGGATTACGTTGCGTCCGGCGAGGCAAAGCATGCCTTCGGCCTGTGCCGGCCGCCGGGTCACCACGCCGCACGTACTTTCTACGGCGGCTATTGCTTCCTCAACAACGCGGCGGCTTCGGCGCAGCACCTGCGCTCTCGCGGCGCAACGCGCGTTTCGATTCTCGACGTGGACTATCACCACGGCAACGGCACGCAGGACATCTTCTACGACCGCAACGACGTGCAGTTCATCTCGATCCACGCGGACCCGGCGAGCGACTACCCGTATTTCCTCGGCTATGCCGATGAGACGGGCGAGGGCAAGGGCGAAGGCTTCAACATCAACTACCCGCTGCCGCGCGGCACGGCATGGGACAAATGGAGCGAAGCGCTGGAAAGCGCCTGCTCGAAGGTCCAGGCGTTCAAGCCCGATGCCCTGATCGTTTCACTCGGCGTGGACACCTACAAGGACGATCCGATCTCGTCCTTCAGGCTCGAAAGCGAGCATTACCTGCGCATCGGCGCGCGCATCGCGAGCCTCAATCTGCCCGACCGTGTACCTGATGGAGGGTGGCTACGCGATCGATGCGATCGGCGTGAACATCGTCAATACGCTGGCCGGTCATCTCGGCCGATAGCGCCCGACATGCCCGAACTGGAGCAACGCGCTGCTCAGGCGCTCAGGGATGTCTTTGGCTACGCATCATTCCGCGGCGCGCAGGCCGAAATCGTTTCGCACGTCGCCGGCGGAGGTGATGCGCTGGTGCTGATGCCCACCGGCGGTGGCAAGTCCCTGTGCTTTCAGATTCCGGCACTGCTTCGCGATGGCGTGGGCATCGTCGTCTCGCCGCTGATCGCACTGATGCAGGACCAGGTAGCCGCTCTGCGCGAGGCCGGCGTGCGCGCCGCGGCACTGAATTCCGCGGTCGACTGGTATCAGGCTCAGGCCATCGAGCAGCAGATGCGGCGAAGGCGCGATCGATCTGGTGTACGTGGCGCCCGAGCGCGTGCTGACCGAGCGCTGCCTCGCGCTGCTGGACTCCACGCCGATCGCGCTGTTTGCGATCGACGAAGCGCACTGCGTGTCGCAGTGGGGTCACGATTTCCGGCCGGAATACCTGGGCCTTGCAGCTCTCGCGCGGCGCTACCCCAAGGTACCGCGCATCGCGCTGACGGCCACCGCGGATGCGACACACGCGCAAGGAGATCATCGAGCGCCTGCATCTCGGAAACGGCCCGCGTATTCATCTCGAGCTTCGACCGGCCGAACATCCGTTACCGCATCGCCGAGAAGGATCAAGCCGCGCAAGCAACTCCTGAATTTCATCCGCACCGAGCATGAAGGTGAGTCGGGCATCGTGTATTGCCTCAGCCGCGCCTCGGTGGATGACACCGCCCGCGCGCTGGAAAAGGAGGGCGTGCTGGCGCTGCCCTATCACGCCGGCATGGACAACCCCGCGCGGCAGAAGAATCAGAATCGCTTCATCCGCGAGGACGGCGTGGTGATGGTGGCCACCATCGCCTTCGGCATGGGCATCGACAAGCCGGACGTGCGCTTCGTGGCGCATCTGGACATGCCCAAGAGCATCGAAGGCTATTACCAGGAGACCGGGCGGGCGGGGCGCGACGGGCTGCCTGCCGATGCCTGGATGGTCTACGGGCTGTCGGATGTCGTGCAGCAGCGCGTGATGATCGATCAGTCGGAATCAGGCCTCGAGCACAAGCGCGTGATGATGACGAAGCTCGATGCGCTCCTCGGCACTCTGCGAATCCACGGGATGCCGCCGCGTGCGACCTGCTCGATTACTTCGGCGAGTCGAGCGAGCCCTGCGGCAACTGCGACAACTGCCTGGTGCCGCCCGAAGAATGGGATGGCACCGAGGCGGCGCGCAAGCTGCTGTCGTGCATCTATCGCTGCACGCAGGCGAGCGGCTTCGCTTTCGGGGCGCAGCAGATCATCGACATCCTGCGCGGCAAGGCGACGCCGAAAGTCGAACAGTTCGGCCACGAGCGGCTGAGCACGTTCGGCATCGGCAAGGAACTGGATGCCGGCCAGTGGCGCTCGGTGCTGCGCCAGCTCGTGATGCTTCGGCTGATTCGGGTGGATCACGAGCACTACAACACCCTGCGACTCATGCCCGAATGCAAAGACGTGTTGAATGGTCAGCGCCGCGTGAACCTGCGGCGTCAGGCGGAACGCGCGGAGGTGAAGCGAGTTGCACGCCGCCGCGTCGATACGACTCGGGTCGCGGTCAGAAGGCCGGACCGGAGAGCGGTAGCGTATTCGAGGCGTTGCGCCGATGGCGTGGCGGACATCGCGCGCGAGCACGGAGTGCCTGCCTACACCGTCTTCCATGACAAGACATTGCACGAGATTGCCCGTGCTCTTCCCAAATCGCCGGTCGAGCTCCGCGGTGTCTCAGGCGTCGGCGCCACGAAGCTCGAGCGCTATGGCAGTGCCTTGCTGGAAATCGTGGCCGCGAATGCATCGTAGGTTGGCTGCAGGTGTAGCCGAACAGGAATCGCCGGAGTACGCCATCATCGTCTGACACTGCGTTAACCCCGTTTGAGCGGCCGTCGCGTTCAAGGCTCCCCCAAAAATCGGGACGGGACGTGGATCATGAGAATGCGACTCGCCGCTCTCTTCGTCGGCATTGCCGCTCTGCAGGGCGCCGCCCTGCCGCCACCTGCGCATGCCGGCGGCAACGCACTGATTGCCTTCAAGTCGGACACGGAGCTGTCTGCGTACTTGTCCAAACTAAAGGAGCAGGCGAGGCGGCGGCCACTCGCCTACCTGGCGATCGCCAGTTCAGCAGTTGGCGATGCCGCGCCTGCACCGGCGGCGATGGAGTCACTGAGCCTCACGGCTCAGCGCAGCGAGGGCGAGTCGATCACCAATACCCAGCATGCAGACGTCGACGAAGGGGGAATCGTAAAACTGCACGGCGACCATCTCGTCATGTTGCGCAGGGGCAGGCTCTTCTCGCTCGCCATAGGCCACGGCGCACTCGATCCCATTTCCACGGTCGATGCGTACGGTCCCGGCATGGACCCCAATGGAACCTGGTACGACGAGTTGCTCGTCTCGGACGACACGGTCGTCGTGATCGGCTTCAGCTACGCGCGAGGCGGTACGGAGATCGGACTCTTCGACATCGACTCCACAGGCCGGCTCGCCTACCGGTCGACTCACCATTTCCGCTCCAATGACTATTATTCCTCTCGAAATTACGCTTCGCGCCTCATCGGCAGCAAATTGATCCTCTACGCGCCGCTCGATCTCAATGGCAGCTCGGGCGGCCCCCTCGACGTACTGCCCGCGGTCCGCAAATGGCATGAGGGCGCGCGACCGGAAGAATTCAGGCGGATCGCGCTCGCAGGCCAGGTGTACCGGCCGAATGCGCCCTGGCGCCGATACGACAATCCGGTGCTGCATTCCGTGACGACTTGCGACCTGTCGCAGCGCGAGCTCGATTGTCACGCGAAGGGCGTGCTTGGCGACTGGGGGCGGGTGTTCTATGTGTCGCCGACGTCCGTGTATGTCTGGGCCAGCCAGGGAAATGGCCGCGACAATGCCGCCAGCGACAGCATGCTTTTGCGACTGCCGCTGGATGGCGCGCTCCCTAACGCAATCGGCGTGGCCGGCAATCCCGTCGATCAGTTCTCGTTCTCGGAAACCGCGCAGGTTCTGAACGTGCTGGTGGCCTCGAACTCGCAAGGCGATGCGATGTGGGGGGCCGAGCATTCACGCGGCGAGATGGCGCTCCTCAAGCTGCCCCTCGCGATATTCGGCGATGGCTCTCGCATGGCCGCATCGTGGCGCTATCGGACCTTGCCGTCGCCATCGGGCGGCGCGTTTCAGAATCGATTCGTCGGCGACTACCTGCTCTACGGCAGCGGCAATGGCTGGGATGGCAATGAGATTCGCCACTCGAGCCTGTTCGTCGCCAATACCCTCACTGAAGACACCACGACTCTCTCACTTCCGCACAGCGTCGAACGTATCGAGACGATGGGCAAAGACGCGGTGGTGGTCGGTGGCGACGGCTCGAACCTGCACTTCAGCGGCATCCGCCTCGGCGAAAAATCCGCTCTCGCGCAGCACTTCGTCCTGCGAAACGCCACGCAGGGCGAGCAGCGCAGCCACGGCTTCTTCTACAAGGTCGGCCCGGCGGGGTCGGGCCTGCTGGGTCTTCCGGTGCGCGGCCCCGCCGAGCCCGGTTACCGGCATCTGGTCGATGAATCCGCATCCATCGTCTTTTTGCGCAACGACGGTAGGCGCTTCGTGGAGCTGGGCGAGCTGCGGGGGCGGACCCAGGGCATTCGGGACGACCTGTGCAAGGTTTCGTGCGTCGACTGGTACGGTAACTCCCGGCCGCTTTTCATCCAGGGCCGCATCCTGGCCCTGATGGGGTACGAGATCGTCGAAGGCGATCTCGGGAAGGACTCCCTGCGCGAGCAGCGACGCGTGAATTTCAGCCCTTCCGGAGGCCGGCTCACCCATGCGGTTGCGCCCTGAAATCCTCGAGGTTTCGTTTCGAGCCTCGTTTAGGTAGAATCCGCGCCCCCTGCGGGCCTCGGCCGTGGGGGCGTGAAATGGAAGGCCCCCCGAGGGGCTTTTCTTTTTTGGGCGACCCCTGGCCGGGGTCGGGCGGTGAGCGCTAAAGCGACCCGCCGGGATCTTAGCCGGGGAGCGTTTGAATGGGCCTTATGGCCCATTTTTGTTTGTGGCGGTGGTGTTCAGGCATGTCCGGACTCTTGCGCGAACGGCTGGTGGCCCTCATAGAGCCTCTTCTGGCTCGGCTGGGCTATGAGCTCGTCGAGCTCGAGTTCGCGGCGGGGCGCTCACATGGAGTACTGCGCATCTTCATCGACCAGGCCGCAGGCGTCGGCGTCGAGGATTGCGAGCGGGTGAGCCGGGAAGTGTCGGCGCTCATGGATGTCGAAGACCCGATCCAGACCACCTACACGCTCGAGGTGTCCTCGCCCGGTTTCGACCGGGTGCTGCGCACCAGGCCGCATTTCGACCGCTTCGTTGGCGAGCGGGTGCATGTGGAATTGAAGGCGCCGCGCGAAGGGCGACGGCGTTATACGGGCCTGCTGCGCCAGGTGGCGGATGCGGGTATTGAGATCGAAGTGGACCGGCAGATGGTGAGCGTGCCATTCGCCGAAATTGGCAAAGCGAGGCTTGCTCCGTGAACAAGGAAATCCTGATGGTGGTCGATGCCGTCTCTAACGAGAAGGGCGTCGAGAAGGAAGTGATCTTCGAGGCGCTCGAGGCGGCACTGGCCGCGGCTGCGCGCAAGAAGCACGGCGAAGAGTGGGACGTGCGCGTCGCCATCGACCGCAAGAGCGGCGACTACGAGACCTTCCGCCGCTGGAAAGTGTTCGCCGACGATTCCACCGAGCTCGAGGTGCCGGCCCGCGAGCTGCGCATGGACGACGCGCGCGACATGGACCCCAAGATCGAGGTCGGCGGTTTCGTCGAAGAGCCGATGGAATCGGTAGCCTTCGGCCGCATCGCCGCCCAGCAGGCCAAGCAGGTCATCGTGCAAAAGGTGCGCGAGGCGGAACGGGCGCAGATTGTCGCGGCATACACCGACCGCGTCGGAACGCTGGTCAGCGGCGTCGTCAAGCGAGTCGACCGCAACGGCATCTTCGTGGACCTGGGCAACAATGCCGAAGGCTTCGTGCCGCGCACGGACATGATCCCGCGCGAGCAGGCCAAGGCCCAGGACCGCATCAAGGCCTTCCTGAAGGAAGTCAAAGGCGACCAGCCGCGCGGGCCGCAGCTGTTCCTGACGCGCACCGCCCCGGAATTCCTCATCGAGCTCTTCAAGCTCGAGGTGCCCGAGGTGGGCCAGGGTCTCATCCAGATTCTCGGCGCCGCGCGTGATGCGGGCATCCGCGCCAAGATCGCCGTGCGCAGCAGCGACCCGCGCATCGATCCGGTGGGCGCTTGCGTCGGCATGCGCGGCTCGCGCGTGCAGGCGGTCTCCAACGAGATCGCCGGCGAACGCGTGGACATCATCCCTTACGATGAGAATCAGGCGCAGTTCGTCATCAATGCCATGTCGCCGGCCGAAGTGCTGTCCATCGTGGTCGACGAGGACTCGCACAGCATGGATATCGCGGTGGCCGAAGACAAGCTTTCGCAGGCCATCGGCCGCGGCGGCCAGAACATCCGCCTCGCGAGCCAGCTGACCGGCTGGGACCTCAACGTCATGACCGAGTCGGACGCCGAGGCCAAGAGCGAGACCGAGTCCAAGGAACTGGTGCAGAATTTCATGAAGCAGCTCGACGTGGACGAGGACGTCGCCACCATCCTGGCGCAGGAAGGGTTCTCCACCATCGAGGAGATCGCCTACGTGCCGCAGGGCGAGCTCATGAACATCGCCGAGTTCGACGCGGACATCGTCAAGGAGCTGCGCAATCGCGCGCGCGACGTGCTGCTCACTCAGGCCATCGCGAGCGAAGAGAGCCTGGATCAGTCGATGCCGTCCGAAGACCTCCTGCTGCTCGAGGGCATGAGCCCGGATCTGGCGCTCGCGCTCGCGCGCCGCGGCGTGCGCACGCGCGAGGAGCTTGCCGAACAGGCAGTCGACGATCTTGCCGACATCGACGGGCTCGCTGCGGAAGAGGCTGGCAAGCTCATCATGACCGCGCGCGCTCACTGGTTCGAAGCGGGGCAATAACGTATGGCAGAAGTCACCGTCTCTCAATTTGCCGAGGTGCTGAAAGTGCCCGTGGACCGGCTGCTCGTGCAGCTCGACCAGGCGGGCATCAAGGTGTCCGGGCCGCAGGACCAGATCAGCGACGACGCCAAGCTCGAGCTGCTGACGCACCTGCGCCGCAGCCACGGCAGCGAGGAAGAAGGCAGCGCGCCGCGCAAGATCACCCTGCGCCGCAAGACGCAAAGCGAGCTGAAGCTCGCGAGCGTGCAGGGCCGCTCGCGCACCGTGAACGTCGAAGTGCGCCAGAAGCGCACCTACATCAAGCGCGACGTGCTCGAGGAGCAGGCGCGCCAGCAGAACGATGAAGTCGATGTGAAGCGTCGCGAGGCCGAGGACGCCGTGCAGCCAGGAGAACGAGCGCCTCGAGGCAGAGCGCCGCGAGCACGAGCGCGTGGAGGCCGAGAACTCGCCGCCGCGCCGAGGAAGATGAACAGAATCGCAAGAAGGCCGCACAGGACGACGCGCGCCGGCAGACCGAAGCTGCGCGCGCGCGAAGAAGCGGAGCAGCGCGAGCGCGAGCAGCGTCGCGCCGCAGAGCCGCCGTAGGCCCGAACGTGCGCGCCGTAGAGCCGCCCGTCAAGCGGCTCCGGCAGACGACAAGCACGCACGCGCTACGGTCGGCAGGAGCTGCACGTCGTCGGCGACGTCAGCTCGCGCTACAAGAAGAAGCGCCGCGTCAAGTCCCGTACGTCGACGCCGGGCGGCGACGCGCAGCACGGCTTCGAGATGCCGACCGCCCCGGTGGTGCGCGAAGTGGCCGATCGGCGAGACGATCACGGTCGCCGAGCTGGCGCAGAAGATGGCCGTCAAGGCCAACGAAGTCATCAAGGTGCTGATGAACGTGGGCGTGATGGCCACCATCAACCAGCTCATCGACCAGGACACCGCGGTGCTGGTGGTCGAGGAGCTCGGGCACACCGCCGAAGCTGCTCGCGGAGAACCAGCTCGAAGTGAACCTGCAGGGCGCGGCCGACGAGGCCGAGCAGCAGCTGCAGCCGCGGCCGCCGGTGGTCACCGTCATGGGTCACGTCGACCACGGCAAGACCTCGCTGCTCGACTACATCCGCCGCACCAAGGTGGCCGCGGGCGAAGCGGGCGGCATCACGCAGCACATCGGCGCCTATCACGTGGAGACGGCCAAGGGCGGCGTCACGTTCCTGGATACGCCCGGGCCACGCGGCGTTCACGGCCATGCGTGCGCGCGGCGCCAAGGCGACCGACGTCGTGGTGCTGGTGGTGGCTGCGGACGACGGCGTGATGCCGCAGACCATCGAGGCGATCCAGCACGCGCGCGCCGCGGACGTGCCGATCGTCGTGGCGGTCAACAAGATCGACAAGAGCGATGCCGATCCGGACCGGGTGCGCACCGAGCTGTCCAAGCACGACGTGATTCCCGAGGAGTGGGGCGGCCAGAACATGTTCGTCAACGTCTCGGCCCGCACCGGCCAGGGCATCGACCAGCTGCTCGACGCCATCCTGCTGCAGGCCGAGGTGCTGGAGCTCAAGGCTCCGCGCACCGGCCTGGCGTCGGGCGTGGTCATCGAATCGAGCATCGAGAAGGGCCGCGGCCCGGTGGCGACGGTGCTCGTCAAGCGCGGCACGCTGAGGATCGGCGATCCGATCATCGCCGGCTCGGAGTTCGGCCGCGTGCGCGCCATGTTCGACGAAACCGGCAAGCCGGTGACGGAAGCGCCGACCTTCCATGCCGGTCGTGGTGCTCGGCCTGTCCGGCGCACCGAACGCCGGCGATGAAGTGCTCGTCGTGGAAAGCGAGCGCAAGGCGCGCGAAGTCGCGCTGTACCGCCAGGGCAAGTTCCGCGATGTCAAGCTCGCGACGCAGCAGTCCACGCGCGCCGAAGATGCGTTCTCGCAGATGGGCGAGGCACAAGGCCGGCATCGTGCCGGTGCTGATCAAGACCGACGTGCAGGGCAGCGCCGAGGCGCTGCGCGATGCGCTCAACAAGCTCTCGACCGACGAAGTGCAGGTCAAGGTCATCGCCAGCGGCGTCGGCGGCATCACCGAGTCCGACGTGCAGCTGGCGGCGGCCTCGAAGGCCCTGATCATCGGCTTCAACGTGCGCGCCGATGCCGGCGCGCGCGATGCCGTGAAGGACACGGGCGTCGAGGTGCGCTACTACAGCATCATCTACGAAGCCATCGACGACGTCAGGCAGATGATGACGGGCATGCTGCCGCCGGAGATCAAGGAGCAGATCGTCGGCACGGCGCAGGTGCGCGAGGTGTTCCGCTCGAGCAAGTTCGGCGTCGTGGCCGGGCTGCCTGGTCACCGAGGGCCTGGTCAAGCGCAACAATCCGATCCGCGTGCTGCGCGACAACGTCGTGATCTTCGAGGGCGCGCTCGAGTCGCTGCGCCGCTTCAAGGACGACGTCAACGAAGTGCGCGCCGGCACCGAGTGCGGCATCGGCGTGAAGAACTACCAGGACGTGCGCGTCGAACGACCAGATCGAGTGCTTCTCGCGCGTCGAAGTGGCCAGGACGCTGCAGTGAGCCGGAGTTCACGCAGCACGCCGCGACAGGATCACGATCGCGCGCGAGCGGCGATCGCAGCGGAGATTCAGCGTGTCTGAGCGAGTGATCTCGCGCGAGGTCAACGATCCGCGCGTCGGCAATATCACGATCACCTCGGTCAGCGTCTCGCCGGACATGAAGAACGCGCGCATCTACTTCGTGCCGTTTGCTGCCTCCAAGAATCCGCTGGAGCAGGTGCAGGAAGGCCTGACGCGCGCCGGCGGATTCCTGCGCGGCGAAGTCGGCGCAGGCGCCTGGGCCTGCGCTACATGCCGCGACTGCAGTTCGTGTTCGATGAGTCCATCGACCGCGCCGCGCGGCTCACCGAGCTCATCGAGAAGGCCAACAGCTGACGCCTGACGTGGAAGCGGTGACGGGCATTCTCCTGCTCGACAAGCCGTTGGGCGTGTCCTCCAACCACGCGCTGCAGCGCGTGAAACGGCTGCTCGGGGCGGAGAAGGCCGGGCACATCGGCAGCCTCGATCCGCTGGCGACCGGCATGCTGCCGATCTGCCTGGGCGAGGCCACCAAGATCGCGGTCGACATCGTTTCGCTGCGCAAGAAGTACGAGTTCACCATGAAGCTCGGTGAGCGCACCGCGACCGGCGACGCCGAAGGCGAAGTGGTCGAGACGCTGCGCGGTCCCGGAACTGGATCGCGAGGCCGTGGAGACCGTTCTGCGCGGCTTCCTCGGACGACAGCCGCAGGTGCCGCCGATGTACTCGGCGATCAAGAAGGACGGCCAGCCGCTCTACAAGCTCGCGCGGGCGGGCAAGGAGATCGAGCGGGCGGCGCGGGAGATCGAGATATTCGAGCTGCGGCTGGCAGGCAGCGACGGCGGCTCGCTGCGGCTCGAGACGCTGTGCGCCAAGGGCACGTACATAAGGGTGCTGGCGGAAGACATCGCCCGGGCGCTCGGCAGCTGCGGGCACGTCACACGTCTGCGGCGCACCTACGTCGAGCCGTTCGAGGGTGAGGCCATGGAGACGCTCGAATCCGATCGAGCGGCGCGCGCAGCCTCGCATCCTGGCCGGCGGACCTGCGTGCTGGGCATCTGGAGGCGATTCGATTCTGAGCGCGCGAGGCCGCGCAGCGGCCTGCAGGCCACGGTCAGATCGGTCGGACGTGCGCGACACGCAGGCCGCGCAGGCGGCGGGTTCGGCTGTATGACCGGAGCCGGCTGCTTCATGGGAATCGGCGAAGCGCAAGGCGGGGCGTGCGTGCGGCCACGCCGCTTGTGGGTGGAGGGGTCCGCGGGTAGAATCGCGCGCCTCGTAAAAGGGTAGTCAAGACAAGCATCTAGGATCATCGAGTAATGGCTTTATCGACAGACAAGAAGGATGGGGTCGTCGCGCAGTTCCGGCGCAGTCCCCAGGACACCGGTTCCGCCGGAAGTGCAGGTCGCACTTCTTTCGGAGCGCATCAATGGACTCGGTGAGCACTTCGCCACGCACAAGCGCGACCATTCCTCGCGTCGTGGGCTCGTGAAGCTCGTGAACCAGCGCCGCAAGCACCTCGACTACCTCAAGTCCACTCAACCGCAGAAGTACCAGGAGCTCGTCGAGCGCCTGGGGCTGCGTCGTTGACCCAAACTCAAAAGGCCGCGCTGTGTCACACGCGCGGCCTTTTTCGTTTTACACCCGATCTCTCACCCGAGGATTGAAGCGTGAGCGCTGTCACCAAGTCATTTTCCTATGGTCCCCATACCGTCAACATCGACACCGGCGAGATTGCGCGCCAGGCGGATGCCGCCGTGCGTGTGTCGATGGGCGACACCGTCGTGCTCGTCACCGTCTGCGCCAAGCAGAAGGCCGCTCCCGGGCGCGACTTCCTGCCGCTGACCGTCAACTACATCGAGAAGACCTACGCCGCCGGGCGCATTCCAGGCGGGTTCTTCAAGCGTGAAGGCCGGCCGACCGAAAAAGAGACGCTGACCTCGCGGCTCATCGACCGGCCGCTCCGTCCGCTCTTCCCGGACAACTTCTACAACGACGTGCAGGTCGTCGCGACCGTGCTGTCGCGTCGATCCTGAGATCGACTCGGACATCCCCGCGCTGCTCGGCGCCTCCGCGGCGCTGGCGCTGTCGGGAATTCCGTTCAACGGCCCCATCGGCGCGGCGCGCGTCGGCTGGAAGAACGGTCAGTACCTGCTCAACCCACCCGCCAAGGAGCTCGCCGAGTCGCAGCTCGACCTGGTGGTCGCCGGCACCGAGCAGGCCGTGCTGATGGTCGAATCCGAGGCCGCGGGCCTCTCGGAAGAAGTGATGCTGGGCGCCGTGGTGTTCGGTCATCAGCAGATGCAGGCGGCCATCAAGGTCATCAAGGAACTCGTGGCCGCCGCAGGCAGCCCGCGCTGGAAGTGGGAAGCTCCCGCCGCCAACGCGGAACTCGCGAGCGCCGTGGCCATGCACGCGCAGGCCGCCGTGACCGAGGCTTACGCCATCACCGAAAAGCTCAAGCGCCGCGATCAGCTGGCCGAAGTGAAGACGCAGACGCAGCTCGCGCTCAGCGGCGGCGATGCGCCGAAGTTCACCGCGGAGCAGGTCGAGGACGCCTTCGTTCAAGCTCGAGAGCAATCTCGTGCGGCAGAAGATCCTGAACGGCGAGCCGCGTATCGACGGCCGCGACCTGATCACGGTCCGCCCGATCACCGTGAAGGTCGGCGTTCTGCCGCGCACCCACGGGTCGGCACTGTTCACCCGCGGCGAAACGCAGGCGCTGGTCGTCACCACGCTCGGCACCTCGCGGGACTCGCAGATCATCGACGGCCTCACCGGCGAGCGCCGCGAGCCGTTCATGCTTCACTACAACTTTCCCCCGTTCTCCGTCGGTGAGACCGGCATGATGGGTTCGCCGAAGCGCCGCGAGATCGGCCACGGCAACCTGGCGCGCCGCGGCGTCAAAGCGGTCATGCCCGACATGACCAAGTTCCCCTACGTCGATCCGCATCGTCTCGGAGATTCTCGAGTCCAACGGCTCGAGCTCCATGGCGAGCGTGTGCGGCACCAGTCTGTCGCTGATGGATGCGGGCGTACCGATCAAGGCGCCGGTCGCCGGCGTCGCCATGGGCCTGGTGCTCGAGGGCAGCCGCTTCAAGGTGCTCACCGACATCCTCGGCGACGAGGACCACCTCGGCGACATGGATTTCAAGGTCGCCGGCACGAAGGACGGCGTCACCGCGCTGCAGATGGACATCAAGGTCGAGGGCGTCACGCCCGAGATCATGAAGGTCGCGCTGGCGCAGGCCCGCGACGGCCGCCTGTACATCCTCGGCGAGATGAACAAGGTGATCACCGAGTCGCGCACCGATATGTCGGAGTGGGCGCCGTCGATCATCACGATGAAGATCGACTCGGAGAAGATCCGCGACGTCATCGGCAAGGGTGGCGCGGTCATCCGCCAGATCACCGAGGAGACCGGCACCACCATCGACATCGAGAACGACGGCACGGTGAAGATCGCCTCGGTGAGCGGCCTGGCCGGCCGCGAGGCGCAGCGCCGCATCGAGCTGATCACCGCCGACGTCGAGGTCGGCCGCATCTACGAGGGCAAGGTCGCCCGCCTGATGGACTTCGGCGCCTTCGTCACCATCCTGCCAGGTCGCGACGGCCTGGTGCACATCTCGCAGATCTCCGACGAGCGGGTCGAGCGCGTGAGCGACAAGCTCAAGGAAGGCGATGTGATCCGCGTGAAGGTGCTGGAAGTCGATCGCCAGGGGCGCGTGCGCCTCACCATGCGCAGCGTCGACGCACCCTGATTCTGCTGCGGGGAAGGCCTCGCGCCGGTTGAAGCCGGCGCGAACCCTGATTACCGGTAGCGGTCGTCCCGATCGCCGTACTGGCGCTCACGACGTTCCCGGCGCTCCTGCGCCTCGATGCTCAGCGTCGCCACAGGGCGCGCTTCGAGACGCTTGATGCCGATCTCTTCGCCGGTTTCCAGGCAATAGCCGTAGGAGCCGTCCTCGATGCGCTTGATCGCCTCGTCGATCTTGCGAATGAGCTTGCGCTCGCGATCGCGGGTGCGCAGCTCGAGGCTGAATTCCTCTTCCTGCGTGGCGCGGTCGTTCGGGTCCGGGAAGTTGGCTGCTTCGTCCTTCATGTGGGTGACGGTGCGATCGACCTCCATCATGAGGTCTTTCTTCCAGCTCGCGAGGATTTCGCGGAAGTGCTCGAGTTGCGCCTTGCCCATGTACTGCTCGCCACGCTTGGCGATGTAGGGCTGCACATTGCGCGGGCCGGCTAACAGGCTGCCCGGCTCGATGCTGTCGCCCTCCTCGGCGTCCGCAGATGTCGCAGAGGCAGTGGCGCGCGTCGTGCTGAACGACGGCGGAGTCGAGTTGCCGCCGTGCGCGGGGCCGGCCGATTTGGCCCCTCCGCCGCTCTTGGCGGCAGGCTTGTGTTCGGCGGGCGCAGCGGCTTCAGCAGCCTTGCGCTTCGCATCGGCGGGCTTGCGCGTGGTGGAGGCCGGGGTGGCTGCGGCAGGGCTGCGGTGCTGGGGTGCCTTTTTGGGCTGGGTCACTGTCTTCCTCGCGTGAGCCGCGGCCTTTGCGCGGGCCGCGGGCTTGACTGCCGCAGGCTTGCGCGCGGCAGGTCGGTTCACCGCCTTCTTTCCCTTCCCGGGCTTGGGCGCGGGTCGCTTGGCGGACATCGGTCGCTCCTCGTAAAGCATCAGCCCCTTGAAGGACGCGGGATTATACCGGCCGACTAGGGCAGGGCAACCGCCGCTGCGGTTTGCCAGCCCGGCTGGCGGTGTTCGGCGACAACCGTCGTATAAATGCCGCCGCGCACGTTGAAGCGCGCGGTGACGCGCATGAACCGTGGGGCCACGGAGTCGGCCAGGTGCGTGAGGATCTCGTTCGTGACGGCCTCGTGGAATGCGCCGCGGTCGCGGAACGACCAGACGTACAGCTTCAGCGATTTCAGCTCGATGCACATGCGGTCGGGCACGTATTCCAGCTCGAGCGTGGCGAAGTCGGGCTGGCCGGTATTCGGGCACAGGCACGTGAACTCCGGAATCGACATGCGAATCGTGTAGTCGCGCGAGGCCTGCGGGTTCGCAAAAGTCTCCAGAGCTGTCGTTGGACGTGTAGTCATGCGAAAAATTACTTTACACTACCGCGCGCTTCAGCGTCGCGACAGGATCTTCAATGCGGCTCACCAAGATCAAGCTTGCCGGTTTCAAGTCCTTCGTCGATCCCACCAGCGTCAGTTTCCCCAGTAATCTCACCGGCGTGGTCGGCCCCAACGGCTGCGGCAAGTCGAACGTCATCGACGCCGTGCGCTGGGTCATGGGCGAGCTGTCCGCCAAGCACCTGCGCGGCGAGTCGATGGCGGACGTCGTATTCAACGGCTCGGCGGCGCGCAAGCCGGTGGGCACCGCCTCCGTGGAGCTGCTCTTCGACAATGCCGATGGCAAGATCAGCGGGCCATACGCCGGCTACAACGAAGTTGCGCTGAAGCGGCTCGTGTCGCGCGACGGCACGTCGAGCTACTTCATCAACGGCGCGCGCTGCCGCCGCAAAGACATCACGCAGCTGTTCCTGGGCACCGGGCTGGGGTCGCGCAGTTACGCCATCATCGAGCAGGGCATGATCTCGCGTGTCATCGAGGCCAAGACCGAAGACATGCGCGCCTTCGTGGAGGAAGCGGCCGGCATCTCGAAATACAAGGAGCGTCGCCGGGAGACAGAAAGCCGCGTGGGCGAGACGCGCGAGAATCTCGAGCGCCTGCAGGACGTGCGCGATGAAATCGAAAAGCAGATCCGCCACCTGCAGAGGCAGGCCGCGACGGCGCGCCGTTACCAGGCGCTCAAGGAACACGAGCGAAAGCTGACGGCCGAGGTCCTGGCTCTCAAGCTGCGCGAGCTCGACAGCGGAGCGGAGATTCACGACACCGCGATGCGCGAGCGGGAGCTCGCCATGCAGGCCTCGCTCGCGGACCAGCGTGCGGCCGAGGCCGCAATCGAGAAACAGCGTGCCTTCCATACGGAGCAGTCCGACCGGGTTGCTGTGGTTCAGGGACGCTATTACGAAGTGGGCGCGGAGATCTCGCGAACCGAGCAGAACATCCAGCACACCCGGGAGCTTCGTGAGCGCCAGAAAATAGACCTCACGCAGGCGCGGGGCACCCAGAACGAAACCGCGCTGCACATCGAGCGGGACGAGCGCGAGCTCGCCGGCCTCAGGGCCGAGCTGGCGGCGATCGCGCCCGAAATGGAGATCACCCAGGGAGCGGAGCGGCTTGCCGCGGAGGCGCTGGACGCTGCGGAGCAGGCGTTGCAGGCCTGGCAACAGCGCTGGGAAGAGTTCAACCGCGACTTTGGCGCCGCGCATCAGACCATCCAGGTGGAGCGGGCGCGGATAGAGCAGCTGGAAAATCAGCTGCGCCGGCTGATGACGCAGACCGATCGCCTGGCGATTGAGCGTGAGACGCTCGCGGCCCAGAGCGCGCAGGAGCAGTTCGCGACGCTCGCGCAGCAGGAAGCTGTGGCCCGCACGGCAAGCGAGCAGCTCGCGCATTCGCTGACCGTCGCGCTCGACCAGGTCCAGTCGCTGCGTTCGGAGCAGATTGCGGTCGACGGGCGGCTCGAAACTGCTCGCGCCGAGCGCGAACGCATGCGGGCGGAAGTGCTGTCGCTCGAGGCGCTGCAGAAGGCGGCACTCAGCCACGAGGCTGGCAACGCAGGCGAATGGTTGGGCTCGAGTGGCCTGGCCGCGAGACCTCGAGTGGCCGAGATGCTCGAGGTCGATTCCGGGTGGGAGCGCGCCGTCGAGACCGCGCTGGGTGACTACCTGGAAGCCGTCTGCATCGATCATCTCGATGAGCTTGCGGGTACGCTCGGCAGCCTTGCCGGCGGCCGTTTGACGCTCATCGAGGGGGCCGCGGATCCGCAGGATCCCATCCCCGTCGTGCACGAGGCGGGTCTGCTGATTCGCAAGGTCAATGGCCCAGCAGCGCTGACCACCCCCCTGGCGAACATTTATACGGCGGACTCGCTCGCCGAAGCGCTGCAACGGCGGGCAAAGTTGCCGGCCGGGCAATCCCTCATCACACGCTCGGGCGAATGGGTGGGTCGCAATTGGCTGCGCGTCAGCCGCGGCGCGGACCATCACGCAGGTGTCATCGCGCGCGAGCACCGGCTCAAGTCATTGCGCGGCGAGTTCGGGGCATTGGAAGACAAGGCGCGCAACATCGAAGTGCACCTGGGTGAGGTGCGTGCTTCGCTTGCCGAGGCGGAAGCACAACGCGACAGCGTTCAGGCGGGCATACAGAGCTCGCATCGCAGCCATTCGGATTTATTGGGGCAGCTCGAGGCGATGCGCGCGCGTTGGCAGGAATCCAGCCTGCGCAGCGAACGGCTCGAGGACGAGGCGGGTGAGGCCATGCGCGAAACGGGGATGACCCAGGAAGCGCTCTCGGTCTCAAGAAGCGCGCTGGACCGCGGAGTCGCCTCGCTCGGCGAGCTGGACTCGCGCAAGCCGGATCTGGAAAACGAGCGCGAAGATCGCCGTGAGGCTCTCGCGGCAGCGCGCGCACGTGCGCAGGCTGCCCAGCTCGTATCCCGGGACCTGCTGATCCGCCTGGAATCGCGACGCTCGGCCGAAAGCTCGACTGCAACGAGCCTGGCCCGAATGATCGAGCAGCGGGCACAGCTCGAAGCGCGTTGCGCGCACCTGGAACAGGAGCTGGCAAGCGGGGATGCGCCAATCGTCGAGCTCGAGGCGCGGCTGAACGATGCCCTGGCGCGCCGTCTCGATGTCGAGACGGAGCTGTCAGTCGCCCGGCGCGGCCTCGAAGAAGCGGAAGCGGACCTGAGGGCCCTGGAGGAAAAACGCATTGCGGCGGAGCAGAGAGTGGACGCCGCCAGGACTTCCATGGAGGAGGCGAAGCTCGCAGCCCAGGAAACGCGCGTGCGCCGCGAATCCATTTCGGAGCAGTTTGCCCAGACGCGCTTCGAGTTGGGCGAGGTGCTTGCGGCGCTCAACGCAGATGCCACCGTGATTGCCTGGGAACAGACGCTGGGCGAGGCGCGTACCGACATCGAGAAGCTCGGCCAGGTGAACCTCGCCGCCATCGATGAGCTCAAGGAGCAGAGCGAGCGCAAGGAGTATCTCGACCGCCAGTTCACCGATCTCACCGACGCCCTGAGCACCCTCGAGCAGGCGATGAAGCGCATCGACAAAGAGACCCGGGCGCGCTTCGATGAGACGTTCGAGCGCATCAATGCAGGACTCAAGGAGAAATTCCCGCGGCTATTCGGCGGCGGCCATGCCTACCTCGAGCTGGCCGGAGACGATCCGCTGACCGCCGGCGTCGCCGTGATGGCGCGCCCGCCTGGAAAGCGCAACAGCTCCATCCATCAGCTGTCGGGCGGCGAGAAAGCGCTCACGGCCGTGGCGCTGGTTTTTTCGATCTTCGACCTCAACCCCGCGCCGTTCTGCCTGCTCGATGAGGTGGACGCGCCGCTCGATGAGCACAACGTGGGGCGCTTTTGCGAGATCGTGCGCGAGATGTCCTCGCGCGTGCAGTTCATCTTCATCACCCACAACAAGACGACGATGGAGCTCGCCTCGCAGCTGCTCGGCGTCACGATGAACGAGCCCGGCGTATCGCGCCTCGTGGCGGTGGACGTCGACGAAGCCGTGCGGCTCGCGGCCGTGTGAGCCTGCGCGTGCGGGCGACCTGAAATGCCCGAGCTACGCTGGATCCTGTTGATCGGCGGCTTGGTGTTCGTGGGCGCTCTCGCCATCTGGGAAATCCGTCGCCAGCGGCGACGGCCACAGCAGATCGAAGAAGTCACCCAGCCGCGTTTCCGCGAGCCCACACTCGGGCTCCCCGAGATTCGCCCGCGCGAAGCCGCACAGGAACTGCCCGTCCTGGAGATCGACGATTCGATGGTGGGCCTGCGGGTAGACGGCGTTCGGATCGAAGAAGATTTCGCAGCTGGGGAACCGCGACCCGCGGAGCCAATCGTGCTCGATGAGCCGCTGGTGGATGACGCTCCGCAACCTGACTTCAGCGTGACACCTCCCGAGCCCGTGCTCGCCTGGCCGCCAGAGGATCAACGCCGGCTGATCACCGTTCGGCTGATGGCGGAGGCAGGCGAGCGCTTCAACGGCCGGGCGCTGCGCCTCGCACTGGCTGCCGAAGGGTTCGTGCACGGAAAATTCTCGATCTTTCACAAGCCGGGCCCGGATGCGCGGGTGCGAGTGAGCGCCGCGAGCGTGACGCAACCCGGCAGCTTCGATCTAGAGACGATGGACACCCTTCGGTATGGAGGCCTCGGTCTGTTCATCGTATTGCCCGGTCCGGCGCCCGCATCGCAGCTGCTCGAGGAGCTGTTGGTAACGGCCCGCAACCTTGGCGAGCGTCTGCAGGGAACGCTGCAGGATGAGAGCGGGCAGCCGCTCGATGTGCAGCGCATCGCACGCATGAGATCGAATGTCGCCGGCGAGGCAGCCACGTGAAGCCGGCAGCGGCGAAGGCGCGCGCGGCTGAGCTTCGCGCGCAGATTGCCCATCACAACAAGCGCTACTACGAGCACGATGCGCCTGAGATCAGCGACGCCGAATACGATGCGTTGATGCGTGAGCTGGTGGCGCTGGAAAAAGAACATTCCGGACTCGTCGTGGCCGAATCACCGACCCAGCGGGTGGGCTCATCGCCGGCGGGCAAGTTCGCCAAGGTGCGCCATTCGGTGCCCATGCTCTCGCTGGGCAATGCGTTCAGCCCGGAAGATGTGGCCGATTTCGTCGAGCGCATCCGCAGGTTCCTGCGCCTTTCCCCTGAAGAGGAAATCGTCTTCACCGCGGAGCCGAAGATCGACGGCCTCTCCATGTCGCTGCGTTACGAGAAAGGCAAGCTTGCCGTGGGCGCGACGCGCGGCGACGGCAACGAGGGTGAGGACGTCACGGCCAACGTCGCAACGCTCGATGACGTGCCGAAGAAGCTGAAAGGGCCAGCACCCGAACTGTGCGAAGTCCGCGGCGAGGTCTACATGACCAAATCAGCGTTCCGGGCGCTGAATGAGCAGCAGGCCGCTACCGGCAAGCCGCTGTACGCCAACCCGCGAAACTCCGCGGCAGGCTCGGTGCGGCAGCTGGATTCGAAGATCACTGCGGACCGCGCACTCGGGTTCTTCGCTTATTCGTGGGGCGCCATGACCCGCATGCCGGCCGAAACGCAGTCAGACATGTTGTCATGGCTGGAAGCGCGTGGCTTCACGACGAACCCGCTTACGAAGGTGTGCCACTCTGTGGATGACCTCCTCGCATTCCACCGTGACATCGGCATTGCGCGCTCTTCGCTGGAGTACGACATCGACGGCGTCGTCTACAAGATCGACCGTCTCGACTGGCAGGAAAGGCTCGGTTTCGTCTCACGCAACCCCCGATGGGCAATCGCGCACAAGTTTCCAGCTGAGAAGGCCACTACCCGTATCAAGGCAATCGATATACAGGTGGGGCGCACAGGCACGCTGACGCCGGTTGCGAAGCTGGAGCCGGTGAACGTAGGCGGGGTCGTCGTGCAGAACGCGACGCTGCACAACGAGGATTACATCGCCTCCCTGGGCGTGTACGAGGGCGCAACGGTGACGATTCAGCGCGCGGGGGATGTCATACCGCAAGTGCTCGAAGTCGTTTCGCAGAAGGCGCAGAAGCCTTACCGCTTTCCCACAAGGTGCCCCTGTCCCCTGAAGACCAAGGTGGTCCGTGAAGTCACCGCGACCGGGGAAGAGGGTGCTCGGGCGCGGTGCACCGGTGAATTTGCCTGTCCATTCCAGAAGACCGAACACCTTCGGCATTTCGTCTCGCGGCTGGCATTCGACATCGAAGGGTTGGGCGAAAAGCAGATCCAGCTCTTCTTTGAGAAGGGCTGGGTGACCGCGCCTGCGGATATCTTCGAGCTCGAGGTGCGCAAGGCCGATCTCGAGGAAGAGGAGGGATTCGGTGAAGTCTCCGTGCGCAAGCTGCTCGCGGCGATCGAGGCGCGGCGCGAGATCTCACTCGAGCGATTCATCTTTGCGCTCGGCATCCGCCAGGTGGGCGAGACGACGGCCCGCGCCCTGGCCCGCGGCTATGGCACGTGGAAGGCGTTTCATGACGCGAGCCTCGTGGTCGCCGGCGGCGATGCCGACGCGCGGCAGGAAATGGATGCGCTGGATCAGATCGGCGAGACGGTCATCGATGCCATCGCGGCGTTCTTCGCGGAAAGTCACAACCGCAAACTGGTGGAGCGGCTCACGGATCAGGTCCGCATCCTGGATGCCGAGCGCCCGTCGCAAAGCTCGCCCGTCACAGGCAAGACGATCGTGTTTACGGGCAGCCTGCAGAAGATGACACGCGAGGAAGCCAAGGCGCTCGCCGAGCGGCTGGGGGCCAGGGTGAGCGGCAGCGTGTCGAAGAAAACCGATCTGGTCGTCGCAGGCGCCGAGGCCGGTTCCAAACTGCGCAAGGCGACCGAGTTGGGCGTGCAGGTGCTCGATGAAGATGCTTTCCTAGAGTTGATCGGCGTCTCTAGGGATTGATGCGCTCTGGCGCTTGCGCCATCATTCACTGGCCGGCAGGGAATCGTGCCGCGCATCAGTCGCGCCAGGGAAATCGCGCGGCAGGGGCCTATTACTATCCTGACGTCATGGTCGCTTGTGGCGCACACGCGCTGGAAAGGAACGCTCTTCAGGATCCAAAACTGATCTGCGAAGTCCTTTCACCATTCACGGCGCGCATCGACCGGCGGGAGAAGGCGCTGAACTATTGGCAGATGCTCTCGCTCGAGGAATACGTTCTCGTGGAGCAGGATCAGCACGAGATCACGATATTCCGGCGTGCAGAGAATTGGGCAGCGCGACTGCTGATCGGGGCAGATGCGATCGCCGAGTTCCAATCGATCGGACTGTCTTTGCCGATGGCTCAGATCTACGACGGCGTGTTGTAGGTAACGACGCGCAGGGCTAGGTGGCCCGCGCGCGCGCGCGGCCACTTCCCGGCGTCACGGTGTCAGCCTGTAGGCTTCGCCGGCTCAGTGGCGGCAGGTGCCGCACCCGCTGCACCCGCGGCAGGAGCCGCCTTCTTCTCCACTTTCGCCGTCTTGAGCAGATCATCCGTGTACGCCTTGATCTTCTTCTCGAGCACCATGCTCTCGAGGCGCTGCTTGACGTTGTCGAAGGGCGGGGCCGCCACATCGCGCGTGTCATCGACCTTGATCACGTGCCAGCCGAATTCCGATTTGACGGGCGTGTGGGTGAACTGCCCCGCCTTGAGAGCGGCGATGGCATCCCCCAGCGGCTTTGGAAAACGATCCGGTGACACCCAGCCCAGGTCGCCGCCGTTCTGCTTGGCGCCTTCGTCCATCGATTCGCGCTTGGCGAGCGCGGTGAAGTTGGCGCCCTTGTCGAGCTCGGCGATGAGCTTCTCGGCGAACTGCGATGTGGCCACGAGAATGTGCTGCGCGTGGTATTCGAGGCGCGGCAGCGCTGCCACCTGGGTCTCGTATTCGGCGCGCAGATCCTGCTCGGTGGGCCGCTTGTCCTTCAGATATCGCTCCGAAACCATCCGCTGCAGCACATTGAGTCGCGCCAGCTCGAGCTGGCCGACGGTCTCCTTCTCTTTGCTGATGCCCTGCTTGTCCGCCTGCTGCGCGATCAACATTGCACGCACCAGCGTATCGAGCACGCGATCCCGCTGCTCGGCGGTGAGCTCGCTCGCCGGCTTGTTGGCCAGGCCCTTCGCGTAAACGTCGAGCAGGTCGTTGCTGATGGCCTCGCCGTTGACCGTTGCAGCTGTCGGCGAAGCGTCCTTCGCGACGGGTTTGCCGGTGTCGGCGCTCTTCGGCTGACAGGCCATGAGCGCCAGCAAGCCTGCAATGACCAGGATTCTTGGGTAATTCATGCTTATATCTCAGTAGGTTACGTAGTGATTATCAGGTAGATTCTTCAGGAGTGCGCGCCACGATGTTGAGGGCGTGGATATCGGTTCCCATCAATTGGGCAACAGCCGCATACACGATCCGGTGCCGCTGTATCGATGAATGCCCGCGAAATGCATCGGCGACAAGCGTAACCCGGAAGTGCCCGCCTTCGCGCGCGCCCGCGTGACCGGCATGGGCGGCGCTGTCGTCCGAGATCTCAATTGACGAAGGCGACAGCTGTTGGAGCGCACTGCGAATGCGCGCGATGCGCTCATCCTGCAGGCTCATGTTTGCGTGGGCGGTGGATATCGCCGCAATAGCCATAGCACCTGGGCAACGATGAACACGGCGGTCGCAACCGTCAGCCCGATCTTGAAGTTGATCCAGTCGCCGGTGCTAAGCCGGGCCGCGGCAAACAGGTTCAGTGCGCCGAGTGCGGCGTAGAAAAACACCCACAGCCAGTTGATACGCAGCCATTGCGCGGCGCTGATGCGCGAATCATCACCCAGCGCGGCCCCAAAAAAGCGCTGCACGAGGGGGCGCTTGCCGATCCAGATGCTGGCCAGGAATGCCGCCGCCAGCAGCCAGAAGAAGATCGTCGGCTTCCATTTGATGAAGCGCTCATCGTGCAGCACCAGCGTCGCCGTGCCGAACAGGAAGACGAGCAGCGCACTCAGCCCGTGCATCGGCGGAATGCGACGCGTGCGCAGGTAGTCGATTGCCAGTAGCACGGCCATTGCCGCCATCAGTACAGCGGTGGCGACGTAGATATCCGCCAGCTTGTAAGCCGTGAAAAACGCCACGAGCGGCGCCAACTCGAGTAAGGACTGCATAAGCGAAGTATACTCGCGCCCCGTGAGTGCCAACCCCCAAACCCGCAGAGTGCTCTCAGGGATGAGGCCTACCGGCCCCCTGCACCTCGGCAACTATCACGGCGCGCTGCGCGGCTGGGTGGAGCTGCAGTACCAGTACGAGTGCTATTTCTTCATCGCCGACTGGCATGCGCTCACCACCGGCTACGAGGACACCTCGCAGATCCAGGAACAGAGCCGGCAGGTGCTGATCGACTACCTGGCCGCGGGCCTCAATCCCGGGGTGTCCACGCTCTTCGTGCAATCCCAGGTCCCGAGCACGCCGAGCTGCATCTGCTGCTTTCCATGATCACTCCGCTCGGCTGGCTCGAGCGAGTGCCGAGCTACAAGGACCAGCAGGAGCAGCTGAAGGAAAAAGACCTCAACACCTATGGCTTCCTGGGCTATCCGTTGCTGCAGAGCGCCGACATTCTCCTGTATCGGCCGGCGTACGTGCCAGTCGGAGAAGATCAGGTGTCGCACGTCGAGATCACGCGTGAGATCGCGCGCCGCTTCAATCATCTCTACGGGCGCGAGCCCGATTTCGAGCTGAAGGCCGAGAAGGCGGTGAAAAGCCTCGGCGGCCGCAACAGCTCGACGTACAAGCAACTGCGGCGCAAGTTTCAGGAGACGGGCGATACTGCCTCGCTCGAGCGCGCGCAGGCTCTGGTACAGGGAAACAATCGCATCACCGTCGCGGATCGCGAGCGGCTGCTCGGCTACCTCGAGGGCGCTGGGGTCAGCATTCTCACCGAGCCGCAGGTGATGCTCACGGCGACGCCCAAAGTGCCCGGCGTCGATGGGCGCAAGATGTCCAAGTCCTACGGCAACACGATCGGGTTGCGCGAGGATCCCGACGTCGTGGTCGAGAAGCTGCGCAGGATGCAGACGGACCCGGCGCGCAAGCTGCGCACCGACCCGGGCGATCCGGAGAAGTGCCCGGTGTGGGACCTGCACAAGATCTACTCGGACGAGGCGACGCGCGACTGGGTCGAACCAGGGCTGCCGCACCGCCGGGATCGGCTGCCTCGACTGCAAGAAGCGCGTGATCGAAAAGTGGTCGAGGAGATCACCGGCATGCGCAAGCGCGCGCAGGAATTTGAAGACAATCCCGAGCTGGTGCGTAATATCGCTGCCGAGGGCGCCGAGAAGGCGCGCGAAGTGGCGCGGGAGACGCTGGACGACGTGCGCCGGGCCATGCACCTGCGCGAGGGCTGAACTGACGAAACCGGACCTGAAGCTGGTTTCCTACTGCGCGCCGCAGCAGCCGCTGCCGGCGCTGTCACCGGAACAGGGCGAGATGCCCTTCGCGATGATCAACGGCGAGCCGATCACGGTCATGCCGAAGGATCTGTACATCCCGCCGCAGGCCCTCGAGGTGTTCCTCGAGGCATTCGAGGGCCCGCTCGACCTGTTGCTGTACCTGATCCGCCGCCAGAACCTGAACATCCTCGATGTGCCGCTCGCCGAGATCACGCGCCAGTACATGCAGTACATCGAGTTGATGCAGGAACTGCAGCTGGAGCTCGCGGGCGAATACCTGGTGATGGCCGCGACCCTTGCGGAGATCAAATCACGCATGCTGCTGCCGCGCCCCAAGGTCGGAGGGCGACGGGGAAGAGGATCCGCGCGCCGAGCTGGTGCGCCGGCTGCAGGAGTACGAGCGCTTCAAGAAAGCGGCGGAAGGCATCGACCAGTTGCCGCGCCTCGAGCGTGACACCTGGACGGCCAGCGCCGAGGTCAGGACCGCAAAGTCGTCCGTCTCATGCCCCAGATCACGCTCCAGGAAATGCTGGTCGCGTTCAAGGACGTGGTGGCGCGCGCCGAAATGTTCGCCCATCATCACGTGCAGCGCGAGCGGCTCTCGGTGCGCGAGCGCATGACGGACATCCTCGCGAGCGCTCGAGCACACGAGCTTCGTGGACTTCCAGCAGCTGTTCCGCCCCGAGGAAGGCCGCATGGGCGTCACGATTACGTTCGTCGCCATCCTCGAGCTGATGCGCGAAGGACTGATCGACATCGTGCAGGCCGAGCCTTTCGCGCCACTGCACGTACGCAGCGCGGGGCCGAACCGCAATCTGCGGCTGGTGGCGGACAACTCGTGGGTCGAGAGTGGAAGTGGAAGAGAGCACGGGCGAGGTGGCGCTCGAGGCTCCATTCGCCGATGAGCCGCCGTCGTCGACCGAGGGGAATTCATGAGCGACTCATACATCAGGAACGTCATCGAGGCCGCGATGCTCGCGGCGGGCCGCCCGTCTGCACTCGCCGAGCTCGCGCAGCTGTTCGAGGAATCATCGCGCCCGACGCAATGCCGAGCTGCGCGCGGGCCTGAATCAGCTCGAGGCCGACTACGAGGGCCGCGGCATCGAGTTGAAGGAGACCGGCAACGGCTTTCGCATCCAGGTGCGGCGGGATTTCGCCATCGGAGATCAGCCGGCTGTGGCCGGAACGGCCGCCCCGCTACTCGCGCGCGATGCTCGAGACGCTGGCGCTGATAGCCTACCGGCAGCCGATCACGCGCGCCGAAATCGAATCGGTGCGCGGAGTGACCGTCAATCCGCAGATCATCAAGGCGATGCTCGAGCGCAACTGGGTGCGCGTCGTCGGCACGCGCGATGTGCCCGGCCGTCCGGAGCTGCTGGGCACCACGCGCGAATTCCTCGACTATTTCGGCCTCAAGAGCCTCGATGACCTGCCGCCGCTGGCGCAGCTTCAGGCCATGGGCGATTTCAACCTGCAGCTCGATCTCGCCGGCACGCCGGCGCGGTCGAGGCGAGCCACGCCGCCGATGAGGCGGCAGCCGAGCAGGAACCGTGAGCGTGGACGATGACTCCGCCGAAGAAGAAGAGCTTTCGACCGCGCCGCAAAGCACGGGCGAGCTCGTCGCCGCGCCGCCCGGTCTACGAGGACTGAAGCGCCGGGCGCGCCCGAGCGCGCGCAGAAGGTGCTGTCCCGGGCCTGGGCGTTGGCTCGCGTCGCGAAGTCGAGGAGTGGATCCGCGCCGGACGCCTGACCGTCAACGGCGAGCGTCGCAACGCTCGGCGTGCGCGTGCAGCCTGCGAGATCAACTGCGGCTCGATGGTCGCCTCATCCGCCAGCGCGCCCGCGTGCGAAGGCGCAGGTGCTTCTCTGCCACCGCTCGCCGGGCGAGAATCTTCCGACCTCATCGTACGCATTGCCGCCGCGTGCTGGTCGCCGATTCATCGCCGTTAGCCCGATGCCGCGCATCGACGGTGGCCTCGAGATCGTGACTTCCGATGGAGGGATGGCCGCGCGACTGCAGCGCGCCGTGCATAGCTCGAGCAGCGAGTTCAGTGTGCGCGTGCGCGGCGAGATGCCCGAGCAGGCAGTGAAGGGCGTGCTCGAGGGAGCGCTCGACAGCGGCGAGCGGCTGCAGGTCGAGAGCTGCGAGGTTGGCGGTGGCGAAGGCGCCAACCGCTGGTACATCCTCACCGGCCGCGGAGGCAGCGGCAAAGACGTGAGACAGTTATTCGAGCGTCAGGGTGCAATCGTGAGTCGTGTGCTGCGCACGAGGCTGGGCCCTCTCACGCTCGAACGGACGATGGCGCGCGGGCGATTTCGCGAGCTCACGCCCGACGAGATCAGTGGTTTGACGTCGGCTGCGGCCGAGCCTCGAAGCTCTGCCCGTGACTGCGCGGCTGGCTGGGCCGAGCAGCGCGAGATACGCGGCGACAGCTCTTCGGGCGGCGGCAGCGAATCGCGGATTCTCCGAGGGGATAGGCCTGCTGGCGCATCGAGGTGCGCGTGGCCCCCGGATCGATGGCGTTCACCCGTATCGACGAGACATTCTCGAGCTCCGCCGCCAGCACCTGGGTCAGCCCTTCGATGGCAAACTTCGAGACGGCATAGGCTCCCCAGTACGCTCGCCCCTGCTCGCCCACGCCGCTCGAAGTGAATACCACCGAGGCATCCTGAGATTTCTTCAGCGCCGGCAGCAGAACCTGCGTGAGCGCGAATGCGGCCGTGACGTTCACGTGCATCACCCTGCACCAGGTCGGCACGTCGTAGTGCTCGATGGGCGCCATCGAGCCGAGCAGGCCTGCGTTGTGCAGCAGGCCGTCGAGCCGGCCGAAGCGCGCGAGCACGCCTGCGGCGAGCTCGTCGTAGTCCGCGGCGACGGCGCGCTCGAGATCGATCATGGCGATGGTGGATTCGCCGCCCGCCGCTTCGATTTCGGCATGCAGTCCTTCGAGCCGCGTCGTGTTGCGTCCGAGCAGGATGACGCTTGCGCCGTGTCGCGCGCAGGCCGAGCGCCATCGCACGGCCGATTCCGCGGGTCGGGCCGGTAATCGCGATGACCCGGCCGGTCAGCTCATCGTCGCGAGGCGTGACGCGCCGGGGATCGAAGCTCATGAGATTAGTTTTCCGCCCGCGCCGTCCTCGTCGGGATCCGCAGGCTCCAGATCGAGCGCCCGGACTGCGTGCCATCTGTTCGATGGGCTCGAGCTCCGGCAGGGGCTCGCTGGCCGTGACACCCAGCTCAGTGAAGCGCCGCGCTTTGGGCAGAATCTGGCGTTCAAGTGAGCCGACCGCGGAGTTGTAGGCTTCCACCGCGCGTTCAATCGCTGGCCGATGCGCTGCAGATGCTGCCGAATGTGCCGAGGCGCTTGTACAATCCTGGCCGAGCTCCCGAATCTCCGCGGCGTTCTGTGCCACCGCGGACTGTCGCCAGCCCAGCGCCACGGTCTTGAGCAGCGCAATCAGCGTAGAAGGCGTCGCGATGATCACGCTTTGGCTGATGGCGGTATCGATGAGATCCGGACGCTCGACCAGGGCCGCTGAGAAAAATTGGTCCCCGGGCAGGAACAGAACCGCGAACTCCGGGCTGTGCTCGAACTGCGCCCAGTAGTCTTTCGAGCCGAGTTCGACGCACACGCGCCTCGACCTGTTGCGCGTGCCGTTTCATGGCAGCCTGTTTTTCGGATTCGGTCTGCGCCTCGATCGCCTCGAGGTAGGCATCCAACGGAGTCTTCACGTCCACGACGAGATCGCGCGAATCCGGCATGTGCACGACCAGATCCGGCCGCATCATGCGCTCGTCGGAGACGACACTGAGCTGTTCGGTGAAATCGCAGTGCTGGCTCAGGCCCGCCAGCTCGACCACCCGGCGCAGAGTCATCTCACCCCAGCGCCCGCGCACCTCGGGGCGACGCAGGGCGGTGACAAGATTGCGCGTCTCGCGCTGCAGCTGAACATGTCCACCTGTGAGACTGTCGATCTGCACGCGCAATGAAGTGAATGCGTCGCGCCGCTCACGCTCCAGCGCTTGCACCTGGAGCTCGGTCTTCTCCAGCGCCGTGCGCAAGGGCTCCACCAGCTGTGCAATGGCGACCTCGCGTTCCGAGCGTGCCCTGGGCGATGGCCTGCTCGCGACCCAGCGATTCCTTCGCGAGCTGCAGGAAAAGCTCGTTGTTGGCGCGCAGGCTCTCGCCGGCGAGCGCGTTGAACGTTTCACGCAGGCGCATCTCTTCAGCAGCGGCGCGCCGTCGTGCCAGCGCCTGGCCGAGCACGAAGCCCAGCAGCCCGCCGACCAGCAGCGCAATCAGCAGGATTGAGACGGTCGTCAGGCTCATTGAGGGATTCGATCCAGCCAGTGAAGAACTTCGAGCGGCGAGTCGATGCAGCCGTCGGCCTGCCACTCGTCGATATTATCCTGCGGTCCGATGTAGCCAAAGCGCGCGACGAGCGAGCGCATCTGCGCCGCCCGCGCGGCGACGATATCGCGCTTGCGCGTCGCCCACGTACAGGCATTTCTGCGGCGCCACGCCTAGCTCTGCTGCGGCATGCAGCAAAGGGCGCGGATGCGGCTTGCGCTCGGGAAAAGTATCGCCACACACCAGTGAAACTACGCGCGCGCGCAGCTGCAGCGCTTCCAGCAGTGGCTCGGTGAGCCACGTGGGCTTGTTTGTCACGATGCCCCACGGAATCGGCCGCCTCTTCCAGCGCAGCGAGCAGTTCAGCGGTGCCGGCAAACAATACGGTGTCGTTTGCGAGGCACTCTCGGTAGATCGCCAGGAATCGCTCGCGCAGCACCGCGAACTCCTCGTCCGGCGAGTCGGGGAATCCAAGCCGGACCAGCGCATTGGCGCCGTGCGAAACGAACGGGCGGATCGTGACGAAGGGCAGTGCTTCCAGATTCTGCTCCACGCGCAGTGCGTTCATGGCTGCGGCCATGTCGGGCGCGGTATCGATCAGCGTGCCGTCCAGATCGAAGAGCACGGCGCAGTCGCGCGCTGCTGGCTTCACGATGCCGACTCGTCGCGCTGCAGATGCATCAGGTAGTTGACTGAAGGATCGCGGCTCAGTCGGCAGTGCTCGCTGAACGGATCGAATTCGAGCCCGGCGATCTCGCGGACGTCGAGCCCCGCGGCGCGTGCCCACTGCCCGAGCTCGGCCGGACGAATGAGGCGCTCGTATTCGTGCGTGCCTCGCGGGATGAGCCGCAACACGTATTCGGCGCCGACGATCGCGAGCAGGAACGATTTGAGATTGCGATTGATGGTGGAGACGAAAAGCCCGCCCCCCGGGCGCGACCAGCCGTGCCAGCGTGGAGGTCATCTTCGCCGGATCCGGAACGTGCTCCAGCATCTCCATGCAGCTGACCACGTCGTAGCCGCCTTCGAGCGTATCCGCATCGCAAACACGATAATCGATTTTCAGGCCCTGCTCGGTGGCGTGCAGGCGCGCCACGTCGATCATGCCAGGAGCGAGGTCGATTCCCGTGACGCTGGCGCCGCCGCGCGCGTAGCTCTCGCAGAGCAGGCCTCCGCCGCAACCCACATCGAGCACTCGCGCGCCTTTCAATGCCGCGCGCTCCGCCACGAATTGCGCCCGCACGGGGTTGAGTATGTGCAGTGGACGGAATTCGCCGTGCGGATCCCAGAACCGGTGCGACAGCGCTTCGAAGCGCCCGACTTCCGCTGCATCGACATTTGTCATTCGCGCGCTCCATGAATGCGGCCCGCCCAGCTGCGTGCGATGCGCAATAGGTCGGGCTCATCGAACGTCAGCAGTCGCCCTTGCGCCACCGCCGCGCGACCGCCAACCCAGACATCCGTGATCTGATGCCGCGTGGCGCAAAATACAATGCTGTCCGCGACCGCATGGTCCGGCTGGCAGGCGAGCGTGCCCAGATCGATGCAAATGAAATCCGCGGCCTTGCCTGGTTCGAGCGAGCCCACGGTGCCCGAAAGGCCTAGCGCCGCCGCGCCGCCGAGCGTCGCCAGCTTCAACGCCTCTTCACTGAGCATCGTCCCGGAGAGCAGCGCCGCGGAGCGAGCCTCGGCCAGGATGTCGAGGGCACCTACACTTGCCGCGCCGTCCGTGCCCAGCCCCACTGCGATGTCGCGCCCCGTCAATTCGCCAATGGGGCATTGGCCGCTGCGCAAGCGCAGGTTCGATTGCGGACAGGCGACGACGGCGATGCCAGTCCGCGCCGCGGTCTCCAGGTCTTCCTCGTTCAGGCGATTCATGTGCACTGCGGTGAACCCGGGTCGCAGCAGCCCCAGGTCCTCCAGCCTGCGCAGCGGCCGCCGCCCATAGCGACCGAGGCTGTCCTGGATCTCGACTTCGGTTTCGTGCAGATGAGTGACCACGCGCGCGTCCAGCTCATCCGCCACCCGGCGCACGCGTTCCAGCGTCGCGTCGTTGACTGAGTAAGGCGCGTGCGGCGCGAATTGCAGTGAAACCCATGGGTTGTCCTTGTATTCGTCCCACAAGCGCTCGCCTTTGCTGAGGTACGCGTTTGCGTTTTCCGCCCATGACGAGGGCGCTTCAAGGACCGGCAGCCCGATAACCGCGCGGATCCGCGCCGCAGCCGCGATGCGCGCGGTTTCTTCGGGGTAGAGGTACATGTCGCCGAATGACGTCACACCGGCGCGCAGCATTTCGGCGATGGCCAGTTGCGACCCGTCGCGCACGAAATCAGGGCTCAACCATCGTTCTTCGGCTGGCCATATGGTCTCGCGCAACCACGGCATGAGGGGCTTGCGCGCCGGCAACCCGCGCAGCAGGCACATTGCCGCATGAGTGTGCGCATTGACGAATCCGGGCAGCAGCGCATGGCTCTCGCGCACCACGCGATCGCGATATTCAAAGCGTTTGCGAAGGTCTTCCGCCGGGCCTATTGCCGCGATCATGCCGTCGCGCACTGCGATGGCATTGCCGTGCAGCGCCGTGTTCGCGGGCGCAATGGGCAGCACCCAACGGGCTTCGATCAGCAGATCGGCGGATTCTCTAGGTGGCATCGAACGCCAAAAGCACGCGGCTGAAACAACGGGGTCGGCAAAGCTCGGGACGACGGGAGGCGAGAGTATATAGGCCGCTGTGTTAACATTCCGCTTTCTTCCAGCGCGCAGTTCGAATGACCGCCTTTCTCCAAAATGACTGAAGCCGCCCGCGAAATCGTCCCCGTCAATCTCGAAGACGAGATGCGGCAATCGTATCTGGACTATGCAATGAGCGTGATCGTCGGGCGCGCTCTGCCCGACGTGCGCGACGGCTTGAAGCCAGTGCATCGTCGCGTGCTCTACGCAATGCGTGAGCTCGGCAACGACTACAACAAGGCCTATAAAAAATCAGCCCGCATCGTCGGCGACGTGATCGGTAAATATCATCCGCACGGCGACACCGCCGTGTACGACACGATGGTGCGCATGGCCCAGCCCTTCTCGATGCGCTACATGCTCATCGATGGCCAGGGCAATTTCGGCTCGGTGGATGGCGATGCGCCGGCGGCGATGCGCTACACCGAAGTGCGCATGTCGCGCATCGCGCACGAGTTGCTCGCGGACATCGAGAAGGGCACGGTCGACTTCAACTCGAATTACGATGAGTCCGAGACCGAGCCGTCCGTATTGCCGGCGCGCGTGCCGAACCTGCTGATCAACGGCCAGACGGGCATCGCGGTAGGCATGGCCACCAACATCCCGCCGCACAATCTCACTGAAGTGGTCAACGGCTGCATCGCGTTGCTGGACGATCCCGCGCTGCCGCTCGCCGGGCTGATGCAACACATTCCCGGGCCCGATTTCCCCACTGCCGGCATCATCAACGGCGCGCAGGAGATCGCGACCGCCTATCGCACTGGACGTGGGCGCCTTTCGATCCGCGCGCGAGCCCACTTCGAAGACATCGGCAAGGGTGAACGCCAGGCCGTGGTCGTCACCGAGCTGCCTTTCCAGGTGAACAAGGCGCGCCTCACGGAGCGCATCGCCGACCTGGTGAGGGGCAAGCTCATCGACGGGATCTCCGAAATCCGCGACGAGTCCGACAAGGACGGAATGCGGCTGGTCATCGAGCTCAAGCGCGGCGAAGTCGCCGAGGTGGTGCTCAACAATCTCTTTGCCCAGACGCCGATGGAATCGGTGTTCGGCATGAACATGGTCGCCCTGCAGGACGGCCAGCCGAAGCTCATGTCGCTCAAGGACATGCTCGAGGCTTTCATCCGCCATCGCCGCGAGGTCGTCACACGCCGCACCATCCACGACCTCGCCCGCGCGCGGGACCGGGCTCACGTGCTCGAAGGCCTGGCCGTGGCGCTGGCGAACATCGATGACGTCATCGCGCTGATCAAGGCGGCACCGTCTTCCGTCGAGGCGCGGGTCGCGCTTCAAGGGCGCGCGTGGCCGGCCGGCATCGTGCCGCAGCTGCTCGAGCGCGCCGGCGCGATCTCGACGCGTCCCGGCGGGCTTGCGGCCGAACTCGGCATGAACGGCGGCGGCTATCGCTTGTCCGAAGTGCAGGCCCAGGCGATCCTGGACATGCGCCTGCACCGCCTGACGGGGCTGGAGCAGGACAAGATCATCGCGGAATACAAAGAGTTGCTGGATCGCATCCGCGATCTGGGGGATATTCTCGCGCGGCCCGAGCGTCTGACGCAGGTGGTCCGCGGGGAATTGATCGAAGTGCGCGACGCGTATGGCGATGCGCGCCGCACCGAGATCAACCGGGACCACCTCGATCTGAGCACCGAAGACCTCATCGAGCCTCACGACGTGGTGGTCACTCTGTCGCACGCCGGGTATGCGAAATCGCAACCGGCCGCTGAATACCAAACCCAACGGCGCGGCGGTCGCGGCAAGGCGGCCACCGCAGTCAAGGACGAAGACTTCGTGGAGAAACTATTCGTGGCAAACACTCATGACACCGTGCTTTGTTTTTCAAACCGCGGGAAGGTTTACTGGCTGAAGGTCCATCAGCTGCCCCAGGCCGGACGCGGTGCGCGCGGCAAGCCGATGGTGAATCTGCTGCCGCTCGAAGAGGGCGAGAAGATCAACGCCGTGCTGCCGGTCAAGCAGTTCGACGAGCAGCACTTCGTGTTCATGGCGACGAGCCAGGGCACGGTGAAGAAGACGCCGCTGTCGGCGTTTTCCCGGCCGCGCACCACCGGCATCATCGCGGTGGGCCTCGCGGACAACGACCGCCTGATCGGCGTGGGCCTCACGGACGGGCAGCGCGAGATCATCCTCGTCAGCAGCGGCGGCAAGGCGATCCGCTTCCCTGAGGAAGAAGTCAGGCCGATGGGGCGGGAGGCTGCGGGCGTGCGCGGCATCAAGCTCGCCGAGGGGCAGGAGTTGATCGCGCTCATCGTCGTGGGCGAGGGCAACATTCTCACCGCATCCGAAAGCGGGTACGGCAAGCTCACGCCGCTCGATGACTTCCCGGTGCATGGGCGCGGGGGCCAGGGCGTGATCGCGCTGCAGACCACGGAGCGAAATGGCGGCACCGTGGCGGGGCTGCAGGTAACTCCCGGGCAGGAGATCATGCTTATCAGTTCTACCGGGACGCTTGTTCGCACTGGCGTGGATGAGATATCTATCGTCGGGCGGAATACTCAGGGGGTGCGGTTGATCCGGCTTGCAGAAGGCGAGCGATTGACTGGGATCGAGCGGGTTGATGAGACTCTGGAGGGTGTTGAGGCGCCTGAGGGAGTTTCGGACGAGTCGTCGGCGCCTGTGTCGGACGGGAGTCCCACGCAATAATCCCCCGGGGGACGTCGTGAATCCGTCCATGGAGGCTTAGCAAAAACATCCCTGTTTTTGATACCCCCGGGAGATCATTGCGCGGGTCTTCCGTCCTTGGGGGCGGTCGTTTACCTGGCTGTTTGAAGATTTAAGAGAAGAGCATTGCGCGTTTTCAATTTTTCGCCGGGGCCGGCCATGTTGCCGCTCGAAGTGCTGGAACAGGCGAGGAGCGAGCTCGTCGACTGGCGCGGGTCGGGAATGTCGGTGATGGAGATCAGCCATCGCGGCAAGGCGTTCATGGGTGTGGCGCAGGAGGCGGAAGCATCGTTGCGCAGGTTGCTTGCAGTTCCGGACAACTACCGGGTGCTCTTTTTGCAGGGCGGGGCCACGGCGCAGTTCTCGGCCGTTCCGCTGAATCTGACGACGGGTGAGTCGAGCGTCGACTACATCAATACCGGCGCGTGGTCGAAGAAGGCGATCGTTGAGGCGAGGCGGTATTGCAAGGTCAATGTCGCTGCGGATGAGTCCGCGTCGAATTACAGCACGGTGCCGGGTGAGAATGCGCTCAAGCTCACGCGCGGTGCGGCGTACGTGCACTACACGCCGAACGAAACCATAGGTGGCGTCGAGTTTCCGTATGTGCCTGCGACGGATGGGGTGCCGCTGGTTGCGGACATGTCGTCGACGATTCTCTCGCGGCCCATCGATGTTTCCAGGTTCGGGCTGATCTACGCCGGCGCGCAGAAGAACATCGGGCCGTCGGGGCTGGTGATCGTCATCGTGCATGACGATCTTCTCGGCCGCGCGCGCGACGGGACTCCGGCGGTGTGGAGTTACAAGGCGATGGCGGATGAGGGCTCCATGCTCAACACGCCTGCCACGTTCAGCTGGTATTTCGCGGGGCTCGTCTTCAAATGGCTCGAGGACCAGGGCGGTCTTGGCGCCATGGAAAAGCTGAATCGCGCCAAGGCGGAAAAGCTCTACGGGGCGATCGATGAATCGGGCTTCTATCGTAATCCGGTCGCGAAGAACTGCCGCTCGTGGATGAACGTGCCGTTCCTGTTGCCGAAAGCCGAGCTGGAAGCGCCTTTCCTCAGCCAGGCGCAGCAGGCAGGTCTCACCAACCTCGCGGGGCACCGTTCGGTCGGCGGGCTGCGCGCCAGCATTTACAACGCGATGCCGATGGCCGGCGTGGATGCGCTGGTCGACTTCATGCGCGACTTCCAGAAACGGAATAGTTGAGCATGGCGTATCGAATCCAGATGCTGAACAACATCAGCGCTCGCGGGCTCGAGCGGTTGCCGCGCGAGCGTTATGAAGTCGGCGCGGAGGTCAGGGAGCCGCACGCGATCCTGCTGCGCTCGGCGGACATGCACGGCATGGTCGTGCCTGAATCGGTGCTTGCGGTGGGTCGCGCGGGCGCCGGGGTCAACAACATTCCCGTGGCGGATTTCAGCAGGCGCGGCGTGCCCGTTTTCAACGCGCCCGGAGCGAATGCAAATGCGGTAAAGGAGCTGGTGCTGGCCGGGCTCTTCCTGGGCGCCCGCAATATCTGCCAGGCGTGGGCTTTTGCCCAGTCGCTGAGCGGCGATGACGAGGCGATCGACGAGGCGGTGGAGAAGGGCAAGAAGAAGTTCGTCGGCTTCGAGTTGCCAGGGCGGACGCTGGGGGTGGTTGGTCTCGGGGCCATCGGGGTCGAAGTGGCCAATGCGGCACTCGGCCTGGGCATGAAGGTTCTCGGCTACGATCCGTTGATCACCGTGCAGCGCGCGTGGCAGCTGTCTTCGAGCGTGGAGCAGGCTCAGTCGCTGGAAGACCTGTTCTCGCGTTCGGATGCCGTCACGGTACACGTGCCGATGAACGCGGATACTCGAGGACTGGTGAATGCCGCGCGGCTCAAATTCATGAAGAAGGGCGGCGTCGTCCTCAACTTCGCGCGCGCGGCGATCGTCGACGACGCGGCGGTCGTGGCGGCGCTCGACAGTGGTCACCTGCATGCCTACGTGTGTGATTTTCCGAACAACCTGCTCAAAGGGCATCCGCGGGTGGTGACGCTGCCCCACCTGGGCGCTTCCACGGGCGAGGCGGAGGAAAATTGCGCAGTGATGGTCGCGGAGACGCTGCGGGACTTCCTGGAGAACGGCAACATCCGCCACTCGGTGAATTTCCCGGAGGCGGTGCTGGCGCGCGTACCGGGGGCAAGCCGCCTCGCCATCTCCAATTGCAACGTGCCCAACATGGTGGGTCAGATCTCGACCTGTCTCGCTTCGGCGGGGCTCAACATCGCCGACCTGCTCAACAAGTCACGCGGCGAGTACGCCTACACGCTGATCGACACGGACGGCTCGGTGGGCGAAGATGTGGTGTCGCGAATACGCAGCATCGAGGGAGTGCTTGCGGCACGCCTTGTTTAAAGTCGAAAGCTCATGGCTCGCAAGCAGGTTCCGAAGACGGTCGCGCCGCCCGATCTCGCCCAGGTCCGGGCACGCATCGATGCGGTCGATGCCGGCATCCATGCCCTCATCAGCGAGCGCGCCGGGCTTGCACAGCTGGTGGGCATTTCGAAGGGCAAGAACGGACGCACGGTAGATTTCTACCGGCCGGAGCGCGAGGCAGCAGGTGTTGCGCCTGGCGAAGGCGCGCAATAAAGGCCCGCTACGCAACGAAGAAGTGCTGCGCCTGTTCCGGGAGATCATGTCCGCCTGTCTCGCGCAACAGGAGCCGCTCAAAGTGGCCTATCTCGGGCCGGAGGGCACTTTCACGCAGACTGCGGTGCTCACCCACTTCGGTCACTCGGTGCGCGCCCTGCCGCTCGCCTCGATCGATGAAGTCTTCCACGAGGTGGAAGCCGCCAACGCCGACTTCGGCATCGTGCCCATCGAGAACTCGACCGAGGGCACGGTCAACAACACGCTCGACCGGTTCTTCACCTCGCCCCTGAAGATCTGCGGTGAGGTGGAGCTGCGCATCCATCATTACCTCATGGGCAAGATGCGCTCGCTTGGCAGCATCCGAGCGGGTCTGCTCGCATCCGCAGGCGCTGGGCCAGTGCCGCGGCTGGCTCGACGAGCATCTCGCCGATGCAGAGCGCGTTCCGGTATCGAGCAACGCCGAAGGAGCGCGGCGCGCGCGCGATGAACGCGGCACTGCCGCGATAGCCGGCGACACGGCGGCCGAAGTCTACGGGCTCAAGATGCTCGCGGCCGCAGATCGAGGACCGGCCGGACAACACCACCCGGTTCTTCGTGCTGGGGCGCAAGCTGTTCACGCCCAGCGGCGAGGACCGCACGACGTTTCTGGTCTTCGATCGCGCACACGGACGAATCGGGCACGCTGTTCCGGCTGCTCGAGCCGCTTGCCCGCCATCGCGTCAACATGACGCGCATCGAGTCGCGGCCCTCACGGCGTGGCAAGTGGGATTACGTATTCTTCATCGACATCGAAGGGCATTCGCAGGAGAAGCAATGTGGCCGAGGCGCTCGCGGCGCTCAAGAAGCGGGCCTCGCTTTTCAGGCTGCTGGGCTCCTATCCGCGCGCCGTGCTGTAGGGATTTCGGGTTTGAGCATGAAATACATCGTCAAGGCGGGTGGGCTCATCCGCGGCGAGGTGAAGATGCCCGGGGGATAAATCCATATCCCATCGGGCGCTGATGCTGGGCGGGATCGCCGAGGGCGAGACAACCATCACCGGCTTCCTCGACAGCGCGGACTGCCTCGCGACGCTTGGCGCCTTGCAGAAGCTCGGGCGTGCAGGATCGAGCGGCCGGAACCGCAGCGCGTCGTCGTGTTTGGCGAGGGAATGGCGGGCCTCAAGGCGCCTGCCGCACCGCTCGACATGGGCAACGCCGGTACGGCGATGCGCCTGTTCATGGGATTGCTTGCCGCGCAGCCGTTTGATTCCACGCTCGTCGGTGATGCCTCGCTCTCGCGCCGGCCCATGGAACGGGTTGCCGTGCCGTTGCGCGCGATGGGAGCGCGGATCACGACGCACAATGACTGCGCACCCATTGAGATCAAAGGCGGCGCCGAGTTGCGCGCAATCAAGTACGAGCTCCCTGTGGCGAGCGCGCAGGTGAAGTCCGCCGTGCTCCTTGCGGGGCTCGGTGCTGCCGGCCGCACTCGCATCGTGGAACCTGCGATCACTCGCGATCACACGGAACGCATGCTGCGCGCGTTCGGCGTCGAGGTATTGCGGTCGAGGAAGGCAATCGCGCTCGAAGGCGGCCAGGCCCTGCAAGGGACCGATATCGACGTGCCGGGGGATTTTTCCTCCGCGGCGTTTTTCATCGTCGCCGGCTGCCTTGCGGCCGATAGCGGCCTCATCCTGCGGGGAGTCGGCATGAATCCCACTCGCACGGGCCTGCTCGACCTGTTGCGTCGCATGGGCGCGGACATCCGCATTCAGATGCGGCCCGAGGCAGGCATCATCAGCGCCACGGGAACACGGCGGGCCGTGATTCTGGAAGCGCGTCCTCCCGATGCCACGAGCAGCATCACTGCCGCCGAGCCGGTCGCCGACATCGAGGTGCGCGCCAGCAGACTGAAAGGCATCAAAGTGCCGGAGTCGCTGGTGCCGCTGGCGATAGACGAGTTGCCGGTGTTCTTCGTCGCCGCCGCCTGCGCGCAAGGCGAGACGCTCGTGCGCGGTGCGCTCGAGCTGCGCGTGAAGGAAAGCGACCGGCTCGCAGTCATGGCAGAGGGCTTGAGCAAGCTCGGCGTGAAGCTCGAGCTGCTGCCCGATGGAATCTGGATCCAGGGCGGCACGCGTTTCACCGGGGGCCACCTCGACAGTCATGGCGATCACCGGGCCGCCATGGCGTTTGCAATGGCCGCCGCGCGCGCGGAAGACACGATCGAGATCGCGGATGTCGCCAACGTCGCGACCTCGTTCCCCGGCTTTGTCGAAGCCGCCAAAGGCGTGGGTCTCGGAATATCGGTCAAATGACCGTCGCGACCGCCCCCATCGTCACCATCGACGGTCCCAGTGGCTCGGGAAAGGGCACCATAAGTCGCGCAGTGGCGAGGCGCGCCGGCTGGCACTTGCTCGACAGTGGCGCGCTCTACCGCCTGGTCGCCGTAGCCGGCCTGGAGCAGGCACTGCAGCCGGATGACGTCGCCGGACACGCGCGGCTGGCGGGAAAAATGGACGTGGATTTTCGCGTCGATGCGGCGGGTGGCGAGATCATCTGCCTGGGCGGGCGCGAGGTGACGGCACGAGGTCCGGTCAGAAATCGGCGGGCAGGGCGCCTCCCGGGTGGCTGCATGGCCCGAGGTTCGCGCGGCGCTGCTCGCTCGTCAGCATGCCTTCGCACGGCTCCCTGGCCTGGTCGCCGACGGGCGCGACATGGGCACGGTCGTATTCCCGGCTGCCGACCTCAAGATCTTCCTGACCGCCAGCGCCGACGAGAGGGCGCAACGACGTTATAAGCAGTTGAAAGACAAGGGGTCGGATGTTAGCCTTGCCGCCCTTTCGCGCGAGATCGCCGAGCGGGATTTGCGGGATTCGACCCGTGCGGCGAGTCCGTTGAAGCCGGCGCCCGATGCACAGGTCATCGACTCGACCGGTCTCTCGATCGACCAGGTTGTCGAGCGCGTGCTCGCCTTTGGGCGCGCGCGCTGCATTGTGGAGCTTAAGTTTAAAGCATTTGATTTCGAAGTGGCGGCCTCGCCAGGATGGCGTGGCCGGTATTCAATAACCTGCCGGGCTCGTGGATTTCGAGTAGTTCGGCATTGAGGCGCGACCCAGAGGTCGCGCGAAGTGAAGGTATGACAGAAAGTTTCGCCGAGCTTTTCGAGCAGAGTCTCGCCAACCAGCGCATCCGCCCCGGCATGATCCTCACGGGGCTCATCATCGATGTGACCCCCGACGTCGTCATCGTCAACGTCGGCCTCAAGTCCGAGGCCGTGATCCCCCTCGAGCAGTTCAAGAACGAACGCGGGGGAGATCGAGGTCAAGGCGGGCGACGACGTCGAGGTCGCGCTCGACTCCGTCGAGGACGGCAACGGCGAGACCCGCCTGTCGCGCGAGAAAGCCAAGCGCGCCCGCACCTGGACGCGTCTCGAGACCGCATTCAACAATTCCGAGATCGTCACCGGTGTCATCACCGGCCGCGTCAAGGGCGGCTTCACGGTCGAGATCGAGAACGTCCGCGCGTTCCTGCCGGGCTCGCTCGTCGACGTGCGCCCGGTGCGCGACACCTCGTATCTCGAGAACAAGCCGCTCGAGTTCAAGGTCATCAAGCTCGACCAGAAACGCAATAACGTCGTCGTTTCGCGCCGCGCCGTCGTCGAGCAGGAATTCTCCGCCGAGCGCAGCGCGCTCATGGACAACCTGCAGGAAGGCGCGGTCGTCAAGGGCTCCGTCAAGAACCTCACCGACTACGGCGCGTTCGTCGACCTCGGTGGCATCGATGGCCTGCTGCACATCACCGACATGGCGTGGAAGCGCGTCAAGCATCCTTCCGAAGTCGTCAAGGTGGGCGACGAGATCGAGGTGCGCATCCTCAAGTTCGACCGCGAGCGCTCGCGTGTCAGCCTCGGGCTCAAGCAGCTCGGAGCGGATCCGTGGGAGAACATTGCACGGCGTTACCCGCCGCACACCCGTGTGTTCGGCAAGGTCACCAACATCGCCGACTACGGCGCGTTCGTCGAGATCGAGGACGGCGTCGAAGGCCTGGTCCACGTCTCCGAGATGGACTGGACCAACAAGAACGTCAATCCCGCCAAGGTGGTGCACACCGGCCAGGAAGTCGAAGTCATGGTGCTCGACGTCGACGAGGAGCGCCGCCGCATCTCGCTGGGCCTCAAGCAGTGCAAGGCCAATCCGTGGAAGGAGTTCGCCGAGAACTTCAATCGCGGCGACAAGGTGGCGGGCCAGATCAAGTCCATCACCGACTTCGGCATCTTCATCGGGCTCTCCGGCAACATCGACGGCCTGGTGCACCTGTCCGACATCTCCTGGGATGTGCCCGGCGAGGAAGCCGTGCGCAACTACCAGAAGGGCCAGCAGCTCGAGGCGATGGTGCTGTCCATCGATCCGGAGCGCGAGCGCATCTCGCTCGGCATCAAGCAGCTCGCGAAGGATCCGTTCTCCGGCTGGATCGCCGAGAACCCCAAGGGCACCATCGTGCGCGGCACGGTCAAGGAAGTGGATGCGCGTGGCGCCATCATCGATCTCGGCAACGGGGTCGAGGGTCAGCTGCGGGCTTCCGAGCTCGCGCGCGACCGCGTCGAGGATGCGCGCACGGTGCTGAAGGAAGGCGAAGAGGTCGAGGCCAAGTTCACCGGCGTGGATCGCAAGACCCGCACCATCTCGCTCTCCATCAAGGCGAAGGAGATGCACGAGGAAGCCGAGGCGGTCTCGAACTACCGCTCCGAGCAGGCTCCCAGCGGCACGAGCCTCGGTGACCTGTTGAAGGAGCAGATCGGCACCGAGCGTAGCTGAGCGCGCATGACGTGACCAAGTCCGAGCTCATCGAGATCATCACCGCGAAGCAGAAGCATCTGCCCGCGAAGGATGTCGAGCTCGCGCTCAAACAGATCCTCGAGATCATGAGCGATGCGCTCGCGGGCGGCGAGCGCATCGAGATCCGCGGCTTCGGCAGCTTCTCGCTGCACTTCCGCCCGCCGCGCCAGGGTCGCAATCCCAAGACCGGCGAGGCGGTGGCGCTCTCCGGCAAGTACGTGCCGCATTTCAAGCCGGGCAAGGACCTGCGCGAGCGCGTCAACGACGGAGCGGACCGGCCGATCCGCGACTGAAGACGCGCCTCCCTTAGCGCGCAGCATCGCAGCAGCGCCAGTGCCCAAAACTGGCGATTCACAGCAGATATGCAGCTTGGTGTCGCGGGGCGGCCGCGCCTAACCTTGCCTCCACCGCGGCAATCGGGCTGCGGATTCAAACGACGCAAGGAGGCTCATCATGCGTATCTTTCCCGCCCTCTCGACACTCATCTGTCTCTTCCCAATGGCCGCCTGGGCCGGGCCCGTGGACATCAACACCGCCGACGCGAGCACTCTCGCGAAGGAGCTCAAGGGGGTGGGGCCCGCGCGCGCTCAGGCGATCGTCGCCTACCGCACACAGAACGGGCCGTTCAAGTCGGCGGATGACCTTTCGCTCGTCAAGAGCATTTCACAGAAGGTCGTGGATCAGAATCGCGACAACATCCGCGTGGAGGGCCCGAAGGCTGCGCAGGAAGGCGGCAAGCCCGCTGCGAAACCCGTCACAGCTCCCCGCTCGACACCCTGAGGCGCTAATTCCTCCGAGGCTAAACCCCCCCGCCCTCCAGCCAGCCTCGGGGGATGTCGGCCGGGGCACGACGATTGGGTCGTGCCCCGGCCCTTTTTATGTGCGCCCGGTATGTGGCGGGACCCCGCGCAATCGCTAGACTTGCGCCCCTCCCTATTCCAGGAGAGTTGCGATGGTGGGTCTGCGGTCTGCGATACGCACGGCGGTGTTTCCTGTGGCCGGGCGCGGTACGCGCTTCCTTCCGGCCACCAAGGCAAGCCCCAAAGAGATGCTGCCCGTGGTGGACAAGCCTCTCATCCAATATGCGGTCGAGGAGGCGCTCGCCGCCGGTGCGCGTCGCCTGGTTTTCATCACTGGCTCATCCAAGCGCGCGATCGAAGACCACTTCGACTCCGACCAGGAGCTCGAGCACATGCTCGAGGCTCAGGGCAAGAGCGACCTGCTCAATTCCATCCGCAGCGTGCTGCCCTCGTATGCGACGTGCATTTACATCCGCCAGCCCGCACCACTCGGGCTGGGCCATGCCGTGCTGTGCGCGCAGCCGGCCGTCGGTGCCGAGCCGTTTTTCGTGCATCTGGCAGACGACCTGATCATGAGCGACGTCCCTTGCCTCAAGCAGATGGCAGACGTCTACACCGCCAAGCGCTCGAGCGTGCTGGGCGTCGAGGTAGTGCCCCGCAAGGATACCGATCGCTATGGCATCGTGGAGCTGGAAGCCAAGGGCACCGCAACGGCGCGCATGCGCAGCATCGTCGAGAAGCCCAAGCCCGCTGCGGCCCCATCGACGCTCGCCGTCGTGGGGCGATATGTGCTGACGCCTTCCATCTTCCAGCATCTCGAGCACATCGGAAAAGGCTCTGGAGGCGAGATACAGCTGACGGACGGCATCGCCGCGCTGATGAACGAAGAGGCCGTGTACGCCCATCGATTCACGGGCAAGCGCTATGACTGCGGCAGCAAGCTCGGTTACCTGCAGGCGACCGTGGAGTACGCGCTCGCGCATCCGCAGCTGGGCAAGGACTTCCGCGCCTATCTCAATGCAATGGCCCGCAAGCGCGGGGCCAAGCACAAATAGCCCCTACGGCGTCTGTGATACGGGCTCGGGGGGCGCGAGGCCTTTGGTGTACAGCACGCGGCCATCGTTGCAGACGAACACCGCATCGAAATTCGGCATGCGGCCGATGATTTCCAGCGCCTTGTCCGGCCCGAGCACGAATGCGGTCTTCGATAGGCCGTCAGTCTCGGTGGCCGTTGGGCCGAGGATGGTCGCGCTGCGCACCAGGCTCGCCGAGTGCCCGCTGTGCGGGTCGATGATGTGGTGATAGCGAACGCCGTCTTCATCGAAATAGCGCTCGTAGTCTCCTGAGGTCGACATCGCCGTATCGACGAGCGGAATGCGCGTGACCACCTTCGATTTGTCGTCGGGATTGCGGATCGCGACGATCCAGGGCCGACCGAAACGATCGCCGATGATGCGCGTGTCACCGCCTGCGGTGACCACGGCGTGCCTGACTCCCAGCCCCTGCAGCAGCGCGATGCCGCGATCCACCGCGTAGCCTTTGCCGATTCCGCCGAGGTCGATGCGCATGCCGGGCCGTTCGAAGCGAACGGAATGTGCGGCCTCATCGAGACGCAGGTGCCGCCAGTTGACGCCGGGCAGGGCATTGCGGATCTGCTCTTCGGTCGGCTTCACGCGCAGCCGGTAATCGTAGAGATAGCCGACGCTGGCATATGTGATGTCGAAGGCGCCTTCGGTCACCTCCGAAAAATGCTCGGCTACCTTCAGCAGATCGAAGAGCTCCCGATCCACCACGACCGGCCCTTCGGCGGCGCGCGCATTGATCTTGGAAATCTGGCTGTCCGGCTTGTAATGGCTCATGAGCGCATCGATGCGCCGCATCTCCGCCATGACCGAATCGATTGCGGCTTCCCCCTTCGCGGCATCGTCGTGCCACAGTTCGACGGCGATGCGCGTTCCCATGATGGCTGCTTCGCGCTGGTGCCACTCGGCATGCGCAAACGCCGGCCAGGTGAAGAGCAGGGCAGCGAGGCTTGCCGCGATGCGCGGGCTGTGGACGGTTGGCATGTCTTATAGATTAGACGATCCATGGTAACTTCGCGGCCTGAACTGGAGTGCCTGTCCATGCGGATACCTCTCGCGAATTGGCTGTGCATGTGTGCAATGTTCCTCGGCGCAGCCGGAGAGGCCGCCGGAGAAAATCTGAGCGAAGCCGGGATCGCTGAACTGCAGGGCGAGATGGCCGCGGGCCACCTGAGCTCGCGCAGGCTCGTGGAGTATTTCCTGGAGCGCATCGAGTTATTGGACCGCAATGGCCCAAAGCTGAACTCGATCATCGAAATCAACCCGCAGGCTCTCGAGATTGCCGATCAAATGGATGCGGAGCGCAAGGCAAAGGGCGCACGGGGACCCTTGCACGGTATCCCGGTGCTGCTCAAGGACAACATCGATACCGCGGATGCGATGCACACCACTGCGGGGTCTCTCGCACTGCTCGAATCGCGGCCCTCCGCAGACGCGTTCATCGTCGCGCGCCTGCGCGCAGCGGGCGCTGTGATCCTGGGCAAGACCAATCTCAGCGAGTGGGCGAATTTCCGCTCCACTCGCTCATCTAGCGGATGGAGCGGGCGGGGCGGGCAGACGCGAAATCCCTATGCCCCGCAGCGCAGCCCCTGCGGCTCGAGCTCGGGATCCGGCGTCGCCATCGCGGCGGGCCTGGCGGTCGTGGCGGTGGGCACCGAGACTGATGGCTCGATCGTCTGCCCGAGCGCAGTCAACGGCATCGTCGGCATCAAGCCCACTGTCGGCATGGTGAGCCGGAGCGGCATCATTCCAATATCGGTCAGCCAGGACACGGCCGGGCCGATGGCCCGATCCGTTGCCGACGCGGCGGTGCTGCTGAACGCCCTGGCCGGCGCCGATTCGGCCGACCCGGCGACTACCTCGCTCAAGGACCATGCGGTTGCGGATTTTGCCTCGGCGCTGCGCATCGATGGCCTGCGAGGCGCGCGGATCGGCGTCGCGCGCAATCTTGCGGGTTTTCACGAAGGCGTGGATGCGATTCTCGAGCAGGCCATCGCGAGCCTGAAGGCAGCGGGAGCGGTGATCGTCGACCCGGCAGATCTCGACGTGCCGAAGACACTCTCGGACGACGAGTTCACCGTGCTGCTCTATGAGTTCAAGGACGGGCTCAACCGCTACCTGGCCACTCGAGCGGGCAGCCCCCGTACGCTCGCGGACCTGATTGCATTCAACACACGTGAAAGCGCGCGGGAGATGCCATTCTTCGGGCAGGAGCTGTTGGTGCAGGCCCAGGAGAAAGGGCCACTGACTGAGAAGGCCTATCGTGCTGCGCGCGCCCGGTCATACAAGGGGGCCGGGCATGACGGCATCGACGCCGCGCTGAAGAAGCACCATCTCGATGCGATCATCGCGCCCACCGGCGGGTCCGCCTGGATGACCGACCTGATCAATGGTGATCACTTCACGGGCGGCAATGCATCCACTGCGCCTGCCGTGGCAGGGTATCCGCACGTCACGGTGCCCGCCGGATTCATGCACGGCCTGCCAGTTGGAATTTCCTTCATTGGTCCCGCGTGGAGCGAAGGCACGCTGATCCGCTTCGCGTACTCGTTCGAGCAGGCGACCAGGGCGCGCCATCCGCCCCTGACGGGGTCCAATGCCTACGTTACATGGGGTCCAAACAGCCCCAGCAGTCCGACGATGATCAAGTAGATCGCCACGATGTAGTTGAGCAGGCGTGGCATGACGAGGATCAGGACGCCTGCTATCAAGGCGATAATCGGGCCGACGGATACCATCAGGTTCATTGCCAAGCTCCCACGTGGTCAATGGGCGGATTTCTCAGTTGCGCGCCCTTCTATACGGTTGCGCGGCAGAAAGGTTCCCGGACGCAGCCGGGCGCAGTCCCCTTCGACAGCGCGGCGTTGTCTGCGGCGCCGATTGATTTCTTGAGGCGGCCGCGTCCAACCGGCCATGCTGGAGAACGATTCCGACAGGGGCGGCTTTGCGCGTTTCTGGAACGCGCCCACATTCCGGTGCCCGTCGCATACCGTCTTTGCCCTGTGCGTCTCACTCGCCTGGGCCTTCATCTACAACATTCGCTTCTGGCAGGAAGTCGCGCTGATCTCCCCGCCGTCGGTGCGCACCGCGGCCTTCATGGCGTCGCTATTCGTCATCGTCCTGTTGCTTCAGGCGCTGATCCTGATGCTGATCCCGGGGCGGGTGGCGTTGAAAACGGCGGCCAGTGCGTTGTTCGTCGTCGCGGCGCTCAACGCACGCTTCGCCAACAGCTACGGGGCGGTGGTCGACAGCGACATGATCCGCAACGTCTTCGAGACCGACACCATGGAGATGGGCGCGCTGATCGACGCTACGCTGCTCACGTACCTGTTCGTATTGGGTGTTCTACCGGCGCTGCTCGTCTGGCGTGTCGACCTGCCTGCGCCGCGCTGGCGTCTGCAGCTTCGCGAACGCATTAGTTTCCTCATCGCGAGCCTCGTCATCTGCGCAACCTGCGCGTTCTCGTTCTCCGCCGCTTATGCGAGCTTCCTCCGTGAGCACAAGCCGGTGCGTTACCTGATCAGTCCCGGCTCCATGGTGGCGGGCATGATCAGCTATCTGGCGAAATCCTCAGGCAAGCCCCTGGTCCAGCCGCTGCTCGACGCGGGAGGCCCGGTCAAACACCAGCGCCCCCCCTTCAACCGCCCGCTGGTGGTGTTTCTCGTAGTGGGCGAAACCGCGCGCGCCGCGAATTTCCAGCTCGGGGGCTACGCGAGGGAGACCAATCCGCGGCTATCGGCCGCCAGCGACCTCGTCTATTTCGATGACGCCAGCTCCTGCGGAACTTCCACTTCGATCTCGGTGCCGTGCATTTTTTCGCACTTGGGGCGCGAGCGGTTCGACAACGGCGGTTCGCACTATCTCAACCTCCTCGACATGCTTGCGCAGGGCGGTGTCGACGTCGAATGGCGGGATAACAATGCGGGCTGCAAAGGAGTCTGCGCTCGCGTGCCGTTCGTGGAGTACGCCAAAAGCGCCAGCCCGCTTTGCAGGAATGGCTACTGCTTCGATGAAGTGTTGATGTCGGGGCTTGCACGACGCCTGGACGCCGTGCGGCGCGACTCACTGATCGTCTTTCACCAGATCGGCAGCCACGGGCCGGCGTACTCCGAGCGGTATCCCGCCGGTTTCGAGCGCTTTCGGCCGGTGTGTCTCACCAGTGAGCTGGATCATTGCTCCAGCGAAGAGGTGGTCAACGCCTATGACAACACGATTCTCTACACGGACCACAATCTCGCCGAGCAGATCCAATTGCTGCGCTCACTGTCCGATCGCTTCGACACCCTGCTGATGTACGTTTCCGACCACGGCGAGTCGCTGGGCGAGCAGCGCATCTACCTTCACGGAATGCCCTACTCGTTTGCGCCTGAGGTGCAGACCCACGTGCCATTGCTAATCTGGACCTCCGCCGGCTTTCGCCAGCGCACCGGCCTCAGCGAGTCATGCCTCCAAGCCAAGGCACGCCAGGCGGTTTCCCACGACAACGTGTTCCATACCGTAATGGGCATCTTCGGCCTGAGCAATTCGGTGTATCGTCCGCAGCTCGATTTGCTCGCCGCCTGCTCGAAGGTACCCATCCGCTGACATGACCAGACAAGCCCCATGGCTGGTGTTCGCTCTCGGCTCCGCGTTGTTCGCCGGGCTGACGGCGATATGGGGCAAGCTCGGTGTGGTGGGCATCAGCTCCAACCTCGCGACTCTCATCCGCACCGGTGTGATTCTGGCGCTGGTCGCCGCCGTGGTCAGCGCCCGAAGCGAATGGACTACGCCCAGCGCAATGGGCGCTCGCAGCTGGATTTTTCTAATACTTTCCGGCCTCGCCACCGGCGCATCGTGGTTGTGTTACTACCGCGCATTGCAACTAGCACCGGCTTCACGCGTGGCTCCGATCGACAAGCTGAGCGTGGTAGTTGCGATAGTCCTCGGCGTGTTGGTTCTCGGTGAGCCGCTGGGCTGGAAGCTGGCGGTTGGCGGCGTGTTGATGGTCGCCGGCGCGGCGCTCATCGCCACAGGCTGAGCGCTGGCCACCGGGCCGGCAGCGGGCTATTTGCGGAACTGATCGAATCCGCTGTAATGCCACGGCCGCAGCGCAAAGACATAGGCTCCGCCAGTGCGCTCACTCAGCGGCAGGCTGCGATCGCGGTCGGCCAGCTCGTTGCAATCCAGCCAGATCGTGATGATTCCGGAGTGCTACTTGCGCGCGACGAGAGCGGCTTCTCCGGGCTCGAGGGCGTGCAGCGGCTCTACAACGTGGACATCATGGCGCTGGTGTCATACGACCAGGTGACTCATCGCGATGACAATTCAATGTCGCTGGGCCGGGCAAGCCGGCGCGCGCCACGGTGTTGGTGCCTGTTCCCCTCCAATGCACCGCGACCAGATTCTCGCTGGCCGCGGTGCGCATGACTTCGACCTGCAGATCGGGAAATGCCGCGCGCCATTCCTTGCCGGATTCGTTGTCCTCATCGAGCGTGTAATCCGCCGTCGCGCTGTGGGCCACGAATCCCGGGGCGTAGATCTCATCCAGGCGATCGAAGCGGCCTTGCCCCATCTTTTCCAGCAAAACCCGCTTGGCCGTGAGCACATCCTCGGCCGGCGTAGCCTGGACATTCGATGCCAGCGAAGCTGCGGCCGCAAACAGGACGGCAATGACCTTGAATCGCATGGGCAATCTCCAGGGTAAGACTGATACGGTCGGCGGACTCTACCCTGTTCTCGTCCAGCATCGGCGAGGTTCGCTCGCGCGCCGCACCCTGGTCTTCTACGACAAGTGTAGTAGTATGCAATCATGCCGGACTCGCCAGTCATCGCCCCGCACTGGGCCACCGAGCTGTCCACCGCATTCGAAAGCGGCGCCTCGGGGCAGTTCATCCTTTATGGAAACGTTCATGACTGCATGCCGGTGGGCGGCCGGCTCGTCAGCACCGAGCGCTACATCCAGGATGAGTTGCTCGCCCGTTTCGACCTCATTTTCTCGTTCGACCTCGGCAATGGTCTCGCACTGGAACGGGGACACGAACGCCTGGCGGAATGGGTGCCCGCCGCGCCGCGAAGCCTGCCTCGCGAGACGGTGGACGCCATTCGCTCGTCAGCCGCTACCGCCGTTACCTGAGCAACCTGGATGCCATTGGTCGCAACAACAACGTGCAGGCGGCGGTGATTGTGCGAGGAGCCGAGGGCCCGGGGGACGGGACGGGGGCCTGTCGGGAAGGCACCACTCGATGATCGCCCAGGAAATGGCCGATACCGCCCGGGGCAGCGGAAGCGCTGGTGGTCAAGGCGTATCGACTGACTCGCACCGAGATCTGTCGTTCGTGCCCGCCGCGTTGCGGGAGTTCGCGGCTATTGAGCCCCCAGCGATTGCCATGCCAGTGCCGCATCGGCTTCCGCAGGGCTGATCTGCCGCACGGTATGCAGGCCGGGTTTCAGTTGCACGGCTTCGAACGGCCTCACCTTGATGTAAGGCGGGGGAGTTCTGCGTGAGTCGTGCCCAGGTGCGAGTGACCGCATTACCCGAACTTCGCCTGCTGTCACGATGAGAGCGATTTCCCCAGGCGCTCCGGCGCGAATGGCGAAGGCGCCGCCCATGGATTCAAAAGCCTGCGCGCCGACATAGACCTCGAACGGCCTGGCAGCGTCTGGCGTCACTAAAAACTGCGCCTCGCCCCGCAACAGTTTTATCTCACGCATGGCTGGGCCGTACGTCACCCGGATCCCGCTATCGCGGTTGAGTTGTATGAGGCTTCCGTCCGTGAGCCGGACCTCTCTCGTGTGAGTCGCGTCCGTCGTGTGAATGCGATCGGGGGATGCAGGCGTCACGGCGTCATGAAAGGTACTGTTGATCGTCAACGTCACCACTGTCACCACGGCGACTGCAATGAGCGTGGTGACCAGGATCGCCGGAAACGGACGACCGGGCTCGTGCTTTGCCGGCTCGGCGGCTACTGGAAACAACGCCGAGAGCACCGACACGGTCTCCGGGCCGTGCCAGAGTCTAGCGGTCGTCACGATGCACTCTCGATGGGGCGCCGACCCGAGCCAGGCACGAAGCGTCGCGACCTCATCGTTGCGCAGTCCGCGGTCGATCCGTGCAAGCCAGATGGCCGCCTCCTTGCGGACGGCCTGCTGCGTGAGCTCGGTGAGCGCCTCGGTATCCATGCTTGAATCCGCTCCTTGTCAGCCCTACGACATGTGTCGTAGCATACCGGACGTCGAGGGCTGGAGATGATTTTTCAGTGAAGTCGCCCAAACTCAGCAAGCTAGAAATGCAGATCATGGATGCGCTCTGGGTCCGGGGCGCTTCATCTATCCGTGAGGTCCACGAAGCTTTCCCCGAGCGCAAGCGTCCAGCGTACACCACCGTTCAGACCATGGTGTATCGGCTCGAGGCCAAGGATGCGGTTCATCGCGCCAGAAAAATCGGCAACGCGCACATCTTCGAAGCCAAGGTCAGCCGCGGCGCTGCGCAGAAGCGCCTGGTGGATGAGATCTTGAGCCTGTTCGGCGGCCGCAGCCAGCCGGTGGTCGCCCATCTCATCGAGTCGGGCAAGCTCACCCTGGAGGACATCAAAGAGGCCGAACGCGTGCTGCGCAAACTCCCCAGGAAGGAGAAATAACATGGACGCCGCTCTCGTCGCCCACCTGTGGCAATCCACTCTGCAGCGCGGCCATCGGCAACTTTTTCGGCTGGAATCCGGCGCGCCCGGCGGCAAGGCTCGATCCGATCGAGGCGCTCAGGGCGGAATGAGATTTTCAGCCGAAGGCATAGGCCAGCACGAAGACTCCGAGCATGGCGAATGCGATCGCAATCTTCGCCAGCGTGCCGAAGATGAGGCCGAGCCACGTGGCCAAGCCGGCGCGACCCGCCTGCTCCATGCGCCCGTGCACGCTCAATTCGCCGACAAGCGCACCCACGAAGGGGCCGAAAATGATGCCGGCCAGCCCGAAGAACAACCCAACGACCATGCCGATCAGCGAACCCCAGATCGCGCGCTTGCTAGCGCCGGCATATTTCACGCCGAACACCGAAGCCAGGAAGTCCACCGCGACTGCGAGGAGGGTCAGCACCCCGAGAACCGTCAAGGTGAGCCAGCCGATACGCTGGAAGTCATCGATCGCAGCCGCGACGATCATGCCCGCAAACATGAGCGGCACGCCTGGTATTGCGGGCAACACGATCCCGGCGAGGCCGGCGATGATCAGGGCGATGGCAAGGGACCAAAGCGCGATGGTCGAGGGCATGCAGATTCCTATGCGGCCGATCTTCTCAACTTTAACCCCGCCGGCATCTTCAAGCGACATGCCAGAGCGAAATCCCTCCGCCCAATGATATTCTGGCCTCCATGCGCATCACAGCCGCCAGCAGTGCCATCTTCGTCGCACTTGTCAGCTGCGTCTCGGCTGCCTCAGGCGGACTCGATGCAAAGGAATCAGCCGTCCGCGTCACGACCGCCGGCAACCTGCCGGTTGAACGTGAAGCCGCCGCGCAGCTGCAACGGATCTTCGAACGCTACGATCTGAGCCGCTGGATCAACACGAACGACGTCGTCATCCAAAGCCGCGTCATTCCGCATAGCCATCCGGTTCTTACCCTCAACACACGTTACGCACCCGCAGACGACCTGAACGCCATGAGCACGTTCGTGCATGAGCAAGGTCATTGGTATTTTGACTTTCACGACGCTCGGACAAGCGCCGCAATCGCCGAGCTGAACTCGATTTTTCCACAGACACCGAGTCCCGACGAGGGTGGGGCGCGCGATAGGCAATCGACGCTGCTTCACCTCATGGTCTGCACTCTGGAATACGACGCCATGATCGCCTTAGTCGGTGCCGAGAAGGCGAATGAGGTCACGGCTCACCGTGATATCTATGAGTGGATTTACGCGCGAGTGCTTAGCGCGACAGACGGCCCCCGCATCCGCGCCGCAATGAAGGCGCACAGTCTCAATACCTACTGATTGCAATCATGGCTGCAGTGAACAGCCCTCCCCAAATGAGAACCTTCCGTGCCTGCGCGGGTCCGGGACTTACGAGCAGGCCGGTACCGACGACGTCGTTACGGTGGGCGCTGACGGCGCGATACTTCTTCAGGAGGCAGACACCGATTGTGTCGTCAACGGCGACGTCGAGGTCATAGACTCCAGATTCAATGCCTAACGCGTTGAATTCACCTACGGAAGCTGCACGGGAGACCTCTCGGGTCTCAACGGGAAGACGTTCCGCGGGCTCGCAACGTTGATTGCGGTGCACTCAGAGTTTTTTGTTAGAGGGAATCGGGAAAAGATTCGACGCGGAAACTGAACAAGTTGCGGTAAGTAATTGTTTGAGTGGCTCTCGAGGCGCGAAAATCGAGCCAAGCCACGTGAACAGGCCCGAAGCGAACGACTAACTTGCGCACCCATAGTTCGGAGCAGACACTGCCTGGTCCCTGAGGCGCCATCCCGGCCCTCAGGCGACACTGGGAGAACAACAATGAAGTACTTGCTCGCGATTTTCGCTCTGAGTTACGTGCTCGTGCCGTTCGCCAAGGCAGGCGATCTGCAAACAGACCTCATTACAAATGAGAAGGCCCTTTGGGCGGCGTACGCGAAAAAGGACACCGAGGCGTTCAAGAAGCACCTGGCGCAGGACGTGGTGAATATCGAGGGTGGCTCAGCCCCACTGGCAGGGCTCGATGCTTACCTCAAGACGGTGAGTGCCAGTAACTGCGAGCTGCGCAGTATCGAGATGCAGGACGTCAAGATGCTGCGGCTGAGTGAAGATATCGCCGCACTATCGTTTACCGCGACGCCCGACATGGTCTGCGATGGCAAGCAGCAGGGGCGGAAGCTGGCTGTCAGCTCAATCTGGCAGCAGCAGAATGGAAAATGGCTAAACCGGCTTTACCATTCTTCCGACATTGGTTGATCGGCACGCATGGCCCCGGCGCTGCTGGCCGGGGCTTTGCCCCACTGTCGTGTTACCAGTACGCGAACAGCAGCGCAAACGCAGCCAGCACGACCACTGCATAGGCAATGATTATGCTTCGCAGCTCGCGGCGGTATTGCCTTCTGTCCATTCTCTCTTGCTGATCTCCCAAACAACCAATTAGAACGCCAGGTGCGCTCAGAGGTTCCAACACGACATCAGCGAGAATCCGATACGCTGCCGGCCATGGCGCGCTTCATTCCTTATCTCATTTTGGCTGCACTGACGGCCTTCCTAACAGGCTGCGCAACTCCACCTCCGAAGGCTCCAGAGCCGGACGTCACGTATGTCCCCTCTGACTGGTCCCAAGTGACAGGCTGGAGCGCCGACAACACACACGAGGCCTGGAGTGCCTTCCTCAATACCTGCAAGGCACGTGGTAGGCGCCCGGAATGGTCCGCAGTGTGCACTACCGCGGCTGCGCTGCTCGTTCCCGATCCCACCAGCGCCCGGCACTTCTTCGAATCGCAATTCAATCCGTTCCGCGTCCAGAAAGACAAAGGCGCTCCGCCACCGCGAGGCACCGGGTTGATCACTGGCTATTACGAACCTCTGCTGTACGGTGCACGCGCGCCTGAGCCCGCCTTCAAGGTCCCGCTATACGCAGTGCCCGATGATCTCCTCACCATCGATCTGTCGAGCGTTTACCCCGACCTAAAGGGAAAGACCCTACGGGGACGTGTGCAAGGCAAGAAAGTCGTTCCATATTACAGCCGCGCAGAACTGGACAACTCAACACTGCTCACCGGCAAGGAGCTCGTTTGGGTGGGCGATGCACTTGATGCATTCTTCCTGCAGGTGCAGGGCTCGGGCCGGGTGCAGTTCGCAAACGGAGAGACCGTGCGCCTCGCCTACGCCGATCAGAACGGACACCCTTATCGCTCGATTGGCCGCTACCTCGTTGACAAAGGCGAGCTGACCGTCGAACAGGCGACGGCTCAAGGCATCCGCGACTGGGTGCAGGCGCACCCGGCACGCGTCAGAGAACTGCTCGATTTCAATCCGAGCATGGTGTTCTTCCGCGTGGAGCCGGTCGTAGATCCAGCGGTGGGCCCAAAAGGCGCGCTCGGTGTGCCACTCACTCCGGAGCGCTCAGTTGCGGTCGACCCGCGCTTCATCCCGCTCGGCGCGCCAGTCTTCCTCGCAACGACCTGGCCTGCAACAACGACTCCGCTCAACCGGCTCATGATGGCACAGGATACCGGCGGAGCCATCAAGGGCGCGGTCCGTGCAGACTTCTTCTGGGGCTTCGGCAAGACCGCCGGAGAATCCGCAGGAAAAATGCGTCAGGATGGGCAGCTGTGGCTACTCTGGCCGAAGAGCGTTCCTCTCCCGGATGCTCGTCCTTGACGGCCAGCCGGTGGCGACAGGCGCAAGCCAGCCAGACAGCGAGTAGCTCTGCTCTTCCTGCCAGATAGGCAACACGTGTGAAGTGGCTCCCGGGGTTGGTCGCGGCCTTCCGGCATGGTATGCCGTAAAGGTCATAAAAGCAATATATGCCGTTAGAGACATATATGGATTATATGCCGCAAATGGCATAGCATGCACTGCATGAAACCCATCCCTCTGCAGACCCCGGCACAGCTTTCTGCGCACCTGCGCTCGCTGCGCAGGACCCGAGGCTTCACGCAGGCCGCGCTCGGCGAGCTCGTCGGGCTCGATCAGACGCGGATCGCCAAGATCGAGCGGGATCCGAGCCGCGTGAGCGTCGGTCAACTCATCGCGCTCCTGAGCGCCCTGGGCGTACAAATCACGCTGGCCACCACCTCGAAGCCTGCGGCCAAGCCGCCGGGTCCCAAGCACGCAGACTGGTAACCGACCGTGCCTTCGCTCCATGTCTGGATGAACGGCAAGCATGTGGGGGAGTGGGGTGCCATTCGCACCGGCACTCCCTTCTTCCGCTACGCGTCTTCATGGGCCGAATCCAAGCACGCCCGCGCCTTGTCGCTGTCGCTGCCGCTCACCACAAATCTCGAGATACGTGGCCAGCTGGTGGAGAGCTACTTCGACAATCTCCTGCCGGAAAGCCCGGAGATTCGTCGTCGCATCCGCACCCGCTACGGTACGAGGTCATCCGGCGCCTTTGACCTGCTCGCCGCGATCGGGCGGGATTGCGTCGGTGCCGTACAGCTCTTGCCGCCTGGCGATGAGCCTACCGGCTGGCAACAGATCGAGGCGCAACGCCTGTCTGAGGCCGATGTCGAGCGCACGCTGCTCTCGGTCACCGCGCCCGGAGTGATCTCGCCTCAAGAGACCGACGATTTCCGGGTCTCCATCGCCGGCGCGCAGGAAAAGACGGCGCTGCTCGGTATGGCAGGCACCTGGTTCCGCCCTCAGGGTTCGACTCCAACCACGCACATCTTCAAGCTTCCGCTCGGGGTCATCGGCAACTTTCGCGGCGACTTCTCCGATTCGGTGGAGAACGAGTGGCTGTGCGGGCGATACCTGCGCGAGCTCGGCTTCCCCGTCGCCGCCTCGAGCATTGCCTCCTTTGGGGAGCAGAAGGCGCTCGTGGTCAGGCGCTTCGACAGACGCTGGCAAGGCGTAGACGAGGAGGCCGCGCAGAAGAAGCGCTTCAAGCCGAAAAAGGGCGTCTGGATCTCCCGTTTGCCGCAGGAGGATTTCTGCCAGGCGCTAGGGCTTGCGCCCACTCGCAAATACCAGTCTGACGGCGGACCCTCCATGGGGGAGTGCCTCGCGGTACTGATGGGGAGCGAGCAGGCGCAGGCCGATCGCGAAACCTTCGCGCTCGTGCAGCTGGCCTTCTGGCTGATGGCCGCAACGGATGGACACGCGAAGAACTTCTCTCTCTATCAAAGGGCGGGCGGGAGCTTTGGGCTGACCCCTCTCTACGATGTCCTTTCCCTCTGGCCCGTCATCGGTCATGGCAAGAACCAGCTCCCCATCGAACGCGCCAAGCTCGCCATGGCGCTGCGCGGGAACCGGATGCACTACCGCCTGACTGAGATCCAGGCCAGGCACTGGCAAGCGCTCGCCAAAGAGAGCGGGGTTCCAGAGCTTTGGGGCCGGATGCAAGAGTTGGTGGAGCGTGCGGCCTTGGAATTCGATGCGCTCGAAGGAAGCCTTCCGCGCAAATTTCCCGCTCGCGTCTTCGAGACCATTCGGGCCGGCATTCGCTCGCAGGTGCGGCGATTCAATCAATCGCTCGGTGCTTAGGGGACTATCGCGCAGCGAGACAAAGGCCCAGGAGACTTTCGGCCTCAATGCTGGCGAGGTGTGACGCGGTCCCGCATCGATGTGACCCTGGGCTCCTTACAATGCTCCCGTCGTTGCTGGGAGCTACCGCCATGAAACAACTCACCTTGCTCGCGCTGATTACCGGCGTCTTCGGATGTGCCGTCGTGGACGACCGCGCCGGACCGGGAAACAGTCCCGACAAGTCATTCGTGTGTCACAAGGGCAAGACCCTCGATATAGCGGAGCCCGCCGTGAACGCTCACGTCAATCATGGAGATCGCCGGGGCGCTTGTTGAGTCGCGGTATTCTCTCGATTTAAGAATCGAGGTGAGAAAGGGAGCAAAAGTTTGCTCTTGGGCAGCTGTCGAGGCTGTCGCTCTCTCGCTCGCGGTCAGCGCGGTGGAGGCGGCCCTGCAGCGATTCCCATCGGGCAGCCGATCGACTGCGAAGCGTGTGCCGGCTGGAACATGCCCCACGAGCCGTTCCGAATATTCGGCAATTCGTACTATGTGGGTACATCCGGACTATCAGTCATTCTGATCAAGACCCACGACGGCCTCATTCTATTGGACGGAGCTTTGCCGCAGTCAGTGCCTTTGATTTCAAAAAATCTCCTCAAGCTTGGCTTCCGACTCGAGGATGTGCGGCTCATCGTCAATTCGCATGCGCATTTCGATCATGCCGGCGGGATTGCGGCCTTACAGCGGCTCAGTGGTGGGTCGGTATCGGCGAGTCCCGCTGGCGCTCATGCACTGGAGAATGGCGCGCCGACTCCAGACGATCCGCAGTCCGGACCGCAATAGGGAGTCTGTCGCGAAATACTACAATAACTAGAGCGCGCTCGACCCGCGAGCGGACGAGGCCGAGAGTACTCGGCTGTTCGCTGGCATTGCCGGTTAACCAGGCGGGAATACAGCAATCTCAAGATTTCCCGTCGAGAAGAGACTAGGGCTGCGTGCTGGCGGGCGAGAAGCCCATGCAAGCCTTGGTCTCCAGATACTCCTCGAGTCCCATGACGCCGCACTCTCTGCCGTTTCCGGACGCTTTGTAGCCGCCGAACGGCGCGCCCATGTCGAACGGCGCGCGATTGATGCGGACCTGCCCGCAACGCAGGTGGCGCGTCACCCATTCCACACGCTGCGGACTGTGGCCGACGATATATGCTGCTAATCCGTACACAGTGTCGTTGGCGATGCGTACCGCCTCTGCGTCATCCTGAAAGGGCAGTATGCACAACACCGGACCGAAGATCTCCTGCTGAGCCACTGCAGAGCGCGGATCCACATTCGTGAAGATCGTCGGTGTCACAAAGTAGCCTCGCTCACAACCGGCAGGCCGCTCCAAACCGCCGGTAACGACCGTGGCACCCGCGGCGATTCCTTCGCCGATCAACGCACGCACTCTCGCGAACTGGGCACAATTGGCCAGCGGCCCGAGATCCGTAGTCGTGACTGTAGGATCACCCACGACGAGGCTTTCGGCCGTCGCTCGCGCCGCTTTCAAAACACGGTCGTATGCAGCCGCGGGCACGAGCATTCGCGTGGGTGCATCGCACGCCTGGCCGCTGTTCGCGAAACACTTCTGCACTCCCCAAGCAACGTCTTTCTCGAGGTCGGCCTCATCGAGAATGAGGTAGGCGGACTTTCCACCGAGCTCCTGCGTCACACGTTTGATCGTCGCCGCGGCCATCTTGGCAACGCTCGCGCCTGCACGTGTCGAGCCGGTAATGGACAGCATATCGACACCCGGATGCGCGCTGAGTGCCGCGCCAGCCACGGAGCCGTCGCCGTGGATCAGATTGAATGTGCCGGCAGGCAACCCTGATTCCGCAATTACCTCGGCGAGTATCACTGCGCCCAATGGCGCGACTTCGCTAGGCTTCAGTACTACCGTGCAACCGGCTGCCAATGCCGGAGCCAACTTCAGCGCAATCTGCGTCAGAGGAAAGTTCCAGGGCGTGATGAGCCCGCAGACTCCGATCGGCTCTTTCAACAGCGTCGTAAGCTCGCCGGCCTGCTCGAACGGATAGGTTTCGAGCAGCTGTGCGAAGTAGGAAAAGATCATTTGCGCAGGCTCCACTTGGTAGCCCTGAGCAAATTTGCACGGAATGCCCATTTCACTGGTGACCAGCGCTGCAATTTCCGGCGCGCGGCGCTCCAGGCCCGCTGCGATGTGCTTCAGAGCAGAGATTCTTTGCTGGACGGGAGAGACGGACCACTGATGGAAGGCCGCTCGCGCAGCATGAACCGCCGCATCGACTTCAGTAGCCGACGCAGCAGCTACCCGCCCGACTGCGCGCTCGGTAGCCGGATTGATCACCTCGATGTGGTAAGCAGTGGTTGGTGCGACCCAGCGACCGCCGATGTAGAACTCTTCACCCTTTTTCATCTGTCAGCTCCTCGCCACGAATCAATTTGCCGCGCGCCTGCTCCGTAAGCGTTTCGCGGATTGCTTTGCCGGCTCGCCAGAGTAGGACGCCGAGCACTCCCCAGCTTGCCAATATGAGCCACTCCACTGGAATGTCGCGCGAGCCGCGCCCTTTCCAGGTGACGAACAGACCGAACCCGATGGTGCAGGCGGCGTAAAACAACGCGAAACCAGGCACCCAGGGGTAAGCAGGCACCTTGTAATACCCGGCACGATCGGGTCCTCGGCCGCGCATCCGAAAGAGCGCAAGACAGGTGATGAAGAAGAGCGCAGAGGCGACGATGACGCCGGCGCTGACGAAGGTGCCGAGCATCGAGGTGCCACCGAGTGCGCCGAGCAGGCTCACGCCTCCGACGAACAAGATTGCGACCTGGGGCGAGCCATACCGAGGGTGGGTTCGCGCGAACACTTGAGGCAGAAGCCGGGCACGCGCGAGGGCGAACAGGATGCGCGCCGCGGCGTAGTGCGCGGCGTTCCATGTTGTGACGACTCCGAGAAACCCGGCGACCAGAACTACCTGCGCGGCCAGGGGCGATGAATAAGCCCATGCCATCGCCGTGGAGGTTGCAAAATCCGCTTCGATCAACACGCTTCGAGGTGCAGCCATGCCGGTGGACAGGATCAGCAACACATAAAAGACCGCACTGCCGATCAGCATCTGCACGACGAGCCGGGCCAGACGACCCGAGGTAGGCCGCTCATCGAGCTCGCTCAGCGCCTGAGGTAGCGCATTCAGCCCGCAGTACCAGATGGGCGTGGTGGCAAAGACGCCGAAGACGCCTTGCAGCAGCCAGTGCGGGTTCGGCGAATGCATTAGTGGTTCGAGATTACGCACATGTCCGCCGACAAACCCACTCACGATGATCGCAGCCGCGAGGATGATGAGCACGTAGGCTGCCCAGTCCTGTGCGCGAGCCATGCTCGCACTGCCCCGATAGTTCACTTGTGTGATGCAAGCCACGCTCGCCGTCATGACGACCAGCATTCCGGCCGTCATCGAGAAGCCCTGCACGCGATAGAGCTCCGGCCCGGAGGCAACCGGCAAGAGCAGCGACACGATCCAGGCTGCGGCAATCGTCTCGAACGCTGCAAGACCGATGAACAGGAAGAGCAGCAGCCATGCGGCTAGGAACGCCATGCGTTTGCCGAAGGCATGATAGGCGTAGACGAACTCGCCCCCGGCGTAGGGATAGTGGCTGCCAACTTCCACGTAGCACAGAGCGATGGGGATGAGGATCAAGCCACCGGCGAGGAATGCCAGCGCGGCTCCCCCTGGTCCGGCCTCCGCGATCCAAGGGCCCGTCATTACGACCCAGCCGAAGCCGAGCAGGAATCCCACCGAGAACGTAAAGAGCTGGTGGAAGCGCAGCTGCGTGAAGGCGGAAGGCAACTTCACGCCGCGTTGCCTGTTCATGGCATGCCGCCGAGCGTCGCGTGCGTTGCTGCCGGGTGTGTCATCGGTGCGCCTTCCGCCGGAGCATAAGCGTCCGGCCGTGCGAATCGTTCCAGCGAATCATATGACCACCGCGGTTGGGCCGGAAAACGCAGGTCGCACGGCGCGCTCGCTGGGACTTGGTTTCCCCATAATCTGAATTATAAGTCGGAAGTTATCATTTCATGAAAGGGCTATGCATCATTTCTGAGCTGTTTCAGGCCGAATCTCTGTTGGAGTTGCGGTATAAAGCAAATTATGATTCAGTTATGGAGGTTAAGGTGCACATCCAGCGGGGGCAGCCATGAATTCGAAAACAACATCGGCCATCCGGCAGCGTGCAGCCCTCGTGGGCCTCGCGCTGCTGTCGGCCGGCAGCCTACGGGCCGAGGAGGCGGGGCTGGAAGAGGTCGTCGTCACCGCGCAGAAGCGGACTGAGAACCTGCAGGACGTGCCGATCTCGATCACCGCGCTCACCGGACGCGAGCTCGACTCCTTCGGCTACCAGAGCGCGGTGCAGATCGCCGCGCAGGTGCCCAATTTCCACATCGACGGCGCGTTCGGCCCGAACGGCCCGCCGCAGCTGAGCATGCGCGGCGTGTCGATCCTGGACTTCAGCGACTCGAATGAATCCTCAGTCGCCATGTATTTCGACGACATCTACAAAGGAAGTGTGGCCGGCCAGGTGGCGCAGCTGTTCGACATGGAGCGCGTGGAGGTGCTGCGCGGGCCGCAAGGCACGCTGTACGGCCGCAACACCCCGGGTGGTCTGGTTCACTTCATCTCGGCTCAACCCACCGCGCAATTCACGGCCGGTGCAAGCCTGCAACTCGCCTCATTCGATCAGCGCATCGTCGAGGGATTCGTGAGTGGCCCGCTGGCGGATTCGGATCGCGTGCATGCACGCCTCGCTTTCAAGCACAACCGCGACGACGGCTATCAAACCAATGTCGCCACGGGCACGGACTTCGCGCAAACAGACGTGACAGCGGTGCGTGGCCTGCTCGACTGGAAGCTCACCGACTCAATCACGCTCTCGGCTAAGGCTTTTCATAGCGACTCGCGCGGCAGCCATCCCGGCTATGGCTTCTACGGTACGCGCGATCCGGCGACCGGATCACCATGCTCGCTCGCGCGCATCGAGGCGTCGGAGTGCGCCAACGCGGCCGGCTTCCGCGATCCGGACCCTGACCCCAAACACGTCTACTCGGAATTCTCGCGGCTGCCGGACACGCTCAAGAGCTCCGGTGGATCACTGCGCCTCACCTGGAACGGCGAAAAGCTGCAGTTCGTTGCGATCTCCGGCTATGAGACCGTCGACAAGGTGTTGCGCGAGGATTGCGACGCCGCGGCGGTATCCAATCTAGTGTGCTTCGGCGATTGGACTGCGGACACCTCGCAGTTCACGCAAGAGCTCCGCCTTAGCGGCTCCGGCAAGGCGCTGAGTTGGATCACCGGCGCTTACTACTACAGCGACGAGAAATTCGTGACCGTAGTCGTGCCCCCCTTCGGCGGGTTCGGCAGCTACGCGACCACCGAGGCGGAATCGTGGGCGTTGTTTGCCCAGGGAAACCTCACGCTGACGGATCGCCTTTCGCTGGTGGCCGGCGTGCGCTACACCGATGAGACACGGGATTTGCACGATCTGGCGGGTGTGCTCGATGGTCGCGGTGGCACTCGCGATGGCACGCCATTCCTGGGTCCGCTGTCGGACAGCCAGTCCGCGAAAAAAACCACGGGCAAGATCGGCGTGGAGTGGCGACCCCGAGAGGCGCTGCTGGGCTATGCGACGCTCTCCACCGGATTTAAGAGCGGTATGTTCAACACGACGCTGCTCGGGGCGCCCGAAGAGCGTGGCCCGGTGGGTGAGGAAACGATCACGGCATATGAGATCGGCTTCAAGAGCACCTGGTGGGACGACCGCGCCCGCTTCAATGCGGCTGCCTTCCACTACGACTATTCTGATTTCCAGGCGAGCGCGGTCATCACGACGAACGGCCTGCCGGTGGCGAGGTTCATCAACGCGGGTGATGTGACCATGTCCGGCGCGGAGCTAGAGTTCAACATGGTGCCCTCGAGCCGCTGGGAGCTCGGTCTGGGCGTAGGCCTGCTCCGCACACAGATTCACGCCGATGCGACTACAGCCATCGGCGGTGTGCCGCTCGATGGCAAAGAGGCGCCGGCCTCGCCCGCCGCCTCCATCAACGGACTGATCCGCTACCACCATCCGCTCGGCGATCGCGGCAGGGCTTCGCCACAGCTCGACTTCTCCTGGAAGGACGACTTTTTCTTCAACCCCGACAACGACGGATTCGAGCACCAGGATGCCTACGGACTCCTGAATCTGCGCGGCACGTGGCGCTCGGACAGCGGCCGCTACGAAGCGTCCGCCTTCGTGCAGAACCTGCTCGATGAGCATTACGCGACCTTCGGCTTCATCTCGCCGAGCTTCCCCGGCGCGTACAAAGTGTGGGGCCTGCCGCGCACGCACGGCGTCAGGTTTGCGATCAGTTTCTAAGCACCGATGAAGGAGTCACGCAGTGCATCCCGGCATTACAGGACAGATCGTTATGCTCTATTACGAGGACTTCGCGGCGGCCAAACATTTCTACGGCAAAACGCTCGGCCTGGAATCGACGCTCGCCGAGGACTGGGTCAACATCTACAGGTGCACACCGCAGTGCTCGATCGGCGTGTTGCGCACGGGCTCGGGCGGCGCTTACCACCGTGCGCAAGAACAGAACGCCGTGATGATCAGCATCGTTACTGACGACGTCGATGCGTGGTACGAGCGCTTGCGCAGCGCCGACGTCAAATTCCTTAAAGAGGTCTACGACAGCCAGGCCATCCCGATCCGCACCTTCTTAGTGGCGGACCCGGGAGGATACGCGCTAGAGTTCTTCCAATGGCGTGAGGCGCCGCGACTGCGATAGACACTGCCGGCGGGCCCAGGGATAATCGCCGCAGCAATGTCACCCACCAACCGAGAATCGGCCCGCGTACAGCGGCGCAAGGAACCGCGACAGGATCGGGCCAAGAATACCGTGGAGAAACTGCTCGATGTCACCGAGCAGTTGCTCGAGGAGATCGGCCTCGACGGCGTGACCACCATCCTGATCGCCGAGCGCGCAGGGCTGTCGGTAGGAACTCTGTACGAGTACTTCCCCAACAAGCACTCCATCCTGTTCGCACTTGCGAGCCGCTGGATCGAGATGCTGAGGAGTGTGCTCGCTGCCAACGAAGTAGACCAGCGCGGCTTCGTCAGCTGGGCGCATTGGTACGAAAGCTATGTCACAGCCATGTTCGCCATTTATGCGCAAGAGCGTGGCCTTGTGCGCTACTACGACATTTTGGTGTCGGTGCCGGATCTGCGCGACCTCGACATGCAGATCGATGCGGTCGTGATGAGCTACCTGAAGCGCTCGATCGCCACTTTCTTCCCCGCCACCGACAAGGAAGCGCTAGCGATCCTGGCCCGCATGATGATTACTACTATTCACAACACCTTGCGCTTCGCAGTCAACATGCCGCCGTCCTCGAAGAAAAAGATGATGGGCAACCTGCATTTCGTAATGCAGACTCTGATTCTGAAGACCGTGCATTGAAGCGCTTGCGCTCCCGTCGAGCCGACATTCATTTGCTTCTCGAAATAGCGTGCAAGGCTTGACGTCAGGGCGGCGGTTATCCCCAAGTTACTTGTGACGTGCCGAATGAAACGGCGGCGTCCATCTGAACCAGCCGCGAGCCATCGACTTCCCGAATTCCGCTAATGATTCCGCTCGTGACGCTGTTCTCCAGCAGCCCCAGCGCCGTCCCAATCACGATGACACGATCACCCGTTTGCATGCTTCCCGAATCCCCCAGACGGGAGACCGGCAAGTTGAATGCCGAACCTGCAAGCCTGCGATATCTCGCCGTGGGTCGGAAGCTCGTATCCCCGTTACTTCATAGGTGTCGCCAGCAGAGGTTTTCACGTCCACACGTTGCGCGCTCTCGACGACATAAAAATTAGTTACGATTGCGCCGGAGGACCCGACCCGGACCAGTTGCGCGAACTGTGCGAGAGGGCCGGGCTACCGGAATCCATCACGAAAGACGCCATGAAGGACCTTTGGGATGCGTGATCGCGTTTCGGTATGGATGGCGCATGAGTACCGGGCCGCCTACCGAACGGGCCGTCGTCATGAATTCGACCGTCCGGATTCGGCTCTCTATGCCCTCCAAGTCGCCTTCCCTTGGTACGTCTCTTGCGTAGCTGCCTGGGCCAGGCTACGGGGGAGAAGAAGAATGGCCAAATGCAAACTGACACGCCTGCCGCCCAAGCGTGCCCCGCGGAACCGCACCCACGAAATACCGCACCTCGATTTCCAGTCTCACCTTAATGCAAACGTGAAGGCTGAGGAGTGGGCCCGCAAGGGCGTCGCATACGCGAACGCAGGAAAGGTGAAGCAAGCGCGCGAGTGCGAGAAAAAGGCGATGTACTGGCTAGCACGGGCACGGAAGATGGAGCCAACGCCAGTCCGGCCGTGGCTCGGGAGGAAGTGACTGCGGGGGTAGCCCAGCTCCCGCTTCAAGCATTCCTCGTGCAAAATGAAAAGGCCGGATTTCAGAGTTACGATCAGGCACCGATGAGCGGGTGCGCTTACTCAGGAGGTTTCGTGTTTCGAAAGGGTTCGACAGCCGCCCCACCAGCCGCGTTCGAAGTATCCACTCGTGCGGCGCCGTACATCGCCGGCACCGCCATTGCGATGGGCCTCTTTGGGTGCGCGGCTGCGCCCGTCGAGCAGGCGATCGAGCGGCTCGATGAGACCACGGGCACCACCGTGACCCTGATGCCGCGCCCGGTGGAGCTCGTCATCGAGCAGTCGCGTGGGCCGAATACAAACCCTTTCGCCTTTTTCGCGCCATTCGAAACGAATCGGATGGGGACGCACGAGCTCTTCCTGTGGATCTCTGCCACGCAGATGGACGAAGGCGATCTGAAGGTGACGCAGGTCTATTGCGGAGACACAGTGATCGAGTTGGAAGCCATCGACGCCGACATGAAGCGCATCGGCCTCTCGAAGACGCCGTACAAGATGCCGGTGCCGTTGAACCGGCAGTGGTTCTTCAAGCTCTCCGGAGAGGCGCTGAATTGCTTCGCGCAGGCGGGGTATATCAGGGTCGCTACGCAGGGGCGTGCGGCTGAGCCGGATCACTTTTCGGCCGAGTCACCGTTGTTGACCGGGCTCAACGCCTTCGCCACGCGCGTCCGAGCGGAGTAGGAATGCATGACGCGCCGCCCAATACACAGAACTTCGCGCATTGCCTGTGATTGAGCTTCACCGCAGTGGCTGATCATTCTGCACGCGCCATACGAATCCTGAAGCGCCTGTAGCTGGCAGCATCGTCGACGTCCTCCAGGTTGTCCAGCGACGACAACGGACTACGGCTACGCATCAGTGCTGCAAGGCACTTGTCATCTCTTGCAGCGGCGGTGCACGTCGGGTGTCCGGGGCCGGTAGAAATCCCGGGCCGCATGACTGATTGCCAACGTAAAGCGGTCTGACACTTCCATGTTTGTAGGACGAGCGAACAGTTGTCTGTCAGCAGGCGAGACGACTATTGACAGACTGTCACGCGTGACGGGGCGGGTTGATCTTTTGCTTCGAAATTATCTTATGCTCGCCACGCATCCGCTTCCTCAATTCTCTTCCAAGGGCACATCATGTTCTTTCAGAGAGTAAAGACCGAAGGGCTCGGGCACAACGCCTACGTGCTGGACTGTGGAGAAGGGCAAGCCGTGGTGATCGATCCGCGTCGGGACGTTGCAGAGTACGTGCGTCTGGCGCGCGAGAACAATTTATCAATCGCGTATGTGCTTCAGACCCACCGCCAGGAAGACTTCGAATTCGGTTCGCGCACCCTGGCCGGGATGACGGGCGCCAGAATTGTCAGCGGCACGCACCCGCTGTTCGGCGACACGGATGTCAAGCTGAAGGATCGCGAAGAGCTTGCCGTCGGCTGCAGCCGCATCATTGCGCTGGAAACGCCTGGTCATACCCCAGAAAGCATTACGTATGCAGTTTATGTGAAGGATGCAGGCGAAAAATGCTGGGGCGCTTTCACTGGCGATACCTTGTTCGTCGGGGATACCGGCCGGACGGATCTGACGGATCCGGCCAAGACGGGCGAGAACGCGGGCCTGCTCTACGACTCGGTTCACAGGAAGATCGGGCCGCTGGGAGATCAGGCCCTGCTGTTTCCCGCACATGGATCCGGTTCGGCATGCGGGGGGAACATTTCGTCGCGCGATGACTCCACCCTGGGCATCGAGCGCGGGACGAATGCGGTATTCAAGAAGAGCCGCAAGGAGTTCATCGCGCACAAGGTTGCGGAAAAGATGGCGCGCCCACCTTACTTCAGGCACATGGAGGAAGTAAATCTCCTGCCTGGCCGGCCACTCAAGTCTCCTACCCACCATGTGCTTCAGCCAAAGGATTTTCAGAAGCGGATGAAAGAAGGTCTGGTGATTGACACGCGGTCACCGGAAGCCTTCGCCGGCGCGCACATTCCGGCCTCGTACAACATCTGGCTGGATGGGCTTCCGGCCTTCGGGGGATGGATTGCCAACGCCAATACGCGCCTTTTCCTGGTGGTAGACAGCCCCGAAAACCTGCAGTGTGCCGTCACTTCGCTCGCACGGATCGGTATCGATACGGTGGAAGGCGTCCTCACCAACGGCCTCGAGAGCTGGCGAGAGCAAGGACTGCCCTTAGAAATGATCGCCACGACCAGTGCTGCGGATACTGCGACCTGGATGCAGCAGGGTCTTGTGCATGTGCTCGATGTGCGCGATCAGTACGAATGGGATGAAAAGCACATTCCAGGGGCGCAGCACCAGTTCGTAGGTGAACTGGAGGAGAATCTGCCGCAGTTGCCGAAGGATGCGCGCATCGTGGTTCATTGCAGCGTGGGGCACCGTTCGGGTGTTGCGGTAAGCATCCTGAAGCGACACGGCTTCACCCAGGTGTACAACCTGCTCGGTGGGATCACCGCGTGGGAGAAGCTCGGCCTGCCTCTGCAGCAAACCGGGGACGAGAACGGGGAGGCGTGATGGCACAGGAAGCGGCAGCCTGGTCCCCCTATCTGGTCGGCGCGCTGATTGGGGTTCTGTCGATGCTGACCTTCTATTTGTCGGACAAACCGCTGGGGGTCTCGACGGCATATGCACGTCTTGCCGGACTTGTTGGCAATGTGTTCTCGCGGGGACACACCGAAAACCTCAAGTATTACCAGGACAAAAAGCCCAGAATCGAATGGGAAGTGATGCTCCTGTTCGGCATCATCCTGGGTGCGTTTGCGGCGGCGTTTACCGGTGGCGAGATCACGGCCGCCTGGGTGCCGGCCCTCTGGCAGCAGCATTTCGGAGCAAGCATTGCATTGCGCACCGGCGTGGCTTTTGGAGGTGGCGTCATCATGGCGTACGGGGCGCGGTTGGCGGGCGGTTGCACAAGTGGTCACGGGATCAGCGGTGCGCTGCAACTGTCCGTGAGCTCGTGGATTGCGCTCGCATGCTTTTTTCTGGCGTCGGTCGCGACGGCGGCCTTGTTATTCAGGCTCTGAGAACATCATGCCAGCCGATCAAAACGTGCCGCCTGTGCAATCAGCTGCGCCCATTCTCGTGCCCACGGGCGCTCAAGGGAAGCACAGCAAAGAAAAAGATGAGGTCACTCCTGCCGATTCGCCACGGCAGCTGATACTCGGGTTGTTGTTCGGGATCCTTTTTGGCTTCCTCCTGCAAAAGGGCGGCGTGGCCAAATATGAAGTCCTGATGGGTCAGTTTCTGCTCACAGATTTCACCGTCATCAAGGTCATGCTCACGGCGATCGTGGTTGGCATGGTGGGCATCTTCTCCATGCATGCGATGGGGCTGGTAAAATTGCACGTCAAGCCCGCCGCCTACGCCGCCAACATCATCGGGGGGCTGCTTTTTGGAGTAGGTCTGGCACTGCTCGGGTACTGCCCAGGTACAGGCGCGGCGGCATTTGGGCAAGGCAATTACGACGCCATTGCCGGCATTGCGGGCTTGTTGGCCGGCAGTTACCTCTATGCCGAGACTTCCGGCTTTCTGAGTTCGACGATCGAGAAGATTGGAAACCGCGGCCAGATCATGTTGCCTGACAAGTTGGGGGTGCGACTGTGGCCCTTTCTCGCGTATTTTGTTCCGTTGCTCGGCTTTGCGCTGTGGATGCTGCATTGGTTTGCGCCCGGGCACTGAACCACATTTCCGCGCCGGCGCAGTGGCGTCAGGCGTCGTTGCCGACTTGCCTGGCGGCGCCGTGCCGCTCTGGGGTCGACAAAAAGCACGCTCGCGACGAATGGCGGCACGCAGCCGGCGCGCAACACCGGTGCCGGCGCGGGACTGCGGACCGTAGCTTGGCCATGCGATGGTGGCCGGAGCGGGCCCACCCGCGGCAGCGACATTTCGACTACCGGACCTGGGGCGGACTGGCGCGCATCGCCAGCGTCTTTAAACGTGTTCGCGCCGAGCGCCCGGGAGGTGTGCTTGCACTGGGGAATCCGGTCGAACCAGGCGCAGGATGTTCGGTGATCCGTGCGACCTCTCCGCCGTGCAGCAGCGCTCGCGAGCCAAGCCTTCACAAGCCGATGTCGGCAACTTGCTCTTTCCTTTACCTGAAAGGATCCTGCCATGTCCCTGACCAGCCGATTCAAGACTGCCGCCGCTACGTTCGTTGTATTGCTGGCCAGCACCGCAGCTGCTTCAGCACAAACTTCGGGCCGCCAGCAGGCGGTTTCCAGTTTCGGCGCCACTCACACGGCGCCAAATGCGGCAGAGCATCCAAAGCGGTCGACTCGCTACCAGGTGGTGTTCAACATCACCAAGGGTAACGACGACAAGACCAATTCGAACCGCAGCCTCGACAAGGTCGCGCGGTTCATGAACCTGCTCGCCGAAGACGGCGTTCGGCCCCAGTCGGGCGACGTGGTGGCGGTCATCCATGGCGAAGCCACGCCGATCGTAGTGTCCGACGCGGCCTGGAACACCCGCGGCGACGGTGCCGCGAATCCTAACCTGGAACTGATCGACCAGCTTCGCAAGGCCGGTGTTTCGGTACGCGTGTGCAGTCAGGCGCTGGCATCGGAATTGATTGCGCCGGACGCGGTCGACAATCGGGTGCAGATCGATGTGGCTGCGCTCACGACGCTGGCCAATCTGCAGCTTCGAGGATACGCGCTGATCACCGACTGAGCGCCGGCTCCGCCTTCGCGCTGCGGTTCGCGATCAGCCCCCAGCACGGCCTTGGCCAGCAGCCCTACGGCGACGATCAGCAGCACGATCGCAAAGCCGAGCTGCACCTGGCGCGCCGACAGGCGGCGCGAGGCGATGCGTCCGCCGAGCATGCCGACGGCGGTCGCAGCCGTGAACAGTAAGGTCGGCGCCGCCGGCATCTCTGCACCTTGTAGTAGCGCCGTGGCGACCCCGCCGACACCGACGATCGCGATCACCAGCAGCGATGTTGCGACGATGCCGTTCATCGTCAACGCGGTGAAGCGGCGCAGCAACGGCACGATCACGAACCCGCCCCCCACGCCTAGCAGTCCCGGTCATGAAGCCGGTCAGCGCGCCGATGCCGATCAGCGCACCGATGGTCCGCCCGTTCCAGACGAAGCGGCCGGTGTCGGGGTGAAGTCGGCCGAGCTGGCTCTCGGTACGTATGTCGTCAGTCCCCGGCGCGCCCCTGCGCTGCAACAGCCGCACCGCCACCACCACCATCACACCCGCGAACAAGGCCAACAGCGCCCGCTGAGGTACGACGTTGGCGGCCATCACGCCGAGCGAGGTCACCGCGATGCCGACCATCGAGATCAGCGCGGCGGCAAGGTAGCGGACCAGACGCCGCCGCAGGCCGTCCAGCTGCACCGAGCGCCGCCCCGGCCGCCACCGCGATCAGCGCTACCGGTGCGGCCTGCTGCATCGACCAGCCGAGCCCGAACACCAGCGCCGGCACCGCGAGAATGCCGCCCCCGGCGCCGGTGAGACCGAGCACGGCGCCGACCAGCACGCCCAGAATGGTGGCGATCAGCATGGGCGAGCGGCTGCGTGCCGGCCCGGCCGGTTGCCGCGGCTGCGACAACAACCAAGGTGTTTCGCGTGCATGTGGCGTTGCATGGGAGACCGATCGAGGCCAGTCATGACTCAGGGGCGCCGATCGAGCCAAGGAACGATGGCCCGGTCGTGCAGCCACATGCCCGCCAGCATTGCCGGGACGAACCAGAACGCTGGCGCGAAGCCGGCACCTAGTGCGGTCAGCGCAGGACCAGGGCAAAGGCCGCCGAGACCCCATCCGACGCCGAACAGTCCGCCGCCGACCAGCAGTCGGGCGTCGATCGTCCGGTTGGTCGGCAACACCATCGGTTCACCACTCCAACTCCGGTCCCGACGCCTGGCGAACGCAAAGCCAATAACAGCGACCGCGATCGCGCCGCCCATCACGAAGGCCAGGCTCGGATCCCAGCGACCGAAGGGGTCGAGAAAGGCCTGGACCTTGCTCGGGTTGGTCATGCCGCCTGCGATGAGACCGATACCGAAGAGCAGACCAGCCGCCAGAGCGAGAAGCTTGTGCATTAAAAGACTCCGCGGATTCACGAAAGCAGCCGTAGCGCGGTGACCGCCACCACGCCCGCACCGATGAATGCGAGCACGTTGAAGAGCGATCGAATCGATAACCGGCTCAGCCCGCAAACACCGTGGCCGCTGGTGCAGCCGTTGCCCATGCGCACCCCGACCCCGACCAGCAGGCCGGCCGCGATCAACATGCCAGTCCCGGTGACCGACTGCATCGGCGGCAGCGGACTGAACAAGGTCCACAACCAGGGGGCGACGATCAAGCCGATCAGGAACAGCAGCCGCGCCGACTGGCCACGCATCGACCCGCTGGCCACGCCCTGCATCGCGCTGGCGAGGATGCCGGCGATCCCGGCGATCCGGCCAATCCCGAGAATGAAGACGCTGGCGCTGACGCCGATCAGCAAGCCGCCGACCAGCGATGCCCAAGGGGTGAATTGGCTGTAATCGATGGTCATGCTTGATGTTATCAGCACGGTGCATGCGATCCTGGATCGACATGGCTTGGTCAAGCTACGGCGCCGCCGAGTCTATCGCCCCGAAGGCACGGCGCTATCACACGCTACCTCGCCGAACGATCTGTGGTGCGCGGATTACAAAGGCGAGTTCATGCTGGCCGACCGGCGTTACTGCTACCCGTTGACCATCTCGGACTTTGCCAGTCGCTACCTGATCAGCTGTGAGGCGCTACTCGCCTCTCGGTATGGTGGCTACGCCTAGGGATCGGCATCGAGCGCATCAAGCCCGGCCATCCTCAACAGAACGGCCGGCACGAGCGCATGCACCTGACGCTGAAGAAGGAAGCCACCAGGCCGGCCGCGAAGAACTTCCTGCAGCAGCAGGCACGCTTCGACCAGTTCATCAACACCTTCAACGAGGAGCGTCCTCACCAAGGCATCAACATGAAGTACCCTGCCGAGCTCTATCAGCCCTCACCGCGCCTTTACTCAGGCCTGCCGAACCTCGAGTATCCTTTCCACGATCGCACCATCACGGTCACTCGCTGTGGCCGCATCTGCATGTGGCGACACAAGATCAACCTCAGCCTATCCTTCGCAGGGCAAAAGGTCGGCGTCAAAGAGAGCAGCGAGAAATTTGGCCTCGTCAGCTTTATGCAGTACGATCTAGGCTTCTTCGATCACAAGACATGTCGCATCGAAAGCGCGGAGAACCCCTTCGCTGCAAAAGTGTTACCCATGTCTGCGGTTTAAACCGTTACCGATGCCATCGGTATAGACAGAAGGGCAAATGGCTCCCGGGGTTGGAATCGAACCAACGACCAACGGATTAACAGTCCGACGCTCTACCGCTGAGCTACCCGGGAACAAGGGGCCGGAATCGAAGGCGGCGAATTGTCCGGGAACGGGCCCGAAGCGTCAAGGAAGCGGCAGGTTCAGCCGATCACAGCCAGCTTGGGTGCCGGAATCAGCACTTTCACCTCTTCGGCGAGCAGGCCCGGCCCGAAGCTGCGCATTCGCTCGAGAAAGGCGCCATTGATCTGTAATCCGCGCTGGGCGAGGAGGGTGCCTTCTTCCGTCAGCACGTCCTGCATCATGATCATGTCGGCGGCGACTTCGCGCAGCGGCATCATGCGCTGCTCGCTCTTCGGCTGCGCGCCACCGATGTGAGCGGAGAACTTGTCGAGGAGATCGGCTCCGTAGCGCGATACGCGATCGCGCAGCTTTTGCATGGCTGCGCCGGGGTTGCCGCCTTGCGCGACCAAGCCGTCATATTCGAGCACCAACGCTAGGATGCGCGTGGCAAGGCCGATCGTGCCATCTCCTAGCCGCACGATCGCATCGTCTCGCCATTGCAGCGCCATGAGTATCTGGATCACGGGCTCGAGCCGCGGGATGTGCTCCAGCAGATTGATCGCGATCTGCGGCACGCCTTCGGCCAAAGTGGTTTCTTCCGGCGTGAGCTTGTTGCCGTAGTAAAGCTTCTCGCAAAGCTCCGCGGGCAGGGAGACATAGCCGATCTGCGAAAGCATCGCCGCCGCTTCGAGCTGCCAGAAGCCGCTGCAGTCGATTTTTTCGGCGAATTGCATCGCGAGACGCTTCACCCGGTTGGCGCGGCCGAACGCCACGGGATTGGTGATGGCGAGCACGTCGACCAGCGCCTGGATGCAACCGAGCACGGTCTCCTGAAGAATGGCGCGCTCGGCATTCATCAGCCTGAACTGGATGACCCCCGCCTCGATGGCGACCTTCAACTGGTCCGGCGGGCAGGGCTTGGTGAGAAAACGGAAAATCTGTGCTTCGTTGACGGCAGCGATCGCGGCATCCCGCCCAGGCTCGCCGGTGAGCAGAATGCGTGTCGTTTCCGGGTAGAGCTTCAGCACCTGTTTGAGAAACTGCGAGCCATCCATGCCCGGCATGCGCATGTCCGAGACCACCACGGCGGCGCCGTGAATCTCCTTGAGTTTTTGCAGCGCCTTGTCGCCGCTCAGCGCGGTGTGCACGTCGTATTCGCGGCGCAGATGCAGGACCAGGCCTTCGAGGACGCGCGCCTCGTCGTCGACACACAGCACGCGTGGCAGGCTTCGGGGAACTCATGACTCATCGCCTCCTGCATCGAGGCTCTCGGAGACCCGACGCTCGGCTTCGGCCCAGTCGAACGGGGCCTCGAGGGATTCGAGGTAGTCGGCGCCGATCTTCTGCTCCGCAACGAACTCGCCGTCGAATGCCTGCGTCTCGGTCGGTTCGGTCAGCGCGTGAGCGACGGCAAGCGCGGCCGAGTACGTCGAAATCGGTCTGCGCGACGCGTTTGCGGTGCGTGATGGTGAGCGACGGCCTCGATCACGGAGTAGGGCAGGCCCCAGAGGCCAAGCAGGTAGGCGCCGATCTCGGCGTGCGAGGAGCCGATCACGCGCTTCTCGGCATCATGCAGCTCTATCCCTTCCTTGCGCGCAATCGAAACGGCTTCGCGCAGACTCGTCCGGGCATTCCTGCGCCAGAACCCAGTAACCGATGTCGTGAACAAGGGCCGCGAGCAGGGCATCGTCGGCGAGAGGCGTTTTTGCCGTCAGTGCCTGAGTAGCATTGGCGACACGCAACACGTGGCTTTGAAGGAGCTCGAGGTTCACGCATGCATCGCGCTGCCTGCCATTCGGCAAACACTTCTGCGGACATCACCAGATTGCGCACAGCGGCGAATCCGAGATACGTCACCGCCTGCTCGACGTTCGTGATGCGTCGCGCAAGGCGAAAGAATGCCGAGTTCACGATCTGCAGAACACGCGCCGCGATCGCTGTGTCCGCCGCTACGATCTTGGCGATCTCCTGAACGGTGCAGCTGTCTGAAGCGAGCGCTTCCTGGAGCTTTGCGTAGGTGCGCGGCATTGCGGGCAGTTTCCTGATGCGGCCCACGCTCGCGCGCAGCTCGAGGGTCGCGAAGCAGCTCGTGCAGCTGCACAGCACGCTCGATGATGTTCTCGAGGCGTCAGAGATTCGCACGGCTTGCTGAGGTACTGGTGTGCGATCGGTACGAGGCGGATGGTCTGCTGAAGCTCGGCGTAGCCCGACAGCACGATGCGCATCGTACTTCGGCCAGCGTGCGCTCACGGTCTGGAGCAGCTGCGCGCCGTCCATGCCCGGCATGCGCATGTCCGTGACAATCACGTCGTACTGTCCGTTCTCGAGCTCGTTGATCGCCCGCTCGCCGCTGTCGACGAAGATCATTTCCCATTTAGCATGCATGCGATGCAGGCGCGTACGCAGGCCCTCGAGCATCGGCGACTCGTCGTCGACGAACAGGATCGCTGCTTCATGTGGCTGCCGCCTGGGTGCGGCCGCGCGATGGGCAGGCGCAGAGTGAAGCGTCGTGCCATTGCCGAGCTGGCTCTGCACGTCGATGCTGCCACCGTGCTTGTCGACGACGATCGAGCGCGCGATGGCCAGGCCCTGCCCCGTGCCCTTGCCCACTTCCTTGGTGGTGAAGAACGGATCGAAGATCTTCTCCAGGTTGTCGGTCGGAATGCCGCACCCGTTGTCGCCGATGTGACACGATCACGTGCTCAGCCGTCGCGCTGGTCGTACGATCTCGATGCGGCCTGTGCTCGCATCCTTGCCGGATTCTTCGATGGCATGGGCAGCATTGACGATGAGGTTCAGGAACACCTGGTTGAGCTCGCTGATCATGCAGGTCACCTGCGGCAACGAGTCGAACCGTGTTTCCACGGTCGCGATGTACTTGTATTCGTTGGTAGCCACGATCAGCGTCGTCTCGATGGCGTGGTTGATGTCCGCGGCGCTCTGCTCGCTGGCGTCGGGATGCGCAAATTCCTTCATGGCGCGCACGATTCCGGCGACGCGGCCCACGCCCTCGAGCGTGCGCTCGAAGGCCTTCGGCACCTCGACTCCGAGAAACTCCAGGTCGGCGGCCGCTTCGAGGCTGCGCACCTGCTCGAGGACCTGGGCCAACGGCGCATTGTCGGCGAGCGCATGAAATGCGCCGCGATACGAGCTCAGCAGCTTTTCAAGGTCGCCGACGGCGGATTGCAGGAAGTGCACGCTGTCGCCGACGTATTGCATCGGCGTGTTGATCTCGTGCGCAATACCGGCAGCGAGGCGGCCGACGGACTCCAGCTTGCGCGCGAGGTGCAGCTCGAGCCCCATCCGCTCGCGTTCCTGCATCTCGCTGTAGAGGCGGTCCTGTAGCTTTCGCTTGTTCTGCTCTTCCTCGAGGCGCTTGGTGATGTCGGCGCCGACGAGCAGGTAGTGAGTGATCATGCCGCGCGCGTCGCGAATCGGGCTGATGGAGACGCCCGACCCAGAACACAGAGCCGTCCTTGCGGCGGCCGCGCAGCTCGGTGCGCGCCTCGCTTCCGGTGCGGATCGCCTCGTTCATCTGCTTGATCTGCACCGGGCACAGATCTGTGGCGATGAATTTCGAAGCGCTGTGCCCGACCACTTCCTCGGGTGTGTAGCCGTAGTCCCGGAGGATGGCGCGATTGACGTACACGATCGGCCAGCCGGGACGCTGCATGTCGAGGATCATGAAGTGGCTCGCGGCGGCGTCCATGGCGCAGTCCCGCAGCTCGAGCTCGCGCTGCAGGCGCTGCCGCAGGGCGAGCTCACTCTCGAGCTGGATTTCGAGCTGCATCCGTGCCGCCGCCTCGGTGTTCCCGCCAGGCGTTGGGGTCATGACCGCGCCACGTATTCTCAGGGGCGACCGAAAGCCTGCCTGCTTTCTGCTCCATGGCGATCCAACTTGAATTCCGTTGATGAGCGGATTACACGCGTTGCCACGCCCGATTCCGTGGGCGGGCGTCACATAATCAGGTTTTGAACACGGTCCTCATGCGCGCTGATCGCCTTCTCGAGCGTGGCCATGCTGCAGGCGAAGGACAGGCGAATGTGACCTGGCGCACCAAAGCCCGAGCCCGGCACCACCGCAACGCCCGCCTCGTTCAGCAGCCGCTCGGTCAACTCGTGGTCGTCGCGGCATTCCAGGGCGGCCATGGCCGCGGACACATCGGCAAAGGCGTAGAAAGTGCCGGCGCCGCGCAGGCAGCTCACACCGGGGAGCGAGTTGAGCCCGTCCACGATGAAATCGTGCCGCTCCTTGAAAGCCTTGTTCATCTGCGCGACGCAGGCGTGATCCCCGGCGAGCGCAACCGTCGCCGCCTTCTGCGAGATGCTCGAGGCGTTCGAGGTGGACTGCCCCTGGATCGTGGCCATCGCATTGACGATCTCTTTGGGCCCGCCGCAGTAGCCGATCCGCCAGCCCGTCATCGCGTACGCCTTCGAGCAGCCATTGATGGTGATCGTGCGGTCGTAGAGCTCGGGAACCGCGGATGCGAGGCTGCAGAACGGCTCGGGCGCCCAGTAGATCATCTCGTACATGTCGTCCGTGCCGATGAAAATGCGCGGGTGCTCGAGCAGCACCTCGCCGAGCGCGCGCAGCTCTGCCCGCGTGTAGGCCGCGCCCGTCGGATTGCACGGGCTGTTGAGTAAAAATAGACGAGTCTGCGGCGTGATAGCCGCCGCCAGTTGTCGCGGCGTGATCTTGTAACCCTGGTTCGCGCCCGCGAACGGCATGACCGGGGAGGCGTCGGCGAGCATGACCATGTCGGGATACGACACCCAGTAGGGCGCTGGGATAATCGCCTCGTCGCCCGGATCGAGCAGCGCCATGCAGAGGTTGAAGATCGTCTGCTTTGCGCCCGACGACACGAGGATCTGCGAGCGCTCGTACTCGAGCCCGTTGTCGCGCCTGAATTTACCGATGATGGCATCCTTGAGCTCGTTGATGCCGTCGACATTGGTGTAACGTGTGAAGCCGCTGCGGATGGCCTCGACTCCCGCCTGCGAGATATGCGACGGCGTGTCGAAGTCCGGCTCGCCGGCCCCGAGAGCGACGATATCTTTGCCTTCGGCCTTCAGTTTTGCCGCGCGCGCGGTCACGGCGAGCGTCGGCGATGGCTTGACGCGTTGCACGCGTCGCGAGACGGAATGAGTCACGGGGCTCCTGCGTTTTCGGGACGTCTTGATTATAAAACGGCGCGGCTATATTACGGGATGCTCACCCGGGGGACCACGATGACGCAGTTCCAGTTGCAGGCGGATTACTCACCAGCCGGCGACCAGCCGGAGGCGATCGAGCGCCTGGTGGATGGACTGCAATCCGGCCTTGCGCACCAGACCCTGCTCGGCGTCACCGGCTCGGGCAAGACGTTCTCAGTCGCTGCCGTGATAGCGCGCGTCCAGCGCCCCACGCTCGTGCTCGCGCACAACAAGACCCTGGCGGCGCAGCTCTACGGCGAATTCCGGGATTTCTTCCCCGAAAACGCCGTCGAGTACTTCGTTTCCTACTACGACTATTACCAGCCCGAAGCCTACGTGCCCTCGAGCGACACCTACATCGAGAAGGACGCCTCGATCAACGAACACATCGAGCAGATGCGCCTCTCTGCCACCAAGGCGCTGCTCGAACGACCCGATGCCATCATCGTTGCGACCGTGTCGGCGATCTACGGCCTGGGCGATCCGAAGGCCTACCTGTCGATGGTGCTGCACCTCTCGCGCGGCGACCGCATCGATCAGCGCAAGCTCCTGCGCCGCCTCGCGGACATGCAGTACACGCGCAACGACATGGATCTCACGCAGGGCACGTATCGCGTGCGCGGCGATGTCATCGACATCTTCCCGGCCGAATCCGAGCGCGAAGCGATACGCGTCGAGCTCTTCGATGACACCATCGATGCGCTCGCCTTGTTCGATCCGCTGACCGGGGCGGTCTCGCGCAAGGTGCCGCGGTTCACCGTGTATCCCGGCACGCACTACGTCACGCCCCGGGAAAGAATCATCGAGTCAGTAGACCGCATCCGCGAAGATCTGCGAACGCGGCTGCGTGAGTTGCGCGACGGCGGCAAGCTGCTGGAGGCGCAGCGCCTGGAACAGCGCACGATGTTCGACATGGAAATGATGCAGGAAGTGGGCTACTGCGCCGGCATCGAGAACTATTCGCGGTATCTGTCGGGCCGTGCGCCCGGCGAGCCGCCGCCGACGCTGTTCGACTATCTGCCGGCGAACTGCGCTGCTGGTGATCGACGAGAGCCACCAGACCATTCCGCAGCTCGGGCGCCATGTACAAGGGCGACCGTTCGCGCAAGGAGACGCTGGTGGAATACGGTTTCCGGCTGCCTTCGGCGCTGGACAACCGGCCGCTGCGCTTCGAAGAATGGGAGGGCTTGGCTCCGCAGATGATCTTCGTATCGGCCACGCCTGGGGGCTACGAGCGTTCGCATGCAGCTCAGCAGGTCGAGCAACTCGTACGGCCCACCGGCCTGGTCGATCCGGAAGTCGAAATCCGCCCGGTGCGTACCCAGGTGGACGACGTGCTGTCCGAGATCAACAAGTGCGTGGCGCGCAATGAGCGCGTGCTGATCACAACGCTGACCAAGCGCATGGCGGAGGATCTCACCGAGTATCTCAACGAGCACGAGGTGCGGGTGCGCTACCTGCACTCCGACATCGAGACCGTGGAGCGCACCGAGATCATCCGGGATCTGCGCCTCGGCAAGTTCGACATCCTCGTCGGCATCAACCTGCTGCGCGAAGGCCTGGATATGCCGGAGGTCTCCCTCGTCGCGATCCTGGATGCGGACAAGGAAGGCTTTCTGCGCTCCGACAACTCGCTCATCCAGACGATTGGTCGCGCGGCGCGCAACATCAACGGACGCGCGATCCTGTACGCCGACTCGATCACCGGCTCCATGCAGCGCGCCATCGAAGAGACCAATCGCAGGCGCGAGAAGCAGCTGGCCTTCAACATCGAGCATGGCATAACGCCGCGTGGCATCCAGAAGGCCGTGACCGACATCATGGAAGGCGCCCGCGCCTCCGGTGCCGACGACTCGAGCGGCCGCCAGCGCGGCAGGCGGGGTACGGGCGGCGCGGCAGCGGAACCGCTGGACCTGCGACCCCAGGCCATCGTCCGCCAGATCAAGAAACTCGAAGGCGAGATGTTCAAGCGGGCGCGCAATCTCGAGTTCGAAGAGGCGGCCCGGATGCGTGACGAGATCGAGCGACTGAAGCAGATCGAGCTGGGCTTGCCGGGCACGATGGCCGGCTGATCGGCTCCCGCCACGCTTCAGGCATGATTCCTGCGGTAAGCTGGCGACAATGAACAGCCCCGTTCAAGTCTCAAACAGCCTGCGAGTATTCATCGGCGTGGTGCTGGTCATCGCGGTCATGCGGTATGCGCAGGACGTGTTCGTGCCTCTGGCGCTGGCCATACTGATGACTTTCCTGCTGGCGCCGATCGTGGATTTCCTGCAGAGATGGCGCGTGAATCGCGGCCTCGCGGTCATCGTGTCGGTGGCCGTAGCGGTGGCGCTGCTCGGCACTTTGATCTACATCATGTTGGACCAGTTCACCGACGTCGTGGAGAAGCTGCCGCGCTACCGCCGCCAGCTGCGTGCCAACCTCACAGAGCTCACAGGGTACGTGCGCGGCGGCATGTCGGGCACCACTGATGCCGTGGAGCAAATCACGCGCGAGATCAACCGTGTAGCTCCTGGATCACCGCCAGTGGCGCGCCCGCAAACCGTGCAGGTCGTCGAAGCGCCGCCCTCGACCATTGAAGGCTTGAGCAATCTCATTGCTCCCATGGTCAAGCCCGCCGGCACGACCGCGGTAGTCATCGTGTTCGCCATCTTCATGCTGCTGCGCTTGCCCGACGTGCGAGACAGAGTGATACGTCTGCTCGGCCCGGCGAATCTTCGGACGACCACGCAGGCGCTGGGGGATGCCGCCAATCGCGTGAGCCGCTACCTGCTCATGCAGACTCTGATCAATACCTGGCAGGGAATCTGGGTTACTGCGGGCCTGTGGTTCCTGGGCGTGCCCAACGGGATGCTCTGGGGCGCGCTGACCATCGTGTTGCGCTTCATTCCGTACATCGGCCCGTGGATTGCGGCAGCCATGCCCATTGCGCTCGCGTTCGCTGTCTTCGATGACTGGGGCAAGCCCCTGCTGGTGGTGGGCCTGTTCGTGGTGCTCGAGCTGATCAGCAATATGGTTCTCGAGCCATGGCTCTATGGGAAGCGCACCGGGGTATCACCGCTCGCCCTGCTGGTGGCGACGACGTTCTGGACTTGGCTGTGGGGGGCAGTTGGGCTGTTCCTAGCCGTACCGCTCACTGTTTGCGTGATGGTCATCGGCAAACACATTCCGCAGCTGGGATTTCTACACGTCATTCTGGGCGATGAGCCAGTGCTCGATCCGCACGAGCAGCTGTATCACCGCCTTCTCGCCGGCAAGCGCGAAGAGGCGGACGCGTTGCTGGTGGAAACATTGCGCAAGAAATCTCCACGCCGGGTGGTCGACGACGTGTTGATCCCTGCGGTGCGCCTGGCGGAGATCGACAATTCGGCAGGTGCCCTCGACGCCGCGCAGCGCTCTCTGGTGCGCGCTTTCATGGAAACCTGGGCACGAAAGCTCACTGAGGCGCGCGCTCCCACCGCATGCGCGCGCCGCATGGCGGAGTGCCTGGTGCGCACGGAAGCCTGGAAGCCCTTGGAAATCTCCTAGGGTTGGTATTCGTAATGCCAGGGTTCGTAGGGAGCCGGCAACGGTCCGATGAATTTTGTACTCCCCGCGCTCACTGCATCGCGCAGTTTTTGGGTCCACCCCGCCTGATCCCACTTCTTAGTGGTGCCCGTGTCGGTGCCCACGACGAGGCGATCTCCGCGCTTGACCTGGAAATCGAATGCATGCCCCTGACCGTGCTTCGAAAGCCCGGGCGCCGCTAACGGCGCTGCCCTCGGGGGTGACCATTCACGCAGGAAATCCGCGAGCGGCTGCTTTTTCGCATCCTCACGCGAATCGCAGACGAGGCTCGATCGCTGTGCCTGAACTGCCCTGGCCAATGTCTGCGCCGTCGAAAGCACCGACGGATTGCCGTTGTAGAGGTGAATCTGCCTGTCGAGACTGCGCACCTGTGAATTGACGTACAGCGTGTAGCCGGGGTTGGCCGCCTCGAAGCGGGCATTGATGCGCGCAATCTCAGCTTGTGCTGCCTGGTATTCGGCCGATCGAGCGTAATCTGCGATCTGCTCTTCGGACCAACTCCATTTCGAGCCCAACGCTTCCGCACTGCGCAGGTAACTGCGCAGTGCCAGGAGTTGCCGGTCCTGCCCATCGATGCGAGGGATCGTCGCTGCCACCTGCGGCGGCAGGGTTGCCGCGAGGGTGGCCGCACAGCTTTCCATATCAAGAGGAGCGTTTGCCGCGCAGGCGATGGCGCCACACCCCGCAAGGGTCGCCAAGGCCATCGAAAGGGGTCTGGATTCCATCGCCGCACCATGCCCAATTTTCACGCCAAGTGCTTGGAAATCTTGGCTTTAGCTTGCGTGGCCCATAGCGCTCTTGTATCTTCGCCGCCCCCGTTGGCGCGTAGCTCAGTGGTAGAGCACCTCCTTGACATGGAGGTGGTCGGTGGTTCGATCCCACTCGCGCCAACCATTAGATCTGCGGATGCCTCCATGCCTGTCGTGACTCTGCCCGATGGCAGCCAACGTACGTTCGATCGTCCTGTCACGGTGGACGATGTCGCGGGCAGCATTGGTCCGGGCTTGCGCAAGGCGGCGCTCGCCGCGCGACTCGACGGCAAGCTGGTCGACACCTCGCACGTCATCGGCACAGATGCCAGTCTCGCGATCGTGACGGAGAAGGATCCGGACGGCCTCGACGTGATCCGGCACTCGACCGCGCACCTGCTCGCGCAGGCGGTGAAAGAGCTCTTCCCCCAGGCGCAGGTGACCATCGGGCCGGTCATCGAGGACGGTTTTTACTACGATTTCGCATTCGAGCGGGCCTTCACTCCGGAAGACCTCGCCGCCATCGAGGCGAAGATGCACGAGCATCGCGAAGGCCGACCAGAAAGTGGATCGGCGCGTGATGGTCCGTAATGAGGCCGTGGAGTTCTTCAGGGGACTGGGCGAGCACTACAAGGCCGAGATCATCGCCAGCATCCCGGAGAAAGAGCAGATCAGCCTCTACGGGCAGGGTAACTGGATCGACCTCTGCCGCGGCCCGCACGTGCCTTCGACGGGCAAGCTCAAGGCGTTCAAGCTCACCAAGGTAGCCGGCGCGTACTGGCGTGGCGACTCGCGCAACGAAATGCTGCAGCGGATCTACGGCACCGCGTGGGCAGACAAGAAGCAGCTGGATGAATACCTGCACCGCCTCGAAGAAGCCGAGAAGCGCGACCATCGTCGTATCGGCCGTGAGCTCGACCTGTTCCATTTGCAGGAGGAGGCTCCGGGAGCGGTGTTCTGGCATCCCAAGGGCTGGACAGATCTTCCAGCACTGATCGGGTACATGCGCGAACGGCAGAACGCCGCGTCGGCTTCGAGGAAGTGAGCGCGCCCGAGACTCATGGACGCCGAGCTGTGGCGGCAATCGGGCCACCTCGAGAAATTCGGCGAGAACATGTTCCTGACCAGGACTCCGGATGAGCGGGTCTACGCCATCAAGCCGATGAACTGCCCGGGCCACGTGCAGATCTTCAAGCAGGGCATCCGCAGTCACCGCGACCTCCCGATCCGCCTGGCCGAGTTCGGCAAGGTGCACCGCTACGAGCCCTCCGGGGCGCTGCATGGCCTGATGCGCGTGCGCGCCTTCACCCAGGACGACGCCCACGTCTTCATCACCGAGGATCAGATCACCGAGGAGTGCGTGTCCATCACCCGCCTGATTCTCGACATTTACCGGGAGTTCGGCTTCGAGGACGTGCGTATCAGCTTCGCGGACCGGCCCCCCAAGCGGGTGGGTAGCGACGAGATCTGGGACCGCTCGGAAAAGGCCCTCATGCATGCCGCCGCCGGCGGCAGGCATCGAATTCACGCCTGAATCCGGGGGAGGGCGCCTTCTACGGCCCCAAGCTCGAATTCGTGCTCCGCGATGCCATCGGGCGGGACCTGGCAGTGCGGCACCCTGCAGGTGGACCTGAACCTGCCCGGCCGGCTGGGCGCCCATTACATCGACGACCACAGCCAGAAGCGCCCGCCCGTCATGCTTCACCGCGCGATCTTCGGCTCGCTCGAGCGCTTCTTCGCCATCCTGCTCGAGCACCACGCCGGAAAGCTGCCCACCTGGCTCGCGCCGGTGCACGCGGTGGTACTGACGATTACGGATCGACAGGACGCCTACGCGCGGCAGGTTACGGAAACCCTTGAAAAACAGGGATTTCGCGTTGAAGCCGACTTGCGGAACGAAAAGGTGGGCTTTAAGATTCGCGCCCACACGCTCGCGCGTGTTCCGTATCTATTGGTCGCGGGAGACAAGGAAGTCGCCGCGAATCTTCTGTCAGTGCGCACGAGAAGCGGCAAGGATCTGGGCACGATGACCGTCGAGGCGTTTTCGCAGCGCCTGCGGTCCGAGCTCGACAGCCGCGGGCGCAGGATTGGGGAGGATTGACGTATCGCTATTGCATCGAAGCGCATCAAGCGCAATGAGGAAATCACGGCGCCGCAACTGCGCGTGATCGGAGCTGACGGAGGCCAGGCCGGCGTGATGAGCCGTTACGACGCGCTGCAACTGGCGCTCGCTGCCGAGCTGGACCTGGTCGAAGTGTCGCCCACGGCGGAGCCGCCGGTGGTGCGCATCATGGACTTCGGCAAGTTCCTCTTCGAGCAGAACAAGAAAGCCCACTCCGCCAAGCGCAAGCAAAAGCAGATACAGGTCAAGGAAGTGAAATTTCGCCCCGGGACGGGCGAGTCGGATTACCAGATCAAGCTGCGTAACCTGATTCGCTTCTTGACCGAGGGCGACAAGGCCAAGGTGACTTTACGTTTCCGCGGCCGCGAGATGGTGCATCAGGAGATCGGACGCCGGCTTCTGGATCGCGTGGTCACGGATCTCGGCCCGCACAGCGTGGTCGAGCAGAACCCGATCATGGAAGGCCGGCAGATGGTCATGGTGTTTGCACCGAAGAAAAAGTGACGGTGCTCGTCTCATCGTGAGATGAGGCCGTCCGCCCGCAAGCGCGCCTTTGGGTGTTGTGAGCGGGGCTACAACAGGAGATCGTTCGATGCCCAAGTTGAAGACCAACCGGGGCGCGGCGAAGCGTTTTCGCAAGACCGCGAAAGGCTTCAAGCGCTATACCTCCCGGAGGCGCCACAATACCGGCGACAAGGCCCCCAAGCGCATGCGACAGCTGCGTTCGGGCGGCAGCACGCTCGTGCACGAGACCGACGTGGGTCGCATCGTGCAGCTGCTTCCCAATCACAAGGTCAGCCCTCGCAAGAGAGCGACGCCTTACAAAGCCAAAGCCAAAGCGGCTGGGAAATAGGAGAGAGCGATGGCACGAGTCAAACGTGGCGTGACGGCCGGGCGCCGTCACAAGAAAGTTCTGGCGAAGGCGAAGGGCTACTACAACGCCCGGCGCAAGGTCTATCGCGCAGCGAAGCAGGCCGTCATCAAGGCCGGTCAGTACGCGTATCGCGACCGTCGGCAGAAGAAGCGCGAGTTCCGCGCACTGTGGATCGCGCGCATCAATGCAGCGGCCCGCATCTACGGGATGTCGTACAGCAAGCTGATCAACGGGCTGAACAAGGCTGGGTTCGAAGTGGATCGCAAGGTCCTCGCCGACATCGCCGTGCACGACGTGGAGGCTTTTGGCGCCATAGCCAAGCAGGCGCAGGCCGCGCTCGACAAAGCCGCCTGACCGGGAGGGAATTCCGGTGAGCGACGTAGGCACTCTCGCGCGCCAGGCGCTCGAGGAGATCGCCGCCAGCGGCAACCTCGCCGTGCTCGACGACGTGCGCGTGCGCTGGCTCGGCAAGAAGGGCGCGCTCACCGAACAGCTCAAATCGCTTCGCGACGTGCCTGCGGCGGAACGCCCCGCCGCGGGCCAGCGCATCAACGAAGCCAAGGAGCAGCTGCAGAGTGCGCTCGATGCGCGGCGGGCGGTTCTGGAAAGTGCGGCCGTCGAGCAGAAGCTGGCCGCGGGGCGAATCGACGTTACGTTGCCTGGGCGGGGGGAGCAGCGGGGTGGGCTGCATCCCGTGACTCTGGCGCGGTTGCGTCTCGAAACGCTGTTCCGCAGTGCTGGATTCGAAGTGGCGAGCGGGCCCGAGATCGAAGACGACTTCCACAACTTCGAAGCGCTCAATATTCCGCCCAATCATCCTGCACGAGCGATGCAGGACACGTTCTATTTCCCGGACGGCCTCCTGCTTCGCACGCACACCTCGCCGGTGCAGATACGCTCGTTGCTGCGGCATGGGGCACCCATCGCGGTCATCGTGCCGGGGCGCGTCTACCGGCGCGACTCCGATGTCACGCACTCACCCATGTTTCATCAGGTCGAAGGTCTGGTCGTGGACGAGAACATCAGTCTCGCCAACATGAAGGCGACTCTTGCACAGCTTCGTGCAAGCATTCTTCGAGCGCGATCTGGACATGCGGCTGCGACCTTCGTATTTCCCTTTCACCGAGCCGTCCGCCGAAGTGGACATGTCCTGCGTTTTCTGTGATGGAGCAGGCTGCCGCATCTGCAAGTCGACGGGCTGGCTCGAGATTGCCGGCTGCGGCATGGTGCATCCCAACGTGCTCAAGGCGGCCAATGTGGACCCTGAGCGGTACACGGGATACGCCTGGGGCATGGGCATCGACCGCATCGCGATGCTGCGCTATGGCGTGAACGATCTGCGCCTCTTCTTCGAAAACGATCTGCGATTTCTGCGCCAGTTCCAGGCTGCCGAGCCATGAAGTTTTCCTTGCGCTGGCTCAGCGAATGGGTCGAGTCACCGTGGCCACCGCGCGAGCTCGGCTCGCGACTCACGATGTCCGGCTTCGAGCTCGAGGCGCGTCGACGAAACCTCCGGGCGATACCGTCGCTCGAGCTCAACGTTACGCCGAACCGTGGCGACGCGATGTCCCTGATCGGAATCGCGCGGGAAGTGGCGGCGCTGAGTGGCAATGCCCTTGCGCGGGCCGACGATCGAGCTGGTCGCTGCGCAGAGCCAAGACACGCTGCCAGTCGAGCTCGCTGCACCGGAGGGCTGTCCGCGATTTGCAGGGCGCGTCATTCGCGGCGTCGACAACAGCGCGAAGACGCCAGCGCGGATACAGGAGCGGTTGCAGCTCGGAGGAATTCGCTCGATCAGCCTGATCGTCGACGTGACCAACTACGTGATGCTCGAGCTGGGGCAGCCGCTGCACGCGTACGATCTTTCCAGACTCAAGAATGGCATTCGCGTCCGTCTTGCCAGAGCCGGCGAAAAAGTCGGGCTGCTTCGACGACACGGTCATCGAAGCGCAGCCGGACGTCCTGTTGATTACGGATAGCGGCGGCCCGATCGGTCTCGCCGGCATCATGGGCGGTGGCGACAGTGCAGTGAGCGAAGCCACCCGGGATGTTTTTCTCGAGGCCGCATTCTTCCCGCCCGCGGCTGTGCAGGGGCGCGCGCGACGTTTCGGATTGCAAACGGACGCGGGCCAGCGTTTCGAGCGCGGCGTGGATCCTGCGCACCAGGCGAGGGCGATTGAGCGCGCGACGGCGCTGATCCTCGAGATCGGTGGGGGTATTCCTGGTCCTACGCAGGTCGTGGAATCGAAGGAGCATCTGCCCGCTCGGCGCAAAGTGCGGATGCGTCGTTCACAGCTGAAGCGGATGCTCGGAGCGGAAATTCCGGCGGCCAAAGTGACTTCGACCCTGGGGGCACTCGGCTTGCAGGTCGTCGAGACCGCTGAAGGCTGGGAAGCGGCTCCGCCGTCGCATCGGTTCGATATCTCGATCGAGGCCGACCTCATCGAGGAAGTCGCGCGCATCGTCGGGTTTGAGTCGATCGTCGAGTCCGATGCCGCGATTCCCCAGCGAGTGCGCGCGCTTCCGGTCGATCAGCCCTCGGAGCGCGCAGTCCTGGACACGCTCGTCGCTCGCGGGTTTCACGAAGCGATCACGTTGGCGTTCGTCGATCCGCGTTTGCAGGAGCGTTTGTTCCCGCAGCGCGCGGCTGTGACGCTCAGCAACCCGATTGCGAGTGATCTTGCGGCTATGCGCGTTTCCTTGTGGCCGGGCCTCGTGCGCGTGGTGCTTGAAAATCTGAGCCGGCAGCAGGATCGGGTGCGCGTCTTCGAGCGCGGAGTGCGTTTCGTCGCGGGCGCGGAAACGGACACGTTGTCCGGCATTGCCTGCGGTCCGCGAGCTCCGGAGCAGTGGGGCACAACCGGGGAAATGCGCGATCCGGTCGATTTCCATGATTTGAAATCCGACGTCGAGAGTCTTCTCGAGGGAACTGGCGCGCCGCGTTCCGAGTTCACCTTCGAACCGCACGCGCTCGATTGCCTGCATCCCGGGCGCGCCGCACGCTTGAGTCGTGCGGGCAAGCCTGTTGGCTATCTCGGCGAGCTTCATCCGGGCCTGGTACAGGAACTGGGTTTTACATATCCGCCGGTCCTCTTCGAGCTGGACTACACGAGCGCCCTCGCGGTCGTCAGGCCGGCGTACCGTGAGTTTTCCCGCTATCCCCAGGTTCGACGGGATGTCGCTGTGACCGTCGAGGAAGGGGTGTCTTTAAGTGCCCTGCGCGAGCGTGTAGTCTTGGCAGCGCCGAACCTCCTCAAGGCTTGCCTTCCCTTCGACGTATACCGCGGCCCTGGCATAGAAACTGGCCGAAAAAGTATCGCTTTGGGCTTGATTTTTCAGGATATTTCTCGCACGCTTACAGATGAAGACATCGATGGGGCGGTGGCCGCGATTCTCGCGGAGCTGCGTGCGAGCCTGGACGCGAAGATACGAGAATAAGAGACATGGCCCTCACGAAAGCGGAAATGGCGGAGGCGCTGTTCAACCAGCTGGGTCTCAACAAGCGTGAGGCGCGCGAGTTGGTCGATCTCTTTTTCGAGGAAGTGCGCGCCGCTCTTTCGAACGGCGAGCAGGTGAAGTTGTCGGGCTTCGGCAATTTCGACCTGCGCGACAAGAATCAGCGTCCAGGGCGCAACCCCAAGACGGGTGAGGAGATTCCCATCAGCGCGCGGCGCGTGGTGACTTTCCGCCCGGGTCAAAAATTAAAAGCACGAGTCGAAGCCTATGTTGGAGCCAAAGAATAACGACGAGCTGCCGCCGATCCCCGGCAAGCGCTATTTCACGATCGGGGAGGTGAGCGAGCTCTGCGGATGCAAACCGCACGTGCTGCGCTACTGGGAGCAGGAGTTCCCGCAGCTCAAACCGGTGAAGCGGCGCGGCAACCGCCGCTACTACCAGCGGCAGGACGTCATCGTGATCCGCCAGATCAGGAGCCTGCTCTACGACCAGGGCTTCACCATCGGCGGCGCGCGCAACAAGCTCGGCGGCGAAGAGGCGCGCAGCGATGTGAGCCAGAGCCAGCAGATCGTCAAGCAGGTGCGCCTCGAGCTCGAAGAGCTCATGAAAGTCCTGCGCCGCTGAAATCCGGTGCCTGTCACCGGATTTGAGTGACTAACGGGCGACGTCGAGCAGGCTCGCCATTCCTGCCACCAGCTCGCGGGCCGCGATGGGCTTGGAGATGTGCATCTGGTAGCCGGCGATCAGCGAGCGCTGCCGATCCTCCGGCCGTGCGTACGCGGTGAGCGCGATAGCTGGAATGCGGCGCAAATGCGGATTCTCGAGCGCGCGTACCTGTCTGATCAGGTCGTAGCCATTCATCTCCGGCATGCCGATGTCGCTCAGCATGATGTCGAAACGCGTATTGGCCAGCGCGCGCATGGCTTCATCCGCATTTGCGACGCTGACGGTACTCGCACCGCAGTCCTCGAGAATTCGTGCGACCAGCAGCCGCGCGTCGGGCTCGTCATCGACGATCAGGACGGAGATGTCATCGAGCCGGGGAACCTCGAATCCTTCGAATGTCTGAGTATCGGTCGGCCCATATGGTTGACTGAACGCGCCCGTTACCTCGCGCTGTGAAACGGACATCACGGGCAATGAAACGATGAAGGTAGTGCCCCGGTGCTCGCCTTCGCTCTTTACTCGCACCGACCCTCCGTGCAGCTCCACCAGGTTCTTCACGATGGACAGTCCTATGCCGAGGCCGCCGTGGCGACGTGTAGTCGAAGGATCCTCCTGCCTGAACCGGTCGAACACGTGCGGCAGGAACTCGGCGCTGATACCCATCCCGCTGTCTTGGACGTGGATTTCCACCTGCGAGTCCGCCCGCAGGAGCGCTATCTGGATGGAGCCTTCGGGCGGCGTGAATTTCACCGCGTTGGTCAAAAGATTCCACAGAACCTGTTGCAGCCTGTTGGGATCGCCGCGCGTAGTGCCGATACTGGAATCCAGCATGGTGCTGACCTGGATGCGCTTGGCGTCCGCCGAGGGGCGAATCACTTCGATGGCGTCTTCGATCACCGCGTTCAGGTCGATCGGGCCGATATCCAGATGGATCTTGCCGGAGATGATCCGGCTCATGTCCAGCAGATCGTTGACTATCTGAACCTGCGCTCGCACGTTGCGCTCGATGGTCTCGAGGCCCCGCGCACGATCCTCAGCACTCAATTCCCGATGCCGCATCAGTGCTGCCCAGCCCTGTATGGCATTGAGCGGAGTGCGCAGCTCGTGAGACAGCGTCGCCAGGAACTCATCCTTGACGCGACTCAGCCGCTCGGCCTCCGACCGGGCAACGCGCTCGGATTCGAGCAATTGCTCGCGTTCGGCGGCAATCGCCTGCAATTGATGCTCGCGGTCGAGCAGGGCCTGCTCGGTGCGCTTGCGCTCCGTGATGTCGCGCGCGATCTTGGAGGCGCCCACCACTTTTCCGCGACTGTCACGCAGCGGTGAGACGGTGATCGACACATTCAGCGGCGTGCCATCCTTGCGCAGCCGCACCGTTTCGTAGTGCTCGATACGCTCGTTGCGCCGCAGCTTGCCGAGGATCTCCACCTCTTCGTAAAGCAGAGGAATCGGGATTATCTTCGTCAGCGGCTGGCCGATCATCTCCGCCGCCTGGTAGCCGAACAGCCGCGCCGCCGCGTCGTTCCACGTGGTGATGAGGCCTTCCAGCGTCTTGCTGATGATCGCATCGTCGGAGGACTCGACGATGGAGGCGAGGCGCACATGAGCGAGCTCCGCCTGCTTCCGTTCGGTGATGTCCAGGCCCACGCCGTAAAGACGCACTGGGCAGCCGGCCGCATCGTAGATTGCCCTGCCACGTCCATCCATCCAGCGCCACTCTCCGCTGGCATGCAGGAAGCGGAACTCCACGACGTAGTCCGTCCTCTGCTCAATCGCCTGCTGCACGGCCTGGTCGAGCGCGAGACGGTCCTCGGGGTGCACCAGGTTCCTGAACGAATTCTCGTTGCCGCCGAACGTGCCGGAGGGCAGCCCAAACAGCTCCTCGAGCTCGGGGCTCCACTGCACCGAGTTGTCGGCCATCGAGCGCGACCAGGCGCCCATGCGTGCACCGCGCATGGCGAGCCGCAGTACGGCTTCACCCTCGGTGAGGGGCGAGTCGAACCTATCGTTCAAAGAGGCAGGGTCGTCGGGCATTTGCTCGGGATGGGTCGCGCCCTGGATGGGCGGCTGAACGAACACTATAGCCCGGTTGTGTGCGCGGGCAATGACTGCGGTTCTGCGCCATTACTTTTTCTTCTTGGCTCGCTTCCTGGGAACTTTGCCGCCCGCATGCCGCGCTTCGGACAGGCCGATGGCAATCGCCTGCTTGCGACTCGTGACCTTCTTACCGCTGCGGGCGCTGCGCAGCGTGCCTTCCTTACGTTCGTGCATGGCACGCTTCACCTTCTGCGCGGCCTTCTTGCCGTACTTCCTGGCCATTTGGCGATTCCCGAGCGTGGACAGAGCGTCCGCGACGTAGCAGGATTCATGCCGCGTGCAGAAGAGCTACAAGTACTACGACCTCATCCTCGGCGGCTACGTGTGTGTACTGCTGTGCGCCAATCTCATCGGGCCGGCGAAGGTCTCCACGCTGGAGCTGCCCGTATTTGGCTCGGTCACATTCGTGGCAGGCGTGCTCTTCTTCCCGATCTCCTACCTCTTCGGAGACATCCTCACCGAAGTCTACGGATATGCCCGCGATCGGCGTGCGGTGTGGGCGGGCTTTGCCGCGCTGGTTTTCGCGGCCTTCATGGCCACCGTCGTCGTACATCTTCCGCCGGCGGACTACTGGCAGGGTAAGCAGGCGGCGGTCGAGGAGATCTTCGGCAACACGCCGCGGATTGTTGCGGCATCGATAGTCGCTTTCTGGTGCGGTTCGTTCGTCAACAGCTACGTGCTCGCGAAAATGAAAGTGCTTACGCAAGGGCGTCTGTTGTGGACCCGGACGATCGGCTCCACGCTCTGCGGCGAGCTCGTGGACTCCGCGCTCTTCTACACGATCGCCTTTGGAGGCCTGTGGCCGCAGGAACGGCTGATTGCCGTAACCATCACGCAATACGTGATGAAGTCGTCGTGGGAGATCGTGGTGACGCCGATCACTTACCGGGTCGTCGCCATGCTCAAGAGGGTGGAGCAGGAAGACTATTACGACCGGCAGACCGACTTCACGCCGTTCTCGCTGAAGACGTAATCAGCGCAAGCGGCGCGGCCGGAAATCGGCCGTGCCGCGCTTCGAGATCAGGCGGACTCTGAAAGGACGACCTGCCCATCCTTTACGGGCAGTCGCGATCCTGGATCGCGATCCATCCGCACGGTGACGGTCTCGTCCTCGAGCTGATAGGTCACGGCGTACCCGACCCGCTCTTTGTGCGAGTCAAACACCGTCGTGCACTTCTGCTCGATGGTCGTCACCGTGGCGCGGGCCTGGCGCCGCTTTTGAATCTGGTTGCCGGCATACCCGCCAGCTGCGGCGCCGCCGACCCTGGCGATATCACGACCGGTGCCGCTGCCGATCTGGCTGCCCACGACTCCGCCGACCACCGCACCCAGGACGGTGCCCGTAATACGATGAGGATCACGCGTGGGCGCTTGCTGCGTTACCGGAACGTCGACGCAATTTTCGCGAGGCGTGCGTACCGTCTGCATCACCGGTTCGACGTGCGTCACCTGCGCGTATTCGGGGCCGCTGTTCAGAAATTTGAATCCCGCTGCCGCGCCTAATGCCGTTGCGATGCCGGCGCCTGCGACGAGGCCGACGACTAGAGATCTGTTCATGATGTCCTCCGACACGATTGCTCGGAGTCAGTATCCCCAAATGCGCCTGGCGCTTCGCGACGTGGGCCTCGGATTGAGACAAGGACACGCTTAGAAACGGTTTCTCACGCCGTTCCGTCGCCCATTGGAGACAGAAATAGACCGCTAGCGAGCGTCGACTCCCTGAGATTCAAGACACGCGTGAACCCAGGCGTCGTAACACTGCACGTGGAAAAAGAGCGGAACGCCGTCCTCGTGCGGAATTTCATACTCCGTCTGCTGCGAAGTGATCGCCGCCTGGCACAAGCTGCAGGTGTTTTTCTGGCCGAAGCCCGCGTAAACGTGCGGTTCGTCCAGGCACGGCAGTGCGCCGTTGCGAATTCGCACGATCGCCATCGAAATCAGTTCTTGTCTGGACAAGCGGACCACCCCGAGTGCTCGTGGGGCGAGTCGGCCCTGTGAGTCGGCGTCACGTTGAATCGCCGTGCCGTTTGCGTCTGTCCGCTAGCGTACCATCCGGTATCTGTTCGGATTCAGCGTAGTATTGCGGCTCACCCGAGGGAGGAACGGATGATCCAGGCGCCGATGGCGATGAAGCCGTTTCCCGCGGTCAGTTGCAGGTGCCCTGGATTCACGTACTTCGCCACGTACCCGCCGGCAACGACGCCAATCGCGCAAGCCAGAACTGAGAGCGCTGGCGGACGCCGCAAATAACATCAGGTTCGCACCCGGACGGATTGCAGAGAACCGCACGGTAGCCAGCTGCGTCTTGTTGCCGAGCTCGGCGGGGGAAAACGGTGCTGAAAAGGGTTGCGAAGGTTTTCAGATCCAAAGGATGGTCCCCGTCACTCTGTGTGATCTTGTCCCAAGCCACGGAATGCTACTCGAAAGCGTGACCATCATCCGGCTAGTAAGTACGCCGAACCTGACACTATTGGCGGTGGCTCGGGGCACCGGGGAAGGGTTAGGCTAGACGAATGTCAGGCGAGCACATACCAATTCACGCGCGAGTCGACTCCGACCTTCCGCCTCTCTCCTGGCTGGCTGAAGTATCTGGAGGCGAGTTGCATTTGTGGTGCGGCATTCACGTCGAAGTGCGGGAGAACGGATTCTTCGAAGGGTGTTGGGCGGGCGATTTCGCCCGGTTCGACTTCGACCAGTCCGTCAACGTGTTTGGGTCCGGCGGGAAGGCGACTGGCGATTCCGCGCTGTTCGTGCCGCCTTCGCATACCCTCGAAGTGCTGTACGCGCTTGAGAAGGGCGGCAAGGTCGTCGTATCGAACTCGTTGGCCTTTCTGGTAAACGTCGGGAATGTCGAGCTGCCATTCGACTACGACATCGGCACGCGCTTCGCGTCGATTCTGAAAGGGATCCGTGATTACGAGCGGGTCTTGTTCCGTGGCGACGGCTGGACGCTGTACCGCATTGCCCGTGAGCACATCCGGGTCCGCGGCGGTCGCATGACGCTCGAGAGCGTCGAGGAAGATCTGCCGTTCAGGACCTTCGATGAGTACCGAAGTTACTTGCTGACGGTCATCGGGAAAGCATTCGAGAACGGCAGGTCGTCAATGCGAAAGCACCAGTTCGCGCCGGTCACGACCTGCTCGAACGGGTATGACTCACCGGCGTGCGCAGCTCTCGTATCCACGCTCGGCTGCGACCAGGCTCTGTCGATGACGACCGCCCGCGGCGGGAAGGCCGACTCGGGGCGTGAGATCGCCGAGCAATTGGGAATGAGAGTCCAGGAGTTTCAGCGTGAGCCGAAGTCGACGGACCGGGCGTTCGGCGAGGCGGAATTTCTCGCCAGCGGGATGGGCGGAGAAGACTACGTCTTCAACGTCCTCGGCCCTTCGCTGGCGAACAAGATGATGGTCAACGGCTTCATGGGAGGGGCAGTGTGGGAGCTCAACGCCGTGCCGAGCTCCACCATGACCCGCAAGGATTGCAGCGGCTCCAACCTGACCGAGCATCGACTCCGCCATGGCTATCTGCTTCTGCCGGTCGTCACCATCGGCAGCATCCACCAGGAGCAGGTCCTGCGCATTGGCGCGAGCGAGGAGATGCGGCCTTATCGTGTCGGAGGTGACTACGACAGGCCAGTCCCGCGCAGGCTCGCCGAGGAACGCGGCATACCCCGACACAGCTTCGGGCAGGTGAAGAAGGGCAACAGCATCTGCTTCAACTATTCCTCCCTCTGGTGGTCGCACACCGCCCTGGCGGATCTCAAGAAGTTCGAGAGGCGGACTGTCGGGCCTGCGCATCGCTTCGCTTATCATTCGCGGCGGCTCGCGCACACCGCTGTCGTAGCGGGGTACTACCTGGCTTTGAAGATCTGCCGCAGCATCAAGGCAACCTGGCTGCCCAAAGCCGCGATCAAGTGGCTCGTCAGGGACTTCCAGATCTACGAGCACAACAACCCGCGTTACGCCAACCTCACTTTTCTGTGGGCGCTCGATAAGGTCCGGCAGCGATATCCGTCGGGGCAGTTGCCAATGATGGCCTTCGACGCGGAACCCACTGAAGTCGCGCCCAGGGCCACTGCAGCCATAGGTATGTAAAGCGCGAGAGGCGCCCGGACACGCGATGTTTACAGTGCCTCCAAGGGCCGTGCCTTAATGATTCAGACGGGGGCGACACCCCGACCATAAGAATTAAAGGACGAGTCTAAGAATCATGGAGGTTCGGATTGGCACGTGCCATGGCGGCACTTATCGTCGCCGTTTCTCTTGACGCCTGTGGCGGCGGTGGAGATGACGGGGGCGCCGGCCACCCGCCCCCGACGCCGACGGCGAGGCGCTCAGCGACTGCGGTGGCGTATCGCCTTGACGAGCTCCTCGAAGCTGCGGGAGTGCTGCCGTCTGTATCAGGAGTGGTGAATCGAACCAAGTCGCCGGTCGAGTACACCAGCAGTGGCGCTTCCCGAGGCAGTGCGCGTCGATCCGCCGGCTTGGAACCGCCTTCGATGATCACGAGATCGGGGGTCAGCACGCTGATTTGCGAGATCCCTTCTTTGACCGTTCTCGAGCTCGCACTCGAAAACGGCGCCGGTAACCGCCTGCGACGTATCGATCTGGCTCCCGCTCGGAACGGTCCCGCGACAACTCGCGATGTGCGATGTCAGGTCGCTGCATGCATAGCGCGCCCGCACCAACCGGTTCCGCGCAAACACGGCGCCTTCTGCGGGTCTTGCACGCGACGCGACCGGGTGCCGACCGATGCTCTCCGCCCCGCCCAGCGTGCCGAGATCCTTCAATGTACCCCCGGAATATAAAAAGGCACGGCCCGGTCCCTTCGCGGTCATCGCCTGCCCGGTCACCATGCCCTTTTTGTTGATTGCAATGCCGCGAGCCGTGTCGCCGCCGAGTGATCCCAAATCAATCGTCGCCCCATTCTCGTACAGGAAAGGGTGCCCGATGCCTGTAGTGACGAAGCCTTCGCCGGTAATCGCGCCGAGATCGTTGATGGCAAAACCTGCCATGCTGATAAAGGGGCCGTTCGGCAATAGCGTGAACGCCCCGGCGTCATAGATGAACGCTCCTCCAGCGACGTTGGGAAGTGCTGCGGCGCCGGTGACTTGATCGGGGTTGTTTCCTGGGTGGCGTCGGGCAGACGCGTATCTAGGAGAAGACGACGGGGGATAGCCGTTCCGGCTTTCCCGAATCACAATGTCGCTGATCGGCCCTCCCACGGACTAAGCATGACCCCATCCCTTGAACCCTCAACCCCGACGACGGCGGCCTTTAAGTTCGTCACTGCGCTGGCGGTGGAGCTTTCTGAAGGCATTGTCGACTTGCCGGCGTTTCCAAAAGTCGTCGAGCGGGTGCGCCGGGCCCTGGAAGATCCCAACCATACAGTGGAGCAAATCGCGCGCATCGTCGGAGGAGAGCCCGCGCTCGCCGCGCGACTGCTGGCGATCGCCAACTCGGCGACGTTCACCTCCATAGGCCGCCCGGTTACCGAGTTGCGTACAGCAGTCAATCGCTTGGGCGATGATCTGCTCCGAAGCACCGTACTTGCCTTCGCGATGCAGCAGGTGCGCCAGCGGATTACCGTCAAATCCATCGAGCCGCAGCTGCAAGCGCTGTGGACAGAAAGCTCGCGCGTGGCGGCCTTATGCTACGTCCTCGCCCGGCGCAGCGGTGCGGTCGCGGACGAAGCGTTTCTCACGGGATTGCTGCACGGGATCGGGAAGTTCTACATCCTGGTACGGGTTTCCCAGCAGCCCGGATTGGCCGAAGATCGCACGGCCCTTGGGGCGATCGTGCGCGATTGGCACGCGCAGATTGCCAAGGCAGTCCTCGAGAACTGGAATTTTCCCGAAAAGATGACAGAGGCAGTGGCCGAGCAGGAGGACCTGGGGCGCAAGCACTATGGGCAAGGCAATCTCGCCGATGTCTTGCTGTGCGCCATTCTCATTTTGCGTTGGAACGCAGACGAGGCCGCGCTCAGGGGCTGCTTGGACCAGGTGGAGGCCTTCGGGCAGCTGCAGCTTGATGTGGCGCAATGCAGGGTGGCGCTAGAGGAAGCCGATCAGCGGGTTACGGCGTTGCGGGAAGCGTTGAGCGACGTTTAGCTCGTCACCAGCAGCGCTAACCCAGCGGGGCAGTCTCCCCCTTTAATTTGCGGCAATTCACGTCGCCTTCGGCGATATCGACACGACCCCGAGCTGTTCCTGCTCTTGGCGGGTAACTCAGCCCCCGCGGCATTTTCGCCCGCCGTGATCCGTTTTCCGCGCGCTTTACGCCTTGACCCCCCAGTAGGCCGGCTTTGCCATCTCTGGGGAGGGGCCTGATCTTCGCCGTTTTCTCTAACACTTGTTAATAGGGGATGAACATGAACCGGAAATTCTTTCTTGTGCGCCTGGCTACAACGCTGGGCATCGCCGCGCTAATCACTTCGGCTGCAATGGCCGGGTCCAACCCGGAATCCGCTGAGGACAGCGAGCCGGCAGAAATCAGCGCTGCGTCGGTGTCCGCGCCCGCGTCCGCCGGCAAGCATTGCGTGGGAGAGCTGTCTGAGGGTGCGAGTGAGTCTGGAATTGTAACGGAGAGCTGCTACAAGACCTTTGCTGCAGCGATGGCTGCGGCTACCGATAACACCATCGTCCTGGCGCACGATGCCCAGCCGCAGTCGGTCAGAGATGCGGACATCGCGGCGGCCGCGACCACGGTGATCGGCATTGATTACGACGGCACCTACTACAGCGGCGCCAGCTACACCTGGTACGTTCGCAACGCCTACGGATGCAGAGGCGGCCGCACGTACAACGCGAACATGCCGAGCTCCTTCAACAACCGCCTGTCCTCGACCAGTGGCTTCAACGGCTGCCGCAGGAACACGAGTTTCGACCTCCGCAACTCGAGAGGCGATTGGGTGCGCTGTGCCCCGAACTGCGTCTATATCGGTGGTTTCCTGGATAACCGCACATCGTCGAAGCGCTGGGCGGGGCGTTGAGGTACCGCCAAGGCAGTACCTTCAGGATGACGGGTCCAAGCTGACGCCTTCACGATAGAGAGCGAAACCTACGCCCGCTGCCATGGACGGCAGCGGGTGTGCGGCAGTGCTTAGCTCACCGCTCGCTCAGCATCATTAATGACTGCTGGTGAGCTTGAGTCCGACAATGCCTAGAACGATAACCGCAATGCAGCCGAGTCTTGCCAGGTTAGCCGACTCCCCGAAAATGAGAATGCCGAGCATGGTTGTACCCACCGCCCCAATCCCCGTCCACACAGCGTATGCAGTTCCGACAGGGAGTGTTTTCAGAGATAGACCCAGCAGCCAAAAACTCAGCCCAGCCGCCCCGATAGTCAATGTGGTGTAAGGCATACGCGTGTAGCCGCTGGAGGCCTTCAGGCTGATTGACCAGACGATCTCGAGGAGGCCGGCGCCGAGAAGGATGAGCCATGCGTTGATATTCGTGCTGGGGAAATTCATGGTGATCTCCCTACGAGTAATGACGCCGAGATCCTAGTGTGGCATGTGGAACCCCGAACCGCGAACGGGCCGCCTGTAAAGATAGAGACGAATCAGCGGGCGAAAACCCCGCAGGGGCTATTTCGCCAGGGCCAATTGACCGTCAGGGTCTGGGAGGCCGGATGCAGCACCAGATCCATCATTTCCGTTGGGCACGGCTCCGAACAGGGCCTCGTCGCCCGGCACCCCTCCGCGGTTCCCTTCTGGGCAACAATTTCCTGCCCCCAAGGAGTCCTGACCGTGAGGTGCTTGCCTTCGGCGCAAGTAATCTCAGTCCCGCGATGGTTCATATTCAATCGCTCAATCACCAATAGACCGGGTGGTTTGCTTCGAATCTTAAGGACGATTTCTCCCAGCCGCTTCCGCACAGTGATTGTTCGACCGACCACTTCCACATCCCAATTGGTCGAAGGGACGCGCCATTCATTCTCATCAATGCTGAGGGTTTCATTGCCATTTGCATCGCGCAAGAAAGCACTCGAACGGAATGGGCCGCCCGTCTCTTCGGGGGGCGCCACTGAAAGTACAGCGTCCCCGTTAACCCTGAGCAGAATTCCAACGCGTGTTCCTCGAAGCGTTCCTAACAAAATCTCCGGATGCTCTGCTCCTATATCAAGTGCTTCGAATGCGAATCCCTTTGGTGGCAGACGGGATGCAGAGATGCTTCCCTGACCGTCACGTCGGAAAGCATGCCCTTCGTCGCCTTATCGTGGTGGCTTCCGCATAGGAGCGCGATGTTGTTCGGATTGTGTTCGACCGCGTCAACATAAGCAGGATTGAAATGGTGATATTCATAAAGCGCCGCCCCGCAAATCACGCAGCCGAATCCGCATCGCTTGCGGATGGCACGCCTCACATCTCCGGGAATTTCCCGAGGCAGACCGAATTGATTTCGTTCGCTCATGCTGGAGCAGGCGGCGGAACGGCATGGGCTGACCGTGGTCATCGCGGCGGTCACGGAAATCGGCAGCAATGCGGTCAGGCATGCTGATACGCGGCGGCTCATCCTTCGGCGAATCGTTCGGGCCGTTGGCCTTCGCGGTGGAATCGCGGCGCGGCTGCTGGGCTTGTAATGAGTCAGGCCGCTATCGAAGGCGCGTTGGACGACTTCGCATCTGCGCTTCTGTGGGCTGCGGAAGTCCATGGCGCGGTAACGGTAATGGCCGCCCTCGCGGCATGGATGGGATGAAAGACCCGGAAATCCGCGCGCTAGTCGCCGGCCATGCTGTCCGCGCCTTCGGATTTCGGGGGCGCGTTGCGGCGTGGGTGGTGGGCCTACGGGCCTGAAAAGAAATCCACGGCTAACTACTCGCCGCCGTTGTGTTGCAGTTCGGCGCACGCGACCACCCAAGCGTCGTAGCACTTGATGTGCAGAAACAGCGGGGCATGGTAGTTCGATGGAAGATGCTCGGTCGCGATTTCATAACCCATCTGCGAGTTGCTGATTTGCTCGAAACAAACGTCGCACAGATTGTTGCGACCATGGCCTCCAAATACGTCATGCGCCGGGGTGCGGGGAATTTCTCCCGCACGCACTCGCGCTAACGCCATTCTGATTAGTTCTTGTGACACGTAGCACCGTAAGCTTGGCAATAATGCCAAAACTCGTTTGTGCTGCCAACCGGGAGGAGGAAATTGCCGGAGATGACGCATATGCCCGCCCATACAGCCAGCGCGACTGTTTAGTTAGACAACAACGGTGAGTGCTCGAGGCCGGCTAGCGGTGCGTCTGTGCTTTTCCGCAGTTGGCAATAAGTACGGGCGTTGCCGCGTCACTTGATGAATCCGTAGCCGGAGCACCGACCCAGCGGTCATAGCAACGGGCGTGAAAAACCAGCGGTTCTCGGCCGGGTAAGATGGCATCGACTTCCATCTCGACCTCCGCCCGTCATTCATCCGCTCCCTCCCCAGACCGTTTTGCATATGCGGTTGGCCATCGACCACTGCAATCTGCTTGGTTTGCCCCTTTTCCCCCTAACCGCCTTGGGGAGTTTCCCAAAACGGCATGCGAGGAATATCAAGCTCATATCTGATGCCGAGTGTCAGTCCGGTACCGTACCCATGAGCAAAAAGAGTAAGGCGCATCACGCGCGCGGCCTGCTTAAAAGAAATCCCGGGCCAACGGGCACGGGGGATAAGTGAGCCATCAAGTTCCTTGCAGCGCCGTTGTATCACGGGGGAATGCCGGGCGAGGCAATACGTACGATTCGCTGAAGGGCGAGGCCACAAACAGTACGTTACCGGACGGTGAAGGGCGTGACAGCGCTACTCGCTAGAGGTCTACTCGAAGAAACCACCTTCGGTGATGAGTTTCTGCTGCGGCTGAGCCTCTTACAGGCCCAAGGATTGGCAGGCGGCAAATTAATTGCAGCACGTTTGCCGGCCGGCTGGGACACGACTTTACACGGGATCACCATTCTCGCGCCCTGGAGTTTGACCTCGGCTGAGGTCCGGGTAGAGTTCGCGCCATGCCCGCCCGCAAAAATCGCCGCCTCCCCGATTTCAACCTCGAGTTCGCCAAGCTCCTCGACGCCAACGAGCGTGCCTATCGTTGGGCGGAAAAGGCGATTGCGTACCGGCAGGCGGGCAAGGTGAAGCAAGCGAAGGAAGCTGAAGCGCGCACGAAGTTTTGGCTGCGCAAGGTGATGCAGGCGGAGGCGAAGGCCGGGCCCCGGCGGGCGTTAATCCGGCACTAGGCTCATTTGGCAGGGTCGGCGATGATCCGGCGTATCCAGTCCGCGAAGAACGACACTCGCAAGTAGTATTCATACACGCCGTAGCGGCCCTTCTGTCGCTGTGTCGGCTTGTTGTCCTGCCAGGACCCAACACCGGCGACGTACAGCTTGTGGCGTTTATCAATGTACGCGGGGCCCCCACTATCGCCCGGCCCTGAGATACCTTCGAGGTCCGTGGCTTGGGCACTGCCAGGTTCATCGAAACGAAATCGCAAATATGGGTCTTCTGCCATCTCCACCGTATTCGTCGCCCCGCGTAACTTTCCGTCCCAGTCGTGAATTGGCCCCGTAAGGCCGCTTCCGTGTCCTCCGCGGCCAGCAAACGTTACGGCCTGTCCCTGTTCGTCAGTGTGGGTGTAAAGCGCTGCGGGCTCGATGCCTTCGATTGGGGTTGCAAGGTGAATAAGTGCAATATCTCGCTTCAAGTCAGCAACCTTGTGCCACTCAGGATGAACGATTATTCGGTCTATCATGAATCTCTTGCCGCCGGCTACGGCGACATCGTCGGGGCGAAGGTCCGCGGCAACGTGTGCAGCCGTAAGAATCCAGCTCTTTTCTATGAGTGTTCCTTCGCCGCCGTACCCAATATTGTCATAGGCAGACTGGACGGTCACGGTGCTGGGGTATTTTTCCCCCAACGCTAGATAGCGCTCCTCGGCTCGATCGTGTCGCATGACGATGGCACTCGATTGGCCTGAGAGCAAAAGTGTTACGAGGCCGAGGGAAAGTGCGGTGGGATATCTCATGGCATGAGAGTCAATCATGACCTCGACCCCTAAATCTATAAGCCTCTGGCCGTCCGCTCTCTCATCCTTGCGCCGCCACAGGGAAGTGCTCCTCGTACATACGCAGCAGCATGGCCTCCAGCAGATGGGCGGTCTCGTCCGTGCCGCCGTGATACTTGCAGTGCTGGCGGTCGCGATACGCCTGCTGCCCAAGGGTGCGTTCCAGAGCGAGCAGTTCGTGGTGGTCGGTGGTGACCATGGGCGGGGAGGCTAGCACCGGGCGGGGGTCGAACAGCGGGGCGCAGACTACAACTAGATGAAATGTGCGAGGGGAATTCCTCTATTGCATGTTGAACGCGGAGGTGCGGTGCAGCAGGTATGCCGCCAAGCGAACTACCCAGGTGCTCGCGAGGCTGGATTGACAGGGGTAGACTGGCTTAAAGGCGTTACGAAACACGCCGACGAGTTCAGCTCTCTAGGATTGATATTGCATGAAAGCTCGTTCGGATTCTGCGGAGTTACCGCAAACTGTTTCCAGCATTCTCGATGTATACGCGAAGGACTGCATTCCATCCCTGGGTGCAAGGACGCAGAAAGATTATCTCCGCCATTTGAACTCGTTGAACCAGCACTTCGGATCTCGCAAGGCTGTGGATCTTTCCCCTAAAGACTTTGTGGATTTCATGAACGTCGCGCGCGGGCGGCATCAGCGCAATCGCATGATGTCCGTACTATCGGAATCCTTCAATCACGCTGTAGACCAGGGATGGTTGAATAGTAATGTTTGCAAGAAAGTGCAAAGAAATAAGGCAACGTCTCTCAATCGGTACATCACCGACTCCGCCATCAGCGGGGTCCATGCCCATCCGGATGGCGGACGCGAGTCCGGCTGTGAGTTGGATAGTCCAGAAGTAGTTTCGGAAAGTCCTGCGTTCGACAGGGCGCATTGATCGCAGCTTACACGTTCTCATATCCCATTTGCCCGCGTCAGCGCGTGGGGTCTAACCCAATGTTAGGACTTGTTTATGACGATAAGCGTCGTTCAATTCCGCCTCAGTAGCCGATGGCGGATCGTTCACCGCAGCCGCCGCCGCCAATCGGCTTATCGTGGCCGCGACGGGCGCTCGCTCCTCGAGCACTGATTTCACCGCAACCGCTTACACCCATGGCGGTGCTGCGCTATCTGAAATCGCCCAGGGCCGCACAAAGCACCGCCGCGGCCCGAGCGATGATGGCGAGAACGCCGACGCCTGACCAGAACCTGTTGAGTCTCCTGGAATCCTAACCCCCTCTTGCACAAGGCGTCGGCGAAGCATTAAATGGGCTGCACGAGCTTCGAAGCCGGCACAGCAACCTACGCGTATGCTCAAGTCACATTTGGTGGTCGCACCCTTGCCTACGCGCTTCACGACCCGCGAGCCGGGTCAGGCACGGACTTACCTGAGCAGACTGTTCCGTCGGCACTCGCTGAGCCTTGCTGATTGCTCGTCTCAATTCGAGTTTCGTCATTCTGCCGCAGATTTCGGACGTGCCTTGTCAATCCATCAGCTGGCTTACGGGCGCGAAATCTTCAACGCGGGCGATCCATCCGGAGACGCGTATTTGGCGGTGTTCACGCTCGCCGGCACGCTGCGCCTGCGCGTCGAAGGTCGTGAGATCGTCTCGCGGGCCGGCACGTTGTGCATGATGAATCCCCATCAGTCGTTCAGCACGCATTTGTCTGCCGACCACCAGCAACTCACTGTCCGCATCGCCGGTCAGTTGTTGCGTCAGCATCTCGCGAGCTCGTTCGGTCCGCGATTCCCGTATCCGCTGGAATTCTCTCCTGTCCTCACGCGTACGTTCGATCAGGCGGGCACCCTGACCAATGTCGTGATCTTGCTCTGCCAGGAGATGGGCAGGCGAGCCAGCGCGATTGCTAGCCCCGGGGTCGCCAATCAGTTCGAGGAGCTCGTCGCCGAGCTGCTGCTATCCGAGCTGCCCCACAACTTCAGCACGAGCCATAGGTCCGCTGCAGAGCGTGCCCCGGAGTACGTTCATAAGGCGCTGCAGTTCATTCACGCCAACGTCGGAATGAAGATCTCGGTGGAAGACATCGCAAATGCCTCGAGCGTGACGCCGCGAACGCTGCAGATCGCGTTCCGCCGGTTTCTCGATGTCACGCCGTCCAGGTACCTGCGCAACCTACGCCTCGATCTGGCCGACCGTGCGCTTTCCGAAGCGGCCGGGCATCGTCCCAAGATGAGCAGCGTCGCGCACGATCTCGGATTCTCAAACGCGAGCAAGTTCGCCAGACATTTCCGCGAGCGGTTCGGGTGCAACCCGTCCGCTTCGATGAGGCGATGGCCCCGCTAGGCAGGCTTGCCTGGCAGAACGAATATGCGCAGCAGCGGATAAACGAAAAACACCGTCAACACCACGCTGACCATCCTGATCGGAATCAGCGCATCGAGGACGTACTGCGACATTACGACCGCGACGGCGATCGTGATCATTCCGGCGCGATTCACCGACTCGGTGGCCGGTGTCGAAGTGAATCCCCTCCGCACGATGAGGTAGTCCGCAATGATTACGGACGCGAAGCAAGCCGTCAGGATTCCGAGCGTCTCCAGGAACGCATTGAACCACTGCAACAGCTCGCCACCCAGCAACAACAATGACAGCAGGTTGGCGATGACCACGAAGGTGACGCGCCCGGGGCGCCATCCGAACAGCGAATCCGAGATGTTCGTCAGCGAAAGTGCACTGCTGTACGTATTGATGACCTGCGCTTTCGATTGCGCGGCGATCACAAACGCTGCGCCGAGACCCCCGCCGATCAGGATGAATGCCGCGGCCACCTTTTCCGGATTGCTCAATGCTGACTGCGCGGGATAACCATGTGCGGCCAAAAGAGGCACACTGGCGTACATCATCACTCCGCCGGCCGCGACCATTCCCACGCAGCACGTAACGGCTCCAAGGCCCATTGCGACGCCGACATCGGAGGATCTGCGTGCGTAACGCCCAAGGTCTGCTGCCAGCAGCGCGAGTGCGCCGCCCGACCCACTGAGCACATTGATGCAGAACACGATCTTGTCCTGCTCGGAGGCGATGCCGAGCCTCGCGAGCTCGCTCGCGGTGAGCTGCGTTCCGAAGGTGGTCGCGGCGGCCCAGGACGGCTGCGTTTGATCGACGATCGAAACGAGCAGGTATGTGAGCATTGCCAGGAATCCGATCAGCATCAAAGACGAGAACCGGCTGACGGTGTCGAACCCGTATGCCGTGAGAAATGTCCAGCCACCCGCCAATGCGCCATATACGATGATGCGCATCGGCCAGGTGTCGGCGGCCTCGAAGTGCAGCAGGATCACTTGGTAAAGCAGCAGGTTCTCCGCCGCTAGGAAGCCAATCATCATGAAGCCGAAAACGGCGGAGATGATCGTGGAGCCCTGAATCCCGAAGCCGTGTCGGCGTGCGAGCAGTCCACTCGGCTGTCCCGTCACGTACGCGACGTGGCCGACGGCCCAGCCCAGCGCCCATGAAAGGCAGGCGACCGTGACCCCGGCAAGGATGGCGCCGCGCACTCCGGCGACGAAAGTCAGGAGCGCGCCGATATACAGCGCGACGAGTGTCGTGACGATGCCGACCGTGTTCCACGACAGCTTGAGCCATGACCGCCGTTCGTTCAGCGGGACCGACTCGAGCGCATGGTCTTCATAGGTCGAATTCACCGACTTGCTCATCGCATTGACACCCTGTTCATCGTGCCGAGATGAAGGCGGCGATGGCCTCCACGAACCGGTCGGTTTCTTCGATCGGGGGACAATGTGCGCTGTCCTCGAAAATCATGCACTGGCCATATCGGGCCGTCCGCGCGATCCACTGCGCGAGCTCGGCAGGATAGTATGGGTCGTGTCGACCGTATATGGCGAGCAGCGGGATTTCGGCGCTGGCGACGACTTGTCGGAAATCCAGATCGCGCTGATGCATCACGGTGCGAAGAATCACCTCCAGAGGCGTTTGCAGCGCGATTCGCGTGAACCACTCGACACACTCGGGATGGGGTCTGTGGAAGGTCTGCCGTATGAACTCTCTCTCCTGTTCGGGCCATGCGATGGCCAAGCGGCTCAGCAAGTCGTCGAGGTAGCCTGCCTCGAGGCCGTAGGGAAAATCGGGGCTCGTCAGCAGCTTCACGGGTCCGTTCATCAGGACGGCGCGTCCGAGACGCCGCGCACGCTGCGACAGGTAGTTCAGCACCACCGAGCATCCCATCGACCACCCCACGATCGTCGCGTCGTGCAGGTCGAGCGAATCCACAATATCCGCGAGATCGCGCGCGTACTCAACGAAGTCATACGCCGTGTCGGGCTTGTCGGACTCGCCCATCCCGCGCAGGTCATAGGAGATCACGCGAAAGCGCCGCGCAAGCCCGACAACGGCCTTGTCCCACGCGCGATGGGACATCTTCCAGCCATGAATCAGAATGATGGGCGCTCCGCTGCCCCGCTGCGAAAGCCGCAAGCGCGTTCCATCGGAAACCGTTATGTACGACATCGCCTTGGCATCGCGCGCAGCCTCGTGAAGGAGCAGCGTGCACGATAAGAAGCACGGCGAGGCATCGCCAAGCCCGGATGCGAAAGAGACGAGCCCGTTTGCGAATCACCGCGGACGACGGCCGGTGTAAGAATGAGATGTCGGACTGCGCGCTGGGGCGCCGTTGTACCAAAGAAATGCCTGCACCAGAATGGGAGATGCCATGAAACTCAGAGCGTTGCGTTCAGTCAGTAGCCCTCGGCGTGCTGTTCATGTCGAGCGTCGTCGCACGGGAGGGCGTGGCTCAGGAGACGCCGCAGCAGCAGGACGGACAGGGCGCGCTCTCGGAAGTCATCGTCACAGCCACCAAGCGTGCGACCAACATTCTCGATGTGCCGGCGTCGGTGTCCGTCATCAGCGGCGAGCTGCTAGATAAGCTGCGCGCGAACGACGTGGCTGACCTGACGCAGTTCGTGCCGAACCTTTCTTTTCAGGACGGCCGCGAGGCCAAGATCAAGGCGTTTAATATTCGCGGAATCGGCACGTCCACCTTCAACGATGGCGTTGAGGACAGCGTCGGCATCGTCGTCGACGGCGTCACGCTCGGGCGTGCGGCCATGGGGATGTACGACCTTTTCGATGTCGATCACATCGAGGTGCTCCGCGGTCCGCAGGGATGGCTGTTCGGCAAGAGCGCATCCGCGGGTGTCGTCAATGTCGTGACGAAAGATCCGAATCGGCGGGAATTCGAGGCCGGCGGTACCGCCGTCCTACGGCGACCATGTCCGCAACAGCGAGACGAAAGTCGATGGTGTCGTCAGCGGTCCGATCAATGAAACGACGGCATATCGCCTGGCCGCCTACTACGATGATCGCGGCGGAATCGTTCGGGATTTCTTCCGAAACACGGACGATCACAGCAAGAAGCAATGGGCTTTCCGCGGCAAGCTGCTGTTCGAGCCGACCGATGCGTTCAACATCAAGCTGTCGGCGGATTACCTCGAAGAAGACAGCGAGTGCTGCGCCGAGATTCCGATCATGGCGCTGCCCGGACGGGCTCCTCGAGCAGTATGTCGCGCCACTCTTCCCCATCGATAAGCACAACCGCAATATTGCGCAGAATGCGCGGTCTTTTAACACGAACAAGGTCGGGGGCGGCTTCGGTCGATATGAATTACGAGCTCGGCACGCTGACGTTCACCTCGATAACCGCGTTTCGGAAAGTGGGACGCCTTCAAGACGACCGACGAAGACAAGACGCCGCTGAATTTCTTTGACGTGACCCAGACGGATACGACCAACAAGCAGTTCACGCAGGAGCTGCGCCTGGCATCGCCGGTGGGTGAAGGTCGTTTCGACTATCTGCTAGGTATTCATTACTACGACCAGAACCTCGACTCCCTGGAGATCTTCGCCGGCGACTTCGGTGAGGCGACCGAGCAGAACCGTTCGATCAGTCCCGTAAGGATCGACGCCCGGAGCGTCGGCGTCTTCGGCAGCAGCACCTACCGCCTCACGGATCAATGGCGCCTGATCGCCGGTCTCAGATACACGAGTGAGCACGTCTCCGGCTACATCAAGCACGATGAGGTCGGGCTCGTGCCCATTTTCCCGGAAGTCGAAGCGTCTGCAATCGAATTCCGACAGCAAGGTCACGGGGAGGGTGGGTCTGCAGTTCTATCCGCCGAGGAGTCATGTTCTTCGGCAACCTACGGAACCGGTTACAAGAGCCCCGCATTCAACGCCGGCACGATTCAGCCGGCCGGCCTCACTACGCAGATTGTCGCCCGGGGAAACCTCCGAGATGTTCGAGATCGGCATGAAGTCGCGGTTGCTGAACGGGCGCCTACAGGCAAACGTGACGCTGTTCCATACGACGTTCGAGAATTTTCAGGCGGACGCGTTCGTCGAACAACCCGGCCTCAACGTACCGGTGCTCATCCTCTCGAGCGTCGCCGAGCTGCAAACGAAAGGAATCGAAGCGGAGCTCACGGCAAGTGTGACCGGGGGTCTCCTCGTCGGCGCTGCGTTCAGCTACACGGCGGGGAAATACAAGGACTTCGCCAACGCCCCCTGCTACTTCATGCAGACCCCGGGGGAGGGCTGTGTCGATGGCATGCAGGATCTGTCAGGGCGTGGCCTGCCTTATCAGGGTGATAGTCCAGTACAACGCATTCTTCGATTACCAGAAAAGCTTAGGTCAGATCAGCTTGTTTGCGCAGGGGAACTACAGCTGGATGGATGAGCGAGGCACCGACTACGCACTTGATCCCCGATCCGAGGTGAATTCGTTGGGGCTGCTGAGCGCGCGCCTCGGCATCCGTCTCCCTGGAGACCGCGTCGAGCTCTCCGTCTTCGGGAACAACCTGACGGATGAGGATTATGCAACGAAGATACGCTCTTCGGGACTCGGAGGTGGCTATTTCCGCTGGGCCGGCATTCCCCGCGTGGTGGGCTTGTCCGCATCGATGCGCTATTGAATTGGCGGTCTCGTGAATCGCAGAGAGTTTTCTCGGATGGTGGCGATGGCGGCTGCGGGTGGCGCCTCTAATCCACTTCTCTATGCGAAGGACCTGAGCCGCAGCCTGCCGCGATATGCGGGGCCCTGGATTCCGCTCTTCAATGACAAGGATCTGGCGGGATGGAGCTTCTACCAAGATGGCATCGGTGAGGTGGACAAGACCCATGCCGTTGTGGTCCGCGACGGTTTGGTCCACATGCTGGGCCCGCTGCACAGTGGAGGAGAGCGCCCAGGCTTCGGGCACATTGCAACGGCCCGGGAATACAGCAATTATCATCTCAGGCTCGATTACAAGTTTGGTGAGGCGCGGTTCGAGCCGCGCCTGCTGGCGAAGCGAAATTCCGGTGTGCTCTACCACATGTATCCGCAGAAGGATCGGGTGTGGCCGAACGCAATCGAGTTGCAACTCGAGGAGAGTGACGTCGGCGATGCGATACTCATCAACGCCCGCTGCTACCCGGGGGCTGATCTGGGGGGAACGCCGGCATGGCCGAAGCAGGCACCCCTTGAGTCGCGACCGACGTTTCCGGTTCCTGTGGAGCCCCGCCCCGCCAGAGAGCACCAGGTGGTGCGCAAGAATGGAGACTTCGAGAACGTTCAGGAGTGGAATACGATCGAGGTGCTCGCGATAGGGGACCAGTCCGCGCACCTCGTCAATGGGCGCATCATCAATACGCTGTACGAGCTGAAAGGGCAGGACGTGATGGATCGAAACGTGTACCGACCTTTGACGAGAGGGCGTATCGGCCTTGAGATCGAGGCGGCGGAGGTGATGTTTCGACGCGTAGAGCTGCGCCCGTTTGTGGCCGTGGAGGAGCCCCGGTGAATTGCTCGAGACGCTTCTTCCTGCAAAGTTCGGTCAAAGGCCTGCCGCTCGCATTCAGCCTTTCCGCCACTCGCACGCTCGGTGCGGCAATGGGCGCGGGTGATGTTCGTCTCGGTGTGCAGACTTACAGTTTCCGCGACATGCTGAGCACGCCGGGCGACACGACTGACAAGATGATCGCAGCGATGCGCCAGCTGAGATTGTTGGAGTGCGAGGTATTTGAGCCGACGCTGCAGCCGCCTGCCCTGTCCGCAGCCGCGCCCTGGAGAATGGCGGGCGGCAAGCCCACGGAGGCGTCACTGTCCGGGCGGCCGCCAGAGGGGCCGCCTACGTCAGCGGAAAACGCGAACGAGATCGCGATTCGCGAGTGGCGGCTGGGCCCGGGACTGGATGACGTCAAGGCTGCGGCGGAGAAGTTCCGGCGTGCCGGAATTCGTGTACTGGCCTTCAACTATGGATTGCACGACTCGTGCACCGACGAGGAGATCGAGCGTGGCCTCGAGATGACGCGGGCGCTGGGCGCTGAAATACTGTCGGCATCCACGACCCTCTCGATGGCGAAGCGCGCGGTTCCATTCTTTGAGAAGCACGGTATTCAGCTCGCGGTGCACGGCCATTCGAATGCGTCAGACCCGAATCACTTCGCCACCCCGGCGAGCTTCGCAGAGGCGCTCGGGATGTCGGACCGCTATCGGGTGAATCTCGATATCGGCCACTTTGTGCCGCCGGTTTCGATCCGGTGGCTTACATTCGTACGAATCACGCACGCATCACGCATCTCCACCTCAAGGATCGAAAAGCTAACGACGGGCCCAACATGCCCTGGGGCGAGGGAGACACTCCCATTGCAGCGACGTTGCGGCTGTTGAAGCGGAGCAGCTATCCCATCCCGGCATACATCGAGTACGAGTATGCGGGCCCCGATGTGTCTACCGTGGAGGTGGGCCGATGCCTGCGATACGCCAGATCGGTGCTGGCCTGAACCGCAGGCAGGTCATTGCGGCGGCGACCGTATTGTGCGCGACGAAGACGGCTGCTTCTACAGACGCCGTCGCGAGCGTCCCCCACGAAACGAAATGGGTTTCGGGCGATGTCGGGCTGATCCATCATGTCCTGTTCTGGCTCAAGAACCCCGAGTCCCAGGCCGCTCGAGCTCGCCTGATACAGGGATTGAGCACTCTGGCGCAGATCGAGGCCGTCAGCGCAATCTACGTCGGGGTGCCGGCGGCCACGGCCCAACGCGGCGTCGTGGATCACAGTTACAGCGTCTCGGAAATGCTGTTCTTCGAGGACGTCGCCGCACAGAACGCCTACCAGGGCGACCCGATACATCAGCAGTTCGTCGCCGACTGTTCGCATCTGTGGGAGCGCTTAGTGGTGTACGACGTCGACATTCGCTGATCGCATTGGGAAATCTGACCCGTGCTCGGATGTCCGCGATGTCATTAACGGCTTGACTGCGGTTTCCCCGTGCGGTCCGCGGCGTCGCGTTCACTTCATGCTCTTCTTTTTGGGTTCCAAAACCCAGGCCCATGGCAGCCTCGGGGGGCATCGCTCTCTTTATTGCAGTAAACGAGCAGTGTGTCCGACAGCGGTCCCATGGATGAGTCGCGCCGCCCTCCATCTCCCAAGCCGAGCTCCCATTGGAGGGGCACCACGTCACGCCGGTAGCTGGCGAAGGCTTCGTGAGACTCGCCGTATGCGCTCCTCGTGTAGTGAGACACATCTTGGGTCGTCAGTTTTCTGCGGCCGCAATGATTCGGGTGAATAGGCTCACGGGGCACCGCAAACAGGAAACTGAGTCGTTTGTGCAGTAGTCTGCGGCCTGCTTCAGGTGGGGCACTACCTCATCGGACAAGTGGAAAGCCCCGGTTTCGTCGGAATCGTCTGCGGCCATGGATTTCGCGCGCGCGATCATCGCAATAATCTGCTGGCGCAGCTTCAGCCAGTCACCAAGCGATGCTCCCGCGGTGGACTCCGGCGAGTTTAATGGCGTCGGCTTCTCGTGCCGTCCGGGCTCACGTCCCAGGCGTCGAACTGGTTATGGAGCCTTGCCAGTGCCGTGGCCGACTTCGCCCGAAAGGGCCGGCCGCAATGATCCGCATTGCCTGCGCGCGCCACAGTGCTCAAAAAGTTCGCAGACATGGAAAAGAGGACTTGGAAGGGGGTCTTGGCACCCCTTCGGGTACCCCGGCGGCAGATTGGAAGTGTGTGTCGAGACGTAAGTCGTTGCTTTAGCTGGTCGGGACGCCGAGATTTGAACTCGGGACCCCTTGCACCCCATGCAAGTGCGCTACCAGACTGCGCCACGTCCCGACCGGGGGCGGCGATGATAGCACCGAACCGGTGCTTCAGCAGCAGCGATTCGGGCCGTTCCAGCGATCCAGCTGACGCGACGGCTGCAGCGTGTCTTGCGACACCGTCCTGAGCTGCGTGGCGCAATAAGGCGATTCGGTGCTTGCTTCCACGCTACCCCGCAGCCTCCGCACGGCGACGCGCAGCGTATCCGCAATCACGAACCACAGCACCGCGGTAAAGAACACCGTGAGCCAGCCATCGAGCTGCTGGTTGAAGATCAGCTGCGGCGCGACCGCTGCGCGGTCCGGGGGCAGAGACGCCCGCCGCGAGCTTCGCCGCCAGGTCGTTCGCCGCCGCGAAGAAGCCGATGCGCAGATCGGCGCTGAAGATCTTCTGCCACGCCGCGGTCGTCGTCACGATCGCGAGCCAGGCGAGCGGCACGGCCGTGACCCAGGCGTAGCGCGCCTTGCCGCGACTTGATGAGGATGCCGGTCGCCACCGACAGCGCGATCGCCGCGAGCATCTGGTTCGCGATGCCGAACAGCGGCCACAGGATGTTGATGCCGCCGTTCGGATCGATCACGCCGATGTAGAGGAAGTAACCCCAGCCCGCGACGACCAGCGTGCTGGAGAGCAGCACCGACGGATACCACGAGGTGCGGCCGAGCGGCGGCCAGACGTGGCCGAGCGCGTCCTGCAGCATGAAGCGGCCGACGCGCGTGCCGGCATCGACCGTCGTCAGGATGAACATCGCCTCGAACATGATCGCGAAGTGGTACCAGACGCTCGAGCAGGCCCTGCGCCGAACGCGCGCGCCGAAAATGCTCGCCATGCCGACGGCCAGCGACGGCGCGCCGCCGGTGCGCGCGAACAGCGTGGTCTCGCCCATCTCCGTGCGCGAGAGTCTGCATCTGCTCGACGGTGACCGGGAAGCCCCAGCTGGAGATCGTCGCGACCGCCGCTTCCGGCGTGGCGCCCACGACGCCCGCGGCGCTGTTGATCGCGAAGTAGACGCCCGGATCGAGCAGCGTGGCGGCGATCATCGCCATGATGGCGACGAAGGACTCGATCGCCATGCTGCCGTAGCCGATCGAGGCGCACGTCGCGCTTCGTTCGCGATCAGCTTCGGCGTCGTGCCGCTCGAGACCAGCGCGTGGAAGCCCGAGATCGCGCCGCAGGCGATGGTGATGAACACGAACGGAAACACCTTGCCGCCGAAGATCGGGCCGGTGCCGTCGATGAACTGCGTGAGCGCCGGCATCTTGATCTCGGGACGCATGATCAGGATCGCGATCGCGAGCAGCGACGACCGTGCCGATCTTCAGGAAGGTGGAGAGGTAGTCGCGCGGCGCGAGCAGCAGCCACACCGGCAGGATCGCCGCGATGAAGCCGTAGCCGATCACGAACAAGGCGAGCGGCACGCCGTCGATAGTCGAACAACTCGCGCAGGCGGCGTGGTCGTCGACCCAGCCGCCGCCGACGACTGCGAGCAGCAGCAGCGCGACGCCGATCAGCGAGCCTTCGAGCACGCGGCCCGGTCGCATGTGGCGCATGATAGATGCCGACCAGCATCGCGATCGGGATCGTCGCGAACACCGTCGAGGTGGCCCAGGGGCTGTGGCGCATCGCGTTGACGACGACGAGCCCGAGCACGGCGATCAGGATGATCATGATCGACCAGCGTGCCGATGCAGCGCGGCGGTGCCGCCGATCGGTCCGAGCTCGTCGCGCGCCATCTGGCCGAGGCTGCGGCCGTCGCGGCGCGTGGACAGAACAGGATGATCATGTCCTGCACGCAGCCGCCGAGCACCGCGCCGACCAGGATCCACAGCGTGCCGGGCAGGTAGCCGAACTGCGCGGCGAGCGTCGGGCCGATCAGCGGGCCGGGGCCCGCGATGGCGGCGAAGTGATGGCCGAACACGATCCAGCGATGGGTCGGCATGAAGTCGCGGCCGTTGTTGAGGCGCTCGGCCGGCGTCGCGCGCGTCGGATCGAGCGACGAGCACGCGCGCCGCGATCCACGCGCTGTAGAAGCGATAGCCGAGCGCGTAGATGCAGATCGCGGCGACGATGATCCACATCGCGTTGATCGACTCGTCGCGATGCAGCGCGATGCCGCCGAGCGCGAAGGCGCCGAGCACGGTCACTGCGATCCAGACCAGACGTTGCAGCATCAGTCGTCTCCGGTTTGCCAGGCGCGAATCCTGCCATGCTTGTTCGATCAATGCCGCGTTTACGGAAACCCGGCGGTACGGTCGAGACGTAGTGCGAGGCTTTGTCGAAGAACCGCCAGGGTCGCTGGGCCCAGTCGCCGGCGTAATCGACACCGATGCGTGTTGCGCGCCCGATGCGCACGCGAGGCATGGTCTTCGGCCGTTCGATCCAGAGCGCATCACCGAGAAGGCTTGCGCCATTGAGGCCGCGGTCGATGTTCATTGCGCGGCAAAGAAGGCCTGGGCCCCAAGTTTTGTCCGTAACGTTGGAGACTGGCTCCAGCGCACGGAGCAGTACCGCTTGTGGCACGCCTTCACGCCGCGTGACGACGTTGACGCAATTCCAGAAGCCGTAGATCAAATACACATAGGCGCGGCCGGCGGGGCCGAACATCACCTCGGTGCGCTGGGTTCGCCCGCGCGCGGAATGCGCTGCCAGATCGTGAGGACCCAGGTACGCTTCGGTCTCCACGATCCGGCCGACGCGACGAACGTCCGCCGTCGACCCTGACCAGGTGCATTCCGATCAGCTCGCGCGCGACGAGCAGTGTATTCCGGTCGTAGAATGCAGGTTCAGCTTATTCAATGGATTACGAAATGTTGATGAAGCGAAAACTGTTACCGGCCTGGCCTGCCTCGGCACCGCCTCATTTGGGCGAGCCGCTGAGTTCGAACTCGTGCAAAGACGCGCCCCCTGTGTTCGGGTCGGTCGAATACATCCAGGCGCAGTTCGAGGACACGTTGCCCGATCTCGCGCGTCTTTTCAGCCTGGGCTACGAGGAAATCATCCGCCGAATCCAGGCGTCGACATCTGGCTGCCCGGGCGCGGCAAGACGCTGACCTTGCCGGGGCGGCGCATCCTTCCGCCGGGCCCGCATGAGGGCATCGTCGTCAATCTTCCCGAGCATCGTCTCTACTATTTCCCGAAGCGCAGCAAGAACCAGCCGCCGATCGTCGTCACTTACCCCGTGAGCATCGGCAAGATGGACTGGCGCACTCCGCTCGGCGAAACGAAGGTCATCGCCAAAACCAAGAACCCCCCCTGGCGCCCGCCGGAATCAGTGCGCAAAGGAGCACGCCGAGCGCGGCGAGCCGCTTGCCTGAAGTCGTGCCACCGGGCCCGGACAACCCACTGGGTGCATTCCTGATGCGGCTCGAATCACCCCGGGCAGCTATCTCATCCACGGCACTAACAATCCGACAGCCGTTGGAATGGCCGTGACACACGGCTGCATTCGCATGTACCCCGAAGACATCGCTGAGCTGTTTCCCACGGTGCCTGTCGGCACCAAGGTATGGCTCATCAACGAGCCGGTGAAGGTCGCTTACGTCGATGGGGAACTGCTGCTCGAAGTGCATCCGACCGTGGACGCGCAGGGACAGACGATGGAGCCGAACGTGGAGTTGCTGTCTCAACACCTTGACAAGGCGTTGGGCGCCGCTACCGCGGCGATTCATTGGGACTACGCGATCGAGACTCTGAAGGCTGCGCGCGGAATTCCGACCGTCGTAGCGCTGCAGGCCGACATGGACAATCCGCCGCCGCCGCTCAGCTCGTCGGCTGTAAATCCATGACCATGCGCACCAGCTGAGCGAGCGAGGCGGCGCCCATTTTTTCCATCACGCGGGCCCGGTGGATTTCCACAGTTCGCTGACTCACACCCAGATCGCCCGCCATCACCTTGTTCGCCTTGCCGCTGGTCACCAGCGTCAGCACCTCGCGCTCGCGCGGCGTCAATGATTCGAAACGCTCGCGAATGCGGTCGCGCTCGTGAAGTTGCGCGCGATTGGTCCTGGTCCTTCTCGAGCGCGCGCTGCACGCGGTCGATCAGGTCCTGGTCGCGGAACGGTTTGGGGAGGAAGTCGAACGCACCATGCTGCATGGCCTCGACGGCCATGGGAATGTCACCGTGGCCGCTGACGAAGATCACCGGCAGGATGGCGCCACGCATATTGAGCAGTTGCTGCAGCTCGAGCCCGCTCATGCCGGGCATGCGAACGTCCAGCACCAGGCAGCCGGGCTGCTGAGTGCTGTAGTTGGTGAGGAAATCCTGCGCGGACCCGAATGCCGCGGTGTTGAGTCCCACCGAACTCAGCAGGGTTCGCATCAATTTGCGGACCGGCTTCGTCGTCCTCGACGACGAACACCGTCGGCTGCGCTTCCTTAGTCCCGTGCATCAGTTTCGATCCGTGCGATGGCCGGGCGCCGGGCCGGACCCGGGCCGTCCCTGGGGCCTATGGCGCGTAGGGTAGCCTGCGTGGCCGGCGTAGACAACGCCCAGCGGTTGACAGAGGCACGATATCGCGCACATGTTCCAAGACATGAGCCCCACAAGTGCGCCTTCAGGCGTGATCACCATCACCACCGACTTCGGCCACCAGGGGCCATTCGTGGGCGTCATGAAGGGAGTGATCCTCAGCCGCCATCCCGAGGCGAAGATCGTCGATCTCACCCATGAGATCGTCGTGCACTGGCCCGCCGAGGCGGGCTTCTGGCTGGCCCGGGCCTTCGGCTATTTCCCGCCTGGCACGGTGCATATCGCGGTCGTCGATCCGGGAGTCGGCACTTCCCGCGATATCGTGGCTGTATCGGCCGGGGGACAAGTCTTCCTGGCACCCGACAACGGCCTGCTGGCGCCCGTGGTCGCGGGCAATCGCGGCGCTTCGATAGTGCGGGTGGGAACTGCTCAAATGGCGCGGCTGGGCATACACCACGTCAGCGCCACCTTTCACGGGAGGGATATTTTCGCGCCACTGGCCGCCGAGCTGGCCGCCGGCCGCTGCAAGACCTCCGAACTGGGCGAAACAGTATCCAGCCTCGTGCCCGCCTGGGTCGATGATCCTACCGTCGACGGGCACGGCGTCTCAGGCGTGGTGATCACCGTCGACAATTTCGGCAATCTCATCACGAACATCGATGCGGCTCACTTGAAGCGATTTGCGGCCCCGCAGGTGCACACGGGGGCCCATTCCTTCCGGCTGGGGCGTACCTACGGGGACGCAAAACCCGGCGAATACATGGCGCTGGTGAACTCCTTCGGGGTCATCGAGATCGCCCGGGCCCAGCAGAGCGCGGCCGAAGGCCTGGGGCTGGGAAGGGGAGCTCCGGTGACCGTTCGCGAGGGTGCGCCGCATCAACCATAGGGCGTCTGTTCAAACGGGGTTGATCGGCGGCGCGAATCGGATATAGTTCGCAGCCTCCGCGCGCACCCCTTTTGCGCGTTAGTTGTTGAATTTTCAGAGAAATTAAGCCTCCGACGATGTCCGAGAGAGACAACGAAAGCTTCGACCTCGATGACGAGTTCCTCGGCGGGACCGAGGACAGCACCGACTACGACCGCCTGCTGCAGGGAGTGGAGAAGCGCGTGCGCCCGCAGCCCGGCGTAAAACGGGGCAAGGCGGCGTGGAGCAAGCTGGAAGAGGTGCTCGCCGATCGAAAGCTCGAGAAGGACCTCAAAGAAGCATTCGACGACGACCTGTAATCACGGCCTGCGGTCGCCATCTCGATTCTCTTTCGGGGTTCAGCTGGTGCAGCGCTCTCTCTCTCGGTGGATCGTGCTCAAGTTCGGCGGCACGAGCGTCGCCACCGTATCCAACTGGCAAAACATCGCGCGTGTCGTAGCAGCTCGGCGTGCGCAGGGCGCGCACGTGCTGGTCGTGCATTCCGCGCTGACGGGCGTTACGGATCTTCTTGAAAAGCTACTCGCGGCCGCGCTCGCGGGCGAGCACGCAATCGTTTTCCCGGAGATCGAAAATCGGCATCGCAAGCTCGCCGCGGACCTTGGCGTGCAGGTCGGAGCCGCAGCTTTCCGGAGTGCTCGCGGAGTTGAACAGATGGCATCCGGCATCGCTCTGGTCGGCGAGATCAGTGATCGCACGCGCGCACGCGTGATGGCCACCGGCGAGTTGATGGCCACGATGCTGGGCGCGTCCTTTCTGGGCGCGCAAGGTGAACGTGTCGCCTGGGTCGATGCGCGTACGTTGCTACGTGCAGAGGAGCGGCGCAGCGCGTCGGCAAAGGCGAGCATTCTGTCCGCGACGTGCGGGTTCGTGCCGGATGCGGGATGGCGCAGAGGCTGTCCGACGCTCGCGCCGGTCGTGATCACTCAGGGATTCATCGCTGGTGACTGCCGATGGGGACACCGTTCTTCTCGGGCGCGGCGGGTCCGATACATCGGGAGCCTACCTCGCTGCCAAACTCGCCGCCGAGCGCCTGGAGATCTGGACGGATGTCCCTGGGATGTTCAGCGCGAATCCGCGCTCGACGCCGACTGCGCGTCTGCTCCGCGCCCTGCACTACGACGAGGCGCAGGAGATCGCGAGCAACGGTGCGAAGGTCCTGCATCCGCGCTGCCTGTTGCCCGTGAGGCAATATCGGATTCCGCTGCATGTGCATGCCACGCAGTCGCCGGACCTCGAAGGCACGGTCGTGTCACGCCGAAGGCGGCGCTGGTGAGGCGCACGTCAAGGCGATCTGCATCAAGAAGGGAATCACGCTCATCGCGATGGACAGCCCGGGAATGTGGCACCAGGTGGGCTTTCTCGCCGACGCCTTTCAGGTGTTCAAAGACCATGGCATGTCCGTGGATCTGGTCTCGACGTCGGAGACAAATGTCACCGTATCGCTCGACCCCGCGGCGAACTCGCTGGATGCGAAGCTCCTGGAAACCTTCGTCGAAGACCTTTCACGGCTGTGTCGCGTGCAAGTGATCGGTCCCTGCGCATCCGTGAGCCTTGTCGGGCGCAACATTCGCGGCATCCTGCATCAGCTGGGCGATGCGTTCGAGCTCTTCGCGGAGCAGAAGGTGTACCTCCTGAGCCAGGCCGCCAATGATCTCAACTTCACCTTCGTGGTCGACGAGGAGCAGGGCGAGCGCCTCGTCGAGCAATTGCATGAGCTGCTGATCCGGGCCGTGCCGGGCGACCGCGTGCTCGGCCCGACCTGGGAGCAATTGTTCGGCCGGGCAGGCACAGCAGGCGAGCGAGTGGAGCCATGGTGGCAGCGCAAGCGCTCCGATCTTCTCGCGCTGTTCGGCGATCGCCCGTCCGCCTTTGTTTACGACAGCGAGACCCTTCGCGCCTCCGCCTCGATCCTGCGCGGGCTCACATCGGTGAGCCGCGTGTTGTATGCGATGAAGGCGAATCCGCACCGCCAGATCCTGCGCGAGCTCGATGCGATGGGGCTGGATTTCGAGTGTGTATCCGCCGGCGAGGTTCAGCGCGTTCTGGAAGTACGACCCGACATAGCGCGCGAGAGGATTCACTTCACACCCAACTTTGCGCCCCGCGAAGAGTACGCGTGGGCATTCGAGCAGGAGATCCGCGTTACCGTCGACAACCACTACGCGCTCGAAGCGTGGCCGGAGATTTTTCGCGGCCGCGAGATATTCGTGCGCATCGATTCAGGAGTGGGTCGCGGGCATCATCACCATGTGCGTACCGCCGGGGCTCACAGCAAGTTCGGCGTGCCGGTCGCGGAGCTGGACGGCCTCGTCGCCCGGGCTGGGCAGATCGGCACGCGAATCGTCGGCCTGCATGCGCACAACGGTAGCGGAGTGTTCGAGGTCAGCAACTGGTCCCGCACGGCCCTATTGCTTGCGGAGCTCGCGGCGCGCATTCCAGATGTCAAGGTCATCGATGTCGGTGGGGGATTTGGCGTTCCCGATCGGGCCGATCAGCCGGGCGTGGACTTCCACAGGCTCGATGCCGAACTGGGCTCGGTGCACGCTGCTCATCCAAACCTCGAGATCTGGGCGGAGCCCGGCCGCTATGCCGTCGCGGCCAGCGGCGTGCTGCTTGCTCGCGTCACGCAGCTCAAATCCAAGGGCGGCGTGCGCTATGTCGGAGTGATGACGGGAATGAACTCACTGCTGCGGCCGGCACTCTATGGGTCGCATCACGAGATCGTGAACCTGTCGCGACTAGCGGAGGCGCCGGATCGACTGGTCAACGTCGTGGGCCCGATCTGCGAAAGCGCAGACGTGCTCGGGCACGACCGCATGCTGCCCCGCTCAACACAGGAAGGTGACGTGCTCCTGATCGCCAACGCCGGTGCCTACGGGCATGCGATGAGCTCGCGTTACAACCTGCGCGAGCCGGCCGAGGAGCTGTACTTCTGAACGCGCAGCGAGTTTGATGGCTCGACGTCTGTCCAAGCGACAGAGACTGGCATTGCGCATTGCGCTTGCAGTGCTGGCGGTCGTGGTCGTCGCGGCTGGAATCTACTTCGCTCACCTGGATGGAGTCGTCACCCGCCAGTTCGAAGGCCGCCGGTGGACGTTGCCTGCGCAGGTGTATGCCGCTCCTCTCGAGCTCTACGCTGGCCTGGCGCTGACGGCTGGCGACATGGAGAGCGAGCTGCAGCGCCTGCAATATCGCAAGGCCGGCTCGCTCGTGAAGCCCGGCGAGTATCACCGGCAGGGCGGGCGAGTGGATGTGGCGCTGCGCGCCGCGCGCTTTGCGGACGAAGCCCGCCAATCGCAGATCCTGAGCATCGCGACCGGTGCGCAGGGCATTACCGGGCTTCGCGACTCGGTGGGCAAGGAGCTGCCCATCGTGCGGCTCGAGCCGATGCTGATCGGCAGCATGTTCCCCATACACGGCGAGGATCGAATCGTAGTGGCGCCCGACTGAAGTACCGCCACTGCTGCCGCGCGCGCTTATAGCAGTGGAAGACCGCAAATTCGAGACGCATCACGGCGTCGACTTCGGTGCAATCGCTCGAGCCGTGTGGGCGAACCTGAAGGCCGGGGGTATCCAGCAGGGCGGCAGCACGCTGACCCAGCAGCTGGTGAAGAGCTACTTCCTCGATCCGAGGCAGACGCTCGGCCGCAAGCTGCGCGAGGCGGTCATGGCGCTGGCACTGGAGCGGCGGTTCACCAAGGACGACCTGATGAACGCCTATATCAACGAGATCTACCTCGGCCAGGACGGCCGCCGAGCCGTGCACGGCTTCGGCCTTGCGAGCGAATTCTATTTCGGCAAGCCGCTCAGCGAGCTCGACGTGGCGGAGATCGCGCTACTGGTCGGCGTTGCGCGCGGCCCGTCCTACTATGATCCCAGGCGCCACGCGGATCGGGCGCTCGCGCGCCGCAACCTCGTGCTCAAGCTCATGAGCGAGCAGCGCGTGATCGAGGCTGACGAAGCGCGCCAGGCGACGGCGCAGCCTATGAAAATCGTCGGCAAAGTGTCGGGTGGCTACTACCCCGCATACCTCGATTTCGTGCGACGAACGCTGCGCCGCGACTATCGAGAAGAGGATCTGACGGAGGCCGGGCTGCGCATCTACACCAGTCTCGACCCGCGCGCGCAGCAAGTGGCGGCAGACACACTGGAGCGCGAGCTGACGCGCATCGAGAAATCGCGCAAGCCTAAAGCGGGGAAGGGGCCGCTGGAAGGCTCAGTGGTCGTGACCGCTCCGCAAAGCGGTGAAGTCATTGCGATCGTCGGCGGACGACACGTGGGCTACGACGGGTTCAACCGCGCGCTGGATGCCGCTCGCCCCATGGGCTCACTCGTCAAACCGTTCATTTATCTGACTGCGCTCGAGACCGGCCGCTACAACGCTGCGACCGTGGTTCAGGATGCGCCGGTGGAGATCCAACTCTCGAAAAGCAGAGTGTGGAAGCCGCAAAATTATACGAAGGAGGCCTATGGGCCGGTTCCGCTGGTGCGCGCTCTGGCCGAATCGTTGAACCTTGCGACGGTCACCATCGGCGTGGAGATCGGCGTACCAAAGGTGGCCGACACGCTGCAGCGATTCGGACTCGAGCGCCGCCCCACTGAAGTGCCGGCCTTGTTGCTGGGCTCGGTCGACGTAACTCCTTTGCAGGCTGCTCAGCTCTACAACAGCCTCGCCAACGGCGGCTTTCGCTCACGACTGCGAGCCGTGCGCGGGGTCATCAGCAACGATGGCAAGGCGGTAAAGGCATTTCCGCTGGAGGTGGAGCCGGTGGCGGAGGCCGATGCGGTATACCAGCTCGATCGCATGATGACGCAGGTGATGCAGAGGGGCACCGGTCGCGCGGCCTACAGCGTGCTCCCGCCGCAGCTCATCGTTGCCGGCAAATCGGGAACCTCTTCGGACCTGCGGGACAGCTGGTTCGCAGGATTCTCCGGCGCACATCTGGCAGTGGTATGGATGGGGTACGACGACAACCGGCCAACGGGCCTCACCGGGTCGACGGGCGCATTGTCCGTCTGGTCGCGAGTGATGGCGGAACTGGGTACTTCCTCGTGGGGCCCCGCTCTCCCTGAAACCCTCAAGGAAGCGACCGTTCAATACACCACCGGTTTGGCCGCCGAAACATCCTGTGCCGAGGACGTAATCACCGTCGCGGTGCCTGCCGCCGCTGAACTGCCGGTCGCGCCCGAATGCGGCGGATCGGGCTTCGACAGGGTAATCGAGCGCGCGGGCGAGTGGTTGCGCGATATCATCCGGTGATGACGCACAAGTTGCTGACGCTCGCACTCGCGACCCTGGCGCTCGGCGCGTGCCAGTCCTTCACCGGCCCGTTGCCGCCGCAGCCTCCGCAATCCCCGGTCCCGCCAACCGAACCGCAACCCCAGACGCCGCCTTCCGACGAGCGGCCGGAGCCTCCGCCGCCGATCCAGCCGCCGCCGAAGCAGTTCCGTTTGAGTGCCGCCTCATCGGCGCTGGTCTCACAGGCTCAAACCCAGTCGAAGAGCGGAGACTCGGTGGCAGCGACGGCCACACTCGAGCGTGCCTTGCGCATCGAGCCCGACAACCCGCTCCTGTGGATCGAGCTCGGACGGCTGCGCCTCCGGGAGAACAACGCAGTGCAGGCTCACGGCATGGGGCGGAAGGCGCTCGCGCTGGCCACAGGCGACCCGTCTGCGCAGGCGAGCGCATGGCGGCTGATTGCCGAGGCGCTGAAGGAGCAGGGTCGCAATCAGGAGGCCAGCGAGGCGGAGCAGAAGGCGAGCACCCGGAGTGTGCCGCTGTCCGATAATTTTCGCGAAGAATCGTCGAGCCGGGCGACTGGGGAGTCTAGCGATTCGCCGCGCGATGCCGCGAGCGTAGTTCCGCGACCACCCGCTCTAGCCGCAGGCCGCGGCTCTTCAGTAATACGATCACATGGTAGAGAAGATCGGCAGCTTCGCCGATGACCTTCTCATCAGGCTCGGCGGCGCCGGCGAGGGCGAGCTCAACGCCTTCCTCGCCCACTTTCTGTGCGATCCGCTTTGTGCCGCCCGCAAAGAGCTTCGCGGTATAGCTGCCGTCGGGCCGCTCGGCGATGCGGCGTTCGACTGTGGCTTCCAGCTCGGCCAGGAACGCCAGCCGCTCGCCGTCGGTGACTGGCTCGTCGGCGAAGCAGGTGGTCAGCCCGAGGTGGCAAGCCGGCCCGCGCGGGTCGGGCCGTTACGAGCAACGTGTCGCGATCGCAGTCGGCGCGAATCGCCACCAGGTCGAGGCAGTGCCCGGAAGTCTCGCCCTTTTCCCAAAGAAGCTGCCTGCTGCGGCTGAAGAACACCACGCGCCTGCGCGTCAGCGTCTCTTGCAATGCCTCGTTCGTTCATGTACCCCAGCATCAACACCGCGCCACTCGCCGCGTCCTGCACGATCGCCGGGATGAGGCCATCGCCCTTGGAGAAATCCAGCCGTTCGATCTCCGCAGTATTCACGGACGCACCTCGATGCCAGTGGCAATGAGCTCGCGCTTCAGATCGCGAATGACGATCGTGCCGTTGTGGAATACGCTGGCTGCGAGCGTGGCATCGACTGCTGCGCTGATCGAACGCCTCGTGAAAGTGCCTCGGCTCGCCCGCACCGCCGGATGCGACGAGCGGAACGGAGCAGACGCCGCGAAGCGCGCGCAATTGCTCTATGTCGTAGCCACGGCGCACGCCGTCGCTGGCCATGCAGTTGAGCACGATCTCGCCTGCGCCGCGCTCCTGTACTTCCCGCGCCCATTCGAGCGTGTCGCGGCCGGAATCGCGTGATCGGTCCGGGATCGCCGGTGAACTGATAGACGCGGTAGCCATCGGGAGTCGTCTGGCTGTCGATGCCGACCACCACGCATTGCGAGCCGAATCGCGCGGCCAGCGCGTCGATGAGGCCCGGGTCGGCCAGGGCGGGGGAGTTGACCGAAATCTTTTCCGCGCCTGCCTTGAGTACCTGCCTCGGCATCGGCGACGGAGCGGATGCCGCCGGCCACGCAGAACGGAATGTCGAGCACTCGCGCGACGCGGCTGATCCATTCGCGATCCACGGAACGGCCTTCCGGGCTGGCGGTGATGTCGTAGAACACGAGCTCATCCGCGCCTTCGTCGCGATAGCGTGCGGCGAGCTCCAGGATGTCGCCGACGATGCGGTGGTCGCGGAACCGCACGCCCTTGACGACCTGGCCGTCGCGGACGTCTAGACAGGGGATGATGCGTTTGGCAAGAATGGCCGCAGCTCCTTCGAGTCGATCCGGTCTTCAAGCAATGCCTTGCCGCTCACCGCGGCGGCGACGCCCGACGGCGGCGAGCGCCGCGAGATCCGCGGCGTCGCGCACTCCGCCCGAGGCCTGCCAGTCGAGTTGTGGGAAGCGCGCCACCGCATCCCGATAGAGATCGATGTTCGGACCGGTGAGCGCGCCGTCGCGCTCGATATCCGTGCACAGCACGTGTTTGAGTCCGGATGCGATGAATGGCTCGATCGCCTGCCACAGCGTCGACGTCGCTGCCTTCCGTCCAGCCGCGCGTTCGCGGCCGCGGCTCGCCGTTTTCATCGAGGCGCACGTCGAAGGCGAGGCAAATGCGATCCGGGCCGAACTGCTCGAGCCAGCGCAGCGACCTCGCGCGGCCTCTCGATGGCCGCGCTACCGATCACCACGACGCGCGCACGCGGCTTGCAGAACAGGTCTTCGATCACGCCGCAGAGCGCACTCCACCGCCGACCTGGAGCCTTGACGCCGCGTTCGCGTGCGAGGGTCAGGATCACGCACGATTCGCCAGTGCTCCATCCTTCGCGCCGTCGAGGTCCACCACGTGCAGCCACGGGGCGCCCAGCGTTCGATATCGCGCCAAGCAGCTCGAGAGGCGCCTGGTCATAGCGGGTCTCAGCGTTGAAGTCGCCCTGGAAGAGGCGAACGCAGCCCCCGTTCCGCAGATCGATGGCCGGAATCAGCAGCATCAGTGAGTCTCAGGAAATTGGCGAGCACCCGCGCGCCGGCCGCGCCGGAGCGTTCGGGGTGAAATTGAGCGCCCCAGAAATTGCCCGTTGCGCACCACGGCGGAGAAGCACCTCGCCGTAGTCGGTGGTTGCGACGGTCGATTCGCAGGCGTGCACGGCGTAGCTGTGCACGAAGTACACGTAGTCCTCGTCACGCGATGCCTTCCATCAGCGGATCGTCGACGCAGGCGGTGCAGGCGATTCCAGCCCATGTGCGGAACCGGGCGGCCGGGCTCGGCGCGCAGGCGTTGCACGGTGTCCGGCAAGTACGCCGAGCCGCTCGGCTGCCCTTTCCTCGGAGCGTTCGAAAGAGGAGCTGCATGCCGAGACAGATGCCCGAGTACCGGTTGCGACAGTTCGGGCACCACGCGGTCGAAGCCCGCGAGGCGCAGGCGGCGCATGGCGTCGCCCGCTGCGCCGACGCCCGGGAGGATGACGCGCGCGGCATTCGCGACCGCGTTCGGATCGTTGGTCACGCTTGCGCGCGGCCCCCAGTCGTTCAGAGCGCAACTGCAACGAAGCCAGATTGGCGCCGCCGCTGTCGATGATCGTACTTCGGTTGTCGCTCACAGGACGTCCCTTGCGTGGACGGTAATTCGTCTGCCTTCGCGACGCAACGCCTGGCGCAGCGCGCGACCGACGCCCTTGAAGCAGGCTTCGATCATGTGGTGCGCGTTCTCGCCGCTGACGCTGATGTGAATCGCCGCACCGAGATGTCCGCGAGCGAGCGAAAGAAATGCGGCACCAGCTCGGTCGGCAGTCCGCCGACGACTTCGCGCGTAAAGTGGCCTTCGAAGGCGGAAGAAGGCGCGGCCGGACAAGATCGATTGCGACCTGCGCGCGCGCCTCATCCATCGGCAGCAGAAAGCCGTAGCGCGCTGATGCCGGCCTTCGAGCCGAGCGCGCGCCGCAGCGCCTCGCCCAGCGCCAGCGCGCAGTCCTCGACGGTGTGGTGCTCATCGATCTGCAGGTCGCCCTTGCAATGTGAGCACCAGCGAGAAGCCGCCGTGCTTGGCGAGCTGCTCGAGCATGTGATCGAAGAAGCCGATGCCGGTCGAGACTTGCGAGCGGCTGCGGTCGCATCGAGGTTCACCGCGACATCGATCTGCGGTCTCGCGCGTGCGCCGCTGCGATCCTTGCGTGCCGCGCGCTCAAGCCTGCACGATGCGCAGGCCAGGTCTGCGACCGTCGTCGCCGTCTAGCGAGATCGCGAAACCCCGCACGCCGAGGTTGGCCGCGAACTCGAGGTCGGTGTCGCGATCGCCGACCATTGCGCTGGCGGCGAGATCGACATCGCGCTCGCGCAGATACTCCTGCGCCAGCTGCAGTCCGGGCTTGCGGCAGGCGCAGCCGTCCGCCGGCGAAGTGCGGGCAGACAAGCACCGCATCGAACTCGATGCCCTGCGAGCGGAAGGCGTCGAGCACGAACCTGTGCGGCTGCGTCGAAGGCGGCCTGCGGAAACCGCTCGCGTGCCGAGGCCGTCCTGGTTGGTGACCATGACAAGCCTGAATCCGGCGCGCGCACGGCCTCGGCGAGCGCGGCAAACACGCCCGGCATGAAGCGCACCTTGGCGAGCGAGTCGACCTGGAAGTCGTGCGGCTCCTCGATCAGCGTGCCGTCGCGATCGACGAACAGAACCGGCTGGCCGCTTGGACTCACTGACAGAGCCTCCAGCAGGCGATCGTTCTGCTCCGGCGTGCCGACGCTGATGCGCAGTGCGTTTGCGAGCCCTGGTTGCGCGCGGACGTCCCGAATGAGCAGGTCCGCCTTGCGGGCCCGCGCCAGCGCCTCGTCGGGGCGATTGGAATTCGACCAGGAGAAAATTAGCGTCGCTCGGCCAGACTCTGATCGACGTCGGGCGCGGCGCCCAGGGACTCGGCCAGCCTCGCGCGTTCGCGACACACCGTATCGAGTCGCGAACGCATGACCGCGAGCTGCGGCGGCTGCAGCGCGCGCAGCGCCGCCTCCACGGTGAGCTGCGGTATTGCATAAGGCGTGATCACCTTGCGCAGCAGGGTTGACGATCTCCGGGTTCGCGATGAGCGTGCCGCAGCGCGCACCGGCGAGGCCGTGCGCTTTCGACAGGGTGCGCAGGACGACGAGGTGCGGAATCCCGTCGATGTGGCGGGCGATGCTGCGCCCTCCTGAGAACTCGATGTACGCTTCGTCAACTACGAGCACCGCACGCTCGTTCAGGCGCGCGGCGATGCGCAGGAGCGCCTTTTCATCGAGCAGGTTGCCGGTTGGATTAGTTGGGTGAGCAGAGGAATACCAGCTTGACGGCCGCCGTGCACGCATCTAGCAAGGCCGATTCATTCACATTGAATAGATCCTCGGCGCGCAACGGCACTGCGACGATCTGCGCGCCCTGAATCGCGGCCGAAACGGCGTACATGCCAAAAGTTGGGGGGCAGATGAGAATCGCCGTCCTTGCCCGCGCGGCAGAATACCCGCACCAGCAGGTCGATCATCTCGTCGCTGCCGCGTCCGGCTACCACGTTGGCCGGCGTCACCTCATAGAGATCGGCAAGGCGAGCGATCAACTCGCGCGGGTTGCGGCTCCGGATAGCGATTGAGCCCGGCATCGCTTTGGTCCGCTGGGGTGCGCCAGGGCAACTCGTTCGCGTGCAGACGCTCGAGCCCGGGCTCCCAGGCCGCGTGTCGTAGGATTTCAAATTCAATATTTCGGTGCGCGCGAGCCCGCTCAACCAACTCATGATGCGAGGCTCGAGGTGGCGCGTGCGTCGAGCGCATCGAGACGCAACGTGACAGCGCGCGCGTGAGCATCGAGCCCCTCGAGGCTCGCCAGCGTGACCGCTGTGGGACCGAGGCGCTCCGAGGCCTGCTGCCGTGAGCTCCTGCACCGTGATGCGCTTCATAAAATCCGTCACCGACAAGCCGCTGAAGGCGCGGGCGTAGCCGTAGGTAGGCAGCACATGATTGGTGCCGGAGCAGTAATCGCCCATGGGCTCCGGGGACCATTCCCCGAGGAACACCGAGCCGGCATTGCGGATTTCCGGCAGCCAGCGGCGGGGCTCGCGCACCTGCAGGATCAAATGCTCGGCAGCGTATTCATTGGCGACCGCGATGGCGGCAGGCAGGTCGCGCACGATGATGCACCGGCTCGTGGCCAGTGATTTCTCCAGGATCGCGCGGCGAGACAGCGTGACGGCCTGCCTTTCGACTTCCGAGGCCACTTTGTTTGCGAGCAGCGCCGAGGGCGTGAGCAATATCGCCTGGGCCAGGGGATCATGCTCCGCCTGTGCCAGCAGGTCGGCGGCGACGAATTCGGGCCGCGCCGCATCGTCCGCGATGACCAGCACTTCGGATGGCCCGGCCGGCATGTCGCTGGCAGCCCCGCGCGCATCGTTGGCGACGAGTTGCTTGGCGGCGGTAACCCATGCATTGCCCGGTCCGAAGAGCTTGTCGACCTTGGGCACGCTCTGGGTGCCAAATGCCAGTGCCGCGATGGCCTGGGCTCCGCCAACCTTGAACACCTCTTCGACGCCGCAGAGCTGCGCGGCCGCGAGAACGGCGGGACTTGCCTTGCCGTCTCTTGCCGGGAGGCGTGCACAGCACTCTGCGCGTGCAGCCTGCGAGACGCGCCGGTATCGCGAGCATGATCACTGCAGAGGGCAACGGCGCTGAACCGGCGGGAACGTACAGTCCCACTGATTCGATCGCGCGGACGATGCTCTCGCAACGCACGCCCGGCATGATTTCAATTGAGAGCGGCTTCGGCAGTTGCGCGGCATGAAACGTCGTGACGTTGACGATGGCGCGCTCGAGCGCTGCGAGCTCTCTCGGGCTCAACGCGCGACGCGCGGCGACGAACTCCGCCTGGGTGACGCCGATTTCGTCGAGCTGGATTCCGTCGAAGCGCGCGGTGAATCTGCGCAACGCATCGTCACCTTCGCGACGCACATCTTCGACGATGGCGCGGGTCGAGGCGAGGATCCCATCCGACGTTTCGAGTGTCGGACGAGCAAGCGCCGCGCGCCGGCCCGCGGCATCGAGGCGATCCCATTCGAGGATGCGCAGGCTCATACGAGCATTTTTTCCACGGGCAATACGAGCACCGCGCTGGCGCCTGCCTTCTTGAGGCTTTCGAGCGTTTCCCAGAACACGTTCTCACGACAAACGGCATGCACCGCCACCTTTTCCGACGAGCCTTCGAGCGGGATGATCGTCGGGAACTCGCTGCCCGGCAGGAGCTTGCGGATCTCCCCAAGCGCGGATCGCGGGGCATGCAGCATGATGTACTTGCTCTCGCGAACCTGCTGCACGCCATCGATGCGCATCAGCAATCGCTCCACCCACTCATTCTTCGCCGCGGCCAGTTCGAGCGGCGTGCGGATCAGCACCGCATGGCTTTCAAGCACCGTCTCCACCTCGCGCAGGTGATTGGCCTGCAGCGTCGAACCCGTCGATACGAGGTCGCAGATGAGGTCCGCTCGGCCGAGGCGGGGCGCGATCTCCACGGCGCCCGAAAGGGTGACGATGTCGGCCTTGACGTCGTTCTGCCTGAGGTAGTTTCCGAGCAGAAAGGGATACGTGGTCGCGATGCGCTTGCCGCGCAGCGTGTGCGCACCCTCGTATGCGAACCCCTCCGGTACGGCCAGTGACAGCCGGCATCGGCCGAAATCCAGCGTGCGCACCTTGTGGAAGCGCGCCTCCGCGCCGCGGCTCTCGAGCTCGAGGCGCTTCTCCTCGAGCACGTTGAGCCCGACGAGGCCGAGGTCGCAGACATCTTCCTGCACCAGATCCGGTATGTCGTCGTCACGCACGAACAGCACATCGAGCGGCATGTTCTCGCCGAATCCCATCAACTGGTCCTTGCCGCGGGAGAGCTTCAGGCCGCAGCGCGACAGCAGGTCGAGCGACGGGTCGGTCAGCCGTCCGGATTTCTGCACGGCGAGCTTCAGGCGGACGTCATCCATTGCGGCTGGCCTCGGCGCGGCGCGGCGCCCGTACTCGTTTGGCGATCAGCGCGTAGCCGCCATTGCCTCCAGCCAGAAACCGGGCGACCCGCCCGATGGTGGTCACGCTCACGCCGGTGAGCTTGTGAATCTCGCGGTAGGGCAGGCCGCGCTTGAGCCAATCCACCACCGCCCAGCGGTCGGCCATGGCCTGGAGCTCCGCGGGAGTGCACAGGTCCTTGAAGAACGCCCGGCATTCATCGGCGCTTCGCAGGGCGGCGACGGCGGAGAAGAGGTTGCGCTCGGCGAGCGCTTCCTGCTCGCGGGAGACATTGCGATGCTGCTTCATGGTGATCCAGTGTACTAATACGTTAGTACACTAGCACGAGAGCAGCGGCCGTCGCCAGCACGAATAGTCCCTGCGGGCCGCACATCCCGGGGCGAGGTTGTTGACGGCCCGCGACCCTGTCTCTAGACTTCCGCCCACTCATCGAGACCGGCTGAGGGAAAAGGCCCTTAGACGCCGGGGCAACCGCCGAACCTAACCCGTTCGGAAAGGTGCCAACTCCTGCAGCCCGCGCCTTCACCGGCAATGGGCGACAGATGAGCGGTCAGCGTGGCTTCGCGCCTTTACGGGCGCGAAGATGGGCGCGACGAACCCGCCTGCTGGCGGGCGCTCCGCAGAGTCTACCGATGAGCGGTATCGAACTGCTGCGGAGCTATCCGATGAACGCCTCGCTCGAATCCGTCCCCGCCCCGGCTGCATTGCGCCATGTGCCATCTGCGCCTGCCGATACGACGTTGCGGGAGGGCATCCTCGAGATTCCGGGCGAATTTACCTTGCACCATGGCGGCAGCCTGCCCGGCGTGTCCATTGCCTGGCGGCTGGTCGGCCCCGCCAATGCGCCGGTGTTTGCGCGCTCGGCGGAATCTCCGCTCACCGGCGCGTGTACTGCGCCGAGGATGCGAGGCTCGGCTGGTGGAGTGAGATCGCCGGGCCCGGCGCTGCGCATCGACCCGGCCCACTTCCGCATCCTGAGCTTCGACTATCTCGGCGGCAGCGGCGAGTCGACCGGCCCGAGCGAAGGCAAGGTCTTCCCCAGCATTTCGAGCTACGACCAGGCCGAGGCGCTGGCGCGCCTTCTCGACCATCTGCGGAATCAAATCCCTGCGAGCCATCGCCGGCGGTTCCTACGGCGGCATGGTTGCGCCTGGCCTTTGGCGAGCGCTATCCGGAGCGGGTGTCGCGGCTGATCGTGATCGGCGCCGTCGACCGTGCCGCATCCGCTCTCCACGGCCTGGCGCAGCGTGCAGCGGCGCATCGTGCGCTTTGCGATCGCCCAGGGCAGCGGGCGCGAAGGCCTGCGAGCTCGCGCGCGCGCTTGCCATGACCACATATCGCAGCAGCCGAGGAATTCGACGCGCGCTTTTGCGGTCCCGCGCCGCGCGGCGAGCGGCGATCAGTTCGTATTTCCGGTGGAGGAGTATCTCTTCGCCCGCGGTCGCGGACTACTCGGCGCGCTACGTGCCGGAAGCCTTTCTGTGCCTTTCCGAATCCATCGATCTGCATCACATCGAGGCTGCGCGAGTCTGCGTGCCGGTCACGGCGATCGCCGTGCGCGAGGATCGGCTGGTGCCGCTTGCGGACATGCGCGCGCTGGTCGCCCGCCTGCCGGCAGGCCGCCTGCACGAAATCTCGTCGCTGTTCGGTCACGATGCTTTTTTGAAAGAGAGCGAGCAATTGCGTGACATCTTTGCGACGGCCCTGGGGAGTGCGCCATGAGCGACGAAGCTGCAGCAGATCGCACGCAGACGCGTGCGTGCCGGTCTCGAATCCTGCGATGTCACCGGTGCGGTGGTGCCGCCGCTGCATCTGAGTGCGACGTACGCGTTCCGCGGCTTTGGCGAAAAGCGCAAATACGATTACTCGCGTTCGGGTAATCCCACACGCGATCTGCTCGCCGAAGCGCTTGCCGAGCTCGAACGCGGCGTGGGCGCGGTCGTAACCGGCACAGGCATGTCTGCGGTCACGCTCGTCGGCCACTTGCTCCCGGTCGGGTCGCGCATCGTGGCTCCGCATGACTGCTATGGCGGCACTTATCGCCTGTTCGATGCCTGGAAGCGGCGCGGCGAGGTGCAAGTCGATTTCGTGGATTTCGGCGACATCGCGGCGGTGCGAGCGGCTCTCGCAAAACCTACCGCGCTGCTGTGGATCGAGACGCCGAGCAATCCGCTGCTGCGCATCACCGATATAGCCGCCTTCGCGACGCTTGGGCACGCCGCACGGTGCGCTGGTCGTCGTCGACAACACGTTTCTGTCACCCGCCTGGCAACAGCCGATCTCCCTGGGTGCCGATATCGTCGTGCATTCGACGACCAAGTATCTCAATGGGCACAGCGATGTGGTCGGCGGCGCCGTGGTAGCGCGAACGGAAGAGTTGCATCAGCAGCTGGGGTGGTGGGCCAATTGCCTGGGCATCACCGGTTCGCCGTTCGACAGCTTTCTCACCTTGCGCGGCTTGCGAACGTTGCATGCGCGACTCGATCACCACGCGCGCAATGCGGACCATCTCGCCAAGTGGCTCAATGAGCAGCCCAACATAGCGCGCGTGTATTACCCCGGCCTGCCGTCACACCCCGGGCACGACCTGGCGAAGCGCCAGCAGCGTGGCTTCGGTGCAATCGTGACTCTCGAGCTGGAGGGCGGGCACGATGCCGTGCGCGCCTTCGTCGACGGCATCACCTGCTTCTCGCTGGCGGAATCGCTGGGTGGCGTGGAGAGTCTCGTGGCGCATCCGGCCACGATGACGCATGCCGCGATGGAGCCGGAGGCCCGGCGTCGCGCGGGACTGGCGGATGGCCTGATTCGCCTGTCGATCGGCATCGAGGCGCTCGAGGATCTGCAGGCGGATCTGGCGGCGGCATTGAAGCGGGCGGCCGAATTCGCGCCCCAAAAGGCGCGGAGAAGATCCGGGCCACGGCCTGACGGCCAGCGCGCCTTACGCGAGCTCTTGCAGGACCGCGCTGCCGACTTCCCGGGTCGACAGCGCCGGTGCGCCGCTCGAGATATCCGGGGTGCGCGCACCTTTCTCGATTGCACGATGAACGGCCGCTTCGACGGCTGATGCCTCTTCAGGCAGGTCCAGCGAATGCCGCAGGAGAAGGGCAGTGCTCAGGATGGTGCCATATGGATTGGCAACGCCCTTGCCCGCGATGTCCGGCGCGGAGCCGTGAATAGGCTCGATAGAGCCCGCGCTTCCCGTCGCCCAGGGATGCGGAGGGCAGCAAGCCGAGCGAGCCGGCCAGCATCGAGGCTTCATCGGTCAGGATGTCGCCGAACATGTTCTCGGTGAGCAGTACGTCGAAATCTCGCGGGCGGCGAATGAGATGCATGGCTGCGGCATCGACCAGCATGTGTTCCAGCACGATGTCCGGAAACTCCTTGGCGATGACCCGCTCGGTGACCTCTCGCCACAGGCGCGATGTTTCGAGGACGTTGGCCTTGTCGATCGACGTGATCTTCCGACGACGGGTGCGGGCCAGGCGTGCGGCAACACGCGTGACGCGCTCGATCTCGGCGGCACTGTAGGCGCACAGATCGGTGGCGCGACTCGCGCATCACGGAACTTCTCCCCGAAATAGATGCCGCCGGTCAAGTTCGCGAACGAAGATGAGGTCGACGCCGCTCGAGCGACCTCAGGCTTGAGCGTCGAGACCTGGGCGAGACTCGCGAGCACCGCGACCGGCCGCAGATTGGCGAACACCGCAGCTCGCGCGCGCAGGCGAAGCAGACCGGTTTCAGGTCGCAGCTTTGCATCGGGTGCCGACCACTTCGGCCCGCCGATCGCGCCGAGCAGCACAGCATTCGGACTCCAGGCAGGAGCGCAGCGTGGCCGCGGGCAAAGGGTCGCCGCTCGCATCGATGGCGGCGCCGCCGAAAGGAGCTTCGACGAGCTCGAACTCATGACCGAACCGCTCGCCCACGGCACGCAGGCAGCGCACGCCCTCGGCAATGACTTCGGGGCCGATGCCATCGCCGGCCAGCACCGCAATGCGCGCCTTCATGGCCGCTCGCTGCTCGAAGGAGTCGATCCGGCTGGAGTTGCGCAGCAGGTAGCCGAGCTCATCGACGCCGTTCAGCAGGCAGTAGCGCGCGAAGGCATCGAGAGGAAACTGCCACTGCTGCGCCATCCGGCAGGGTGAGGGTGGTGGACTCCAGGTCGATGCTGACTTCGCGCGCCGGGATGCTCGAGCAGCCAGCGGCTGGTCGCCTCATCGACCACCACGGGCACAGAGGCCGTTCTTCAGCGAGTTGCTGCGGAAGATATCGGCGATCTCGGTGCTGATCACCGCCTGGAAGCCGTAAGTCCATGCAGGGCCCATGGCGCGTGCTCGCGCGAGGAGCCGCAGCCGAAATTGCGGCCGGCCACCAGGATGCGGCAGCCCTTCGCCTCGGGCCGGTTCAGGATGAAGTCCGGGTTGTCGCTGCCGTCGGCGTGGTAGCGCCAGTCGTTGAACAGCTGCTTGCCGAGGCCTTCGCGCGTGGTCGTCGTCAGAAAGCGCGCCGGGAATGATCTGGTCGGTGTCGATGTTGCCGGCCGGCATGACGACGCGTGCACGAGCGAATTGTACTGATGGGTTCCATGGCTCAGCCGTTCATCAGTTCGCGCGGATCGGTCACGCGTGCCGCGCACAGCGCTGGCCGCAGCGGTGAGCGGGCTCGCGAGCAGCGTGCGCGCGCCCGCGCCCTGGCGTCCTTCGAAGTTGCGGTTGCTGGTGCTCACCGAGTAATGACCCTTGGCGACGGTGTCGCCATTCATGCCGATGCACATCGAGCAGCCCGACTCGCGCCACTCGGCGCCCGGCGTCGATGAATACCTGGTCGCAGGCCTTCCGCCTCGGCGTGCGTTCTTGATCTGCTGCGAGCCCGGAACCACCAGCATGCGCACGTCGCTGCGCGATCTTGCGGCCGCGCAGCACTGAAGCGGCGTCGCGCAGGTCCGAAAGCCGCGCGTTGGTGCAGCTGCCGATGAAGACCACGTCGACCGGCCGATCGCGCAGCGGCGCTCCGGCTTCGAGGCCCATGTACGCCAGGCGAACGGTCGAAGGCGGCATCGCCTTGGCGCCGCGGAATGAGCCCGGTCACCGGGATGACCATACCCGGATTGGTTCCGTAGGTGATCATGGGCTCCAGCGCCGACGGCATCGATCGCGATCTCCTTGTCGAAGCGTCGCGCCTGCATCACCAGGCAATTGGCGCCACGCTTCGAGCGCCCGATCCCAATCGCTTCCTTGAGGCGCGCGCGGGCGGTCCTCGCAGATACGATAGGTTGTCTCATCCGGCGCGATCATGCCGGCGCGTGCGCCCGCTTCGATCGACATGTTGCACACCGTCATGCGCTCTTCCATGTCGAGCGCTCGAATGGCGTCGCCGCGATACTCGATGACGTGTCCCGTGCCGCCCGCGACACCGATGCGGCCGATGATGGCGAGAATCAGATCCTTCGCGGTGACGCCGGGCGCGCAGCCGATTGGACACTTCGATCGCCAGCGTCTTCGGCTTGCGCTGCAGAATGCATTGAGTGGCAAGCACGTGCCCGACTTCGGTGGTGCCGATGCCGAAGGCGAGCGCGCCGAACGCGCCATGGGTGCTGGTGTGACTGTCACCGCAGACGATGGTGCGAGCCGGGCTGCGTCGAGGCCGAGCTCCGGGCCGATGATGTGCACGATGCCGCGCAGATCGCTGCGCAGGCCGAGGAGCTCCACCCCGAACTCGGCGCAGTTGCGTTCGAGCTGCAGTGATCTGCTTCGCGGCAGACTCGATCGCGTGATGGGCACGCCGCCGAATACCTGCTCGGTGCGCGTTGGCGTCGAGTGATCCATGGTGGCGAGCGACGCGCTCGGGGCGGCGCACCTGCAGGCCCCGTTCGCGCAAGCACCGAGAACGCCTGCGGCGAGGTCACCTCGTGAATCAGGTGCAGGTCCACATAGAGCACCGCCGGCGTATCCGCCGATTCAGGTAACAACCTCGTGCCGCTCCCAGACCTTCTCGAAGAGTGTCTTCAACTTGGAAGCCACGGCGCGCGGCTGGCGACATGTCGACGTAGTCGAGCCAGCCCCATTTGTCCTGGGTCTTGCCGGAGAAAAGCCCGAAGAAATCCGTCTGCAGTGCCTCGGTGATCGGGCCACGCTTGCCCGTGCCGACCGGCAGTCGGTCGACGGGCGATCGGCGTGATCTCGACGGCGGTGCCGGTGAAAAAGGCTTCGTCCGCCAGATAGAGCATCTCGCGGGGGAGGGCCATCTCGCGTACCTCGATACCGCGTTCGCTTCGCCAGCTTCATCACCGTATCGCGGGTGATGCCGCCTAGCACCGAGTGGGCGAGCCCAGGCGTGAGGAGCACGCCGTCCTTGACCAGGAACAGGTTTTCGCCCGAGCCCTCGCTCAGCGTGCCATCCGGGGCAAGCCCGATGCCTTCGGCGAACCCGAGACGCCGCGCCTCGGCGCCGATGAGCTGACTCGAGAGGTAGTTGCCGCCGGCCTTGGCGAGCGCGGACATGGTGTTGGGCGCGACGCGATTCCACGAAGAGACGCACGACGTCCACTCCCGCAGTCTCGCCTCGTGCCGCAGATACTGCCTCCATTCCCATGCCGCGATCGCCACCTCGACGGGCGGATCGACCTTGCGGCGTGACGCCGATCTCGCCGTAGCCCCGGAAGACGACCGGGCGAATATAGCCTCCCGCTTGACAGTCCATTGACGGCGATCACCTGCGGCAGGCGCGGTCGATGTCCTCGGCCGAGTAGGCATGGCGATGCGGTACACCTTGGCCGAGTCGTAGCAGTCGCTTGGAGTGATCGTGCAGACGGAAGATGGCGACGCCCTAGGGGGTCTGGTACGCGCGCACGCCTTCGAAGATCGAGGAGCCGTAATGCAGGGCGTGTGACAGCACGTGCACCGTGGCCTTCTCCCAGGGCACGAGCTTGCCGTTGAACCAGATGAACTGCGTGGCGGGAATGGGCATGGACTGAATACCTCGGGTAGCTCGGTCCTGAAATTCACACCGCGGCCTGGGCGAGCGCGCCGCGCGACTTGCGGTTTCTCGCCGCTCGGGCGGCTGCGCGCTCTGCGACAGCTCGATGCGATTGATCACCTCGAGGAACGCCTGACTCGCCGACTCGACGATGTTGGTGCTGACGCTCGTGCCGTGATAGGTGCGCAGATTGTACTCGACGTGCACCACGGCCTCGCCTTGCGCATCCTCACCCTCGGTGACCGCGCGGACCTCGAACTTGCGCAGTGCCACCTCGATACCGGTGGCCGCCTCGATTGCCTTGAACGCGGCATCCACTGGTCCGTCACCGGTTGCGCTGCGCTCGATGCTCCGTCCGTCACGATGTGAGCGAGCCGCACGCTCGCGCGGGCGAGGGCGCGGGTGCTGGCGGTGGTGATCAGCTCATCGAGCGTCCAGGGTCCTTCGGCTGCAGCCTCTGCTCTTCAATACCAGCGCTTCGATGTCGCCGTCGAAGAGCTCCTTCTTGCGCTCGGCCAGTGCCTTGAATTCCTCGAAGACGCGTTGAACTCCGCTCATCGAGCTCGAATCCGAGCTGCTGCACGCGCTCGCGAAGCGCATGGCGTCCGCTGTGCTTGCCCAGCACCAGGTGACTGCTGGACAGGCCGACGTCCTCGGGCTGCATGATCTCGTAGTGGATGCGGTTGACGCAGCATGCCGTGCTCGATGAATCCGCCTCGTGAGCGAAGGCGTTCTCGCCGACGACGGCCTTGTTGCGCGGAATCGGCATGCCGGTGATGCTCGAGACGAGCCGGGAGGTCGGATACAGGCGCGTCGGTATCGATATTGGTGCGCAGGTTGAAGAAGGCATCGCGGGTCTTGACCGCCATCACGACTTCTTCGAGCGAGCAGTTGCCGGCGCGCTCGCCGATGCCGTTGATCGTGCACTCGATCTGGCGAGCGCCGGCAACGACGGCCGTCAGGCTGTTCGCCACGGCCATGCCCAGATCGTCGTGGCAGTGCACGGACAGCCGGATGCGATCGATGCCGCGCACGTTCTGACGCAGGTAGCGGAACAGCTCCGCGAACTCATCCGGCACCGTGTAGCCGACGGTGTCCGGAATGTTCACGGTGGTCGCGCCGGCCTCGATGACGGCTTCGACCACCTGGGCCAGGAACTCCAGCTCGGTGCGCGAGGCGTCCTCAGCGGAGAACTCCACGTCATCGCAGAACTCGCGCGCGATGCGCACACCTTCAACCGCGGTTCGCACGATCTGCTCTTCCGCCATGTCCAGCTGTGACTGGCGATGGATGGCACTGGTGGCCAGGAAAACGTGCAGGCGATGGCGTAGGCGCAGCGGCGCGAGAGCCTTCGGCCGCCGTCTCGATATCCTTGCGCGTGCAGCGCGCGAGCCCGCAGATCGTGGCGCCGTGAATCTCGCGTGCGATCGCGTTGACGCTTTCCCAATCGCCGCGCGAGGCCGCCGGAAAGCCGGCCTCGATCACGTCGACGCCCAGTTCGCGCAAGCGCGCGTGCCACGCGAAGCTTCTCAGGCGCGTCATGCTGCAGCCGGGAGACTGCTCACCATCGCGCAGCGTGGTGTCGAAGATCAGCAGGGATTCGGGATGCGAGACCATGGCGTATCCTCCGGGCGTACTTCTTGCGCGATTCGTTCAGCCAGGGCATGCGGGCGCGCAAGGCGGCACCCGACCTTCTCGATGGGATGCTTGAGGTCGCGGTCGAGCAGCCGCTTGTACTCACGCTGGCCGGTCTCGTTCTCTTTGATCCACTGGCGCGCGAACTTGCCGGTCTGCACTTCCTTGAGGATCCGGCCCATCTCCTTCTTCGTCTTGTCGTTCACGACGCGCGGCCCGCGGGTCAGGTCACCGTACTTGGCCGTCTCGCTGATGAAGCGGTGCATCTTGGTGATGCCGCCTTCGTGCAGCAGGTCGACGATGAGCTTGAGCTCATGAAGGCACTCGTAGTAGGCGACCTCCGGCTGGTAGCCCGCCTCGACCAGCGTCTCGAAGCCCTTCACCACGAGCTCAGTCGCGCCGCCGCAGAGCACCGCCTGCTCGCCGAAGAGGTCGGTCTCGGTCTCTTCCGCAAAGGTGGTATCGAGTACGCCGCCGCGCGTTCCGCCGATTCCGTGCGCATAGGCGAGCGCCTTGCCGTGCGCCTTGCCCGTGGCGTCCTGGGCGACCGCGATCAGGCAGGGCACGCCGCGTCCCTGCTCGTACTGGCGGCGTACCAGGTCACCGGGCCCCTTCGGCGCGATCAGCACAACGTCGAGATCCTTGCGCGGGCCGGATCTGCTTGAAGTGGATGTTGAAGCCGTGCGCGAACAGCAGCGTCGCACCGCTTCCCAGGCTCGACTTCACGGCCTCGTACAGGCCCTTTCTGTGCGAGGTCGGGCACGAGGAAGGCGACCAGGTCGGCGCCGTCGGCGGCTTCCGCCATCTCGGCGACTTCCAGCCCTTCGCGACGCGCCTTCTTCCAGCTGTCGCCGCCCTTGCGCGCGCCGACCACGACGTCGAAGCCGCTGTCCTTGAGGTTCAGCGCATGGGCGCGGCCCTGGCTCCCGTAGCCGAGGATGGCAATACGCGCGCCCTTGAGGGCCTTGCGATCAACGTTCTTCTGCGAATACAAGCGCATCGATTTCTCCCGTTGCAAATGAAAAAACCCCGCATCGGCTCTAAGCCGGTGCGGGGTTTCTGGTGTCTGCTCTCGCCGGGCTGTCAGCCGTGCACGAGCGTCCCGCACCTCGAGCTCCTAAGAAGGAGCAGGTGAATGAGCGCTACGGGCAATACGGTGTTCACCGATTGAAAGGCTCGCCAGGGCAAAGAGACGGCGATGTGACCATACGGCCCAACGGCTTGTCAACGAGCTTTTGGACGAATGCGCCGCAAGTCACTGCATGATTCGCTAAGCTCGCACCCCCAATGTTCCACGTCGCCCCCCGAGATCTCGTGCTGCTGCTCGGCATCACCCTCGTCTGGGGCTTCAACGTGATCATCAGCAAGATCGGCGTGACTGAGATCCCGCCGATTCTCTTCACCACGCTGCGGTTCACGATCGTGGCACTGGCGCTCTCGCCCTTCCTGCGCATCCATCGAGGCCAGATGGGGTGCGATGGCGGTCGCCGCGGTCCTGAGCGGTGCACTGCATTTCGGGCTGAACTTCGTGGGCCTGCGGCTCGCGGAAAATGTCTCGTCGGTCGCGATCGCGGGGCAGCTCGGCATTCCCTTCACCACGCTCCTGTCGATAGCGCTGCTTGGCGAGATCGTAAGGTGGCGTCGCTGGCTGGGAATCACGCTGGCCTTCGTCGGCGTCGTTCGATCATCGGGCTTCGACCCGCAGATGACCACACGCTGGGCGAGCCTTGCACTGGTGGTGGCCTCGGCCTTCGCGCCTCGCTCGGAGTCATCGCCATCAAGAAGCTGCACGGATTTCGGCCGGTCGAACTGCAGGCGTGGCTCGCCGTGGATCAGCATTCCGCTGCTGCTGCGGGCGAGCTTGCAGGTGGAGCATCCGGATTTCCCGCGCTCGCGCGAGTGTTTCGTACATGGCATGGGGCGCGGTCGCTCTTCACAGCGCTCGTACTCGAGCATCGGAGCGCACACCGGATACTTCTACCTGATACAGCGGTATCCGCTGACCAGCATCGCGCCGCTCACCACGCTCTCGCCGATCTTCGCGATTCTCTTCGAGCGTGGCGCTGCTGGGCGATCACTTTCCGCGCGGATCTGGCTCGGCGGCGGCCTTCACGCTGGCCGGCGTGTCCTGATCATCACACTGCGCGAGCGGCGGATCGTGGATATCGGCACTTGAGCGCGCGGGCGACGCCGAGCACGTTCGCCGAGGCGATGTTCCGGCGCGAGTCGGTACCCTGGACGCTCGCTCGGCCTGACGCTCGGCCTGGTAGAAGGAGCCACAGCCGCGGTGCTCGTGAAGCAGCACTTCGCGACAGCGGCGTCGCCGTTGGCCGTGAATCTTCTCGGTAGCGTTCCTGAGCGGTGCGCCGGCGCTATCCAACGTGGTAAGTTTCATCTGGGCCAACCTCGCGCACGGACGCGAGCGCATCCGCCTGATGGTCGCACTGCAGTGCGTATTTGCGCTGCTGGTCGGGCTGGTCAGTCTGGCGCCGTACGAGGCCGGGGGACTTGCGCTGGTGGTGCTGTCCGATCGTGAGCGCACGTGTCCTCTGGGCAGGCATTCTCACCGTGCGCGCTTCGGTGTGGACGGCGAACTATCCGCGCAACGTGCTGGCGCGCATCACCGGGCGCATCGTGATCTTGAGTTCGCTGGCAGTCGCCGGATCATCCGCGCTCGTCGGCTGGGCGCTCGAGAAGGCACGCGATAGATCCGCGCTGGCTGTTCCTGGCGGGCGCCGTCGCCGGATTGAGTGGTGCCTGGCTTTATCGCAAGGCGCGCGTGCGCCGCGAGTTCCGGCTGCTCGCGGAAGAGTCCGCGGCGGGCCCGCGCAACGAGCCGTTCAGTCTGCGCATGCTGCGCGAGATCCTCGCCGCGGATCCCGGCGTTTCGCAGCTACATGTTCTGGATGGGCCTGTTCGGCGGGGGCAATCTGATGCTGATCGCGCAACTCGTGCTGGTCTTCTCGGAGCAGCTGCAGCTTTCGAGCGCAATCCAGATTGCGCTACTCTCCGTCGTGCCGCTCGTGACGCTGCCGTTCTTCATGAGGCGGTGGGCGCGGTTGTTCGACCGCTCGCACGTGGTGGTGTACCGCGCGCGACAGGCCTGGACGCTGGTGGCGGCGGTGGCGATCATCTGCTTGGGCACCTTCGGCGGCTGGTTGCCGGTGCTCTGGGTCGGCTCGATCGTGCTGGGGGCGGCATATGCGGGTGCGAATCTCGGTTGGAACCTCGGCCACAACGATTTCGCATCGCTCGGCCGGGCCCAGCACTACATGGGCGTTCACGTGACCCTCACCGGGGTGCGCGGCGCGGTAGCGCCGCCGCTCGGCGTGCTCCTGTTATGAGGCGCTCGAGGCGATGCATGGCGGCGCGGGACGATATTCGACTGATCCTGCCGCTGGCGATGACGGCGGCGCGGTGCGATTGGCTTTAACCAGGATGCGCAAGGCAGTTGAGACAAATGACAGCGAAGCGGGCGAAGGTGGATCCGCGGCGTTATTCGCGGCTCGTGGTCGACGGCGCCAAGCAGGCGCCTTCGCGCGGCATGCTGCGCGCGGTCGGCTTCGCCGAAGCGGACTTCGGCAAGCCGCAGGTCGGCATCGCCTCGACCTGGGCGAACGTCACGCCCTGCAACATGCACATCGCGGAGCTGGCACGGGAGGCCGCCGCCGGCGTCGATGACGCCGGTGCCAAGAGCGTGCTCTTCAACACCATCACCGTCTCCGACGGTATCTCGATGGGCTCGCCTGGCATGCGCTACTCGCTGGTGTCGCGCGAGATCATCGCGGATTCGATCGAGACTGTGGTCGGCGCCGAGGGCTTCGACGGCTTCGTCGCACATCGGCGGCTGCGACAAGAACATGCCGGGCTGCGCGATGGCGATGGCGCGTCTGGACCGCCCGGCGGTGTTCGTCTACGGCGGCACGATTCGTCCGGGCGCGCAAGCGTCGCGACATCGTGTCGATCTTCGAGGCGGTCGGCGCGCACGCCGCGGGCAAGATCTCCGATGCGCAGCTGCTCGAAGTGGAGCGAACGGCGATTCCCGGTCCCGGCAGCTGCGGCTGGCATGTACACGGCGAACACGATGGCATCCGCGATCGAGGCGCTGGGCCTGTCGCTGCCGGACAGCTCCGCGCAGGAAGCGGTCGGCGACTGCCAAGCGGGAGGATTGCCGGCGAGCGGGCGCCGCCGTCGTGAAGCCTGCTCGAGGCCGGGATCAGCGCCGCGCGAAATCCTTACACGCAAGTCATTCGAAAATGCCATCACCGTGAGTGATTGCGCTCGGCGGCTCGACCAATGCCGTGCTGCATCTGCTCGCCATCGCCAACGAGGCGCGCATCAAGTTGCGGCTCGACGATTTCACGCGGATCGGCAAGCCGCGTGCCGGTGCTCGCCGACCTGCGGCCGAGCGGTCGCTACTCGATGTCGGAACTGGTGGCAATCGGCGGAATCCAGCCGCTCATGAAAATGCTGCTCGATGCCGGACTTGCTCCATGGCGATTGCATGACGGTGACCGGCGCAAGCTGTCGCGAAAATCTCTCGGGACGTAGGAATGTATCTTGCTGGTCAAGACATCGTCCGGCCGCTGTCGGCGCCACTGAAGAAGAACAGTCATCTGGTGGTGATGTACGGGAACGTGGCGCCGATGAGGGCGCGGTGGCGAAGATCACGGGCAAGGAAGGTTTGGCAGTTTCGAGGCCAGGCACGGGTATTCGATGGCGAAGAGCGGGCGACTCAGGCCATCCTTGACGGCAAGGTGCGTGCAGGGGACGTCATCGTCATACGACACGAAGGCCCGCGCGGCGGCCCGGGAATGCGCGAGATGCTGAGCCCGACCGGAGCGATCATGGGTCGGGGGCTCGGCGATAAGGTCGCCCTGATCACCGACGGGCGATTCTCGGGCGGCAGCCATGGGTTCGTGGTTGGACATATCTCTCCGGAGGCGGCCGTGGGCGGCACGATCGGCCTGCTCCGAGAACGGGGACCGCATCGTGACATCGACGCCGTGAAGGCGCCGGATCGATGTGGAGCTGACGGCCAGCGAGCTGCGTAGCCGGCGTAAGGCCTGGAAACCGCGCAAACCGTTTGCCACGAGCGGCGTGCTCGAGCAAGTACGCGCGTCTGGTCGGCAGCGCATCGCTCGGCGCCGTGACCGAAAGATAGTGAGCATTGCGCGACCGAAATCGGAAGGAGACATTCCGAATGTGTAACTTGTCTGATCTCTGAAGCTTGATCGGAGTTGTCAGCTCTACGGGGCAGCGGTTAGAGTTGGCGCACATCGCCCGCACCGCAGAATGCTGTCAGCGGCATAATAACCATCGGGGATCGTTCGCGATTCAGCATTCAAACATGCCTGCCTACGTACACGACACTTCCTTTTTCTCCCGCCGGGCCATCGTATTTTCTGGCAATCGTTGCGCCTACATCCTTTTCTTGGCTGGATGCTGACGAGCGGGCTTGCACGCAGAGATCGTGGAAGTCATCGCGCCGCCGATCGAGACGAATCTCCTCGAGGAGATCGAGGACCGCGACGAGCCGCCGCCACCACCACCGCCGGAATTCGAGCGGCCGCCCATCGAGATTCCGCCGCCGGAAGTGAGCATCGACATTCCGTCGGACGAGCACCACGGCGATTACTGACGTGACCACCAAGCCGCGTACCGCGCACGCCCGCACCGGCGGCGCCGCGTAACGTCGTGAAGGTGAAGGCGCAATCATTTCCGAGCACCGACGACTACTACCCGGCCGCCTCGATCCGCCTCGAGGAGCAGGGTAGTGCAGTGGTGAAGCACCTGCGTGGCGTCCGAACGGCAAGCTCTCCGAGCCGCCGAGCGTCGTCACTTCGTCCAGGAAGCGCGCGCCTCGATGAAGCCGCCGTCAAGCTGCCAGGGCCGGTCGCTTCATCGCCGGCATCGATCGACGGCACGCCCACCACCGATTGCATCAACACCCGTGTCCGATTCGAACTGAAAAAGTGAGCCTTGCATCCATGGAAAACGAAACAACCGCAGTAGTCGACAATCCGTACGGCCTACGCGCACTCTGGGAACAGGGTGACATCGTCGCGCGCTCCGTACTGGTGCTGCTCGCGCTGATGTCGCTGTTCTCCTGGTACATCATGCTGACCAAGCTGTGGGACCAGCGAAAGCTCCAACAGGCCGGCCAAGGTTGTCGAAAAGCAGTTCTGGACTGCGCCGATCGCTCAACGACGGCGTGCAGCGCCTGAAGAAGAGCGACGACTATCCGCGTCATCGCGGAAGACGGTCTGCGCGCCGCCTCGCACCACGACGGGCGCCTGACTGACCGCATCGACCTGCACGAGTGGATCACCATGTCGCTGCAGCGCTCGGTCGAGCAGGTGAACGGCAAGCTCCAGGGTGGCCTCGGATTTCTCGCAACCGTAGGCTCGACGGCACCGTTCGTCGGGCTGTTCGGCACGGTGTGGGGCATTCTGAACGCGCTGGTCGCGATCGGTGTGGCCGGACAGGCCAGCATCGACAAGGTGGCAGGCCCGGTCGGTGAGGCGCTGATCATGACGGCCATCGGCCTCGTCGGTCGCGGTCCCTGCGGTCATGGGCTACAACTGGTTGCTCGGACGAAACAAGAGCATTCAGGAATCGCTGCGGAACTTCGCGAGCGATCTGCATGCCTACCTTGTCGAGCGGTGCCCGGGTCAACACGACGCAGGAACCGGGTGGTGCGCGCCCAGCCGCAGCTCCGGCGGCTTCCCTTCGCAAGTAAGTCATCCCTTTCACGCGACGGCAAGCAAGGTAAGCAAACATGTCGATGACTGTCGGATCAGCAGATGGCGACGAGCCCGGCATCATGGCGGTCATCAACACGACGCCGCTGGTCGACGTCATGCTGGTGCTCCTGATCATCTTCCTCATCACCATCCCGGTGATCGTGCCGACCAAGAAGGTGGAACTGCCCAAAGCCGCCAACATCCCCACCCAGACCAAGCCTGAGAACGTCACGGTGGCGATCGATGCGGCAGGGGAGGTGTTCTGGAACAACGAGTTCTTGTCGGATCGCACCCAGCTGCTCGACCGGATCAAGGCCGCTGCCATCCTCGTTCCCCAGCCCGAACTGCACATCCGCGCGGATAAGGAAGTGCGTTACGAGTCGGTGGGCAAGGTCATATACACGATCCAACGCGGCGGAATCGTCAAGGTCGGCTTCCTGACGGAGCCCGATCGTGGCATTCGCGGCGCGCGCTGAGCAGGCAGGAGTCAAGCAATGTCAATTAGCGTAGGGACTTCGGATGGCGGCATCATGTGCGACATCAACACGACGCCGCTCATCGACGTCATGCTGGTGCTCCTCATCATGCTCATCATCACCATTCCCATCATGACCCATGCGGTGAAGCTCGACATGCCCCAGGCGAGCAACCCGCCGCCGATCGAAATAAAGCCCGAGGTCATCGATCTGGAGGTGGACTTCGACGGTACGGTGGTATGGAACGGAACGGTCGTGCCGGCTGCGAAGCTCGAGAACTTATTTCCACGCCGAGGCCAGCAAGGAGCCGCAGCCCGAGATCCACCTGCGACCGGATCGCCGCGCCAAGTACGATGCGGTGGCGAAGGTGCTCGCCGCAGCCCAGCGCAACCGGATGCACAAGATCGGATTCGTCAACACGGCTGATTTTCGGGATTGATCATGAAGAGCAGAGTCACTATTGCGATCTCATTTGCGGCGGCACTGGTGCTCGGGGCCGGCATGACCCTGACGGTCGTCTCGCCGGCCTGGTCGCAGCAGTCCTCCGGGCCGCAGGTCAGCCGCGCGGCGGCCAAGCAGCTGAAGGCCGCGCAGGATGCGATGAAGGCCAGGAAGTATTCGGAGGCGCTCGCAAAACTGCGCGAAGTGCAGGCTGTGCCCGGCAAGACCGCATATGACCAGTACCTGGCGGATGAGATGCTCGGTTTCATCTCCGTCAGCACCAAGAATTTTCCCGAAGCCGCCCGAGCCCTCGAGGCGGGGCTGAACTCCGGCTTCCTGCCCCAGGCAGAGGTTCCCAAACGGGTGGTGGCGCTCGCACAGGTCAACTACCAGCTGAAGAACTACCCGAAAGCGCTCGAATACGGTAATCGCGCGGTCAAGGGCGGGTACGCGCAGGACGCCCTGTATACGCTCATGGCTCAGGCGTATTACCTCAAGGGCGAGTACCGCACCACGCAGCGCTTCGTCGAAAGCTACGTGGACAGCCTGACCCGTCGCGGCCAGACCCCGAAGGAACAGTACCTGCAGCTGATCAACAGCTCCTGCATGAAGATCAACGATACGGATTGCGTCACCCGCACGCTTGAGCGGCTCGTGACCTTCCATCCGAAGCCCGAATACTGGCAGAACCTCGTGTCGTCGATGTTCCAGGCCAAGGACCAGACTGACAAGAACCTGCTGCATGTGTACCGGCTCGCCAACGAGGTGGACATCCTCAAGCGCGCCGACGATTTCACGGAAATGGCGCAGCTGGCCCAGGAAGAAGGCTCGTTCGGCGAGGCCGAGCGGGTGCTGCTCAAGGGCTTCGAGCGCAAGGTTTTCACGGATGAGCGGGCGGTGAACAAGAACAAGCGCCTGCTCGCGGTCATCATGACCAACGTGGCGCAGGACAAGGCCTCGCTCCCCAAAGAGGCACAGCAGGCCGCGGCCTCCAAGAACGGCGATGAGGATGTGAGCGTCGGCCTGGCTTTCCTCAGCTACAAACAGTATCCGCAGGCGATTGCCGCCTTCCAGCGTGGGCTCACCAAGCCACTCGCGAATCCGACCTCGCGCAGCGTGCCGGAGGTGCGTCTGCTCCTCGGCATCGCGCAGCTCGAGAGCGGCGACAAGGACTCCGCCGTGAAGACATTCAAGTCCGTGAAGGGCGATGCAAAGTTCGAGCGGCTGGCCAATCTCTGGAGCCTGCACGCGCGGCAGGCCTGAGTCGGTTCTTTTCTCCCAGGAATCTCAATCATGGCGATCAAAGCGGGTGAGCGCATGCCCTCGGGCACGCTCAAGACGATGACATCCGAGGGTCCGAAGGACGTCTCGACCGAAGAGCTGTTCAAGGGCAAGAAAGTGGTGCTGTTCTCCGTGCCGGGCGCATTTACGCCCACCTGCAGCGCAAAGCATCTGCCCGGGTTCCTCGAGAATGCCGATGCGATCAAGGCCAAGGGCATCGACACCATCGCCTGCATGGCTGTCAACGATGCGTTCGTCATGGGAGCGTGGGGCAAATCCGCCAATGCCGGCGACAAAGTGGTGATGCTGGCTGATGGCAACGGTGACTACGCGAAGGCGCTGGGGCTCGAGATGGATGGGCGCGGCTTCGGCATGGGAGTGCGCGGACAGCGCTTTGCTCTGGTCGTCGACAATGGGGTGGTGAAGCACGCCCTGGTCGAGGCGCCGAAGGAATTCAAGGTCTCATCGGCTGAGTACGTGTTGAGCCAGCTGTAACGGCGGGCAGAGTCGCCCGATCGCCTAGAGAAGCGCTTCGATCTCCGGCAGCAACTGGAACAGATCGCCCACGAGCCCGAAGTCGGCGATCTCGAAGATGGGTGCTTCGGGATCCTTGTTGATCGCCACGATCGTGCGGGCATCCTTGATTCCGGTCAGGTGCTGGATCGCCCCTGAAATTCCGATCGCGATGTAGAGCTCCGGCGCGATGATCTTGCCGGTCTGGCCGACCTGCAGCTCGTTAGCCGCGTAGCCCGCATCCACGGCGGCGCGAGAGGCGCCCACTGCCGCACCGAGCTTGTCCGCCAGCCGGTACACGATCTTGAAATTCTCGGCGCTACCCAGCGCGCGCCCACCGGAGACAACCCGGCTGGCGCCCTGCAGGTCGGGGCGATCGCTCTTGGCTGCCGAAATCGAAACGAAGCGCGTGTGCGTCGGCAGTGTCGCGGACACGGTGACGGATTCGACAGCGCCACTGGCGCCTGAAGCGGCCGCCTCGAACGAAGCCAGTGCGCACCGTGCCGACGACTTTGGCATCAGCGGCGGTCTCCACGGTGAGCAAGGCGTTGCCGGCGTAAATCGGACGGCGGAAGCGCGTCGCGCTTTCGACGGCCATGATGTCGCTGATCTGCGAGGTGTCGAGCAGAGCCGCGATGCGCGGCATGAGGTCCTTGCCGAAAGTGGTGGAGGGGCCGAGCACATGCGTGTAAGGACCCGAGATGGCCACGATCTGCGGCGCGACCACGGCAGCCAGAGTGTGCGCATTGGCCGGATTCTCGAGCTTTCAGCACCCGAGTGACGCCTGTGAGCTGAGCAGCCTGCGCGGCGATCCCGGAAGCCTCGGCTGCACAGACCGCGATGGTGATCTCCGCGCCCGGAATGGCAGCTCGCGCAGGTCACGCACTTGGCGGTGCTGGCATTCAGGCGGCTGCCGTCGTGCTCGGCAACGATCAGGACCTTGCTCATCAGACCACGCCCCGCTGCTTGAGCGCGGCGACCAGCTCCGCGGCATCCTTGACGATGATGCCCTTCTGGCGCTGCGGCGGCGGCTCGAACGTCACCGGCTTGCAGTCGCTGGCGTGGCTCGACGCCGAGCGATTCGAGAGTGATGCGTCTCGAGCGGCTTCTTCTTGGCCTTCATGATGTCCGGCAGCTTCACGTAGCGCGGCTCATTGAGACGCAGATCCGTGGTGATGACGCGCCGGCAGATCGATTTCGAGAGTTTCCAGGCCCGCGTCGACTTCGCGAGTGACCGTGGCCTTGCCGTCGGCGAGCTCGAGCTTCGAGGCGAAGGTGGCCTGCGGCCGATCCCACAGCGCGGCGAGCATCTGCCCGGTCTGGCTGTTGTCGTCATCGATAGCCTGCTTGCCGAGGATGACGAGCAGCGGTTGTTCGCGCTCGACCAACTTGAGCAGCACGCGGGCCGCGGTCAGCGGCTCGACGACGGCATCGGTCTGGACGTGCAGGGCTCGGTCCGCACCCATGGCAAGCGCGGTGCGCAGCTGCTGCTGGCATTCAGCGGGCCCGATGGTGGCGACGACCACCTCTTCGGCGCCGCCGCGCTCCTTGATGCGCAGGGCCTCCTCGAGCGCGATCTCATCGAAGGGATTGATGCTCATCTTGACGCCGTCGGTGGCGACTCCCGTGCCATCCGGCTTGACCCGGATGCGCACGTTGTAGTCCACGACGCGCTTGATGCCGACCAGGATTCGTTTCATAGGGGCGCGCGATTATAGTCGATTGTCCCGCGGCGTTGACTTTACGAAACCGGCCTTTCTAGACTGCCGCGCCGCACGCACCACGAGGCCGTCCGCATGCTGCCGTACGCGCTTCGTCGCATCGTCACCCTCATTCCCACGCTGCTGGTCATCGTCACGCTCTCGTTCGTCGTGATACGCCTCGCGCCGGGCGGGCCATTCGATGAAGAGCAATCGCTGCCGCCGCAGATCAAGGCGAATCTCGAGGCCGCATATGGGCTCGACCAGCCGCTGCTCACGCAATACCTGCGCTATGTCGGCGCGCTGCTGCACGGCGACTTCGGCGTGTCGCTCAAGTATCGGGACTTCACCGTCGAACGAGCTGATTGCGCAGGGCTTGCCGATCAGCATCTCGCTCGGGTCTCGCCGCGGTGCTGCTAGCATTGCTGGTCGGAGTGCCGCTGGGCATTCTCGCGGCGCTTCGTGTCAACGGCGTTGCCGATCATGTGCTGCGCACGACCGCCGTGCTCGGCATCGCCATGCCGAGCTTCGTGACGGGTCCGCTGTTCGCGCTGGTGATCGGGGATCACCTGCATTGGCTGCCGGTGGCCGGCTGGGTTTCCGGCGATCCGCGGTACGCCGTGCTGCCGGTCATTACGCTTGCATTTCCAGTGGGCGCGTTATGTCGCACGGCTGACGCGTGCAAGCTTTATCGAGGTGCTCCGTTCGAACTTCATTCGCACGGCCCGTGCCAAGGGCATGGGCGAATGGCGCGTGATCGTCACGTCATGCGCTGCGACCTGGGCTGATGCCGGTCGTGAGCTATCTAGGTCCGGCAACGGCCTTCGTGATCACAGGATCGCTCGTCGTCGAAACCGTATTTGGCTTGCCGGGCACCGGGCGCTATCTCGTGCAGGGCGCCATCAACCGCGACTACGCGCTCGTGATGGGCATGATCGTCATCTACGGCACCGTGACTCTGCTTTGCAACCTCATAGCCGACCTGATCTACGGTTGGCTCGATCCGCGCGTGCGCTATGACTGAAGATTCGGGCGGCGGACTGTGGCGCGAAGGCTGGCGCCGGTTGCGGGGCGATCGCGCGGCGACGGTGGCTGCCATCGTCGTGCTCGGCATCGCCCTCGCGGCGATCGTCGGGCCGTGGCTGAGTCCGTATGCCTACGATCAGCTCGACTGGCACAGCGTCGCGACTGGCCCCTCGGTGCAGTCGGGGCACTGGCTCGGAACCGATCGGCTCGGGCGCGACCTGCTCGTGCGCACACTGCACGGCGTGCGCGTTTCGCTGCTCGATCGGATTACTGGCAACGTTGGTGAGTCTGGCGATCGGCGTGGCCTGGGGCGCGGTCGCGGGCTACGTGGGCGGGCGCGCCGATGAAGCGCATGATGCGTTTCGTCGATGTGCTCTACGCACTGCCGTACATCTTCATCGTCATCATCCTCACCACGGTGTTCGAACGCGGCAATCTGTACGTGCTTTTCGTCGCAATCGGTGCGGTAGGCTGGCTCACGACGGCGCGCATCGTGCGCGGCCAGACTCTGTCGCTCAAACGGCGTGAATTCGTCGAGGCTGCGGTCGCGATGGGCGCGGGGACGGGCGCCGTGATCGCTCGTCACATCGTGCCGAACCTGATCGGGCCCGGTCGTCGCCTACGCGACGCTGACCATTCCGCAGATGATTCTCTACGAAAGCTTCCTGAGCTTTCTCGGCCTCGGCGTGCAGGAGCCGCTGGCCAGTCTCGGGAATCTCATCAACCAGGGATCGCGCGAGCTGGAATCTGCGGCCTGGATGCTGCTGGTGCCGGCGGGGATTCTCGTCACCCTGCTGGTGTGCTTCGGCTTCATCGGCGATGGGCTGCGCGATGCGCTCGATCCTCACGAGCGTGAGCGCTCATGAGCGTCCTCGAGATCGAGGGGCTCAACGTCGTCTTCCCGGCACCTGCGGGCGAGGTAGTGGCGGTGCGCGATCTCTCACTCAGCATCGCAGCCGGAGAATGCCTCGGCATCGTAGGTGAATCGGGTGCGGGGAAGAGCCAGGCATTCCTGGCGACAATGGGCTTGCTCCCGAAAAGCGCGCGAGTGAGCGGCAGCGTGCGCTTCAACGGCCGCGAGCTGCTGGGTGCAAACGCGGATGAACTGAATCGAGTTCGTGGTGCCGGCTTGTCGATGGTGTTCCAGGATCCGCTTACCTCGCTCACTCCCCACATGAGAATCGTCGACCAGATCGCCGAATCTCTGATCCGCCACGAGGGCCTAGCCCGAAACGCGGCGCGCGAGCGGGCATTGCAGCTTCTCGTGAGCGTGCAGGTCAACGATCCAGAGCGGCGCCTGCGCCAATACCCGCACGAGCTTTCAGGCGGGATGCGGCAACGCGTGATGATCGCCATTGCGCTGGCCTGCAACCCAGCTCTGGTCATCGCGGACGAGCCCACCACCGCACTCGATGTCACGATCCAGGCACAGATCATCCGGTTGCTCGGCGAGCTCAAGCGCGAGCGCGGAATGGCACTGGCGCTCATTACCCACGATTTCGGCATCGTGGCCGGGCTCGCTGATCGCGTCGTCGTGATGCAGTCGGGTCGCAACGTGGAGGAGGGTGGCGTTGCGAGCATTCTTCGAGCGCCACAGCATCCGCATACGCAAGAACTGCTTCACGCCATGCCACGCATCGACGCCGCATTGACACGTGCCGCGCCACCAACCGCACAATCCCCGACCGCGCTGTTGACCGTGTCCGGGCTTCGCGTGCAATTCGCCGCGTCGCGGGTGGGCTTGCGGCGGCGCTCACACCTGCGCGCGCTGGATGGCGTTGACCTGACGGTAGGGCCCGGAGAGTCGGTCGGGATCGTGGGTGAGTCGGGCTGCGGCAAATCGACTCTGGCGAGGGCTGTGGTGCAACTGGTGAAGCCGGCCTCCGGTCACATCGTATGGCTCGGCCAGGAACTGCGAGAACTGCAACGGCCGCAGTTGCGGTCCGTACGGCAGGATCTCCAGATCGTCTTTCAGGACCCGCTCGCAAGCCTCGATCCCCGCATGACGGTAGCCGAGATCGTGGGTGAGCCGCTCCTTGTCCATCAACCCCGCCTCGATCGGGTCGCGAGAACGGAGGCGGCTGCCGCGATGCTGGAACTGGTCGCGTTGCCATCGCAAATGCTGCGGCGCTATCCACATGAACTGTCCGGTGGCCAATGCCAGCGGGTCGCGATCGCGCGAGCGATGATCCTGAAGCCAAAGCTCCTGGTATGCGATGAGGCAGTGAGCTCTCTGGATGTCACCACTCAGGAGCAGGTCGTCGAGCTCATCGAGGGACTGCGGCGCGAATGTGCGCTGTCGCTGCTGTTCATCAGCCACAACCTGGCCGTGGTGAGGCGCCTGTGCGACAAGGTGCTGGTGCTCTATCTGGGGCGGATGATGGAACTCGCCACTGCGCGTGACCTGTACGCCAGTCCCGCGCACCCATACACCCGCGGCCTGCTGGATGCCATCCCGGTACCGGACCCGCAAATACAGCCGGCGCGGCTCGCAAGCGCACTCGGGGGAGAGTTGCCTTCGCCGCTGTTCCCTCCGGCGGGTTGCGTGTTTCATACGCGTTGTCCCTACGCAATCGAAGTGTGCCGCCGGAAGGCGCCTGCCTGGGAAGACGTTCGCCCGGGTCAGCAGGTCGCCTGCCACCGCTGGCGCGAGTGGCCAGCGCTGGTTCCTGTTGACAGCGCTACTCGGTATATACAAAGCTAAATACCGCCTTTTCAAGGTTGAGCCATCATGCGCCAGCGCCTCGCCCTTCCGGTTCTCATCATCCTGCTTGCCTGCAACAGCCTGCGCGCCGAGGAGGCGACGCGCGTATTTGCGGCGGCCAGCCTCACGGACGTGCTCACTGACATCGGCGCCAGCTGGCAGAAGGCCGGCCATCCGCTGCCGAGCCTTGCGTTCGGTGCTTCGTCGGCGCTCGCCAAGCAGATCGAGGCCGGCGCGCCCGCTGATCTGTTCGCGTCAGCCGATCTCAGCTGGATGGACTATCTGGCTACGCGCGGCAAGGTCGACGCGCCGACGCGCGTCAACCTCGTCGGTAACGAGCTCGTGCTCATAGCTCCAAAGGGGCGCGCGTTCACTGTGAAGATGCAGAAGGGATTCGCCATTGGCGCTGCGTTCGAGGGCAAGCTGTGCACGGGCGAGCCAGGCGTGGTGCCCGTCGGAAAGTATGCGAAAGGAGCCCTCGAAACGCTGGGATGGTGGGCAGCGCTCGACAAGCGAATCGTCGGCACCGACGATGTGCGCACTGCGCTGGCTTTCGTCGAGAGGGGTGAATGCGCCGCCGGCATCGTCTACGCCACCGATGCCGCCATCACCGAAAAAGTACAGGTCGTGGCGGCATTTCCGGCCGATACGCACAAGCCCATCGTGTATCCGTTCGCGCTCATAGTGGGTGCGCGCGCAGAGTCGTCAGCATTTCTTGAATATCTGCGCAGCTCGCCCGAAGCGGCCGCTGCATTCAAGGATCGCGGGTTCACGCTGCTGAGAAAGTGACGGCGCTTTGGAACTGACCCCCGCCGAATGGCAGGCGTTGCGGCTGTCTGCCAAGGTGGCATTGTGCTCGACGCTGATCTGTCTCCCGGCCGGAATCGCGCTGGGTTGGCTGCTTGCGCGCCGCGAGTTTGCCGGAAAATGGGTGATCGACACGCTGGTGCAGCTGCCGATGGTGTTGCCACCCGTGGTGCCGGGCTACCTGCTGTTGCTGCTGTTTGGAACGCAGGGCCCCATCGGCGGCTGGCTCCTGGAGCATCTGGGTGTGGTGCTCGCATTCAACTGGAAGGGCGCGGTGCTCGCCTCGGCCACGATGGCTTTCCCCCTGATGGTCCAGCCCGTGCGCCTTGCCTTTCGCATGATCGACGCAAGGCTCGAGCATGCTGCCACCACGTTGGGCGCAACGCCCTGGCGCGCGTTTCTGACCGTGACGCTGCCACTGTGCGTGCCGGGAATCGCCGCCGGAAGCGTTCTGTGCTTTTCGCGCAGCCTGGGGGAGTTCGGGGCGACCATGGCATTCGTGGGCAACATTCCCGGCGAGACGCGTACCTTGCCGCTTGCGATCTACAGCTTCACTCACCTGCCCGACGGTGAGATGGCAGCGGCACGCCTGGCAGCGCTCTCCATCGGGCTCGCGCTGTGTGCCCTGATCGCAAATCAGGTCCTCACGCGACGTGCGGAGCGCATGCTCGGCTTCGACGATTCCCGCAACGCCTACGCAAGACGATGATCCCGCAGGAGCTCTTACGCTAGCTTTCGATCTGCAATTCCGACGCGGAGACTTCCAGCTGACGGCGCGCGCGCAAGCCGGGCCGGTCGTCACGGGAATCTGCGGCCCGTCGGGTTGTGGCAAAAGCACATTGCTTGCTCTGATCGCCGGGCTGCTGCATCCGCAAGCCGGAACAATGCGGTTTGGCGATACCGTGCTGGTCGATACGGCACACGGAGTCTTCGTGCCGCCGTGGCGGCGACATTTCGGGCTGGTGTTCCAGGAGGGGCTGCTGTTTCCCCACCTGTCCGTGCAGGGCAATCTGCTCTACGGCCTGCACCGCTTGCCGCAAGCTCAGCGCCTGTTCGACCTGCAACGGGTACTCGATCTGCTCGAGATCGGCACGCTCGTGGCTCGCCGCCCTGCGCAATTGTCCGGTGGGGAGCGTCAGCGAGTGGCGCTGGGGAGGGCGCTGCTTTCCTCGCCACGCATGCTGCTCCTCGATGAGCCGCTCTCGGCGCTCGACGAGCGGCTCAAGCAACAGATCCTGCCGTTCCTGAAGCGCGTGAAAGATGAGGCGCGCGTGCCCATGATCTACGTGAGCCATGCGCGAGCCGAAGTCGAGTACCTCGCGGATCGAGTATTGTCCATGGAAGCCGGCAGACTCTGCGCGCCTGACGCTTAGCTCGCAACCGCCAGAATCACGCTCGAAGCTTTGAAGATGGCCGTGGCGCGGCGACCGCGCGCGAGCTTGAGCTCGCGCAGGGCCGCGTTTGTGATGATTGCCGCGATCGTGGCGCCGGCGGCAATTTCGAGCACGACCTCGGAATTCACCGCTCCACGCGTGACGCGCTGCACCTTGCCTTCGAGCTGATTCCGCGCTGACATCACGATGCCAGCCGCATCACCGGCTGCAATGAAGACCGACGAGGCCTTGATCAGCGCCACGGCTTGCGTGCCCGTCTCGAGCGCGAGTGCCGCGACGCTCTCTCGCGTGATGACCGCGGTGAGGTTCTCGCCCCCTGCCAATTTCAACTGAACGGCATCGTTCACGGCGCCACGGTCGATCCGCTTGACCACGCCCGCAAGCTGGTTGCGTGCGCTGGTGACAAGCCCCATTCGCCGGATGAGCTGCAGGTCACTCTCGCTCCCGGCTACCCGCTGGTTCACCGATTCGAGAAAGCGCTGGTTCTGCCGTGACACCGCCTGGTAGGTCGCTACCAGCTTGCGGCCCTGAGCCGTGAGCACGGCTCCGCCTCCGCCGCGCCCTCCGACCGAACGGGCGACCAGCGGCGCACCGGCAAGATTGTTCATGGTCTCCACGGCGTCCCACGCCGCCTTGTAGGTCAGGCCGATTTCCCGTGCGGCGGCGGCAATGGAGCGGCGGGTGCCAATGCTGGTCAGCAGATCCATCCGCCGCTTGCTCGCCAGCGTGCCTGCGCGAGTCTCCACCGTGAGTGAGCTGCCAATGCGAAAAGAAGGACGAGCCATTGCCCGCGAGTCTAGCGCCTTCATGACGGCGAAGCTGGTAATGTGCGGCCCCTTTCAGGCATTCGAGACCGGCATGAGCACCGATTCCCCGATGCGCACCAGCGACAGCCTGCGCCACGTCCGCTACGAGATCCGCGGGAGCCTCGCGCGTCGCGCCTACGAGATGCAGAAACAGGGCTACGAGATCATCTCGCTCAATATCGGCAACCCCGGCGCGTTCGGCTTTCGCACGCCCGAGTCGATGCGGCTCGCCATGATCGAGAATCTTGGCGACAGCGAGGCATACTGCCACCAGAAGGGGATATTCCCGGCGCGCGAGGCTGTCGTGATGCAACAGCAGGCCCGCGGTGTGCATGGCGTTACCGTTGACGATGTCATCATGGGCAACGGCGTGAGCGAGCTCATCGATCTGGTGCTGCGCGCTTTGCTCAACAGCGGCGACGAAGTTCTCGTGCCCGGTCCGGACTACCCGCTGTGGACGGCGGCAGTCACGCTGAATGGTGGCAAGGTGGTGCACTACCCTTGCCGCGCTGAAAATGGCTTCGCTCCGGATCCGGCCGAGGTGGCGCGGCTGGTAACGCCGCGAACGCGCGCGATCGTCGTCATCAATCCCAACAATCCCACCGGCGCCGTGTATTCGCGCAGCGTGCTCGAGGGCCTGGCGAGCGTGGCTGAGCGCAACCGGCTCGTCGTGTTCAGCGATGAGATCTATGACCAGGTGCTCTACGACGGCGCTGAGTTCGTGCCCATGGCCACACTGGTGCACGGAACCTTGTGCGCGACGATGTCCGGGCTTTCGAAGGTGTATCGCGCCTGCGGCTATCGGGTGGGCTGGGCATCCTTTTCCGGCCGCACTCCGGCGGCCGCCGATTATTTCAGCGCGCTCGAGTTGCTGAGCTCGCTGCGTCTTTGCAGCAATGTGCCCGCGCAGTGGGCAGTGCAGACTGCCCTTGGCGGCCATCAGAGTATCCGCGAGCTCGTGTCTCCGGGCGGGCGCTTGTATGAATCGCGACGCGCGATCATCGAGTCCGTGGAGCAGAGTCGCTTCCTGAGCCTCGTGCGGCCGATGGGCTCCATGTACGCCTTCGTTGGAGTCGATCCGCGCGAGCTCCCGGACTTCGACGATCAGCGTTTCGCGCTCGATCTGCTCGAGCAGAAGCACGTGCTGATCGCTCCAGGCGTGAGCTTCAACGTGCCGTATCGAAATCATTTCCGCGTGACCAACCTGCCGGATTCGACGATGCTTCACGATGTCTTGCGTCGCATGGAAGAAATGCTCGCGACCTATGTGGACAAGCCCAGGCAGGCCTCGCCGAACAACGTTCTCGCGGCGGGCAATCGCTTTAAGTGATCTCTGAATTGAGTCTTTAAACTATTGATTTGATTAAACTCTCAGAACAACTTCTAGCGGTTCTGGCAAGCCGCGGCACGGTGGTCGTGCCTTCGCGGCAACGTGCCGAGGCAGTCCGCCTCGCCTATGCGAGCCTGGCGCTCCATCAAGGCAACCGGGTCTGGCCCACGCCCGACATTCTCCCGTTCGATGCCTGGCTCGCACGCGAAATCGGCAGGTATGCCGCGACCGATGCTGCTTTACCGCGGCTGCTCGCTCCCTCTGAAGATTGGCTGATCTGGCGAGAGGTCACGGCTGAGGTCACCGCGGATTTGGATCTTGTCGCCCGGGGACCGCTCGCTGAGAGCCTGCGCCGAGCCGAGCAGCTCGCGTTTGAGTTCTCCATCGACATCCTTGGCATGCATGGGGGAGGCAGCGAACAATCGTTGTTGCGCGAAGCAGCACGCCTGGTTCGGGCGCGACATCAGGCCTGGAATGCGGCGCTACCCTCACGGCTCGCTGAAAAGCTGCCGCAGTTGGGCGATGAGCGTCCGCTGATCATTGCGGGCTTTCCAGGATCCACTCCCCAGCTTGACGCGCTGAGCGCCGCGCGTGAAGTCAAAGGTTGGGATACAAAACTCCTGCGGCGCTCGGTTGGTGCGCGCCCGCAGGTCGTGCTCGCGAACGACACGATGGATGAGCTTGAACGCATCGCAGAGTGGTGCGCTCGACGACTGATGGCGCAATCCGACGCCCGGCTGATGGTCGTGTTGCCCGGCACCGCAAGTTCCAGGGAGCGGCTGAGTGCGTTGCTTCGACAAAGGCTGGACCCACGGCGTGTCCTTGGCGTAAGCCCTGGCGATGCCGCCTTCGCAATCATCGAAGGTGGCGGCGCATTGAGTGGCGCGGGCATGGTGGCGCACGCGCTTCGAAGTCTGGAATGGCTGATGGGCTCAGCGGAGTTCGACGCCTTCAGCGAGTTGCTTCGCGCACCGTACTGGGAGACTCCGGATTTTGCGGCGCGGTGCAAGCTCGATCTGGCGCTGCGCGAGCGTGCTCCTTTGCAACTCGACCCGCCCGAGGCCCTCGCGTCGCTGGCCCTCGTCTGCGAGTCCCGCGCCCAGGCGGCAAGGGAGTTGAGTGAACGCATCACGCGAGCGTTGGCGGCAATCGGATCAGGATCGACGACACTCAGAGAATGGTCGACCAGATTCCACCAGGCATTGATGGCCCTCGGCTGGCCCGGCAGTCGGACGGTCAGCAGCGATGAGCAGCAGACCCGCGAACGCTTCCTCGCACTGCTGAAGGAATTCGGCGGGCTCTCCACGGGCTGGGGTTCCGTGCCGGCCGGGAAGGCGCTGCGATGGCTCACGGAGCTCGCGGACCGGACCCATTTCAGCCCGGCAACCGGCGACGTTCCGATCACCATCTCGCCTTCGCTCGCGGACCCCATCGTGCGCTACGACGGCATTTGGGCTGCGGGGCTCACCGCTTCCAGCTGGCCTCAGCCGGTACAACCGGATCCGTTCCTGCCGCTGCGTGCGCAGATTGCGGCGGGAGTCTCCGCGGCGAGCGCGGGCGGGCGACTCGCGGCCGCGCACGACCTGATGGACGGATGGTCAGCTGCTGCCGATGAGTTGATATTGAGCTCACCGACCCGTGAGGGTGACATGGAGATCCTGCCGAGCCCGTTGTTGAAGGGTTACCCGCCAGCGGCCCTAACGGCAACCCAGGTGCCATGCTTGCCCCTGCTCGCGCATCGCGAAGGGTTGCTGGAAATGATCACCGATGACGAAGGCGCCTCCTGGCCCGCGACGGTGCCGGTTCCATCAGGAACCCGCAGTATCGAATTGCAGAACGAATGCCCATTCAGGGCGTATGCGCAGCTGCGACTCGGTGGCGAGCCAATGCATCTCGCGCAGCCCGGCATTGCCGCGGACATCCGGGGAATTCTGCTGCATCGGGCCCTCGAGGCGCTTTGGGAACGCTTGCAGGGCTCGAGAGCGCTCATCGCTCTCTCCGAAGAAGACTGCGATGTATTGATCGTGGCGTGCGTGCACAAGGCAGCTGCATCGCTATGGGGTGCAGCTTCAGAGACTCCCGCGCAAGCGCGCGAGCAGCGTCGCGCGCGGCGCCTTATCGGCGCTCTCTGCAGGCTGGAGCGCGAACGGGCGCCTTTCTATGTCGTGAGCCGGGAGTTGCGGGCAAACCTTCTCCTGGGCGGAGCAACGCTTCGAGTGCAGATCGACAGGCTGGATGCGCTGACGGATGGCTCGCAGGTCATCCTCGACTACAAGAGCGGACGGCGCACTCAGGCCGACTGGTATGGCGAACGGCCTTCGCATGTTCAATTGCTGGCCTACCTGGCGGCTATCGGCGATCCCGTCAGGGCAATCGCTACGGTCAACGTCACCGCTCGGGAGGTCCGCTTCGATGGCCTTGCCGCATCGAGCGGCCTGCTGCCCAAGGTTCCCGCTGTACTCGCGCCGGATGGCGCTAGTGCTTGCGACGCCTGGACACTGCGCCGCGGCGAGTGGCTGGCGCGCATGGAGCGGCTCGCGAGCGAGTTTCTGGCAGGGCACGCCGCCGTGGATCCAAAGCCTCACGCGTGCGACTACTGTCATCTCCATGCGTTGTGCCGCGTCGCTGACCTTGGGCGGGCTCCTGTCGATGAGGAGGCAGGCGATGACTGATCCTGCCACCGACGACGCCGCTCGTGAGCGCGCGACTGATCCGCATAGATCCATCCTGCTTCAGGCGCCAGCCGGATCCGGCAAGACGACGGTTCTGACCGAACGCCTGTTACGGTTGCTGACCGACGTAGAAGAGCCTGAGGAGATCCTCGCGATCACCTTCACACGCAAGGCCGCCGCCGAGATGCGTTCGCGGGTGCTGAGGGCGCTGCGTGGCGAGGTCGCGGACGAGGGGCCACAAGGTGACCGGGTGCGTCAGCTTGCAGGGCAGGCCCTCGCGCGGGACGCGGCGCGCGGCTGGAAGCTACTCGACAACCCGGCTCGGTTGCGCATCCAGACCATCGACTCCTTCAATTTCTGGCTGGCGAGCCAGTTGCCGGTAGCAGCCCGTGCCGGCGGCAGCCTCAAGGTGGCAGACCGGCCGCAGGAGGCGTACAGCAATGCTGCGCGGAGCACATTGATCGCCGGCGAAGAGGAGCCAGCGCTTGCAGCAGATATCGAGCTTCTGTTCGAGCGGCTGGACAATGGCTGGGCGCGTGTGGAGCGGCTGCTGGCCGAGATGCTGGAAAGGCGAGGCCACTGGCTGGGGTATGTGCTCGCGCACGATGGCAGTGAACTGTGCGTGCGCGTCGAGCGCAGTCTCCACGACATTGTCAGGGATCATCTGCGGGCGGCCTGTTCCGATATTGAGCCAGGATTGCGGGCGCTCGCGACCCGGATTCCGGGCATCGGCGCGCTGGAGTGTGAAATCGAGCACCTTGGCGCATGGCAGCGATTGGCGCGGACGGCATTGACCCTCAAGGGCGACTGGCGCAAGCCCCGAGGCGTCAACAGGTCACTCGGGACCGCGTACGAGGAGGAGTCGGCGCGGGATGACTCGCGCGAATGCATCGAGCACTGGAGCGGCGATGGATGGCGCACTGGAGCATCTGCGCGAGCTCGGGTGCCTGCCCGAACCCGTGCTGAGTGCCGATGACGCCCACGCGCTCCAGGCGCTGTCGCGTGTGCTGCGCTTCGCCGCGATCCAACTCCAGGCGCAATTCGCATCGGTAGGCCGTGTCGACCACGCCTATATTGCAGGCGCGGCGCGCGCGGCTTTGACGGAAAACGGCGAGCCGACCGATCTCGCACTGCGCGCCGGCCTTGCGCTGCGCCACATCCTCGTCGACGAGTTCCAGGACACATCGCTCGCGCAGTTCGATCTCCTCGAAGCGCTGACCGTCGGCTGGGAGAAGGGCGATGGGCGAACGCTGTTCGTGGTCGGCGACCCCATGCAGTCGATCTACCAGTTTCGCGAAGCTGAAGTCGGCCTGTTCCTTCGTGCCCGCGACCATGGCATCGGCAGCGTCCGGCTGGAGCCTTTGCAGCTGACGCGCAACTTTCGATCGGCTCCGGAGGTGATCGAGTGGATCAATCGCACCTTCGCCAAGTTCTTCCCGGCGCGCGACGACTTGCGTGCGAGCGCAGTGGCGTTCACAACGAGCATAACCGGCCGCACCGGCGGTAGTGGCGCCATTGAGCTCAGGCTGTTCGATGCGGGTGATCGCGAGTCGGAGGCGCGACGCATTGCCCAGCGCATCTCGGACCTGCGAGGCCATGACGGCAGCGCGACGATCGCGATTCTGGTCGCCTCGCGTGCCCATGCGACTCCGGTCTTTGCGGCGTTGCATGCACTCGGTATTGACGCGATAGGTGTCGACCTCGTTGCGCTGGGTGAGATTTCGATCGTGCGCGACCTCGTCGCGCTGCTGCGCGCTCTGCACCATCTCGGAGACCGGGTTTCGTGGCTGACCGTGCTTAGCGCGCACCGTGGTGCGGCATTACGCTGCTGAGTCTCACAGCAGCTATCGCACCGCGATGATCCCCTGCTGCTATTCGAAGGCTTGCATCGACCATGAGCGCTTGCTTCGCTGCAGTGAGACGGATCGCATCCGCATGGCGCGCATCGCTCCGGTCTTGATCGAAGCACTGGCTACCCGCGACACCATGCCATTGGCTGAATGGCTGGAGATGACGTGGCTGCGTCTCGGCGCGGCCGATGCCTATCCCGTCGATGATCTGCGGCATGCTCGCGCATTCCTCGTTGCGTTGAGCGAACGCGTCGAGAGCGGGGAGTGGCGCGGTCCGCACGACATCGACGCGCTGGTTGGCGAACTCTATGCGCAGCCGCACGCAGGTGTCGCCAATGCGGTGCAAATCATGACGATCCATCGCGCCAAGGGTCTCGAGTTCGACCACGTGTTCCTGCCGGGCCTGGACCGGCAGCTGAATCGCGGCGCCGAGCCCTTGTTGCGCTGGCTCGACCTGCCGCGTGAGCGGGGCGAGAGCGACCTGATCATGGCGCCCGTGCCGACGATAGGGATGGAGGAGGGCGGCAGGCTCGGCGGCTACTTGAAGCGGCTGATTGCTGTGCGCTCGCGAAATGAGAAGACTCGCCTGCTGTACGTCGCCGCCACGCGCGCTAAGCGGACGCTATTCCTTTCTGCGGCTCCGGATGCGCGCGCTGACGGCAGCACTTCGCCGCGCGCCGGCACGCTGCTCGCTTCGCTATGGAGTGCTCTGGCTGGGGAGTTCGAGCCGTGCGGGGCCGGCGAGACCTTAAGAGCAGCGCCGCTATCTCTGCGCAAGTGCTGCATCGTTTGCCTGCAAACGGACATCCGCTTCACTGCTGGCCGCTCCCGAAGTCGAACGCCTGCCCATCGTCCGTCGATCGCTGGGGGGGCTGGAATTCAGCTGGGCCGGCGAGACGGTGCGCCATGTCGGCACGGTGGTGCACGGAGTGCTGGAGCGGCTCGCGCAGCTGCATGAACTGCCTTCGCGCGACGCCGTTATCGAAGCCGGGCCACTGTACCGTCAACTGTTGCATCGCCAGGGAGTTCCTGATGAAGAGCTCGAGAACGCCACGCGTGTCGTCGTTGATGCCGTGGTGGGCACGCTCGGCGATTCGCGGGGGCAGTGGATTTTCTCGCCGCAGCACCGCGAGGCGCGCAGCGAGCTCGCCCTGACCGGCATCGCGGGCGGGCGACTGACCAACGCGGTGATCGATCGCTCGTTCATCGACAGCGAAGGTTCGCGGTGGGTGATCGATTTCAAGACCAGCCGGCACGAAGGTGGTGAGACCGCTGCTTTCCTGGAGCGAGAAGTGGAGCGATATCGGGCGCAACTCGAAACCTATGTGGCACTCGCGCGGGCGCTCGGGCCGCAGCCGGTGCGCGCCGCTCTGTACTTTCCGCTCCTGGGCGCTTTTCGCGAGCTGCAGCGATCTAGAAGGTGCCGGCCGCCGAGAACGGGCGTCGACCCTGGGCATCGGGCCTGCCGAGGATCTGCAATTCCTGCAGCACCTCGGGCGGTGCATCCGGTGAGGCCCCCACCATTCCTTCCAGCTCGAACCCCGGCTCTCGCGTCAGTTTGAGGGTCGCTTCGACGTCGAACGGACCCTTCGTGCTGCGGACGTCTCCGACCGGCTCCTCACCGGAGCTCGCCGCACGCGTTGGAAAGGTCACGACGTAGTCCCCGAGCGCGCCATTCTGCCCATTGGCTCTGGTGAGACCAGTTGCATCGATGCGGCCTTCGATCCCCACGACGATACCGTTCTGTACACGCAGGTTCTGCAGTTCTGCCCGGATGTGGCCGCGCAGATCCGGCGGCGATTGCGCGAGCAGTCGCAGGATCGAGCGTGATGTCGGCGCTCAACCCGTGCGCTTCGATTTCGCTGCCGCGTACGAAGACATCGGCGTTGATGGAGCCTGCGGGCCCTTGCATCGACACATGGGCTGCGAGTTTCCCGGCAAGGAGGGCTAGCCGCATGCAGCTTCCAGCTCAGATCTCCCAGACGCATGCCCTGGGCCACGAAACCGGCGCAGTTGCCGTTCCAGGCCGTTCCCGAAATCTGGCCGCAGCCTGTGCCGTCGGGAAGGAAGCCCGACAGCCAGCTCGCCGGCAGGCGCACGATCAGGATCGCGATGAAGGCGAGAACGGCGACGCAGGCCGATCCAGATTCCCCGCTTCATGGCCGTCGGCTTCAGCGGTCAGCCGGCATGCAGCACGAGTGCGGCGTTGACGAGGCCAGGCTCGTTGGCGCTGTCGATGTTGGCCGACTCGACGCGCACCCCGTGACGGTCCGCCAGCCGTCGCGAGCCAGCCGACCAGCGTGTCGAAAGGTGCCTTGTCGAGCCGCACGCGCAAGTCCGCCGGGCCGCTCGGCTCGCTGCTGGTGAGCGCCTCGCCGAGGCCGGCTTCGCGCGCCGCGCGATCCACGACGACCAGCAGCGAATCCCTGCGTGCGGGCCGGTCGCCCGACCGGGACCGGCGTCCGCGAGCTGCGGAGCGACGTTGCGCATCCACGCAAGATCGGCCTGTTTGTGTTCCACGCGCTCGTGGGCCCGATTGACGCTGCGGTGCAGCGGCAGCACCACGGCGAGCAACAGCAGCACCGACGGCGACCGCGCCGCCGATCATGCACCATGCGCCTCTCGCGCTCGTTGAGCGTGGCGCAGGAGAAGCTCATGTGGTACCCTCCGGGCGCAATCTGGATGCGGCCCTCGTAGCCCCTTCGTGGCGGCGCTGCCCGAGGTGAGATCGGCGCGCCAGCCGCGCGAGCGCAGCGCCTGGCTGATGCGCTCGAGACTGTCCGCATTGGGCGCGGCCACTCTTCAGATCGAGCGCGCCGTCGCGGAAGCTCAGTGCCTGCACGGACGTTCCGGGCGCGCTCGATGCGTGCTTCGACGAGCGCGCCGAGCGCTGCAAGCAACCCTGTGACCGCGCCGCCGTTGCGCACGGCCACGAGCCGCTCTTCCATGCGACGCGTCGCATCGATCGTGTTCTCCTGGCCGGGCATCGCCGCGCGGAAGCGTCGATCGATCGAGGCGTTCACGGTGCGCTCGGCTCGGTTCAGCATCATCAGCTGGGCCGCCTTGCCGGCGACGTGCAGGCCGATCACCGCCGCGAGCAGGATCGCCGCGACGCGCCAGGCGCGCCAGCCGCCGCCGGCATCATTCTGACTGTGCGTACGGACCCTGCAGCAGGTTGACCGGCGCTGTGCTCGGCAGCTGCTGCGCATAAAGGCCGAGCGGACCGCCGGTGAGGAGCTGCACCTTCACGCCGTCGAACTGGTCGCGCACGCCTTCGACCTGCTGCGAGTGCTTCTGCCACTCGGCGGCGCCCGTGTAGAGGATCAGTCCGCGGCCAGCCGCCGCGCGATGAGTTCCTCCGGCGGTCGTGCGAGCTCGAGCGCCTCGAGCGAGCGCATCCGCGGGTAGCGTGACCGGGCTGCCTTCCGGCGCACGCACGACGACGACGTCGTCTTCGAGCAGCGCCACGGCCTGCCCGGGATTCTCAGGCAGCAGCTCGCTGTCGGCGTGCAGGCGCTCGGGCCTGATGCCGACGGCGGCCAAGCTGCGCCAGCCAGCTTTCGATGCAGCGCACGTGATACGACGGCGACCGGCGTCGTCGAGCGACTCCTGAGCGCGCTTGCCGACCGCAAAATGCAGAGCTGTCGATATCGTCCGCGAGTTGCTCCTCGAGGGCGTAGGGCACGATCTGCTGAAGCTTCACGCCTGCCTTGGCGGGCAGCTCCGGATTGGCCAGCAGCACGTCCGTGCCAGGTACCAGGACGCAGACGCGACGGCCCGGGGCCAGCGAGGCTGCCGATTCGAGCGCGCCGCCGTCGGGCGCGGAAAGCGCCGCGCCATGCGAATCCGCCAGGATCCAGGAGTACTCCTGTTCCGGCGTCCGCGGCAATCTCAATAGCAGCCAATCAGCCATGTTCGTTTTCCAGTCCCTTAGTCCGGTGTGAAGCCGCGCTGCAGGACCCGTACGCCTTCACTGCCTTCACGATGCAGCAGACTGTACAAGGCGAATTCAGTACCGCCAAGCGTGATTACGCTCGTCAAACGGAAGTAGTCCGACTTATTGGAAAAATGTCTCTCGATGGCGGCTTTTTCCGCGGCGTTCAGCGAGCCCCGACCTCCCTGGAGACTATTCATGTAGATCGTCGTTTCGGGATAGCACTGCTCCTTGCGGTTGTTCCCGAGCGCTTCCGGATCACGGTACTCACTGTGCCCGGTGGCGATGATCGCATCGAGCAGGATCCCGGAGGCGGTGCAGAGATTCAGCTGGGTTCCCGGGGGCAGTGCCGCGACGTAGGGCGCGAGTTTCGTATAGCGCTCCCGCCCGAAACCGGGAAGCGCGAGCAGTTCGCTGGTGCTGGTGATGATGGTGTTGGCGATGCGGTACGGCGGTGCCTGAGAAGTCGTGCCGTTGTCTTCGAGACCATCGAAGCCCGAAGCATTGGAATCAAGATCGATCCAGTCGGCGATCTGGTCGGCCCACTTGGACTCGAGCCCCAGGGCTTCGAGCAGTCGCTGCAGGCAATCGCGCGATTCGGCATCCACCACGCCCTTGCTATCCACCAGACTGTTGAGATTGAACCGGCCGGCCAGATCTTCGAGCGAGGCCTCGAGAATCACGCCTGGCGCTATCTCCATTGGTCCGAACGGCTTGGCCCACGCCTCCCGGTAGTCATCGGTCTGATGTTGAGGATCGCCGTTCCTCGCGTCGTCCTTCAATCCATAGGCGGCCAGCGCTTCGGCGCCCTGCGCCACCAGTACGCTGTGCTCGAACGACAGGCTCGCGATGCCTCGTCGCGCGGACATGGCGCTCTGGAACGCGATGGATGCGGCGATGGTGGCTGCAATCGCGACGAGGATGATGGCGACGAGAAGGGCGACCCCGCGCTGGTCATGTTGCGGCCTCATTGGGGAATCTCGAAGAGACGCACGATCTCGCCCCAATCCTCGAGCTCGAGAGTCATCTCCACCGCGAGGGGTCGTTTCAATTGGCTCCTTTCGGGCTGATTGGGCATGGATTGCCCAGCTTGAGTCGAGGGCCCGGGCCACCGGTCGGTCCAATGACCAGGAGCATCCATGTATCGAAATGCGATCGACTTGACGCCGGTGAGCAGTTCACGGCGAATGGGCTCGTTCGCCAGCGTCGTGTCGAGAACTGGCCAGTGTTCTCTGGTCAGCACGTTGTTCTCGAAGGAATACGAGACGCGTTGCAGCGCCGGGCGCTGCACACCTGCAGGATTCGCCCAGCTGCCGCGCGTGAGGGTGACAAGAGCAGGGATTTTCTGACCCTGCGACTGCGATGCGGATTCGAAGGCGGCCTCCCACTCAGTTCCCACCGGTTGGCGTACCGGACGGGCGGTTGCCTGCTCGAAGTCCTGCGCGAAAGTGCGCATGGTGGTCTGCACGGCAAGCAGCCTTGCCTGTTGAGCTTCCAGTGCATCAGTGTTGCCCAACACCTGATTGATCGCGCCGTAGCCCATCGCGAAAAGAATGGCCGTAATGAACAGCGCCACCATCAGCTCCACGAGCGTGAAGCCGCGCTGCATGGCCATCACTGTTCTCACTCCCCGGTCTCCTCTTCCCCGTCATCGTCCTTCGGGGGCGGCTGCTCGCCTCCTTGTCCGTTCTGCGGTTTTGGCCCCACGAACCCATTGCCCATGTTCAGAGCATCGCTATCGTTGCGGCCGCGAATGACTGCATCACCAATGATTCCATTGACGGTCGTGTACCAGTCCTGGCGCTTCGCATCGGAGCTGCCCGTAGTCGATTCGCCTGCTCGCTGGGGGCGTACGCTGACGCTGATCTGGAACATTCCATCGAGCTCCATCGGCAACACTTCCTGCTGCCATATCCATTTGCGTCCGCCCATTTCGATCTCGCCGTCAGTCTTGCCCTTCTTGGGCATTCCCTGACTCAGGCGGACCTCGGTGATGCGGTTGAGCGCAACCCATTCTGCGAAAGTCTTGTCGCGCAGGTAGTACGCGTTGTCGGCCGCGGAGGTCATGCTCCCCAGCATCGCGGCCACGCCGAGCGTAACGATGGCGAGGGCCACCAGGACCTCGATCAGCGTGAAGCCACGAGCAGTGCGCTCACGACGCGCGCTCCTTCAAGGGCCGCAGTTCGAGCTTGCCCTTGTCGCTGACCCCGATCGTGACGCTGCGCGCGCTGTCGTCGCGAAGCAGCGTGAGCTCGAAGGGCGTCAGATCGCCATTCGAATACAGCATCACTTGCGGTGTGTGATCTTTTGAGTCCGGTGGCCGGCGCAAAATGATCGGCCCATTCCACGATGAGCTGCACACTCAAGCCCCTCGGCAATTCGCGAGGATGCAGCGCCTCGTCGGTTTCCACGATCACCCATTCAGCTGCTGCCGCGGATCGAAGCTGACGAACTGGTAGCCGTTCTCCGTCGCACAGCAGCCCGAACTCGCGGGTGCGCAGCTCCGGCCTGCTCGCGGGTGTAGTTGAGCAGCGCCAGCATGCGCTCGCTTTCCTTCTCGAGCTCGCGGTCGCGACCGGTGGTGCCGACGCGAGCACGGCCGTTGCCGTGACGATCGGCGATGATCACCACCACCACCAGGAGCTCGATGAGCGTGAAGCCGCCGCTTCGCGCCCGAGGCAGGCTAGTTACTGCACATCCCAGTTGCCGATGTCGGCATCGAGGCCTTCGCCGCCGGGCTGGCTGTCCGCGCCGAGGGAGTAGAGGTCGTACTCCTGCGCCGTGCGTGCCGGGATAGACGTACTGGTAGTCGTTGCCCCACGGGTCCGGCTCGCTTTCCTGACGTAGCCGCCCGGCTGCCAGTTGCGGATGGACGGGATCGGTCGGCTGCTGCAGCAGCGCCGCAGGCCCTGATCGGTGGTCGGGTACTTCGCGAGTTGTCGAGCCGGAACATGGTGAGCGCCGTCTCGATGGCCTGGATGTCCTGGCGGGCTTTGGAGACGCGCGCCTGGTCCACGTTGCCCATGAGGTTGCGGCACGATGACCGCGGCCAGCAGGCCGATGATGACGACCACCACCATGATCTCGATGAGGGTGAAGCCGCGCTGCCGGCATTTGCTACGCTCGGCGCGTACAGGGCGGAAGGTCATGTCAGTCTTTCCAGCCTGGCGACGGGGGCGGGATAGTACCAAAAGGATGACAGGCAACCTGTGGGGCGGTTCAAATTCGCGCTCGAAGTCTCTCAACTGCGACGGTCGGTGCGGGCGTGGCGCTGGCGGGCGCCTGCGGGGTCCTGCTGGTGATCCCGGCGGCAGTGCGAGGTCGGCCTACGGCCGATGCTCTGCGGTACGAGCGTGACGGCGCTCGCCGCCGGGCAGTGGTGGCGGCTCGCTGACCGCGTCACTTCGTCCACCTGAACCTCGAGCATGCCGCCCTCAATGCCGCTGGGATTTGTGCTCCTGTGGGTGCTGTTCGCCCGCGACTACGCCGCATGGCGGTGGGTACTGATCTCTGGCGGCGACTTGGCCGCGATCGACGCGGGCCTGTGGTTCTGCGATCCGGCGCCTGAGTGGTACGTGGGAGCCTCGGGTGCCCTGCACGGGGTCATGGCGGCCGGAGCGCTCAGCCGCATCTGCGTCGGGGTGAGCGCGACGGCTGGATACTCGCTGGCCTTCCTCTGCGCCAAGCTTGCCTACGAGCAGCTTGGCGCAGGGGTCGCTGCCGTTTTCGGCCGGCCTCGGGCCGGTGATCGTGAACGCGCATCTGTACGGGGCGCTCGCCGGTGTAGGCGCGTCGGTGCTGCGTCCCCTTCGCCGCGGCTCGCTATAATCCCGCCCCCGTCTGGGCTGAGCCCGAAGAAATCTCACTGATGTCCTTTGGGCTTCGTCTTCCCCGGTCAGGGGTCCCAGTCCGTCGGCATGCTGGGCAGCTGTCTGCCAGGCGAGCCGGTCGTCAGGTCCACCTTCGACGAGGCGTCTGCGGTCCTCGGTTACGACCTGTGGCAGCTGTCTCAGCGCCGGGCCAGAAGACCGGCTCAACACGACCGAGTTCACCCAGCCGGCCTTGCTGACTGCCGGGAGTCGCGATGTGGCGGCTGTGGCGTGAACGCGGCGGTGGCGATCCGGCCGTCGTATCGGGCCACAGTCTCGGAGAGTTCACCGCGCTCGTGTGCGCGCAGGTGCTCGACTTCGCAGCGGCCGTGGACCTCGTGCGGCTATCGCGGCCGGCTGATGCAGGAAGCCGTACCCGCTGGCACGGGCGCGATGGCGGCGATCCTCGGCCTCGAGGACGCGGAGGTGGAAGCAGGCCTGCCGCGACGCCGCGGCCGGGGTGGTCGAAGCGGTCAACTTCAACGCGCCCGGGACAGATCGTCATCGCAGGCGAGAGCGGCGCGCCGTCCAGCGCGCCATCGAGAATGCCAAGGCGCTGGCGCCAAGCGTGCGCTGGCGCTGCCGGTCAGCGTGCCCTCGCACAGCAGCCTGATGCGCGGCGCCGCGCAGCGATTCGGCGAGAAGCTCGCGTCGGTCGAGGTGCGCCGCCGAAGATTCAACTACGTCAGCGCGGTGGATGCCGCGGCGCACTCCGATCCGTCGATGACATCCGCACTCTGCTCGTGCAAGCCAGCTGGCGAGCCCCGTGCGGTGGCTCGACACCGTCCGCGCGCTCGCGGCGAGCGGCATCTCACAGCTGATCGAATGCGGCCCCGGCAAGGTGCTGACCGGTCTCAACAAGCGCATCGACCGCGGCGGCAGCGTGCAATATCTGTCGATCGACGATGCCGCGCCCGCTCGATGCCGCGCTCACTGCCACGGGGAGATCGCGCGAATGCTTGAAAACGATGTGGCGCTCGTCACCGGCGCCTCGCGCGGAATTGGCCGTGCGATCGCGCTGGCCCTGGCCGACGCAGGCGCGAGTGTCGTCGGCACCTCTACGAGCGCGGAGGGTGCGAAAGCCTTCGGCGAGCTCCTCACCTCCAAAGGCTAAGGGGCCGGGGCGCGGTACTGGACGTCGAGCGACTCCGCCTCCATCGAAGCCCTGATCGCCGATCTCGAGGCCAAGGGCGAATCCCCACGATCCTCGTTAACAACGCCGCCGTGACGCGCGATAACGCTGCTCCTGCGCATGAAGCAGCAGGACTGGGATGCCGTGATCGCGACCAACCTCACCTCCGTGTTCCGGCTGTCCAAGGCGTGCCTGAAGCGCATGATGAAAGAGCGACGGGGCCGCATCGTGAACATAGGGTCGATCGTGGGCATCACCGGCAACCCGGGACAGGCAAACTATGCGGCGGCCAAGGCCGCGCTGATCGGCTTCGGCAAGTCCCTCGCGCGCGAAGTGGCCTCGCGCGGTATCACCGTCAATGCCGTCGCGCCTGGGTTCATCGATACGGACATGACGCGCGCACTTGACGGACGATCAGCGCACCGCAGCTGCAAGGGCAGATCCCGATGGGCCGGCTCGGGACGGCCGAGGACATTGCCGCCGCCGTGCTATTCCTGGCATCGCCCCAGGCCGCCTACATCACGGGCGAGACGTTGCATGTTAACGGCGGGATGTACATGCCCTGATGCCGCTGGATAAGCAGATTTTATGAGGGAAACAACCACTCGCAATCCGGGCAGGTAGCACGCCCGGGGGGTGTTCCCCTACAATACCGCGCCCGTGCCGCAGGCCCGGTGCGCAAAAAGTCAACGTCAAATACAGGATCACTTCCTAATGAGCACGGTCGAACAGCAGGTTAAGGCTATTGTCGCGGAGCAGCTCGGCGTGAAACCCGAGCAGGTCACGAGCGAAGCCTCTTTCGTCGACGATCTGGGCGCGGACTCGCTGGACACGGTCGAGTTGGTGATGGCTCTCGAAGAGGAATTCGAGATCGAGATCCCGGATGAGGACGCCGAGAAGATCACGACGGTGCAGCAGGCGATCGACTACATCAACGAGCGCCGCACCAGGCCTGAGCAGCACAGCCTGATTGAGCAAACGTCGCGTCGTCGTCACGGGACTGGGCATCGTCTCTCCCGTAGGTAGCACCGTTCCCATCGGCGTGGGACGCAGTCCTTCATGGGCGCAGCGGGATCGGCCCGATCACCCGCTTCGACGTGTCAGCCTTTCCGGTGCGCATCGGTGGTGAAGTGCACGGCTTCGACGTGAATCAGTACATCACGCCGAAGGAAGCGCGCCGCATGGATGACTTCATGCAACTACGGCGTCGCGGCCGGCATGCAGGCCGTGGTGGATTCGGGCGCCGATTTCAGCAAGCTCGATCCCGCGCGGTGCGGGGCGATCTGCGGCGCCGGCATCGGGGGCCTCTCGACCATTGAAGAGGAATACGGCGCGTACGTCGCACCGGCAGCCCCAAGAAAATATCGCCGTTCTTCGTGCCGGCCACCATCATCAACATGATCGCGGGGCACCTGTCGATCAAGTACGGCCTCAAGGGCCCCAACCTCGGCGTCGTGACGGCTTGCACGACCTCGACCCATGCGCTGGGTCTCGGCATGCGCACGATCCAGTATGGAGATGCGGATCTCATGGTCGCCGGCGGCGGCGAGATGGCGACATGCGTGTGCGGTCTCGCGAGCTTCGGGCAGGCCAAGGCGCTCTCCACCCGCAACGATGCGCCGCAGGAAGCGAGCCGGCCCTGGGACCTCGACCGCGACGGGTTCGTGCTGAGCGACGGCGGTGGCGCCGTCGTCCTCGAAGAGCTCGAGCACGCCAAGCGTCGTGGCGCGAACATCCTGGCCGAGCTGATCGGCTTCGGCATGAGCGGCGATGCCCATCACATCACCGCGCCGCCGGAAGACGGCGAGGGCGCGCGCCTCGCCATGGCCAACTGCGCTCGCCGATGCGCGGATCTGAACGCCTCGGATGTGCAGTACCTCAATGCGCACGCGACCTCGACTCCGCTCGGAGACAGAGGCCGAGACGCTGGCCATCAAGCGGGCATTCGGCGACCACGCGCACAAGCTCGCGGTCAGCTCGACCAAGTCGATGACAGGCCATCTGCTCGGTGCCGCCGGCGTCGTCGAGGCGATCTTCTCGATCCTGGCGATCCGCGAAGGCGTTGCGCCGCCGACGATCAACTACGTCACCCCCGACCCGGAATGCGATCTCGACTACGTGCCGAACACGGCGCGCCAGATGAAGATCGACGTCGCGGTGTCGAACTCATTCGGCTTCGGCGGCACCAACGGCACGTGGTCTTCCGTCGCTTCGACGGCTGACCTGGCGCGCGGCATAGCGCAGCCATGAGCGCGCGCCCGTCCCGCATCATCTGCGAGCTCGGCACCGACGGCAGCGTGCTGCGGCGGCTCGCATCCCGTTTTCCAGATCGCTATCCCATGCTTCTCGACAGCGCGGCCGACGGGCCGCTCAGTCGCGTCAGCATTCTCGCGGCAGAGCCGCAGCGCGGCGCTTTGGCTGCACGCAGGATGGGAACCTCGGAGCTTCAGGCGGTGCTCCGCGCAAGGCGGGGCTTTCTTGCGAGCCTCGATGCGTGGTGGCGCGCTGAGCAGACTGTGGACACAGATCCCCCCGCCCCTTTTTCGCGGGGGATGGTTGATGTTCCTGGGTTACGAGCTCGCCGATGAGATCGAGCCGCGCCTGATTCTGCCGGCAGCCGATCTGCCCTGGCGCGCGTTCGCGCTACGAGTGCCCTTGCGCTGTCATCCACGACCGCAGCTCAGGGCGGGTGTTCGCCGTCGCGGAGGCCATCGGCGGCGTCGTCGCTCGAACGAATCGAAGCGGACGTCGCGAAAGTTTCGGCGCCGCTCGGCACGTCACCGCAGCCGATGGCAGTGGCCAAGATCGAAGAAGAGGCACCCGCTGCATTTCTCGAGCGCGTGCGGCGCGCACAGGAATACATTCGCGCAGGCGACATCTATCAGGCCAACCTGTCGCGGCCTGGCGGATCGAGCTCGCAGTCGGAGCCGGACGTCGCCGGGCTTTACGATGCGCTCTGCGCCGCCAATCCCGCGCCGTTTGCCGCGCTCGCGCAGTGGCAGGGCATCTCGATCCTCAGCTCCTCGCCCGAGCGACTGGTGAGCCTCACACGATGGACTGGTGCAGACGCGGCCGATTGCGGGAACGCGGCCGCGCAGTCGGCGCCCGGGCGGCGATGCCTGCCGAGATGACCGAGCTCGCCACGCATCCGAAGGAGCGCGCCGAGCACATCATGCTGCTCGATCTGGAGCGCAACGATCTCGGCCGGGTGTGCGAAGCCGGCAGCGTGCGCGTCGACGAATTCATGAGCATCGAGTCTTACGCGCACGTGCACCACATCGTCTCCAATGTGAGCGGACGGTTGCGGCGGGACGCGACGCCGCTCGATGCTCATACGCGCCGTGTTTCCCGGAGGCACGATCACGGGCTGCCCGAAAGTGCGGTGCATGGAGATCATCGCGGAGCTTGAGGGCGAGCGGCCGGGGCGCGTATACGGGTTCGCTCGGGTTTCTGGGCCGCGACGGCGCGATGGACCTCAATATCCTTATCCGCACGATGACCGTGCGCGGCCGCGTCATCGTACTTCCGCGCCGGCGGCGGCATCGTGGCGGACTCCATTCCAGAGCGGGAGCTGGAGGAAACGCGCGCCAAGGCGCGCGGTCTGCTGGCCGTCTTCGATGCCAATCCGGCGGGGCGATGAGCGGCGTCACCCCCGATGTAGCCCGGATCGAACGGCTCGCCGGCGCGGGCATCGTGGCTCGCTGATCGCGGCCTGCACTTCGGCGATGGCCTGTTCGAGACGATTGCGTGCCGGCACGGCTGCCCGCGGTTCCTCGATCTGCACCTCGAGCGACTGATGTCGGGATGCAGTCGGCTGCAGATCGATCCGGGCTCGATGTCGCCACCGTGCGCGCACGATAGTGGAGACTCTGGCCGGGGCTAGCGGGTCTGCATCGTGAAGCTCATCGTGACGCGTGGCGAGGCGGTGACGCGCGGCTACGGCTTCACGGGCGCGGAGCGTGCGACGCGCATCCTGCTGCGCTATCCGTGGTCGTCGGACCGCAGGAGCGGAGCGCGTTCAGTGGCTGTGTCTTCCATGCGCCTCGGGGAGAATCCGGCGCTGGCCGGCCTCAAGCACCTCAATCGGCTGGAGCAGGTCCTTGCGCAGGCCGAGCGAGCCGCACGCCAGTTCGATGAGCTGCTGATGTTCAGCAGCTCCGGTCGTCTGATCTCGGGCACGATGAGCAATGTTTTTCTCGTGAGGCGACGGTGGATTGCTGACGCCGCGACTTGATCTGTGCGGTGTCGCCGGGGTCATGCGGCGCGTCGTGCTTGCGCGAGGCGCAGCGCGCGGGAATCCGACGTGCGAGGAGCGTGATTCTCGATGCGCGCAGGATCTGGCGCGATGCCGGAGAGCTCTTCCTCACCAATGCGCGCGTCGGCGAATCTGGCCGGTATGCGCCGGAGTCTCGCGAGCTTGCAGCTGGTGCAGTGACAAGTCATCTGCAGGACCTGCATGGCGCCGATGCTGGAGAATCCGCGTCGATGGCTAAGGTCGCTGCGATTCATTCTGGTGTTGCTCTTGCTCATGCGTCGGCATGGCCTTTGGCGCCGACCGCTGGCTGCAGACGGCTGTATCTGCAGCCGGGCCCGGTCAGGCGTGGCGACCCGCGTCGCGATTGCCCGCCGGAGCAAGCGTGCGGCTCGTGCTGGCGCAGCTTAGCGCGCAAGGCGTGCTTGAGATGCCGATGGCCTCGAGCTCGCGCCTGCGCGTCGCATGGCCGTGCATCCGAAGGTCAAGGCAGGCACCTACGACATTCCACCGCACGCGAGTCGCGGCGCAGGTCGTGAAGATGCTGGAAAAGGGCGACGTCGTGCTCGAGCAGCTCACGGTCGTCGAGGGGTCGACGTTCGCGGAGCTGCGCCGGGCGCTGGAGCAGCATCCTGCGGTCGCGGCGACGTTGCGTGGCAAGTCCGACGAAGAGGTCATGATCGCGATCGGCCATGCCGGGGCAGCCGCCGGAGGGACGGTTCTTTCCGGACACCTATCGCTTCGCGGCACGCACCGCCAGACGTGGACATCCTCAAGCTCGCGTACGGAGCATGCAGCGCGCGCTCGATGAGGCCTGGAAGCCAGCAGCGCGACGGACTGCCGGTGCGCAACGCCGATGAGGCTCTGATCCTGGCTTCCATCGTCGAGAAGGAGACCGGCTTGGCGTGCCGATCGCGCGAAGCATCGCCGGCGTATTCACCACGCGACTGCGCATCGGCATGCGCCTGCAGTCCGATCCGACCGTGATATACGGCATGGGAGTGCGCTACGACGGCGACATCCGCACGCGCGATCTTGACGACGGACACGCCCTACAACACTTACACTCGCGCCGGCCTGCCGCCGACGCCGATCGCGCTTGCCGGGACGCGATTCGCTGCTGGTCGCCGCCGTCAAGCCGGACGAGACCGGCGCGCTCTATTTCGTGGCGATCGGGAGACGGAACGCGGCGCGCATTACTTCTCGAAGACGCTCGAAGAGCACAACGAGGCCGTGAAGCGTTACCTTGCGCGCCTGCGCAATCAGCAGGCGCCAGCACGGCCCGCGCAGCTACTTCGCCGGGGGAAACGTGACGCGAAGGCCTGTTCATCACGCTCGAAGGCATCGAAGGGGCAGGCAAATCGACCGTGGCGCGGATGGTGCGCGACAGTCTGCGCGCGCGAGGCGTGCGCGTCGTCATGACGCGTGAGCCTGGCGGCACGCCGCTCGCCGAGCGCGTGCGCCAGATCGTGCTGGATCGCGGCGACGAGCAGCATGACGCCGCAGGCGGAGACCCTGCTGATGTTCGCGGCGCGCAGCGTCCATCTCGACAATCTGATCCGACCCGCACTGGCGCGCGGCGACTGGGTCGTGTGCGATCGCTTCACGGATGCGACTCGCGCGTATCAGGGTGGAGGCCGCGGCGTGAGTCTCGCAGTGGATCGAGCAGCTCGCCGACGAAATTCACGGCGACCTCGTCTCCGCACTGCACGCTGCTGCTCGACTGCCCGTGGCAGGTCGGGCTCGATCGCGCCAAGGTGAGGGCAGGGGATGCCGCGGCCGACCGATTCGAATCCGAGCGCGAGCCGTTCTTCGAGCGCGTGCGCGTCGACCTACCTCGAGCTCGCACGTGCCGAGCCGGCACGCATCCGCATCATCGATGCGCAGTCCCGCTGGCGGAAGTGGCAGAAGCAGGTCGACGCCGTGCTCGAAACATTGCTCTGTGGGCCGGCCTGAGCGATCGTGATGACTCCGGGCTGGCTCGAGCCCGCGATGGATTCTCTGGCCGCGGCGCACGCGGCTGGCCGCATGCCTCACGCACTGCTGATCCACGAGTCGCCGGGCGCCGGGCGGCGACTGGCTCGCGGCGTGGGTCGCGCGCCTGGTGCTGTGCTCCGGACCCGGGACTGCCCCGTGCGGATGTCTGCGCCAGCTGTCGTCGCGCGCTGGCGGACAGCATCCCGACGTCACTGTCGGTGCATCCGATCGAGGACTCGCAGCAGCTGCGGATCGAACAGGTGCGCGAGCTCGCCGCGGAGCTGGCCCTGACCAGCCATCAGGGCGGCTACAAGGTGGGCATTGATCTCGCCCGCCGATTCACTCAATCGCTTCGCAGCCAACGCGTTGCTCAAGACGCTGGAGGAGCCTTCGCCGCGTACGCTGCTGATCCTGGTCGCGAGCGAGCCTTCGCGCCTGCCGGCCACGATTCTCAGCCGCTGTCAGCGCACTGAGTTGCGCTGCTCCGCCGCGCGCCGAGAGCGTGGCATGGCTGCGGGGCCACGCACGGGGAGGGCGACTGGAATGCGGTGCTCGACGTCGCTCGGGCGAGGCGCCCCTGCTTGCCGCGGCAGGCCGACCCGAATGGCGATCCCGGAGCTGGGCGCGGAGACCCGTCGGACGCTCGAGGAACTCGCGGCGGGAGCGGCCGATCCGGTCGCGACCGCCGAACGCTGGAGCCGCATCCGAACTGGCTCTGCGCCTGCGGTGCTTTGAGAACTGGCTCACGGATCGGATCCGGCGCCATCCGGTTTCGGACGACATGCCGCCGATGAAATCCGTGCGACTGCACACTTGCCACGCGCAGCCGCGCCGCCTTGAAACTACGCGGGCTCTTCGAGCTGATGGACGGCGTGCGCGAGCTGAAGGCGGCTCTCGACTCGCCGCTCAACAAGTCGCTCGCGCTCGAGGGGCTGTTGCGCCGCGTGGCGCCTGCAGAGCGACGGTGACCGATGAGCCGAGGACTTCCATTCGTGCGAACGGGTGCCAACAAGCCGGGTCTGCTGACGCTCACCATCAAGGACAAGAGCGCGCTCTACCTCGCGTACATGCCCTTCGTGCGCAACGGCGGGCTGTTCATTCCCACCAACAGCAATTACCGCCTCGGCGATGAGGTCTTCATGCTGCTCAACCTGATGGGCGAGGACGAGAAGCTGCCGGTCGCGGGCCGTGTCATCTGGGTGACCCCGAAGGGCGCGCAGGGCAAGCGCACCGCCGGGATTGGCGTGCAGTTCAGCGAGCAGGACCGCGGGCAGACGCAGAAGAAGATCGAGAACTACCTGGCCGGCGCGCTCTCCGGCGACAAAGCCACTCACACGATGTAGCGTCGGGTGGGGCGATTTCCGGCTGCTAAGCCGAGCCGCGCGTCAGTTCGAGCTTTCTTCCGCTCTTTTCCGGTCGGCCGCCGCGAAATGACCAATCTGGTCGGCTCGAGCCTTCTTGAATGAAGCGCGACCGGTGACTCGAGTGACATAGGCCTCCGTCGCTGGTCGGTGGCCGAAAGAGCGGACCGCCGAAACGCGCAGCACATCCGCCATCAGCAGGTCTGCGACGGTGAAGCGCCCGGCGACGAGCCAATCCTGCCCGCTCAGTACTCTTTCCAGCTGGCCGAGGCGCTTGCCCATCCATCCGGTGAGATCATTGTCCTCGTCGCCGGAGATCTTCAGAAACCACCACGGCACGGTGATCATCTCGATCGATTGGTCTCGCGACCTTCGAATGGAATCGTACGGACTGCGTAGATGAGGCCCGCTTCCTCACATGCCCATCTAAGCCTCAGATCACGCACGAAACCGCGCGGGCCTTCGGGAACCCAGTCGTAGGTCCAGATGGTCAGTTCGCCCATGGCAGCCCGTGCTTCCTGCAGGGTCCTACGACGAGCGGCGCAGCGAGACGTTGCCGCTCGTAAGGCCACCCTTGAGCACGAAAGCGTCGAACCCTCGCTCGACCATGATGTAGGCAGCTGCGGAACTGCGCCGCCCGGTGTCGCAATACACGACGTAGGGCACGCTCTTGTCGAGCGCCGAGAGCTTCAGGCGGATGAAATACAGCGGGATGTTGAGCGAGTCCTCGATCGAGAGGTTCTGATGCTCGCTCGGCAGGCGTACGTCGAGCCACTTGCCGCCCTTGGCGACGATCTCGCGCGCGCCCTCGTAGGTGACCCACTGCAGCAGCGGCTCGTTCATGAGCTCGCGGAAATCCTGCTTGTTGAGGCGCATCAGCACGCCGTCGGTGAGACATCGTGACGGTGGCGTTGCGCTTGGCCTCGGCGATCAGCGCCTCTTCGCCGAAGGTGTCGCCGACGCCGAGCTCGGCCAGCTTGATGCCTTCCTTGTTGAGCGGCGTCTCGCGCGTCACCACGCACTTGCCGCTCACGATCGCGTAGAAGAAATCGCCCTCATCGCCCTGCTTGATGACGACCTCGCCCGACCGATACGGGACGCGCTGCATGCGCATGAAGATCGCCTGGATGTTCGCGGGCGGGATCCGATGGAACGCTTTGGTCTGCAGAAGCGTCGTCATCCAGTCGTCGCTGCTGGCGCCTTCCAGCTGCGACTGCAGCTCGGCCACTTCGTAGGTGCCGGTCTGATCCCAGGTGATCATGACGTCGAGCAGCTCGCTGTCGATCGACAGGTAGCTGATTTCGTCGACCGCACGCGCGCTGACACGGCGCGGGATCTGTGGGTAGAGCGGGCTGCGCGCCTCGGGCGTGCCGCCGCGGATCATGGCGACCGTCGTTGTCCTTCTCGCGGATCTCGACCATGCCGCCGACGAGCCAGATCGTGCGCTTGTCGGTGTCGCCTTCCTTGAACAGGATGCGGCCTGCGGGCATGGTGCGCACGCTGACCTTCTTCGCCAGTGCGGCGAGATTTTCGCGCTTGAGCCCATCGAGCGGCGCGAAAGTCTTCAGCAACTGAACGCTGGCTTCGCGTTCTTCGCTCATGTCGGCCATGCCACCCGTTCACCGGAGATTGGAATTGATGCCTTGCAAAGGCCGGTGATGGTAGCACAGCGACTTTCGTCACCTGGGATCGACGGTCACGCTTTTCCCTGCGCTTTCAGCAGGTTCCATCCCGCATCGGGGCGAAAACGCGAACCGTGTCGCGTGGCGAGCTCCTCGAGCCGGCTACCACTTCCGCCGGACCGCGACTGCGCGCATAAGCGAGCGGACCGCCGCGAAACGGCGCGAAGCCCGTGCCGAAGATCACCGCGGCATCGATGAGATCCGGATCGTCCACTACCTTCTCGCGCAGGCGTCGCGACGCATTCATTCACGAGCACCAGAATCAGGCGGTCGATGAGATCGTCGGGCATCGCAGCGCCCGACGGCGCTGGCTTGACCGCCTTGCCGTCCTTCCACTCGTAGAAGCCGGCGCCGCTCTTGCGGCCCAGCCGCTTCGCGCCGATGAGCTGCTCGAGCTGGCCGAGCTTCGGCGCCTCGCCGACCTAGCTCGGCGGCGATGATCTCGCCCGACGTGGTTGGCGACATCGAGACCGACGACGTCCGCGAGCTCGATCGGGCCCATCGGCATGCCGAAGTCCTCGGCGGCTTTGTCGATCAGCGCCAGCGGCATGCCTTCCTGCGCCGCGTACATCGCTTCGTGCAGGTAGGGCATGAGCACGCGATTGACGACGAACCCCGGCGCGCTGCGGCAGGGAACGGGCAGCTTGTCGAGCTTGCGCGTGAAGACGATTGCGGCCTGCGCCATGGCCGGCTCCGTCCGCTCGGCGCTCACGATCTCGACCAGCGGCATCTGCGCCACGGGATTGAAGAAATGCAGGCCGACCAGTCGCTCCGGGTGCGCCAGTCTCTCGGCCAGCGGCTCGAGCATGATGCTCGAGGTGTTCGTGGCGAGAATCGCGCTCAGGTTTCATGCGCGGCTCGAGGCGAGCGTACAGCTCGCGCTTGGCCTCGAGATTCTCGAAGATCGCCTCGATGACGATGTCGGCCTCCGGCACGCCGTCGCCTTCGACGTCGGCGCGCAGGCGCTCGCGCGCTTCGTCCGCTCTTGCCGGGATCGCTGCAGCCGCTTCTCGAACAGCTCCCGCGCGCGGTCGATGGCCGGCTGGATGTACTCCATGCCGCGATCCTGCAGCGTCACGGTGAGGCCGCGCAGCGCGCACCACGCCGCGATGTCGCCACCCATGACGCCGGCGCCGACCACGTGCACATGGCTGAATTCCGGTCCGCCGCGCCCGCCCAGTGCCTTGAGCCGGTCCTGCAGCAGAAACACCCGCACCAGACTGCCGCGAGGTTTCGGTGGTGAAGAGGTGAGCGATCGAACGCGCTTCGGTCTCGAAGGCCTGCGTTGCCGTGAGCGCCGTGCTGCGCCCACACGTCGATGATCGCGTACGGAGCTGGGTAATGCTCGCGCTTCGCCTTGCGCGCCACCTGCGCGAGGAGCTGCGGCTTGACGAAGGCGCGCACGATGGGCCAGCTCAGCAGCTGTTCGACGAACGGCGGACGGTGTCGCGGAGGCGGATCCAGCGCCATCTTGCGGGCGGCTGATTCGAGCTCTGCGGCCGGCACGAGCCGGTCGACCAGACCGAGGCGCAGGCCTTGTCCGCTCGGACCGGGCGTCCGGTCAGCATCAGCTCCATGGCGGCCGCACGCCGATCAGCCGCACCGCGCGCACGGTGCCGCCGAATCCAGGATGAATGCCGAGCTGCACCTCGGGCAGTCCCGAGGGACAGGCGCTCGTCCGCCACGGCGACGCGGTAACGGCAGGCGAGGGCGAGCTCGAGTCCGCCACCCAGCGCAAAGCCGTTGATCGCCGCGACCGTCGGGCATCGCAGCGCCGCGAGCCGGTCGAGCACCCGCTGGCCGGTGCGGATCAGCTCGTAGGCCTCGGTCGCGTTGCGTCAGCCCCGTGAATTCCTTGATGTCGGCGCCTGCGATGAAGCCGCTCGGCTTGCCCGAACGCACCACCACGCGCGCGGCGTAGCTGCGCCTCGAGCCGCTCGATGAAGCGTCGCCGAGCTCCACGAGCACGTGTCGCGAGAGCACGTTGGCGCTCGCCGCCGGGCTTGTCGAGCGTGAGCCAGGCGATGCCGTCGGCATCGCGTTCCAGCTTCCAGGCGGGGCGTCGGTGTTCATGTGCGTGGGACCTGCAGGTGATGAGGCGACGCGCCTCAGGCGGCCGAGCGCCGCGTGGAGGCAGTCGGCGCGTGACGTGAAATCGCAGATCGAGCGGCAGATGATCCGAGAAGCGCACGTGCGGCACGCGGAAGTCCGTGACCTCGATGCCATCGCTCACCAGGATGAAATCGAGCTCGATGCGCGGCGAGCGCGCCGGGAAGGAGGGGAGGCCGGCGACGTTGGCATTGTGCAGGCCGCGCGGCGCGCATGAAGAGATAGATCTCGTGCGATGCCCCAGAACGTGTTGAAGTCGCCGGCGACGATCACCGGCTTGGTCGACTTGATGATCAGATCGTGCAGCGAGCGCAGCTGGTACTGGCGATGGCGGAACTTCAGCGACAGGTGCACCAGGAACACGCAGACTTCCTCGAGCTCGAGCTCGATGATGAGCCGCTTGATGCCCGTGTCGAAATAATGGAAGCGCTCGCCGTGCACGTGCGGGGCGGAAAGAAACGCGTTGCCCTGCTTGCGCACGACCGGCACGAACTGGTTGATGGAGCCTGTGCCGTACTTGCACTGGAAAGTGGAGTAGTGGCCGAGCTGGCGCGCGATGTGCTCGGCCTGGTTGACCATCCCGGTGCGGATCGAGCCGGTGTCGACCTCGATCAGGCCGACGATGTCGGGCTGCTCGGCGCGGATGAAGTCGGTGATGCCCTCGAGCACCTTCGCGGTTGCTGCGCAGGTAGCCCGCGCCGGGCAACGGCAGGTGGAAGGCCGGGCCGGTACCGGTCGCGTAACGGATGTTGTAGACGAGCAGTCGCAACAGGAAGGCGCACCTTGGAATCCGGCGAAAGTGCGGCATTCTAGCGGACTTTATGCGAGACTCGCGGCATGTCACAGGCCATCCGATCCTGCTGTTCGTCACGCACACGTGGGAGAAGAGCGACGATTACCTGCGAGTATTCGAGTATCTCGAGAGCGCGCGTAATTTCTTCTACCGCAATTACAGCACCCCGGACGCACCGGCCGGTCGGCGACAAGGAGAAGCTCAAGGAAGATCTGCGCCACCAGATCGCCCCCGTCGAGGCGGTTATCGCGCTCTCGAGCCTGTACGCTCAGAACCAGGATCTGGCGGTGTTCCAGCTACTTTACGCGCAGGCGAACAACAAGCCGGTGATCCTGCTGAAACCCTTCGGCGGCCAGCGACGAGGTGCCCAAGGCGCTGGCCGAGCAATGCGACCGAGATCGTCGATTGGGATGAGCGGGCGCTGGTCGATGCGATCCGTCGCCAGGCGCGCCACGAGGACACGACGCGCTGGGACACCATCGAGTTCAAGCTCGACTGAAGGCTGTCAGGCCTCGGCGCATGTATAGCGGCACGATCTGCGCTGAAGATTTGGTGCGCACAGCCGGCGCAACGCCGCGTGGCATCGCGCTGAACATCTGCACGACCGTGCACGCGAGATCTTCGGCTTCTTCACACGACATCTTGCGCACCGTCGCGCGGAATGACGTCCTCGCCGCGCAGCACCGGGCGCTCGCGCGTCAGCGCATGGCCGAAAGCGCGGAATTCATTGCGCAGCGAATTCGGCAGTTCTTCCTCGAGCACTGTCGAAAGATGATTGCGGTATGCATCGGTCGAGTCTGTCCTTGATGCCGCCGGAGCGGGCCAGCGTCACCGTCGCGCGTTGAAATTTTTCCCAGGTCGGATTCGTGCTCATTTGCGGGGGCCTCAGGGTTTAACCCTTGTTGTTGTTAGGAATACCGTGATCGGTCAAGAGACTAGGGCCGAAATATAGCGCAGCGGGTGATAAATACAACGGCTCGGAAAGTCCGGTAGTGCGCATAATGTATATTATGACAAATAAGTAGGCACCGGACGTGAGGTGAAGCCTCCGGCCGCGTTACGCACAACCAAGAAAACTACGGGCATTGCGGCCCGTAGCTCCTAAAACCCAGACCTTTCGACTCGCCTAGTGCGTGCCGACCTTGCTCTGGGGGGTCGGTGGTTTCGGTCGTGGTCCCCGCACCCGAGCCGTGGCTGGCCTGGCCGCCTTTGCGTCCAGCCTCAGCCGCAAGTCCCGGATTCTGGGAAAAGCTACGCTTCTCGTCCGGCACGCTCTGACCGCCCTTGCGGCCGGCCTGAGCGGCTAATTCCCTGTTCTGCGAGAAGCTGCGCTTGGCACCCGGCACGCTCTGTCCGCCTTTGCGTCCCGCTTCGGCCGCCAGGCGGCGGTTCTGCGAGAAGCTGCGTTTCGCGTCCGGTACGGCCTTACCGCCCATGCTGGCGATCTGCCGCTGCCGTTCCACATCCATCGAGGCGAAGCCCCGATTCGACGTTCTACCGTCTTGAGTCCTTCCGTGAGCCATCATCAACCTCCTCATACGACGTTCAAGCAAGCACTGTCGTAGCAGCAAGAGGCATGCCGCTGCGCAATTACAGCTGCGAGCCTCGAATGATACGCCCGCTTCAAGGCATGAGGTGATCGATGACCAGATTCAAGGGCTGTGTCTGTCCCACTGTGTAGATCGCCTTGCCGTAGGGATCTCCGGATTCACCGGTGGGCTTGCCCGAAAGCGCGATTCGCGCGACGACTTCAACTTTCTGGCCCATGTCGAAGCTGCGGCCGGCGAGCATGGAATCCGCCGCGGTCAGCTCCACTTCCTGCGGCAGCTGACTTGCGAGTCGCTTTGCGGCTAGCGGCGGCCCGCGCTCGCCCGATGCGCGAACGAAAACGAACATCGGCGCGGAGACACCTGCTTTGGCATTCAGCGAAGGATCGAGACTCACGCGCACCCGCACGACCGGCTGATCGACAGGCGGCGCTTGAGCGGCATTCGGGCCTGCGAGCTGCGCATCGAGCGCGGCAATCTGCCGCTCGAGGATGGGACGGATGTTCTCAGGTGGGCCTTGCGCAAGGAGCGCGACGAATCGCTGTCGCGCAAGCGGCAGATCGTTGGCGTTCAACGCAGCGAGCGCGCCGTAGTAGAGGGCTTTGGGATTTCCCGGATCGATCGACAGGGCACTCTCGATGAGGCGCCCTGCCCGCCCCTGGATTTCCTCCGGATTTTGCAGCGCCAGTGCTTCCGCAAGGCCCGTGAGTGCCTCCACGCTGCGGCCACTCGCCAGACGGTCGGCGCGCTGGTACGCGCGTATGGCCAATGGAATCTGCTGTAGAACGACGTATGAGCGCCCGAGCTGTAACCATCCGTCGAGGTCGTCGGGCCGACTCGCCAGGCGGCGCACGAGCTGCGCCACCATCGACTGTGGCGTCATTTCGGCCGGCGCCGGCCTCCAGGACCATTCGCTGAGTGACACATAGATGCCAGCGCTTCCCAGCACGACCAACACTCCGGCGATCAGAGCAGCCCAGGGTGCACGCGACAGATCGTCACTCCGCCGGATCAATGGGACGACAACCACCGCAGCAGCGGCGATCGCGAGCAGTGTGGCCAGGATCACGAAGGTCAGCATCAGCTTTGGGCGTCCTCTTCAGGGCGCTGCTCATCCGCGTCGACTAGCTTCGAGCGCTCGCGCACGATGCGGAGCGCGAAGGCCGCACCCAACAGCAGCAATGCCACGGGCAGCAGCCATAGCCACGCATTGCGAAGCGAAAATCTCGGGCGGAAAAGTATGAACTCGCCGTAGCGGGCCACCATGAAGTCGCGGATCTCATCGTCCGACTTGCCGGCCAGCAGCATGTCCCGGACTTCGTCGCGCAGATCTGAAGCCAGGCCCACCGGGGAATCGGCGATGGTCTGATTCTGACACTGCATGCAGCGCAGCTCGTGCGTGAGGCTCAGGTAGCGGGCCTGCAGCGCCGGGTCGGGTAGCACGGTGGTGTCGACCGCGTGCGCGCTGACAGCGATGAGCAGCGCCGCGATGCAGGCAGCTAGCATTTTCACGTGCGGCCCGGCAGTCGCGGGACGATCTCTTTTCGCCAGACATCCGGCGTCAAAGGCCCGACGAACTTGTAGATGACGATGCCTGCAGCATTCACCAGGAACGTCTCCGGCGCTCCATAGACGCCCCAGTCGATTGCGGTGCGGCCGACCCGGTCGACGAGAATCATCGCGTAAGGATTACCGAGCTTCGCCAGCCATTCGAGCGCTGCTTCATCGTCATCTTTCCAGTTGAGCCCGATCAGTGGCACGAGGCCCGCCCGCTTGATCTCGAGCAGCATCTCGTGCTCCTGCCTGCACGCGACGCACCAGGTTCCCCACACGTTGAGCAGGTACGCCTGGCCCCGCAGGTCTTCGGACCGGATTGTGCGGCCGGGGTCCGTGAGGCTGGGCAACGCGAACGGCGGCGCGGGCCGCCCGATGAGGGGCGACGCTATCGTGCCCTTCTGGTCCGAACGGCCGATGCCGATGGCCAGCACCAGCACAAGCAGTGCGAAGGCGCCCAGCGGCACGAGAAACCTGCTCAAGCCGATGCGCCCTTTAGCGACTCGGGTGGTGCGACTTGCGGGTCCTTTGCGAGCCGATAGCGGCGGTCCGACGCCGCGAGTACGCCACCCAGCGCCATGATGAAGGCGCCGAGCCATACGAAATTAACCAGCGGGCGAAGCTGGGTGCGCAGGCTCCATCGTTCACCGCCGACATTTTCACCCAATGCGACGAACAGGTCGGTGCCCCATCGCGTGTCGATGCCGGCTTCGGTCATCACCGACTGCGTCACCCAGTAGAAGCGCTTTTCAGGATGCAGCACGCTGACGGGCTGGCCATCGCGCAGCACGGATACCTGGCCACGCACCCCTTCGTAGTTCGGGCCTTCGATATTGGCTAGATCGTCATAACGGAACTCGTACGGACCGACGTGAGTGCTCTCCCCTTTTGCCAACGCGACGTCGCGTTCAACCGTGAACGACTCGACGCAACTCACGGCGATGACGAACACGCCCAGGCCCACATGCGCGACGGTCATGCCGAGAATGCTCCGCGACACTGTCAGTTTGCGGCGCAGCCGATCGATCGGGTCGATCAGCGAGGCGAGCACGATCCAGACGCCGAGAGTCAGGCCGACCGGCGTCAGCACGTGCGAGGTCGAGAACAGGCCGAATGCGACTGCCAGTGCCATCGCCAGCGCAATGACGAGGGTGCTGAGCAACATGCGTCGCTTCTCGAGCAGCCGGCCACGCTTCCAGCTCGAATGCATGCCGATGGCGACCAGGGCGAGCAGCGGCAGAACGGGCAGGAGGAAGCTTGGATTGAAGTAAGGCGTGCCGACCGAGAGGGTCGGCAGACCTACCGCATCGGCGATCAGGGGTGCCATCGTGCCGCCGAATACCACTGCGGCTGCTATCACCAGCAGGATGTTGTTGAAGAGCAGGAAGGACTCACGAGCGCCGAGCTCGAACCCCGCCTGCGACTTGAGAAGCGGAGCGCGCCAGGCGTACAGCGTGAGCGCGCCGCCGATGATCACCACGAGAAACGCGAGTATGAAAACGCCGCGCGCCGGATCGGCCGCAAATGAATGAACGGAGACGAGCACACCCGAGCGCACGAGGAAGGTGCCAAGGAGGCTGAGCGAAAATGTCACGATGGCTAGCAGCAGCGTCCAGCTCTTGAACAGGCCCCGCTTCTCGGTTACGGCGAGCGAATGGATCAGCGCCGTTCCGACCAGCCACGGCATGAAGGAAGCGTTTTCGACCGGATCCCAGAACCAGTAGCCGCCCCAGCCGAGCTCGTAGTAGGCCCACCAGCTGCCCAGCGCAATGCCGACGGAAAGGAAAGCCCAGGCCGCCGTCGTCCAGGGCCTTGTCCATCGCGCCCACGACTGGTCCAGACGCCCTTCGAGCATGGCGGCGCCGGCAAACGCGAATGCGACGGCGAAGCCGACGTAGCCGGCATAGAGGATCGGCGGATGAATCGCGAGCGCCGGATCCTGCAACAGGGGATTCAGATCGCGCCCATCCGGCATCGGAGGCTCGATTCGCAGGAAGGGGTTGGAGGTCATCAGCGTGAAGAGCAGGAATGCGAAGCTGATGAGCCCGAGCACACCGAGCACCCGCGCGCCGAATCGCGACGGCAGGCGCATCGTGCCGAAGGCAACCGCAATGGTCCAGATGCTGAGCAAAAGCGTCCACAGCACCAGAGAACCCTCATGCGCGCCCCAGACCGCCGCCACGCGATACATGAGCGGCAAGGCCGAGTTCGAATTGGCTGCGACGTAGGCGACCGAGAAATCGTAATTGACGAAAGCGGCCACGAGGCAGCCGAATGCCGTGACGACCATGACGAACTGTCCGGCAACCGCGGGGACGACCGCGGCGATCCAGCGATCGCGCCCGAACTGCGGGCCGGCAATGCCGAAAAACGTCTGCACGCCGGCGAGCAGCAGCGCGAGGATCAGCGCGAAATGGCCGAGTTCGGGGATCATGTCTGCGCCGGCTGCTTCAGCGATTTGCGCACCACCGGCGGCATGTATTTCTCGTCATGCTTGGCGAGCACTTCGTCCGCGACAAACGTGCCATTCACATTCATGCGCCCGTGGGCGACGACGCCCTGCCCCTCCTTGAACAGATCCGGCAGCACGCCCGTATAGCTCACCGGCACGTCATGTTCGAAATCGGTTACGACGAACCGGACCTCGAGACTGCCGCTGGCGCGATGCACGCTGCCCTTGCTCACCATCCCACCGAGCCGGAAGCGCTCCCCTACCGGCGCGCTGCCGGCTGCGACCTGGGAAGGATCGAAAAAGAACATCACGTTCTTGCGCAATGCCGTGAGCGCCAAGCCGCCAGATAGCGCGACACCAGCGAGAATGCCGAGAACCAGAACGAGGCGGCGCCGGCGCGGAGTCATCGCTGCGGCTCCATCATTGCCAGGCGACGGCGCGCGTCACGCTTTGCGCGCTCCAAGGAGCGTCGCGCCATGACGACATTGAGAATCAGGACGGCAAGGGTCACGGCATATGAAGACCACACATAGGTCGCATATTTCCCCATTTGAAAAAATTCGCTCAATTTCCGACGACCTCGCGAATCCAGCTGGCGGAACGCTCGCGGCGCAGTATCTCACCGCGCAGGCGCACGAGCAGCAGAGCGAAGAACAAAAGCGTGAAACCCAGCAACATCATCAGCAGGGGCACGAGCATGGCGGGGGGCATCGAAGGCGCCGCGGCCTTCATGACCGAAGGAGTCTGGTGCAACGAGTTCCACCACTCCACCGAATAGTGAATGATGGGCACGTTGACCACTCCCACGATCGCGAGTACCGCGCTTGAGCGATCCGCGCGTGTAACGTCGTCGAGCGCGGCGCGGAGTCCCATGTAACCAACGTAGAGAAACAGCAGCACCAGCTCGGAGGTAAGTCGCGGATCCCACTCCCAGTAAGTGCCCCATATCGGCCGGCCCCAGAGCGATCCCGTCACCAGCGCCGATACGGTAAAGGAGGCTCCTATCGCAGCGCAGCTGGCCGCCACGGCATGCGACACCTTCATTCTCCAGATGAGCCCGATCGCCGCCGCGATGGCCATGGTGGTGTACACCATCAACGAAAGCCACGCACTTGGTGCATGCACATAGATGATGCGGAAAGCGTCACCTTGATTGGCATCCGGCGGTGCGAGCACCAGACCGCCATAGAGACCAGCAGCGATCAGCGCGGCCGCAGCCCAGGCGAACCACGGGGTCAGGCGCGTCGCGAGCGCGTACACGTGGGGTGGCGAACCGAGCTTGTTGAACCACATCCAGGCCATGTTCTACTCGAGACTGATGCGGACGGCCGCCGCCGCGGCCAGAGGTGCCAGCGTAATGCCCAGCACCGTGATTGCGGCCAGCAGATAGAGTGCTGCCGAGAAGTCCATGCCCCTGATCGCCAGTTCAGTGGCGCGCGCCCCGAAGATGAGGATTGGAAATGCGAGCGGCAATGTAAGCAAGGTGAGCAGCACGCCGCCGCGCTTGACGCCGAGGGTCAATGCCGCGCCGATCGAGCCCAGCAGGCTCAATGCCAGTGTCCCAAGCGCGATTGCCGCAAGAATTCCCGGCTGTGCCGAAACGGGCACACCGAGCGAAACGCCCAGCAATGGGCTGATCAACGCCAGGGGTAGCCCGCTCAAGAGCCAGTGCGCAGCCGTCTTGGCGAACAGCAGCCAGGTGAGCGATTGCCCGGAGAGCGCGTATTGCTCGAGCGTTCCGTCCTGTGAGTCATCGCGAAAAAGAAACTCGAGCGCCAGCATCGAGGCCAGCAAGGCGCCGATCCAGAGCGCGCCGGGCGCAACTTCGCGTAGCCGGGAGAGCTCCGGTGAGATGGACAGGGGAAACAGCATGATCACGATTGCGAAGAAGGCGAGCGGCTGAAGGATCTGACTGCGCTTGCGAAAGGCGAGCGTCATATCCCGCTGAAGTACCAGCAGGCCGGCGTCGAACACCGAGGTAGCTCCGTTGCTCACGCCAGCTGCAGCTTGCGCAGTTGGGCAGGCCCGATCATCAGCTCATGGTGGACGGCGGCAACGACCATTCCGCCGCCGCTCAGATGCTGTTGAATGAGTTCGGCGACCAGCTGTTGGCCTGCCGCGTCGAGATTCGTCGTGGGCTCATCGAGTAGCCACAGCGTCGCGCCGAGCAGCACAAGGCCGGCAAGCGCGATTCGTCGGCGTTGGCCTGCAGACAAAGTGCGCACTGGTCGATCCTGCCAGTCGTCGCTGCCGACTCGCTTCAATGCCGCTTCCACGCTTGCTGGTGAGCAACGTCTGCGGATTCCTGCCCAGTATCTAAGGTTCTCGCGAGCAGTCAGGTCAGCCTTGAGGGGCGACTCGTGACCAACGTAGGCCATGGACGCGTGATACCCCGGCAGGTCTTCGCGGACGTTGCGGCCATTCCAGATCACTCTGCCCTCCTCCGGCCAGTGCAGGGCGCTCAAAGTACGCAGCAGGCTGGTCTTGCCCGCGCCGTTGGCGCCGGTAATCTGCAAAACCTGCCCGGCGCGGACTTCGAGATCGATGCCGCGGAGCACGTGCCGATCGCCACGCCACACGTGCAGCCGCTCACCTCGCAGGCATTGCTCCAAATTCGACCCCTCGCGTCATTTCGCTGGCGCGCGAGTCTCGCAAATTCAAGCGCTTATGGCCACACTGCTGCTGTCTGCAACCTGCGTCGCGGCTGGGTTCTTCTGTAGAATGCGCGCGCCCCAGCGCCCGGGTGGCGGAACTGGTAGACGCAAGGGACTTAAAATCCCTCGGGGGAAACCCCATGCCGGTTCGATTCCGGCCCTGGGCACCATCTATTTCGCGGCGAGTGCCGGGCTGAATGCATAGCCCAGCACGAATCCGATGTCCGGCGTGTTGTTGAGATTCTGCAGGTTTTCGGTGGCGCCGAACGTGAACAGCGCGCGACCGACGCGGCGGTAGACGCCGAAGCTCAGCTGAAATTTGTGCGCCAGCAGTTCCGGGAGATCGGTTTCCTTGCGCGTGTAGACGCTGGGGCTCGCATAGCCTTGCAGGATGAGATGGGTGCGTTCACTCAGGCGGCGCTCGTAGCCGACGACGAGAGTGGGTATGACCTGCGATCGTGTCGGCGTCGGCTCCCGAGCGCCCTGGTAATAGACGGCGGCCGCGTTGAAGTACAAAGCGTGGTGATCAAAGAATCTTTGCAACGACGCCTGCAATCCATAGTCCGCATGACCGGTCGGTGCCTGGCGGCCCCGACACCGCGTGCGCGGGCCACATTCGAGCCGCACGCGCGCGCAAGTAACCCGTAGTAACCGGTGTCGTTGGCGAAGGCAGAAGCAACATGACCCAGCAGCACCAGGAACAGAAAATATGTCATAGCCGTAATTGTAGTTGTCCCTGTTCCAGGTCAAGCAAGGTCTGCTTGCGCCAGAGCCCGCCGCCGAACCCGCCGAGCTTGCCGTTCGCATTGATGACGCGGTTACAGGGAATGAGGATAGCGATGGGATTCATGCCGTTCGCGGCCCCAACGTCGCGCGTGGCATCGCGTTCACCGATGCGCTCGGCCAGTTCGCCGTACGACCACGTGCTGCCGTACGGAATCTCGCGCTAATGAGTGAAGGGTCAAAGCAGCAGGATTCGCCCCGGCGTACTCGGCCGGGGTTTTATTCTGTAGGTTCGTTATCGCCGTCTAGCCGCGGTGATTCATAGGCGCGCGCGGCCCTGCCAAACTCGCTCGGCGAATTGTCCCGGCGGCCCAGTTGGGCGCTTCGGATCTACCATCGACTGTACGTACAGGCGTAACGTGCGTTCCGCTGTTCGGCGCCGCTCGAATCGATAGTAGGCGACGCGAAAGCACCTGCGGACGCTGCGGAATAATCTCAGTCATGTAAAGTTCTCCTCTGGATTAAGAGAGAAGCCTCAGTCCCAAGTCGGCGCAATCCTGCCTTCGCCTAGGGACGGTGGAAAAGTCTAAGAGCGACGATGCCGCAGTAGGCGCTCTCCTACGCGCATTTCATGCTGCGCGGCGAGCCCTATCGTCGAAGTTGCCTGCCCGGTGGTATGACCCGAGTCTCGCTATTGTCCGCAAGACGCAGCGGGCACGGCAGAAGTAAGCATGGCTAAAAGCAAAACCCGAAAGCCGCCCAGGTGGGCGCCCCGATTCCGAACCCAGGAGGCGCGCCCGCACCTTGATTTTGCCAGCTACCTGGACGCGAAAATGAAGGCCGTGGAGTGCGCGCGATGGGCCTCGATGCGAGGCGACGGTCTCTAGGGGCTCAATGCGCGTTGATGGTCAAATATTTCGGCAGCATATCCTTAGCGAAAACGAGGGGCCGTTAAAGCGTTGGAAACGAGACGTGACTGCGGCATGCTGGCGGAAATTGGGGCGCTTGGGCTGAAATGCCCAAGGCCCCAACTGATGCCGCATCCTTAGCGGTAGACCTGTTTCCCGCCGGCCGTCGTCCACTCGCGCTGGAAGTAATCGGCATCATCGTCCGAACGGGGTCGGACGCCCATCAATATTCCCCCATCCTTTATGCCCTGCTCATAGTGCTTCACCCGCTCCTCAGGGATTCCGAAGCCGATCAGAGCGCCTACCAATCCGCCAGTTGCGCCTCCAGCTCCGGCGCCCGCCAGTGCAGCCGCTAAAGGGCCCGCTACGACTAAACCGAGGCCGGGAATTACAAGTGACGTGCCTACAGCTGCAATCGCAGCTGCGATAGCACCTATAGTCCCTCCAATGGCACCGCCGACTCCCGCTCCCTTGGCCGCTTTAGTGCCCAGTTCCGTTTTTTCGCCAGAAGCAAAGTATTTGTCACGCGTCGAGTCCGACATGATCACGTTAATGTCCTTTGCGTCATATCCACGTGCCATGAGTGTCTGATAGCCCTGCTCAGCTTGCTCACGGTGAGGAAATAGGCCAGTGACCAGTGGTCTGTCGCCAGACTGAGTGCGACCAGGGTTAGCCATGTTAGTACCAGAGTCCATTTCGAGATTTGCCATCTTCAGTCTCCAAGGATGTGGGTAGGGTAGCGCGCCGCCATTGGGTCAAGCGTGTCGTCACACCTTGAAACGCAGCAATCGATGTGCCCTCAGAAGTCCCATTGGGCAACTTTGCTACACGCTCGGGCGTCTGGCCCATGCATGATTCAGTGGGATTTTTTTCTCGCTTTGCGTGGCGCACTCTTCGCGTACCAAAACCCCAGAGCTTCGCATCAGCCCCGCTTCAGCTGTTCGTGCATCGGTCCTGATGTTCTAGGATGAAACAGAGTGCTAGCAAACCATCCGGTGGGGTGCACGGCCCATTGCAACTTCTACGCGATGTCCAAGCGAGCTCAGATCCTGATACCAACGTGGCGGACATCGAGCCCCTTGCTCTTGCACCCGCCAATAGACCTCAAGTCCAATATGTAGGAGCGCGCTTACCGCTACATCGGCACTTGACGACTGTTGTGTCGCGCAGCATGAGTGCACCCTAGCGGCACGCAGATTCGGAAACCAATGCTTCTCATCTGAAGGATTGCGTTTCGCAACTGCTCAAGGCCGCACTCCCCCGCGGCCTTGTTTTCGCTTGCCAAAGATTGACGAGTTCGGCTAATCCAGGAGATCGCAATGCCCGGTGAAGCTCGAAAGACAACGGAGCCGGTCACACGTCCTAATCAGGACAAAGATCGCAAGGCCGCTGACCGTCGAGGCCCTAAGAGGGGACCCGGGCGGGTGCGCGGTCACAGAGGCCGCTGGAGAAAACCCTGTTCGCGTTCTGGTGTTGAGCAAGTGCGCGCGACTGCCCCGTTAAAGCCCCAACGAACTTCACTTCAGTAGCCGCCGTCCGCGCCGATAATCCATTGGCAGGGAGGCGTACCTATTCGACCGGGTTCCGGGCATGGATTGGTTGGAATCGGGCGGGGTCCGTTAGCCTCTCCGCCCCATTTAACAAAATCGGCCCCTAGGAGCGCCGCGGAAGGGCTGTTCGGCCTTGGCGAACGCCCTTCGCGTCCGTCCTTGCGGCGTCGATGTGCGGCGTGGCGTTTACGCAACGGTAGCGGACGCGCCTGGCAGGTTGAGACTAGGTGCACGGGGCACGCTAAGATCGCGTACAGGGGGACTGCCAATGATGACCATTCCGACCGAGCCAATCGGCAGTATACCCCGCCCCCTCAGACTCATCGAAGCCATTGCCGCAGTGGGCGACGGCATGCACCCGAGCCTCGAGCCGTTATACGCCGAGGCAGTTCGCGACACGGTCGCGGAGTTCGAGGCGACTGGCTCGCCGATCATCACGGATGGCGAGCAGCGCAAATATCAAAACTTCTGGACCTATAGCGTCGAGGGATTACCCAATAGCGCTCCCGATGGCTTTCGTATCCCTTTCGCGGCAGGTCATGTGCGACGCATGCCGCGTCTCACGGGCGGCCCATTTCGTTACCGGCGCTACGCCGATCACTATCTCGAGGGTGCCCTTAAGCACGCTCATGTGCCCATGAAGCAAGCGGTCATCTCGCCCTCGGCTTTGAGTTTGATGTATCCGGGAGAACCCCTTCCAGGATATTCGCGCGAGGCGTTCATCGAAGACCTCGTGAACGAGCATGTAACCGAGATCCGCCGGTGTCTTGCCCAGGGTGCGATCTCGGTGCAGATCGACTTTACCGAAGGACGCCTGGCCCTGAAGATCGATCCCTCCGGCACATTGCTGTCGAGCTTTATAGACCTCAACAATCTGGCGCTGCGTCGACTCACCCAGAAAGAGCGGCGTCAGCTGGGTGTGCACACCTGCCCAGGAGGCGATCGGGACTCCACTCACAGCGCGGATGTGGATTATGCGGCCTTGCTGCCGAGCCTGTTTCAGTTGAATGTCGGCAGTTTCTTTGTGGCGCTCGCCGGCGAGCCTGACCGCATACGCGTACTGGAGCTCATTCGCGATTTCCTGAAGCCCGATCAGCGCGTATACGTTGGCGTGATCGCACCGATCGATCGGCGCATTGAGACGGCCGAGGAAGTTCGCGACCGCGTACTCGAAGCGGCTCGTTTCATCCCGGTCAGCCAACTCGGGACCACCGACGACTGCGGGTTTGCGCCCTTTTGCGACGATACCTCGACGGACCGTGAAACCGCTTTCGCCAAGATCCGCGCACGCGTCGAGGGTACGGCACTCGCCGCGCAGATTCTGGGGGCCGGCCGTGGAGGATGAGGAGGATAAACGGCTGCGCGCGGCGGCGTTGAAGAACGTCGAGACCATCCAGATCGCACGACAGCGCGCCGAGCGGGAGCTCCTGGAAGCGAAGGAAGCGCTTCAGCACAGAACCGAGGAGCTAGAACAGCAGCGAGAGTGGTTCGAGGTGACGCTCGCCAGCATTGGTGATGCGGTGATCACCACAGACGTGCACGGGCGAGTGGCGTTCCTGAATCCAATCGCCGAGTCGATGCTCGGCTGGTCCAATACAGAAGCTCACGGGCAGCCGCTCGAGCGCGTGTTCGTAATTTTCAACGAGGACACCCGGGAGCCGGTGGAGAATCCCGTCTCCAAGGTACTCGAATCCGGGCAGATCGTCGGTCTTGCCAATCACACCTCGCTGCGGGCTCGCGATGGCACCGAAATCGCGATTGAAGACAGCGCGGCGCCGATTCGCGATCGTCGCGGAGCCCTGATCGGGGCGGTGATGGTCTTTCGGGACGTCACGCGGCGCCGGCGTGCCGAGAGGAAACTGCAGCGCAGCGAGCAGCTGCTCACGGATTTTTTCGAGAATGCGGCGGTTGGCCTGCACTGGGTAGGACCGGAGGGAACCGTGATACGCGTCAATCAAACGGAGCTCGATTTGCTTGGCTACACGCGCGAAGAGTATGTCGGGCATCACATCTCGGAATTTCACGCTGATCCTCCTGTCATCGATGACATCCTGAAACGGCTCAGTGGCGGGGAATGCCTGCAAGCCTATGAGGCGCGGCTGCGGTGCAAGGACGGTTCCATCCGATACGTCTTGATCTCATCCAATGTGCTCTGGGAAGACGGCAAATTCATCCATACGCGGTGTTTCACCCGCGATGTGACGCCCCAGAAGCAAGCCGAGATGGCACTGCAAGAAGAAGTCATCATTCGGCAAGGGGCCGAAGCGGCGCTGCGCGAGACAGATCGTCGTAAGGATGAGTTTCTGGCGACGCTCGCCCATGAGTTGCGCAATCCGCTCGCCCCGATTCGCCAGGCCGCGCTGATCTCGAAGACAGCTGATGCAACGGAAGCCCAGAAGCGCTGGAGTCATGATGTCATCAGCCGGCAAGTGCACCACATGTCACTGCTGCTCGATGACCTCCTCGATGTTTCACGCATCACGCGCGGCACGCTCGAGCTGCGCACGGAGATGACTGAGCTCGCCGCCGTGGTCGACGCCGCGGTCGAGACCGCCCGCCCCATCATCGAGGCCAAAAGGCATCGATTTTCCATCGAGATTCCTGAAGAGCCGGTCGTCTTTGCGTCGGACCCTTTGCGCTTGGCGCAAGTACTCTCCAATTTGCTCACGAATGCCGCCAAATACACCGACCCTGCCGGGGACATTCGCTTGCAGGTCCGTGCGGATCCAGAACGGGTGACGATCGTCGTTTCCGATACGGGCATCGGAATGTCTCCCGAAGCCCTTTCAAGAATATTTGTCATGTTCTCTCAAGTGCAGTCAGGTCAGGACCGCTCAGAGGGTGGGCTGGGGATCGGGCTCGCGCTGGCGAAGGGCCTTGTCGAGCTGCATGGCGGTGCCATCGAGGCGAGGAGTAAAGGGCTCGGGCACGGTAGTGAATTTGTCGTCACATTGCCGCAGCGAACGATGAATGACCCAAGGCGCCCCACGGGTGCGGTCAGCGACAGTAACAAATTCACAAAACGACGAATCCTCATCGCCGATGACAACCGCGACGCCGCCGAGAGCCTGGCGATCCTGCTGAAGCTCGAAGGCCACGAGGTCACTGTGGCGCATAGCGGAGGCGACGCGCTTGCCAGGTTCAATACGCTGTTGCCGGAGGTGGCCATACTCGACATCGGAATGCCAGAGCTCGATGGCTACGAAGTCGCGCGCCAGGTCCGCCAACAATCGCTAGGGCGTGCGGTGACCCTGATTGCGGTCACCGGGTGGGGGCAGGAATCGGATAAGGCCCGGGCGCTCGCCGCCGGCTTCAATCATCACTTTACGAAGCCTATCGAGCCCGCTCAGTTAAGTCAGTTATTGCGGTCCGATCCGCGCATCGAATGAAGCCAGCCTTCTTTGGGCCGCTTTCAAGTCTAAAAGCAACGCGCAAGTATCCGAAGCGGGTGGCACCGTTAGGTTGTACGACCAGGCATAGCGTTGCCCTCCTCGTGTTGAGTCATCACAGCGCCAAATTGCGACTCAGTTCGGCGGGAATGCACTGCGCTCGACTTAAAGTCGAGTGGTATCGGGGCGCATCCTCCACCGGGTCATGTCGAAACAGATCATCGAGCTTTCCGCCACGTCATCGGACGTTGTCAGAAGCTAGTTTGGAGGCGCGGACGGGAGTCGAACCCATCTACGAGGTTTTGCAGACCTCTGCCTGACCGCTCGGCCACCGCGCCGGATTCGACTGGAGATTGGAGCGGGAAACGAGGCTCGAACTCGCGACCTTAACCTTGGCAAGGTTACGCTCTACCAACTGAGCTATTCCCGCAACTCGAAACGAGGCGGCGAGATTGTAGGGGGCGGCCCTATGAAGTCAAGGTAATCAGCCGCTTATTGCCGCAGCTCCGGCAGCGCCGCACGCAGGTAGATGACCATGGAGACCAGGGTCAGGGCGGCGGCCACGAGGGTGAGCGCCATGCCGATGGCGTACGTGGGCAGGCCGAGGAGGTCCCAGCGGAACAGCATCATGGAGAGGCCGAAGATCTGCAGAATCGTCTTGTACTTGCCGATCTGCGACACCGCAACTTTTCGCCGCGCGCCGATCTCCGCCATCCACTCGCGCAACGCGGAGATCGCGATCTCCCGCCCGATGATCACTATGGCGGTGAGCGCGAGCGTGATTCGCGACCAGTCCGCGGACATCCCGAGCATTGCGGGCACATCCTTGCTCAACAGCAGGACGAGCGCGACCGCCACGACCAGCTTGTCTGCAACCGGATCGAGAAAAGCGCCGAGGCGCGAAGTCTGGCCGAGACGCCGTGCGAGGTAGCCATCGAGAGAGTCCGTGATGCCGGCGGCAGCGAACAGCAGGCCGGCCGCCGGATCGGACCAGTGATAGGGCATGTAGAACAGCAGGATGATCAGCGGAATCGCCGCTATGCGGATCCACGTCAGGATGTTCGGCAGGGTCCAGAGCATCGGGCGCTTTAGCTGTCCGGGGTGGAGCCGATCATAGATGTTTCGCGCGAGCGCTGCGCCGACGCCGGATACTTGCTCCAGATCGGCTACGCCGGCGCGCATCACACCTTGCAATCCACCGAAGTGGGTCAGCAGGGCGCGTCGACGCGACGGCCCGAGCCCCGGCACGGTTTCCAGGATCGATTCGTTGTAGCGCCGCGCGCGCCTGCGGCGATGCCCGGTGATCGCGAATCGATGTGCCTCATCGCGGACGCGCTGCACGAGCCGCGAAGCGGGCGAATGTGATTCGAGGACGCGCGGGGCCGCCGCGCCGTGGATGAACAGACGCTCCTGACCAGGCCTGCGATCCGGCCCTTTGGCGACGCCGACCAGCAGTGATGTTGTCGAAGCCGAGCTCTTCGAGTACCTCGTGCACCTGGCTGATCTGTCCGAGTCCACCGTCGATCAGTAGCAGGTCAGGCGCTGGGATGTCGCCATCGCGAACTCGTGTGTAGCGCCTGCGCGAGCGCCTGACGAAGTGCGCCGTAGTCATCGCCCGGAGTGACGCCGGTGATGTTGAAGCGGCGATATTCCTTTTTCAGCGGTCCCTCCGGGCCCGAACACGACGCAGGATGCTACGGTGCCCTCCCCGCGCCGTGTGGCTGATGTCGAAGCACTCGATGCGCGCCGGTACTTCCGGCAATTCCAGCTCGGCGGCGAGCGCCGTCAGCATTTCCTCGATGCCCTGCTTCTGCGACAGGCGCATGCGCAGCGATTGCGCGGCGTTCTCCTGCGCGAGCTCGACCCAGCGCACGCCGAGCCCGCGAACCGGGCACTTCACCTCTACGCGGTGGCCCGCACGCGTTTCGAGAGCTTGAGAAAGCGCGTCCGCATCCTCCAGCTTGTGGTTCACGAAAACTTCGGCGGGCGGCTCCTGGGTCGAGTAGTACTGCATGATGAAGGAAACCAGCGCTTCGGCTGGCTCGGCAAGCGCGGCACGCGGAAAGTAGCTGGTGGTGCCGAGATTGCGGCCGCCGCGTATCAGCATGGCACTGACCGCGTATTCGCCGGGGGCTCCCACTATTGCGAATACGTCGATGTCGCGCTCGCCTCCCGCGGTCACGATCTGTTGCGCCTGGATTCGCTTCAACGCCGCGAGTTGATCCCGGATGCGTGCGGCACGCTCGAACTCGAGACGGGTAGCGGCCTCTTCCATACGCGAATCGAGACGTGCGACGACTTCGTCCGCCGAACCTTCGAGCACTTTCACGGCTGCGTCGATGTCTTGCGCGTACTCCTCGCGCGGGATCAAGCCCACGCACGGCGCGGAGCACCGCCCGATCTGGTGCTGCAGGCAGGGCCTGCTGCGATTAGCGAAAAAGGTGTCCCGGCAGTTGCGGATCCGGAACAGCTTTTGCAGCTCGTGCAGCGCCTCCTTAACCGCGCCGGCATTGGGAAACGGCCCGAAGTAACGGCCCGGAAGATTGCGTGCGCCACGGTAGAACGACAGCCGGGGATACTCGTGCGTATCGTGCAGGTAGATATACGGGAAGCTCTTGTCATCGCGCAGCGTGACGTTGAATCGGGGCCGGTGGGCCTTGATCAAGTTGTATTCGAGCAGCAGCGCTTCCGTCTCGGAGCCCGTCACGGTCACTTCGATCGCGTCGATCTGGCTGACCAGCGCGTGGATTCTCGGGTCCACGCGACTCGGGTTGAAGTAGCTGCCGACCCGATCCTTGAGACTGCGGGCCTTGCCGACGTAGAGCAGCTCGCCGCCGGCGGCGAGCATGCGATACACGCCCGGGCGCTTCGGCAGCGCCGCCACGTAATTCTTCAGGCCCTGGGGGCCGCTTTCATCTGCATTCACTCACAGCTCCGCGAGCTCGCAGGCACGGCGGATCACCGACTTGAACATGGGTGGCGTCAATCGCCGCGTCTGCGTGTTGTAGCGGCTGCAATGATACGAGTCGATCAGCACGCGCGTCTCGTCCAGCCGATGCTCACGAGCGTGACCGAATTGCAGGGCGCTGCGTTTCAGATCCAGGGCCTGAAGCACGGACTCATGGGCGATACGCCCGAGCGCGACGATCACGCGCACCTCTTCCTTCAACTGGCCGATCTCGGCACGCAGATATGCGTTGCAGCGGCGAATCTCTTCAGGGCTGGGCTTGTTCTGCGGCGGTAGGCATTTGACTGCATTGGTGATGCGCGCGTCGATCAGTCGCAATGCGTCATCAGAAGATTCGGACGTAGCCTGCGTACCGAGGCCCAGTTCGTGGAGGGTTTCGTAGAGCAGGATGCCGGCATGATCGCCGGTGAATGGTCGGCCCGTACGGTTGGCGCCGTGCATTCCCGGCGCAAGTCCTACGATCAGGATTCGCGGCTTCGCCGCGCCGAAAGGCGCCACCGGGCGTGACCAGTAGGTCGGATGGCGCGCGTGCGTCTCCGCCAGGAACGAGGCGAGGCGCGGACAGCGCGTGCAGTCCGCGTCGTATATTTCAGTCTCAGTCATCCATGTGCCGGATGACCGCCTCGCCGAAGCCGGATGTGCTCTTCAACGTCGCGCCGGGGATCAGGCGCTGCAGATCCTCCGCCACGGTGGTCTTGGCGGCGAACTCGCGCTTGGGCGCGCGGATCGCTTCCGCGCAGGCGCGCCAGATCGTACGTCAGCTCCTTGTTGGCAATCGTGTTGGCCACGCCCTTGAGGATCAGATCCGCCGCCTCGGTCCACTTGAGGTAGCGCAGCATCATCTCGGCCGAAAGAATCAGGGAGCCGGGGTTGACGCGATCCTTGCCTGCAAATCCTGGCGCAGTGCCGTGTGTAGCCTCGAAGACTGCGAGGCCGTCCCCGATGTTGCCACCGGGGGCGATGCCGATACCGCCCACCTGCGCGGCGAGCGCATCCGATATGTAGTCGCCGTTGAGATTCAGCGTCGCAATGACGTCGTATTCCTCAGGCCGCAGCAGCACCTGCTGCAGGAAGTTGTCGGCGATGACGTCCTTGACCACGATGTCCTTGCCTGACTGCGCGGATTCTTGAACGACAGCCACGGGCCTCCTCCGATGTCCTTCGCGCCGAATTCCTCCTTGGCCAGCTGGTATCCCCAGTTGCGGAAGGCGCCTTCAGTGAACTTCATGATGTTGCCCTTGTGCACCAGCGTCACCGACACGCGGTCATTGTCGATCGCGTACTGGATCGCCTTGCGGATCAGGCGCTGGCTGCCCTCCTTCGAGACGGGCTTGATGCCGATGCCGGAGCTCGCCGGAAATCGAATGCCGGTTACCGCGAGCTCGCGCTGCAGGTAGACGATGAGCTTTTGCACCTCGGCCGAGCCTGCCGGCCACTCGATTCCGGCGTAGATGTCCTCGGTGTTTTCCCGGAACACCACCATGTCGGTGAGGCTGGCATCCTGCATCGGGCTTGAGACGCCAGGGAAATATCTGATCGGCCGCACGCAGGCGTACAGGTCGAGGCTCTGGCGCATGGCGACGTTGAGCGAGCGGATGCCGCCGCCGATTGGCGTTCCGAGTGGCCCCTTGATCGATACCACGAAGTCGCGCAAAGCCTGCAGCGTCTCATCCGGAAACCATTGGCCGTAGCGCCTGTTGGCCTTCTCGCCGCTGTAGATCTCCATCCAGCGCGATGCGCGTTTGCCGCCGTAGGCCTTGCGAACGGCCGCATCCACCACCTTGACCATCACTGGCGTCACATCGACGCCGATGCCGTCGCCCTCGATATACGGAATGATCGGGCTGGTCGGGCACCGCGATCGAGGCATCCGGGTTGATGGTGATGCGCTTGCCGTCCGTCGGCACGACGATGTGCTCGTACTTCATGCAACCTCCTATCCCAGCGCTCTCCTGTCCAAGCAGAGTGCGCGCCTGCCTCCTACCTCAAACGAAGCTCAGGTCTTGATGAACTGAGCCTCCTCCGTGGACCCTTTGAGCGCCGACAGCGAGGCTGCTGCCGGCCGCGACCGTCTGCGTCACGTCGTCGAAGTAGCCGGCGCCGACCTCGCGCTGATGCTTGGTCGCGGTGTAGCCGACGCCCTCCGCGGCGAACTCCTCCTGCTGCAGCTTCGACGTAGGCGCGTCATCTGCGATTCCTTGTAGCCGCGCGCCAGCTGGAACATCGAGTAGTTGAGCGCGTGGAAGCCGGCGAGCGTGATGAACTGGAACTTGTAGCCCATCGCCCCGAGCTCGCGCTGGAACTTCGCGATCGTCGCGTCGTCGAGCTTCTTCTTCCAGTTGAACGACGGCGAGCAGTTGTACGCGAGCAGCTTGCCCGGGAACTTGCTTGTGCATGCCTTCGGCGAAGTCCTTGGCCTCGTCGCAGGTCCGGATGTGCCCGTCTCGCACCAGATCATGTCCGCAGTACGGCGCATAGGCAAGGCCGCGCGCGATGGCCTGCGTCGAGGCCCTGCTTGACGTGGAAGAAGCCTTCGGCCGGTGCGCTCCTTCGGAGGCGATGAACGGCAGGTCGCGCTCGTCCACGTCGGAGGTGAGCAGGTTGGCCGACTCCGCATCGGTGCGCGCGACCAGCACGGTCGGCACATCGCACACGTCGGCCGCCAGGCGCGCGGCGACGAGCTTGTTGATCGCCTCCTGCGTCGGCACCAGCACCTTGCCGCCCATGTGGCCGCACTTCTTCGCGCGACGACAGCTGATCCTCGAAGTGCACGCCGGCCGCGCCGGCCTCGATCATCTGCTTCATGAGCTCGAAGGCGTTGAGCACGCCGCCGAAGCCGGCCTCGGCATCGGCGACGATCGGCTTGAACCAGTCGATCGAGTCGTTGCCTTCGGCGTGATGCAGCTCATCGGCGCGCTTGAGCGTGTTGTTGATGCGCCGGACGACGGCGGGCACCGAGTCCGCCGGGTACAGCGACTGGTCGGGATACATCTGGCCCGACGAGGTTGGCGTCGCCCGCCACCTGCCAGCCGGACAGATAGATGGCATCGAGGCCGGCCTTCACCTGCTGCATGGCCTGGTTGCCGGTGAGCGCGCCGAGCGCGTTGACGAACGGCTTCTCATTCACGTAGCGCCAGAGCTTCTCGGCGCCGAGCCGCGCGAGCGTGTGCTCGACGTGCACGGTGCCGCGCAGGCGTACGACATCCTCCGCCTTGTAGGCGCGCGTGACGCCCTTCCAGCGCGGGTTCGTCTTGCCAGTCTTTGCGAGGTCCTGTGCGCGCTGCGGTTCATCGAGTGCGAGCTCCCGTAGTTCTATTGATAGTCGTCGATAGGCGGACAGGGTCAGGAACGTCGAAAATTCGCGTCGGCGAGCGGTGATCTCATCGAGCAGCCGCGCGGCCGCTGCGAACGAGCGGGCCTCGTAGGCTTCTTCGCCGGCCGCGCCGGATTTCAGGCGCGCGCGCTCCTCGTCGAGTACTTGCGGAACGAGCTCGGCGGTGACCTTGCGGCCATCCTCGAGCACGCCGCCCGATGGTGGATCCACTGCCAGATCTGCGCGCGCGAAATCTCCGCGGTCGCCGCATCCTCCATCAGGTTGTTGATCGGCACGCAGCCATTGCCGTCGAGCCAGGCCGCCAGGTACTGCAGGCTCACGCTGACGTTGTTGCGCAGGCCCGGCCTCGGTGATCGTGCCCTTGCGGAACCCGCAGCAGATCCGCCGCGGTGACGTCGACGTCCTTGCGCTGCTTGGTCGAGCTGGTTGGGCGATTGCATCAGCCGATCGAAGACCTCGCGCGCCACCGGCACGAGGCCGGGATGCGCCACCCAGGTGCCGTCGTGGCCGTCACCCGCCTCGCGTTCCTTGTCGGCGCGCACCTTGCGCGAGCGCGCGCTCATTGGCGATCGGGTCGTTCTTGATCGGGATCTGCGCGGCCATGCCGCCCATCGCGAAGGCGCCGCGGCGGTGGCAGGTCTTGATGCACAGCAGCGAATAGGAGCGCAGGAAATGCGTCGTCATGGTCACCTCGTGCGCGGTCCGGCAGCACGAAATCCGGGCGGCGTCGCGAATTTCTTGATGAAGCTGAAGATGTAATCCCAGCGCCCGCAGTTGAGCCCGACGATGTAGTCGCGAAGCTCGCAGAGGATCTCGTCCATCTCGAACGCCGCGAGGATGGTCTCGATCAGCACCGTGACCTTGATGCCGTCCGTGCGGCAGCCCGAGCGTCTGTTCGGAGAAGTCGAACACCTCGGCCCAGAGCCGCGCCTCGAGATGGCTCTCGAGCTTCGGCAGGTAGAAATAGGGCCCGGTGCCGCGCTGCGCAGCAGCTCCGTGGCGTTGTGGAAGCAGGTACAGGCCGAAGTCGAGAAGCGCGCCGGGCGATGGGCTTGCCGTCGAGCGTCATGTGCTTCTCGAGCAGGTGCCAGCCGCGCGGCCGCACCATCAGCACCGCGGTCTTGTCGATTGAGCCGGTAGACCTTGCCTTCGGGCGCTCGACGAGCTCGATGGTGCGGCGCACCGCATCGCGCAGGTTGACCTGGCCCTTCGACGACGTTGTCCCAGGTCGGGCGACAGCGAATCCTCGCAATCGGCCATGAACACCTTGGCGCCGGAGTTGAGCGCGTTGATGATCATCTTGCGATCGGTGCGGGCCGGTGATCTCGACGCGCCGGTCCAGCAGGTCGTCGGGGATCGCCGCGACCCTCCAGTCGCGCTTCGCGGACAGCGCGCGTCTCAGGGAGGAAGTCCGGCATTTCGCCTGCGTCGATGCGGACCTGGCGTGCCTCGCGCGCGGCGAGCAGTTCCTCGATGCGCGGCGTGAACTGGCGGCATCAGTGCGACGATGAAATCCAGCGCTTGCGGGGTCAGAATGACCTCAGTCGCTTTGCTCGAGCCGCCGCGAATTTCGAGACCCGCGGGATTGTGTCGCGCGTCGGTCGCCATCGGTGCCTCCCAGCCCGAGCCGAAAACGGATGCGAACCATAGCCCTTATTCCGCTGCGGGTAAAATATATGCTGAGTTGATTATCGATATCTGATAAATATGACAGATGGAGCTGCGACATCTGCGATATTTCATCGCCGTGGCCGAGGAAGGCCATGTGACCCGCGCCGCCGCACGCCTTGGTATTCAGCAGCCCCCGCTGAGCATGCAGATCCGGGCGCTCGAGACGGAGCTCGGTGTCCAGCTGCTCCGGCGCAAGCCGCGAGGGGTCGAGCTCACCGATGCCGGCGCACACTTTCCTCGAGCGCGCGCGCGCCCTGCTCGAAGACGTGGAACGCGCGTGTGCGAGTACCAAGCGCACGGCGCGCGGCGAGCAGGGGCGAGTCGTCGTCGGCTTCACCAGCTCTGCGCCCTTCCACCCGTTCATACCGCGGGTGCTGCGCGAGTTTCGCGAGATGTCGCCGCTGGTTTCACTGGTGCTGGAGGAAAGCGGCAGCAGTGAGCTCGTACAGGCCCTGCACGACGAGACGGTGGATGCGGCGTTCATTCGCTCCCCGGTCGAGGACTTCGTCGACCTCAGCGTCGAACCGCTGCTCGAGGAGGAGATGCTGGTGGCGCTGCCTGCGGGCCATGCGCTGGCGGGCCGCCGCGCGGCCCAGCAGGCGCCGATCGCTCTCAGCAGCGCTCGCGAGTGAAAATTTTCTGCTCTACAAGCGACCGGGCGCACCTGGCCTGTACGACACGATCATCGGCGCTTGCCGCAAGGCCGGTTTCAGCTCCGAAGATCAGGCAGGAGGCGCCGCGCATCGTGTCGACCTTGAATCTTGTTGCGGTGGGCCTCGGGATTTCAATCGTGCCGGATTCGCTGCGCCGGCTGCAGATGGATGGAGTGACCTATCGCCGCATCGTCGGCAGCGCGAAGTTGCGAGCGCCACTCATTCTTGCGTGCCGGCAGGGTGGAAACTCGGCGGCCGTGCAGCGATTCATCGACCTGGTGCGCGCATCCGCCAGGCAGATACGAGGATCAGCCGCGCCCCTGCGCGCCTGACTCCGCTCGGCAATGAGCAGGGCGAGCTCCAGCGCCTGTTCGTGATTGAGCCTGGGATCGACATTCGAACGATAGGCTCGCTGCAGATCCGCATCCGTGAGCCCCCGGGCGCCGCCCGTGCATTCGGTAACGTCCTCACCTGTGAGCTCGATGTGCACTCCCCCCAGGTGCGAGCCCATCTCGGCATGGATCTGGAATGCAAGGTCGAGCTCGCGCAGGATGTTCTCGAATCGTCGCGTCTTGTAACCGCCCGTGCTCGTTTCCGTATTGCCATGCATGGGATCGCATATCCAGAGAACCGTCTGGCCCGTTTGTCGCACGGCCTCGATGGCTCGCGGCAGTGATTTCGCGATGTCCTTGGCGCCAAAGCGGTGGATGAAGGTCAGACGCCCGGGCTGGTTTTGTGGATTCAAAACCGTGATCAGGCCCTGCAACCACGCGCCATCCATCGCGCTGCCGATTTTTACGGCGACTGGATTGGATATGCCGCGGAAATACTCGACGTGAGCGCCGTCCAGCTGCGCGGTGCGCATGCCGATCCATGGCATGTGTGTCGACAGGTTGTACCAGCGCTGCTGGCGCGGGATGAAGCGCGTCTGCGCCTGCTCATAGAGCAGATGCAGGCCCTCATGGCTCGCGTAGAAGTCGGCGTGCGTGGTCTCGTGTACGGCGCGGCCGCTGATGCCTTCGAAGAAATCGAGAGCATCCGCGATCGAGGTGGCGATGCGGTGATAGGTGTCCTTGAGAGGTGAGTGCTTCACGAAGCCCAGATCCCAATACTCGGGGTGGTGCAGGTCGGCGAAGCCGCCGGCCACCAGGGCGCGGACGAAGTTCAGCGTCAGCGCGGCTCGCTCGTAGCCACGCAGCAGCAATTCGGGATCGGCGGTCCGAGCCTGCGCGGTGAATTCCGGCCGGTTGACGAGGTCACCCCGGTAGCTCGGCAAAGTGACTCCGTCTCTCGTCTCGGTGTCCGTCGAGCGTGGTTTGGCATATTGCCCCGCCATGCGGCCGATGCGTACGATCGGTTTCTTGAAGCCGTGCAGCAGCACCATGCTCATCTGCAAAAGGATCTTCAACTGCTTGGTGATCTGATCTGACTGGCACTCACTGAAGGCCTCCGCGCAGTCACCGCCTTGAAGTACGAACGCCTGGCCGCGCTGCGCCTGGGCGAGGCGGTCCAGCAGCGCATCGACTTCCCACGACACGACGATTGGCGGCAGGCGCGCCAGATCGGCAACGACACGCTCCAGTGAGCTCAAGTCGGCATATTTGGGTTGCTGCTGTGCGGGCTTCGATTGCCACGCCGCCGGGTGCCAGGGTGTTGTCTCGGGGGATCGCATAGAGGCCGCGATCCTACAGCAGAAAAGCGCTTTTTCAACGGCGTCATACGGCTGGAAATGGAGGTCGCAGGCGCAGATGGTTTCGTTTACGGGCAGGGGGTGGTGCGACGATTGACGGCGATGCAGAATGCGCCGCCCTTCGCTCCCGCGGCCGCAAACGGTGCGCAACGGGTCGATCCGCGAAGTCACGGCGCACGCGCCGAAACGATGAGGAACCTATGCATCGAGTATCCATATTGGGCGCAGGCAAGATCGGCGCTTTGATTTCCGGTTTACTCGCAGAATCAGGAGCTTATGAAGTAAACCTCTGCGACCTCGACGGCGCCGCGGCCGACTCCGTGGTGCGTGCGCACAATCATTCGAAGCTCAGGGGCTTCAAGGTGGATGCAGCTGACACTCAGGCACTGGCGAAACATCTGCAGGAAAATCCGGTAGACGCGGTGATCTCGGGGCTTCCCTTCTATTGCAATGTGGGCGTGGCCGAAGTCGCCCGCAGCGCGCGCATCCACTATTTCGACCTGACGGAGGATGTCGAAGTCACCCGTGCGGTGCGCCGGATCGCCGCGGGCGCCGATCGCGCCTTCGTGCCTCAATGCGGACTCGCGCCCGGCTTCATCAGCATCGCAGCGAACGAGCTCATCACTCACTTCGACAAGGTGCGAACGGTGAAACTGCGCGTGGGCGCCCTTCCGCAGCATCCGAACAACGTGCTCAAGTATTCGCTCACGTGGTCCACGGACGGCTTGATCAACGAGTACGGCAATCCTTGCCAGGCATTGGTGGATGGCCGGGAGGTAGAGGTCGCGCCGCTCGAGGGCCTCGAGGAGATCGAGATCGACGGCACCCTTTATGAAGCCTTCAATACCTCGGGCGGCCTCGGCTCACTCGCCGAAACCCACGGCGCGAAGACCGAGGCGATGAATTACAAGACCATTCGCTACCCCGGCCACTGCGATCACATGCGCCTGTTGATGAACGATCTGAAGCTCAATCAGGATCGCGCCACGCTCAAGCGCGTGCTCGAGAACGCAGTGCCGCAGACCCTGCAGGACGTGGTCATCGTCTATGCCGCGGTGACCGGCACTCAGGACGGACAGCTGCGCGAGGAAAACTACGTCAACAAGGTCTACCCGCAAGTCATCGCCGGCAGGCTTTGGTCGGCGATCCAGGTGACGACGGCGTCAGGCATCACGGCCGTCGTCGACCTCGTCCTGGGCGGCGCCGGCAAGCATCGCGGCTTCGTTGCGCAGGAGCATTTCAGCCTGCCCGCGATCCTGGCGAATCGCTTCGGGCGCTACTACGCCTCCGGCGGGACGAAAGATGTTTCGTCCGAGGCCGTCGTGTCGGGCAAGGCGGGGACGCAACGAAAATTGAGAGGGGTGGCGCGATGAATGCCGCTGAGATCAGATCACTGCTGGGACGGCTCGGCCTCGAAGCCTCGAATGCCGGGGCATGGTCGGGCGTTGAAGGCTGGTCGAAGGCGCAGGGCACGCCGATCGATGTGCGCAATCCCGCGACCGGGGAAGTTCTCTCGCAGGTTCGTGGCGCAACGGCCGCTGACTACGAGAACGTGATGAAGTCGGCCGTGAGCGCTGCTGCCGAGTGGAGCAAGGTGCCCTCGCCCAAGCGCGGCGAATACGTCCGCCTGCTGGGTGAAGAATTGCGCAAGAGCAAGACGGATCTCGGCACGCTGGTTTCATTGGAGAACGGCAAGATCCTCGCCGAGGGGCTCGGCGAAGTTCAGGAGATGATCGACATCATCGACTTTGCCGTTGGGCAATCGCGCATGCTCTATGGCCTGACCATGCACTCCGAGCGTCCGCAGCACCGCATGTATGAGCAGTGGCATCCGCTGGGCGTGGTTGGAATCATCTCTGCCTTCAACTTCCCGGTGGCGGTCTGGGCCTGGAATGCCACGCTTGCGGCTATATGCGGTAATGCGTCGGTATGGAAGCCGTCGCCGAAGACGCCGCTCACCGCGCTGGCGGTGCAGAACCTGTGCAACCGCGTGCTGAAGGCCAACAAGCTACCCCCTGTTTTCCAGATGTTCATCGATGCGGGCACGGAGCTCGCCACCCGGTTCGTCGACGATCCGCGGGTCGCGCTGGTTTCGTTCACCGGCTCGACAGCGGTGGGACGGAGCGTCGGCGAACGCGTGGCGAAACGGCTGGGCAAGGTGCTGCTGGAGCTCGGTGGCAACAATGCGATCATCGTCGATGAGACTGCGGACCTCGATCTGGCGGTTCCGGCCGTCGTATTCGGCGCGGTGGGAACCGCAGGTCAGCGCTGCACCACCACGCGTCGTGTGCTCGTGCACTCCTCGCGCCTCGCGGAGTTCGAGAAGCGCCTGGTCAATGCTTACCAACAGGTGCGGATCGGCGACCCGCTCGATGGCAGCACGCTCATGGGTCCCCTGATCGACAACGGATCGGTCGAGCGCTACAAGTCGGCACTGACAGCAGCCCGCGAGGCCGGCGCCGAAGTTCTCCATGGCGGGAAGGTCCTGGATCGGCCAGGAAATTTTGTCGAGCCGGCAATCGTGCGCGCCCGCAACGACTGGAACATCGTGCAGACCGAGACATTTGCCCCGATCCTGTACGTGATCCCCTTCAACTCTCTGGCCGAAGCAATCGAGATGCAGAACGCCTCGGCGCACGGCTTGTCTTCCGCGCTGTTCACTGACCGCTTGCAGAATGCGGAAACCTTTTTGTCCTCGGTCGGCAGTGACTGCGGCATTGCCAACGTGAATCTAGGCACATCCGGCGCAGAGATAGGCGGTGCATTCGGCGGCGAAAAGGAAACGGGTGGTGGGCGCGAGTCAGGCTCGGATGCCTGGAAGAACTACATGCGCCGGCAGACCAATACCATCAACTGGAGCCGCTCGCTGCCGCTTGCTCAGGGCATTGAGTTTAAGGTCTGACGGCCGGGCAGCAACGCTGAGAGACGAGCGCCGCCCAGTTGCGAGGCGTCGAGCGTGAGGCTGCCGCCGTAAAGCTCGACCGTGTCGCGCACCATGGCGAGCCCGATGCCGTGGCCCTGGATTTTCTCGTCCGCCCGGACGCCACGTTCGAAGACTCGCGCCCGATCGAGATGCGAAATGCCAGGGCCGTCATCCTCGACGGTGACCTTCAATCTCTCGCGCGGAGGATTGTCCGCAGTGACGGTTGCGGTAAGGCTCACCTTGCTCCTGCACCACTTGCACGCGTTGTCCAGGAGATTTCCCAGCAGCTCGACCAGGTCGCTGCGGTCGCCGATGAACTGCGCTTCGGCGGGCACTGACAGCTCGATCGAGAAATCCTTCTTCGCATACACCTTCATCAACGTGGCGCGTAGCTCCGCGACCACGGGCGCGATGTCGACGGGAGCCTGGCCAAGCAGAGCGCCACCCGAGGCAGCCGCGCGTTTGAGCTGATGTTCGACGATCGAAGACATGCGGTCGATTTCCGCGCTGATCGCCCCTGCCTGTTCGGCGGGGGCTGTCGCGATTGCAGCGCGCACCACCGATAGTGGCGTCATCAAGCTGTGGGCCAGGTTGCCTAGAGTGTCGCGATAGCGGGCGACCCGCTTGCGCTCTCCGATGAGTAGGGCATTGAGGTTCATCGCTACGCCGCTCAGCTCGCGTGGATATCCGCCGCCCAGCGTTTCACGCTCGCCTTCCTCCACTGCGTGGATCTCGCGCTCGAGGCGGCGCACGGGTTCGAGCACCCAGCGCATCAGTATTCCCAGCATGGCGAGCAACAGCGCCGTCAGGCCCACGAACCATCCGAAAATCCGCTTCCTGAAGCTCCATAGCTGGTCGCTGTAGGGCTCGAGGCTGGCCGCAACGCTGAACGTCAGATTGCGGGTCCCCCGCCCTTCGGTCTCGAACGCGATGCCGCGACTCGCTACAGCCACCGGGACGCCGTCAATCGTCGCCCTGGTTAGGCGACGCTGGCCAGGAGCCAGGTCAGGACCGAAGTTGAGAAAAGTACCCGCGGAAGACTTGGAGCGCCACGGCACCGTTCCTCCGTTGGCGTGGATCTGTCCATACAGCCCGGATCCCGGATTCTCCAGGCGCGATTCCAGGCTCGAGCTGGTGGCGACCACACTTCCGTCGGGCTGCGGTTCGGCGGCGGCGATCAGGGCGACCATCTGCGCATCGAGCAATGCCTCGAGCGAGCGTGCAGACAGATCGCGGAAGCTGGCATCGAATACTGCGATGGTGGCGCCGAAGAAGAGGATCAGCGGCACCGCGATCGCTATCAGCAGCCGGCGACTCAGTGAGTGCACGATGCGGCGCGCTCAGGAACTGCGCGGCAGCGCGAAGCGGTAGCCGCGGCCGCGCAGCGTTTCGATAGGTTGCAGGGTGTCATCGGGATCGAGCTTGCGCCGCAGGCGCCCGATGAAGACTTCGATGACGTTGCTGTCGCGCTCGAAGTCCTGATCGTACAGTCGCTCGGTCAGCTCGGTCTTGGAGATTACGTCACCCGCGCGCAGCATCATGTGCTCGAGGATTCGGTATTCGAACGTCGTCAGCTCCACAGACGCGCCGTTGAGATTCACGGTCTGCGCGCGGGTATCGAGCGATATGGGGCCGCAGACGAGCTGTGGCGATGCCCAGCCTCCGGCGCGTCGCATCAACGCCTGCACGCGCGCCAGGACTTCCTCGAAGTGGAAAGGCTTGGCGACATAATCGTCGGCGCCCGCCTGCAGCCCTTCCACTTTGTCCTGCCATCGATCCCGCGCGGTCAGGACAAGAATCGGAAAGCTCTTGCCAGCTGCGCGCAGTCGGCGAATGACCTCGAGCCCGGGGACCTTGGGCAAGCCAAGATCGACTATCGCCACGTCCACCGGATATTCGCTCCCGGCAAACAGGCCGTCCTCTCCGTCTGCCGCCACGTCGACAGTGAACCCTGCGGCGGCGAACTGGGACTGCAGCGCTTCGCGCAGTGCCGCTTCGTCTTCCACAACAAGAATGCGCATTGCCCGCTCCTACTCGAAATTGCCGCTGCTGCCATTGATGCGCACTGTCCAGACACGTCCAGCCTCGTTAAGCATCCGGAGGACGTAAACGACGCCGCGCTCGGTGCCGCGCGTTTCAGCGCGCACCACCCGGGCGTGGTAGCGGCTCTCTGCCATTGCAACAGCGCGATCCAGAGAAATCCTGACCCGCACGCGCTGCTGCCCCTGGCTGCGGTCGTTTCGCTCCGGGCGTTCTTGATGCCCCCGATTGCGGTGTTCGCCATCCTCTGGCCGCGCGCCAGCTGTGAAGGCGGCCGCCGACAGCACGAGTGTCGCCAGGATGGAGAGGAATGGATGTGGGGTTTTCATGGCGAGGCGCGCAAGCCTAACGCAATCGCCGCCGCTCGAAAAAGAAACGGGCAGAGTCGCCCCTGCCCGTTGCCGAATCGCCGGCGCTCCGGCGTTCGATCAGTCGCATTCCTCAGGCAGCACGTCGACGCGAACGCGGATGCGATCGCCCGGGTCGTAGGGCATTCGCGTCGTGTGGGTCCGTCCGTTATAGACATACGTCACCCGGTACCCCTCGATTCGCCGCTCGTATTGGTCATCGTAACGAACGTCGCAGCGCTCCACCTCGTAGGGGCGGGCTTCACGATAGTCGCGGCGGCCGTAGTTGCCAAATCGATCCTGCCGGTTTGCCGCTGCATCGTGGCCAACCGCCGTTCCTATCACGGCGCCGGCCACCGTTGCGGCGCGACGGCCACCGCCGCTGCCTATCTGGTTGCCGATGGCGGCACCAATGAGGCCGCCCAGGATCATGGACCCCGCCGCACGATGCGGTTCGCGAGGACCCTCCGAGTACCTGACCTCCTGATAGCGGGTCTCGTTCCAGCACTCGCGCCGCGGCGTGCTGACTCGGATGTTGCGGAAGATCGGGTCCACGTCGACGACACGCGCGTAGTCGTAGTCCGGACGATCGCGGTGGCGATAGTCGTTATCCTGCCACCGGCCATGATCCGCGAAAGCCGCTTGTCCGCCGAGCAGCAATCCAGCCGCCGCCAGCACATTTATTGCCTTCGTCAACATGGTCGTCACCTTCCACCGGTGCGGGGCGCGGAATTGCGCCTGTGTTCGTTGCCGGCTTGGGCGCAAAGATAGGCGCGCGTCAATGAATCTCGACTGAATGCGGGGAGCGTGACCTGGTTCACACCGCGCGGCGGGTGGCACCTTTGGCTTCGACCCACAATTCGTCCCACTCGGCGGCTGACAGGCTCTCCAGGGTGCGCTTTCTGTCACGTGCCAGGACCTCCATGTGCCTGAAGCGCTGCTCGAACTTCGCGCTGGCGGCACTTAGCGCCTGTTCCGCATCGATCTTCAGATGCCGGCTCAGATTGACCAGAGCGACCAGCAGGTCACCGAACTCCTCGAGCACGGCGGCGGATGCGCACTGCTTCGATTCCTCGAGTGCCTCGTCGAGCTCGCCGAGCTCTTCGGCGATCTTGTCGCGGATATCCGCCAGGCGGACCCAGTCGAATCCGGCACGGGCCGCCATTTCACTGATACGCGTGGCGCGCACCAGCGCGGGCAGGCTGTGCGGCAACGGCTCCAGCACGCTTCTCATGCCAGGGTCGAACCGCAGACCCGAAACAACGTCAGCAGCATGCCGGCCGTGGCACCCCAGATGACGCGATCACCGTATGCGATGTCGCTCAGCTCAACCTCGACCCCGCCGGCGCCCAGCCGGCGCATCCGCGAGCGATGGTTGGCCGGTTCGAAGATGTGCGCCAGCGGGACTTCGAAGGTGCTCTCCACCTCTTCGGAATCCAGCAACAACTCAAATCCCGAGCTCACGAAGCCGACGACCGGTGTCACCCTGAAGCCGGTCACTACGATGTGGTCCGGCAGATATCCCGCCACGGAAACCCACTGCGGGTCGAGTCCGATCTCTTCCTGCGCTTCGCGCAAAGCGGCGGCGCACGCATCGCGATCCGTCGTCTCGATACGCCCGCCAGGGAAGCTGATCTGCCCGGCGTGATTCTTCAGTTGCGTCGCTCGCTGGGTGAGCAGTACGGTGAGGCCGTCATCGTGCTCTACGAGCGGCACCAGCACGGCGGCGGGCACGGGATCCTTGGGAAAATGTCCGCGAAACGCCAGGCTTTGCTCGGCGGTAAGGCCGGGCAGGAGCAGGACGTCATGCAGATGGCTTGGCGTCGTGCCCTCGAGGCAGGTGCGTATGCGCGATTTCCAATCCTGCATGCCGTAGTCATCCGCCTCCGCCGGAGCCTCCCTTGATGCCGCCGCGCGTGAGCTCGACTGGGTCAAGCAACTCCTCGAGCTCGGCGCGCGACAACTTCGTTTCGCGCTCGGCAACTTCGCGAATGGGGCGGCCTTCGGCGTAGGCCTTCTTGGCGATGGCCGCGCCCTGTTCGTAACCGATGACGGGGTTCAGTGCCGTCACCAGGATCGGATTGCGGTCGAGCGCCTCGGCGACCCGCTCACGATTCACTTTGAAGCCCGCAATCGCGCTGTCCGCGAGCACTCGCCAGACATTGGCCAGGATGCGGATGCTTTCGAGCAGATTGTGCGCAATGAGCGGCAACATCACGTTGAGCTGAAAGTTGCCCGACTGACCGGCGAGCGTGATCGTGCTGTCATTGCCGATCACCTGCGCCGCGACCATGGTCGCAGCCTCCGGGATCACCGGGTTCACCTTCCCCGGCATGATGCTGCTGCCCGGCTGCAATGCCGGCAGGGCTATCTCGCCGAGACCCGCGAGCGGCCCGCTGTTCATCCAGCGCAGGTCGTTGGCGATCTTCATCAGGCTGACGGCGATGGTCTTCAGTTGCCCGGAGAGCTCCACTGCCGCGTCCTGGGCGGACATGGACTCAAAATAATTTGCGCTGGCGGCGAAGGGAATCGAGCTGAGCCTGCTGAGCTCTACTGCAAAGGCCGCACCAAACTTCGGATGAGCATTGATTCCCGTGCCCACTGCCGTTCCACCCTGGGCCAGCGCGAGCAGGCGCGGCTCTACGCTCTTCAGACGGGCCAGGCCATTTTCGACTTGCGCGCGCCACCCCGACAATTCCTGCCCGAGCGTCACGGGCATCGCGTCCATCAGGTGAGTACGCCCTGTTTTCACTATCGCGCCGACTTCGCGTTCCTTGGCGGCCAGCACATCCCTGGCGTGCTCCAGGGCCGGGATGAGGTGACGGCGTACCGCGATCGCCGCACTGACGTGAATGGCGGTGGGGATCACATCATTGCTGCTCTGCCCCATGTTGACCTGGTCGTTGGCATGCACGGACTTCCCGAGGCCCTGGGTCGCGAGCCGGCCGATGACCTCGTTGGCATTCATGTTCGAACTGGTTCCAGAGCCGGTCTGGAACACATCGATGGGAAAATGCCGGTCATGCCGTCCTGCGGCGACTTCGCCCGCTGCGGCGTCGATCGCCTTCGCGGCGCCCTCATCGAGCAGGCCGAGCTGCCGATTGGCGCGCGCCGCCGCCTGCTTTATCAAGCCCAGCGCCGCGACGAACTCGCGCGGAAGAGTGAGCCCGCTGATCGGGAAGTTCTGCACGGCGCGCTGGGTCTGCGCGCCCCACAGCGCATCGGCGGGCACCTGCAGCTCGCCCATGCTATCGCGCTCGGTTCGAAACGATGTGCTCATCGAGGAACTCCGGACTCTCGCGTCGGGCGGCGCGCGCCGCCCGACGGTGAAGCTAAGGTATGATGCGAATCGTAGCATTGCGGGCTCACCGATAAACATGACTGCCGCTTCCCTGGACTCACTCTCACCTGTAGACGGCCGCTATCGCTCCGCTTCGGAGCCGCTGCGACGGCTGCTGAGCGAGGCAGGGCTGGTTCGAGAGCGCATCCGCGTGGAAGCGCAATGGTTTCTGCACCTGTGCAAGGCGGTGCCCTCGCTAGCGGGTGCCGGAACTCCGGACGAGGTGCGCTCACGGGCGGTGGAGCTGGCACGCGAGCCGCCAGAGCAGGCGCCTGTTGCGGTCAAAGACATAGAAGCGCGCATCAACCACGACGTGAAGGCTGTCGAATATTACGTGCGTGCGCAGCTTGCTGAAGCGGGCGCCGGGGAAGCGACGCTCGAGCTCGTGCACTTCGGTTGCACGTCCGAAGACATCAACAACCTGAGCTATGCGCGCCTGCTTCTGGAAGCTCGCGCTACGCTGCTGACGACGACAGGCGCGCTGTACGTCACCCTGGCCGAGCTCGCGAAGCGCTGGTCGGACGTGCCGATGCTCGCACGAACTCACGGTCAGCCAGCGAGCCCCACGACGCTGGGCAAGGAGATTGCAAATTTCGCGGCGCGCCTGCGGCGTGCGCAGGAACGGTGGAAAAGCGTCGCCATTCTCGGAAAATGGAACGGCGCTGTCGGCAACTTCAACGCGCATGTGGTCGCCGCACCGGATGCGGATTGGCCGGCCATTGCGCACGCATTCGTCACTTCGGCCGGCCTTGAATACAACTCGCACACCACGCAGATAGAGCCCCACGACTGGATCGGCGAATACTGCGATGCCGTTGCCGCCCTCGACACGCTGCTTATTGGCCTGTGCCGCGACTTCTGGGGATACATCTCCCTCGGTTATCTGAAACAGTGCGCGCAACCCGGCGAAGTGGGTTCATCGACCATGCCCCACAAGGTCAACCCGATCGACTTCGAGAATGCCGAAGGCAATCTCGGCATCGCCAATGCGCTGCTGCGCCACTTCTGCCGAAAAGCTGCCGATCTCGCGCTGGCAGCGCGACCTGACGGATTCGACTGTGCTGCGCAATCTCGGTGTGGCGCTCGCGCATGCTCTTGTCGGCTGGCGGGCGCTCGAGCGCGGGCTCGCCAAGGTGGACGCCGACACCGCACGAATTGGTGTGGACATCGACGCCGCCTGGGAAGTACTTGCCGAGCCGATCCAGACCGTGCTTCGCGCCCACGGGGTGCCCAATGGCTATGAGCTACTGAAAGACTTTACTCGGGGCCGCGGCATCGATGCCGCGGCATTGCACGCCTTCGTCGACACCCTGGCATTGCCTGCTACGGAGAAGTCGCGGCTCAAGGCTCTGCGGCCCCGCGACTACGTGGGTATCGCGGGCCGCCTCGCGCGGGACCTCTAGCCGCACAAAAAATGCGAACCAGCCCACGCTTTGGCGGGGCACCGTGAGCGGCACGCCGCAAAACGTGATCTGTTCGGCAAGCAGGCTCGCGCTGCACTCCTAAGATCGCCCGGCCTGTGAGTCCCGCAGGAAATCAAGCCAGGCATCGCTCGTGACCGCCACCGCCGATTCGGATGCAACCAGGGCTCTCGCGCAGCTTGCCAAGGCACGCTACGCCTCCGACTCGAACAGCACGGGCAGTTCAGGTGTCCACCGCACGCCCGACTCCCTGCGCATCCTTTCGACACGAGCCGAAGTGCGCGCCGCGATCAACACGGCGGCGGCCGGCGCCCAGCGCCTGATCTCGATCTATACGCCCGATCTGGAGCCCGAACTTTACGATCAAACAGGATTTCTCGACATCATCAAGCACTTCGTGCTGGCACGCAGTTTCTCGAAGGTGCGCGTACTGTTGCAGCATCCGAGTCAGGTGAAGCGCGACAGCAACCGGTTCATTGCCATGGGGCGTCGGCTTTCGAGCTGCATCGATATCCGCCACGTTTCCGGCGAGTCCCCCGAACAGGCTTCCGCCTACCTGGTTGCCGACGATCGCGCGGTGGTGTTCCGCATGCGGGCGGATTCCTGGGATGGCATCGCGGATCTGAACAATCCGGGCGTCGCGAAGCTCTACCTGACCGAGTTCGACGTGATCTGGAACGTGAGCGCTCCGGAGCAGGTGCTGCGCATTGCTCGCCGCTAGCCAGCGGCTCGGCTATAATTCCACCGATGACTTTGAAGCCTGACGTCACGGTCGCGGCCGTCGCCGAAGTCGACGGACGCTTCCTGTGTGTCGAAGAGCGCATCTCGCACCGTCTGGTTTTCAACCAGCCCGCAGGTCATGTCGAGACCGGCGAGACCCTGCTTCAGGCCGTGGTGCGCGAGGTGCGCGAGGAGACCGCATGGTTGTTCGAGCCTGCGGCGCTGTTGGGCATTTACTTATGGCGCAAGCCCGCATCGAACCGCTCCACCCTCCGCTTCGCTTTCACAGGCTCGGTGCACGATCACGATCCCTCGCTTCCGCTGGATCGGGGCATCGTCGGCACGCGATGGTTCAATCGTGCTGATTTACAGGAGCGTGAGCCGCGCCTGCGCAGCCCGCTGGTCCTGCGCTGCATCGATGACTATCTGACCGGCAGGCGGCTGCCGCTCGACGCGGTCGCATGCCTGGACCTGGATTCGGCCGTCAACGTCCGCGCAGTCAGTCTTTGAAGCGCCGGGCGCGCGTAGAATGCGCGCCATGTCCGAACCATCCCGCGTCATCGTAGGCCTCTCGGGCGGCGTCGACTCCGCCGTGGCCGCCTTGCTCCTCAAGGAGCAGGGATACGACGTGCACGGCCTCTTCATGAGCAACTGGGAGGGGGACGACGCCTATTGCACGGCGGCGAGCGACTATCAGGATGCACGCGCCGTTGCACGGGAGCTGGCAATTCCACTGCACCGGGTCAGCTTCGCCACCGAGTATCGCGCGCAAGTCTTCGAATATTTCCTTCAGGAGCAGCGCGCGGGTCGCACGCCGAATCCCGACGTCTTGTGCAACCGCGAGATCAAGTTCGGCGTAGCGCTGCGTTATGCGCGCAGGCTCGGGGGCAAGTGGTTGGCCACAGGTCACTACGCCCGCCTCGTGCATGGCGCTGCCGGCATCGAACTGCGAAAGGCGGCCGACGCCGCCAAAGACCAGAGCTACTTCCTGCATGCCGTCGGGCGCAATGAATTGAGCAGCGCGTTGATGCCGCTGGGCCGGTTGCCGAAGAGCGAAGTGCGAGAGCGGGCGCGACGGGCCGGCCTGCCGGTGTACGACAAGCCGGACAGCACCGGTATTTGTTTCATCGGCGAGCGTCCGTTCAGGGACTTTCTCGCGCAGTTCCTGGCGGACCAGCCGGGACCGATCGAGACACCACAAGGTGTGCGGATCGGAACGCATCGCGGCCTCGCTTTCTATACGCTGGGCCAGCGCGAGGGACTGGCTGTCGGCGGTCTCAGGGGCGCAGCCGAAGAGCCCTGGTATGTTGCAGCCAAGGATGCGGCGCGCAACGCATTGCTGGTGGTGCAGGGCCACGATCATCCCCTGCTCTCGAGCAGGGAACTTGAAACGGCGCCCATCCACTGGCTCACGGCGCTGCCCGGCACTGACTTCAGATGCACGGCCAAGGTGCGATATCGCCAGCCCGACCAGCAGGCGCACGTGATGATCCGTCGGGATGGCAGCGCGCGCATCACATTCGATGTGCCGCAACGGGCGGTAACTCCTGGACAGTACGCGGTGCTGTACGACGGTGATCTGTGTTTGGGCGGCGCGGCGATCGAAACGGTCGCGGGACTTCGGTCGCACCCCTATAATTCGCCGCGCATTTCCATTGCGGAGGCTTTATGACGGACAGCTTCAAGGCGCGACGACACTCAAAGTCGGTGCCAGGTCTTATCAGATATGGAGCCTGGCCGCCCTGCCCGCCGAAAAAGTGGCGCGCTCTGCCCTACTCCCTGAAGATCCTGCTCGAGAACCTGGTGCGCTTCGAGGACGGCGTCAACGTCACTCGCGCCGACATCGAGGCGCTGCTCGACTGGGATCCCAAGGCGGTTCCCGACTACGAGATCTCCTTCACGCCGAGTCGCGTGATCATGCAGGACTTCACCGGCGTGCCCTGCATAGTCGACCTCGCCGCCATGCGCGATGCGATCGTGAAGCTCGGCGGCAAGGCCGAGCGGGTCAACCCGCTCGCGCCAGCGGAACTGGTGATCGATCACTCCGTGCAGGTCGACGAATACGGCACGGCGAAGTCCCTCGCGGAGAACAACCGCATCGAGTTCGAGCGCAACGGCGAGCGCTACGCGTTCCTGCGCTGGGGCCAGACGGCATTCGACAACTTCAAGGTCGTGCCGCCCAACACTGGCATCGTGCATCAGGTCAATCTCGAGCATCTCGCGCGCGTGGTGTTCGCGGATGAGAAAGACGGTGTAGTGCGCGCTTATCCCGACACGCTGGTCGGTACCGACTCGCACACCACCATGATCAACGGCCTTGGCGTGCTCGGCTGGGGCGTGGGCGGCATCGAAGCAGAAGCCGCGATGCTCGGTCAGCCGATCACCATGCTCATTCCGCAGGTCATCGGCTTCAGGCTGAACGGCAGCCTCCAGCCCGGCGCCACCGCCACCGACCTGGTGCTGACGGTCACCGAGATGCTGCGCAAGAAAGGCGTGGTCGACAAGTTCGTCGAGTTCTTCGGCGACGGCCTCGCCAACCTGCCGCTGGCCGATCGCGCGACCATCGCGAACATGGCGCCCGAGTTCGGCAGCACCTGCGGCATATTTCCCGATCGACGGGGAGACGATGCGCTATCTCGAGCTCTCGGGACGCGCCGCGGAGCAGATTGCGCTCGTCGAGGCCTATGCGAGCGCGCAGGGCATGTGGCGCGAGAACGGCCAGCAGATGCCGCGATACACCGACGTGGTCGAGCTCGATCTGGCCACCGTCGAGCCGAGCCTTGCCGGGCCGCAAGCCGGCCGCAGGATCGTGTGCCGCTCGCGACGGCGAAGACGGTCTATCGGGCCGCCGCGAAGAAGATGTCCGAGGAGCGCACGCAGAAAAATCCGGCCGCGACCGGCAAGGCGTCGGTCAGGTCCGCAGGTGGCTAGACCTTCGATGTGAAGGATGGCGACGTGCTGATCGCCGCCATCACCAGCTGCACCAACACTTCCAACCCCGCTGTGCTGATCGGCGCGGCGCTGCTTGCGCGCAATGCGCGCAAGCGCGGGCTCAACGCGAAACCGTGGGTGAAGACGAGTCTCGCGCCAGGCTCGCGCGTGGTCACGGATTACCTCGAGAAGGCGGGACTCGCCGGAGACCTCGAGGCGATCGGCTTCTACACGGTCGGCTATGGCTGCACCACCTGCATCGGAAACTCCGGCCCGCTGAAACCGGAGATCTCCGACGCCGTGAAAGCGGCCGACGTGATTGCCTGTTCGGTGCTCTCGGGCAACCGCAACTTCGAGGGTCGCGTGCATCCGGAGGTGAAGATGAATTTCCTCGCCTCCCCGCCGCTCGTGGTGGCGTACGCGCTGGCAGGATCGCTCGATGTGGACCTCAACAACGAGCCGCTCGGCACCGGCGCCGATGGCAAGCCCGTCTTCCTCAAGGAGGTCTGGCCGTCACCGGTCGAGATCCAGGAAGTCATCGCACGCTCGGTGAACTCGGCGATGTTCCGCAAGAGCTACGCCAGCGTCTTCAAGGGCGATGAGCTATGGAATGCAATCCCCGATCCCGCAAGGCAAGATCTACGCGTGGGACGCCGCCTCCACCTACGTCAAGAATCCGCCCTACTTCGTCGGCATGGACAAGACACCGAAACCGGTCGGCGACATCGTCCAGGCGCGCGTGCTCGCACTGCTCGGAGATTCGGTGACCACCGATCACATCTCGCCAGCCGGCAACATCTCGAAGACGAGCCCGGCCGCCAGGTATCTCGGCTCGCTCGGCGTGCAGGCGAAGGACTTCAACTCCTATGGGGCGCGCCGCGGCAATCACGAAATCATGATGCGCGGAACGTTTGCGAACATCCGGCTGCGCAACCTGTTGCTGCCGGGCACCGAAGGCGGCGTGACGCTGCACATCCCGAGCGGCGAGCAGATGAGCATCTATGACGCCGCCATGCGCTACAAGGAGGCCGGCACTTCGCTGGTGATCCTCGCAGGCAAAGAGTACGGCACGGGCTCATCGCGCGACTGGGCCGCGAAAGGCACGATGCTGCTCGGCGTGCGCGCCGTCATCGCGGAGAGCTTCGAGCGCATTCACCGCTCGAACCTGATCGGCATGGGCGTGCTGCCCCTGCAGTTCAAGCCCGGCGAGTCTGCGCTGAGCCTGGGCCTCACCGGGCGCGAGACCTTACGACATCCTCGGGATCGGCGCCGGCGAAGGCCGCACGGTGACCGTGACGGCAACACCGGATTCCGGCGTGCCCATCCGATTTCAGGCGCGTGTGCGCATCGATACGCCGAAGGAGCGCGAGTACTTCCGTCACGGCGGCATCCTTCACTACGTGCTGCGCCAGCTCGCGGGACTGACACGCGCTGCGTAATGCAGCTTGCGATCTTCGACCTCGACGGGACGATCACGCGGCACGACACGCTGGTGCCGTATGTTTTCGGGTATCTGCGCGGCCACCCTTGGCGCTTCCCCCGGCTGCTTGCCGTGCTGCCCGCCCTCCTGCGTTTCGCGATGGATCGGGATCGGGGTGAACTGAAATCGGCGCTCATCCGCCGGGTGCTGGGCAACGTGACCCGCTCGCTCATCGATGAGTGGACCGCCGATTCGTGCCGACGCTGCTTGCAAACGGTACGTTCATCCAAGCGAGGGAGCGCGTCGCCGCGCACCGCGCCGCCGGCGACCGATTGGTGCTGATGAGCGCAAGTCCCGATCTGTACGTCCCGGCGATTGCACGCGCGTTGGAATTCGACGAGATGGTCTGCACCGGCATCCGGTGGGAAGGAGATCGTCTGAACGGCCAACTCGCCACTCCCAATCGCCACGGGGAGGAGAAGACGCGGTGCCTCGAGGCGTTGCGCGCACGTCTACCCTGGCGTGGCAGTCAGCGCCTATGGCAACGCAGCCAGCGATCTGAACCATCTGTGCCGCGTCGAGGACGGACGTGCTGGTGAACGGCTCGGGACCTGCCAGACGGGCCGCCGCCGCCGCCGGCCTCCGCATCGAGACCTGGAGGTGACCTGAGGCAGGCGAGGAATTTGCAACCGCAACGGCAACTCGCTGCGTACTGTATGGTCAATACGGCCGGAGGTCGATCATGACTCGACGCATCGCTCCACCAATCGCCCCTTCTGAGATCACACCCCCCGAGGTGTTCTTCAACAGGCGCAGCCTGCTTGCGGGGGTTCTCGCCAGTGGCGCGAGCGCCCTGGTGCCCGCCTTTGCTGATCCGCTGCCGGCCGTGGCTGCCCGCAAGTATCCGCGGAATGCCCGCTATTCGACCGATGAGCCAGCTCAACAGCTTCGAGGACATCACCGGCTACAACAATTTCTACGAGTTCGGCACGGACAAGGGCGATCCAGAAGAGAATGCGCATTCGTTGCGAACCGCGCCGTGGACGGTGACGGTGGACGGCGAGGCGGAAGTGCGAGGGCGCTACACCCTCGAAGACATCCTGAAGCCGCACTCGCTCGAGGAGCGCGTCTACCGGCTGCGATGCGTAGAACGCTGGTCCATGGTCATTCCGTGGCTGGGCTTTCCGCTGGGCGACTTGCTGCGGCGCTTCAAGCCGACCTCGAAGGCGAAATACGTCGAGCTGACGACACTGCATGATCCGAAGCAGATGCCAGGTCAACGCTTTCCCGTGCTCTACTGGCCTTACACCGAAGGGCTGCGAATCGACGAGGCGATGCATCCGCTGGCGCTGATGGTCGTCGGCGTCTACGGCCGCTCCCTGCCGAACCAGAACGGCGCCCCGCTGCGGCTCATCGTGCCCTGGAAATACGGTTTCAAGAGCGTGAAATCGATCGTCAGGATCCGTTTCACCGCGCGCCAGCCGCTAACCGCCTGGAACAGCGCCGCGCCCAACGAATATGGGTTCTACGCCAACGTCAACCCGCAGGTCGATCATCCTCGGTGGAGCCAGGCCACTGAGAGGCGCCTGGGGCGCCCGCTCTTCGATCAACAGCAGGCCACGCTGCCGTTCAATGGATATGGGAGCGAAGTCGCCGCTCTTTACAAAGGCATGGACTTGAGACGCTATTTCTGATGCGCCAATGACCGTCGATCGCCGTTACCGCTTCATCTATAAGCCCATCCTGTTCGTCGCGTGCAGCCTCCCGCTGCTGTGGCTTGCATCGGGTGCGTTCGGACAGTTCGGTGTGAACCTCGGCGCGGACCCCATCGAAACGCTTCTCCACAAGACGGGCAAGACCGCCCTGCAGTTGCTGCTGATCACGCTTTGCGTAACGCCGCTGCGCAGCATCGCAGGCTTTCCTCACCTCATCCGTCTGCGCCGCATGCTGGGATTGTTCGCATTTATCTATGCCGTCGCGCATTTCACGATCTACCTCGTGCTCGACCGTCACCTCGAGTACGCTTCCATCGTGACGGACATCGCCAAGCGGCCGTACATCACTGTGGGCTTCGCGGCGCTGGTATTGCTCCTGCCGCTTGCAGTCACTTCGACGAACGCAATGATGCGGCGACTTGGACGGCGCTGGCAGAAGATTCACAGGTTGATTTACCTGATCTCTGCGCTCGGGGTGTTGCACTACTATTGGCAGGTGAAGCGCGACGTGCGTGAGCCGCTGGTTTACGCCGCGATCCTCGCGCTGCTGCTCGGTTACCGGTACCTCAAACGGCGACGGCCTACATCGACGTCCGGATCTGCCACAGCTCCGGAAAGAATTTGAGCTCGAGCGCCTTGGCGAGATAGGACACGCCGGCGCTGCCGCCGGTGCCCGGCTTGTAGCCGATGATGCGCTCCACGGTCTTCAGGTGATGGCAGCGCCACAGCTGGAAGTTGTGATCGAGATCGACCAGCTTCTCGGCGAGCTCGTAGAGGTCCCAGTCCTTCTCGGCATTGTGATAGACGCCGAGCCAGGCGCCCGCCACCTGCTTGCTGGCCCGGTAGGGCTGGCTGAAATCGCGCGTCAGGTATTCCTCGGGCACGCCGTAGCCGCGGCGGCTCAGCAAGCCTCAGGACCTCGTCGTATAGCGACGGGGCGCCGAGCGCGCGCTGCAGCGTCGCCTGCGCTTCGGGGTCGCGCTGGTGCACCTTCACCATTTCCGCATTCTTGTTGCCCAGCTGGAACTCGAGCAGTCGGTACTGATAAGACTGGAACCCCGAGGAGCGCCCCAGCGCGTTGCGAAACGCGGAATAGTCCGCCGGCGTCATGGTGGCGAGCACGTCCCACGTGGCGATGAGCTGCGACTGCACGCGAGAGATGCGCGAGAGCATGCTTGAACGACGGCATCGAGGTCATCGCGGCGGACGCAGTCGCAGCACGCCGGCCAGCTCGTGCAGGAACAGGCGCATCCACAGCTCCGAGGTCTGGTGCACGATGATGAAGAGCATCTCATCGTGCTGCGCAGACAGGGGCTTCTGCGCATCGAGCAGCTTGCCGAGCTGCAGGTACTCGCCATATGAGATGGAGGCGCCGAGATCCCAGTGGATGCGCTCATCGGAGAGGTCGACCTGCTCGGACTTGTCGTAGCGCGGGGTGCTCATGACGGCGATGTTACACGCTGCCCTGGGAGCCAGACCGGCGCGCAGACGGATCCGTTAGGATCGCGCGCTCGTGCCATCCGCAGGACATTCGCCACTTGAGCTTCCCCATTCTCGAAGTCCGCGACCTGGTCAAGCACTACCCCGCCGTCACGGCGGTCGACGGCATCTCCTTCGCGTGCCCGAGGGGATCTGCTTCGGCCTGCTTGGGCCCAACGGCGCCGGCAAGACCACCACCATCGAGATCATGGAGGGCATCCTTCGCGCCGACCTCCGGCGAAGTCTTCTACAGCGGTGAGCCGGTCGGCCGGCGCTTTCGCGAGGAGGCTGGCATTCTGTTCCAGAAGACCGCGCTGCAGGATTTCCTGACGCTGCGACAGAGCCTCAACCTGTTTCGCGGCCTCTACTCCCAGGGGCATGGAGGTGGATGACGTGTTGCGGCTGTGCGCGCTCGAAAAGCTGCAGACCGCGATGCGCGCAAGCTCTCCGGCGGACAGCAGCAACGGCTGCTGCTCGCCATCGCGCTCATCAACGATCCTGCGTGCTGTTTCTCGATGAGCCGACGACCGGCCTCGATCCGCAGGCGCGCCGCAACTTCTGGGACCTGGTGCAGTCGATCAAGGCGCGGCGCAAGACCATCATCCTCACCACGCACTACATGGAAGAGGCTGAGCTGCTCTGCGATGAGATCGCGATCATGGATCGCGGCCGCATCATCGCAGCAGGGAGCACCGCGGTGCCCTGCTGCGCGAGCACTTCGCGGAGGTCCTGCTCGAGCTGCCGCGCCAGGAGCTGTCGGCCGCGGCCGCGCGCGATCTGCCCTTGCGTCTGATCGAGGCCGGCGACCGCATCGAGATCACCACTGACGATCTCGACGCCACGCTGCGTCAGCTCATGGACGCCCAGGTCCCGCTGAAGCGATCTGCGCATCCGGCCGCCGAATCTCGAGGACCTGTTCCTCGAGCTCACCGGCAAGGAGCTGCGCGCATGATGAGACGCCTGCTCGCGGTCTGGCACGCGCGCAACCTCGAGTTCGTGCGCGACCGCGGCACGCTCATTTTCAGCATCCTGCTGCCCATCGCGCTGGTGGTGGGCATGAGCTTCGTGTTCAGCGGAGGCGAGCGGCCGCTGTTCAAGGTCGGCGTGCTGACTCGAGGACCTGCGCGCCGAGCACCATCCTTTCCTGAAGGAACGATTCGTCGACTTCGTGGCGATGGCCGCGGAAGGCGATGCAGTCCACAAGGTCGCGCGCCATCAGCTCGATCTGCTGCTCGACCTGAAGGGCACGCCGCGATACTGGGTCAACACGAGCTCGCCGAAGGGCTACATCGTCGAGAAGCTGTTGATCGCAGCCGACCGCGGCGTGCAGCGACAACCGGTGACCGGCGATGCCGTGCGCTACGTGGACTGGCTGTTTCCCGGCATCCTCGGCATGAACATGATGTTCAGCTGCCTGTTCGGCGTCGGCTACGTGGTGCTGCGCTATCGCAAGAACCGGGTTTCTCAAGCGGCTGCATGCAACCCCGCTCTCCGCGTTCGAGTTCCTGGCCGCGCAGGTGCTTTCGCGCCTGGCGCTGACGCTGTTGGTCACCGGCATTCTCTACGTCGGCGTCGCGACCATCATGCATTTCCACTCGGCGGGGAGCCTAGCGCTGCTGCTCGTCATAGGTGTGCTCGGGCGCGCTCTCGCTCATTGCGCTCGGCCTCACCATCGCGGCGCGCTTCTCGAGCGAGGAACTCGTCGGTGGGCTGTTGAATGTGCTCACCTGGCCGATGATGCTGCTGTCGGGCATCTGGTTTTCCTTGGAGGGGTCGCCGCAGTGGGTGCAAGCCATCGCCCGCATATTCCCGCTCACGCATGTGCTGGATGCGGCGCGCGCCGTGATGCTCGACGGCGCGGGGTTCGCTGACGTCGCGCCGCAGCTGGCTTATCTCGCCGTGACGGCGTTGGTCTTTCTGGCGTTCGGCGCGTGGTCGTTTCGTTGGCGTGTGGAGTAGCGCCGGCTCAGCCTGTGGTGATGCTCGACAGTAGTTTGCGCGCGGCGATGAATTCAGGTGCAAGCAATAGCGCGTGCTCGAGCGCATCGCGCGCGGGCAGCAGCGCGCCACGATCCAGGCAAGCGCGCCCGAGCGCGAGATAGGCATCCGCCCCGCCCCATCCTGGCGTTCTTGCGATGCCGCGCCGTTCCACTTCGAAAGCAACGATTGCGCGTCGCAGGGTCTTCTCGACCACGTCGTGATTTTCGCCGTGAGCCTGCACGAGCAGCACGCGCGGATTCGCCGGCGCCAGGCGCAATGCCCTCGCCGCGTACGCGCGGCTCCGAGTCGCAGCGAGCGGCGCACGAATCGTCTTGAGCTTGCCCAGCGTATCAAGACAAGCAGCCTGCAAAGCGAGCATCTCGCCCGGGTACCGCTGCGCGCCGGACGATTGCTCGAGGCTCGCCACGCAACGCTCTGCCGCGCCCGCCCGCACCGGAGCAGTCACTTTCTCCAGCAAGGCCAGGCGGTAGTTGGCCAGGGCCTCGTAATAGGGACGCAGCGGCCCATCGCCTTGCAAGCTCGCCAGCAGCTCCGCGAGATTGGTCAGCGACCTCTGATCCTCCGTATAGAACGCGTACTGGATGCGCGCCTCGAAATCCAGCCAGTTGGCGGCGTGCGCGCAAAGGGTGCCGCACGCGGCGATGATCGACGCGAGAGTCAGCGCCATACGCCTGCGTCGCTGCGTAGAATGTGGTTCTCTCATGGCAACCAATCATACAGTGTGCTCGCCCGGGTCTCTTATCGACATCGGCATCAACCTGGCGCACGACAGTTTCGATGGCGATCGCGATGCCGTCATTGAGCGAGCCAAGGCAGCCGGCGTATGTCGCATGATCGTCACGGGATCGAGTGGCGCGAGCTCTCGCCGGGCGCTAGAGCTTGCGCGCGCGTATCCCGGCGTTCTGTACTCGACCGCAGGCGTGCATCCGCATCACGCTCAGGATCTCACCGTGGAATTGCTGGCCGAGTATGCGCAACTGGCGCGCGAGCCCGAGGTGGTCGCGATTGGCGAATGTGGTCTCGACTACTTTCGTGATTTTTCGCCACGCCCCGTGCAGCGCGCCGCTTTCCACGATCACCTCGAGCTTGCCGAGCGTGCCGGCAAGCCACTATTCCTGCATGTTCGCGACGCTCACGACGATTTCATGGCCATCCTTCGCGAACACCCGCGTGCCATTGAGCACGGCGCAGTCGCACATTGCTTTACGGGCAACGCGGCCGAGCTCGACTCCGCTCTGGACCTCGGCCTTTTAATTGGCATCACCGGGTGGATATGCGACGAGCGGCGCGGCGCGCATCTGCTGCCGCTGATGTCGCGGATTCCGCCAGGCCGCCTGCTCCTCGAGACCGATGGGCCCTATCTGCTGCCGCGCGATCTGCCGACGAAGCCGCCATCCCGCCGCAACGAGCCGGTATATTTGCCGCACATCGCGGCGAAGGTAGCTCACGCCCGCGACGAGAGCCTGGCCGCGCTCGCCGAGCACACTACGGCCGCCGCCTGCCGCCTGTTCCGCCTGAATTCAACTGTCATGGTCTGAGGTGAACGAAGTGGATATTCCTACATTGCGCAAGGCCATCGACGCTCAATGGAACTCGTCCATCCTGGAGCGCCTCCAGGAGTACGTGCGCATCCCCAACAAGTCGCCGGCCTTCGATCCCAACTGGGAAGCGCATGGCCACATGGACGCGGCGGTAGAGCTCATGGCGAGCTGGTGCCGAGCGCAGCAGATTCCAAACATGAAGGTCGAGGTGCGCAGGCTCCAAGGGCGCACGCCCGTGCTGCTCGTGGATATACCCGGCGAGCTGCCGGATTGCGTGCTGCTATATGGGCACCTGGACAAGCAGCCCGAGTTCACCGGCTGGCTACCTGGGCTGGGCCCGTGGGAACCGGTGATCCGCGATGGCAAGCTCTACGGCCGTGGCGGTGCGGATGATGGATACGCCTGCTTCAGCTCGATTGGCGCCATTGCCGCACTCAAGGCGCAGAGAGTCCCTCTGGCCCGCTGCGTGGTGTTGATCGAAGCCTCGGAGGAAAGCGGCAGCGTCGACCTTCCCGCACATCTGGAAGCGTTGGGAGACGCTCTGGGCACGCCTTCGCTGGTCGTCTGCCTCGACGCGGAATGCGGCAACTATGATCAGCTGTGGTGCACCACTTCATTGCGCGGCAATCTCGTCGGCCGCCTGCACGTGGGCGTGCTGACGGAAGGCGTGCATTCGGGCATGGCGACGGGCATTGCGCCAACGCCTTTCAGAATCATGCAACAGTTGCTGGCTCGGCTCGAGAACCCCCTGAATGGAGACATCCTTCTCGAGGAGCTGCAGGTGACGATCCCCAAAGATCGCCGCGCGCAGATCGCCGCGGCCGCGCGCGTGCTGTGCAACGAGTTTGCCGACAAGTTGCCTTTTGCCAAGGGTGTGCGCGCCGTGTCGAACGATCCGGTCGAGCTGATGATCAACAGCACCTGGCATGCGACGCTGGCGGTGACGGGAGCGGACGGGCTGCCATCGGTGCTCTCTGGGGGCAACGTGTTGCTGCCAGAGCTGACGCTGAAACTCTCCTTGCGCCTCCCCCCTACGGTTGATGCTTCGCGCGCCGCGGCAGCGGTAAAGGCGGCTCTGGAACACGCTCCGCCTTACGGGGCACGTGTTGCTTTCCACGCGGACTCCGCCACGTCAGGCTGGAATGCGCCCTCTGTCGCTCCGTGGCTGGCGCAATCGATGGCGCGCGCTTCCCGGGAAATCTTCGACCGCGATGCGGTGTACATCGGCGTGGGAGGCACGATCCCGTTCATGGGAATGCTGGGAGAGCGCTTTCCGCAGACCCAGTTTTTCATCACCGGGGTGCTCGGCCCTCAGGCGAACGCACACGGACCGAACGAATTCCTGCACATCGATTACACCCGCAGGCTCACGGCTTGCGTTGCCCTGGTGCTGGGGGACCACGCCCGGCGAGCGCGCTGACTGGCGAATCAGCGCACCGGCAGCGGCTTGACCTGGTTCATCGCGGAGGGCGAGACCGAATCGCGAAGTCTCTGCCATTGTTCCCGGTAGGGGCCGGTCAGCTCGGCCCGTTCGACGGTGGGAAATTCCGACTTCAACGAATCCACCATCAGGGTCCATTTGGGCAAGCCCTTGGGAAACTTTCCGCGTCGCGTGAACACGATGCGGCCCTCCACGGGCACCTCGCCCGCGATCGCCCTTACCGCTGCGATCCGGTCATAAAGCGCGCCCTGGGGATTCATGAAGGTGAAGCGTTGCGGGCCGTCCATCACGGTCCATTCGGTCATCTGATCGCCGCCGAAGATATTGCCCGACACATCGCGCAGGTCGATCACGAGAATGGCCCGCGGAGTGAGCAGCACGAAATCCAGATGAAAGAATCCTCCCATGCCATCGGGCACGAGCACGTCCGCGAGATGATCGGACCCCGCGGCAGTGACCGTGCCGATGAGCGCTTTGCGCGCGCTGTGCTTCCGGTATGCGCCGAATGCCCAGGCCAGTATCCACCCGAGCACGATGGCAGCGGCGACCAATGCCCATGCAGTAGGCGGCAGATTTTGCAACGCGTCCACGAAGCCTCCCTATCTCAAAGAAGATGCCGGCGCAGCGCAGGCAGATCGGCGTCGATATCCGTGCACTCCACGGGGCGCTCGAACAACGAGGCCAGAGCCTTCGGTACCGCCACATCGACACCGATCAGCGGCTCGACGATCTCGCGGAATTTTGCCGGATGCGCCGTCGCAACCAAAACCCAGCGCTCCATTGTGCGTCTTGCCAGCGGGAGCCGCGCGAAAGCTTCGGCGGCAACTGCAGTGTGCGGGCACCAGATCTGCCCGAACTGCTCGAATCCGTCGCGAATTCGTTCGCGGATGGCGTCGTCATCCACTGCATCGGCTGAGACCGCCTCTCTCAGGCTAGAAACATCTGGATGTAAATCCTGTAAGCGCTCGAAATTACTTGGGTTACCAACGTCCATCGCTGACGCCAAAGTTGCCGCGCTCGGTCTGGGCCGCCACTGGCCGGACTGAAGATAGTCCGTCAAGGTGCGATTCGAGTTGTGCGCGAGATGGATGCTGGCGATGGGCAAGCCCAGCTTTCGCGCCCAGAGACAGGCGAGCGCATTGCCGAGATTGCCGCTGGGTATGACATATGAAGCAGGCTCGCCATGCTCACGCCAAACGCTGAGGCTCGAAGCCGCGTAGTACACCATCTGCGGCAGCAGCCTCCCCAGATTGATGCTGTTGGCCGACGACAATTCGCTGCGCGTGCGCAATTCGTCATCGAGGAAGGCTTGCTTCACCAGTCGCTGGCAGTCATCGAACGTGCCGCGTACCGCGAACGACCGGACATTGCCTCCCCAACACGTGAGCTGCCTTTCCTGCGTCGGCGATACCAGGCCTTTGGGGAACAACACGGCAACCTCGACACCGCGCCGCTTGTGAAACGCTGCAGCGACTGCGCCGCCCGTGTCACCCGATGTTGCCACCAGGATCTTCACTGGCCGAGGCTGCCCCTCCCGCGAGCGCACCAGGCTGGCGGCGAGGAAACGCGCCCCAAAATCCTTGAATGCCGCGGTCGGCCCATGAAAGAGCTCGAGTACTTTCGGTCTGCCGTCGGCACCAAGGGCCACCAGTGGCGCGGCAAAGTCGAATGCCTCCGCCACTATCGCGGACAGTTGCGGGGCGAGCGCATCGCCCTCGAGGAAGGGTGCAAGCAATTCGCCTGCGATTGCAGGCAGCGATTGAGCGGCAATCGAGTCCGGCGCGAAGCGGGGCCAGCGCATCGGTACGTAGAGCCCGCCATCAGGCGCGAGGCCTTGCACCAAGGCAGCACTGAAGGTCAGGTCGGCAGAGCCGTGGCGTGTGCTGGTGAATCGCATTTCCGACACAGCGACTACCGGGTCAGGGACGGGTCGCAACGATGCGCGCGCCGCCCGACTGGACCTCGACGATCCAATCGTCGGTGGCGATGGAGCGCTTGCGGAATTCCCCCTGCATCGCGGCAAGTACTGCGTCCGCATGCTTATCCTGCGCCCACGCGAAAATCGTGGGGCCAGCCCCGGAAATCGAGCAGCCGAGCGCACCAGCCGCCATCGATGCGCCGCGCACTTCGGCAAACCCGGGGATCAACGCCTGGCGTTGCGGCTCGATGACCACGTCTTCGAAGGACTCGCGGATCATGTCCAGGTCGTTGGTGTAGCAGCCGGAGATGAAGCCGGCGAGATTGGCCGTCTGCCAGACGAACGCCGCGAGGTCCACGGTGCGACTGAGTATGGCCCGCGCCTGCTTGGTCGAGAGAAACATGTGCGGATGGAGGATCACCGCCTTGACGCCGGGCGGCACCGGAATGGATTTCACGCGCGGCTGCTCGATACCGACGGTCAGCACCAGGCCGCCGAAAAGGCAGGAGGAGATGTTGTCGACGTGCACCGATCCGCTCGCCACCGCTTCGCCCTGCATGGCGAACTTCAAGAGCTCGAGCTTGCTCACAGGATTTTCCAGCAGGGCATTCGCTGCGACCACCGCGCCCACAGCGGATGCCGCCGATCCGCCCAGGCCGGATGCCAGCGGAATGCCCTTTTCGATTTCGATCTCGAATCCAAAGCGCGGCTGCAGCGCTTCCTGCAGCGCCATGACCGCGCGTCCGGCGGTATTGCGCTCGGGCTCGAGCGGCAAGTCCGTGACGGCGCCACGCGAGGCTCGCATCACGACTCCAGGCTGCTTGCGGCGCGAGACCGTAACGCGGTCTCCCAGAGCGTCGACGGCAAACCCGAGGATGTCGAACCCTATGGCGACGTTCGCCACCGAAGCCGGCGCGAATGCCGTTGCGGATTCGATCACAGCCTCGCTCCGAGATACGTCGCCAGGCGCAGCAGATCGGCGAAGACGCCGCCGGCCGTGACCTCAGTGCCGGCGCCCGGGCCCTGCACGATGAGTGGATTGTTGCAGTAGCGGCGGGTCGCGAAGCGCACGACGTTGTCGGTCAGGGCGATGTTCGCGAAGGCATGGTTTGCATCGAGCTCGACGAGACCAACGGTGGCCTGGCCCTCGGCGGTCAAGCGGCCGATATAGCGAAGCACTTTCCCGCGGCCACGCGCGGCTGCGAAACGTTCGCGCATGGCCCCATCGTGACGCGGCAGGCGCTCGAGAAACTCATCGATCGAGCCGCTCTCGAGACCTGCGGGGACCAGGCTGTCCACTTCGACGTCGCCCATTTCGAGCTCCAGGCCCATCTCACGGCCGAGGATGATCAGCTTGCGCGCCACGTCCATCCCCGACAAGTCGTCACGCGGATCGGGCTCGGTATATCCGCGCTGTCGCGCATCCCGAACGATGTCCGAGAATGCCGTCGTGCCGTCGTAAACGTTGAACAGGTACGCGAGGGTGCCGGAGAAAATACCTTCGATGCTGGTGATGTCGTCACCCGTTTCGCGCAGGTCGCGCAATGTCTGGATGACCGGCAGGCCGGCGCCGACCGTCGCTTCGTAAAGATAGCGTGCTCCGCTGGTGCGCCGCGCCTCGCGCAAGCTGCGGTAGTAGCTCAACTCGGCACTGTTGGCCTTCTTGTTGGGCGTGACGACGTGTACGCCCCGCTGGAACCACTCCAGATAGCGCCTGCCGATCTGCTCGCTCGCCGTGCAGTCGATGATCAAAGTATGGGGCAGATAGTCAACGCGGACGTGCTCGATGAATTTGTCCAGGTTGGTAGCCGTAGACTGCGCCTCCAGCTGATCGCGCCAGCGTGACAGATCCAGTGACGGACTCGACAGCAGCATCCGGCTCGACGCCATGATCCCACGCACCCTAAGATCCACGTTGAACTGTTCGCGCAAGCGCGCTGTTTGCGAAGCCAGCTGATCCAGCAGTACGCGCCCCACGGTGCCCGGCCCGATGAGGCCGATCGACAGCGTGTGAGGCGACAGGTAAAAGCCGGCGTGCGTAGCTCGAAGCGCGCGCGTGGCGTTCTTGCCGTCGACGACCAAGGAGATGTTGCGTTCAGAGGCGCCTTGCGCGATGGCGCGCACGCTGATGCTGGCTTCGCCGAGAGCGGCGAATACCTTGCCGGCGATTCCGGGCGTGCCCGCCATTCCATCGCCCACCACCGCCAGGATCGCCATGTCCGGGTCGACGCTCACGCTTTGCAGCTGGCCGTCCTGCAGCTCGCGCTGGAATGCCAGTTTCACGACGGCGAGCGCGCGCTCCGCCTGATCCTGCGGGATCGCGCAGCAGATCGAGTGCTCCGAGCTGCCCTGCGAGATGAGGATCACCGAGATGCCCTCCTCGCGCAGCGCGCCGAACAGGCGGTGCGCCGTGCCCGGCACACCGATCATGCCGGCGCCTTCGATATTGATGAGCGCTATGCCCTCGATGTTGGTGATGCCCTTGACGGGCAGGGCCGATTTGGGTTCCGCGCAGATCACAGTGCCCGGCTTCTCCGGGGCGAAGGTATTGCGGATCCAGATGGGAATGCCGCGACCCACCGCGGGCGCCATGGTTTGCGGATGGATCACCTTCGCGCCGAAGTAGGCCAGCTCCATGGCCTCGTTGTAGGAAAGCGAGTCGATCACCGTGGCGTCCGGGACGCGACGCGGGTCGGCGGACAAGACTCCATCGACATCCGTCCAGATGTGGATTTCCTTCGCATCCAGCAACGCTCCAAAGATGGAGGCGGAAAAATCGCTGCCGTTGCGGCCGAGAGTGGTTTGCACGCCGCGCCGGTCACTGGCCACGAAGCCCGTGACGACCAGCGTGCCGATGAAACCTGGGTCGACCGCTTCCTCGAGCTTCTGCCGGGATTCAGGCCAGAGGACTGCGGGACCGAGCGCACCCCATTCGACGACCAGGATCTGCCGTGCATCGACCCATTGCACTGTGCCCTTGCGCCGCTCGCGCGCTTCGAGAAAACGCGCGAACAGCCGCGTCGACCACAACTCGCCGTAACCAACGATCAGGTCGCTGACGTTGCGACCCGCCGCGCGCGTCAGGCGCACGGTGTGCAGCACGCCTTCTATGTCGTGACAGTCGCGTTCGAAGCTCGAGAGATAGAGTCGAGCCGAGTCCGGCGTCAGCAGGGTCTCGGCTATGGTGGCGTGACGCGCGCGCAGCGCGGCAATCTCCGCCCGGACTCCACTGTCCTGCCGCTCTGCGAGCGAGATCAGCGCGAGCAAAGCGTCGGTCACGCCGCGGCAAGCCGAGAGAACCACCGCAAGGCGCGGCTCCTCGCATGCTTCGATGATGTCGGCGACGCGGCGAAAGCAGGCGGCGTCGGCAACGCTCGACCCGCCAAACTTGTGGACCACCCAGGGCTCTTTGCCGGACATAGAAAAATCTGCTTTGGCAGGGTAAAAAACCGTGCGACTCTACTGACGCGCCCCTGCTTGCGCAACTTACCCCAGGCGCTTGCGGAACCGTAGCGCCGCGAAGCCCACGGCGACCACGAGGAAGGCGGCAAGCTTCAGAATGGGCACCCCCAGGTCGCCGAGGTCCGCGCCCCGCAGCACGATGCCGCGCACGATCTGGTTGAAATGGGTGAGCGGCAACGCCTGCGCCAGCCACCGCGCCCCCGCCGGCATGCCGTCGAAGGGAAACAGGAACCCCGACAGGAGGATGGACGGCAGCATTGTGAAGAAACCGAGCTGCATGGCCTGGAACTGGGTGCGGGCAATGGTCGAGATCACCAGGCCCAGGGCGAGAGTCGCGGCAATGAAAAGGCCGGCTCCGACATAGAGCTGCCAGATGCTGCCGTTGATGGGCACATCGAAGAGCAAGACTCCCGTCGTGAGAACTATCGTCGTCTGGATGAGGCCGACGATCACGTAAGGGGCCAGCTTGCCGATCATCAGCTCGCCTGAACGGACCGGCGTCGTGATGAGCAGTTCCAGGTTGCCCCGCTCGCGCTCTCTGACCAGCGCGATCGCAGTGAAGATCACCATGGTCATCGTGAGGATCACCCCGATGAGCGCCGGCACGATCTGCACGGCCGTGCGTCGCTCCGGGTTGTATTCGGTGAGCACTTCGAGGCTGCGGCGGGCGGAGCCCGCATCGCCTGCCCTGAGTCGCATCGGCATCGAGGACAGGGCGCGCACCACGCCTTCGACGCCTGGCTCGGTGCCATCGACGAACAACTGGGCGACGGGCCTGTCGCCCTCGATGCGGCGGCGCTCGAAGTCAGGCGGGATGTAAATTCCCGCCGCAATCTTTCCAGAGGCGAGCTGGCGCCGCAGCTCCGTCGGACCGCTCGCGCCCGTTATGAAACGCAGCACCTGCGTCGCCTGCATGTCTGCCAGGAACGCGCGCGATGCGCTCGTGTTGGCGTAATCCGCGTAACCCGCCCTCAGATTACGCACGTCGTTATTGATGCCAAAACCGAAAATCAGAATCTGAATCAGCGGAATGCCGACGATCATGCCGCCGGTGAGGCGATCGCGACCCAGCTGGCGGATTTCCTTTCCAGCGATCGCCCCGATACGAGTCAGCGACTGCGACAGAGCGTTCAGTCAGCACCTCGCGCCGGTCTTTCGGCCTCATTCAGCGTTGCGGCCACGAACACGTCCTCGAGGCTCGCGCGAGTGGGCTGAACGGTGGCTTCGACTGCGGCCGCACGCAACGCATCGCTCACGGTGCCCGGTGCGTCATCGACATTGCGGTCGAGCAGCACATGCAGCTTGAGGCCAAGTTGGGCGAGGCTGCGAACCGTGGCAATCCGATGCAAGGCTGCGCGCGCCTTCTCGATGTCGCGCGTGGCGACCTCGACCACGTGCAGCGGCAGCTCTCCCATCAATCTTTCCGGCTCGCCCTCAGCTACGAGGCGGCCCTGACTCAGGATAGCGAGGCGGTGGCACCGCTCGGCCTCGTCCATGTAGTGGGTGGAGACCAGGATCGTCGTGCCCCGCGCGGCCAGCGAAAAGAGGCTTTCCCAGAAATCGCGACGACTCTGCGGATCGACGGCGCTCGTGGGCTCATCGAGCATCAGCATTTGCGGCTCATGGAGCGTTGCGGCGGCAAGCGCGAGCCGCTGCCGCTGCCCTCCGCTCATGGCGCCCGCCAGCCTTTCGGCCAGTTCGCTCAACCGGTATTCCTCGAGTACGGCATCGATGCGTGACTTCGACCGCGAAGCGCCGAGCGTGAACACGCGGGCGATGAACCTCAGGTTCTCGAGAACGGTGAGGTCATCCCAGAGGGAGAACTTCTGGGTCATGTAGCCGATCTTGGAGCGCAGCGCCTCCGCGTCCCGCGGCACTTCGTGACCGAGAACGCGGATGGACCCCGAACTGGGATCGAGGAGCCCGCAGAACATGCGGATGGTCGTTGATTTGCCCGAGCCGTTGGGTCCCAGAAAACCGTAGATCTGCGCGCGCGGAATCTCGAGGGACAGGTGATCCACCGCCGCCACTTTGCCGAACCGCCGCGTCAGATCGTGCGCGACTATCGCGAATTCTCCGGACGTCCCGCCCTGGTTGGACACGGCTATTCGAGTTCGACTTCCACCGGCACGCCGGCAGGCAGGTTCTGGGCGGACGGATCGACTATTTCGACCTCCGACAGGAATGCGAGCCGCGTGCGGTCGCGCTGTGTCAGGGCGAAATAGGGTGTGAAAGCCGCATCGCTCGCCACATAGCGAACCTTGCCCTGCAGGGGCGCATCGCGGCCATCCACGTACACTTTCGCTGGCGAGCCGGGGCGCACTCGTTGCCGCTCGTTCTCGGGCACGTAGATTCTGGCAAATGCAGCGCTGTCCGCCAGAAGGATGACGATCGGAACACCGCGGGGCGGGCGCTCACCCGCCTTGTAAGGCAACGCATCGATGACTCCCGCACGGGTGGCATGGACAACCAGCCGAGCATCCGCGACCGCCAGCTGCCGGCGCGCGCTTTGCGCTGCGGCCAGGGCAGCGCGCCCCTGCGCGATGTCTTCTACGCGCGAGCCGCGCAGGAGCTCGGTCAGTTGCGCCTGTGCGGAGCGCAGGGAGGCGCGCGAAGCGTTGCGTTGCGCCTGAGCGGTGTCGAGCTGCGTTTGGCTGACGAGGTTCTCGGCGACCAGCTTCGCCAGGCGCTGGAACTCGCGCTCGTCGCGTTCCACTGCGGCTTCGCTTCCTGCAACCTGCGCCCGCGCCCGATCGATCTCTTCGATGCGGGCGCCTTTTTCCAGCTCTTCCAGGCGGTGTCGAGCTTCCTCGGTCTGAGCATCGGCCTGCGCGCCACGCGCGAGGGCGATCGCGGTATCCTGCCTCAGGAGCACCTGGCCCAGGGAAACGTGCTGGCCCTCGCGCACCTCGAGTGAAACGATGGGCTCATCGGATTCGGCGACTATCTCGATACGATCTCTCTCGAGCGTTCCAACGAGGCGTTGCGATGCGCCGCGATCGCTGCACCCGCACGCGACCGAAATGAGGACGAGCGTCGCGAACCACCTCATGGCTCGACTCTGAGCAGCTGATCGCCATCACGTACACGCGCGCCCGCGGTGGCACGAAGGTCGGCGACCTTTCCCGCGCCGCTGGCGACCAGTGTGTGTTCCATCTTCATCGCTTCCATCACGACGAGCGCCTGGCCGCGCGATACCGTGTCGCCCTGCTTGACGTGCACCGTGAGAATCACGCCCGGCATCGGCGCGCGGATGACACCGTGGCCCACGTCAGCCTCGGCGTCCGCTGCGGCGCTCACGCGATCGAAATGAAACCGTTCGCCCTGCAGCCAGACGCTGACCCGGTCCGGCTCGACGCGCGCCGAACCGGCGGTTGCGTCTGCGCCATTTGCGCGAATCAGGAATGACTTGCCATCCGCGCCCTGCAAGCGCATGGGCGAAGTGCCGCTACCCTGTATCAGCCAGCCGTCCGCGGCATCCCACGGTGAAAGGCCACGTTGTGGAATCCGCTCCAGCAAGCTCGATGCGGCGATCGTAGCCGCTCTTTCCTGCTGCCCTGCTGCTTCTGGCAACAGCCTGTCGCCGCGCTCGTCGATCAGGCGCGTGAACACTTTTCCTGCGGAGACTTCAGCGTCGCAGGCGAGCGCCACAAGCGCACCCAGATTGGTGATGACTCCCTCGATGCGCAGGCTGAGAAGCGCACTCCTGAGCTTCTCGAGCGCAGCACCCCGATCGGCGCCGTGAACGATCAGTTTCGCCAACAGGGCGTCATAGTCAGTGACGACCCGGTCCCCCGCTTCGACGGCTGCATCCACCCGCGCATCGGCAGGCCAACGCAGTTCCCGCACTCTGCCGCCGGTGGGAAGAAAACCGCGGCGCGGGTCTTCCGCGTACAGCCGCGCTTCGAATGCATGGCCTAGCGCCTTGATGTCCTGTTGGGACAGCGGCAACGCCTCGCCTGCCGCGACTCTCAATTGCAGCTCCACCAGATCGAGGCCGAGGATGGCCTCGGTCACCGGATGTTCGACCTGAAGACGGGTGTTCATCTCGAGGAAGAAGAACTCGTCGCCGTCGACCACGAATTCCACTGTGCCCGCATTCTCGTACTGCACGGCGCGAGCCGCTGCGACGGCGGCCTCGTGCAATCGTTTCAGCATTGCCGCAGGCAGCTCCGGCGCGGGCGCCTCCTCGATCACTTTCTGATAGCGGCGCTGCAAAGAGCAGTCGCGCTCGAGAAGGTGCAATGTGTTGCCGTGCGCATCGGCGATGACCTGCACCTCGACATGCCTCGCGCGCTCGACGTACCTCTCGAGCATGACGCGGCTGTCGCCGAAGGCGCGTTCTGCTTCGCCCCGGGCGGCGCTGAGCGCGGATCCAAGCTCGCCCGAAGACCGCACGACGCGCATGCCCTTGCCGCCGCCGCCTGAAATCGCCTTGACCAGGAGCGGATAGCCGACGCATTCGGCTTCGCGCGAAAACGTTGCATCGTCCTGCCGTTCACCGAGATAGCCGGGCACTATGGGAACGCCGGCCTTCTGCATGAGGCTTTTCGCCTGGTCCTTGACTCCCATGAGCCGCATCGCCTCAGCCGAAGGACCCACGAACCGGATGCCGGCGGCAACACAAGCCTCGGCGAACTCCGCGCTCTGCGAGAGAAATCCGTACCCCGGATGGATGGCCTCGGCGCCGGCGCCTTGGGCTGCGCGAATCAGCGCATCGATATTGAGATAGCTCTCACGCGCGCTCGCCGGCCCGATGCGAACTGCGGTATCCGCAACACGCGTATGCAGGGAGGCCTTGTCAGCATCCGAGTAGACGGCCACGGCACGCACCCCCAGGCGACGGGCCGTGCGAGCGATGCGGCACGCAATCTCGCCACGGTTGGCAATCAGCAGTGTCCTGAACAAGCGCTATACCGCTTCGAAGAGTTCGCGGCCGATCAGCATGCGCCGCACTTCGCTGGTGCCCGCTCCGATCTCGTACAGCTTCGCGTCGCGCAGCAGGCGGCCCGCCGGGTAGTCGTTGACGTATCCGTTGCCGCCCAGCGCCTGGATCGTCTGCAGCGCCGCCTGCGTCGCGTGCTCGCTCGCGAAAAGAATGCAGCCTGCAGCGTCGAAGCGGGTGGTGCGGCCGAGGTCACAGGCGCGTGCGACGCTGTACACGTAGGCGCGGCTTGCATTCAGCACTGTGTAGAGATCTGCGAGCTTCGCCTGGATCAGCTGGAACGTGCCGATCGGCTTGCCGAACTGCTTGCGTTCCCGCACGTAGGGCAACATGACATCCAGGCAGGCCTGCATGATGCCGAGTGGGCCACCCGCGAGTACGACGCGCTCGTAGTCGAGGCCGCTCATCAATATTTTCACGCCCTTGCCGGCTTCGTGCAGCACGTTGTCGAGCGGTACGCGGCAATCGTCGAACACCAGCTCGGACGTGTCGGAGCCGCGCATGCCGAGCTTGTCGAGCTTCTGCGCGGTGGAATAGCCGGGGAATTGCTTTTCGACGATGAAGGCAGTGATGCCCGGCGTGCCCGAGCGCGCGTCGGTCTTCGCGTAAACCACCAGGACGTCCGCCTCCGGGCCGTTGGTGATCCACATCTTGCGGCCGTTCAGCAGGTAGTGATCGCCGCGCAGCTCGGCGGCGAGCCGCATTCCGACCACGTCGGACCCCGCCTCCGTCTCGCTCATCGCGAGCGCGCCGACATGCTCCCCCGTGACCAGCTTGGGCAGGTAGCGGCGCTTCTGCTCGGCATTACCCCAGCATCGCAGCTGGTTCACGCACAGGTTGGAATGCGCACCGTACGACAGGCCGACGGAGGCGGATGCGCGGCTGATCTCTTCCATCGCCACCACGTGCTCGAGGTATCCGAGCCCACTGCCACCCAGTTCGGTCTCCACCGTGATGCCCAACAGCCCCAGTGACCCCAGCTCGGGCCAGAGATCGCGCGGAAAGCGGTTGGTCGCATCGATTTCGGCCGCACGCGGCGCGATCAGCTCCGAGGCGAAATCGCGCACCGTCTGGCGGAGCAACTGCACGCTTTCGCCCAGGTCGAAGTCGAACTCCACCAAGCCGGCATCCTTAAACTGCGCGCCACGCGGGGGCACGCAGTTTACACCGATCATCCGGGGGCGGGAGTCAGCGGGTGGGGAAAGTGGTCGGACTCATCCTCGCCGGCCCGAGGCACGGGGCAGGAGAAGTCCTTTTCGACCATCAGGCGCAGATGGCCCCGAGAAGTCTGCTTCGAGTATTCGAGAGTCACCAGATCCGTGCCGCACCACTCGCGCGCCACCGCATCAGGCACCCGCACCTCGATGGTGTCGTCCACGTAACCCGCAGTCAGCGTGTTCACGTCCGCATCAAGCCTGATGCGATAGGTCAATTCCGCACCCGGTGCGAAGTGCACGCGATCCGAAACCGCGCCCTGCTCCGCAAGCTCGCGCACTTCCGCCTGAGTGAGCCGCAGGCGCAGCGAATCTCCCTTGATGCGCAGTTTCATGGCAGCTGCTCCGATCGCTGCACCGTCTCCATCAGGCGCTGCGCCTGCACCAGGTGTGGGCGATCCAACATCTGGCCGTCGAGGCTGGTCACTCCGGTCTGCGCGCTTGCCTGGAATGCGGCGATCACGCGCATTGCCCATTCGATTTGCCGCGGTGTCGGGCTGAACGCTGCGTTGATCGTCTCGACCTGATCCGGATGAATCGCGAGCTTGCCGGTGAAGCCGTCGGCGCAGGCCTGCTCTGCCTCCCTGGCAAGTGCGGCGGCGTCGCGGAAGTCCGCGAAGATGCTGTCGACGGCTTGCACGCCGGCCGCGGCGGCAGCGAGCAGACACATGGTGCGCGCATGTTGAAACGTTGCAGTGAGCGCGCCGGACGCATCGCGCTTCGCGGTCGCGCCGAGAGCGGTGGCCAGGTCTTCCATGCCCCAGGTCAGCGCCGCGAGGTGCGCAGCGACGGGCAATAAATCCCATTGACCCAGGGTCAGCAGCGCCTTCGGAGTCTCGGTAGCGATGACCATCAGTCGCATGGGCGCGGAGCCGGCAAGGCGCTGACAGATGTCGTGTATCTCCTGCGCCGAAGAGACCTTGGGCAGCACCAGGCCGTCCGGCTTCGCCGGCACGATTGCGGCGAGGTCACGTTCAAATTCAGCCGTCGAGGGTGGATTGACTCGAACCCAGAGTTGTTGAGCGGCGCGCTTCCTGGGCTCCCCAAGCACCTGCGCCACCCGGCGTCTCGCGGCGGGCAGCTGGGCGGCTGCTACTGAATCCTCCAGGTCGAGGATCAGCGCGTCGGCTGCGTTCCCCAGGGCCTTCGCTTGCTTGCGCTCACTGTCACCGGGCACGAACAGCCACGAGCGTGGCCACGCCCCGCTCATCCCGGCTGCCTTTTCATCATCAGCGCCACGCGACGGCAGAAGGCCACCTCCTCGTTGCGCTGATTGAGCGCGCGATGCTCGAACGTGACGATGCCGGAATCCTGACGCGACTCGCTCGGACGGGTTGCGATCACCTTGGTCACCGCTCGAAGCGTATCGCCGTGAAATACGGGCTTCGGGAACTTGACCTCTTCCATCCCGAGATTCGCCCAGCGTCGTCCCCATCGTCGTGTCCGCAACGGACAGGCCGATCAGCAGGCCGAGGGTGAAGAGACTGTTGACGATTCGCTGGCCGTAAGGCGTTGCCTTGCAATATTCCTCGTCGAGGTGGAGCGCCGCCGGGTTCATGGTGAGGGTGCTGAAGAGCACGTTGTCCATCTCGGTGACCGTCCGGCGCACCCCATGCTCGAACGTCCGCCCGACCTCGAACTCCTCGAAAAAAAGTCCCGGCATGTGCGCCTCTGCAGGTCCCATCGATGATGCGTCGAGTATGGCTCATAACCTCCCGACCGGCACACCAAACGAGGCGCTATTTCAGCCCTGCGGCCGCCCGCGCCTATAGTCCGCGCGATGTACCGTTACGACTCCATTGACCAGGCGGTGGTAGACCAGCGCGTCGCGGAATTCCGCGACCAGACGCGGCGGTTTCTCGCCGGCGAGCTGAGCGAGGAGGAATTCCGCTCTCTGCGGCTGCGCAACGGCCTGTACATCCAGCGCCACGCGCCGATGCTGCGAATCTCCATTCCCTATGGACTGTTAAGCTCGACGCAGCTGCGCAAGCTCGGGGAAATCGCCAGGCGCTACGATCGCAGCTTCGGGCATTTCACCACCCGGCAGAACCTGCAACTCAACTGGCCGAAGCTCGAGGACGTGCCGGACATCCTTGCGGAGCTCGCCACCGTCCAGATGCATGCAATCCAGACGAGCGGCAACTGCGTGCGCAACGTCACAGCCGACCATCTCGCGGGCGTCGCGGCCGACGAGGTCGATGATCCGCGCCCCTACTGCGAGATCATCCGGCAGTGGGCCACGCTGCATCCGGAGTTCACGTATCTGCCGCGGAAGTTCAAGATTGCCGTCACGGGCGCTGCGGCGGATCGTGCCGCATCCGAAGTGCACGATGTCGGCCTGCACATGCGGCGCGATGCGGGCGGCGCGATCGGCTTCGAAGTGCTGGTCGGCGGCGGGCTCGGGCGCGCCCCGATGATCGGTCAGACCATCCGCGAATTCCTGCCGCTGCCTGATCTGCTTTCCTATCTCGAGGCGATCCTGCGCGTCTATAACCAGCACGGGCGCCGCGACAACATTCACAAGGCGCGCATCAAGGTGCTGGTGAAGTCGCTGGGTGCTCGCCAGGTTCCGCGATGAGGTCGAAGCGGAGTGGCGCGCCGCGCGCGACAGCGCCCCGCGGCTCGAGCACGCCGAAGTCGAGCGCATCCGCGCTTTTTTCGCGCCGCCGCCGTACGAATCGCTGGCCGACGTCGAGCTGCCTTCGAGCGATGCGCAGTTCAAGGCCTGGTATCGATACAACACGCGCGCGCACAAGGTGCCCGGCTATCGGGTCGCCTTCATCTCACTCAAGGCGCACGGTGACATCCCCGGGCGACATGACCTCGGCGCAGATGGATGCGGTCGCCGACCTCGCGGATCGCTACAGTTTCGGGCTTGTGCGCGCCACCCACAACCAGAACCTGCTGCTCGCAGACGTGCGCCAGCAGGATCTGCCCGAACTGTGGCAGGCAGCTGAACGAGCTCGGCCTGGCGTTTCCCAACATCGGCACGCTCACCGACATGATCGCCTGTCCGGGGCTGGATTTCTGCGCGCTCGCCAATGCCGGAACTCTCGATGTGGCCAAGCAGATCCAGCAACGCTTCGACGATCTCGACTATCTCTACGACCTGGGCGACATCGAGATCAAGATGTCGGGCTGCATGAACGCCTGCGGCCATCATCACGTCGGACACATTGGCATTCTCGGCGTCGACAAGCACGGCGAGGAGTGGTACCAGATCACGCTTGGCGGCTCGGTCAACGGATTCACCGCGCTCGGACAGGTCATCGGGCCTTCGGTGCGTCAGAGCGACGTGGCGGACACAATCGCGCGCATCGTCGAGGTCTACCGGCAGAAGCGCCACGACGGCGAGCGCATTCATCGACACCTTTCGCCGCATCGGCGTGCAACCCTTCAAGGAAAGCGTGTATGCGCCGACTCCTGCGGCAGCGTGAGATTGTCGAGGACGACTGGCGCTACCTGGGCGAGGACGGTGCCGAGGGTGCGCTGTCGATCATCGTCCCTCAAGCGCAGCTCCGCGAAAATCCCGAGACATGGCAGGCCTGGGCTGGCCGGCTCGGCGTGAGGATCGGACCGGCGATGCGCCTCGAAGAGATCGCGGCGGACCTGCCGCGCCTGTCGCTGGTAGCCGTGGAATTTCCGGGCCCCGCCGAGGGTCGCGGTTACACCCATGCGCGGCTTCTGCGCGATCGCTATCGATTCACCGGCGAGATCCGCGCCGTGGGCGCAGTCAAGCGCGACCAGGTGTTCTTCATGTCGCGATGTGGATTCGACTCGCTCGAGCTCGACGCCGGCGAGGATTTCGAAGCGGCGCGCCTTGCGCTGCGGACCTTCTCGATCGCCTATCAGCCGCGCGGCCCGCTAGCGCTCCGGTAGGGGGATGTCGGCGACGAGCGCCGCCACTTCCGCAGCGGACATCGCACGATGCGCCCTCTCGACCAGCCTGCGATCGAGATGCGGCGCCAGCAGCTGCGATGAACTCGTACATGTAGCGGCGCAGCAGCGTGCCGCGTCGGAACCCGATCCACGTCGTGTGCGCCGAGAACAGGTGCGAGGCATCGAGCGCCACCAGGTCGTCGTCCTCGCCCTCCACCACCGCCATGCTCGCCACGATGCCGACGCCGAGCCCGAGGCGCACATAGGTCTTGATCACGTCAGCGTCGCGCGCGGTGATCGCAACGTTCGGCGTCAGCCCCGCCTTGGCGAATGCTTCGTGCAACGAGGAGGGCCCGGAGAAGCTGAACGTGTAGGTGACGAGCGGATGATTGGCGAGCGTCTTGAAGTTGAGCCGGCCGCCGGCGGTGGCCAAAGGATGCTCGCGAGGCACCACCACCGTGCGTCGCCAGCGGTAGCAGGGCAGCAGCGTCAGGTCGCCGAACAGTTGCTCCGAGCCGGTCGCGATGGCGAAATCGATGCGGTCGTGTTCCACCATCTCGGCGATCTGCTCGGATGTGCCCTGGTGCAGGTTGAGCCGCACGCTGCCGTAGCGCTCGCGAAATGTGCTGGATGACGTCGGGCAGGACGTAGCGCGCCTGCGTGTGCGTGGTGCCGATCGAAAGGCTGCCCTTGCCCTTCGTCGCGCAGCTCGGTGGCGAGATTCTTGATGCTCTGCGTCTCCTGCAGGATGCGCAGAGCGCGCTCGATCACCTGCTGGCCCGCAGGCGTGATGCGCGTGAGATTGCGTCCCTCGCGCACGAAGATCTGGAAGCCGAGCTCGTCCTCGAGCAGCTTGATCTGCTTGCTGACGCCAGGCTGCGAGGTGTGCAGCTTCTGCGCCGCCGCCGTGATGTTCAGCCCGCTCTGGGCGATGGCGGCGAGATAGCGAAGCTGGTGCAGCTTCATCGGATTGCACCGGTAGCGTCGGATCGGGGCCGGCAGACTAACGCAAAAGTGCAGTCGCGGCAGCCTCATACCGGCGGCGCTTAGGTCATGCGATTGCGTTATGAGGCCTTTCCATAACCGCTGCGCAGGAGGTCAGAAGAATCCCTTCGTTCTGGGCCGCCGATCCCGTCGATATAGTCCGGCCCACCATGGGACGAAGTCCTCAGCCTCGAGCTGGAACAGAAAGCCACCGCGGTCCGCGAGCTGCTCGCGGAGGCCGTCGAGCGAGCATGGCAAAGTGGTTACTCCAACAGCCTCGGCGCCGAGGCAATGGTGCTCACCGACATCATCTGGTCACGCACGTCCCGGCCATCGACATCTTCAGCATCGACACCGGGCGCCTGCACCAGGAAACCTACGACCTGCTCGAGCGGCTCGAGCGCCGCTACCGTCAAGTCGCATCCGCGTCGTGCACCCGGACTCCGCAGGACCTCGAGCGAGCTGGTCAGGTCGCCAGGGCGTCAACGGCTTCTACCACAGCCTCGATGCGCGCATCGCCTGCTGCGCGCGTGCGCAAAGTCGAGCCGTTCAAGCGCGCGCATCGCCGGCTTCGGAGCCTGGGTCACCGGCGTGCGGCGCGAGCAGTCCGCGACGCGCGCTCGGGTGCGCGAGTTCATCGAATGGGATGCAGCGAATGGACTGCACAAGGTCAGTCCGCTGCTCGACTGGAGCGAGGAGCAGGTGTGGCAATACATCCGCGCGCGGCAGCTGCCCTACAACGCACTGCACGACAAGCCAGTTCCCGAGCATCGGCTGCCAGCCGTGCACGCGCGCCATCCAGCCAGGCGAGAACCCTCGCGCCGGGCGTTGGTGGTGGGAGCGGCCTGAATCGCGCGAGTGTGGTCTGCATCCGCGCGTGCGCACGGCGGTCGGCCAAAGCTAGATTTCCCGGAGACTCATATGGACTACCTGCCCATCTTCATTCGGCTTGCAGGACCAGCCCGCCGTCGTCGTCGGCGGCGGCCGGGTCGGCGCTGCGCAAAGTCGAACTGCTGCGCAAGGCTGGCGCGCGCGTCACCGTGGTTGCGCCGCATCTGGTCGAAGAGCTGCGCCTCCTGAGCACGGATGGCCTCATTCGCCACATCGAGGCCGCATTCGAACCGCGCCACCTCGATGGCGCGGATGTCGTCATAGCGCGCAACCGGGCTGCGCGAGGTCAATCGGCGGTATCGCGATGCAGCGCAGAGCGCGCGGCCTGCCGGTGAACGTCGTGGACGACCCGCGAGCTTTCGACTTTCATCTTTCCGGCGATCATCGACCGTTCGCCGGTCATCGTCGCCGTCGGCTCGGGTGGACAGTCGCCTGTGCTGGCTCGGCGCGTGCGCGAGCAGCTCGAGGCGCTGCTGCCTGCGCGGCTAGGCGCACTTGCCCGGTTCGTCGGCGACCGGCGCAAGGCCGTGCAGCGAGAAGCTCTCGCCGCGCGAGCGCCGTCCATTCTGGGAACGCATCATCGGCGGTATCGTCGGTTCGCGGGTCCTGGCCGGCGATGAAGCCGATGTCGGCGAGGCGTTCGCGAGCGAGCTTGAGGGCCGCAGAGCACCGGAGAGGTCTACCTGATCGGCGCGGGCCCCGGCGATCCGGACCTGCTGACGCTGCGTGCGCTGCAGCTGCTGCAGCAGGCCGACGTCGTGCTTTACGACCGCCTCGATCTCCGATGCCGTGCTCGAGCGCGCGCGTCGCGACGCCGAGCGCGTGTTCGTGGGCAAGGAAGCGGGCGGCGATCATCATGCGCACGCAGGAGCGCATCCACGAGCTGATGGTGAGCTACGCACGCAGGGCCTGCGGGTGGCCCGTCTCAAGGGCGGCGATCCGTTCATCTTCGGCCGCGGCGGTGAAGAGATCGAGGTGCTGCGCGCGCATGGCATTCCATACGTGGTCGTGCCAGGAATCACTGCGGCCCTGGGTGCGGCGGCCATCGCGGGTATTCCGCTCACGCATCGCCACCTCGCGCAGAGCGTGACGATCGCGGCCGGACACGCGCTCGACGATGAGACGCTCGACTGGCGCTCGCTCGCGCAGCCGCATCACACCGTCGTGTTCTACATGGGCGTCGCGCAACTGCCGCGCATCGTTGCGCGGCTGCGCGAAGCGGGCGCATCGGGCGATCTGCCGGTAGCGATCGTCGAGCGCGCCTCGCTTGCCGATCAGCGAATAGTCCGCGGCACGCTTGCAAACCATCGTCGAGGCGGCCTCCAAAGTCGAACTCGTCCCCCCCGCGCTGCTCATCGTCGGGAAAGTTGCCGCGCTCGCGCGCACCGATCTCGATGCGGTGGCGAGTGCAGCGGATGGCCATAGCCGCTCGTTCGACGAGGCAGAGGTTGTCGCGGTCGCATGAGCTTCCAGAACGGTATCGTCGAGACGATCGGCGGCACGCCGCTGATCCGCCTGCGCGGCGTCAGCGAGGAGACCGGCTGCGACATCCTCGGCAAGGCCGAATTCATGAACCCGGGCGGCTCGGTGAAGGATCGCGCGGCGCGTGCCATCGTCATGTCTGCCGAGAAGAGCGGCGCTCTGCGTCCCGGTGGCACTGTCGTCGAAGGCACTGCGGGCAACACGGGCATCGGGCTCGCGCATATCTGCAACGCCCGCGGCTATCGCTGCGTGATCGTGATGCCCGACAACCAGTCCCCGGAGAAATTCCGCTTGCTGGAGATGCTGGGCGCACGAGGTGCACAAGGTGCCGACCGTGCCGTACAGCAATCCCAATCAATACCAGAAGCTGGCCGCGCGACTCGCGGCCACGCTGCCGGACGCGATCTGGGCCAACCAGTTCGACAACATCGTCAATCGCGAAACCCACTTGCTCACCACCGGCCCGGAGATCTGGGCGCAGACGGCTGGCCGCATCGATGCTTTCGTGTCGGCGGCCGGAACCGGCGGCACGGTGGCAGGCGTTTCCGCGTATCTCAAATCAAAAAACCCGGACGTGCGCTGCGTACTTGCCGATCCGCCCGGCAGCAGCCTGTACGAGTACGTGCGCAACGGAGAACTGCGCGCCACCGGCAACTGGCTCGATCACGGAAGGCATCGGCATAGGGCGCGTGACGGCGAACTTCGCGGGCGCGCGACTCGACGATGCCGTCCACGTCGAGGATCTGCAGACCGTGCGGTTCGTGTACCGGCTGCTGTCTGAAGAGGGGTCTGCTCTTGGCAGCACGAGCGGCATCAACGTAGCCGCCGCTGTGCGCGTCGCGCGGGAGCTCGGGCCTGGCCACACCATCGTCACGGTGCTGTGCGATGGCGGTGCGAAGTACCAGTCGCGTCTGTTCAACGTCGAAGTGGCTCGCGCAGAAGGGGCTGGCTTCGGCCCTGCCCGTCCGCGCGGCCGACACCACCACACTTCTGGAGAAAGCCTTTGTCGCCTGAACGCACCAAGCTCGCCACGGTCACCGACGCCGTCATCGTGGGGGCCGGACCGGTCGGTCTCTTCCAGGTGTTCGAGCTGGGTCTGCTGGGCCTGCGGGCCGAGCTCATCGACTCGCTGCCTGCGATCGGCGGGCAATGCACCGAGCTCTACCCTGACAAGCCGATCTACGACATTCCCGCAGTGCCGATCTGCACCGCGCAGGAACTGATTGACCGTCTCGCGGAACAGATCAAGCCGTTCGGCGCCGGCGTGCACCTTGGCAGGAAGTGACCGCGGTGAGTCAGTCGCGAAGACGGCCGCTTCGATGTCGAGACGAGCCGCGGTGCGCGATTCGACGCCGGCGCGGTGATCGTGGCTGCGGGCGTGGGCTCGTTTCAGCCACGCCGCCTCGTGGTGCCGGGTGCCGAGCGTCTCGAAGGCTCGCATATCCACTACCGGGTGAAGGATGCCGCAGCTGTTCCGCGACCGCGACCTCGTGATCCTCGGCGGCGGGGACTCAGCGCTCGACTGGACGTTGTCGCTCGTGGAGTCGGCGCGAAGCGTGGTGCTTGTGCATCGTCGCTCGGAGTTTCGCGCGGCGCCGGCGTCGGTGCAGAAGATGTTTGCGCTGCGCGAAGCGGGTCGACTCGATTTCATCGAAGGCCAGGTGCAATCGCTGCTCGAGAGTGAAGGGGTATTGCAAGGCCTCAACGTGGTGACTCGCGACGGTCTGACGCGCTCGGTTTCGGCACAGCACGCCCTGGCGTTCTGGGGGCTGTCCCCCAAGCTCGGGCCGATCGCGAACTGGGGCCTGGCTCTCAATCGCCGAACCATTGCGGTCGATACCGCCCGCTTCCAGACGAGTGTTCCCGGAATATTCGCCATCGGCGACATCAATGACTATCCCGGCAAGAAGAAGCTGATTCTCTCCGGATTCCACGAGGCGGCACTCGCCGCTTTCGCGGTACGCGAGTACCTGCGGCCCGGGGAGAAGGTCCACCTGCAGTACACGACCACCAGTCCGATGCTGCAGAAGCGCCTCGGTGTTGCCGGCGAGCGGCAGGAGCAGCCACTGGGGTCCGTTCGCGCCGGCTGATGCACGCCGCAACGCTGCTCAGTCGAAAGAAGTCTCGAGCGCCGTGACGAAAGCCTGCAGGAAGCGATTGGCCTCCTGACCATCCATCACCCGGTGATCGATGGTCAGTGTGACGTAGCACCGCGGGCGCACCACGACGCGATCCTGTGCATCGACGACCGCACGCTTCTCGAGCTTGCCCACCCCAAGGATCGCCGACTGCGGCTGATTGATGACGATCGGCGTCGCGATCAGGCTTCCGCTGACACCGTGATTTGAAATGGTGAACGTTCCGCCGCGCAGGTCCGCAGGCTGAAGCTTGCCCTCGCGCGCCTTCACGATCAGCGCGTGCAGCCCGGCGGCGAGGTCGAAGACGTCGCGCGATTCAACTCCGCGCAGCACAGGGACGATTAGGCCGCCATCCTCGAGAGCGGTCGCTACGCCGATATCGACGTTATCGAAGATTTCCAGCGCCTGGTCGGTCCAGCGGCTGTTGACTTGCGGCACCGCGCGGATCGCGACTGCCGCCGCGCTCAGAAAATAGGCGGTGAACGTCAGCGATGAGCCGCGCTTCTCGAGGTCCGCTTTGTGCCTGGCGCGATGTGCGATCACCGCGCCCATGTCAGCCTCGAAAACTGTAGTGACGTGCGGTGCGGTACGAAGGAGGCTCTGCACCATGTGCTCAGCCACTCGCATGCGGATTGGAGAATGCGGGACCAGGCGGTTGCCCGAGCCTGTGACAGCGGCGGGTGGCGGCGGCGCATTCACAGCCTCCCTGGGCGTGTGGCTCAGCACGTCGTCGATCGTGATTCGATTGCCCGGTCCGCTGCCATGCACGGCCGACGCATCGAGGCCGCGCTCCGAGAGTAGACGTCGCACGGCAGGGCTAAGCTGCGTACTCTGACTCGTTGCGGTGGCGGATCCCGCGGCAACGAATTGCTTGGGCGCTTCAGCCGGACGCATGACACCCTTGATGGCAAGGCTGGATTCTGCGCCAGCTTCCATGCGTGCCAGGACCTCACCGGGCGTCAGTTCTTCGTTCTCGTTCTTGAGGATTTCGCGGATCACTCCACTGGCTGGCGCCGCCACCTCCACGGTGACCTTATCCGTCTCGAGCTCGACCACCGGCTCGTTTTCCCTGACAGCCTCCCCCGCAGCTTTCAGCCAGCGCAGAACCTGCGATCGGGTGCCTTCCTGCTCGGCGGGTGCGCGGATTTCCAGGATCGTCATGATTTTAGGCACTCGCGATCCGCCGAATGGCAGCGGTGATTCGCTCGATGCTGGGCACTACGGCCTCCAGCAGAACGGGGTTGTGAGGGCTGGGCGTGTCCGGCATCGTCAGGCGTTCCGGTGGCGCATCGAGGCTCGAGAATGCCTCCATGGCCACTGTTGCGGCAATCTCCGCGCCGAATCCTGCGGTGAAAGTGTCTTCGTGCACGATCAGACAGCGACTCGTGCGGCACACCGACTCGAGCACAGCCTCGTGATCCCAGGGTGAGAGTGTGCGCAGGTCCAGCACCTCCGCGTGCACCGCAGAGGCCTCAGCGGCTTTTTCGCATCTTTCGACCATGGCACCCCATGTCACCACCGTGAGCTCCGTGCCCGGTCTGACGATACGCGCTTTGCCGAAGGGGATGACGTAGTCATCCCCCGGATAAGGACGGCGCGCGGTGGCCGAATCGAGCATCGCCCGGTGTTCGAAGAAAATCGTCGGATCATTGCCGCGCAGGGCCGTGCGCAGCAGGCCGACGGCATCTTCAGCATTCGACGGCATCGCCAGACGCCATCCCACCGCATGTGTCCAGGCCACTTCGTTGGTCTGACTGTGCCAGGGATCGCCGCATTTGAAGAACCCTCCCGGCATGCGCACGACCATGGGCGCTGCGAAGCGATTGTGGGTGCGCCAGCGCATGGTGCCGCAATCGTTCAGCTGCTCGGCGGCCGGTTCGGCGTACTTGCGGAACTGTATCTCGGGAATCGGCATCAGGCCGGCCAGCGCCATGCCGACGGCACGGCCGATGATGCCCTCCTCCGACAGGCTGGTGTCGAATACCCGCGTACGCCCGTATTTCTCCTGCAGGCCGAGGGTCGCTCCATGCACGCCTCCCTTTGGCCCGACGTCTTCACCAAAGATCACGGCGCGCGGATTGATCGCGAGCTCCGCATCGAGCGTGCGTCGGATTGCCGTCAACATGTTGATGCGGGTTGCCTCGGGATCCGGATCGCAGCTGCCCGGCGGCAGAAGGATGCCTTCAGGCGCTGTCCCTCCCTGTTCCTGCATGGCATCGCTGAACACGTGGGCGGTGACGCTGCGCCCGTCGGGCTGTGGACGCGCTAACGCGCGTTCGACTGCGGCTTCGACGTCACGGCGGGCCTCGCTTGAGATCTGCGACCAGTCGCCCGGGCTCAGCATGGCCTGCAGGCGCGACAGCGGGTCGCGGCTGCGCTCACTGGCCACCTTTTCGGCCGACTTGTAGGCCTGCGTGTCCTGGCCCGAGTGGCCCGAGAGCCGAGGGACGGCAAGCCGCAGCAGCACGGGTGCGCGCTCGTCGCGAACCGTTGCAACCGCACGGTGCACCAGATCTGCCGCGCCAGCGGGGTCCGCACTGTCGCCATCGAGCAGGGTGAGCCCGCCAAAAGAGCGCAGATTCTGCGCGATGTTTCCGCCGGGAGTCTGAAATACGGACGGCACCGAGATGCCGAATCCGTTGTCCTCGATGTAGAACAGCAGGGGCAGTCGCTGGGTGGTGGCGATTGTCAGCGCCGACCAGAAGCCGTTGGTGGCGACTGACGCATCTCCGCCGTGCACTACCGCGATGCTGCGAGCGTAGGAGGCGTCTCCCAGGCTTTCGTGATGGAAGCGTATGGCTTGCGCCCAGCCTGCGGCCGGCGTGTATTGCGTGCCTACCCCGCCGCACGCGGGAAGGACTGTCGGCACGCCCCGCCCCGGCCGGTTGAAGACGACGCCGATGTCGCGGCCACTGCTGAAGGAACCTGCCCTCATGAGGGGCGCGGATGCCGCATCCTCCAAAGTGGTGCCCAGCGCGAGCATCAGGGGCCGTGAGCGGTAGTAGAGACCGATCCCATCGTGGGGATCAGTCAGTTCCAGACCCAGCAGGAGCTGTCCCAGCTCGTGCCCGCGGGCCGAGAACTGATAAAGCACCTTGCGTTCGGGTACCAGCCGCGTCTCCTCGATGTCGTCGAGGGTGCGCGAAGCGTTCAACAGGTACGCGACGCGCTTCCAGTTGGCCATCAGGGCGCCTCCAGCCGGTCGGTATTGACGCTCAGCTTATGCGCTAAATCACGCAATAGGCTTGCCGTTATTGCCGGGAATGACCCTCAGCGCGCAATATTCTTGCGCTACGACTGGAGTCACCATGCCCAAAGCCCTCGACCGCCTCGACCGCCGGATTCTCGATGAGCTGCAATCCGACGCCCGCCTCACCAACCAGGAGCTCGCCAAGCGCGTCGGCCTCTCGCCGGCGCCGTGCTGGCGACGGCTGCGCCGCCTGGAGAAAGACGGCCTGATCAATGGTCACGTGACCTTGCTCAATGGTCCCGCGATCGGCCTGCCGATAGTCGCCTACGCGATGGTCACCCTCGACAATCATCATCCGGACAGCGTGCGCCAGTTCGATCAGCTCGTGGCGATGCGACAGGAAGTCCTGGAATGCCATTCGATGAGCGGCAGCAACGATTACCTGCTGCGCATCGTCGCGGGCAGCATGGAGGCGTACGAACGCTTTCTCAGCACGCACCTTCTGCAACAACGCTCGATTCGCTCTGTGAACACCAGTTTCGTGCTGCGCACCAAGAAATTCACCACTCGCCTGCCCGTACTTTTGTGATGCGGAAGTCCTTGAGACTCCTGAACCACGGGATATATCCTACGGCCCTTGGCCCATCTCAACCGAAGGACTGGCATGCTGATTCTCATGAGGCGCCCTGGTGAAGCGATCTGCATTGGCTCCGACATCGTCATCACCGTCATGGGCATGGAAAGGAACAGAGTCCGCATCGGCGTGAAGGCGCCGCGGGATATCACGGTGGATCGCGAAGAGATCGCCGAGAAAAAACGGCTTGGAATCGATCCGCCCCTCAAGCGGGCCGATGCATCATCAGGCTGACGCGACAGGCGCCTGTGCCTGGGTGCTGCGCATGCGTTCGATGATGCGAGTCCAATAGCGGGGCGATCGTGTGTTGCGCGCCACCAGCGCGTAAACGGCCGGCACGACGACGAGCGTGAGGACCATGGAAATCAATACGCCATAAAGCACTGCTGCGCCGATCGGCTGGCGGTTTTCCGCGCCGGCGCCGTGCGCAATCAACAACGGGATGGCGCCGAACGCGCTGCAGAGGCTCGTCATGAGCACTGGCCGCAGGCGCGTGGTGGATGCCTGAACGATCGCCTCCGTGAATTCCACGCCGCGGTCGCGCAACTGGTTCGCGAATTCCACGATCAGCACGCCATTTTTCGCAGCAAGCCCGATGAGCATGACGATGGCCACCTGCGAGAAGATGTTGATCGAGATGCCGTGCAACCACATGCCCACCGCGGCGCCGACCAGCGCGAGCGGCACTGTGGTCATGATGACGAACGGCAGCGTGAAGCTCTCGAATTGGGCGGCCAGCACCAGGAATACCACCAGCAGCGCCCCGGCGAGCGTCCAGTACATGGACTGGCTGGATTTCAAATATTCACGCGATTCTCCGTCGAAATTGAGCTTGGCGGTGGGCGGCAGCTCCTGTTCGACAGCCTTGCGGAAGAACTCGATCGCCTCGCCCATTGAATATCCGGGCGCCAGACCTGCAGTGACCGTGATGGATCGCAGCCTGTCGAAGCGGTTGCGCTGCGAGGACGTGGCGAGCTCCTCGAGGCGCACGACACTGGCCAGCGGGATCAGCTCGCGGGTGCGATCGGACCGCACGTACAGGTTCTCCAGGTCCGTCGGGGCCGCACGATCCTCGCTGCGGCCTTGCAGGATCACGTAGTACTCGCGCCCGCTGCGGACGAAAGTCGTCACGATGCGCGAGCCCAGTACCGTTTCGAGGGTGCGCCCCACCGTCTCGAGCGATATCCCCAGCTCCGCTGCGCGGTTGCGGTCGACGGTCAGGCGGATCTGCGGCTTGCGTTCCTTGTAGTCGGAATCCAGGTTGATCAATCCCGGGTTCGACCCTGCGCGCGCCAGTATCTTGTCGCGCCACTGGGCGAGCTGTTCGTAGTCGGGCCCCTCGAGAACCGCTCGCACCGGGTCCGTGCCGCCCCAGTTGAACGCAGTCGGGGTTACGACGCTCGCGCGAACTCCCGCCATGTTCGCTATCCTGCCGCGGATCGCTCCGGCAACCTCCTCTGCCGAGCGCTTGCGTGCTCCCCAATCCTGGAGCACGACGAATGCCTGAGCGCGATTGACTTCACCCGTCGAGCCACCTCCCCCGCCCCCGGGAATCCGGATGTTGAAGCGGCGTATATCGCCCTGCTTCGACTCCTCGCTCAATACTTCCTCGAGCTGCTGCGCATACTTTTCCATGTATTCGATGGTGGCGCCCTCCGGGCCCGTGAGCACGACGCGCACTATGCCGCGGTCGTCAGCCGGCGTGCTCTCGCTGGGGAAAGTGAAGAGCAGCGCGAGGCCACCGAGAAACACCACGACTGCGAGGCCCACCACGGCATTGCGATGGCGCAGGGCCCGACGCAATACGCCGTCATACCAGTGCGTCATCTTCGTGAAGGCGCGCGCCACGCGCTCGCTCATCTCGCTGCGCGTCGAGCCTTTCCTGAAGAGTTGCGACGTCAGCATGGGGGTGAGCGTCAGCGCCACCAGGCAGGAGAAGAGTATCGATGCGGCGAGCGTAAAACCGAACTCGCTAAACAGCCGCCCCACCCGCCCGCCGAGGAACGAGATGGGCACGAACACCGCCGACAGCACCAGGGTGGTCGCGACGACGGCAAAGCCGATCTCGCGGCTGCCGTCTATGGCGGCGAGGAGACTCGGTTCGCCGTGCTCGATGCGGCGGTAAATGTTCTCGAGCACCACGATTGCATCGTCGACCACCAGGCCGATGGCCAGCACCATACCCAGGAGAGTCAGCACGTTGAGCGTGAACCCCAGGGCGTACATCGCGGCGCAGGCGGCCAGGATCGAGATGGGGATGGTCACCGCGGGAATGAGCGTGGCGCGCCAGTTGCCGAGGAAAACGTACATCACGAGGAGGACCAGGGTGAACGAAAAACCGAGCGCGATGACAACCTCGCGCAGCGACGCCTCGATGAACACCGCGCGGTCGATGTTGATGTCGAGCTTCGTGCCGCGCGGCAAATCCTCGTTCAGCACCCCGATCTCGGCCCGGACGGCCTTGGCCACCTCGAGCGTGTTGGCGTTGGATTGCGCCTCGATGCCCAGGTTGACGCCCGGAATGCGATTGGTGCGCGCCACGGAGCGCTCGTTCTCGGCTGCGAGCTCGACGTCGGCCACGTCTCCCAGTCTCACGAGATAGCCTTCGGCTCCCCGGCCGATCACCAGGCTGCGGAAGCTGTCGGGTGTGGTGAGGCCGGTTTCGGTGTTGAGCGTGAACTCGCGCGCGCGCGATTCGATGCGCCCGGCGGGAATCTGCACGTTCTCCCTTAGAAGGGCCGATTCGACGTCGGCGACCGTGAGCTGGCGGGCAGCCAGCTCGGTGCGGTCGAGCCAGACGCGCATCGCGTAGCGGCGCGAGCCCGAAAGCCGCACGCGCGCGACGCCGGGAAGTGCCGAAAATCGATCGACGATGTAGCGTTCGGCGTAGTCGGTGAGCTCGAGCCCGCCCATGGTATCGCTCGAGAGGTTGACGAAGATTATCGGCTCGGCGTTGGAGTCCGCCTTGGAGATCTCCGGCGGATCGGCCTCCTGCGGGAGCGCGCTCACCACCCGCGCTACCCTGTCGCGGATGTCGTTGGCCGCCTCGTCGATGTCGCGGTCGAGCTCGAACTCGACGTTGATCTGCGAGCGCTCATCGGAGCTCTGCGAGCGAAGGTTGTCGATGCGCTCGACCCCCGCGATGCGATCCTCGATGGGCTGGGTGATCTTGGTTTCGACGATCTGCGGCGCCGCGCCGCGATAGCGGGTCTCGATCGAGACGATCGGCGGATCCACGTTCGGCAGCTCGCGCACGCCCTGCCACAGGCGCGTGAGGCCAAGCAGCCCCAACACGAGCAGCATGAGGCTCAAGACAGTGGCGAAGACCGGGCGGTGGATCGACAGTTCCGAGATCAACACGCCCGGGAGTCTACTACGGCTTAGGCGATGATCTGCCTCTCGCGCAGCATGTCGAGCACCTGGCGGGCCGCCTCCTCCGCCGTGAGGTCGCGGGTGCGCACCGTGATCTCGGCCGCCTCGGGATCCTCATAAGGCGAGTCGATGCCGGTGAAGTTCTTGATCTGCCCCGCATTGGCTCGCGCGTACAGCCCCTTCGGGTCTCGCGCGCATGCATTCTTCGATCGGCGTGTCGATGAACACCTCCAGGAATTCCTCCGTGCCCACAAGTTCTCGCACCATGCGCCGTTCGGCGCGGAACGGCGAAATGAACGAGCACATGACGATCATCCCGGCATCCACGAAGAGCTTGGCCACTTCGCCGACCCGGCGGATGTTCTCCACGCGGTCGACGTCCGTAAAGCCCAGATCGCGGTTCAGGCCATGGCGAACGTTGTCGCCATCCAGCATGTAGGTGCGCGCATCGCGCGCGTGCAGCTCGCGCTCGACGATGTTCGCGATCGTGCTCTTGCCCGAGCCAGACAGGCCCGTGAACCAGAGGATCGCCGGCTTGTGGCCGTTCTGCCGCGCGCGCAGGCCCTTGTCCACGAGCAGGTTCTGCCGGTGGATATTGGTCGCGCGGCGCAGCCCGAACTCGATCATGCCGGCGCCGGCCGTGGCGTTCGTGATAGCGGTCGATCAGGATGAACGCGCCGGTCTCGCGGTTCTCCGCATACGCATCGAGCGCCACCGCGCTGGATGTCGAGATGTTGCACAGGCCGATCTCGTTGAGAGCCAGCGTCTTTGCCGCGATGTGCTCGAGCGTGTTGACATCGATCTTGTGCTTGAGGCGTGGTGATGCGCGCCGGCACGTACTTGGTGCCGATGCGCATCAGGTAGGAGCGGCCGGGGAGCATCGCGTCTTCGGACATCCACAGCACGTGCGCCGCGAACTGGTCCACGACTTCCGGACGGCTGTCGAAGCGCGCGAGCACGTCACCGCGCGCGATATCGACTTCGTCCGCGAGAGTGATCGTGACTGCATCGCCGGCCTTGGCCTCCGGCAGGTCGCCATCGGCCGTGACGATGCGAGTGACGGTGGATTCCTTGCCCGACGCGCGCCACGACGATACGGTCGCCCGGCCGGACTGAACCCGAGGCGACGGTGCCGGAGAAGCCGCGGAAGTCGAGATTCGGCCGGTTCACCCACTGCACGGGGAAACGGAACGGCTTGGTTTCCAGCGCGTGGTCGATATCGAGCGCTTCGAGGTGCTCGAGCAGGGTCGGCCCGTCGTACCAGGGCATGCGCTCGGAGCGTTGCGTGACGTTCTCGCCGAAGCGGGCCGACACCGGCACCGGCGTGATGGACTCGAAGCCGAGCGCCTTGGCGAAACCGAGGTAGTCGGCCACGATGTGGTGGAATCGCTCGCCGGAGAACTCCACCAGATCGATCTTGTTGACCGCCACGATGACGTGGCGGATGCCCAGCAGCGAGCAGATGTAGCTGTGCCGTCGCGTCTGGGTGAGCACGCCCTTGCGCGCATCGATCAGGATGACGGCGGCGTCGGAGTTCGAAGCGCCGGTCGCCATGTTGCGCGTGTACTGCTCGTGCCCGGGAGTGTCGGCGACGATGAACGAGCGCCGCGGGGTGGTGAAGAAGCGGTAGGCCACATCGATGGTGATGCCCTGCTCCCGCTCGGCCTCGAGGCCGTCGACGAGCAGGGCGAGGTCGATCTCCTCGCCGACCGTGCCGTGCTTGCGGCTGTCGCGCGTCGAGCGCGGCCAGCTGGTCCTCGAGGATCAGCTTGGTGTCGTAACAGCAGGCGGCCGATCAGCGTCGACTTGCCGTCGTCCACCGAGCCGCAGGTGAGGAAGCGCAGCAGGCTCTTGTTGGCGCCATCCGGCCCGGGGCTGTTCACGGTGACGTGACGGGGGGTGTCGCGAGTCATCAGAAATAGCCCTCGCGCTTCTTCTTCTCCATCGAGGCGGCCTCGTCGGAGTCGATCAGGCGTCCCGAGCGCTCGGAGGTGCGTGTCGTGAGCATCTCGTCGATGATGTCGTCGAGCGAGGCTGCGTCGCTCTCGACCGCGGCGGACAGCGGATAGCAGCCGAGCGAGCGGAAGCGCACCAGGCGCATCTCCGGGCTTCTCGCCGGGCAGCAGCGGCATGCGCTCGTCGTCGCGCATGATCAGCAGGCCGTCGCGCTTCACCACCGGCCGCTTCGCTGCGAAGTAGAGCGGCACCACCGGAATGTTCTCGGCCCGCGTGTACTGCCAGATGTCGAGCTCGGTCCAGTTCGACAGCGGGAAGACGCGGATCGTCTCGCCCTTGTTGATCCGGGTGTTGTAGAGATGCCAGAGCTCCGGGCCGCTGATTGCGCGGATCCCAGACGTGGCCGGCCGAGCGGAACGAGAACACGCGCTCCTTGGCGCGGCTCTTCTCCTCGTCGCGGCGCGCGCCGCCGAAGGCCGCGTCGAACTGATACTTGTCGAGCGCCTGCTTCAGCGCATCGGTCTTCATCACCTGGGTGTGCAGCGGCGAGCCGGAGGCGATCGGGCCGATGCCGCGCGCGATGCCGTCCGGGTTGGTGTGGACCAGGAGCTTCACGCCGTAGCGCTCCACGATGCTGTCGCGATGCTCGATCATCTCGCGGAATTTCCACGTCGTATCGACGTGCAGCAGCGGGAACGGCGGCTTCGACGGGATAGAAGGCCTTGATCGCCAGATGCAGCATCACGCCCGAGTCCTTGCCGATCGAATAGAGCATCACGGGATTGCGGAACTCTGCCGCGACCTCGCGGATGATGGCGATGGACTCGGCCTCGAGGCGCTTCAGGTGCAGCGACAGCGCTTGCTGGGTGGTGGTCGTGGTGCTCATGCGGTACGGGACAGCGGCGCTACGAGGCCGCTCGCGATGAAGTGGGGGTTGCGGAATTCGGGCTTGCCGTAGCGGAGCGGCGCGCCCTCGAGAGTCAGCACTTTGCCACCAGCGGCGGCGAGCACGGCATGGCCGGCAGCCGTGTCCCATTCCATGGTGGTGCCCAGCCGTGGGTAGACGTCTGCCTCTCCGGCTGCCACCAGGCAGAACTTGAGCGATGAGCCGACGGACACGCGGTCGACCACATTGTTGCGCGCGAGATAATCGTCGGTCTCCGCGTTACTGTGCGAGCGCGATGCCACGGCGGTGAGCCCGCGAGCAGGAACCGGCCGCACGGTGATCGGTTCGCGCACCGGGACGTGCTGCGGATCCGGCCTCTGCGCTGCGCGGAAGGCCTGGCCACGCGCCACATCACCGACGAAGAGCTTTTCATTGGCCGGCGCGAAGACCACGCCCATCACGGGTAACCCGTCGCGCACCAGCGCGATGTTGACGGTGAAATCGCCGCGCTTGGCGATGAATTCCTTGGTGCCGTCGAGCGGGTCCACCAGGAAGAACTCGTGTGCGACCCGGGGAATGCGTCCCGCCGCCACTTCCTCTTCGGCAACGATGGGAATGGACGGGCGCCGCCTGCGCGAGGCGCTCCAGGATGATTGCCTCGGCGGCGTGATCCGCCGCGGTCACCGGCGAAGCGTCCTGCTTGTGCTGCACTTTGATGGCGCCGCCGTAGATTTCGCACTCGGCCCGGCCGGCCTCGATGGCGGCCGCGATCATGGCTTCGAGAAGCCTCGCGTTGTCGGTCACGTCGTATCTATCCCCTTGAAAACAAGGTCGCGAGTCTACCCGAGAGGTATGCGGAGCCGGATAGACGGATTGCGAAGTCCGTCAGACTTCTCAGGCATGGCCCGGCCCGGCGCCGCGGCGCTCGGGTCAGCCGGCGCGGGCGGCCTCCACCGATATCAGCAATTTGACATCTTGTAGAAAGCCATGGTCTTTCCCGTAGCCGACGCCGAAATCACTGCGGTTGAAGGTTCCCGACGCATCTGCGCCACAGACGTCCTTGCCCGACATCGGATGCTTCTTGCACAGGAAGCTGTTGATCTTGAGCGTGAGCGGCCTGGTGACGCCGTGCAGCGTGAGCTGCCCTTCGACTTCAGTGGGCGCGCCGTCCTTGAACTTCACGAGCTTGCCCTTGTACGTGGCTTTGGGGTACTTCCCGGCATCCAGCATGTCGACGCCGCGGATATCCGTTTCGAGCTTTTCATTCCCGAAATCGGCCGAGGCCGCATCGACGGCAATGTCGACAGTACCGGTGCCGGCTTCCCGGTCGAGGACGATCGTTCCCGAGGTCTTCGTGAACTTGCCGCGCCAGATCGACAAGCCGCCCATGTGGTCGGTCTCGATGCTGGGAGCGGTATGGTTCGGATCGATCTGGTACGTCACGGGCGCGGCACAGGCCAGGCTCGTGGCGAGAATCAGCGCAAGTGCAATCGCCATCTTCATCATGCGGTCTCCGCGGTGGATCGTCAGGCAGAGTGTGCCGTACGGCCGAGTGCCTTGGCCACGACTTCGTGAACGATCTTGCCGTCATGGACGTTCAAACCGCCGGCCAGTCCAGGGTCACGCTTCAATGCGGCCTGCCAGCCGAGATCGGCCAGGGCACGTACGTAGGGAAGAGTCGCGTTGGTGAGCGCGAACGTGGAGGTTCGTGGCACCGCACCCGGCATGTTCGCGACGCAGTAGTGAACGATGCCATCGACGACGAATGTCGGATCCGCATGGGTGGTGGGGTGGCTCGTCTCGAAGCAACCGCCCTGATCGATGGCGATGTCGACCAGCACCGTGCCCGTTTTCATTGTCTTCAGCATTGGCCGCGTCACCAGCTTCGGCGCCGCCGCACCTGCAATGAGCACCGCGCCAATGACGAGATCGGCATCGCGCACCAGTCTCTCGATCGTCTCCGTAGTCGAATACGCCGTCTGCAGAAGGCCCCCGAATATCGATGACAGCTCGCGCAGTCGATCCACGGAACGATCGACGACGGTGACGTCGGCACGCATGCCGACTGCCATCTCGGCCGCATGCGTTCCGGCGACACCTCCGCCGAGCACGACGACTTTCGCCGGAGGCACGCCCGGTACGCCGCCCAGCAAAACGCCGAAGCCGCCACTGGCCTTCTGCAGGCACGCAGCGCCCACCTGGATCGACATGCGGCCGGCAACCTCACTCATCGGAGTGAGCAGAGGCAGCGTTCCGTTACGACCCACCACGGTCTCGTAGGCGATGGCGGTGGCGCCGGACTTGATGAGGCCGTCCGCCTGCTCGGGATCGGCGGCCAGATGCAGGTAGGTGAACAACACCTGGCCGCGACGCAGCATTGCGCACTCGCGCGCCTGCGGCTCCTTGACCTTGACGATCATCTCCGCCTGCGCAAACACATCTTCCGCGCGCGGCGCGACGCTTGCGCCCGCCGCCTTGTACTGCTCGTCATCGACACCGATGCCATTTCCGGCACCACTCTCGACGATGACCTGGTGTCCCGCGCCCGTCAGTTCCCTGACGCCGGCAGGCACGAGGCCTACTCTGTATTCGTGGACCTTGATTTCACGGGGCACGCCAATCCGCATCGCTGGATCTCCGAAATTTAAAACGTCCCTGGGATCAGGCTGGGGTGCGTGCGTAGGCTCGCAGACCGAGCGCGAACTCGCGCAGCGAGCGTATGCCGCTCGCTTCAGCCTGTGTGCACCAATCGCGCAACTTCTGGACGGCACGCGCCTGATTGGCATCATCCCACAGTTGCTGCAGCTGCTCGCGGAACTCCACGATCGCGCGCAGCTTTTCATGGCGCTCGAGCAGCTCGCGGAGTCGATGATGCGCATCATCCGCCAGCAATGCCGGATGCCGGATAAGCAGCCTCGGCGGTATCGGCAACCTCGCGCCCTCGTGGTTCCGGGACACTTCGCGGCACACCGGGCGAACCACGCGGCGGCCATAATCACGCAGCACATGCAATCTATTGGTGAAGAGCGCATGCAACGTGTCGGCATCCAGAGCTTGCACCTGCCTCGCCAGATGCGGGCGCGGCGCCACCCGCTTCACGCTGGCCAGCCCGAAGGCCTTGAACAGGCAGATCCACATCCAGCCGATGTCGAATTCCCAGCGCTGCACGGCAAAGCGCGCCGACCACGGGAAGGCGTGATGGTTGTTGTGCAGTTCCTCGCCGGCGACCAGCAGTCCCCAGGGCACGATGTTGGTCGCCGCGGAGGGCATCTCGAAGCTTCGATAGCCTAGATAATGGCCGAGTCCATTGATGACCCCGGCGGCGAACACGGGCTGCGAGGCCATCTGGACGGCGATCATGATGATGCCGGGTACGCCGAACAGAACGAGTTGCAGGACGATGCACAACAACAGACCCTTGCCCGGGTATCTGCCGTAGACATGGCGCTCCATCCAATCATCGGGAGTGCCGCGACCATAGTTGTCGAGCACGGCCGGATCGTGGGCGGCGAGGGCGTACAGCTCGTATCCCTCGAGCAGTACCTTCCTGATGCCGAATATCACGGGGCTGTGCGGGTCGCCATGCTGATCCGCGTACGCGTGGTGACGGCGATGCACCGCGACCCATTCCTTTGTCACCGTGCCCGAGCTGAACCAGAGCCAGAAGCGAAAGAAGTGCTGCAGTGCCGGGTGCAGCTCGAGTGAGCCGTGCGCCTGTTCTCGATGCAGGAAAACCGTGATGCCGAGGAACATGATCTGGACGATGCAGAAGGTGACGAGCGCGTAACCCCACCAGGGCAGCTGCACCAGGCCATAGAGAAACTGCACGTCGAACATCGGCACTTCCCCCGCGACGAGATCGCGGACTTTACAGCAACGGCGGGGCGTCCGGTATGGCCTGCTCGCTGACCATGGTCAGCACGTCGTAGGTGGCGACGATCTCGCCGTTCTGGTTGGTGATCTCGGTGTCCCAGCGCACCTCGCCATAGCCATGCGCCGGGCGCAGCGACTTCTCCTTGCACGTGATGCGGCACCTTGATGCGGTCTCCCGGCTTCACGGGCTTGACGAAACGCAGGCGCATCGAGGCCGTAGTTGGCCAGCACCGGTCCGTATGCCGGCTCGACGAACAGCCCGGCCGCGGCCGAGATCAGAAAGTAGCCGTGAGCCACGCGGCCGCCGAAGAACGGATTGCGCTGCGCGGCGCCTCGTCCATGTGGGCGTAGAAATGATCGCCCGACAGAGCGGCGAAGCGCTCGATGTCCTCGATCGTGACCTCGCGCTCGGCGGAATGGAACGTGTCACCGATGCTGAGCTCATGGAACGGAATGCGGAACGGATGGACGCCGGGTGTGTGCTCACGGCGCCTTGCATCCACTCGCCGGTGACGGCAGCGATGGTGGACGGCGCAGCCTTGGATCGCCGTTCGCTGCATGTAGTGGAGCACGCCGCGAATGCCGCCCATTTCCTCGCCGCCACCCGCCCTGCCCGGCCCGCCGTGTACGAGATGCGGCATCGGAGAGCCGTGGCCGGTCGATTCCTTCGCGCAGTCGCGATTCACGACCAGCACGCGGCCGTGGAACGGCGCGAGCCCGAGCACGAGCTCGGCAGCGATCGCATCATCGCCGCTGAACACCGAGCTCACGAGGCTTCCGCCGCCGCGCCGCGCAATCTCGATCGCCTCGTCCGCGTCGCTTCATACGAGACGACGGTGCACACGGGTCCGAATGCCTCGACCTCGTGAATCGCCTTCGCTGCCCGCGCATCCTCGCAATGCAGCAGCGTCGGCGCGACGAAGGCGCCCTTGTCGCTGTCCGCACCCGCCAGCATGAACTTGCCGCCGCCGCCGTGAACGACTGCGAGACTTCACGCCGACAGCTTCTTCAGCTGCGTCGAGCACTTCGCGACGCTGTGCGAGCGAGGCCACCGGGCCCATGCGCACATTCTCGAGCCGCGGATCGCCCACCACGATCTTGCCGAGCGCCGCATGCAGCGCTTCGATCGACCGCACCGCTCGCGCTGCGCGGCACGAGCGCCTTGCGGATGGCGGTGCACTTCTGCCCGGCCTTGATCGTCATCTCACGCACCACTTCGCGCACGAACAGGTCGAACTCAGGCGTTCCGGGCATCGCATCGGCTGCGAGCACGCAGGAGTTGAGCGAGTCGGTCTCCGCCGTGAAGCGCACCGAATTGCGCGATGATCACGCGGTGGCTGCGCAAGCCGCTGTGCGGTGCTCGCCGAGCCCGTGAAGGCACACGACGTCCTGGCAGTCAGGTGCTCGAACAGATCCCCGGCGCTACCGCAGATCAGTTGCAACGGCGCCCTCCGGGCAGGATGCCGGACTCGACGATGCGACGGAACACCAGCTCGGTCAGATAAGCGGTGGCACTGTCGCCGGCTTGACGATGGCAGGCACGCCGGCGAGCAGCGTCGGCGCCAGCTTCTCGAGCATGCCCCACACCGGGAAGTTGAAGGCGTTGATGTGCACGGCCGCGCCTTGCAGCGGCGTGCAGATGTGCTGCCCGACGAACGTGCCCGATTTCGAGAGCGCCTCGACGTCGCCGTCGATGTAGACGCGGCTGTTCGGCAGCTCGCGCGTGCCCTTGCTCGCGAACACGAACAGCGTGCCGAAGCCGCCGTCGATGTCGATCCAGGAATCGGTCTTGGTGGCGCCGGTGGCATAGGAAAGCGCGTAGAACTCGTCCTTGCGCTCGGTCAGGTGCTTGGCCAGATGCCTTGAGCAGGCCAGCGCGCTCGTGGAACGTCAGCGTGCGCAAGCGCCGGACCGCCGACGCGCCGCGCATAGTCGAGCATCCCGTGGAAGTCCAGCCCCTGCGACGATGTGTGGGCCACGACATTGCCCGTCGTGGCATCGCGGAGCACCGCGCCCTCGTCGTTGCCTGCGACCCATTTGCCCTGCGCGTAACTCTGCAATTTCATGACTTGTCCCCGGAAGCCCGGTGTGCCGAGCGGGCATAGAACATTGGGCCGCCGCGCGTGCGCGGAAAGCCGTAACCGTTGCACCAGATCACGTCGATGTCGTCCGCCGAGGTGGCGACCCCTTCCTCAGGATTCGCTCGCCTTCCGCAACGAGCGCGCCGATGCAGCGATCGACGATCTCCGCGTCGCCGATCTGCCGCTGCGGCACGCCGAGCCGCTGTGCTTCGGCGCGAATCAGCGATCGTCACCTGCGGGTCGGCGGAGCGTGCGCGAGTGACTGGGTCGTATAAATAGAACCCACTGCCGCTTTTCTGCCCGTAGCGTCCCAGCTCGGCGAGCAAGATCGGAGACGCGGAAGTACCTGCGGATCTTCCGGACGATCCTTGCGCTCCCGTCGCACCCGATAGCCGACGTCGAGCCCGGCGAGATCGCCCACCGCGTTCGGGCCCATCGCCATGCCCCAATCCTCGAGCGCACGATCGATGCGTTCAGGGGTTGCGCCTTCGAGCAGCATGAGCTGGTTCTGCTGACCATACGCGTAGAGCATCCGGTTGCCGACGAAACCGAAGCAGTTGCCGACGACCACGCCGATCTTGCCGATGCGCTTCGAGACGGCGAGCGCGGTTGCAATCGCGGCCTCGGAGGTCGCTTGCCACGCACGATCTCGACCAGCTTCATGATGTTGGCGGGGCTGAAGAAATGCATGCCGAGCACATCGGCCGGCCGCCGCGTCGCAGCGGCTATGGCATCGATGTCGAGCGTGGACGTATTGGTGGCGAGAATGGCGCCGGGTTTGCAGATCGCATCCAGCTTGGCGAAAACTTCGTGCTTGACTGCCATGCTCTCGAACACGGCCTCGATGACGAGATCCGCATCGCGCGCGGAATCGAGATCGGTCGCACCGACGTCACGCGTGCCTTCGAGGCGTCTGCCGCGGTTTGCGTCATGCGACCCTTCTGGACCGCCGTATCGAGAGTTGAGCGCACGCGCGCCAGGCCCGCCTCGAGCGCCGGCGCCTGGGTGTCGATCAGAGTGACGGTCAATCCGCCGGTGGCGCAGCTGATTGCAATGCCTGACCCCATCGTTCCGGCGCCGAGCACGCAAACGCGCTCGACGGGACGCGGGGCGGTGGTCACGGCTCCGCGAGCCGCGCTCGGCAAAGAAAAGATGACGGAGCGAAGCGGACTCCGCGGAGACACGGCATTCCTCGAAGTAAGTACGCGACAGTGCGAGCGCAGATTCGAACGGCTGTGCGACGGCAGCCTCCACGCAGCGGATGATCCGTTCAACCGCAGCAAGCTTGCGCGCTCCACGCGGCAACGTCTTGCGATAAGTGGTGAAAAATTCGGGAGTGGCCGCCGCAGCGTCGGGAATCGGTCGATCGCGCAAGCGGCGTAGTTCGGCGCCGGCGCGAATCAGGCTCTGCGCGTAGGCGAACGCTCCCGACACGATGTCCGCCCTCGATCACCTGGTCGATCAAGCCGAGCTGTTGCGCCCTCTCGAGTGTTATCGGCTCGCCGGAAATCATCATGTCGAGCGCGACCTTGATGCCCGCCGCACGAGGTAGCCTCTGCGTGCCGCCCGCGCCCGGCAGGAGCGCGAGCTTGATCTCCGGCAGGCCGAGCTGCAATGTCGCGCGTCGCGCAACGGATAGTGACTGGCCAGCGCCGTTTCGAATCCGCCTCCAAGCGCCATGCCATGCAGCGCGGCGATCACTGGCTTGCGGCAAGTCTCGAGCCGCAGCAGCACGTCGTTCAGCAGGGGCTGCAGCGGCGCGTTCTCGAATTCGCGGATATCGGCGCCCGCTATGAAGTTCTTGCCGGCGCCATGCAGCACGATCGCCTCGACGGCTGGGTCCTCATCCGCGTCGGTCAGCGGTCGCAGCAGCGCCGGCGCGCACCGGGCTGTGCCAGCGCATTGACAGGCGGATTGTCGATGATGATGCAGCGCGACGCTGCCGCGGCGTTCGAGGGGACGGGATTGTTCATGCGCCCTCAATCGCCCGCTGAAGTGCGGCGCGCGCTTTTCCATGAACGCCGCGACGCCTTCCGCGTAGTCCGCCGAGTAGTCCGAGCTCGCGCTGGTAGTCGCGCTCAACGTCCAGCTGCTGCTTCCAGAGTGCGTTGGCCCACCGAGATAGATGGCTTCCTTCGTGCGCGCGAAGCCACGCGTCGGCGCCTCGGCGAATTGGTGCGCGAGTTGATCAACGGTCGATGGCCAGCTCCGCATCGTCCACGCAGCGCCAGATGAGGCCCCACTGCGCCGGCCTGCTCCGCGCTCAGCTTCTCCGCCGAGGAACGCGAGGCCGATGGCGCGAGCCGTTCCGACCGAGGCGCGGCAATGACCACGTGCCGCCATGATCCGGCACCAGGCCGAGCTTCGAGAACGACTGGATGAAGCTCGCGAGACTTCGCGGCGATGACGAGATCGCACGCGAGCGCTATGTTGGCGCCCGCACCGGCGGCTACGCCGTTCACGGCGGCGATGACCGGCATCGGCAGTTGCCGCAGGCTCATGATCAGCGGCTTGTAGCGCGCTCGATCGACTCGCCGAGATCGACTCCCGCGCCGCCTGGTGTCACGGCCCGATCGCCGAGATCCTGGCCCGCGCAGAAACCGCGCCCCGCGCCGGTGATGACCAGCACGCGTGAGGTGCCATCACCACGGGTTCGCTCTAGCGCATCGCGAACTTCCTCGTGCATCGCGACGTTGAAGCTGTTGAGCCGGTCGGGGCGGTTCAAGCGTGAGACGGGCAATGCCGCCCGACAGATCGAAGAGAATGTTCTGATAGCTCATGGGTCAGGTTTCGTCGTAGGTCAACTCGATCTCTGGGGTCTTCGGCGTGCGCCTGGCAGGCGAGGATGAATCCCTGCTCGAGCTCCCAATCCTCCAGAGCGTAGTTCTGCTCCAGCTCCACTTTGCCGCGTCACGAGCTTGGTGCGGCATGTGGAGCACACGCCAGCCTTGCAGGAGAACGGCAGGTCGATGCCTGCCTGAGCGGCCGCATCGAGGATGGAATCGCCTCCGGGGCGCATCGAGAAAGAGCGGCGTCGCCCATCCATCACGACCGTGACCTGGGTGGCATCGTCGCTTGCGACGGCGGCGGCAGCTGTCGGCGAGGGCCGCGAGCCCTCATAAGCCTCGGCCCGGATATGCGGCGGCATCCACGCCCAGTCTGCGCCAGCGCTGCGCCGACTTGCAGGCTCATGTCGCCGGGCCCGCATACGCAGGAACTGGCGTACCTGGGTCGGATCGAACAGCTTTCCCGAAAGCGCTGCTATTTTCTGCGCATCGAGGCGCCCGTTGAGCCACTCGATATCCTGCGGCTCCGCGCTCATCACGAAATGCAGCGCCAGCCGGTCGAGATACCGGTCTTTCAGTGCCAGCAACTGCTCGGCGAAAGCGGCGCCTTCGCGATCGCGGTTGCCGTAGAACACCTGGACTTGCGCGGCCGCATCGCGCGACAACAGCGTTTCGATGAGCGGCAGCACGGGCACGATGCCGCGCCCGGCGACGAAGGCGACGTAACGATGGGTCAGGTTCATTGCTCTAGATGCACTTGAACTGATCGAACGGCTCGAGGCAGGCCGTGCAGCGATAGTGGGCCTTGCAGGGAGTCGAGCCGAACTCGCTGATGATTTCCGTTTCCTCGCTCGCGCAGCGCGGACACGAAACAGGCGTCGCCGCCGAACAGGCGCTTCGGGCTGCCGACGGCCTCGGCCGGCGGCGCGATGCCGAAAGTCAGCAGCTTTCGCCGCCCTTCCTCGCTCAGCCAGTCGCTGCTCCAGGGCGGCGAGAGCACGTCATCGATGATCACGTTGCCGATAGCCTGCCTGCGCCGAGCGCCTGCGAGACGCAGTCCGCGGATCACTTCGGTCGCGGGGCAACCCGAATACGTGGGTGTGAGGCCCACGTGCAGCGCGCCGTCGTCCTTCCACCGCACGTGCCTGACGATCCCGAGATCGACGATGCTCAGCACGGGAATTTCCGGATCCCAGACGCATTTGAGAACGTCCCAGACCTGCGTCGGACGTTCGTTCACCACGTGGCTCCGGGGTGGGCTCGATGCAGAGACTGCATTTCCGCCAGGAGATAGCTCAGGTGTTCGGTGTGCTGGCCGCGCTTGCCGTGCCAGGAATATGGAACGTCTGCCGGGCGGCTTCAGTGTGGCCTCGCGAAGCACCTCGTCAACCTGCGCGAGCCACCCCGGCGCCAGATCCGCGAGATTGGGCGCGATGCCGTCGCTCGCCATCGCTGCGTCCACATCGTCCGCCTCGAAGAGCTCGCGAGTGAAGCGCCAGAGCGAATCGAGTGCGGCCTGTGTACGAGCGTGGCTTTCTTCCGTTCCATCCCCGAGACGCACCACCCACCCGGCGCTGTAGCGAAGGTGATAGCGCGTTTCCTTGAGCGCCTTGGCGGCGATCTCCGCCAGACGCAGGTCCGATGATCGCTGCAAGGCATCGTAGAGCTCGAGCTGAAAGGCGCTCGGCCAGGAACTGGCGCACGATGGTGTGCGCGAAATCCCCGTTGGGCTGCTCGACGAGAGTGAAATTCCTGAACTCGGTGTGGTCGCGCAGGTACGCGAGATCATCTTCCGAGCGGCCGCGGCCCTCGAGCTCGCCCGCATGACGTCAGCAGCAGGCGCGCCTGGCCGACCAGATCCAGCGAAAGATTGGCGAGGCCCAGGTCCTCTTCGAGCGCCGGCGCAGTGCCCGACCCACTCGGCCAGCCGCTGACCGAGGATCAGGCTGGTATCGGCGAGCCTGAGGACATAGCTGACCCGCGCATCACCGCTCACAGGTTCTTGACCTCATCCGGGAATGTCGTAGAAAGTCGGGTGACGATACACCTTGTCGCTCGCCGGCTCGAACAGGGCATCGGAGTCGGCCGGATCGGATGCCGTCACCTCGCTCGAGCGCACCACCCAGATGCTCACGCCTTCCTGGCGCCGCGTGTAGACATCTCGCGCATGCTCGAGCGCCATTTGCGCATCCGCGGCGTGGACGCTGCCGACGTGCTTGTGCTCGAGCCCCTGGCGCGGGCGAATGAAGACTTCGAACAAGGGCCATTGATCCATTTGACACCTCAGGCGGCGCGCGCCGTGCGCATACGTTTCTTCTCGGCGTGGACGATGGCGGCCTCGCGCACCCATCGCCCCTCGTCGTGCGCACGGCGCCGGGCTTCGAGCCGCTCGCGATTGCACGGGCCATTGCCCTTCAGCACGTTCTGGAACTCGCTCCAGTCGATGGCGCCGAAGCGATAGTGTCTGTGTCCGCCTCGTCCCATTTCAAATGCGGATCCGGAATCCTGAGGCCCAGGAATTCGGCCTGCGGCACGGTGACGTCGACGAAGTGCTGGCGCAGCTCGTCGTTGGTGAAGCGCTTGATCTTCCAGCGCATGGACTGCGCAGTGTGCGTCGATTGCGCATCGTTCGGACCGAACATCATGAGCGAGGGCCACCACCAGCGGTCGAGCGCGTCCTGTGCCATCTGCAGCTGTGCCGGCGTTCCGCGAGCGAGCGTCATCATGATCTCGAAGCCCTGCCGCTGGTGGAAGCTCTCTTCGCGGCAGATGCGCACCATGGCGCGCGCGTACGGGCCATATGAACAGCGGCAGATCGGAATCTGGTTCATGATCGCCGCGCCGTCGACCAGCCAGCCGATGGCTCCGACGTCCGCCCAGGTGGGCGTCGGATAATTGAAGATGCTCGAGTATTTGGCCGTTCCGGCAAGCATCTGGTCGACGAGCTGGTCGCGTGAGATGCCGAGTGTCTCGGCGGCGCTGTAGAGATACATGCCGTGGCCGCCTTCGTCCTGCACCTTCGCGATGAGCACGGCCTTGCGCTTGAGGCTGGGCGCCCGTGAGATCCAGTTGCCTTCCGGCAGCATTCCGACGATCTCCGAGTGGGCGTGCTGGGAGATCTGGCGCAGCAGCGTGTTGCGGTATGCCTCGGGCATCCAGTCCTTCGCCTCGATCTTTTCGTCGGCGTCGACCTTGGCCTGGAAACGCGCTTCCAGGGCGGCGCCGTCGGCCGAGGCGACATGCAGGCTTTCCTTCCCGAGTGAATCCAGGCCCTGGGTGTACACGCATGACTCCGGCAGGATGAGGGAGGCGCGTAATCTGACACAGAATATACCTGCACGCAATTAGTTATGTGTCACAATGCGCCGGCATGCCCCAGGTCACCCTCGATAGCGCCGTCAGCGTGCTGCTGACACGCTTCCGTCGACAGCGCCCGCTGCGCAGCGGGTCTCTGCTCGTCACCATCCTGGGCGATGCGATCGCGCCGCGTGGCGGAGCGGTGACGCTGGGCAGCTTGATCGCCCTCGCGCGCCCATTTGGCCTGACCGAGCGGCTGGTACGGACTTCTGTCGGGAGACTCGCCAACGATGGGTGGCTTGCCGCGCGGCGTTCGGGCCGCCAGGCAGAATACGCGCTGACCAGGCACGGTCGCACCCGGTTTGCCGAGGCCACCCAACGCATCTACAGCGAGGGGCCGGGGGACTGGAACCGGCAGTGGACGCTCCTGATGCTCGACGCAGCCTCGAGCCAACCGTGGACCCGCATCCGGGAACAGATGTCATGGCTTGGATTCGGCCAGCCGACCGCCGGCGTGCTCGCTCACCCGAGCCGCAGCGTGGCCGATGCGCGCCGGCAACTCGATGACGTGGGAATGTCGAATCACGTCATCATCCTGCAGGCGGCGAGCGGCGGCCGCGAACAGGACCGGCGGCTCATCTCGACGGGTTGGGATCTTGCGGAACTGGCGCGCGGCTACCGGCGCTTCGTCAAGGGATTCGCGCCCGTGCGTCAGATATTGAACACGGGCGCAAAGCCCGCGCCCGAGCGAGCCTTCGTCGTCCGTACGTTGCTGATCCATGAGTACCGCAAGATCCATTTGCGGGACCCGCTGCTGCCGCGCGACCTGCTGCCGGATGACTGGATAGGCGTGGCGGCCTACGCGCTGTGCCAGGAGTCGTACCGCGCGGTGTTCGCAGGCTCGGAAGAATTTCTGTCAACCAATGCTGCCCAGCTGGATGGCGCGCTGCCGAGGCTCGCGCCCGAGGCAATCAGGCGGTTCGGCGGATTGCGACAGCTTCAGGGGTAGGCACCGCCCACGGCGGAGAGCGGATAGACGCTGTCGTCCCTGATGACCCGCAGCACGATGTTGCTGACCACCTGCCCCACGTTCATCGAAGGATCGGCGAGCCAGGACTCGCTCATGTCCTGATAGGCGGCGAGGCTCGGGCAGACGATCTTGATCACGTAGTCAAACGCGCCGCTCGCTTCGAAGCACTCCACCACCTCGGGTCGACCCCGCACGTATTGCTCGAACATCGTGCGAATCTCTCTGGCCTGCTTGGTGAGTGCGACCTGCGCGATCACCACGACGACGTCGGCAAGCTTGCGCACGTCCACGCGCGTCGTGTAATCGATGATGATCTTGTCGCGCTCGAGTCGCCGCACGCGTTCCAGGCAAGGCCGCGGTGAAAGGCCGACGACCTCCGAGAGCCGCTGGAACGTAACGCGTCCGTCGCGTTGCAGCTCGGCTAGTATTTTCAGGTCGATTGCATCAAGCCGTCGGGGCATGCCGCATATTACCGCGGATTCAGCCTCGAATCGCCTCTGCGATCAGCCGTGGGCCCGCATGGCGGCTGCCTGCTCATGGCTCGGGACGACCTGGGTTGCAACGCCGACGTCCCGCTCGATTTCCCTGACGACGAGCGCGAATTGCTCGAGCGCCCACTCGAGCTCGGCTCGCGCGATGACGAGCGGCGGCGCAAGGCGCACCGTCGTGTCATGAGTCTCCTTGGTAAGGATGCCGCGCCGTGCGAGCCGCTCGCATACTTCTCGGGCGCGCACCAGCTTCGGGTCGAATTCGACGCCTATCCACAATCCTCTGCCGCGCACGTCGCTGATGAGAGACGAGCGGATCGCGCGCAATGCGCCGATGAGGAACTCACCGTGCGCGGCGCTGCGCTCGACAAGGTGCTCATCCTCGATGACCTGGAGGGCTTCCAGGGCGACGGCAGCGGCCAATGCGTTGCCACCGAACGTGGAGCCGTGGCTGCCGGGTGTCAACAGCTCGATCACCGACTTGCGGGCGACGAACGCGGACACAGGCAGCATGCCGCCACCAAGCGCCTTGCCGAGGCACACGCCGTCGGGCTGTATGCCTTCGTGCTGCCAGGCGAACCACTGACCCGTGCGGCCAAGTCCGCTTTGAATCTCATCCAGGATCAACAACACGTTGTGGCGATCGCAGATCTCGCGCAGCTGACGCAGCCAGCCCGCGGGCGGCACGAGGATGCCGGCCTCGCCCTGGATGGGCTCGACGAGCACGGCGCAAGTGTCGGATGTGATCGCCATTTCAACAGCGGCGGCGTCGCCAAAAGACACGCGGACGAAGCCTGGTGCGAATGGGCCGAAGCCGTCCCGGTAACTCTCTTCATCAGAAAAACCCACGATGGTGCTCGTGCGGCCATGGAAATTACCGCCCGCAACGATGATCTGTGCGCGGTCGGTGGCAATCTTCTTTACGCGATAGCCCCAGCGACGCGAGGCCTTGATGGCGGTTTCCACGGCTTCCGCACCCGTGTTCATCGGGCAGGCGGCGTCAAGACCCGTGAGCCGGCAAAGCTTTTCGAGAAAAGGGCCCAGCTGATCGGTATGGAAGGCGCGCGAGGCGACAGCGAGCTTTTCGGCCTGGCGACTCAGGGCTGCGAGGATCCGCGGGTGGCCGTGACCATGGCTGACCGCCGAGTACGCGCTCATCATGTCCAGGTATTTGTTCCCGGCATCATCCCAGAGCCAGACTCCCTTGCCGCGTGTCAACACGACAGGCAAAGGGGCGTAGTTCGGCGCGCAGTAGGTTTGCTCGAGCTCGATTGGGTCCATGGGGCTCTCCTCTTTCCCCCAGATTATGGCGAGGAGCCGGTACCCAATGCGGTTGAACGGGCTTGCGGGCGCGGCCGAAACCGGCCGGGCGAAGCGTCGAACACAGCGGGAATTGCCTTCCCGTCAGACGAGGTTCATCACGGCGACGGTGCAGCCCACCGCAAAGATCGGTATCGGTGCGTAGAACCACAAATCACCCCCGCAGCCCTCGGAAGCTGCGCCCACGGTGATATAGGTGCGGATCTCGAAACCACCCTGCCCCGCCACGCGCCAGGTCTCATCGTCGCGATAGGCCAGCAACTCTTCACGCTTGTCATTGAGCAGGCGGTCGAGGAACTCGCGATCCCATGCTTCATTGATCTTTCCGGAATCGGGAGTCGCGGGCCAATGAGATATGCCGCCGGTGCCCACCAGAGCGATTCTTTCGGGGGCACGATCGCAAGCGCGCCTTAGCGCGCGCCCGAATTCATAGCAGCGCTTGATAGGAATGAGCGGCGGGCCCTGACAGTTGATGTTCACGGGAATGATGGGCAGATCGTACCGAGGCGTGAGGAAGTGCAGCGGCACCATGATGCCGTGATCGAATTTCCATTCCTGCGCATAGGCGAGGTCCACGTCCTGCATGACGTCTTCGATGAGCCGCTGCGAGAGGTCCGGTGCGCCCGGCACGCGGTGATGCTCGATGCCGAGCCAGGCCGGGTCCTCGATGGGCCCCTCGTACGTTGCACCCATGCCGATGCAGAGGCTGGGCATGTTGTTCATGAAGAAGTTGGCGAAGTGCTCGGCGCCGATGACTATCAGCGCATCCGGCTTCTGCGCCTCGAGCGCCAGTCTCATCCGCTCGAGGGCTGCATAAAACGCATCGCGCACGACGGGATCGGCTCGCTCCTTGCGTCCCGTGATGCCGGGTGCGTGACTGCACACTCCAGCAAACACCAGGCTCACGACCTGCCCTCCGCGCGCTTGTAGAGCCCGGTTCTGACGGGCCCGTAGCGGCGCTCACCTTCCTTCATCGCTGCAATGTACTGATTCCAGTCCAGGCCACGGAGGGCTGCGTAATGCATGAGCAGCTGTCCATTGACTCCCATGACATAGAGCAGGCCGATGTCGGGCTCGCGCAGCGCACGCCGTTCCTCCTCGTCGAGTGAGAACTCACCGAGCAGCCCTTCGAAATCGCTCGCATGACGGGCGCGGACCGCCGGATCACGGTTGATCTGGTACATCAGCTTCTGCACGAAGTAGAGACTCATGGCAGACCGGAACGTCTGGAAGCCTTCGTCGTCGCGGGTGCGCGCAGAGAGTCTTCGAGCTCTCGCAGCAGAACGAACAGTTGCTCGAGCCGTCCGACTCCGAAGCGGCGCGCAATGTCCTCGTAAACGGCCTCTGAAAAGGTGGCGTGGTTGGCAATGAGCCGCAGGCCCTTGCGTTCCAGGCTGATCACGGCGCGGCGCAGGTCACCCTCGGCGCGCTTGCGGCTGATGAGCTGGCGCGACTCCATGTCCGGCAGTATCCGTGACAGGCTGGGTGCGAGAAGGCATGTCGCTCTGGCCAGCTCCGTGACTTCGAGCGCACCCGATTGCGACAGTGCACGCAGCACGCGCCACTGCTGCTCGGTGACGCCGTCTTTACGCAGGCCCGGGCGAAAGCGGCGCATCACGGCCTCGCGTGCGCGAAGCAGCTCCATCGGCAGGGATCTTGAAAATTCGCGCATGGGAAGCGCCGGCCTAGCCTTCATCGTCCACTACCTTGTTGCGTAACAGGCCGATACGGGACAGCTCCACTTCAACTACATCGCCGGCCCGGAGATAACGTGGTGGATCCAGCCGGGCGCCCGCCCCGCTCGGCGTTCCGGTGAGGATGACATCGCCCGGTTCCAGTGAGCAGAAGGTGGAGATATATTCGATCAGGAACGGTATCGCAAAGATCATGCGGTCGCTGGTGTCGTTCTGCCGCTCTTCTCCGTTGACGCGGGTGGTGATCCGGATCGGCGCCGTTCCGACTTCGTCGGCGGTGACGAGATAGGGCCCCAGGGCGCCGGAGCGATCGAAATTCTTGCCCTGCGTGACATTGAACTTGGAGTGGCGCAGCCAGTCACGCACCGACCCTTCGTTCGCGCACGTGTAGCCGAATATGTGCGACATGGCCTGGTCCCGCGCAATCCTGCGCCCGCCTTTTCCGATCACGATGGTTATCTCGCCCTCGTAGTCGAGCTGCTCGGACTCACGCGGGCGCAGTATCGGCTCCTCGTGTGCGCTGAAGGAGGTATGCGAACGCATGAAGATGCTCGGATATTTCGGGCGCTCGCTGCCGTCCTTGTATTCTTCGTTGCGCTCCGGGTAGTTCACGCCGATGCAGAAGTAGCGTAGGCCGCGGCCCGCCGGGCTGAGCAGCTGGACGTCCGTAACCGAATAGTCGCTGGTTGCGTTTTCGACGCTCGCCCTGACCGTCTCGATCGGGCAGCTTCGCAGCATCGAAATGATGTCGGTCGGCTGAGATCCGAGTCGACCGCCGAGATCCACGATGCCCGCGCCATTCAGCGCTCCGCATGCCGTTCGCCCATCGACGCGGAAATTGAGCAGCTTCAAGCAGCCTGCTCCTTCAGCAGGCTCGCCCGGAGCAGCACTGCATCCAGACGACGCTCGAGCTCAGGAGTCGCCGGCAGCATGGGAAGACGGTGTTCGTTCGCCGGCAGGATGCCGAGCTTCTTCATCATGTACTTGATGGGAATCGGGTTGGTGTCGAAGAACACGGCCTGGTTGATTTCGAAGAGCGCATGGTGGATCTCCTGTGCCCTCGAAAGATCACTGCGCCATACCGCCTCGCAGAGGTCCGCCAGGATGCGCGGTCTCAGATTGCCTACGGCATTCATGAGACCGCATGCGCCGACGGTCATCATGGGAAAGCTCAGCTCCTCCAGGCCAACGAAGATCCGGAAGTCCTTGCCGAGAGCGTTGACGCATTCCGATACGAAGCCAAGATCGTTTACCGCGTGCTTCATTCCCACGAGGTTCGGTGAGCGTTGTCGAAGCTCCTTCAGCGTGTCGATGGTGACGTTGACCGCCGTGCGTCCGGGGATGTGATAGATCATCCACGGCAGGCTCGTAACGGCGGCGAGCTCGAGGTAGTACGCCACCAGGCCACGTTGCGGCGGCCGTATGTAGTACGGCGTAACGATCAGCAGCGCATCCGCACCTGCTTTCGCGGCGTGCTCCGTCAAACGCCTTGTCTCCGTTAGTGACTGCGATCCAGTCGCCGCAACTACCGGCACTCGCCGGGCGGTTACCTGTACGGCGATGTCGACCAGGCGGTTGCGCTCCTCGATGGTCAGCGTGGATGGCTCGGCGGTAGTGCCATTCACGAGAATCCCGTGCGAGCCGTTCTGTATCTGGAAGGCAACCAGCTGTGCATATGCGTCGTAATCCACGCTGCCGGCGCGGAACGGCGTAATAAGCGGCGGTATGGAGCCTCGCAACGCATCGAGCCGATTACTCATGTGAGCTCCGTCAGACTCCGAGCTTGGGCACGCGATGCGTACCGTGGGCCAGGCAGATGTTCTTGGTTTCCATGTAGAAGTCGAAGCTGTAGTCGCCACCATCGCGACCGATGCCGCTCGCCTTTACTCCGCCGAATGGTGTGGGCAGGTGGCGGTTGTTCTCCGAGTTGACCCAGACCATGCCCGCTTCGACCTGGTGCGCCATGCGCAGGGCGCGAGCGGAATCCCCTGTCCAGATGTATGCGGTGAGTCCGTAGGGTGTGTCGTTCGCTATGGCGAGGGCATCCGCTTCGTCCTTGAATGGGATCGCGGTGAGCACGGGGCCAAAAATCTCTTCTCTCGCGATGCGCATTTTGTTGGTTGCTTTCGCAAACAACGTGGGTTGCACGAAGAATCCGCTTGGCACGACCTCCGCACCCTTGCCGCCAACGCGTATTTCCGCGCCATCCTCACGTGCGATCTGAAAGTAGCTGAGGACCTTCTCCAGATGACGTGGGTGAATGAGCGGCCCGATCTCAGTGGCCGGATCCAGGGGATGCCCCACCTTCAGGCGTTTGACCCGCTCAGCCACCCGGCCCACGAACTCGTCGTAAATCGAATGCTCAACCAACAGCCGGCTCGACGACGTGCAGCGCTCGCCGTTCAGGCTATAGATCATGAACACCGCCGCATCGAGCGCGCGATCCAGATCCGCGTCCGCGAATACCACCACCGGGTTCTTGCCTCCGAGCTCCAGATGAGCGCGTTTGAGCGTCGGAGCACCCTGGCTCATGATCAGGCTGCCGGTTTTCGACTCGCCAATGAACGCGGTTGCCTTGATCGCCGGATGCTCCGTGAGCAGGCGGCCAGTCTGCTCACCGTTGCCGTTGACGAGGTTGACGACGCCTGGCGGCACGCCCGCCTCCGTCATGATTTCGGCAAGCAGCATCGCCGTCAGTGGGCTCCACTCTGCGGGCTTGTGGACCACAGTGCACCCGGCCGCAAGTGCTGGAGCGATCTTCCAGGTAGAGAGCATGAAGGGCGTGTTCCACGGTGTGATGACCGCAACTGGCCCGATGGGCTGGCGAATTGTGTAGTTCAAATGCTCTGCCGCCGGTAGCGACAGTCCGTTGGCTGCTGAGGGCGCCCGCGATGCGAAGAAGCGGAAATTCTCAGCACCACGCAGGGCCGCGCCGCTCATGAAGCGCAACGCCTGGCCGGTATCCATGCATTCAACGAGCGCGATCTCTTCTCGTCGCTTTTCAACCAGGTCAGCGACCCGTTCCAGAATCGCGCGGCGATCTTCTCCCGTCCTGGCGCGCCATCCCGGGAAGGCTTGTTGTGCGGCCTTCGCTGCGGCATCAACATCACGCCCGTCGCCGCAACGAACCTGGTTCAGCACACTGCCGTCAACAGGCGAAAGGTTCTCAAGGACATCGCTGCCCGCGCCCCGTTCGGCAACGCCCCCTATGAAATGGCCCAACGGGCCAGCACGGAATCGCTGCAGGTATTGGCCGGCCTTCGCAATGTTTGCCGCAAGCGCCTCAGCACCACCAGCCGCTGCAGGGGCGTGACTCATGGTGCGGTACTCTCTGATTGCTGTCGGCGTTTCAGGTACTCGTGCAGATTGTTCTGCTTGCAGGTCAGGACCGGATCTATTTCCTGCATTTCGAGGGAGATGCCCAGCGGCTTGCGATCGTAGAGCGCCCCCAGATGGCCGCAGGCGGCGGCGAAGATCGCGTCGCAGGCTGCCTTGCGCGTCTGCGCGTCCCGACCGTGCCCGATACGCAACATGATATGGAAGAACCCGTTGTCCGGGTGGCCGTCTGCAATCAGGTAATGATCCGCCTTGTAAGCGCGCACCCTGATGCCGCCCGCCGGAAATATGCCAGTCGCCAGAGCGCTGTCGCGCAAGGCCTTGAGCAGCTCGGGAAAATCCACCTGGCTCTCTAGGTTCGCGGAATATTCGACGAGCACGTGCGGCAAGTTCGGGCTCCTGTGGACGCGGCAGATACTTAACATCATAATCGCTTTCACGCCACTGCGGCGCTATTATCGATTCGCTAGGGCCTTGCGGGGAGACGCCGATGTTTCTCAAGAAACTGCTGGTACGTAGCCGCGCTCGACTCCGAGCTTGATTGACGGCAAGCTGCTCGGGCGCACGATCCTCGGCGATCAGGTACTGCTCTACCGCGGCGAGAGCGGCGCCATCGTCGCGCTCGACAACCGTTGCCCGCATCGTGGCGCCATGCTCTCCGACGGCCGCCTCGAAGGCGACAGCGTTCGCTGCATGTATCACGGCCTCAGGTTCAATAGCGCCGGCAAGTGCACGCAGATTCCCGGGACAGGACATGATTCCGCCGAAGATGAAGGTGCACCACTACCCCACGCACCAGATCAATCACTTCATCTTCATCTGGATGGGTGATCCGGCGCTTGCGGACCCTGCGAAGATTCCCGAGGTTCCCGCTCTGCGGGATCCGAACTGGAAAGGCATCCCGTCCTATCTGCACTACGACGCGAAGCTACATCCTCATCGTCGACAACCTGAGCGACCTCGCGCACCTCGCCTGGGTGCACCAGGACACGCTTGGTGGCTCCGAGGAGTACGCGTTCGTCAGCAAGCCCATCAACATCGAGAAGAACGAGCGAGGCTATCGTCTCGCGCGCTGGCACATGAACACCGATCCGCCGCCGTTCCACAAGAAGGTCATTCCGGAGAAGACAGCGAAGCTCGATCGGCGCAACACCGTCAACATGTACATTCCCGGCATTTTCTACATGGAAACGCTGTTCGCTCCGGCCGGCCAGGGCGCCGAAAGAGGTGTCGACGTGCCCGGCACGAGGGAATATCGCAACGTGCAGTTCATGACGCCTGAAACGCGACGAGCACCACGCACTTCTTTTGGACGTACCTCAACAATTATCGAGGGCGAGGACTCGACCATCTCGCAGTCGTTGCTCAACAGCCTTATCGAAGGCTTCATGGAGGATAAGGCGATCATCGAGCAGCAGCAGAAGACGCTCGAGCAGTCACCGGACTACCAGATGCTGGCCATCCTGGCGGATGCGCCGCTGGCGCATTTCGGAGGATGCTGGAAAAGATGATTGCGGAAGAGCAATCGCCGCGCGCGGTGACGGAACCCACGCCTGAGAGGCGCAACGAGCCCTATGGCTGCGTTGAGAGTAGTCGCGGGCGACTGTGCAGACGAGCTGCACCAGCATTGGCGTCAGCTCGCGCGCGGTTTCCGTCTCCTGGCGAGTGTGCACCCATCCGAGGTAAGTAAAGCCGCGAGCGGCGAGAAACATCGGCAGCAGCGCGAGTTGCTCCTCCGTCAGCTGACGTTCCGTCCTGTACCCCGCTATCGTCGCGTCGCGGAGCGTCGCGTAGTACGGCTGGCCGATGTGGAAATAGAGTGACGTGGCGATTTCGAAGAGGTGCCAGCCGAAGCCCGCATCGTCGAAATCCAGAAGTCGCATTCTGTCGCCGTCGACCAGCAGATTCTCTGGCGCAAAGTCAGCGTGGATGAGCCCATACACCTGCGGAGATTTTTCGATCGCACGCCAGGTCTCGGCGCAATCGATCCCGGGCGCGCACCACCAGAGCGCGTTCGTCCGGCGTCAACGCTGCCAGATCCCAGAAACGTCCCCAGAACGGTTGTTCACCCACGAGGCCCTCGGCATCCCATGCGTGACGGGTGAACCCCTGCGGCAATACCCAACTCTCGCCGTGGTTATGCAGGCGCGCGGCGAGCTGGCCAATGGTATGAAACATCCGGGGCAGTTCTGCGGCACTTGCGGAAACGTCGTCGCCCACGCTCCCCAGTTGAGTACCTTCGATCCACTGGAACACATCCACCTGGCGCGATTCGGGCACGTCGACGTGGTGCACACGAACGAAAGGTTGCCCGTTGCGCGCCGTCACGATCTCGGGGACATCGAAATCGGCTGCCTGCAGCGCGAACATCCATTCCAGCTCCGAGCGCAGCTCCGCGTCGGAGTGGTAACCAGCCCGGTGTACCCGCACCGCGTAACGCTTCCCTGAAGTCGTGGCAGCGGCGAAAACAGCATTCTCCCGGAACTTGAGCAGCTTCAGGTCACAGGGGCCGAAGTCCCAATCAGCCAGCGCCACGTGCGCCAGCGCCTGAAGGCGAGCGGCCTGCTCGTCCGGGTGCAATGCGTAGAAATCCGTCATCGTCCCGCGAGAACCGTATCCAGTGTCGTGAGCAGCAGGTCGGCGTGCTCGCGGGAAAACGGCATCGGCGGCCGGATCTTCAAGATATTATCGTGCGGTCCGATCCGGCTGATCAGCACACCGCGATCGCGCATCGCATTGATGATGCGTTTGGCTTCGTCAGCGGCAGGCTCGCGCGTCGCACGATCCCGAACCAGTTCGACTGCGAAGAAAAGGCCGCGCCCGCGCACGTCTCCTATCGTTGAATGTTTCGCCGCGAGTCGATGCAGGCCGGCCACCACGTAATCACCGACGGCGCGCGCGTTGTCCAAAAGCCGCTTCGCGCTCGAGCACGTCGAGCACGGCATTGGCTGCCGCACACGACACCGGGTTTCCCGCAAAGGTATTGAAGTACATGGTGCGGTTGCCGAACTCCTGGATGAGATCCGCGCGACCCACCACTCCGGCAATCGGATGCCCGTTGCCCATGGGCTTGCCGAGGGTCACCAGATCCGGAACGACGCCGTACTGTTCGTGGCCCCACATATGGTGCCCTACGCGACCGAAGCCGCCTTGTACCTCGTCCGCGATGTAAAGACCGCCGGCCTTGCGCACGAGATCCATGGCGCGCTTCATGAAGCCTGGAGGAACATTCGGCAGCCCTTCGCTCGAGAACAGTGTGCAGATGAGCATCGCCGCCAGACGGATACCGTTTGCCTGTAATGACTCGATGGCCGCGCGTACCTCCTCGACGTAAGCATCTTCGAGAGCATCTCCGCTCAGGCCGTGTATCCCGCGATACGTGTCAGGCGGCGGGATTGCGCGAATGTGCGGGCCGAACCCCTCCGGTGGAGGAAACACGGTACCGATCTGAGCGACAGCTTTAGTGTTGCCGTGGTACGCGAAATTCGTGCAGATCACGCCGGCACCGCCCGTGATCACATTCGAAATGCGCAGCGCCAGCTCGTTCGCTTCGCTGCCGGTGCACACGAGCATCGCCATGGAGAGGGACGGGTCGAACGTGGCGGTCAGGCGCTCGGCATAGTCGACGACGCCTTCGTGCAGGTAACGGGTATGCGTGTTGAGCGTCGCAGCCTGCTTCGCCATAGCCTCCACGACGTGCGGATGACAGTGCCCGACGTGCGGCACGTTGTTGTACGCATCGAGATAACGGTTACCAGCCTCGTCCCAGAGCCAGACGCCTTCGCCGCGCACGAGATGCAGCGGCCGCTCGTAGAACAAGGGCGAATTGCGCCCCAGGACGCGGTAGCGACGTTCGAGCAGTGACTCTGTCGACATTGTTCAGCCGGATCCGGCGAGGGTCTTGATTCCCTCGAGCTCCTGCAGGAATACCGGGCTCTCGGGCAAGGTCGAGCCGCCGTCCACCACGATTGTGGTGCCGGTGGTGTAGGCCGCTTCGTCGCAGGCCAGGTAGAGCATGGCATGCGCGATGTGCTTGACGTCGCCGATGTAGCCCATTGGCACGTATTTCGCCATTTCCTTCATGCCCTCTTCGCTGGCAAGCAGTTCCATCGCCGCAGTGCGGATGTAGCCAGGCTCGACTCCGTTGACGGTGATCTTGTCGCGCGCGAGCTCGATTGCCGCGGTGCGGATGAACGCGTTTATTCCGCCTTTCGAAGCTGCGTAGTACGAAGTTCCCGGCATCGCTACCCGCGGGCCGGTAACGGAGGACGTAAAGAGCAAACGGCCCGCACCGCGCTTGCGCATCTGGGGAATGCACGCCGCGGAGAGGCGGAAGCAGGCCTTGAGATTGACGGACAGCACCGTTTCCAGGTCTTCTTCCGAATATTTCTCGACAGTGCCTCCGAGAAACGAACCGGCGTTGTGGACGAGGATGTCCACCGCACCGAATGTGCGCACGGTCTCGGCGACGACGCGATCGCATTCCTCCTTGCGGCCGATGTCCGTGGCGCAAAGGGCGACCGTGCCCCCGGCTTCGCGAATCAGGCGTACCGTCTCCTCGCCATGCTTCGAGGTTCGCGTGGCGATCATGACCTGCGCGCCTTCGCCCGCGAAGACGAGCGCTATGCCTCGCCCGATGCCCTGCCCGCCCCCGGTGACGATCGCGACCTTGCCTGGCAACCTGCCGTTCTTCATGTGACTGCCACCTCTTGGCTGCGCCTCGACTGCGCCCAGACGGGCGGGAGGATGAGCGCGAGACTGAAAAAGAAGAGCACCAGGCCCAGCCAGACGACCGGGGCCAGGTTGCCTTCGCCGATGACCATCGCGGCGAGTCCAGGCCCGAAGGCCAGGCCGCACATCTGCGCCGCAACCGCGTACACGACGACGAGGCCGCGACGATCGAACCTGGCCATGGCGCCGAGCAGAACCGGCTGCGTGAAATTCCAGGCAAAGTTATAGATGGACACGGCGACGGCATAGAGCAGCACGCCGAAGTGCCCCACCAGGGGATAGAGAACGATGGCACCACCGATGATGCCGACCGTCAGTGCGAGCGAATGGTGGGTGCGATGGGCGAGCCATGCGGCAACGAACGCGCCGCCGACGCCGGCGAACTGGGAAATCATCAGGCCGTTCGCCACCTGCTGCTCTGTGAGGCCGGCATTGACGCCGATCAGAAAGAGATAAGCCCACACCACGCCCTGAGCGAGGAAGTACATGAACATCGAAAGCAGCGCCGAGGACTTCAGCGGCACGCTCAATTCCACCGCATCGTCCCTGATTTCCGTGACCGTGGTTCCGGAACGCGGCATGTGCCGCACGACAGGAATTCCCAGCAGCGGGAACAAGGCGAAGAACCACAGCACGCCGCTCATTCCGAGCGCCTGAAATGCAGCCGGCATCAGCAACAGACCGAATGCGCCGTACAGCAGCACCCACATGATCAGCAGGCCAAAATTTCGATCGACCTTGCGAGTGAGACCGATGGCCGTAAAGCTGAGCGTGATGAGCGTGCCGGATGCGAGCCCGGCAAAGAATCGCACTGCGGCGAACGTATTGAGGTCGTGCACGTAGGCGGAGGCCGCATTCGTCACGAACATCATGAGCAGCGAGGCGTACAGCAGCTTTCGCCAGTCGATGCGGTTGGCGAGCAAGGTGAGCGCCACCGTCGTCGCGGCGATTCCGAACATTTCGACGGACGCCGTATAGCCGGCGCCCTGCTCGGTGAAGCCCACCTTCTGCACCAGCCCCTGCACGAAGCCCGGCTGCACGATGAACACTTCCGGCCCGATCACCCCGAGCAGGATCGCGCTGGCGATGCCCCTGAATGAATTCAGGTCGGCATCGCCAGGCGCGGGCGCGATCGGCTGGGCGGAGCTCATCGCCTAGGTCTTCAGTCGAAGTTGTACCTGAAGCTGAGCCCTGCCCAGCGCGGCGGCCCGAAGGCCTGCTGGTTGAAGCCGAAGGTTCCCGTGAAATCGAACGTGTAACTCAGGTATTCCTCGTTGAGCGCGTTGTTCACGAATGCCGCGACTTCCCACTGCTTGTCGTCGGGAGTGTACGAGACGCGCGCATTGGCGATGGTGTAACCGCTCTCCAGCGAGATCGGCACGTTCTGGATGTCGTAGTAGAGGTGATCCACCACGGTGGCCGAAGCCTGCAGGCCGATGTGACCGGTGAAGGCCGGGAACTCGTAGCGCACCAGCGCATTGCCGGAGAACTTCGGCGCCGCGACCATGCGGCGCGAGCGCAGCACGCCGCTGGGGCTCGGAATGTCATCCGCCATCGCATCCAGCACGCTGACGCCGAGTCCGATCGTCCAGCCTTCCGCCGGGGTCGTCAGCAACTCGAGCTCGCCGCCTTTGACTGTGGCGTCCGTGTTGAAGATCACCTGGTTCAGCAGCTCGAAGCGGAAGGTCTGGAAGTCCTTGTAGTCGTAGTAGAACGCCGCGCCGTTCAGGCGTGCCCGCCCGTCGGCCCACGTCGACTTGAAGCCGACTTCAAAGCTCGTCAGCTTCTCCTCGTCGAAGGGAATTGTAGCGACGGTGTTGCTGGCAAAAAGGAACGTCTCGTCGAGAAATCCGACGTTGAAGCCCGAAGACTTGGTGCCTCGCGCGATCGCGCCGTAGAGCAGCACGTCGTCCGCTGACCTTGAAGTCAAGGCCGAGCCGTCCGTTGATCGAATCGTCGTCGTGCTCGGCGAGATCGCCGACGGTGTTCTTGTCGAAATCAAACGCCACGTTCGAAGGCAGCCCGACCACGCCCGTGAAGAAGCCCGACGTGTCGACATTGAGATAATCGAGTGTCTTCTTCTCGTTCGCATACCGCAGACCCGCGATCAGGGTGAGGCGCGGGGTCAAGCTCGAACTCGAGCTGGCCGAAGGCCGCCCAGGACTTGGACTTCTGCTCGTAGTTGGCATCGAAGAATACGAATCCCAGGTTCGTGAGGTCGAGCAGGTAGTGACCGTCGACATCGTTGTGGAAGTAGTACAGACCGCCGAGCCACTTGACGCTGGGTCTCGTCTCCGCCGGCGAGACGCACTTCCTGTGTGAAAGTGTCGGTCTTCGGCCCGGAAGGTCGGCTGGATGAGTGGGAACGGCCCGCATCCGTGTCCTCGCTCTGCGAGCGCTCCACGTTCTGCACGCCGGTGATCGAGGTCAGCGTTGCGCCGCCGAGACGCCAGTTGAGGTTCGCGGTGCCGGCCGTGTTCTCGACGAATACGCGACCCCGTCGATCGTAGTCACCTGCCCACGGATCACCGTCGGCATCGACATAGCCGAAGCAGTCCGTCCCGGTGCGGGCATCAGCGGCATCGCGAGCGCCGTCCGCATTGCAGTCGGTGGACTGCGTAGATCTCGTCGAAACCCGACGGCAGGCTCACATCACCGGTCGCTCCGCCGAGCTTGGTCGACTGGTGCTGCCAGGCGCCGACCGCCGTGTCGTTCTTCGACCAGTAGCGCGCTCACGCAGCACGTCGCGTCTGTTCGGACGGCCTCGAAGCGCAGCTGGCCGCGACCGGCCTTCGAATCGGAGCCGTTGTAGTCGGGTGCGTTGCAGTATTCGGTTCTTCGTATAGCCGTCGTGATTGTTGGTCGCGAACGACAGCCGTCCGGATACTGTCTCGGAAATCGGCCCGCCGAGCGCCCCCTCGAACTTGAGCTGGCTGATATTCAGCGCCCGTCACATCGAGATAGCCGTCAACTACGTCTTCGAGGGCTTCCGGCTGACGTAATGAATCAGGCCGCCCGTCGTGTTGCGGCCGAACAGCGTGCCCTGCGGCCCGCGCAGCACTTCCACGCGATCCATGTCGAACAGCTGGAAGCTGAGTCCGCCCGAAGCCGGATGGTAAACGTCGTCCACGTACACGGCGACCGGATTCTCGCTCGCGTCGGCGAAGTCATTGAGGCCGACGCCGCGCAGGAAGAAGTTGATCTGGCTCGACTCGGCGTTCGGTACCGTGTAATTGAGTCCCGGCGTCATCGCACCACGTCAGTGGCTTTGTGAAGCCCATCTGGCGCATCTGCTCGCCGGAGTAGGCAGTCACCGAAATGCCAACGTCCTGCATGCTCTGCAGGCGCCGATTGGCCGATGACGACGACCTCTTCGAGAGCGCCTTCACCCGACTCGCCTCCTGGCTCCAGGCCGGCGCCGCCGTCACGAGCGCGAGCAGCGTGAGCGCGAGTCCTTGCAGTGTGTACGTCTTCATGTGGTCCCCCTTGTGGCATTACTTGGTCAGTCGTCCAGCTGCGCCAGCAGGCGTTCGCGTTCGGCCCGCACTCCGATGAGTGCGTGCTTGCGATAGCCTGCCACCTCTTCCTCCGTGAAGGGCGTGAAATCATGCGAGCCTGGCGCGCTGGCCAGACTCGCGATCATCCAGTTCAGGAGCGCGGCGAGCTCCGCATCATTCAGCGCCGACTGTGCAGCACCCGGCACCTGAACGAGATACTTGCGGCCCTGCATCGAATCGCGAGAACGGCAGCAAGGTGGTGCGAATGGCGGGCACGCGGTCCTTCACTTCGGAGCCGTCCGGCGTGTGGCACCCCATGCAATGCAGCGTGTAGTTCATCGAGGGCTCTAGTGCCCCCGCTGCGCCAAATGTCCTCGTTGCGAGCGTCGCGAACATGCCCATGGGCGCCCGAGCGCGCCGCATTCTACTTCGCCTCACCCACGATCCGGGCCGTCGAGCAGTGATACGGAATATTGGCCTTGGTGCTGCCCAAGCACCAGTTGTAGTCGTTGGCCTGAAACGGGATGTGCAGCGGCATGTCACGCTCGTTGCGATTGCAGAAGCAGCGCCCGCACGCGCTCTTCCCGCAACAGTCGTTGTAGGAAATGGCGTAGTGCTTGCCATCGGTGGGGTTGAGACAGGTGCCGATCCAGGTCACCACGGACATTTCGGTTCCCGGCGGGCACTGAGCTCTGCGTGCCGCCGCAGCAGCCGCAGAGGAATCCGTCGATCGCGCAGTGCCGCCAGTAATCGCAGCTGTTCGGATCGTCGTTCGTCTTTGGCTTCGCGTCGGACGCTTCGGGTGCGGCGGCCGCTGCTCCGCGCGCTACCGGCAGCAGCGGCAAGGTTGCGGCTCCCATGAGCGCCGCGCCGAGCGAGGCGAGCAAGCTGCGCCGCGATGTGCGCCGTGCCATCGAACGGGTGGAGGATTCAGTCAGCGAGTCTAGCCACTTCATTTGTCATTTCCCCGTCACGCTGCACGCTCAGTCGCGCGCTTCTCGAGATATTCCTGCACCGAGGCCACGCCCAGCCGCTTCGCCTCGAAAAGACTCTCGAGATGCTCGCGCGAATTGATCAACCCGCGCGCCACGACGATGCCGCGGTCGTCCAGAAGCACCGCGTAGGGCAGTCGATTGATCTGGTAAGCGATCCCGAGCGGCGGAGAGAGTACATAGGCGAGCTGCGCCAGCCCGTGCTGTTGCCGGAACTCGATATGTTCGGCCGCGTCTCCATCGCTGGCCAGCAGGATGTCGAGCCAGGCCTGCTCGCTCCGTCGAGCTCGACTTCAGCACCTGCAGCAGCGTCTTGCAGACGGGACACGTCGGCGAGACGAACATGACCAGCGTGTTACGGCCGTCTTCGCGAGGCACTCCGACCTGTCGCGATTGTCCATCGAGGTCGCGCACCGCCACGATTGGCGCCGCCTCGCCAACACTCAGCCCCTTTGCGAGCATCAACGCGCCCGTCGGCGCGATGCGGTCGTGAAGTACTCCGATCTGCCGTACCAGCGCGAATACGACCAGGGAGAGAGCGATCACTAGGGCCCAAAGCACGAGATGCGAGATCATGAGAGGGGTCATGCAGACTCCATGACGGTTAGATCACGCGATATCTGCCGCGGGAGAAGCAGCTCTGCCGATGCATACAACAGTGCGCAGACCGCAAGGCCGCCGGCCACGGTGAGGTAATCCACGGCAGTGATGACACGATTCAAAGAAGGCAAGGACGGAACCGCCAGCACTGCCGCGGTGACTACGTTTCGCGCCACCATCCAGCCGCTGATAGTTCGACGCGCCAGGCCGCAGCCGCAGTCCAGCTCGCGTCTCCCTCGCGACAGGTTGATCACCATGGCGAGTGCATAGACGAGTAGCAGGCTCATGCCGGCTACGGCGGCTTCGCGGCGCGAAGCCGGCCAAATGAACGCAACGCAAAGCACCCCCTCCGCGAGTGCCAGGGCCAGCGCGAAAGATGGCACCGCAGCCCCTGGCAGGATTCGATACTCCGCAACCGCCGCGGCGAAGTCCCGCGGCGCGCGCAGCTTGTGCATCGCCGCCGCTCCAAAGAGCAGTGCTGCGCAGAGCGCGGCGAGCAGCGAGATGACGGGGTCGATCATTCGGCCTTGTCCTGTTACTGGATGACCAGCACTGTGGGCGTCGTTCCAATGCTGTCGATGGCGCGCAAGTGGCTGCCCGAGATCGCGTCGTATACGTCAGTCGTCGTACTGTCGATGAATGCGGAAAACAGCAGCGGCTTCGCATCACGCGTGACCTGGATGGAGCCCGCGAGATTCTTCAACTCGATACGCTGGATCCGCGCCTTGGGCGCAAGATCGTAGACCCACACTTCCTTGCCCGGGTCTTTGTAGTTGTCCGCATCGCCCTGGTGCATGATCGCGTAGAAGCGTTGCCGGTCGGCGTGAACCGCGAACGGCTGCAGACCGCCGGGGCGCCAGCTCTCGCCCTTCTCCGCCGCGCTCACTAGCGGCCACACGGTTCCTCCACGCAGCCCCTTTGCAGTGATCTCGATAGGGTGAACCACACCGCCTTTGGACACGAAAAACCAGGTGTTCCCCGCCCGCACGCCCTTCTCCATCACCACGTCATCCTTCACATCGAATATCGGGCGCGTGCGTTCCTGGTTCGCGGTGCGGCCCTCGTCATCGAGGCGTACATCGAGCAGCGAGCCGTCTGCGCAGAGACTGAAAAACGAACGGTTGCCGGTGGGATAGGCCAGCGCGCACCCGGCGGTCTCCACTTCGCCGATGAACTTGCGCGACTTCGTGTCGACGACGGTGATCGATTGCGCCGGGTTGAAGTTATAGATGAGGAGGAAGCGGTCGTCGTCGGTCAGCTCCGAGTTCGACATGCGGGGCATGTTGGTGCTGCGCTTGGGCGGCACGCCGATCTCATCGAGCGGTGTGAGGGTGCGCGGGTCGTATAGGGTTACCACATCCGTGCGCTCGCCGCGCGTGCCGCGTGAGAAATAGGATTCGGGCGAATAGATCACCTTGCCGTCGCGGGGCAGGACGATGCGGCTGAAGCCGAACCCCGTGTTCAGCATGCCCAGAAATTGACCGCTGTCGCCGTCCACCAGCAGCGCCTGGCCGTCCGACATGTGGGGGAATACCACGTCATTCACCCAAACCCAGTGCGGCGAGGCGGCTGGCAACGTCACGACCTCATTGAGAGGATCGGAAGGCAATGCCGTGCCCTCAGCCTGCACGAGCGGCGCAACCATCAAGAGCGTAAGCGCCATCGCGGGAACGAGAACTGTCGTGCGATTCATATCAGCGCCTCATCGTGCCACGTTGACCACTTGCACCGTCGTGTATTCGCGGAGCCCGTCGACGTTGAATTCCACGCCGATGCCCGAACACTTCACGCCGCCGAAAGGCGCCATCGGATGCAGGTTGCCGTGCTGATTGACCCACGCCGTTCCGCACTCGAGGCGGCTGGCATATTTTGCAGCAGCGTCCGCATCGTTGCCCCACACAGAGCCGCCGAGCCCCACGTCCAGCGAATTGGCGCGGTTGATGGCCTCATCGACGGTCTTGTATTTGATGATCGGAATCACCGGCCCGAATTGCTCTTCCTTCACAACGCGCATCTCGTCCGTAGCGTCGGCGATCACGGTCAGAGGATAGAAGAAGCCGCGCGCCTCCGGCCTTACGCCGCCGGTGACGATTCTGGCCCCGCTCGCGCGTGCATCATCGACGAGCGAGGACACCTTATCCAGCTGCATCTTGTTGGACACCGGGCCGATCAGATTCTTCGGATCGAGCCCGTTGCCCACCGGGATCTGCTTGACGTACTCGGCGAACTTCGCGACTACTTCCTCATATTGGTCCTCGTGGACATACAGCCGTTTGAGTGCGGCGCACGTCTGCCCGGCATTGATGAAGCAGCCCCAGAAAAGCTTCTCGAGCAGCGGATCGACGTTCGTGCCGGGGAGGATGACCCCTGCATCGTTGCCGCCCAATTCCAGCGTGACGCGCTTCAGCGTCTGCGCGGCGCCGGCCATCACCTTCTTGCCGGTGGCAATCGAGCCGGTGAACACCATCTTGTCGATGCCCGGGTGATTCGTCATGTGCTCGCCGACTTCCGGCCCACCCGTGACGACGTTGACCACGCCCGGCGGCAGCACCTGGTTCATGAGCTCGACCAGGCGCAGAGTCGATAAAGGCGTGAATGGCGAAGGCTTAATGACGACCGTGCAGCCAACACGGATCGCGGGCATCACATGCCACGTGGCAATGAGCAACGGCCAGTTCCACGGCGTGATCGACCCCACCACTCCCACCGGCTTGCGCGTCAATACGATGCGGCCGGACTTGTCGTCCTGGATCACCTCTTCAGGCAGCTTCAGCGATGAGGTCACCCGGGTCCAGGCAGCGGCGCCGCCCACTTCGAGATTGGCTCCCGGCCCGGATTGGGACTTGCCCTGCTCGCGGGTCACGAGCTCGGAAAGCTCCTGGTGATGCTTCTCGATGAGGTCGCCTATCGCTGCGAGCTTGGCGACGCGCTCGTCGTCCGGCACCGCAGCCCACTTCGGCAAGGCCTCCCGTGCGCTGGCGACCGCCAGATCGACGAGCGCGATCGTCCCTTCCGGGCACTTGGCGACCACGGTCTCGTCGGCGGGATTGAGCACGTCGAAGGTTCGCGGCGCGGCTGTTGCTTTTCCGCCAATCGTAAGTGAGTACGCCGACATGCGTTCTGCCCCCCATTAACTGCCAGGCCACAACCGCCGAAGATACGTCGGGAAGTGGTCGGAATGCGAGCCGCCAGGCGAAACTGGCGTACGGAATCGGAAATTCGCGGCGCCCGCGTTCGCTACATGGCCCTGCGCAGAGTAACCGACGGCTGAACCCCGATCTGCTGGCGGTAATAATGCGCGTAGCGGCCGAAATTCACGATACCCACGGCCAGCATGATGCTCGTGACGGTCTGCCCAGGACCGGCCGAGAGCAAGGCACGATGGAGCGCCCGAACCCGGACGTGCCGCACGTACTCCGCGGGGAGCATGTTCAATGTTTCCCGGAACCCGTTCTGCAAGGTTCGCGGCGTGACGCCAATCGACGCCGCAATGTCGGCGATGGAGCGGATTTCCGCGAGATGCGCCTCGACGTGTTCCTGGGCGCGCCGCACATACCAGGGCACAGACCGCGTCTCGTCAGTCAGTAGTGCCCCTGAATAGTTGTGTGGCGCTGCATGAATCATGAGCTCGATGAGAGTTCGCGAATACTGGTTGCGCACTTCATCGCAGGCGAGCACCGCGGGTGCGCTGGCCGAGACTTGGCAGATGTGCGTGATGAGCTGGCACCAGGCGCGACCGAAATCCGAGGCGACCTCGATCTCGAGGTCGAACTCCACCGGGCGAGTGAGGCGTCTGCCCAGCTTTTCAGCCAGGCGATTTTCGAGCGCGTGCCGGGAGACGCGTGTAGTCAGGTGCTGGCAGGCGGGCGTCATCCTGAAACCCGTGCGCTCGAGCGGTGAAGTCACGACGATCGACTGCGGCGAGGTTGCCGCGGTGCGCGTGCCGCTGCTCACATGGCCCTCTCCCGACAGGCCCCACTTGACCATGAAGTAATCGCTGATGACGCCGGCATCGATGTCGACATCAAAGCCGTATTTGAGGCTGGCCAGCGCGCAATCGCCCAGGTTCAGGGTGGACAGGCAGGCAAGTCCGCGGGGATGACGCTCCAAAACCTTGAGACGGTGTGGCGCAAGGCTTGCGCCGACCATGTGCATGGCCTCATCGATGGAGTCCGCCATGTCGACCCTAGCGGGGTTCGGGCGCAGCTTGATTCCAGGACCTTCGAACGCGACGAGCATCGCCCGGATGATGCATTCGCCGCGCAGGCGTCGCAAGTTCAGGCGGTGGCGAGCCTTTGGATCAGGGGGAGCAGCGAGGCCGGCGCTTCCACATGAACGTTATGCCCGCAAGCCGCGATCTCTTCGGCGTTTGGGGTTATCTCGCGCAACGCGTCGAGCGTCACGAGCGGGTCGCGCTCTCCGCGCGCCAGGACGTATGGGCAACGCGCTTCGTGCGCCAGAGTGGCAAATGATGCGGATCCGCCCGCAAGCGCAGTGCGCGGATCGCAAGAGAGACGCCAGGCAATGGATTGGCGGGTGACTCCCCGAGCCAACGTGGCTATTGCCGGGGCGATGCGTTCGTCCAGCCCAGAGACCTTGCGATAGCGCGCCACGGCTTCCGCTTCCGTAGAAAATACTCGAGCGGGTTTCGCGGCGAACTCCTTGATGGCGGCCAGGTCAGCAGCGCTCCAGCTGATCTTCGGCCCGATGGCGAGAACCCCCGAAGGATTCAGCGTGGATTTCCCGCTCGCCAGCGCCAACGCCACGTACGCGCCGAGTGAATGCCCGATGAGGATCGGCCTCTCAATGCCCTGCAACGATGAAGCAACCGCGGAGCCTATGGCCTCGATGGCGTATGAATTGGCTGGTGATGAGGCGCCATGGCCCGGCAAATCCAGCACGACATGCCGCCCCAACTGGTTTGCATCGAGCAACGACACGAGCCCCGACCACACGGCCCCGGTTGCGCCGAGGCCGTGCAACAGCACGAAGCATGGGTCACCGCGGCCACCGCGCGCCGTCCAGATCAAAGGGATCCGCTTTCAGGCTACAACGCCAGCTGCATTCGTATCTGGTAAATCGTGGGCTCGTCTGAGTCGAACGCGCCCTCCTTCACATCTAGCACCTTCACGACGTTGAGGCCAGCCCGCAGCATTGGATTGAGATACCAGTTGAAGGCGAGCGATGCATTGCGTTCTCGGCCGCCGCGGATCTCGCCATCCGAAAGATCGAGGCCACTGAAGCGGGCGGCGATCTCGAAAGCGCCATTGCCCTCCTTGCCGAAGGCATGCGCCGGGCGAATACCGTCGAAGATGCCTCGATCCGCACGGTAGGCACGTGACTCGCCGGTCAGCGTGTAAGCCACTTGCGCATACCAGCCGCCGAAATGCAGCGATGAACCGGAGTCGCGATCCACCTTGACCCGGTGATACTCACTTTGTGCTGTTATCTTCCGTGGGCTTTCTCCAGTTTGCGCCCAGGCCCAGGTGGACCACGCCCTGCGGAGTGAGCCACGGCGCATAAGTCACGCGGCCTGTAGCGCCGTACCCATCGTCGCCGGCCTGCACGTTGCCCACAGGCTCGCCGAAGAGGCCAGCGCTGGCCGACAGGTTCGAACGCGACGTTCCGATCATCACGCCCGGCGCCCGCGTGATGACGAATGCAAACGGCAGGCCGCGCTCCATGAAAGTCACGTTCTTGTCGGCCGCGAGCGCTTCCATTCCGAATGGCTGCTTGAATTGTCCGACGGTCACGGTGAAGGGCTTGAGGGCGCCGTACGACACGTACGCATCCGTGACGCCCGTCGTGCCACTGAATTCGTATTCGACGCGATAAGACCAATCCTTGAGAAACGTGCCCGAGAGCGACAGGCGTGAGCGCCGCAGCTCGCTGCCGTCGGCAAGCGCAGCCACATCATCGTCGTACCGTGCGACATCCAGCTGCTGCACGGTTCCGACCTGCACCGAGGAGTTCCCATCGGCGGAGGTTATCTTGAAGCCGTCCTCGGTGTTCACCGTGACCTCGAGCTTCCGCTGCGCTTTGAGCTTCTCGTATTCCTCGAGGGTCAGCACGCGCTTTTGCGCCAGCGTCTCGAGCAGGTCGTCTTTGGCGAAGGCAGGGACGGCCACCAGGGCCAAAGGGATGAGAACGGCCAGAGCGGCGCGTGAAAGGCGCATGAGTGGACTTCCGAGGTAGTTGGCGAGCTGCGCTATATATCATGGTATATCCCGCAAGTCGCGGTGAGACGAGCGCCTCGAGCAAACCATCGGGCCAGTGCATGAGTTGCGCACTGAGCCCCATGATGAGCAGCACGGGCGGGTCGGACGGGTCCCCCGCCGCTCACCGATGGTGCACCGCCGGCAGCATCTTTTTCCTGAGTCCGATGGTCAGGAACCGATTGCCATCGACGCTGCCCCACCAACGGGAAACGCCATAGAGAATAACCAGGCTCACGGCGAGGTAAGCGAGCCAGAACGTCACCGATGTTGCGTCGCTGAATCCGAACGCCCACGGCACGACGAACAACAGCCAGTCCTGCAATACGAAGCACATCAGCGACGCTCGTCCGATTGTTGAGGCAATACGAATGATTGGACTCAGCAGCCAGGCTGGCTGGCCGCGCAGGAATGCCGACAGCATCAGCAAGCCGAGTCCGCCAAACAAGAGCAGATAGGCGGGAGCCGGCGGGCGCTTGCTGAGGAGGTACACCGGGCTCGGCAGGTGCTTGCCGATATACCAGACAGCCAGGCCGGCACTGATGGCGATGACGGCGAGCGGAGCGAGGCGCCTGGCGGCGGCAATGCGGGCATTGGCCAATAGCTCTTTCTGCAGACATTTGCTCAAGGCCATGCCGAGCAGGAACACCCCCATATAGGGAATCAACGGCGCATCGATCTGCGTCGCGACGGGCGTAGGCAGGTCGAACAGCACGGCGGCAAGCATCTGTGCCGATTCGCTCTGGGGATGCGCATAGGTTGCAATACACCATGACGCCAGGAACATGGTGAACCCGATGGCAGCCAGGGCGCCTGCGGATGCCCCGCGCAATAGCACACCCATCAGTAAGGCGGCGCCAATGGCATCGGTGATCACGGATCGAGCGAACAACCAGTTCACCAACCCCAATTCGGGCAGTTCCGCGAGCCCGATCAGCAGGTGGGCGACGATCAGCAGAAAGAGCGCGCGGTCCACGAAAGCCATGCGCGCCCTGCCGTGAGCGTCCTGCAACAGATGACCAGCGATAAAGCCGCTCAGAAGAAGAAATGTAGGCACGGCTATCCGTGCGACATAGGTCAAAGCCTGAAACAGCTCCGGCGAGCTCGTTGCGAAGTTCCGATTGGTGTGAGCCAGGCATACCAGCACCATCGCGCATCCGCGCGCGGCGTCGACCGCATCGATGCGGTTCCTGGTCATTTCATGCTAGCGGCGCATCGGAGGTAGACCGATGAGTGGCACCCTGGACTTCGCGCGCGCTGTAGCCCCGATCTCGAAGGGGTTGGGGTTCGCCGGGCAGACTGTCCCCTCCTTCGGCAGCTTGCCCCGCAGAATATATTGAAAGACATGCGCGTCGACGCAGGCGCTGCGACCCATCGCGGTGTGGCCCCAGCCGGCGTACGTCAGCAGGCGGCTCCCTTTCAGTAGCTCGTTCGAAGCGACCGCGCCGGCATATGCGGTGATGCCGTCATAGTAGTTGCCGATGACCAGCACAGGCGCGGAAGTTGTCGCGTTCCACGGCCCTGTGTACCGGTCCTCGGAGACCGGCCACCGGGCGCATGGCGAGTTCATCCACCACCAGTAGGGCCCGAAGATTGAACCCTTCTCGGCGTAGTCGCTCACTTCCGAAAATGCTTTGAGCGTGTGCGGATACTGAGTATCAGCGCACTGATTGGCGTAATACGCCTCGTAGTCATTCGGATAATTCTGCTGACGCTGTGTCTCGAGCCGCTCGCGTATCGCCTTGCGCAATGTGCTGGCTCTAGAAGCCGCCATCGGATCCCTGAACAGCGCATCGTGGACTTCCTCGAAGAATGCCGCATAGTCTGGCCAGTATTCCGGCGCATACATTGCGTCGGCGCTGTCGGCGACGAGGTAGTCGAAGGCATAGTAGAAACCGTCGGGGGTTTCCAGCGGCTGCTCGCGCAGGGCCTTCGCGATCTTCCAGTACCGGTGGGCTGCGCCGCGCGAGTTGCTGAGCGCGCAACCCTCGGGTGCTTCGTCGCACAGCATCAGGAACTGCTCGAACTCCTCGGCCGTGGCGACTCGATCGATGGCGATGTGCGTGCCGCGACTCCATAGGCGCGGGTCGAGCACGCCGTCGATCACCAGGGCGCGGACTTTATCCGGAAACATGTTCGCGTAGGTGTTCCCGATATAGGAGCCGTACGAGTACCCGATGAAGTTGAGCTGCGCGTCTCCCACGGCTCGGCGCAGAAGATCGAGATCGCGCACGACGTCTGCCGTGCTCATGTGATCGATGATGCGTTGCTTGCGGGCGAAGCATTTCTCCGCGAGCGAAGAGAGCAAGTCGAAGTATTCAGGCTCCAGCCGCCGCTCGTACGGGAAGTAGTAGGCCGTGGAGTTGTAGAACCTGTAGAACGCAGCTTCGGTATTGAAACAATGCAGCGGCTCGGATGCAGCCACGCCGCGAGGGTCGAAGCCCACGATGTCGAACCGCCCCTTGAGGCTCTGCTCCAGATATTCGCCCCATCCGTAGACTACAAGCTCGACGCCGGAGCCGCCTGGCCCGCCGGGATTCAGAAAGAGCGTGCCGATATGATGCGCCGGATCGCTACCTTTGATCCGCGCGAGTGCGAGCGAAGTCTTGGGACCGTCCGGGTCGTCGTAGTCCAGGGGCACGCGCGCGGTAGCACAGTCCACACCCGGAAAATCAGCGCACGGGTGCCAGTTGAGCGTAGGGGCGAAGATTCGGGAGGGTTCGGACGCTGCCGAAGCGCCTACAAGGCCCAAGCCGAAAACGAAGACCACAAACAGTTGAGACCGTTTCAATGCCGTTCCCCTTTATTGTTACTAAGCCACTCACCTGCGCAACCGCAAGAACAAGTGGCTCGTCTATTCCGCGCCGGTGTCCCGCAGCATAAATCGTTCACAGCATCCGGCGCACGCTTTGACTGACCCGAGCGGCGCGGCAGGAGTGCGCCACTGTCTTAATGTCGCAGGCCGCGGCCTTTGCGCGCCCCGGAATTCGGGCAGTTATCGGTCAACAAATCAACGCCTTTTCGAAGGCGACATGACTTGGGAGATTGGCGTGAAGAAGATCATCGGAATGCTTCTTTTGGCGGGCATCAGCAGCGCGGTCCAGGCTCATACGTGCGGCAAGATGCCACTCATTATTGACGGTTATTGGGGAGAGCAGGTAGCCACGGCTATCAGCGATGCCGGGGTAATAGTCGGATATGTCGGTGTGCCCGACAATGGATTCGCGACGGGTTTCGTATGGGACAGTGGAGTCGTGATGGAGCTGCCGGGCTTAGGGGGTGGCTTTACGATCGCCACATCAATCAATGACAGGGGGCAAGTCGTCGGGTACTCGGACTCGGGCCCAATCCGTCTTAAACAGGTTGCCTGGCTTGCTCCCCCGCGGGAGCGCCTATAACCGCGGGACTACGCGTGGGATATCAATGCACGTGGTCGTATTGTTGGGTCAGCGCTTGCGCCCGACGGCAACGTTCACGCTGTGAGCTGGCTCAACGGCAACATAGACGATCTGAATCGCAAAATCGGTGCAAAAAGTAGCGGGGCGATGGCCATCAATCGCAAGGGACAGATTGTTGGATGGGCTCAACTGGATGACAGGAATTCTGTCTTTTTATTAGATCACGGCCTCGTTCATCAATGATGCCGGGCAAATCGTGGGTACGCGCTACTCAGTGGAAGGCACTCGCGCGTTTCTCTGGTCTGAAGGAGTCATGACCGACCTTGGTGTACTCCCCGAGGGTAATGCCAAGTCGCACTTCACGCGTGCAGTTGGCATCAACAATGCCGGCCAGATAGTGGGCACGAGGAGCGTTTCTTGTGACGTGGGGTGTATTCGGGCTTTCATCTGGCAAGATGGTGTCACAACCAACCTCGGCACATTGCCCGGTGGCGACTCGAGCCAAGCCATGGCGATCAACAACGATGGACGCGACCCCTGTCGCGTCGCTTAGTGCCAGTTAGATTGTTGCTGGGCCTGCTTTATCCATAGCTCGTTTGGCCCACAAGTAAGCTGCCACGAATTCGCGGTAGTGGATCAGACTGCGGGCCGAACTCCACTTCCGCTTGCAAGACAAGAGGTGTTGCCGGTACGTGCCCATGACGTGCCTTGCGTTGGGATGAGGATGCATCGGTCGTGGAATGTCAGGGGCTACCGGAGCCGAGCGGGCACCTGGGCTGTTTTCCAAATCCTGTGATTGGATGGCAGATGTCTTGGTAGACCATGTCTGAGGCATGCTCCAAGGATTCCATACGCCGCCTGTTGATACTACGCGTGACTGCTCAACTATCTGTAGGACGGCGCCGTCTCGCAAGCCAGACTGCCATAGAGCGTCCGCCAGAATGTCGCGAACGCGGCAACTCACATGATTCGTCGATTTCCACTCCTACCTCCGCCACTCTCGGGGCGGTCCGACTGCGGAACATTGCCGTGAGCGACGTCGGCTGTTTGACTGTTTGATTTCGGCTTCTCGCCGGAAATCACCATTGACTTCAGCTTATCCGTGAAACGCTTCCAACCCGTGACGACTATACTGTCTTGCATATGTGCTCCTGGTGAAGTCAAACGCTAACCGCAGCTGGGGGCTATGTCAGTACGCCAGCACACAAAGCGCGTCCGCACGATCCATGCGCCCGCGAGCGCGCTTAGTGCCGGACAAATATTTCAGCGCTGACGGGCGCCGCTGGTAGCGAATGTCGCGGCAGGTCAACTGTAAACACGCACCCGATGCCGGGCATGTCGCGAACTCGCAGCGTCCCATCGTTTGCCTCGACGTTGCGCCGACAACTCGATAGTCCGAGCCCGATACCCGATTTATCCATGCTTCGCTGCGTGAACGGGACGCACATGCCCTCCGCATCCCCGGCAGGAAGTCCGCCGCAAGCATCCTCAACGTCAATCAGGACTCGATCTCCAACGGCATAGGCGTTCAGGGAGACGACCGTATCGTGGCGCGTAAATTTGAACGCGTTCTGCAAAAGGTTGCTCACCGCCGAAGAAAGCTGGTCCGGGTCCGCATTGACCGCAAGGCTGGTGTCCACCTCTGAAACTGAAAAGGCACATTGGTGGGCCTGCGCTTCCAGAGTGGCGGCGCTCTTGATGTCCGCGACGAAGCTGGCAACCGAAATCCTGTGGTGGCGGGCAGGCAGTTCCGCGTTCATGCGCACCTGCGACAGTGAACGGTCGGCGAGACTGCTCAGGGCCAATAGAGTGCGCTCCAATACGCCCCCCGTTGCCCCGCTCATTCCCATCCCTCCCACTTTAATGGCGGTGAAGGCGAGCGAAGCAGTGTGGACGAGATTGCGCAAATCGTGGGCGAGGGTCCCGAGCCGTTCATTCACGGCAAGGATATCCCGCTCTGCACCCATGAAATCGTGTTGGTAGGTGAATTCCGTGACCGCATCGGCGATCGCGTTGTCGAGACAGCGATTCAATGTTTGAAACTCCTGCACCGAGATGGGCGCATCCAGTTCAATCGCCACCTCTGTGATGGCCTGACAGAGGTCGCCGTAATCGTGGACGACCTCGTTCACCGTGAATCCGCTGCGCAACAGGTCGCGCCCGTGCCGACCGGCCGCAGCGCCGATCTCGGAGGCAACGGGCTGGCCGCCGCCCGCAGGCCCGGAGACCTTGCGGCTGCGCAGAGGTTCCGAGGTCTGCTCCACTAGCAGCGTCTTGATGAGCTGATCGAGAAAGACGGGGATTCCGCTTTCGAACCGAGCATTACGGGACTCAGGAGCGGACCGCCAGCCGACTTTGGCCCGGCATCGCGCGATTAGCTCAGTGTCGTGTGTGGCGAGGAATTCGTGCAGCATGGATCAAACTCCCTTGACGGGGGAATGCTCCGAGCACGCCAGCAGTCCATGTGCGCCCGGAGTAAGTATTCCCGTGCATCCGTGAGGATTCTCCCCTCAAGCCGAAGTTGATTCCGTGCGCTGGCGTACTTAGTGCCGGCCTCCGGTGTGCGTCTCCTGCCCGCTACTTTCGATTGCCCTCAAGGCCGCTTAACGGTGCTACTGTGAAGTCATGATCGAACAAACCTCGCACCGTAGCCCTGCGCGTGTGCTTGCAGTCAACGCCGGCTCATCCAGCATCAAGTTCGCGTTGTATGAGGGGACGGAGATGCGTGTGGCGCGCACCCGAGGCACGCTTGATCGTATCGGTCACTCCGACTCGAGTCTGAGTGTATTTGCATCGGCTGACCGCCCAGCGCAACGTTGCTCTATCGATGGCGTGAATCAACGCAGCGCCGCTCACGCGTTGATCGGCTGGCTCGTTGATTCGAACTTGCTGTCTGCAATCACGGCGATCGGGCACCGCGTCGTGCACGGCGGCGAGCAGTACACCGCTGCAGCACTAGTGACTGATGAGCTTGTGCGCGAGCTCCGCCGAATCAGTAAATACAGCCCGGAACATTTGCCGGGCCAGATCGAGCTCATCGAACTGTTCGGCAGGCAGGTGCCGGGTATTCGGCAGGTGGCGTGTTTCGACACTGCGTTTCATCGTGACATGCCTCGCGTCGCGAAGCTTCTGCCTATTCCCCGACGCTTTGACGAAAAGGGTGTTCGGCGATTCGGCTTTCACGGGCTTTCATATGCGTTCCTCATGGAGGAGCTTGAACGGCTGGCGGGCAAAGAAGCTGCAATGGGGCGCGTCATTCTCGCGCATCTTGGGAATGGCTCGAGCCTCGCCGCCGTGCATGAAGGGAGGAGCGTCGATACTACGATGGCGTTTACCCCAGCCTCCGGAGTTCCGATGAGTACTCGCTCCGGCGACCTTGATCCCGGCCTCTGCTGGTACCTGGCGCAAAGCGAAAACATGAGTGCAGAGCAGTTTCATCGAATGGTGAATCATGAATCGGGCCTCCTGGGTGTGTCGCAGACCAGCGCCGATATACGCGACCTGCTCGCCTGCGAATCTACGGATGCGCGCGCTGCGGAAGCTGTGGCCCTCTACTGCTACTGCATCACAAAATCGATCGGCGCCCTTGCCGCAGCGCTGGGCGGGGTCGATACCTTGATTTTCTCCGGCGGGATTGGCGAGAACTCACCGACGATCCGCCGGCGTATCTGCGATCGGCTGGGATTTCTCGGCCTCAGTCTGGATATACGCGTGATTCGGTCCGATGAAGAGACGATGATCGCGGGGGAAACGCAATGCATTATAGAGAAGCGACAGTGACCGACCCCGCTTCGAACGATCTACTCGCGAAGATGAACGCGTACTGGCGTGCCGCGAACTATCTGTCAGTCGGGCAAATTTATCTGCTCGATAATCCGTTGCTGGAAGTGCCACTTTCCATAGAGCACGTGAAGCCCCGGCTGTTAGGACATTGGGGGACGACGCCAGGCCTCAACTTCATTTACGTGCACCTCAACCGCATCATCAAGCAATACGCGCTCAATATGATGTACGTCATCGGCCCGGGGCATGGCGGTCCGGGCATCGTCGCGAACACCTATCTCGAGGGCACTTACAGCGAGGTCTATCCTGGGATTTCGCAGGACAAGGCAGGGATGCAGCGACTGTTCAAGCAGTTCTCATTTCCCGGCGGTATTCCTAGCCACGTATCGCCGGAAGTGCCGGGCTCCATCAACGAGGGCGGTGAGCTCGGCTACTCGCTGATGCACGCGTACGGCGCCGCTTTCGACAACCCGGGCCTGATCGTCGCCTGCGTCGTTGGCGATGGCGAGGCTGAAACCGGCCCCCTCGCCACGAGCTGGCATTCGAACAAGTTTCTCAACCCGGCGCGCGACGGGGCGGTGTTGCCGATCCTGCATCTGAACGGCTACAAGATCGCGAGCCCTACCGTGCTCGCTCGCATTTGCCGTGAGGAGCTCGAGCAGCTGTTTCGCGGCTATGGCTACGAACCCCATTTCGTCGAAGGTGATGAGCCTGGAGAAGTCCATCAGGCGATGGCGGCAACGCTCGACCGCGTGGTCGCGCGAATCCACGAGATTCAATCAGGAGCGCGTTCGCGCGGAGTGGTCGCGCGACCTGCGTGGCCCATGATCGTCCTGCGCACGCCGAAAGGCTGGACGGGCCCCAAGACGGTGGACGGCCTTCAGACCGAAGGAACGTGGCGCTCGCATCAGGTGCCGCTAGCAGGCCTCGCCGACAATCCTGCGCACCTGAAAATCCTCGAGCAATGGCTGAAGAGCTACCGCGCGGAAGAGCTCTTCGATTCGCAAGGCAGGCTCATTCCCGAGCTCGCCGATCTTGCACCGCTGGGCGAGCGCCGCATGGGTGCCAACCCGCACGCCAACGGCGGCAAGCTGTTGCGCGACCTGCAGCTGCCGGACTTCCGTGACTACGCCGTCAAAGTCCCGAGCCCCGGAGCCGTGTCCGGCGAGGCAACACGTATCACCGGTGCCTTCCTGCGCGACGTCATGAAGCTCAACCAGGAGTGCCACAACTTCCGCATCTTCGGCCCTGACGAGACTGAATCGAATCGGCTCGGCCCGGTCTTCGAAGCCACTGACCGCATGTTCATGGGAGAGACAGCGTCTTCCGACAAACAGATTTCAGCGACCGGGCGAGTGATGGAAGTGTTGAGCGAGCATCTGTGCCAGGGCTGGCTCGAAGGCTATCTCCTGACCGGCCGCCACGGTTTCTTCTCGTGCTACGAAGCGTTCATTCATGTGGTCGATTCGATGTTCAACCAGCACGCGAAGTGGCTCAAGGTCACACGGCAACTCCCCTGGCGGCGCCCGATCGCCTCGCTCAATTATCTGCTCACCTCCCATGTCTGGCGGCAGGACCATAACGGCTTCAGCCATCAGGATCCGGGCTTCATCGACCACGTCGTCAACAAGAAGGCCGACGTGATCCGCGTCTATCTCCCGCCCGACGCCAATACACTGCTGTCAATCACCGATCACTGTCTACGCAGCCGCCACTACGTCAATGTGATCGTCGCGGGCAAGCAGCCCGCCCTGCAGTGGCTTGATATCGAGTCAGCCGTACGGCACTGCACGGCGGGACTGGGCATCTGGTCTTGGGCCAGTAACGATGCGGGCGGCGATCCCGATGTCGTCATGGCGTGCGCCGGCGACGTGCCCACGCTCGAGACACTGGCCGCTGTTGCTCTGCTGCGCGAGCACGTGCCGCAGCTCAAGATTCGCGTCATCAATGTTGTCGATCTGATGGCGCTGCAGCCACGTAGCGAGCATCCCCATGGGCTGAGCGACGAGGATTTCAACGCGCTGTTTCACCCAGACAAGCCGACCATCTTCGCCTATCACGGCTACCCTTGGCTCATCCATCGCTTGACGTATCGGCGCGACAACCACGAAAATCTGCACGTGCGCGGCTACAAGGAGGAAGGCACCACGACTACGCCGTTCGACATGGCAGTGCTCAATGACATCGATCGTTTTCATCTGGCGAAGGACGTGATCGAGCGCGTGCCGCGGCATTGAAGCCGCGCGCCGCGTCCTTTAGTCGGCTCATCGACGAGAAGCTCGCGGAGCCACAAACGCTACATTGAGCAGTACGGTGACGACATGCCCGAGATTCGCAATTGGCGCTGGGGGCGGTCGAGTGATTGAGGACGCGCTGTATTGGCGCAAGCGAAACGAAACCCGATCAAGGCTTTGATTTAGCGGGAAATATATGGTGGGACGGGAGGGAATCGAACCCTCGACCAACGGATTAAAAGTCCGATGCTCTACCGACTGAGCTACCGTCCCGACGTGATGCTTGGCCAGAACCGCGGAAGGGCGGCTTCGCGAGGGCGCGAATGATACTACAGCGCCGGTATCGGGTGGGGTCCGGAGTGCCCGCCGCCGCGAAACCCTCCGGCGCGAATGCGGCAGGAGTCGCAGCGGCCGCAGGCCCTGCCCTGCTCATCGGCCTGGTAGCACGACACGGTGGCGCTGAAATCCACGCCCAGCGCGAGGCCGGCCGCGATGATCTGCGCCTTGGTCATGCGATGATCAGTGGCGCCTGGACGCGCATGGCGCTTCCCTTCGACGCCCGCCTTGGTCGCGCAGCGCCGCGAGCTGGCTCGAAGGCGGCGATGAACTCGGGCCGGCAATCCGGATAGCCTGAATAGTCGACCGCATTCACGCCGCATGAAGATGTCGCGCGCACCAAGCACTTCCGCCCAGCCCAGCGCGAGCGACAGCATGATCGTGTTGCGCGCGGGCACGTAGGTCACCGGGATGCCGGTCGTCGGCGTCTGCGGCACCTCGATCGCACGGTCAGTCAATGCCGAACCGCCGATCCCGGCGAGATCGACCCGCATCACGCGATGGTCGAGTGCGCCCAGACTGCGTGGCGATCGAGTGGGCCGCGACGAGCTCCGCCGAATGGCGCTGCCCGTAATCGACGGAAAGTGCGAAGCACTCGTATCCCTGTGATCGGGCTATCGCCAGCGTGGTCGCCGAATCGAGCCCTCCGGAGAGCAGCACGACCGCCGTTTCATTTGCCCGGGACATTGCCCCACAGGTACTTGTGCAGCTGAACCTGGAATCGCACCGGCAGTTGGTCCTCCAGTATCCAGTCCGCGAGCTCGCGCGCCGGCAGCTGGTCGTGGCTGGGCGAGAACAGCACCGTGCAGCGCGAGTCGAGACCGAGCTCGCGAACCTTCGCCCGGCTCCAGTCGTAGTCCCGCCGATCACAGACGACGAACTTCACCAGGTCCTGGGCCCGCAACAGCGCGAGCTGATCATAGAGATTGCGGTGTTCCTCGGTGGAAGCCGGCGTCTTGACATCCACTACCCGGATGACACGCGGGTCCACTGCGTCGAGCAACATTGCCCCGCTGGTTTCCAATGACACGCGGTAGCCCCCTTCGCAGAGCGCGGTCAGAAGCTCTATGCAGGCCTTCTGCGCCAGCGGCTCACCGCCCGTAACGCAAACGTATCGGGTGCCCAGCTCACCGACGCGGCGGAGGATTGCATCCAGTGCCCACCACTCGCCGCCCGTGAAGGCGTAAGCCGTATCGCAATACTGGCAACGCAGCGGGCAGCCCGTGAGCCGGATGAAAGTGGTGGGAATTCCCGCGGTGTCGGCTTCACCCTGCAGGGAATAGAAGATCTCAGTGAGCTTGAGCTTCGATGGCGTCGACACCGCTGCTCAACGTGCGCCCGCCGGCAAGCGCTGCAGACGATCGGCCGCAAGCCTTGCGGCGTCCGTATCCGGATATCGCTGCGTGACCGCCGTCAGGGTGACGCGCGCCTCCGCATATCGCTTCAGCTCGTACTGGCTGAACCCCAGCTTCAGCAGCGCGTCCGCCGATTTACGCGACTGCGGCCATCGCTCTCCGACGGTACGGAATGCGGTAGCGGCTTTCTCGTAATCGCGGGTCACGTAGTACGCTTCGCCCAGCCAGTACTGCGCATTGTCTGCCAGCACCGCGGCGGGATACGTGCTCAGGAACTGCGTGAACCCGGTAATTGCGCCGGCGTAGTTCGACGATTTGAGGGCATCGAAAGCTCGCGTGTAGGCAGCCTGTTCGCCACCACCGGCGGGCGTGCCCGGAGCGCCCATGTCTCCCGCGGCACCGGTACCCATCGGGCCCGCGGCGCTCAAGCGCTTTTCCAGGTCTGCATACAGGTCGCGCTGCTGCTTGCGCATCGCCTCCGACCCGTTCTGCAGCTCTTCGATCTGACCGTGCAGGGCACGAAGGTCGCTTTCCACGGCATCCGTGCGTTGCGCCATGTCGAGCAGGCTCTGATTCGAGACGACCCGCTCGATGCGCACGATCCGCGCTTCGAGATCCCGCAGTTTGACCTGTACGGGGTCTTCCTCAGCGGGAGTCAGGGAGCATCCGGCGAGCGCCGCCGTCACCGCTATTGCAACCAGTTGACGCATGGCACACCTCACCGGGGATCCCGATTACTGCAGGTACACGAGCTCGACGCGGCGATTCTGCGTCCATGCCGCCTCATCGCTTCCCGCGCCGACGGGACGCTCCTCGCCGTAGCTGACCGTGGAGAGTTGCGGATCGCCAGCACCCTGCAACATGAGCGCCCGGCGCACGGCCTGGGCCCGACGCTCTCCGAGACCGATGTTGTACTCACGCGAGCCGCGTTCGTCGGTATGGCCCTCGAGCCGGATTCGCAAAGCCGGCGCGCCGGAGACGTGCTTCGCATGGGCCGAGACGATTTCGGTGCCTTCGCCGCGGATCTCGCTGCTGTCGAAGTCGAAATAGATGATGCGCTTGGCGAGCAGGCCTTCCTGCGGACCGGCAATCTCGGTCCCATCACCCGTGTCGCCCCCTGCGTTGGCTGAATCGGCTCCGGAGGTATCCGCGCCCGACTGCTGCGTGTCCGCGCCAGCCGAGGCATCCGGCTTCACGCGCTTGCCGCAGCCCGCAATGCCGATCACGGCGGAGACCAACAGGACCACTAAAATCTTTTGCATACCCTCACTCCGGTTATCCGCCGCGCAAGCGGCATCGCTTTCTATCATATTTCGGCATCGGGATTTCACTGCGTGAAGGGTCCCCACACCGGCTCCCTCACCTGCCCGGCATCCGAATTGAGCCTTTGACCGGTCAGGCCATCGATGGCCACTGTCGCCAGCACGCCCGTCCCGCGCTCCTGCCCTGAATAGATGAGCAACTGGCCATTGGGCGCAAAGCTCGGCGACTCATCGAGTCTGCCCTTCGAAAGCACGCGCACTGCGCTGGTCGCCAGGTCCTGCACCGCAACGCGGTAGTTCCCTTGATCGAGAGTCAGCATTGCCAGCTGCGTGCCGTCCGGCGAGAGGCGTGGGCGCGCGTTATATGTGCCCGTAAACGTGATGCGCTTCGGCCGGTCACCCTGCCGCGCAGCCACCCGATATATCTGAGGGCCGCCCGCGCGATCGGAAGTGAAATACAGGTTGCCCCCGTCGGGTGCCCAGACCGCCTCGGTGTCTATCGAGGCATCCTCGGTGATCCGGGTGAGGCCCTGCGTGGCAAGATCGAGCACGTAAATGTCGAGATTACCGCCGCTGCCACTCAGCGTGAGGGCGAGCCTGCGGCCGTCCGGCGACCACGCTGGAGCACCGTTGATGCCCGTACGCGCCGAGACCTTGCGCCGCTCCCCCGTTCGCACGCGCTGCACGAAGATTGCCGATTTCTTGCCTTCGAATGAGACATACGCCAGCCACTGCCCGTCCGCAGACCATGAAGGGGACATGATGGGCTGGGCAGACTCGAGAATGACGCGCGGATTCTCGCCGTCTGTGTCTGCCACCAGCAGTTTGTAACGCTGTGCGGGCGCCTGCCCCGTGACCGATACATAGGCGATACGAGTGGCGAAGGCGCCGCGCACGCCGAGAATCTTTTCATACACCACATCGCTCACGCGGTGGGCCGCATTGCGCAAGGCGCTCTCGGTGCCCGTAAACCTCTGCGTCGCGAGCCGCTGCCCGTTGAGCACGTTCACGAGATCGAAGTCCACGGCAACCTGGCCGTCTGCAATGGTGCTGACGCGGCCGACCACGATGTAATCGGTGCCGCCCCCGCGCCAATCCGAAATGAGGACGTCCTCACCCCGGGTCGGCGTGACCGTCATCTGCCCGCGCGGCAGCGCCTTGAAGCGCCCGCTACCTTCGAGGTCGCGCTGCACGACTTCCGCGACGTCTAGCCCGCCAACGGCCGGCGCGGCGCGCCCGAACGGAACGACCGCGATTGGAATCGGATCGCGCACGCCGGAGGTGATTTCGATGCGCAGCTGCGCTTCAGCCGAGGTGGCGAAGGCGAGCGCGATGAGGGTCGAGGCTTTAAAAAGGGCTTTCATGGGGGTCGTCACTCAATCCACCGGTTTGAACCGGAGCTCCAGGTTTCGTTCGAACAGGGACGGGTCGGGCGGCGGCGGCAGCGGGGAGGCCCTGTATACCGCCGACTCGATCGACTCGCGCACCGCCTGATCGCCATTGCACTCGCCGACGCGCACGTCCACGACTTCGCCGCCGGGCACCTGCGACACATATACCACGCACTCGATTCCGGGTCGCGCCGACGGCGGGCGCAGCCAGGCTCGCTGGATTCGCGCCGCGATCTGGCCCACCCAGTCCGCCATCGCGGGGCTCGAGCGCGCGGAATTGATGCGCTCTTCCTGTTCAAGGCTGCGCTGCAGGTCCGCTTCGCGTTGCTCGCGCAGCCGCGCCTCTTCCATTTTCTTCTTTTCCTCGGCCTTGCGCTTGATGTCCGTCAGGCGTTTCTGTTCGGCGACACGCTTCGCTTCGGCTTCCTCTTGTTTCTTGCGCTGCTGAGCTTGCTGCTCCTCGGCAATGCGCTTCTGCTCGGCGGCTTGCTTCTCTTCAGCCACGCGTTCCTCCTCAGCGTGCTTCAACTCCTCGACCTTGCGCTGATCTTCGAGTCGCTGAGCCACTTCTTCAGGCGACGGCGTGGGCGGGCCGGTCTCGACTTCAGGCTCGGGCGGCGGTTCGGGCTCGGGCTCGGGGGGCCGGGGAACGGGCTTGCTGGCTTTCGCGGCATTGGGGTTGATGACCTCAGCTTCTATCGCGAGAGTGTGCGGAGCCGGAGCCGGCGTATTTTTCTTGTAAGTGAACCAGCCGTAGGCGAGTAGAGCGGCGACGGCGCCGTGCAGCACCACGGACTGCGCTATTGAAATCCAGCGATCGCTCTTTCGCTCAGCCATGCGCTCGACTCTGATGAGGCTCAGCCGCCGCTCGGCTTCTGCGCGGGCGGCTCCGTGATGAAGCCCACTTTCGTGGCTCCCGCCGCCTGCAGAATCACCATGGCTTCGACTACGCGCCCGTAGGCGATGCGCTGGTCCGCCTTCACGAGAACCTGCCGCTCGGGCTCCTTCTGCAGTGCTACTTCGGTGCGCTGCGCGAGCACCTGTTCATCGATCGCGGTGTTGGGCGCGTTGCCTACATTCAGGAACAACTGGCCCTGCTGATCGATCGAGAGCACCAGCGGCTCGGACTTGCTGGTGTTCACCGGCTCAGCAGCGGCCTTCGGCAGATCGACCTTGATGCCCTGGGTCAGAAGCGGCGCCGTGACCATGAAGATGATCAGCAGCACCAGCATGACATCGATGTACGGCACCACATTGATGTCGCCCATGAGGCGGCGGCCGCGTGCTCAGTTGTGCCATGGCTCAGGCTCCCTGCGCTGCGCCTGCGCGCGCTGCGTGGCGCTGCAGGATCGTGGAGAACTCTTCGGTGAACGCATCGAAGCGCACTTCCAGTCGACCCACCTGGTCGGCGTACCGGTTGAAGGCGACGACGGCCGGTATGGCCGCGAAGAGACCGATGGCCGTGGCGACCAGCGCTTCGGAAATGCCCGGCGCCACCATTGCAAGCGTGGCCTGCTGCACGTTTCCGAGCCCGGAAAAGGCGCTCATGATGCCCCACACCGTACCGAACAGTCCGACATACGGGCTCGTCGAGCCGACCGTGGCCAGGGTGGCCAGGCTCTGCTCCAGCCGATCGATCTCCTTCAGCTGCGCGACGCGCATGGCGCGGCGCGCACCTTCGAGCAGTTGATCCGGCGGAGTGCCGTGCTGCTGCCGCTGCCGCGCGAACTCGCGGAACCCGAATTCGAAGATGCTCGACATGCCCGTGGCGCCGCCGCGCGACTCGATGCCGCGATACAGCTGCGAAAGATCCCCGCCCGACCAGAAGCTGTTCTCGAACTGATCGGCCTCGGAGCGTGCGCGACGGATCACCATGCGCTTGCGGAAGATGATGGCCCAGGAATAGCAGCGATGCGAGCAGCAGGATGGCGATCACGATCTGCACGGGAATGCTGGCCTCGGCGACGAGGCGGATGATGGACAGTTCCGGATTCATGTCGTGGGTATCCCCTCGGTGAGAAACTTCGGCAGGCGTTGCGCGCGCCCGCGTCCGCGGTATCGATGCAGGCGACGCGCACCTGTGCTTCGACCAGCAGGTCATCCGCACTCCCCCGGTACACGCGCTGCTCAAATTGCACCGCCGCGTTGCCTTCACGCGCGGGCACGCAAGTGATCGTCAGCTCATCGTCGAGCTGCGCGGGGCGGCGGTACTGGATGTTCACGCCGACGACTGCGAACGCGAGCCCGCTCTCGCGCAGAATTTCGGATTGGGCATGTCCAAGCGAGCGAAGCCATTCCGTGCGCGCCCGTTCCAGATACTTGAGGTAATTGGCGTAGTAGACGACGCCGCCGCCGTCCGTGTCTTCCCAGTACACGCGTGCTCGCCAGGTGAACTCGCTCACCGCCCATCCTCGAAGAGCGAAAGGCTGGCGGCCGGCCTTTCCGGTGCCTTGAGTCCAAAATGCAGGTAGGCGGTGCGGGTCGCCACCCGCCCGCGCGCGGTGCGCATGATGAAGCCCTGCTGGATGAGGTACGGCTCGATCACATCCTCGAGCGTGCCCCGCTCCTCACCCACGGCCGCCGCGATGCTTTCGATTCCGGCGGGCCCGCCATCGAATTTCTCTACGAGCGTCAGCAGGAACTTGCGATCGAGCGTATCGAAGCCGTGCCGATCGACTTCCAGCAGGTCAAGCGCCGCCCCGGCGATTCGCTCGTCGATGGCACCATCAGCCTTGACTTGCGCGAAATCGCGAACGCGACGCAGTAGCCGGTTGGCTATGCGCGGCGTGCCGCGGGAGCGCTCCGCGATGTGGCGCGCACCGGTCTCATCGATCGGCACCTTCAGGATGGAGGCAGAGCGGGTGACGATGCGTTCCAGGTCTTCGACTCCATAGAATTCCAGGCGCTGCACGATGCCGAAGCGGTCTCGCAGCGGCGAAGTCAGCAGGCCTGCGCGTGTGGTCGCTCCGATCAGAGTGAACGGCGGCAGGTTGAGCTTGATGGAACGCGCCCCGGGGCCTTCGCCGATCATGATGTCGAGCTGGTAGTCCTCCATCGCCGGGTAGAGCACTTCTTCGACGATGGGGCTCAGGCGATGGATCTCGTCGACGAACAGCACGTCGCGGGCCTGCAGGTTCGTGAGCAGCGCGGCGAGGTCGCCCGGGCGCTCGAGCACGGGCCCGGAAGTCTGCCGCAGGTTCACGCCAAGCTCGGCCGCAATGATGTTCGCCAGTGTGGTCTTGCCGAGACCGGGAGGCCCGAAGATCAGCACGTGATCCAGGGCTTCGCTGCGCTGCCGGGCTGCGGTGACGAAGATTTCCAGCTGGGCTTTGACGGGTGCCTGGCCGACGTATTCGTCGAGACGGCGCGGGCGGATTGCGCGTTCCACAGCCTCCTCTTCGCTGCTGGCGAGGCCCGTTACGACTCTCTCGACGGCCACTGGACTGTCTCCGCTCATTCTCGCGCGGCGCTCTGCAAGGCGCGCCGTATCAGCTCTTCGGTGGACTGTGTACCGCCCTCGACGCCCTTGAGCAAGCGAGTGGCCTCCGCCGGCTTGTATCCGAGCGCCACGAGCGCACCGAATGCCTCGTTCTCAGGGCTGGCGCCGGCCGGCACTGCCGTGATGCCCGCCATCGTCTCCGTTCCGTTCAGGCGGTCTTTCATCTCGATCAACAATCGCTCCGCGGTCTTGCGGCCGATACCGGGTACGCGCGTGAGCGAAGCCACGTCCTTGTTGCGCACGCAGTGCGCGAACCCTTCGACACTGATCCCCGAGAGCAGCGCGAGCCCTATCTTGGGACCGACGCCCGATACCTTGAGCAGATTGCGGAACAGGCGGCGCTCTTCCTCGGTGGCGAATCCATAGAGAAGATGCGCGTCTTCACGCACCACCATGTGCGTGAGTAGGCGAACCTCCTGCCCCACCGCAGGAAGCAGGAAGAACGTGGACATGGGGGCTTCGATCTCGTAGCCCACACCGCCGACGTCGACGATCAATTGCGGCGGGGCCTTGGAGGCGATGCGCCCGTGAATCAGTCCAATCATCTAGGCGCGATTCCGGATGGGGGCGCCCTCATCCTGCGTCAGTGCGTGCAGGCGGCGCGAATGCGCATGACAGACGGCGACGGCGAGCGCATCCGAGGCATCCGCGGTGACGCGCGCCTGCAGGTTCAGCAGCGTGCGGATCATGTGCGCCACCTGAAGCTTCTCCGCGGCCCCGAAACCCACCACCGCCAGCTTGATCGCACGCGGCGCGTACTCGTATACCGGCGTCGCTTGAGGGACCGCGCACAGGGCCGCGCCGCGCGCGTGCCCGAGTTTCAACGCGCTGTCGACGTTGCGATTGACGAAGACCCGCTCGATGGCGACCTCATCGGGCTGGTGCTCTTCGACCAGCTGTCGGATGCCTTCGAAAATGGTGCGCAGGCGATCGCTAAGCGTTGCGCCGCTGCCCGCGATGATGCCATGCGCGATATGGATGCTGTCCGCGCCGCGGCAGTCGATCAACCCGAATCCGGTGCGCCTCGAGCCGGGATCGATGCCCAATATGCGCACGCGCGCGACGACGGCGAGCCGCGGGGACGCGGGCGGTGCGACGGCAGCCGAAGGATCGTATGCGCGCCAGGCTCTCGTTCGGTATCTCGACATTCGCGAAGGCGTTGCGCCTGCATTGCAGGAAAACCGGCGCGTATCATAGCCGCAATCCGCCGAGGCGTTTCGCCGCGTCGGAGAATGCCGGCCGGTCGCCGAATGGCGACCGGCCCGTTGACTTCAGAAGAACCAGCTGACGTCGAGCGAGATCAGCGTCAGGTCGATATCGAGCGGGTCCTTGCCGATATTGGCGGCCTCGTAGCCGATGCGCACCAATGCCCCGTCGAGCGAAGTCTCGATGCCCGCTCCCCAGATGAGATCGTTGCCGCTTTGATGCGCGGACAGGATCGGGTCGCCGGAGTCGCGAAAGAAGAGGTTGGTCTTCCAGTCGGCGTAACCGATGCGCGCGAACACGCCGAAGTTGTCCTTGAGCGGCCAGGTGCCGATCGCTGCGACGCCCCAGTAGCGAGGGTCGATGCCGGCCGCTGCGGTCCCGCCGCGTTCCTCATGGTTGCCCGAGTCGAGGTAGAACACCTCGGCGGAAAGGTTCTGGTTGAAGCGGTAGCCGGCGAACGCCTTCCAGCCCACTTGGTTGGTGTCGATGAGCGTGCCGAAACCTTCGATGTCGACTTCGGCCGTGGATGCGCCCGCGCCCACCCCCAGATACACACCGTGTGGCAGAGCAGAGAGTCCAGTGCCGCCCTGGGATCCGGCGTGCGCGCTCGTCCCCAAAGCGAGCAATCCCACTAAGATCGCCGTTTGCTTGAGCATGAGACCGTTCCTTTGATCGAGCGCCCCCGATGGACGCGGCGCGCAGTATAGGTAGGGGTCCCGGGGGTGTCGAAACTCCTCGCTCAAACTTGGGGATTCGATCTCATTGCGGGGACTTTGACTGCATGATTGAGGAGAAGCGGTCCGGGGACTTTGTGACGCGCTGCAAGTGGGGATAACGCAACCCCTGGTTCCAGGAGACGGGCGCCGTCCGGTAGTGATCCAGGCTCTTGACCAGCAGCTCGATCGGCTTCGAGCCGCCTTTCGCCGAGCGAATCGCCTGCTTCAGCCGCTCGGCGCTGTACTCGAGCCCGTTGACGGCAATGATGCGCGTGCCCTGGCCCAGGCCCTGCCGCATACGCCGGCCCTCCCCAGCGGACTTCGTAGAGTTCCGCATCATTGGCGACGCTTGCGCCGATGGAGAACATGAGGTTCACGCTCTCATCCATGGCCTCCTCGTCCTTCATGTAATCGGAGATCTGCTCGGTATAGACCAGCTCCCAGCCGCCGCGGCGCAAACCTTCGAGCGGAGCCCCAGGCTCGTGGCTGCGCAGCCGTTCGTTGAGGTAGTCGGCCCAGTCGAACGGCGCGATCTCGTTCAGCGTCCGCACGATGTCGTCGAACGTATAGGTGAGCGGCCCACGCTCGCCATCGTTGGATCCGCAGAACGCCTTCGCGAAATCATCGAGCGAACGGCGCTCGCGCGTGAGCTCGCGGATGCGCGTGTCCACATCGAGCCAGATCAACTGACTCTCGCTGTAGTAGTCGGTGTTGCGCTGCCAGCTGAACCAGGGCTGGCGCCGCTTGTAAGCCAGGATGGGTTGCGCCGTGGTGTCGCTGAGATTGCGCCACTCGCGACCCGGCCTTGCCTCATTCAATATCGCAGCGGTTTCGGCCCATGCCTCGCGCGCCTGCTGCGCGCTCCACAGGCCCGAGCGCGCGGCGAGCACGGAACCCCAGTAGTCCGTCAGGCCTTCGTACACCCAGAGCAGCGAATTTTGCATCGGCACGTTGTAGTTCGCGGTGGCCAGATCCGCGGGCCGGCGGAACTTGCCGTTCCAGGAGTGCACGTACTCGTGCGCAAGCAGGTCGCGTCCCGGCGCGGTGCGATTCCATTCCGTGAACAGATTCGGGTCGTGGCGATTCTCACTGGAACGGTGATGCTCGAGACCGATGTCGCCAAAGCTGTCGCTGAGGGCGAGCAGGAAATCGTAGTGATCGTAATGATGGGCCCCGAAGAGCGCGGAGGCTTCGCGCGTGAGCTTCGAATAGGCGCCCAGCGCATCCGCGCCCACCAGCAGGCTCTCCGGCGAATCGGCCACGAGGTTGAGCCGCACCTCGGGCGACTTCGCGAGCGGCAGGCTCCTGAAGTGGATTCCCGCGAACAGCGGCGAGTCCATCACCGTTTCGAGTGGGACCGATCTGAATGTGACGCTCTGGCCCTCGCGGCGATCCACTTCGAGCGCCGATGCGAACTGCCATTCGGGCGGGAGCGTGATGGAAGGCCTCACGCTCACCTCGCGCGATGAGTGCCCGGCCGGATAGAAAACCACGGTGTTCCATTGCAGCCCCAGCAGCTCAGGGGTCATCACGATGCGTCCCTGGCTTTCCAGCTGCGCAGAAAGATACTGAAATTGCAGCTCGAGCTGTTTCGCGCCATCCGGGACGACGAGATGAAACGCATATTGATCGACCGGGTCGCGCTGCCATTCCACGCGTTTCCCCTCGGCCTGCATCTGCAGGCCCGCAAGCGCCGGAATGGGGCCGGTGGGCGAGTGATTGCCCGGAATCCATTGGGGATATAGCAGCGTCAGCGGGCCGGGCCCGACGGGGATGGTCTCAGTGACCTGGTAGATGCGCCGGGAGATATCCGTTGCGTCGACGTGCAGTGAGATCGTGCCTGAATATTCGGCTGCGACGCCCGGCCCATCAAGCCAGAGCAGCGGCCAGAGCATCGAGATGCGCAGCAGCAGCCTGCAGGTCGGGCGCATCATCGGTTGAGAGAATCGATGGCGCGCTTGTCGGCGGCGAGCGCGGCTTCGTGCAGAGCTTCCGAGAGCGTCGGGTGCGCGTGCATGGTGCGCTGGAGATCCTCGCTGCTCGCTGAGTATTCGAGCGCCAGCACGGCTTCGGCAATCAGCTCACCCGCCATGGGCCCAATGATGTGCACACCAAGGATTTCATCGTCGTCCTGCGCGGCGATGAGCTTGACGAAGCCCTGCCCGGCTTCCATCGCGCGCGCGCGACCGCTCGCCATGAATGGAAACAGGCCCACCTTGTAGGCGCGGCCTCCCGATTTGACCTGCTCTTCCGTCTGGCCCACCCATGCGATTTCCGGCGCGGTGTAAATGACGGAGGGAACGGCCTTGTAATTGACTTCGCCGAAGCGCCCGGCGATCAGGTCAGCCACCATCACGCCTTCTTCCTTGCCCTTGTGCGCCAGCATCGGGCCGCGCACGCAATCGCCGACCGCCCAGATGCCTTCGGCGCCCGTGCGACACTCGTGGTCCACCTTGATGAAGCCGCGCTCGTCGAGCTCGACGCCGCTTTCGGGGGCAAGCAGATCTTTTGTGAAGGGCTTGCGCCCTATGGACACGACCAGCTTGTCCACGATGAGCTTCTGCTCGCCTTTCGAATCGGTGTAGCTGACTTCCACCGCGCCGTCCTTCAGCTGCGCGCCGGTCACGCGCGCGTTCAGCCGAATATCCAGGCCCTGCTTCTTGAAGTGCCTTGAAGCTTCCTTTGCAAGCTGTTGATCTGCAATGGATAAAAATTCGGGAAGCGCTTCAAGCACCGTCACTTCGCTACCCAGGCGGCGCCAGACGCTCCCCAGCTCGAGACCGATCACTCCCGCGCCGATGACTCCGAGGCGTTTCGGCACCGTATCGAATTCGAGTGCGCCCCAGGAATCGACGATGTGCGAATGGTCGAACGCCGCGGAGCGCAGTTCCATGGGCGTGGATCCGGAGGCGAGCACGACATGCTTCGCGGTGAGCACACGCTTGCTGCCGTCGTGAGCGGTGAATTCAACTTTGCGGCCGGGCAGCAGCTTGCCGTGCCCCTGCAGAGCGGTGACACCCGCACCCTTGAAAAGCGCGAGTATGCCCTGCGTGCTGACCTTCACGATGCCTGCCTTGCGCTTCTGCATCGTCGCGATATCAATGGCGGCGCCGGAAATCCTGATGCCGTGTGTAGCGAATTCCTCGCGCGCACGGTGATAGAGCTCGGACGATTCGAGGAGTGCCTTCGATGGGATGCACCCCGCATTGAGGCAGGTGCCACCGAAGGCGGGAGTGCCGTCCCGGTTCTTCCATTCATCGATGCAGGCCACCGAAAGCTTGTTCTGCCCGGCGCGGATCGCGGCCGGATATCCAGCGGGACCGCCGCCTATGACGACGACGTCGAACGAATCGGACATTGACAGCTCCTGACTACGAGGCCTGGCTCATATCCCGAGCAGCATGCGGCCGGGATCCTCGAGGCATTCTTTCACGGTCACGAGGAATTGCACGGCCTCGCGGCCGTCGATGATGCGGTGATCGTAGGTGAGCGCCAGGTACATCATCGGGCGGATGGCGATCTGCCCGTTCACGACCATGGGCCGCTCCTGGATCTTGTGCATGCCGAGGATCGCGCTCTGCGGCGCATTGACTATCGGCGTGGACATCAGGGATCCGAACACACCGCCGTTGGTGATGGTGAACGTGCCGCCCGTCAGGTCCTCCAGGCCGATCGTTCCCTCACGGGCCCGGGCCGCATACGCGCCGATCTCCTTTTCGATGGCGCCGAAGCCTTTCACATCCGCATCCCGAACGATGGGCACCATGAGGCCCCGATCGGTCGAGACCGCGACGCCGACGTCGTAGTATTCGTGGTAGACCATGTCCGTGCCGTCGACCGATGCGTTGACCACCGGGAATTTCTTGAGTGCCTCGATGGACGCCTTGACGAAGAAGGACATGAAGCCGAGCTTCACGCCCTGCTCTTTTTCGAATCGATCTTTGTAGCGTGCCCGCAGCTCTTGCACCGCTCCTAGGTCCGCTTCATTGAACGAGGTCAGCAGGGCCTGCGTCGACTGAGCCTCGACCATGCGCTGCGCGATGCGCTGACGAAGGCGTGTCATTGCCACGCGATGCTCAGTGCGGCCCGAGCGCGCCGCGGGGGCAGGCGCGGGCTTGGATGCCGGCGCAGGCGCCGGTTTTGCGGCAGGGGCTGCGGGCTTTTCCTTCTTGTCCTTGTCCAGGAATCCAACCACATCCGACTTCGTCAACCGGCCATCACGGCCAGAGGCGGGAATGCCGGCGGGATCGAGCTTGTTCTCCTCGACCAGGCGCCGCGCCGAAGGGCTGAGCTTGGGAGCATCACCTTCCCTTGCCGGAGTTGCCGCCGCAGGCTGCGAGGCATTTGCCGCGGGCTTCGGGGCGCTGCCAATGCCTTCGCCTCCTTCTTCGATCAGCGCAAGCACCTGGCCGCTGGTGACGCTGGTACCGCCCTGCACTTTGATCTCGCGGAGCACGCCGTTGAAAGGCGCGGGCACCTCGAGCACGACTTTATCGGTTTCGAGGTCGGCCAGATTGTCGTCGCGCTTGACGCTTTCGCCCGGCTGTTTGTGCCAGGTGACGAGCGTGGCATCGGCGACGGACTCCGGCAGCTGGGGAACCCGGATTTCGGTGGTCAAAGGGTTTTCCTCATGGGGGTGGACGCCAGGCGCGTCGTCTGACGCGTCGCCTCTTCAGTGACGGCGCCGCGCAACGCCGCTGTCACCAGCGCCTGTTGCTCGGCCTCGTGTGTCTTGCTCATGCCCGTGGCCGGAGCGGCGGCGGGCGCGCGGCCGGCATAGAGAAGCTCTCGGCCACCGGCAGCATCGTGCAGGCGATGGCGAATCTGGTACCACGCGCCCTGGTTCTGCGGCTCTTCCTGGCACCAGACGATATCGCGAGCGCTCGAGTAGCGCGCGATCACCGCCGCATATTCCTCGGCGGGGAATGGATACAGCTGCTCGATGCGCACCACCGCGACGTCAGGAATATTTTCCTTGCGGCGCGCCTTGAGGAGGTCGAAATACACTTTGCCGCTGCAGAACACGATGCGCCGCACCTGCTTGGCAGCGAGCTCATCGATTTCGCCCAGCACCGTGGCGAACCCGCCGCGCGTGAGGTCATCAAGCGCGGATACCGACAGGTCATGGCGCAGCAGGCTCTTGGGCGTCATGACGATGAGCGGCTTGCGGAACTCACGAATCATCTGCCGGCGCAGCATGTGGAACATCTGCGCGGGCGTCGATGGGACACACACCTGCATGTTGTTCTCCGCACAGAGCTGCAGGAAGCGCTCGAGGCGCGCCGAGGAATGCTCGGGACCCTGACCTTCGTAACCGTGAGGGAGGAAGAGCGTGAGACCGCAGTGCCGCCCCCACTTCGCCTCGCCGGAGCTGATGAACTGATCGATGATCACCTGGGCGCCATTGGCGAAGTCGCCAAACTGGCCCTCCCAGATGACCAGTGTGCCGGGCTCCGTGGTCGAGTACCCGTATTCGAAGCCCATGACGGCCTCTTCCGAAAGCACGGAATCGATCACCTGGAAGCGGGGCTGAGACTCGGCGACATGCTGCAACGGAATGTAGGTGTCACCACTTTGCTGTTCGTGAAGCACCGCGTGGCGGTGAAAAAACGTGCCGCGGCCGCTGTCCTGCCCCGTGAGTCGAACCGAAAACCCGTCGCTCAACAATGAGGCGTAGGCGAGCGTTTCGGCGCAGCCCCAGTCCAGTGGCAGTTCGCCCGCGAGCATTTTCTTTCGGTTGGCAACTACCTGCGCCACGCGCGGGTGCAGGGTGAAGCCCTCGGGAACGTCGACGATCCGCTGGCCCAGGGCGCGCAACCGGTTGGGCTCGATGCCCGACTCCACCTTTTGCGTCCAGTCCACATGCGCGTACTTGGTCCAGTCGACCGTGAATTTATTCCCGATCAGGCCGAGCGAAGCGCGCGCCTGCGGACGGCCTTCATCCAGTCCCTGCCGATAGTCTTCGACCATCTTGCTCGCGTCCTCGTCCTTGAGCACTCCGGCGGCGATCAGCCTGTCCGCGTACAGCTTGCGCGCGGTCGGGTGCTGACGGATTGCCTTGTACATTACAGGCTGCGTGGCAGCGGGCTCGTCCGCCTCGTTGTGGCCATGGCGCCGGTAGCACACGAGGTCGATGACCACATCTTTGTGGTAGCGCATGCGGTAGTCGAGCGCGAGCCGTTCGACGAATACCACGGCTTCCGGGTCGTCCGCGTTCACGTGAAAAATGGGCGCCTCCAGCGCCTTCGCCACGTCGCTGCAATACGCCGTAGAGCGCGTGTCACGCGGGTCGGAGGTCGTGAACCCAACCTGGTTGTTAATAATGATGTGGACGGTGCCGCCGGTGTAAAACCCGCGAGCCTGCGAAAGCTGCAGCGTCTCCATGACCACGCCTTGCCCGGCGAAGGCCGCATCGCCGTGGATCAACACGGGCAGCACGCGGTCGCCGAGATGATCGCCGCGCCGCTCCTGGCGCGCGCGCACGGAACCTTCGACCACCGCATCCACCACCTCGAGATGCGAAGGGTTGAAGGCGAGCACCGCGTGGACATTCGCCGCCGGCGTGCGCAGGTCGGCGGAAAACCCCTTGTGATATTTCACATCACCCGAGCCATGAGATGGGCTGGTGTCGTATTTGCCTTCGAACTCCGAAAACATCACCGAAGGCGATTTGCCGAGCAGGTTGACCAGCACATTGAGGCGGCCGCGGTGCGCCATGCCGATCACGGCCTCTTCGACCCCGCCAACTCCGCAGCGTTGGACGAGATCGTCCAGCAAGGGAATGAGGGCATCGCCCCCCTCGAGGGAAAAGCGCTTCTGCCCGACGTACTTGGTATGGAGGTAGCGCTCCAGCCCCTCGGCGGCCGTAAGCTGCCAGAGGATATTCCGCTGCTCTTCGGCGCTGAATCGATGCAGAATCCGCCCCGCCTGTACCTGGTCCTGCAGCCAGAGGCGCTCATCGGAATTTGAGACATGCGCGAACTCGGCGCCTACTGGCCCTGCGTAGATCTCCTCCAGCTGCGCATAGATATCGCGCAACTTCATGCGCGCGGCGATTGCGTCCTCGGTACGGCTGCCGGTCAGGAATTCGGTGTCGAGGTCGGAGCTGCTCAGCCCGAAGTAGTCGAGCTCGAGAAGGCGGGGGCGCTCACGCTGCGTAAGGCCGAGCGGATCGAGCCTGGCGACCAGGTGGCCGCGGTTGATCCAGATCTGAATCAGCCGCGAAACCGAGGCCTGCTTCGCGGCATCGCCCTGATCGCGAGCGCTGGGTGACGCCGCGAGGCGTGGCACGCGAGCGCGCGCGGCAATTTCGTCCCTCAGCGTGAGATGCGCGCGCTCTCCGCCGCCCACGGCAGGAGCGATGCCCGCGAAATACTCGCGCCACTGGATTTCTACGCTCGCCGGGTCGCGCAGGTACTGCTCGTAGAGGCGATCGAGGAAGTCCCCGTTGCCGCCGTAGAGCGCAGTCGGTTCAAGCATGGAAGCCGGACCCTCCGCCGGCGCCGGGCACCGGGGCAAAAAATGCTGTCAACTCAAAGACCTAAGTAACCCCAGCAAGGGGCCGTAGTGTAGCGGATGCACCGGTGCGAAGAAACGCGCCGCAGCTGAAAGCCACAGGTTTCGTCACAGTGCGTGCCGCAGATACAGCACGACCTCCAGACGATCGTATTCGAACACGGACACACTCGAATCGCTCTGCACGAACCGCAGTTGCGGCGCCAGTATCCAGCCTTCCGCGGGCAGGCCCTCGAATTCGAGCGCGATGGCGGCTTCATATTGCAGGTCCTTGCGCTCGAGCCCGAAGAACCGCCCCGCATAGTCGCTGCGCATCGTCGAAAGCTCGACGTAGCAGTGAGCCTGCGTGCCGAACGCCCAGCTGCCGGAAAACTGGATGCCGTACCGGTTGTTCCCAAATGGCGAGCCGGCGCGCCGAGGGGCGTCTCGCCCCGCCACGAGCGTAAAAGCGCCGCTGCCGGAGCGCGCGCCGATACTGCTCTGGGTGACGGATACCGCGGCGAGATAGCGATCCACATCGAGAGCGGCCAAGTCGCGGTCCTGGTTGCTGATGCGGCTGGTGCGCAGGGTAAAGGCCGTCTCGATGTCCCCGGCTTCGTGGGTCGCGTTGAGATCCAGATTCGCCCCGCGCTCATCGTCATGCCCATGCAGCCACGTGGAATATCCGCTGATTCCCACGCCCAGCCGAAAGTCACCGCGCAGGAGGACGCCTTCAGTGCCGATCGCAGCGACGGTCTGATCCGCGAAGGAAGCGTTGGGATTGGCACGATGGCCGAGCTGGAAAGTGGAGATGAAGCCGCCCCGGGGAGTGAGCGTCGCCGTGTGCTCGGCACTCAGACTGACCTCGCCAAACGCCGATTCCGTCGCCAGGAAACGCGGATCGAGCTGGAAGCCGAGGAAATTCTGCTGACGGGTCGATCCGTTGGCATTGGTGTCATAGCCCGCGCCGAATTCGCTCATCACGACCCACTGCGAAGCCGGCGTTTCCGCAGGCTCGCCGGTCTCCTCCGCGCCCGCGCGCTGCGGCGCGATCACTGCTGCCAAAAGCAGCAGCGGCCCCGCCCAGAGTGCGAATTCCTTGCGATTCATGTGTGTTTCCAGGCATCAGGACTTCAAGCCTGGGGGAAATCTTAAGAGCAAAACGGGAACATGTTCACATAATCATGGCTTTCGCCTCCTGCGGCGCACTGGGAACCGGTTGGGCGCCGGAACGTTGAGGAACCAACGAGCTTTGGAGGGCCGGCCATGCAAGACATCATCGTTGCGCTGTATGACGAGCATGCTGCCGCGGTGCGGGTGCGAACCGCACTCGTGGAGGACGGATTCGCCACCGATAGGGTAGAAGTCACCTCCCCCGTTGAACACCGTCAGGCCGACAAGGGGCCTTCCGACAGCTTCGGCGTCAATGTGCTGGAGTACTTCAAGACTCTGAGCGCGGACGATGCCGACCGTCAGCACCTCAACCGGTTCGCGCAAGCCGTGATCCAGGGCGCATCGGCCGTTACCGTTCATCCGCGTGGCGAAGAGGAAATCCGCAGAGCGGAGAAAATCCTCGACCGCGAGGGCGCGCGCGAGGTCTATCGCCACCTGCCCGAAGACAAGAGTCATGTGATCGATCGCAAGATCGAGCGCGCCGCCAGTTCGCCGGAGAGATAGCCGCGCGCAATTCGCTCCCCGCATAATGGGGAATGCACCCCAATATCTGCTTTGCGCTGACCACTGCGCTCGTGCTCGGCGCCTGCAGCAAGCCGCCGCAGGAGCCAGCTCAGACTGCCGATGTCGTTCTTCTCGGCGGATCCATCATTACCCAGAACCCTGCGCAGCCTGAAGCCACGGCCCTGGCGTTCAAGGATGGTCGCGTAGTCTATGTGGGCGACGATGCGCACGCCGACAGCTGGATATCCAAGACTACGAAAGTCGTCCGCCTGAAGAAGGCCACGGTTTTGCCTGGCTTGATCGATACGCATATCCACGTGATGTCGGGCGGGCTGGACCTGGATCAGTGCACATTCAGCGATGAGGCAGTCACCATCGAGCAGGCAGCGCCGGTAATCAAGGAGTGCGCGGCACGCACGCCAGGCACGGGCCTCATGTTGGTACAGGATCTGAATGCCGCGGGATTTCGCGCCGATCGCAAGGCGCTGGATGCGATCCTGGCCAATCGCCCGTACTTCCTCTGGAGCGCGGATGGCCACGTGGGATGGGCCAACAGCGCGGCTCTCAAGCTTGCGGGCATCACCCGCGAGACCCGCGACCCGGCCGATGGGCGCATCGAGCGCGATTCCAAAGGAGATCCAACGGGGTTTCTCATCGACGGGGCGTTGGGCATGGTCTCCGGCCTCCTCCCCGACCCCACTCCCGAGGAGCGCGAGCAGGCTCTGACGACGATGCTCCCCAGGCTCAACGCGGCCGGCATCACCACGTACATGGAAGCCAATACTGGCGCCGAAGCGGTGGCCGCGTACGTCGGTTTTGCCCGCAAAGGCAAGCTCACCGCGCGCGTCACTCTGGCTCTCGGCAGTGAGGGGAAGAGCTCTCCCGAGGAATTCGCGAGGCTGGTGAAGTTGCGCGCGCTTGCGGCTTCACAACCTAAGCTGCTGCGTGCAGACCTGGTCAAGCTCTTCGCGGATGGGGTCATGGAGTACCCCACGCAATCGGCGGCGATGATGGATCCGTACCTCGATGCGAAGGGCAGGCCCACCAAGAGCCACGGGCTGCTTTTCGTCGAGCCCGATCCGGTGGCTGGATTCATCAAGGAGGCTGACGAGCAAGGCTTCGGGGTTCACATCCACGCGATAGGGGACCGTGCTGTGCGCGCATCGCTCGATGGTTTCGCGGCGGCGCGAGCGGCCGGGAGCAAACGTTCCTACAGCCTGGCGCATGTGCAATTGGTAGACCCGCCCGACCTGCCCCGCTTCCAGCAGCTGGATGTAATCGCTTCGCTGCAGTTGCTATGGGCGCAGCCCGATAACTACAGCATGGAGTCGGTGCGGCCTTACATCGGATCTGAGCGCCATGCGCGCATGTATCCGGCGCGTTCGATCGTTACGGCGGGGGGTACGATCGCCGGCGGTAGCGACTGGAGCGTGTCGAGCTTCAATCCCTTCGAGGCGATGGCCACGGCGATCTCGCGCAGGAACCCGAAGGAGCCGCAGCGCGGCACGCTGAATATCGACCAGGCGCTGACGCTGCAGGAGACGCTTTCTGCCTACACGCTCAATGCGGCGCGTTTGCTCGAGCGCGATGACGAGGTCGGATCGCTTGCGCCCGGCAAGGCCGCGGACGTGATCGTGCTCGACCGCCGCCTCGACGATTCGACTTCGGCTGACGACGTGCGCGCCGCCAAGGTGGTGTACACCTTCCTTGGCGGCCGGATGGTCTTCGGGCCGGCTGCTCATTGAAGGCCGGCGCCTAAAACGAAGCCTTCACGCCCGCGTAGAAGAACTGACCCATCGCCGAGACCGGGTAGGAGCTGTAGGTCTCCACCACGCTGCTGCCAAACTCAGGCTTCTCATCGAACAGGTTGTTGACGCCCGCGTAGACGTTGACCTTCTCCGTGACGTCCACTTCGAGCTGGACATGGTGTTCCCATTTCTCCTTCGCGTAGAGATAGCGGCGCGGAGCGATGTCGGGATCTCCGTTCGTCTCGGCGTTGCTGTAGCGAGCGGTGCGATCGAACCATTCCACGCCATAGTTCGCACCCCAGCGCCCTCGCTGCCAGGTGAGGTCGAAGGTCGCGACGTATCGCGGCATGTACTGCTGGCCCCGATCGGAGACTACCTCGGCGCCGGGTGTGGAGATGAACTCCAGCCGGTGCAGGTAGCCGCCAATGAGGCGGAAGTCGAACTGGCCGGCCTTTTCAGTGTCGCGCAGGTAGTTGAATGAAGTATCGAGGCCTGAGCTGGTGAACGCCGCGACATTCTCCGGTCGCACCGTGAATCCGTTGATGAACCCGGTGTTGCCATTGCGCGATATTCCCGGGCAATAGACGTTGGCGATGGTGGGCTGATCCACGCAGAGCCGGGCGACATCCTCCGCTTCCGGCGTGCTGATGGCCTGCTTGATCTTGATGCTGTACCAGTCCGCGGTCATGCTGAAAGCCGGCAGGGAGCTCGGGCGCACCACGATCCCGGCGGTCCAGGTTTTCGCGGTCTCCTCACCGAGGTTCTCGTTGCCGCTGGCAAGTCCGTCGGTATAGATGGAGGCCTGCGGATTGTCGGATGGCTCGAAGGTCGTCGGGTCGATCCCCAGCCCCTCGAGAATCTGCGCGCAGTTGGCGGCCCGGGCCGATGAGCCGTTGTTCAGCTCCTGTACGTCGCAGGGGTCGGTGATGAAATTGCTGAGATAACTCGGCGGCTGGAACAGCTCCGCGATATTGGGCGCGCGTACCGCCTGCGAATAGGTTCCGCGCAATGACAGCGATTTCACGGGCGCGTACACGCTGTCCACCTTCCACGTGGCCGTCTGACCGATCGTGTCGTAGTCCGAAAGGCGTACCGCAGCACCGATCGAGAACAGCTTGACGAAGCGCATGTCTTCGAGAATGGGCAGGTTGAGCTCGCCGAAGATCTCCTTGACGGCGAATTCACCGGAAGCGGGCTGCTCGCCCTCGATCCACGTTTCGGACGCCTGGATGCGCGGATCGGGTGTGAAGTCACTGCTCTCGCGACGGTATTCGGCACCTGCCGCGTATCCGATGGAGCCGCCGGGCAATGCGAGGAAGCTGCCGAGGTTGCCGGATATCGAGCCGGACAGCACGTGCTGGGTCACCATGGAGTGGCTGACCGTCGTGTCATTGACGAAATCGGCCGCCGCGGGATCCCGCACGTTCTCGCCGAAGACGTTGTATGGCAGGCAGCCTGCAATCGCGGTCTGCGGATCGAGACTCGAGCGGCACACGGGTTGTCCGGTGGCGGGATCGAGCACTACATCAGTGGCCGCGATCCATTTGGCGGTATTTCTATTGTTGAACTGGCGCAGGCGGCTCCAGGTCTGCCCATAGACATACGACACTTCGTATTTCAAGTGGTCGGAGAGCTTGCCCGTCAGGCCTGCCACCCCACGCAGCGTGTCCCGAGTCGCCTCTTCGGTGTTGATGCCCAGGTCGAAGTCGTCGCGATTCATGCCGACGGCGTCGCGCTGATCCGGGTCTCCCATGAATTCGGCTGCTGCGCCGGGCACGATGGCGTTGCGGATCACATCGGGCATGAAGGGATTGTCGGGATACAGCAGCAGCTTCAGGTCGAATGCCGGTTGTGAGAGGGAGTACGCACGGCTGCGCACGAACTTGCCTTCGAAGAAGGCGCTGACGGAGTCCGAGAAGTCGAAATGCGTCAGCACGTTGGCGAGATTGCGGCGCATTTTCGGAAACAGATCGCCCTGATAAATCGAGGTGCGCGTGCTCGAGCCGCCGATGGCGTAGGCGCTGTTGTTTTCGAGGACCAGGCCGCGATCGTAGACGTCGCCGTCACCTTCGAAGTCGCTGACATAGTCGAACTCCACATCGACGGCGCCATTGGTGGCGCTGTCGGCGTAGCGCACGTCCCGATACGGGATGTTGTCGGGGAGGTCCGGCGAATCGTCCACATCGCCCTGGTTGGCGAACAGGTCGCCGGTCTCGGGATCGCGCAGGAACGGACGCCTCTGGTCCGACACTCTCTGATCGGCGTTGTATTCGTAGGCGAAGGCAATGTTGCCGCGGCCTTCAGCGAAGTTCTTGCCCAGGGTGATGGAGCCGAACGCATTTTCACCATCGCCGTATCGCGACTGGCCCAGCTGGGCGCGCGTGGCAATGCCTTCGAAGTCGTGCTTGAGGCGGAAATTCACCACGCCGGAAACGCCATCCGCGCCATAGATGGCCGATGCACCGCCGGTCAAGACGTCGACTGCCTCGATGAGATCGGTGGGAATCGCATCGATGTCCACCGCTGCGGAGCCAGCCAGACCTGCCACATGGCGTCGTCCATCCACCAGCACCAGGGTGCGATCGATGCCGAGATTGCGCAGGTCGAGCAGATTGAGGCCGGTCTCGCCGAAGTTTGTGTTCGACCCGCCGGTCAGGTTGCCGGTCGTCGAGCCGACGAGCGCCGGGCTGCGGCTGAGATATTCGGTGAGATTCGTCGTACCGGACTTCTGGATCGCCTCCGCATCGATGGAGACGATCGGATTGGCGAAATCGGTTTCAGGCCGCGCGATGCGCGAGCCGGTGATGGTGACTTCCATGGTCGGCTCTTCCACCGCTGCGGCCGGTTCCACGGCAGGGGCGGCGGGCTGAGCATCGTCCTCGGGCGGCGCCTCTTGCGCCAGGGACGAAAGCGATGCGAGCGCAAGAATGCTCGATACCGCCAATGCCACGGGGCGACGTGAAGAGCCACGGGTTCTTCTCATGATCTCATCTCCATGGAGCCAAGCCTGCTGATCGGGCGTATGGAAAGCATAGCCGGTCCCCGCCGCGCGACGCTCATCTGTAGTTAAAAGCCGCGACGCGAGCCTTTAGCTCATCAGTAGACGATGCTGCCTACTGAAGTGCCGCCGCAGACGAATAGCGTCTGCCCCGTGATGAAGCTGGCCTCGGGCGCCGCGAAGAACAGCACGGCCCTCGCCACATCTTCGGGTCGCCCCAGACGTTTCACGGGAATCGAATCGATAATGCGCGGCAGCTTGGGACTGTCCTTCGGAATGATGTCGTGAAAGATCTCCGTCGCCTCTATCGGCCCGGGCGCTACGACATTCGCCGTGATTCCATGGCCGCCGAGCTCCAGAGCCCATGTTCGAGCCAGGCCGAGCATGCCGGCCTTGGTGGCCGAATACACAGTCCGCTTGGCAAGACCCAGCACGGCGCGAGTCGAGACGAGAACGATCCGGCCAAAGTGCTGTTGCTTCATGGTCGGAAGATTGGCCTGCACCAGTGCCAGTGCCGCTGCGAGATGCAGGTTGGTGAGTATCTGCAGGTCTTCGGGCGTCACCTCCTCCAAAGGTTTCTCGCGTACCGCCCCGGCATTGTGGATTACCGTTGTGATCGGGTATTTGGCGGCCAGCTCTGTTGCGACCGCGCGCGTGGCGGCTGCGTCGCTGAGGTCAACTTCAACGCAACGCATGCCCGGCACCGAGGCGCCGGCCTTGCGCCGTGCTAGTGAGATTACCTCGTAGCCGCCCGCAACCAGCTGCTTACAGATCTCCGCACCGATTCCCGCGCTTCCGCCGGTCACTAGCGCATAGCGTTCGGGCATCTGCCTCTCCTCATTTCTCAGCCGACAGCTCGCGCAGCTGCCTGTCGTCGAGATCCGTGCCACCTTCGCGCAGGGGCAGCGCCACCAGGGAAGCGCTTCCGGAGCGGTCGATCCGCGCATCGACGCGCACTCGCATCCCCTTGCCGTTCACACTTGCGTGCAGATGGGCCAGCACGGTCACGCCGCTGTCGAGCCTGACAAGGCCGATGCGCCAGGGCAGATGCTCGCGGAAAAATTCTTCGTAGCTGTGATGCAGGGTCGTCTGGGCCAGCAGCTCGCCTTCGCCCGGTTGATCGCGCCAATCGAGCTCGAGTGACAGGCAGCGGCGGCAGGCTTCGCGCGGGGGATACTGCACGGCCCCGCAATCACGGCACACCTGCAACGCAAAGCGGCCTGCTGCTGCAGCTTCGGTGAGGCCGAGGGCACAGCGGCTGCGCATCGCAGGCGGCAAACTGGATTCGCGATTCATGCGCGTTCGCTCGCGAGGATGGCTGCTCCGCAGGAGAGCCCGCGATCGTAGTTGATCATGCCGAAGCCACTCACGAGCCCGACGCATGCATTCTTCACGCTTGCGCCGAGCGGAGCGCCAGTGAGCTGCCGGATCGCTTCCGTCATGCCCAGGAAGCCTCCTGCCGCGCCAGCCTGACCCACCGAGAGCTGGCCGCCTGAGGTGTTGTGCGGAAAGCTGCCATCCACCGTGAACGTGTTGCTGCGAATGAATTCCGGGCCCTCGCCTTTCGCGCAGAAGCCGAGATCTTCGAACTGCATGAGGCTGATCACCGGGTAGTCATCGTAGGTCTGCACGAAATCGATGGCCGCGTGATTGACGCCCGCCTGCGCAAAGAGCTCATCGCGATCGAGAACCCACCCGCCGCGGGTTTGAATGGGGTCGTCGGGGAAGGCGTTGTGGCGCTCCATCGTTCCGAGCACGGCCGCGGACCGCAGACTGAGATCGCACGCCGCCTCTCGTCGCATGACCAGAAATGCTTCGGCGCCTGCGCAAGGCATTACGCAGTCGAACAGATGCAAGGGCTCGGCGACGGAGCGCGCTTCGAGGTACGCCTGCAGGGTCAACGGTTCCTTGAACAGCGCAAGGGGAAACTTCACGGCGTTGTCGCGCTGCGCGATGCAGAGCTTGCCGAAATCTTCGCGCCGGGCACCGAAGGATTCCATGTAGCGGGCCGTCAGAAGCGCGAAACTCGCGTTCGGGCCGCCTGCGCCATACGGATAGGTGGCATCCTGCGAAAACTGGCTGAAGTTTCCTATGGTGTTCTTGAAAGTGCCGCGCTGGTTGGTATCAGCGCCGATGCAAGCGACTACCGTGGCGTCACCGGATTGTACGGCGCGCAGTGCACGGCGCAGGCTGACAATTGCCGAAGCGCCTCCGAACGGCACGCTGTCCAGCCACCGCAGCGATAATCCGAGATGCTCTGCGAGCCCAACGGATGTGTCAGGCGCGAGAGTGAAACTGGAAAGGCACAAACCGTCGACCTGCCCCTTCGCGAGCCCACTGCCTTTGAGCAGTGCTGACAGTGCACCGGCGATGAATGCGTGGGCACCTCGGGTCGAGTAGCGCTCATAAGGTACGGTGACGGGCACCGCAACAACCGTATCGTCGTAGCCGTGGCGCTTTGCGCCGCTCACGCAACGCCCGTCCGCTTCTTCAAGCTACGAAGGTCGACGCATGACGGCGTGGCGGGCAATGATCTGGCGAGTTCCCCAAGTTTCGCCCGCTGAATCTTCTCTGTAGACGTCAGGGGCAGCTGCTGGACGAACGCCACGTACCCTGGCGCCTTGTAGTAAGCCAGACGCTGCATGCAGAACTCGAACACATCGCGCGCCACATCAGCCTGGTTCGCGGCGGGCACGGGCTCACGTGGAACGATGCAGGCCATCACTTCATCCCCGCGCACTTCGTCCGGCACGGCTGCAACGCCAGCTGCCGCGACGCGGGGATGCTGCAGCATCACGCCTTCCACCTCGACAGCCGAGATGTTCTCGCCACTGCGGCGGATGACGTTCTTCTTTCTGTCGATGAAATGCAGGTCGCCATCTGCATCGGCCTGCACGACATCCCCAGTGTGGAAGAAGCCGCCTTCCCACGCATCCGCGGTTGCCGCGGAGTCCTTGAGATACTCGCGGAAGAATCCGGCCCGCGGCCGTTCGCCGGCGGCTCTCACCAGAAGCTCCCCCGGTTGACCGGTCGAAACGGAATGGCCTGACTCATCGACGATACGATACTCGACTTCGGGTTGCGCGCGCCCGAAGCACGCTGTGCCAACTTTGCGCGGCTCGCGATTGGCGATGACCACCGCCCCTGCCCCGGTTTCGGTCATGGCCCATGCCTCGAGCAACGGGAAGCCGAACCGTTCCTCGAAGACCGCGTGGAGCCGGGCGTTCACCCCTGCGCCGAAGCCGAACCGCACTTGATGACTGCGATCCTGGGCAGTGGGTGGCGCACCAAGCAACATCGCAGGCATGACGCCGAGATAGTGAACGATAGTCGCGCGTGATTCACGAACGCTCGCCCACCAGCTTCCCGGATGGAAGCGATCCAGCGGCACGATGCAGCCCCCTGTCAGCATCATGACCATGGTGGAGCATGCCATGGCATTCATGTGGCTCATGGGCAGCGGCGTGATCAATCGTTCCTCCGATTTGCGGACTCCGCAGAGCCCACCGACGTTCGCGTACCACGTGCCGGCTTGCAGGAAGTATTCGTTGGTCAGCACGCAGCCCTTGGGCTTGCCTGTAGTACCCGACGTGTAGAGGAGCGCGCACTCCGAGTTGACGTCTGGAGCGGTTGCCTCATTGGCTGTCACGATGGACAGCGCCGACAGGTCCGGGGGCGTTGTGACGACTTCCCGTCCGGCCGCCTTCGCAGCCCGGCTGAAGTCTTCGAGACGTTCGCGCGGCGCCACGGCCACCGCGACCTCGGAGTGCCCGACCATGTATTCGAGCTCGGCGCTGCGAAGTTCGACGTTCACGGGAACGACCGACGCACCCAGCGAATTCAGCGCAAGCCAGTGAAAGAAAAACGCAGGGCGATTCTCGAGCATCAGTGCGACGCGATGCCCGTGGCCAAGGCCCGCACTGCCATAGCCCTGCACCAGCCTCGCAACCTCAGCTTGTGCGCCTGCGTAGGTATGTGCGCGCGCCTCGATGCCATAACGAGCCGCAGTGTCCGGCACGATGCAAAGAAAATCCCGGTTCGCGTGCGCTTTTGCGCTCGCGCTGAACGCTTCGTAGACCGTACCCGTGAGGCGCGACATTTTGCTAGAGCAGGAGCTGGATCGATGGGAACGCCGCATCACAATTCACCAGCTCGATCTTCTTCAGCTGCATACGCAGCGCCCCATCCACAAGCCTCAGGTGGTGCCAGGAAACTCCGGCGATGATGAGTTGCCTGTCTAGCTGTGTCTCGCAGTAGATGAATGGCGTACGGGTGATGAACAGGTTGGCCGCGGCATCGGAGCTTTCCACCGCGGGCTGTTGCAGGACGTGCTGACAGAAGCTCGGTTGATGCTGCGAGAAGGCGTTGCGATGACGCAAACGTTCGATGCGCACCTTCAGCAGGAGCCGGTCCTCGTAGAACAACGAGGTGTGCGTTTCACCCTCCGGCTGGCCGCGCGTGAGCGGCATCCAGTAGCGCGCGTCCTCGGTGAAGAGCTCATACCATTCATCGAAGCGCTTCTCGTCGAGCAGGCGAGCCTCGTGATGCACGAATTCGGCGAGCACGGCAGCAGATGGCGCAGTTCCCGCGCTCACTGTTCTGCCCCAGGCATGCCGAGCGTCATGAACTTCGCCCACGCCCGGAATTGGCCGCGCATGGGCACTTCGTTCGTGGCTCCGTAAATGCCGGCTAAGCCATTGGCTTCCGCCGCCGAGTAGTTGCGGTGCAGGCTCACCCACTCGTTGCCGCTGGACGCCAGGCCTTCCTGGATGGATCTATAGCAATGCAGGTCATCGTGCCCGACCATCGAGGTGGGCGCATTGATGAGGCGGGTGTAATTGGCCGTCCGCGCCAGTACTTCGTCCGGCGCTCCGACCAGGCGAAATGTCCAGCTCTCGATCAGCGTCTTGTCCGGCGCAACCGGCCTTGCCACGCGGATCGCCTGGATCGCTCCCTTGATCGTGAGATTCGGGTAGTAGACGGTATTGTGACGAGCCTCGCCCAGGATCTGCTTCGCACGCTCCTCGCCATACGCCTCGATCATCGCTTTCTCGTATGGCCCGACACTCGAATATTTGGAGTGAATGGAAAAGTTCACGCCGGTATAGCTGTGGCCGTTGTCGTAGACCTTGACGCCCATCTTCTCGAAGAACTCGTAGCCGTTGACGAACGGCGCGAACTGTTCGATGACCATCGGCATGGGGGCGCTCGACGCCGCCTGATCCCAGATCTTCTTCGCCGTGCCTGCTGAAGATTCATGCGCCACCATGGGGTGCATCGCGTCGTTCAGGTTCTCGACGTACATCTTCCAGTTGCAGTCGTGCATGTAGCGGAGCACGCCGCCGGCGACTTCGAGACGGCCCTGCGGCGAGCGGTCCACCATATTGTCTATTGAGCTCAGGGATTCGCCGAAATATTCGTGCAAGTCCGGGCCTTCGGAATTCAACCGGGCGAATACGAAGCCGCGATAGTTCACTGAGAGGATCGGCGGGAGGCCGCGCGTTACCGGCGCGGCGTCGAAGCCCGTATTCTCGTAGCCTTGCGAGAGCGGTACTGCGCGCAAAGTGCCGTCAAGCTTGTAAGTCCAACCGTGATAGGGGCAGCGCAATATGCCGCCTGCGCATTTACCGTGCGTCGCGCTCACGAGTTTCGTGCCTTTGTGTGCGCAGCGATTCGGCAGGACACGGACGGTGCCGTCAGCACCGCGAATCATGATTACGGGCTCTTTGCCTAAGACCGTGGAATAAAAGTCACCGCTCGCCGGAATCTGACTGTCGTGCCCCACGTAGACCCAGGTGTTGCGCCAGAGGTGGTCCATTTCCAGGTCGAAAACTTCCTGGTCGACGTAGACGTCGCGGTGCACGCCGTCCGGCCGGACCAGCGCGCGAACGGCCTGCGGGTTGCCGCGATAGCGCTGCATGTGAGTGATGACCTTTGTCGCTGCGAGGCGCTATGATACTAGCCATGTCACGTGATTTTGCAAGTATTTCGCGCAGCGCCAAGGCCGCGCCGCGCACGCCCCGCAAAGGTTCGGCCAGGGCTGCGGATGCGCGGCTGCGTGGCGACCCGGGCTTCACGGACTACCGCATCGACGAATCGCCCTTCTATCTAATCGCCCGCACTGCCGGGCGCTACACCATTGACATGGAAGACGCCTTACGCAGCATCGACATGGACCTGCCGAGCTGGCGCGCGCTCATGCTCGTGCACGAGGTGAACCCAAGCAGCGTCAGCGAGATCACTGACCGGGCCGTGATGCGTCTTTCAACGATGACGCGAGTGATCCAGCGCCTCGAGAAGCGCGGACTAGTCAAGCTTGCGGCGCGCCAGCGAGACGCACGAGTGACTGAAGTATTCATCACTGCGGCCGGAGAACGCGCCGTAACTCAGGTTCGGGCCATCGCGAGCCGCATCTATAACATCGCCTTCCACGACATCAGTGCCGCAGAAATTGCCACCCTGAACTCGCTGCTCGGCCGTGTGTTCCGCAACCTGGCGATTCAGCCCCACGAGCTGACTCATGGAAGAAAGTAGTCCGCTGGCTCATCGCGGCCCGATTTCTCAAGACGTACTGATCTGGAATCTGTTCGTGCTGATCGACGCACTCGAAGGCAACCAACCCGGAGCGGGCGCTGCGTTGCTGGCCAGCCTCGGGATCTCGGACACTGCCGACGCCGCCCTGGCACTGACGCGCGTTCGAGAAGCCTTGTCAGAGCACGGGGAGATGAGCTCCGTCGCAGCTGATCGGCGCTGGTCAATACTGACGAATGGAGGTCGAGACGCTCGGTCGCTGACCAACGAGCAGCTTGCCAATTTCCTGGAAACGATTGAGCAGGAAAGCGAGACTTTGCAGAAGGCAATTGTCGCCAACTTCATGGCTGCCCTCGATTCCGCAAGCGCGAGCAGGATTGCGACCTGGGTCGAGGAATCGCTCCGCCCTGGACTTCAGTCAGAGAAGTTCGACCACCGCAAATGCCTTGACGCTTCACCCGAGAACCGTGCGGCTATTCTCGAGAGCCTGTGCTCCCGGCCCCGCAGATGAGCGGCCACTGATTCTCGATCACTTCCCCGTCATGAACCTCGTCCACATCCGCGTCTTCAGTCGCGAGGTCTCTTCCGTATCGGCCATGATCGGAACGAGCTTGGCTTTCACGTCTTCGGGCGGATAGACCCCCGGATCGTTGCGGATCGCCTCATCGACGAGCGCGGTGGCCTTCGCGTTGCCATTCGCGTAATGCACCGAATTGGTGATCCCGGCGGCCACCTCGGGCCTCAGGAGATAGTTGATGAACGCGTGCGCGTTGTCCGGATGCGGCGCGTCCTTCGGGATCATGTAGCTGTCGAACCACATGACGGAGCCTTCCTTCGGAACGGAATAGGCGATCTGCTGCTCCGTCCTGTTCTCGGCGGCGCGGTCGCGCGCCTGGAGGAAGTCGCCGATGTAGCCAATGGCCACGCAGATCTCGCCGCTCGCGAGATCGGCAATGATGGGATCGGTGCGCACGTAGCGGACGTAGGGTCGAATCTTCATCAGGTTGGCTACCCCGGCCTCGATGTCGGCTGGGTCCTGGCTGTTGGGGTTTCTGCCGGTTGCGGCCATCGACATGGCGAACATTTCCCCAGCGGATTCGAGCATCACGAATCCGCACTTCCCCAGCTTCTTCGCATTGGCCGGGTCGAACACCAGCTTCCAGCTGTCGACCGGTGCATTGTTCCCGAGGGCCGCCTTCACCTTCGCAACGTTGTAGCCGATGCCCGAGGTGCCCCAGGTATGCAGCACGGCATATTCGTTGCCTGAATCATGCATCCTCATGAGTTCGGCGAGCTTCGGGTCCATGTTGGGATAATTCGATAGCTTCGACTTGTCGAGCTTGCGGTAGTACCCGCTCTTGATCTGGCGCTGATAGTACGAGGCGGAAGGCACCACGACGTCGTAGCCGGAATTGCCCGGCGCGAGCTTGGCGTCGAGCTCTTCGTTGCTGCCGTAGTTGGTCACGGACACCTTGATGCCCGTTTCCTTCTCGAAGTTGCTCACCGTGTCGGGCGCGAGGTAGAGGTTCCAGATATAGAGGTTGAGGACCTTCTCTTCCTTGCCCTGCTCTGCATCCGTTGCTCCGGCAACTGGCGTCCCCTCCTTCTTGCCACATCCGGCGACGAGCGCCACGGCGATCAGGCTCAGGCAAACGCAGCGGACCATGTTCATTCTTCTCTCCCAGGTGAGGCGAGGCGCAAGCGAGTCGGCAGCTGGTCTTCCTCGTACGCAGCGCTCCACAGCCAGAGGCCGATCAGCGTGCGCCCGAGAGGCTGGATGGTTGGATAGCTCCAGCTGGCGAGCGGCTCCGGTAACGTGCCCCACTGCAGCTCGCCAGTGATGTACGTAAGAGTGAGCGCGCAGGCCGCAAAAAGGAAGACGCCGACGAGACGGGTGACGCCCCGACCCGCGCGGACCAGCCCGATACCGAGGGCGAGATTGCCGATCGCAAAGCCGATGAGCAGCAGGAAGTACATGGCGTCCCAGAGCCCGTCGTACATCGCCACATTGCTCCGAATGATCGTGCGCGCGGCTTCGTCAGCGGTCGCATATGCCACCCGCCACTTGTCAAAGGCGAACAGGGTGAGAGTCTGCTGCCCTGCTTCCGTGCAGGCCCAGAGCGCAAAGCCCGCCAGTCCGATGATCGCTGCTGCGGGGCGCAGGGCGCGGATTCGCAGCCCAATTCCCAGCGCCGCCGCAAATGTAATGAACGGATGCGCGAGGTAAATCCACGAGCGCAGGGCGTACGCTGGATCATGGACGCGCCCCATGCGCCCTTCGAACCCCTCCGCCGGCCTATAGAAGTCAGGCAGGTAGATCAGGAGCAGCGTGGTAAGTGCGGAAAGAAACGAACACACCGCCACACTGCGATAAAACGAAGGCGTGAGTTTCATGGAGGGCCCGGTGGCAGGTCGTGGATAAAAATCGCGGAGTACGGCGTGTATTGCTCCCGTGCGAAGTGTCTCCTGCCTCCGCCGCCCTTGGCAATTATCCGTATATGCCCGTTCGATAGTGCGTGCTAGAAAGGCGCTGCAACACTCGATGCTCTTTAGGCCCCGGTGCTCTTGGCTGGGGCTTTCTTTTAAGGCCCCCTTGCGCGTTCTCGGTGCGTTGGTGGGAGCGGGAGCGCTGGTGACAGGCCATCCCTATTTCACCAGGCGAAATCCAAGATGATTGGTGCCGGTCGAAGGCTCGCCCTTACCTCGCGTGCCGACCATGTAGCGCGAGCAATACTGTTCCGTACAGAGGAATGAGCCGCCGCGCTGTACGCGCTTGGGCAGGCCCGGCTCGTTTGGGTCGAACGAGCTGTCCGGGCCGCGCGGGTTCCGTGCACCGCCGCCGGACTGCACGAGGATCTCGTAATAGTCGGGGCGATACCAGTCGCTGGTCCATTCCCACACATTGCCGGCTACGTCGTAGAGGCCGTATCCGTTCGGCGGATAGGACGCGACGGCTACGATGCCGCGATGCCCGTCGGCTTCCGTGTCTTCGTTGGGGAAGTGGCCCTGGTGAGTGTTCGCCATGTAGCTGCCATTACTCAGGAACTCGTCACCCCAGGGATAGACCTGGCCGGACAACCCGCCGCGCGCGGCGAATTCCCATTCCGCCTCGGTCGGCAACCGCTTCCCGGCCCATTTCGCGAAGGCTTCCGCGTCTTCATAGGCGACGTGCACGACCGGGTCGTCGTCGAGTTTTTTGATGTCGCTGCCCGGCCCAAACGGGTGACGCCAATTCGCGCCTTTGACGTAGGACCACCACCGTAGTTGATTGTCGAGCGGGACGGCTTGGTCGGGCGGGGAAAAGACCACGGAGCCCGCGTTGAGGTCTTCGGGCGGCGCACCCGGAAGTTCCGCCGCCGTCGGCGTGCGTTCCGCGACCGTCACGTATCTGCTGGCTTTCACGAAGGCGGCGAACTGCCGGTTCGTAACCTCTGTCTTGTCCATCCAGAAGCCGTCCACGTACACGCGGTGTATTGGGCGCGAATCCGCTGTCGCCTGCATGCCGACGATTTTGGAATCGTAGATTGGCGGGTCGGCCGCGCCCATCGAAAATTCACCGCCGGGAATCCAATTCATGCCGTCGGGAGCCGGACCCGGCGCGGCGGCGCGATTCACAATGGTGGGCTCGAATGCCTCCGCGGACTTGACCATCGGGCGGGCTTGCGTCGGAACGAGTGCAACGGGCGTTTCGGCGCGGCGCAAGAACAGAGCGAAGGCGAGCCCCGCCGCCGCACCGACGATGATCAGGACAACGGCGAATTTTCCAATACGTGCCTCAGGGGGACCAGGTAAAGCCTGGCGGGACGGGGTCGCATAGCGCCTGCGCCATCTCTCGATGCCCTTCATACGCATCCCGATCAGAGTCATCGCGATAGCCAGTCGATACGAGGTTCGCCAACTGGTCCTGATCTGTCCTCATGTCATACAATTCCTCGAAACCGTTCCAGTACTGCACATACGAAAAATCCTGACTTCGCACTCCGCAGTAAGTCAGCCCCTCGAGCGTATCGCTCACGGCACCGCCTCTTGTGATCAGGAATTCGGTTCGCCACCTCGTGGACGGGTTGGCGGCGAGTTTGGCGAAGTCGAGCCCATCAGTCGCGCCCATCGACGTGCCTGCAACGTTGGCGAAAGTCGTGGCGAAGTCGGTGTTGACCATGAGGTGGCTATCAGTGCCCCCGCGCCCCGGAAAATTCGCAGCGTCCCAGCGCACAACCCACGGCACGCGGATGGATTCCTCGTATGGCGTCGACTTCCCAGTCAATCGGTGCTCGCCCAGCAGGGAACCGTTGTCCGACGTGAATACCAGAAGCGTATTGCTGAGCCGCCCTTCCTCGCGAAGCGCGTCGACGATTTTGGCCAGCCAGCGGTCAACGTCGATCAACGCCTCGTATTGGTCCTGGCGTACCTGATCCCACTTGGACTGCTCGCCCGTGTTCCACTCGCCGATCCTCTGGATGTACCACGGCTTGTCCCCGACGTCAGATTCGTTGTAGCTCGGCGGGCGCCATGGATTCAGCGAACTTGCCAACGATCCCTTATCAGACTCAAGCGGAGTGTAGGGTCTGTGCACGGTCTTCGGTGCCCAGTAGAGGAACAGGGGCTTTCCAGACGGTGCGCTATGGATGAAGTCTACGGCCAGCTGCCCGGAGATTGTGGTTGAGTATTGATCAGCGGGGTATGCGACCTCGTCCCCCTGAATGGACAGAACCGGACCGTAGTATCTGTTCACGGTGAACGCGGCCCACTTGTCCCAGCCGGGCGGCACCCGATGGCCCTGTTCAAGACCGTACCCGTTAAAGTACTTGCCGAAGAGTCCCGTGTAATACCCGGCGCCGTGCAGCACGGTAGCGATCGTGTGCTTCTCGGTGCCGGTCTTGTGAAAGGTCGTCCAGCCGCCCTGATGCACTGCCACATTCGACCACACGCCAGTGTGGCCCGGGTGCCGACCAGAAAGGATCGTCGCGCGGGACGGGGTGCACAGCGGACTGGAGACGAAACCGTTTGTGAAGGTGATTCCGTTGGCTTGCATGAGTCTCTGGAGATTGGGCATGAGCTCCAGTTGATCCCAGCGCTGATCGTCAGTCAGGATAAAGACTATGTTTGGGCGGGTGGGGAGCAAGCGCGGCGCTGGAACATTCTCTTCTGCGCGCGCGTCGCTACGGTTGCAGGCACCCAAGAAGAATGCCGACGATAGAATGAACGTGAAGCGCAAGCGCGATGAGGCGCCACTAAAAACCATGAAAGCTGGCCTGTTCCGTCAGGAGTGGGATGCGGGAATCGAGTGCTCAGGACTCGAGATACCGCGTGTATCTACCCCGCTGGGGACATGTTGTCAACGGAGGATACCTGAGCTCAGCAGAAGAAATTACTCGGGAATCTGAGCGTTTTTTCACCATGCTGCACGTTACCAGATAGTGAATTGGCGCCCCGGGCCGGAGTTGAACCGACGACCTATCGCTTAGGAGGCGATCGCTCTATCCACTGAGCTACCGGGGCGGCGGGCGGCATGGTGCCAGCTCCATCGCGCGCGGACAACCCGCCGGCACCTCCAGGTGCCATGCAGCAACAGTGGGCTCGCCCAGCGGAACCTCTATACGCCTGTCAAACTAGGCGACGCCATGCGTCTCAACTTCAAAGTTCTCGAGCAGACACTAAATTCCTTAGCTCCGGAGCTGAGTCGCATCCATCGCGAGCACGACAACAGCTTTCGCGAACTCATATGAGTGGACGCGTTCATTCGGCCCCTGAATAGCAGGTTGCCTCGTGGCATCGGCGAGCGCTTGCTGGGCGGCGCGCTGATCGTCGGCGTAGGTCATGTCGGTCACTTGATGCGGCTTCAACGTGAAACCCGCTGAGCGGTCCATACTCAAACAACACCGTATTAGTTAGTCGGCTCCCAGCCGTTGTGAGCGGAGCGGAGTGACGCGAGTTCCTAAGGGAACTTCGGCAGATTGAGCTTCGAACTGAGTGCACGAAACTCGGGCTCCGCCAGCGGCCCTATGACGACTTTGCTTAGGTCCCCGACCGGATGGTGCGCGCGCGCCCTCGCGATGCCGGCCTTCGTGTAGCACTCGAAGTATCACGGCGACGCTACGAAGGCTGACGATAGGATTGCCCAGCTCAGTCTTGGTACGCCAGCGGACAGACGCACGGCCGCTAGGCGGCGTTGACTTCGCGCTCAGCGATTGCGGAGCGGTTGGTGCATTCTCTTGAGCTATTGCGCATGGCGCGCGCGAAGATTAAAAGCGGCAAGCTGCCGTGCTCCAGTTATCCGAAGACCTGGGGAGGGCAAGGCCGTGGATCGGCATGCTCTGTGTGCGAAAGCCTTATCTCGCCGTATCAGCCCCAGGTCGAAGTCCAGATACCTGACCCCACCTGTCTCACCGCAACACTCCACAGGTTTCATGTGCCCTGCCATCTCGCATGGCTTGAGGAGTGCGAAGAAGCGCCACGAGTTCAAGCGGGATGACGTGGCGACATTGAAGGCCAATTCATGAATGAGATTGTCATAGGCGCACTCGTCGCCGCCGCGCTTGGAGCAATGATTGGCGGCGTGACATGGTGGAGGCATCGACAGGATCAAACGCTAACTCAGCGCGATCCGAAATCAGATAACGCGGAAGCGCAAGGGGCCTCACCCGAACGAGGGGAACTGATATGAACTTGCACAGCGCGGAAGGTGAGACAGTGAGTGGTGAGGGCGTGTGGGGCGGGCGCGGAGAGAACAGGCCTTGCCATGTCTGTGGGCGGCTCATCTTGATCCACGAAATTCAGATCAAAGTCGATTTTGGAGCAGTTACGCCCACGAAAACATTCCACCGAAATTGTTACGAAATGTGGGTGGAACATGTGGTGTCTCAGGCGGGTGCGCTACCTGAAAATCCGCAGGGCAGTGGCAACGTGGGCTAGCACCTGATCCCTCGTGATCCCGAACCGCTGCGCCACGTAGGCGGCGCATCAGCCTGCGGAATAGCGCCTGCGAGCAAGTTACATCCAGTACTGCACAGTCGGACTTGCTGTGCGACGCCCTTGCAATGCTAGCCTTCGCGCATGGTCATTACCGAGCGCCACGAACTGCTCGCTCTCGAGCGCGCCCTCGGACAACAGGCGTCTCGGGACCGCTCTTTAGGATTGGGCACTGGATTGATTGCCGTCACAGCGAACGGCGGGTTAATGCCGTTGCGCACGTCAGAGCGCCCACAACGCAAGAAGCACCTTATCAGCATCACCGTACGTAGCCGGTGCTTGGCGCGGGCATGGCGGTAGCATTACTCATCGACAGTGATGCCAAAGAGCACGGCTACGACGCCTATGACGATGAGTAGGGAAAATAGCTGGCTACTATCTTGAATGCCGGCACGCGCTCAACGCCGCACCAAAATATCAAAGCAGCTGCGATGAACCCGAGAGGCAATACTAGTACAGCGAGCAACCCGGCCACACCTGGAGTCAGCTGCGCTAGCCACGCTTGGAGGAGACCCGAACCCACAGCGATGCCCAGTATTTTCCACCTGGCATCGGACTCCTTCCCGGAGGCAAATATGGATACAAGAATGTACAAACCCAGAGCGCTAACGATATACATGTCCACCCATCCCCTTCGCCCGTCGGCATCGACGAGCTTGGCCGATTCAGACAGCCGATGGTTTGCTTGGGAAGGTCATGATGATGTCTCGCTGCGGCTCTTTGCCGACGGGGAAGACATGATCGCCGACTTCAGCAAATCCGAACTTCTTGTAAAAGGAAATGGCCTTTGGGTTTTGCTCCCAGACGCCAAGCCAGATGACGTCCGAGCCGCGCTGTTCAATTTCCGAGATGCACGCATGCATTAGATCGTGCGCAACACCTTTGCCATGCCAATCGCTTGCAACGTATAGGCGGTGTATCTCCCCCGGCAATCGCCCGGCCACACAATTGGGGCTCGGTCCCCAACGAAGCTGCGCAAATCCGATCAGCGCCTTATCGTGCTCGCTGAGCAACGTCACCATGCGCGGATCGGCAATCTCGTCAGCCTGAATAGCCTCGGCGTACGCGGACTGACAGTGCTGATCCATGTTCTCAGCAGAATTCGTCGCGCCGAAAGTGTCTCTGAACGTGCTTTCAGCAAGCTGCGCCAGAATCCTTGCGTCGCTGCGATTGGCCTTCCGTATCACCCCGAGTCCCTTGCCAGGCTTTACTGTCGAGGGAGGATGCCCTCCCCATCGACCCAACGCAAGGTCGAGAGGTCGGCGGCAAGTACTACTTCCGGCGAGACCCGATAAGAGCGATCAGACCTTCCGAGATCGTCGAGCGCCACATGATGTAATCGTGCGCGCCCGTGAACTCGCGATACGTCACCTCATAGCCCCTGGCACGAAGCACATCGCGGAACATGCGATTCGGCAACAGCATCAGCGAGCCTTCCATGCTCCCGACATCCAGGTAGAACCGGAGCGGCAATTTTCGCGTATTGGCGTACTCGTGGATCAGCCAACCCGAATTGCTGTTGAGTGGCTCCACGTCGCGACCCTGGGACTGAAAGTTCGGCCACCACCAGTAGGAGCCGGACTGCGACAGCACGTTGCCGAACATCTGGGAATGCTTGAGCCCGGCAAACGCCGAAGCAAGCCCACCATAGCTGGACCCGGCCACCACCATGCGGTTCGGATTGCTCGTGAAGCGATAGCGCTCGCGCACCCAAGGCAGCAACTCCCGCTGCACGAAATCCTGGAAGCGAGCATTCGCGGGCAACTCGACGCTGCGCGCGTCGGGCGCGTTGCCCACGAATACGGCAACGATCGGCCGAAGCACGCCGTCCGCCTGCATGTTGTCCAGAATGGTCGGCATCGGCACGGCCAAAACGTATTCGGCCCGGTCGAACACCAGCAGAAAGTCGCAACGCGCGCATCCACCGTCCAGTCCTGGCGGCGTATAGATGCTGATGCGCCGCGTGTTTCCCAGCAGCTCACTCGCAAGTTCAGTCGTCGTGACCTTGCCGCGAGCGACGTCGCTCCGCTCGGCGACAAATGGCTCCGCAGGTGCGTCCGGGCCTTCGGCGTAAGACACTCGCCGAACCCTGTCCACCCACGCCTTGTTTGGGCCCTTCTCGTCCCACTGGGTCGGCATCGTCTTGGGATTGCGCGGATCGGGAAACGCCTCGTACGTGATCCCGTCGTGCGAGTAGCTGAAGTGGGCCTCGGCGTTTGCTTCGCGGCCTTGCGGCCAGGTCAGCGCGTACTCGAAGCGAGCTTGAGTCGATGCGCGATAGGTCCGATACCAGACATCTGTTTCGGGCACCCGTGCGAAGGCTTCCGGTACCGCGCGAGCCTTGTAAGTTTCACCCAGCGGGCTCAGCACGCCGACATTGAGCTCCTGCTGATCGGGCGCCGCACGCCACAGGAACGTGACGAGCATTTCGCCAGCGTCTCCCGGAAGCACTTCGATGAGTGGGGTATGAGTTCGGTCTACGTCGACCCAGAATTTCTCGAGCTCGCCTTTGTCGGCAGTCGTGTCCGAAGTAGCTAGTGCGGCGAGTCGCGGGCTCTGTAACGCAGGCGAGCTTTCGGCATGCGCTTGCGCACAGAATGAAATCAGCAGGACAGTCGCGGGCTTCAGCACAGGCTGGCCCTAGTACTTGTCGCGGCCGCCGGCCTTTGCGCGTTCCAGCTCGCTCGCGAGCCACTTGGCATCCCATTCGGCGATGGCCTTCAGCTCCATCGCCTTGCCCTCAGGATGGGACTGCATCGCTCGATACAGCGCATCGCCATAGCCCGTCATCGCCGCCGTGCCTATCGCCTGCATCCCTCGATAGGCCGCGCTCGCATCCGGCGCAGTGAACGACACCGTTTGATTTTGATAACGGATGCCGGGCATTTCCGCGAGCCACGCGAGGTCCGCAGGAGGAAAAGCCGTTACGGAGGCTTGAACGGGCGTCGATGCCTTCGCCAATTTGGCGTGCGCGAGGTGCTGGACCGCGCGCTTCGCCCCGAGACTCAAGCGCTCATGAGCCTCTTTCAGCGGGTGAAGCCTTGCGGTCGTCATCCCGGTGGCATCCTTTACCGCGACGTATTCGATCCAGGGCAGCGTCGCGAGCTCCTCGCCCAAGCGGTCGTCTCCCGATACGAAGATCACCGGCATGCCCTTTTCGCCGTACGTGAGCGCGACGAGCTCGGTTTCGTTCACGGGACGGCCATTGATCCGAAACTCCACCCCCGCGGTCCACGTATGCGCGGCAAATCCGCCGCTCCCACTCTTCGCGTGCATCCCAACAGTGGCGACTCCGTCGTAGATCGTAGTGTCAGGCTTTTGTTCCGACTCCGTGACCATGCGCGCCCGCGAATCGATCTGCTCGACGAGGATGTCGATGTGGCTGCTGCTGCCATGACGGTCGGCGACGCGCACCTCCTTGGCACCTCCCGCAATCAACCCTTCGATTACGGCATTGACGTCATCGGTGAGCAGGCGCTGACCCTGGGCGTACGCGGGATCCGAAGGGCTGAAACTGCCGATATCGTCTTGCCCCGACAATCCTTCCATGTCGTAAATCAGGAGGATCTTGGGGCCATCTGCGCCGGCGACTCTCGACTGCGCAACCGCTGTCCAGGGCTCGGACGCACCAACACTGCCGGCAATGAGCAGCGCCATGAGAGCAGCCGCCAGCGGTCGGCGACGCGCAGCGAAGCTGGAAAGTGCCGCTATGAGACCGCGCATTGACATGACCGAGCCTCCTCGATGTACCGATTGGCACTATAGCTGGCGCAGATCGATGAGTTGCAGCACTGGCGGGTAGCTCCGGAGTTTCGGCGGGTCGTGTGCTCGCTCGGAAGACGGCAGCCCGTAGTTCGATTAAGGCCTGCATGATAGCTCTGCCGCTCGCTGGCGAAGCGATACGGCCTTCCCGAGCACACCATCGTCAGCGCCGGCGGCGGCGACAACATGATGGGGGCCATTGGCACGGGCAATATGCAGCCCGGCATCATCACGGCAAGCCTGGGGACGAGCGGCACGGTCTACGCGTACAGCGACCGACCCGTCGTCGATCCCGCTGGGGAAATCGCGGCGTTTTGCGACTCGACCGGGGGATGGTTGCCGCTGGTGTGCATCATGAACGTCACTTTGGTGACGGAACGGATTCGCGAGCTCTTTGGATGGAGCCATGCAGATTTCGAGCGTGCGCTGGACGCAGCGCCACGTGGAACCGATGGACTGACCTTGACGCCGTACCTCATCGGCGAGCGCACACCCAATCTCCCCAATGCCACAGGCAGCTTGCTGGGAATCTCCCTGCAAACGCTCACTCCTCGACATCTGGCGCGAGCCGCAGTGGAAGGAGTGACAGGCGTGGCGGCAGATCATCGCGGATTTCTTTGGGGTTCCGGTGGTGAGGATGGCAATGGAGGAGAATGCTGCGCTCGGCGCCGCCATTCAGGCGGCATGGTGCGTGAAGGCGGCCGCCTTGCGAAGCATCCAGGATCTGACGACGGCCATCGTGCTGCCCGATGAAGCGACCCGCTACTTTCCCGACGAGGGCCGGCATGCTTTCTACCGCGAGCAATTTACAGAGACGGCTCGTCAGCGAGGAGGATGAACACGCACCCGTCCGACACTTTTATCGGGTAGGTCCTCAAGTCGATGCAGACCGGAGCGCTCAGGGCCTCGCCCGTTCGAATGTCGAACCGGCCAAAGTGCATCGGGCACTCGATTTCCCCGTCCATCAACTGTCCGTCGGCCAGATGAATCTGCTCGTGCGTACACAGGCCATCGGTTGCGTAGAACTCCTCGTCTGCGGTTCTGTAGATCGCAAAGGTCCTGTCACCCAGGTCAAACCGTCTCACGGCATCGGGCGCAATCTCGTCCACTCTGCAGACGAACCGGGTCTGGCCCACCACTAGGTCCAGCTACGCTTGAAGAGAAGTGTGCGCATTCGACGGGTCACCCGCGCCTCCTAGTTTTCTGAAAGCGACGGTTCATCGTCAGCGTCGCCGCATCCGATCCGTCGTGAAACGTGCCGCACCACTTGTCGATCGGTATCATGCCGTCACCCCCGTAGTTGCATTCGAAATGCCTGTGGTGGAGATAATGGAAGTGATCGTCGGTCCTGACGGCGATCCCCCCTCCGAACTCGATGCGCTCGAAGCCGAGATGTCCCTGAGCCGCACCCAGTGCCGCGTGCTGAATGTGATACAGGGCGAGTACCGGATGCGACGGAACGATCCAATGCAGGACGATACCGCTGAAATACAGGAGGTGTTCCACGGGGTGCATGGAGAGTCCGGTGAACGGTCCCACGTTCACGTTATTGTGGTGCAGGTAGTGCACGCGTCTATAGAGCGGCGGCCAGTGAATCAGCCTGTGGATCAGGTAGAAATGGACGTCGCGGAGGATCGGAATCAGTGCGAAGAAGAGCCCAAGATAGAGCGGATGTTCGGTCCAACTGACGCTTGGGATGAAATGATTCGCGTACATCCACAGCGTCAGCACTTCGTACGCCGTCCAGATCGGAACGGCGCTCACGAAGGTCCAATAGAGGTTGTCGAGCAGTTGATTGCCGAACAGAAAAGCGGGATTGCCCGTCGCGAGCCATTTGTCACTGTACTTGTAGCGCGTCCCCTGAGCCCGCTGTACGAAGAGCCTGACATGGAGCGCGCCGACGACCAGGCACAGGAGCACCACGTTGCGAAGAAGAACGAGCGCGATCCACCCGAACTCGAGCCGCCTCATCTGCTCGAGATCCGGAGTCAGATAGGACCAGGTGATCAAGGGCAGTGCCATGTACAGCACGCCCCAGGGCAGGAAGTAGCCCGGATAGCCGAACAGCCACTTCAACACGCCGACCGGCTGCGGGGGCCAGGCACAAAGCGGCGGCAGCTGGATTAGATCCGGCGGACGCCAATTGCCGCGCTTGTCCCTGCTTTCGGTGAAGGGGCCGTTCATCGCTCGCCAACCAGGTAACGGCCATCGGTGTCATCGATGCCGAAATCATGATCGTCCCAAGTCGCATAGAGCGGTCGAGTGCGCAGCAACGCTGCGAAGTCGGGGACGGCGGCGAAGTCCTGATAGCGGGCTCGCTGAAAATCGAGTTGCGAACAATCGATGTAGGGCGTGTCTCCCAGCAGCAAGACGACGTGCGGGTCCAGAGCCTGTATCGCGCGCCAGACTCCTGCCGATCCGGGATCCTCCATCGCACACGGTCCGAGGGCCATCCGGATGATCGTGGGCGTGCGCTCCTCGAGCGAAGTGATGAAGAAGAAGTCGTCGCCCGTGAGCACCGGCTCCCCCTGGAGGCCTGCTCCACGCCCGATGAAAGCTGCCGCCGTGCCCGCACGAATCAAAAACTTCCGGCGGGTGGCCTCACCCTCCATCTTGTGAGCGTCCACACGCCCAACGGCACTGTTTCTCTGGATCATCGCGAGGATGATCGTACGGGTCGCAACCTGTGGACACCTAGGCGTTCCGATCTCTGTTCGCAGCATTCGGAACGCATTCGAGCGCATCCGGCCACCGCCGATCCACCTGACTACGACAAGAAACGGAACTCCTAGGTCAACGCAAAGCCGAGCGCCTACGATTCAGTCACGCTGAGGAGGACTGTAATGATGTCGTGCCCGGGCACGTTGTGGGCGCTGGTTCTCTCATACCGTGGCGTTCGAGCTCGTGCCAGGCGGACGCCGGCGTTGGCGGCAGCGGCCTCGCCCAGCCCGGCCCGGCCCGGCCCGGCCCGGCCTGCAACATGATCACCACCACGTACTGCAGTAGCGAGTTGATGCCGTCGCGCCCCTTCAGCGCAGCGGTCCGCAGCCGGATCCATCGACCGGCTGGTTGGCGATGGGATGCTTCATGCTCTACATCGCCTCCTTTGCCGTCGGCCCCGGGGTGTGCGTGTGGCTGGCAATGTCGGAACTGATGCCGAACCGCATCCGCGCGATGGGCATGGGCGTCGCGCTGCTGCTCAACCAGGGTGTCGGCACCTGCATCGCGGCGATATTCCTGACCACCGTGGGTGCCTACGGGTATGCCACGATGTTCCGCCTGGGGCGGGGCGACGGTGGTGTAATTCCTGCTCGCCGCCTTGTCCTGCCTGAAACTAAAGGCCGCACGCTCGAGGACATCGAGCTCGGGTTCGCCAAACGCGGCTGACTATTCGCTGTTTACCCTCAACGACCATCCTTCCGGAGATCCACCATGCGTTTTACCCGCCGTGACCTGCTCAAGACCACCTCGCTCGCCGGCTTCGGTGCGTCGCTGGCGGCGGCGACCGGTTGCGCCACCGGCGCGCGAGCGACGGAACCCGCCGCCGCCATCACCCGCAGTTCCGGGGGAAAGACCTTCACCGCGAACATCGGAGCGACCCGTCCGCGTCCGGCCGGTCAGAAGCCGGTGCACGACCTGACGACCAAGCCGATCGAGAAGGTGCGCGTCGCCCACATCGGCCTGAGTCGCGGCATTTCCCACGTGAACGATTCGCTCAGGCTCGACTGGGTCGAGGTGGTGGCGGTGTGCGACCTGCGCGAGGACCGCGCCAAGCGCGCGGCTGACCAGTGCGAGAAGGCGCGTGGCAAGCGCCCCGAGGTCTATGGCGGAACCGCGGACATCTGGGAGAAGCTGGTCGATCGCGACGACATCGACGTGGTCTACATCTCCACGCCGTGGAACTGGCACATGCCGATGGCGGTGCGCGCGATGGAGAAGGGAAAACACGCCTTCATCGAGGTTTCGGCGGCGGTCACCGTCGACGAGTGCTGGGGCTTGGTCGACACCAGCGAACGCACTCGCCGGCACTGCGTGATGCTGGAGAACTGCTGTTACGGCGAGAACGAACTGCTCGTCCTGAACATGGCGCGCGAAGGCGTGTTCGGCGAACTGACCCACGCCGAATGCGCCTACATCCACGACCTGCGCGGGATGCTGTACTCGCTCGGCACCGAGGGCGACTGGCGTCGCGATTACCACTGGCTCTACAACGGCAACCTCTACCCCACCCACGGCCTGGGACCGGTCGCTCAGTACCTGGGCATCAACCGCGGCGACCAGTTCGCCTATCTGGTGTCGGTGAGCTCGCCGGAAAAAGGCCTGAGCAAGTGGCGCACGGACAAGACTCCCAACGGGGGCAAACACGCCGGAGAGAAGTACGTCTGCGGCGACATGAACACCTCGATGATCAAGACCGCGCTCGGCCGCACGATCATGATCCAACACGACGTCGTCAGCCCGCGGCCCTACAGCCGCATCAACGCCCTCTCAGGTACCGGCGGCACGTTCTTCGACTACCCGGCCCGCCTCGCCATCGATGATCCCAAGAAGTACGAACTCGAAGCCAAGAACTCCCACGACTGGCTGGGCGAGGCCGATCTGAAAAAGATGCGCGAGAAGTTCACCCACCCGCTGTGGAAGAAGCTGCAGGAGATGGCCAAGGGCGGCGGCCACGGCGGCATGGACTTCGTAATGAACTACCGCCACCTCGACTGCATCCGCACCGGCATCACGCCCGACAGCACCTGCTACGACGCGGCGTCATGGAGCAGCATCCTGGAACTGAGCGCGTGGTCGGTGGAGAACGGCAGCATGCCGATCACCGTCCCCGACGTCACCCGCGGCATCTGGAAGACCATGCAGCCGCTGCCGGCGGTGTCGTGACCTCACCCGATGATGACTGGAGAGGGAAGGCAGATCATACCGCAGACAGCGCAAAGCGGAACTTCGCAGCACGATTCGCCGTGGCGACGTTACTTCGCATGCGGGCGATGCTTGGTCTTACTTAGGATCGGGTGGACCTCAAGCGAAAGATCGCGTGGATTCAGTAGCCCCTTCTTCTGGTCGCGGTCCAGTATGCGCTCCCCCTCATCCGTCTCGATCTCGAGCTCATCGCGACGGCTGAGGTAGGCGAAGTGCGCGCCTACCGCGCCAACACTCTTGCCGCCGCCCGTTACCTTAACCATGACTTCGGGGATCCGTCGCACCGTGCGGGCAATCTGCTGAATCTCCGCCGGGCTGAAAGCCCGTGAGCCCTGGGGGCTCTCCTGCCGTAACTGACGATGTCGACGATCGGATGACCGTCCCTCGGCATGCGAACCGGCCTTCTACCCATGGCCACTTTCCCAGCTCATCAGTGCCGTTCGCACGAACTCGTGCAGCCGTTGCTCCAGGAGGGCCACCGTGCCGCGAAGGCGAGTCAGGTCTTGTTGCAGGTCCCTGGTTGCGCCTCAAGTGCGCCCGCACCATCGCGGCAAGGTAGGTTGAGGCCTTCGCCCCGCGCTTCCCGGCCCGTTTCGCGATCGCGCGTCGATCTCCCGGACGCAGTCGAGTGGTAATGGCGCTTCGATGGTAGCTCCGCTCGGTATCAGTGGGCCAAACCTGGGTGGCAACGTGGATCGCACAAATGAATGCAGCATCCAATTCCTATGCGCAATCCCGATTATCAGCGTGTAGAGAGAAGAAGACACATGAGGTCTCCTTATCCCGCAATTGAATTCTATTCAGTGGGACCGCTGCTCAACAATTATTCCGTCGATTGATAGTAGATATAGAAGTCGTTGCCGGCCTGTCTCACTGGCTGACGCTTAACTGTGGTACTCCTTTAACTCTCCATCGAGAAACTCGGTCCTGAACGGTGGTCCCGACAAGACACCTGGCGGCCTACTCATGTATTTCTTCCGATAAGCCTTCGGCGCCAATCCCTTCATTAAGCTAAATGTCCGTGAGAATTGACCAGGATTGTCGATGCCAACTTGATAGCCAACTTCGGCGATGGATATGTCGGGTAGCAGGAGCAAATGGCTGGCCCGCTCGATTCGACGATGATTGATCTCTTCCGTCAGCGACCGTCCGCCCCAGTTCTTCCATCTGCGTCGGAGGGTCCGCTCGGACATGCCGCAGTCTCTGGCAAGCTTCGCAATCTTCAGCGGTGCATGGAGTCGTTGTTCAATCGCCTCCACGACCCTATTTTTCAGGAGATGATCGCGGTGATCCTCCTCCGCCAGTCGTGCAGAGTCGGTGAGTGCAGCGGCTATCTGGTTCATCAATAACAGCGAAGCCTCGCGATAGAAACAGCTTTGTTGCTGGCTGACATCGTGCCGTGAGAGCTTCATCACGTGCTCGAACAGAGGGATCAGATGGGACTGACTCGGCAGATGGACACTGTGTTCCAGAACAAACCGGTCCAGAGTCTGGCGGCTCAACCAAGCCTGCTCGTGGGGTAGGGCAGTTTCCGGCGCTCTCGTAACATTGAAGGCTAGAAAGTACAGTTTCAGGTCTCTCGTGTTTAATGACCTGATCTCGTGGTAGATCCCTGGGTCGGCGATAAACAGGTCCCCTTCGCGCAGCGCCCACACTTCCGAGGCGTGTTCGAATTCGCCCTTACCAGAAATGACAATACAGGGCTCAAAGAACGAATGTCGGTGAATCCGGTTCCGAGTCACCCGTTCGAAGGAAACATAGCGCGTCGAACTGAAGGCAATGTGGTACGTGGGGAGCGAGGCCATGACCCAAGGTGAAACGAGTTGGCCGAATCTGTCAAGTTTTAGACCGCCCCAGAGATGGCGGAAACCGAACCTGCTCGGCACTATGACCGCGTCATCCGGCAGGACTACCTGAAATGCTCAATTTGAAAGGCGTGGACGGGCCCTTGCAAGACATCGCCAACGTGTTCGCTCGAGATGGATATTACTTGGCGCGAGGGGTCTTTTCTGAGGCGATGCTGGGAGAACTGGAGGCGGACTTCGATCGGATCGTTGCTCAATTGAAACGGAGCGGCGAGGAGGTCAACGCGCGGTGGCGTGGCGATAATACGGATGCGCTGGACGGTGGCGCGTCAACTGTGATTCATACGCACAACGTCCATCGATACTCGGCCCGGTGGTTGAAGGCGCTCCAGGACGAACGGTTTCTCCAGTTCGCGAAGGCGATACTGGGTCCGGACATCGTTCTACATCACTCAAAATTGTTCCAGAAGCCTCCGCGTGAGGGCGCGCCGTTCCCAGTGCATCAGGACTGGTGGTACTTCCAGACCAAGAGTGACACGATGGTTGCCGCAATCATCTTCCTGACTGATGCCGACGAGACCACCGGGGGGCTGCGCGTCTATCCTGGGTCCCACAAGCTGGGTCGTATGGAAAATTCTTCCGGCATGCATCCGTCTGAGCCCCTCAAGCCGTATCCTCTCGCGCAGGCGACACCCGTCAACGCGCGCCGGGGTGACTTACTTTTTTTCAGCTGTTTCACCCTGCACGGATCGTCACCGAACCGATCCGAGCACACTCGCAAGACCGTGCTGGTGCAGATGCACAGCGGCAGCGACTATCTTCTGGCGAGGCAGGAAATCGATCATGTTAATGAGCGGCTTGTCCTTGCTGGCTGGAATCACCACATGAGCCGAGCGCTGGCTGCAGAGTAGAGGGTCCGTGGTAGCCCTCCGATTTGCTGACAGAATGATCAAGACGCGCGCGGTGGACACGATGGAACCATCGCCGCGCGCGCGTCTGGAGACGTTTCCATGAATGAGCGAGTTCGCGGCCACCCATTGATTGGTACTGGTACCGATCGAGTATGAGGCACTCGCGGCACTGATTCGCAAGAGTGATCTGCTCGGCGCACTGCAAACGTTTGGTTTCCTGGCAACGGTCGCACTCACTGGCTCCTTCGCCTACTACTCGTCGGGCCACTGGCCGTGCTCTTCCTGCATGGCACTTTCTGGGCGTTCCTAGCCAACGGACTCCACGAACTCAGTCACGGATCTGTCTTCGCGACCCGTAACTTGAACCGCAGGATTCTCGCCCTGTTCGGCTTCCTCCGCTGGATCAACCCTGTACTTTTCTGGACAAGCCACAGCGAGCACCACAAGTTCACGCTGCATTCGTCCGATGACCTGGAAATCGAGCTGTTTGAAAGGCCGACGTTGTGCGACTACTCAATGAGCGCCTTCGTCAACCCCAGAGGCCTTTACAAGTTGATCACGACCACGATCCGGCACGCTCGGGGCAAGGTCGAGGGTGAATGGGGGGAGCACCTGTTCCCGCCGTCCAACCCGGAACTGCGACAACGGTTGTCCAACTGGGCACGGGGCTTGTTGGTAGGCCACGCGGCAATCCTTGCGGTGGCCGTTTACTATCGGCTATGGATGTTGCCAGTGGTCATTTCGCTTGCGCCTTTTTATGGTGGTGCGATCCAGTGGCTCTGCAACCAAGCTCAGCACACCGCCCTGCCTCGCAATGTGCCGGACTTCCGTCTCTGCAGCCGCACCATTTATCTAAACCCTGTATTGCAGTTTATGTACTGGCACAAGAATTACCATACGGAGCACCATCTCTTCGCCGCTGTTCCATGCTATCGGCTGGCTCGGCTCCACCGCCTCATCAAGAAGGACATGCCTCCATGCCCACACGGCCTGATCGCGACCTGGCGGCAAATCAACACAACTCTGCAACGCCAGAAAGTCGATGCCGACTACCAGTATTTCGCGGCCGTGCCTCCGAGGAGAACGCAGAGGGTTGCGGTACGAGGCATCTGACGAAGCGAAACGGCGCCCGTTGCTGTAAGCCGTCCGTACGACATCGGCGAACAACAACCGTGCAGCCGCGGAGTGAAAGATGTCCCTCATCGATCCGCAGGACGTACTGGCTATATCGGCGGTCTTGGTCTCGCTGACGTGGCTTGGCTTTGCCGTCGATGCATCGAAGCTGGGAAAGGCGATTCCGGGTGTTGTGATTATTCTCGCGTGTGGATCTATTCTGTCGAACCTGAAGATCACACCGTTTTCGTCCACGGCGTCCGATTTCGTCGGGCAATATATCGTCGCCACTGCCATTCCGTTACTTATGATCAAGGCGGACCTCAAGACAATATTCGTGGAAAGCGGACGGGTCATGGTCGGCTTTACGGCTGCGCCCCAACGCTTACCTCTTAGCACTGCGTATAGGGGGCTCTTGCTCTTGCGGTACCTGAGTCTTGAGATTCCGAGCCAATCATTCACTGACAGCGGCGATGCAGGATTTTACCGCCCCACAGTGGTCCCGCGGTAACGACGGCTGGGAGGATTGGCGGGGGTAACTTTTGGGGTATCTGCCGCTAACGCCATTACTAAGACGCAGGAAAACGGCCCGATTCAATTATTTCTGTGAGTCCAACCCGGCCGCTATTGCAATAAGCCTCTGGGCGAATAGTGCAGACTACTTGGCTGCTCGCTTGATTGGCACGACAGTAGCGCCAACTCGGAGCTTGTCCAAGAAGTCTGCCCACGCCTGCATCATCTTGCGACGCTCAGGTAAATGTTCAGCGTAGTTGTAGGCCGCTCTCCCCGGATTGCGCTCTCCGTGAGCGAGCTGGCGTTCGATGGCATCGCGATTCCAGGCGCGTTCATTGAGCAGCGTACTCGCGATACTGCGGAAGCCATGCGTCGTCATGTCCTGCGACAGGTACCCGAGGCGTCGTAAGGCTGCGTTAAGAGTGTTCTCCGACAGCGGCCGGGTTGGAGTGGTGACTGAGGGGAATACATACCGGCCTTTCCCAGTCAGCGGCTGAAGTTCACGCAATAACTCGATGGACTGCCGGGCGAGCGGAACGATATGAAGCACCCGCGCCTTCATGCGTGCTGCCGCGATGCGCCACTCGGCGGTCTCGAAGTTGAATTCGGCCCACTCCGCGTGACGTAGCTCGCCGGGGCGTACGAAGACCAACGGTGCGAGACGTAGGGCAGTCCGCGCGATCAGCGTTCCGGTGTAGCCGTGTATTGCCCGAAGGAGTGCACCGACTTTCACAGGCTCCGTGATGCTGGCGAAATGCCCTCCATGCACCGGCGGTAGTGCTCCCCGCAGATCAGCAGAGGGGTCGCGCTCTGCGCGGGCGGTGGCCACAGCGTAGCGGAATACCTGCCCGCAGTTTTGATGCGCCCGATGGGCCGTATCGAGTGCGCCGCGCGCTTCGATGCGCCGAAGGCAGGTCAAGATTTCAGGCGCCGTAACAGCATGGATCGGGCGGGCCCCCAGCCAAGGGAAAAGATCCATTTCCAAGCGACGAATCACTTTCTGTGCATGACTAGACGCCCAGTTTACCGAGAACTTTGTGAACCACTCGCGTGCAGCCACCTCGAACGTTTCCCCCTCCTCGGCCTGCTCGGCCCCTTTATGCGCAGCCGGATTGAGTCCATCTGAGCGAAGTCGGCGCGCTTTATCGCGCCGCTCCTTGGCTAACTTGAGCGACACGACGGGATATGAACCAAGCGCGAGCAGTTTCTCCTTGCCATTGAGGCGATACTTAAAGCGCCACAAGCGCGACTCGTTGGGATTGAGTAGGTAAATAGAACCGCCCGCAGAAAGCTTGTAGGGCTTCTCGCGAGGCCTGGCATTGCGAATCGCGGTGTCGGTCAACATGGGGTATCCCGTTTTCTAGAACCGGCGATACCCCCTGAAATACCCCCTGGGCCGTGACGTTGTCACCGGATGCCCGAGTACGAGGTAATACGTAAAACGCTATAAAAACCGTACAAATACTGTTTTCAAGACATCGTCAGACGTTGCAGGACAGCTTGATGGTGGAGCGGAAGGGGATCGAACCCTCGACCTTCGCATTGCGAACGCGACGCTCTCCCAACTGAGCTACCGCCCCCCATGAGGGCGCGCATGGTAACTGATTGATCGGGAAGCCCACAACACGATTTGGGGGTATCATCGGCTCCTGCCAAACGGGGGGCGGAGCATGCTGGAGATCGGCGCGCGCGCGCCGGAGTTCACGCTTGCGGACCAGGACGGGCGCGACGTGTCCTTGAGCAACTTCCTGAGCTGCGGCCAGGTTGTACTCTACTTTTATCCGGCTGATTTCACGCCCGGCTGCACACGCCAGGCCTGCGCCATCCGCGATATGCACGAGCAGATCGCCAAGGCGAAACTGACGGTGGTGGGCATCAGCCCCCAGCTGCCCGGGCGGCATCGGGATTTTCGCGCGAAATACACCCTGCCCTTCACGCTCCTGGCCGATCCGGAAAAAGAGGTCATCAAGGTGTACCAAGCCGTCGGTGCACTCGGGTTCGGCGCGCGGCGTATCACGTACCTGATCGACCGGAATCGCTACGTCCGTGATTCCGAGAATTCACGCTTCCGCATCGAGCGGCACGTCGCGCTCATCCGCCGGGCGTTCAGTACTCAAGTCTGAGCAGGCTTGCCTTGCCGAGCGTCGGTACGCTCACTACGTAAATGTTGTCGAATTCGTCGTCAGCGATCGGCGGCACTCTCAGCCCGCTGATGCGCTTGATGATGTCGGGAACCGTGTTGCTGTGGCCCACGATCAGCACCGCACCGCCGCGGTGATCATGCATCACGCGCTTCGCAAGGCCAGCGACGTCACTGCCCGGCACCACGATGGGCTCCAGGCGCATGCGCGTCGCGAGCGGCGCAGCCGTCTGCTGGGACCGCCTGGTGTCCGAGACGTAGATCGCCTCCAGCCTGCCGATGCCGCTCACTTTGCCGAGCAGCAGAGAGAGCCGCTCGGCCCGGAGCTCGCCGTCCGGCGCCAAGGGCGGATCGTCGATGGTGCTCAGCTCCTTTTCCGCGTGGCGCACCAGAACGACCGTGGTCGTCTCCATGGTGCGATAGCCGGTGACGATCGCGGCAACGACCAGAATACCGAGCAGCCCCATGATCCACAGGGGAGCCAGAAATGGACGTCTATGTCGGGTAATCGCGGGCGCTTCCATTGCGCGCAATGATAGTGCGGATCAGCGCGGTTTGCCCGGCTTCAATCCGAGCTTGCCCATCAGCGTCTGCGCGTCATGTGGGGCGCGCAGCTTGACGTCCGTGTTATCGAAGAAGCAATAGACGTCGCGAGGCTTGCTGGTGCGTGGCTTTTTCGGGGAGATCTTCTGCGCGTCGGCGGGCTCGGAGCCCTTCGCCCAGGCCTTGATCCGCTTCGCCCACCGGTCCAGCGCCTTGTCGGAGTACCCGCTTTTATAGAGCTCCTTGTCCCCATGCAGGCGCATGTAGACGAAGTCGGCCGTGATGTCGTGTGCCATCGGCCAGGTTCGCGCCGTCTCGGCGATGACGAGCGCAATGTTGTGTTTCCGAAGCAGGTCCACGAAAGAGGGTTCCAGAAAGCTCTCGTGGCGAACTTCAACCGTATGCCGGAGCTTGCGGGTCTTGTCGATCGCAAGCTTGACGCGCCCTTTCATGAAGTCGTCGTGCGTGCGTGCGAGAGCGAGCGCAGCTTTCGTGTCGTGAGGCAGCAGCTCGAAGAAGCGAGCCATGCGTTCGTGGTCGTACTTGAAGAACGGCGGAAATTGCCAGAGGATGGGGCCGAGCTTTTCGCGCAGGTTGAACAGGCCCGACGCCAGGAAATTAGCGAGCGGCGCCTCGACTTCCTTTAGCCGCCGGATGTGGGTGATGTAGCGCGGCGCCTTGACCGAGAAGACGAAGCTCTTCGGCGTTCCTTCATACCACTGCTGGTAACTCGAAGGCCGCTGCAGGGAATAAAATGAGCCGTTGATCTCGATAATGGACAGGATGCTCGAGGCATACCCCAGCTCGGCGTGCTGGGGCAGATCCTTGGGATAGAACGTGCCGCGCCAGGGCGGGTAGCGCCAGCCGGATATGCCGATGCGGATCTTGGCCATGAAAGATCAACGTACCGAGGTGCTTTCCGGTTGCATCACTTCGGCGCCTGATAGAAGGCGTCCGCGATCAGCCCCTCGATCGACTCGTCGAAGTACAGCTGGCTATCGGCGTCGTCGCCGGCGAACTGGCGGCGATAGGCCGACGTGTCGATCGTGGCCCGGACCTTCTCGAGCTGCGCAGACAGGCTCCCCTGGCGGACGACCTCGGCGTTCACCTGGGTGAGGATGGAATCCATCAGCGAGATCACGGAGTGCAAATAGGTCTTGTCATGTAGAACCGAGCCGTGCCCAGGCACGATCGCGGCAAGGTCCATCGGCTCGAGCTGCCGCAATGTCTTGAGCAGCCCGGCCGGGTACCCGGCAAAGAAATACGGCACCGGCGAAACGAGTACGTCACCGGCAATCAGCACGCGCTCGTCGGGCAGGTAGACCCACGCATCGCCCAGGGTGTCGCCAGTACCGCTGTGTCTGATCTGCACCTGGCGACCCCCGAGGTCGACGTTGAGTTCGGTATCGAACGTCACGTCCGGCAGCTCCTGGTGAAAGTCCCGCAGCTCTTTACTCACCTTCTTCGAGCCCGCCAGCGTCTCTTTTAATTCCGCAAGCTCCGCGGCACTGAGCCTTTTCCCGTCCGGCCCTTTTCCCGATTTCAATTGGACACTCATTGCGGCCAGCCGCGTCGGCCTGCGCTCGAGGTTGCCACCTTCGTAGTTGCGGCCGAGATTCAGCGTCTCGTGCTGAGCGACGATCGCGATCGACGGAAATGCCTTGCGATACTCGAAATTCCCTCGCACGTGGTCCGGGTGCCAGTGCGTGTTCACCAGATAGGTCACGGGCCTATCTGCCCAGGTCTTGATCTGCGCGATGTCTTCGCGCGCGCTCGAAGGCAAGTAAGACGAATCGACGACCATCACGGCGCGCTCGCCGATGATTACCGTAGTATTTCCCTGTGGATTTCCGTCTGGGCCATCGGCATGACGGATGGCGTAAATGCCCTGACCAACCTGTGTAACCGTTCGCTCGTGCGTGGCTGAGGAATCGGCGGAGCACGGAACGGAATGTGCGCAGGCGGCAAGCAGGAGTGGCGCCACAAATCCCGAGGCGTTCGTCCCTATCGATGGGGCTCTGCGTGTGGGCATCATCCACGCAGTTTCGCTGATTGCTACTGCGCTGTCAGGTCCACTACGAATTCGCAGTTGCTGCCAGACCCCGTCAGCTCGAACCGATAGCCGGCCGTGAAATCAGACGACACGCTCTTCATGCTGACGATCTTTACGGCGCCTCCCGCGGGGATTTTCGGCGTGATGCGCAACCCACTCGCGAGATATGAGCCATCGCTCTGGCGCGTCGGGCTCACGGGCACGTGTAGCTGCCACACTGGCGTGACGCCCGTCCCCACCGAACATCGGTCGTGGACCGAGAGAGTGTGAGTCGAGCGCTGATAATTGAACTGCCGGGTCCAGCTCGAAATGCGGCTGGCATTGCGGGAGTACGCCGGAGACAGGTCCGCGTTGATCTGCAGCGTGTCGCCGGAATTGGCGACCTGCTTGGTCGACACCGAGTTGTTCTGCGGGACTGGTTTCGAGGCATAGTCGAAGCGCAGCACGTTCTCGACAGTGGTCTCCTGATTGATGCCGCTGTTGGAATACACGTTGGAGGATACTGCCAGCCACTTGTTCTTGAAGAAGCTGAACGAGCCCTGGTCCTGGTGCGCATGCGACTGGTCGTAGTAGCCGGCGTTCACGTGCAGCCAGCTTGCCGATGAGCTCCAGTCGCTGCGCGCGAACAGCGCGCCCGTGCCGGGCGAGTCATAGACAAGAGCGGTGGGCGCGAGTTGCGTGGAGCCGGTGCTCAGCAGGTCATACTTGAAATCATAGTTGTAGCGCATGCTGCCGACGACCCAGCCGCTGCCGCCGTCCGTAACCTTGGCGCGAGCAAGCCACCACGCGCCTCGCTGGCCCTGCGCCGTTCCGGTATTCAGCGCCGTCGCCTCGATGACGATCTTGCGCTGGTAGTCGAACATGATCGGCATCGAAGACCTCGACTGATCGCCGATCGGAGCGAAGTATTCGAACGTGGGCATCGTCGCGTGAATCCAGTAATCGATGGTGTCGCGCACATGTGTGGAATACGCGGAGAGATCCTCGCCGGTGGAATCCTTCCAGTACGCGTAATTTTCGAACAGGCTGCCGAAGGCGGTGCCGTAGCCCGTGCCCTCGCGGGAGCCGCCGCCCCTGAGCAGGCTGAAGAACGGCACGAGCTGCGTGTACTTCTGGGTCTGCAGGAAGTTGATCCAGGTCCTGTTCTGGCTCGCGAGTGCCCAAAGCTGCGTCGCTTTCAGGAAGCTGTAGTAATAGTTGTTGCCCGGGTCGTTCACCGACCAGCCCGTCCAGGGCCGGCGCGCCGACCCCCAGGTCGCAATCTCGTAGTTCCAGACGTTGTAGATCGTCTGCTCCGCGAAATTACTCCATGCGGAGCGCTGGGCCGCCGTGAGCCGCGCGAAGCCATAGTCGTAAGCAAGCGCGAGCTGCGAGATGTAATCACCCACCTCGAGATACGAATCGCCCGCGACCTTCGGAACGGAGCCGGCATTGATCAGCGCGTTCTCGGACGTCACGAAAAGGTCGACCATGCGAATGGCCTGATCGATGTAGGCGACGTTGCCCGTCAGCTTGTACATGATCACCGAATCGACGGATGAATAGCCGTAGTTGGTGCTGTTGAGGGCGTTGACGAGCGAAGTGTAAGTCGCGCTCGCACCCAGCGACTTGGTGACGGTGACAGCGCGGTCCACCTGGCCCCTGAGGCGAGTGACTGCTGCGCTCGAAGACCCAGCGTATTGAGCCAGCGATATGAATGGCCGCGTCGTGGGCAGGTGATACGTGTAGCCGGGATAAGGCGTGCCGGAAGCAGGCGGCGGGGGCGGCGGTGGAGGTGGCGGAGGCGGTGGCGGTGGCGTGGTACCACCCGCGGCGGCGAACTTCGCCGAGACGGTTTTATTTCCGTCCATGGTGAGGCGGCACGTTCCGGTGCCTAGGCACGCACCGCCCCATGATGAGAACTTGAGCCCCGCCGCGGGCGTTGCGTTCAGCGCGACTTGAACGCCTTCCTTGAAGGCGCGCGCGCAATCCGTGGTGCAGGTGATGCGCCCCTTTGAATCAGCGACGTTGCCGTTGCCGTTGACGGTCAACGAAAGCTTGAATCCAGGCGTAACTGCGGCCGAGACGAGGACTCCGTGCGCGAAAAACAATACAGCGAGGCCCGCAGTCGATAGGCGCATCAGAATTACTCCGCGTGGCGATAGCCACGATCCCCGTCGTTATTGGCGCGCGAAGTAAAATCGTTCGCCCGAGGGTTTGCAATGTCTCGAGATGCAGACAGTAATCGATGCGAATGCATCGATATGACATATCACGGCGTCAATCGCGCCGCTTTCAAGAAGTCAGTTGCTGCGGCGAGCGTGCTGTAAATAAAGGGTCGCGAGCGCTTCGGCAACATCGCCCAGGTCGAGGTCTGCACCGGCGTTGGAGTAAACCGCGACGACGACATCGTCTTTAAAGTAGTCGAAATATTGCGAGTGTGTGCCCTTCACCGCGCCGGAATGTCCGGCGTTCACGCGCCCCTGCGAATCAGTTGCGATTCGAAACACCAGGGCCTGAGTCTTGCCGATGGGTCCCCTGCCCGCCTCGTCTTCCTCGAAGCGCTGCAGATCCAGCGGCAACTGCAAGCGATACATTTCGGCCATCGTTGTCGCTTTCAGCAGCACGCCTGCATTGAGCGCGTGGCCAAAGCGGCACAGGTCTTCATCCGTCGAAAGAATTCCTCCGCCTGCGTACTTGTAGCTCACGTCTTCGTCCGGAGCGTTCTCGAGCGTGCCAGTCTTCTCATTGCGCACGTAGCCACGCCCACGGTTGGCAACGATGCGCGCGGGCACATCGAACCGCGTGTTCACCATGCCGGCAGGCCGCCACACGTGCTGTTCCATGTAGGCCTCGAATGGCTGGCCGCTCGCAGTCTCGACAACAGCGTGCAGCAGATCGATTGCATAGGAGGAGTAGCTGTACTTCGTGCCCGGCTCGAAGAGCAGCGGATCATCACGCCAGAATCGGGTGGATTCCTCGAAGCTGTCGTAGTGCCGGAAGGACATCACCTCGGCCGGACCGAACTCCCCGTCCTTGTAATGACGGATGCCGGAGGTGTGCGTCAGGATCTGCCGCAGGGTGATCGGCTGCTGCTTGCGCGGAAACCACGGCGCATATTTCTGGATCTCGGCATCGAGCTGCACCTTGTCCTGCTCCACCAGCTGCATCACCGCCACGACCGCGACGATCTTCGAGATCGAGCCGATGTTGTGCACGGTCGTTCCGGTCTGCGGCAGGCCGGTCTGCAGGTCGGCGAGCCCCGCTCCACCCGAGAAGACGATCTTGTCTCCTACCGAAACCGCCGCCGAAACGCCCGGCACCTGGGATTCGGCCTGGACCCGCTTCAGGTACGCGAGCGCAGGAGACTCTTCAGAGGCCCAAACCCGAGCCGCCAAGGCCGCCAAGAGCAGGATCGACAGCGATCGCCCAGCGAGAGACGCTTGCATGTGTTCAGCCTAGGATGCGGGGGCCTCGATCTTGCCAGTCGCAAAGTCGCCGTGCACGTAGAAGTCGCCCTTGCACATCCATGCGCCGTTGTCCCGGCTCCACAGGAAGAGGATCACGAGGTTGAAGGGCTTCTGCGCCGGGTCGACTGGGGTCACGTAGAAGTCGGCCCAGTCCCAGCCGGCGTCACCCTTCACCACTGTGTGGCGTGAAGTGACTTTGACGGTGAGTTCCTTAACAGCCTGCTCGTAGAGAGGGCGAAGCTGGGCGCGACCCTTGAATATGCCGTAACCCTCGCCCACCGAGGTCGCATCCTCGGCATAAAACTTCGTGAGGATGGTCGCGGAATCGTGTGCGGCGAATGCCTTCTCCTTCATATCGTACTTCGCGCGGATCACTTGCTTGAATGCCGCCAGCTCCGCTGAATCCGGTGCCGTTGCCGCTACTGAGGCAGGTTCTGTCGCAACGACACACATCGGCGCTGCGCAAAGCAGCGCGCCCAGGAGCATTCCAACGATAGAGACACGCATTTAAATGATCTCCAGTGCTTGCTTGGCGGCGCGCTCGCCTTCGTCGGCTGCCGTTTCCCACATCTGCTGGCCGGTGAGCTCCGAATGGCCGAACGAGATGCGCTCATGGCGCTTTCTCAGGATATCTCTCGGCGCGGGCTTGCCGTCCTTGCCGAAAAAGAACCCCGGCGGACTGACAACGTAGGCGTGCCCCCAGCGGTTGGCAATGATGCCGGCGATATCACGCTGGGCATCGAATCCGTAGTCGGCGAACATCTTGGTGAACTGACTGCGAACACCGGCCTCGATGTCCTGGAACGGCGTATTGAAAAGCTGCATGCGCGCCGCGGTGCACTGCTTGTCGAACGGCAGGCCCGGCAGGCAGAACGAGTTGTACATCGAGAACACGACCGGCTTCGACGGGTCGAGCGGCATCGTTTGCTGTCCTTCGATTTCCAGGTTGCGCCGCAGGCTCATCCACCAGCCAAAGCCGTCGAACCAGCGCGCCGAGGCGATGCCCAGCTTCTCCAGGAACTTCCAGTTCCGCACCGCCACGTTGACCGTCATCATCGGAGCGTGGTGGAAGGTGCTCATGGCCTGCCGGTAGTCGTCGGGAATGTCACGGCAGATGTTCTTGTTGGTGTGCTGCTGGCCGCAGCAGGCGACGGCCTTCGCCTTCACCCGATACAGCTTGCCGCCCTTGGCGTAGGTCACGACGGCGCCGCCGCCGGAGCGCTCGACGTTGGTGATCGAGATCACTGTGCTCGAAAGCCGCATGCGCACCGGCGCGCCGGGCCGATCGAGCTCCTGCCATTGCACCGGACTATTCAGAATGTCCGACAGCTTGTATTCGCCCTTGAAGGCGGCCGGCAGCGACTTCTTCAAGAAGCAGCGGGCAGTGCCGGTGTTCCCACCTGGAAAGCTCGCGAGGTACATCTGGTCCGACAGGTCGGCACCGCCGTTCTGATGGCGGCTGTAGGCAAAAACGCCTGGCATCACGAAGTTAAAGGCAGAATATGCAGAGATGACGTCCGCCCCGAGCCCGCAACCTTTCGCCGCGGTGATCGGGTTGGAGTAATCGAGGATGTGCTGCAGCGCCTCGCCGTTCAGGCCCATCTCGTTGCGCATGAACTGCTCGTAAGTCATGGAATCGAGCCACTGCGCCCAATCGTCGCGTCGCGGCGGGGTGCGAAAGCCGTCCCAGTCGACGAAGGCCTTCTTGACGCTCTCGGGCAGAGGCGCATCGCGGAACCCATTGCGCCACGGATTTTTCACCCAGCCCTTGTCGCCATAAAAGAACCCGGTGTCGGACTGCTCCCAGCCGATGTGCATCGGGAACCAAACGTCATGCGGCACGGTGATATCGCGCGACAGGCCGGTGGGCGTCTGGAAAGTGAACTCGTCGGGCCAGCCCAGATCGTTGCAGAAATGGCTGTAGAAATTGGCCGACTTCGCCAGCGCAAACGGCACGACGATGCCGGTGGAGCCCTGCGGGGCCGTGAGGTGATAGCCGTCGACATCGAACTCGTTCTGCTTGGCCTCGCCGCCGAAGATCGGGTGCTGGTCGAGCATGAGCATCGTGCCCCTCGGATTCTCTTTTGCGAAGGTATAACTCGCCGCAAGCCCGGCGATGCCGCAGCCGACGATGACCAGATCGTACGTCTCGCCCGTGTCATGTGCTGCCTTGATCCTTCCGTCGAGATCGTGATTGCGAATCGCGCTATGCGCTGCGTTCACCACCTCGAACGTATTGCCGTTCGATCTGGCGTAGTCGCCGATGCCTCCGGGACCCGTCCAGTCCGCTTTGAGGCCGGTCATGGGCGAAGGAACCGTCTGGGCCGTGGCCTCGCGCAGCGCACCCGGAGAGGCCATGCCAAGCAATGCCGTTCCGGTGCCGAGTAGCGTGCCGCCTACGAAGTCGCGTCGTGTAATCTCTGGACCGTCGTTCTTTTGATCTGACATCGGGTTCCCCTACGCGGTTTTCGCGCGATCAGTCTTGCCATCGGTGACGAATCGACTGCCCTTGCGCTTTGGCAAGCGCTCCGCGATGGCGATTGCGGCATCGAAGTGCTCCAGCACCTGGTCGCAATAGCGCTTATCGATCAGCAGGCCGGGCTTGACCTGGATGATTGCCGAATTGAATCCAGCCACGATGGCCCAGACGCCGCGCTCGTACAGCACTTTCATCATGTCTGCGCCGCCGCTGGGGCTGTCGAACTCCGCGCCCATGACCAGACCCTGGTGGTGGAACTTGCGCAGGTAGGGTCGCCGCTGCTGGATGTCGCGGAATCCGGCAACGAGATATTCAGCAATCTCCCTGCCGTGAGCGAGGTTCTTCGGGTCGCTGCACAACTCGAGCACCCGGTACACGACCGCGCACCCGACCTCCGCACCGCCGAAGCTCGAGACGTGTCCCCAACCGTGCTGTGCGATCCAGGCGCCGGCGCGTGCGCTCAGCATCGTTGCGCCCATTGGATAAATTCCGCCCGACAAGCCCTTTGCCGAAACAAGAATGTCCGGCTTCACGTTCCATACGTCGACGCCCCAGAGGTGCCCGGTTCGACCCATGCCGGTCTGAACCTCATCGGCGATATACAGCGTGCCGTACCGCTCACACAGCGCTTTCACGCGCGGCAGGTAGGTTGGGCTCGGAGTGACGAAGCCGGCCGTCGCCGGAATCGTCTCCATCACGACGGCAGCGACATCTTCTCGGGCGAGTGCCTTCTCGACCGCGCCAAGGTCCTCGAACGGCACCTTGATGAACTCGACGGGATTGTCGCAGTTGAAGAACGCCGCGGTGGCATCGTCTCCTGCCGCGCCGGATAAGCCCGTGCGACCGTGATAGGCATCCTGCAGCGAGACGATTCGGCGCCGCCCTGTCGCAAACCGCGCCGATTTGATGGCGACGTCGATCGCCTCGGACCCGCCGCTCGTGAACACCGTGTAAGGCATGTTGCCCGGAGTCAGCCTGGTCAACAGCTCCGCGAGCTCAACCCGCTGCGCGCTCGGGAAATGATGATTGCCGATGTCGAGCGTCTCGAGCGACTTCTGCAGGATGCTCACGAGCTCGGGATTGCGATGGCCCAGCGTGTAGGTGCCGCCATTCAGGTGGAGATCCATGTATTCCTGGCCGTCCACATCCCAGAACCGGTAGCCCTCGCGTTTGCCCATGACCAGGTCGATGCCGAACTGGTTGAATACCGTCACCCTGCCCGGGATCAGGTGCTGGTAGGCACTGCGCAGAATGCGGGCCTTTTCCGGCGAGCAATTGGCGGGGGGGAGGTAACTCATCAGCGGGCATCCCCGAGTTTCAACATCGTGCGTCGCCTGAACAGCAGGAACTGCGCGATCAGGATCGCGTACACACCCAGCGCGTAGAGCATTCCGGTGGCCTGGAAGCATGCGCAAAGCACCACGATCGAGAGCACCGTGGCCACGCCTGCCGTGAAGTATCCGCCGATGGTTCGATATGGACGGTGCATTTGCGGCTCTCGTAAGCGCAATCGCACGAAGGCGCCCAGGGCGAACAGGAACGAAACGTTGAATAGGAACACGACGGGCAGGATCAACTGCTCCGGGGGGAACAGCGACGCCACCACGCCAACTGCGGTGACTACGAGCAGCGCGGTGCTCGGTGCCTGACGGCGGTTCGTCCGCGCCAGCCAGATGGGAAGGTATCCATCCCGTGACAGTGAAAAAAGCTGGCGTGATGAGGCGTAGACGATCGAGAAGAAAGTCGCGATCAGGCCAATGAGTGACCCGGTGCCGATAACTTTGGTCAGCCAGAATTCACGACCGAAGGCGAGCGGGCTCGTCAACGCGGCATACAAGGGATCCTCAGCGGTAGCAATCTGATCTGTTCCGGCCCCAGCGGGCCCGAACACGAGAACTCCGAGGCCGACGGCCAGCAGCGTCACGACTGCGATCGTCAATGCCCGCGGCATCGTCCGGCCCGGATCGATAGTCTCCTCCGCCGCGAGCGCCGATTGCTCCAGCCCCAGGAACATCCACAGGGCGAACGGGATGGCGGCGAAGATGCCGAGGAGTCCCTGCGGGAAAACGCCACCCGCGCCCGCGTGAGATGCCAAGTTTTGCGCATGCGCAAATTGCGCCATCGAGCCTGCGAACAGCGCCAGCACAGCAACTGCGATGAAACCGACGACCATCGTGACGCCGACGGCATCCCGTGCGCCACGCAACTGCAGGAGCAGCACGACCACGATCAAACCGGTCTTCATTTCGACCGCGCCGATGCCGAACACCGACTTGGCGTACGCCGCCGTGAAGTTGCCGACGACGCCGATCGCAATGGCGAGCGCGACCAGCACCGACATGCCGACCACGTAGCCCGCACTCAAGCCGAATGCGCGCCGGCAGTATGTTTCGAATCCGCCCGCGCTCGGCATGGCCGCCGCGAGCTCGGCGACGCACTGTGAGTAGCAGAGGTAGAACACTGCCATCAGCAGTGCCGCGACGAGCAGCCCGCCCCAACCGCCGGCAGCGAGACCGAAATTCCAACCGGAGAATTGGCCTGAGATCGCGATCGCGACGCCCAGCCCGGCGACGTTTGCCCACCCGAGCGCGCCGGCCTTCAGCTTGTGGCCTGGCGGCGAATCCGCGGAGGCTGTGACGCTGTCGCTTCCCGTCATGGGCGCACAGCTTATGGCGGTGGGTTGGTGCGAGTAGGTCAAATCCGGCAAGCAGTCGGTCGAATCCGGAAACTATTGCCCCTTCAAGGTACGCAGCGCCGGTGCGCGTACGTCCGCTGGGTTCCTGCCCGTCCACTTGCGGAAGGCCCGGCGGAAATTGCTGATGTCGTTGAAGCCTACCAGCCCGCAGATATCGTCGAGCGTGAGTTCCGTCTGCTCGAGATAGTTGATCGCCAGCTGCTGGCGGACGTCGTCCAGAATGGCTTGGAAAGAACTGCCCTGCGCATGCAGGCGGTTGCGCAGGGTGCGCGACGTCATGTTCAGGATTGCCGCGATCTCCTCCGCATCGGGAAACGTGCTCGTATGCTCGAGAAGGAGATATCGCACCCGGTGCACGACATCGTGTTCGACGTACTGACGCTTCAGTTGCATGGCGCAGAGCCGCTCGGCCATCTGCGAGCTGAGGAAGCTCGAATGCTTGATCGGGACGCTCAGCCATTTTCTATCGAAGACCAGGGTATTCGAGGGACGGCTGAAGTGAATGGGGCAACCGAAAACTTCTCTGTACAGGGGAGCGTGCGCGGGCTTCGAGTACGAGAGCCGCAGTTCCACCGGCCGCACATCCGATCTCCCGGTGAGCACTTTCATGCTCGACAGGACGGCGCTGAGATGCTCCTCCACCACGGTTGCCAGGGCATTGTGAAGCGCGCGCGGGGGACGTATCTCCAGATACGCCAGTTCCCGCTCTTCGCGAAAATAGAACTCCGCCATGCTGGCCGCGGTGCGGTGGTACTTGATCAGCATGGCCATCATCTGCCGCAGGTTCTTGCAGCACATCATCGCGTAACCGAGGATTCCCCACTGGGTCGGCGACTGATCCCGGCCGATTCTCAGGCCCAGGCCCGGCAATGGGCAAAGACGCTGCGCTTTCTCGATGAGGGCGACGATCTGGTCGTAGGTTTTCAGGGTGTCGCTGTCGGCCAGGTCCTTGAGGGAGACGCCCGTTCCCTGGATCAGCTGGCGCCGCTCGACGCCCTGGCGCACGGCCTCGTCGACGATCATGACCGCGTTGTACACGGGCACGAGCCACGCGGGGTTTTCTTCTGCGGACGATGCCTTCTGTGTCATCAGCGACTTCTGCAGTGATGTCGCGCCTTCGCTGGGCGCGGGCCGGATTTGACCCGCAGTATTTCCGAATCGGACCGGCAGTGCAATCTCACGCCTAGAGCTGCTGAGCGGGCCTCGGCAGTATGAAAGTCCTGCGGGCAAGCGGCGACGCCAGCTGTTCCTTCGAATACCAGCGCGAGAGCGCATCCTTGCTCATGAGTTCCGGGTTTGCACCGGCGAACGAGTCGAACGTGTCGTGAGCGGTCACGGCAATGCGCTCGTTGATGGCAGACAGGAACGCTACCGTCACCGTCTCGTGATACGCCTGAGGATTGCCCGCGCGTGCAGCCATCCGCTGAATCTGCCGCACATAGATCTGTGCAGCCCGCAGGAAAGGCCGACGTTTCAGCAATTCGAATGCAATGCGCACGTGGTCAGCATGGCGGAACGAGCGCGGATCTTGCTGGCCTCTCAGGAACCGGGCGAGCGCCGGGGAGTGTTCCTGGTTACGAACCACGGCCACCCTCGCGCTCCTTCAGTCGGTGCGCATCCTTCGCGGTTAGCTTGAGCCCGTAGATCTTCTTGAGTTGCTCCACCTGCTTCAGCGTCTCGTGTGAAAACGCTGCCTTCCGCTCGAACGCGTGGAGCACGATGCCCTCCAGCAAGTCGCCGAGCGAGATGTTGAGGATTTCCGCCAGACCCTTGAGCACCTTGAGGAGCCGGGCCTCGATGCGCACGCCTGTCTGGGTCCGTTCAATTGTTACCATGGTACCAATGTACCATGCAATCCACATCAGGGCAATCGAGAGCTGTTCAAGGCAGCGCGCGCTCGGCCTCCCTTGCGTGCCGCCTATCTTGCCCCTTGAAGAACCGTACGACGGTGGAGCGGAAGTCCGAGCGGAGCTCGTCGTCACGCGAACTTTCAACGGCCCGGCGCGCCTCGTGTTCGAGGCGTGGACCAGGCCTGAGCTGTTCAGGCAGTGGTGGGTGCCGAAGTCGATGGGAATGTCCCTGCTTTCCTGCGAAATGGATGTTCGTGTCGGGGGCAGGTACCGTTTGGAGTTCGCACACGGGGACTCACAGATGGCGTTCTTCGGCACGTACAAGGAAGTAACACCGCACTCGCGCCTCGTCTGGACCAATGAGGAAAGTGACGAGGGTTCCGTCACGACGGTGACCTTCGCGGAAAAAGGCGGCAAGACGTTGCTGGTCGTGCACGAGCTTTATCCCTCGAAGGAAGCTCTCGACGCCGCCGGCACCGGGGCGGCGGATGCGATGGGAGAGACGTTCGAGCAACTGGACGAGCTTCTCGTCACCCTGGGCGCGAGCGCGGGACGGTCATGAAGTTGGGTATTGAAGAGCCGGGCAGCCGACGCGAGCGCTAATGGCGGAGGGGGTGAGATTCGAACTCACGAGCCCCGTAAGGGGTCTGCCGGTTTTCAAGACCGGTGCATTCAACCGCTCTGCCACCCTTCCAGGCGCGGGATTATGCACCAGCGGAGCATCCGCTCGGAACTTGCGAAGCTGCGGTTAGGCCAGTTTCCTCCGGCCGCCCATCAGCAGCTTTGCCGCGGCGACGAACGGCGAGATGTAGAGCTGCAGGGGCGTGGTGAGTTTGCGATTCTCCTGCTCGCCCAGGCCGAAAGTCAGCACTTCCTGGCGCTGATCGGTCACGTAGAGCGAGCCGAACATCCAGTCCCAGATCGCCAGCTCCGAGCCGAAATTGCGGTCGTAGTGGCGCGGATGATTGCTGTGATGGACCTGGTGCTGCGCGGGACTTAGGAAGAAGTGCTCCGCCTTCGGGCCGAACGACAGCCAGATATGCGAATGACGCAGGTTCACTCCGATGAGGTAGAAGGCGAAGCGCCCGGCGTTGACGCCGAGCACCGTCACCGGCGTCAGATCGTGCGGAAAGAGATAGAGAAATATTCCGGTGACGACCCCGATCATGATCGCGCCCGAAAGCCCCATCAGGAGATGCTCGACGGGATGAACTCTGTAGATGGTGATCGGCGTGAGGACTTCCGCCGAATGATGAACCTTGTGGAACTCCCAGAGCAGCGGGAAGCGATGCAGCAGGCGATGGCCAACGTAGACTGACAAATCCGCGGCGACCAGCAGCGCGATCGTGTACGCGATGCCGATTCCGAGATGGGGCTGAGAATTCGCGCTCCATTCACCGATCCAGTTCGTGAACGCCGAAACGGTGCCGTTGCCCACGCTGACCGAAGAGAGCAGATGCGGCGAGGCGAGCAGATACCACAGGGGCATGGTGAAGAGAACGAACAGGTAGTCCGTCCGCGCGGAGCGATGCAGCCAGACGGCCTTGGGGAAAAGGAATTTCGCCAGCGACGTGCCCGGCATCTGAGGCTTGCGCCAGACGTATAGCGCTACGGCGATGAGCAGCGCGGACAGCAGGTAGATCCAGTGCGTCTTTGTACTGGGAACCAACGCCTTGGTGGCGACCTTGTGTGCCAGAGCCGTGAATTCGACCGGGAAATCCATGCTGTTTTCTTCTGGTTTCAGGCGCCTTCGCGACGCTCGTATTGGGCCAGAGGGAATGCCCTCCCGGCTGGAAACGCTACGCGTATCCATACGAAGTAGCCGCCCGGGAAGTGTGAAGCCGGTCACAATTCGGCGATCGGGACCCACTTGAGCCCTTTACCCGGCCTGCCAGAAAGCGGGCCGGCCTGGTCCGCCGGGGCTATAGGCGCGTCAGGCCGCCCATGTAGTCCTGGAGGGCCGTGGGGACGCTCACCGATCCGTCCGCGTTCTGGTAGTTCTCGAGCACTGCGACCAGTGCGCGCCCGACCGCGACGCCGGAACCATTCAGCGTGTGCACCGGCTCGGGCTTGCCGGTCTCGGGATTGCGCCAGCGCGCCTGCATGCGCCGCGCCTGGAAAGCCTCGAAATTGCTGCAGGAGGAAATCTCGCGATAGCGCTCCTGCGCCGGCAGCCAGACCTCGAGGTCGTAGGTCTTGGCGCTCCCGAACCCGATGTCGCCCGCGCACAGCGCCATGACGCGATACGGCAGCTCGAGCCGCTTCAGCACTTCTTCGGCGTGGGACGTGAGCTCCTCGTGCGCCGCGTATGAATCCGCCGGCTCCACGATCTGCACGATCTCCACCTTGTCGAACTGGTGCTGGCGGATCATGCCGCGCGTGTCCTTGCCGTGCGACACCGGCCTCCGAACGGAAGCACGGCGTATGCGCGACGAACTTCAGCGGCAGCTCGCTGCGCGTCGAGGATCTGGTCGCGCACGAGGTTCGTGACCGGCACCTCGGCGGTCGGAATCAGGTAGTAGCTCGTGCTCGCTGCGCACCGCGAACAGATCCTGCTCGAACTTCGGCAGCTGCCCCGTGCCCGTGAGCGCCTCGCGCGTTGACGAGGTACGGCACGTACGACTTCCGTGTAGCCGTGCTCGCGCGTGTGCAGGTCGAGCATGAACTGCGCCGAGCGCGCGATGCAGGCGCGCGATCTGCGCCGCGCAGCACGACGAAGCGGGCTGCCGGCGATGCGCGCGCGCCGCTTCGAAATCCATGCCGTCCGAGCTTCTCGCCGAGCTCGACGTGATCGCGCGGCTTGAAACGCAAACGCTCGCGGCGTCGCCCCAGCGGCGCACTTCGACGTTCGCGGTCTCGTCGCGGCCCGTCGCGGCACGGACTCGTGCAGCAGGTTCGGCAGCTCGAGCTGCAGCCGGTCGAGCTGCGCCTGCACTCGGCCAGACTCTGCGTCGGCGTCGCGCGAGATCGCCGCGCCGAGCGCCTCGCCCTGCGCGAGCAGCGGCGCGACATCCTCGCCCTCGCCCTTTCGCCTGCCCACCGGCCTTCGCGATCGGCATTGCGCTCGGCGCGCAGCCGGTCGACCTCGATCTGGCAGCTGCTTGCGCTGCTCCTCGAGCGACTGCGAAGGCCGCGACGTCGAGCGTGAAGCCGCGGCGCGCGAGATTGCGCGCGACGGCGTGCAGGTCGGCTGCGGAGCAGTTTCGGATCGATCACGGATGTCTCATTCGGCTGGCCTGGCGTTCTTGCGTCGAGCGCTGCGACGCGCCAGCGCCTCGCCGATCTTGATCTCGAGGCCGCGCGGGCACGGGCGAATAGTAGCGCCGGTCGGGCATCTCATCCGGCAGGTAGCGTTCGCCGGCGCGATAGGCGTCGGGCTCGTCGTGCGCATAGCGGTAACCCTTGCCGTGACCCAGCTCCTTCATCAGCCGGGTCGGCGCATTGCGGAATCGCAGCGGCACATCGAGCGTGCCGAATTTCTCGACATCCGCCGTCGCCTCGCCGAAGGCGACGTAGACCGCATTGCTCTTCGGCGCCACGGCCAGGAACACCACGGCATTGCGCGAGGGCGAGCTCGCCTTCGGGGCTGCCGAGACGGTCGTAGGCCTCCCAGGCTTCGAGCGTCATCGCGCAGCGCGCGCGGATCGGCGAGGCCGATGTCCTCGAACGCCATGCGCACGACGCGGCGCGCGAGGTAGCGCGGATCGCAGCCGCCATCGAGCATGCGGCACAGCCAGTAGAGCGCGCGCGTCCGGATCGCTGCCGCGCACCGCCTTGTGCAGCGCGGAGATCTGGTCGTAGAACTGGTCGCCGCCCTTGTCGAAGCGCCGCCGGCTGCCGCTCGCCACTTCGCTGCGCGATGCGCTTCGTCGATCACGCGCGCATCCGCGTCGGCATCGGTCAGGCCAGCGGCCAGCTCGAGCAGGTTGAGCGCGCGGCGTGCATCGCCATCGGCGGCCGGCGCGATGCAGCTCGAGTGCCTCGTCGGTGGCAGTCAGCTGCTCGCCCCGAGCCGCGCTCCGCGTCAGCGAGCGCGCTCGCAGCAGACGACGATGTCCGCCGCCGAGAGGCTTCGAGCACGTAGACGCGCGCGCGCGACAGCAACGCGCTCACCACTTCGAAGGAGGGATTCTCGGTGGTCGCGCCGATGAACATGAGCGTGCCGTCCTCGACGAACGGCAGGAACGTGTCCTGCTGCGCCTTGTTGAAGCGATGCACCTCGTCGAGGAACAGCATGGTGGGCTGCCGGCAATGCGCGCGCGCCTCCTTCGCCTGCTCCACCGCGGCGCGGATGTCCTTCACGCCCGCCATCACCGCCGACAGCGCGAGGAACTGCGCGTCGCGCGCGCCGCGCGAACATGCGCGCCAGCGTGGTCTTGCCGGTGCCGGGCGGGCCCCACAGGATCATGGAATGCAGCTTGCCGGCCTCGATGCGCGTGGCGCAGCGGCTTGCCCGGCGCGAGCAGGTGCGGCTGGCCGACGAACTCGTCGAGCGTGCGCGGCCGCATGCGGTCCGCCAGCGGGCGCGTCTTGTCGGGAGTCTCGGCCATGCGCCGTCAGGTGCTGGCGAAGCGGCGCTCGACCCACGCCATCCAGTTTCCGAGCCGGCGTCATGCGCCAGCACAGGCCGATGCCGACGCCGAAGGCATTGGCGATCAGATCGCGCCAGTCCGCCTCGCGTCCGAACCCCATCAGGCCCTGCAGATCCCTCGATGGCGATCGCCGAGCGCGCACATGAGCACCGCCAGCCATTCGTAGCGTCGCGGATCTAGACGAGCCTGCGAACCAGAGCGTCAGCCGAAATACGCCACGGCATGCTCGAGCTTGTCGTGAAGTCCGGCACCACCGATGCAGCTCGTCGTTGGGAATGAGGCTGCACGACGACGACGGCGATCAGGATCACCCAGTCGCCACGCCCACCAGAAGCGCTGGTCCAGCGCAGATTCCGGGCGCGGAGATCATCTTGCACGGGGTTGCCGATCACGTCGACGCCGGCCGGCGGCGTGAATCGCACTTCATCCGGCGCTACCGTCGCGTTGCGCGCCATGCCCTCGAAAACGATGGTCGGGCGTCTGGCCGAGCTTGTCGTCCACGATCATCTTGGCCAGCTCGTCCCTTGCGAAGCCGAGCAGCGCCCTGCGGAAATCGCGCAGTCGCGTCGCTTCGGCTCGACCAGCGCCCACTCGAGGCCATCGCGGCTGCCCGCGGACGTGACGTTGAAGTTGCCTGCGCACGTCTCCCGCGCCCGAGAGCAGCATCGCGGGCGTTGCCGAAAGCGCCGCATCCGCGGGCTTCACCGTCACCTGCTCGAGGTCGCGATCGTAGAACCAGAGATTGCGGCCATCCGCACCAGCAGCTGTCGCCGGCAGCGGCATCGCCCTGCGGCTTCACTTCCCAGCGGAATTTGCCGGGCCGCTGCACGATGAGCTTGCCGTTCGAGCGATCCACCGCGCGCCCGCGCGCCGTCGACGAGCGTCTGGCGTGAACGCCGTGCGCAAGGTCTGAAGGCCGGCCAGGTACGCAGTCGAGCGGCGTCGCGTCGGCAGCGCAACGGCGAGCGCCGCCAATCCGGCGAGCAGGACGCCGGGCGAGAATCTCTTCAATGCGCTCATTCCTCGGGTTCATCCTTCAGCTGGGCGCGGCGCGAGCACTTCGCGTGCCCCATTGGACTGCAACGGGCCCGACGAGGCCGGCGGCCTCCATGGACTCGATCAGGCGCGCGGCGCGGTTGTAGCCGATCTTCAGTCGGCGCTGCACGCAGGAGATCGAAGGCTTGCGCTCGCTGAGTCACGATCTTCACCGCCTCGTCGTACAGCGCATCCTGCTCCGCGTCCGCGGCCGCGCCGCCGACTCTCGCCGTCCTCGCCGCGGATGCCGGGAATCGGCGTCGTGGGGCCCGACAGCACTTCGTCGATGTAGTTCGGCGGCGCGCCGGTCTTCAGCGCTTGACCACGCGATGCACTTCCTCGTCGGAGACGAACGCGCCGTGGACGCGGGTCGGCACCGAGGTGCCCGGGCGGCAGGTACAGCATGTCGCCATGGCCGAGCAGCGTCTCGGCGCCGCCTCTGGTCGAGGATGGTGCGCGAATCGACCTTCGCCGAAACCTGGAACGCGATGCGCGTCGGGATGTTCGCCTTGATCAGGCCGGTGATCACGTCCACCGACGGCCGCTGCGTGGCGAGGATCAGGTGGATGCCCGAGGCGCGCGCCTTCTGCGCCAGCCGCGCGATCAGCTCCTCCACCTTCTTGCCGACGATCATCATCAGGTCGGCGAGCTCGTCGATGATGACGACGATGTAGGGCAGCGGCTGCAGATCGGGAATCGTGCGCTGGTCGAAGGTCGGATCGTTGCGATGCGCACTGCGATCATCACCGGATCCTGATCGGCTTGCCCGCGTCGTTCGCATCCTTCACCTTGCGGTTGAAGCCGGCGAGGTTGCGCACGCCGAGCGCCGACATCAGCTGGTAGCGCCGCTCCATCTCGGCCACGCACCAGCGCAGCGCGTTGGCGGCCTCCTTCATGTCGGTGACGACCGGCGCCAGCAGATGCGGAATGCCCTCGTAGACCGAAAGCTCCAGCATCTTCGGATCGATCATGATCAGCCGCACGTGCTCGGCCGTGCTCTTGTAGAGCAGCGACAGCACCATCGCGTTGATGCCGACCGACTTGCCCGAACCGGTGGTGCCGGCGATCAGCAGGTGCGGCATGCGCGCGAGATCCGCGACCATCGGCGTGACCGCCGATGTCCTTGCCGAGCGCGAGCGCGAGCGGCGAATGCACGTCGTCGTAGGCCTTCGACTTGATGATCTCGCCGAGCGTGACCATCTCGCGCTTCTCGTTCGGGATCTCGAGGCCCATGACCGACTTGCCGGGAATGACCTCGACCACGCGCACGCGGATCGCGGACAGCGCCCGCGCCAGATCCTTCGCGAGACCGGAGATCTGGCTGACCTTGACGCCCGGCGCCGGCTGCATCTCGAAGCGCGTGACCACCGGGCCCGGATGCACCGCGACCACTTCGACCTCGACGCCGAAATCCTTCAGCTTGATCTCGACCAGGCGCGACAAGGCCTCGAGCGCTTCGGCCGAATAGGCCGCGACGCGCGCGGCGGCGGATCGTCGAGCAGCTTGCAGCGGCGGCAGTTCGCTGGCCTTGGGCGGCTCGAACAGCGTGACCTGACGCTCCTTCTCGACGCGCTCGCTCTTCTCGACCGCGCGGCGCGGGCGTCTCGATGATCGGGCGACGCGCGCGTGGCGCCTTCTTCTGCTCGACCGCTTGACGGCTTCCTTGCGCGCCTCGCTTGCGCTCCTGGCCGTCCGCGACTTCGCGCGCGTGACGCGAGCTGCGTCGCGCAACCAGTCGACGCGCCTGCCAGAAGCCCAGCGCCCGATGCGATCGATGACGTCGAGCCACGAGACGTGGAACGCGAGCGACAGCGCCGGCCATCCACACCGCCAGCAGCAGCAGCGTGGCGCCGAGCAGCTGCAGGCCCGCGGCAGAGCCCCGCCGACCACGAGCTGCCCGAGCACGCCGCCGGCAGTCTGCCGCAGCGCGCCGGGATCCCAGTGCAGCGTGGCGAGCCCGCAGCTTGCGGCGAGCACGCAGCACGAATCCGCCAATGCGCACCGCGGCGTTGGCGCGCGTGGCGCGGCGTCGCCCTGCTGCGCGATTGCGGAACAGCAGCCAGCACGCGACGGCGAGCATCACCGGAAACAGGAATGCCGGCCGGCCGAACAGGAAGAACAGCACGTCGGCGATGCCAGGCGCCGAGCGGCCCGATGCAGTTGCCGACCGGCTCGCCGTCGCCGGTGAAGCGAAAAGCCCGGATCGTCCGGGCTGATACGTGGCCAGCGCGACGAACAGCACGCAGCGCCGATCACGCGCCAGCAGCGATGACGGCGCTCTCGCGCAGCCCGCGGATGACGGCCGGCGTGAAGCGGGCACCGCCCGTGACTGCGCGGAGGACTGGCTCAACGTCGGAATGCTCTCTCGACAGGTGTCAGGTGATTACGGGCTGCAGATTGCGGCGCGTGCGCCGGCACAATACGCAGTGCAGGCTGCCACCCGACGCAGAGAATTATACATGACGACAGACCGTCACAGCCCGCCTGATCATTCTGGGCTCCGGCCCTGCCGGCTACAGCGCGGCGGTCTATGCCGCGCGCGCCAATCGCTCGCCGCTGCTGATCACCGGCCTCGAACAAGGCGGCCAGCTGATGACGACGACCGAAGTCGACAACTGGCCGGGCGACGTGGAGGGCCTGCAGGGCCCGGCCCTGATGGACCGCATGCGCCGGCATGCCGAGCGTTTCAGACACGCAGATCGTCAACGATCACATCCACACGGTGAATCTGCGGCAGCGCCCTTTCGTGCTGGAGGGCGATTCGGGCACGCTACACCTGCGATGCGCTGATCATCGCCACCGGCGCCACTGCGAAGTATCTGGGCCTGCCTTCCGAGGAGGCATTCCGGGGCAAGGGCGTCTCCGCCTGCGCCACCTGCGATGGCTTCTTCTTCCGCGAGCCAGAAGGTCGCGGTGATCGGCGGCGGCAACACCGCGGTCGAAGAAGCGCTGTATCTCTCGCAACATCGCGGCGCACGTGACGCTGGTGCATCGGCGCGACAAGCTGCGCAGCGAGAAGATCCTGCAGGACCGCCTGATGGAGCGCGTGAAGGCCGGGCAAGGTGAGCATCCGTCTGGAATCACGCGGTCGACGAAATCCTCGGCGACGACAGCGGCGTCACCGGCGTGCGCATGCGCGCCACCGATGGCGGCGGCCACGCGAGACATCGACGTCACCGGCGTGTTCATCGCGATCGGCCACTCGCCGAACACCGGTCTGTTCGCCGGCCAGCTCGACATGCGCGAGCGGCTACCTCAAGGTGCAGCGGCGGCTCGGACGGCAATGCCACGGCGACCAGCGTGCCGGGCGTGTTCGCCGCGGGCGACGTCGCCGACTCGGTCTATCGGCAGGCGATCACCTCGGCCGGCTCCGGCTGCATGGCGGCGCTCGATGCCGACAAGTACCTGGAGGGGCTCGACGTCGACCACAAGCTGATGGCGACATGTCCGACGCGCACGTCCGCGAACTGCCATCGATCGACGCGGTCGAGCCGCAGCGAGTGGAATGCGCTCGCGCGGCACGCGACATGCCCTTTCCTGCGCCACGAGTTCCTCGCTGCGCTGGAGCGCACCGGCTGCGTCGGCGCGCGCAACGGGCTGGACGCCCGCACATCTCGCGCTGTGTGACGAGCATGGCCTCGCTGGCGCCGCTGCCCGGCGTATCTCAAGACCCATTCCTGGGGCGAATTCGTCTTCGACTTCGGCTGGGCGCAGGCCTACGCGCGCCACGGCGCTGCGCTACTACCCGAAGCTCGCTCTGCGCCGTGCCCTTCTCGCCCGTCAACGGCGCCGCGGCTGCTGCGTGCGCGCCGGGCACGACGTAGCGGCGATGCGCGAGCAGCTGATCGCCAGCTCGATGACGCATGCGCCGCGAGCAGCAGCTGTCGTCCGTGCATGCCCTGTTCGTCGACGACGCAGGAACGGCAGCGCCTTCGAGCGACGCCGGCTGGCTGCTGCGCCGGGACTGCCAGTTCCACTGGCAGCAACGCGCGGCTATCGCGACTTTCGAGGACTACCTCGCGACGCTTCACCGCCGAGAAGCGCAAGAAGGTGCGGCGCGAGCGGCGGCGCTGCGAGGAAGCCGGCATCGCGCTTCGAGACGCTGCATCGGCGGCGAGCTCGACGACGCGCTGCTGCGATCAGGTCTATGCGCTGCACGCGCGACACTTTCCACGCGCACGGCCACGAGCCCTACCTGAACCTGGCATTCTTCGCGCGAGATCGCGCGGACGCATGGGCGAGGCGCTGATGGTCAAGCTGGCGCATGCGCGGCGACGAGCCGGTCGCTGCGGCGATCTTCTTCCGATCGCGCCGACGCGCTGTACGGCCGCTACTGGGGCGCGACCGCCGACTTCCACAGCCTGCATTTCGAGACCTGCTACCACCAGGGCATCGACTACTGCATCGAGCACGGCCTCGCAGCGCTTCGAGCCCGGCACGCAGGGCGAGCACAAGGTGAGCCGCGGCTTCGTGCCGCACGCTCACCTGGTCGGCGCACTACATCGCCGATCCGCGCTTCCGCGAGGCCATCGCCGACTTCCTGCAGCGCGAAGCGCCGGCCGTCGACGCCTACGCGCGACGAGATCGCGCGCGCACGTCCCCGTTCCGCCAGCCACATGAAGACGCATCAGCTGGCTGCTCCCGGACGATCCGCCGGAGTGCGTTTCCGCCGACGTCGACGCGGCACTGGACGAGCCCGCCGGGCCTGCTCGCCGCCGGTGGCGATCTGTCGCCGGCGCGGCTGCTGGCGGCCTACGCGCGCGGCATCTTTCCGTGGTATTCGCCGGGGCAGCCGGTGCTGTGGTGGTCGCCGGATCCGCGCGAGGTGCTGTTTCCCGCGCGAGTTTCACTGCTCGCGCAGCCTGCGCGACGACTCGTGCGCAGTGGACGCTTCGAGCGTGACCGATGAACCGGCATTTCGCGGCCGTGATCGAGGCCTGCGCCGCAGCGCGCGGCCCGCAGGCAGGGCACCTGGATCACCGCCGAGATGCAGCGCGGCCTATTGCGAACTGCACCGGCGCGGCATCGCCCACAGCGTCGAGGTCTGGCTGCGACGGCGCAGCTGGTCGGCGGGCTCTACGGCGTGCGCAGCGGGCGGGTGTTCTGCGGCGAATCCATGTTCAGCCTGCGAGCGACGATGCCTCCAAGGTGGCGCTGGCGTGGCTGGCGCGGCATGCTGCGAAGCGGCGGCATCGAGCTCATCGACTGCCAGATGCCCTCGCCGCACCTGCGCAGCCTCGGCAGCCGCCGCCTGCCCCGGGCGCAGTTCCTGACTGTTGCTCAATGCGCCCAGACCGTCGCAGGGCTCAATTGCCAATTGCTCAGCGCGCGCGTTTATGCAGAATTCGCGGCCCTTCAAGCGCACAGGCACGCGTTACATGTCCAAAGAAGATGCGATCCAGATGGAAGGCGAGGTGGTCGAGACCCTGCCCAACACCACGTTCCGCGTGCAGCTCAAGAACGGTCACGTGGTGACCGCGCATATCTCCGGCAAGATGCGCAAGAACTACATCCGCATCCTCACCGGCGACGCGTCACGGTGGAGATGACGCCCTACGACCTGTCGAAGGGTCGCATCGTCTACCGCGGCCGATGAGCCCGGTCCTCAGCGCCGGGCTTGCGCTCGACCGATACCGGCAGCGCCGGCTGGCTGCGTCGGCGCGCTGATCCAGCGTCAGCGCCTTGCCGTCCGTCGCCACACTGACACCCGCACCTGCCCGCCGTCGGCGAGCTTGCCGAACAGCAGCTCCTCGGCCAGCGGCCGCTTGATCTGCTCCTGGATCAGCCGCGCCATCGGGCGCGCGCCCATCTTCGGGTCGTAGCCCTTCTCGGCCAGCCAGCGCGCGCGCGGCGTCGTCGATCGACAGCTGCACGCCCTTCTGCTCGAGCTGCGTCTCCACTTCGACCAGCAGCTTGTCGACCACGCGCTCGATGGTCTGCTTGGATCAGCGGCGCGAACTGGATGATCGCATCGAGGCGGTTGCGGAACTCCGGCGTGAACAGCCGGCGGATCGCCTCCATGCCGTCGCTGCGTGTTGTCGGCCTGCGTGAAGCCGATCGCAGGCGCGGCTCATGTCCTGCGCGCCGGCATTGGTGGTCATCACGATGATCACGTGGCGGAAATCCGTCTTGCGGCCGTTGTTGTCGGTGAGCGTGCCGTGGTCCATCACCTGCAGCAGCAGGTTGAACACATCCGGATGCGCCTTCTCGATCTCATCGAGCAGCAGCACGCAGTGCGGATGCTTGGTGACGGCCTCGGTGAGCAGGCCGCCCTGGTCGAAACCCGACGTAGCCGGGCGGCGCGCCGATCAGGCGCGACACCGTGTGGCGCTCCATGTACTCGGACATGTCGAAGCGCAGGAACTCGACGCCCAGCGCGATGGCGAGCTGGCGCGTGACTTCGGTCTTGCCGACGCCGGTGGGACCGGCAAACAGGAAGCTGCCGACCGGCTTGCGCTGATCGCCCAGACCCGAGCGCGACATCTTGATCGCGGCGGCCAGCGCCTCGATCGCCGGGTCCTGGCCGAAGATCACGAGCTTGCAGGTTGCGCTCGAGGTTGCGCAGCACCTCGCGGTCGGAGGTCGACACGCTCTTCGCCGGAATGCGCGCGATGCGCGCCACCACGTCCTCGATCTGCGCGCGACGTCGACGATGCGTCTCGCGCTCGGCGACGGGCTTCAGGCGCAGCCGCGCGCCGGCCTCGTCGACCACGTCGATGGCCTTGTCCGGCAGGTGGCGGTCGTTGATGTGCCGCGCCGCGAGCTCGGCGGCGGCCTTCAGCGCGTCATCGCGTGTAGCGCGACGCCGTGGTGCTCCTCGATAGCGCGGCTTGAGGCCCTGCAGGATCTCGATCGTCTCGGACACCGTCGGCTCGACCACGTCGATCTTCTGGAAGCGCCGCGCGAGCGCGTGATCCTTCTCGAAGATGCCGCGGTATTCCTGGTAGGTGGTCGAGCCGATGCAGCGCAGCTCGCCGCTGGTCAGCACCGGCTTGATCAGGTTGGAGGCATCCATGACGCCGCCGGAGGCGGCGCCGGCGCCGATCACGGTGTGGATCTCGTCGATGAACAGGATCGCGCCCGGCTGCTTGCGCAGCTCGGTGATGACGCGCCTTCAGGCGCTTCTCGAAATCGCCGCGGTACTTGGTGCCCGCGAGCAGAGCGCCCATGTCGAGCGCATAGATCGGTGCAGTCGGCCAGCACGTCCGGGCACCTTGCCTTCGACGATCAGGCGCGCGAGGCCTTCGACGATCGCGGTCTTGCCCACGCCGGCCTCGCCGACGTACAGCGGATTGTTCTTGCGGCGCCGGCACAGGATCTCGATGGTGCGCTCGATCTCGAGCTTGCGCCCGATCAGCGGATCGATGCGGCCTTCCTCGGCCATGCGGTTGAGATTGATGGCGTATTTGTCGAGCGCGCTGCCGCCTTCGGCCTCGCGCTCGCCTTCGGCCGCGCGGTCTCGTCCTTGTGCCGTCTTTTCGTCGGCGATCTTCGAGAGGCCGTGCGAGATGTAATTGACTGACGTCGAGGCGCGTGACGTCGCTGCCGGCTGAGCAGGAACACGGCGTGGCTCTGCTTCTCGCTGAAGATCGCGACCAGCACGTTCGGCGACGCCGACTTCCTTGCTTGCCGCTCGACTGCACCTGGAACACCGCGCGCTGCAGCACGCGCTGGAAGCCCAGCGTCGGCTGCACCTCGCGCTCGTCTCGGCCTCCTCGATGCGCGGCGTGGTCTCGTCGATGTGCTGCCTGCAGCTCCTCCTCGAGCCTGCGCGAGATCGGCGCCGCAGGCGCGCAGGATCTCGCGCACCTTGGGCGCGTCGAGGATGGCGAGCAGCAGGTGCTCGACCGTCAGGTATTCATGGCGGGCCTCGCGCGCCTGCGTGGAAGGCCGCGTTGAGACAGTGTTTCAAGTTCGTTGGACAGCACGTTGCGACCTTTCGGACCCTCAGGCTTCTTCCAGCGTGCACATCAGCGGATGCTGGTTGTCGCGCGAATAGGTCAGTCACCTGCGCCACCTTGGTTTCCGCGATCTCATACGTGAACACGCCGCAGACGCCCTTGCCCTTCACATGCACCTCGAGCATGACGCGCGTGGCAGTCGGGCGATCCATGCGGAAGAACCTTTCCAGCACATCCACGACGAATTCCATCGGGCGTGTAGTCGTCGTTCAGCAGCACCACGCTGGAAGAGCGGCGGTTGCTTGACCTCGGGAAGAGATTCTTCGACAGCGACGCCGCCGTCGGGGCGGGCAGGAACGGGATCGGGCATGGGCTTCTTTATATGGGTCGCCAAACGGCAACACAAGCCTCAAAAGAGTGATACGGTTTACCGAGTCAAAACAATTGCTTGAGAGCCCGAGTGAGCGGCCCGTATGATGCGTGCCGCATGAATGCAGTCGCCTGGTTCGACAGCCTGCCCGCGCCCGATCGTTGGCGCGAGCTTGCGCTCGTGCACGGGCCGCGCATCGCGACCTGGATTCTCGCCCTCCTTCTCGGCGTGCAGGCCGCGCTGCTGGTCACTGATTTCGCGGGCGGCACCGCCTCACCTGTAGTCGGCAAACCCGCTGCTTCGCGCCCGCAGCAGCGTCTGAACGTCTCGGCCATCGCCAATGCGCATCTGTTCGGCCAGCGGGATGCGGTGGCAAACGTGGACGCGGCCAATGCTCCCCAGACCAGCATGCAGCTGGTGCTCACCGGCATCATTGCCGGCGACGACCCGAATTCGGGCCTTGCGATCGTCGGCGAGAGCGCAAGCTCGGCAAAGGTCTATGGGATGGGGGACGTGCTGCCCGGGGGTGCCAAGCTGCACGCCGTGTATTCCGATCGAGTGCTGCTGGATCGCAATGGCTCCATCGAATCGCTGCCCCTCCCCCGGCAGATGGCGACCGGCGGCGCCCAGCCCATGAGCTCATTGCCCGGTCCCTCGCCGGATTCCCCGGCCCCGGTCGACCGGGTCAGGCAGCTGATCGCGGATCAGCCCGGCGCGGTCTCCGAAATCATGCGTCCCACACCCGTTTTCGCCCAGGGCAAGCAACGCGGCTACCGGGTCTACCCGGGGCGCAATCGGCAGGCTTTCGTGCGCCTGGGCCTGCGACCCGGTGATCTGGTGACCTCGATCAACGGCACGCCGCTCGACGATCCATCCCGGGGGCCCGAGATTTTCCAGACACTGAGTTCTGCGACTGAGGCGCGCGTCACGGTGGTTCGGGGCGGGCGGCAGCAGGATTTGAGCCTCAACATGGCCCAGGTCGCCCAGCAGGCCGAGCAGGTGGCGAACGAGAGCAACCCGGACGCCGGCGAGGCCCAGTTGCAGGTGCCGGATGAACCGGCGGACCCCGACGACGGCGACAGCGACGAGTAAGAGGCTTCGATGAAACGCATGACATGGACAGGACTGCTGCTGGTCGCCGCAACTCTCGCGGGGGCGCAGCAGGAGCCGGCGAAGCCGCTCGCGGAACAGCGCATCACGCTGCAGTTCAAGGACCAGGACATCACCCAGATCGCCGATGCCGTCAGCCAGGTGACGGGCAAGACTTTCATCCTCGACCCGCGCGTTCACGCGCAGGTCAACATGCTTTCCTCGACTCCCGATGTCGCCGGATGCCTTCTACGAGGCGTTCCTGTCCATTCTTCAGGTCCACGGCTTCGTCGCCGTGCCTTCCGGCAACGTCATCAAGATCATTCCGGACGCCAATGCCCGGCAACTGCCCGGCAACGATCTGCCCGACCGGGTCAGCAAGACCTCCGACGAATTCGTCACGCAGGTCGTCTCGGTCAAGAATGTGCCTGCCGCGCAGCTGGTGCAGATCCTGCGGCCGCTCATGGCGCAGTCCGGCCACATGGCGGCGCATCCCGGCTCCAACATGCTGATCCTGTCCGATCGCGCGGCCAACGTGAACCGGCTCATCCGCATCATCCAGCGCCTCGACCAGGAAGGCGATTCCACGGTCGAGATCGTTCCGCTGCAGAACGCATCCGCCGTCTGAAGTGTCCCGCATCATCACGGCGATGTATCAGCAACAGGGCGCCGACGCCGGTGCCCAGTCTTTCAAGATCGCCGCGGACGAGCGCTCGAACAGCATCCTGCTGAGCGGCGAGTCCGTCGCAGCGGCTGCGCATCACGCAGCCTGATCGTGCATCTCGATACTCCTGCAGAGAATGGTGGCGATACGCAGGTGCGCTACCTTCGCTATGCGGACGCGGAGAAGATCGCAACCAAGCTGAAGGAGCAGATCACGGGTGTTGCGCAGGCGGCAGCCGCGACCGGAGGCGCCGCGGCAGCGGCAGGCCCCGCGGCGCAGGCCGAGAAAGGCACCATCATCTGGGCCGACCCGGAGACCAATGCGCTGATCCTTACCGCGCCGCCGAAGACCATGCGGTCGCTGATGACGATCATCGACAAGCTCGACATTCGCAGGGCACAGGTGCTCGTGGAGGCCATCATCGTCGAGGTCAGGCAGGACAAGAGCTCAGAGCTCGGCGTCAACTGGGCGGTATTCGACACCAGTGATGACAGCAAGACACCGCTGGGCGGATTCCTGAGCCCTGTCGGGGGAGCGAGCCTGGTCGACCTGGTCAACGCGGTCGACGATCCCAGCAAGGCATCTCCAGCCCTCGGCAACGGCACGACCATCGGCATCGGTCGCATCAGGGAGAACGGTGTGAACTTCGGCGCGATGATTCGAGCCATTCGCGGCGATGCGGACAACAACGTGATCGGCACACCCGAGCTCACCGTGCTCGACAACCAGGAAGCGCAACTCAAGGTGACGCAGGAAGTGCCATTCCTCACCGGCCAGTTCACCAACACCGGCGCCAATCAGGGCAGCGTCAATCCCTTCCAGACGATCACGCGCACCGACGTGGGCACCATCCTGAAAGTCACTCCGCAGATCAGCTCGGATGGCAGCGACTCGGTGATGCTGAAGATCGAGCTGGAGAGCTCGAACCTCGCGGCTAGCTCGCAGGGCGCGGTCGACCTGATCACGAACAAGCGCACCGTCAGCACGCAGGTACTGATCGAGGACGGCGGCATCGTGGTGCTCGGCGGCCTGATCGAAGACAACTCCACGCAGGGCGAGCAGCGGGTGCCCTACCTCGGTCGCATCCCGCTCATCGGCCTGGCGTTCAAGACCCGCAAGGCGACGGCGGTCAAGACCAACCTGATGGTGTTCATCCGGCCGAAGATCCTGCGCGACGGCGCGCAGACCGCTATCGAAACCAACTCGAAGTACAACTACATGCGCGACGAGCAGCTGAAGTCGCGCAAGCGGGAGCTGCTGCCCATCCTGCCGGGCGTGAAGAAACCGTTGCTCCCGGAAACGCCACCGCCCGCAACGGATCAGACGGCGCCGGCAGCGCCCGCGCCCGATGCGAAGACCGGCTCCGGCGCCGACCTCTGAAGCCACGCCGCAGGAGCCGCCGCCGCCGCCTCAGGACAAGCAGTGAACGAGGCCGCTTTCGCGGTCGCGCCGGAGCCGTCTCCCTCGCAGCGCCGGCTGCCTTTCCCGTTTGCCAAGCGGCACGGCGTGCTGGTCATGAAGTTCGCTGACGGCGTCGCCGAGTGCGTATGCCGCACCAACGCCTCGCCGCTGGCGCTCGCCGAAGTGCGCCGGTACCTGCGCACCTCCGATGAGGCTCGAGCGCGTGAGCGAGGAAGCCTTCGATGCGCTGCTGCGCACCGCCTACGAGGCGGGCTCGGATGCCATGCAGGCGGCCGAAGGCCTGGACGACGCGACCGACCTTGCGCACCTCGCGCAGGACCTGCCCGAGCAGGCCGACCTGCTCGAAAGCGACGACGATGCCCCGATCATCCGCCTGATCAACGCCGTGCTGACGCAGGCGGTCAAGGAGAATGCGTCCGACATTCACGTCGAGCCGTTCGAGAACCGCCTCGTGATCCGCTTCCGTGTCGATGGCGTGCTGCGCGAGGTGCTGCAGTCCAGGCGCGCCGTTGCGCCGCTGGTGGTATCGCGCATCAAGGTGATGTCGAAGCTCGACATCGCCGAGAAACGCCTGCCGCAGGACGGCCGCATCAGCCTCAAGATCGCCGGCCGCGCGGTCGATGTGCGCGTGTCCACCATTCCTTCCGGCCACGGCGAGCGAGTGGTGCTGCGTCTGCTCGACAAGCAGGCAGGCCGTCTCGACCTGACTTCGCTCGGCATGGACCAGGCGCACGGAAAAGCTGGTCGATGAGCTGATCCACAAGCCGCACGGCATCCTGCTCGTGACCGGTCCCACCGGTTCCGGCAAGACCACCACGCTCTACGCCGCGCTCGAGCGGCTCAATGACAACACGCGCAACATCATGACGGTCGAGGATCCGATCGAGTACTACATCGACGGCATCGGCCAGACGCAGGTGAACACCAAGGTCGAGATGACCTTCGCCGGGGCTTGCGAGCCATCCTGCGCCAGGATCCCGACGTCGTGATGGTCGGTGAAATCCGAGATCTCGAGACCGCGCAGATCGCCGTGCAGGCGAGCTCAACTGGTCACCTGGTGCTCTCCACGCTTCACACGAACACCGCCGTCGGCGCCGTCACGCGGCTGCGGGACATGGGTATCGAGCCGTTCCTGCTGTCCTCGAGCCTCATCGGAGTCGTGGCGCAGCGCCTGGTGCGCGTGCTGAATCCGGACACCCGCCAGGCGTTCGAGGCCGGCGAGTACGAGCGGCGCCTGCTCAACATCGGCCCGGAAGATCCGGCGCCGACGCTGTACCATCCTGGCCGCGATGCGGGCGGCGGCTACAGGGGCGCTCGGGCATCTACGAACTGGTCATGGTCGATGACCAGATGCGCACCATGATCCACGACGGCGCGCCGAGCACGATCTCGAGCGTTACGCACGCACGCTCACACCTTCGATCCGCGAAGACGGCCGCGCGAAAGTGCTGCGCGGCGAGACCACGATCGAAGAAGTCCTGCGCGTCACCCGCGAAGACTGAGCGGGGAAGATGAGGGGCTGATCCTTTGGGGGCATTTGAATACACCGCGCTCGATGCTGCGGGCAAGGAGCGCAAGGGCATCGTGGAAGGCGACGGCGCACGCCACGTGCGCCAGCTCCTGCGCGAACAGCAGCTGCTGCCCGTCTCCGTCATCGGAAGTGGCGCAGAAGGAAGCGAAGCGCCAACGGTCCTTCTCGTTCATCAAGCGCATTTCCGCTGCCGACCTGTCCCTCTTCACCCGCCAGCTCGCGACGCTGGTACGCGCCGGGCTGCCGCTCGAGGAATCGCTGCTCGCTGTCTCGCAGCAGACCGAAAAGCCTCGCATGCAGAGCACCATCCTGGGCGTGCGCTCGCGCGTGATGGAGGGCCATACGCTCGCGGACGCCTTCGCCGAGTTCCCGCAGCGTGTTCCCGGAGATCTACCGCGCCACCGTGTCGGCAGGCGAGCAGTCCGGGCGGCTGGACAACGTGCTCGAGCGGCTGGCCGACTACACCGAGAGTCGCGACCAGATGCGCCAGAAGGTGATCGGAGCCACTGCTGTACCCGATCGTGCTCACCGTGATGTGCTTCGGCATCGTCTCGCTGCCTGCTGGTGTATGTGGTTCCGCAGGTCGATCTCGGTGTTCGAGGCGAGCCACGGCAAGCTGCCGCTCATTACCCGCGCGCTGATCACCACGAGTAATTTCCTACGCGACTACGGCATCTGGCTGCTGATCGCCATCGTGGGCGCATCGTTCCTGTTCGTGCGTCACTTGAGAAACCCTGCCGCGCAGCGCCGTTTTCACCGCAGGTTGCTGCGGCCTTCCCCTCGTCGGCAAGCTGACGCGTGGTTTCAACACTGCCCGGTTCACGCGCACGCTGAGCATTCTGACGGCGAGCGCGGTTCCCGTGCTGGAGGCGCTGCGAATTGCCAGCGAAGTCGTGACCAACCTGCCCATGCGCGATGCGGTGACGGAAGCGACGCAGCGTGTGCGGGAAGGCGCGCCCATCGGGCGCTCGCTCGCCGTCAGCCGCCTGTTCCCGCCGTTGACGCATTCACCTTATTTCGAGCGGCGAGTCGAGCGGCGAGCTCGAGGACATGCTCGAGCGTGCGGCGCTGAGCCAGGAACGCGAGCTCGATGGACTGCTCGGCGCCATGGTCGGCCTGCTCGGGCCTTTACTCATTATCGTGATGGGCGTCTTCGTCATGGGCATCGTTTTTGCAATGCTCCTGCCGATCTTCGAGATGCAGAATCTCATTCACTGATCTGCCCGTTGCGCGCCGGCGCGATTCGTTTTAGCTTTTGCTCACCGGCATGAGCGAGAAACCCGAAGCGGAAGAACTGGACGACGAGGACGTCGATGATCTCATCGGCGATTCCGATGACGTGGACCTCGATCGCCTCAATAAGGATCTCGACCTCGCCAAGCGCCGCGCCCGCACGGTAGGCGATCCGGCCTGGCGCCGCCTCGAGCGGCTGCGCGAGGAGAAGCGCTTCGCCGAGATGGTGAGCGACTTCGAAGACTACGACCTCGACGACAAGAAATCCGCCGCCCGTCAGTGAAAATCGAGCGATCGCCCGAGCAGCTCGCCCAGTAGCGCGGAGCGATCGGTGAGCCGGCGCGCGATCACGTGCGTGACGTTGTCCGCTTTCTGCAGCTCCCCGGCCACTTCCAGCAGGCGGGATTCGACGAGGGCGCGCCGCTGCAGGTCGCCGAGCTGAGGCCATACGATGATGTTGACGGAGCCGCTCTCATCTTCGATGGTGAGGAAGGTCACGCCATTGGCGCTGCCCGGGTGCTGGCGCATCAACACGATTCCCGCAACCTCTACCGGGGCGCCGCTCGGCAACGCCGCCAATCTTCGGCCTGCAGCCAGGGGCTGTCCGGCAGTTCCGCGCGCAACAGCCGCATCGGATGCATGCCCAGAGTGAGCGCCAGCGACTGATAGTCGGCAAGCACGCTCTGCCACGGTGTGGGCGCGCGCAGCAGCGGACTGCCCTCCTTCGCTGCGCTTCCCTGGGCATCGGCAGGGGCCAGGGGCAGCGCCTTCTCCGCCCCCGCCACTTCCCAGAATGCGAGATGCCGTTTGCCGCTCAGCTCGGCGAGTGCGCCCGCGGCGGCCAGAGCCTCGAGATCGCCGCGAGCGCCTCGACGTGGGCGCGCACGACTCCGGCCACCGAGCATTCGTCGGTGAGCGCGAGGGCGTGGTACCTGAGGTTGCAGGCCTGCTCGATGAGTTCCTTCGGATGCGAGGCGCCGCGCAGGAAAGTGAAATGGCTGAGGCAATGCAGCTCGGCGTAGCGGGGTCACGGGCCGCCTCTCAGCCGAACACGCCGTGCAGGAACCAGCGATGCGGCGAGGCACGCTCGCGGAAAACCCAGAGCCGCACGCCATGCGCATCGATGGCGAAGTAGTAATCGCGCGCGATCGCTCCTTCATCCCACCAGCCCGTCTCGATGCGCTGCGGATCGCCGCATACATGCAATGCGCCGCGCAGCCAGGGCATGCCGGCTCTTTCATCGAGTTGCCGCGGCTGCGAAAGCAGCCACAGCGGCTGCGACCCGGCGCTGCGATGCCGTGCCTGAGCATCGACGCAGGCATCAGGCTCGACGCTGCGCGACATCCTCTCCGGTCGATGATCGGACACCAGCTGCACCCCATGCACCGCCTGCGCATCGAGCCGCGCCCGCAGGTGCTCGATGAGCTGTGGCGAACCGGCCCCCGCAGACCCGCCATGCTCGCCGGGTTGCCACATTGCAACGCATGCCGGCGCGAGCGGCACGACCAGATCGGTACGCAGCTCGCAGGAGCGCACCGCTTCCGGAAGGTTCGTGAGATTCAGCCGCTCGCCAAGCAGCTCGGCGAGATGCGATGCGTCCGCAGCCGGTGCTGCCAGCTGCAGCACGCACGATGTGGGTGGCGCATGACGATGCCGAAACCGGCACTGCAGCTGCGTTATGCCTGCCTGGCGCACGCGCAGGAAACTTTCCAGCTCGCGCAGCAAGGGATCGAGCGCTCTAAGGATCGCAGCCTGGTCGTCAATCTCGTACGACAGCTCGCGACGCCTGCGAAACCGCTCGCGAGCATGAAACCGTGCTCGTGGATCCGCAACACGCCCCGTGAGACGGTCGAGGCTAGCGAGTTGTGCGGCGCCGAAGCGTCGCGCGAACCCCGCGCGCGGCAGGCGCAGAGCCTGCCCGACGGTGTAGACGCCGATCTTCGCCAGGCGCGCGATGACTTCTTCAGGCCAGCGCAATGCAATGAGCGGCAATGAAACCACGCTGCTCACTAGAAGTGCGTGATCCACCAGCACGCACGCCTTGTGCGCGCGAGCGCAGGCCAATGCCGCAAGCGGCGTGGGAGCCACGGCCAGCATGGATTCCACGCCGGCTGCGCGATGCTCCTCTTCGATGAGGCGACACAGATTATTCGCGCCGTCGAAAAGCTTCAGGCTGCCTTTCACCTCGAGCAGCAGGCCATCGGGAGGCGCAAGGCTCACTCGCGGCGTGAAGCCCTGCGCCTTGAGCGCCAGCCGCTCGAGCAGCCGTTGCCTGCGAAGCTGCTCGCCGGGCTCATCCTGCGGCGCAGCCCCAAGCTGCGGCAGATGCACTCCCAGCCAGAGCTCATGAGGCTCGAGGACTGTCTTCGCATCCGGGGCCAAATCCGGTGACAGGCACCGGATTTTCGATGGGGTAGGTGGGGCTGGAAACGCGTCGGGCTGCGGAATCCAGTTGCTGGCGAAGGAGACGCGGGCGCATCACGACCTCTCGAGCGTGAATGCGACCTCGCTCCATGAGAGAGTGACCCACTCGCGCCGCCCGCCACGGCTCTTCAGCAGCCTGAGCCTGATACCCCGCAAGGCAGGCTCCACCCATACGACGCAGCACCGCGCATGACGCCTTCCGCGCGGCGTCACGACGCGAAACAGAACTCCCAGCGCCCGCCCGCGCTCGGCAGCGAGTTGCAGGCGTCGCAAACTGCGCGCCGCTGACCCTGTCCGCCCAGGCCAGAGCGACCTCACAGGCGCCGAGCGAGCAGCGCCTGCTCGAAAGCCCATAAAGACTGAGTGGTGCGCACCACCAGGATCCTGTCGAGCCTCACGCCACGCGCAGCGAGCGCCGGCGCGAAGGCTCATGGGGCGGTGTAATCCACGTGCACCAGCGCGCGTCCTCCTTGCTGGTGAGCGCTGCGAGCAGCGGCATGAGTAGAAAGAGCTCTCCGCAACCGAGGCGCGGAGCTGATGATTTCGATCAGCCCCGTGCGCGGCCAACCCTGTCCCGGCAAAGCCAGCATCGAGTGCCGCGAATCCGTGCCGATGGCATCCCTGCGCGCTGCAGAGACGCCTCGCCATATCGCGGGATGCTCCAGCAGCCGCGTGATTGCCTCGGACATGATGGTGTCATTGCAGTCCCGAGCCCTTGCCTCTGCGCACCACGCCCACCACGATGCCTTCGATCAGCATGGGCTGCTGGCGCAGATCCACCTTGATGGGTTCGAAGTCGGCGTTCTCCGGCATCAGCCACACCACCGGGCCTTCCTGGCGGTAACGTTTCACCGTCACCTCGTTCTCGAGCCGCGCCACCACGATCTGGCGGCTGCGCACCTCCGAAGTGCGGTGCACGGCCACCAGATCGCCATCGAGGATGCCCGCGTTCTTCATGCTCATGCCCGTGACCTTGAGCAGGTAGTGCGGCTTCGGCTGGAAGATCGACGGATCGATCTGCAGGCGCGCCTCGAAGTTCTCTTCCGCGAAGATCGGCTTGCCCGCCGCGACGCGGCCGATGAGCGGCAGGCCCATCTGCTCGCGCAAGGTGTCTTTGAGCTGGATGCCGCGCGAGGTGCCCGGCACCAGCGAGATGACGCCCTTGCGGGCAAGCGCGCGCAGGTGCTCTTCAGCTGCGTTGGCCGACCTGAACCCCAGCTCGCGCGCGATTTCCGCGCGGGTGGGAGGCATGCCCGTCTCGAGAGATCACTCGTCTGGACGAGACGCAGGATCTGGGTCTGGCGGGGTGTGAGGTCTGACATGGGGATCCATCCTGTGCATTTATACAGTTACTGTGATTATATCCAGACGAAGCGGTTGCCGCAAGACCCCGTCACCAGGACGCCTGCGTGAAAAAAATTCAGTCGGTGCGAAATTTTTCATGCACGAATCGCGCTCTCACATTGCGCTTCCAAGCACGCAAGCAACTGTCGCGGTGAACAGACATTCATGCGTCTTTTCCTGTTGCATTCCAGTGGTAAATTTGATGCAGTTGCGCCCGCGCGAAGACGGGCACGTATGTCGCTTGCCGTTTTTCGCGTTCGTTTCAGGGATTTTCCCGAACTCAACAACCCAGAAGGGGACTTGTATGAAGAGCGCGATCGTTGTGAAAGTGGCCGCTGCAGCGGTCGTAGCCGTGCTGGCTGGTTGCACGGATCTCAAGCCTATGCAGGCGCAGGTGGATGACCTCAAGAGCAGGTGAGCCGTACTGCAGACCGATCTCGCCTGGCGCGAAGAGCGCTGCCGACTCGGCCAACAGCGCTGCCCAGTCCGCCAACCAGGCGGCGAGCGGTGCGCAGAGCACTGCCAACCAGGCCCTCGCGGCTGCGCAGGCCAGCCAGTCCTGCTGCGACGCGACCAACGAGAAGATCGACCGGATGTTCCGTCGCTCCGTCTCGAAGTAAGGAGCTAGCTCTTTACTGGAAAAACGCCGCGCATTTGCGCGGCGTTTTTTTGTCTGCGGCAGGCCGAATGCCGCAGTACCTGACGAGCGCCGAGCCCCAGGTGAATCCGCCGCCGAAGGACTCGAGCAGCAGCAGCTGGCCGGGCTTGATGCGCCCGTCGCGAACGCCCACATCGAGCGCCAGGGGCACAGAGGCCGCCGACGTATTGCCGTGATCCTGCACCGTGACGATCACGCGCTCCATCGGCAGATCGAGCTTGCGCGCCATCGCCTGGATGATGCGCATATTCGCCTGATGCGGCACCAGCCAGTCGATCGCCGACTGCTCGAGCACGGTTCGTCGCGAGCGCCTCATCCACCGCCTGCCCGAGCTTGTTCACCGCGACCTTGAACACCTCGTTGCCGGTCATGGTGATCGCGATCGGCACATCCTTGAACCCCGCGAAACGCCGGCCGGGCAATAGAGCAGATCGTGGTACGTGCCGTCCGCATGCAGGTGCGTGGAAACGATGCCTGGCATCGTCGGAAGGCTTCAGCACCACGGCGCCGGCGCCATCCGCGAACAGCACCGCGGTGGCCGCGATCCTTCCAGTCCGTGATGCGCGACAGCGTCTCGGCGCCGACCACGAGCGCGCACTTCGCTTCTCCCGATTTCACGAACTTGTCCGCGATCGACAGCGCGTAGATGAAACCTGCGCACGCCGTTTCGACGCTGAACGCGGGACCGCCGCGACAGCCGAGCCGGGCCTGCAGCAGCACGCCGCAGTTCGGGAAGATCAGGTCGGGCGTGGTGGTGCCGAAGGCGATGAAGTCGACCTCGGAGGGCGAAACGCCGGCGGCATCGAGTGCGCGGCGAGCGGCCTTCTCGGCCAGGTCCACCGTCGTCTCGCCGTCGGCGGCGATGTGGCGCCGCTCGATGCCGGTGCGGTCGCGGATCCACTCGTCGGTGGTATCCATCATCTTCTCGAGATCGAAGTTGGTCAGCACCTTCTCGGGAAGGTAGGCGCCGGTTCCGACGATGCGTGAATAGATCAAGCCCCCTCCGTTCAGCGCCTGGCCGTTCAGTGCCTGCGCGACGTGCGCCGTCAGCTCCTGGCGCGCAGCGATCGCCGCAATGGCGATCGCGCGGGCGAATGCAACCGCGATCTGCGCCGCCGTGGCTTTTTACCACGATACCGTTGAGGCCGACCATGCACGCGCCGTTGTAGCGACGCGGATCGAGGCCGGCCGCGACGCGCCTGAGCACCGGGCGCGCGACGAGTCCCGCCAGGCGATCGAGGGTCGAAGCATTGAATTCTTCGCGCATGCGGCGTGCGATGAGCCCCGCAACGCCTTCCATCGTCTTCAAAGCCACGTTGCCCGTGAATCCATCCGTAACGACCACGTCGACATCGCCGGAGAAGATGTCGTCGCCTTCGACGAAACCGATGTAGTTGAGGCTGCTCGCTGGTCAGCAGGGCGTGCGCGGCCTGGACGATCTCGTGCCCCTTGATGTCTTCCTCGCCGATGTTGAGCAGTCCCACGCGGGGTGATTGCATGGCCGTGCACATCACGCGCGACTACCATGCCCATGAATGCGAACTGCCGCAGCTGTTCCGGCGTCGCCTTGGTATTGGCGCCCGAGATCGAGCATGTGAGTGTGGCCGTGCGCCGACAGGAATGGCCGACATGATCGCCGCGCGCTCGACGCCGGCGACCGTCTTCAGCACGAAATGAGCCATCGCGGTCAGAGCGCCGGTGTTCCCGGCGCTGACGCAGGCGCTCGCGCGCGCCAGCGTGCACCAGATCGATCGCGCAGGCGCATCGAAGAGTCTTTCTTGCGCCGGATGGCCTCGCGCGGCGACTCGCCCATCGTGACGACTTGCGTAGAGTGCGACGAGCTCGACGCGTCGCGCAGCGCCGCGGGAATCTCGCCGCTCGATGATCGACGGATCGCCGACGAGCAACGCATGCAGCTGCCGATCCTCCTGCAGCGCGCTGCACCGCGCCGGCGAGGTAATCCCGCGGCTCGCGGTCCCCGCTCATGACGTCGATGGCGATCGGCTGCACGCGAATGTGATCCGCGGCGCGGGCCCTTCAGGCCCGCCCAGGCTATTGCTCTTCGGTCTTCGTCGGCGGCTTTTTCGATGACGCGCTTGCCACGATAGAAGCCGTCCGGCGTGATGCAATGGCGCAGATGCGTCTCGCCCGACTGCGGGTCGATGGACAGCGCGGGCTTGGCGAGCCCATCGTGCGAACGATGCATGCCGCGCTTGGACGGTGTCTTGCGGCTTTTCTGAACGGGCATTAACTGAACTCCTCGGACGATCTTACCGAGTCACTTGCGTTTCAACAGCTCGCCCAGCCGTTCAAACGGTTTCTGCATACTTTCTGCGGCATCGCCCTGCGACTCGGCAATCGTCGCTACTGCTGGCGCCGCTGGCGCACAATCGGCCGGATTCGCATGCAGCGGCACGATCGGCATCGACAGCAGCAACTTCTTCTTCAACCAGGTCGCGCACTCTGATGCGACCTTCCGGAGCGCGCACCGGCTCGAACTCCGGCGGCACCCGATCCGCCTCCGCCTCCGTGGCGACCAGCGCGATGAGCGCGCTGCCATCCACCGGCTGGCGCATCGGAGCGAGGCAACGCTGGCAGACCAGCTGCACGCTACCCGTCACTTCGAGCTCCGCGACCGCGAATCCCACCTCGCGGCGGAACTGTGCCTGCCCGCTGACCGATCCATCGGACCTGCCGGCTGCGCCGGAAGCTGCGGAAATTCGCTCAGCGGGATCGACGAAATCGATATCGACCCGGCCATCGGAGAGCCGGTCGACATCCCGCAACTGCGACCACGCCTCCGACATGGGGCGCGTATGATAGGTATCGACCCTCCCCAAGTCAAAACGGATCTGCTGTAAGCCGTTGTTTCTCGTAGGCGATTCAATCGCAGCCATGCCCTCCCTGATCCTCGCTTCCACTTCCCCCTACCGACGTTCGCTGCTGGAGCGGTTGCGGGTGCCTTTCGAAGTGGTCGCGCCCTGAGGTCCCTGAGGATCACGTTCCGGGCGAGGCGCCATCGGAGCGGGCCCGGCGGCTCTCGATCGCCAAGACACGGGAAGTCGACGAAGCGGCATCCCGGTGCCGTAGTCATCGGTAGCGACCAGGTCGCGGCACTGGGCGAGCGGATTCTCGACAAGCCGGGGAACGCCGAGCGGTGCATGGGCCAGTTGGGCTTGCTCAGTGGGAAGCGCGCGCAATTCTTCACCGGCTGCGCCGTAGGGAGCGTGGTCCACGTCGACACGACCGTCGTTCAATTTCGCGAGTTGAGCTCCGAAGACATCGTGCGCTACGTGGACGCGGAACAACCCTTCGATTGCGCGGGAGGCTTCAAGATGGAAGCTCTGGGGATCTCGCTCTTCGAGCGCATAGAGAGTCATGACCCCACAGCGTTGATGGGCCTGCCACTGATCTGGGTTGCCGGCGCACTGCGCAATCGCGGCTTCGAGATTCCCTGATCGTCAGCGAGTACGCCGCCCACCGCGTGGGCGCGAGCGCGTTGGCAATCCGCCTAACCTATCGATGACCGCCGACAGATCGGCGGGTAGTGGCGCGTTCGCGCTGAAAACCCCGCCGTGTGGCCAGTCGAAACTCACGCTGTGCGCGTGCAGGAACATCCGCGTGAGCCCGATCTCACGCATCTCCTCATTGAAAGCCTCGTCGCCATATTTTTCGTCGCCCGCCACCGGTGACCAGCGTGAGCGGCGTGCACGCGAATCTGATGTGTGCGCCCGGTGTGAATCGCGACTTCGAGCAACGTGGCGCGATTGCCGAAGAACTGCACGGGGCGGAAATCGCTGATTGCTTCCTTCCCGTTGTCGCCGACGCGCACCGTGCGCTCGCCACCGACCCGGGTGTCGGTGCGCAGTCGCGCGTCGATACGCTTGTGGCCCAGATCCCATGGCCCTTTGACCAGCGCGAGGTAGCGCTTTTCGAAGCGGCCTTCACGCAGTAACTCGTGCAACGTGCGCAGCGCACTGCGCTTGCGCGCGACGAGCAGGCAGCCGCTGGTGTCCCGATCCAGCCGATGGACCAGCTCCAGAGTCTCGTCGGGGCGCAGCGTCCGCAGCGCCTCGATCACGCCGTAGCTCAGGCCGCTGCCGCCATGAACCGCGATGCCCGAGGGCTTGTCGAGCACGATGAGCCGTTCGTCCTCTGAGATGATCGCGGCCTGAATTCGCTCCAGTATCGAGGCCGGCGCCCGCTTCGGCCTTGGCTCCACATCGAGGCGGACTGGAGGCACGCGGACCTTGTCCCCAGCCTTCAGGCGAAGCTCCGGAGCCACCCGCCCGCCGTTCACCCGCACCTCACCCTTGCGCACGATCCGGTAGATCCGGCTGCGCGGAACGGTGGGTAGCAGCTTCGTCAGGAACTGGTCCAGGCGCTGCCCGGCGCGCTCGGAATCGACTTCCAGGAGCTGCACGCCCTGCTTGGGCTGCGGAGTTGCGGGGTCGGTCACGGGAACGCTCAACGTAAGATATTGTTTCTACAGTGGTCCTGCGCGTATACTCGCGCCGCCGCCCGCTGTAGCGGGCGCGCCAATGGTGGCGGCACTGCCGCTGCATGTTAGTTGGTCCTCGGTATCGAGGCCATCGCAATGGGCCGACAAGATCGCGCGCGCCGCGTCGAACTCCAGGAGAGCTTCCGCGACCTGCGCTGTCGGTTGAGTACACCGAAGGTTTCCGGCGGACGCACTTTGTGGCGGACGCCCAAATACATAAAAGTGATTCGAGCGCTTCAAGCTCCTTTCAGAAATCTTCGCCGCCTCGAGAGCTGCCGCGTGCCGCTGCTCGGGCCTCCCACCGCCCGCTTGTCGACCCTTCATCCAATAGAAGGGGCACATGAAAAGAATGCTCGTCAATGCAACTCAGCAGGAAGAGTTGCGCGTCGCCCTGGTCGATGGTCAGAAACTCTACGACCTCAGCATCGAAGTCACCTCCCGCGAACAGAAAAAAGCCAACGTCTACAAAGGCCGCATCGCCCGCGTCGAGCCCTCGCTCGAAGCCTGTTTCGTCGACTACGGCGCCGCAGCGCCACGGCTTCCTGCCGCTGAAGGAAATCTCCAAGGAGTTCTTCCGCGACGGCCAGCCCCAGGGCGGCCGCATGAACATCCGCGAACTGCTGACCGAAGGCCAGGAAATCATCGTCCAGGTCGAGAAGGAAGAACGCGGCAACAAGGGCGCGGCCCTCACCACCTTCATCAGCCTCGCCGGCCGCTTCCTGGTGCTGATGCCGAACAACCCGCGCGCCGGCGGCGTGTCGCGCCGCATCGAGGGCGAAGATCGCGACCAGATGCGCGAGGCCATGGACCAGCTCGCAGATCCCCGAAGGCATGGGCGCCATCATGCGCACCGCCGGCGTCGGCCGCTCGGTCGAAGAACTGCAGTGGGACCTCGACAACCTCAAGACGCAGTGGGACGCCGATCGCCGCGGCCGTCCAAGGACCGCCCTGCGCCGTTCCTCGTCTACCAGGAAAGCGATGCGGTCACGCGCGCGCTGCGCGACTACCTCGCCGATGACATCGGCGAAATCCTGGTCGACGACGGCGCCGCCTTCCAGAAGGCGCAGGAGTACATGCAGCGCTTCATGCCGGCCGAGGCGCAGCAGCCGCCTGAAGCTCTACAAGGACGACGTGCCGCTGTTCACGCGCTTCCAGATCGAGAACCAGATCGAGTCGGCGTACGCGCACAAGGTGCAGCTGCCCTCCGGCGGCAGCATCGTGATCGACTACACCGAGGCGCTGGTGTCCATCGACATCAACTCGGCGCGCGCCACGCGCGGCAGCGACATCGAGACCACCGCGCTCAACACCAATCTCGAAGCCGCCGACGAGATCGCCCGCCAGCTGCGCATCCGCGACCTCGGCGGCCTGATCGTCATCGACTTCATCGACATGGAGTCGACGCAAGAACCAGCGCGAGGTCGAGGACCGGCTGCGCGATGCCGTGAAGGTGGACCGCGCGCGCATCCAGATCGGCCGCCTCTCGCGCTTCGGCCTGCTCGAGATGTCGCGCCAGCGCCTGCGGCCCTCGCTCGGCGAGTCGAGCCACCTGGCCTGCCCGCGCTGCAGCGGGCATCGGCAGCATCCGCAGCGTCGAATCCATGGCGCTGGCGATGCTGCGCCTGATCGGCGAGGAGCTGCGCAAGGACCGCACCGCGCGCGTCATCGCGCAGGTGCCGGTCGAGGTGGCCACGTACCTGATCAACGAAAAGCGCGAGTGGCTGCGCAGCTCGAGGACAAGAGCGAGGTCGAGCTCGTCTGATCGTGCCGAATCCGAACATCGAGACGCCGGAGTTCTCGATCCGGCGCGTGCGCGACGACGAAGTGGAGCTTCCCGAGAACAAGGGTGTGAGCTACAAGATGCCGACGCCTCCGGCGCTGGCTGAACCCAGCACCGCGCGCGACCGGCGTCCGCCGACGGAGATTGCTGCAGTTGCAACACTGTTGCCGGATACCACAGCGCCTATCGTTGCAGCACCGGCGCGCCCGGTCGCTCCTGTGCAAGCCGCTCAGGCGCAACCGGAGCTGGGCGTGTTTCAAAGACTCAAGCGATGGCTGGCCGGCGCGCCGGCAGCTGAAGAGAGCGAACAAACCCCGGCCCCTGCCTCGCGCAGCCCAAATCGAGAGCGAAGTGGCAGCCATCATCGTGATCGCGACCATAGGCACGGAGGGCATTCGCCCCGCCGCCATGCATCCGATGACGTCCGTCGCGATGGGCGCGGCAGGGATCGAAACCGCGATCGGGATCGAGACCGCGGTGAGCGCAGCGGTTCGCGGGATCGCAATCGCGATCGTGACCGGGATCGCGGGCGCGATCGCGGCAGAGAGGCGAGCGGTAATCGAGCCGAACAGCCCCAGCGTAACAACGGTCCTGATCAGGCGGCGGCGCCGGCACCCAGCGAGCCGGCGTTTCGCACTGAGCAGGCCCCGACAACTGGCGTCGAAGGCGAGCCTGTCTCGGCCGATCCGGGCCTGAGGCCCGATCGGGGCGAGCAGCCACGTCGTGGACGCCGTGGCGGTCGCCGTCGTGGTCGACGCGGCGGTGGCGGTGGCAATCGCGGTGAAGGCGCCGGAACACTTGCCGGTGGCGCGCCTCGCGACGCCAACGGCAATTCAAACGGACCGGACTCGGGAAATGAGTCTTCAGGTGGGTCGTACGAATCCTCGTCACTACGTGAAAGCTTCGACAGCGGTGGCCAGTCGGCTCCCTCGGCCCCGGCGTATGAACCGCCGGCGCCTGCCGCGCACTTCGAGCCGCCGGCGCAGAGCCCTGCACCAGGGCGCCCTCATGTGGTGTGGTCGTCGGCACCTTCGGGTGACAACACGCCGGGTGGGTATAGAGGCCCCGAGGAATAGGCTGCATGGATGACGCCGGGCCGATCCCGGCGTCATCCGTTTGCGAAGCTGAGACCCGCTACACCAGAGTGTCGTGGTCGCGGAGCCAGTCGGTGACGCGCTCCATGCGCGAAGCCAATCCGCATTCGATGGCCACGACGAGCACCTTGTCGTGAGTCTTGAGCGGCGAGGTGCGTCGCGCACCGGGTGACTGCAGCTGCTGCAGCACATGCTTGGGCTGAATGCTTTCGCGCGCTTCGAGCAGATACGACACCGCCGATCCATCGTATGAAGCCATCACAGGCTCGACGCTTCCGAGCTCGGCGAGCGTCGCCTGCAGCAGCGGCAGCGATTCCTCGAGCCGGTCCCGCAAGTCGTCCCCCCTGTCGAAACGCAGCATGATGAGGTAGGGGATGAAGCCCTCCTCGCTCTCGGTGCCGACTGGACTCATGGGCTCGCCCTCTCTAGCCGTGTGACGGGATAGTGATTACATTTATCGGCGCGAGTCGGGATAAGCAAGGTAAACCGCGGATATGCGCATTTTATTTGTCTGCCTGGGCAACATCTGCAGGTCGCCGACCGCGGAAGCGGTGTTCCGCGCCATCGCCGCGCGAGAGGCGCCAAAGCTCTCCGTCGAAGTGGACTCCGCCGGGACTGCGGCTTACCACGTGGGGCATTCACCGGATCCGCGATCTCAGGAGGCGGGGCGTCGACGTGGCTATGACCTCTCGCCGCTGCGCGCTCGGCAGGTCGAGCCGGATGACTTCGAGCATTTCGATCTGATCCTCGCCATGGATAGCGAAAACCTGAGCGATCTGCACGCGCGTGCGCCGCAGGAGTTCCGCAGCAAGGTGCGCCTCTTCCTCGAATTCGCGGCCGATGCGGACACGACTGAAGTTCCCGATCCCTACTATGGCGGCGCGAATGGTTTCGAGGAGGTGCTCGACCTGGTCGAGGCCGCTTCGATGGGCCTGCTTCGGGACCTGCACAAACGTTAGGAAATGATGTCGATCTGGTCTGGTGACTAAGGGAAAGCTCGATGGCAGCCGGTCAAGTAGCGATCATCACAGCGGGCTACCTCATGAACGTGATTCGACCCACCCGCCTGGTGACTCCGATCATGCAGAAGCAGCGTTGCGGGGTGATCATCAACATCTCCACCGCCTGGGCCTTCGAGCCGACTGCGAGCTTCCCAACCTCGGCCGTGTTTCGTGCCGGCCTCTTCCTGCGACGGACGAGCGCCGGGACAGCGTGCCGCTGCGACGCTATGGGACCAGCGAAGAGATTGCCGCCACTGTTGCCTTCCTGTCTTCAGAGGGCGCGGCGTACATTACGGCGCAAAATATCCGCGTGGATGGGGGAATTACTCGCTCGGCGTAAGCGGCCTGAGCGCGCAAACGGAAAATCGCTACCGCACCACCGCTACTCGGAGCTCGCGGCTGTCTGACCTGCCCCGGTCGTCCACCGCGCGAACAGTAAAGGTGCCCGAGCGCGCCGGCGTCCACGGCACGGCAACGTCGGGCCGGCTCGTGCCGACGTAGGCGTCTCCGACGAACCAGTGCAGCGTCCGGACCTCGGCATCGGCGGTCGCCGCGAGCGGAATCGTTTCGGCGCTGACACGCGCGGCGCGCAACGTGTAGGTGACGCTGGCGAGAGGTGAGTTGATATGCGGAGCGATTCCGCCGGGCATGTCGTGCAGGCAACCCTCTGCGGGCGGCGGATGGCGGCGAGGCATCCCGGCCTGCGCGAAGAGCGTCAACACGTCTGATGGCCAGTACTCGAAGACTTCGGACTCCGTGAACTTCGGATCGTATGGCGGGCACGCCTGGTTACCGGTGCGCGTGTCGATCCAAACACGCCGGTGCACTTCGCTCAAACGAATGGGCGATTTCCCAGGTATGTACCATGTGCTTGCCCTGCGAGGACAATCTGCATTGGGCAGATCACCCGAAGCGGCACACACCTCGACGCGCGTCACATCAGATGGCTGAAGAAATTTCACCTGCGCGATCTGCGGCTCCGAGACCTGCAGCGCATCGGCGATGCGAAAGAACAGCGGCGCGGCCGCTTGTACTCCGACGAATGCGGGATTGCTGCTGCCGTCGAAGTTTCCGATCCACACGACCAGCACGTACGGCCCGAACACGCCGGCGGTCCAGGCATCGCGGAATCCCCATGAGGTCCCTGTCTTCCAGGCGACAGGCAGGCGGCCCCTTGGGTGAACCGAATAGTCCTCAGGGCGTGGATTCTCCAGCAGCATCTGCAACGTCATGAAGCTTGCGGCAGCAGACAGCAGTCGTGGCCCATTGGTGACAGGCTCATCAACTCTGTACCGCAGAGCATGGAGCACGCCCGCATTCGCCAGCATGGCGTAGAGGGTTGCCATCTCTTCCATCGTCACCTCACCGCCGCCGAGCGCGAGCGCCAGGCCGTAGTGTTTTTCCGAAGCCATGCGCGACACACCGGCGCTGCGGAGGAACTGATGAAGCCCCGGCTGCGCCAGTCGCGCGGACAGCGCGATGGCGGGAACGTTTCGCGAGCGTACGAGCGCATCGGTGGCATTGATAGGGCCGACGAAGCGCCCATCGAAGTTTTCCGGGCTGAACGGGCCGAAGGACATGGGCGCGTCCTTCAATACCGTGAGCGGATGAATCAGCCCCTGGTCGATGGCCAGCGCATAGATGAAAGGCTTGAGCGCGGAGCCCGGCGAGCGCTTGGCCAACGTGCCGTTGACCTGGCCCTGGATCGAATCTTCGAAGAATCGCGCCGAGCCGACGACAGCGCGGACGCTCAGATTCCGGCGATCGACCAGCAGCGCGGAGGCGTTTCGGATGCCGACGCGCTGCTGCTCGCGCACGTAATTCTGCAGTAGACGTTCCACCAGCTTCTGCTGGCGCAGATCGATCGTGCTGTCGATCGAAAGCGCGCCTTTCGCGCGCGCCAGGAGCGCATCGCTCGCGTGCGGTGCTTCGAATGGCAGCGTGCGCGGACCCCCGTATTGCAGGCCCACTTGCATCAGTCCGCTTTGATTCGCTGCATCGGGATGCCCCTTCAGCCAGCGCGAGAACAGGCGTGCGCGAGCGGTCGTGAGTGCTGTCGATTCAGTTCCATCTGCCGCCGGAGTGCGTGCCGAAGGGGCTTGCGGGATGACGACGAGCGTCAGCGACTCGGCCAGGCCGAGTTGGACCGGCTTCTTGCCGAAATAGACGAGGCTGGCCGTGCCAACGCCTTGCACGTTGCCGCCGTACGGCATGAGATTGAGATGCGCCTCGAGCAGCTCGCGTTTCGAGTATCGCATCTCCAGGCCCACAGCCAGAGCGATCTGCTCGAGCTTGCCTCCGATCGTGCGCGTATTGAGCCCATAGAGCAGTCTCGCGAGCTGCATCGTGAGCGTCGAGCCGCCCTGTCGCGCCCCTCCGGTGAAGGTCTCGTAACCAGCGCGAGCAATGGCCAGCGGATTCACGCCCGGATGGCTATAGAAGTGCCTGTCCTCGTGCAGCAACAGCGCATCGACGAATGACTGCGGTACATGATCCAGCGGCGTCCACAGGCGGTACTGCTGGTCAGACGCCAGCGTCAGGCGCAGCAGGCGGCCACCGGCGTCGAGCACCGCAACGGAAGACGGAATGTGCTGAGACAGCGGCGCGCGCGGCCAGTAGCGCACCGACACGGCAGTGGCGACGAATGCCAGGATCCCGATTCCCAGCGCGCCCGCGATCTTCCAGCGACGAGTCAAGGCCGCACCACCTCGATTCGCGCTCCAACCGAACGCGCGACGAATCCCCGGTCGTACATCGATTCGCCATACGCGGGCGGAACCGTGTACTTCCCGGCATTGGTCGCCTTGATGCGATAGACGATCTTCTGCACCTCACGATTGGCGCTGAGGTAGAACACGACGCGATCCTCGCGCGGGTCGGCGTAACTCAGGCTCTGCGGAGTGCGCCCAGCGCAGAAGGCGCAGTTCCACCCGTTGAATGCGCCAGCGCTGCCCTCTTCAGCGGTTGGCGAAGCCTGATACATCGTGTCCACGTTTTCCTGCGGCGGAATCACCAGTTCGAAGCCTCCCGGCAACAGGTCGACCAGCGCGACGTTGGTGACGGCACGATCCTGCAGGGCGCGGAATTTCAGATGCACGTCGACCTGCTCGCCCATCTTCACGGTGGCAAGCGGCTTGCCGGCGCCGTCGGTGTATTCGCGCATTATCTCGAACCCTTGCGAGATCGCTTCGGTGGGTGGCTTGCGATCGAAACCGGCGACGTCGACCAGAGTGTAGGCGTTGAAATCCGAGCCGCTCGAAAAGCGCAGCGCCGCAGCCTGAGGGCTGAAATCCACTTTGGGCATCAGCTCCTGCGGCAACACCAGCGCCCGTACGGTCTTGTCACGCAATATCTCCGAGATCGACAGCTGCGGCGCGGCGACCGCCTGGGTTGCATTCGTATAAGTGGCAAGAGCAAGTAGGGTCGCGCCGGCCGAAAGCGAGTGGTAACTGTTGGCCGTGATGCGCTCCACGAGGTTTTGAATGACTTCAGGCGGCAGCTTCGTCAGTCGCTTCGGAAAGTGACGCGCCAGTCCGTACAGCACAAAGGCGTCGCGTGTCATGGCGTCGTCGTAAGGGTCGACGCTCGCATCCGGCACGTTGAAGCGCAGGGCCGCCACGGCGCGCTCGGCGTCGCTCTCCTGCCGCATCAGCTGCAGGGAGGCGCCCAGCCATAGTGCGGCCAGATCCTGTTGCCAGTCTTTCGCGTAGCGCTCGCTCAGTCGCTTGCGCAGAGCCGCCGCCTCAGTGGCCATCACCTGGCCCTGCCGCGTCAGGAGATACATGGCGTATGCGGAGTTGCGCTCCTGGATCAGGTTGCTGCCGTCACGCCGCGCGAGCGAGCGCAAGTAGGCGTTGCCCCGCTGGACGACATCGGCAGGAACACGGTTGCCGCGCTCGGTCGCTTCGATCAGAAAGTGCTGCGCGTAGATCGAGACGAACTCGGCGACTTCGTTGCCGCCCGGCCAGAGCCGGTAGGCGCCGTCGTCGTTCTGCCGCACACGCAGCTCGTCGATGAGCCCGTCCAGGTCGGCGCCCGGCTGCGCGCGCACGTAGCCGAACTCCGGCCGTTCCGCGAGCATGAGTGCAGGCATTGCCTGGCTCACCAGCTGTTCAGTGCACGCATACGGGTAGTGTCCGAGATATGTGACGAGGCCATGCGCCATTCCCAGTGGGAGCAGTGAGATGCCCGCCTTGCGCTCGCCGTACTCCGAGTAGACGTCGCGCTGAACCCGCACATCCTGCCTCGTGTTCTTCAGCGTTCCGGCAGTCAGTGTCGTCATGTAAGGCGTCGCGGGTCGAATGCTGAGGTCGATCTGACGCCGCACGGCACTTTCGCCCGCTTTGACCGCGAAACGCATTCCGGCCGACCCGAGGCGATCCATTGCGCGCAGCCTGAATCGTCCCGAGCCCTCGCTGCCCTCGGCTATCGCCAGTTCCACCTGTGGATCGCCGACGATCTGCAAGCCCGGGTCGGTCTCCAGGGACAGCGTCAACTTCGCTTCCTTTCCCGAGCCCGCGAGATTGTTCGCGACGCCGACACTGACGTCGAACTCATCTCCGGGCGTCACTGTCGTCGGCGCGTTGGGCGACAGCACGAAATCGCCGCGCACCAGCGCACTCTTCTGCTCTGCCCCGATCGTATCGTCCGCCACGGCAACGGCCATGACGCGCAGCGTGCCGTTGAAGTAGTCCGGCACGATGTATTCCAGCGTGCGCGGCGTGCTGTCGGCGTCGAGGATGCCGGACCACCAGGCCACGGGGTTCTCGCCCTTGCGACGGAACGGATTCAGATGCGTGCCGAGCGCGCCTTCCTCATCTCCGCCCGGGGCGGCTTCGAGTCCGCCACCGCTGAATTCGGGCAGGATCAGATCGAGGATCTGCAGCGTGACTACATCCAGCGAGCGCTTCTGGAAGAAGTGAGCCAGCGGATCTGGCGTTCGATAGCGCGCGACCTGCAGGATGCCTTCATCGACCGCGAACACCACGATGCGCGCAGGCCTCTGCGGTTGAATACTCGACGCGCAGCTTCTCGCCGGGCTTCACCAGCGCAGGCGTCTTGAGGGTGATGGCATTCTTGCGCGCATCGAGATTGATCGAGAACGGCTGCACGCCGTAGGACAGCGGGCTGGTATAGATCTCCGCCGAGCGCGATGTCGCGCACGAAGGCGACGCTGACGTAGGCGTTGCCCTCGATCCCCGCAGGCAGCTTGATCTTCTGCAGCGAGCTCGTCGTCGTGGTGCGGAACCACCGCCAGGCGTAGACGCGGTCGCGCTCGATGGTGATCAGGCCCGCGCCGGTGTACGGCGCCTGGATCTGCATTTCGATCTCATCGCCGGGCGCGTAGTCCGTGCCTCGCCAGCGCGATCTGCAGTTGCGCGTTCTTTTCCATGCGTGCGCGTGAGATTGGCCTCGCCAGCGACGCGATAGTCGATGCGCGCCAGCTCCTGGCCCTGCGCGATCGCGCATCCCGATACGCGAATGCGCCTGGCTTGTCGGTCGCGAGCGCGAGATCGATGCCGCGTTGCGGGGATGGTGAGCTCGCGTTCCTCGAGCGGCATGTCGCGGCGCCGTGACTCGTACTGGTAGGTGCCATTGTCGCGCCGCACCAGCGTGGAGATGAAGCGCGTCTCGAGTCGCACGAGCATCAGGCCCGCGACTTGCCTGCGCTGCGCCTTCGGATCGATCGGCGATCAGCACGAACCGAGCGCTTGGCATTCAGCGAAACGTACTCGAGGCCGCCGTCGGCCTTCCATCCGATCAGATAGGGCATGTTCGAGACGAGCTGCGCCGCCTCGCTGCTCACGCCGCGGCCGCCATCGGCCTCGAAGCCCTCGCTGCAAGGTGCAGGCGGTAGGTGGCCTGCGCAAAGCGCTGCAGATTGAGATCGAGCAGTCGCCTGCCGTTTTCGTCGGTCTTCGCGGGCTGTAGCGGCTCGTTGAAGCCCTTCGCGCGCCGCCTGCGGATCGTGGAACGTGTAATCCGCGATAGGCCCTGAACTGCGGGAAGGCCGGCGACAGCGTCATTTGCGCGCGTGACTCGCCGGTTCTCCGCCGGGGTGCCGAACAGGTTCGACAGATTGACCGTCGCCGTCAGGCTCTCCGGCGACACCCAGCCTTCAGCGGATGCCGCCGAGAAGCTTCATGGTCATCTTCAGCCGGTCCGGCAGGAAATCGCGCACCTGCACCACCGTCGAGCCGATCAGATCCGCGCCACCGTGGTTGCGCACGATGGACAGAGACACCGTGTAATTGCCGGCGGCGATGTTTCGCGCGTCGAGTTGCCTGATCTCGCCGAAGCCGGCCGGGCCGGGGCGTGAACGCCTCGCGGCGCATCGTGATGCCCCGTGGATCCTGGACTTCCAGTCGCAGCGGTACATCCTGCACTGAGCGCTTCCAGTCCTGGCTGCGCACGATCGCGCCGATGCGGATCTCCTCCCCCGGCCGATACAGGCCGCGATCCGAGAACAGGTACGCCGAGAGCGTGCCCTGATCGACCCGGTTGTCGACACCGCCGACCTCGAAGCGCGACAGATCCAGCCGCCGGTCGCGATCCTGCACCGGCAGGAACGCGAGATCGCCGCCGCGCCGCGCCAGGTACAGCACCGGCTCCTGCTCGCGCTGGAAGCTGCGCAGATCGGCAAAGCGCGCATGGCCTTCCGCGTCGGTCGTCGCATCGAGCATGGGCTGGCCATTGCGCCCCAGGATCTCGATTCGCACGCCGCCCAGCGGCGCACCGGTGCGGATCGACTGCACGAACAGATCCTGCGAACCGTCGAGCGAGCGCTTCGCGACCAGGCCCGAGGTCGGTGAGCACGATGAGGCGGGCGTCGCTGGTTTCCTTGTACTGCGCGCTGTTCCAGTCCTTCCGTTCATCACCCGACAGCGGCCGGTCGTGCTCCGGATCCCAGGCTTCGACTCTGACGAAGAAGATGCCACGGCGGTCGGCGGCGTCGTCGCTCAGGTATTCGGCCAGCGCGACCGGCTCATAGTGCGGCGCGCCGGCCTTGAGCTTCGGCAGCCGTAGAGTCTTCGCGAAACGCTCGGTGATGTTTGCGGCATCGAAGCGCCAGTTGTCGAACGTTGGCTGTGTGAATGCGCCATCGGTCTGGGAAACCAGGTACTGGATCTGCTGCGGCAATACCCGCCCGATCTCCACGCGGATCGCAGGCACGTCGCGCGTCAGAACGGTCAGCGTCTTGCCGCCTGACAACGACAGCAGCGACCCCTGCTGCGCGATTCGGACCTCGCGTGGGTACGCAGGCACGTTCGAAGAGATTCTCGACGCTGCGCTCGAGCAAGTAGCCGCCAAAGGACTTCAAGCCGCGCTTCACGCGTACATAGACAAATTCGCCTGGCTCGGCGTCATGCCTGAAGCTGTGCAGCTCGTAGTGCTCCCGATCGCCCGGCACCTGTTGCAACGGCAGCCGTTCCGCTGCCCGAGCACATCTTCGTTCACGATCTCCGAACGCGACCATGAAAACGCGCGCTTGCCGTATTCGGGCCTGGCGCTTGGGGTCGGGGTGCTTCGCCGGCAGCCGCCACGCCTCGACTGCGCGCGCCATGTCCTCTTCGAGCACCGAGTGATTCATCTGGATGACCAGCGCCTGGCTCGGCTCCTCCCGCTCGTCCTTGGCGATCTGCAGCGCCACCTGCTGCAACTGCGAGGCTGTAGAGGCCGGGCACTGCGACACTGCGTTTCCAGCCGCTCCTGGTTCTCGTTGCCGCCGCGTACAGCCGTGACGCCCGGCTCGATGCGTATCGCGAGCCGGCCCGCCTTGTCGGGCACCGGCAACTGCTCGGAATGGATGTAGGCATTGAGCCTCAGCTTGTCGTAAACGACGGTGAAGCGCGCCTTGCCCTGCTCCTCCTCCATCGTGTCGGTGATGCGCTCGAAGAGCTGCAGCGATATCTTCTTCTCGAAGCGCTCGGGGTCCACCGGATGGGTGAACGCGACGTTCACCACGACCTTCTTGTCGCGCGCGACGATCGGGATCCTGGTGGAACTCGGTGTTCGCGATGCGCGCGACGAACGCGGGACTCGTGAACTTGAACTGCGTAATCCTTCAGGCGCACGTGCTCGGCGACGAGCCAGCGCTTGGCCAGGCGCACGTGGATACTCCGCACCGATCGGCCAGTCCTGCGCCGGCTGGAAGCGCAGCGTAGCGGTCGTCGTCCCAATGCCAGATGCCCTTGAGCCTGGGCGTCAGGCTCAGGGCGTCGAGGCCGGATCAACATCCTTCCCGGCCTGCGCGAGCAGCGCGGCGGAGGCTCGAACCTGCACGAGAGCGGATTCGGCGCGCCGGGCGGCTCGCACTCATAGCAGGTTCGTTCTGGCGCGATGACCGTGAAGTCGATCTCCATCGGCTTCGGTCGGCTCTCGTACCAGCGCCACGCGAAATGCGAAGCGACGACGTCGCGAGCAGGACGCCGGCCGCGATGACCGAGGCGATGCCGGGCTTGCGCCGCGGAGATAATCGGCCGCCTCCTGCGTCGTCGAGCGATCGCGCAGCCAGGTCAGCCGTGCAATCCACGACGGCGCATGCCAGTCGAGCTCACCGAAGATGGCGCGAAACAGTCCGCTTCAGCGGTGTGCCGGAGGTTGCGGGCTGCGGAGGGTCGACGGGCACGCGGATGCTCCCTGGGATTTCGTGCGCTCGCATTATCGACTGCCCGATTGTGCAGGGCGTGGGGCCGCGTTGTGGCGGATTGTGGCGGACTCCCAGGAAGCGCCGGCAGCGCCCAGCCCTTCACTCCTCATCAGGAGAGATTCGACATGGCCACGTCCGCGGGCGTATTGACGTCCGGACCCGGCAAGCTCGAACGGCGTCGGCCACGCGGATCTCGATGCCACTCGCCAGCGCCCGCAGCTGCTCGAGCTTCTCGAGCGTCTCGAGTCGCGCGGGAGGCAGCGCTGCCATGCTCGCAGCAGCGAGCCGACGCGATAGGCGTAGATTCCGATGTGCCGCCGGGCCTCGTCATGGCTGCGCTGCGTCTCGAGGCCCGCTGATGCACCGTCGCGGTTCCATGGGATCGGCGCGCGGCTGAAATACAGCGCGCGCCCCGAAGCATCGGTCGACGACCTTGACGACATTCGGGTTGAGAAAGTCGGCCGGCGAATCGATGAGCGCCGCAAGTGTCGCGATGCCCGCGCCCGCGGAGGCTCTGCAGCAACGCCAGCCACCTGATCGATGAGCGCCGGCGGGATCAGCGGCTCATCGCCCTGCACGTTGACGACGATGTCGGCTCGTCCCAGCGCGCGGTCGTGCGCGACTTCGGCAATGCGATCCGTGCCGGAGCGTGTGACTGGCCGCGGTCATCGCGACTGTCGCGCCGAAATGTCGAGCGGCATCTGCGATGCGCGGCATCGTCCGTCGCGAAGATCACTTCGGTGGCGCGCGACTGCGCGCGCTCGCTCATAGACCCACTGGATCATCGGTTTGCCGGCGAGCGGCAGCAGCGCCTTGCCGGGCAGTCGCGTCGAGTCGTACCGGGCCGGAATGACGACGCGGAACACGCTGGCCGTCCTACTTGTCCATCAGCGGGTCGTCCGCGGCGAGCTGGCGCGCTTCCTCCTCGAGCATCACCGGGATGTCGTCGCGGATCGGATAGGCCAGCCGGTCCATGCGGCACACGAGCACCTTCGCGTCGCGATGGTGTTTGAGAGGACCCTTGCAGACCGGGCAGGCCAGGATCTCGAGCAGGCGGGCATCCATGGTGAAAGCTAACCTTTGCAGCGCGGCCGCGGATCGGCGCAGGGGCGATTCTACGCTATGCGATCGAGTTTGATCCGTACCCGCCCGAGCAGCTCGCGCTCGTGCGCTTCACTGAACCGCGCCGATACCGGCACGTACCACAGCCGTGGGTTGGCGAACGCACGGCATTTTACGGCATCCTTTTCCGTCATGAGCACGGGAAGGTGGTCTTCGAAGTCCAGATCGTTCTCCGTGAACGGATGGTGGTCCGGAAACGGATGCTCCACGACGTCCATGCCGCGCGCACGCAGTTCCGCGAAGAAGCGCGCCGGATTGCCGATCCCGGCGACCGCATGCACCGTCACGCCGCGGAAATCCGTCGTGGCCAGCTCGCCCGGGCTGCCGGGACGACACGCGCCGCTCCGCCCTGCGGCTCGAGCGTCATGGCGAAAGCCGCTGCGCGGCAGCGACGATCCGGCTCGGCGCCGTTGACGACGATCGCATCCACGCTTGCAAGCCGTGAGACAGGCTCGCGCAGCGGCCCTGCCGGCAGCAGGCTGCCGTTGCCGAATCCGCGTGCCGCATCGACGACCACGATCTCGCAATCGCGCGCGAGCCGCAGGTGCTGCAGCCCGTCGTCGGCGATGATCACATCGACTCCCTGCTCCACCAGTATGCGCGCTGCGGCAACACGGTCGGCCGCGACCACGGTCAGGCAGCCGCTGCTTCTGCCGCAGCAGCAGCGGCTCATCGCCGACGTCGCGCCAGTCGCTATTCTCCTCCACGGTCCTGCGGCTCCGTCTCGGTGCGGCCATAGCCGCGCGAAACGATGCCCACCTTGAGCCCGAGCGCGGACAGCTGCTGAGCGAGCCAGATGACGACTGGGGTCTTGCCCGTGCCGCCGACCGTGAGATTGCCCACGATCACAACCGGCCGCCCCACGCGATACGCTGCGCCGCCAGCCGCGCGCGTAAGCGATGCTGCGCAGCGCGCATGACGCTGCGCCATACAGCCACGAGAGTGGTCGCAGCGAGAGTGGCGCAGACGCCGCTGTACCATCGCCGCGTCAGCCAGGCTTCCATGACGCGCAGCTTCAGTCGTTGAACTGCATGCGATGCAGCTGCGCGTAGAGGCCGCCGCGCGCGAGCAGCTCGGCATGCGTGCCGCATTTCGACGATGTCGCCCGGCATCCAGCACCACGATGCGATCGGCCTTCTCCACGGTCGAAAGACGATGCGCGATCACGAGCGTGGTGCGATCGTGCATCAGCTCCTCGAGCGCCACCTGGATGATGCGCTCCGATTCGGTGTCGAGCGCCGAGGTCGCCTCATCCAGAATCAGGATCGGCGCATTCTTCAGCAGCGCGCGCGCGATGGCGATGCGCTGTCGCTGGCCGCCCGACAGCAGCACGCCGCGATCGCCGACCACGGTGTCGAGACCGTCGGGCACGCTGCGATCGCAAACTCCATGCACGTGCGCGGCCTCAGCGGCGCGCTCGATTGCCTCGGCCGACGACTCGCGACCGAAGGCGATGTTGTTGCGGATGGTGTCGTTGAACAGCACGACATCCTGGCGTCACGAGCGCGATCTGGTCGCGCAGGCTTCGCAGCGCGTACTCACGCACATCGTGGCCGTCGATCAGCACCGCGCCCGAAGCCGGCGTCGTAGAAGCGCGGCAGCAGATTCACCAGTGTCGACTTGCCGCTGCCCGAGCGGCCCGACGATCGCCAGCGTCTCGCCCTGCCTCACCTTGGAACCGGACGTCGTGCAGCGCGCGGCCCTTGCCTGCGGATCATAGGCGAACGAGACACGTTCGAACTCCACCTCGCCGCGCACGCGCAGCGGCATCTGCGGCCGCCGCCCTGCGATTCCGCCGGCTCATCCAGCAGCTCGAAGATGCTTCTGCGCCGGCGGCGATGCCCTGCTGCAGCGGACCCAGCAACGCCCACCAGACGCGCGCAACGGCTGGCGATGTTCACGAGCGCCGCGAAAAAGGCCAGCAGATCGCCCATGGCTCATGCGCCCTTTGATCGCCTCGGAGATGGCGATCGACAGCACGAACGCGAGCCCGATCGAGGTCACGAACTGCACGACCGGGATTGGACAGGCCGCGGGTCAGGATCAGGCGCATGTGCGAGCGGCGGTTGCGCTCGTTGACCGCCTCGAACTGCCGGCCCTGGTAGTCCTCGCGCGTTGTACACCTTGATCACCCGCGGCGCCTCCAGGGTCTCCTTCGCCACGCGCGTCACATCGCCCATCGAATCCTGGATGCGGCGGCTGTAGCGGCGGAAATACTTGTTGATGATCGAGACCAGCCAGCCGATCAGCGGCCCCAGGATGAGAGCGATGAGGGCGAGGCGGGTGTTGAGATAGAGCAGCACCGCGATCGACCCGATGATGGTCAGCGCTCTCGCGCACGCATGGTGGTCACCGAATCAGTGGCCGCGTTGCCGATCTGCTCGGTGTTGTAGGTCAGCCGGGACAGCAGCACGCCGGAGGAGCTGCGATCGAAGTAACCGACGGGCAGCTGCAGGAAGCGCGTCGAAGATCTGCCGCCGCAGTCGCTTGACGATGCGGCGGGCGACGCTAGCCCATGAAATAGGTCTGAGTGAAGTCGCCGAGGCCACGGAAGAAGAACAGGGTCACAGCGCTAGGGCACCCAGAGCACGGTGCGCGGATCGGGATGGGTCGAAGTGCTGTCGGCGAAGAGCTTGGCGAGCCAGGCAAAGCTCACCATGGAGGCTGAAAAGATCACGCCACCCAGCATGCCGAGCGCGAACCTGCCGCGATGCGGGCTCAGGTATCCGAGCAGGCGCCGATAGACGCCCTTCGCTGCCGGCGCGATGGGAAGCCTGCGGCCGGCGGAGTCGCTCAAGGCTGCACCGCCTCGTCTTTCACCGTTGCGACACTGACCTCCGGGAACCCGAGGCGGCCGAGGACGTCGAGCGCTGTGATGACGGCCTGGTGGGTGGCGTGCGCGTCAGCGCGTATCGTGACCCGCAGCGTCCGGTCTTCGCCGGCCTCTTTCAAGCAGCGCCGCGCGCAGAGTATCCGGACTCGAGTTGATCAGTTCCCGTCCGTTGAGCTGATAGCCGCCGTTCTGGGTCACCGTCACGACCAGCGGCTCTGCCTGCGGGTTCGCGACGGGCGCACTTGCATGCGGCAGGTTTACGCGCACACGGCCTTCGTCCATGAAGCGGCTCGACAGCATGAAGAACACGACGAGCAGCAGGACCACGTCGATAAGCGGGACGACATTGATCTCGGGCTCCTCGCGCCGCCGCGGCTTGAGATTCACTGCTTCGATCCATTGGCCGCCTCGCGCTCCGCGGCGGCTTCGACCGCATCGGCCAGGTGAATTGCGTCCTTCTCCATTTCCACCACGATGCGCTCGACCCGGCCGCGCAGGTAGCGGTAGCTGAAAAGTGCCGGGATCGCCACGCACATTCCGGCCGCTGTGGCGATCAGCGATTCCGCGATGCCGCCGGACAACGCGCGAGGGTCACCGACGCCGCCAGCCTCGATGGCGTTGAAGGCGCGAATGATTCCGGTGACGGTTCCGAGCAGGCCCAGCAGTGGCGAGATGACCGCAATGGTGCCAAGCGTGTTCAGGAATCGCTCGAGCTCATAAACGACATGGCGGCCGGTGTCCTCCAGTCTCTCCATGACTATGGCCCGTGGCCGGTGGCGATTCGCAAGGCCGGCGGCGAGCACGCGCCCAAGGGGTGAGTTGCGCTCGAGCGCCGCGATCACCTTGTCGTTGATCTGGTGCGTCTCGACCAGCTGCCAGACTTTCTTGGTGAGCTCGGGTGGCAGCACCCGCCGATCCTGCAGCGTCCACAGGCGCTCCAGGATGATGGCTACGGCCCCGATGGAGCACACGATGATCGGCCACATGAGCGGGCCGCCAGCCCGCACGATTTCCCACATCCCATCGACTCCGCTGCCCCGGATTGGGGGCGCATCATACCGGACGCCCTACTTCCATGTGGGAGGCCCTGCGCTTTGCGCTCGCCACACCGCCCGCCGCAAAGCTCGCAGGCCCACCGGTTCGGAAGGCCCGCCGTCCCGATCCAGCATCACGCGCAACGCCCCCATGTCGCCTGTTGCGAGGATCCGCGCACCCCGCTCAGCAAGGCTATCGAACGCCCTGCTTTGATTACCGCCCTGCGAGCGACCGGAAACGATGACCCATTCGGTGCCCACGCTATCGATGATGGTCGTGGCTGCCGTCGCGACCCGTATAGAGCCGCGGGATGTGACGATTCGCAGATCGCACGACTCGCCCACTTCGAATCGGATACCGTCCCAATTCCAAGAGGTGCCGGACACGCACGATTGCGCACCATCGAAATCAGCCATGGCTGGCCCGCCCAGCAGTGTCGTGCGTACCGGCACGGAGGCGAGCAACGCCGTGATGCCATCCGCGGTGACTTTCGTGACCTTCGCGACGACAAGGGTATCGATCGCTCGAACGCCGCGGCTGCGCAGAAATGGAACGACGATATTCTCGGCGCGGCTGCCTTGCGTCCCGTAACTCTCGCCAGTGCCGAAGACGAGGGCATGCCGATGAGTCACCACTACGATTGCCGTTCCCCGGCCCGCATCGAGTGCCGTCATTTCCAGTTCACCGCGCCGAGGGGATTCGACACTTGCCCAAGTGAAGGGCAATACGCATAAGACCGCCGCAATGCGCATCCCAAAGGGCCAGGGCGCGAGCGCAACGAATGCCGCTCCCATGGCGAGTGCATACCACCACGGGGGTGGGCTCGCGTAGGCAACGGCCATGGACGAGTCCGCGGCAGCGGCGAGCCAGGGCCACGCGAGGTTGTGCAGGAATTCTGCGCACGCAAGTGCGCCATCCGCCGAGCTGGGCCAGATCGGCAGCAAGAGCAGGCCGGCCAGCACGACGGGCACGAGCAGCCAACTCATGAAAGGAATTGCTACCGCGTTCGCGACGGGCCCAATGACGGAAATGGAGCCGAAACAGGCCAAAGTGAGTGGCATCAGGGTCACGGTGATCGCAAACTGAACCGCAATGGCCTCGCGTAACGCCCCGTGCCTGGCAATGCGCGTCTGGGTGACGAAAAGGATTGCCCCCATGGCCCCAAACGACAGCCAGAAGCCTGGCGCTAGCGGTGCGAATGGATCGAGGAGGAGGACGGCGAGCAATGCGATCGCCAGCGGTTGTATCGCAGTGGAGGCGCGGGCCATCGATCTGGCCGCCAGCCACGCCGCGAGCATGATCAGCGTGCGTTGCGTGGGCACGGAGAGCCCAGACAGCACTGCATAGCAGGTTGCCGCCGTCAGCCCGAAGATCGCGGCGAAGCTGTCCCGGTTCAATGCAACCCATCGCCACAAAAGTAGCGACCACAGGCGACGCGCGATTGCAAACATCACGACCGCGAACAACGTGACGTGCAACCCCGATATCGCCACCAGGTGCGTCGTGCCGGTGACATTGAAGACGCGCCATTGCTCGCGCGACATCGCGCCCGTCGCACCAACCGCCAGAGCAGAGATCAGCGCCGATGCATCGCGGTCGGCAACGCGTTGCCCGATATGAACGGTCAGTTTCTCGCGTAAGGCCGTCAGTGGACGATGCCCCGAATCAATCCGGTGATTCGTGCGCGCCGAGACGACAGTGCCCAACGCGTGGATTCGATCGTGAAACAGCAGGCGTTCATGATCCACTGCCCCGGGGTTAAAGGTTGCCCGTGGTGGCCGCAGCGAAATCAGCAGCCGCCAGCGCTCACCCGCGTGCGGACGCACCGTACTGTCTCGGGAGATCATCCGCACGTGCAGGTCGTTTGCGCCCGGCCGTGGCGCCTCTATCCGGACCATTGCATCGAACGCCCAATCCTTACCACGAGCCTCGGGGATCGACTCGATGATGGCGGTAACGCGCGCGCGTTCATCCGCGCGCGATTCCGGCCATACCAGCCGCAGATGCGCCTGGGTCTGCACGGCCGCGAAGAGAAAGCCGATGCCGGCAATAGCCAAGGGGCCACTCCCCGGGAGCCCTCGCGCCGCCACGGCCAATAACGCCGTGCAGCCTACGGTCGCGCAGATCCAAATCGGCGGCATTCCCGGCAGGGCGAGGAACGAGAGGATTCCGCACAGAAATGCGCAACCGGCAGGTGCCAGCCTCCATCTGGTAGAGTCACACGCGTCCATGCCTCGCCGTCTCCTCAAGAAAATCACGCCGCATCCGCTCAAACTGCAGAAGCAGTGGTTCGTGCGGATCTTCGGCAAGCGCATCACTGATCCCGGGCTCTGGTCCCTGCAGCGCCGTGCGGTCACGGGGGCGTTCGCGGCCGGGCTCGCCATAAGCTTCGTGCCTTTGCCGATCCACCTGCCCCTGGGTGCGCTGGTGGCGATCGTGTGGCGGCTCAACGTGCCGACCATCGCGGTGACGCTGTTTCTCGTCAATCCCCTGACTGTCGTGCCGATCTACTACACGGCCTACCGGGTGGGGGCCGCTGTGCTCGGCGACTCGCCCCAGCGTTTCGCCTTCCAGCTCAGCTTCGAATGGCTGCAGCACGGCCTGGGGCCGGTGTGGCGACCTTTCCTGGTCGGCTGCCTCATCTGCTCGGTGCTGGCCGGAACGATCGGGTGGATTTCGCTCGAGAGCCTGTGGCGATGGCGGGTGCGTTACAAATATCGGCGGCGGCCGGCCGCCTCGTCAAGCGGCCCTGCGGCATAGCCAGGCGACATCGCCGTCTAGGTCTTCCGGCTGAGCAATCCGCCTTCGATCTCCAGGATGCGATCCATGCGAGCTGCGAGCCGCGGATCGTGCGTCACGACGATCAAGCTGGTCAGCCGTTCTCGATTGAGCTCGAGCATCAGCGCGAACACCTGCTCGGCATTCGCGCCGTCGAGATTGCCCGTTGGCTCATCCGCGAGCACCAGTCGCGGCTGGGTTACGAGCGCACGCGCTACTGCAGCACGTTGGCGCTCACCGCCCGAAAGTTGGTGCGGCCGGTGCTCAAGTCGCGCACCCAAGCCCACCCGGTCCAGGATTTCACTGGCACGCGCCTTGGCCTCGGCGACGCTCGTGCGCCGGACCAGCAGCGGCATAGCCACATTCTCCAGCGCCGAGAACTCCGGCAGCAGGTGATGGAACTGGTAGACGAACCCCAGCGCAGTGATTGCGCAGCATCCCGCGATCGCGCTCGTTCAGCTCGTGAATATCATGCCCATCCACTCTCACCTGCCCTCCTGTCGGACGATCGAGCCCACCGAGAATCTGCAGCAACGTCGTCTTGCCGGAACCGGATGCGCCGACGATGGCCAGTCGCTCGGCTGGGGCAACCGAGAGGTTGACGCCGCGCAGCACCTCGAGCGTGACCGGTCCCTGCGTGAAGCTCTTGTGGACGTCGCACGCTTCGAGTACAGGCGATTCAGTCATGTCGAAGGGCCTCGGCAGGAGCGGTTCGTGATGCGCGCCACGCGGGATAGAGAGTCGCGAAGGCGCAAAGCATGAAAGCGACGGCAGCACACCTGCAACACGTCGCTGCCTTCGACGTAGGCCGGCAGGTCGCTCATGAAGTAGACTCGGCGTCGAGGAACTGCGTGCCGAGCAGGCGCTCGAGGGCTGCGACCAGTGACTGCAGGTTGTGCGCCAGCAGGATGCCGAGCCCCGCGCCGAGTGCCGTCCCGGCGAAGCCGATGAGCACACCCTGGATCGCGAACATGGCGAGGATGTTGCGCGGCGCCGACGCCGAGCGTGCGCAGAATGGCGATGTCGGTCTGCTTCTCCTTCACGATCATCACCAGCGTGGAGACGATGTTGAACGCTGCCACGCCGACGATCATCAGCAGGATCATGAACATCATGGACTTGGTGATCTCGATCGAGCGGAAGAAATTGGCGTGATTGCGCGTCCAGTCCGTGATGAAGTATCCGCCACCTAGCGAGGTGGCAAGTTGTCGCACGGTGGTCGGGGCTTCGAGCGGGTCATCCAGCGCCAGACGAATCCCTGTCGCCTTGTTGCCGAGGCGAAAAAGCTTCGCGGCATCGCTCATGTGCACCAGCGTGAGCCCGCGTCGAACTCGTACATGCCGGACTTGAAAAGACCGACGACTTCGAACGGCGCATGCGGGGCACACGCCGCTCGGCGTCGCGGTGCCCTCGGGCGCGATCAGCACGACGGAGTCGCCGACGCGCGCGCCGCAGCTCGCGGCGCCAGTGCCACACCGAGAATCGTACGGAATTCACCGGCCTTGAGATCTTCAAGGCGGCCGGCGGTAAGCCGCTCCGCGATGCCGGTCGCCTTGCGCTCTTCCTCCGGCAATATCGCCGCGCACCATGGCGCCGGTGACCGTTGCGCCGTTCGCGAGCATGGATTCCGACTCGATGAAGGGAACGGCCGCCACCACTCCAGGACGCTGCTGGGCAGCCTGCTGTACATCACGCCAATCGGTGAGCGCACCATCTATACCGATCAGCGTGCCGTGCGCCGTCACGCTCAGAATGCGCGTGCGCAATTCGCGCTCGAAGCCGTTCATCACCGACAGCACGACGATCAGCGTGGCGACGCCGAGCATCAGTCCAGTAACTGAAACGATCGCCACGAAAGACACGAACCCGCGCCGATGCGTCGAGCGCAGATGACGACGTGCCGATCAGCCACTCATACGAGCTACTCATAGCGCAGCGCCTCTGCCGGATCGACGCGCGCCGCGCGCAAGCGCTGGATAGATCGTGGCGAGGACGGTCAGAAACAATGCGGCCGACACCAATTGCGACGACGTTGGTCCAGCGCAGATCGGACGGAAGCGGCGGTGACGTAGTAGACGTCCGAGTCCATGATCTGGAAGCCGAACGTGCTCGAGCCATGGGATGGCGTCGACGTTGAGCGCAGAGTCAACACGCCGAGCGCAACGCCGAGAATCACGCCCACCCAGCCGATCACCAGCCCCTGCGTCATGAAAATGCCCATGATCTTGCGGGGCGCGGCGCCAAGGGTGCGCAGGATCGCGATGTCGGTGCGCTTGTCCGTGACCACCATCACCAGCATTCGCAACGAGGTTGAAGGCGGCCACCGCCACGATCAGCAGCAGGATCAGCGCCATCATGGTCTTCTCGATGCGGATGGCGCGGAAATAGCTGGCGTGATCCTGACGGTCCAGTCGATGACCTCCACGCCGCGAGGCAGGATTCGCGCCACCGCCTTGGACATGCGCGGATGAGGCGAGCACATCGTCGATAGCGGATGCGCAGCCCCTCTCCCGCCGATCCCTGCGGAGAGCGCGCGCACGTCGTCGAGGTGGGTGAAGATCAGCGTCGCCGTCGTGATCCTGAACGCCGACTTCGAACACGCCCGCGACCCTGAACTCCCGCAGCCTGCGGAGTCGGGCGTGCCGTTTGCGGCCACCGTGGGGATCAGAAGCGTGATGGGATCGCCGATGGCAAGGCCGAGCTGCTGCGCGATGATCTCCCCGACGATGACCCGGTCCGTTGCCGGGAGTGAGGTCAGTCAGGCGTCCCTCGGTGATGGACCCTGCGACGTCCGTGACCGGCCTTCCACCTGCAGGGTCGATGCCCCGCAGAGTGACCGGCAGCAGTTTCAGGAGTGCGCATGGCGAGCACCTGCAGATCGGCGTATGGCGCTACGCCTTTGACGCCCGGGATTGCCGCAATACGGTCGCGCAGCGCGTGCCAGTCCGTGGTCCGCGAGTCGTCCGCGGCAACGACCCTTGCATGTGCGCTGAGCGACAGCAGGCGATCCCGCAACTCATTGGCCAGCCCGTTCATCACCGACAGCATCGACGATGAGCGCGGCCACGCCGATGCAGACGCCAAGCAGCGACACCCAGGTGATGAACGAAACGAAGAACTTGTGGCTGCGCGCCCGCACGTAGCGCAGCCCCACGAACAGCGAAAGGGGGTAGAACATCGGCGGGATTTAAGCACACTTGGAACTGGGTCACAGTTTCAGCGATTGGCGGCGGTGCTATAGTCCGGACCTGCACCGGGAGGAATCTGGCCATGAAAACCCGCATTCTGCTGCTCTCTGTGCTCGCTGCCTTTTCCACGGGCGTCGCCGTCGCCGAAACGATCGTCGTGGACGACCAGGTCAAGGTGCGCGAGGCCGCCGTCGAGACGCCCGGCAAGGGAATGACGATGAGCTCGGTGGAACAGCGGTTCGGCGCACCGGCTCAGAAGCACGCCGCCGTGGGCGGCGGAAGCGCCCAGCAACCCCCGATCATCCGCTGGGACTACGCCGGGTTTGCCGTGTTCTTCGAACGCGACCGCGTCATCCATTCCGTCGCCACGGGCTGAGGCGCTCCCAACCTACACCGACCGTTTTGATAAGCTCGCGGACTTTTCCGCGGGCCCGTTCCTTTGTTCAATCCCCCTATTCCCACACACGGGCAGCGCAAGCTGCGCTGGCACCAGCTCTACGGAAGCGCCGCCGGCGCTGGCGCTCGCCGAGGCGATGCGCGGGGACAATCGCCTCTATGTCGTCGTAGTCGAGGGTGCACGAGAGCTCGAACGCCTGAGCGCGGAGCTGCGCTTCTTCGCGGGAGACAAGCTGGAGCTGCTGACTTTCCCGGACTGGGAAGTACTGCCATACGATCTCTTCTCGCCGCATCCGGACATCACCTCGGACCGCCTGCGAACACTTTATGAGCTGCCGGCGGCGCACAAGCGGCTGCCTGGTCATGTCCGCAGACACGCTCACGCAGCGACTGCCTCCGCGCGCCTACGTGCAGGCGCGCGCATTCGAGCTCGAAGTAGGGCAAACGCTGGGCCTGGAGGCTTTTCGCGCGCGCCTTGTCGAAGCCGGCTACGCGAGTGTCAGCCAGGTGACGAGTCCGGGCGAGTACGCGGTGCGTGGCTCGCTGCTGGATGTCTTCCCGATGGGCTCTGCCGAGCCGCTGCGCATCGACCTGTTCGATGAGGAAATCGAGGCCATCCGCAGGTTCGACCCCGACACGCAGCGTTCACTGGATTCGCTCGGTAGCGTGCGACTGCTGCCGGCGCGCGAGGTGCCGCTCGATCCAGATGCCGTCACGCGAATTCCGCCGGCGGTTTCGTACGCGCTTCGAGGGCGATCCGATGCGCGCGAGCATCTATCGCGGCGTGAGCGAAGGCCTCGCCCCGCCAGGCATCGAGTTCTATCTGCCGCTGTTCTTCGAGTCGACGGACACGCTGCTTCGACTACTCTGCCGAAGAACGCGGTGCTCGTGCACGACGCGGCGCTGCATGGCGCGCTGACGCGCGACTGGCACGACATCGAAGCGCGATATGAAGATCGTCGTCACGACATCGAGCGGCCAGTTCTCGCGCCCGGATGAGCTCTTCGTGCGAGCCCGCCGAGCTCGAACAGCGCATGGAGTGCGTTCGCCTCGATCACGCTGGAGACGTTCAAGGCGGACACCGAGATCGCCAATTCTGCCCGGCACCCGCAACTTCCCGACGACCGCGCCGCGCGAGCTGCGCATCGACGTGCGCGCGGAACAGCCGTTCGCGCCGCTCGATGCGATTCCTGCGCGAATTCGATGGCCGTGTGCTCATCGCCGCGGAGTCCGCGGGCCGACGCGAAGTGCTGCAGGAGATGCTGCGAGAGCAAGGTCACGAGGTCGACGCTGGTGCTCGGATGGGACGTCTTTGCGCAAGGCAAGGCGACGCTGGCCTTGACGGTCGCGCCCGACGTCAAGGGGCTTGCGCTGACCGACCCGCGCATAGCGCTCATCTCCGAAGCGCAGCTGTTCGGTGATCGCGCGAGGCAAGAACGTCGGCGTAAACGCGCCGCGCTCGATCCTGAAGCGATTCTGCGCGACCTGCAGAACCTCACTGCGGGCGCTCCCGTGGTACACGAGGAATATGGCGTCGGTCGTTACGTCGGCCTGCAACCGATGGAAGTGGCCGGGCAGAATGGCGAATTCCTCGTGCTCGAGTACATGGACGGCGATCGCGTGTATGTCCCGGTGCACTCGTTGCACCTCGTCACGCGTTACACGGGCGCAGCGCCGGAGAGCGCGCCGCTGCACAAGCTCGGCACCGACCAATGGGCCAGGGCTCGCAAGCGCGCCGCTGAGCAGGTTCGCGACGTTGCCGCGGAGCTGCTCGATCTCTACGCCCGGCGACGGGCGCAGAAAGGACTCAAGCTGCCGATCCGGGAACTCGAATACCGCAATTTCGCGAATACCTTTCCGTTCGAGGAGACTGAAGATCAGTCCGCAGGCCATCAGCCAAGGTCCTCGAGGACCTCGAGAGCGACCGGCCGATGGATCGCATCGTCTGCGGCGACGTGGGGTTCGGCAAAACCGAAGTGGCGATGCGCGCGGCGTTCGCGGCCGTGCAGGCCGGCAAGCAGGTGGCGGTGCTGGTGCCCACCACCCTCCTCGCCCAGCAGCATCTCGCCAACTTTCGCGATCGCTTCGCCGACTGGCCGGTGCGCATCGAGGCGCTGTCGCGCTTCGGCAGCAGCAAGGAAACGCAGGCGACGATCGAAGGCCTCGAGCGCGGCACGGTGGATATCGTAATCGCGACACACCGTCTGCTGCATGCCCACCCGCGCTTCAAGGACCTCGGGCTGATCATCGTCGATGAAGAGCACCGCTTCGGCGTGCGCGACAAGGAGCGATTGCAGGCACTGCGCGCGGAAGTGCACGTGCTCACGCTGACTGCAACTCCGATTCCGCGCACGCTCAACATGGCGCTGGGCGGCCTGCGCGACCTGTCGCTGATCACGACGCCGCCCGCCGAGCGCCTGGCGATCAAGACGTTCGTCATCGAGTGGAACGCGCCGACGCTGCGCGAAGCCGCATTGCGCGAGCTGCGCCGCGGCGGGCAGATCTACTTCGTTCACAACGAAGTCAAGACGATCGAAAAGATCGCAGCGGACATGCAGAAGCTCGTGCCCGAGGCCAGCGTGCGCATCGGTCACGGCCAGATGCGCGAGCGCGACCTCGAACAGCTGATGGTCGATTTCTACCATCGACGCTTCAACATGCTCGTCTGCACGACGATCATCGAAAGCGGCATCGACGTGCCCACTGCCAACACGATCATGATCAACCGGGCGGACAAGTTCGGGCTGGCGCAGCTGCATCAGCTGCGCGGGCGCGTCGGGCGCTCGCATCACCGTGCCTATGCGTATCTCATAGCGCCGCCGCGCGCGGCGCTGAGCGGCGATGCCGCCAAGCGCCTGGAGGCGATCGAATCGATGGAGGACCTTGGAGCCGGCTTCGTGCTGGCCACGCACGACCTCGAGATTCGCGGCGCCGGCGAGCTGCTCGGCGAGCAACAGAGCGGGCAGATGACCGAGATCGGCCTCGCGATGTATCTCGACATGCTGGAGCAGGCCGTGAAGGCGCTGAAGGAAGGGCGCGAGCCGCAGCTGGACCAGCCGCTAGCGGCTGACACGGAAGTCGAGCTGCGCGTCCCGGCGTTCATCCCCGAGCTCTACATCGCGGATGTGCACGTGCGCCTGTCGCTGTACAAGCACATCGCGGCGGCGAAGGATGACACGGCTCTCGATGATCTGACGGGAGAAATGATCGATCGCTTCGGGGCGCTGCCGGTGGAAGCCCAGAATCTGATGCGGATCGCGCGCCTGAAGCTGACGGCGAGGGCTCTCGGGGTGCGCCGGCTGGATCTGAGCCCGCAGGGCGGATATATCCTGTTCGAGGAAAAGAACTGCGTCGATGCCGCAGCAGTGGTGCGCCTGATGCAGAAACAGCCAAAGGGATACCGCATGGAAGGGCCCCTGAAGCTGCGCGTCGCGTTCGTGACCGCCTCCGAAGAAGGACGATTTCAGTTCGCCGCGGAGCTTCTGCAGCGATTGCGCACGCCCGAGTGAGTTATCATCTACCCTCATGGCGCCTAGAAGATTTCTCCTGGCGATAGCCGCTGCTTGCGTTGCCTGGCTGCCGGCTGTGTCGCAGCAGCCGGCCACGACCTACAAAATCGAGCTCGTGATTTTCCGGGCGGCCTCAGGCTCGGGCGGCGCAGAAAACTGGAGTGCCGAAAGCACGGCGGCACGAATGGCGAGCGATGGTGAATCTGCCGGCGGCTCGGGCCAGGTGGGCCGGCTGGTGCGCACACTTCCGGATTCGGCGTTCCAGCTGAACGATGTGGCAAGCAAGCTGCGGTCGACCGGCGTGTACGTGCCGGTTGCTCATGTCGCATGGTCGCAAAGCGCAAGCGCATGGGGCACGCACACGGGGCTGCAGCTGGACAAGATCGGCCTGAATGTCGACGGGCTCACGGGCACGGTTTCGCTGGAGCGCGGGCAGTATCTGCATCTGGGCCTGGCGCTGTCCTATGCCATGCCTTCGCCGCCGTCGGGCGTCGCAGCGGCGCCCGGCACGACTTTCACGATCAATGAGAGTCGCCGCGTGCGCTTCTACGAGCGCAACTACTACGACCATCCGGCATTTGGAGTCATTGCGCTGGTCACGCCATCGCAGGGCGCGAGGCCGGCAGCGCGTTAGGGGATGTTGGGCTTCGAGGACTCTCAGCCCAACCTGCGAAAAGTCAGACCTCGCGATGACAGATCAGCTCGTCATTTGAAGTCGGTCGCTTCGGCGGTCGAAATCCAGTTCTTTCCTTCCGCCTTGGCGCGCTTCAGCGCCGTGCGGCAGGCGTTGAGCAGCGCATCCAGCGACAACTCCCGAGGCGGCACCAGGCTCGCCACTCCTGCGCTCAGCGTTACGTAGCGCTCGTTGCCGGCACGCGGATGGTGAATCAAAAGATCGCGAACACGTTGTGCGACCACGCGCGCGTATTGAGACGCGCGCTCGGCCGCCTCACCTTGAGTCAGCACGGCGAAAGTGCCCCCATCCCAGCGGCCGACCAGATCGCTGCCGCGCCGGTAGGAACCGCCGATGACGCGTGACACCCGGCGGATGCAGGCGTCGCCACCCACGCGATCGAATGCCTCGTTGTAGGTGCCGAGATTGTCTATGTCAAAGAGCACGAGCCCGATCTCGTGCGAGTCCCGCTGCGCCAGCTGCCAGTCTCGCTGCAGCAAGTCCTCGAAGTAAGCGCGCGAGTGCAGGCCAGTCATCCGGTCTTCGCGCAACCAGGGCGGCAATCCCGAAGAGGCACGCTCGGTAGCCTTCAGGCGGCCGCCCGCATCCCGGTGGTAGCCGATCCAGTGTGTCAGCTTGCCGTTCGCGTCGCGGACCGGCTGCATCGACGTCTCGTTCCAGAAAAGCGCGCCGTCGGGACGGTAGTTGCGGATGAGAGTGCGTGTGGCCTCGCCCTTGGCCACCGCATCGCGCAGGCGCTGCCGGCCTTCCTGCTCGCGGTCGGTGCCCTGCAGCATCCGAAGATTGGAACCGAGAAGCGCCGAAACGGGATACCCGCACAGCTGTGCAAATGCCGCGTTGACGTAGATGACGGGGCAATCGGGTGCGGTCGCGTCACAGATCACGATGCCTTCAGGGGCGTTTTCGACGACGTCCCGCCAGGCTTCCGCAGACCAGTTGTTCATGGTGTGTCTCGCATCAGGCTTCACCTGCCGTTAGGCTCAGTACCGGAGGCTTGGTGCAGCGGGCCAGCGACTCGCGGCAATTGTGCCACTCGCGCGATGCCAGCAGCTCCGCACGCGACATGCCGTCGCGACCGCGCATGCGCACCAGCCGCAGGTGCGAAGCCGGCTGCGACTCGAATTTCAGCTCATCAAGGACCTGCACGACGCTTGGGCGATCGTTGCAGATCAGGACCATGTCGCTGCCAGCCGCCAGCGCAAGCTGCGAACGCTCGACGATATCCCCGGCGGCCGTTGCGCCGGCCATGGACATGTCATCGGTGAAGACCACTCCCTGGAAGCGCAGCTCGCCGCGCAGCACGTCCTGGATCCAGCGCGGCGAAACACTGGCCGGTGTCGGGTCTATCTCCGGAAACAGGACATGCGCCGCGAGCACGGCCGGCAGGCCATTTGAGATGAGCCGGCGATAAGGCATGAGATCGTCCTCGAGGTCCACCAGCCGGCGCCGATCGACCGCCATGGCGAGGTGCGAATCCGCCACGACCGCGCCGTGCCCCGGGAAGTGCTTGGCGGTGGCGGCCATGCCCGCATCGCGCATGCCATGCATGTAGGCCGTGCCCAGCTGCGCAACCACATCCGGCCGGCGATGAAAAGCGCGGTCACCGATTACCTCGCTCACCCCGTAGTCGAGATCGACGCACGGAGCAAATGACAGGTCGATTCCATACGCGCGCAGTTCTGCCGCCATCAGCCAACCCATCTGTCGCGCAAGCTCGAGGCCCGCGCGCGGATCGATGTCGAATTCATGCCCGATGCGCCGTGCGGGCGGCAGCACAGAAAAGTCGGGGCGAAATCGCTGGACTCGCCCCCCCTCGTGGTCCACCGCAACCAGCAACGCCGGCGAACGGGCTTCCCGGATCGCAGCAACCAGCGCGGTGAGCTGTGCGGGTTCGGCATAATTGCGGGTGAAGAGGATCACGCCGCCGACGAGCGGGTGCTCGAGCAGCTCGCGCTCTTCCGCGGAGAGCTCCTTGCCCTGAAGATCGATCATCAAGGGCCCAAGCGTCATGGGCGTTCGCCTTTGCGTGCGGGTTCGAGCACGGCGATGGATTCCACGTGCGCCGTGTGCGGGAACATGTCCAGCACTCCGGCGGCGCGCAGTACGAAACCGTGATCGTGCACCAGCATTCCGATGTCCCGGGCCAAGCTCCCCGGATTGCACGAAATATACAGCACGCGCCGCGGTGCAAAGCGTGCAATGGTCGGCAACATCTCGCGGGCCCCGGCCCTGGGCGGATCGAGCAGTACATGGGTATAGGGCGGCTTGAGCCATCCGGTGCCCTCGGCAACCGCCGCGGCCAGGTCCGCCACGTGAAATTCGGCATTGGAGATGCCGATTGAGCGCCGCGTTATGGCGAGCGCGCGCTGATTAGCTGGGCGTCACCCTCTACCCCCACCACGCGCGCACCGGTGCGGGCCAGCGCCAGGGTGAAATTGCCTAGTCCGCAGAAGAGGTCCAGCACCGTCGAGTCTGGCCCGATATCGAGGAGCTCGACCGCCTTGGATACCAGCATCGAATTGATAGCGCCGTTGACCTGCACGAAGTCCGTCGGTGCGAACTCCAGCTTCAGATCGAACTGGGGCAACTCATAGTGCAGCGGCGGCTCGTCGTCTGCGACCGGCGCGAGTCTCTGCACCGTGTCGAGCCCTCCCCGCTGCAGGTAAAGACGCACTCCCTGTGCGGCCTCGAACGTACGCAACCTCCCAAGATCGGCCGCGGTCGGATCCTCGAGAACACGCATGATCAATGCCACGGCATTGTCGGCAACCGCCACTTCGATCTGGGGCAGCCGCTGGCGGATGTCCATGGATGTCAACAGCTCGGACAGCTGCGCGATCATTCCACCGACGGGCGGCGCCAGCACTTCGCAACGCTCGAGGGCCGCGATGTAAGGTGCGAGCCGCTCCCGAAAGCCGACGATGCCTCTCCCCTTCTTGATCACGTATTTCGCGCCGAGGCGCGCGCGGCGGCGGTACTGCCACTGTGGTCCGCGCATCGGCGGAAGCCAGACACCGGGTGTAACCCGTGCCACACGTTCGAGCCCATCGCGCAGCTCTGACTGCTTGGCTGCGAGCTGGGAATCGGATGAGAGATGCTGGAGGGAGCAGCCCCCGCAGACTCCGAAGTGCGCGCATCGGGGCTCCACCCGGTCCGCGGCAGCTTCGAGGACCTCGACGAGGCGCCCGTCGTCATGCTGCCTGTGATGCTTGATTCGCTGGAAGCTGATGCGCTCGCCCGGCAGCGCGCCCGCGACGAAGACAGTCTTGCCGCTGCGGACGACTCCCTCGCCCTCGTGCGTGAGCGCCGCCACCGTGCCGGATTCGACGACGGCGGCGGGCGATCTCAACCGGCCGCTTCCCATGCGCGCAGAAATTCGGCGAAGTGGGGCTCGGATCCGGCTCGCAGCGCGACCTTCACGCGCTCGATCTCTTCAGCGTAGCGCTCGCGGGTCAATCGACCGCGCATGAGCTCGAAGCGCAGGTAGATGAGATAGGTGTTGAGCACGTCCGTCTCGCAGTAGGCCCGGATGCCCGCGACATTGCCATCGAGAAAGGCGTCCCAGACCTTGGCTCCCGAGAAGCCGAGCTTGCCGGGCAGGCTCAGCAACCCCGCCATGTCGGACAGCGAGGCACGCGCCCTGCGGCTGGAAGCCCGAAAGTACGTCCATGACGTCGGTGTGACGCCAGTGATAGCGGCTCAGGTAATTGTTGTAGCGGAACGCCGTGTCGTCATCGCCTGTTTCCCAGTAGCGGGCCGCCTGCACGCCCGCCTTGAGCGCCCGATAGTGCAGCACCGGCAGGTCGAAGCCGCCGCCGTTCCAGGACACGAGATCGGGCGAGTAGCGCTCGATGCCGTCGAAGAAGCGCTCCAGAAGCTCGGACTCCTGCGATTGGGGCTCCCCGAGGCTCCACACACGCAGGCCATCGCGGCTGCGAAGCGCGCAGGAGATGGCAATCACTCGATGCTGTTCGTGGGGCAGGAAGTCGCTGCCGGAGGCCTGGCGCTGCAGGGTGAACATCGCCTTGGCGACCTCTTCGTCAGGCAGACCGCCGAGATCGTAAATCCTGCGTCCGAGCTCCACGTCGGGCACGGTCTCGATATCGAAGACCAGTATGTTCATGCGCGCGATGCGAGCATCAGCGTTCGCATGTCGCGAACCGCCACCGCCAGGCCATCGAATATCGCGCGTGCCACGATCGCATGACCGATGTTGAGCTCGACGATTTCGGGAATCGCCGCCACGGGCTGAACGTTGTGGTAATTGAGCCCGTGACCTGCGTGCACCTCCAGCCCTAGGCTGGAAGCCTGTCGGGCGGCGCTGCGCAGGCGCTCGAGCTCGGTCGCCTGACGCGATCCGCCTGCATCGGCATACGCGCCGGTGTGCAACTCCACAACCGGCGCGCCAATCTGCGCCGCCGCCTCGATCTGCTGTGAGTCCGGGTCGATGAACAGCGCAACCCGGATGCCGTGATGGACGAGGATTGCGGTCGCTTCCTTGAGGCGCTGCACCTGGCCGGCGGCATCGAGCCCGCCCTCCGTCGTGACTTCCAGCCGTCGTTCGGGGACGAGGCAGCAATCCGGCGGGCGGACCGCGCGCGCGATCTCGAGCATCTCATCGGTCACGGCCATCTCGAGGTTCATGCGGGTCTTGAGCAGATCGCGCAAGGCCTTTACGTCCTGCACCTGGATGTGCCGTCGATCCTCGCGAAGATGCAGGGTGATGCTGTCCGCGCCGGCCAGCTCCGCTGCCAGCGCGGCGTGCACGGGATCGGGATAGCGCGCGCGCCGGGCCTGGCGCAGCGTCGCGACGTGATCGATATTGACGCCCAGTGCAATGAACCGACTCATCATGGTCTCGACTCCCGCCGCGCGATCGAGCGCGCAACGTTGCGCGTGGTGAGCTCGCGGCCTTCCAGAACGTGCTTCAGAACGGCCGTCAGCAGGCGCCTCGCGTCTTCGAGCTCGCGCTTGCCAGCCAGGTTTTCCTGCGCCAGGCTGATCACCGAACGTCCCGTCACCGCGCCGGGCGCATCGACGGTGGTGCGCAACATGCCGTGCGACAGGCGAAAATGATAGTGTGCATCGGGGTCGATGCTCTCGCCCGTCTGCGCATCGGTATCCAGCTCCAGGCCGTAGCCCAGCAGCTCGAGCAGCCGCTTCTCGAAGATTCGCAGCGGCGGCTCGATCGCCGCGCCGCGCTTCAGCGCCTCGAGCGTGCCGTGGTAGATGTCGAACACTGCAGGCAGCGCATCGTGCCGTGTCGTGAGCTTCAGCAGCAGCTCATTGCAGATAGAACCCTGACATGAGGCACGCAGGCGGCAGAGAGGTGATCTCACCAGCTTGTCTCCGGCGGCTGTCAGTTGGGGTGCCTCGCCTCGCCCGCTACAGGACAGGAGCAGCAGCTGGAACGGCTGCAGCTGCGAGGCGAGTTTGGCCTTCGGTCCGCGCACGCCGCGCGCGAATATCGAGAGCCTGCCGAAGTCGCGGGTCAGCACTTCGAGAATGCGGCTCGTGTCCCGGTAGGCGCGGTGGTGGAGGATGTAGCCGGGCGTGAGCTGCGCCCTGCGCGCATGTGCTGTCAAGCTATCCCCTCTTATTGCGCGCGCAGCGCGTGAAGACTCATTCCAGCCCCAGGTGTCTCAAGTCGCGGGCATTATCCGCCCAGTTCTCCCGCACTTTCACCCACAGTTCCAGGTGGAGGCGCCGCCCGGTCAGGCGATTGAGCTCGAGCCGTGCCGAGCGCCCGACCCGCTTGAGCCGTTCGCCCTTGGGCCCGATCACGATGGGTTTCTGCCCTTCCCGATCGACCCAGATCACGGCGGTGACCATCAGGCGCGCTCCGTCCTCTTCGGTCTTCTCCACTTCCACGGCGATCCCGTAGGGCACTTCCTGGTTGAGCTCCAGGGTGAGCTTCTCGCGAATCGTCTCCGCCACGCGAAAGTCCAGACCGCGATCGGTGCGGTCGGTTTCATTGAAGAGAGGCGCTGATTCCGGCAGCTTCCCGACGATGGCACGGCGCAAGGCATCGACGTTGTCTTCCTTCAGGGCCGACAACGGCACGATGTCGGCGAAGTCGAAGCGCTTGGCGAGCTCCGCGATCCAGGGGAGCAGCCGCTCGCGCGGCCGAACCCGATCCACCTTGTTGACGGCGACGATCACCGGGCGATCGATGCGCTCCACCCGCTTCAGCACGTGGTCGTCCTCTGCCATCCAGTGCAGCGCTTCGACCACCATCACGCACACATCGGCTTCGCCGAGCGCGGCTGCGGCGGTCCGATTCATCGCCCGGTTGAGCGCCCGACGCTCGCCTCGATGCAGGCCCGGGGTATCGAGGAATGCGATCTGCGCATCCGGCAGGTGGCACACGCCCAGGATCCGGTGCCGCGTAGTCTGGGGTCGGGGCGTCACGATGCTCAGCTTCTCGCCCACCAGCGCGTTCATCAAAGTGGACTTGCCGACGTTGGGGCGGCCCACGAGCGCTGCGTATCCGCATTTCAAGTGCTCCCCGCCTCCACCGTCACGCCGGAAATCATTTCACTCAGCGCCTGCTCCGCCGCAACCTGCTCGGCCCGGCGCCGGCTGGAGCCGCTGCCCTCCGTGCGCACTGCGGCAGACTTCACGGCGCAGGTGACCCAGAAAATCTGCGCATGCGGCTCGCCTTCGATGCGCTCGACACTGTACTTTGGGAGCGGCAGGCCTCGTGACTGCAGAAATTCCTGCAGGCGCGTCTTGGCATCCTTGAGCTCATCCGGCGCAGGCAATGCCGCGATACGCGCCGCAAAAAGCCCGCTGATGATGTCGCGGGCCGCATCCAGCCCCTGGTCTAGGAATACGGCGCCGCAGATCGCCTCGAACGAATCGGCGAGAATGGACTTGCGGCGAAATCCTCCTGACTTGAGCTCGCCCGAGCCCATCTTCAGCGCATCTCCGATCGCCAGCTCCGCGGCCACCTCTGCCAGCGGCTCGCTGCTTACCACGCGCGCCCGCAGCCGGCTCAGGTCGCCTTCGCTCGCATCGGGAAACAGGCGGTACAGGTGTTCCGCAACGACCAGGTTGAGCACGGCGTCGCCGAGGAACTCCAGCCTCTCGTTGTTGATGCTGGCGGCGCTGCGATGCGTCAGCGCGGCGACGAACAAGGCTGTGTCGCGCGGCTCGTAACTCAACCTGTCGCGCAGCCAGCCGCAGGGCCAATCTGCGCTCACCAGGCGACGGGCCCGGTCATTTGATCTCGACGGTCTTGTCGAACTTGATCAGCATCGAGATGGAGCCGAAGAGCGGAGTGGCGTCCTCGTAAACGGTCTGCATCACCCAGGTGCGGCCCTCGCGCCGGATGATTACGTCACGGACCTTGGGGAAATCCACGCTCTCGACGTCGAAATGCTTTTCGAGAGTATTGCGGATGTCCGCCTGGTTGGTCGAATCGCCGTCCGCGGCGTGCTGTTTGGCGGTCTGCTCCAGCGAGCGGGCCACTTTCATGTAGTTGAGGTAGATCGGCGTCAGGCGGACGCCGGCGTAGCCTACGATGGCGATGGGGATCAGCAGGAAGAGCCAGCCGATCATCGTGATTCCGCGTTGCTTCGAGTGCATCGAGACCTCCCCCTTGCGGGTGTTTTCACTCTATCCGGTGCCCGATCCGGCTTCCAGATCGGCCCGCCCGTGCGCTGCAGATCCCAATTGAACCAGATTCGGGTCGCTTTGCCGACCAAATGATCCTCGGGCACGAAGCCCCAGAACCGCCCGTCCTCACTATTGTCGCGATTATCGCCGATCATGAGGTACATTCCCGGCTGGCACGACCAGTGTCTTGGGCAAGGGCTCCATGAACATCATCCCCATGAAAGGCTGGCCGTCGGGGCAGACGTAGCCGCGCACCTCGCTGCGATTGCAGCCGGGCAGCGGCGGGCTCGGAAAGCGGTCGATGCTGTTAGGGGCACGCGAGAACCCTGTGCTCGTGCTCGCCCAGCTGCTCGACGGCCAGCTGCATGTTCATGTAGCAGCCGTCGTTGTACTTGCCCGTCACTTCGAAGGAGACCGGCTGGCCGTTGATGAACAGGCGATCGTCGCGCACTTCGACGGTGTCGCCGGGCAGCCCGACCAGGCGCTTGATGTAGTTGATGGTCGGATCCGGCGGATAGCGGAACACGACCACATCGCCGCGCTGCGGGCTCGCGCGATCTCGACGACCTTGCGGTGGATCACCGGCAGGCGAAGCCCGTACGCGTACTTGTTCACGATGATGAAATCGCCGTCCAGCAGAGTCGGCATCATGGAATCGGACGGAATCCGGAAGGGCTCGAAAATGAACGAGCGCAGCATCAGCACGACGAGCGCCACGGGAAAGAAGCTGCGCGCGTAGTCGACGGTGCCGGGCTCCGGGATGGTGTGAGGACTCCTTGCCGGCCGCCGTGGCTGCCACTGTCGCGGTCGGCGCCTGAGCACCGCGGTATCGATCCACCAGACGACGCCCGTCACGAACGTGATGGACAACAGCACCACGCTGAAATCGAGCCGCTCGGCCACCAGCAGTCGCACCACCGCGGCGAAGATCAGAACCGGCAGCACGACGTACAGCGCCTTCATCAGCGGCGGGTCGGCGCGGCGGTGCGCGGGCGGCGGCAATATGCCTGCGCGGCCGCACGACCCAGTCGTCGACGATGCAGACCAGGCTCACCGGCACGGCGAGCCAGCTCAGGAACTCGATCAGCTTCATGATCATCGATGGCCCGCAGGTCAGTTGAGGGCCGCAGACTCATGGCTTGCGGCCCACCTGCAGCACGGCGAGGAACGCCTCCTGCGGGATCTCGACCGAGCCCGACCTGCTTCATGCGCTTCTTGCCTTCCTTCTGCTTCTCGAGCAGCTTGCGCTTGCGCGAGATGTCGCCGCCATAGCACTTGGCGAGCACGTTCTTGCGCAGCGCCTTCACCGTGGCGCGCGCGATCACGTTGCTGCCGATGGCCGCCTGCACCGCGACCTCGAACATCTGCCGCGGAATCAGCTCCTGCATCTTGTCGACCAGCTCGCGGCCGCGGCTGATAGGCGTTGTCGCGATGGACGATGATCGACAGCGCATCGACCCGGTCGCCGTTGATCAGGATGTCGAGCTTGACCAGCGGCGCCGCCTCGAAGCGCGCGAACTCGTAGTCGAACGAGGCATAGCCGCGGCTCACCGACTTCAGCCGGTCGAAGAAATCGAGCACCACCTCGGCCAGCGGCAGCTCGTACTGCAGCGACACCTGCGTCGCCACGTAGAGCATCTTCTTCTGCACGCCGCGCTTTTCGGTGCACAGCTTCAACACGGCGCCGACGTAATCGGGCGGCACGAGGATATTGGCAGTGATGATGGGCTCGCGGATCTCTTCGATGCGGTCGATGGGCGGCAGCTTCGAAGGATTGTCGACCGGCATGACTTCGCCGTCGGTCTTCAGCACTTCGTAGATCACGGTCGGCGCGCTGCTCACCAGCTCGAGCTCGTACTCGCGCTCCAGCCGCTCCTGCACGATGTCCATGTGCAGCAGCCCGAGAAATCCGCAGCGGAATCCGAACCCCAGCGCGCCGGAGACTTCCGGCTCGTAGTGCAGCGCCGAGTCGTTGAGGCGCAGCTTTGCGAGCGCATCGCGAAACTTCTCGTAGTCCTCGGAATTGATCGGAAACAGCCCGGCGAACACCCGCGGCTTGATCTGCTTGAAGCCCGGCACGGGCACGGGGCTCGGCCGGTGATCGAGCGTGATGGTGTCGCCGACCGGCGCGCCGTCGATCTCCTTGATGCCGGCGATCAGAAATCCGACATCGCCGGTCTGCAAGGTCTGCATCGGCGAGAGGCTTCGGCGTGAAGCGGCCGAGCTTGTCGACCTGGTGGCTGCGCCCGGTCGACATCACGCGGATCTTGTCGCCAGTGGTGATGGAGCCGTTCATGACGCGCACCAGGGAGACGACGCCCACGTAATTGTCGAACCAGGAATCGATGATCAGGGCCTGCAGAGGCGCCTCGCGGATCGCCCTTGGGCGGCGGGATGCGCTCCACCAGCGTCTCGAGCAGCTCCGGCAACGCCCTCGCCGGTCTTGGCGCTCACCCGCGCCGCATCCGTCGCATCGATCCCGATGATCTCTTCGATCTCCTTGCTGACCTTGTCGGGATCGGCCGAGGGCAGATCGATCTTGTTGATGACCGGCACGACCTCGAGCCCCTGCTCGATCGCCGTGTTGCAGTTGGCAACGCTCTGCGCCTCCACACCCTGGGTGGCGTCCACCACCAGCAGCGCGCCGTCGCAGGCCGCCAGCGAGCGCGACACCTCGTAGGAGAAGTCCACGTGGCCGGGCGTGTCGATCATGTTGAGCTGGTAGCGCGTCCCGTCGCGAGCGTCGTAGTAGAGCGTGACGCTCTGCGCCTTGATGGTGATGCCGCGCTCGCGCTCGAGATCCATCGAGTCGAGCACCTGAGCCTGCATCTCGCGCGTCTGCGAGGCCTCCGCAGAGCTGGATGAGGCGGTCGGCCAGGGTGGACTTGCCGTGATCGACGTGCGCGATGATGGAGAAATTACGTATGAGCCGCATCGAAGCCTTGAATTCCACCGCGGGGGGGTCGTGCGGCGCGGCGGATTATAGGGGTGCGGCTGCGGAATTAACGCTCCGCTCCACCTTTGGCGGATGCGCCTTCAGGGAGTTGGCGATGAACTGCACCGTCGCCGGCGGGCACCTCGCCCACCACGATGACCTTGGAGCCATTCGACCACGGTCGAAAAAGCCGAAGAGGCCCCTAGCCGTCGCGCCGGCGATCTGTGCCCTTGGGCACGGATCCGAGTCGTCTGCGACTCGACGAACACCGACACGGAGGCGAGCCGTCCGTGAACACCAGGTGCGACGACCGGGCGCGTCGAGCCCGGCATGAGCTGGGCCGAGCGGTTGGTCATGCGAAAGCCGGGAGGCAGCTTGAGCGCGCTCCAGCACGACGCGACTGACCGGCGCGCGCAGCTGCTCCGGGCCGCGCTCATTGCGCACCCACTGGAAACCCTCGGTGTCGACCTCGGGCTTGAAAGTCCGCATTGGCAATGTGCTCCTTCACCCTGAGGTCCGAGAACACCACCTGCTCGATGACCCGTCCGGTCGGATCGCACAGCTGGGTCTTCACGGGCAGCGCCGTCGACTCATCGATCCACAGCCGGTAGCCGTAGCGGAACTCGTCGCGCGGCGTCACGGCGATGACGCGGGTATTGCGGCGGTTGAAGCGGGTGCGCTTGATCTCCTCGACGTCGTACACGCCGGCCGAGGCTCTCATCGAACGTCGGGAGGTTGCCGAGCAGCGGGCGTTTCTCGACGCCCTTCTCCACCACCACCATGCGCTTGTCGGGCAGATAGCAGGCGAGCTCGGAGCCTGAGCGGATGAACTCGCGACCGGAGCCATCCAGCGACACGAGCCGCTCGTTGACCTCACCGTCCTGGATGCGATGGATGATGCGCAGCATCTCCACGCGGCCATCCTGCCAGTGCGAGAAAACTCCGTCGTAGTTGCGCTGCGACGAGCGCATCGTTCATGCGCTTGAGCCACTCGCGCGGCTCCTCGGCGGACGCGACTCGCCGACCAGCGCGAGCCCGGCGAGGACTCCGAGAACGCGTCGGCTATTTCTGAAGCTTCTGAGCATCGTTGACATCGGCATCCGCGTGCAGGCTCGCTGGGCTTCATCGGATTCGTCCGGGAGCCGCAGAGGTTCCCGTATCGCTCGCGACCAGGAAGAAAGCAAGTTGCGCCGGCTGAGCGGCACCGAGTATTCGCATGCGCCACCACGTAGTTGGCGTGCTCGGCGGTCGCAATCGGATTGGCTGGACTCGATTGATGGCCGGCACGACGTACCGGTCGAGATCCGTCGGTGTCTGACGCTGGCCGACCGCTGCCGGCACTGGGCGTTGCGCACCTGCGATGGTCTCGTCGCCCGTAGGCGCCTGCGAGCGGAGCCACATGACCGACACCGCGGCGACGCCCGCCGCGACCCCGAGTCCCGCCACGCCCTGCCAGGCACGCCGCGCGAGGCGATTCTGCCAGCATCGGCAGCGAGCGCTCGCCCCGGACTGAGCTCGGCCTCCGCGGCCACCGCCTTGCGCACTCTGGCGGCCAGGTCGATCTTCAGTGCGAGGCCACCCTCGCCGCGCACGGCGGCGCCGATGATGGCGTAGTGGCGCCAGCGCGACTTGCAGTGACTCATCCCGCGACAGGCGACGCGCCAGCAGCTCGCACTCGGCGGCGGGCAGCTCGTCGTCGAACATGGCGGACAGCTGACTGTCGAGCATCTCGTTCATCCCAGTTCCTCCGCGCGGCCGAGGCCGCCTTCGAAGACTTCGCGCAGCCGCCGGTCGATGGCCTCGCGCGCGCGGAAAATCCGCGAGCGCACCGTTCCGACCGGGCAGTCCATGGTCGCGGCAATCTCCTCGTAGCTGAGGCCCGTCGAGCTCGCGCAGCACGATGGCCGTGCGCAGATCCTCGGGCAGCGCGTCGATGGCATCGTTCACCGTGGAGCGGATCTCCTCGGTCAGCACCAGGCCCTCGGGCGTCTCGGCATCTTTCAGGCGGCCATGCATATCGTAGGACTCTTCCGGGTTCTGCAGATCGAGGTCGTATTCGACCGGGCTGCGGTCGCGGGAGACGATGGCGTTCTTGGCGGTATTGATGGCGATGCGATAGAGCCAGGTGTAGAACGCGCTGTCGCCGCGGAACTGCGGCAGGGCGCGATACGCCTTGATGAAGGCCTCCTGGGCGATGTCTTCCGCTTCGGCCGGATTGCGTACATATCGCATCACCAGCTTGACCACTTTGTGCTGGTACTTGAGCACCAGCGCATCGAACGCGCCCTTGTCGCCACGCTGTACGCGTCGCACCAGGGCAATGATCGCTCGTATCGGCGACCATCTCAGGCCTCCGCCGCGCGCTGGATAGACTCTGAACGCGTCGCTGAAGTTCAGGCGGAATGTCGGGCAAGTTCCGCAAAGCTGCTGCCGGACGATAAAAGATGTGACGAGTCTAGCAGTTGAGGCGCGCCTTCAGCGCCCGGAAGGGCCTGGCGTCGGTGCAACCCGAATCCACCAGGGCGTCAGCAGGCCGCGGCCCCTCGGCAAGGCCTCATGCGCGCGGGTGGCGATCCGCTCGACGAGCTCGGCCATGGCCGCCTCGGCCGGCCGCACGTGCCCGAGGAAGTACTCCGGTCAGCACCGGATCCGGCAGGTCCAGGATCCGCTCGAAGGCGGCCCGCTCGGCGGGCGGGGCGCTCGGATAGGCCCCTTCACGTAGCGCTCGAGCAGCACGTCGAGCTCCTTGGTGCCCCGTCGGCAACGCCAGAGCAGCTGCCGGACGGCGTCCACCATGGCTTGCCGCTCAATGCTGCCGCTCGACCATCTTCTTCTTGATCTCGGCGATCGCCTTCGCCGGGTTCAGATCCTTGGGGCACACGTCGGTGCAGTTCATGATCGTATGGCAACGGTAGAGCCGGAACGGGTCCTCGAGCTCATCCAGGCGCTCCCCGCGTCGCCTCATCGCGGCTATCGATGATCCAGCGGTACGCGGCAAGCAGCGCCGCCGGGCCCGAGGAATCGCTCGCTGTTCCACCAGTAGCTCGGGCAGGCGGTCGAACAACACGCGCAGAGGATGCAGGCAGCCGGCCGGTCTATCTTTTCCTGGTCTTCCTTCGACTGCAGCCGCTCCCTGTCCGGCGGCGGCGGCGTCTGGGTCTTGAGCCATGGCTGCACGGAGGCGTACTGCGCATAGAAGTTGGTGAGATCCGGGACCAGATCCTTGACCACCGGCATGTGCGGCAAGCGGATAGATGCTCACCTCGCTGCCGAGATCGCGCCATCGAGGTGGTGCATGCCAGGCGATTCACGCCGTTGATGTTCATCGAGCAGGAGCCGCAGATGCCCTCCCGGCAGGAGCGGCGGAAGGTCAGCGTGGAATCGACCGATGCATTTAATCTGGATCAGACGCATCCAGGACCATGGGTCCGCAGGACTTGACGTCGAGCTCGAACGTGTCGATGCGCGGCGTCTCGTTTGCGCGACGGATCGAAGCGATAGATGCGAAAGGTCCGCACCTCGCGGGCGCCGTCGGGTGCCTTGTGCACGCGACCGTTTGCTGTTGACTGCGCGAATTTTTGGGTAGGCGGAACTCGGTCATTGCGGGACCTCGGGCTAATACGTGCGCGCTTTTGGCGGAATGGGCTCGACGTCGTCAGTGAGAGTCTCCAGCTGCACCGGGCGGTAATCGAATCGCGCGCCGGCCGGGCCATCGACCCAGACGAGGGTGTGCTTGAGCCAGTTCTGATCGTCGCGATCGGGGAAATCCTCTCGCGCATGCGCGCCGCGGCTCTCCTTCGCGATGCTCGGCTGCGTGAATCGTTGCGGTGGCCTGCAGTAGTAGATTCTCGAGCTCCATCGTTTCCATGAGATCCGTGTTCCAGATCGAGCGAGCGGTCGCTGACGCCGACATGCTCGAAGGACGAATAGGTTTTCTCCAGCCGCTGCATTCCCTCGCGCAGGCTCTCGCCGGTGCGAAACACGGCGGCATCCATCTGCATCGCCTTCTGCATCTCGAGGCGCACCGCGGCGGTCGGCCGAGGCCCCTTGGCATTGCGCAGGCGATCGAGGCGCGCCACAGCGGCGTCGCCCGCGTCGGCGGCAAGCGGCTTGTGCGGCGAACCGGGCTTGATGATCTCGGCGCAACGCCGCGCGGCCTCTCGCCCGAACACGACGAGATCGAGCAGCGAATTGGATCCGAGCCGGTTGGCACCGTGCACGGAGACGCACGCGGCTTCGCCAACCGCCATCAGCCCGGGAACCGCGCGGGTCGCGGTATCTGCCGGCCCCTTCGTCAGCACCTCGCCATGGTAATTGCAGGGAATTCCACCCATGTTGTAGTGAACCGTGGGCAGCACCGGGATCGGCTGCTTTGTTGACGTCTACGCCGGCGAATATTCGCGCGGTCTCGGCGATACCGGGCAGGCGCTCATTGATCACCGCCGGCCCGAGATGCTCGAGATGCAGATGAATGTGGTCGCGCTCGGCCCCGACTCCGCGCCCTTCGCGTATCTCGATCGTCATGGCGCGACTGACCACGTCGCGCGAAGCGAGATCTTTCGCATTCGGCGCGTAGCGCTCCATGAATCGCTCGCCCCCGGCATTGGTGAGATACCCGCCCTCGCCCCGCGCCCCCTCGGTTATCAGGCAGCCAGCGGTGTAAATACCCGTCGGATGGAATTGGACGAACTCCATGTCCTGCAGTGGCAGACCGGCGCGCAGAACCATGCCATTGCCATCACCCGTGCAGGAGTGCGCCGACGTGCAAGAAAAATACGCGCGCCCGTAACCTCCGGTGGCAAGGATAGTGGCGTGCGCACGGAAGCGGTGCAGCTTGCCTTCGTTCATGTCGAGGGTCATCACCCCGCGACACTCGCCGTTCTCCATGATCAGATCGAGCGCGAAATGCTCGATGAAAAAGGTGGCCGAATGCCGGATGGATTGCTGATACAGCGTATGCAGCATCGCGTGGCCGGTGCGATCGGCGGCGGCACAGGTGCGTTGTGCAATCCCCTTGCCATTGTGCGTCGTCATGCCCCCGAAGGGTCGCTGGTAGATCAGCCCTTCGTCGGTGCGCGAGAAAGGCACGCCATAGTGCTCGAGCTCGATCACCGCGGCCGGCGCTTCCTTGCACATGAACTCGATGGCGTCCTGGTCGCCGAGCCAGTCCGACCCCTTGACGGTGTCGTACATGTGCCAGCGCCAATCGTCCACGCCCATGTTGCCCAGCGCTGCGCTGATCCCACCCTGCGCCGCCACCGTGTGACTGCGTGTCGGAAACAGCTTGCTGATGCAGGCGGTCGAGAGACCTGCCTCGGCAAGCCCGAGAGTCGCGCGCAGTCCGGCACCGCCGGCGCCGATCACGAGGACATCGTACGAGTGATCGATGATCGCGTAATCGCTCATAGCGCCATCCGCAGCACTGCGTAGACCGCGGCGGCGGCAAGAAATATGTGCGCAAACAAAGAAACAATCAGCGAGAGCGTCTTGATGCCATGTCCATGGACGTAGTCTTCAATCACCACCTGCACGCCGAGCTGCGAATGCCGCGCGGCGACGAGTATGAAGAGGACCAGCAGCAGCGCGTTCCATCCCTGAGCAACCCAGCTGCTCAAGACGGCTGCATCCCCAAGTGGCAAAGTGGCGATTGATACCGCGAACCAGAACCCCAGCGGCAGCAAGGCGATCGATGTGAGCCGCTGCACCCACCAGTGGTGCGCGCCTTCGCTCGCGGACCCGTGGCCTAGCGCACGACCGAGCGGACTGCGCAGACTCAAGACAGCGGCCTTTCGGGGCAGAATAGAAAATATCCGAGCACTGCGGCCAGGAAAGCGGCGGCGACCGCAACCAGCCACGAGCTTCGATACGCCTGCTGACGCTCCAGGCCACGCCCGGTATCCCAGATCAGGTGCCGGACGCCGGCGCACAGGTGATAGCAGAAGGCGACCAGCATTCCCGCATACAGCACTTTCGCCGCAACGCCCGATAGCAGCGGCAACGCGGATTCGTAAGCGCGCGCGCCGCGCGACAACGCAGTGAGCCAGTAGACGAGCGCCACAAGGCCCAACGTCAACGCAAGCCCGGTGAGACGGTTCAGGATGGAAGTGAGAAGCGTGTATTTGAACTTGTACACCGACAGATGCGGTGACAGCGGTCGATCTCCCATATGCTGCGAAGTCTGCCAGAATCCCCCGCCAGCGACCACTGAAATCACAGTAAAAACAATGGAGAAGCCTGCATCGGACATCCCCTCGGCTGCGAGCCTCACCGATCTCGGCGCGATTCGTGTGCGCGGCGCGGATACGGTCAGGTTTCTGCAGGGGCAGCTTTCGAGCGACGTCACCAAGCTTGCCGCCACCGGATCGATGCTCGCCGGTTTCCACAATCCGCAGGGTCGCGTGATTGCGCTGCTGCGGCTGATATCTCTCGCGCCTGAAGACATCCTCGCGATACTGCCGCGCGAGCTGGCATCGCCCGTCGTCGCGCGCCTCTCGAAGTATCTGCTGCGCGCCAAGGCGAAGATCGAAGACGAGTCCGCCTACTGGCAAATTTCGGGGCTTACGGCACCACCGCATGCTACCCCTGCGGATTCAGTCCTCGTCCGCATCGAGCAGCAGTCATCGCGCTGCTGGCTTCTGACTGCGGCCGACAACGCCGCTACGCCTCCAGGCTATGCGACGATGGAGCGCGAAGGCTGGCGTGCGCTCGACATAGCAGCGGGCCTGCCGCAAGTCTATGCGGCGACCTCGGAGGCATTCGTCGCGCAAATGCTCAACCTGGACGTGCTGGGTGCGATCGCCTTCGACAAGGGTTGCTACACGGGACAGGAAGTGATCGCGCGCGCGCACTATCGAGGGCGGGTCAAGCGGCGCATGCAGCGATTGCAGATTCCGGGTGCGCAACTTCAACCCGGCGACACCGGGGCATTGCCGGACGGGCGATCGTTCAAGGTCGTCGAGGCCGTGACACTCGCCGACGGCAGCTGCGACCTGCTCGCAGTTGCTGCGGAATTGGCCTACGGGGCCGGGGCGGAAGACTGACGGCGATCAGCCCGATTCGGGACGCATGTGCGGGAACAGGATCACGTCTCGAATCGATGCCGAGTCCGTAAAGAACATGACCAGCCGGTCGATGCCCACGCCGAGTCCCGCAGTTGGCGGCATACCGTACTCGAGCGCGCGGATGTAGTCGGCATCGTAGAACATTGCCTCATCGTCGCCCTTGTCCTTGCGAGCCACCTGCGCCTTGAAGCGCGCCGCCTGATCCTCAGGGTCATTGAGCTCGGAAAAGCCGTTGGCCAGCTCGCGGCCCGCGACGAAGAGCTCGAAGCGGTCCGTCACGAACGGATCGCCATCGTTCGCGCGTGAGAGTGGCGACACTTCTGCGGGATAGGCATGAATGAACGTGGGGTCGAGCAACGCGCCCTCGACCGTCTTCTCGAATATCTCGATCTGCAGCTTGCCCGGCCCATCGTGCGCCTGGACGGCGATGCCGAGCGCTTCGCATGCCTTGCGCAGGTACGGCAGGTCGCGAATCTTCGCAGCATCGAACCCCGTATTGCGCTCGAGGATGGCCTGCTCGACCGTGATGCGCCGGAACGGCGCCGCCAGGTCGTACTTGCGCCCCTGATACTCCACCTTCTGCGTGCCGCGGAGCGTTTCGGCGAGACCTCGCATGGCCTTTTCGATCCAGTCCATGAGATCGCGATAGTCCGAGTACGCCAGGTACAGCTCGAGCATCGTGAATTCGGGATTGTGCTGGGTGGACAATCCTTCGTTGCGGAAATTGCGGTTGATCTCGTACACGCGATCGAACCCGCCCACGACGAGGCGTTTGAGATAAAGCTCCGGCGCGATCCGCAGGTACATGTCGAGGTCAAGCGCGTTGTGATGAGTCTTGAACGGGCGCGCCACGGCGCCACCCGGAATCGGCTGCATCATCGGAGTTTCGACTTCGAGGAAGTCGAGCGCATCGAGGAAATCGCGCAGAAACTTCACGACGCGCGTGCGCGTGCGAAAAATTTCGCGGCTCTCTTCGCTCATGATGAGGTCGACGTAGCGCTGCCGGTAACGCAGCTCGGTATCCGCAATGCCGTGCCACTTGTCGGGCAGCGGCCGCAGTGACTTCACCAGCATCCAGAGCTTCTCGGCCCGGACCGAAAGCTCCCCCGTCTTCGTGCGGAACAGCGAGCCCTCCGCGCCGAGCAGGTCGCCAACGTCCCAACCCTTGAACGCTTCGTACTGCTCGCCGAGCGACTCGCTCTGCAGGAAGACCTGGATCTGCCCAGTGCGGTCGGCAAGCTTGGCGAAGCTCGCCTTGCCCATGACGCGCTTGAACATCATCCGGCCGCCCACGCGAACGCGGGTCGGGTTGGCCTCGAGCCACTCATTGGTGCGCTCGCCAAAAGCCGTATGCAGCTCGGCAGCCAGGCTGTCGCGCCTGAAGTCATTCGGGAATGTCGGGCCGGCCGCGCGCAGCGCCGCAAGTTTCGCGCGCCTTTCGGCGATCAGCTTGTTCTCGTCCATCTCCGCGGGAATGTCGCTCATGCCGCTGTCAAACTCCTGCCTTCAGGGAGGCTTCCAGAAACTGGTCCAGGTCGCCATCGAGTACCGCGACCGTGTTACCGACTTCCACTCCCGTGCGCAAGTCCTTGATGCGTGACTGGTCGAGCACGTAGGAACGAATCTGGTGCCCCCAGCTCACATCCGACTTGGAATCCTCAAGCACCCTGGCAGCGGCGTTGCGCTTGTTGACCTCGAGCTCGTAGAGCTTGGCCTTCAGCATCTTCATGGCCGTCGAGCGGTTCTTGTGCTGGCTGCGCTCGTTCTGGCAAGCCACCACGATGCCCGTGGGCTCGTGAGTAATCCGCACCGCCGACTCGGTCTTGTTCACGTGCTGGCCACCGGCGCCGCTCGAGCGGTAGACATCCATCCTCAGGTCCGCTGGGTTGATGTCGATCTGGATGTCGTCGTCGATCTCGGGCGAGATGAAAACGGAAGCGAACGAGGTGTGCCTGCGGTTTCCGGAATCGAAAGGCGATTTGCGCACGAGCCGATGCACGCCGGTCTCGGTGCGCAGCCACCCATAGGCGTATTCGCCGGTGAACTGCACCGTCGCGCTCTTGATTCCCGCCACCTCGCCCGGGCTCGAATCGATCACTTCGCACGCATAGCCACGCGTAGCGCCCCAGCGCAGGTACATGCGCAGGAGCATCTGCGCCCAGTCCTGGGCCTCGGTGCCGCCGGCGCCTGCCTGGATATCCATGAAGGCGCTGTGTGAATCCATCTCCCCGTGGAACATCCGCTTGAGCTCGAGCCTGCGCACCTCGGCCTCGAGACCTTGCGCGTCGCGTTCGATGTCGCGCGCCGCCGGCTCGTCATTCTCGACTTCCGCAAGCTCCAGCAGCTCGGTCGCATCGGCAATGCCCTTGGTGGTCTTGTCGAGCTCGCTTACTTGTGCGGCTAGGCGCGACCGCTCGCGCCCGAGCTCCTGCGCACGTTCGGGCTTCGACCAGATGCCGGGGTCCTCAAGCTCCCGACTCACCTCTTCGAGGCGTTCTTTCTTGGTGTCGTACTCAAAGAAACCCCCTGAGAGAGCCGATACGCTCCCCGAGGTCTTTGAGCTGGCGCTTGAGCGGGTTGAGTTCCATAGGCGCGCGATTCTAGACGAATAGCCGGTTTTCAGGGGCCGGTAGCACGTGATCCACCAGCAACTGCAGGCGCCGCTCGCCCTGGTACTCGTTGATATCCAGGCGGTAGACCAGCTGCACGTGCCCGGCCGGCGGGTGGAAATGGGCCGCATCCTCGATGTGGTTGAAGGCGATGGCATCGAATGTACGCCCGCTGGAGCTGAGCTCCACCCACATCTTCAAATGCCGCTCGCCGACGATGCGCGAGCTGCGAATGAGGAAAGCGCCATCGAAACTCGGCTCCGGAAAGGCCTGCCCCCAGGGACCGCCCTCGCGCAGCGCTCTTGCGGTGGGCAGGGCAATCTCATCTACGCTCAGCTCACCGTCGGTCTCGACCGCGTTCGCGGCGCCGGCAAACCGCGCCCAGCGCGCCACCTCCTCGTCGAACGCGCGCGCGAATCTGTCCAGCTTGTCACGGCCCAACGTGAGCCCCGCCGCCATCGCGTGCCCACCGAACTTCAGGATGAGCCCGGGCTCGCGAGTGGCAATCGCATCCAGCACGTCACGGATGTGGATCCCCGGGACGGAGCGGGCGGAACCTCGCAGCTCGTTCTCACCGCCGTTCGCGAAGGCCACCACCGGTCGTCGCAATCTGTCCTTGACGCGGCTCGCAACGAGACCGACCACGCCCTGATGCCAGCACTCGTCGAACAGACATACCCCGCTCCGCTGCAGCGTGTCGGGATTCGGTTCGAGAAGGCGACGCACGGCGGCGAGCGCTTCCGCCTGCATCTTGGCCTCTATGCCGCGGCGCTCCCTGTTCAGCTCGTCGAGGCGCTCGGCCATTGAGGTTGCGACCGCCGCGTCGTCGGCGAGCAGGCACTGAATGCCGATCGTCATGTCGTCGATCCGGCCGGCTGCGTTGAGCCGCGGAGCCACCCCGAAAGCCAGGTCGGTCGCGGTAAGGTCGGACAGGTTCCGCTTCGCCACCTCGAGCAGTGCGCGAATCCCCGCCGCGCAACGCCCGGCCCGAATGCGCCGCAGGCCCTGTGAGACGAGCACGCGATTGTTTGCATCGAGGGGGACCAGGTCTGCAACCGTTCCCAGCGCCACCAGGTCGAGCAGGTCGGCGGCAGGCCTTGCACCGGGCGGCAACAGCTGCCGCTCGTCTAGAGCTCGCCGCAATGCGACCATCACGTAGAACGCAACGCCCACACCTGCAAGCGCGCGGCTGCCGAAGTTGCAGCCCGGCAGGTTCGGATTCACGATGACGTTCGCCTGCGGCAACTCGGTGCCGGGCAGGTGGTGATCGGTGATGAGAACGTCTATTTCGAGTGCGCGCGCCGCCGCCACCCCTGCGGCGCTGGAAATCCCGTTGTCCACCGTGATGATCAGCGTGGGCTCGCGCAACTTGGCGAGAGCGACGATCTCAGGCGTGAGCCCGTAGCCGAACTCGAATCGGTTAGGCACCAGGAAATCGACTGACGCGAATCCCCAGGACCGAAGTGCGCGCACCACAAGCGCAGTGCTGGTAGCGCCGTCGGCATCGAAATCGCCGATGACCAGCATGCGGCCGCGCTCCCGATGTGCCAGCAGCAATTCCGTCGCTGCGCCGACACCCTCGAGAGTACCGACGGGCAGCAGACTCTCGAGCGAGGAGCTGAGCTGGGCGGCGCAGTTGATGCCTCGCGCCGCATACACTCTCCTCAGCACCGGATGGAGGCTTGCATCGAGGGCGCTGTCTTCGAGCGCGGATCGTCTTACGATATGGAGAGTCACAGCTCGTATCGTACCGCCTTATGCAGATGACTCTGGACGCTGATTCACGCGTGAACCTGATCCGCTCGTACGCGCCAGGCGAAGTCCGGGTGGCAGAGCGAATCTTGACGACGAGCGCGCTCATCACGGCTGACACCATCGTTGAGAACTGGAATGCCGGCGACTTGGACGCGGTGTTTGCCTTGAGACCCGACGTCGTCCTGCTCGGAACCGGCGAGACGCAGCAGTTGCCGCCGGCCGCCATGCGCGCGGCGTTCGCGGAGCGGCGCATTGCACTGGAAGCAATGACGCTCGGTGCGGCGTGCCGCACATTCAACATTCTGGTTCAGGAAGGACGCCGCGTGACCGCGGCGCTGATCATCTAAAACAACCGGCAGAGAGCACAGGGGGAGAAAGCGTTCAACCAACCAATCATTCGAAGCTGACAGACTCGAACAATTGCGTCTTTATTGTTCTTCTCTCGGCGATTTTTGCTTTTCTCTCGACATCCCCCTCCGCCCTGTGCCCTCTGCCGGTTGTTTTTCCGGTCTCTGTCTGCGTTGGGCGACATGTTAAGCGGGTCCGAGATGAGCACGCAAGATCTTTGATTAAAAAGGGGTTTTTTCACACCCTTCATTTTAAGTTCAATCAGTTACACGTGTTTCCTCATGCCATTCCTCCGAGCAATGGGACGAACGCGACCGCACCCAGCGAGTGCCGATCCACCTTTTGCTCGCGCCGGACGAAGCGGATCAGCTCCTGCTGCCCTTCCGATCCCACCGGCACGATCAGCCTGCCGCCTACGGCGAGTTGCTGAAGCAAGACCTCGGGGACATTGATGGGGGCCGCCGCGACAAGAATGCCGTCGAAAGGCGCGAACGACTTCCAGCCCAATGATCCATCGCCGTGTCGGAAGCGCACGTTGCGAATTCCGATCTCCTTCAGCCGCTCCCGTGCACGCGTCAGCAGCGGCTCGATGCGCTCGATGCTGTAGAGCTTGCCGACCAGCGGGGCGAGCACCGCGGTTTGATAGCCGCAGCCGGTGCCTACTTCGAGCACGTTGTGCAGCGGCCCATTCTCGAGCAGCGCTTCGGTCATGCGGGCGACGATGTACGGCTGCGAGATAGTCTGGCCAAACCCGATCGGCAGCGCAGTGTCTTCATAAGCCCGGCTGCCCAGCGCTTCATCCACGAAGATATGGCGCGGGAGATTGCGGATTCGGTCGAGCACCGAGAGGTTGCCTATGCCCTGCTCACGCAGCCGCTGCACAAGCCGGTCGCGCGTGCGCGCCGACGTCATGCCGATGCCGCTCATGCGCAGGTCAGCCATCGATCCCTTCCAGCCAGCTGCCCAGCGCCGGCAACGCAGTATGCCGGGTGAGATCGATTTGCAGGGGCGTAACTGACACATATCCACCCGCCACGGCATCGAAATCCGTCCCGGGGCCCGCGTCCTGCTGAGCGCCGGCAGGGCCGATCCAGTACACGGTGCGGCCCCGCGGGTCGAGAGCCTGCAGCACCGGCTCCGACTTGTGCCGGTATCCCAACCGCGTGGAGAGGAAGCCACGAATGCGGCCGAGCGGCAGGTCGGGCACATTTACGTTCAGGATGCGCGCCTGCTCGAGCGGCTTGCGCAACAGCTGGCTGACGAGCAGGCGGGCCACTTCGGCGCCGGTGTCGAAATGCCTCGGGCTCTCGGGGAAGGTGCAAAGGGACATCGCGATCGTCGGCAGGCCCAGGAACCGGCCTTCGATGGCAGCGGCAACGGTGCCGGAGTAAAGCACGTCGTCCCCCAGGTTCGGCCCGTCGTTCACGCCTGCCACCACCATGTCGTGCTCGAAATCGAACAGGCCGGAAACGGCCAGGTGAACGCAGTCCGTCGGCGTGCCCGCCACCACGTGTATGCCGGGCTCCGCCTCGTAGACCCGCAGCGGCACATCCAGGGTCAGTGAGTTGCTGGCACCGCTTCGGTTTCGGTCAGGAGCCACAACGGTGACCTCCGCCACGGTGGCGAGGGAGTCGCGCAGCAGCCTTATGCCCTGCGAGCGGTAACCGTCGTCATTGCTGATCAGGATTTTCAAGCGCGCGCAATATACTGAAAGGGCCACCGCGGAGATAGCGTGAAAAGACGGGTCGATCCCCAGGAGTCGGAGCTCTTCCGCAAGACGGTCGGAGACGTCAAGCCGGTGGTGCACGACCGCCATGTGACGGTTCCCCGCCGTCCTCCCGCGCGCGCCCGATTCGCCCGCGCGGATCGCCTGGCCGTCCTGGAAGAAAGCCTGTACGGGGACGCAGGCGACCCCATGGTCGCAGCGGGAGACGAACTGGTTTTCCGACGGCCCGGCGTGCAGGAATCCGTACTACGTAAACTACGGCGCGGCCAATACCGGGTGCAGGCTGAGATCGACCTGCACGGGCTGACCGTGGTCGAGGCGAAACAGGAGCTGCGCACGTTCATGATCGAAGCCTTGAAGCGCGGCTCCCGATGTGTGCGCATCGTGCACGGCAAGGGGCTGCGTTCCGGCCACCGAGGGCCTGTGCTCAAGAACGCTGTCAACTCGGTGCTGAAGCGCACAGGCGCGGTCGTCGCGTTTGTTTCTGCGAGACAGGTCGACGGCGGCACGGGCGCGGTCTACGTACTGCTCAACAATACGGCGGCCTGAGCCGCAATTCCCTCTCTTCGCCCGAGGAAGCCCAGCCCTTCAGTGGTCGTCGCCTTGATGTTGACGTCCTTGGTGCCCAGCAGCCGAGCCAACGACTGCTGCATGGCCTCGCGATGCGCAGCGAGTTTCGGGGCCTCGGCGATCACCGTCACATCGGCGTTCACCACTCGAAGCCTGCGGCCAGTCAGCATCGCGAGCACCGCCGTCACGAAGACCTGGCTGTCCGCACCCTTCCAGCGCGGATCGTCATTGCGAAAGTGCTGCCCGATGTCGCCCAGCCCTGCCGCGCCCAGCAACGCATCGCACAGCGCATGAAGAACGACGTCGCCGTCTGAATGCGCCACGACGCCATGCGAGTGCGGCACGCGCACGCCCGCGAGCATGACGAAATCTCCAGGGCCGAATGCATGCACGTCGAAGCCGGTTCCGATCCTCATGAAGCATTGCTCCCCGTTTCGAGCAGTGCTGTGGCCAATGCAAGGTCATCTGCCCGGGTAATCTTGATGTTGGCTGGCGAGCCTTCGACCACCAGTGGATGCTCGCCCATCCATTCGAAGGCCTGTGCCTCATCGGTGGGAAATCTGCCAGCGGCATGCGCACCATCCAGAGCCTCGCACAAACGGCCATAGCGAAACATCTGGGGCGTCTGCGCTTGCCAGAGGCCGGAGCGGTCGACGGTCTCCGCCACCAGACGCGACGAATCAGCCCTCTTGAGCGTATCCGCCGCCGGTGTGGCGAGCAGGCCGCCTACCTCATGCGAAGCGGCCTCCGACAGCAGGCGGTTGAGATCTTTGAGCGGCAGGCAGGGCCGTGCCGCATCGTGAACGAGCACCCAGTCATCGCGGCTCGCACGACGGCTCAGCCCTGCAAGCGCATTGCGAACAGATTCGCTGCGCTGCGCGCCGCCGGGCAGGGCGACCACTGCTGGAAGGTTCTGGGCCATTCGAGACCACCAGCGGTCATCCGGGGCCAGGGCCACCGCGAACCCGGCGCAGCGGCTATCCGATGCAAAAGGGGCCAGCGCCCATTCGATGACGGTGCGACCGTTGAGCGGGGCATACTGCTTGGGGATGGTCTCGCCGAATCGGCGGCCGGTGCCGGCCGCGGGCATCACCAGCCAGTAGCGCATCGCGCCGCGGCTCAGCGCGCCGCAGCGGCTGCGGTGCGGGTGCGTGCCTCGGCAGGCGACGCATCGCCCGGGACAGCTTCGTTACGCGGCACTACCTGATAGAACGTCTCGTTCCGAGTGATCATTCCAAGATCACTGCGGGCTCGCTCCTCGAGTGCCGTCACCCCGCTCTTGAGATCGCGGACCTCGGCAGCCAATTGCTTGTTCCGCTCGCCCAGCTGGACGTTCTCACCAGTCTGTTTATCAACAGCCGCTTCGAGTCGCGAAACCTCGCGCACCCCGTCCGGCGACAGCCAGAGACGGTACTGCAGCAGTACGATCACAACGAGCAATGCGGCGGCAAGCCACTTCATAGGTCGCGCAGCCTAGCAGACACGACGCAACCTGACATCACCGCGAAACCCCCTACTCTCGCCCGACACTAGCGCGGCACTAGCGCGCGCGTCCTGGCTCACGATGTTGCTTGAGGGGATGTGAAAACGCAGGATGCGTTTTCCGAAGCCCCGATGGACCGGTCTTACGGGCGGTCCCCTCAAGCAACATCGTGAGCCAGGACGCGCCCGTAACGGAGCGCGCTCCGTTGAACGAAGGGAGTCGGGCAAGCAGGGTCCCTGGAGGCAACGGCAGTAAGACCGGTCCATCGGGGACTCGGAAAAATGCATCCTGCATTTTTACGTGCCTCCAGGGACCCTGCTTGCCCGACTCCCCGTGAATTTTCGAGCGTTTTAGAGAGATATTGGGAAGGCTTCGCGGCCGGCGTAGCGGACTTTGCCGAGCTCGGCTTCGATGCGCAGCAGCTGGTTGTATTTGGCCATGCGGTCGGAGCGTGAGAGGGAGCCGGTTTTGATCTGCGTCGAGGCGGTTGCGACCGCGATGTCGGCGATGGTGTTGTCCTCGGTTTCGCCGGAACGGTGCGAGACCACCGAGGCGTAATTGGCCTTGTCGGCCATGTCGATGGCTTCGAGCGTCTCGGTGAGCGTGCCGATCTGGTTGACCTTGATGAGGATGGCGTTGGCAATTCCCTTGTCGATGCCTTCCTTGAGGATGCGGGTATTGGTGACGAAGAGATCGTCGCCGACCAGCTGGATCTTCTTGCCGAGCTCGCGCGTCAGCAGCGCCCAGCCTTCCCAGTCGCCCTCGGCCATTCCGTCCTCGATGGTGATGATGGGATAGCGGGCTGACGAGATCGGCCAGGTAGCGCACGAATTCGGCCGGGCTGAATCGGCGCCCTTCGCGCTCGAGGTCGTACACGCCGTTCTTGAAGAATTCGGAGCTGGCGACATCGAGGCCGAGATAGACATCCTTGCCCGCCTTGTAGCCGGCCTTGTCGATCGCCTGGAGGATGACATCGAGCGCCGCGGCATTGGAATCGAGGTTCGGGAGCGAAGCCGCCCTCATCGCCCACCGCCGTCGATAGCTTCCGCTCGTGCAGAAGCTTCTTGAGCGTGTGAAAGATCTCGGCGCCGCAGCGTATGCGCCTCACCGAGAGCTGGGCGAGCCCACCGGCAGGATCATGAACTCCTGGATGTCGAGGCTGTTGTCGGCATGCGCGCCGCCGTTGACGATGTTCATCATCGGCACCGGCATGACCGGTTCGCGGCCTTGGCAGAATTGCGCGCCGAGGTACCGGTACAGGCCCTGCTTCGCATCGCGCGCGGCCGCCTGCGCGACGGCCAGCGAGACGGCGAGCAGCGCATTGGCGCCAAGCCGGCCTTTGGTCTCCGTGCCATCGAGCGCGATCATCCTGCGATCGATAGCCGCCCTGATCGCGCGGATCGTGGCCGATAAGCGCCTGCGCAGCATCTCGGTGTTCACGTTCTCGACGGCCTTCAGTCACGCCTTTGCCGAGATAGCGCTTCTTGTCGCCGTCGCGCAGCTCCACCGCTTCCCGCGTACCGGTAGATGCGCCCGAGGGTACAGCAGCGCGGCCCATGACACCGGTATCCAGAACGACATCGGCCTCGACGGTGGGATTGCCGCGCGAATCGATGATCTCGCGGCCGGTGATCTCGACGATTCGACTCATAGCAGGGATTCCTCGAAGGGGCTCTTTTTCACGCTGGCATCCAGCTCCTTGAGAGTGGCCAGCAGCGGCTCCATGCGCGCGAGCGGCCAGGCGTTGGGACCGTCGGACAGCGCCTTTTCAGGGTTGGGATGAGTTTCCATGAACAGCCCCGCAACGCCTGCCGCGACTGCGGCTCGCGCCAGCACCGGGATGAATTCGCGCTGGCCGCCGGAGGCCGTGCCCTGCCCGCCCGGCAACTGCACGGAATGCGTGGCATCGAACACCACCGGGCAGCCCGTGTCGCGCATCACTGCAAGCGAGCGCATGTCGGACACGAGGTTGTTGTAGCCGAAAGAGAAGCCGCGCTCGCACACCATGATGCCGCTCATTGCCGGTGGAGCGCGCCTTGTCCACGACGTTCTTCATTTCCCACGGCGACAGGAACTGCCCCTTCTTGATGTTGACGGGCTTGCCCTGCGAGGCGGCATTGACGATGAAATTGGTCTGGCGGCACAGGAACGCCGGTGTCTGCATCACGTCGACCACCGCGGCCACCTCGGCGAGCGGCGTGTCCTCATGAACGTCGGTCAGCACCGGCACGCTGAGCTTGCGGCGGATGTCATCCAGCACCTTGAGGCCCGCATCGATGCCGGGCCGCGATAGCTCGAGCGTGACGAGCGGTTGGCCTTGTCGTAGGAGGCCTTGAAGATGAACGGGATGCCAAGCCGGCCGTGATGTCCTTGAGCGTGCCGGCGATGTCCTCGGTGAGCGCGGCGCTTTCGACGACGCACGGCCCGGCGATCAGAAAGAAGGGCCGGGTGATGCCTACCTCGTGGCCGGCGAGCCTCATGCTCCCGCCGCGACGGGCAGCTGCGAGGCGCGATGCGCGCGTCGCCGCCCGCACGAAGCCGGTGAACAGCGGATGCCCATCGCGCGGCGTCGAGGTGAACTCCGGGTGGAACTGCGTAGCTACGAACCACGGATGACTGGGCAGCTCGACGATCTCGACCAGCCCGTCGCGCGAGAAGCCCGGAGAAGCGCATGCCCGACGTGCGGATAGCGCTCGAGATAGTTGTTGTTGAACTCGAAGCGGTGACGATGGCGCTCGAGGATGGACATCCTTGCCGTAGAGCTCGCGCGCCGCGGGTGCCTGCGCTCAGAGACGATCTCCTGCGCGCCGAGACGCATCGTGCCGCCCTTGCTTCGGCGCTCGTCGCGCTGCTGCGCGCCGCGTGCCTGCGTCCTGCCATTCGGTGATCAGCGCGATGACGGGGTTGGTGGTGGCGCGGTTGAACTCCGTGCTGTTCGCATCCTGCAGGCCGAGAACGTGGCGCGCATACTCGATCACCGCGATCTGCATGCCGAGGCAGATGCCGAGATAGGGAATCGCGGTGCTCGCGCGCGAAGCGCACCGCCTGGATCTTGCCCTCGATGCCGCGCTCGCCGAAGCCGCCGGGCACGAGGATCGCGTCCATGCCCTCGAGCATGCGCGTGCCGTGCTGCTCGATGTCCGTCGACTCGATGTAATGGATGTTGACGCGCGTGCGGGTCTTGAGTCCGCCGTGGATCAGCGCCTCATTCAGCGAGATGTACGAGTCGCGGATCTGCACGTACTTGCCGACCATGGCGATGTCGACCTGGCCGTCCGGGATTCGCCTTGGCGCTCACCACCTGACGCCAGTCGGGCAGATCGGTTGGCGTGGCGGTCAGGTGCAGCTTCTCGACGACGATGTCGTCGAGCCCCTGGTCGTGCAGCAGCAGCGGAATCTTGTAGATGTCGTCGGCATCGACCGCCGAAATCACGGCTCGCTCCTCGACGTTGGTGAACAGCGCGATCTTGCGCCGCTGCTCGTCGGGCAACGGATTCTTGCAGCGGCAGAGCAGCACGTCGGGCTGGATGCCGATCCCGCGCAGCTCCTTCACCGAGTGCTGGGTCGGCTTGGTCTTGATCTCACCGGAGCCGCCGACTATCGGCACCAGCGTCAGATGCATGTAGACGCAGTTGTTGCGCCCCAGCTCCACGCCGAGCTGGCGGATGGCCTCGAGGAACGGCAGCGACTCGATGTCGCCCACCGTGCCGCCGATCTCGACCATGCAGACATCGGCATCGGCGGCGCCGAGCTTGATGCTGCGCTTGATCTCGTCGGTGATGTGCGGAATCACCTGCACGGTGGCGCCGAGATAATCGCCACGGCGCTCCTTGGCGATCACGCGCTCGTAGATGCGCCCGGTCGTGAAATTGCTGTGGCGGCCGGTCGTGGTGCGCACGAAGCGCTCGTAGTGGCCGAGATCGAGATCGGTCTCGGTGCCGTCCTGGGTGACGAATACTTCGCCGTGCTGGAACGGGCTCATGGTGCCCGGGATCCACGTTGATGTACGGGTCCAGCTTGACCATCGCGACCTTGAGGCCGCGGGCTTCGAGGATCGCACCCAGCGAGGCGGAGGCGATGCCTTTCCCCAATGAGGAAACCACGCCGCCGGTAACGAAGACGAATCGTGACATCGCGAAGGGGTTCCGTCGGGGAATTGACGGGTTCGCAGGTTACCACAAGAGACGCGGCGTCGCTACTTTTTTATCGCGGCCGCGTCAGCGTCAGGAGCTCGTAGCGGCGCTCGATCATCGTACTGGCCCAGCTGACGTGAGGCCGGGCGTCGCTGCGGGCGTCGAGCACCGGGCCGGCGAGCTCTTCGAGGCGGGCCGTATTCGGCAGCTGCGCGCCCTTGCGAGGCGATCCAGTAGCGCAGCGCGTTTCGGCGGCGGTCCGGCGAAAGCGAGCGAAGAACTCTGGCCGAGAGAGCTTCCGCCCACGGCGGCGCGTTCCACATCGGCGAGCGCCAGCGAATTTAACAGTCGCTGCGCTTCGGCAGCGTGGCGTGCGCTGCGTGACACCGCGCGGGCAGCACCCTGCCAGCGGGCGTTGATCAGCGGGAGGATCTGCGAGCGCAGGTAATTGCGATCGAAGCGGTTATCGGTATTGGTGTCGTCGTCCACCCAGGCGAGCTCGTTTGCGCGCGCCCATGATTCGAGTGAAGCGCGAGACATTGAAAGCAAGGGACGGACAAGGTATCCCGAGCCGAACGGAGCGCTGCTGGGCATTGCAGCCAGGCCGGCGACTCCGGCGCCGCGCAGGAGCTGGAGCAGCACCGTCTCGAGCTGATCGTCCTCGTGATGCGCGGTGACCAGTATTTCGCCCGTTCGCGAGCTCCGCGGAGAGCATGTCATAGCGTGCCTTGCGCGCCTCGGCTTCCAGAGAGGTGCCGCGCGCACGGCGGACTTTGGCATTCAGGACGGTGAGCGGAACGCCGAGGCGCCCCGCGAGCTCGCGACAATGCGCGACCCAGAGTTTCGCATTCGGGTGCAGGTGATGATTGACGTGGACGGCGCGCAACTTCGAGCGCAGCGGCTTGCGCTCGGCCAGCGCCGCGAGCAGGACGGTGGAATCGACCCCACCGCTCAACGCAACACCAGGGAGTCGGGAGGAAATGCGGGCAGCAGATCCTTGAGTCGTCGCGTCAGCCAGCCCGAGCTGAACGCCTGGGCGCTCTTGTTCACTCCGGAGTCTCTGAGAACACTCCGTAGGAGGCGATCTTCTCCTGCCGCTGCGCGCGCAGCTCATCGGCTGGAATGATTTCGAGCTCCGCCAGGTGCCGCTCGATGGCAGACTTGACCCGCTCGGAGATCAGCGCATGGTCGCGATGCGCGCCCACCCAACGGCTCCTCGATGACCTCGTCGACGAGCTTCAAGAACGAAAGGCGCTGGGCGGTGAGGTTCAGAGCCTCGGCGGCCGCTTCCTTTTTGTCCGCGCTCTTCCAGAGAATCGATGCACAGCCTTCCGGCGAGATCACCGAGTAGATGGAGTATTGCAACATCAGGAGGCGGTCGCCGACGCCGATGGCTAGCGCGCCACCTGAGCCGCCCTTCGCCGATGACCACGCAGACGATTGGGATCCGCAACACCGACATCTCATAAAGATTGCGCGCGATCGCCTCGCTCTGACCGCGCTCCTCGGAGCTCACGCCCGGGATAGGCGCCCGAAGTGTCGATGAGCGTGACCAGCGGCAGGTGAAACCGCTCGGCCAGGCGCATCAGGCGCAGCGCCTTGCGATAGCCCTCGGGCTTGGGCATGCCGTAGTTGCGACGGACACGCTCCTTGGTGTCACGCCCCTTCTGGTGGCCGATCAGCATCACGGTGCGATCGCCGATGCGCGCCAGGCCACCGATGATCGCCAGGTCGTCGCCGAACATGCGATCGCCGTGCAGCTCGTGGAACTCGCTGCAGATCGAGCTCGTGTAATCGAGCGTGTAGGGCCGGTGCGGGTGCCGGGCGAGCTGCGTGATCTGCCACGGCGTCAGGCTCGCGAAGATGTTGCTGGTGAGCTGGCGGCTCTTGGCCTGCAGCCGCGAGATCTCGTCCTGGATGTTGACCTCGGAGTCCGAGCCCACGTGCTTGAGCTCCTCGATCTTCGCTTCGAGCTCGGCGATGGGTTGTTCGAAATCGAGGAAGGCGACGGCCATCGGGGCTACCGGGTCGGTACGATTCGGCGGGAGGTTACGGGCGCGGGAGGCGCCGCGCAAGCCGGCGCGCCGCGCAGCCCTTGTGTGCCATCAGCCAAAAGGCGCGGCCTGCCCGATCGATGGCGGCGCACCGTAGACGATCTGCACACCGTCGCGACCGACCAGCCCTTCCATCTGGTCTATCAGCTCGCGCGTGGGCTTGACGTTCCATTCCGCGCCGAGCGTGAATGCGCCCGTGGCGCCGGAGCCGCAGTACTGGATCGGTGATGGGACATGGCCCGCCGCGCCAGCGGCCGAGCACTCCGTCAGGCGATCGAGCTGCGCTTCGGGCCTCGTGAGGCAGGCCAGCTCAGCACCAGTCGGCGCGCCTGCTGCTCGCGCAGCTTGTCGAGCTCGACGATGCGCTGCGCCGTGAGGCGCCAGCTGCTGCTGAACTCATCGAACCGCGCCTTGCCCTCCACCATGACCAGCGCGTCCTTGACGATGAGCTCGCGATACTTCTGCAGCTGCTCATCGAACACCGTGACCTCCAGCCGGCCGGTGCGAGTCATCCAGGATCAGAATCGTGCGCGGGCCGCGCTTCCTCACCTCATCGATCAGGCCCGCAACGCTGATGAGCTTGCCGAAGCCGTAGCCCGCGTTGACCATCGGTTTCTCGTTCACGACATCGTTGATACGGTGCGAGACGAAGCGCGGCGAGATCGCCTTCGAAGCGGGCGATCGGATGTCCGGTGAGATAGAGGCCCAGCGTGTCGCGCTCGCCCTGCAAGCGCACCGCCTCGCTCCACTCCGGCTGCTCGGGAGTGCGCGACTGCGACGCCGCCTCGGTCTTGCCGGGCGTCGGCGAGACCGAAGAAGTCGACCTGTCCCGCCTCGCTCGCGCGCGCGTTCTGATCGCCCAGCTGCATGGCCGAGGGCAGGTCGTGCATGAGCGTCGCACGGTTGACGCCGAGCGAGTCGAGACTGCCCGACCGGATCAGCGCCTCGAGCATCCGCTTGTTGAGCTTTCTGCAGATCGGTGCGCCGGCACAGATCCTCGAGACTCCTGAACGGACCCCGCGGGCCTCGCGCTCGGCAATCAGCCCGGCTCACCGCACCCTCGCCCCACGCCGCGCACCGCGCCCAGTCCGTAGCGGACGGTGCAGTCGCCGCGACTGCAAATTCTGTACGCGACGCATTGATATCCGGCGATTTCGACCTCGAGGCCGATCTCGTGGCAATCGCGGATAATAGTCACGACCTTGTCGGTGTGGTCCATGTCCGCCGACAGATCGGCGGCCATGAACGCGGCCGTGTAATGGGCCTTCAGGTACGCCGTCTGGTATGACAGCAGCGCGTAGGCGGCCGAGTGAGATTTGTTGAATCCGTAGCCGGCGAACTTCTCCATCAGGTCGAAGCATGTGGCGGCACTGGCGGTGATCAACTCCACGCGCGATGGCGCCGTCGACGAAGATGGCGCGCTGCTTGCGCCATCTCCTCGGCCTTCTTCTTGCCCATCGCGCGGCGCAGCAGGTCCGCGCCACCGAGCGTGTAGCCGGCGAGCACCTGTGCGATCGCATCACCTGCTCCTGGTACAGGTCATCACTCCGTACGTGGGCGTCGAAATGGGCTTCAGGTCGCGGTCGTAGGTAATCGACCAGCGACCGTGCCCGGCGGTGCTTGCGGTCGATGAAGTCGTCCACCATGCCGGACTGCAATGGGGCCCGGACGGAAGAGTGCGCCAGCGCGATCGATCTCCTCGAAGTCGGTCCGGCAGCAAGCGCCGCACCAGGTCCTTCATGCCGCGGATTCGAGCTGGAACACCGCGATGGTCTTGCGTCCGACAGCACCTGGTAGGTCGCCGGATCGTCCACGCGGGACATCGTCGCGAGTCGAAGTCGGCTCGCCGCACGCGCGCGGATGGTTGATCGCTCGGCTTCCGCGATGATCGTGAGCGTGGTGAGCCCGAGGAAGTCGAACTTGACCAGGCCCGACCTGCTCCACGTCGTCCTTGTCGAACTGGCTGACCAGCGCCGCTGAGCCGTCAGCGCACGTAGAGCGGCGTGAAATCCGTGAGCACGGACGGCGCGATGAGCACGCCGCCGGCATGCATGCCCGACGTTGCGCGTCAGTCCCTCGAGCGAACGGGCGAGATCGATGAGATTGCTGATCTCCTCCTCGGCGCTCGTACAGGCGCTTGAGCTCCGGCTCCTTTTCGAGTGCATCGTCGAGGGTGATGCCAAGCTCGAACGGAATCAGCTTGGCGATGCGGTCGACGTACCCGTAGCTCATGCCGAGCACGCGTCCGCAATCGCGCACCACGGCCTTGGCCGCCATGGTGCCGAAGGTGATGATCTGCGCGACGCATTCGTGCGCCGTACTTGCTCGTCTACGTAGTCGATGACGCGGTCGCGGCCGTCCTGGCAGAAATCGACGTCGAAGTCGGGCATCGAGACCCGCTCCGGGATTGAGGAAGCGCTCGAACAGCAGGTCGTAGCGCGAGCGGATCGAGCTCGGTGATCCCGAGCGCGTAGGCGACCAGTGAGCCCGCGCCGGAGCCGCGCCCCGGACCGACCGGTACGCCATTCTCCGCGCCCAGTGGATGAAATCCGCCACGATGAGGAAGTAACCGGCGAAGCCCATCTGGCAGATGATCGTCGAGCTCACACTCCAGCCGCTCGCGATAACGTGGCGGGGCTCTGCGGTGACGCAGCCGTGCGCCGAAGCGCTTCGCGAGCGCCGAGCTGTGCCTTCGTGCGAGCGGATCCGCAGGTAATCCTCCATCGCCTCGCCGCGCGGCGTCGGATAGTCGGGCAAGCGCGACTCGCCGAGTTTCAGCACCAGACTGCAGCGCCGCGCGATCTCGCACCGAGTTGGCGAGCGCCTCGGGCACATCGGCGAACAGCACGGCCATCTCCGTGCGGCGTGCGCAAGGAACTGTTGCTGCGTGTAGCGCGCTGCGCCGCCCCTTGTCCGCGAGCAACGGCCTTCCTGGATGCAGACCCGGGCCTCGTGCGACTCGAAGTCGTCCGGCTTGAGGAAACGAACGTCATTGGTCGCCACCACCGGCACGCCCACGGCGCGCCGGCCAGGGCGACGCGAGCGGCGATGTACGCCTCTTCGTCTTGACGGCCCAGCCGCTGGAGTTCGACGTAGTAGCGATCGCCGAAGCACTCGAGCCAATACTCCAGCGTGCGCTCGGCCTCGGTCTCGCGGCCGTTGGCAAGCGCGCGGCCGATATCGCCGTCCCTTGCGCAGGAAAGTGCGATGAGCCCCGTGACGGACTCGCGCCGTAATCCAGCGTCGATCGATCATGGGATCGCCGCCGCGCTGCCCTTCGATATACGCGCGACTCACGAGACGGGTGAGGTTGCGATAGCCCACCTCCGATTGGCACAGCAGCGTGAGGCGGGTCGGCTTGTGCACGCTCGCCAGCCTCGCGCACCAGCAGATCCACGCCCACGATCGGCTGCACGCCGTGCGTGAGCGCCTCGCGATAGAACTTCACCAGTGAGAAGAGATTGTTCTGATCGGTGACCGCCACCGCCGGCATGCCGCGCTCCGCGACCGCGTCGATCAGCTCCGGCACCCGCACGACGCTGTCGACGAGCGAGTACTCGGTGTGCAGTCGCAGATGAACGAACCCGCTCGCCATGTCCCGTCAGTCCTCGAGAGACAGCCTCACCGGGCTGAACGACCGGCGATGCAGCGGCGATGGCGGCAGCGTCTCGAGCGCCGCAAGATGAGCCGGAGTCGAATAGCCCTTGTGTATGGCGAGATCGAAGCCGGGATAGTGCGAATCCAGACGCTGCATCAAGGCGTCGCGAAACGTCTTGGCGAGGATCGAGGCTGCGCTGATTGCATTGCGCGAGGCATCCCCGCCGATGATGGCCCTGACGGTGCACCCGAGATTGAGGTCGTCGATGCGCGGCAGCTGATTCCCGTCCACCTCGATGTGCGTAGGGCACACCGGCAACCGCAGCAAGCGCTCGCCGCATTGCCAGAAACGTGGCGCCGAGGATATTGAGACAGTCGATCTCTTCGGGGTCCGCCCAGCCCACGGCCCACGCCACCGCACGGGCGCGGATGATCGGAGCCAGCCGCTCTCTCTCCTCTGGCGCCAGCGCTTTGGAATCGGCGAGGCCGCGAATCCTGCGGCCCGGGTCCAGGATCACAGCGGCCGCGACCACGGGCCCCGCCAAGGGCCCCCGCCCTGCCTCATCGACGCCCGCGACGCGCCGTTGAGAGCGCGCCGGTTTCGATGAGTTCCAGCGTCACGATGGAACTCCTGCACATTCCAGCACCGCTGCGGCCGCCCGATCGGCTCCGCCGCGACGCAAGGATTCATGCACACGCAGGAATTCGCGGTGGAGCTCGGCCACGCGCACCGGGTCTTCCATCTCTCGCAACAGGGCCTGGCCCAGCGCCTCGCCCGTCACCGCTTCCTGAAAGAATTCCGGCACTCGCGCCCGCCCCAAAAGCAGATTCGGTTGAGAAAAATACGGCACCTTCACCATCCCGAGCCGCCGTAGCAGGAAGGCCGTCGGTGCGCCGAGCCGATAAGCTACAACCATCGGCCGCTTCGTCAAGAGCGTTTCGAGTGCCGCCGTGCCGGAGGCCACCAGCACTCCGTCTGCGGCGGCGAGTGCGGCCTGCGCTTTTCCGTCCAGGAGCGAGATCCCCTGCGGTGCGCCGGCTTCGGCCATCTGGCTTTCAAACACCGCCCGAACCTTGCGCGAGGCCATGGGCGCAATGAATTGCATCTGCGGCCTGCGTTGCGCTATCCACGCAGCGGTCCGAATGAAATCTTCGCCCGAGGCGCTCGACTTCGCGCAGGCGGCTGCCGGGCAGCAGCGCGACGACGGTCGCGCCTTCTTCTAGCCCCAGCGAGCGTCGCGCCGCTACCGAGTCGACCTGCAGCGGAATCTGATCGGCCAGCGGATGGCCGACGAACGCCGTCTTCACGCCGTGCCGTGCATAGAACTCCGCCTCGAATGGCAGCAGGCACAGCACCAGGTCGACCGACCTGCCGATGGTCCGCACGCGCCCCTGCCGCCAGGCCCACACCTGAGGACTCACGTACTGAACCGTGCGCAAGCCTTTGTTCTTCAACTTCTTTGCCAGGCCGAGATTGAACTCGGGAGCATCGATACCGACGAACACATCCGGCCGGTGCGCGAGAAATCTGCCCGATCAAGCTGGCCGCGCAACCGCAGCAGCCGCGGCAGATGATGCAGCACTTCGGTGAGACCCATCACGGCCAGCGCATCCGCCGATGCCCATGCCTCGCACCCGGCAGCGATCATCCTGGGGGCCGGCCACGCCGAAGCACTCGACATCGGGCCTGCGCGCGCGCAGTGCAGCTGATCAGCGCGGCCCCAAGCAGATCGCCGGAAGCCTCGCCGGCGACGATTCCCACGCGCAATGGCGAGGCGCCTGCGCTCATTCGGCGGCGCGCCGGCGCGGACGTCATCGCACCAGGCTGCGCTGGGAAGTCCCGATGAAATCGACGAGCACTTTGACTTCCGGCTGAGTGGCTGGCCATTTCCTTCAGCTGCGCCAGGGCATCCTCGAGCCGCAGCTCGGAGCGATACAGGATGCGGTAGGCGTTGCGCAGATTGCGGATCTGCTGCTCGGTGTAGCCGCGGCGCTTGAGCCCCTCGGAATTGATCGAGTGCGGCTGTGCCGGCTGGCCCACGGCCATGACGAAGGGCGGCACATCCCGCGTCACCGCCGCGTTGTTGGCGATGAAGGCATGCATGCCGACCTTGGCGAACTGGTGCACCCCGGAGAATCCTCCCATGATCACCCAGTCCCCGAGCTCTACGTGTCCGCCGAGGGTGGCGCAGTTGCTCATCACGATCTTGCTGCCGACCACGCAATCGTGCGCGACGTGCGTGTAGGCCATGAACAGGTTGTCGTCGCCGATGCGTCGTCACCCCCTTGTCGTGGGTGGTGCCGCGGTTGATGGTGCAGAACTCGCGGAACACGTTGCGGTCGCCGATCTCGAGCCGCGTCGGCTCGCCCTTGTATTTCTTGTCCTGCGGCGCATCGCCGATGGAGGCCAACTGGAAGATGCGGTTGTCCGCGCCGATGCGTGTCGGTCCATTGATGACCGCATGCGGGCCCGATCACGCTGCGCTCGCCGATCTGCACGCCGTCGCCGATGACGGCGAACGGCCCGACGCTCACGTCGGACGGCCAGCTCGGCCTTGGGCGAGATCACGGCGCGCGGCATCGATCACTTCGGAGTCTCCGTCGCCACCATCATCTCGGCGCTCGTCACCTCATCGTCTCCCACCAGGGCCACGGTCGAGAACTTCCAGATGCCCTTGAACGCACGCACGATGCGCGCTGTCAGGATGAGCTGATCGCCGGGCTCGACCGGCTTTCTGAAGCGCGCCTTGTCGATGCCCACGAAATAAAAGCGCGTGGTCTCATCCGGCAGCACGTTCACGGTGACGAACGCGAGAATGCCTGCGGTCTGCGCCAGCGCTTCGAGCGTCATGACGCCCGGCATCACGGGGCGATGCGGGAAATGGCCCGTGAAGAACGGCTCGTTGATCGTCACGTTCTTGAGCGCGCGGATGCTCTCGCCTGCAGGTGCACTCCAGCACCCGATCGACCAGCAGGAACGGATAGCGATGCGGCAACTGCCTGAGGATGCCGTTGATGTCCATGCGGATCGGTTCGGTCATGGGTTCTTCTTTCCTTCAGTGGCGCGCTCCAGCGCCGCCGAGCGCGCTGGGCAAGAGAATCGATGCGCTTCAAGCGAGCCACGATCCGTCGCCAGGTGCGCGCGTCCTCGGCCGGAATCCCGCCGGAGTATACGCCGGGCTGTTCGATCGAATGGCTGACCATGGTGTAGCCGGTGATCGCCACGTCATCGCAGATCGAGAGATGCCCGACGATGCCGACCGCGCCGCCGATCATGCAGCGCTCGCCGATCGTGGTGCTGCCGGAAATACCGACGCACGCCGCGATTGCCGTGTGCGCGCCGATGCGCACGTTGTGGCCGACCTGGATCTGGTTGTCGAGCTTCACGCCATCGGCGATCACGGTATCGTCGATGGCGCCGCGATCGATGGTCGTGTTGGCGCCGATCTCCACGTCCGCGCCCACCTGCACGGCGCCGACCTGCGGCACCTTCAGCCATTCGCCATCCTGCTGGGCGAAGCCGAATCCGTCACCGCCGATGACGGCGCCAGGCTGGATGAGCGCGCGGGCGCCGATGCGCACCGCGCGGCAGATGCGTCACACGCGCAACGAGCCGCACATCCTCCGCAATCGAGACATCGTCTTCGACGATGCAATGCGGGCCGATGACTGCACGCTCGCCGACAGAGGCGCGCGCGCCGATGACAGCGAATGGACCCACGTGCGCGGATGCGTGCACGCTGGCATCAGGCGCCACGACGGCAGAGGGATGTATTCCGGCCAACGGCTGCGTGCGCGGAAACAGCAGCGCGGCGATCCGCGCATAGGTGGCGTAGGGATTGGGCGATACGAGCGCCGCAACGGGGCACTCAGCTGCTGAGCCCGCATCCAGGATGACGGCGGTCGCTCGCGTTGCGCCGAGTTGCGAGCGATAGAGCGGATTGGCGAGAAACGAGATCTCGCCCTCTTTCGCATTTGAGAGTGACGCTACGCTGCCAACGTGCGCATCGGGATCGCCACGCAACTCGCAGCCGAAGCGGACGGCGAGTTCCCCGATGGAGACGGACATTGCGAAGGGGCGACGCGACCTTGAGACCCGTGGCGTTGCGCGCGCCGACTATTGCGCCGGAGGCTTCGCCGGAGCCGGTGCCGCCGCTGCCGGTTTCGGCCCCTTGGCCTGCAATGCCGCGAGAATCGCCGGAGTGATATCGAGGGTGGGCGTCGAGTAAATGACACCGTCCGCAATGATCAGGTCGAAGCTCTGCGCCTTGGCGTACGTGCGGACTTCCTCGATCAACGTGCGCTGCAGTCGCGACATCTCTTCGTTGCGACGGGCGTTGAAGTCGTCCTGCACTTCTCCCTGCTTGCGCGCCAAGTCGCGCGCGCCGTCGCGGAGCTCTTTCTCCGCGCGAGCGCGCTGATCGGGCGACATGGTGGGCCCATCTTTCTGCAGCTTGTCTTCCTTGGTCTTCAGGGACTGCTGCTGGGTGGCGAGCTCTTTCTGGCGCGGCGTGAACTCGGTGCGGATGACCTCCAGGGCGGCCTTGGCCTGCGGCGATTCCTCGCCGAGACGGCCGTAGTCGACAAAGCCGATCTTGATTTCCGCCCAGCTCGGCGCAGCCGCCAGAGAGAAAACCAGCGCAAGGGCCAGGGCCAACCCTGGAGTAGCGGATTTAACGATGCTCTTCACTTGACGATCCACCTCTTCAATACGGGCCGCGGCATGATAATCCAAACGACGCCGTCAATCGCGGGCGTCGTCGACCGGCAGCATTTGCAGCTCCCCACCGGCCGTATCGACCAGGGTCAGGGTCTGGACGCTGCCATCGGTCAGTTCCAGATCGACGGGACCGAGCCTCACAGTCTCCCCATTGGCGTAGGTGACGTAGACATCGTAGCTGCCCTCTTCGAGAACCTGCTGGGCGCTCACGGCCCGGTAGGCCAGATCCTGGACCCTAGGGGAAATGGCGTCCGTTCCGTCAAGATCGAGCTCGCCTCCGTCCGGCACGATGTACACATCAAGCGCGCGCGTATCCACGCTAGGCGCGCCATGCAGGAACCGGAACCGTGCATCGGTAGGCACGCTGCGCCGATCGTCGGTGATCAGTATGCCTCGCATGTCTCCAAGAGTTCCCTCGGCATAGAGCGTGGTGCTGCGACCTCGGACCGTACTGAACGTGTTCACGAAGTTGAACATGCCCGGGTTGCCCGTCGGTGTCGCGATTGAATTGTAGGTATCGACATCGAGTGGCATGTACGGTGACTGGCCACCGGATGCAACGTTCGGTGCAAAGACCTCGGAAGTGTCCGAGCCGACGATCAGATCGAGCGGCCCCGAATCGGGCGAGATGTTCGCGAAGCGCAGCTCCGCGGGGTCGCGGCGATCCAGCAGCTGACCTGCTCCCGCGGCACCGATGCCGCCGACGATCAGGAGCTTCACGGGAGCGGATCCGTCAGGCCCTGTGTAGTCAGTGACGACAACGAGCAGGCGGGTCAATTCAACCACCGTGAAGAAATTCGACTGGAATATCACGGTGGTGCCGGCGCGCACCTGTAGCTGCATGCTCACGCTTCGCGGATCATCCTCCTGATCGCCGCTCGCCCTCTCTACATCGAGAGTATCGCGCGCGGAATATCTGCCCGGATTGAGAGTATCGACGAGCTGGAAGTCATCGATGCCCGCATCTTCGGCCTTAATATAGACACTCAGCGTGCCGGTGTCCGCAGCCGCGTTGATCACCTGGTATTCGACCTGGTTGTCTTCGACGTCCTCGCGGTGGGTGCCCCTGATCAGGTACTGGTGCGGGTCGGCGACCGTGCCGGCCGCAACCACGGTGTAGTCCGTGGGACCGTCGAAGTTGAAGGTCTCCTCGGTGCCGATGTCCGTGTAGCCTGGATCCTCAGCGCCCTCTTCCAGCGTGGCCGGATTGCGGATGGCGATCTTGTAAGGCCGTTCACCGGTATGAGCAGGCTTGTACTCGGTGGCGAATGAATATTCGGCGGTCGCGACCGCGGTGTCGTCCACGTAGAACTGCAGCTGCGGCGAATCGGCGATCGCATTGATGCCGCGGAAATGCCAGACATCCGGATCGCCCGGATCCGGGTCGTCGTTGCCGCCGCCGCCACCGCCGCACGAGGCGAGCAGCACGCTAACGCCCACCAGAGCCAGCGCGCGCAAGCTAGAACGCCTGGCCGATGGAAAACTGGAACGATTCTGTTTCATCACCATAGAGCAACTCCGAGCCGTTGCGCTTCTTGAGAGGCACGGCAAAGCTGAATCTGAAGAGGCCCAGCGGCGCAAGCCACTGCACGGCGACGCCAGCCGATGCCTTCAGGTTGGATGCGTCGAAACCATAGTCGATCGGGAAGCCGCCCTTGTCGAAGAAGCGGACCTTGTCGCTTTCGTAGAAGACGTTGCCGATATCGTAGAAAAGGCTGGCGCGCGCCGTGGTCGCCCACTTCTCCGGCAGCGGAAAAATGAGCTCGGAACGACCGACCAGGAGCAGATTGCCACCGTATGGGCGCCCGTTCTGATCCTTCGGGCCCAGCCGATTCTCGCGGAAGCCGCGCACGGAGTCCGGGCCTCCCGCAAAGAACTGCCGGTAAGGCGGCAACGCCGTGGTGTCGCCCAGCGAATCTCCGTAAGCCGCCTCGATGTTGAACGCGAGCGCGAACTTGCGCCACAGCGGCACGTACTTGAGCGCCTCCATGCGGCCCACCCAGTACTCGACGTCGCTGCCCGGTATCGTGGAGGCCGCCGACACTGAGTATCGGCTGCCGCGCGTGGCGAACAGGGTTCGATTGCGGCTGTCGAGGCTCCAGCCCAGGGTCAGCTCCGCCGCCTTGAACTTGGTGCCGAAGAACTGCAGCGGCTGGCCGAAGTAATTGGCAGTGCCCTCGAAGGTGTTGCCGTTGTTGCGCACCCAATCGACCGCCTGCTGCGCGCTGCCGTTGCTTGTGAGCAGCTGGGAGCTCTGCAGGTTGATGCCGATCTGGACGAACTGAACCTCCGAGATCGGGTAGCCGTAGCTCACCCCGGCGGTGATCGTCTCGCTGTCGAAATCCGAAGCGGCGGAAGTGAACTGCGTGGCGTCGCGATACCCCAGCTGGAAGGTGCGCGACAGGCCGTCGATGCTCGTGTACGGGTTGGTGTGCGTGAAGCTGTAGTTCTTGAAGTAGCGGCCGGAGTTGAGCTCGAGCCCGATGCGCTTGCCGGATGCCCATGAAGTTGGCATCGACATAGCTGCCGTTGAGGATGAAGCTCTGCGATTCCGAGTAGCCGATGCCGCCCGACAGCTGCGCGCTCGGACCCTCCTCGACTTTGACTTCCACGTCGACCAGGTCGGGCGCGCCCGCCACCGGCGTCTTCTCGACGTCGACCTTCTTCACGTACGGCAATCGCTGGATGCGCTGCTTCGAGCGCTCGAGCGAGGTATTCGACAGCCATGCCCCTTCGAGCTGGCGCATCTCGCGCCGCAGCACCTCGTCGTTGATGCCGTCGGTGCCCGCGAACGTGATGTTGCGCACGTAGACGCGGTTGCGCGGATCGACGAAGAACGTCAGCGAAATCTCGTTCTTGCCTTCCGCCGGTGTCGGCACCGCCTCGACGGTCGCGAATGCGTAACCGTCCTGGCCGAGGCGGTTCTGCAGCAGTTCCTGCGTCGAGGTGATGAGCTTCTGCGAGAAAGTCTGACCGGGCGCACCAGCAGATAGCGTTTGAGCTCTGCCTCCGGCACCACGAACGTGCCGGCGAGCTTGACCTCGGAGACCTTGTAGACCTCGCCCTCGTGGACGTTCACGGTGATGAAGATGTCGTCCTTCTCGGGCGCGATCGCGACCTGCGTCGATTCGACCGCGAAGTTCGCATAGCCGCGGTCCTTGTAGAACGAGGTCAGCTTCTCGAGGTCGCCCGGACAGCGACTCGCGCGAGTAGCGGTCGTTCTGCTTGTACCAGGAGAGCCAGCCGGGGGTCGGACAGCTCGAAATCCTCGATCACCTGCTTGTCCGTGAACTTCTCGTTGCCCACCACATTGATCTGGCGGATCTTGGCGCGCTTGCCTTCCTTGATGTCGACCTTGACCTTCACCTTGTTGCCGGGCTGCTCCTCGACGTTGACGTCCACCTTCACGCCGTACTTGCCGCGGCTGAAGTACTGGTCGGTCATGTACTGCTGCAGCTCGTCGAGCACCGAGCGGTCGAAGGTCTTGCCGGCGACGAGACCGATGTTGCGCAACGTGCTCTGCAGGTCTTCGGTCTTGATGTCCTTGTTGCCGGTGATCTCGAAGCTCTCGATGGAAGGCCGCTCGAGCACCACGACGACCAGCGTCGTTGTCCTCGCGGCGCATCTGCACGTCGCGAAAGAAGCCGGTCGTGTAGAGCTCGCGGATCGCCTCGCGAACACGGCGCCGCTCGTTGAGTGCGTCGCCGATGTTGACGGGCAGGTACGTGTAGACCGTGCCTTCCGAAACGCGCTGCAGACCCTCGACGCGGATGTTGCCGACGGTGAATGTCGCAACTCGTCCGGCGATTGCCGCCGACGCGCCTCAGCGATGCGCTAGCACCGCCGAGCCTTCGGCCCAGGCAAAAGCCAAAACCGCACGACATCTCATGCAGGACCGCCGCCGTGTTAGTACTTGAAGATTCGTCAAGGAACTGGCGCGCGATGTCGTTGAACAACGCGACGCCCATGAGCAGCACCAGCAGGGCGATGCCGACCTGCTGCCCGAAGATCTGTGCCCGCTCCGAAAGCGGCGTGCCCTTCAGCCACTCGACGACCTGGAACACGATCTGGCCGCCATCGAGGATAGGAATGGGCAGCAGATTCAGGAATCCCAGGCTGAGGGAAATCAGCACCAGAAAGCACAGGAAGGCGCTCACACCGTCGGCCGCCGACTCGCCGGCGTACTCTGCGATCGACAGCGGGCCGCTCAGGTTCTTGAACGACACGTTGCCGATGAGCATTCGCCACACGAGACGTGCCTGCAGCGCAGTCATGTCCCACGCCTGCGCCGTGGCGAACCTGAGCGCGCTCACGGGGCCGAGGTCGGTGTGCAACCGCATGCTCTCCGGATATTTCACGCCCGCCTGCGCACCTATTGCGACCTGGATGCGTCCCACCTTTTTTCCATCCACAGTCTCGGCGACCGGGGTGACGCGAAGGCTTTGCTCGGTGGCACCGCGGCGGTAGCGGATCAAAAGGCTTTCGCCGGCGCGCGATGCAATGGCCTCGGACAGCTGGCGGAACGAGACTGTATTGCCGTCGACGGAAACGATGACATCGCCCGCCCGCAGGCCCGCCTTTTCCGCCGGGCCGCCGCCGGTGACTGCGCCGAGCTGCGGCAGCGCAAATGGCTCCCAGAACTCGAAGCCCACGCCGCGGAAGAGCTCGGCGGGCTCGGTAAGCTTGAGGCGCTGCTGCGCATCGTCAATCGCGATTCGTGCGCTGCGCGTGTCGCCCCCGCCCCCCTTAAGGACGAGGGTGGCGGACCCGTCAGTGCTCATGGCGTCGAGCAGGCCGAACACGACATCTGAATGGCCCGTCACCGTCGAGCCGTTCAGAGAAACGATTTCGTCTCCTGAGACGAGGCCGGCAATCGCCGCCGGCGAGCCGCGCGAGACCTCGCCCACCACGGCGCGCAGCTCGGTGGTTCCATTCACCCAGAACATGATCCACAGGACGACGATTGCGAACCCGATATTGAAAGCAGGGCCGGCCAGCAGCACGACGATGCGCTGCCATGGCGGCTTGCGGGTGAATGAGCGATGCAGCTCGGCCGGGTCCACGGGCCCCTCGCGCTCGTCCAGCATCTTGACGTAGCCCCCGAGTGGCAGCGCCGCAACGACGTACTCGGTGCGATCGGCCCCGGCCACTTGCTTCCACAGCGGCTTACCGAAGCCGACGGAGAACCGCAGGACTTTGAACCCGAGTCGGCGCGCCACCCAGTAGTGACCGAATTCATGCACGGTGACCAGCAGGCCCACGGCGACGATGAACCAGAGGATCTGCCAGAGCGACGTTCACGCATGGACTCCGCGCGCCTGCGCCGGAGCACGGACGAGCTCGTGTGCCCGGCTGCCTCGCCTCGGCGTCGGCGGCCAGCACGTCTTCGAGGCTGTGTAGGCCTCCCGTGTTCATGCCCTTCAGCACGGCTTCAATGACCCCCGGTATCTCGGTAAAGTTCAACCGCCTCTCGAGGAATGCCTGCACGGCGACCTCGTTGGCGGCGTTGAGGATGGCGGGCTCGAGCCCGCCGCTCCGGGCCACGGCTTGTGCGAGCGCGAGGCATCGGAATCTTTGGCTGTCCGGAGCGCAGAAATCGAGCCGCGCCGTCCGGATCAGGTCGAGGAAGTCTACACCGGACGACGAGGCGTTTCGGCCAGGCAAGTGCGTGGGCGATGGGCGTGCGCATGTCCGGCGAACCGAGCTGGGCGAGCACGGAGCCGTCCACGTATTCGACCAGCGAGTGCACGATGCTCTGTCGGTGGATGACGATCTCGACCTGCTCGGGGGCGAGGCCGAAGAGCAGACAGGCTTCGATCAGCTCGAGCCCCTTGTTCATGAGAGTGGCCGAATCCACCGAGATCTTGCGGCCCATCACCCAGTTCGGATGCGCACAGGCCTGCTCCGGGCGTTGCCTGCTCGAGCGCCTGCGGCGACCAATCGAGAAACGGCCCCCCCGAGGCCGTCAGCATCACACGGCGCACGCCTTCGGGTGCCTCACCAGCGCGACTGCCGGGCGGCAGGCACTGGAAGATCGCACTGTGCTCGCTGTCCACCGGGATGAGTGTTGCGCCAGAGGTACGGACTGCGGACATCAACAGCGGCCCGGCCATGACCAGCGATTCCTTGTTGGCCAGGAGCAGTCGCTTGCCGGCCCGGGCGGCCGCCAGGCGTGGACTCAAGTCCTGCCGCGCCGACGATCGCTGCGACGACGTGATCGACCTCCGCAAGCGCGGCGACCTCGGCAAGAGCGCGGGCCCCGGTAAGCACCTGAGTCTTTACAGGCAGGCGAGACACTTTTTCAGTCAACTCACGGGCAGCCGCAGGATCGGCGAGCACCGCGTAATCCGGCTGCCATTCCTGGATCTGCTGCGCGAGCTTCGCCGCATTGCGGTTCGCGGCGAGGGCCACCACGCGGAACTCGTCACGATGCTGAGCCAGCACATCGAGAGTGCTGGCCCCTATCGATCCCGTCGAGCCGAGCACGGCAACGCCGATCATGTGCCGACTCCAAGTGTGGTGAGGCCGAAGTACAGCACAGGGGCCGCAGCGGTGACACTGTCGATGCGATCCATCACGCCGCCGTGGCCCGGAAAGATGGAACCGCTGTCCTTCACGCCGGCATAGCGCTTGAGCAGGCTCTCGGTGAGATCGCCCACGACGGAGAATGCGACCACGCCGACGCACAGGGCGAGGAACGGCAGCATCGAAATTCCGAACCAGAGGCTGCCGCCGATGGCAACCGCCGTGCTCAACAGGAAGCCGCCACCGACTCCCTCCCACGTCTTGCCGGGAGACACGCTGGGCGCAAGCTTGAGGCGACCGAAACGCCGCCCGAAGAAATAGCCGCCGATATCCGCCATCCACACGAGGACGAACGCGAACAAAATCCATTCGGGCCCGCGAGGCAGATCCACACGCATGCGCGCAAGCGACAACCAGGCGGGCACAAGCACCAGGACGCCCGCGAGTGCCGCCGACCATACAGCCGCGCGCCGCGGCGCAATGAGTATCCACGCCAAGGCGAGCAGCCACCAGGCCACGACAACCGTCAACAAGGCATCCCGCCCGGCGGAAGTTGACGTGATTCTCCATGCCAACGGCAGCAGCGCCGCGATGATCAGCACATAGACACAGCGGACGGCGACATTCGACCCGCGCAGGAACGCGGACCACTCCCAGGCGCCCATCAACACCAGCGCGGCGAGGACGTACACCGATCGCCTGCGGCGGCAGCAACAGCACCACCGCGAACAGTGCGGCACCCAGGACGAATGCCGTGACGATGCGTGTTTGAAGATTGCTGGCCACGGTTCAGGCGCTGCCGGCTTCGACGGGCCGCCCGCCGGTCAGGCCGAAGCGACGCTCACGGCCCGCGAAGATACTCGAGAGCCGAATCGAGCTCACTGGCGTCGAAATCCGGCCACAGCTGCTCACAGAAATAGAGCTCCGTGTAGGCGAGGTCCCAGAGCAGAAAATTACTGATGCGTCGCTCGCCGCCGGTGCGGATGAACAGGTCCGGCTCCGGCAGTCCCGCCAGCTGCAAGGCCTCGCTGAAGCGGCGCTCATCGATCTCCTGCACGCGCAGGCCGCCGCGCACGCACTCATCCGCAAGCTTCTGCGCGGCGTGCACCAGATCCCAACGCCCGCCGTAGCTGACGGCGACCTGCAGCTTGAGGCCGTCGTTGGCGCCGGTCTTGGCTTCCGCCTCGGCAATCTTGCTCTGCAGGCGCACGCTCAATGTCCTGCGATCCCCCATGAACCGTACCCGCACGCGATTCGTGTGCAGCTCGGCAACCTCACTGTCCAGCGCTTCGAGAAACAGCCCCATCAGGCTCGATACCTCTTCCTGCGGGCGGTCGCCAGTTCTCACTGGAGAACGCGAACACCGTGAGGGCCTCGATGCCGCTGCGCGCGCATTCGCGGATCGCACATGCGCACGGGCTCGAGTCCGGCACGGTGGCCCGCGATGCGCGGCTGCCCGCGCCCCGCAGCCCAGCGCCCGTTCCCGTCCATGACGATGGCGACGTGTCGCGGCAGACGCATCAGACCTGCATGATCTCTTTTTCTTTGACCGCGAGCAGCTGGTCGATCTCGCCGACGTGCTTGTCGGTGAGCTTCTGCACTTCGGTCTCGGCGCGCCGCTCGTCGTCCTGCGAGATCTCCTTTTCCTTCAGCAGCTCCTTGATGTCGTTGATCACGTCGCGGCGCACGTTGCGCACGGCGACGCGCGCATTTTCCGCATCGGAGCGCACGACCTTGGTGAACTCGCGGCGACGCTCCTCGGTGAGCGGCGGCATCGGAATGCGGATCACGGTGCCAGCCGTCATCGGTGTGAGCCCGAGATCCGACTTGTGGATCGCCTTCTCGATCGCCTGCACCATCGTCTTCTCATAGGGCGTCACGACCAGCGTGCGGCCGTCCTCGACGTTGATGCTGGCAATCTGCTGCAACGGCGTATCAGAGCCGTAGTAGTCCACCTTCAGGTGCTCGAGCAGGCTCGGATGGGCGCGCCCGGTGCGCATCTTCCTGAGATCGGCCTGGAAACGTCAGGACGCACTTGGCCATGCGCTGCGTGGCATCCTTCTTGAGATCTTCGATCATGATGAAGCTCCTCTCACTCGAACGTCACGAGCGTGCCGAGGTCCTCGCCGCGCACGATGCGCGGCAGGTCGCCGACATTGTTGAGATTGAACACGCGCAGCGGCAAGCGGTTGTCGCGGCACATGACGATGGAAGTGGCGTCCATGACATTGAGCCGATCGGTGAGCACCTTGTCGAAGGTGAGGCGCGAGTAGCGCAGCGCCTTCGGGTTGCGCACGGGATCGTCCGAGTACACGCCGTCGACCTTGGTGGCCTTGAGCAGCACGTCCGCATTGATCTCGATTGCGCGCAGGCTCGCGGCGGTATCCGTGGTGAAGAACGGGATTGCCGGTGCCCGCGGCGAAGATGACGATGCGCCCTTTCTCGAGATGGCGCACGGCGCGCCGCCGGATGTAATCCTCGCAGACCTGGTTGATGCGGATCGCGGACAGCACGCGTGCATACAACCCGAGGCTCTCGAGCGCATCCTGCAGCGCGAGTGAATTCATGACGGTGGCGAGCATGCCCATGTGATCGGCGGTGACCCGGTCCATGCCGGCACGCGCGAGCCCCGCGCCGCGGAAGATATTGCCTCCGCCCAGGACGATGGCGACCTGGATGCCAAGCCCGGCGACTTCCTGGATCTCGCAGGCGACGCGGCGGATCACGGCGGGGTCGATGCCGTAATCGGCCTCTCCCAGCAAGGCCTCACCGGAAAGCTTCACCAGGATCCGAGAAAATCGCGCCGACCCGGTATCGCCCATGCCTGCACCTCTACATGAAAATCCGCTCAGTGTTTCGTCGCGAGCGCCGGAGCTGCCTTTCACCTGCGCCATCACTTCGGCGACGAAATCCTCCTGCTTCTTTTCGATGCCGGCGCCGACCTCGAAGCGCTCGAACGCCGTCACCTTCGCAGTTGCCGCTCTTCAGCAGCTTCTCGACGGTGATATCCGGGTCTTTCACGAACGGCTGTCCCGAGAGCGTGATCTCGCCCAGGCACTTGCGCAGCCGCCCTTCCACCATCTTCGCGACGATGTCCGCCGGCTTGGCCTTGCCCGTGTTCGCCGCCTCGATCTGCGCCTGCTCGGTGAGAATGTCGCGCTCCTTGGCAACCACTTCCGCCGGCACGGCATCCACCGACATATAACGCGGGTTGCTGGCGGCGACGTGCATCGCGAGGTCATACGCAAGCGCAGGCGTCGCCGCCCTCGATGGCCGCGAGCGCGCCGATGCGGGTGCCATGCACGTAGGCGCCGAGATGGGTGGGCGCCGACAGCAGCGCGAAACGGCGCACGCCGATGTTCTCGCCGATCTTCGCGATCAGCGCGCGACGCTTCTCCTCGACGCTCTCGCCGCTCGGCAGCTTCGCCGCGAGCAACGCCTCGACCGAGCCGGCGCCGGCGCTCAGCGCGAGCGCCGCCACGGCCTGGGCGAAGCCCCGGAAATCCTGCTCGCGCGCGACGAAGTCCGTCTCGCAGTTCACTTCGACCATGGCGGCGGCGCGGCCATCGGCGGACTTCTCGATGGCGATGACGCCTTCGGCCGCGACACGCGTCGCCTTCTTGTCGGCCTTGGCCAGGCCCTGCTTGCGCATCAGCTCGGCGGCGGCATCGAGGTCGCCCTTGGTCTCGACCAGCGCCTTCTTGCATTCCATCATGCCCGCGCCGGTGCGCTCGCGGAGTTGCTTCACCGCGTCTGCGGAAATATTCATGCGTTAATCCTTTCTGGCTATTAGCCTGCGGACCTCGTCGCGCTTGCGGCGGGCGCCGCCGCCCGGCACCGCGCGCGACGCGCCGACCGCCGCGGTGGCGCTGGTCTCACGCTCGTCTTCGGCCTCGATGGCCGTCGCCACCGTTGGCCGGCAGCGGCGGCCTCGGTCGCGTCGAGCACGTCGTCGAGCTCATCCGGCTCGGCGCCGGCCACTGGCAGTTGCGCCACGACGAGGCGTGCCTGACCGGGGACTGCCGGCACGCCGGACGCGCCGCGGCGGAGCCTTCTTGTTGCGCACCGTGGCCTGCGGCTTCGCGCGGCCGCGCGCCGACTTCTTCTTCGGCTGGCCGCCCTCGTCGAGCTCCACGAACTCATCCTCGGTCACGGCCAGCGCCGGCGCGGACGCTTTGCCCTCGAGCACGGCGTCGGCCATGCCGGAGGCGTACAGCTGGATGGCGCGCATGGCGTCGTCGTTGCCGGGAATGACGTATTCGACGTCATCCGGCGTGCAGTTGGTGTCGACGATCGCGACGACCGGGATGCCGAGCTTCTTGCGCCTCGTGGATCGCGATCTTCTCGTGGCCGACGTCGACCACGAACAGCGCATCCGGCAGCCCATCCATCTTCTTGATGCCGCCCAGGCTCCTCTCGAGCTTCTCCATCTCGCGGCGCAGCTGGGTCGCTTCCTTCTTGCCGCGCTTGTCGAGCTGGCCGTTGGCGGCCATCTCGGTGATATCCGCGAGCCGCTTGATCGACTGGCGGATGGTCTTGAAATTGGTGAGCATGCCGCCGAGCCAGCGCTGGTTGACGTACGGCATGCCGCAGCGGGTCGGCCTCGGCCTGCACCGCCTCGCGCGCCGAGCGCTTGGTGCCGACGAACAGCACGGTGCCGCCGTCGGAGACGACACCCTTCACGAAGGTCGCCGCATCCGCGTACAGCGGCTGCGTCTTTTCGAGGTTGATGATGTGGATTCGGTTACGTTCGCCGAAGATGTAAGGGGCCATCTTCGGGTTCCAGAAGCGGGTCTGGTGTCCGAAATGGACACCCGCTTCCAGCATCTGTCGCATGGACACGCCGGACATGATCGTATCTCCTGTTTGGGTTGGGCCTCCGCGACATCCCGTGCGGCCATCCCTGTTCATACCGTGAGGTTTTGCAGGACACCCAGCCGCCCGGTGTATAGTGATGCGCGTGTGGTTTCGTTGCCAAAAAAGGCCGCGCTTTATACCATGAACCTCTTTTCGGAACAACGCATTGCACGTCACCATCAAATCCCCCGAAGAGCAGCAGAAAATGCGCGTCGCCGGCCGCCTGGCCGCCGAGGTGCTGGACATGATCGAGCCGCACGTCGTGCCCGGGGTGACCACCGAGGAGCTGGACCGCCTCTGCCACGACCACATCGTCAACGTCCAGAAGGCGATCCCTGCCAACGTCAACTATCGCGGGTTCCCCAAGACCATCTGCACCTCGGTGAACCACGTGGTCTGCCACGGCATTCCCGAACGACAAGCGCCTCAAGGCCGGCGACATCGTCAACATCGACGTCACCGTCATCAAGGACGGCTTCCACGGCGACACCAGCCGCATGTACTTCGTCGGCAAGCCGCCGGTGCATGCGCAGAAGCTCACCGAGACGTGCCGCGAGGCCATGTGGAAGGGCATCGAGCAGTCGTCAGGCCGGGCGCGCGCCTCGGCGACATCGGCCACGCGATCCAGCAGTTCGTCGAAAGCCGCGAATACTCCGTGGTGCGCGAGTACTGCGGGCACGGCATCGGGCACGATCTACCACGAAGACCCGCAGGTCCTGCACTACGGCGAGCCGGGCACCGGCTACCAGCTGAAGAGCGGCATGACTTTCACCATCGAGCCCATGGTGAATGCCGGCAAGCGCCACGTGCAGGCTGCTGCCCGACGGGTGGACCGTCATCACCAAGGATCACTCTCTGTCCGCGCAGTGGGAGCACACGGTGCTCGTCACCGATGCCGGCTACGAAGTGCTGACGCTGGGTGAACGGGACCGGAACTAGGCCACGGCGATTTGGACAACGGTCTCGAAACGCTGAAAGAACGGCATCGCGAAACGCTCGGGCGCGGAAATGAAAGTCTCAAGAGATCGTTTCTTCGCCGACGACTCCGTCGACGAGCTGGTGCATGCGCGCGCGGCGCTGGTGGATACGGTCTTGCACGATTCGTGGCCCGCGCAAATGGGCGATCGAGCCCAGGCCTGGGCGCTGGTCGCCGTGGGCGGCTACGGTCGCGGTGAATTGCACCCCTGCTCCGACGTAGATCTGCTGCTCCTGGTCCCCGCGAGCGCCGGACTTGCAGGACAAGGCTCGCATCGAAAGCTTCATCGCGCTGCTCTGGGATATCGGCCTCGAGGTCGGGCATAGCGTGCGCACCATCGAGGAGTGCGTGGACGAGTGCCGGCGCGATGTGGGCGTGATGACCACATTGGTCGAATCACGTCTCGTCATCGGCAACGCGGCGTTGCTCGATGCAATGAACACGGCGCTCGCCCCACAGCGCATCTGGCCCGTGCGGGAATTCTTCGAAGCAAAGCTGCGGGAACAGTCCGAACGGCATCTCAAGGCCAACGACACGGCCTACAACCTGGAACCGAACGTCAAGACCGGGCCGGGCGGCCTGCGCGACATCCAGAGCATCGGTTGGGTGGCGAAGCGCCATTTCGACATGAATACGCTCGATGACCTGGCGACCAATGGATTCCTGAGCGCCGCGGAGCTGCGCCGTCTCAAGCACGCGCGCGCCTTTCTGTGGAAAGTGCGCTTCGGGCTGCACCTGTTGACCGGGAGGCGTGAGGACCGCCTCCTCTTCGACCATCAGATCACCCTCGCCAAGGCGTTCGGATACGAGGATGCCTCGTACACCTTGGCGGTCGAGCAGCTGATGCAGCGCTACTACCGCACGGTGATGGATGTAAGCCTGCTGAACGAGCTGCTGCTGCAGATGTTCAGGGAAGCGATCGTCACGAGCGCCGAGGCGCCGCGGCCGCTCAACGCCCGCTTCCAGGTGCGCAGCGGCTCGCTGGAAGCGATGGACGACGAAGTATTCGTGCGCACGCCTGCCGCGCTCCTCGAGCTGTTCGTACTGCTGCAGCAGAATCCGCAGATCAAGGGCGTGCGCGCCGCGACCATTCGCGCGGTCGGCCGGAGCCTTTGGCTGATCGACGAGGAGTTCCGGCAGAACCCGCGCCATCACCGCCTGTTCATGGAAATCCTGCGCGCGCCCGTCGGCGTGACACACGAGCTGCGGCGCATGAACACTTACGGAGTGCTCGGCAGATACATCCCGGCATTCGGCCGCATCGTCGGGCGCATGCAATACGACCTCTTCCACGCTTATACGGTGGATGCGCACACCCTGTTCGTGGTGAGCAACCTGCGTCGCTTCGCGATTCCGCGCTACGACCACGAGCTGCCCGAGGCATCGAGCGTCATGCAGCAATTACCGAAGCAGGAGGTCGCGTATCTCGCCGCCCTGTTCCACGACATCGCCAAGGGCCGCGGCGGCGATCATTCGGATCTGGGCGCCGTGGACGCGGAAGCGTTCTGCCTCGAGCAGGGCCTGTCCCGCTACGACGCGCGCCTGGTGGCCTGGCTGGTGCGCAATCATCTGAAGCTGTCGATCACCGCGCAGAAGCAGGACATCGGCGACCCGCAGGTCATCAACTCCTTCGCCAAGCAGGTGGGCGATGAGGCGCACCTCGATCATCTGTACGTGCTCACCTGCGCGGATGTGCGCGGCACGAATCCAAAGCTGTGGAATTCGTGGAAGGCGTCCCTCTTCTACCAGTTCTACGAGCGCGTGAAGCATGCCCTGCGCCGCGGGCTCGAAAGCCCGCTCGACCAGGACGAACTGGTGCGCGAGACGCAGGAGGCCGCGCGCCGGGTGCTCTTCGAGCATGGCGTGGCTGCGTCCGAGATCGATTCGGTGTGGAGCCGCTTTTCCGTGCCGTACTTTCTGCGGCACTCGGCCGATGAAGTGGCGTGGCACACGCAGCTGCTCGCTGAGCGCGAGCCCGGATCGGATGAGCCGCTGGTCGCCCTGCAATTGCGTAGCCGCAGCGGCACGACGGGCGTGCTGGTGTACTCCCGCCCGCGACGGCACGGGTTCGCGCGCACCACGGCGGTTCTCGATCAGCTGGGCCTGACGGTGGTCGATGCTCGCATCACCCCGACGGGTGACGGTTTCAGCCTGGACCTGTATCACGTGCTCGAGGATGACGGCGCGCCGATCGCGGACTCGGATCGCGAGCGGGAGATCGAGCGCGCGCTGTGGCGATCGCTGCAGCGGCCCGACGATGCGCCGTTCTCGGTCTCGCGTCGCGCGCCCCGGCAGGCGCGCATGTTCCATACCCCGACGCTGATCACGCTGAGCGTCGATGAGCGCAACAACCGCTCGGTCCTGGAACTGACGGCAGGAGACCGGCCCGGCCTGCTATGCGATGTCGGGCGGGCGCTGATGGACGAACGGATCGAGCTGCATGCCGCGAAGATCATGACGGTCGGCGAGCGCGCCGAGGACGTCTTCTACGTCACCGACTTCGAGAACCGACCGCTCGATGAGGCGGCCGCGCAGCGCCTCGAGGAGCGCCTGACCCAGGCCCTCGATCGGCGGCAGGCCGCCTAGCCAGGATAATGTCTGGACGGCCGGGCCGCGCATCGGCACCATTGCGCCCGCCATGACCGCACTCCAGACCCTGATCGATGCCGCCTGGGAGCGTCGCCAGGAACTCATGCCCGCCAGTGCCGATCGTCGCGCTCCTCGAGACGCTCGATGAATGCATTGCGCAGCTCGACTGCCGGCGAGCTCGCGTCGCCGCACCGCGCGAACGGGCGCTGGATGGTCAACGAATGGCTCAAGAAGGCCGTGCTGCTCTACTTTCGCACGCACGACAAGCCAGCCTATCGATGCCGGATTCACACGGTTCTACGACAAGGTGCCGCTCAAATACGCGGACGCCACGGACGCGCAGCTCCGAAGCGGCGGCACGCGCGTCGTGCCGCATGCCATCGCGCGCAAGGGCGCCTACATCGCGCCCAACGTGGTGCTGATGCCGAGCTACGTGAACATCGGCGCGTACATCGACTCGGGAACCATGGTGGACACCTGGGCCACCGTCGGCTCCTGCGCGCAGATCGGCCGCAACGTGCACCTCTCCGGCGGCGTCGGCATCGGCGGCGTGCTCGAGCCGCTGCAGGCCTCGCCCACCATCATCGAAGACGACTGCTTCATCGGCGCGCGCTCGGAGATCGTCGAAGGCGTCATCGTCGAGGCGGGCAGCGTCATCTCCATGGGCGTGTTCATCGGGCAGAGCACGCGCATCTACGATCGCGCGAGCGGCAAGATCGCTTACGGGCGCGTGCCGGCCGGCTCGGTCGTGGTGCCGGGCTCGCTGCCTTCTGCCGACGGCCGCTACTCGCTGGCCTGTGCCATCATCGTCAAGCGAGTGGACGCGCAGACGCGCGCCAAGACTTCCATCAACGATCTGCTGCGCAGCGCGGAGTAAACCTCATGTTCACCTTCCTTTCGCGCTTCATGCCGCGCGAACGGCGCTTCTTCGAACTGTTCGATCAGCACTCGACACTGGTGGTCGAGGCGAGCGTGGTGCTCGTCGACCTGCTGCGCGATTTCGACGACCTGGCGCAGCGCAACCAGCGGATCGCGCGCATCCTCGATCTCGAGCACGCCGCGGACAAGATCACCCGCGAGACGGTCTCGCTCCTGCACCAGACTTTCGTGACGCCGCTCGACCGCGACGACATCCACCGCCTCATCTCGCGCATGGACGACGTGCTCGATCTGATCCAGGACACTGCCGAGGCGCTGCAGCTCTACGACATCCAGCACCTCACGCCTGAGGCCACGCAGCTGGCGGAGCTGCTCGGCGAGTGCTGCACGCGCATGCATTCAGCCGTGACGCAGCTCTCGCGGCTCGACGATGCGGCGCTGGTGCTGCGCCTCTGCCATGAGATCGACGGGCTCGAGTCACAGGCCGACCGCGTGATGCGCGCGGCGGTTTCCAAGCTGTTCCGCGAGGAGAGCGACACGCGCCAGCTGATCAAGCTCGAGAACGTCTACCAGCTGCTCGAGTCGGCCACCGACCAGTGCGAGAACGTGGCCAACGTGATCGAAGGCGTGGTCCTCGAGAACGCCTGAGGTCAAATGGACTCACCATCTGCTCTTCACGACGCTCGCGCTGCTGATCGCGATGGCGCTGGTGTTCGACTTCCTCAACGGCTTCCACGATGCGGCCAACTCCATCGCGACCGTGGTTTCCACCGGCGTGCTGCGGCCCTACCAGGCGGTGATGTGGGCGGCGTTCTTCAATTTCATCGCCATCGCGATCTTCGAGCTCAAGGTCGCCGCCACCGTCGGCAAGGGGATCATCTCGCCCGGGTTCGTCGACCAGCACGTGATCTTCGGCGCCCTGGTCGGCGCAATCACCTGGAACCTGATCACCTGGTACTACGGCATTCCTTCGAGCTCATCGCACGCGCTCATCGGCGGCATGATCGGCGCCGCGATGTCCAAGGCCGGCACCGCACCGCTGGTGACAGCGGGCATCCTCAAGACCACCGCGTTCATCGTGATCTCGCCCATGCTCGGGCTGCTCTGGGGCTCGCTGCTGATGCTAGCGGTGTCGTGGCTCTTCTACCGCTCCTCCACGCGACGCGTGGATCGTGTATTCCGCAAGCTGCAGCTGGTCTCGTCCGCGCTCTATTGCATGGGCCACGGCAGCAACGATGCTCAGAAGACCATGGGCATCATCTGGCTGCTCCTGATCGGCGCCGGCATGACCACGCAGGAGCACCTGCCGTTCTGGGTGGTGCTCAGCTGCTACGGCGCCATCGCCTTCGGCACGCTCTTCGGTGGCTGGCGCATCGTCAAGACCATGGGGCAGAAGATCACCAAGCTGCGACCGGTCGGCGGATTTTCCGCCGAGACGGGCGGCGCAGCAGCCCTCTTCCTCGCCTCGAGCCTCGGCGTGCCGGTCTCAACCACGCATACCATTACCGGGGCCATCATCGGCGTCGGATCCGTGCAGCGGGCCTCGGCCGTGCGCTGGGGAATTGCCGGAAATATCGTGATGGCGTGGATCATCACGATTCCAGCGTCGGCGTTGATAGCTGCCGGCGCATGGTGGGTTTCAACCTTCCTGTTCTGATTTCAGCGCAGGGCCGCCCGCTCTGCGCGCTCCGCCGCCGAGCCGCGGCCACCTCGGCGACGCTCGGCTCGGGTGCGGCCGCCGTGCGATTGACGTCGTTCATTTGTTGACCAATGCGTCGAGATTGGCGAGCACGCGCTCCAGCAGCCCCAGCAGCTGCAGGCGCTCTTCGCTGTCGAGCCCGGCGAGCACTTCGGCCCGCGCCCGGTCGCCCATGCGAACGATCTCTTCCAGCGCCGGCTTCGATGCGGCCTTCAGGTGCAGGCGATAGGCGCGCCGGTCGGCCGCATCCGGACGGCGCTCGAGCAGGCCGTCGCCTTCCATCTTGTCCAGGGTGCGAACCAGGGTCATGGGATCGGTGTCGCTCAGTTCCGCGAGTCGCGCCTGGGTGATACCCTCGTTTCGCGAGAGCGTCACCAGGACTTTGCAGTGGCCGAGCGTCAGGCCGTGGTCGGTGGCTTCGCGCTCGAAGTACTTCACATAGAGGCGGGCGACGTCCTTTAGGACGAAGCCGAAGCTGCGCAGGCGATTGTTCACAGTGGGGATAGTCGCGGCCGGTACGATAGCGAGCGATTCTATAACAGTTGATATGAATCACAAGCGATGCTTGCGGAGTAAGATCGACCCGATGATCTATACGGTCGGCCACTCCATCCACCCCATCGACCGCTTCGTGGGTTTGCTGCGGCGTCATGGGGTTACGGCCCTAGCCGACGTCAGGTCTACGCCGCAGAGCCGTTTCAATCCGCAATTCAACCGGCGCACGTTGCAGCAGTCTCTGAAGGGTGCCGGCATCGAATACGTGTTCCTGGGTGAGGAGCTCGGCGCACGGAGCAAGGACCCGGCCTGCTACGAAGCGGGCCGGGTCAGTTACACGAAGCTGGCAGCAACCCCTCTCTTTCGCCTGGGTATCGAGCGCCTGGAGACCGGGATGAAAACCCACACCATCGCGCTCATGTGCGCCGAGAAAGAGCCGCTTGCTTGCCACCGGACCATTCTCGTCGCGCGGGAGCTGCGCGAGCGCGGTGTGGAAGTGGCTCACATACTCGAGAGCGGGCGGCTGGAATCGCACGAGGTGGCACTCGGCCGCCTTCGCAGCACACTCGGAATTCCTCCGGCCGATCTTTTCGGGGATGTGCAGCAGGCCGACGCGCAGGCCTATGAGAGCCAGGCGCGGCGAATCGCCTACGTGGAGCCAGCCAGCAGAAGGTCGTGATATCGTCCGCTGCCAATTCTCAGGGGACGAAAATGAAAAAGATTCTGGCTGCGCTGCTGCTCGCCGGCAGCGCCAACACGCTGCAGGCCGACGCGATCGACGACTACGTGAACGCCGAGATGGCACGGGAGCGCATCCCGGGCGTGGCGCTGGCGATCGTCAGGCACGGCGAGCTCATGCGAGCGCAGGGTTACGGGTTTGCGAATATCGAGCATCGCGTGCCGGTCCATCCGGACACCATTTTCCAGAGCGGCTCCATCGGCAAGCAATTCACGGCCACGGCCGTAATGCTGCTGGTGGAGGAAGGCAAGCTGCGCCTCGATGAGTCGATCCGCACGTACCTGCCCGACTCTCCCCGCTGGTGGGCGCCGATCACGTTGCGCCATCTCCTCACGCACACATCAGGTCTTGCCGGCGACCCCGACATGAACATGCGTGCGGACTACACGGAGGACCAGTTCCTAAAGCTGATCTACAAGCAGCCCCAGGACTTTCCTGCGGGCCAACGCTGGAATTACAGCAACACGGGCTATGTCGTGCTCGGGATCCTCATCGGCAAAGTGAGCGGTGAGTTCTATGCCGACTTCCTCAAGAAGCGCGTCTTCGAGACCTTGGGAATGCACACCGCACAGCTCATCGACGATCGAGGCATCGTGCCGAACCGCGCCGCGGGATATGAAGTCACGCCAGCGGCGATTCGCAACCAGGACTGGGCCTCCCCTTCGGTCAATTCCACTGCGGACGGGTCGCTCTACCTGAGCGTGCTCGACTACGCCAAATGGGACGCAGGCCTGCTCGCCGGCAAGATTCTCAAGCCCGAATCCTGGGCGCAGATCGCGACGCCTGTGAAGCTCACGAGCGGCAAGACCTACCCTTACGGCTTCGGCTGGATGCTGGAGAAATACGCCGGGCAGGACGTCCGCAGGCATTCCGGCTCGTGGCAGGGTTTCACGACGTTCATCATTCGTTATCTCGGCGATGAGATCACCGTGATCGTGCTGACGAACAGCGATCGCGGTACGCCGACGCGTATCGCGCGCCATGTCGCGGGCCTGTACGAACCCAAACTGGCCGCCCCCAGCGCGCAGCCGGTCGAGGAGCGCGATCCGAAAGCGACCGCAGACGTTCGCGGGCTGCTCGAGCGAATCACGGCAGGCACAGCCGAGCGCGCCGAGTTCGCGAACAACCCATCGAAGGAGGAGTTCGCCGAAGCCATGGGGGGCGCCCAAAAGGAGTTGCAGTCACTCGGCCCGCTCATCGAGCTCAAACTGTTCGAGCAGACCGAGCTCGGTGACGATCAGTACTACCGCTACCGGGTGCGCTACGAGAAAGGCATGCGGGAAGTGAATGTGGGGTTCGACCCCAACGGCAAAGTCGCCAGTATCGAGCTTTCGACGATCAACGCCTGGGACGAGCCGCTGGCGCAGTGATGTGACGCGATCAGTCGCGGATGAACTGCGCGAAGCCGTGCAGGAATTCGGCGAGCTGCTTGCGGACGCCCTCATCGCGCAGCCCGCCATTTTCGTCGAACACGTTCGCCGCCTTGGAGACCATCAACCGGCCACCGGACCAATAGCGCATGCGCAAGGTGCGCAGCACCGGCAGCCACGCGCTCTGCGCAAGAATGGTGCCGAAGCCGCCAGGCGATGCGCCGATGATCGCGATGGGCCGATCGCGGAAAACTCGCGGTATGTCGGCCGACGGCCGCGACAGCCAGTCGACGCCGTTCTTGAACACGCCTGGAATGCTGTTGTTGTACTCGGGCGTTACCAGAAGCACGCCATCACTCGCGACGAAGCGTTCCTTGAGCTCGACGACCGCGGCAGGAAGGCCGCTCTTCTCCTCGATGTCTGCGTCATAGAGCGGAATGCCGTGCAACGTCGCCGCATCCAGCTGGAATTCAGCGCCCGACAGTGACTGTGCTGCTTTCAGCAACGAGGTGTTGAACGATTGCGCGCGCAGGCTTCCGGAAATCCCGAGGATTTTGATCATGAGGCAGTGTACCTCCGCGAGGATGGCGGGGGTAAACTCCCGGCGCGGTCGTCTTTGAAGCGGGGAACCGTCATGTCGCGGCGTTTGCGCAAGATCTTCGTCGTCTCACTCGTGTCGGGCTTCCTCCCTTTTCTGCCTGCTCATGCGCAGCATCCCGGAACCGGCAGCGACACATCGAAAACGTTCACGCCGAAGATGGACGCCTTCGACTACGTGAAGCGCGAAGAGATGGTCGCGATGCGCGATGGCGTGAAGCTGAAGACATTCATCCTCGTGCCCAAAGGGGCCGACAAGGCGCCCATTCTGCTGGCGCGCACGCTGGTGGATGATCAGCGGCACGCGGCCTCGCGCACTGACGTCCTGGTCTACGAGACCGAGCCGTTGAAGGCGCCTTTGCGCATCGCCGGTCAGCCCTTTGTGCAACTGTCTGCCTCCACGAGCGGCAGCGATTCCGATTGGGTGGTGAAGATCATCGATGTGTGGCCGGATGAAGTCCCGGACCACCCCGCGCTAACCTTCGTGCCGAACATCATGTTCGCGAAGGCCGGAAGCTACCGCAAGGCGACCCAGCGGATCTGGCGTACCCGCACCGCTTCGAGCTTCATCGAGCTGCCTGTGGTCCAATAGCCTCATGCAGCCCACCATACCGGCACCAGCGCGTCCCGAGCTTACCCGCGGCCTCGGGTTGTTCGCGGCGATATCCATCAACGTCGCGAACATCATCGGCACGGGAATATTTCTCAAGTCCCGCGTGATGACCTGCAATGTCGGCGATGCCGAGTCGGTGCTGCTCGTGTGGCTGGCCGCCGGCCTTCTCGCCCTGGCGGGGACCCTCTGCTATGCGGAAATCGCCTCGCTGCATCCCGAGGCCGGTGGCGACTACGTCTTCCTGCGCAAGGCGTATGGCCGCTTCACCGGGTTCCTCTATGGCTGGACGTTCTTCACCGTCGCCCGTTGCGGTTCGCAGGCAGCGCTCGCCGTCGGGTTTGCAATCTTCCTGAACGTCGCCTTCGGCGGCGCGCTCGATACCCCGTTGCTGAAATTCGAGTTCATGGGCGCGAGCTGGTCGCTGGGCTCGCTCACGCTCGTAGCCCTCGCGGCGATCTGGATCATCACGATCACGAACTGTCTTTCGCTCGCCGCAGGGGGAAACACGGCGATCGTCCTCACGGTCGTGAAATTGTTGATGTTGCTGGGTGTAGGCTCGGCGGCGCTTTTCCTCGGCAAAGGCGACTGGTCGCATATCGGGATGAGCAATTCAGGCGGGACGTGCAGTGGTGTCGAGGCCAGCGCCATGGGCGGCATGGCAGGGTTCGGCGCCGCGATGCTGGGCGCGCTCTGGGCCTACGACGGCTGGAACAACTGTTCGGCCATGTGTGGCGAGATCCGCGACCCCAGCAAGAACATTCCGCGCGCATTCTTCGTGGGGACGGCAATCGTCATCGTGCTGTACCTGTTCGTGAGCGTCGGATTTTTCTACATGCTGACGCCGACGCAGATCGCGAGTGTTTCCCCGACGTCGTCCGTGGCCACGGAAGTGTTGAAATTGTTCCTGGGCCCCGGTGCCGTCACTCTGATGGCAGTTGCGCTGGCGGCTTCGACATTCGGCGCACTACACGCATCGGTGCTGGCCAACGCGCGCATACCGTTCGCCATGGCACGCGACGGGCTGTTCTTCCGCAAGGTGGGAGAGGTCTCGCCGCGCTCGCATTTGCCGGTGAACGCGCTGCTGGTCCAGGGCGTTTGGGCCAGCGTGCTCGCGTTCTCGGGAACGTTCGACACCCTGACGGATTCGGTCGTGTTCGCCTCCTGGCTGTTCTACGGTCTTACGACAGCCTCGCTGTTCGTGTTCAGGCGCACGCTGCCGGACGCGGAACGGCCTTATCGCGTGTGGGGCTACCCGGTGATACCGCTCCTGTTCCTGGCGGTGACCGCTGTGGTGCTGGTCAGCGCCCTGGTCGCAACGCCCCGGCAGGCCATGAACGGCTTCGTGATGATGGCGATCGGCGTGCCGTTCTATCTCTACTGGTCACGGCGCGCCAAGGCGACTCACTGATAGGTTTTTCCCGCGTACCTTAGCCAGCCGGCCGCGTGCCGGCCCGCGGGGTCGTGATGTGTCCAGTGGATCACGCCGCCCCGTTCGTTCCACTCGTACTCGCCGTTGAATGAAACCGCCGCGCCGGATTGAAGCGCGTCCACTCGCGGCGCGAGATCGATGTTGTGCGCGATGAGCACGGTCTGACCGGAGCTCAACCGCAGGATGAATCGCTGGTGGCGGCCACCTTCAGTGTCGTCAGGCAGCACCCTGACGACCACGCCCTCCCCCTTCACCTGCACGCCACGCGCCCGGTTTTCAAATGCATTGGCGGCGGCGTCGTTGTCGGGCGCCAGTTGAGTAACTGTCGTCTGCGATGCAGGAGCAGGCGGCGGGGCCTGATTCGTGACGGCATCGCCGCTGCTGCGCTGGTATGCAAACCATGCGACCGCCAGCGCAGCGACGCCGAGCAGCGCCTTTTTCATGGCGATGACCTATTGCCCGTATCGGGCAGCCACTGCCTTGGCAGCCGCGGCCAGTATGTCGAACTCCGAAAGCTCGCCCTGGTAGAACGGGTTGTCGCGACCGCGCGCATATTGATCGCCACCGGCGCCGGCGCCGTATCCTGAGTTGGATATGGATCGCGTCTCGCAAGCCTGCAGTGCGAGGGCGAGGGTTACTACGGTAACCATGGCAATGTGCCTGGAAGAAGTCTTCATGCGAGCACCGTTCGATCCGTCGGAGTGATTACGCCTTCAAGTGGGCGATGATAATCTCCCGGGCGCCGGATGATTCAAAGTGTTTGGGGGGATCAAATGAAAGACAGGCTCGGCCTCCTGGCTCCCGCCTGCGGAGCGAAGTAGCGCGTGGCTGTTCCCACGTCCTCCCTGCACCGGGCCCTCGGTTTAGGGCTTGCACTGGCCCTCACATTCGGAGGCACGGTCGGCACCGGCATCCTGCGCCTTCCGGGCACGGTGGCCGCAGCCCTCGGCGACCCGGCGTGGATCATTTTCGTCTGGGTCATGGGCGGCGCTTACGCCACGATCGGCGCAATCTCGGTTGCCGAGCTGGCCGCGATGATGCCCACTGCAGGTGGGTTCTACGTGTACGCGCGGCGCAGCTTTGGCGCGGGCGCCGGGTTCGTCGTAGGGTGGAACGACTGGTTGATCAACTGCCTCGCGCTCGCGACCGCGTCGATGACGGCGGGAGATTTCATCGGCGCGCTGGATCCACGCTTCGCCGGCCACTCGCAGGGAATCGGCCTCGCGGTGCTCGGCACCTTCGCCGCCCTTCACTGGATAGGCATCCGCATCGGCAGCCGGGTGCAGATGACGATCTCCGCGACAGTCGGCATCCTGCTCGTGGTGCTGGCTTTCGGCTGCTTCACCGTTTCAGCCACGATCGATCCCGCGATGGCTGTTCAGTCGTCGCCTTCATTCTCACCAATCATGTCTTTGGGCACGCTTGCGATCTTCGCGGTAGCGTTCCGTTCGGTTCTTTACACCTACGACGGCTGGTACACGGGCATCTACGTGGCTGAGGAAACGGTCGACGCCGCCCGGACGCTGCCGCGCGCCATCATCGGCGGCGCTCTGATCATCACGGCGCTGTACGTGTTCATCAACGCCGGTTTTCTGCACGTCTTGCCGATGTCGGTATTGTCAGAGTCAAAGCTCCCGGCGGCAGACGCTGCGCGTGTGATCTTTCCGCGTGGTGGCGGCGAATTCGTGACGGTGGTGTCGCTGCTGACCATTCTCAGCCTGATCAATGCGATTCTGCTTTCGAGCCCGCGGATTCTCTACGCACTCGGCCGCGACGGGTTTCTCGTCTCGCGCGCAACCTCGGTAAGCGACAGCGGCACGCCGCGAGTCGCGTTGCTGATCACCAGCGGTGCTTCCGCGCTGCTCCTGCTGAGCGGCACTCTCGCGCAACTGATCGCGATTGGCGCAGTGATATTCGTGCTGAACTACCTCAGCGCATACGTGGGCGTGTTCGTGCTGCGTGTGCGTGAGCCCGACACCGCTCGACCTTTCCGGGCTTGGGGCTTTCCGGTTACGACGGGCCTCGCGCTGGTCGGGTCAATCACATTCATCGTCGTCGCGGTGCTCGAAGACTGGCGCTCCGGCGTTTTCGCGCTCGCGCTCATTGCAATCGCCGCACCGACCTACTGGTGGGCGAGCAGGCGGCTTGTCGCACGCGCTTAAGGCGGCGACGGAGTCGGCCAGGCAGCTGGAAAAACGCGCCGCGCATTGCCCGAATAGATCTTGTCGATTACACCGCGCGGCAGGGCGAGCCCTCGAAATTCTGCTTTGAAATCGGGCGAATGCAGCGCTGCCTCTCCCGTCAGGAAACGCCAGTCGGCAAGCCAGGCGGTATAGATCTCCTCGACGAACCTCGCATCCGATTGATCCTTCCCCCGGGCAACGTCGCTGCCGTAGAGGATGCGGTCCTGATACTTGATGAAGAACCGCCGTACCTTTTCCCGATCGACACTGGACTGCAGCTTCAGGTAGACGAGGCGCGCGGCCAGATCAACAGAGGCGTGGGGGTAGCGATCGAGAAAGTCGCCAATGCGGTCGACATCCCATTCGAGAGACGCCAGGTGTACGCCGACGAACTGCAGTCCGGGGTGCTGATCGAGCATCCGGTCGCGGGCGGCAAGCTGCTGCTCGTATGAAGGCCATTGCGGATGGGAGAACATGTGATATTGCGCGTGCTCGGCGAAATACTTTCTGTCTCCTTCGATCGTCATCTTCTCGAGCGGCAGCCACGCACTGCGCGGTTCGCCCTGGTGCCCCAGGACGACCACGTGGCGTTCTTCCAGCATTTTGAAAATGGGGCTGAAACGCGCGTCGTCGATCATCACTGCGTGGCCATCCGGGTCTAGCTGCTGCATCCCGATGTCTTTCCATACTTTGACGCCGACGGCGCCCTGCTCGAGCGCCGCCTCGAGGTGACGCTGAGTTCGCGCGAGCCAACCGGGCTCGTTGCTCTCGGTTGCGTCGAAAGTCGCCGCAAAAGCGACCCGATCCGGATACGCGCGCCGCAGCGCCACCGCGTCCTTCAGCTGCTGCGGCATCGGCGGGAAGTCCCGGTAATTGACGTTGATCGTCAGGACACGGAAGTGATCTGCCTTCGCACGCTCCATGAACATCGGAAGCTCGCCGTAGAGGTGAACGTGGGTATCGATCTTTTCGACGCTTGGAAAGTCGCTCTCCGCATAAGGCGCGGAGTCATCGGCCAGCGCCCCTCCAGAAAGCACCGCAAATAGCAGGGCGGCACGCAAGATCATGGTTTTCTACCTCATCGACGATGCGTCGGGCTTCAACGGCGCCCCGGTGAGCCGGGCGGCGTACAGGGCAGCACCCACGTCAGGGGAATACTTGGGCTGGCGGTAGTCGAGCGGCGGACGCGCCGCGGCGAGTGCGTCCCGGAAAGCCTTCAGCATCAACTGCGAACCGCTCAGCACGCCACCGCTCCACGACACGGGCAATGCGACTGAGTCCGGAACGGAAAGCGCGTGGCGCGTCGCCAGGACGCACTCAACCAGCTCGTCAGCGCCACGCCTGAAAATGTCCGCCGCCTGCGCATCGCCAGCCGTTGCCGCCTCATGCACGAGCGGGGCGAATTGCGCGAACACATTGCGCTTGTCCGCTCCCTCTCCATAAATGTGTGAGCACAGGTCGAGGTCCAACTGAATACTCAGCCGCTCCCGCACCAACGCGTGAAGCGGACCTCGCGCGCCGCGGCCATCGCTCATGCGCGAGAAAAGATTCATGCCTTCGCGCGCAATCCAGTATGCGGAGCCCTCATCGCCGATCAATTCACCCCAGCCGCCGGCGCGCGCGCTGCGGCCTTCGTACTCGCCATAGGCCATCGACCCGGTGCCCGCGATGACGCTGATGCCGTCCTCGCACGCAAGCGAGCCGGCCCAACTGCAGATCATGTCGTTGCCGCAGCGATAGCGCGTCCGAGTCGAGCAACGACGCAGGCATCGCGTCCAGTCGTGGCGTGGTCGCACTGTCCTCGCCGTAGCTCGGCAGGCCGATGAAGGCGAAGGTGAGGTCGCGCTGGTCTGAGCGGTGGCTTTGGCCAGCGTCGTGCTGATGCCTTCGACAAGCAGCGATGCGGCACGCTCGAAACCCTCGGCGAGATGACTGACGCTCGGTCCCGACGTGCCTGGCACGGAGGGCGCCATCTGGCATCGATCAGCGCGTAAGCGGTCTTGGTGCCGCCGCCATCAACGCCCAGAAACATTGTCGAAGCTCGCGCTGCCAACGGATGAATGATCACGCCCTGGACGACGCGATTGACGACGCCCGTCGGCGTTGGGCCGGTCCGGCGTCAGACCCGAGGGCGAGCGACTGCAACAGTGCGTAGCTCTGCGCCACCAGGCGTTCAACAGGCCAGCTCGAGATCGCGGAACGTCCGCCATGCCAGCGAAGAGCAGAGTTTCGGCCTTGTCCATCCCCTCGGCGACGCGCACCGAGCGCCAGGATTTCGCCAGCACGGTCATCGCGCTGCAGCTCGTGCAGCAGATCGCAGTCGTAGGCGCGCGTATAGCTGTCGTTCGACAACATCACGACCACCAGCGTCCTGTCGTTGATGATGGTCTTCGGGCCATGACGGAAACCGAGTGTCGAGTCGGCAATCGCGACGACCCGCCCGTCAGTCAGCTCCAGCATCTTCAGCGCCGCCTCCGAGGCCAGGCCTCGCAGCTCATTGCTGCCGAGATAGACCACGCGCTGAAAGTCTTCTTTAGCCAGGCGCTGCGCCAGCGGCCATGCCTGCTGCAGCACCTTGGCGGCAGCCTGCGCCAGGTGCGCCACGGCTTCGGCGGGAATCAGGCCGAAAGCCAGCGCCGCCGTCAGCAGCATCGAACTGAAGCTCGATGTCATCGCAAAGCTGCGATCGTTGGTCGCATCCGGCAGCACCAGCACGAACGCGCTGCGCAGCTGCCGTCGCGCGTATCGCGAGCGCGCCTTCGGCGTTGCAGGTGATGATCAGATGATGCACTTCTGTCAAGGGTCTGCTCGGCGAGATCGACCGCCGCGACGCTTTCCGGGCTGTTGCCCGAGCGAGCGAACGACACGAGCCAGCGTTGGCGAGTCTCCGGCCAGGCGCAGATGGGGCCCGCTGACCAGATCAGTGGTGGCGATAGCATCCACTCGCCGGCCCAGGTGCGCGGACAAGGCCGGCGCGAGGCAGTCGCCGATGAATGCCGAAGTGCCGGCGCCGCTCAACACGACCCGCAGTCCCTCATTGGCCAGCAACGGCTCGAGAAAGTCGTTGAGCGCATCGCGCTCTCCGGCACGAGCTTCTCGACCTGTGCCCACACGTCGGGTTGCTGCGCGATCTCGCGCGCCGTCCATGCGGCTCCCCGCGCTTCCAGGATCGGCGGCGGACAGGCCCGGGAATTCCTTCGACATCAATTGGCACTTCCCTGCGATTTCTCATCGCTGCATGCCTGGATGTAAGGCCGTAACGCAAGGGCAATGCCTTCGTGCAGCAGATCATCGACCTCTGGCTGCAACCGGCCCGCCCGCACCGCCGCGTATTGCCTGCGGCAGGAACTGACTCAACAGCGTGAGTGGCACCGGCGCGCGACGGAGGCGTCTCCAGCAAGGACTGCGCAGGCCCGTCTGCACGCGCGGGTGCGGCCAGTAGTAACGGACGCGGTCGCTCAGGCTGTACTGCAGATCGAACGTCTCGGAAGCTGCATCGTGATAATAGCTGCGCCAGTGTCGCGGGTCGGCGTGCATGGTCTCGATGGTGATGGTTCGCAAATCCTCTTCAGCGGCACCGCCGGGCAATTCACGCGCAATGGCCGCGAGCGCCCAGAGCGTTTCGCGCAACGCGTACGTGGCACCGGGGCCGACCTTCAGGATTGCGAAGTGATCCCGCACCAGCGCGCGCAGGTTTTCCGGCGTCTGGTAGTCGGTCGAATGCGCTTCGAAGATGAACTGCGGTATCGCTCTCGATGAACGAGCTCAGTGCGCGCGCCTTCTCCGGCCGGTAGTCGATGACCTTGTGATGGTCGAACTCCACGCCCGGCTGAACGACGAGTGCAATCACGCGGGGCCAGGCTGCATCGAGCCTCGCTTCCGCAAAAGCCTTGCGGTGAGCCTCGATGGTCGCACCGGCGGCTCGAGGCTCGGTAACCACCAACTCGTGAAGGTCTTCGGTGGCGCCGCCCGGCACCGGCACTTCAGTTCCGATCACGTATACTGGCGACTCACCCCCGGCTTCGCACCACGCACGCTCCGCGACCGCGCACAGAATTGCAGCTCGCGCGGCAATCGTGGCCTCCGGCAACGGATCGGGATCGCCCGCGCAGACCATCGAGCAATCGAGATGAATCTTGCGAAACCCCGCAGCCACATAATGGCTGATCATGACTCGCGGACTTCTCCATGGCAGACTCGGCCGGCTCGTCTCGCCACGGGTTTGGCCCGAGGTGATCGCCACCCAGCCATAGGCGGCTCTCGCTGAAGCCTGCCCGTGCGGCGATCTCAAATACGAAGCTACGAAAGTCCGCCGGCTTCATGCCGGTGTAGCCGCCGAATTGATTCACCTGATTCGAGGTCGCTTCGATGAGCAACGACGCGCTCGCGGCTCGTGCTTCGTGAATCGCACTCGCGATGACCAGCGGGTGCGCCGAGCACAAAGAGTAGACGCCCGTCGCCTCTCCACGCTTGTGGCGAGCCACGATGTCGAGCAGCTGCTTCATCGCGGCGCGGGCTCCTCCGGTTGCAGTGCCAGGAGCAACGCAGCCAGGAGCGCGAGCGCAATGCCGGCGATCTTCGTCGGCCCAGGCATCATGCCGATCAGCAGCAGTGAAATGATTGCCGTGAGCAGCGGCGCTCCCGCATTGACCATGGGCGACACGATGATGGCCTTGCCGTATCGAAAGGCAAACACCAGGGTCAGCGCTCCCACGGCGTTGAGAATCTGGATCGCGGCCGCAAGGCCCGGCCCGTCGAGGCCATAGTTGATGGGCTGCGAGAAGTCGGTCATGGCGAGCGCCACGGGGACCAGCAGCAGCCCGCTCAGCATCATGTAGAAGAAGATGCTCGCCGCATCCATGCTGGCATTGGCGAGCTTGATGACGTAGGCCTGCAGCCCCCAGGCCACGAGGATCACACACCGCCAGCACGAACCACAACCCGTAGCCGGACGGCTCGCCGTCGGCGCGATAATCGAACAGCGGCAGCGACAGCAGCGCCAGAACGATGCCGACGATGCCGAGAACGCCGGTGCGCTCCTTGAGCAGCGCGAACGACATCGCAATGGTCAGTGCCGGTGACAGCGAGATGATCGGGAAGATCAGATACGGCGGGCCGATGCGCACCGCGTGAAACAGCAGCAGCTGCCCGCCCGCGCCGAGCAGCCCGATCGTCAGGCCCGAGCATGACGGAACGGCGATCGCGCAACAGCGGCAGTGCCGCTCCAGCGCAGCACGAAGAACGCCGGTGGAATCATGGTCAGCGACCAGACCACGTAGTTCAGCGTCTCGGGGACACCGTGCTCGCCGGGCAGGCCAGCGAACGCGCCCCACACGCCCCATAGCAGCATCGTGATCAGCGCATGCAGCAGCCAGGCGTTCATCGGCGCGAGCTCCCGGCGCTCAGAACTTGGCGCTCACCCCGAGCAGCCATGAACGGCCCCAGGTCTCGAATCCGGCGAGGATGTCGGGGCGGCCGAGCGTCGAGAAGTAGTACTCGTCGGTCAGATTGCGGCCTTCGAGCGACACGGAGAGATTGTCGCTGACCCTGTAGGCCACCGAAGCCGTCACCCAGGTGATCGGATCGGCCTTCTGCGACAGGCCCGCCGACCGCATCGGTCACCTCCGTGTACTTGCCGCTGTAGTCCGCGGCGACCTGCGCATCCCAGCGGTCGTTCTCGAACATCAGCGCGAGCCGAGTACGAGGACTTGGAGACGCCCTCGAGCTGGCCGACGTTCACGCCGTCGATGTAGGCCTTGGTGTCGATCCAGGAGTAGTTGGCGCGCACGCCGAAACCGTTGTCGAAGAAGTGCTGCGCGCCGAACTCGAGGCCCAGCACCTTCGCCTTGTCGCCGTTGATCGGCCGGCTCACGTCGTAGAGCAGCGGCGCGGGACCGGCGCCGCCGATGTCGGCGATCACGCCGATATCCACGTTTTCCTGCAGCTCGTAGGTGATGAAACCGCTGATGTCCTTCCAGAACACCGCGCCGCTCAGCACCGACTTGTCGTCGAAGTACCATTCGACCGACAGATCGGCCTGGTCGGCCTCGACCGGCTCGAGTTCCGCGTTGCCGTCGTAGAACACCGCGAAGGTGCGGTCCAGCGTGTTGTCGGTGCGAGTGGGCGCGAGCTGATTGAGCGACGGACGCGCCATCACCTTCGCGACGGCGGCGCGCACCAGCAGATCCTCGCGCAGCCAGTAGCCGACGTTGAAGCGAAGGCAGGAACTTGCTGTAGCTGCCCTTCTGCTTCAGCGGCTCGGCGGGGCTGTAGGTGACATCCGGGCTGGACGTCGGCACGTCCGGCGTCGGGTCGTCGACGAACACGATGCTGTCGATCGCCGTCTGCGCCGTCGTGTCGGTGCGAGATCCAGCGCACGCCGGCGTTCGCGAACCAGTTGTCGGCGCCGAAGTTGGCGTTCAGATACAGCGCGACGGTCTCTTCCTTCACGTCGTACGACTGCACCGGGATTGAATCGCGCCGCCGTGAGCGACGCATCGTAAACGATCGCCGGTGGGATCGCCGTTCTCATCGAGGATCGGCTGGCCATCGAGCGCGCGCAGCGCATTCAGGTAGTGCATCGACGTCGAATGAAACGAAGCTGCTGCGGGTAGCTGGCCGCCGCCATTGCGCATGAAATTCGGCAGCGACACGTGGCGCACGACATCGGCGCCGAGACTTTCGAAGGTCGTGTCGTACAGATTGCAGTACTGGCAGGAGCCGCCGTTCGTGTCGTTCTCGACGGTGTTACGCTCCTTCTTGCGATCGTGCTGGCGGCGCCGAACTGCAGCGACTTGAACGACGCCCGTATCGAAGGCCAGCTCGCCGGCGACCGAGAAGCCGGTGACCTTGTCCGTCACATCGGTACCGGACAGCCCGATGTAATGCAGCCCGTAGTCCGCGTTGCCCAGCTCGCCGCTCTCGCAGCGCCGTGGCGCAGATCGCGCCCGTCGTCGAGCGTGACGCTGATGTTGGGCAGGCCGTTGTTGTTCATGTCGACGCGGCCGGTGTGACTGCCGCCGATGCCCGAGACCACCCAGGTGTCCTTGCCGCCGGAGTCGCGCACCGACTTGGACTGGTACGCATCGAACATCGAACTTCAGCTTGTCGCTCGCCTGCCCAGGCGCCATTCCAGCCGAACTGCGTGGTATCGACCACGCGGTGCTCGGTGATCGTCGAGATTTCCGGCACCAGCTCGGCGACCGTCATGCCGTTGACCCAGTGGTCGTTGATGCTGACGTCGCTCCAGCGATGCGTGCCGGTGTCTTCATCGAGAATCGAGTCTTCGACGTAGTAACGACTGGTGATAGCCGACGGTCGGCGCATTCAGCCGCGTGAACAGGCCATCGACGGTCATGCGGAAACTGTCGCTGACGTCCCATTGCCACACGCCGGTGACGCCGCTGCGCTCTTTCTGCTGGATGCGCGCGCCGAAGCTGGTGCAGCAAAGGCCGAGCAGGTCGCTTTCAGCCGCTGAGATCGTCGCCGTCGCCATTGGCGTCGAACTCGCCCGGCGAGTCCGGCGTTGACGTAGAACTCGTGCACGGCGTCGGAGCGGACCTCGGTGTCCTGATAGATCGCCGTCAACAGCACGCCCATGCGATCGTCCGCGAAGGTCTTGCTGAAAACGCCGCTCGCCTTGTAGCCCGTCTTCTCCGAAAGATCGTTGTAGTCGCCCTCGACGGAGAGGACGCCGCGCGTGCCGCGCTGAATCCAGCGGGCGCGCCGAAGTGAGATTGATCGCGCCGCCGATGCTGCCTTCGAGATTCGACTGCGCTCGCCGACTTGTAGACATCCGCGCCGGTGATGACTTCGGACGGCAGCACGTCGAAGGCGAATTCGCGGCCGTCGCCGTCGGTAGCGAGAATGCGGCCATTCAACGTGACGATGCTGAACTCAGGGCCGAGGCCGCGCACGCTGACGAACTGCCCTTCGCCGCCGCGGGTTCGCTGAATCGTGATGCCCGTGATGTGCGAGAGCGAGTCGGCGACGTTGTCGTCCGGGAAGCGGCCGAGATCTTCGGCCACGATCGAGTCCTGCACGACTATGCGTCGTGCTTGCGATCGAGCGATTGAATCAGCGCGGCGCGCGTGCCGGTGACCACGACCTCCTGCAGCTCATCGGTATCGACCGATTGAGTTGCAGCGGGTTGCTCCTGCGCGGAGAGGCCCATGCTGAAGAGGAGACCGATGGAGGCGAACAAACCCTGCGCCTTCGAAGGACGGACATTCTTATAGGGCATGACGTGCACCGTGTGGCTTGGCATCAGGCGGCGTCATGCTAGGGGACGTAATTCGAAAGTACAAGAAACTTTCATATGCTTTCGTTTAGACTCTGCAGGCCGACAATTCAGGCTTCACTTTCGAATTACAACGAAAGTGAAAGCGCGAGAAGCAACAGAGGTCCGACACCAGATGCTCAGCGTCCGAATCGTCTCTGACGCCACAACGTGGCGCTCGTGGGCTCGCGATGGAAGAGCGCCGGCAACACATCCGCGCGCTCATCGAACAGCAGGCGCAGGGAACGGTGGCCGACGCTCGCTCAGACGTTCGGCGTGTCCGCCGTCACCATCCGGGCGGACCTGGCGGCGCTCGAAGACATGGGCGCCGTCGTTCGCACTCATGGCGGCGCACTGCCCCGCGGCGAGAGCGATGAGCTGCTCCATCGACATCAAACAAACACTGCATCGCGCGGAGAAGATCCGCATCGCCACGGCCGCAGTCGAGCTGATCAACGACGGGCGAGACGCTGATTCTGGATTCCGGCACCACCACCGCCGAAATCGCCAAGCAGATTCGCGCGCTCAAGCTCACCTCGATCAACGTGATCACCAATGCGCTCAACATCGCCGTGCTGCTGGCCAACTCGCCGCACGTCAATCTGATCATTCCCGGCGGGCGTCCTGCGGCGGAAGTCCTGGTCGCTGTCGGGCCCGCAGGCTGAAGGGGCGCTGCGCGAGCTGCAGGCCGATCAACTGTTCCTGGGCGTGGACAGCCTCGACCCGGAAATCGGGCTCATGACACCCTATATGCTCGAGGCGCAGCTCAATGCGCAGATGATCCGCATCGCGCGCCACGTGGTCGCGGTCACGGATTCCTCGAAGCTGTTGAGGCGCAATCTCTCCGTCATCGCGCCCGTCGAACAGGTGGATCTGCTGATCACGGATCGGGGTGCGCCGGCGGAATGCGTCGCGGCGATTCGCCAGCGCGGCGTCGAGGTGCGGCTCGTCTAGCGCCTAGAGCTTCTTCAGGCGGATCGAACCGTCGCCGCTGTGGATATTCAGCGCCGGCCCGCCGCTGTTCAGGGTTCCCTGCACGCGCGAACGCTTCATTTCGCCTTCCACTGCCACCGGTATTTCCAGTTTGATGCTGCCATCGCTGGTGCTGGCATTCAGGAGAGCCTTGAAGTCCTCGGGAAGCCGAATCTCGATCGAACCGTCGCCGGAGCTGATGTCCCAGCTCCTGGACATCCGGGAGCCGCGCTCCACCCATGCCTCGATGCCGCCATCGGCGCTCTTGATGTTCAACGTATCGAAGCGACCCGTGAGATGGACGTGCCCATCGCTGGTGGCTGCATCGCAATCGCCGTCGAGACTGTTTCCCTCTATGGAACCGTCGCTCGACCGCAGCCGCAGGTCGCCTTTGAGGCCACCTGCGACGATGTTGCCGTCGGAAGTGCGCAAGTCCACCGTGCCATCGACGTTTGCCACCTTGATACTTCCGTCTGCCGAACGCACGCTCACCTTTCCCTTGATGGATGACACTGCAACCCATCCATCAGCCGTAGCAACGCTCAGATCGCCTTCGTGCGGCATGCGCACCTCCACGACCAGGCGCGACTTGAAGTTCAGCGATATGCCGATGCGGCCGATGGTGCGAACGCTAACATGCACCTTGTTCCCTTCCTGCCGGGCTTCGATGCGAAGGGACTTGCCGAGGTCGTACCCGTCGTACTCGACGCTGACTTCAACCTGAGCATCGTCCGTTCCCGTGACGCGGACCCTGGCGTCGTCGGATTCCACCTCGACATCGGGAACTCCCGTGATCTGGAATGACTTGTTGTACGTCTTGCCGCCGGCATGCGAGGCGCTCGCTGCGAACATCAGGACGGCGAAAAATACGGCTGCACGGGTGTTCATGGGCATACCCCTTCTCGTTGTTGTCTGGAACACGCCCGCGGACGGGAAGTTGCATGCGCCGCGCCGAACGCCCGGATCGCTCGATTCGGGTACGATGCCGGCCATCTGCTCGCCAACGGAGTCCCCATGTCCAAACTCTATCGCGAGGCGGCGACCGTCATCCATGTGTTTCTGGTTTTGGCCTGCCTGACGGGTGCATCCACCCTGTCGGCCGACGTGCCGGACGATCGCGCACGGGTCACTTCGCTTGCTGACCAATATGTCGCAGAGTACAAGCTGCGATTCCCCCTGAGCTTTGCCTTCTCGGGCCTCCCGACAGATCAGCACGACGGGCTGGACATCAATTCCCCCGCGGAAATTCAGAAATGGCGTGTTTTCGAAAGGGCCCTCGGGGACCAACTGAACGCCATTCGTCCAGAAACCTTCGCTGGGCAACCGGAGTGGGTGACCTGGCACTTCATCAACCAGGCTTTGGCGGAGGATGCGGCCACGGATGTTTGCCGCAGCGAGCTCTGGAGCGTGTCGGCGCTGGGCTGGCAGGCGGGCCTTTCGCAGGTCGCCAGCATTCAACCGGTCGGCAGTGACAACGCTCGGGAGCAGGCACTGGCCCGCTGGCGCAAAGTGGGAGCGTGGGTCGACCAGGAAATCGCGAATCTCAAGGAGGGCCAGCGGCTGGGATATTCGGCTACTCAGGCCAGCGTGAAAGTGACCATCGGGCAGCTCGACGGGGTCGTCGACATGTCGGCGAAGGATTCCGGTCTGATGGAACCTGCGGAGCGCGACAAGACTCCGGCCTTCGCTGCGGAGTGGGCCAAGGTAATCGAGGGCACCATCCTGCCGGCGCTGAAGCGCTACCGGAATTATCTGCGCGATGAATACCTGGCGCATGCGCGAACGGGTATTTCGATCGATACCCATCCCAATGGCAGGGAGTGTTATCGCGGGCTCATTTTCTCCACGGTGACGATCGATGCGGATCCGGTAGCGCTCTACGACGTGGCTGTGAAGGAAGTTGAAAAAGAGCGCGCGATTGCGCTGGAGCTCGGGAAGAAACTCTACGGCGCCAGGGCGACCGACTGGAAGGCTCTTTCGGCACTGATGCGCGCAGACCCGAAGAACAAATTTTCGACCAAGGAAGAGGTGCGCGACTACACACAGCGCACTTATGAGCGCGCCTACGCGGCTGGCAGCAAGATGGTGCTGACGCCTCCAGTGGGCAAAGTCAAACTTGAGCCTTTCCCGGATTATCAGCAGGAGTCTGCGCCTGGCGGGCAATACTTGCCCGCTGCCGAGGACGGCAGCCGCCCGGCGACTTACTACTATCGAAATGTTCCGAAAGATCTCTACGTGGCCTCGTTGCAGAACGTCATCCTGCACGAGACGCTGCCGGGTCATCACCTGCAGATCGCGTTACTGGCCGAGCACGGACGCGAGGACAATCATCCGATCAGCCGCCTGCTCTTCTTCTCCGGGCCGGGCGAAGGTTGGGCGACGTATGCGGAAGACTTCGCGCACGAGATCGGCCTCTACGATTCGGACCGGGATTACATCGGTCGCATGATGGGCTCGATCACGCCGATGATGGTGGCGGATCTCGGGATGCAGGTGAAGGGCTGGTGTACTGAGAAGGCCACCACGTATTTGAAGGAAGCGATGCCGATGCGGCCGCCGGAGCGGGCCGCGCAATCGGTGGCTACGATCAGCGGGCTGCCCGGGTTCGTGCTGGCCTATCCCTTGGGCGGAATCGAGTGGGAAAAGATGCGCGCTCGCGCCGAGGCGGGAATGGGCAAGAAATTCGACGTGCGGGCGTTTCACCAGATGGAGCTGGAAGACGGGATGCTGCCGTTCGCGGCGTTGAATGAGAAGCTGGACCGGTGGATCGACAACGGCGGCCGTTGAGGGGCGCACATGTTCAAACCATTGTGTCTGGCGGCTCTCGGCGTTTTCACGAGTGCGGCCGTTCTCGCAGACTCCGCTCCCGTTACCGCGATCAAGGCGGGCGCGTTGCTGAATCCTGTTGATGGGTCGATCAGCAGAAATTCGACGATTTTGATCCGGGGCGAGGTGATCGAGAAGGTCGGTGCCTTGGAGATTCCGGCGGGTGCCAAGGTCGTGGATCTTTCGGATTACACGGTCATGCCTGGGTTGATCGATTGTCATACTCACATCCTGTTGCAGCCGGAGGATGAGAGCGGGCCACCTCCGGTCATTACCAAGTCACAGGCCTTCAGGACCGTGCAAGGGGTCGCTGCGGCGCAGAGGGATCTCGAGTCCGGGTTCACCACGATGCGCGACGTGGATAGTGAGGGTGCGGGCTTTGCGGATGTCGCGATTCGCGATGCCATCAACAAGGGCATCGTTCCGGGCCCTCGCCTGCTGGTCTCGACGCTGGCGATCACCATTACCGGCGGCCACATGAACAACACAGGACTGAATCCGGATATTCAGATCCCCGAGCCCGCGGCGGTAGTCGATTCGCGCGAGGAGATGGTTGCCGAGGTGCGCCGCCAGATTAAATACGGGGCGGACTGGATCAAGCTGTATTCGACAGGAACGCTGCGCCATATTGACCCCGTCACTCAGGAGGCTCTGAGCCAGGTGTCCCTCGAGGAAGTGCGCGCCGTAGTTGAGGAAGCCAAGCGCTGGCATCGCGACGTCGCTACCCACGCTTATGGCGGGGATGGTGCGAAGAACGCAATTCGCGGCGGCGTTCGATCGCTCGAGCACGGGATTCTGCTGGATGATGAGGCCTTGCAGCTCATGGCGAAGAACGGCACGTACTGGGTGCCGACGCTCTCAGCTTATATCCCGGCGACGCCTGAGGAGGACTCGGACATGCTACGCATGATCGTTGCTCATCACAAGGAGGTGTTCCAGAAGGCGATGAAGATGGGGATCAAGATTGCGTTCGGAACGGATGTCGGGGTGTTCGAACATGGAACCTCGGCACGCGAATTCGAGCGGATGGTGGGCTATGGGATGAAACCGCTGGATGCGATCCGGTCGGCAACGACGACTGCATCTGAGCTCCTGCGGATGGAGAATAAGGTCGGAACCGTGTCACCCGGGAAATTCGCGGACCTCATTGCGGTGAAGGGCAATCCGGTAGAGGACATCACAGCCCTTCGCAACGTTGCCTTTGTGATGAAGGCGGGGAAGGTCGAAAAGTCTATGGAGGTCAGTCCTCAATCGCCTGATAAGTGAGCGCCCTCACCTTCTCGAAATCGTCCAGCGAGGTCGGCGCTACCTGGGTCATGTACACCACGATCAGCTGCTCGCGCGGATCTGCCCACGCCGTGGTGTGATAAGCGCCACCCCAGGCGAACTCACCAACGGACCCCGGGATGCCGCGAGCTCCCAGATCCTTCGCGACCGAGAAGCCCAGTCCGAAGCCCATGCCGGGCTCGCATTCGAGGCCGGCGAGATGATCCACTGTCATCAGCTCGACACTCTTGCGACTGAGGATGCGCACGCCGTCGAGCTCGCCGCCATTCAGCATCATCTGCAGGAATCGAGCGTAATCAACCGCGGTCGACAGAAGGCCGCCACCTGCGGAAAACCTGCGGCGAGGCCCATTCGTAAGACCACCCTGATCGATGCCATCGGCCTTATCTGGCGACGGATCAAGAACAAGATTTACAAGACTCGCAACATCGCGCTGGCAGATATCACCGACTACATCGAATCGTTCTTCAATCCAATGCGTCGCCATAGCCACTTGAGCGGAATGAGTCCCGATAGCTTCGAGGCAACAACAATCGAACGACAGAGACGGAGTGTCCACTAAATCCTGGGCACTCCACTAGCGCCACATAGCCATAACCCACCGCGGCAAGGGCGCCGAGTTTGAGGCGGCCTTTGGGTTGGTTGCTGTCTGAGACTCGAGACGGGAAATCAGCGATTCGTATTCTTGTTGTTTCACTACAGCGTCCGGTGCTCGTGGAGGTCATGCGCATTCAAATTCGAGGACCCTGCGATTGTCAAGGCCAAGCCCCGAAGGTTCTGCTCGTTGGCCTTATGAAAATCAACGGAGTAGAAGGTTTTTGAATCCCAGAGGCTCCCATTTCTCCTTTGGGACTGGCGCTCGCCATCGCACTCACTTACAAAGCTGCACGGGGGAGCCGCAGGGCCACATGAACAAACATTGGCAAGAACTTCTGGCGTGGCTGTCCGGCCTCGGGTTCGTGGTCGGCCTTGTATGGAATCTTTCTCTGAGGGCCGGTGTGCTCGAATTCGCGGGGACAGCCGGTCCACGCCCGGTATTCTTCGTCCTTTTCCTGGGTGTGTTCGCGGTCTTCATGCTCACGGTGTTCACCATGCAGCGCTTCGACCGAGGCGTCGGCGGTTTCGACTTCACGTTTGGGCTGCGGACCTGGAAGCTCATGCTGAAGGGTGCACCGGAATGGAGCTGGTGGGTCGTGGGCGCATCATTCGTCTACGCCTTTATCAACTTCTTCTCCCCAGTTAATCACCGCTGCGACCGAGTAGAACAGCAGCGTTCAGGCGTAGGGAACTCGACATCGATTGGGTCTGCGAACGCGGACACCATCTGGCGCCAACCGACCGCTTCTGCTCACAGTGCGGAGCGCCAGCCAGGAATGCGGAAAACATGAATAGCCGCCAGCGATGATGGTGCCGGTATGAACGCCCGGGAATTCACTTCGTGGCTGGCACTCAACCCGATCTCCTTCTTGGTCTTCTTCGTAGCCCTCTGGATCACCGTCTGCCTGATCCTCGCACGCTTCAGCGGCTGGTCGCACCTCGCCGAAACCCGTCGCCTCACAGAGCCTTTCACGGGCCGCAAATGGCACTTTCGCAGCGCGCGCCTTCGTCGCACCAACTACTCGAACGCCTTGACCTTCGGCGCCAGCTCCGAAGGCCTCTACCTCGCCGTCCTGCCAATCTTCCGTGCCGGCCACCGTCCACTCCTCATTCCCTGGCAACACGTGCGAAAGCTGCCGCCCACGGGGATGGCGTTCTTGTCGACGATGCTCGAGGTGGGCCCCGAGTTTCCGGTCCGCATCAGCCTTAGTAAGTCCCTTGTCGAGAGCATCGAAAAGGAACTTGGACGCAGCCTCTAGAGCTACGCAACCCTCCTCCGTCGCCCAATCGCACCCTTCCCAGCCGCCCGCAGAAGGCGCTTGAAAGTGGGACACTCCATGTGACTCGGCGCCCGGCACGCAGCGGCGTGCCGAAGGCCATCGCGCATGGCCCCTAACTCGCGGATCGTCTTGTCCAGCTCTTCAGCCTTTGCGGCCAGCAGCCGCCGATCGATGCGCGGTTTTCCATCGCCATTGAACATCCGCGCCATCTCGTCGACCGTAAACCCGGAGGCGCGTCCCACCGCAATCAGCGCGAGCCGCTGAAGCACCGCAGGATCGAACGTCCGACGCAGGCCGCGCCTCCCGACCGAGGCAATCAGCCCCTTCTCCTCGTAAAATCGTAAGGCCGAAGCGGAAAAGCCCGAGCGCTTCGCCACCTCCGAGATGTCCAGATCCTTCACCCTCTTGACCTCAAGCGGACTTGAAGTGGCAGAGTGCAGCCATCCAGTCGCGCAGGCAAGAGTATGGAGACGATCATGAGTGCGCCAAGTCAGGCAAGCAGCGACCAGGCAGCGCTGTGGAACGGCCCCGCCGGACGCGCCTGGGTCGACGCCCAAGCGCTTCTCGACCAGGTGCTTCAACCCTTCGAGGATCTGCTCGTCCAAGCTGTTGCCGACAGGCGCCCGCACCATGTCCTCGACGTCGGCTGCGGCATCCGGCAGCACAACACTCGCCGTCGCACGACTTACTCGGCGCAAACGGCACCAGCACCGGCATCGATATCTCGCAGCCCCTGCATCGCCACCGCCCGAGAGCGCGCCGAGAAGGCACGCTCCCCCGCTCGCTTCATCCTCGCAGACGCGCAGACCCACGCCTTCGCCGCCAAGACCTTCGACATGATCATCTCCCGCTTCGGCGTCATGTTCTTCGACGACTCGGTCCGCGCCTTCGCGAACCTGAAGAGCTCTGCAGACGACAACGCAGGAATTGCACTTCATCGCCTTTCGCGGCATCGAGGAAAACCCATTCATGACCACAGCCGAACGCGCCGCCGCGCCGTTTCTCCCAAACCTGCCCCCAAGAAAGCCGAACGCCCCCGGTCAATTCGCCCTCGCAGACCGGCACCGCACTCAAGGCATCCTGGAAGAAAGCGGCTGGGCCGAGATCGACATCCATCCGATCGATGTGCCCTGCTCGATGCCCGAAAAAGAACTCGTTGGCTACCTCACAAGGCTCGGCCCCCTCGGCCTGGCGCTCAACGAGAGCGACGAACACACCCGCAGTCAGATCATCAAGACAGTCCGCGCCGCCTTCGATCCCTTCGTGCACGGAGCCGAAGTTCGATTCACCTCGGCCTGCTGGACGGTCACTGCTAGCGCCCGCTGAGCAGACCTTGGCGCAGGCCCGCTTCTGGGTTAAAACGATCCGAAGCGTCACAGAGCGCGCAAAACAATGTGTTCATGACGGACTCCTTGAACCTTCTCTTCCAGGCGCTGAACCGCTCCGATACATTGCTTGCCCTTGTGCTCGAGAATCTGGCGTCCCTCGCGGGTGCCGCGCTGTAAATTCGCGTCACGCAGCTTTTCCACGCCCCTTTCGGTAGATGATCTCGCCAGAAGCCCAACGATCTGGGGCGAAGTCCGGCCACTGAGGGCCATACTCACGTTCCTGCTTCGCGCACCCGCCGTGTGGCTGCTCATAGCCATCCTCACCGTCTTGACTGCAAGTGGGACGCACAGAGAACTCGACGAAGCCGTGCGCATCCTGATCATGCTCATCGGTCTCGTGTACTTCTATATTTCGTCTACGGCCCAACAATTTCCGCACTGCTGTTCCTGTCCGCCGCACTCGGGATCTTCCTCGTCGAACGTCTCGTGGAGATGTTCGAGCTCACGGACCACATTGCAACCGTTTTCCTGGGTGCTACATTCGGTCTCGCATTTCACCCGCTGAAGCACCGGATCGAGCGCCTGTTGCACCGGTTCGCGCCGAAGCAGCGCCTAGGAGAAGTCCCTGATGCTCTACGCGATCCTCTGCTATCACTCCGAAGCTACCGTCTGCGCCTGGTCCAGGGCGCAGGACGATGCGGTGATGGAAAAGCTCACCGCGGTGGAG
>CAVXAE010000004.1:0-203717 GCA_963759725.1 uncultured Gammaproteobacteria bacterium | reverse complement strand
CCGCAACAGACCAAGGATGCATTCAATGCGCAGCTGCCCGCGGAAGTGCGGTGGAAGGCGGACAACTACAACCACCTGATGGAACAGCCGACGATTTTCTATGCGGTGGTGCTTGCCCTGGCGATTGCCGGCGGCAATTCCGAATTGCACCTGAACCTGGCGTGGCTCTACGTCGGCCTGCGCATCGTTCACAGCCTGATTCAAGCCACGGTCAACATCATCATGCTGAGGTTTGCGGTGTTCATCCTGGCGACGGTGGTGCTCATCGTGCTGAGCGTCAGCGCAGCCAGGCTTATCTACTGAGGAGGATTCGCAAATCCGGTGCCTGTCACCGGATTTCAATCGGCTGCTTCTGGGCTTCCCAGGCGAGATAGTCGCCTTCCAGGTGCAGGAGCTTGGTGAAGCCGGCGTCGCGCAATGCTGCTTCGGCAATCGCGGTACGGCGACCGCTGCGACAGTACAGCACGATCTGTTTGTCCTTGAGTGGAGAGAGCTCGGCGAGTCTGGCCGGCAGCTGATCGTGCGAGACATTGCGTGCCCCAGGCACATGGCCGGCTGCGAATTCTTGCGGCGTGCGGACATCCAGCACCACGAGGTCCGCATCCTTGGCCTTGAGGCGAGTCAGCAGTTCCGATTGCGAAATGAGTGCCGCGGAGCTTGCCGGCCGCGGGCTCCGTCGCTCGAAGGTCTGTGCTGACACAACCCAGCACGGCAAACGCCAGCGCCGCGAGCATGCGCATTCTCATGAGTCGCTTATCCTTTACTGGTCCAACTCCCGCATTGTAGCGAGCTCGTCGTCCGTGATGCCCAACTGCGCCTCTTCAGCCTGATCGAGCCCTGCCCCAAGGCCTGCTTCCGAGGCGCCGACAACCCGATCGAACCCGATGTCGGCTGCGTCGGGAACCTCTTCGGGCCCAGCCGCCGCTCGCTCGCCCGTTCCGTTACGGTCGGTGGTGGCATCCGTGCTGAAATTGCCGTTGGCCACTGCAAGCTCGCCGGACAGTTCCAGCTGCTCTTCCTTAAGGCCTGCGCCGATCAAATCCGCTCCTGAGTCCGAGCTGTCACTGGGTCCGACACTGGGCGAGTTGGGGCCATTCATGACGGTAGATTCCTTCAAGTAGGTAATGAGACGATGACGCGGTTGACTTACGGTAGCATCCGGCGGCGCACCGATAGAGACGTGGGATAAGGCTTACAGGGAAACCTCCATGCAGAACTCGCTTCGCCCATTCGTTCTGGCTCTCTTGCTGACGGCCGTGTCGTCCGCCGCCTGGCCCGCGGACACTTCCGCGATGGCGGCAGCGATCGAGCGGTTGGCGCAAGCTGCCATCGCCGCGGGGGAAAGCCCGGGCCTGCAGATCGCCGTGCACAAGAGCGGCGTTCCGGTGCTGGTGAAGAGCTATGGCTCCGCCAACCTGGAATTGAACGTTCCTCTGGGCAACGAGAGCGTGTTGCGCATCGGTTCGGTGACCAAGCAGTTCGCGGTGGCGGCGCTCCTGAAATTGCAGGAAGAAGGCAAGCTGTCGACCAGCGACAAGCTCTCCAAGTACTACCCGAAGTACCCACGGGCGGCGGACGTCACGCTGGAGCAGATGCTCCACCACACTTCGGGGCTTCACAGCTATACGGACGACGCGATTCTCCTCGACCGCGAGGGAGGCTTGCGGTTGACCACCGATCAGTGGGTGGAACGGTTCGCCAGGATGCCGAAGACCCAGGATTTCGAACCCGGCACCAGCTGGAGTTACAGCAACACGGCCTATTTCCTCCTCGGCGGTGTGATCGAGAAGGTGGAAGGCAAGCCGCTCGCCACGGTGCTGAGTAACCGCTTGTTCACGCCGCTGGGCATGACTCATACGGCGCTGGATGACGAGAGCGACGTCGTCCCGGGACGGGCCGAGGGCTACGACGCTGAGGGGCCCGGCAAATACAAGAACGCCAAATACCTCTCGATGACAATTCCCGGCGCGGCGGGCGCGATGCGCTCATCGGCGAGCGACCTGGTGCTTTGGAATAGCGCACTCTTCGGCGGCAAGGTGCTCAAGCCCGCATCCTTTCAGGCGATGATCACTCCCGGCCGGCTGGAAAATGGCCAGTTGGGCAGCACTGCGATGCCTAAGACCGATGGCGCCGAGCCGGGCGAATATGGTTATGCGCTTGGCATCAGCAAGGTGGAAGGCCACACCCGGATCGGGCACGGCGGCGGGATCTACGGCTTCAACACGTCACTGCAGGAATTTCCGGACGACCACCTGACCGTTGCCGTCATCGCGAACGGCATCGGCAAGGATGTCGGCGTCGGAAAAATCGGCAAGCGGATCGAGCGCATCATGCTCGGGCTTCCGGAGGAATGACCATGGGCGGAAAGCGAATGAACCCTGTCACGCGCGTCGCGGCGCTTTCCGTCGGCTGCCTTTGCTTGTTGGCTGCACTGCCAGCAAGGCCGGCCGACGACACTGAGACCGCGCGCATAATCGAGGAATTGGGGCTGCGCGAGTCCGCCGTCGCCTTACGCGATCGCCCGGATTCGTCGACGCCGCGCAAGGTTGTGCTCATGGGTGCGAACTCGGCGCGCGTCGCCTGGATGCAGGAAGTTGCTCCCGGAGTGAAGTTAGTGGCAGCGCCCGACGCTGCCACCGCGACACGCGAAGCTGCCGATGCTGACGCCGTAATCGGTGAATGCGTGGCAGATGTGATCGAAGCCGGCAAGCATCTGCGGTGGGTGCAACGCATGGGCGCTGGAGTCGAGCGGTGCGTTGCGATCCCAACTTTCGCCGAGCGCGGCATCGCGCTCACGAACATGCAGAAGGTCGCGGGCTCTGTCATGGCAGAGCACGTGTTCGCATTCGTGTTCGGCCTGACACGCGGCCTCGCGACCTACATTCCGGCGCAGGTCAAAGGCGAGTGGGCCGACGAGGCCGTGCCGGAGAGCCGCATGTGGGAGTCGAAGAGTCGCACCATGCTCGTCGTCGGGCTCGGCGGGATCGGCACTGAAGTCGCGAAGCGAGCGCATGCGCTCGGCATGACCGTGATCGCGATCCGAAACTCCGGCACCGACGGTCCGGACTATGTCGCGGAGGTAGGTCAGCCGGACAAGCTGCTTCCATTTGCAGCGCGCGCCGATGTGATCGTGAGCACCCTGCCCCTGACGCCGGAGACGAAGGGCCTCATGAACAAAGCCTTCTTCGATGCGGTCAAGCGCGGCGCACTGTTCGTGAACGTGGGGCGGGTGCCACCGTCTCACGAACGACCTCGTCGCCGCGCTCGCGGACGGGCGCTTGGGCGGCGCCGGCCTGGATGTCACCGATCCCGAGCCGCTGCCGCCCAACCATCCCCTATGGCGCTCCCCGAACGTGATCATCACGCCGCACGTCTCCGCCTCGCTCGAAGGCAACGAAGGCCCGCGTTGGATCCTCGCCCGCGAAAATCTGCGCCGCTACGTCAACGGCGACAAGCTTCTCTCCGAGGTGGACGTCAGGAAGGGGTACTGACCGCCATGCGTCTTCGAGTTTTACCAGCAGCTGAGCGCGTCGCCTACCGCGAATTCGGCTCGATCAGCGTCATGGGCGTCCAGCGCGAGAGACGGCGCTGGATGCGCTCTTCCGGCGTTTCGCCTTCCAGGCTTGATGATGTGGCCGGATCATCGCGTAGCTCGGGGATGTCGAGACCAACGACATTGATGACGCCCACGGGCCCGTTGGGTCCCGTCATGAACGTTGCGACATACGTACCGCAGTTGCGGCAGATCAGGAAATCACTGCTCTTGTGCCCGAAGCGGTACCGCGTGAGGGTGTGCTGCGCGGTCAAGATGAGTCGACCGTTCGGATCGCTGGCCGATTTCACGCCTCGCGCGCGACAAAAGCTGCAGCCGTCATGCCGAAGCCGCACCGGAACATTGGTTTCGTACTCGGCACTCACCGCGCCGCAATGGCAGGCGCCACGGTAGATCATTGCGATCTCATCCTCGTTGGTTTCGCTTTTTTACAGTGTACTACCGCCCAACCTCGAGCTTCCTTCCTTCAGCCTGGGCAGAGCGAGGTCTATCGTTTGCTGCTTGAATGCATCCGCGATCTAGAAGGGACTGTTGTGCTCGACCTGGATTCAGAATTGTTCCTCCTTCAAGCGGCGGGGGCTCTCCCTGCCGTACTGGGATCGCCGGCCGTGCAGCGTGTGAAACGGTTCGTGGAGCGCATCCCTGGCGCGCATCGTGTGTACAAATGGGTCACTACCCGCACCGGCGAAGGCCACGTCTACGAAATTCCCAGCGGGCCTTTGGCAGGCTTGAAGTGGCGGCGCTATAACTCTTTTCCCTATTGGTATCACCTGGGCGTGTATGAGCCCGATGTGAGTCATTGCATCGTGAATCATCTGAAGGAAGGCGATACGTTCTGGGATATCGGCGCCCATGCCGGCTATCACACGCTGCTGGGAGCCCGCGCGGTCGGACCTGGCGGGTCGGTGCTGGCGGTCGAGCCCGATCCGGAAGTCTGCGAGATCATGCATGGCCAGCTCGAGCTCAATGACATAGGTAACACAGATATCGTGTGCGCGGCGGTTGCCGCCGAGCCTGGAGAGACCACATTCCTGGTTCAAGGTCACGATAACCGTACAAGTGCGCTGGCTGACGTGCACGGCTCCGCACAAGCCCATGCACATTCCCGGTCAACCGTAGTCGACTGTACCACGCTGGAGTTGCTGGCCGAGCAGGCTCCCCGCTCCTGCGCTACTCAAAATGGATGTGGAAGGCGCGGAGGCGATCATTTTGCCCGCAGCCGGGCGATATTTTTCGGGGCCTCATAGACCACGCGTCATGATTCTCGGTTATCACGGCGTACCCACGGGCAACAAATGCGTCGAGTGGATGCGCGAGTATGGTTATCGCGTGGTCCCGGCGCCGGGCCTGGTAACCGAAGTGGGACCGCACAACGGAACCATGCTGTGGTACGACCACAGCAAATTGAATTAAGGGCGCTTGCGGTAGAGATACAACGTCACCGGGGCGAGTAGCAGAGTCAGCGCTACTGGCGCTACAAGTGCCAGTGCAAGCTGCTCGAAAGTGGCGCTGCCCGCCATCAGCCCTCGTATCGCGGTAGTCATCAGGGAAACCGGATTGACCGCGACGAAGGTGCGCAGCCAGCCGGGCATGGTCGCCGGGTCGACCATGATGTTCGAGGCGAACACGAGCGGGAACAGGAAGGCGAAACCGATCGTCATCACCGTCATCGGGGTTCTCAGGACCAGGCCGAGAACAATGAAGATCCACCCCATGCCGAAGCCCACGGCCAGCAACAGCACGAAGGCCGCGATGACGCCCAGGACGCCCGCTTCCGGCCGGTAGCCGAGAATCAGCCCGATCGTGAGAATGATTGCGCCCGCTATGAGATGGCGCAGAACGTCGCCGACCATCAACCCGGCGAAGGGCGCGAGCGACCAGATGGGCAGCGAGCGGAAGCGGTCGAACAGGCCTTTGCCGAGGTCCGTCGAGAGGCCCATACCTGAGTACACCGCGTTGAATACTACCGTCTGCACCAGGATGCCGGGCAGGAAGAACTGCAGATACTCCGCCGGCGACCCGGCGAGTGCCCCGCCGAAGACATAAGTGAACAGCAGTGTGAACATGATCGGTGTCATCACCAGATCGAACAGCTGCTCAGGCACGTGCTTGAATTTGAGAACTGCGCGCCAGCCGAACACGAGCGCATTCGAGAACGCCGACGGTGCGGGTGGCCGCGTCGGCTCGAGCACGGGTCGCAGTGCTGCAGAGTCGTGCGGGCTCATACGACGCCCGCCTTGCCGGTCAAGGCGAAGAACACTTCTTCGAGACTCGGACTTCCCATGGCAAAGTGCGCAAGCTCGATGCCGGCGGCATTCAAGGCGCCGAGTGCCTCGGTTGCTTCGCGGGGCGTGCGCGCCACGATCGAGAGCTCAGAGCCTTCGATGCCGCGCTGAACGCTCGCATGAAGATGGGTCTCGAGAATTCGAGCGGCCTCATCGAGGCGAGCCGTATCCACAAGCGCAACATGAAGGCTTCCCGAGCCCACCGCCGCCTTCAGTTCACGGCTGGTGCCCTCGGCGATTTTTTTCCCATGGTCGATCACGGCGATGCGTTCCGCGAGCTCGTCCGCCTCTTCCAGATACTGGGTCGTGAGCAGAATGGTTACGCCGGACTGCACCAGCGCTCGGATCATTCGCCACACGCCCTGCCGAGCGACCGGATCGAGCCCGGTGGTCGGCTCGTCCAGGAACAGCACGCCCGGCTTCACGATGAGCGAGGCCGCGATGTCGAGCCTGCGGCGCATGCCGCCGGAATAGTCCTTGACCTGTTTGCCGGCTGCGTCGGCAAGATCGAACGCCTTCAGCAACTCATCGGCGCGCGCCTTCGCCGCACGGCCCCGGAAACCCCACAGCCGCGCAAGCAGCAGCAGGTTCTCGCGCCCGGTGAGATCCTCATCGAGGGAGGCAAACTGGCCGGTCATCGCGATGGAAGCCCGCACCTGATGAGGCTCGCGCAATACATCGTGGCCCATCACACTCGCCGAGCCGCCGTCGGGAGTGGCAAGCGTCGCGAGCATGCGCATCAGCGTTGTTTTCCCAGCCCCGTTGGGGCCGAGAATGGCGAAGATCGTCCCGCGCTGTACATCGAGATCGATTCCATCCACCGCGCGCAACTCGCCAAAACGCTTGACGATGCCGAGCACGGAGATGGCCAGCGCGGAGGAACCCGAGTTGTTTGCGGTAGGCGTCAGCATGGGAGCGCGCGAGCTTATCACGCCAGGAGGTTTCTCAGACGCCCCACCCTGACGCGAAAGTTGGGGTGAGAGTCTTCGAAGCCCAACAGTCTTCCGCGCGCCGGATGTTGGCCTTCGCAGACTCAGCCCAACCTACGCCGCACTTGACGTAGACTGCGCCATCGGGAGCGGTCGAGAGAATTCTAATGAAAGAGACCCGACGATTGGCCGTGAGCCGGCGCACCTTTGTTTTGCTTGGGGGGCTATCCGCCCTCCCCGCCCTTCGGTCTTCGGCGTTTGCGCAGGAGAGTCAGCCGCCGTCACGCCTGTTCCGGCGTGATCCGCCGCCGATCACTTCCGCCGACCAGGTGCTCAACGTGATGGACTTCGAGCCGCTCGCTCGCGAGGCGCTGCCACCTGCGCACTTTGGTTATATTGAGAGCGGCGTGGATGACGATCGCACGGTCGCGCGAAACCATGACGCGTTCTCGCGCTACGCGATCCGGACGCACCGGTTCAATGATGTCTCCCACCTCAGCACGGCGCATGGCGTGCTCGGCCAGTCCTGGTCCAGCCCCATCTACTTATCGGCGGTGTCTTCGATGCGGGCGTTTCACGCCGACGGCGAGCTTGGTGTAGCGCGCGCAGCGAAATCGCGTTCGATGCAGATGATGTTGTCGACGGGCACATCTTTTGGGGCGGATGAGGTGATCAAGGAACGAGGCGATTCGATCTGGCAGCAGATTTACCCCACGGACGATTGGGCCGTGACGAAAGCTCTTGTTCAACGCGCTGAGAGCTCCGGCTGCAAGACGATCATCATCACTTTCGATCACCGCGGCTCGCGGAATGCCGAGACACTCGCGCGCGCCATGAGGCTGGACAATCGTGATTGTGCTTCCTGCCATGTGGGCAGTGAGCACGACATGTGGCGGCGCGGGCCATTGTTTGCCGGGCTCGATGTGTCTCGCATCACGGCCCTCGAGCCGCCCGATCAGACCATCGCATTTCTCGATCGCGTGCGGGGCCTGGTCAAGGGTCAGTTGATCGCAAAGGGCATCGTCACGGGGGAGGACGCGGCCATTGCAGTCGAGCATGGCGTGGACGGCATCATCGTGTCGAACCATGGCGGACGGGATGAAGAAACCTTGCGCGCGACAGTGGACGCTTTGCCGGAAGTCATCGCGGCGGTGCGCGGGCGCGTTCCCGTTCTCATCGATGGCGGTGTGCGGCGTGGCACTGATGTATTCAAGGCACTTGCGCTCGGCGCAAGCGCAGTCGGCATCGGCAGGCCGCAAGTCTGGGGCCTTGCGGCCTTCGGCCAGCCCGGCGTCGAGGCCGTGATCGACATTCTGAACCGTGAGCTGGCGGGAATCATGCGCCAGGCGGGCACGACGTCCATCAAGGCCATAACGCGAGATCACTTGGTCGAAGCCTAGATTCCCTAGCTGGGCTGCACCGTAGCATCGTAGGTTGGGCTGAGTCCGCGAGCCCAGCATCCGCCGCGCGAAACAACGTTGGCTTCGCAGACTCAGCCCAACCTACCATTCGCAACCATCCGGTCCAGTCATGGGAACCGCGGCGCGCGCCGCGCGTTCAGCAGCCATGGAACAGCACCGCGGACGATTGATCGATCACGTGCACTTGCGTGCGCGAGATTTCGCGAAGACCAGCACCTTCTATAAGGCACTCTTGGATTCCCTGGGCGTGCCGTACAAGGAAGGCGATGTCCATCTGAGCTGCGACGAGCTCTGGATCGACGCTCTCGGCACAGATCAGGCAGCATCACATGTGCATCTGGCCTTTCAGGCCCAGGATCGCGATGCAGTCGTGCGCTTCCACAAGGCCGGCCTCGCCGCCGGCGGCCGCGACAACGGTGCACCACTCGAGCGCGCCTACCACCCCGGCTACTACGCGGCGTTTCTGTTGGACCCCGACGGCAACAACGTCGAGGCCGTATACCACGGCCCACACAAGCGCTCCGTGAAATCCGTGGTAATCACCGCGGAGTAAGCAAATCCGGTGACAGGCACCGGATTTGGATTAAATCCGGTGCCTGTCACCGGATTTGGCAGCCCCTACTTCCAGGCCGCGCTGGAATCTCGGCAGCCGCCGGCGCCGCCGCCTGTCCAGGCGCGCCCGCGCACTGCGCGACCACTTGGGGCGCGCGTTGCTTCGCCGTTCTTGAGCGCCTGCACGCCGTTGACCCACACGTGATCGACGCCTGTCGCCAATTGATTCGCGTTTTCGAAAGTCGCGTGGTCCTGCACGGTCTTCGGATCGAACACCACGACGTCAGCGAAGTAGCCCTCCTTGAGCATCCCTCGATCAGCTATCGACAGCACCTCGGTCGGCAGCGCGGTCAGCTTGCGAATCGCCTCTTCGAGCGGAATGACTTTCTCGTCGCGAACATACTTGCCTAGCAGCCGTGCAAAGTTTCCGTACGTGCGCGGATGGCGGTTCGATTTCAGGAACACCCCCTCCGGCGCTGGCGCATCGGCGTCCGAGTTGAACATCACCCATGGCAGCGCGATCTGCCGCTTGATGTTCTCTTCGGACATCAAAAAGTACGCGACCTCGACGCGCGAGCCATCCTCGATGACCAGGTCGATGGCGGCATCCTCAGGGCTGACGCCGCGCTCCCTGGCGACCTGCGCGATCGTCTTGCCCATCAGCGGCTTGAGCTTCTCGCTCTTGAAGCCCAGCAGCAGCACGCCTTCAGGCCCTGCGGAACGGAACAGGTTCTCCCAGTCCGGATTGTTCTTGCGCATCTCGGCCAGCACGCGCTTGCGCGTGGCCGGATCCTTGAGGTTCGCGATCCATTCTTCGAGGCCGCCGGACTGCACCCACGGCGGCATGGCCGCGTCGAGGCCAGTCGCGCCGGCGGTATACAGATACATGTCGGCGAAGACCCGCGTTCCCGCGGCGCGGGCGCGTTCTATCTCACCAACCACGGCATCAAGTTTGTTCCAGTTCTGCTTGCCCGCCATCTTGAGATGGTAGATCTCGGCCGGAGCGTCCGACGCATCGGCAATCTCGATCGTCTCCTTGACGGCTTCCATGATCTTGGCGCCTTCACTGCGCATGTGCACGCTGTACATGCCGCCGCACTTGCCGGACTCCTTCGCGAGCTCGATCAATTCGGGCGTCTTCGCATAACTGTTCGGCGCGTAGATCAGCGCCGTCGTCACGCCCACCGCACCCTCTTCCATCGCCTGATGCACGAGCTTGCGCATCGCTTCCAGCTGCGCGGCCGTCGGCTGCACATCTTTCTCGCCGAGCACATAGGTGCGCACCGTGCCCGCGCCGACGAAGGCTGCGACGTTGGGCGAGATGCCTTTCTTCTCGAGCTTCGTCAGGTACTCACCCAGCGTCGTCCAGTCGATGTCGTACTTGATGTCGCCCTGGCGCTGCGGGCTGACGTCTTTCATCTGCTGCGACAGCGGCCCCATGGACCCCTCGCCCATGACCTCCAGGGTGACGCCCTGCTGCAGATCGCTCAGCGCACGGCCGTCGATCAGCAGCGACTCTTCCGGATGCGCCAGCATGTTGACGAAGCCGGGGGACACGGCTTTTCCCGTGGCGTCGATCTCCTCTCGCCCAGCTTGGGGAGCCTTGGGACCGACGTAAGCGATGCGATCACCCTTGATCGCGACGTCGCCCTGGAACGGCTCTTTCCCCGACCCGTCGTAAATCGTGCCGCCTTTGATGACGAGGTCGTAAGCGGATTGTCCGCGCGCCGTCGGGTTACCCGCTTCGGAACCGTTCTTCGAACCGCAACCGGCGACGAGGCAGACGGCGAGCGCAGCGATGAGTGCAAGTGAGCGCATTGTGGTTGTTCCCCTGTTGTAGGCGCGCTGATTGTACCGGTTGGCGATGCTGCGCCAATCCTGCCACTCTTCGCTTCAAGCCAATGCCCTGGAGCCAAGACCATGCCCGTTCCCTGGGTTCAGATCGTTCGACTCATGCCATCCATCCTCGACGTGTCGCGCGAGCTTCTGAAACGCGCGCGCCGCGCCTCTCCTGTCGATTCGTCAACCGAGGCAGGCCGCGTACGTGCCAACCTCACGCCTGAGGCGCGCATCGGCGCACTGGAGGAAAACGAGCGCCGGCAGGCAGAGCTCATCACGAATATGGCCGACCAGCTCGAACAGCTCACTACTGCCGTGACTGAGCTGCATGCGCAAACACGGCGCCTGGTCTTTTTTCTCGTCGCCACAGCACTCGTGGCCGTCGTCGCAGTGGGGCGTGCCCTGATTTCCTAAATCCTGTAAATCCGGTGCCTGTCACCGGATTTGGCGGGCGCAACGGACTCCGCGGGTTGAGCCCCGGCTTCACCTACTCGAGGTCAGTCGGGTCGTTGAACAGCACCGGCACGCCGATGCTTTGGCTTGAAGTATTTGAGGAGATAGAACTCCATGCAGTCCACGAGCGCCGTCGGCATCTCGTTGCGGATGCCCGTCTCAACATCGGCGACGCGCGGCGGTCGTGCTCGATTCTCAGGTCCTGGATGTGGCAGCTGGTGCATCCGACCTGCCTCATGAGCACGTTGCCCAGATGGGAGAGCTTCGTCTGCTTGTATGTTGTCGGGGTCGTCGCTTTCCGTCTTCGCGAGCGGCTGCTGAATCACATCCTTCGAACCGTCGAACACCATGCCGCTCAGGCTCACGGCGCGCTGGTCCGAGGCCGCCTTGGCCAGCACCGGGTCCACAGCCTGCATGCCCATCTCGTCGTTGAAAGCGCCAATGACGAATTCGCGGTGTCTGATCGGTGAGCTGCGCGAGCGCATCCAGTGTGACCAGGACGATTAGCGTCACGCACGCGAACGCACGACGCACAGTCAATTTATTTAACATGATCAGCGGCCCCCGCTAATATTGCCGGCCGAGTGTTGCACTGATTTCAGAAAAGAAATCCTGTCACCAAACCGCGACTGTGCACATGCATGAGCTCGGCCGCGGTACTGCCGGAGAGATCATCATGGCCCAGACGCGAAAACAAACTTTCATCCCGGCGCTCACCTACCAGGATCCGCTGAGCGCTTTGAAATGGCTCGAAAAGGCGTTTGGCTTCGAGACGTTCATGCTCATCACGAGCCGCAGCGGCGCGTATCGCGCCGAGGAATTTCACGCTGAAATGCGCCTTGGCGAAGGCGTCGTGATGATCGGCGGAGAATGGAACGCGAGCTATAAAAGTCCGAAATCTGCGGATGGCATCGCGACGCAGACGGTCCACGTGCATCTCGACCGGGATGTGGATGCTCACTGCCAGCGGGCGCGCGCGGCGGGCGCGACGATTCTCGCGGAACCGGCCGACCAGTTTTACGGCGACCGCACGTATCGCGCCGTCGATCTCGAGGGGCATGTCTGGTCGTTCGCACAGACGGTGCGCGAAGTCTCGCGTGAAGAAGCCGAGCAAGCCAGTGGGCTCAGGATCGAAGGGTGGATTTAACCACCGCTCACTCCACGATGCGGCTGTGCTTGCGGGTGTCCCGCATCATTGCGCTCACGATGAACGCAATCGCGAGAATTGCCGCAAGCAGCCAGTAGTAGCCGGCTTCATTGCCCTGGGCCTTGAAGGACAACGCCGCCGTCTCGGCGTTTCCACCGAAAAGCGCGTGCGCCAGCGCATAAGGCAATGCGACACCGAGTGCGCGCACGTGGGTAGGGAAGAGCTCCGCCTTGACGATGGCGCTGAGCGATGTGTAACCGCTGAGAAAAACCAGTGGCAGCAGACAAAGAAAATACGCACTGACCGGATTTGTTTGTGACGAGATCGCAGTCAGTACCGGCACTGCGAGCAGCGCCCCCACCCCGAACGACGTCATGAGTGTCGGCTTGCGGCCGACTTTGTCTGACAGCCATCCGGCGATCGGCTGCAGGCACATGAACGAGACCAGCACTAGCGTCATGATCTGCGAGGCGACGGCCTTGTCGAAGCCGGCCGTGTTGATCAGCAGTTTCTGCATGTAGACCGTGTAGGTGTAGAAGGCGATGCCGCCTCCCGCCGTCAGGACGATGATGATGGCCGTCTCCTTCGGATACTTCGCGAACAGCAGGAAGCTGCGGCCCCTCTCCCCCACCGGTACGGGCGTCTTGACGAAGCATTCCGTCTCATCGATCCCGCGGCGAATCCAGAAGACGACGACCGCGAGCAACGCTCCGACGGCGAAGGGAACCCGCCAGCCCCAATCGTAGAGCTGCTCCTCCGTCAGCATCGACTGCAGGAAGACCTGCAGCACCACGGCGGCGAGCTGGCCGCCGATCAAGGTGACGTACAGCCATCCGGACCAGAAACCGCGGTTGTGCTGGCTCGCCATCTCGCTGACGTAGGTTGCGGAAGCGCCGTATTCGCCGCCGACCGACAGCCCCTGCAGCAGCCGGGCGACGACGAGTAGAAACGTCGAGAAGATTCCGAAGCCGGTGGGAATCAGCGCGATCATGAGCGAGCCGCCGCACATCATGGCGACGGACAGTGTCAGTGCCGCGCGCCTGCCGGCCTTGTCCGCGTAGATGCCCATCAGCAGCGCGCCCGCCGGTCGCGCCAGGAATCCGCCAGCAAACACGAAGGCGGCGTTCAGCAACTGAACCGTCTGGCTGCCTTCGGGAAAGAAGGCTCGTGAGAAGTAGATTGCGAAGGACGCGTAGGCGAACCAGTCGAACCACTCGACGAAGTTACCGGCCGAGCCCCCCAGGATGTTCCTCAGCCGTTGCCATGTCGTCATTCAGGGGAGAGTGTAGCAGGACGAGCACGCCACTCATGAACACGCAAGCAGCGACGAAGTACATGCCGGAGCCGGTTGAGCCCGTCACATCACGGATCCAGCCGACAACATAGGGGCCGACGAAACCGGCCAAATTGCCGAATGAGTTGATGACGGCGATGCCGGCTGCAGCTGCCGCTCCGCGCAGAAATGCCGTCGGAATGCTCCAGAAAAGCGGCGGCACGGTCAGCGTTCCGAAGGTTGCGAGCGTGAGCGCGATCATCGCGAGCAGTGTGTTGCCGGCGAATACAACGCTCAATGCAAGACCTAGAGCGCCGATAGTGGCTGAAATGGCGATGTGCCAGCGGCGCTCGCCGTGGCGATCGGCACTGCGGCCCACGAGGACCATGCCGACGCCTCCAACTGCATAAGGGATGGCGGTGAGCATGCCGATATGAAGCGTGCTTTCGACGCCCATGTCGCTCACGATGGTGGGCATCCAGAAACTGATGCCATACAGGCCGATCACCGCGCAGAAGTAGACGAGGCAGCCGAACCAGACGCGGCCGTCTCGCAGCGCGTCGCGAAGCGTGCCCGCGGGCTGCGCGCCGGCGTCCCGTTCGAGGTCGGCCGTCAGAAGCGACTTCTCTTCGTCACTCAGCCATCTGGCCTGGCTGCGGTTGTCGTCCAGGCGGACAAACAGGACCAGGCCCATGAGCACGGCGGGCAATGCCTCGAGAAGAAACAGCCATTGCCACCCTGCCCAGCCGTGCACGCCGTCGAAAGTCTGCATGATCCAGCCGGAGAGCAGGCTGCCGATGACGCTGCAGATGGCGATGCCGGTCATGAAGAGCGCGGTGACTTTGCCGCGGCGTGTAGAGGGGTACCACTGGGTAAGATAGAAGATCACGCCGGGGAAGAAACCGGCTTCCGCCGCACCGAGCACGAAGCGCAAGGCGTAAAACTGGGCCGGCGTGGCGACGAACAGCATCATCGCGGAGACGATGCCCCAGCTGATCATGATCCGCGCGAGCCAGCGGCGCGCGCCGAGGCGATGCAGGAGGAGATTGCTCGGAACCTCGAAGAAGAAATAGCCGATGAAAAAGATCCCGGCGCCGAGGCCGTACACGGTCTGGCTGAACTGCAGATCCTCGAGCATCTGCAGCTTCGCGAAGCCGACGTTGACCCGATCGAGGTAGGCGACGATGTAGCCGATCAGCAGGAGCGGCAGGATGCGGCGGGAGATCTTGGCGTAGAGGGGATCGAGGGCGGTGGATGCGGAAAGCATAAGGCGCTTCGCGACGGCGGGGCGCGCCGAGTCTTTCACACTTCGCGGTGTTTGACCGCAACAACAGGAGCTACGAGATCATGGGCGCTCTTCCCTGCGCCGCTCGGCCTTCGGCCGCTTGGCCAGTGCGCGTCGCAATGACACCGCCAGCATGACGAGCACGCTGAACACGATCCAGAGCAGCCAGGTCGGAATCATTCGGTTGCCGATCTCGAGGGGGCATTGTCTCCACCACGGCGATCATTCGAAGGAGGCGCAATGGGCCCGCTGCGCCAGCCCCTTTCCCAGGCTCGGGCCTTGGCATCCCAGGCCTTGAACTCCTCTTCCGACATCTCCGCCAAGTGCTCGGCGCGATAGCACGGGTTGTCCAGAAGGGTAGCGCCGGCCTCGCGAGCCATCACGCCCTCCGCCCAAAGAATGCCCAACAGCCCCGTTTCCACCGTTCGCTCCAATCCGCAATCACTACTGACAACAAGCGCAAGAGCAGTGCCGTCGCCGGCTGAATAGTGCCGCTATGTCCCACGCCGGACACAGATATACGCGATTTGCAGCTGGGCATCGGTGTTATGGCCGTAGAGGCTAAGATTGCCAGATGTCTCTACCACGGTACATGGCGCTAGTGATCATGCTGCTCGCCAGCGCCGCAGCAGTGGCAGCGCAAGGCCGGCAGGTCGGCATCACGATCGATGATCTGCCGCGCGGGGGCGATGGCGGCCCCTACGACCTGGCAGGGATGCGCGAGATGACCGCGCAGCTGTTGCGGCCCATACGCGAGCAGAAGATCCCCGTGACCGGGTTCGTGAATGCGGGCCGGCACGCGGACGATCTCAAGTGGCTGCCCGAGATTCTCGACCTGTGGCTGAATGCGGGCGCGGAGCTCGGCAATCATTCGTATACGCACCCGGACATCAACACGGTCCCACTGGAGGAGTACACGGCGGATATAGCCAAAGGCGAGCCCGCAATCCGCGCGGCGCTCAAAGTTCGCGGCAAAAAACTGCAATATTTCCGCCATCCATTCCTGCACATGGGGGCCACTCCCGAAATCAAGCTAGGCCTGCAGAGATTTCTCGACAGCCACGGCTACCAGGTCGCGCCGGTGACGTTGGACGATGCCGACTATGCATTCGCGAAGCTGTATTCGCTTCCGCAATTCCAGGACAAGGTGCACCGCGAATACGTGCCTTACATGGAATCCGTGGTCGACTTCTTCGAGCACCGCTGCGTCGAAGTCGTGGGGCACGGAATTCCCCAGATTCTGCTCATTCATGCAACCCAGCTGAACGCGGACCTCATGCCCGAGCTGCTCGCCATGTTCCGCCGGCGCGGCTACGAATTCGTCAGTCTGTCCCAGGCGCTGCGCGACCCGGCTTACGAGTCGCCCGACCACTACGTCGGAAGCAGCGGCTTCTCCTGGATCCATCGCTGGTCGATGACCAAGGGCATGGCGCCCAAGGGCGAGCCCGACGCGCCGGAATGGGTTCAGAAGGCCTATGCCGAAATCCGGTGACAGGCACCGGATTTGGGAAACGGATGCGCCGAAGTGGGTTGAGAAAGGGTACTCTGCTACGCTCCAGTTCCGGTGAGGCCGCAGCCGCCACGGCGAGTCGCTCGGGAACGAAACTTGCCGCACATGCCCGGGGTTCCGGGCTAAATAAGGTTGCCAATGACGACAGAAACTCCCGATCTGCTGCCGCCTCTGCGCGCGCTTCTCTGTGAGACCGCCGTCATGCCGGCAAATGGTGTGGGCGATGATCGCTCGCTGTTCGACGATGGCATCCTAGACTCGCTGCGCTTGATGGAACTGGTTACACAAATCGAGAGCCGGTTCGGGATTCGGGTCGGCGTCGACGATCTGGTCCCCGACAACTTCGACTCGATCAAGCGCATGTCGCATTACATAAGCGGAAAACTCAGCCACCGGCCGCAGTGAAGTGGACGGCACCGCGAGCAGCCCGCCGGGGCAAACGGAGCTCGTCAGCTGGCGGCGCACCGCCGCGCGATATCTGATCCCATCCCTCATCGCCACGCCGGACGTCTATTTCCGCGACCGGGCGATTGTCAGCTTCACCTCCAAAGTGCAGCTCTCCTCAGCGGTTCGGCTTGGAAGAGGCACCGTCGTCAAGCGCTATTCGATCGTCCAGACCAGCGGCGGTGGCGTGACCTTCGGCAAGACCTGCGCCATCGGCGCCTTCTGGAGGCGCTGAGTGGCTGCGTTGATCACCGAGGCGCTTAGGCAGCAGGCTCTGACCTCCCCCGGCAAGCCGGCGCTCATCGCGGGCGCGGAGACGTTCACCTATGCGCAACTCTGGGCCGGAGCGCAGTCTGCCGCTGAATGGCTCCGAGCGCAGGGCGTAAGGCCGGAAGACCGCGTCATCATCCCGCTAGTGCACGGTGACCCCTGGTTCGTGGTCGCCTACTTCGGGACGCACCTTGCGGGCGCAACGGCCGTGCCACTGGATTCCAAGGCATCGCCGGAAACGCTGGCCAACATTCAGCGGCAGGTCGCTCCGGCCTTCGTGTTCGACAGCGTGATGTTCGAGGACGTGAAGAGCTGTGTTCAGGAAGTCGGCTACGATCTGGCGCCGCGAGAACTCATCCCCGTTTCCCCGGATGACGTGGCCGACATCCTCTTCACCAGCGGAAGCACGGGCGAACCGAAAGGCGTGGTGCTGACGCACGCCAATATCGGTGCAGCGACACACAACATAATTGCGTTCATCGGTAACGGCGCCTCCGATCGTGAGGTCGTGACGGTTCCGCTCAACCATTCGTTTGGCCTGGGACGATTGAGGTGCAATGTCGTCGCCGGCGGCACGCTGATTCTCGTGCCCGGACTGAGCTTTCCCTCGCTGGTTTTCAGGGCAATGGCCACGCACGCGGCGACCGGGCTTGCGTGCGTGCCGAGTGGGCTCGCCGTCCTGATCAGGACCGCAGGCGAAAAATTTTCAGAGCTGGCCGGCGGCCTGCGCTACATGGAGTTGGGCAGCGAGCGCATGGACCCTGTCGCCAAACGGGAACTCATGCGCCTTCTGCCCAACACGCGGATCTGCATGCACTACGGCCTGACCGAGGCTTCGCGCAGCACGTTCACGGAGTTTCACGCAGATGCGGAGCGCCTCGACTCGGTGGGCCGGCCGGCCGGGAGCGTATCGCTCCAGGTGTGCGACGCGGCCGGAACACCTCTTGCTAGGCTTGATACCGGGCGCATTCGCTTGCGGGCGCCCACCGTCATGAAGACCTATTGGCGCGACCCGGATCGCACCCTGGAGGCCCTCGACGAGCAGGGTTGGTTCGATACGGGTGATCTCGGGTTTCTGGACGAGGCGGGCTATCTCTTCCTTCAGGGACGCAGCGACGACGTCATCAACGTAGGAGGGAACAAGGTTTATCCCTCCGTCATCGAGGACGCCGCCGCTCAATATGCAGGTGTGGCGGAAGCAGCATGTGTTGCAGGCGCCGACCCGGATGGATTGGTTGCGGAGGTGCCGGTGCTGTATCTGGTTCAGGCGGAAGGGGCGCAGGTGGATGCGGGTGAGCTGTTGCAGTTCCTTGCAACCCGGATCGAACCGTATGCCTTGCCGCGGGCCGTTCGCATGATATCTGCCCTGCCCCGCACCGAGTCTGGCAAGCTGCGGCGTTCCGCCCTGAAGATGCAGGAGAGAGTTTTGTGAAAGCGCTGGTTACGGGAGCCTCGGGATTCACCGGCAGCAATCTGGCGCTTGAGCTGAAAGCGCGCGGGCACGACGTGCGCGGATTCGTCCGCAACCCCGCCAAGGCCAAAAAACTCGTGGATGCGGGAATCGAGCTCGCGGTGGGCGATATCACCGACGCGGCGAGCGTGCTCAGCGCCGCCGAAGGCTGCGACATCATTTATCACATCGCCGCGGCGTATCGCGAAGCCAAGCATGCCGATGAGGTGTATCGGCAGGTCAACGTGGGCGGCACACGCAACGTGCTGGATGCAGCCGAACATCACAAGGTGAAGCGAGTGGTCCACTGCAGCACCGTGGGCGTGCATGGAGATGTCGATGTACCTGCGGATGAAGGCGCGCCATTCGGGCCGGGCGACATCTATCAGGTCACGAAGCTCGAAGCCGAGAAGCTGGCTCGTGCGCGGTTTGCCAATGGACTGTCCGGCGTCGTAGTCCGGCCGGCAGCGATCTACGGGCCTGGGGACATGCGATTTCTCAAGCTGTTCCGAGCCATCGACAAGCGCACGTTTCGCATGATCGGCACGGGAGAGGTCCACTATCACCTCACGTTCATCAGCGACCTGGTGAACGGGATCATTCGGTGCGGCGAGCGCGATGAGGCGGTGGGCAATGTGTATATCATTGCCGGGCCGCGCTACACCACGCTGGATACGCTTGCCCAGGCCATCGCGAAGGTTCTGAAGCGGCCCCTGCGCAGAGGGCACATTCCAGTGGCGCCAGTGATTGGCGCTGCGAGGCTCTGCGAGATCATCTGCAAGCCCTTCGGCATCGAGCCGCCACTCTACGTGCGGCGCGTGGAATTCTTCGTCAAGAGCCGAGGGTTCGACACGGACAAGGCCCGCCAGGAGATCGGCTATGCCCCGACGGTAGACCTCGAAGAAGGCCTCGGCCGGACGGCGAAATGGTACCGCGCCAACGGCCTGCTCGAGATGCTGATGTCCCTTTCCCCCATGCTGGCCTGCGCCGGCCTCTGATCCCCGAGGCAAATCCGGGGCAAATCCGGTGCCTGTCACCGGATTCTCCGTAGGTTGGGCTGAGTCGGCGAAGCCCAACAAGCCGAAGCCCAACAAGTGCGCAAGATGGCGTACCCTTCCGCGCCATGAAAAAGACGATGATCGTTCTGGGCGCTCTGCTGGCCCTGGTCATACTCGCTCTCGTGCTGTGGGTGGCGAGTCGGCCGGATCGCGGCGAAACGGGCGAAGTCAGCACCCGATTCCGCTTGCTAGGGCCGAACGACCGCGTCGTGGTGGATGCATTCGACGATCCCAAAGTCGAAGGCGTCACTTGCCACATCAGCCGCGCGGTCACGGGCGGCGTCAAAGGCGGGCTGAGACTGGCCGAGGACACGAGCGATGCCAGCATCGCCTGCCGGCAGGTTGGCCCAATCCGCATCACCGGCAAGCTCGAGGACGGCGAGCGCGTCTTCGACGAACGGCGCAGCCTCGTGTTCAAGCAGCTGCAGGTGGTGCGGTTCTACGATCGCAAGCGAAACGTTCTCGTCTATGTTTCCTACAGCGATCGCCTGATCGAAGGCAGCCCCAAGAACTCGATCAGCACCATACCCATCATGGGATGGGTAGCGCCGCAGGATGAACCGGAAATCCGGTGACAGGCACCGGATTTGCGGGCACCGGATTCGCATAGGTCTTTTCCCCCGCTTCGACGCGCAGCGCAAGTCTGTTTTGCGGCGGCGGCAAGGGACACGTGGAGAAATTGCTGAAGGCACAGGGCGGGTTGTAGGCCTTGTTGAAATCCAGACGCATGGTCCCGTTCACCGGCAGGTCTATATACACGAAGCGGCCGGCGCCGTAGGTCTCCTTGCCGCTGGTCTGATCGGCGAAGATCACGAACAACTCGCGCGCGCCAGGCTCCTCCAGCACCGCATCGAGGCGATACTGCCGGCCATTCTTGGTGAACCCGATTGCGCCGGGGCATTCCATTTCCTGTTCCATGCCGAGAACGTTGACGATGGTGATCGAGCGCTTCGCTTCATAAGGCTCGAAGCGCGCATCGAATACCCAATCGGTGCTGACCGGGAAGTACTCCAGGCCCTTGAAACTGAGCCGCACCGGGCTCTGCTTGTCTCGCACCCGGATGCCGTAGTGCCCTGCGCGCTCGATCAGCGTGAACGACAAAGACGCACTTTCCAGCACTGTTGGATTTGCCGTGGTATCGGGCGCAAGCTCGAGCGACGTCGCGGGCCTTCCCTCATGCGTGATGCCGCCCCCTCCCCTCGCGACGAAGCGCACTACGCTGCCTTTGCGCAAAAATGATCCCGCGGCGCGTGCGAGCTGCGGGTTTTGCAGCCTGATAGCGCTCTGCGGGCCGCTCCCAAGAGTGGCTTCTCCCTCTTCCAACCAGAACAGCCCTACAAGCGTCAGCCATCCGCTCTCACTTCTGAGACTCGCGGCGCGCTCTGCCTGCCATTGCGCAATCTCAGCACTTTCGGCTGTTCCGACAATCTGCTGCGCAAGGTTTTTTACTCCCCGCTGGGTCAGCTCCTTCTGAGGCCCCTTCACCTCGACGACCAGCTCGGCGACTTGCTCCGAAGACGCAACGTCAATGAGACGCGCCTTCAGATACGCGAACAAGAAGCTCGGCTTATGAACGCGGCCAACCACCACCCATTTCGCGCCGACGGAGCGCCCGAGTGCGGCTGCGACGTCGGCATGATCAAAGAGATAACCCACGCCTTTGTCCGCGGCGCGCTGCGCGGCAGGCTCCACAGCGACCGTTGCTTGACTCGAATCAATCAAGGCCTTCTCCAGCATCGGCTTGATGGAGGCGGTGCGCTCGAGCTCGGTGAAGTTACGGGCGTCGAGCGTCAGGTCGACGAGCTCGAAATCGAGCACGGCAATGCCGCCAGTCGCAGGTGCGGCACGTCCACCGGTGGCGAACAAGGCGGACCCGACAATAATGAACAGGGCGTAGCGCATGGCCGATGGAGTATCGCCTCTTTTGAGCTAGCCGGACCGGCAAATCCGGTGACAGGCACCGGATTTCGATCCGGATATTCGACTTTCTAGCCAAAGACACCGGTTGTGCGGCGTGTAACGCGAGCGCATTGCGCTCATCATTTGGAGGAACACCATGCTAAGGAACCACGTCAGTGTCCCGCGCTCCCCGACAGCACCTCGATGGAGGGCTGTATCACGTCACGCTTCGCGGCAACTACCGCGCACCCATTTTCTTTCGGGATGCCGATCGCGGCTTGCTCCAGCTTCTGATCGCCCAGGCCTTGGAACGGTACAAATGTCGCCTTCACGCCTACTGCTTCATGACCAATCATATCCATCTCGCGGTTCAGGTCTCTGAGCGACCGCTAGGCCTCTGCGTCGGCTATTTCGCAACGCTGTACGCAAAGCAGGTGCATCGGCGGCATGAAACGAGTGGTCATCTGTTCGAGCGCCGCCACCACGCCGTCCTCGTCGATTCAGAACGGCATCTCCTGGCGCTGGTTCGCTACATTCACCTCAACCCTGTACGCGCCGGACTGGTCGCCCGCCCTTCTGACTATTTCTGGAGCAGCCATCGCTCCTACCTCGGCATGAGGATGGATGCATGGTTGACGACCGATCTGGTGCTGGGAACACTCGCTTCCAATGTAGAAGCCGCTCGCCTGGCATATCGAAAGTACCTAATTGTGCCGCCCGGCGAGGAAGAGCTCGCCCTTTTGCGCCGCGGCACTCGCGGTCGAAATCCGGTGCCTGTCACCGGATTTGAGCTTGAGGATCTGATAACCCGGACGGCGGCTGAGTTCGGGGTGACTGCCTCGGACCTTGCGTCGCCATCGAAAATCCGTGTGCTGTCCAAGGCGCGGGCCCAAGTCGCGCGACGTGCTGGGCAATCCGGCATTGCATCCCTCCCCGTAGTAGCGAGGCGGCTCAACCGTTCGCCTTCCAGTCTCTCCGAGTTGCTTCAGCGTCATGGAATTCGGAGAATCCGGTGACAGGCACCGGATTTCCATATCCTTAGGGGACCCAACAATGGATACCGATGTGCTGATCGTCGGCGCTGGCCCGACGGGGCTCATGCTCGCTAACCAGCTGGGGCGCCGCGGCGTGCGAACGATGATCATTGACCGGCACGACGGGCCCGCGCTGCAGACGCGGGCGCTGGGTGTGCAGGCACGCACGCTGGAGATTTACTCACACCTCGGCATCGTCGATCGCGCACTCGAGCTAGGCACTCCCGGCACGGGAGCAAACCTTTGGGCGCGCGGTCGCAAGATGGCTCGTGTCCCTTTAGGTGAAGCCGGGGCCAGCGTGACACCCTACCCGTACATCCTGGTGCTGGGGCAGGACGACAACGAACGCATCATGGGCGAAAGGTTGCGTGACTGGCAGCTGCCGATTCAATGGAACACCGAGCTGCTCGCGCTGGAACGACGCGCGGATCACGCGGTCGCCACGCTCAAACACCCTGATGGAGCCACACGCAACTTGACAGCGACCTGGGTCGCCGGATGCGACGGCGCCCGCAGCGCCGTGCGCGAACTGAACGGCATCACGTTCCCCGGGGCGCCTTACGAGCATGTCTTTTTCGTTGCCGACGTGGAAGCCGTGGGGAGCATGGTCGCCAATGAAGTGAATGTGTATCTGTGGCGGTCCGGATTCCACCTGTTGTTTCCCATGCGCGGCGAGAATCACTGGCGGATCGTTGGCATCCTGCCGAAGGCTCTGCGTGACCGCAAAGACGTCACGTTCGAAGAAGTGATCCCTTCGATCAAGAGCGAGCTGGGCGCCGGGCTCGAGTTCAAATCCTGTACGTGGTTTTCCACCTATCGCATTCATCACCGTGCGGCGTCCCGCTTTCGCGCGGGCCGTTGCTTCGTGCTCGGCGATGCCGCGCACATCCACAGCCCGGTCGGCGCGCAAGGCATGAACACGGGTTTGCAGGATGCGTACAACCTCGGCTGGAAACTCGCGCTGGTCGTACAGGGGAAAGCCGACGCAGCCCTCGTGGATTCCTATGAAGAAGAGCGCCTGCCGGTCGCGCAGCGCCTGTTGGGCACGACGGACCGGATGTTCCGATTCGTCGTATCAGACAGCTGGATGGCCGGGTTCTTTCGCACGCAGATCATGGCGAGAATGGCCTCGGTGGCGATGAGTACTTCGCGCGTGCAACGCGCCGCATTCAGCACGGTTTCTCAGACAGGCATCAACTACCGCGAGAGCTCACTCGCGGTGTGCGATGAACGCCTCCCGGACAGCGCCCCGCAGGCCGGAGACCGCTTTCCGTGGCTGAAGCTCAGAATGGACTCAGGTCCGGTCCAGGATCTGTTCCAGGCACTGAGCGACACCCAGCTCCATCTTCTATTGTTTGGCCAGGGCCCTGCGCGCGACCTCGTGCCCAATATGGGAGGTCTGTTGAATACGCACGTGGTGCCGCGCGATGCGTCCAACGACCACGCCCTGACCAGGGCGAACATTCCTCTACCGTCGTTCTATCTTCTGCGCCCTGACGGTCACGTCGCGCTGTGCGGCACGCAACTGAATGTGCCTTCTCTGCAACGCTACCTCGCCGAAAGCCTTCGACTGTTGTCTTTCTCGCACTGATTGCGCACCTGGTTTCAGCAATTGCGTAATTGAGCTGACGCAGTACGCGCGCGCGCGTGTGACGGTCAAAATCCGTGCACACCCGAATCGAGGTACTGGGGTTTGCGCACCCCTGCGAGGCTTGTCGATCACCGCCGACCTGCTCGACTGGAACATCGACGACGAAGTTACGCAGCAGGACTCCGATCAGTTGCTGCCTATGACCAGCGGATTGGCCGGTTCGGCGGCCTGCAGCTGCGAGCCGCGTGGAACAAAATGCTGAAGCATCGCTTCCAGCAGTATGACGACACCGGCGTGCTCAACCTGCTGACCAACCCCTACTGGAGCACGGAGTTCAGGAACACGACGAACGCGTCGCCCAACATCGCGCGCGCCAGCACCACCCTGTACGTCAACAGCCGCGGCAAGGCGCCGAACTATCTCGCCTCGCCCACCCCTGATGGTTATCTGACGGATGGCGCGAAGAAACTGAAAGGCTGGACCCCATACAACTTCAATATCGGCGCCCAGCTGACCGACCACGTCAGCCTGTCTGCCACGGTGGACAACGTGTTCGACAAGATGCCGCCATTCGACGGCAGCTATCCCGGCACGGAGCTCGCGCCCTACAACCTCTTCAACTACAACATCTACGGGCGCTCATACACGAGGGAGATGTCGTAGCAGTTCGCGAAGTAAACGCAAACCGGTGTCGAACCCGGCCCGCCGGCGTTATTGATCGCCTGTCGTGGCCGGGCTCGCCGGCTTCGCCCGCGTGTAGAAGCCGTCGAACCATTCCGTCCAGGTCTTGCCGTCGTCCGTGGACTCGAGGAAATGCTGGCGCACGCGACCGTCCGGCAAGGGAGTCCATATGCCACGCAGCAGCGTCGTCTTGCCCGTCGTGAGGTACTGCAGCGGCCCTTCGAGCTCCATGGCCCCGTCCTTCATGCCACCCGCCATCTCGAGCACGAGCCCCAGCCCCACCCAGTGCTGATGCCACTTCCCGGCCTGCGGGTCGTAGTGATTCATGCTGATGCCATTACCGCCCTGCGCGGATTTCCATCGCTCCACGAGCACACAGCCCTGCATCTCCAGCGTGACTTCGTTGTGCCCGGCGTGAGTGCCTGATGCGTCCGCGACTTCCCACGATCCCACCCAGAAATCGAACTCGCGGAATTTCTCCGCGGAACACAGCGCAGCGGGCTTCTGCTCCGCCTGCGCCAGCCGCACGGTCTCCAGGCTGGAATCGCGCGCGGTGCTGATATCAACGGTGGAAGGCATTGCGGCTGTAACGAGCAGGATCGGCCAGACCATGGTGAGCCCCTTTTGACATACGTGTGGATTCCCGCGGCAGATTACCGACGCCGCGCGCCTCGCAGAGCGCAGGTATTGCGGAAATTCGCGGGAATCGACGCTGCAATCGGCGAAACCTGTTGCGCACCCACAACGGGCAACTGAGCAATCGCTGAAACATGGCACTCTTGACCGGAACGGCGCGCCCTCGAACACTGCCCACGTGCCCGCAATGGAGGCAGATCCTTGATCGTGACCCAGCTTCCCGACCTGCCGCCGCGCCCCGAGACCGCGGCCAACGCCGCCTTTCGCCGCAATTTCTACAGCCGGTGGGGTCGGGAGAATTCGATCGTGGCCGGCGCCTCACGCCATGCCGAATACGCCCGGCTTCGCCAGACGCTTTCCATCAAGACGGTTCAGCATGGTCGCGAGCACTACTACGTCGGGCGCCGTCGCCTGACCGTCAGCGACAGCACCTACCTGGTCTTGAATGAGGGGCGCGAGTACAGCAGCGTGCTCGAGTCGGATCGCGAAGCGTTCACTTGTTGCATTTTCTTCCGGCCGGGCCTGGCACAGGAAGTGGCGCGCGCACGACGCCTCTCGATGGCAGACGCGCTCGAACAGGGCACCGACCTCGTCCCCATGTCCTGCGGCTTCAGCGAAAGCCTGCGCTATCACGACCGGACGGTGTCACCGGTTCTGCGCTACCTGCAGCACTACGTCCGCAACGGCACCGACGACCAGGCATGGTACGACGAGCAGTGCTACTTCCTGGTGGAGCGCCTGTTCCGGATGGAACACGAGCTGAGTGGCCTTGCCGATGAGATCGACTGCGCGCGAGCAAGCAAGCGCCACGAGCTCGCCAAGCGCCTCGGCTGGGCCGTCGACTACATGCACGCGAACCTGCAGGAAGAGATTTCGCTCGACGATCTGGCTCGCGCGGCATGCCTGTCGCCGTTTCATTTCCTGCGTCACTTTCGCGCGCGCTATGGGCGAACCCCGATCAACTACCTGCGACAGCACCGCACCGAGCGGGCACTGGCGCTCCTCGAATCGACGAAGCTCAGCATCACGGAGATCGCAACGGAGGTGGGCCTAAGCCGCCTCACGCTCTGGCGCAGTCTGAGACGATTGTGGGGAGCGGGCCCGCAGCGGCTGCGTCAGCAACAGACCTCGCCTGCCCCAATCCAGCAATAACTGAACGCTCCTGCCTGATCGCCGTTGCTACTTTCGCGGCATCGGCTGCGGCATTGCGCCAGTGCAATGCCGCGGCACCACTCGATCAGGTCTCAGGAGACATCCATGGTCCGCAACAACGTCGAAACGTGCGCGTCATATCTTTCCGTGCGCGCCGCGGTGCGCAGCATCGTGCTGGCGAGTGCTCTGTCCGCCTTCGCGGGCCCTCCTGCCGCGCGAGCGCAGGATGCGGGCTCAGATGCAGTCAGCTCCGAATCGACTCAAGAGGTCGTAGTCACCGGCAGCCGCATCCGTCGTGTCGACACCGAGACGGCCAGCCCGGTCTTCGTGCTGGACGCCGATGACATCGCCGCATCGGGCGTTTCGAGCATCGGCGAGCTGGTGCAGCGGATTCCCGCGATTTCCGGCGCGGCGATCAATCCTCAGGTCAACAACGGCGGCGGTTCCGGCGATTCGAACATCGAGCTGCGCGGGCTTAGCTCCGAGCGGACGCTGGTGCTGCTCAATGGTCACCGCATCGGAATACTCGGGCGCATCACGTCGGCGGTCGACGTGAACCTCATCCCTGTCAATCTCGTCGATCGCGTCGAGATCCTCAAAGAAGGCGCCGGGGCGGTCTACGGCTCGGACGCGATCGCGGGCGTGGTCAATTTCATCACCCGCAAGGACATCGACGGCGCCGAGCTCGGCCTCGAGTATGGCAAGACCGGTGAGAACGACGGCGAGCGCGAAGCGGTCAGCCTCGCGTGGGGCGGCAAGACCGACCGCCTCGACTTTCTCATCGGGGGCAACTGGCACCAGCAGGATGAAGTCAGCGCCGGGGATCGCGACTTCTCGGCCTTCGCGACCTATCTTTCGAGCGGCGCCATCCGCCTCGGCGGCTCCGGACGAACGCCGACGGGAAACATCGACCTTCCGGCCGACCTTCTGGCGCAGTACGGCGGATGCGAAGGAACCAACGTCACGCGCATCGCGGGCGCAAGCGGCGCGAGCCAAGGCGACTACCGCTGCTTCGACAACGTCACCGATCGCTACAATTTTCAGCCGGTGAACCTCGTGATGACGCCGCAGGAGCGCGCGAGCCTGTTCGCCACCGCGAACTATCAGATCAACGACTCGGTGGAAAGCTATCTCGAGCTGCTGTTCAATCGCACCAAGGCCAGCTTCCAGCTGGCTCCGCTGCCATTCGATGCGCAGGCCGACGATGTCGTGATCTCCGCCGACAGCTACTACAACCCCTTCGGCATCGATTTCGGAGGCATCAACGGCGCCAATCCCAACGCGCAGTTCCGGCTCGAGGCCATCGGCGCGCGCGCGGCCGATTCGACGACCGACAGCATGCAGGCGCGCGCGGGCCTGCGCGGAAATCTCGGCTTCTCGGACTGGCGCTGGGATCTTGGCGTTTCGGCGGGAACGCAGGATCAGCACAACAATACCGGCGGCTACCTGTACAAGGCCGCCGTCATCGGCGCGTTCGGGCCCTCGGGCCTGGATCCCACCGGCGCCCTGGTCTGCGGGCAGCCCGATCCGGTGACGGGCATCGTGCCAACCGAAGGCATCATCGCGAACTGCACGCCGGTCAATGCATTCAATCTCGGTGATCCGAGCCAGGCAGGGCCCTTGAAATCGATTGGCACGAGCTATTTCGACGATTACCAGTACCGCACCAAGGAGATCAACCTCGGATTCGACGGAACGCTTGCCGAGCTGCCGGCCGGCACCCTGCAGGCGGCCGTTGGCCTCGACTACCGCGATATTTCAGGCAGGTTCAAGACGGATTTCCTGACGCAATCCGCTCCGCCGCTCTACCTGACTTGCCTGCTGTCGGGAGAAACCTGCACCGGTGACACTGCAGCCTCGTACGACGTGAAAGAAGCGTACGCGGAACTGCTCGTGCCGCTGCTCAAAGACAAGCCGGCGGTTCGCGCATTGAATCTGAGCCTGGGCATCCGGTACTCGGACTACTCGACTTTTGGCGACACGACCAATTCACAGTTCAAGCTGGAGTATCGACCGGTCAAGGACGTCCTGCTGCGCGCCTCCTTCGCGGAAGTGTTCCGCGCGCCCACCATCACCGACTTGTCGCGTGCGCCCACTGCCAATGCGCCGACCTTCACCGATCCGTGCAACGGGCTGACCGCGGCGCAGGTCAACGCGAACGCGAACCTTGCGCTCGCGTGCATCGGTGTGCCTCTGGATGGGAGCTTCCAGCAGCCCAATGGGCAGATCGGCTCGGTGCGCCTCGGCAACCCGCTGCTGGACCCGGAGACCGGCGATGTGCTGACGTACGGGCTCGTCTACGACTCGAGCCAGATTCCCGGCTTTTCCGCGACGGTCGACTTCTGGCGCTACAAGCTCAACGACACCATCGTACTGCTCGACCCGAACTTCGCGATCAACCAATGCGCGGATACGGGTGCGCCGCAGTTCTGCAGCCTCGTAGTGCGCTTCGACGGCGGGCCGAGCTCGGGGCAGATCCAGCAGTTCTTCGAGCCCACGTTCAACCTCGGCCGGCTGAAGACCGACGGGGTGGATATCGGCACACGCTACACGCTTCGCAACACCCGGGCGGGCTCGTTCCGGTTTTCGGTCGACATGACTCGAATCAACAGCTTCGAGAACGTCCCGGCGCCCGGAGCGACCGCTGTAGAGGTTGCGGGAAGCTACGATCGCCAGTTCGGCAACTACGCGAAATGGCGTGGACTCGCCTCTGCTGGCTGGGCGTGGCGCGGATTCGAAGGCTTGCTGAGCGCGCGATACGTCCACAGCCTGGTCTTGAACAGCCCGGACGGATCGGACCCGGACGCGCCGCCGCTGCACATTCCCTCGGTGGCTTATTTCGATCTCTCGGTGGGCTACACGCTCCGCGAGCACACGAAATTCAACCTGGGCGTGCTCAACTTGGCCGACAAGGCGCCTCCACTCCTCTACCAGAACAACGTGATCAACGCCAATACGGACGTGCAGACGTACGACGCCATCGGACGCCGCTACTGGCTCGGGATGACGCATAGCTTTTGAGTTACGCGCAATGGCTGCAACGTGCGGCCGCGTACCGGGCGTTGAATCGCCCGGGCGCGGCCGTCTCTGCATACCTCGAAGCTGCTGAACGGGGCGCGGGAGGCGGCAGGTTTTTCGTCGATCTCGCCATGGCACTCGTGGAGTGCGGGGACTACGCGCGCAGCGAACGAGCGCTGCGGCGAGCACACTCGCTGGCGCCCAAGGATGCCCAGGTCCGCTGCAGATATGCGGCCAGCTGCATCGAGAATGGACGCTTCAGGGAAGCACGCCGCACGCTGGAGCGATGGCAGGATCTGGATGATCTGAATGCGGAGCTGATCGCGGACATCGCCGCGCTGCTGCAGAATCTTGGCGCCGCCGAGGAATCGACGGCTGCGGTGAATCGGGTGCTGCAGCATCCGTCGCCCAGCCCGACCGCCCTGCTGACACTGGTTCACGTCCTCGAGCGATCGAATCAGCTCGATCTGGCGGAGCTGCAACTCGAGCGAGCGCGCACGGCCATGGCCGGGAGCTCATCCGTTGACCTGGAGCTGGCAGATGGCCATCTTGCTGCTCGCAAAGGCGATCACGCGCGCGCATGCGATCGATTTCGCGCGGTACTTGGTCGCCCGGGAGCGGCGCACTTGCAGTATCGGGAGCAATTCCCGCTGGCTCGGTCACTCGATGCGCTGGGGCGATACGCGGAATCATTCGACACGCTCAGCGCCGCGCACCGCTCGCAGATCGCGTATCTCGATCGGATAGCGCCGCGAAATTCCTCGTCCGGGGTAGACGAGCTATCGCTGGCGGTACGTGGCTGCGAGGCTGATGACATTGCGCACTGGTCGGATGCGCGCCCGCCTTCGGCCGAAGTAAGCCCCATTTTCGTGGTTGGCTTTCCGCGCTCCGGCACGACCCTGCTCGAGCAGATGCTCGATGCTCATCCTTCGTTGTTTTCCATGGACGAGCAGCCCTTCCTGCAGCAGCTGGTCGACCGGATCGTCAAGTGGGGCATCGACTATCCCACAGCGCTGGGAACGCTCACGCAGGCGAAACTCGACGAGCTGCGCGCTGAATACCGCGCGCGCAGCGAGGAAAAACTGCTCTCGAACGCACGCAAGAGACTCGTCGACAAGAACCCGCTGAACCTGCTGCGCCTTCCGCTGATCCGCCGCCTGTTCCCGAACGCGCGGATCATCCTCGCGATCCGACATCCGTGCGACGTGCTGCTCAGTTGCTATGCCCAGGACTTCCGCGCGCCCGAATTCGCACGCCTGTGTCGTGACCTCCCCACTCTTGCTGCCGCCTACTCCCGCGCCTTCGATTTCTGGTATGCGCAGTCCGAATTGCTCGCGCCAGACTGCCTCGAGCTTCGGTACGAAGACCTGGTTGCGAATCCTGCCTCCACTGCCCGCACGCTGTGCTCGTTTCTGAGGCTGCCCTGGCACGATGCCATGCTCGATCCGGCGAACCACGCGCTGGCCAAGGGCTACATCGGCACCCCGAGCTATGCACAGGTCGTCGAGCCCATCAGCGGCAAATCCATCGGCCGCTGGCGCAACTATTCCGCACATTTCGCACCGCTGCTCCCACACCTAGCCCCGCACCTCACCCGTTGGCACTACGCCCAAATCCGGTGACAGGCACCGGATTTCCGGGTTTAGAACGCGAAGGCGGCGCCGGCTAGAAGCTCGTACTGAAGGAACGTGGAGCCGCTGCCTTGGATTCGGCAGGAGGCGTCGCCGTCATCCGAGCGGCAGAAGAACGACGTGTCGGTGTCGATGAATGTTAGGTAGCCACGCGCTTCGAGGCGCAAGGCGAAGCGCTCGTTGAACGGCACCTTCACGCCTCCACCGAGTGAAAGGGAGAAGCGCGTCTTGTCGCGCGCCTCGCTGGCATCAAGATTGAACCGCGTGGCGCCGAGTCCGCCGACGAAGTATGGGATCACACGGCGCTGGGTCTCCATTGGGGTTTCGACCGTGCCGCCGATATGCAGGTAGTCCACGTCGATGTCCACGCTTCCCAGCAACACGTCCCGATCGAGATTCGTGGACTGGTGCCCCCAGAAGATCTCGTACTGCGACACTTCGTCGATGCGCAGATTGAACGCCAGCCCATAGGTGCCGGCAGCGTCGAGATCCAGCTTTCCGGAGAACGGTTCCTTCAGGTTGAAGTCGCCACCGAAGCGCATGCCTGCGAAGGGCGTAACCTCGAACGATGGCTGGCTTTGCTGCGCGCCGAGCGGCGCACATGCCCAGGGCAGAAGCATGAGCGACGCCGAAAGTGTGTGTTTGAGCTTCATGGTGGCCGTAACCTACTACAGGCCGCGCTCGTGGTGAATCATCGCGAGCATTTCTTGACCGGGAGTGAGTCGCGCCTTAGTTTTGCGCATGGCCAAGAGATCATGCTCGCACCTGGACACCATTCGCGACGTCACGCCCAGCGCGCGCGGCTGTGAAGACTGCCTGAGAATGGGAACTCGTTGGGTTCACCTGCGCCTGTGCCGCTCGTGCGGGCATGTGGGCTGCTGTGATGACTCACCGCAGCAACACGCGAGCAAGCATTTCCGCGCCACGGGGCATCCGATCATCGAAGGCTATGATCCCCCCGAGGGCTGGGGATGGTGCTACCTCGATCAATTCGCTTTCGACCTGTCGGACCGCATGACCCCGCAGCTGGGCCCGATTCCGCGCTATCACTGATCCCGAATGGATGACCTGATCCTCGCATTAGCGATCGTCGCGCCGCTCGCGGGCTACCTTCTGTATACAAAGGGCCGTGGCCCGCGAAAAGCGCAGTTCGCCTGCATCGGCCTCGCCCTCGCCTTCTGCTATTTTGCGCTCGGTCATTTTGTCGTCACCCAGGAGCTGGTGGACATGCTGCCCCCTTGGGTCCCGCAGCGGCCGCTTCTCATCCAGGCCACCGGTATCCTCGAAGCCATGGTTGCGATCGGCCTGTTCACGCCCCGCTATCGAAGGCTCGCCGGCATGGCCGCCGCGGTCGTGCTGGTTCTGTTCTTTCCCGCAAATGTCTACGCTGCATTGCATCACACCGGTGTGGGCGAGCATAAACTCGGGCCGAGCTATCTTTGGGTCCGCGCGCCTTTGCAATTGTTCCTGCTCGCCTGGGCGCTCTGGCCCGTGTGGCGGCCGGATGTTTCTTCGAACCAGGGAGCCTGAATATGAGAACGACACTGTGCTCGATGGCGTTGATGACCTTTCTCACGGCGTGTCAGCCGCAGCGCGGTGAGCCTGCCCCCGCGCCCGCGCCCACACCTGCCGCTTCGACGCGCCAGGCGGGCGATGGCGAGATGTGTGGCGGCATCGCAGGGATCCGCTGTGCCGAAGGGTCCTATTGCGCCATCGAAGTCGGGCAATGCCGGACGGCCGACGTCAGCGGCATCTGCAAGAAGATGACGCCGATGTGCACCAAGGAATACGCGCCAGTGTGCGGATGCGATGACAAGACCTACGGCAATGCTTGCGAGGCGGGCGCCGCCGGAGTGAGCGTACTCAGTGCCGGCGAGTGCCCGAAGTAATCGTTACTTCAGCGGCTTCAGCATCCGGATGATGTCGCGCTTGTACCCGAAGCGCTCGTACAGAGCCGCGGCCCGGGTATTGTCTTCGAACACGCCGATGGTCAGCCACGCATAACCCTTGCCGATGGCCCATTCATCCGCGGCCGCGAGCAGCATCCGCGCCAGGCCGCGACCCTCGTATTTTTCCGCGACGACGACGTCCGCAACGTGACCATGTTTGCGCTCGGTGTAGTAATCCGCTTCGGAATGAAGATGGATGAAGGCCGCAACGTCATCTTTCGCAGCGGCTGCGACCAGCACGATCGTGTCCGGATCGGCCGAACGCAATGCGGCCCGGATCACTTTGAGGTCCGTGACGCTCATGCTCTTCGCTTCCCGCCAGAGTGGTGGCCCGAAGGCGACCAGCCGTGGAACCATTTCGAGAATCGCCGCCTCATCGGCAAGCGTTGCGCGTCGAATGGGGAACTCAGCGGTTGAAGAAGTCGAATCTGCGGGCATGCCCGCTAGTGTAACGGGCAGCCGCGAGCGGCAGGAAGCGGGCCCAAAGTCTTCAGCGCCTGCGACCCAGTTTGGAGCCCAGCAGCTTGTCGTAGACGCGGGTGAGCAACTCATAGCAGGCACATGATGCCCGCTCGAGACCGGCGCGATTCGTCACCTTGATGATGCCCCTGTGGTACTTGATGAGGCCTCTTTCCTGGAGCTTGCCGGCGACTTCGGTCACCGAAGCGCGGCGCACACCCAGCATGATGCCGAGAAACTCGTGCGTAAGCTGAAATTCGTTGACCTTGGCACGGTCATGGCTCTGCAGCAGCCAGCGCGCACAGCGCTGTTCGACCGGGTGCATGCGGTTGCATGCGGAAGACTGGGCGATCTGCGCGATGAGGGCCTGGGTATACGTATGCATCACGGCGGTGAAGGCGGGCTCGGCAGAGTACTGCGTGAATCGCTTCGCGCTCATGCGCAGCGATTCGCCAGGCACCTGCATGATGATCTCCAGAGCCGCGCTCTCCCCTCCGAGGAATAGCGACAGGCCCGTCATTCCTTCGTAACCGATGGTGGCCACCTCGACCAGCGCGCCGAGCTCGGTGAGCGAGATCATCGAGGCAACGCCGTCGATCGGAAAGTACGCGTGATCCGCGAGCTTGCCGCCGGGCTGAAGGATCTCTCGCGCCTTGACCTGACGCACCTCGAAGTGTGGAAGCATCTCTTCCAGGTCGTTCGGGGGTAGAAGCGCGAGTACGCGATTGCGTTGCGCAAGCTCGATGTCAACCATGGCGGACCTCGGTAAAGCGTATGCGAGGCACTTACCACGAATCTAGAACACTGCGCGCACGCTAACAGTTGCGCAGCGCAGGCGTTGTCTTTCTTTGGTGCATTCGAAAATAAACCGCACTATGTACGCCAGCGGACAGACATCAATCAATGCTTGCACCAAGGTTTCCCCGCTACGGGGAAGGCACAATGTCTGCGGAAATGAAAAAAGAAGGCGACGCGCGCGCGCGGTTGTGGGCCGGCTATGGCGAGGACAAGCCGTGTCACCGGTGCGGCAAGCCGATTGAGCAGGGACAAGTCCAGTTTGAACTGGTTTCAGGCGCGTCCGACCCGGATGCTGCCTTGTTGTTCCACCTGGACTGCTACGACCAGTGGATCAAGTCGAAGCCGCCGGCCGCAAAGTAGCCGGGCATTTCACTCGTCCCTGACGACGAAGGGCTTGCCGGCCCACCGCCGCACATCGACGTTCTTCATGCGCTGGGCTCTGCGTCCCTGCGATGTGAGCCAGGTCACTTCGACATCGACTCGCTTCATGCCGGGCAGGCCGAAATGCACCGGCACGCTGCTCTGCGTGTCGTATCCATCACCGGTGGCGACGAGCCGCGTGCCGAGCAGCGTGCCGTCTGGCGCATAGAGGCGCACTTCCGCTCCGTTGCGCGTCGCGCGCCCGTTTCGATCCAGCGCTCGCACCTGCAACGAATTCCTGGCCTGCGCGGACGCAAGGTCATTGCGCAGCAACGGATGCTGCCCGGCGCTTGCAAACGTGTTGGTCAGTGAAAGATCCAGATCGCCGTCGCCGTCGGCATCGACCCATTGCACGCCGTGATCCGCCACGTGCAGCACACTGCCCTCGCCCAGCACATCGACGAACGAATCGCCTCGATTCATGAAGAGCCGGTCCTGCGGATACGCGGCGTCACCTTTGTAGAAGTAGCCCGTCACGAAAAGGTCGATGCGCCCGTCGTTGTCCGTGTCACCCCATGAAGCGCCTACAGCGTGCCGGTGGCCTTCGATACCCGCAGCGACCGCGGTCTCACGAAACTGGCCGCCACCGAGATTGCGATAGAGAAGGCTCGAGCCGTAGGTCGCGACGTACAGGTCGAGCAGGCCGTCGTTGTCGTAATCACCGACGGCGCACCCCACTCCCCCCTCTTCGATCGAGCGCGCGGGCTGATGCATCTGCAACTGCGGCGCGACGTCTACGAAGGCTGCGCCATCGTTGCGATACATCGCATCCTGGTCGCCCTGCTGATTGGCGAGGAACAGGTCGAGGTCGCCGTCCTGATCCATGTCGAACCAGCAGACGCCCACCGTGCGCCGCGGATCGGCGAGATTCGTGGCTTCGCTGACGTCTGTGAAACTCGCACCGTCATTGCGGAACAGGTGATTTTCCCGCCAGCGCTGCGCGACGAAAAGATCAAGGTCGCCATCGCTGTCGTAGTCGACCCAATTCGACTGGCGCGTGTCCGCATGCTTGAGGCCGACGCCGAGAGACTCGCCGACCTCTAGGAACGTACGCCCGTTTTCATTGCGGAAGAGCATGTTTCGCGCGCTGCCGTCATCCGTGGACACTCCTGCGTAGAGGTCCGGGTCGCCATCGGAATCGAAGTCTCCCCAGCTCAAGCCCCTGAATTCCGGTCCGCTCGAGGGCAACCCGGTCGCGGCGGCGACCGAGAATGTGCCTTCATCATTGCGGTAGAGGCGAATCTCGCCGGTGCCGAACGAGACCGCGAGGTCAAGGTCGCCGTCACCGTCGATGTCCGCCCATGCGTTGCACAGCGCTCCCGGAGAAGAAAATACCTCGCGCTGGTGGAACGTGAAGCTGGGCTCGCTGCCGACGAATGCGGGCGCGCCGGCGAGCATCACGAGCAGGCATGTGCTTATTCTCATTGGCCGGGACGATACTCCGTCGCTGCGCCGACCGGCTACACTGCGCCCCTTCCGATGACTGACAGGGGCTCTGGATGACCATCACGGCAGGTATGGCATGGTAACTCCCGTGCGGGGGATATGGCTGAAGATCCATCGCTGGCTCGGCCTCACCCTGGCCGCCTTCCTCGTCATGGCGGGCCTCACGGGCGTCGTGCTCGCGTTTCACGAGGATCTCGATGCCTGGCTCAACCCGCACCTGTTCCGCGTGCAGCCGCGGGAAACACCGCTTCCACCGCCCCAATTGCGAGCCCGCGCCGAGCAGTTGATGCCCGAGGCGCGCGTCGATGCGGTGCCCCTGGGCCTCGAGCCTACCGAGTCGGCCCTGTTCTATTTGCGCGACCGGATCGACCCGGCGACCGGCAAGCCACACCCGCGCGCCGTGAATCAACTGTTCGTCGACCCTTACACCGGCGAGGAAGTGGGCCGGCGTCTTTCCAGCCAGCTGTCGCTCGACCGCGAGCACATCATGGAAACCATCTTCATACTGCACCGGCATCTGCTCATGGGAGATGCGGGCAGTTGGGTCCTCGTGTTCGTCGCAATAGCCTGGTTCGTGAGCTCGCTCATCGGCTTCTATCTCACGTTTCCCTTGCGTGGGAAATTCTTCAAAGGCTGGAAGCCGGCGTGGCGCGTGCAGTGGGGCGCTCCCCTTCCCCGACTGAGCTTCGACCTGCACCGGGCGACGGCGCTCTGGCTCTTCATCATGATCTTCATCAGCTCATTCGGCGCGATGCGTGTCACGCTCGGTGACACGGGTGTGTTTGACAAAATCCTCGCAGCAGTTGCGCCGGTCCACACCGCGGATGCCGCGATTGCACAGTATGCGCAGCCGATCGAGGGCGAGCCGAAGCTCACCTGGGAAGCGGCACTGCCGCTTGCGCGCCATCTCATGGCTGAGCGCGCCCGCCTTGAAGGATTCGAGATCGAAGGCGAAGCCTCGCTGTCACTCGACCGTGAGACCGGTGTTTACGACTACAGCGTGCGCAGCTCCAACGATGCCTTCGATTCCGGTGAAACCGACCTCTATCTGAGCGCCGTCGACGGCCGGGAGCTGGCACTGGTGCATCCGAATTCAGCACCGGGCAATGCCATCTCGAGCTGGCCGGCAGCGCTGCATCGCGCCCGCGTCGGCAGCCTGCCTTACAAGATCCTGGTGCAGCTCACCGGCCTTGCGGTCACCACCCTGGCGATCACCGGCTTCATCGTCTGGTTCAAGCGGCGCAAGGCGCGCGCATGAACCAGCACTCTAGATGACAGGTCGGATGTATTTAGATGAATTAGCGCGCTGGTTCAAGGGCGGCGCCAACAACGCCTGACCCATTCGCGACAGTAATTGCTCCGCGCCAGCAGGCGCCGTGCGGCGGCGATTGTGCACCATGTGACGATCGCCGGCGCCTCGCGCCGGCTCCAGGAGGGTGCCGGCGCGCCATGGTTGAAAGCAGCAAAGACGGGCTCGATCCCGAGATCCGCGAATTCGTGAAGCGAATGGGCGAGTACTGGCGCCAGCATCCGCCGCTGGGCCAGGTCTCCCTGCCCGAAGCGCGTCAGATCGCGGAAAAAGTGCGCGGCCACTGGTCGAAAGGCGGCCCGAAGATGGCGCGGACCACGGACGTCCAGGTTCCCATTGGCAGCGCCACGGTGCGCATCAGGGCCCTGGACCCAGGCGGCGATGCGACCAAGCCCGCGCTCATCTATCTGCACGGCGGTGGCTGGACGATTTTCAGCATCGACACGCACGACCGGATCATGCGCGAGTACGCGGCGCGCGCCGGCATCGTCGTGATCGCAGTCGACTATTCGCTTTCCCCGGAGGCCAAATTCCCCCGGGCCATCGAAGAGACCGTGGCGGTCGTTCACTGGTTGCGCAAGAACGGCGGGACGCTCGGAGTCGACGCCACCCGGCTGGCCATCGGCGGCGATTCCGCCGGCGCGGCCATGACTCTCGCCTCGTGCATGATGTTGCGGGATGCCGGCGAGGCCGATGCCATCAGCGCCATGCTGCTCAACTACGGAGCGTTCGATTCAGCGTGCACGGCGGAGTCGTACCAGCGCTACGGCAATGGCGGCTACATGTGGGATTCGGGCGAGATGCTGGCCTTCTGGCACAACTACATGCGTGATGAGAAAGACGCGTTGAATCCGCTTTGCGTGCCGGCGCGCGGCGACCTGAGAGGCCTGCCGCCCGCATTCAATGCGGTTCCAGAATGCGACGTGATGTACGTCGAAGCCATGGCCATGGGCGAGCAGCTGTTGCGCGCAGGCGTGAAGGCGCAGACGGTGGTGTATCCGGGCGCGACGCACAGCTTCCTCGAGGCTGTTTCCATCGCTCGCATCGCCGACCGCGCATTCGCCGAAGCCTCGCGCTGGCTGGCGGACATGCTGAAGAACCCATGACAGGCGCCTGAATACCTATAAACTGGCTCCCGGCGCGGCCCAGGCGCGCGAACGAATAATCATCGCGCGGGGGGCTGCATGTCGTTGAAGGCAACGTTCGATCGTTACATCGTTCCGGGGCTGGTCATACAGGCCGTGATCGTCGGGGCGGGCTACGCCACCGGGCGCGAGCTGGTCGAATTCTTCATCTCAAAGGGTCCCGCCAACGCACTCATCGGCATGGGGATCACTGCGCTTTTCTTCACGGCCATCGCCATGGTCTCCTTCGAGCTCGCGCGCCGCCATCGCGCCTTCGACTACAAGAGCTTCTGCAGCACCTATCTCGGGCCGTTCGTCGTGCTGTTCGAGCTGGGGTACATCGCCACCCTGCTCCTTACGCTGTCGGTGGTCTCAGCCGCTGCGGGCAAGCTGCTCAATGAGAAGCTGGGAAGCCCGGAGACGGCGAGCTCGATCATTTTCATGGCCGTGGTGGCCTTCATCGTGTTCTTCGGCAACAAGGTCATCGAGCGCATCATCTCGATCTGGTCGATCATCTTCTACGCCACCTACCTCACGCTGTTCGTGCTGGTGCTCACGCACTTCGGCGGCGAAATGGGCGCCGCCATCACCGGCACGCCGGTGGATCTCGCCGTGGCCGGCTGGAGCGGCCTGCAGTACATGGGCTACAACGTCGTCGTGATCCCGATTCTCATCTTCGTCGCGCGCAACTTCGAATCGCGCCGCGAGGCGCTCACCGCCGGCGCGCTCGCGGGCCCGCTGGTGCTGCTGCCCGGGTTCGCGTTTCTCTTTGCGCTCGCGGCGTTCTATCCGGAGATCAACAGCGCCGCGCTGCCGGCAAACGTGGTGCTGGACAAGCTCGGAATCCCCGCTTTCGCGACGGTCATCCAGCTCGTCATGCTCGGCGCATTCGTCAAGACCGGGGCGGGGCTGCTACACGGGTTCAACGAGCGGGTCTCACGTGCGCTCATCGAGCGCGGGTCGGTCATGCCGCGCATGGGCCGGCCGGTCATCGCGTTCGTGGCGATGATCATCGCAGTGTACGGGGCCTATTCGGTGGGCCTCATCGACCTCATCGGCAAGGGCTATCGCTACAGCTCGTACTTTTTCCTGCTGGTGTTCGTGCTGCCGCTGCTGACGCGCGGGCTGTGGCTCGCGACGCGCCCCGAGAAATAGCCCGCTCAGATCAACGAGCGGGCGCGGGCGAGCTCGATGATCCTGCTCGCCACGAGCAGGTCCTGAATCGACACCCCCGAGCTGTCGAACACCGTGATCTCGTCCCTTCCCTGCCGGCCTTTGGCGGCGCCACGCAGCACGTCGCCGATCGCCGTCATGTGCTTGCTCCCCGAGTCCAGCTCTGCAGCGACATGCTGAAATTCGCCGATGACGCGCGACTGCTGCGGAAAATCCGCGAACAGCGAACTGGCACGCAGCAGCTCGACGGGAATCTCCTGCTTGCCCTTGCTGTCCGAACCCATCGCGGCTACATGCGTGCCGGGCTTGATGAGCCTTGCGTCGAACAGCGCGGCACGCGACGGAGTTACGGTAACGAGGATATCCGCTTCGCGGCACGCCTCCTCGATGCTCGCAGCCTGAACGGCAGCGTGCACGACGGGCTTCACTGCCGCAACCAGCGCAGCAGCGCGCTCTCGCGAACGCGACGCAATGAGCACCTTCTCGATCTTGAGCCCCGGGCATTCGCAAAGAGAGCGCACTTCGTATTCCGCCTGATGCCCCGCGCCGATCATTGAAAGCGTGCGCGAATCAGGCCGCGCCAGCACGCTGGCCGCAACTGCATCCGCAGCGGCGGTTCGCCAGCCATTGAGGCGATCGGCCTCGACGGCGTAGGCCACTTTGCCCGTCTGCGCGTCGAGCAGCAGCACGGTCGAGGAATGGCAGGGCAAGCCGAGCTTTTCATTGCCGGCCCAGTACGCGCCGATCTTCGCGCCAAAGATGTCGAGCGCCTTGACGCTGCCCGACTTGATGCCCCAGCCGGCGCCTTCGCGGCTGCCGCTGCTCATGACGACGGGCAGAACCGACGCCGAGCCATCCGCCAGCGCGATGAATGCGGCCTTCACGGCCTCGAAAGCGAGCGCGGCGCTCGCGAGCTCAGCCGCCTGTGCTTCGTGGATGATCTTCATGGTGCTCTGGAATCCTGCCGTCAGAAAAATGTACGGATCGCATCGACGATGCGGTAGTCGTCATCGACGACGTATATCAACTGCCACTTGTCGAAAGTGGTGCACGGGTGCGAAATGCCGAAGCCGACCAGGTCGCCGACTCTGAGTGGTGAATCAGCGGGCAACTCGAGATAAGCGTGCTGGTCATTGAGGCCCGTCACTTTCGCGCCCGGCTCGAAGGGGCGAACACCGCCCTCGCCCGGGCGAACCCAGGCAAGCGGCGTCGGCATGTGCAGGTCGTAAGACACGTCGCGCTTGCCCATGGTCGCGAAGGCGCGCGTTGGGTCGGGACGCGACTGCACGCAGGCCCAGATCTCCAGCGCGGGAATCAAGCCGTCGTCATGCAGACTCTTCGCCAGCCCACGCCGGCGAAGGCGCGAGAAGGCCTCGGTGTAGTTGAGGTGATCCAGCGTCAGGTAACAACCGCTGCGGATGATGGGCAGCGTCGGTTTAGAGAGCTTCAGGCCGCCGAAGAGCGCAGCGGCCATATCGAAGAAATCGGTGCCGCCTGCGGACAACAGGATCATATCGATGCCACGGAAGCAGCCCTCGGCGTCCAGGCGCTTGATCGCCTGCACGGCGCCTTCAAGCAGCGAGCGAGCACGTGCTTCCGTCTCATCGGCGGAGCCCGCGGGCACGATGCGCTCGTAAGTCTCGAAGCCTGCGAGGCGCGCGAGCTGATGATTCGCGATCTCGCGCGCGAGCTCGACCGCAGCTTCAGGCGTGCGCACCCCGGTGCGGCCGCCAGCCACTCCGAACTCAACGAGCAGGGAAATCGGCCGCCGCAGGCCGAAGCGCTTCGCTTCCGTCACCAGGTGGCGGATGCCTTCGACGGAGTCGACCACGCAGTAGAACTCGAACCGCTCGTCGCGATTGAGCTCTGCCACCACGTATTCGATATTCGCGGCACCGACCAGCTGGTTGGCCATGAGCACACGCTGCACGCCCACGCTCCTATAGACGTGCAGTTGCTCGACCGTGGCGCAGGTCATTCCCCAGGCGCCGTCCTGCAGCTGCATCTCGAAGAGCTGCGGGCTCATGGTGGTCTTGCCATGGGGAGCGAGCCGGGTGCCGGTTTCCTGCAGGAAGCGGCGCATCCAGCGGCTGTTGCGCTGGAGCGCGGTGCGCTTGAGGACCGCCGCGGGAAATGGCATGCGGCCTTCGAACAGGTTCCAGCCTCGCCCGCCGATTTCACGCAGCGGCAGCGGCTCTTGGGTGCCGGGAAAGCCCTTCACGCGGCCATCGAGCTGCCAGTCGTGGATCGCCTCGAGATCGAGAATGCTCATGGGGCCGTCATCATGCGCGTTCTTCGCGGGCGATTTCTCTCATGGCGTCCAGAAAACGGCGCACTTCTGCTGCGGTGTTGTAGTGGACGGCGCCGACGCGAACCACGCCGCCGGATTTCGTCAGCCCGAGCCGCTCCACCAGATCGATGGCGTAGTTGGAGCCCGACCAGACGAAGATCTCGCGCTTCGCCAGCGCCTGGGCTATCCGCGCCGACGGAATGCCCTCGAGGGTGAACGCGACCGTGGATACCCGATCGTGCATCTCGGATTTGCCCGTGATGCCGCGAACGCGCGCGCCGGGCAGTTCCTTGAGACCAGTTACCAGTTGCAAAGAGAGGGCTTCCTCGTGCCTCTGCATCGCGAGCTTGCCGCGGTTGATCCGCGTGCGCAGGCTGCGGGATTTCGTCTTGCCGCTCGGGCTCACGAGATCACCTACCCAGGCGTAGTACTCCAGTGCGCCGAGCAGCGCGGCGAGCTGCTCGAACGGCAGCGTGCCTGTTTCGTATCGATTCGGTACCTCGTTCGTCGAGGCGCGCAGCTTCAGGGGCGAGAGGCTCTGCAGGAGCTCCTCGCGGCCCCAGAGGATGCCGAGATGCGGGCCGAAAAACTTGTACGCGGAGCAGATCAGGAAGTCACAGCCCAGTTTTTGCACGTCCACGACGCCATGAGGTGCGTACTGCACGGAGTCGACGTAAACCAGCGCGCCAACGGTTTTGGCGCGCTTGGAAAGCCCGGCGATATCGTTGATGGTGCCCAAGAGATTGCTCGCGTGGTTGACCGCGATGATCCTGGTGCGCGGCGTCAGCAGGCGCTCCAGATCCGCGAGGTCGTAGCGGTACGTTTCCGTGCTGAAGTCCAGCCACTTGAGCGTCAGCCCGCAGCGCTGCGCCATGAGCAGCCAGGGCGTGATGTTTCCGTCGTGATCCATCTTCGTGACGATGATCTCGTCGCCCGGCGAGACCAGCCGCTCGAGCGCATGCGTCACGTGCAGGGTCAGCGTGGTCATGGACGCGCCGAATATCACTTCACTCGGCGATCTGGCGTTGAAGAATTGCGCCATGGCCGCGCGGGCTTCGGCCTCGAGCGCACCGGTTTCCACCGATGTTCTGAAGGCCGCGCCGACGTTCGCGACGGAGCGCGTCAAGTAACGCATCATCCGCGCCGTCACATCCTTCGGCACCTGTGTGCCGCCGGGATTATCGAAGTAAATCCGTGCCTGTCGCCCGCTCTTTACGGCAAGCGACGGGAAGCGGGACCGGGCACGGGCGACGGGAAATTCCACACAAGCTCCTCGATTAAGTCAGGTGCGAAGATAGGACGCGCCGTTCACGTCGATTAGGCCGCCTGTCATGCTTTGCGGGGCATCGAGGGCGCAGTAGGTGACGATGCTGGCAATTTCTTCGGGCTTCGCGATGCGGCCCAGCGGCTGATCGGCGAGGACGGCTGCGCCCTGGGGACTTTGCATGGTTTCGGCGGCCATGTCCGTCTCGACCCAGCCTGGGGCGACCGTGAATACGGAGACGTTCTGGCGCGCCAGCGCTTTTGCGAGCGACTGACCCATGGAATTCAACGCGGCCTTGCTGGCACCGTAGGCTGGGCCGAGCGGCTCGCCTCGGAAGGAACCCCGAGACGAAACGTTGACGATGCAGCCGCCGCCGCGCGGCGCCATCTCGCGTAGGGCGAGGTAACACAAATGAGCGGGAGCCATCAGATTGATGGACAGGGTTTTCTGCCAGGTCCCCAGCCATTCATCAATGCCAGTCTCCAATGGCGGGTGCTCGACGTAGATGCCGGCGTTGTTGACCAGAATGTCGACATGGCCTAGCTGCTTCGTGACATCGCCCCACAGCTTCGAAATTGCGTCACGATCGCCGAGATCTGCCGCGCACACGAAGTGATCACCGCCCCCCAGTGACTTGCGGGTTTCCTCCGCCGCCTTGAGATTGCTCTGGCAGTGGAGCGCGAGGCGCACACCGCGCGCGGCCAACGCCATTGCAATGGCGCGACCGATGCCTCGCGAAGCTCCTGTGACCAGTGCGGTCTTGCTCATGGCCCGAGCTCCTATTTCAATATGACGGTCTTGTTACCATTGCGAATCACCCGGCGCTCGGCATGCCACTGCAGCGCCCGATTGAGCACGATGCTTTCGAGCTCGCCGCCGATCACCGTGAGACTCTCGGCGGACAGCGTGTGATCCACGCGCTCCACGCCCTGCTCGATGATCGGGCCTTCGTCGAGGTCCGTGGTGACGTAGTGAGCTGTCGCGCCGATGAGCTTCACCCCGCGCGTGTGCGCCTGGTGATACGCCTTCGCGCCCTTGAAGCCGGGCAGGAAGGAATGATGGATATTGATGGCGCGGCCTTCGAAATGCCTGCAGCTTTCGCCCGAAAGGATCTGCATGTAGCGCGCCAGCACGAGCAGCTCCGCTCCGGATTTCTCGAAGATCTCGGCCACCCTGCGCTCCTGCCCCGGCTTGTCGCCATTGATGATGGGCAGGTAGTAATAAGGCATGCCGTGCCATTCGGCGAGGCTGCGTAGATTCTGGTGATTCGACACCACCGCGACCACTTCGAGCGGCAGCGTGCCCGTGCTGCAGCGGTGCAGGATGCTGTTCAGACAATGACCCTGTTTCGAGACAGCGAGCACCGTCTTGCACTTGCTGTGCGCATCGAAAAACTTCCAGTCCATCCTGAACCGCTCGCCCACGCTGGCGGCAAACTGCTTGTCGAGCTCCGCCATCTCCGGCAGCCCCTGTCCGTTGTCGCGGAACACCGTGCGCATGAACGAAGTGTTGCTGTACGGATCGTCGAAATGCTGGGCCTCCGTGATGAGCCCATTGTTGGCTGCGAGGAAGCCGGCGATACCCGCCACGATTCCGGTGGTGTCGGGGCACGAGGTGGTCAATATGAAAGAAGGCGCGGCGGCGGCGCCGGTGGCCTCAGGGTTCTTCTCCCGCATGGAATCCTCTTGAGTGTCGTCAGGGCAGCAATGGCCGCGACGGGTGTCGCGGACCGCGAATCATACAGCGAGTCAGCCGCCGAATTCGCGAATCAGGCTTACGGCGGCCAATGGCAGCGTGCGCGCCAGTCGCAGCGCCCAGCCCGCCTGCTGATCGGGGGAGGCGATGAGATCCTGGCGCAATTCAATCATCACGTGCGGCAGGCCGCGCTGTTCGCCGTGCACGGGTATCGCGTAATCCGAAAGGTCGCTCACCGAATAGGGCTCGTTCACCCCGACTTGCAGATCTCCTTCCCTGCGCAGCGTTTCCACCAGCGCCAAACCTAAGCGCGAGTCGCGATTGAACAGTACGCCGATCTGCCAGGGTCTCGGAGCGGGACGCGCCTCGAGTTGCGGAGTGAAGCTGTGCATGGCAACCAGGATGGTCAGGCGCCGGGCCGCGGCGCGCTGCTCGAGCGCCGCAACGATTGCATCGTGATAAGGGCTGTAGATCTCACCGACGCGCAGGGCCGAATCCGCTGGCGCCAGGCTCGCATTGCCCGGAATGACGGTGCCGTCTGAAACCTTTGGGATCGAAGTCTCGGCCTCAATCGGGCGATTGCAATCGATGACCAGTCGCGAGTAGCGCTGATGAATCAACGTGGCGTCCAGCTGCTGCGACAGGCGCAGCGCCACGCCGAGAGCGCCCAAATCCCAGCCGATATGCCGTGCCAGGTGCTCTTGCGGCAGCCCGAGATCCGATAGCCGGCGCGGAATTCGATTACCCGCATGATCGCAGACCATCAGGAAAGGCGATGCACCCCGCGGCCGCTCGATGCCGACCGGCCCCACGTCGCCTTCGCCCAGCAGAAGCGAGCCCGCGGCTTCCATGCTACGACGGCGGCTGCCAGCCCAGATTGTTCGCTAAGACCTTGCGCTGCGTGTAGAGACCAATTGCCGAATCCTGCGCGCCCATGCCCGTCAGGTCGCAGATCACAATGTCCGCATCGCTCGCGCGCCCGCGACGCCTACCGGAAGTGATTTCACCGAGCTCCACGATCAGCGTGTCGGCCCGGAGCGCCCGCTCATCCAGCGCGTGATGCAACTCGCCCAGGATTTCGCACTGCTTGCGATTGTCGCAGACAATCAGCGATGCACGCTCCATGGCCCGCGCATCGAGCTCGCGTTTGTGAGGCACATCGGAGCCCATGGCCACCACGGTCTGCCCGGGCTTGAGGAACTCGCCTTGCAGGACGGGCATCTGCGAAGGAGTCGTCGTCACGACGATGTCAGATGCGGCGACCACCTCGTCGGCCGATGCCACGATGACCGGCACCTTCAGCTCTCGCGACATCTCTTCCGCATACGCAGCGGCCTTGTCAGCCGAGCGCGCCGCGATTCGCACTTCCTTGAACCTGCGGCCGACCGATATCGCGCGCAATTGGTAGCGAGCCTGGATGCCGGAGCCGATGATGCCGATGCGATCATCCTGCGGGCGCGCCAGATGCTTCACGGCAATCGCACCGGCCGCGGCCGTTCGCACGTCCGTCAGATACCCGTTGTCGAGGAAGATCATCTCCGGTCGTCCGGTCTGGCTGTTGATCAGAATGACCAGCGCGGTGCCGCTCGGCAGCCCGAGCTTGGGATTGTCGAAGAATCCCGCGGCGATCTTCACCGCGAAGTGACTCTGCCCGCGGATGTAGGCGCTCTTGATGTCGACGTCGCCATGATGCTCCTCGACGGCGATATGCATGATGGGAGGAGAATAGGCGCGGCCTTCGCTCGCCCAGTTGAATGCGGCCTCGACCGCCGTGATGACTTCCGCATCGAGGTTGACGATTTCGCGTAGCTCGCGCTCGCCGACGATGGTGATGCCCGAAGAGCTCATGCCGCCACACCCTTTCGAAGACTACGGTCGCGACGCAGGTCGCCCAGAATTCTTTGCGCGGCATTGTGCCCCGGCGCGCCGGTAACCCCGCCGCCCGGATGCGTCCCGGCGCCGCACATGTACAACGCGTGTATCGGCGTCGCGTATCGCGCATACGCCGGCACCGGGCGCATGAAGAACAGCTGATCGAGGCGCAGATCACCGTGAAAGATATTGCCCTCGGTGATGCCCGAGCACGCTCTCGAGATCAGCGGGCGTGTAGAGACGGCATCGCCACCATCGACCGGCCCACCGCTGGAACGAAGCGCGCGATGTGCTCGAGAATCTGTTTCTGCAGGCGGTCTCGTTCGGCGTCCCACGTGGAGTTCGCCAGGCGGTATGGCAGGTATTGGATGAAGCAGGTCATCACGTGGCGCCCGGGCGTGGTCAGCGTCGGGTCGACGGCCGAGGGCACGAGGCAATCGATCCACAGATCATCGTGTATCGCACCCTGCCGGGCGCTCTCGTAACACCTTTGCGCGGAGTCGAGCCACGGCACCAGCGTATAGGTCGCCTTGCGCAGCGGCGGCGCATCCGCGCCGAGGCCGTTGAGCTGCGGTTCCTCGTCGAGCACGAGATTGAACTTGGCGCACGGCCCATCCATCTTGATGCCGCGCACGGCCGCCAGAAATTCCGGATCGAGCTCCTTCGAGGGCACCAGCCCGAGGAAAGTGCGCTTCGGATCGGCGTTCGAGACGATGACACGGGCCGCGATCTCACTGCCGTCTTCGAGAATCACCGCAGTGGCGCGGCCATTGCGAACCCGCAATTCCTTCACGGGCGAGGCGGTGCGCAGCTCGACGCCTTGCGCTTTGCACGCCACGGCCATCGCGCCTGGTGATGCGCGCCCATACCGCCGATCACGTGCCCCATGAAGCCCTGCTTCGCTTCACTTCCTCCGCCCAGCAGGTGAAACAGCAGGCCGAAAAGAGTGCCGGCATCGTAAGGCCCGCCGTGCTTGCCGTAGAGGCTGTTCGCCAGCACCAGCGATTTCAGATGCGGCGAAGTCAGAGAGCGGTCCAGGAATTCGCCGAGGCTGCCCGTGGTGAAGGCGACGAGGTCCGCAATTTCCCGGCCGCGCACGCCGCGCATCTTCAAACCGAATTTCAGCAGCTCGAAAAGGCCGCCGATGCCGCCTCTCTGCAGATCAGGCGGAGCCTGCATGAACAGGGGCTCGAGATGCCGCGCCAGCCCGCGCAGGCGGTCTTCAAGCGACAGGAACCGCTCGCAGTCGGCTGGTGCAAGCTCCTGCAGCGCTTGCGCGCATTCGCGTGGAGTCATTCCACCACGGAATGATTTTGCCGTCGGGCGTTACCGCCTGGACACCGGGATCGGCCGCGACCATGCGCAGGCCATGTTTCGCGAGCTCGAGATCCCGGATGATTTCGGGACGGAGCATGCTCGCCATGTAAGAAGCGGTGGATACGCGGCAACCGGGCGCGGCAACCGGGTCGATCTCCTCGGTGACACAGCAGCCGCCGAGAATCTCGCGCCGCTCCAGCACCAGAGTCTTGAGGCCGGCGCGCGCGAGATAGAACGCAGCCGTCAGCCCATTGTGGCCGCCGCCAACGATGACAACGTCGTAGCTGGCCATGTGCGCCTGGCTCAAGCGCCGGTGCGGGTCAGGTCGCCGAGGTGGCGCTCGATGTAGCGGCGGATGTCGAGGCTCGGGATCTTCCATGGGCGCGTAGAAGGCGCCGCGGAAGCCGCCGAGCTCATGCCGTCCTGTACGGACTCGCAGATGCCCCAGTCCTGCTTGTTGACCAGATCCCAGAAATCGACGACGTCGGACGGATCGAACCCGGGCTTCGCGACCTCGCTCTTGTGAAAGAGGAAATCACAGGCGATGCGCGTGAGGCCGGGTTCCATGGGCCACAGCGTGAAGGCGGCCACATGCTCCGCCGCGAGGCTCATCAGAAGGTTCGGGAAGATGACCTCGCCCTTGTGATGGGTTTTTTCCGATTCGGAAAGCCCCGGAAACGGCGCACGCGTCGAGGTGCCGCTGGCCGTGAACGTCCAGGCGCCTTCGCGATGTGGAATGCCGTCGTCCCACGTCAGGCCGCCGCCACCCTGCTCGCGAAAAGCCGGCACGAGCGCGCACAGCTCCGGATGCACTGGCCCGCAGTGATAGCACTCGTTGTAGTTCTCCACGAGCACCTTCCAGTTCGCGCGCACGTCGTAGACGATTCTGGCGCCGCTCCGCATGTCACCGAGCGGATAGCGTTCGATTCTTTGTGCCACCACCCCGATTTGGTCGACGAGCGATTGCGCGGGGGTCTTGGCGAGATTGACGAAAATATAGCCGCCCCACTCCGCCAGATGCACGGGCACCAGAGAGAAGCTGCTCTTCGGGCAGCTTGCATCGAAGCGCACGAAAGGCGCGGCGCGCAAGGAGCCATCCAGGTTGTAGCTCCACGCGTGATAGGGGCAGACGATCGCGCCGCCTTCCATGCGGCCCGAACGCAGCGCATGGGGGTTAGCGCTGTCCGGCAGGGGCGGTGTCCACGTCAGGCGGCTGCCACGATGCCGGCAAACGTTGTAGAAGGCCTGGACGGTTTCATCGCGACTGCGCACCACGATGATCCGCTCCCCCGCAATGGACACATGGAGGAAATCCCCGCGCTCGGGGATCTGTTCCGTGCGGCCGACGCAGAACCACTGGCCGTGGAACAGTCTCCCGGTCTCGAGGGTGAAGATCTCCTCGCTGCGGTAGAACTTTGGATCCAGTGCCGGTTTCATCTCCGCGGCGGGCACGGCCTGCTGTTCGGTGCTCATGCCTGGATTCTAGGGGGCGGAAGCGCTTTGCGCACCTTGTGCCGCTTGCAGCGCACGCTTGAACGCTTCGAGATAACTGGAAAGTGTCCAGAGCTCGAATTCGCCGCCTGCGCGCCTCAGCACGGCCGGGCAATCGAAGAGCGTCACCGCCGCGCATTCACGCCCCGCGAGCACCGACTCCACGGAAATGCTGGCCCCGAGGGCGCGAGCGGCTGCTGGCCCCACGAGTACGCACCTGCGCCATTTGCCTTCGACGTCATACAGCGTCGTGACGCCCTGCCGTTGCAGTTGAGCCAGCAGTTGCGGCTGCGGATCCGGCATGAGCCATCGACCGGGCGCGAAATGCAGCAATTCCGCGCGACCATCCGAATCGCTACGCACGGCACCGGGAGCGAGCGGCCAGCCGGTATCGAAGTGCTGCGGGGTCGCAGCCGGCAAGGCCACGAGCTCGCAACACGAGGCCATCGGCAGCTCGCGGATGCCGGGAGTCGCCGAGCTCATGCGCGCATCCTCGCGCCGCTCGCATCGAAATGAACCGGCGGCGTTACTTTGACCCGCGTCTGGCGGCCACGTATGGGATCGCGCGCCATCAGCTCATGGCCTTCGGAAGAAAGATGCCGCCCCACCAGCGCAAGGCCAATCCAGCGCGCCAGCGCCGGGCTGTAAACGGTGGACGTGACATGCCCGACACTGCGTGTCGGCGCATCGGGCACCGTGACCTGCGCGCCCGCGAGAAAGGTGTGCTGCGGATCGACGGCCTGCAATCCGACCAGCCTGGGCCGCTGCGGATCGCCGAATGCCTCGCGATCCAGGAGGTCACGACCCACGCATGCATTACCGAGCTTGATGAGCGAGTCCATGCCAAGATCCTGCGGTGTCGTCTGGCCGTTGATTTCCGAGGTGACCAGGTAACCTTTCTCCACTCGCAGGATATCCAGTGCCTCGAGCCCATAAGGCGGCAGTCCCGACTGCACGAGCGCGCTCCACAGCGGCACCGCAATAGCTGGGCGGCAATGCAACTCGAACGCCAGCTCCCCCGAGAAACTGGCGCGCAGCATGCGCAACCCGCGCCCCTGCCATTGCCCTTCCGCAAAGGCCATGTGGGTGAGCGAAGCCAGCGGCTCGTGCCACTCGCTTCCCAGAATTCCGCGCAGCTTGTCTCGCGACTGCGGGCCGGACACCACGATGACCGCCCAGGCTTCGGTGACATCGGTCAGCGTTACAGCTGAGCCGGGTGCGTGCACATCGCGCCAGAACTCGAAGTGAGACAGCATGTGCCCGGCGTGACCCGAGCTGACGGTAGCGAGAAAACGCTCTTCGGCCAGGCGGAGAACGATGCCGTCGTCCAGCACCATGCCGTCCTCGCGCAGGTTCACCATGTACTTGCTGCGACCCGGCTTGATCGTGCTAGCGCGGCTGAGATAGAGGCGATCGAGAAGGGCAGCCGCGTCGGGGCCCGCGACCTCGATCTTGCCGAGCGTCGAGCCGTCGGTGATGCCACCGACGCTGCGCACGCGCGCTGCTTCGCTCACACCTGCGGCGAAGGCGTCTGATCCATTAGCTGTGTAATAACGTGGGCGCAACCACAGCCCCGAGGGCTCGAGGACGGCACCGTGGGCGGCGTGCCAATCGTGCATCGGGGTTCGTCGTTCCGGCCTGAGTGCGGCGCCCGTGCGACTGCCCGCCAGAGCCATCAGGTTGACCGGCTGATAAGGAGGCCGCGTCCGGCTCAAGCCGACGGCCGACAAACTGCCGCCGGAAAGCTCGGCCACGATTGCGGCGCCGAGCGCGCCACCAGTGCGCCCCTGGTCCGTGCCGATGCCCAGCGTCGTGTATCGCTTCACGTGTTCGATGTCGCGGAAGCCCTCTTCCAGGGACTGCCGCAGGTCCGCAACCGTCACATCGTTCTGCATGTCGACGAACTGCCGCTTCTCTCCGCTTCGATCCGCCGGTGAGCGCCAGAAGGGAACTAGATTCGGCGCAGCGTCGCCGCGTCCGATTGGTGTCGCTCCGACGTCGCCTTGCGCGGATGCCTTGCGCGCTGCGTTCTCACCTGCCGTGAACCCTTCCGAGACCACTCGTGAAAGCTCAAGCGCGCCGCCGCACGCACCGCAGGCAGTGCGCCAGCTGGGCTGCTCCGTCGCGACGAATGCGGCGACATCGGCGAGGTACGCCCTGGCGCCCCCTTCATGCAAGCCTGGATGAATGGCCGGCGACCAGCCGCCACTCACCAGGAGCGCATCGCAAGCGATGTTGCGCAAGGCTGCAGGATTGGCGAGAGCGGCGACCTTCACGCCGCGCACGTCGAGCCTGCCGCGTGCCGCAAGCACAGCGTGACCCATGAGGCATTCGACTCCGTCGCGATGCAGCTCGTCACGTGCGGATTGCGAAGATGCAGCGGCGCTTTCCTCTCGTGTGTCGATGATCGCGCGGACGCGCATTCCGGCCGCGGCAAATCTCGCGGCCGCGGCATATAGACGGTCGTGATTGCCGAACAGCACCAGGTTCTCACCAACGCGAACACCGTAACGGGCGCGATATTTTTCCGCGGCACCGAGCAGCATCACGCCCGGCAGGTCGTTGTTGACGAATGCGATGGGTCGCTCGACCGCGCCGGCGGCAATCACGAAGGCTCGCGGCCTGATGCGAAATATCCTGTCCGCGCCGGGAAGGCCGCCGCGCTGACCGTGCGCGATGAGGAGGCCGCCCGACCCGCCGACGATCGAAGTTTCGGTCAGGAGGCGCGCCTTGCGTCGGCGCAAGGTCGCGAGAGTTTCGTCCACCCACTGAGCAGCCGACTGCACTCCGAAGGCCGCGGGCTCGAACTCGAGCTCCCCACCGCAGACGGGCTCGCGCTCGCAAAGCACCACTCGTGCACCGGCGCGCGAGGCAGCGAGCGCTGCGCTCAGGCCAGCGGGCCCCGCGCCGGCAATCAGCACATCGGTATCCAGGTATTCGATATCCACTGCGGGCAGGTCGCTCGCGCCCGGCGCTTCACCGAGGCCGGCGAGCCTGCGGATCATTCCTTCGTACGTGCGCCACGATGGCCACATGAAGGTCTTGTAGTAGAAGCCCGCGCCGAAAAAGCCTCCACCGAGCTGGAGCAGCGCGTTGACGTCGTGACGCAGCGTCGGCCAACGGTTCTGGCTACGGACCACCATTCCCGCGCGGACGGCAAGTTGCGGAGCCGGCGTGTTAGGGATGACGAGCGGGGCATTGCCCACTGTCAGCAGCGCGTTCGGCTCTTCGACGCCGGCCGTGAGCACTCCACGCGCGCGCCGATACTTGACGCTGCGCCCCATGAGTCTCACACCCGATGCCAGCAACGCAGAGGCGGCGGTGTCGCCCGCCTGCGCATCGAACTCGCGCCCGTCGAACGAAAAGCGCAGCTTCGCCGTCCCAAGCCTAGTCCCCTGCCGCACCCTGCTCATGACTGCTCAAATCCGGTGACAGGCACCGGATTCGGTGGATTCTGGGGTTCGTCGCCGAGGCATTTGACTTCGAGCACCTGGCCGGATGTGGGATTGCGCGTGACGGCGAGCCATGCCCTGCACCCGCGCACATGCTGCCAGTGCTCCGCGCTGAGGTCTGCGCGATTCGTTCGCTGATAGACATCAGCGAAGGGTGATGCGCCCGGATCCGGCAGCGTCTTGTGAAAGCGAAACTCATCGAGCTCGCGCGGTCCGCAGAATGGGCAGACGAGTTGCGTCACAGGCGCACCGGAAACGGGCCGCCGCCGCGCTCATCGAGAAGGTGGCCGGTCTGGAAACGCGACAGGCGGTAGTGCCGGATCAGATCCGGCGCGGTGCCGGTGGCCACGAAGGTCGCGAAGTGCGCGCCCGAGGCGGGGATCGTCTTGAATCCGCCATAACACCAACCGCCATTGAGGAACACGTTGTCGTACACGAGCCTGTCCATGATCGGGCTGCCATCCATGGTCATGTCGTTGGTGCCCGCCCAATGGCGCAGCACCTTGAGGCCGGCGGCCTGCGGCAGGAGCGCCACGATTCCCTGCGCCACATCCTCGAGCCGAGTCCACTGTCCCTCGCGGGTATACGAGGGAAATCCATCCAGGAGCCCGCCGAAGACCAGGCCACCGCGATCCGGATTGCGAGACGTAGACGTCCGCATGATCGTAGAAATAAATGAGAACCGAATTGACCAGCGGCTTGATCGGCTCGGTGACCGCGGCCTGCAGCAAGTGCGTCTCGACGGGCAGCTGCACGCCGAGCATGGTGCCGATAACTCCCGTATGCCCGGCCACTGCGAACACGATTCGATTTCCCTGCACGTAGCCTTGTGATAGTCTCCACGCCCGTAGCGACGCCAGCGGCGGTGCGCACGCCGGTGACCTCGCAGTCTTCGATGATATCCACGCCGAGCGCGCTCGCGGCACGCGCATAGCCCCATGCGACCGCGTCGTGCCGTACCGTTCCGCCGCGCCGCTGCACCAGCGCCCCGGCGATCTGGAATCTGCGCGGAGCATCGAGATCGATCTCCGGCGCGAATTGCCGCAACGCCTTGCCATCGAGGAGCTCGGCGTCGATGCCCGCCAGCCTCATTGCATTGCCGCGCCTCGCCGCCTGCGACATCTCATCGTCGGAGTTGAGCAGATCGCACACGCCTCGCGCGCTATACATGACGTTGTAGTTGATATCGCGCGAAAGGCTCGCCCAGCGGCGCAGCGAATCCTCGTAGAAGTAGTGATTCTCGGGCAGCAGATAGTTCGAGCGCACCACGGTCGTATTGCGCCCGACGTTGCCGTATCCCACGAGACGCTTCTCGAGCACCGCGATGCGCTTGATGCCGTGATCGCGCGCCAGGTGAAAAGCCGTGGCGAGCCCATGCCCGCCTGCGCCGACCACCACGACGTCGTACGCGTCTTTGAGCTTTGCACCGCCCCAGAGCGGTCGCCAGTAGCCGGAGCTCGCCAGGCGCGCGCGAAGCAGCGACCACGCCGAATAGCGTGGCGACATCCCTCCGGGGGAATTGTTACCCGCAGCCGCTGCCATGGTTCAGGGCGCGAGATCCGGCTGATAGCTGGCGGCAAATTCGATGAAGTCCGCGACTTCGCCCATGTCCTTGCCCACGAAGCGGATGGTTCGCGAGCCCACGCGTTGCACGCTTCGCAGATAGCCCATGGTCTCGGCCGCCGCATAGTTCTTGTAGTCCAGCTCGAGTGTGACCGGCGCCTTGATCACGTAAGGCTTGATGTCACGCAGGCCTGCCAATGCCGTCTGCACGCCTGCCTCGATCCGCGCAGTGGCTTCGGCGGGCGTCAGCGTCAGCGCGGAATGGAAGCCCAACGCCTGTCTTGGTCTCCACCGTGACGATGTTGGCGATGCGGCCGCGCAGCTCGGCCGTCGCTGCGTCGTCTCCAGATACGAATACGACGGGCACACCCTGCTCGCCGGCGAGCGCGGCACCGAACTCGCCCTCGCCCATCGCGCGGCCATTGATGGCGACGCGCGTGAACGTCGCGCTCGAAAATGTGTGCGCACGCACTCCGCTGGGGCTGCTCGCCGAGGCGTGGTAGCCCACGAACACGACCGCGGCAGAAGCTCGAATCGACCGTGCCCAGCATGCCGTTGTGCCGCGGCCACGAGCGTGCGATGCGAACGTCGCGTGGAAACTCCTCGATCAGCAGGCTTTCACCGTTGCCGTGCGAGTCGCCGACGACGATTTCAGTTGCACCCGCGGCCTTCGCCCCCGGACCGCGGCCAGCGCCTCGTCCGTCATGAAGTGACGGAAGCGCTCGTACTCGAAGCCGGCCGGCCCGAGCTGATCGGAAGTCACGACGCCTGCGATGCCTTCCATGTCCACGACGATGAGGACCTTGAGCCCGGCAAGCGGCTGTTGGGCGATCGCGGGTGTCACGGCTGCGCCGGCGAACAACAGTGAAATCGCGAGCACCGGACGAATGGACTTGATCAAGGTCGGCTCCAGTCGAGACTCATGAGGTTGATTCATCGCGTTGCGTGGGCATGATGGGCAGCTGGACGAAAAGCCACAGGATCACCGCGGCGAGCGCAAAGATCGAGCCGGTCGCCAGCGTGGGCACCCAGCCGAGCCGGTCGACCATCAGGCCGACCAGCGGCGCGAGGAAGCCTGCCGCGTTGCCCCCTGTGTTCATGATCCCCGTTGCCGTGGCGGTATGGGGGCCGGCGGAGTAAGTCGCCGCGGACCAGTACGAACCCTCGGTGAACTGCGTGAATGCGAAGCACAGCGACAGAAGCGCTACTGCGACGTACGGGTTAACAGCGAAGATGCCCGCAAGCAGCAGGACCGCGACGAGCAACATGCCGACGATGGCGGGTAGCCTGCAGCCCCATGTCGGGCCGAGGCGGCGGCAAAGGACGTCGCACGTCTGGCCCCCGGCGACGGCAAGCACGGCGCCGGCAAGGAAGGGCAGCGCGTAAAGGAACCCGCTCTCGAGCAGGGAGAAGCCGCGCTCCTCGACGAGATACGTGAACAGCCATTGCGCGAAAATGTAGAACACGTAGTTCATGCAGAAGTACGCGCCGGCCAGCAACAACACGTCCCGGTTCAGCATGACGGAGCGCATGTCGCCCTTGCCCCGTTCGGTGCGCATGGCGGGCGGACGCCCCGCCTCGATCAATTTCAGCTCCTGCGGGGAAACGTGCGGGTGCTGGCGCGGCATGTCCCGCCCGTACCACCACCATAGGCCGGCCACGACGAAGGCCGAGGGCGCCACGATGTAGAACGACTCGCGCCAGCCGAACTGCAGGATGAGAAAGGTGATGAGCGGGCCGAGGGCGGCCTGGCCGAGCGTCAGCCCTGCGCTCTGAATAGCGTTCGGCAACGCCCAGCCTCCAGGCGGGAACCAATTGCCGAATGCAGCCGCGGAGACGGAAAGATCGGCGCATGGGAAACGCCCATCAGGAACCGCACGATCATGAGAGACGTGATCGCCCCTGTCGCCGAGGCCGCGAATAGCTGGGGGGCGAGGCCAGTGAACACGGTGAGGATGCCCCACGTCACTGCGATCAGCATCAGCGCCCGACGCGGGCCGAACCTGTCGCCGAAAAGTCCACCGGGAATCTGGAACAGCGCGTAGGCGAAATTGAAGCTGGCGAGTATCCAGCCGAGCTCCTGGCCCGAGAGCGAGAATTCGTCGCGAATGCTCGGCAGCGCAACGGATATGTTGTTGCGGACGATGTAGTTGACGAGGGAGAGCAGGAAAAGCAGCGCCAGGATGCGAAACCTGACCGGCACACGACCCATTGACAAAGCGCCCCCTTCTGGAAGGTGTGGTTACCCCAGAAGCGGCAGCTTATAACGGCTGCGGGTGTTCCTGCTCAGAACTTGATCTGGACACCCATCAGGGCGTTCCAGGAATAGAACTCGTTCTCGGCGAGCAACCGCCCGTTGCCGGTGATGAACCGCAGCGGCTCATCGGTGATGTTCTGGACCTGCAAAAAGCCCGTGATGTTGTCCGTGAAGCCATAGCTCGTCTTGAAGTCGAGCTGCCCGTGCGCGTCGACGTAGAGGTCGCTCGCGGAAATCATCTTCGCCCAGCGTGTCGAGATACTTGCTGCGATAGGTGTAGGCGAGGCGCATCTCGAAGCCGCTGCTTCTCGTAGAAGAGCGCGACGTTACCCACATGGTCCGACTGCAGGAAGAGCGCGGCACGGCTCGTCGCGATCGAACACTTTCGCCTCGCTGTCCGAGTAGGTGTAATTCACCACGACACCCAGGCCGTCGAACGGGCTCGGCAGCGAGCGGAACTGCTGCTGGAAGTTGAGCTCGAGCCCGCGGATCTCGCCGCTCTCGGCGTTCTCCGGGCGCTGGATCAGCAGCTCCGAGAAGTTGCGGCCCTCGAACTCGAAGCTCATCCGGTCGTCAGTCTCCTGCTGGGTGAAGCGCGTGAAGATCGGGTTGTCGATGTCCTTGTAGAAGATGCCCGCAGAGAGTATGCCGGCAGGCTCCAGGTACCACTCGACCGACAGGTCGAGGTTCATGGACTCGAGCGCGTCGAGGTCGGAGTTGCCCGTCTCGATCTCGCCCTCGTAGAGGTCGTCGTCGTTGGCTTCGACGTTGAAGATGCGGAACGGCACCGTGGACTCATAGGACGGACGGCCGATGGTGTTGGTCCAGGCTGCGCGGACCACCACGCTGTCGGTCGCGTCCATACGCATCTGCAGGCCCGGCAGTGTGTTCGTGTAGTTCTTCGCAGCCAGTGACGGCCCGTCGGATCCGTCACCAGGTCGCCATCATCCAGGCTGACGTCGAACGCGGAGTATTCGGACTCGGTCTTCTCGACGCGCACGCCGCCGATCACGGTGGCGCGGCCGAGCTTCGACCGTTCCCATCAAATAGCCCGCCGTCACATCTTCATCGATCTGGTAGTCGACGCCGAAGGATTCGGCGGCCGTGTCGCCCGCGTTCACCTCGAACCCGTCTGGTCGAGCCGTTGTAGAAGTCCTCGAGCCGGTCGAAGTTCAGCTTCGGGCCGAAATCGTACGGCCGCTCACTCGAATAGAACCCGCTCTTGCCGGGATCGGTGAAGCCGCTCGAGGGTGAGGTCGTCCTCGAAGCCGTCGAACACGATGAGATCCTGATCGCTGTCCTTCTTGCGGTCGATGCGCTTCGCACCGAACTTGATCGACGCGGTGTGCCGGCCAAAATCGAGATTGCGCTTCAAGTCGAGCTGCGCCACGCGCAGGTCCTCTTCCATGATCTGCCCGCCGCGCGCGTACTCGTTGAATTCATAGATCGACGGGTCGTCGAAATCGGCGCCGGCGTCCACGCTGAAGAAATAGCGCGACGTGTCGAACGTCATCGGCATCTCATCGGTGGTGAACGACCACTCCCGGTCGCGCGGCGTGTCCTGCTTGGCCTTGCCGTAAGTGAACGGAGGCGCCGAGCTCCCAGTCTCCCAGAATGAATTCTCCGCCCAGCGAGGAGGTCTGGATCTGCTGTATTTCGAAGCGCTCCGAGATGAGACGCTCGCCCTCGCCTTCCGGGAAGGTGCCCGAAGTGGCCGTCTGGTTCTCCAGGTCGCCGCCGCGATAGTCGAATACCGTCTCGGACTGCAGCTCGGTGTCCTCGAACCGGTTGACGAGGTTGCGCAGATAGCAGCTTCACGTTTTCGTTCGGCTGCGTCTCGATGTTCGCGACGATGCCCTTGCGCACGCGGCGGATCGTGTAGTCGCGCAGCACGAACGCATCCGGGACGAACGGAAGTCATCCGCGGCTTCGACCCAGGGATCGCCGCCCTGCAGGTTCTCGCGAGTCGAACTTGCGATTCGAGTAGCTGGCCGAGAGCACGATGCCCCACTGCTTCTCGGCGCCGAAAGTGGTGCCGTAGGCCAACGCGCCGCCGTACGGATACTTGCCATTCAGGTCGTAGTAGCCGACGTCGGCCGTCGCCGAGGCGAAGTGGCCATCCGGATCGTCGAAGGCGCTGGGCGTGACGATGTTGATCGAGCCGCCGATGGCATTGCCGTCCATGTCCGGCGAGACGGCCTTGACCACTTCGAGCTTGGCGAGCAGATTGGCCGGCACCGTATCGAGCGCGATGCGCCGCGTGTCCGGCTCGGGCGAGCCGATGATCTGATTGTCGAGCGTCACGTTGGCGAGGCTCGGGTCGATGCCGCGCACCGTGACATAGCGGCCCTCGCCCTGGTCCGTCGTGACCGAAACGCCGGTCACGCGACTCAGCGCCTCCGCGGCGTTCTGGTCCGGGAGCTTGCCGGCATCGTCGGCGGTGACGGAGTCCTTGATGACGTTGGACGAGCGCTTGTCCTGCAGCGCCTTGGCCTGCGCGAGGCGGAACCCGGTGACCGTGATTTCCTCGGCGACGTCGGCCGCGCTGCCGAGCGAGAAGTTCTGGGCGATCGCCCCCGTCTCCGGCACCGTCACATCGGCGGTCGCCGTGTCGAAGCCAACGTATTCCACCGCGACCTTGTATGCACCCGCCGCAAGACCCTGGACGCGGTAGTCGCCGGAACGATCCGAGGTAGCGGTGCGGTCGCCGACGCGAACGCTGGCGTTCGGCAGCGGCCGGCCGGTTTCAGCATCGGTGACGCGTCCGGCTAGATCACCGGCAGCTGCCGTCTGGAGGAGCCCGGCCAGCGACAGGGCCAGTGACGGTGCAAGGAAACGAGCGCGGCGAATGTTCATGTTCATAGCCCCCCTTGGAATCGAAGTTCCAGGTTCGAGGCAGTATAGAACGAATATTTTGCGGACTGCAAATATTGAAATAAAGATTCCACGGCGCGCTCCGAAAATGGGTAGGATCGCCACGGTTGCACAGCATGATTTCATGAGGATGACGACCCGTGCCCGCCACCCGAGAGCTCGAAAGGCTCAGATCCGACATCGTCCAGCGCTATGAATCGCTGAGCGGCCGCCTCAAGCAGGTGGCGGCCTTCGCGCTCGAAAATCCCGAACGACATGGGCCTGCAGACGCTCGCCGTGATCGCCGAGCGCTGCAAGGTCCAGCCCTCCACCGTCGTGCGTTTCGCCAAGGCCTTCGGCTACGACGGCGCGAGCGACATGCAGAAGCTGTTCCGCGACGAGATCCTGAGCTTCGCCCCGAGCCCGAGCTACGCGGACCGCATCCGCGACTTCACGCAGCGCTCCGGCCGCACGGATGCGCTCGCGCCGCACGACCTGATGCGCGAGTTCGCGGACAACAACATCATCGCGCTCGAGCATCTGAAGGAGATCGGTGCGCAAGGCGGACCTCGAGAAAGCCGTCGCGCCTGATCCGCGATGCGCAATCGGTCTACCTCGTGGGTCTGCGCCGCTCGTTCGCGGTCGCAGCGTATCTCGCCTACGCGCTGCGCCACGTGGACAAGCGCGCCTATCTCATCGACGGCATCGCCGGGATGCTCGCCGAGCAGAGCGGCATGCTCGACCCGGCGACGTGCTGATCGCGACCACCTTCCGGCCGTACGCGCCGAAACCGCCGAAGTGGTCGAACGAGGCGAAGGAAAGCGGCGCCAAGATCGTCGCCATCAGCGATTCGCGCTCTCAGCCCGATCGCACGCCACGCGGACGTGCTGCTTCGAGACGAAGGACGCCGAAGTGCGCCAGTTCCGCTCCCTCACCGCCTCGCTGTGCCTCGCGCAGACGCTGGTGATCGCCTGCGCGTACCAGCTCGAGACGCGGCGAGAGGAAGCGCAAGTCATGATCGACTTCTGCCTGTTCGGCGCCGGGCGCATCGGCCGCATTCACGCCGCGAAATCTCCAGCGCCACCCGGACGCGCGGCTGCGGTACGTGGTCGATGTGAATCGGAACTCCGCGACGGAGCTCGCGCGCAGCTGCGGCGCGCAGGTCGTTGACACCGCCACCGCGCTCGCCGACCCCGAGCGTCGGCGCCGTCATCGTCGCGAGCTCCACGGACACGCACGCTGAACTGATCCAGGCGAGTGCCGAAAGCCGGCAAGGCGATCTTCTGCGAAAAGCCGCTGGACCTCGACGCTCCGCGCGCGCAAGCCAGCCTCGCGGCGGCGGCGCGAGCGGGAGTTCTGCTCGGCATCGGCTTCAATCGCCGCTACGACCCCGCGTTCAGCCGGCTGAAGCGCGAGATCGCCGCTGGAACCGTGGGCTCCGTGGAAGTCATCGGCATCACGAGCCGCGATCCCAGCCCGCCGCCCGTCGAATACATCGCGCGCTCCGGCGGCCTGTTCCGCGACATGATGATCCACGACCTCGACATGGCGCGCTGGCTACTGGGCGAGGAACCGGTCGAAGTCTTCGCGCGCGGCGGAGCGTTGGTCGATGCGCGCATCGGCGCCGCGGGCGACATCGACACCGCCGTCGTCGTTCTGACCACCGCGAGCGGCAAGCTCGTGCCAGATCACGAACAGTCGCCGATGCTCGTATGGCTACGACCAGCGCATCGAAGTGTTCGGCTCCGCCGGGCTGGTCGCGGGCCGACAACGTCGTCGCGACCAGCGTGGAATCGGCGGGCGCCGCCGGGTTCACCCGTGAGCCTGCCCTGCCCTTTTTCCTCGAGCGATACGCCGCTGCCTATCGCCTCGAGCTCGACGAGTTCCTCAAGGCGCTGCGTGGCGAACCAGCGCAGGTCGCCAGCGGCGAAGATGGGCTGCGCGCCCTGCTGCTGGCGAACGCGGCGCAGCGTTCGCTGGAAACCGGCGCGCCCGTAAAACTGAACTAGGACGACGACATGGCGCGACTCAGATTCGGACTCATCGGCACCGGTTTCATGGGCCGCGCGCACACCGTTGCGCTGCAGCGGCGTCGGCGCAGTATTTTCCGAGATCGAAGCCCCTGTTTGCGAGCTGCTCGCGGACACCAGCGATGAGCGTGCGCGCACGGCGGCCACGGCCCTCGGCTTCGCGCGCTCGACCAGCGACTGGCGCGCACTGGTGCGTGATCCGAAGATCGATGTCGTGGACATCTGCACGCCCAACCATCTGCACCGCGAGATGGCGCTCGCGGCCATCGAGGCCGGCAAGCACGTCTATTGCGAGAAACCACTGGCGCTCGACATCAGCGAGGCTCGCGACATCGCTGCCGCTGCCAGACGCGCCGGTGTGCGCCACCTGATCGGCTTCAACTACATCTGCAATCCCATGCTGGCCGTGGCGCGCGACATGATCGCGGCGGGCGAGCTCGGCGAGGTCTACTCCTTCCGCGGACGCTATCTCGAGGACTACATGAGCGATCCGCAGTCGCCTTACACCTGGCGATGCAAGCGCGAGCTCGCCGGCTCCGGTGCGCTCGCCGACCTGGGCTCGCACCTCGTGAGCATGGCGCGCTTTCTTCTGGGCGGGATCAAGCGCGTGAACGGCGACATCCGCACGATCCATCGCCAGCGAAAGGACCCTGCGACTCAGCAGCTGCGCGACGTCGAGAACGAGGACATCGCGTACGCCATGGTGCGAATTCGCGAGCGGCGCCAGCGGCACCTTCGACATCAGCCGCATCGCCACCGGCACCAAATGCGGGCTCGGCTTCCGGATATTCGGCACCAAGGGCAGCCTGGTGTTCGATCAGGAGCGCATGAACGAGCTCGCCTTCTACAGCGGCGGTGATGCGCGCGGGCGGCGCGGCTATCGCACGATACTGGCGGGGCCGGAACATCCGGACTACGCGAACTTCTGCCCCGCGCCGGGCCACGGCCTGGGCATCAACGATCTCAAGGTCATCGAGCTCAGGAATCTCATTCGCGCCATCTCCAAAGGCGAGTCCGCATACCCGGATTTCCAGGAAGGCTTTGAGGTCCAGCAGGTCATGGAGGCGATCGAGCGGTCGCATGCGGCAGGCCAATGGGTCGAGGTTCAATCATGAGCGAGCACATCACGGCGCACCGCGACGGCTTCCCGGCTGGGTTCACCGCCGTCACCCGTTTCGACGATCCGCAGAACGATGCGGGAATCTCTTTCGGGCGTGCTGCGCCTCGCGGCCGGCAAACAATGGAAAGCGAACCGCGACGTCCGAGACGGCATGGCTCCTGATGGAAGGCGCGGTGCGCGGCACTGTGGGCAAGCTGAGCTTCGATTTCCGCCGGACCTCGTTGTTCGATGAATCGGCGAGCTGCGTGCATGCGGCCGCCGGCACCCCGGTTGAAATCACGGCGGTGACCCATTGTGAATTCACGGTCTATGCATGCGCCAACACGCGCAGCTTTCCCGAGCGCGTCTTCACGCCGGCCGAAGTGCCGAATGAGTTTCGCGGCCGCGGCCAGGTCCGCGATCGCAGCCTGCGATTCGTGCGCACCATATTCGATGTGAACAACGCGCCCGTGCAGGCCGAGCTGGTGTTGGGCGAGGTGATCACGATGCCCGGCGGCTGGTCGAGCTATCCGCCGCATCATCATCCGCAGCCTGAGATCTATCACTACCGCTTCACCGCTGCGCAGGGTTACGGTCATGCGGAGCTCGGCGAGAACGTGATGAAAGTTCGCCACAACGACACGATCCGCATACCGGCCGGGCAGGATCACGCGCAGTGCGCGGCACCGGGATACGGCATGTACTACTCCTGGGTAATCAGGCACTTACCGAATAACCCTTATACGGTGCCCGAATTCACCGCCGAACACGCCTGGACGATGTCGCCAGGTGCTTCGTTCTGGTGGCCGAGAGAACTTTCCGAGAATGACTAGGCCACTCGACGTCATCTGCCTGGGTCGCGCGGCAGTAGATCTCTACGGCCAGCAGATCGGCGGGCGGCTCGAGGACATGCAGAGCTTCGCCAAGTACGTCGGCGGATCATCGGCCAATCTCGCCTTCGGACTCGCACGTCTCGGCAGGCGCTCATCGATGTTGACGCGCGTAGGTAACGAGCACATGGGGCGCTTCGTGCGCGAGGCGCTACAGCGCGCTGGCGTCGACGTGAGCCACGTGCATACCGATCCGAAACGGCTGACTGCATTCGTGATTCTCGGCATCGCGGGGGATGGCAGCTATCCCCATATTTTTTTCCGCGAGAACTGCGCGGACCTCAACGTCGAGGACGACGATTTCGATGAGCGGTATATCACCTCGAGTCGCGCGCTGGCGATCACCGGCACCCATCTGTCGACGGACGGATCCGCCGCTGCCGTCGCTGCAGCCGTGCGAATCGCGCGTCAGGGCGAGACGCGCATCGTGCTCGACATCGACTACCGCCCGGTGCTCTGGGGCCTCACCAGCGCTGGCGAAGGAGAGAATCGTTTCGTCGCTTCGGGGCACGTCAGCCAGCGCCTGCAGGCGCTGCTGCCCGACTGCGAGCTGATCGTCGGCACCGAAGAGGAAATCTGCATCGCCGGGAGCGGTGAGTCGGTGCATGAAGCGCTACGCACGATCCGCGGGCTGACCAAAGGTTGCATCGTCGTAAAACGCGGAGCGGCCGGCTGCTCGATCCTGCCGGGCGCGATTCCTGAATCCCTGGACGATGCGCTCAATGTGCGCGGCTTCCCGGTCGAAGTGCTGAACGTGCTCGGCGCCGGCGACGCCTTTCTGACCGGGTTCCTCCACGGCTGGCTCGCGGATGCTCCCTGGGAGCGCTGCGGCACGCCTGGGCAACGCCTGCGGCGCGCTCGTCGTTTCGCGTCACGGCTGCGCCCCTGCCCTGCCCAGCGAGGCGGAGCTCGAAGATTTCCTGGCGCGAGCCGCGGATATCCGCCGCCCCGATCTCGACGATCGCATCCAGCACCTGCACGCCGCCACTACGACCCGGCGCCCGCGAAACGAGCTCTACGTGCTGGCGTTCGATCATCGGCGCCAGCTCGAACAGCTCACCAACGAGTTCAGCGTGCCGACTTCCCGAATCGTGCGATTCAAGGATCTCGTCGCGGAAGCCGTGGAGCGCGTCGCGGGCCGCTGCGGCACTCCCGAGCGCGTCGGTGTGATCGTCGATGACCGCTACGGCGCCAACGTGTTGAGCCGAATGAGTGCGGCGGGCCGCTGGATCGGCCGGCCGATCGAGATGCCCGGCTCACATCCGCTGGAATTCGATCCGCGACCCGATACCGGCCTGACGCTGAGCGCCTGGCCCGCTGCTCACGTCATCAAGTGCCTGGTGTTCTACCACCCGGATGATCCGGTCGAGCTGCGCCTGGCGCAGGAGGCGCGCATCGTCGAGCTGAACCGCAATGCACTTGCTCTGGAGCGCGAGTTGCTGCTCGAAGTGATCGCCTCGTCCCGCAGCCAACTCGTCGACGACGAGACCTTGCCGCGCATCCTGCGCCGCTTCTACAACCTGGGCGTTCGCCCCGCCTGGTGGAAACTCGAGCCCCCGAAACCCGGTGCCTGGCACCGGATTTCCGAGGTCATTGCGGAGTGCGATCCGCATTGCAATGGGGTGCTGCTGCTGGGCCTGGATGCGCCGGAAGCCACTCTGAAGATCGGATTCGAGCACGCGGCGCCGTTCGCGATCTGCCGCGGGTTCGCAGTCGGCCGCAGCATATTTTCGGAAGCGGCGCGTGAGTGGATGGCCGGCCGCATCGATGACGAGCGCGCCGTGGCCGCCATCGCCGAGCGTTACGAACGGCTGATTCGCCTGTGGCAGGGCATCCGCGCCGCGAAAGGACAGCAATGGCCAAGGTCCGCCTGACCACAGCGCAGGCGCTGGTCCGCTTCCTGGTGGCGCAGCGCACGGTCGTGAATGGCCAGAACCTGCCGCTGTTTCACGGCATGTTCGCAATATTTGGTCACGGCAACGTGGCTGGCCTCGGCGAGGCCCTGCAGAACGTTCGCGATGAACTACCGACATTTCGTGCTCACAACGAACAGGCCATGGCGCACGCTGCCATCGCCTTCGCGAAGGCCAGCCGTAGGCGCCGCATGATGGCGTGCACAACTTCAATCGGCCCCGGCGCGACCAACATGGTCACGGCCGCAGCCCTCGCGCACGTCAATCGCCTGCCCGTGCTGCTGCTGCCCGGCGACGTGTTCGCCAGCCGGCGTCCCGACCCGGTCCTTCAACAGATCGAGAATTTCTCCGACCCCGGCACCACGGCCAACGATTGCTTCCGCCCCGTGTCCCGTTTCTGGGATCGCATCGTGCGTCCCGAACAGTTATTGAGCTCCCTGCCGCAGGCCATTTCCGTGCTCACGGATGCCGCTGAGTGCGGTCCGGCCACCATTGCCCTGCCGCAGGACGTGCAGGCCGAAGCATTCGACTACCCGGATGATTTCTTCGCGCCGAAGGTCCATGAACTGCTTCGGCCGGGAGCGGATAGCGCGCGCCTCGTCGCAGCCGCGGCCTTGATCCGAAACGCGCACAAGCCGCTGCTCATCGCGGGCGGCGGTATTCACTACTCCGAAGCCTTCGCTGCGCTCGCCGAATTCGCCGCGCAATATCACGTCCCGGTGGCGGAGACGCAGGCTGGCAAGGGCGCCCTCCCCTGGGATCATCCCTGCAACGTCGGAGCCATCGGCGTCACGGGCTCGAGCGCGGCAAACGTTCTGGCGGCCGAAGCGGATCTCGTGATCGCAATCGGCACGCGCCTCCAGGATTTCACCACCGCCTCGAACACTTTGTTTCGTAATGCCGCGCACCGACTGCTGAGCATCAATGTCTGCCGCCACGATGCGGTCAAGCAGAATGCGCTGGCCGTACAAGGCGACGCACAACGCACTCTCCAGGAACTACGCGCGCTACTCGGCCCCGCTGGAGCAGCGACGCCGTGGATCGACCGGGCCCGCAAGCTCACCGCCGGCTGGAATGCCGAGCGTGATGCGGCTGTCGCCCCACGCAAAGCCAAACTGCCATCCGATGCCGAAGTACTCGGTGCCGTGAACGCAGTGATTGGGCCCAACGGCACCGTGGTGTGCGCAGCCGGCGGATTGCCAGGCGAACTGCACAAACTGTGGCGCGCACAGGATTCGCAGGCCTATCACGTGGAGTACGGGTACTCCTGCATGGGATACGAGATCGCCGGTGGCCTCGGCGTGAAAATGGCACTGCCACAACGCGATGTCACCGTTCTGGTGGGCGATGGCAGCTATCTCATGATGAACTCGGAGATCGCGACGTCGATTGCGCTGGGACAAAAGCTGTTGATCGTGCTGCTCGACAACCGCGGCTACGGTTGCATCAATCGTCTGCAGCAGGCCTGCGGCGGCAACTCTTTCAACAACCGGCTCGAAGACTCGGCGCCTGCGATCGACTTCGTGGCGCACGCCGCATCACTGGGGGCGCATGCGGAAAAAGCGGGCTCGCTCGAGGAGCTTCGCGGCGCAGTCATCAAGGGGAGGAATGCGGATCGCACTACGGTGATCGTCGTCGATACTGATGCGCAGCACTCGACACAGGTCGGGGGCGCGTGGTGGGACGTGCCGGTTCCGGAGGTTTCCGAGAGTGCGAAAGTGCGTGAGGCGCGCGTGAAGTATGGGAAGAGGCGCGAGGAATGAGGGCTGCGCATGCGTGGCGGGGCTCACCTAGGGTCCGGTCAGGGACCGACCGTAAGACCGATCCCTCGGGGCCGGTCCCCACCGGGACACTCTTCGCCTCGGCCGCCGCGTGCGATGTGTCTCTTGCTCCCTATCTCCATTGCCATTCCTAAAGGCCCCCAGCATGAGCGCAAGAATCGGCATCAACCCGCTCACCTGGAGCAACGACGACATGCCGGCGCTCGGCGCGGACATCTCCCTCGAAACCTGCCTCATGCAAGCCCGCGAAGCCGGTTACGACGGCGTAGAGCTCGGCCACAAGTTTCCACGCGATGCGGCAACGCTCGGCCCGCTGCTGGCCAAGCACGATCTCGCGCTGGTATCCGGCTGGTACAGCGCCAGGCTCCTGGAGCGCAGCGCAGACGACGAATTCGCCGCAATGGCGAGCCATCTCGCTTTGCTCAAGGCGATGAAGTGCGAAGTCATGGTGGTTGCCGAAGTGACGGATTGCGTGCACCCGGATCGGCAGACTCGCCTCAGCCGCCGTCCGCAGCTTTCAGCCGCTCGCTGGCCCGAATTCGGCAGCCGCCTGACGCAGCTCGCCCGCATGATGCGCGCGGCAGGGATGCGCCTCGCGTATCACCATCACATGGGCACGGTCGTGCAATCCGGCCCGGACGTAGACCAGTTGATGAAACACTGTGGCGAAGAAGTGGAACTCTTGCTCGATTCCGGCCACCTGACTTTTGCCGGCGACGATCCAATGCGCGTGGCCGTTGCTTACGGCGAGCGCATCGCGCACGTGCACTGCAAGGATGTGCGCCGCGATGTTCTTACGCGCTGTCTCAATCGAGACACGAGCTTTCTCGATGCCGTGCTGCAGGGAGTTTTCACGGTGCCGGGTGACGGCTGCGTGGACTATGCGCGTGTGCTGCCGAGGATCATGTCGGCCGGCTATACAGGATGGTGGGTGGTTGAGGCCGAGCAGGATCCCGCCGTCGCCGAGCCGCGCAAGTACGCCCGCATGGGCTTTGAATGCCTCGCCCGCCTCACTCGGCAGGCGGCTTGAGCTTCATGCCCGCGACCACCCGATCCCACGGCACGAGCTTGAAGTTCTGACGTTCGCGCGGCGTGATGTTGCGCCCGTCCTGCACGACTAACAGGCCCTGCGGAAGGTCCGCCCCGAGCGAGGCGCTGGTTACATCGAGACCGTCCGTCTCCGATGCGCCATCGACTCCCAGTTCGTCGTTGGCCACGACTGCAAAATGGCCGACGAACTCGTTCTTGCCCTCTCGGCGATACAGCGCGTAGTCGTTCGCCCCCTGGTTTGAGACGACGATGTAGCCCGTGCCGCCTTTGCCCGCGTAGACGGAAAGCCCTTCGACGTCCGCCTCGAGGTTGCCCTTCTCCGTGCTGTCGATCTGTGTGCGGGTCGATCCGCCGTCCGGCTCGGCCGAGTAGCGCCAGAGTCCCACGTCTTCCTCGGAAATGTAGAGCGCGCCAGCCTCGTCATCCGCGGCGCAGCCCTCTGCCTGCGAACCCACGGTGAACTCTCGCACCAGCTCCACGCCGACCTTGCTGCCCTTGGCGACGAGCTTCCACTGCTTGTAGGCGCCATCACCGGCGCCGTTGGCGAAAACGAAGACATCCCCGCTCTTCGCGCTGCGATACATGCAAAGGCCGTAAGGATCTGCGAAACCGGTCGGAAGTTTTCCGTCCGCGATCGGGGCGAGGCGCCCCTGCGCCGGATCGATGCGATACAGCGCCAGCGTCTTGTCGGTACGGTTGGTCGCCGCGACGATCGGCACGACGGCACCGCCGAGACGGAAACCATTGCGCACGTCCACGTTGTTCATGCGGCCATCCGGCAGCACCTGGCGCGTCTTGCCATCCAGGCCGTAAACGTAGATGCCCCGCTTCTTTTGCGCGGCGATGATGAGACTCTTCTCGGGATTAGTCGGATGCACCCAGATCGCCGGATCGTCCGCCGCATCGCCATAGCTGTCGACGGGATCTGTTTCCGCACTGGGCTCGACCGGCGCCACCTTGGGTGCGTCGAGTGCTGCACGCGGATCGCTGCCTGAAGCGGCCGGCAGCTTCAGCGCATCCGCGATGCCTTTCCAGGCTACGAGCTTGAGATTTCCAGCGGCGCCTTCGTTGTCTTCGTCCATCACCACGAGCAGCCCGCCGGGCGTGGAATCCCCGAGGGTCAGTGCGGTCACGTCCAACCCTTCGGAGTCACCCACTGCATCGACGCCGCCTGCAGCACCGATGGTGAATGCGCCGACGTAGGCGGAATCCGCGAGTGCATAGACATTGAACCGCGCCTGCGCCACATCAGCGGCGAGCAGGTAACCCTTGCCGCCCGCCGCGCGGTACAGCGCAAGCCCCGACACTTCGTCTTCGATATGCCCGCGCGAGCCGGTCAGATCAACAACGGTGCGCTCGGCATCCGTTTCAGGCTCGGCGGCGATTTTCCAGATGCCCGCCTTTTCCTCGGCGATATACAGATCACCCGCCTCGTCATCGACGACGCAGTACCCGGCGCCTACGCCCACGGGAATGGACCGCACCAATCGGCCGTCGACCTTGCCTCCGACGGCGAACAATTCCCACTGCTGCACGTCACCTGCGTCGGTGGCGGCGAACGCGTAGTGCTTGCCCGTGCCGGGGCTACGGTAGCCGCAAAGGCCGGTGACCTCTCCATGCGGCACCAACGGCTGCCGCGAAACCAAGCTCACCCGCGATGACTTCGGATCGATCGTGAACGCGAGCAGGCCGCCGCTGCTGCGGTCATAACCCACTACCAGCGCGCCGGGCCCTGCGCCCGCATCGAAACCGTACAGGACGTCGACGTGATCGAGTTGCGCGCCGTCGAAGCTTCCTCGCTTGTGGCCATCGAGCCCGAAGAGCTCCAGACCGGCCGTCCCGGCGGTGCTGAGCAGCAGGCTGCGCGCAGGATCTGTAGGGTGCACCCAGACCGCCACATCGTTGGCGTCGTCCTGCGCGCTCGGAGCAGTTTCAGCGAACGCTGCGACTGTCGTCGCGGCTGTCGCAGCGCGCTCTGGTGACTGCGCGGGCGGAGCCGGTTTGGGGCCACAGCCGCACAGAGCACCTATTAAAATCGCGACGGCCAGCTGAATACGCATGCAATTCCTCGTTACGCGGCTATGAATTGGAATGTTTATTCCATCTTTGTATTATAATGGAACCAAGTTTTCAAGCCCGGCAACATGGCGCAGATGCATGAAAAGGCCAGCGTCAGTGCACGAATATTCCGCTCCCGTGACGGGCTGGCGACGGTGGTTCGCCATCGGCCCGTTGGGCGACGCGGTCACGGATCCGCAACGCATCGCGGAGCTGTACCGGCGGCACCGCATGCGCATCATGCTGGCCATCACCGTTCGGCTATGCGATCGCCTACACCTGCCGGCTCGCGCTCAACGTCGTCAAGAAGCCGCTGATCGACGCGGGCATCTTCAGCCCGAGCGAGCTCGGCCTGATCGGCTCCGCGCTCTTCTACTCCTACGCGCTCGGCAAGCTGGTCAACGGCTTCCTCGCCGATCACGCCAACCTCAAGATGTTCTTCGCGCTCGGCGTGCTCATGTCGGCGCTGCTCAACATCGGCATGGGCTTCTCCACGGTGCTCACGGTATCGATCGCGCTGTGGGCGCTCAACGGCTGGTTCCAGGGGTTCGGCGCGCCCGCAGGCGTGGTCGCGATGACCGACTGGTTCAGCAACAGCGAGCGCGGCCGCTTCTACGGCATCTGGAGCACTGCCCACTCGATGGGCGAAGGGCTGACGTTCTTCGTGCGTCGCCGCGTTCGTCGCCATGTTCGGCTGGCGCGCGGGCTTCTGGGTGCCGGGCATCGCCTGCATCGCTCGTGGCAGTCGGTATCTACCTCTTGATGCAGGACCGGCCGCGCACGCTCGGGCTGCCGGCGGTCGACGACTGGCGCAACGACCACTATCAGGCGCGCAGCGTCGCATCGCCGCGCCCGCAGACGCAGCGTGCTCGCGCACGCAACTCTCGATTCTGAAGATCCCGGCCGATCTGGATGCTCGCGCTGTCGAGCGCGACCGATCTACGTCACGCGCTACGCGATCAACAGCTGGGGCATCCTGTACCTGCAGGAAGACGCGCGGCTACTCGCTGCATCGAGGCGGGCATCGCTGCTGGACGATCAGCACGCTGGCGGGCATCGCCGGCTGCCTCTCTACGGGTTCATCTCCGACAAGCTGTTCGCCGCGCGCCGGCCGCCGGCGAACCTGCTGTTCGCGATCACCGAGATCGCCGGGCCTCGCTGCTCATCTTCTTCGGGCCGCACCAATTCCGTCGCGCTGACGGCCGGCTTCATCCTGTTCGGCGTCGGCCTCACCGGCCTCGTGACCTCGCTCGGCGGCCTGTTCGCCGTCGACATCTGCCCCAAGCGCGTAGCCGGTGCCGCGATGGGCGTCGTCGGCATCTTCAGCTACATCGGCGCGGCCATTCAGGAGAACATCAGCGGCCACCTGATCGAGCGCGGCATGACCATGGTCGTGGACGGTGCGCCACTACGACTTCAGCACCGTCATCTGGTTCTGGCTCGGCTCATCGATCGTTTCGATGCTGCTCGCCGCCAGCCTGTGGCGCGTCAAACTCCGCGATTGAGGTATCCATGTCCCGCAACTACGACTTCATCACCGTCGGCGCCTACACCAAGGACACCATCGTCTCCGCCGCAGGACACGCGCTACGTGGACGGCGGCGGATACTCCTACGCCGCCCATGCCGCGACGCTTGCGGGGCTGCAGGTTGCGGCCCTGACGCGCCTCGCCGCCGAAGACCGCAAGTCGACCGAATGCGCTTGCGCGAAGCGGGAGTCGAAGTGCGAGATCATCGAATCGCGCGCCTCGACGCTGATGCGGCTCGAGTATCCGACCGCGAACGTGGACGAGCGCAGTCCTCACCGTCGCGGCGGTCGCCGACCCTTTCGCACCCGAGCACGTGCGTGACCTGGAAGCGCGTGCGTTCCTGGTCAGCGCTTCAGTACGTGGCGAAGTGCCACTCACGGTGTTGCAGGCGCTGGCTGCCAAGAAGACCATCATCGGCGTGGACGTGCAGGGCTTCGTGCGCATCGTCGGTCCGGGCGGACAGCTGCAGTACGCGGAATGGCCGGAACAGCGACAGGCCCTTGCTCTGGTGCATGTCCTGAAGACGGATGCCGTGGAAGCGGAATTTCTGACCGGCACGGCGGACATCCACAAGGCGGCCCGCATGCTGGCCGATCAGGGGCCGAAAGAGATCGTGCTCACGCACAAGGACGGCCTGCTGGTGCTGGCCGACGGCCAATATCACGAGGCGCGTCTTCTGCCCGGAGCCATTGCGCGGGCGTAGCGGTCGCGGAGACACCTGTGTCGGCTCCTACCTCTCGAAGCGTCTCAGTGCCGATCCTGCCGAGGCGACCATCTGGGCCGCGGCCGTGACCACTCTCAAGATGGAGGCCGAAGGGCCGGTGCGCAGGCCCGTCGAAGACGTACACTCCCTCATCGCGCGTAAGTACTCTAGGCAGTGAGCCATGCCCATCCGTAACGCAATGAAACGATCTTTGCTGCTGGCGGCCTGTGCCGCGAGCCTGTTCGCATGCTCTTCCACGCCCGATATCCGCGGCTCGCGCCAGGCTCCCGGCGTGGGCTTCCTGGTATTTGGCGATACGGGCTACGGCTACGATTTCCTGGCGCGCAAGGAATACGACCCACCGTTGAATCGCTCGCAGTTCATCGCCAAGGCGCGCGAGAAATGGATTTCGGACTCGCTGCCCGCGGCAGACTTCACTCCTCCGGCCATGCACCTGCTCCAGCGAACGGGCGGTTATGTGGCGGCGAGCGGCCTCGACTCGGTTGCCAGCGCGATGCAGCGCTACTGCGGCAAGGCCGAGTGCGCCTTCGCGACTCTGCTCGGTGACAACATCTACCCCGACGGCGCCACCGTCGGCGCCGACGGCATCGACGATGCGGAACGGTTTCAGAAGCTCTTCGTGCAGCCCTTCGGCAGGCTCGGCGGCGACCGCAAGGATTTCGCGATCTACGTGGCGCTGGGCAATCACGACTGGCGCACTTCCCGCGAGGGCGCCCTGGCCCAGGTGCATTTCCACGAGCAGACGCGCCCTTTCTACATGGACGGCATCGCTTACCGCGTGACGCCGCCCGCCGCGGGCGGCCTGGTCGAGCTGTTCGTCATCGACACCGAAGTGCTGCTCTCGGAGGTCACGGTCTACGAGGACAAGCTCACGCCGGATGGCACTGAAATCGAGACGGACGAGATCGTCGAGCCGCGAAAATGGGCTGTGCCGCAGAACGCCATGGAGCGAGGCATGCGGCAATGGCTGGAAGCGTCGCTCCGCGATTCGAAGGCACGCTGGAAGATCGTGATGGCACATCATCCTCTCTGGTCCTCATCGGGCGGCAAGTTCCAGCAGGCGCGGACGCTGCGCCGCCTGCTCCTGCCGACGCTGTGCCGGTATGCCGACATGTACCTCGCCGGCCACGAGCACACTCTCGAGCTGCAACTCGACGACTGCAGCACGACGGATGCGCCGCCCCGGGCGGCGCCGCTCCTGAACGTGGTTTCCGGCGCCGGCGCCAAGGAACGGCCCATTCACAAGCCGTTCGCCAAAGCGCAGCAGGTCAAGTATCCGCAGCTCAAGACTGTGTGGGCCAAGGGAATGATCTGGGGCTTCTCGCACATCACGCTGCACGGCGACACGGCCACGGTGCGCATGTTCACCGTAGGCAGCAAGAGTGACAGCATGCCCGTCGAGGAATACACCTACGAGTACCGCCGCAGTTCCGGGGGCTCTCGATGAACGACGCACGCGGGCCTGCACAACTCGGTCACTTCGTCTCGGGGGGTCGGATCGAAGGCTCGTCCGGACGCACGGGGCCGGTGTTCGATCCGGCCACGGGGCAAATGACTGCGCGTCTTGCGCTCGCCAGCGCGGACGAGACCGTGAAAGCCATCGACACCGCGCGCATCGCGGGAGTTGCATGGGCTGAAAAGCCTGCGCTGCAGCGCGCGCGCGTGATGTTCCGCTTCAAGGAAGCGATCGAATCGAACCGCGAAGACCTCGCAAAGCTGATTAGCGCCGAGCACGGCAAAGTGCTCAGCGATGCGCGCGGCGAAGTGACGCGCGGACTGGAAGTCGTGGAATTCGCGTGCGGCATCCCACAGCTTCTCAAGGGCGAGTTCAGCGAAAACGTCGGATCCGGCATCGACAGCTGGTCGGTGCGCCAGCCGGTGGGGGTATGTGCCGGCATCACGCCTTTCAACTTTCCCGCCATGGTGCCGCTGTGGATGTTTCCCATCGCCGTCGCCTGCGGCAACGCGTTCGTGCTCAAGCCTTCGGAGAAGGACCCGAGCTGCCCTCTGCGCCTGGCGGAATTGCTGAGCGAATCGGGTCTGCCGCACGGCGTCCTGAACGTCGTCAACGGCGACCGCGAAGCGGTCGATACGCTGCTGACTCATCCCGACGTGGCCGCGGTGAGCTTCGTCGGCTCGACCCCGGTTGCCGAGCACGTGTACAAAACCGCTTCCGCTCATGGCAAACGCGTTCAGGCGCTCGGTGGCGCGAAGAATCACATGGTGGTGATGCCGGATGCCGACATCGACAACGCCGCCAATGCGCTGCTGGGCGCTGCGTACGGTTCGGCCGGTGAACGCTGCATGGCCATCTCGGTCGCCGTTGCGGTGGGCGACGCCGGCGACCGCCTGGTGGCAGCGGTGCGCTCGAAGCTCGGCCAGATGAAAATCGGCGCGGCTCATGAGCCGGACGTCGAAATGGGGCCGCTGGTGACCCGCGAGCATCTCGAAAAGGTTCGCAGCTATGTGGGGATCGGAGTGTCCGAGGGCGCGAAGCTGGTGTGCGATGGGCGCACGCTTTCTCTGCCTGGCAAGGAGTCCGGATTTTTCCTCGGCCCCACTTTGTTCGACGACGTCAAGCCCTCGATGCGCATTTGGCGCGAGGAGATCTTCGGGCCGGTGCTCAGCGTGATGCGCGCTGCCAATCTCGTCGAAGCGCTCGAGATCGTGAACAGCCACGAGTTCGGCAATGGAGTTTCGATCTTCACGAACGATGGCGGCGCGGCGCGGCAGTTTTCGCACGCTGTGGGCGCGGGCATGGTCGGAATCAACGTTCCCATCCCGGTACCCATGGCGTTTCACAGCTTCGGCGGCTGGAAGCGATCGCTGTTCGGCACGATGCATGTGCACGGCCCGGAAGGCGTGCGTTTCTACACCCGGCTGAAGACGGTAACCGCCCGCTGGCCAGGCCGCGCTGCGGGTGATGCGGAATTCGTCATGCCGACGATGAAATAGACGCCGCGGCGGCGCACTGGTATCACGCATCATGGGCCGCTCATCCGGCATCGTCCTGATCTCTGCATTCCTGACGCCTGCGTTTGCCGAAGAAACCGCTACGACGCCAGGGCCGGGCCACGACACCTCAATCGTCGTGACGAGCTCGAGACTTCCCGAGGTCACCCGTGCAGTGGCGACGGAAGTAATCGATGCCGACGAAATCCAGGCGCGCAACTGCGCGAGCCTGCTGGAACTGCTGCGCGGCGTCGCGGGCGTTTCACTCTCGCAGCCGGGCGGACCAGGAGGCGTTTCCGAGGTGTTCCTGCGCGGCTCGGAATCCAACTTCACATTGGTCATGGTGGATGGCGTGAAGATGAACGACTCCACCGACAGCCGCGGCGGCGCTTTCGATCTCGCCTCGGTGGGAATCGATGAGATCGAGCGCGTCGAGATCGTTCGCGGGCCAGTGTCGGCCGTGCACGGCTCCGAAGCGCTTGCCGGCGTAATCAATGTGATCACGCGAGGCGGCACGGATAACCGCTTCGACGGTAGTGCGCACGCCGGCTCTCACGGCTATTCGCGGATTTCCGGCCAGATGACCGGCGCACTCGGGGGCGGCGCCCGCGCGTCGCTGCAAGCGCAATACCTCGACGCCGGCGAGCCTACGCCCGGTTCCACTCTGCGCGGAAAGAGCGCCCAGGTCCGCCTTGCGTATGACTTGCCCGGTCGCATGACGAGTGCGATAGGCCTGCGGGTAGCCGAGCGCTCGCGCACTTCCTTTCCTGATGCGAGCGGCGGATCCGGGCTGGCCGTTGTGCGCGAGCTGGAGCGGTCGGATGCCAGCGACACATCACTGTTCGCGAACGCCCGCCTGCAGTTGTCGGAGCAATGGTCACTGGAGCTGTCCGGCTCACATTTCCGGCGGGAAGATGATCTGTCCACGCCGCCAATCGCCGCCGGCTTCAGCGACGGGAGGCCGGCGCAGACCTCGCAGACACGGCTACACCGCTCAAACCTGGAGGTGAGCGCGAAATTTGCGCCCATCGAGCGGTTCAGCCTCGGATTCGGACTGGACGCCGAAGGTTCCTCCGGCCGCCGCGAGAGTCTGGTGGATTTCGGTGATTTTCAGGCGCCGTCCGATTTTTCGCTGGATCGCCACACTCAGGCGGCTTTCGTCGAAAGCTGGTGGCGTGCGTCGCGGGGACTCGAGCTCTTCGCGAGCGTGCGCGCCGATCGGACGGACGAGGCGGAGGACAACCTGTCCAAGCGGCTCGGCGGCGCTTTCGAGAGCAACTCCGGGCTGATTCGGGTCCATGCAATGTGGGGCGAAGGGTTCAAGCTGCCGAGCTTCTATGCCCTGGGTGATGGCCTCGTCGGCAACCCGGCGCTCGAAGATGAGCGCGGCACGTCGCGCGAGGTGGGCGCGGAACTCAGGCTGCTTTCGGGCCGGCTAACCCTTGGTGCCACCGGTTTCCGCTCCGTGTATCGCGATCTCATCGACTTCGATTTTGCGACGTTCAGACTCGTCAACAGGTCGCGCGCCGAGATCGACGGTGGCGAGCTCTCGTTGAGCTTCGACTCCGGCAATGCCTGGCAGATGGCTGCACACTACTCGCGAACCCATACGGATCTGGATTCCGGAGGAAGGCTGCTGAATCGCCCGGACCGGATCGCCGCGGCAAGCGCCACCTGGCGCGCACATTCACGCTGGCTGCTTTCTTCAACTCTGAGCTACGTTGGCGATCGCGCAGCGAGCTCCGTGCCCACAGGCGATGTCACTCTGCCGCACTATGCGCGCGTGGACATCGCCGCGACGTACACGCTCACTGAATCCGTCGAATTGCGCGGCGCGATCGACAATCTCACCGATGAGCATTACCAGGACAACCCAGGCTTCCCTTCGCCGGGACGGGAGCTGCGCATCGGAGTCACCGCCAGGCGCTGATGCGGTTATTCTTTCAGACCGACGCGAAATGCCAGGGGCCACGAGATCGAGCGCGGCGCGGCGGGGTCTCCCCAGAGCTGCGCAAGGTTCTCGCCAATTTCGATGACCGGGTCTGCACCGTTCGCCTTCACGTAACGCCCGGTCGCCGACCAGCTACGGAAGTAGCCCAGCAGGCGCTCGAGCGTCCAACGCTCTTCCATGACCACTGGCGGCGGCGTCAGCTCGTCGAACGGAAACTCGAGGTCGCGATAGCCGCTCTCCACGATCGCGCGCTCAGGCGGCCAGTACGGCCCGACGACTTCGCCGTAATACCGCTGTACCTCTGCATCTATTTTTTCGTCCGCGAACTTCTGCACTCCATAGCTCCAGACTGCGATCACGCCTCGCGGCTTGAGCACCCGCTGCGCCTCGGCGAAGAACTCCCCGATCCTGAACCAGTGCAGCGCCTGTGCCACGGCGACCAGATCGATCGACTGCGAGGCGAGACCGCTGGCTTCAGCCGTCGCCACACGATATTCCACGCGTGGATGCGGCTCGGCGGCGGCCACTTGCTTGTCGCTGGCGTCGGTGGCGATTACCGAATCGAAATAGCGGGCCAGTGACGTGCTCGCCTGCCCGCTGCCGCAGGCGCAATCCCAGCAGCGCTCCCTGCGCGCACAGAGCGACGCGAGGTACTCGAACAGCGCGGGCGGATAGGCGGGACGCGACTCGGCGTACTGCGCCGCGAGCGACGAGAAGTGGTCGTTGAATTCGCCCATGCCCCGCGCGTCAGCGCACTGGCTGCGGTGAAACCGAGGCGGCGGGCAAATGCGCAAGCAGCGCCGACAGCGCTTCGAGATCGAGAGGCTTCACGAGATGGGAATTGAAGCCCACTTCGCGCGAACGGCGACGGTCTTCCTCCTGCCCCCAGCCGGTGAGCGCGATCAGCACGGTCGCATTCCCCCACGGTTGCTCGCGCACGCGGCGGGCCACTTCGTATCCGTCCAGCTTCGGCATGCCGATGTCGAGCAGCATCACGTCCGGGCGACAGCTGGCGGCGAGCTCGAAGGCCTCGGCGCCATCCACGGCAGTGAAAACCTCATGTCCGTCGCATTGCAGAAGCGTGGCCAGGCTGTCCAGCGCATCGCGGTTGTCGTCCGCGAGCAGGATACGGTGCGCTCGCCTGCCATCGGTCTCTTGCGTCAACGGTTGCACGATAGCCACGGCCGGCGTGTCGAACTGAGTCGAGCGCAATGGGAGCACGACCACGAACTCGCTGCCGCGACCGGTTCCGTTGCTGTGCGCGACGACCGTTCCTCCGTGCATGTGGACGAGTTGCCGCACCAACGCAAGACCGATTCCGAGACCGCCCTGGGCCCGGTGCGTCGTGCCATCCACCTGCGTGAAGAGATTGAATAGTCGTGGCAGGAGCTGCGGTTGAATGCCAATGCCGGTATCCCGCACGCGCATTTCCAGGTTCGAGCCCGCACGCCGCACGGAAAGCACGATCCGACCACCCGGGTCCGTGTACTTGGCGGCATTGTTGAGCAGGTTGCCCAGTACCTGCGTGAGGCGCATCAGGTCGCCTTCGACTTCGAGGCTGTCATCGGGCATTTCGACGCTCAGCTCATGCCGCTGCTCGGTGATGACGGGCTGCACCGTTTCGAGCGCCCGCGCCACGATCGCGCCCACAGTGAGAGGCTCGCGATTGAGATTGATATTGCCGCGGGTGATGCGTGAGACATCCAGGAGATCGTCCACCAGCCGCGAAAGGTGCATCACCTGGCGCTCGATCACGTCGCGCGACCAGGTGAGCTGCGGATCGTCGATCGGGCTTCGCCGCATGATCTCCACGGCATTGCGGATTGGCGCGAGCGGGTTGCGCAGCTCGTGCGCCAGCACGGCGAGAAATTCGTCCTTGTGCCGGTCGGCCTCCTTCAACGTCTGGTTCATGGCCTCGAGCTCGCGAGTCTTCTCGGCCTGCAGAGTGGTATTCGCCAGCTCCAGCGTGCGGTTCACGGTCTGCAGCTCGCGGCGCTTGCAATGCAGCTCCACGAGCACCGAGACCTTGCTGCGCAGAATGTCGGGCACCACCGGAATGTAGACATAGTCGACCGCGCCGAGCTTGTAGCCCTTCAATCGGTCGAGCTCGGTGACGTGCACGCCGGTGACGAAGATGATCGGCGTCTTCTCGAAGCGCGGATGATCGTGGATCAGGCTCGCGGTCTCGAAGCCGTCCATGCCAGGCATGCTCACATCGAGCAGCACGACGGCGAACTCGTCCTTCATGAGCCGCTCGAGCGCTTCCAGGCCCGAATGCGCGCGCACCAGGTTCTGCCCCAGCCCATCCAGAATGGTCTCGTACGACAGCAGTCTCGCCGGCTGGTCGTCGACCAGCAGGATGTTGACCTTGTCGCTCACGGCGCTCACCGATGCAGCCACATGCGCACCAGCGAAAGCAGCTGCTCGGTGTTGACGGGCTTGGCGACGTAGTCGGAGGCGCCGGCCTCGAGGCATTTCTCGCGATCGCCCTTCATCGCCTTGGCCGTGAGCGCGATGATCGGCAGCATGCGGAATCGCGGATTGTCGCGGATGCGCCGCATGGTCTCGTAGCCGTCCATCTCCGGCATCATGATGTCCATCAGCACCAGCGACAGGTCGTCGGTGCTCTCCAGCAGGTTGATGGCATCGTGGCCGGTGGTGGCGCTGATCACCTGCATGCTGTGCCGCTCGAGCAGGCTGTTGAGCGCGAAGATGTTGCGGATGTCGTCGTCGACCACCAGGACCTTGCGGCCCTCGAGAGGCTCATCGCTCTGGTGCGAGGTTCTCGATCATCAGCTGCTTCGATGCCGGCAGGTCGGCGATCACGCGGTGCAGGAACAGCGCTGTCTCATCGAGCAGCCGCTCCGGCGAACGCACGCCCTTCAGCACGATGCTCTTGGCCTTCTTGCGCAGCTCCGCCTCTTCATCGTTGGTCAGCTCGCGCCCCGTGAACACCACGATCGGAGTGTCGCGCAGGCTCGCGTCCTGCTGAACTTCGCTGAGCAGCTCGAAGCCGGAGATGTCCGGCAGCCGCAGGTCCAGCACCACGCAGTCGAAGCTGCGAGCGCGCATCAGCGCGAGCGCCTCCGCACCCGTCGCGGCCATGGTGATTTCGATATCGTCATGGCCGACCAGCTCGCCGATGCTCATCTGCTCGGCCGGGTCGTCCTCGACCACCAGCAGCTGACGGATGCGCGGCGCGGCGAACGTCTTGATGCGATCGAAGGCTTCTTCGAGCCCGTCGGTGGTCAGCGGCTTGTTCATGAAAGAGAAGGCGCCGCGTTCGAGGCCGTACTGCCGCTCTTCTTCCACCGTGAGGATCTGCACCGGGATGTGCCGCGTCTGCGGATCCCGTTTCAACTGGTTCAATACCGTCCAGCCGAGCATGTCAGGCAGGAACACATCGAGCGAAACCGCGGTCGGCTTATACTTGCGTGCCAGGCTCAGCGCCTCCGTGCCGTTCTTCGCGACCAGACCCTTGAACCCGCGGTCGCGCGCCAGACTCAGCAGCACCTTCGCGTAGTGCGGATCGTCCTCGACGATCAGCAGCACCAGATCCTCGGACTCGAGCGCGTCGCGATCGTCCGGAATTTCCTCGAGGCGCGGTGCAGGCAGCACTATGGGCTGGAATTGCGCTGGCGTGATCTTGGTGATGCCAGTCTGCGAGGTCGGCGCTCGACCGTACGCAGGGCCCATGTAGTTGAGCGGCAGGTAAAGCGTGAACGTGCTGCCGCTGCCCGGCACGCTCGAGAGCCGGATCTCGCCGCCGAGCAGGTGTGCCAGCTCGCGACTGATGGCCAGACCGAGGCCCGTGCCGCCGTACTTGCGCGCAGTGCCGGCATCCGCCTGCTGGAAGGCCTCGAAGATGATTCGCTGCTTCTCGGGCGGAATGCCGATGCCGCGTGTCGCTCACGGAGAACTCGACCACCGCCGGCGCCTGGCTCAAAACCGGGTGATCCTTCGACCACCCACCGGTCACCGTGCCCACATGCAGCCGTATGCCGCCGCGCTCGGTGAACTTGAACGCGTTCGACAGCAGGTTCTTCAGCACCTGCAACATGCGCTTCGGATCGGTGACGATGCTGCGGCCCAGGTGCGGGTCGAAGTTGGTCGAGAAGGTGAGCTTGCGCGACTCGGCCTCGTGACGGAAGTTGCGCTCTATGGTTTCCCTCAGGTGCGTGAACAGCAGGTCTTCGCATTCCACCGTCACCGTGCCGGACTCGATCTTCGACAGGTCGAGAATGTCGCTGATGAGGTTCAGCAGGTCGGTGCCGGCGCCGTGGATGGTCTTGGCGAACTCCACCTGGCGGGGCGAGAGGTTTTTCTCAGGATTCTCGCCGAGCTGCTGGCCCAGGATCAGGATGCTGTTGAGCGGCGTGCGCAGCTCGTGCGACATGTTCGCGAGGAACTCGGACTTGTAGCGCGAGGTGAGCGCGAGCTCGGTCGCCTTCTCTTCCAGCGCACGCCGTGCCAGCTCGATTTCCTCGTTCTTGCGCTCCACCTCGGCGTTCTGCTCGGCGAGCAGCTTGGCCTTGGTGGCCAGCTCCTCGTTGGTCTGCTGCAGCTCTTTCTGCTGGGTCTGCAGTTCGACGGCGAGCTGCTGCGACTGCTTGAGCAGGCCCTCAGTGCGCATGGTCGTTTCGATGGTGTTGAGCACCACTCCGATACTGCCGGTCAACTGCTCGAGGAATGCGAGCTGCGAGGCAGTGAACTCGTGCAGCGAGGCGAGCTCGATGACGGCCTTCACCTGGCCCTCGTACAGCACCGGCAGCACGATGATGTTGCGTGCGCGCGCCTCGACCAGCCCCCTGCGGACATGAATCGAAGCGGCCGGGATATCCGCAAGCAGGAAGCGCTGCCGGTCCACCGCGCATTGACCGACGAGGCCTTCGCCGAGCGCGTAACGGCGCGGTTCGCCGCCTTCCAGCGGATCGGCATACGTGGCGAGCTGCTTGAGACATGAGGCGCCGTTGGTTCCTTCCATCACGTAGACGATGCCCTGCTGGGCATTGACCAGCGGAGCGAGCTCGGAAAGCAGCAGCTGACCCACCGTCACGAGGTCGCGCTGCCCCTGCATCATGCGGCTGAACTTCGCCAGGTTGGTCTTGAGCCAGTCCTGCTCGGTGTTGCGCTCCGTGGTGGCGCGCAGGTTGCCGATCATGGCGTTGATGTTGTCCTTGAGCTCAGAGACTTCGCCGCGCGCGTCGACCTGGATGGAGCGGGTGAGGTCGCCCTTCGTCACGGCCGTGGCGACTTCCGCGATGGCGCGCACCTGCGAAGTGAGGTTCGCCGCCAGGAGATTCACGTTGGCCGTTAGATCCTTCCATGTTCCTGCGGTGCCGGGGACGTGCGCCTGGCCGCCAAGGCGGCCTTCTACTCCGACTTCACGCGCCACAGTGGTGACCTGGTCCGCGAAAATGCCGAGCGTGTCCGTCATGCTGTTGATGGTGTCCGCGAGCGCGGCGACCTCGCCTTTGGATTCCACCGCAAAGCGTTGGCGTAGTTCGCCATTCGCCACTGCAGTCACTACCTTCACGATGCCGCGCACCTGGTTCGTGAGGTTGTTGGCCATGACGTTGACGTTGTCGGTGAGGTCCTTCCACGTGCCGGCGACGCCGGGCACGACAGCCTGGCCGCCCAGCTTTCCTTCAGTGCCGACTTCGCGCGCCACGCGCGTCACTTCCGCCGCGAATCCGTTGAGCTGCTCGACCATCGTGTTGATGGTTTCTTTCAACTGAAGAATTTCGCCTTTGACGTCTACAGTGATCTTGCGAGACAAGTCGCCACGCGCGATGGCGGTCGACACCTCGGCGATGTTTCGGACCTGGCCTGTCAGGTTGCTGGCCATGGAATTGACGTTGTCGGTGAGATCCTTCCAGGTGCCGGCAACGCCCGGCACGATCGCCTGGCCGCCCAGCTTGCCTTCGGTGCCGACCTCGCGCGCTACGCGCGTCACTTCGGCCGCGAAGCTGTTCAGCTGGTCCACCATGGTGTTGATGGTTTCTTTCAGCTGCAGAATCTCGCCGCGTACGTCTACCGTGATCTTGCGAGACAAGTCGCCACGCGCAATGGCTGTGGCCACCTCGGCGATGTTGCGGACCTGGCCCGTAAGATTGCTTGCCATGGAATTGACGTTGTCGGTGAGGTCTTTCCACACGCCACTGACGTCCTTGACGTCTGCCTGGCCGCCCAGCTTGCCGTCCGTTCCAACTTCGCGCGCCACGCGCGTGACTTCGGCCGCGAAAGCGTTCAACTGGTCGACCATGGTGTTCATGGTCTCCTTCAACTGAAGGATTTCGCCGCGCACGTCCACCGTGATCTTGCGCGACAGGTCGCCGCGGGCAATAGCCGTGGCTACTTCAGCGATGTTGCGCACTTGCCCGGTGAGGTTGCTGGCCATGGAATTGACGTTGTCCGTGAGGTCTTTCCACACGCCGCTGACGCCCTTGACCTCGGCCTGGCCACCCAACTTGCCTTCGGTGCCGACCTCACGCGCCACGCGCGTCACTTCGGAGGCGAAGCCGTTCAACTGCTCCACCATGGTGTTCATGGCTTCCTTGAGCTGAAGGATTTCGCCCTTCACGTCCACGGTGATCTGGCGCGACAGGTCGCCGTTCGCGATGGCAGTAGCGACTTCGGCGATGTTGCGGACCTGGCCGGTGAGGTTGCCGGCCATCGAATTCACGTTGTCGGTGAGGTCCTTCCACGTGCCGGCCACCCCAGGCACGTAGGCCTGGCCGCCGAGCTTGCCTTCGGTGCCCACTTCGCGCGCCACGCGAGTCACCTCGGAGGCGAACGAGCGGAGCTGATCCACCATCGTGTTGATGGTTTCCTTGAGCTGCAGGATTTCGCCGCGCACGTCCACCGTAATCTTGCGGGACAGGTCGCCGCGCGCGATGGCAGTCGAAACCTCGGCAATGTTGCGAACTTGGCCAGTGAGGTTGCTGGCCATCGAGTTCACGTTGTCGGTGAGATCCTTCCAGGTGCCCGCGACGCCGGGCACGATGGCCTGGCCACCCAGCTTGCCTTCGGTACCGACCTCGCGCGCGACGCGCGTCACTTCCGCCGCGAAGCCGTTGAGCTGGTCCACCATCGTGTTGATAGTGTTCTTGAGCTCCAGAATTTCGCCCTTCACGTCCACAGTAATCTTGCGAGACAGGTCGCCGCGTGCCACGGCCGTGGTCACTTCGGCGATGTTGCGCACCTGGCCGGTAAGGTTGGTCGCCATGGCATTGACGGATTCGGTCAAGTCCTTCCACGTGCCCGCTACACCCGGCACCATCGCCTGGCCACCGAGCTTGCCGTCCGTGCCGACTTCGCGCGCCACGCGCGTGACTTCGGACGCGAACGATCGCAACTGATCGACCATCGTGTTGATGGCTTCTTTCAGCTGCAGAATTTCGCCACGAACGTCGACGGTGATCTTGCGCGACAGGTCGCCGTTGGCCACCGCGATCGTGACTTCCGATATATTGCGCACCTGACCGGTGAGGTTGCTGGCCATGGAGTTCACGCTGTCCGTGAGGTCCTTCCAAGTCCCCGCGACGCCCGGCACCATCGCCTGGCCTCCTAGTTTTCCGTCCGTGCCTACTTCGCGCGCCACGCGCGTCACTTCGGCCGCAAAGCCGTTGAGCTGGTCCACCATTGTGTTGACGATGGTGGCGGAGCGCAGGAACTCGCCCTTCAGGGGGCGCCCGTCCACTTCGAGACCCATGGTTTGCGACAGGTCGCCCTTTGCGACCGCGGCGATAGTGCGAGTGACTTCCGCAGTCGGCCAAAGCAAGTCGTCGATGAGCGTGTTGACGGAGGCTTCCATCGCGCCCCAGGCGCCTGGACGCCTGTCGATCGAAACGCGGTGCCGCGTCTTACCTTCCTTGCCGACCGCCTGCCCTGCGCGATCGAGCTCGCGCGCCACACGCTGGTTCGAAGTGACGATCTCGTTGAATGTGTCGGCGACCTTGCCGGCGAGGCCGGTCTGATCGCTGGGGAGTCTTACGGAGAAATCACCGTCGCGTACGGCTTGGAGCGCGCGCAGAAGTTTGCGGAGGTCTACTGGCGAGTCACCGCCGGGCGAGTCTCCCCCATTGCTGACACGGGCGATGCGACGTCTGATGGACTGGGGGGCTTCCATAGATCACTGGCTCCGAAAAGATGCGGGCACGTAACTTGCCCGCCTCTCAAGAAAGAGCGGGCGCAAGCGCGCGACTCTATGCCCCGAAAACCAGATTCGTTGTAATCTCGACCGTCGCGAAAAATAGCAGAAGCACTTGTCAGCGCAAGGAAATTCTTTGCCTTGGCCGTAAACCTGTCGCCCCAACCGGACACCTGAGCTTGGAAGAAGAACAACTTCCCCCCGACGTCCTGCGGTTCATCGTCGACCGGATCGATTCAGTGCCGCACCTCGAGGCACTGCTCCTGCTGTGGGAAAGTGCCGGGAAAGGCTGGACGGAGCAGGAGATTGCCGCCCGTGTCTATGTGGGCGGCGACACGGCTCGCGGGGTGCTGGAGGCGCTCGAGCAGCGAGGGCTCATCCGTTCGGAAGCACTTGCCGATGGAGCGAGCGAAAAGCGTTATGTCTACGATCCGGCCTGGGACGAAAGCGGCGCATCGATGCCGAAGGTCGCGGCCACTTACCGGCGACAGCTGGTCCGGGTCGCCAAGGTGATTCACGCGAAGGCGTCGCCCTCCGTCCAGGAGTTCGCCCGCGCCTTCCAGCTCAAGAAGGACCCGTAGCTCATGGCAGCCCTCGTTTATGTCCTCGGCGCACTCACGACCCTGTTGTGCGCGGCGCTGTTGTTGCGGGCATTCGTTCGTGTGCGCCGCCGACTTCTGTTGTGGAGTGGATTGTGCTTCGTGGGGCTCACGGTCTCGAACGTGCTGTTGTTCGTGGATCTGGTGCTGACGCCGCCGTATGTGTCGCTGTACCTGTGGCGGCTCGCGACGGCGGGGGGCGCGATGGCGCTGCTGCTCTATGGGCTCATTTGGGAAGGAGAATAGCCATGCTCGAAGGATTTCTGCTCGGGGTGATCGTCACGGCATCGCTGGCGGCCGCGGCGTTCTTCTTCAAGTTCTGGAAGCGGACGCGCGATCAACTGTTTCTCGCCTTTGGCGCGGCGTTCTTGATCGAAGGCTTGAACCGCGTGGGGTTTTTGTTCGTGGCGCACCCGAATGAGGGGAGCCCGGCGATCTATACCGTGCGGCTGCTGGCGTTTCTGCTGATCCTTGCAGCGATCATCCGAAAGAATCGCGCGGCTTGAGCCTTCGTGGTCGAGCACTTTCGTGGCGGTGGACCGGGCTGGCAGACGCGGATTGATGAGGCGTTGGAGAGGATCGTGACTGGAGCTGGCGGCGCGGGGCCGTCGCGACGGTAAATGCGCGCGCGTCTCTCAACGTACTCGCAATGATCGCGATGGTCCTACGCGGCGTGACCCCATCAACCCACCCGCCGACCCGCCGCGTCCACCGTATTCGACAGCAGCATCGCGATCGTCATGGGCCCTAGGCCACCGGGCACGGGGGTGATCCAGCCGGCGCGTTTCGCAGCTGCTTCGAAGCCTACGTCGCCGACGAGATTGCCCGCCTCCGTGCGGTTGATGCCGACATCGAACACAGCGGCGCCGGGCTTGATCCATTCTCCGGGAACGAAGCCCGCCTTACCCACCGCGGCGACCACGAGGTCCGCGCGCTCAACTTCAGCCCGAACATCCTTCGTGCCGGTGTGACACACAGTCGTCGTCGCGCCCGCGAGCAACAACTCCAGCGCCATTGGCCGGCCAACGATGTTCGAAGCACCGACCACGACCGCGCGCAGCCCGCGCAACGCAATTCCATATTCTTCCGCAAGGCGAATCACGCCCAGCGGTGTGCAGGGCCGCAACCCCGGCCGCTTCTGAGCCAGCAGCCCGGTATTGACCGGATGAAACCCATCGACGTCCTTCGCAGGATCGACTGAATCCATCACGCGCGTGGCATCGAGACCCTTGGGCAAAGGCAGCTGCACCAGGATCCCATCCACGCGCTCATCTCGATTGAGCCGATCGACCAGCGCGAGCAAGTCCGTTTCACTGGTCGTCGCCGGCAGATCGTGCGCGAAGGATTGGATCCCCGCCTCCTCGCACGCCTTGCGCTTGTTGCGCACGTACACTGCGGATGCGGGATCCTCGCCAACTTTTACGACAGCGAGGCCGGGCGCGCGCCGGTGACGACTTGCGAAGTCACGGGCGCGCCCGGCAGCCTTCAACCGCTCTTTGGCCGCGAAGGCCTTGCCATCGAGAAGGATCACGCCCTCAGTACCGGTAGTGATCGGGCTTGAACGGGCCCTGCTTTTCGACGCCGATGTAGCGAGCCTGCGTGTCGCTCAACACCGTGAGTTGCGCATCCAGCTTCGCAAGCTGCAACCGCGCCACCTTTTCGTCGAGATGCTTCGGCAGCACGTACACACCCACCGGATACTTCGCCGTGTTGGTCCACAGCTCGATCTGCGCGATCACCTGGTTCGCGAACGAAGAGCTCATCACGTACGACGGATGCCCCGTGCCGCAACCGAGATTCACGAGTCGCCCTTCCGCCAGCAGGATGATCCGCTTGCCGTCCGGGAAGATCACGTGATCCACCTGCGGCTTGATGTTCTCCCACTGGTATTGCTTGAGGCTCGCGATGTCGATCTCGTTGTCGAAGTGACCGATGTTGCACACGATCGCGTTGTTCTTCATGCGCTTCATGTGGTCATGGCTGAGCACGTGGAAATTCCCGGTGGCAGTGACGACGATGTCGGCCTTGTCCGCCGCGTAGTCCATCGTCACGACCCGGTAGCCTTCCATCGCAGCCTGCAATGCGCAGATCGGATCGATCTCCGTGATCCACACTTGCGCCGACAGGGCACGCAGCGCCTGCGCCGATCCCTTGCCCACGTCGCCGTAGCCGCACACCACGGCGATCTTGCCGGCAATCATGACGTCCGTCGCGCGCTTGATGCCATCGACCAGCGACTCGCGGCAGCCGTAGAGGTTGTCGAACTTGCTCTTGGTCACCGAGTCATTGACGTTGATCGCCGGGAAGGCGAGCGCGCCGTCCTTCGCCATCTGGTACAGCCGCTTCACGCCAGTAGTCGTTTCCTCGGTGACACCCTTCACGGCCTTGAGGCGCGTCGAATACCACTTCGGATCGGTTTTCAGCTTCGCCTTGATGGAGGCAAACAGGGATTCCTCTTCCTCAGAGCCGGGTTTACTCAGCAGGCCGGCATCCTTTTCGGCGCGCGCGCCGAGATGCAGCAGCAACGTGGCATCACCGCCATCGTCGAGGATCATGTTCGAGTAGCCGCCATCTGGCCAATCGAAGATGCGGTGGCTGTAGTCCCAGTACTCGGCGAGCGATTCACCCTTGTGCGCAAACACCGGCGTGTTGCGCACGGCGATCGCGGCGGCCGCGTGATCCTGCGTCGAGAAGATGTTGCACGAGGCCCAGCGCACCTGCGCCCCGAGCGCCTGCAGCGTCTCGATGAGCACGGCGGTCTGGATCGTCATGTGCAGCGAGCCGGTGATGCGCGCGCCGCGCAGCGGCTGCGTGGGCGCGAATTCCTCGCGAATGGCCATCAGGCCGGGCATTTCTGTCTCGGCGATGGCGATTTCCTTGCGGCCCCAATCGGCGAGCGCAAGATCGGCCACCTTGATAGTCGGCGGACCCGGAAGCGGGTTTGAGATTGGCGTTCATGATGTGCTCCAACGGTTCGTTCGTCTGCTGAAGCGGCCTACGGCCCTTTCAGTCGTTGCGAGCGCTGTTGTCATTGCTTCGCCACCTGAGCCTGGCAGACCTGGATCGTCTGTCGCAGCGCTCCTCAGGCGCGAAGTTTGCCGCGAGGCGCGGCGAGTCTGATCAGGCAGCGCGCGCTCCCTTGGCCTCGGCTGCAAGCTGGGCCGCCTTGTCCGTGCGCTCCCAGGTGAATTCCTTCTCAGTTCGCCCGAAATGGCCGTAGGCAGCGGTAGCCTGGTAGATCGGGCGCACCAGGTCGAGCATTTCGCGCAGCCCATAGGGCGTCAGGTCGAAATGCTTGCGCACCAGGGCCGTCAGCCGCTCGCGGGAGAGCCGGCTCGTACCGAACGTCTCCACCATGATCGAAGTGGGCTCGGCCACGCCGATGGCGTAGGACACCTGCACTTCGCAGCGCTCGGCGAGGCCCGCGGCCACGATGTTCTTGGCCACATAGCGCGCGGCATAGGCCGCCGAGCGGTCGACCTTGGAAGGATCCTTGCCCGAAAAAGCGCCGCCGCCGTGACGCGCATAGCCGCCGTAGGTGTCGACGATGATCTTGCGCCCGGTCAGGCCGCAGTCGCCCACCGGCCCGCCGATGACGAACCGGCCGGTCGGATTGATGTGATAACTGGGTGCGCTTGTCGATCCACTTGGCCGGCAGCACGGGCTTGAGGATCTCCTCCGTCACCGCCTCGCGCAGCTGCTTGATGGAGACGTCGTCGCTGTGCTGGGTCGAGAGCACCACGGCTTCGATGCCGACGGGCTTGTCGTTCTCGTAGCGCAACGTCACCTGGCTCTTGGCATCAGGGCGCAGCCAGGCAAGCCTGCCCTTCTTGCGCACCTCGGCCTGTTTCTTCACCAGGCGGTGCGCGAGCGTGATCGGCGCGGGCATCAGCACATCCGTCTCGTTCGTGGCGTAGCCGAACATCAGGCCCTGGTCGCCGGCGCCCTGCTTGCGCTCGTCCTTGCGATCCACGCCCTGCGCGATATCCGGCGACTGCTTGCCGATGATGTTGATGACGCCGCAGCTCGCGCCGTCGAAGCCCATCTCGGAGGAGTTGTAGCCGATGTCGAGCACGGTCTTGCGTCACCAGCGCCTCGATGTCGACCCAGGCGGTGGTGGTCACCTCGCCGGCGACGATGGCCACGCCCGTCTTCACGAGCGTCTCGCAAGCTACGCGCGCGCGCGGATCCTGCGCCAGCATCGCATCGAGCACGGCATCGGAGATCTGGTCGGCGACCTTGTCCGGATGGCCTTCGGAAACCGACTCGGAAGTGAAAAGAAAGCTGTTCGACATGTCTTGATGCCTCGTGAGTATCAGAAGCTGGTTTGCAGGCGGCGTCGAACTCGTCCGGCGTAAAGCGGTGATTCTGCGTGCCCCGGGTCTCGATCTTGATCGCCCCCATGAGAGAGGCTACCTGCCCGCGGATTGCCAGTCCAGCCCATGCAGCAAACCGTGAAGCAGTCCCGCCCGGTAAGCGTCGCCGCAGCCGGTGGGGTCGACCACCTGCTGGGCCTTGGCGCTGGGGATGGCGATATCGCCGCCCGGCGGTATGAATGACCGAGCCCTTCGGCGCCGCGGGTCACGATCAGCGCCTCGACCCGGCGCGCTCACGTCGGCCACCGACCAGCCGGTCTTCTGCTGCATCATCTGCCATTCGTAGTCGTTCACCGTGACCCAGGTCGGCCTGGCTCGACGAAGCGGTCGAGCTCTTCGCGCCCGAACATGGGCAGGCCCTGGCCCGGGTCGAAGATGAAGCGGAATGCCGGCCCCGGCGAACTGGTCGGCGTGGGAAATCATGCCGTCCCGGCCGTCCGGCGAGACGATGCCGATGGAGATCTCGCGCGGCCGCGCTCACCTCGTTCAGGTGCGACTGCTGCATGGCCCCCGGATGGAAGGCCGTGATCTGGTTGTCGTCGAGGTCGGTGGTGATGAAGGCCTGCGCGGTGTGCTCCTCGGCGATGATCCGGACGTAGTCCCGCGGCACGCCGCATTCGTCCATCCACTGCGCGTAAGGCTCGAAGTCGCGCCCCGCCGTGGCCATCGACGTGGCCCTCGTCACCCAGCAAGCCCCAGGTTGTAGGCGATGTTGCCCGCGCAGCCGCCGAACTCCCGCCGCATCTGCGGCACCAGGAACGAGACGTTCAGCATGTGGATGCGGTCGGGCAGGATGTGGTTCTTGAACCGGTCCGGAAACACCATGATGGTGTCGAAGGCCAGTGAGCCGCAGATGAGTGCGCGGCCAGGCGCGCGATTTGCTACCGGAGTCGAAGGCATGGCGGAATGATACCTGCCTTCGCGCTTGCGCCTATACTTTCCCCGTCCGCTCATGTTTCGAGGAGCTTGAAATGAATACGCCCAAGCCCGGTGCCTTCCTGTCAGACGTCAAGACTCTGCGCGAACGCGCGCGCAAGCACATCGAACAGGGCGCCGTGACCGAAAGCTACCAGGCGGACCTGCCCACGGTGCTGAAGCTGCTGAACGAAGCCCTGGCGACCGAGCTCGTGTGCGTGCTGCGCTACAAGCGCCACTACTTCATGGCGAGTGGCATTGCCGCCGAAGGCGTCGCCGCCGAGTTCCTGCAGCACGCCAACGAAGAGCAGGGCCACGCCGATCAGATCGCCGCGCGCATCGTGCAGCTGAACGGCGAGCCGAACTTCAACCCCGACGGCCTCGCGAGCCGCAGCCACGCCGAGTACGTCGAAGGCGAGAACCTGATCGACATGATCAAGGAAGACCTCGTCGCCGAGCGCATCGCCATCGACAGCTACCGCGAGATGATCAACTACATCGGCGACGCGACACCACCACCAAGCGCATGCTCGAAGGCATCCTCGCGATGGAGGAAGAGCACGCGGACGACCTGAACGGACTGCTGGCGAAGATGGGCTCCTAGCGGCGCCACGCCCACGGCCTGAGTTCCAGCACGAGCGTGGTGCCGAGGATCACGATCCCGGCGCCAATCACCATGTGCAGGCGTACCGGCTCGCCAAGAATCGCAACTCCGAGGATCATCGCGAACACCGGTACGAGGAACGTGACGGTGAACGTTCTCGTTGGGCCAATATCGGCCATGAGCCGATAGTAGAGAACGTAGGCCAACGCGCTGCAGAGCAAGGAGAAGATCACCGCGGTGCCCAGGTCGATGGCCGTCGGCTCAGCGGGGCCCGGCAATGCGATGGCGACCGGCAGCAGCAGTGCGCTGATCGCGAGCTGACTGGCGCCGGCGATCGCCATGGAATTCGCGTTCTTCACGAATTTTTTGAGATAGATGCCACCGAAGGCATAGCAGAGCGCCGCGCCCACGCAAGCCACCAGAGCGAGCACGACTTCGCGGCTCATGGCGGCCCTGCCGACGCCGGTGGCGATCGCGACACCGATCAAGCCGAGCACCGTTCCCGTCAACTTGGCTCGAGTCAGCCGTTCCTGCAGCCACAGAGCCGCAAACAGCGTGCCCCAGAGCGGCACCGTCGCGTTGACGATCGCCGAATACGCGGCGGGAATATGCAGGGCGGCGTAACAGTACAGCACGAAGGGAATGCCGCAGTTGATGAGCCCGAGGATCACGTACTCCTTCCACAGTCGCCGCCACTCGCAATCCAGCCGGATGATCATGAAGTAGGCGCACAGGGCGAGCCCTGCAATGAGCACGCGCAGCTCGGCGGTCCAGAAAATCCCCAGGGTCGGCGCGAGCCGCCGCATGAAGAGAAAGGAGCCGCCCCAGATCGCCGCCAGTGTGAGCAGGCGGGCGGTGTCGTTGCGAGTCACGCCGGATTCAGCTCTTGAGCTCCGCTGCAACCTGCGAGATCGCACTTCTCGCCACGTCGTTCAGGCCCGCGGCGCCCTTTTCATAGTGAGCGACGATTTCCTGGCGCATGCGCCGCTCCCAGTACTTCTTGATATGCGCGGCCACTTCCTTTGGCGCATTCTCCTTGCCGGCTTCGCCGATGAAGAAAGCGGAAATTTCGTTGACCATCTTGATCAGAATGTTCGGTGTTCATGCTGCGATGAGCCGCTGAGGATGAGTGTAGACGACGTGGCGATCGCGACGCGCGAAGCCTACGAGGGTAACGCCGCTCTGCGCCGGCCACGCGGATCGCAAGCGCGGTGGGCGCTGATACTGCGGCGATCATGGCAATGCCCGCCGCAGCTGATTTCTGCACCATCTCGTAGCTTGCGCGACTGGTGATGACCATGTAGCCCGCCGCTGCGCTCGTGCCCGAGCGCGCCAGCGCGCCGATCGCCTTGTCGAGCGCGTTGTGCCGGCCGACGTCTTCGCGCACGAACTGAATGCCTTTGCCGGGCAGCGCCCACGCCGCGGCATGCACGCTGCCCGTGCGAGAATTGACCGGCTGCATGGATTCGAGGCGCGACAGCGTTTCATGCAGCTGCGTGACGGCAACCTGCAGCGAGCCCGCCAGAGTGGGAACCGGGCGCATGGCCTGGTCCAGCGTCTCGGTGCCGCACAGTCCACAGCCCGTGCGCCCCGTGAGATTGCGACGCCGCTTCAGCAGCTCGGTGAAGCGCTCCGAGGCGATGCCGATGCGGATCTCCACAGAGCCTTCGCCGGGCACCACCTCGATCGATTGAATTTCTCCGGCGCCCGCGACCAGGCCTTCGCTGATGGTGAAGCCAACGGCGTAGTCTTCGAGGTCGGCGGGAGTGGCCAGCATCACCACGTGCGGCACGCCGTGATAGACCAGCGCGACCGGAGTCTCTTCGGCTACCCGATCCGTCGCGTGCTCGGTGAGGCCGCCCTGCCAGCGCTCGACGGAAACTTCGACGCTCGTCGGCTCAGGCGTGCTCGACATGCTCTTGCGCCGTGCGCATCTCCCATGCGCCGCGGTGCTTCACTTTCACGACCTGCACCGCCGTTACCTTGTACTCGGGGCAGTTGGTCGCCCAGTCCGAATTCTCGGTGGTCACGACGTTGGCGTTGGTCTCGGGGAAATGGAACGTGGTGTACACCACGCCCGGATGGATCTTCTCCGTAACCACCGCGCGCAGCACGGTCTCGCCGACACGGCTCGCGATGCCGACCCAGTCGTTGTTCTCGATGCCGCGCACATCGGCGTCGTGCGGATGGATCTCGAGCACGTCCTCGCCATGCCACTGCACGTTCTGCGTGCGTCGCGTCTGAGCGCCGACGTTGTACTGGGTGAGGATGCGACCCGTCGTAAGGATCAGCGGGAAGCGGCGCGTGGTGCGCTCGCTCGTCGGCACGTATTCGGTCGTATAGAACTTGCCCTTGCCGCGCACGAATTGATCCACGTGCATGGTGGGCGTGCCGTCTGGCGCCGCCGCATTGCAAGGCCACTGGATGCTGCCCAGCCGATCGATCTTATCGTACGTTACGCCGGTGAATGTCGGAGTGAGCGCGGCGATCTCGTCCATGATCTGCGACGGATGATCGTAATGCATGGGATAGCCGAGCGCGTTCGAGAGGCGCACGGTGACCTCCCAGTCCGCGAGACCGCCCAGCGGCTCCATGACCTTGCGCACGCGCGAGATGCGCCGCTCCGCATTGGTGAACGTGCCGTCCTTCTCGAGGAACGACGAGCCCGGCAGGAAAACGTGCGCGAACCTCGACGTCTCGTTCAGGAAAATATCCTGCACCACCACGCATTCCATGGCTTCCATCGCCGCGGTGACGTGATTGGTGTTGGGATCGGACTGCACGATGTCCTCGCCTTCGCAGTACAGCCCGCGGAAGCTGCCATCCAGCGCAGCCTCGAACATGTTCGGAATGCGCAGGCCCGGCTCGGATTCGAGCGTCACGCCCCACTTCGCGCCGAAAAGATTGCGCGTGACGGAATCGGAGATATGGCGGTAACCCGGCAGCTCGTGCGGGAACGAGCCCATGTCGCACGAGCCCTGCACATTGTTCTGACCGCGCAGCGGATTGACGCCCACGCCTTCGCGGCCGAGATTGCCCGTGGCCATCGCGAGGTTCGCGATGCCCATGACCATTGTCGTGCCCTGGCTGTGCTCGGTCACGCCGAGCCCGTAGTAGATCGCGCCGTTCCCGCCGGTTGCATACATCCGCGCAGCACTGCGCACGAGATGCGCCGGCACGCCACTAATGGATTCCGTGGCTTCGGGTGAGTTGCGCTCCTCGGCGATGAACGCCTTCCACTTCGTATAGGACTCGGACTCGCAGCGCGATGCGACGTAGTCATCTTTCGTAAGGCCTTCCGTTACGACGACGTGAGCCAACGCATTGATCACGGCGACGTTCGTGCCCGGGCGCAGCGCGAGGTGGTATTCCGCCTCGATGTGCGGCGAGCGCACGATACCCGTCTCGCGCGGATCGACGACGATGAGCTTCGCGCCCTGGCGCAGCCGCTGTTTCATTCGCGAGGCGAATACTGGGTGCCCATCCGTCGGGCTCGCGCCGATCATCATGATCACGTCTGACTTCATGACGGAAATGAATGTCTGCGTGCCAGCGGATTCGCCGAGCGTGTGCTTCAAGCCATAACCGGTCGGCGAATGACAGACGCGCGCGCAGGTGTCGACGTTGTTGTTGCCAAACGCGGTGCGCACCAGCTTCTGCACGAGGAATGTTTCCTCGTTCGTGCAGCGTGAGGAGGTGATGCCGCCCACGGAGTATTTGCCGTACTGGGCCTGGATGCGCTTGAACTCACCGGCCGCGTAAGCGAAAGCTTCATCCCAGGACACTTCGCGCCAGGGATCGGTGATTTTGGCGCGGATCATGGGCTTGGTGATGCGATCGGTGTGCGTTGCATAGCCATACGCAAACCGGCCCTTGATGCAGGCGTGCCCCTGGTTGGCGTGTCCGTCGCGATTCGGCGCCATGCGCACCACTTCGATGTCGTCGCCCTCGTCGCGGATCTCCGCCTTGAATGAGCAGCCGACTCCGCAATACGCGCAAGTCGTCGTCACCGCCCGCTCCGGCTGGCCGAGCCCGATGACGGACTTCTCGAGCAGCGCGCCGGTGGGGCAGCTTTCCACACAGGCGCCGCACGAGACGCACTCGGAATCCATGAACGACTGGTCCTGGCTGGCCGAGACCTTCGATTCGAAGCCGCGGCCCTGGATAGTGAGCGCAAAGGTGCCCTGCACTTCGTCGCAGGCCCGCACACAGCGCGAGCACACGATGCAAAGCTGCGGATCGAAGGCGAAGTAGGGATTGCTGGTGTCCTGCGGCAGCGGGCGGTGCATAGCCCCTGGCGCATATGAGGATTGGGTGATCCCGACCATCTCGGCCATGTCCTGCAGCTCGCAATGCGTGTTCGATGGGCAGGTCTCGCACTCGAGCGGGTGATCGGAAACATAGAGATCGAGCACGCCGCGACGCAGCTCGGTGAGCTTGGGCGATTGCGTGGCGATCTTCATCCCTGCCGCCACGGTCGTGGTGCAGGAGGCGGGGTAGCCTTTGCGGCCTTCGATCTCCACCAGGCACAGGCGGCATGAGCCGAATGCCTTGAGCGTATCGGTAGCGCACAGCTTGGGCACCTGCACGCCCGCGAGGGCCGCGGCACGCATGACGGAAGTGCCCTCGGGAACGCTGACCGGCCGGCCGTCGATCTCGACCGTGACCGGGCTCCCGGCCGCTGCCGGTGTTCCTAAGTCTTTGTAATCTATGGCAAACATCGTCACCTACCTCATCATGCGTTCCGCGCCCGCACGCGAAAGTCCTGCGGGAAATGCTTGAGCGCGCTTTGCACCGGAAAGGGCGTCATGCCCCCCAGTCCGCAAAGCGACCCCTGTAGCATCGTCTCACACAGGTTTTCGAGCAACTTCACGTTCTGCTCCGCGTCGACGCCGGCCAGAATCCTGTCCATGACCTCCACTCCGCGCCGCGAGCCGATGCGACAGGGGGTGCATTTGCCGCAGGACTCGATGGCACAGAACTCCATTGCATAACGTGCCATCCGCGCCATGTCGACGGTGTCGTCGAACGCCACGATGCCGCCATGCCCGAGCAGGGCGCCGATGCCGGACAGCGCTTCGTAGTCGATGGCCACATCGAATTGCGATTCGGGGATGTACGCGCCCAGCGGCCCGCCAACCTGCGCCGTTCGAAGTGGCCGGCCCGTGGCCGATCCGCCGCCATAGTCGTAGAGCAATTCGCGCAGGGTCAATCCGAACGCACGCTCGATGAGTCCGCCTCGCTTGATGTTGCCGGCAAGTTGGATGGGCAGGGTGCCGCGCGACCTGCCGGTTCCGAACTCCTTATAGAACTGCGCACCGCGGCGCAGGATTACCGGAACGCTCGCGAAGGTGATGACGTTGTTCACTACCGTGGGTTGACCGAAGAGTCCCTTGATCGCGGGCAGCGGCGGGCGCACGCGCACTTCCCCGCGCTTGCCCTCCAGGCTCTCGAGCATCGAGGTCTCTTCGCCGCAGATATACGCGCCAGCCCCCAGGCGCACTTCAAGATCGAACCGCCGGTTGCTGCCGAGAATATTGGCGCCCAGGTAGCCAGCCTGCGCGGCGGCGGTGATCGCATCGTTCAACGTGCGATGCGCGTGGGGATATTCGGCGCGCAGGTAAATGTAGCCCCGTGTGGCACCGACGGCCAGGCCGGCGATCGTCATGCCTTCGATCAACGTGAGCGGATCACCTTCCATCAACATGCGGTCCGCAAAGGTGCCGGAGTCGCCCTCGTCCGCGTTGCAGGTTATGAATTTCTGCTGGACCGGCTGGTCCAGCACGGTCTTCCATTTGATGCCGGTGGGAAAGGCCGCGCCGCCGCGGCCTCGCAGCCCCGAATCCGTCACGGCCTCGACGATTTGCGCCGCGCTCAGCGCAAGCGCGTTGCGCAGCCCCTCGTAGCCGCCATGCGCGACGTAGTCGGGCACGCTGAGCGGATCGGTGATGCCGACCCGCTCGAACGTCAGGCGCTGCTGGCTTTTCAAATAAGGGATGTCGGCCGTTGGCCCCAGGCGCAGCGGATGCGCTGCACCATTGAGAAAATCCGCTGCGAAAAGACCGGCGACATCCGCGGCGCTCACCGGGCCGTAGGCATGCCGCCCGTGCGCGGTCTGCACTTCCACGAGCGGCTCGGCCCAGTAAAGGCCCCGGGAACCATTGCGCACGACGCGAACCTCGATGCGTCTGGAGGCCGCTTCGGTGGCAACGGCGCGTGCCACGGAATCCGCGCCCAGCGAAAGGGCGCCGGCGTCGCGTGGGACGAATACCTGGAAGCTCAAGGTGCCTTCTCCGCTGCCGCCACGAGCTCGTCGAACCGCTCAGCGGTCACCCTGCCGAACAACTCGCCATCGATCATCAAGGCTGGCGAACACGCGCAATTGCCCAGGCAGTACACGGGTTCGAGGGTGATGGCGCCGTCGCTCGTGGTCTGTTTGAAGTCGATCCCGAGTCGGGCGCGCGCATGATCGGCCAAGGCATCTGCCCCCATCGACTGGCACGACTCGGCGCGACACAGCTGCAGCGTATGGCGCCCGGGAGGGTCGTGCCGGAAATGATGATAGAAAGTCACGACACCATGGACTTCGGCGCGGGACAGATTGAGCTGCTCCGCGATGACCGGGACGGCGCCGCCTGGAACGTAGCCCAACTCGCCTTGCACGGCGTGCAGCACTTCCAGCAAGCAGCCCGGCCGCGGCCGCAGCTGCGCCACGATGCGCAGCACGGTCTCGTTTTGAACGGGAGTGAGTTCCTGTTGCATGGCGGGCCCTGCGCTCAGATTTTTTCGAGGATGACGGCTACGCCCTGCCCCACGCCGATGCACATGGTGCACAGCGCATAGCGGCCGCCGCTGGCCGCGAGCTGATACGTCGCGGTGGTAACGAGCCTGGCACCGGACATCCCCAGCGGATGGCCCAGCGCGATCGCGCCGCCGTTTGGATTGACGTGCTGCGCATCGTCGGGCAACTCCAGAAGCCGCAGCACCGCCAGTGCCTGGGATGCGAACGCCTCGTTGAGCTCGATCACATCCATCTGCCCGATGCCGAGCCCGGCGAGCGCAAGCACTTTGCGTACGGCGGGCACCGGGCCGATACCCATGATGCGCGGCTCGACGCCGGCAGCGGCGGCGGCAACGACACGCGCGCGGGGCGTCAGGCCAAATCGTTTTGCGGCCTCTTCCGAGGCGACGAACATGGCGCACGAACCGTCGTTCACACCGGACGCATTGCCGGCCGTGACGGTCCCATTCGCGCGAAACGGCGTTCCGAGCTTCGCGAGCTGTTCGATCGTGGTGTCCGCCCGCGGATGCTCGTCTTTGCTGACGATGAGCGGCGGGCCCTTGCGCTGGGGTATCTCGACGCCGGCAAGCTGTGAATCGTAGAAACCGCGCGCGTAGGCGGCGGCGGTGCGCTGCTGACTGCGCAATGCGAAGGCATCCTGGTCCGCCCGCGTCACGGAGAACTGCTCGGCGACGTTCTCGCCCGTCTCCGGCATGGAGTCCACGCCGTACTGCTTGCGCATGAGCGGATTCACGAAGCGCCAGCCGATCGTGGTGTCGAAGATCTCGGCTTGCCGGCTGAAGGCCGCATCCGCCTTCGGCATTACGAAGGGCGCGCGCGACATCGACTCCACACCGCCTGCGACAGCCAGCTGCATCTCCCCGGCCTTGATGGCTCGCGCCGCGATGACCACGGCATCGAGACCCGAGGCGCAGAGGCGATTGATGGTGCTGCCCGGCACGGTGACCGGGAGGCCGGCCAACAGTGCGGCCATCCGGGCGACGTTGCGGTTGTCCTCCCCCGCCTGGTTGGCGCAACCCAGGACCACCTCCTCGATTGCCGCGAGGTCCACGGAAGGATTGCGCGAGATGAGCGCCTTGAGAGGCAACGCCGCGAGGTCGTCTGTCCGCACGCCGGCGAGGACGCCACCGTAACGGCCGATCGGCGTCCGCACGGCGTCGCAGATAAAAGCCTGATTCATGCGCAAAGGATAACCGAAGCAGCCGCTACACTACCGCCATGAATACGATGCTGCCGCCCGCGGCCACGCGCTACCTCATCCTGGCCAATGCGGCTGTTTTCCTGCTGCAGTCCGAGTCCCTGGTCGACCGCTTCGCGCTGTGGCCGCTCGGGCCTAACTTCAGCCCCGAGCAGTTGCTCACGCATGCATTCCTGCATGGCGACCTGGGCCACCTGTTCGTCAACATGTTCGCGGTGTACATGTTCGGCTCCGCGCTGGAGCGGGCGTGGGGAGCGCGACGCTACCTGGCGCTGTTCTTTGCCAGCGTGCTGGCCGGCGGTGCCACGCAGATAGTCGTCTCGCACCTCACCGGCTCGCAGGAGCCTAGCCTCGGCGCTTCTGGCGGTGTGTTCGGCCTGCTCCTGGCGTTCGGATTCTATTTTCCGCGCGTGCGCCTGATCCTGCTCTTCCCGCCCATTCCCCTGCCCGCCTGGCTTTTCGTGACGCTTTACGGGGCGCTCGAGCTGTTTCTCGGCATCACCAACCGCCAGCCCGAGGTCGCCCACTTCGCCCATCTGGGCGGAATGCTGGGCGCGGCCCTGGTCATACTCTTCTGGCGCGGACAAGGGACTCCCACTGGACGGCGGTTCTAGTGCAGAATCCGCCGCCGCCGATCAAGGGAACTTTTTCCTCGGGCATTCCTCTAGAGTCCGCGACTACGCCGCCAGCCGAGAGCCATGATAAGAACCGAGCATCTGAGCAAGCGTTATCCCTCCCTGACCGCCGTCGACGACGTGAGCTTCGAGGTCAAGCCCGGCGAAGTGCTGGGCTTCCTCGGGCCGAACGGCGCCGGCAAGACCACCACCATGCGCATGATCGCCGGCTTCATCGCCCCGACCAGCGGCAAGGCCAGCATCTGCGGCCACGACGTGGAGAGCGACGCGCTCGCCGCCAAGCGCTGCCTCGGCTACCTGCCCGAAGGCGCGCCCTGCTACGGCGAGATGACGGTGCGGCAGTTCCTCGAGTTCATCGCCGACCTGCGCGGCTGCGCGGAGCGAAGCGCAAGGAGCGGCTCGACTACGTCATCGAGCAGCTGCAGCTGCAGGGCGTGCTCGACCAGACCATCGAGACGCTGTCGAAGGGCTTCCGCCGCCGCGTCGGGCTCGCGCAGGCGATCCTGCACGATCCGCCGGTGCTGATCCTCGACGAGCCCACCGACGGCCTCGACCCGAACCAGAAGCACGAGGTGCGCGGGCTGATCAACGCGATCAGCCGCGACAAGATCATCATCATCTCGACGCACATCCTCGAAGAGGTGGACGCGGTCTGCACGCGCGCCATCATCATCGCCAAGGGCCGCGTCGTCGCGGACGACACGCCGCAGGGCTTGCGGGCCCGCGCGCCCTCCGGCCGGCTCGAGGACGTGTTCCGCTCCATCACCGTCTGAACGGATATCCCATGCGTAACGTCGGCATCGTCATGCGGCGCGAGCTCGCGAGTTACTTCGCCACGCCGCTCGCGTATGTGTTCATCGTCATCTTCCTGGTGCTCGCGGGCGCCTTCACGTTCTACATCGGCGATCTGCTACGAGCGCGGCCAGGCCGACCTCACGCCCTTCTTCACCTTCCATCCCTGGCTGTACCTGTTCCTGATCCCGGCGATCTCGATGCGCCTGTGGGCCGAGGAGCGCAAGAGCGGCAGCATCGAGCTGCTGATGACGCTGCCGATCGTCGCTGTGGCAGGCGGTGCTCGGCAAGTTCCTCGCGGCGTGGCTCTTCGCCGGCCTCGCGCTCGCGCTGACCTTCCCGATCTGGATCACCGTCGACTATCTCGGCGAGCCGGACAACGGCGCGATCCTGGCCGCCTACATCGGCAGCTTCCTGATGGCCGGCGGCTTTCTCGCGATCGGCTCCTGCATGTCGGCGCTGACGCGCAACCAGGTGATCGCCTTCATCCTCGCGGTGGTCGTCTGCTTCGTGTTCCTGCTCGCCGGCTTCCCGCTGGTGCTCGATGTGTTCCGCGCATGGGCGCCGCAGGCGCTGGTGAATGCGATCGCCTCGCTGTCGTTCCTCACGCACTTCGAGTCGATCTCCAAAGGCGTGATCGACCTGCGCGACCTGCTGTATTTCGCCATGCTGATCGCCTTCTTCCTGATCGCCACGAGCATCACGCTCGATGTGCGCAAGGCCAGGTAGAGCCGGAGCCCAAGGATCATGCTGACCAAACGTTCAACCCTCGGCGGCGGCGCGCTGCTCGCGCTCGCCCTGCTGTTCATCGGCCTCACCGTCCTCTTCGGCTCCGCTGCTGCGCGGCTGGCGGATCGACCTCACCGAGAACCGGCTCTACACCACGGCGCCCGGCACCACGAAAATCCTCAAGGGCCTCGATGAGCCCATCAACCTCTACTTCTTCTTCAGCGAGATCGGCGGCCGGGCCGTATCCGAGCCTGAAGACCTACGGCACGCGGGTGCGCGAGTTCCTGCAGGAGCTCGCCGCGCGCTCGAACGGCAAGCTGCGCCTGCAGATCATCGATCCGGAGCCGTTCTCCGAAGATGAAGACCGCGCATCCGAGCTCGGCGTGCGCGCAATGCCCTCGCCCACCGCCGGCGCTCCGCCGCTCTACTTCGGGCTTGCCGCCACCAATTCCACCGACGGGCGGGCCGCCATCGAATTCTTCGATCCCAACAAGGAGGAATTCCTCGAATACGACGTGGTGAAGCTCATCTACCAGCTGGCCCATCCCAAGAAGCCGGTGATCGGCTGGATCTCGGGCATTCCGATGACGCCGACGTTCGATCCGCAATCGGGCCGCGAAGCCGGCGGGCCGCCCATGGTCTACACGCAGGCGCAGCAGCTCTTCGACGTTCGGTCGCTGACGCCCGCGACGCTGTCGGCCAAGGATCTCGCGGACGTCACCGTGCTCGTCATCGTCCATCCCAAAGACTTGCCGCTGTCTGCGCAGTTCGCCATCGATCAGTTCGCTCTGCGCGGCGGGCCACATCATCGCCTTCGTGGACCCGGTCGCCGAGCAGGACCCGGTCGCCAAGCAGCAGCAGATGATGATGGCGCAGGGACAAATGATGAATGCGGCGGGCGGGGACAAATCCTCGCACCTCGAGAAACTGCTCGAAGCCTGGGGCGTGGACTTCGATCCGGGCAGGGTGGTCGGCGACCAGGAGCTGGCGATGCAGGTCGGCATGCGGCCCGGGATGCCCCCGGTTCGCCATCTCGGCATCCTCGGACTGAACACGGACAGCTTCGACAAGAAAGACGTCGTGACATCGGGGCTCTCGAACGTGAACGTTGCCACCGCGGGCTTCGTCAGTGTGCGCAAGGGCAGCGGCGTGACCTTCGAGCCGTTGTTGCAGACTTCCGTCAGCGCCGCGCCCATCGCGAAGCAGCGTTTCGAGATGATGTTCGACCCCACCTCGCTTCTCGACGGATTCACTCCGACGGGCCAGAGATACGCGATTGCTGCCCGCGTGTCAGGCAAAGTAAAGACGGCGTTCCCGGGTGGCGCACCCACCGGCGTGACGTTGCCTGCCGGCCAGCGCGCGCTTAGCGCATCCGAGAAACCATTGAACCTGATCGTCGTGGCCGACACGGACATCCTTTCGGATTTCCTGTGGGTTCGCGTGCAGAATTTCTTCGGCTCCGACATGGCGCAGGCCTTCGCGCACAACGGCGATTTCGTGTTCAACGCCCTGGACAACCTCGCGGGCAGCGAAGACCTGATCTCGGTGCGCGGCCGGGCCACCTTCAATCGCCCCTTCGTCGTGGTGGACAAGCTGCGCGCCAATGCCGAGTCGCGCTTCCGGGCCAAGGAGCAGGAGCTTGAGTCGCAGCTCAACGAGACCGAGCGCAAGCTCACGGAGCTCGAGACCAAGCGCGACGACAAATCCTCGCTCATCATGACGCCCGAGCAGGAAAGAGCGCTGCAGAGCTTCCAGGACGACAAGGTGCGCATCCGCAAGGAACTGCGCGCGGTGCGCCTCGGGCTCGACCAGGAGATCAAGGGCCTCGGCACCAGGCTCAAGTTGATCAACATCGTGCTGGTGCCGCTGCTGTTCGCGCTAGTGGCCACGGGCGTGGTGTTCTGGCGCAGAAGACGCCGCGCTCGCGGTCGCCAAAGAGGGAAGCCGTCCATGAGCGCTCGTCGCCTGGCTCTGCTGTTCGTCGCGGCGCTGGTGGTGATCGCGTGCGCCATCTGGCTCTCATCGCAACGACACCTGGACCGCTCGATTGAGGCGGGGACGCCAGTGATGCCGCTGCTCAAGCCGGCACTCAATGAAGTGTCGGAGCTGCGCTTCGCCAAAGCCGACGGCACGCATGCCACGCTTCGCAAAACGGGTGCGGACTGGCTCGTGGTCGAGCGCAACTTCGCGGCCGACGCCGGGCGCGTGCGCAAGCTGCTGCTGGACGCCGCGGCGCTCAAGATCGTCGAAGAGAAGACGAGCGACTCCAAGCGCTATGCAGACCTCAGCGTCGAAGATGTGGCCGCGGTGAGTCCCGAGACCGCTTCGGCCCCAAAGCCGCCGAAGGAAAATCGCTACGACTATTCGACGCCCGCCGGTGCGACGCGCGTGGATTTCATCACCGCCAAGCAGTCATGGAGCCTCATCAACGGCAAGTCGGCGGGCGCGAAATCGGGCTACGTGCGTGTGGCCGGCACGAAGCAGAGCCTGCTCGCCAGCCCCCGGCTCGATCCGGACGCCGACCCGCAGCGCTGGCTCGACAAATCTATCGCGGACATTCCCGAGGCGCGCATTCAGAGCGTGAACGTGCAGCCGGCGAAAGGTCCCGCGTACACCGTCTCGCGCGCCAAGCGCGAAGACGAGAATTTCACCGTTGTCAATGTGCCGAAGAATCGCAAGCTCTCGGGTGAAGGCGCCGGAAACTCGCTGGCCAGCGGCCTCGAATCCCTGCAGCTCGATGACGTGCGGGCGGCCCCTGGCGCAGCGCCGGCTCCGGTGGCGAGCCAGACCATCGAGCTGTCCCGCGCGACCTATCGCACCTTCGATGGCGTCACGGTGCAGGTTGCGGGCCGCAAGGAAAGCTCGCCCGGCCTCGAGAAGGACGACCCCAAGCTCGAGCATTTCTTCGTCACCCTCGCCGCCTCATCGAGCGACAAGGCGACGCAGGCCGAAGCGCAAAAGCTCAATACGCGCGTGACGGGAAGAGAATTCGAGATATCGAGCTATAAGTACGACGGCATGTTCAAGCCGCTCGATGACCTGCTGGAGGCCTTGCCCAGCAAGGGCAAATAGGCCAGGCCTGATCGTTCTTCCGGCCTTCTCACCTGGCCCGGAGCAGCAACGTCACACTGACGGTCGCCAGCAGTGCGGCGGGGAGCCATGCCAGCAGCACGGGATTGAGCCCAAACGCAAACGTGCCGCTCTCGATCAGGCGCTGCATCAGGAAGAATCCGACGCCGAGCAGCAAGCCCACCAGGGTACGCGCCCCGCTGCCGGCCGAGCGCAACGACCCCAGCACGAACGGTATCGCGAGCAGGACGGCGAAGAGGATTGCCACCGTGCGCGCGATTCGCGACCAGAAAGCGAACCGGTACGCCGTAGTGTCCAGTCCGTTCGCCTGGTAATACCCGATGAGCCGATACAGCGTCGTCAGTTCCAGGTTCCCGGGGTTGGACACGGCCATGCCGAGGAATTCCGCGCTGACGCTCGAATCGAGCGGGCGCTCGCCGCTGGTGCGCGCGAGCACCCGGTCGCTGGTGAAGCGCGACTCGGCGTAGCTGCGCAGCAGCCAGACGCCATTGGCGGCCGGCGTGGCGCCATCCGCGTGGCCCACGGCGCGCAGGCGGTGGTCCTTCGAGAGCTCGAATACCTGCATGCCGCCGAACTGGCGCACGCCAGACTGGTGCGTCACGTTCAGGATCAGGTCGCCATCGCGCACCCACGCGCCGCCGCCGCCGCCGAAGCTCACGTCAGAAAATTTGCTGAAGGCCTTCTGTTGCTTCGCGACCTGCTGCAGCGGCGCGGCCATGAACTCACCCAGCACCACTTCGAGAACGATCAACAACACCGCAGCGACTGACCCCGCCACAGCAATGCGTAGAGGCGACATGCCGGTGGCGCGCATCACCGTGATCTCGCTCCCCCGGGCGATAGCCCCCAGCCCCAGGAGCGACCCAATCAGGGCCGCGATCGGCAGCAGCTCCCACGCCTGTTGCGGAAGATTGAACGCGACGAACAGAAACGCCTGAGCGGCACTGTAACCGCCGACCCCGATATCGTCCTGCTGGCCGATGAACAGAAAGAGGCCGCCGAGCACCAGCAGCACGGCCATCACGAGCAGGACCGATCCGAGGATCGCGCGAATGAGGTATCGGTCGAGAATCGTGCCCATGTTCAGCCCGAGTAACGTGCCCGCGCCACGGCACGCGGCAGCAGGATCAGGGCGACACCCAGCAGGATGACACTCGCGTGCACCCACCAGAGGCCCAGAGGTTCCGGCGTCGTGCCGCGCGCCAGCCAGACTTTGCCGGCAGAGACGAGGTTGGAGTAGACGAAGTAGATCAGAACGCCGAGCCAGACGCGCGAGTACTGGCCCTGCCTCGGTCGCAGGCGGCTGAGTGGAATCGCGAGGATCGAAAGAATCAGGCACATGACCGGCAGACCTATGCGCCAGTGCAGCTCGGAGCGTTTCTCGGGATCCCTGGACGCGAGCACGTCGGCCGTCGACAGCGTTTCGAGCCGCATTATCGAGTCCATCAGGGCGGGGACCTGCACGGGAATGGTGTGCTCACCAAAACGCACGATTCTGAATTTGGCGCTGCCGGGAACGCCTTCGAAGCGTTCGCCGTCGTAGAGGGTGATCCTGTGCGTCATTCCGTCGGCGGCCACTGCGTGCCGAGCCCGGTGCGCCACCGCGACTTCGACGCGCAGATTCCGCGTACGCTCGACAAAGACGTTCGACAGTGTGCCGTCCCGATCGACACCTTCGGCATACACGACGGCGTCGCCACCGCCGAAAGTCCGGAACTTGCCGGGAGCAATGGGCGCGAACTGCCCGGCGCGAAGAGCCTCGCTGCGCAATTCGAGCGCCCTGCCCGTCGCTTGCGGTGCGAGTACCAAGGTAAGCCACGCAAGACCAGCCGTAACCACGAGCGCAAAAGCCGCGACCGGAAGATAAAGCCGGCGCGGCCGCACCCCGCAGGCGAACATCGCGGTCGTCTCGCTGTCGTGATAGAGGCGCCCGAACGCCAGCATTACGCCCAGCAGCAGGCCAACCGGCAGGACTACGCCCAGATTCTGCAGTGCACCCAGGCCAATCAGCTCGAAGACCACGCTGCGCGGATATTGGTTCTCGGCCGCCCGCTCCAGGGTATCGGCCAGCTGCTTGGTGAGCAGAATGGCGAGCAGCACGCCGGTGACCACGGCCCAGCTCGCGACGACTTCGCGGAGGATGTATCGATCGAGAATCCGCCGCAAAGCGCCCCCTGGCTCTATTAAGTTACACTCGCGGCCAAATTCTAATTGATATCACGCGGCTACGCCGCGCGGACGCACCGCGCAGGCCGGGTGACCACAGGAGAACAAGAATGCAATTCGAAGTCTGGATGAAGGGTCTGCCGTCGGTGGCGGTCGATGCACTTGCAGTCGGGATATTCGAGGATGGAGAGCTTTCGGAGGAGGCGCGCGCCGTGGATGCAGCGGCCGGCGGGCGGCTCAAGTCCGCCGTGGCGCGCGGTGACATTTCGGGTCGCGCGGGCGAATCGCTGCTTTTCCTTGACCTGCCGGGCATAAAGGCGACGCGGGTGCTGGTTACAGGGCTGGGCTCACATAAGGATTTCGGCCGCAAGGCGTGGCGACGTGCAGCGGATGTCGCGATTGCCGCGCTATTGCGCACGCGAGTCACGAGCATTGCCGTCGCTTTGCACCGTCCCTCGGTAAAGGAATTGGACGACTACTACCTGGGACGTGCCATGGCGGAAATCACCGGCGCGAAGCTCTATCGGGTCAACGATCTCAAGACTGCCAAGAAACTGAGGCCACCTGCGCTCGAGCGCGTCATCGCTGGCCCGGTGAGCGCAGCGAAGGCTGCGGCGGCCCGGCGCGGCATGGCGCACGGCGCTGCCATTGCCTCCGCCGCCAGAATGCAGCGGGATCTCGGCAACCTGCCGCCGAACATCTGCACGCCCACGTATCTCGGCGATCAGGCGCGCGCCCTCGCGAAGAAATACCCGTCGGTCAAGGTGCAGGTACTGGACGAAGCGGCGATCCGCAAAGAAAAGATGGGCTGCTTCCTTGCGGTCACGCAGGGCAGCGATGAGCCGCCGCGATTCATCATCCTGGAGCACCGGGGCGACAAGAGCGGCAAGGCGCCCGTCGTGCTGGTGGGTAAGGGCATCACTTTCGACACCGGTGGAATATCGCTCAAGGATCCCGGGGCGATGGACGAAATGAAGTACGACATGAGTGGCTCGGGCGCGGTGTTGTCGGCAATCGCGCTCGCCGCGGAACTGCGCTTGCCCCTGCACGTGGTCGGGCTTGTAGCCACCTGTGAAAACATGCCCAGCGGGCGAGCCATGAAACCCGGCGACATCGTCACGAGCGCCGCCGGACTCAGCGTGGAAATCCTGAATACCGATGCCGAGGGCCGCCTGGTGCTGTGCGATGCCCTTCACTTCGCCCGCCGGTTCAAGCCCGCGGCCGTCATCGACATTGCCACCCTCACGGGTGCGTGCGTCGTGGCGCTGGGCGCTCACAACACCGGCGTCATGACCAACGACGACGCTTTGGCCAAGGAGTTGATCGCGGCGGGCATCCGCGCGGACGATCGCGCGTGGCAGCTGCCGCTCTCGGAGGAATACACCGAACAGCTCAGGAGCAACTTCGCGGACCTGGCCAACATCGGAGGGCGCGACGGTGGCGCGATCACCGCGGCCGCCTTTCTCGGCAAGTTCACGGCCGGCATGTCATGGGCGCATCTCGATGTCGCGGGTACGGCCTATCAAGGCGGCAAGCTCAAGGGCAGTACCGGCAGGCCGGTCCCCCTGCTCGCGGACTTTTTGATCCGCCGCGCCGGGGGCTGATACGCTCGCCTAGATGGACAAAGTCTACGCGCCGCACGAGATCGAGCGGCGGATCTACGAGCGTTGGGAATCAAACGGCTGGTTCGCGCCCCGCGGGGCCGGTGCAGCCTATTGCATCATGATTCCGCCGCCCAACGTAACCGGCACGCTGCACATGGGGCACGCGTTCCAGCACACTTTGATGGACTGCCCTCACCCGCTACCACCGCATGCGCGGCGATGCGGCGCTGTGGCAGCCCGGTACCGATCACGCGGGCATCGCCACCCAGATGGTGGTGGAGCGCCAGCTCAATGGCCAGGGCGTCAAACGCACTGACCTCGGCCGGGACGCTTTCGTCGCGCGCGTCTGGAAGTGGAAAGAGCAGTCGGGCGGCACCATCGCGCAGCAGATGCGCCGCCTCGGCGACTCGGTGGACTGGTCGCGCGACCGCTTCACGATGGACCCGGAGCTTTCGCGTGCCGTGGTCGAGGTGTTCGTGCGTCTGCACGAAGAAGGCATCATCTATCGCGGCAAGCGGCTGGTGAACTGGGACCCGGTGCTGCTCACCGCGGTGTCGGATCTCGAAGTGCAGAGCGAAGAGGAGGATGGCCACCTGTGGCATCTGCGTCTATCCGCTCGAAGACGGCAGCGGCCATGTCGTGGTCGCAACCACGCGCCCCGAGACGATGCTGGGCGACACGGCCGTCGCGGTCAATCCCGAGGACGATCGCTACCGCGCACCTGGTCGGAAAGCGCCTGCGGCTGCCGCTCACCGAGCGGCTGATCCCCGTCATCGCCGACAGCTACGTCGACGCTGAGTTCGGCTCCGGCTGCGTGAAGATCACGCCGGCGCACGATTTCAACGACTACGAGGTCGGCCAACGGCACCAGTTCGAGCAGATCAACATCTTCACGCCGCAAGCCGCGCTCAACGATGAGGCGCCCGCGCGCTTCCGCGGCCTCGATCGCTTCGAGGCGCGCAAGCGCGTCGTCGCCGAGCTCGAAGCCGCCGGGCTGGTCGAGCGCGTCGAAAAGCACAGGCACGCACGTGCCGCGCGGCGATCGCAGCGGCGCGGTGCTCGAGCCGTATCTGACCGATCAGTGGTACGTGAAGATCGCGCCGCTCGCCGAGCCCGCGATCGAGGCCGTCGAGTCCGGCCGGACGAAGTTCGTGCCCGAGAACTGGTCGAAGACCTACTTCGAGTGGATGCGCAACATCCGCGACTGGTGCATCAGCCGGCAGCTGTGGTGGGGCCATCGCATTCCCGCCTGGTACGACTCCGCAGGGCAAGTTCTACGTCGGACGCGACCGAGGCTGAAGTGCGCAGCAAGCACAAGCTGGCCTCGAGCGTCGCTGCTGCGCCAGGACGAGGACGTGCTCGACACCTGGTTCTCCTCGGCGCTGTGGCCGTTCTCGACGCTGGGCTGGCCGCAGAAGACGCCCGAGCTCGCGAAGTTCTATCCGACCACCGTGCTCGTCACCGGCTTCGACATCATCTTCTTCTGGGTGGCGCGCATGATGATGATGGGCCTGAAGTTCATGGGCGACGTGCCGTTCCGCGAGGTCTACATCACCGGCCTGATCCGCGACGAGAACGGCGACAAGATGTCGAAGTCCAAGGGCAACGTCATCGATCCCGCTCGACATCGTCGACGGCATCGAGCTCGAAGCCCTGGTCGCCAAGCGCACCAGCGGCCTCATGCAGCCGCACCTCGCGCCGAAGATCGAGAAGCACACGCGCAAGCAGTTTCCGCAAGGCATCGCCGCCCACGGCACGGATGCGCTGCGGTTCACGTTCGCGGCGCTCGCCTCGCACGAGCCGCGACATCCGTTTCGACATGGCGCGCGTCGACGGCTACCGCAACTTCTGCAACAAGCTGTGGAACGCGGCGCGGTTCGTGACGATGATCACCGAGGGCGGCGCGCCTGTCGCGCAAGTAGCGCGGCCCGGCATTGCCGATCGCTGGATCCTCTCGCGCTTCGGTCGCACGATCGCGCAGGTCGAAGCGCCCTGCGAGACTATCGCTTCGATTTTGCGGCCGCGGCGCTCTACGAGTTCACCTGGTACGAGTTCTGCGACTGGTATCTCGAGCTCACCAAGCCCGTGCTTCAATCCGAGGCCGCATCGGAAGCGGCAAAAGCCGCAACCCGCGAAACACTGCTGCGCGTGCTCGAAGCGTTGCAGCGCGCGCTTCATCCGTTCATGCCATTCATCACCGAGGAGATCTGGCAGCGGGTTGCGCCCCTTGAACTCCGCGGCGACGGCGATCGCACAGTCATGCTGCAGCCCTATCCGACCCCAGCCGAGTATCCGGTCGATGCCCAAGCCGAGCACGAAGTCGCCTGGATCCAGAAGTTCATCCTCGCCGTGCGGCAGATCCGCGGCGAAATGGACATCAGCCCTTCGAGGCGCCTGCCGGTGGTGTTGAAGGGCGCCACGGCGGCCGATGTCGAACTGATCGACCGCCATCGTCCCTATCTCGAGCGGCTCGCCGGCCTTGAAGGCCTGATGCTGCTCGACGCGGACAGCGACTGCGCCCCAATCCGCCACTGCGCTGATTGACCATATGACGCTGCTCGTGCCCATGGCCGGTCTGATCGATCCGGCGGTCGAAGCCGAACGGCTCGACAAGCAGCTGGGTAAGAAGCGGGATGAGCTAAAGAAGGCCCGCGTCAAGCTCGCCAACCCGAGTTTCGTGCAGAATGCGCCCGAATCGGTGGTCACGCAGGAGCGCGAGCGGGTGAATGAATTCGAAAGGACGATAGCCGGCCTCGAGGCGCAGCTTGCGCGGGTGCGCAGCCTGCGCATTCCGTAATGGCTTCGAGCTCGCAGGATCTGCGACGCACCCTGGAAGGGCTCGAGCAGATCATCCTCGGCAAGCCCGATCAGATCCGACTGTGCCTCGCATGCCTGCTGGCTCGAGGACACCTGTTGATCGAAGACGTGCCCGGCGTGGGCAAGACTACGCTGGCCCATGCCTTGGCCCACATATTGGGCCTCGCCTGGCAGCGCGTGCAGTTCACGAGCGACCTGCTGCCAGCGGACATCATTGGTGTCTCGGTCTTCGAGCGCGAAAGCCAGCAGTTCCATTTTCGCAAGGGACCGATATTCACGCAGCTGCTCCTGGCGGACGAAGTGAACCGCGCGAGCCCGCGCACGCAAAGCGCGTTGCTCGAGGCAATGGAAGAGAGGCAGATCAGCGTGGATGTGACCACGTACCGCTTGCCGGACCCGTTCTTCGTGGTCGCGACGCAGAATCCACACGAGCAGCTGGGAACTTTCGCCTTGCCCGAGTCGCAGCTCGACCGTTTCCTGATGCGCGTGACGCTCGGATATCCGGACAGCTCGCACGAGCGGGAGCTGCTTCGTAGTGGCGAGCGGCGCGATCTGCTGCCACAGATGGCACCGGCGCTCAATCCGGACGGCGTCGTTGCCATTCAGAACGAGGTTCGCGGCATTTACGTTTCTGACGCATTGCTCGACTACGCCCAGGCGCTCATCGGTCGCACTCGATCGCGTGGCGATCTCAAACTCGGACTGTCGCCGCGGGCCGGCCAGGGCCTGATCCGCGCAGCGCAGGCCTGGGCTTACATTTCGGCGCGCAACGCGGTGCTGCCGGAGGATGTGCAGGCCGTGTTCCCGGCCGTCGTGGCGCATCGGCTCGAGCGTCGCGACTCCCTTTCCTCTTCCGGTGGAGAATCCATCGCAATCGAGCTGATCCGCGCAACACCCGTGCCCCCTTGAAGCGTCGGCTACAAGCGCGCCTGGCTGCCTGGGTCAAACGCCGCCAGGGTTCTGACAAATTCCCGCTCACGATCCACCGACGCCGGCTGTACATCCTGCCCAGCCGCGGCGGCGTGGCTTTCGCCTTCCTGCTGTTTTTCATGCTCATTGCCAGCCTGAACTACGTCAACGGCCCCGCGCTTTTTCTTACGTTCCTGCTGACCGGCTTTGCGCTGGTCGCCATGCACCGCTGCCATCGCAACCTGCTCAACGTAGCGGTCGACGGCATCGCATCCGGCGCGGCCTTTGCGGGCGAACCGGCACGGCTCTCGATTACTTTCGCCAACACCGCCCATCTTGCGCGCGGTCAAATTGAAGCCAGCATAGATCACGGCGTGCCGGCAGCAATTGATTTGCCGCGCCGCTCGGTACGGCATCTGGAGTTGCCGGTTGACACGCTCAGGCGCGGCGTCGTGCGCATCGAGCGCATCCGGGTGCACACCACATTTCCGTTCGGCTTGTTTCGCGCCTGGACCTGGCTGCACACCCCGCTGGAAATCATCGTTTATCCACCGCCCCGCGGCAGGCTTCCCATGCCGGCCGAAGCGGGGAATCGATCAGGGGAGCGCGCTAAGGTCGGCAGTGGTACCGAAGAATGGATGGGGCTGCGCGCCTTCCGGGATGGGGATTCGCCGCGCCAGGTGGCATGGAAGGCCTTTGCTCGCGGCGCACCGTTGCTCGTCAAAGAGTACGGCGCGTCCGGCTCCGACCTTCGACTCTTCGAGTTCGCCGCGCTCGCGCATTTGCCTCTGGAAGAGCGCCTCGAGCAACTCTCGCGGTGGGTCGTTGACGCGGAAGCCTGCGGCGAACGCTACGGTCTCACGATCGCGGCGCATCGGATTGCCCCGGATCGCGGACCCGAGCATCGGCATCGCTGCCTCAGCGCGCTTGCGAGAGTCGGGCTGGAATCGGAGAGATGACCAAGCTCGCACGCGAACAGTGGCAACCTCTGGCATGGGCGGGCGCGACGCTCGCGGCAGGCACGCTGCTGCACATCGACCAGGTTCCCGTCTGGGCCAGTCTTTCTGCCGCGCTCTGTATCGCCTGGCGCATCCTGGCTGCCATGGGATTCATGCCCATGCCGGCGCGACTGATTCGGATCCTGCTGACACTCGCGCTTCTGATCCTCGTCTATTCGCAGTTCCGCACTCTCAACGGCCTCAATGCCGGCTCGGCACTGCTGGTCGTCATGGGCTCGATCAAGCTGCTCGAAACGCGCACCCGGCGCGACCGCGCCATCGTCGTAGCGACGGCGCTGTTTCTCCTCCTGGCTGCCATGTTGGATCGGCAGAGCCTGCTGCGCGCACCGCTGTATCTGGCACACACCTGGTTGTGCTGCGCGGCGTTTGCATACAACGCACACGACGGCAAGGGCATGAGCAGCCGCGGCGCCCTGGCAATGGCCGGCCGCAGCCTTCTGTTCGCGACGCCGCTTGCCGTGCTGCTGTTTGTGTTCTTCCCCCGCGTTGCAGGGGCGTTCTGGGCCCTGCCGCAGACTCCGCAGTTCCAAACCGGTCTGGGCGAGACCATGAGTCCGGGCAGCATTTCTTCACTCACCGAGTCGGACGAGCCTGCGTTCCGCGTGCGTTTCGAAGGTACCGCACCCCCACCCTATGAGCTCTACTGGCGCGGGCCGGTGCTGCGGGATTTCGACGGCTATACGTGGTTCAGAAAGCCGGGTCGCTTCCACACGCAGCAGAAGCTCGACTTCCTCGGAACTCGCTATGCCTACCGCGTGACTCTCGAGCCGCACTCGAACCCGTGGTGGTTTGCACTGGACATGGTTCAAAGGTCGCCCAGCCGCCAGGTGATGTACACGGCCGACTATCAGCTCATCGCCATGGAGCCGGTGACGCGGCAAACGACCTACGATGCCGTTTCGTACACGCATACGCGCTCGCGCGACAAGTTGTCGCCCATGACACGACGCCTGAACCTTGCGCTTCCGGAGCGCAGGAACTCGCGCAGCGAGAGATTTGCTCGCGCAATGCATGCCCGGGCTGGCTCGGATATGGCGTACATCTCTGCGGTGCTGGAGTATTTCCGCTCCAACGGCTTCGAATACACCCTTACTCCGCCTCGTCTGGACTACGACTCGGTCGACGATTTCATGTTCAACACTCGCAAGGGGTTCTGCGGCCACTTTGCATCCGCTTTCACCGATCTCATGCGGGCCGCCGGCGTCCCTGCACGCGTGGTCACCGGCTACCTCGGTGGAGAGTGGAATCCGTTCGGTGAATTTTTCATCGTGCGCCAATCGGACGCCCACGCCTGGGCTGAAGTGTGGCTCGACGGCCGCGGCTGGGTGCGCGTGGATCCCACTGCCGTCGTGGCGCCCGAGAGGCTGCACCGCGGCATCTTCGACCTGCTGCCGGGCTCGGTGTCGACTCCCGAACGTCTCATCCGCGGCTTTCCATGGATCGCGCGGGTGCGACAGAACTGGGATGCGCTCAACGTCTGGTGGCAGGAAAGCGTGGTCAGCTTTGATTTAAAGAAACAACTGCGAATTCTCGAGCGACTCGGAATCAAGCAACCCGAATGGAAGCATCTCGGTTGGGCATTGTCGATGGGCTTGATCCTCTGGCTAGCCTGGGCTGCATGGCATATCGGGCGGCGAGTGCAGCCTTCGGCGCCGGATGCACTGGCCTGCACTTATTTGCGTCTTTGCCGCAAGCTGGCGAAGGCCGGTCTGCCGCGCCTCGAATACCAGGGCCCGTTGGCCTATGCCGCCGCGCTCTCGGCTCAACGCCCAGACATCGCGGACCTGGCGCGCCCCCTGCTCGAACAGTACGCGGATCTGCGCTACGGCACCGGCACCGATGCCGCGTCGTTCAAACGCGCGGTGGATCGCCTGCGTACGCCGAAGGCGATCCAACCTCTTTTGGATGCTTGGCGCGGCGTGCTCGAGCGAAATGTACCGCTTTATCGGCGCATGCCCGTTGAACTACGCCTGCGCATAGAGCCTTTGATGTGCGCTTTCCTCAAACGAGTGTCTTTTGTCGGCTGCAACGGGCTGCAGGTGACGGATGAAATGCGGGTCACCATCGCAATGCAGGCCTGCCTGCTCGTCGCAAGGCAGCGTACGTTTGCGTATGACGAGCTGCACAGCGTGCTGCTGTATCCCGACGAGTTTCTGGTGACGGAGTCCGAGGTGGACGACGCCGGCGTCGTGACTGAAGGGACGCGCGCACTGTCGGGACAGACCTTCGACACGTCGCGCATCGTGCTTTCCTGGAAAGACGTGCAGGAATCCGGTGCGCAGGACGATGCCTACAATGTCGTCCTGCACGAGTTTGCGCACTACCTCGACCACAGCATGGGCGGAGCGCTGACCGAAGGCCCTGCATCGTCGAAGCACGCGGCTTTCAACAAATGGCACGACGTGCTGGAGCGCGAGTACGACGATCTGTGCGCCGCCGTGGAGCGTGGCGAACCGACGCTCATCGACCCCTATGGCGCCGAGCACCCCGCGGAGTTCTTCGCCGTCGCCACCGAAACGTTCTTCGAGCAACCGCGCGCAATGCGTGAGCGCCACCCGCACCTCTACGCCGAGCTCGCCCGCTTCTACGCTCTCGACCCCTCCTCCTGGCCTGAAATCCGGTGACAGGCACCGGATTTGAGGGACTAGTGGAGGAGCTGGATCAGCAGCATCACGATGCCCACGAGCGCGACGCCCCAGGCGATGGATCGCAAGGCGTAGATGCCGGTCGCATAGAGCGGCACGTAGAGCAATCGCCCCCAGAAATACAACTGCGCACCGAGCTCGGTGTCATGGCTGTGGCGATCGAGCACCGCTAGCACCAGCACGGCGACGGCAAACAGAGGAAAAGTCTCCAGAAAATTCCGCTGCGCCCTCTCCAGCCGGCCACCGATGCCCGCCAGGGGAGGTTTGATCTCATCCCGTGCGCCAGCGGCCCATTTTCCGCCGCGCGCCATGGCGGAGAATGTCGCCACGATCAATATCGTCGCAAGACCCAGCACGACGCTCCACACCAACATCTTCAGTTCAATGCTCATTGTCGCTCCCCTTTATTCTTAATTTGAATTGGCAGGAATCCTGACGCGGCTCAGGAATACCGCGCCGATCACGAACAGAATCGAAATGGACACGATCGCGAGCCGCGAGTCATGAGTGGTGAGGGCGACCACGCCGGTGAGCATCGGGCCGAGAATGGCGGCGGCCTTACCCATCAGATTGTAGAAGCCGAAGAACTCGCCCGATTTTCCCGCCGGCACCAGCCGCCCATACAGCGAGCGCGACAACGACTGCACGCCGCCCTGCACCAAGCCGATGATGATGGCGAGGATGTAGAACTCGCGCTCGGAGTTCAGAAAGTACGCGTAGCCCGCCGCCGCCCGTATACACGCCTATCGCAATGAATATACCGGCGCGCGGCCCGATCTTCTTGCCCAGCCACCCGAATGCCAGCGCAGCCGGAAACCCCACGAACTGCACCAGCAGCAAGGCCTTGATCAGCGCGCTCTGGTCCAGCCCCAGCGACAGGCCGTAATCCACCGCCATCTTGATGATGGTGTTCACGCCATCGATGTAGAACCAGTACGCAAGCAGGAACCACAGCAGCGTCTTGTCCGTGCGCAGGTGCCTGACCGTATTGGCCAGCTCTTTCACTCCCGCGGCGATGGCGGCTGCGAACGGTAACGCCTTCGCGGCCCGTGATTCCTTCACGAACAGGACCACCGGCACGGTGAACACCACCCACCAGATGCGCCACTGTCAGAAACGACAGGCGCACGCCTTCTGAGGCATCCGCGATGCCGAACATCGCGGGCTTCGTGACCATCAGCACATTGACCAGAAACAGCAGGCCGCCGCCGAGGTATCCGAGCGCGTATCCGTAGCCCGACACGAGGTCGAAATCCTTCTCTTCGGCGACGTCCATCAGCAGCGAGTCGTAGAACTGGTTGCTGCCCCAGAATCCGAGCGAGGCGGCGACGTAGAGCAATGCCGCCGCCATCCATTCGCCTTTCGCGACGAGATACAGCGCCGCCGTCATCGCCGCGCCCAACACGGTGAACAAGGCGAGCAACCGTACGCGCGCGCCGCCCTTGTCCGCGATCGCTCCGATGAGTGGCGCGATCAGCGCTACCACCAGGCTCGCGATGCCGTTGGCAAGGCCAAGCCGGAACGTGCTTTCGGTCGCGGGCACGCCGGCATTCCAGAACTGTTTGAAATAGAGCGGGAAGAACCCCGCCATCACCGTCGTGGCGAACGCCGAGTTGGCCCAGTCGCACAATGCCCAGGCCACCACCCGCCGACGCAATAGAAGTGCGTTCACGCAGAGAGGTGCTCGCGCGTCTCCAGGAAACGGATGTCCGGCCAGCGCTCCAGCGTCAACTCCAGATTGACCCGCGACGGCGCAAGATACACCAGCGCCCCACTGTGATCGAGCGCGAGATGGTCGTGCGCCTTGGTGCGGAACTCCTCGAGCTTGCGCTCATCCTCAGCGCGCACCCAGCGCGCAGTGTGCACCGCGATGTTGTCGAACACGCATTGCACGCCGTATTCGTCCTGCAGGCGGAATGCCACCACCTCGAATTGCAATTGACCCACTGCGCCCAGAATCTGGTCGTTGTTCCGCAACGGCTTGAAAAGCTGCGTCGCGCCTTCCTCGCACAACTGCGCCAGGCCTTTCGCCAGCGCCTTGGTCTTCAACGGATCCTTGAGCACCGCGCGCCGGAACATCTCCGGGGCGAAGTTCGGAATCCCCGTGAACACCAGCCGTTCGCCTTCAGTGAACGTGTCGCCGATGTTGATGGTCCCGTGGTTGTGCAGCCCGATGATGTCCCCCGCGAACGCTTCCTGCGCCTGGGTCCGGTCGGCCGCCATGAAGGTGAGCGCATCCGCCACTCTCACCTCTTTCTTCAACCGCACATGATTCAGGCGCATCCCGCGCGAGTATTTGCCGGAGCACAGCCGCATGAAGGCGATACGGTCCCGATGTGACGGGTCCATGTTCGCCTGGATCTTGAAGACGAAGCCCGTCAATTTTCCTTCGAGCGGGTCCACGATGCGCTCGCGCGTCTCGCGAGGCAGAGGCGCCGGCGCATGCCTGACGAACGACGCCAGCAATTCTTCGACACCGAAATTGTTGATGGCCGAGCCGAAGAATACCGGCGTCTGACGCCCGGCCAGATACTCCGTCGGATCGAACGCATGTGTCGCGCCTTTGACGAGCTCCATCTCATCGCCAAACACGCGCGCGCCATCGGCGAGGAATTCCTGCGCCTGGGGGCTGGCAAGACCGTCGATGGAGACGTTCTCGCCGACGCGACCCTTCTCTCCAGCCGCATACGCGTAGATGCGATCTTCAGCCAGGTGATAGATGCCGCGCAGCTCGCGCCCCATGCCTATCGGCCAGGTCACGGGCGCGGTGCGGATGCCGAGCACTTTCTCGATCTCGTCCAGCAGCTCGATGGGCGGCCGGCCGTCCCGATCGAGCTTGTTGATGAATGTCATGATCGGTGTGTCGCGCAGGCGGCAGACCTCCATCAACTTGATCGTGCGCTCCTCGACGCCCTTGGCGCAGTCGATGACCATCAGCGCCGAATCCACGGCTGTGAGCGTCCGGTATGTATCTTCCGAGAAGTCCTCGTGGCCCGGCGTATCCAGCAGGTTCACGATGGCATCGCGGTAGGGGAACTGCATCACCGAGGACGTTACGGAAATTCCGCGCTGCTGCTCGAGGCGCATCCAGTCCGAGGTGGCGTGGCGGGCCGCTTTGCGGCCCTTGACGGTGCCGGCCATCTGGATGGCGCCGCCGAACAGCAGCAGCTTCTCAGTCAGCGTCGTCTTGCCGGCGTCGGGGTGGGAAATGATGGCGAAGGTCCTTCTTTTCCTTATTTCTCCGTTAGTTAGGCCATCATTCATAGAATCTCTAGAGCATGCATGGGCACGCGCCGGAAGGGTGCGCAATCTACCAGATGAGGAGAAAACCTCGCGACCGATTTTCTGGATAAGATGCCGGTGTATCCAGCTTGCTCACGTATATACTTTATCGTATATACGTCGAGGTGAGCATGAAGTCCACCAGCAAGCACCGCAAGACCCGCCCCAAGGCTGCAGCCCCCGCAAGATCTGGAGGTGTCGCAGACCGGCCGGCGCCTGACTATCTTGCTGCAACCGGCACTGCGCGCGTTTTTCAATCCGGAAACAGCCAGGCCGTGCGGCTGCCCAAGGAGTTTCGCGTCAAGAGCGATGAGTTGCTGATCTTCCGCCGGGGCAATGACATCGTGTTGCGGGAAAAGCATCTCAAGTTGAGTGAGGCGCTGGCGAACGTACCCGCTGCCAAAAGACTTTCCGGATGAGATCCCGGATTACCCGCCCGCGCACATCGAGGATTTGTGATGAGCACGCGGTATCTGCTCGACAGCAACATCTGCATTTACGTGACGAAACGGCGTTCGCCTGCCCTTCTGAAAAAGATCGATGCACTGGCACCGGTTTGCGCCCTGTCCACCATCACGCACGGAGAGCTCTGCTTCGGCATGTTCAAGAGCTCACGGCCAGAGGACGTGTCGGCAAATCTCGAAGCCCTGTTCAATATCTTGACGGTTCTGCCGCTGCCGCTCGAGGCAGCCGTGCGCTACGGTGAGATCCGCGCCAGACTTGATCGTGTAGGCACGCCGATCGGTGCCAACGATTTATGGATTGCGGCGCATGCGCTGTGTTCGAATCTGACACTCGTCACGAACAATGAGCGCGAGTTCCGTCGGGTAATAGGGTTGAAGGTAGAAAACTGGGTGTGTTGATACCCGATAGTTCTCAGACTGGGCAGCGCCTATGAAGGGGTTCTGGAGCCTCGCGGTTCAGCCTCGCTGATTGCGCGGACGGCGCAGCGGCAGCTGTAGGACCACGGCATCTTCGCGGCCGCCGTCGGCCTGGTAGTAGCCGCGCCGGATGCCCACCTGCTCGAAGCCCATCGATTGATAAAGGCGGATGGCGGTGACGTTCGTCGGGCGCACTTCGAGGAATGCTTCGGTCATTCCCGCGGCGGCCGCGCGCTCGAGCATGTAGCCCAGCAAGCGCTTGCCGAGGCCGCGGCAACGAAAATCGTAGCGCACGCACAGGTTGAGCACGTGAGCTTCGCCGGCTCCGATGCTCATGACGGCGTAGCCGATGGTCGCATCACCGATCGTCACGACGCGACAGACGTAGCCGACGCGCACGCAGTCGCGGAAGATGCCCTCGCTCCACGGAAACTGATATGCCGCCCGCTCGAGTGCGGCGACCGTCGCGACATCCGCCTCGCTCATGGGGCGGATGACCGCATCGGGCATGGTCGCAAGCAGGTCCGGGGCGCTGGCCATCAGTTAGCCTGGCGCCTGCCGGTTGAAAAAATCGCGCGCGAACTTCAGATCTTCCCAGGCCTTGCGCTTCTCGCCCGGCGAGCGCAGCAGATAGGCCGGATGGTAAGTCACGATGAGCGGAGTATTGAGCTCGCCGAACGTGTGCACCTGTCCGCGCAGGCGCCCGAGCGGCGCGGTGGTGCCGAGCAGATTCTGCGCGGCGATGCGGCCGACGGCGAGGATCAGCTTCGGGCGGATCAGCGCGATCTGCCGGGTCAGATACGGAAAGCAGGCCTGCGACCTCCTCGGGCTTCGGATCGCGATTGCCGGGCGGGCGCGACTTCAGGATGTTGGCGATGTACACCGCCTCACGCGCCAGGCCGATGGCCTTGAGCATGGCATTCAGAAGCTGCCCCGCAGCGCCCACGAACGGCTCTCCCCGGCGGTCTTCCTCCGCGCCGGGCGCCTCGCCGATTACCATCCAGTCCGCCTGACCGGTTGCCGACGCCGAACACGGTTTGAGTGCGCGTGGAGTGGAGCGCGCACTTGGTGCAGTTTGCGACTTCGCCTTCCAGGGCACGCCACTCGGTCTGCGCAGTCAGAACCAGTCGGGATAATGTTGGGCTGTCGAAGACTCAGCCCAGACCTGCGGGAACGGTAGCTACCCGGCGTGGAACCCATACGTCTACGCCGATCGCCTGCAGGTATTGATGGCGCCGCTCGTCCATCGGCTACCCCCCGCTGGGTGCGCCGCGGAACAGCCTGCCGCACGCGCGCCTGCGAGCCACATGACCGGGGCGGACAGCGCGTAAGTGGTGAACATCGCGAGCAGCATCGACGGCGGATCGATGGCGATCAGCACGAAGAAGAGCGGAATCAGCAGCGCATAAGTGAACTTGATGCGCCGCTCGAGGTCGCCTTCACACTGCCCTTGAAGCTCGAGTAGCTGAAGCTGCTCACCATCAACACACCGGCGGTGGCGGTGACCAGGAAGGCCGCGATGAGGCCGACGAGGCCAGGCTCGTCGCCAGCCGCTCGAGAACCAGATGAAGGCCGCGACGATCGCCGCGGCGGATGGGCTGGGCAGGCCCTCGAAGTAGCGCTTGTCCGCCGTAGCCGAGCGGGCATTGAAGCGCGCGAGGCGCATCGCCGCAGTGACGGCATAGAAGAAGCATGCGAGCCAGCCGAACCGCCGCCACTCGTGGCCGTATTCCGCGATGCGCACCACGCCCCACTGGTACGCGACGATGGCCGGCGCCGAGCCCGAAGGCCACCATGTCGGCCAGGCTGTCGTACTCCTTGCCGAAGGCGCTCTCGGTGCGGGTGGCTCGCGCGATGCGCCCATCGAGGGTGTCGAAGATCATCGCGACGAACACGGCGATGCCGGCGGCGGCGAAGTTGTGATCGATGGCGGCGACGATGGCGTAGAACCCGGAGAACAGGCACCCGGTGGTCATCAGGTTCGGCAGCAGGTAGATGCCTCTGCGCCGCGCGAGCCGGGCGTGCTGTCTTCGGTCGTCCATCGCCCGAATGTTAAGCTGTTCGCATGAAGCTTTCCCAGTATCCGATCAATACCCTCAAGGAAACGCCTGCCGAGGCCGAGGTCGTGAGCCAGCAGCTGATGCTGCGGGCCGGCCTCATCCGGCGTCTCTCCGTCGGGCCTCTACACCTGGCTGCCGATCGGGCTTGCGCACGCTGCGCAAGGTCGAGGACATCGTCCGCGAGGAGATGAACCGCGCCGGTGCGCTCTCGAGCTGCTGATGCCGGCCGATCCAGCCCGCCGAGCTGTGGCAGGAGACCGGGCGCTGGGACCGATCGGCCCGGAGCTGCTGCGCCTCAAGGACCGCCAGGATCGCGATTTCTGCGTCGGCCCGACGCACGAAGAAGTGATCACCGACATCGCGCGGCGCGAGCTCAAGAGCTACCGCCAGCTGCCGGTCAATTTCTACCAGATCCAGACGAAGTTCCGCGACGAGATCCGGCCGCGCTTCGGCGTGATGCGCGCGCGCGAGTTCATCATGAAGGACGCCTACTCCTTCCACGTGGACGAGGCGTCGCTGCGCGAGGGCTACCGGCGATGTACGACGCGTACACGCGCATCTTCACCCGCATGGAGCTCAAGTTCCGCTGCCGTGCAGGCCGACTGCCGGTGCGATCGGCGGCGATGTCTCGCAGGAATTCCACGTGCTCGCGGAGTCCGGCGAGGACGCCATCGCGGTCTCGGACAGCGGCGACTACGCCGCCAACGTCGAGAGGGCCGAAGCGCTGCGCGTCGCCTGCGCGCGCGCCGCGCCGCGCCGAAGCACCCTGAAGAAAGTACCCACGCCCGGCAAGGCGCGATCGACGACGTGGCGGAATTCCTGAAGCTGCCGCTCGAGCGCACGGTGAAATCCATCGTGCTGGCGGTCGAGCACGAAGGAGGCGACGGCCGCGTCTGGCTGCTGCTGGTGCGCGGCGATCACCAGTTGAACGAGGTGAAGGTCGAGCAAGCTGCGCAGGGTTCGAGGGCGGCTTCCGCTTCGCGAGCGAGGCCGAGATCCGCGAGGCGTTCGGCTGCGGGCCCGGCTCGCTCGGCCCCGATCGCGCACGCCAAGCCGGTGAACGTCGATCGTCGACCGCACCGTCGCCGCGATGAGCGACTTCGTCGGCGGCGCCAACGAGAAGGACTTCCACTTCACCGGCGTGAACTGGGGGCGCGACCTGCCCGAGCCCGCGGGCGTGGCCGACCTGCGCAACGTCGTCGAAGGCGACGCCGAGCCCCGGCGGCAAGGGCCGGCTGCACGATCGTGCGCGGCATCGAGGTCGGGCCACATCTTCCAGCTCGGCCGCAAGTACAGCGAGGCGATGAAGGCCACGGTGCTCGACGAATCCGGCAAGGCGTCGCCCTTTACATGGGCTGCTACGGCATCGGCGTGACGCGCGTCGTCGCGGCCGCGATCGAGCAGAACCACGACGAGCGCGGCATCATCTGGCCGGAGCCGATCGCGCCGTTCGACGTGGTGCTCGTGCCCATCAACCTGCAGAAGTCCGCAGCGCGTGCGCGAGGTCGCCGACCAGCTCTACGACGAGCTCCAGCGCCGCCGGCATCGAGGTGCTCTACGACGACCGCGACGCCCGCCCCGGCGTCAAGTTCGCGGATGCGGAGCTGCTCGGCATTCCGCATCGCGTGGTGGTCGGCGAGCGCGGCCTCGAGGCCGGCAAGCTCGAGTACCGCCACCGGCGCGACACCGAAAGCCAGGAGTTTGCGCTCGACGATGCGCTCGCATTTCATCTCGCTCGCGGCTGGGCCGTTAGCGTCGTCGCTGCGTCGCGGCGCCGCTCGCGGCGGCGCCCGGCGCGCGCACGCTCAGCGTGACCCGGAGCTCAAAGCCGTGGTCGCGCACGCCATCAAGCAGGCCGAATGCTTCACCGACCACTACGACTGCCGCCGTCTGGTACAAGATGATGGAGCCGCGCCTGCGCAAGCCCGTGAAGGACGAGTCCGAGCGCCTCGAGATCCTGAAGCTCGTGTTCTGCGAGGCGCATCGGCCGGGCGAGACGCGCCTGCCGCCCGGGCTGGTCATGGCGGTGATCCACGTCGAAAGCGGCTTCAACCGCTGGGCCGTATCGTCGGCCGGCGCCGTCGGCCTGATGCAGGTGATGCCGTTCTGGCCCGAGCAGCTCGGCATGAAGCGCTATGAGCTGCTCGCGCATCGCGCCCAACATCCACATGGGCTGCGCGATCCTGCGCCACTATCTGAAGCGCGAGAAAAACAACGTGGCCGCGCGCGCTGCAGCGCTACAACGGCAGCCTCGGCCGGCGCGAGTATTCCGATCTGGTCATGAACCGCTGGTCGCGCTGGAATGGCGCGGACGATCTGGGGCTGGCGAAGAGCGAGCCCCTCCCGCCCAAGTCCGGGAGCTAAAGCTCAGGCCTTCAGCCCGTCCTGAAGCCGCGAGGGACGTCGCCCTGCGCAACCTCTACGTCGCTTACATCGACCGCCGTGACCTTTGACGCCGACGAGCCGGTCCAGAGCGCATCGATGAATCGTTGCACGTGCGTCGGGCTCGCCACAGGCGAGCACTTCCACCCGCCCGTCGGCAAGATTTTTCGCATGGCCGGTGACGCTCATCGGTCGGGCGAACTGAGCGACCGTCGCACGATAGAACACGCCCTGCACGCGGCCGCTCACCAGGCACTTCCTGCAGACCACGCTCATGGCGCGGTACGCCGGAAATCCCGGGCGCGGTTACGCGGCGCGATCGGGAAGCTGTTCGCGATCGACGGTGCGGGCAGCAGCGATGGTGCGCTGCGCAGAGCTGGCATGTCTCGAGTGCTCACTGATCTGCACGACTTCCGCATCGGAAGTGCGCAACTTAGCGCCGCCGGCGCGGCCGGTCAAAAAGGTGCGCGCGATGCGCTGGGCTTCCTCGGCTGCGACCGAGAGCAACAGTAGTGTGGTGGCTGTCAGACTCACCAGGAACAGAAACGTCAACATGCTCACTCCTTCAAAAAATCGATATGCGCTGCGGCTGCGCAAGAGCGCGACCGCGCGGTAATGGTCGCCGCCCGCAATGTCGCGGGCATGACAACCGGATGAAGCTGGTATGAGCGCCGCCTCAGAGGGCGGCGCGTTCAGTCACGCGTAAAGCGGCACCCAACGATGTGCAAGCAAGCGGACTGGCATGTGGCTGGTGTGGTCATAGGTTTCAAGTGCCTCCTTGCTCAACGGGGCGCGCAGTCTAGAGACAAGCGCAGCGCTTGTGAAGTGCCCTCGGTCAATTTTTCATTTCCGCGCGCTGTACACCGACCAGTGCGCATTTCTGTGCAAAGACACCAGATATGCGCATCGCTTTGCGCAGCGCGGACGAGGCAGACTCATTGCGCCCCGCGGGGATCGGCTTCGCGGGACAACCAACTTCAAGGAAGGAGTGAATCATGAATACCATCGATACCCCCGGCGTACAGGACGACGTCTTCTCCATCGAGCAGCTCGAAGCCCGCTTCGAGATGCTGGCGGTGCCCCCGCCCAGCGGCTCGATGCTCCACCCCGAGTGGAGCTGTTCGATGACGTTCAATTCGAAGTGACGTTACCGGCCCGCCGCGCCTGCGGCGGCGGGCCACTTCACGCCATGAGCACTTCACCCGTTCCGCGCCTGCGCCAGGAAGCGATCGTGCGCGCCTTCGACGATCGCGGCACGATGCAACGCTTCATCATCGCGATCGATGGCTGTCATTTCGTCGTCACGCCCACCGTCGCGGCAGTGCTCGAGGAAACCCGCCACCTGCGCATCGGCGAAAACGATCTGAAATCCCTGGGCGCGCGCGTGGCCCAGCGGCTCGGGCACACCATACCGCTGCCGCAGATCCACGTGCTACTCAATGAGCGTGTTCCAAAGAGCCTGTTCGAAGCGAGCGCTCCCGCACCGGCCGAATCGAGTCCGGTGCTGTTTCGCCGCCTGCTGTTGAGTGGCGCGCAGCTGGAGCGAGCCCTGACGTTCGCCGGCAGCCTGTTCACCCGACGTGCCGCACTGCTCGCTGGCGCGCTGTTCTTTGCAATCGAAGTCTGCCTCGCGCTTCAGGCTGGGCACCGCGACATCGTCGCATTCTCGACCCGGGATCTCGCTCTCGGATTCGCGCTCACGCTCGCGGGCATCCTGATACACGAGCTCGGCCACCTGGCGGCGTGCAAACGCTTTGGTGCGCCACACGGCGGAATCGGCATTGGATTGTACTGGTGCCTCCCGGCGTTTTACGCCGAAGTGCACGGCGCGTGGCTTCTGCCCCGCATGCAGCGTGCAGCAGTCGACGCCGGCGGAGTCTATCTGCAGGCGATATTCGTCGGCGCGCTCGGCGCATGTCAACTGGCATGGCCAACGCCCGCCTTGACGTGCGCGATCTCGTTGAGCCTGTTCCTGATGCTGCACACGCTCAACCCAGTGCTGAAATTCGACGGGTACTGGCTACTCTGCGATCTGGCAGGCGTGCACAACCTGCATCGCACCCTGCGCGAAATCGCCAGGCGAGTGGTGCGTCGAGACTGGCCGAATCGCGGCGAGCTTGCGCTACTGACTGCCTTCGTGTGCATCGCCGCGGCCTATTTCGCCTACTTGCTGCAGATTCTTGGCCGCAACCTCGCGATTGCAGCGGCGGGGATGCAAACGGCAGTTGCGGGCGTCGATGGCTCGGCCCCCGCGACTCTTGCCCTGCTGGGCAAAGGCCTGCTGCTCGCTTGCGTTGCGGCGCTGGCTATCGGCATTGCCCTGCTACTTGCGCGCGCCGGGCGCGACCTCATCTCTGAAAGGACGTCCCCATGAAAACTCTTTCGTCTGTGCCGTCTGCCTCAGGCGCAATGCTGTGGGTCGCGAGAATCCGCTCCATCCGCCTTGCACTGGATTCGCTGTCCGCCGACCCGGCGCCGGCGCTGTTGATCCTGCCCAGCACGCGCGGCGCACTCATGCTTGCGAGGCAACTCTCGCTGGCGCGCGATTGCCACATCGTCGCCGGGCCCATCTCCAGCGAACCCAAATGGGAATTCGCCCCGCTGCTGCGCTCACCGATGGAGCTCGCACAGTCGAATTGCGGCCGGTCGACCCTGCCACGCACGGTGATCTCCTTTCCGGACCAGCTGGTCGGCAACGATCTCTCGTTCTCCTGGATTCCCTTTCTCGGCGCCCGGTACTCGTTCTCCGCGATCGAAGCGCTGCTCGTATTGCGGCATCGTCCGCGCGTCTTCGCGCTGCGCAGCTGCCCGCAGGCCGGAAACTTCAAGCTGACCGAGGTGTTCTACGCCGATCTTCTCGATGCGCAAACGCACCTCGCCTCGCTGCAGGCACTCACGCGCAGACTGCTCGCGGCACTGGAGAGCGAGCTCGCCACGCCACCGCCCGACTGGCTTGCCGCACGATGGCTCGCGGTCAAGTCGGAATCGCATTGGCGTTTCATGGTGCGCGAGCAGCTGAAAGACATGGAGTGCCTGCTGCGACTCCATCTCATCTCGCCCACCTGCGACAGGGACCGCACCGGAATGGCTGTCGCGGCGGTGGTCGAACGCAAGAAATTCATGCTCGGCCCCGTTCCCTCTTGAGGAGTCTCCGATGAACTTCACCAGAATTTGCCGTTTCGCTGCGCTGGCAGTTTTGTGCGCGGGCAACGCAGGCTGCGCTCACCTGGACGTGCGGCTCGAAAACTTCATGTCGCCTGACAATGGCCCGCGCACTGCGCAACTGGCGCCGGGCTACGCAATAGAGAATCATGTACTTAGCGTCAAGGGCCAATCCATCGGCATCACCTACGCTCGGCACCCCCGCAGCAAGGCGGTGATCCTCTACTGCGGAGGCGATGCCTTCCACCGCTTTCTCGAAGGCGGCCTGGCATTGCGCGCGCTGGCGCTCGAATCCGATGTCGTGCTTTTCGACTATCCGGGCTACGGCGATACCACGGGCTCCCTGGGGACGGCAGCGATCCTCGATACCGCCGTTGCCGTGTATGACCACATCTTCAGTCTCGCCACGACCACCGGCAAAAGGCGAGTGCTCTACGGCTTCTCGATGGGTGGCATGGTGGTTGCGCAGCTTTCTCAGGATCGTCACGCAGACGGTGTCGTTCTCGAGGCGACCACTACCAGCGTGAAGGCTTGGGCACGCAGCCGCATTCCATGGCCGATGCGGCCCCTGGTGAATGTGCGCGTCGAACCGCAGCTCGCAGGCCTCGACACCGCCGCGGCACTTGAATTGTTTCGCGGCAAGGTCCTGCTGCTCACGAGCCATTCCGACCAGATCGTGCCGGCGAAGCTGTCATTCGCGATCGAACGGCGATTACGGGTCACACGGCGCCACGTGCGCCTCGTCGAGCTGCCCTCTTGCCGGCACGGGGCGATCATGCGCGCGCCGCAGTTTCCCTCAGTCCTCCGCGACTTTCTCTCAGGCGTAACGGTCACGTCATGATTCAATGCGATTCGCTCTCGAGATTGCTATATGGCGCGATCGGCCCTGCTGCCAGACTGGTATCGCGGATCCTTCCTGAAGGCGTGCATCCGGGCTTGAGCGCCTATCGCGTGGTCGCAAGCCTCGGGCTTGCCCCCGGGCGCACCTGCTTTGCCGCGGCCGTCCTCGAGTCTTATCTTCGGGCATTGCTTCTGCAGCGTCACGTCGCGGCGTTGCCGGCGGATGAGTTGCACCGTTTCGCCGCGACCTGCATCGACTATAAGGGGCCGACGCCGCCCTCCGAGATTTCGCAAGAGCCCAGGCCCATCATATTCGCCACCCCACACTATGGCGCTCCGATGGCCGCGCTGGCCGCAAGCGCACAACTGCTGCAACGTCGGCGCACGCTCAACGTGTTCTTCGACAAGGCTCGCCATGGGGCTGATCTATCGACGTTTTTCGAGCGCGCGGGAATCCAGGCAAGCGCCCAGCACGGCGGATTGGGCGGCGTGCGAGCCTCACTGCGCGCCCTGGAAAGGGGTGAGTGCGTCGCGATCCTTCCCGATGCGTTCGACGATATCGCGCAGACCCTGGTCGTGCCCTTCTTCAATCGCCTGCTGCGCGTCGCATCCGGCACCGCCTGCCTCGCCTTGCGCTCCGGTGCTCTCATCGTGCCGGCTTTCGCGATGCCGCGGCGCGACTTCGGTTTGACGATTCACATCGACCGGCCAATCGATCCGTGCCGCGTCGTGGCAGAGGACGAGGCCCAGGCGATCTTCCTGGTCACGCGGCTGATCTTCGCGCGGATCGAGGAGCAATTGCGTTTTGCGCCGGAGCACTGGCGTTACTGGGACACTCTGCCCCGAATCTCTACACCGCTCGGTCCAGGCAGCGAGCTGGATGATTCCCAGCTCATGCTGGCCATCGAGTCGCGCCTGCACCGCCTGCCTCCCGATGCGCGTGATATTCCGGAGCTACAGCTGCTGCTGCGATGATCCGCTCGGCACTCGACGCCTGCGCTCGCCCGGCTGTACTGTCGCCTCCACGGCGCATGACCGCCGCGAAGAGGGCGTGCTCATGGCCGAGATCCTGGTGCTTTACTACTCCCGCCACGGCTCGACGGCGGAGCTCGCAAGACAGGTGTGCCGCGGAGTCGAAAGCGTGGCGGGCGCGAGCGCGAAACTGCGAACGGTGGCGCCCGTTTCGGCCGAAAGTGAAGTCGGCAGTAAACCTGTTCCCGCAAGTGGCGCCGCCTACGCCACGCTCGATGACCTGCGCAAGGCGGATGGTCTGGTGCTCGGCAGCCCGACGCGCTTCGGCAACATGGCTGCGCCGCTGAAACACTTCCTCGATGGGACCTCGAGCCTGTGGGTCTCCGGGGACCTCGTCGGCAAGCCGGCAGGCGTGTTCACATCCACCCAACCATGCACGGTGGGCAGGAAACCACTCTCATCTCGATGATGCTTCCGCTGATTCATCACGGCATGTACATGGTTGGAATCCCGTACACAGAGCGCGCGCTGAATCACACGCGTTCCGGAGGTACGCCTTACGGCGCTTCGCACGTTTCGGCGTCGAGCAGAGCAGCGGACTCACGGAAGATGAGAAAACGCTGGCACAGGTGCTCGGCCGGCGCGTGGTGAGCTGGCTAGCGGCTCAAGAAATGATCATTCGCGCAACACACCACGAATGAACGGTATCGTCAGGCGCCGCTGGGCCACTAGCGCTGCCTCATCGAGCGTGTCGAGCAAGCGTGCAGAGTGCGCATGTCACGCGGAAAACGCGCTGCAGCCAGCGCGCCGTATCGTCCGGCAGCTCGAAGCCCCGCACGCGTGCGTGTAACTGCAACGCCTGCTGCTGTTCCGACTCCTCCAACGCGCGCAGCTGAAAGACAGTGCTAGCGACAAAGCGCGACCCAAGATCGGGCAGCGCCCACGAAGCAGCGCCGGCGGCGCCGTGGCTGATACCACCAGGTTCCGCCATCCCGCTCTTCAACTCTCACGCAGAGCGCGAAGAGCGCGCGCTCCCAGTCGAGCTTGCCCAGCGACATGGTCCACATCGTCGCAGCAAGGCAGTCGAATTGCGTGAGGCCATCGAGCGAGTCGACCGCCAAGCGTAGGCGAGCTCACCAGCGGAAAGTATCCCGCGCGCCGATTCGCACTGGCCGCACACTGACGTGGCCTGCAGCAGATGAGTCTTGCCGACTCCGGCGGCACCGCATATCCAGGTGCGCCCGCGATCTCACCGCGCGCCGCCTGTGCCGAGATGCTCCACGGCCTGCTCGTTGCGCGCAGGCAGAAAGGTCTCGAACACCGCGCGGTCCGGAATTCGCACGCCAAGCGGAAGCTGACGCAAGCGAGCGCTCTAGGGCGCCCTGGCGGGAACCACCCAGGCGCGTCGCGTGAACGCGTAGATGTAATCGACGCCCGACAGCACGGTGGTGACGAATGTCACCACCGCCAGCGCCGCGAGCATTTCGCGCGGCGGGAGTCCAATCGCCGCATCGGTCATCACACCTAGCAGATAAGAAAGCTGCATCAAAGTATTGATTTTACTAATGATAGTCGGTCGCCCGCGTAGCGGCCCGAACCAGAACCGAAAGGCCACCGCGCCCAGCACCGATCATCACATCTCGTGCAATCGCCGCGGCGGCAAGCCACGGTGGTACCAGCCCGTCCCAGCGCCGACGATGAAGACCGACACCAGCAGGAGCTTGTCCGCCAGGGGATCGAGGATCTTGCCGAGCTCGGAAGTCCAGTTGAACCGCTTGGCGAAGATAGCCGTCGAGTCCGTCCGAGACCGCCGCTACCGCGAACAGCGCCAGCGCGACGAAATGGTCGCCTTCATGGAGCGCCCGAATTGTCGGCCAGATGAGCGCGATGCGGCGAGGCAGATCAGATTTGGTAGATGCCGCAAGCGAAAGCGGAGCGCGCTCAGCGGTGATATTCGTAGACGAGACGGCCGTCCGGAGCGCCGGTACGTACCAGCTGACCCGCGCCTTCAAGCCCGCATCGAGCGCGGCGCTACCGCCGCGCACCAGTACCCGGAAAATAACCGTCGTGCCATCCGCCTCTACCACATCCACGCGCTGACGCACGGCGTCGACGGCGCAGAGTGCCCGCCCTACCGCTGCGTAGTCCGCGAGCGTCTCGACGCCCGTGACCCGCACAGTGGCCGGCAGCTTCGGGATCCGCGGACGCGCAGCGTGCGGCGGGCTCGGCTGTGGCCGGCGCCGCGGCGATTCCTGCGCCGATCGCCACCAGCAGCAGGCTCAATCAGGCCGGCAAGGCGAGCGTTGCGAGTCATACGTGATGTTCGTGGGCTTCACCGCGCGATGTAGCGGCAAGCGTCGGTACGATATCATGCCGCCCCTTTCCAGCGCCCCACCCGCCCGGTACCGCATGAGCAATCGCCAGGCGTGACTTACCGCGACGCGGGCGTCGACATCGACGCCGGCGATGCGCTGGTCGATCGCATCAAGCCGCTGGTGCGGCGCACCCAGCGGCCCGAGGTGCTGGCCGGCATCGGTGGCTTCGGCGCGCTGGTCGAGCTTCCCGCAGGCTACAGGCAGCCGGTGCTCGTTTCCGGCACCGACGGCGTCGGCACCAAGCTCAGGCTTGCCATTGACACGAGCGCGCCACGACACGATCGGCATCGACCTGGTCGCCATGTGCGCCAACGACGTCGTGGTGCAGGGCGCCGAGCCGCTGTTCTTTCTCGACTACTACGCCACCGGCAAGCTGGACGTCGATGTCGCCGGAGTCGGTGATCCGCGGCATCGTCGAAGGTTGCTCGCAGGCCGGCGCCGCGCTCGTCGGCGGCGAGACCGCCGAGATGCCCGGCATGTACCACGGCGCGGATTACGACCTCGCCGGGCTTCTGCGTCGGCGTCGTGGAGAAGGAGTGCCATCATCGACGGCACGCGCAGTCAGGCCGGGGCGATGCGGTGATCGGCCTTGCCTCCTCGGGCGCGCATTCGAATGGCTACTCACTGATCCGCAAGCTGGTCTCGCTGGCGGGCGCAGATGCGCAGCACCCAGCTCGAGGGTCGCCCGCTGTTCGAGCGGCTGCTCGAACCCACGCGCATCTACGTCAAATCCCTCCTCGAGCTCATTCGCAGTGTGCCTGTGCACGGGCTTGCGCACATCACGGGGGCGGTCTCACTGACAATATCCCACGCGTGCTGACGAGCGATATGGAGGTCGTGCTCGAGCGTCGCCAGTCGTGGCAACGCGACCCGCTGTTCGAATGGCTGCAGGCAGACCGCCCGCATCGATGATGCGGAAATGTACCGAACCTTCAACTGCGGCATCGGCATGGTGGCGATCGTTCCTGCCGACAGTGCGGATGGAGCGGTTCGAATGCTCAACGCTCGCGGCGAGCGGCCAGCGTCATCGGCGAGGTGCGCCAGCGGCGACCGCGGCGTCGTGATCAACGAATGACCGCGAGCGAGCCATTGCGGCTTGCCATTCTGATCTCCGGGCGCGGCTCGAACATGGTTGCGATCGCGCGAGCCTGCGCCGTCGAATCAGATCAACGCCGTCGTCGACGTAGTGCTGTCCGACCGGCCGGGCGTCGCGGGACTCGACATGGCACGGGACCTCGACATCGCAACCGCAGTCGTGCCGTGGCAAGCACTCGGGCGATCGCTCCGTAGCAGAGCGCCTGATGGGCGAGTTGATCGATGCGCATCGTCCCGATCTGGTCGTCCTGGCTGGCTTCATGCGCATTCTGTCGCCCGAGTTCGTCGCGCGCTACGAGGGCCGCATGCTCAATATTCACCCTTCCCTGCTGCCCGATTATCGCGGGCTGCACACTCATCGGCGTGTGCTGGAGGTGGGTGAGCGCTACCATGGCGCCAGCGTGCATTTCGTGACGGCGGAACTCGACGGCGGGCCAGTTGTTCTTGCAATCGAGGATCATCGTGCGGCCCGAAGATACGGAAGCCGGCATTTCAGGTCGTATTCAGACGACCGAACACATTATCTATCCCCGCGTCGTCGGCTGGATGGCTGAGAGGCGGTTGATCTGGCGAGACGCCCAGCCCTGGCTCGATGGACAGCCCCTCAACCAACCGATGGTGGAAGACTTCCCGGATGTTTAGACGTTTCCTCATCGCCCTCTCGCTGGGCGGATTTGCTGGCGGTGCGGCGGCCGACCCGCCGCCCCTCAAGCCATTTTCGGCGACGTACACCCTCGAGTGGCGCGGCATGGGCGCCGGAACGTCCACTCTCGAACTTGCGGACGCCGGTGACGCCACCTATGTCTTTCGCTCGACGAACCTGGCGCGCGGGTTCTTCCGGCTGGCGTTTCCCGATGCCATCACCCAGACCAGCCGGTTTTCGGTCGTCGCCGGAGTCATCACGCCCCTGAGTTACCGCTCGGACGATGGCTCGTCCAAGACGGATCGCGACATCAGCCTGCAGTTCGACTGGAACAGCGGCAAGGCAACCGGCATGGCCGAAGACAAGCCGGTGGATGTGATGCTGAAGCCGGGCACGCAGGACAGCCTGTCGGTGCAGATTGCGCTCATGACCGAGCTCGCTGCGAACCATGCGCCCGAGAGCTTTCTGGCTGCTCGATAAGAGAGAGCTCAAGGAATACCGCTACACCCGCGAAGGCACGGCGGTGCTCACTACGCCGCTGGGCAAGCTCGACACGGTGATATATCGCAGCGAGCGCAGCGGCTCGACCCGCGTGACGCGCTTCTGGCTTGCGCCGAGCCTCGGTTTCTTGCCCGCGCGGGCGGAGCAGCTGAGGAGCGGCAAGCGCGAGTTCGCGCTCAGCATCCGCACCGCGACGCGCAGCTGACCAGTCACCCTGCCTGCGCGAGTCCTCGCCTGTGTTGAGCAGGTTGGGGCTGAGAGTCCTCGAAGTCCAACGATCCCATCAGGTCTTGGGCAGCGTGACGCCCATCTGGCCCTGATACTTCCCGCCTCGATCCCGGTAGGAAGTTCTCGCAAACCTCGTCCGACTCGAAGAACAGCATCTGCGCGACGCCCTCGTTGGCGTAGATCTTCGCCGGGAGGGGCGTGGTATTCGAGAACTCGAGAGTGACGTGCCCTTCCCACTCCGGCTCGAGCGGCGTCACGTTCACCACGATCCCGACGCGCGCGTAGGTGCTCTTGCCCAGGCAAATGGTCAGCACGTGCGGGGAATGCGGAAATATTCGACGGTGCGCGCCAGCGCGAATGAATTCGGCGGGATGATGCATACGTCCGCCTCGAGATCCACGAAGCTTTTCTGGTCGAAAGACTTCGGATCGACGATCGTCGAGTTGATGTTGGTGAAGATCTTGAATTCGCGCGCGCAGCGCACGTCGTAGCCGTAGCTCGACGTGCCGTAGGAAACGAGCCTGGCTCCGCCGCCATCCGTGCGCACCTGCTCGGGCGCGAACGGCTCGATCATGCGGTGCTCCACCGCCATGCGGCGAATCCAGTTGTCGCGACTTGATGCTCATCTAGGTCTCTTCCACGACGATCTTGGGGAACAGGCTGCTGCGGTCGCGCGAGCGACGAGACAGCGCGGCGGCGGTGCGGCGCGCGGTTTCAAAGTAAGCGCGAGCGCGCTGCGATTGCGGCGCGGCGACCACGGTTGGCCGCCCACTGTCGGTCTCTTCGCGGATATGCGCATCGAGCGGCAGCTCGCCGAGAAGCGTTACACCATACTGCGCCGACATGCGTGCGCCGCCCCCGGCACCGAATACATGTTCCACATGGCCGCAGTTTTCGCACACGTGCACGCTCATGTTCTCGACGATGCCGAGCACCGGCACCGCGACCTTCTCGAACATCTTGAGGCCCTTGCGCGCATCGGCGAGCGCGATGTCCTGCGGCGTGGTCACGATGACCGCGCCCGCCACCGGCACCCGCTGCGACAACGTGAGCTGGATATCGCCCGTACCCGGAGGCATGTCGACGACGAGGTAGTCGAGGGCGCCCCACTCGGTTTCCGACAGCAGTTGGGTGAGAGCCTGGGTCACCATCGGTCCGCGCCAGACCATGGGCTGCTCGGGATCGACCAGAAAGCCGATGGACATGGCAGACACGCCATGCGCCGACAGAGGCTTGAGATGCTTGCCATCCGGCGACGTCGGGCGCTCGTTCTCGAGCCCCAGCATCAGGGGCTGGCTCGGGCCGTAGATGTCCGCATCCAGCAACCCGACCCTCGCCCCCTGGGCCGCCCAGGCGAGCGCCAGATTCACGGCCACGGTCGACTTGCCGACGCCGCCCTTGCCCGGAGGCCACGGCCACCACGTTCTTGATCTCCGCGATGCGGCTTCAAGTGTCGCTGGACCGAATGGGCGCGGATATCCGCGTGCAGCTGCAGGTCCAGAGTCGCATCCAGTGCCGGCACGCTTCAGGTGAGCTGCGAGGGCGGCAGTCAGTTCCTCGCGCGTAGCCGCCCACCGGAAACCCAAGATGTATCTGCGCCGGGACCCGCCCGCCGTCCACATTCACGGCCCGCACGGCCTGCGCTGTGCCCAGGGTCTCCCCCAGATACGGGTCGACGTAGGCATCGAGCGCGGTCTTTACAGCCGCGGAAAAAGCAGCGTCATCGGGCATTGGGTGTCGGGGATAACCGCAGGGCGCGAGATTGTAGTGCCTGCTAGCAGCCGGCCGCATCCGGGCCTATGGCATACTGTGGGCACCAATGCTGCGCCTCACCCTCCCGGAAAGGCTGAATGGGCTTTTTCACCAACTTACGCGCCGACCGGCTCGTCACCGAGATCAGGTCCTCCTCCGATCCGCAGAGCCCGGCCACGCAGAAAGCCATTGCGAAGCTGAAGGATCTGGGCCCGGCCGCGCTCGAGCCGATATTCGCCGACCCTTCCCGAGGCCGACAAGAACGCGACCGTGGCCTTCGTCGACGTGATGAGCGCCATCATCAGCCCGAAGTCCTTCCCGCAGTTCGTCCGCGGCCTGGTCGAGGGTAGCCCCCGCGTGATCGCCGGCATCTCCTGGGCGCTGACCAGCAGCCGCAACTTCCCGCCCCACCTGCTGCTCGAGGCGCTGAACTACGCCGGGCATCTCGAAGTCGGCCATCCTCGAGGTGATCTCGGCCCAGAAGAGCCGCTTCGGCGTGCGCGAGCTGCTGCAATGCCGCCTACAGCCAGGAGGCCAACGAGAAGGCCGCCCTGTTTCGCATCATCGGCGACGATCGCCGATCCCCAGGCGCTGCCCGAGCTGATCGGCCGCATGGGCGGCAAGGATCCGATCGCGCGCGTGCACATCATCAACATCCTGGCGCGCTTCAACACGCGCGAGGTGCAGACGGCGCTGCAGCAGCAGCTGAAGGACCCGAACAAGCTGATCCGGGCCGCGACGCTCTCGGCGCTGCAGCGCATGGATGGGCCCATCGACGTGGAGCGCGTCTGCGCGCTGCTGAAGGATCCCGAGATCGACGTGCAGAACAAGGCCATCGACGTCGTCATCAAGGCCAACCATCCCGACACCATCAAGTACCTGATCGAGATCCTGAAGGACGAGAACGAGAACGCCCGGCGCGCCGCGGTCGAGGTGCTGAACGAGATCGGCAACGCCGAACACCGTCAAGCACCTGCTCGACGCGCTCAAGGACAGCGACTGGTGGGTGCGCAGCCGCGCCGCCGACGCGCTGGGCAAGATCGGCGGTCCGAAGGTGATCGAGGCCGTGCTGCAGCTGATCCGCGACAAGGACGAGGACATCCGCCGCTCCGCCATCGAGATCCTCAACCAGACGAAGGACGAGCGCGCCGTCGACAGCCTGATCAATGCCACCCGCGACACCGACTGGTGGGTGAGCGAGCGCGCCGTCGATGCGCTGGCCGAGATCGGCAGCAAGACGCGCCGTGCCGCGGTTCCTGGAGATGCTCCAGGCGCGGCAACATCAAGGCGATCCCCGTCGTGGTGCGCGCGCTCGGACGCATCGGCGATGCGAAGGTGGTGGATGCGCTGCTGCCGCTCGTCGCCCGGCCGGAGCGCGAGATCCGCATCGAGGCCATCCAGGCCGTGGGCAAGCTCGCGGATGAGCGCCGCGCCGAACAGGTGCGCGCGACAGCTCCAGGCCTTCGCCAACAATCCCGGCGGACCAGACGATCGCGCGCATGGCGCACTCGGCGCTCGCGGAGATCGACCAATCGCTCTCGAGCCGGCATCGGCTCGGGCAGCTGCCGCATCGGGCTCGCAGGGCCAGACGCGCACGGCCGCAACGCCGCCGTCCATCCGGCCGCCGCAGGCTTCCGCACCGGCGGACGCCAAGACCATGTACATGTCCGAGGCGCAGATCGCAGCACGCCACCAAGCAGGCGGAGGTCAGCCTCGAAGCTCGACATCTCGACGCTCAAGGCCGGCGACATCATCGAGGGACGCTACAAGTACATCGACCGCATCGGCCGCGGCGCCTTCGGCACCGTGCTGCTGATGGAAGACACGGTGGTCGATGAGCGGCTGATCCTGAAGTTCCTGAACCCGAACGTGTCGGAGGACGAAGAGGTGATGAAGCGCTTCGTGCACGAGCTGCGCTACTCGCGCAAGATCACGCACAAGAACGTCATCCGCATCTACGACTTCCTCTACATCCAGGGCAACTACGCCATCTCGATGGAGTACTTCCCCTCGCACACGCTCGGCAGCGAGATCGTCAACGAGAAGCCGATGGACCTGAAGCGCGCGATCGGCTTCGGCATCGACATGTGCACCGGCATGACGGTGGCGCACCAGGTCGGCATCGTGCACCGCGACCTGAAGCCCGCGAACGTGCTCATCAACAAGGAAGGGCTGCTCAAGATCGTGGACTTCGGCGTCGCCGCGGCGCAGCGCGAGGGCGACACGCAGCTCACCAAGACCGGCTACGTGATCGGCTCGCCGAAGTACATGGCGCCCGAGCAGATCCTCGGCAAGAAGGTCGACGAGCGGGCAGACATCTACGCGGTGGGCGTCATCCTGTACGAGATGCTCACCGGCGTGCCGCCCTATACGCGCGGCGACCACATGTCGGTGATGTACCAGCACGTGCAGGGCAAGGCGCGCCCGCCTCGGGAAGTGAACCCGCACCTGCCCGACGGGCTCGAGCGATCTGGTCATGCAAGGCCATGTCGGTCGACAAGACCAAGCGCTTCCAGACGATGGAAGAGATGCGCGTCGCGCTGGCTCGCTACCTGTAACGGCCGCCCACAGGGGGCAAAAAATGCCGGGGTTCTCATTTTGAGGCCTGCGCCCCGGGCAGAGGGGTCGGGTTGAGCGCTCTGCCTGCTAGACTTGCGGCCCTCGATCCGGCTTGACGGGGTCGCATCTTGGCGCGAATCGACGCCTTCCTGAAGCTGGGCACGCAGCAGGGCTGCTCCGACGTGCATCTCGCCGTCGGCATTCCGCCGATGCTGCGCATGCACGGCGACCTGATGCCCATCAAGTTCCGCGAGCTGCGCGGCCGCGGAGCTCGAGGGCTACATCGCCGAGATCCTGACGCGCACCCAGTCCGAGCACTTCGCCAAGGGCAACGACCTCGACTTCTCCTATGTGTCGGGCGAGGGCGGGCGCTTCCGCGTCAACGTGTTCCGCAAGGACACGGGCGTCGGCGCCGTGTTCCGCGCGATCCCGACGGAAGTGCCGACGCTCGAGAAGCTTGCCGCTGCCGCCGATCGTCACCAAGCTCTGCGACTTCCACCAGGGCATGGTGCTGGTGACCGGCTCCACCGGCACGGGCAAGTCCACCACGCTCGCCGCGATGATCGATCACCTGAACCAGACGCGTAAGCTGAACATCATCAGCCTCGAGGACCCGATCGAGTTCGTGCACCGCAGCAAGAACGCGCAGGTCATCCAGCGCGAGCTCAACACGCACATCCCGAGCTTCGCCGAAGGCGTGCGCGCGGCCATGCGCGAAGATCCGGACGTGATCCTGGTCGGCGAGCTGCGCGATGCGCGAGACCATCCGCATGGCGATGACCGCCGCCGAAACCGGGCACCTGGTGCTCGGCACCCTGCACACGACCGGCGCCGTGAAGACGATCGACCGCATCATCGATGCGCTGCCGGTCGAGGAGCGCGAGCAGACCAAGAGCTTTCTGGCGCAGAGCCTGCTCGCCGTCGTGACGCAGGTGCTGGTCAAGACCGCCGACGCGCCGCGGCCGCAAGGCGATCTGCGAAGTCATGGTGATGACCAAGGCGATCGCGAAGCTCATCCAGACCGACCAGACGCACCAGATCCCGACGCAGCTGCAGACGGGCCGCGACCTCGGCATGCAGATGCTCGACCAGGCGCTGCTCGCCGCGATCCAGGCCAAGGAGATCGACCCGGACGATGCCTATTGCTACGCCACGACAAGCGCGCTCTTCCAGAAGTTCGTGACCGACACGAGCATGCTGCCGAAGCTCGAGATGACGGGCACGCTGAAGACCGCAGGCGGCGCAGGAGTAGCCATGGCCGGCCATCGACGCCTATCTGCTCGATGTGCTGCAGCGGCGCGGCTCGGACCTGCACTTCATCGCGGGCGACCCGCCGCGCATCCGCCAGCACGGCGACCTGCAGCCGCTCAAGAACGAGCGGCTCGAGCAGAACTTCGTCAAGAAACGCTGCTCGAGATCATGCCGAAGATCGCCGATCGACCGCTTCGAGGGAAGGACGGCGCGGACTTCGCCTATACGCTCGCCGACCGGGGCCGCTTTCGCGTCAACGTGATGCGCCAGCTGAACGGCATGGGCGCCGTGTTCCGCGCGATTCCCTCGAAGGCGCTCACGCTCGATGAGCTCAAGATGCCGGAAGCGGTGCGGCAGATGTGCCGTGCCACCACGGGCTGATCCTGGTGACCGGCAAGACCGGCTCCGGCAAGTCGACGACGCTCGCGGGCATGATCGACGACATCAACACGCGCGTGAAGGGTCACATCCTCACCATCGAGGATCCGATCGAGTTCGTGCATCAGCGCAAGAGCTGCCTCATCAGCCAGCGCGAGGTCGGCGTGCACAGCGCGAGCTTCGCGGACGCGCTGCATTCGGCGTTGCGCGAAGATCCGGACGTGATCCTGGTCGGCGAGTTGCGCGACCTCGAGACGATGAGCATCGCGGTGACCGCGGCCGAGATGGGCATTCTCGTGATGGGCACGCTGCACACCAACGGCGCGGCGCCGACCGTCGATCGCATCATCAACGTGTTCCCGGCGGACAAGCAGTCGCACGTGCGCACGATGCTTTCCACGTCGCTGCGCGGCGTGGTCTCGCAGCAGCTGCTGCAGAAGGCGGACAAGAGCGGCCGCGTCGCGGCGCTCGAGATTCTGGTCAATACGCCGGCGGCCTCGAACCTCATCCGCCAGGGCAAGCTCGATCAGCTCGAGAACACCATGCAGGCCGGCGGTGCGTTCGGCATGCGCATCATGGATACCGCGATCCAGCAGCTGCTGGATGCGCGCCAGATCACGGGCAAGGAGGCCTACAAGAAGGGCATCAACAAGGCGAAGTTCGAGGCGGTCAAGGACATCGGCTGAGCGCTATTTCGGCCGGCCCTCGCCCACCCACTGCGGCCTGAACCCCGAATTCGCCAGCCACGCGATAGGCGCCTGCATGGATTGAATCGCTCCGTCATGTGCGCGAAGTCGATGGCGCATTCGTCGCGAACATGTTCATGGTCGTCGACACGCAGCCGCAGGCTCGAGCTGTCTCGGCGATGCGGTCCGCCATGAAGTGCTGAGCGCGTCGCGCTCTGCCCGGATGCGGAGCGTCCTCAGCTGCGCCGATGTTGGCCGCCGGGCCGAGATCCGGTCCGCTCCCAGCCCGTGAGCCAAGCGTGTGCGGCGCCACCGCCGCATCGGGCGGCCGATCATCTCGTTCCAGGTTCGCGCGTCTTGTCGAGCTCGACCGCGGAACGATCGGACGCCTCGATCCGAAGCCGCCGAGCTCTTCGCTGCCGAACAGGGCGAAGACCACCGTGCGCTTCGGGCGCGGTCCACTGGCGAGCACTTCCGCCAGAGCCAGCACGGCGATCGTTCCGGAGGCGTCGTCGTCGGCGCCGTTGTAGACGGCGTCCGCGCCTTTGGCGCGATCGCCTAGATGGTCCAGGTGCGCAGTCAGCAGGATCACCTCATCGCGTAATTCCGGGTCTGCGCCTGGAAGTCGCGCAACCGCGTTCCAGGTATGGGCCTTTTTCGACTTTGCAGCGCCAGGCGGCGAGAACTCAATGGTCTGCACATAGGTGCCCGCATCGCCCATCGGCTCGAGCCCCATCCGGCCAAACTGCGATGCGATGTAAGTCGCAGCGATCCACTCGTCGCGCGTGCCGCTGCCGCGCCCATGCAACGCATCGCTGGCGAGAAATCCCATGTGCGCGCGGACGGTGGTTTCGGTGACTGCGGCAGGAGCTCCGGCGCCAATGGCGGCAGGGATGGCCAACAGGCATGAGATCGAGAGCGGAAGAACGCCAGGCAATTTCATATTAGGGTCAACCCTCGAGTTTCTCGGCAGAGGCGAAGCCTAGCTCAACTGCGCCGCCCGCGAAATTAGCTGGAGCACTCGTGCCACGAGTGCACCGCGCGATCTCTCCTCGATTCACCATTGGCTCGACAGCATTCCGGCCTGCTGGCGACACGATTTGTGTTCCGCACGGTAAACTACCCCGATGCCTCGCAAGATCTTCGTCACGACCGCCCTGCCCTATGCCAACGGTCCGTTTCACATCGGGCACATCATGGAGTACATCCAGGCCGACATCTGGGTGCGCTTCCAGCGCATGCAGGGGCATCGAGGTGCATTTCGTCTGCGCGGACGACGCGCACGGCGCGCCGATCATGCTCAAGGCGGAGTCGGAAGGGCATCACGCCCGAGGAGCTGGTGCGGCGCATCGCGGCCGACCGGCCGAAGTACCTCGAAGGCTTCCACATCGCGTTCGACCACTGGCATTCGACGGACTCGCCGGAGAACACCGAGCTTTCGCAGGAGATCTACCGGCGCGCTGAAGCAGGCCGGGCTGCATCTACGCGAAGCCGGTCGAGCAGTTCTTCGATCCGGTGAAGGGCATGTTCCTGGCGGATCGCTACATCAAGGGCGAATGCCCGAACTGCCACGCCAAGGATCAGTACGGCGATGCGTGCGAGGTGTGCAGCTCGTGTACGCGCCCACGGACCTGATCAACCCCTACTCGACGCTCTCCGGCGCGACGCCGGTGCTCAAGACCTCGGATCATTTCTTCTTCCGGCTCTCCGATCCGAAGTGCGTGGCGTTCCTCGAGAAGTGGCTCAACGAGCCCGGACGCCTGCAGTCGCAGGTTGTGAACAAGGCGAAGCGAGTGGCTGGCGGGCAAGGGCGACCGTGCGCTCGGGGACTGGGACATCTCGCGCGATGCGCCCTACTTCGGCATTCCGATTCCGGATGCGCCGGGCAAGTATTTCTACGTGTGGCTGGATGCGCCGATCGGCTACCTCGCCTCGCTCAAGAGCTACTTCGAAAGCGGCAAGGCGCGCGCGAACGGCGAGCCGCGCAGCTTCGAGGAGTTCCTGGCCGCGCCCGAGACCGAGCAGATCCATTTCATCGGCAAGGACATCATCTACTTCCACACGCTCTTCTGGCCGGCGATGCTGAAGTTCGCGGGCGCGTACAAGGCGCCGAACCATGTGTACGTGCACGGCTTCATCACGGTATCCGGCGAGAAGATGTCGAAGTCGCGCGGCACGGGCATCAGCCCGCTGCGCTATCTCGACAGTCGGCATGAACCCGGAGTGGCTGCGCTACTACATCGCCGCCAAGCTCAACGCGAACGTCGAGGACCTCGACTTCAATCCGGATGACTTCATCGCGCGCGTGAACAGCGACCTCGTCGGCAAGTACGTGAACATCGCGAGCCGCATCGCGCCTTTCATCGCGAAGTATCTCGACAACGAATGCCCGAGGTGCGCATGAGCAGCGCCGATTCCGCCGCCGATGGTGCAGCGGCGCGAGCGGCCATCGAGCAGGCGCTGGCGTCCGCAAGGCTTCGATGAGCGCGAGCTCGGCAAGGCCATGCGCGACTGATCATGGAAGTCGCGGATCGTCATCAATGCAGACATCGACCGCTCAAGCCGTGGGTGCTTTCGAAGGATGCGAACCAGAATGCGCGAGAGCTGCAGGACTCGCCGACATCTGCGCCTCTGATCACGGCTTCAAGGCGCTCACCGTGTTGCTTGCGCCCGATTCTGCCGCAGCTGGCCGAGGCGGGTGGCGCGCGAACTACTCGGCATGGATCGCTCGCCTGCGCCTGTGAAGATGCCGCAACGCTGATCCGTCCCGGACACGAGTTCGGCCCGTTCAAGCCCCTCATGACCCGCGTCGATCCCAAGCAGCTCGACGCACTGTTCGATTTCGACAAAGGAACTCTCAGCCGTGACGACCACATCCGCTGCACCGCCTGCACCCGCTGCCGCTTCCGGTCCGGCCACGATATCCATCGACGAGTTCGCGAAGATCGACCTGCGGGTGGCGCGGGTCATCGAGGCCTCGCACGTGGAGGGTGCCGACAAGCTGCTGCGCCTGTCGCTCGATCTCGGACCGATGGGGACGCGGCAGGTGTTCGCGGGCATCAAGTCGGCCTACGATCCGGAGACTCTCAAGGGCCGCCTGATCGTGATGGTCGCGAACCTCGCGCCGCGCAAGATGAAGTTCGGCGTATCCGAGGGCATGGTGCTCGCCGCTTCCGGCGATGAGATCGGTGCATTCCTGCTGTCGCCGGATTCCGGCGCGCAGCCCGGCATGAAGGTGAGATGATCGGCAGAAGTCGCGCAGATCGACGAAGAGCGGTGCATCGGTTGCGCCCGCTGCCTGCCGCCGTGCCCATTCGATGCCATCCTCGGCGCGCGCCAGCAGATGCACACCGTGCTCATCGAATTCTGCACGGGGTGTGAGCTGTGCGTGGCGCCCTGCCCCGTGGACTGCATCGTGATGGTTGCCCCGAAGCAGCATACTTGAGCGCGCCCGCGGCACCCGGTGCTCGATGTCAACCGCCTCGCGTTCATGCCCACGAGCCAGAATCGCGCGGCGTTGCGATGCGAACAGGCGGCAGTGCTTGCACTTCGCAAGCAACGCGCGCGGCCCCTGATGTCGCCCGAAAAGCGCACGCTGCTGTTCCGCCGCCTGAAGGCCGCCAATCCGCGTCCGACGACGGAGCTGCTGCACTTCACCCGTTCGAGCTGCTTGCGGCGGTGATGCTGTCCGCCCATACCACCGACAAGAGCGTGAACACGGCGACGCGCAGGCTGTTTCCGATCGCCAACACGCCGCAGAAGATCCTCGCGATGGGCGTCGAGCGGCGTGATGCCCTACCTCAAATCGGTCGGACTCTACCGCGGCAAGGCGAAGAACCTCGTCGGGCTGTCGACGCATGATCGTCGAGCAGCACGGCGGCAAGATTCCGGACGATCGCGAAGCGCTCGAGGAGCTGCCCGGCGTGGGCCGCAAGACCGCGAAGCATCATCCTCAACATGGTGTTCGGCGAGAAGACCATCGCCGTCGACACGCACATCTTCCGCGTGTCGAACCGCACCGGGCTCGCGCCGGGGCAGCGATCCGCGCAAGGTGGAAGACGCACTGGTCGAGAAATGTGCCGCCCGCCTACCAGAAGGATGCGCATCACTGGCTGCTGCTGCACGGGCGCTACGTCTGCACGGCGCGCCTTGCCGGCGTGCCCGAAGTGCATCATCAGGGATATCTGCGAGTACCGCGACAAGACGCCGGTGAAGAAGCTCGCGGCGTCCGATGCTCCGGTGGCGCACCGCAAGTCGATGGCACACGGATTCGTGCCGATCTCACCGGCGCATCACCAGGACGAAATGTCCCGGGTGAGCCGCCGGCACGCGGATTCCTACTTCTTCGGGATGTAGAGATCGGTGAGCGTGCCTTCGTAGGCTTCGGCCGCGAAGGCGACCGTCTCGGAAAGCGTCGGGTGCGGATGGACGGTGAGGCCGACGTCCGACGCGTCGGCGCCGGTCTCGATGGCGAGCGCGACTTCCGCGATCAACTCGCCGGCGTTCGTGCCGACGATGCCGCCGCCGAGCACTCGGTGCGTCTCAGGATCGAACAGCAGCTTGGTGAAGCCTTCATCACGGCCGAGGAGAGCGAGCGGCCACTCGCTGCCCAGGGGAACGCGGCCTTCTTGAATGCGACGCCTTTGGCCTTCGCTTCGGTCTCGGTGAGACCGACCCAGGCGACCTCGGGATCCGTGTATGCGACCGACGGAATCGTCCGCGCATCGAACGCACTCTTGTAGCCCGGCAGCGACTTCAGCCGCCACTTTTCCCTCGTGCGAGGCCTTGTGCGCCAGCATGGGCTGTCCGGCGATGTCGCCGATCGCGAAGATGTGCGGCACGTTGGTCCGCATCTGCCTGTCGACCGGATGAAGCCGCGATCCGTGACCGTCACACCCGCCGCTTCGGCGCCGATCAGCTTGCCGTTCGGAGAGCGGCCGACGGCGACCAGCACCCGACCATACGACCTGCGGCGTCGGGCGCCTTCTCGCCCTCGAAGCTCACGCGAATGCCGTCCTTGACCGCCTCGATCTGACTTGACCTTCGTGCCGAGCAGGATCTGCTCGTAGCGCGCGCGAATGCGCTTCTCCAGCGGCCGCACCAGATCCGCGTCGCACCCCGGCATCAGCTGCCGCAGTCAGCTCGACCACGCTCACCTTGCTGCCGAGCGCGTCGTACACACACGCCATCTCGAGCCCGATGATGCCGCCGCCGATGACCAGCAGCCGCCCATCGAACTCCGGCAAGCTCGAGGGCACCCGTCGAATCCATGATGCGCGGATCGTCCGGCAGGCCCGGCAGGCGCATCGGCTCGGAGCCGGCGGCGATGATGCATTGCTCGAACCGGATGCGCTGCCTGCCCACTTCGAGCGCATTCGGCCCGACGAACTTCGCCGCGCCGTGCACCACGTCGACCTTGCGCTGCTTGGCCAGCATGCTCGAGGCCCCCTGGTGAGCTTCTTGACGACGCTCGCTTTCCACGTGCGCAGCTTCGCGAGATCGATCTCGGGCGTCGCCGAACACGATGCCGTGAGCGCTCATCGCCTCGGCGTCCTCGATCACCTTCGCGGCGTGCAGCAGCGCCTTGGAAGGGATGCAGCCCACGTTGAGGCACACGCCGCCGAGACTCGGCCAGCGCTCGACCAGCGTGACCTTCATGCCGAGGTCTGCGGCACGGAACGCCGCGGTGTAGCCGCCTGGGCCGGCACCGAGCACGAGAAGCTGCGTGCGGCGTATCGCCGGACGCTGGCGTGCTCAAGGCACTGCCTCGGTCAGCGTGCGCGGATCCGCAGAGGAGTCTTGGCGAGGAACGTGGTGAAACGCGCGCCGGAGGCGCCATCGATCGACTCGGTGGTCATAGGAGAGCGACAGCGGCAGCATCAGCCGCGGCACGAACGCGCCGTCCTGGATACACCGGCTTCATCGAAGAGCGCGACACGCCGAGGATCGCTACCTCCGGAGCATTGATGATCGGCGTGAACGCCGTGCCGCCGATGCCGCCGAGGCTCGAGATCGTGAAGCTGCCGCCCTGCATCTCCGCCGACGTCAGCTTTCCGGTGCGCGCCTTCTCCGCAAGCTCCGCGAGCTTGCGCGCGATCTCGTAGATGTCGCAGCGATCCGCATCGCGCACCACGGGCACGACGAGCCCGTTGGGCGTATCCGCCGCGAAGCCGATGTGAATGTACTTCTTGAGGACGAGATTCTCACCGCCGGCATCGAGCGACGAGTTGAATTGCGGGAACTCCTGCAGCGCCTTGACGCAGGCGCGCACGACGAAAGCCAGCGGCGTGAGCTTGATGCCCTCCTGCGCCGCCTTCTGCTTGAGCTTGGTGCGCACGTCCTCGAGAGCCGTGATATCCGCCTCGTCGAACTGCGTGACGTGCGGAATGTTGAGCCAGCTCGCAAGCAAACGCGGCCCGGAGATCTTCTGGATGCGCGGATAGCGGCTTTGTCTCGATCGCGCCGAATTTCGCGAAGTCGACCTGCGGCACACCGGGTAGCGCGCCGCGCGCGCCAGCGGCAGTCGCGCCGCCGCTACTGAGGATCTTCTTGACGAACGCCTTCACATCATCGTGCGTGATTCGACCCTTATGGCCGGTGCCGGAGACCTGGGACAGGTCCACTCCCATCTCGCGAGCGAGCTTGCGAACCGACGGTCCGGCGTGCGCTCGCGAGAATCCAGGCTCATCGATCGTCGCCAGATCGTTGCGCGCGCCCGGAATCGCGGTGGCCTCGCGATTGATCTCGGGTGGCGCAGGCTGCGCCGCGGGTGCGGCTGGCTTCGCCTTCGGTACTTCCAGTCTTGGCGCTTCGACCGTTTGTGCATCGGCTTCGGAAACCGGCCGCGGCGCCTCCACCGTAAGCGCATCGGCTTCAGAGGCGCCCTTGGCGTCCTGCGCCTGTGGCGTCTCGCCCTGCGAGCTCACCGTGACGATCAAATCGCCTTCGGAAACCTTGCCGCCCTTGGCGACGTGCACCTTCTCGACCTTGCCCACCGCCGTCGAAGGCACATCCATGGTGGCCTTGTCGGTCTCGAGCGTGACGAGCGGAGTGTCGACTTCGATGGTGTCGCCGGGCTTGACCAGCACATCAATGACGGCGACGTCCTTGAAGCCCCCCAGGTCGGGCACTCGCATTTCCGTCGAACCAGCCATCGTTGCGCGCGCCTCGTCAGATCTTCCAGGGATCGGGGCTCGCCGGATCGATACCCAGCGCCTGCATCGCCTTGAGCACGGTCTTGCGATCCACCTTGCGCTCGCCCTCAAGCGTGCGCAGCACCGCGAGAGCGATGAAATTACGGTCCACTTCAAAGTGCTTGCGCAGGGCGGCGCGCGAGTCCGAGCGGCCATAGCCGTCGGTGCCCAGCGTGACGTAGCGCCCGGACACCCATTGGCGGATCTGGTCCGGCACGATTCGCATGTAGTCGGTTGCGGCGATCACGGGGCCTTCGCGATCCTTGAAGCATTGTTCCACGTAGGAAACGCGTCGCGCCTCGCCCGGATGCAGCATGTTCCAGCGCTCGCACTCGAGGGCCTCGCGCCGCAGCTCGTTGAAGCTCGTCACCGAGAACACGTCCACGGGCACGCCGTAGTCTTTCTCGAGCAGCTGCGCAGCAGCCTGGCATTCCCGCAGGATCGTGCCCGAGCCCAGCAGCGTCGCGCGAACCTTGCCGCGGCCGCCGATCTGCAAGAAGGTACATGCCCTTGAGAATCCCTTGCTCCACGCCAGCCGGCATCGGCGGCTGCAGTAGTTTTCGTTCATGCAGGCGATGTAATAGAAGACGCTCTGCTGCTCCACGTACATGCGGCGCAGGCCGTCGTGGATGATCACCGCGAGCTCGTAGGCAAACGCGGGATCGTATGCAATGCAGTTCGGCACCGTGCTCGCCAGCAGCTGGCTGTGACCGTCCTGGTGCTGCAGTCCCTCGCCCGCCAGAGTGGTGCGGCCGGCGGTGGCGCCCATGAGGAAGCCGCGGGCCTGGATATCGCCGCCCGCCCAGATGAAATCGCCGACGCGCTGGAAACCGAACATCGAATAGAAGATGTAGAACGGCACCATGTTGACGCCGTGGTTGGTGTAGGCGGTGCCCGCCGCGATCCATGAGCACAGCGCGCCCGCCTCGTTGATGCCCTCTTCGAGCATCTGGCCTTTCTTGTCCTCGCGGTAGGACATCAGCGTCTCCGCATCCTGCGGCGTGTAGAGCTGACCGACCGATGAATAGATGCCGATCTGCCGGAACAGCCCTTCCATGCCGAAGGTGCGTGCTTCGTCGGGCACGATCGGCACGATGTTCTTGCCGATGTTCTTGTCCTTCAGCAGGATCGTGAGAATGCGCACGAAGGCCATCGTCGTCGAGATCTCGCGATCGGCCGTGCCTTCGAGCAGCGGCTCGAAAGCTTCGAGCGCCGGCACCGTCAGCGGTGCGGCGCATCGCGCTTGCGCACCGGCAGAGAGCCGCCGAGCGAAGTGCGCCGTTCGCGCAGGTATCGCATCTCTTCGGAGTCCTCGGCGGCCTTGTAGTACGGCAGGTCTTTGAGTGCCTCGTCCGAGATCGGGATATGGAAGCGATCGCGGAAGGCCGTGAGCATCTCGATATCGAGCTTCTTCTGCTGGTGCGCGACCATCTGGCCTTCGCCGCCCTTGCCCAGGCCGAAGCCCTTCACGGTCTTCGCGAGGATCACGGTTGGCTGCCCCTTGTGGTTCGCCGCCGCGTAGTACGCGGCATACACCTTGCGTGGGTCGTGGCCACCGCGATTCAGGCGCCAGATTTCCTCGTCGGACATGTTGGCGACCATGGCCTTGAGCTCCGGGATACTTGCCGAAGAAGTTCTCGCGCGTGTACGCGCCGCCCTTGGCCTTGAAATTCTGATACTCGCCGTCGACGCACTCTTCCATCACGCGCCGCAGCAGGCCCTTGTTGTCCTTGGCGAGCAGCGGATCCCAGCGCGAGCCCCAGATCACCTTGAGGACGTTCCAGCCGGCGCCGAGGAATGCCGCCTCGAGCTCCTGGATGATCTTGCCGTTGCCGCGCACCGGCCCGTCGAGCCGCTGCAGGTTGCAGTTGATGACGAACACCAGGTTGTCGAGCTTCTCGCGCACCGGCATGGTGAGCGCGCCCATCGATTCGGGCTCGTCCATCTCGCCGTCGCCGAGGAAGCACCACACCTTGCGGTCGGAAGGCTTCGCGAGACCGCGATGCTCGAGGTAGCGCGTGAAGCGCGCCTGGAAGATCGCCATCATCGGCGCCGAGGCCCATCGAGACGGTCGGGAAACTGCCAGAAATCCGGCATCAGCCAGGGATGCGGATACGAGGACAGGCCCTGGCCGCCCACTTCCTGGCGGAAGTTGCGCAGCTGCTGCTCCGTGAGCCGTCCTTCGAGATAGGCGCGCGCATAGATGCCGGGCGAGGAGTGGCCCTGCATGAAAACCATATCGCCGGGATGCTTGTCCGAGGGCGCGCGCCAGAAATGATTGAAGCCCACCTCGTACAGCGTGGCCGAGGAGGCGTACGTCGAGATGTGGCCGCCGTACTCGGAGGAGACGCGGTTGGCCTGCACCACCATGGCCAGCGCGTTCCAGCGGATGTAGGCCTCGAGGCGCCGCTCGAGCGCGCGATTGCCCGGGTACTCCTGCTCCTGTGCCCGTCGAGATCGTATTGACGTAGGCCGTGTTGGGCTTGAACGGCAGGTAGGCGCCCGAGCGGCGCGTGTAATCGATCAGGCGCTCGAGCAGGAAGTGCGCTCGCTCCGCGCCATGCGTCTTCAGCACCGAATCGATGGACTCGAGCCACTCCCGGGTTTCGGTCGGGATCGAGATCTTCGAGCTTCGGGAGTTCTGTCATCAGTCTGCTAGGATGCCGAGCGCGGCCGCGAATGGTCGCACAAGCGGATGCGGCATGTCACTCCTGCCCGACCTGGAAACACCTCGGATCACTCGTGTGCGCGGCTCTCTGCAAGGTCGCGCGGCCGACCAACTCGATGCCGTGCTGGCGATCGTGCGGGAAAGCGCCACGGCGAAGTCGCTGGCGCGGCTGCCGGGCGCGAAGCGCTGGCAAGAGCTGCACGCTCGGCGCAAGTCTCGAGCGGGCTCCGTGCGCAGCACCGCACTTGCGAACAGCCGGCAGACACTCGCCGTGCTGGGCTATCTGAAAGCGGATGCCACTCCGTTTGAATGCCTCGCTCTCGCGGGCCGCATGCTCAAGGAGGCGGGCAGCCGCTGCCCCAGGACGATCGCGCTTCTCAGCGACGAAGGTGTCGTTGCGCTGGAGGCCCTGCTCGCGGCCGCGCTCGCGCACGCATTTGCGCTCCCTTCATTTCATTCGAAGCCGCACAGACGCGCCTCGCATCGAGCGCATCGTCGTGTCCGGCGATGAGCGCCTGGACTTGGCACGCTCGGTCGCCACGTCGCGTGGCAACAATCTGGCACGCTGGCTCACCGCGCTGCCAGCGAATATGCTCGATGCAGTGAGCTATCGCGCGACAATCGCCGAACTGGCCAAGCGTTACGCCCTGAAGCTGCGCTGGCTCGATGAGCGTGAGCTACGCAAGCTCGGCGCCAATGCGTTTCTGGCGGTTGCAGCCGGCAATGCGGACCGCACCGCCGGCATTGCACACCTTGAATATCGCCCCCCCAGCAGCGGCACGAGCTCACCGGACGTTGCGCTCATCGGCAAAGGCATTCTTTTCGATACGGGCGGCACCAATCTCAAGGCGCACCGGAGCATGCTCGAGATGCATACGGATATGGCGGGAAGCGCCGTCGCGCTCGCTACGTTGCTCGCACTGGCGGAGTTGAAGGCGCCCATTGCGGCGGACGCATGGCTTGCAATCACCGAGAACCGCACCGGACCGACTGCTTACAAGCCCCAGGATGTCATCAAGGCCGCAAATGGCGTGACGATCCAGGTGATTCACACGGATTCGGAAGGTCGCATGGCGCTGGCCGATACCTTGGTACTCGCTGCGCGCGCAAAACCCCGGCTCATGCTCGACTTCGCGACGCTGACGGGCGCATGCGTCTATGCGCTGACGGAACGCATGAGCGGCGTGTTCACCAACCGCCCTGCCCTCACGGAAAAGCTCGTCGCAGCCGGTCGCGTCAGTGGCGAGCGCGTCTGGAATTTCCCGTTCGACGAGGACTACGACAGCGACCTCGACAGCAAGGTCGCCGACATCGTCCAGTGCGCAGTCGAGGGAAAGGGCGACCATATCCTGGCAGCGCGGTTTCTAAGCCGTTTCGTGCCGGAACAAACGGCCTGGGCGCATCTCGACCTGGCCGCCGCCACGCGCACCGGCGGGCTTGGGTTCGTGAATACGGATATCACCGGCTTCGGTGTGCGTTACACGCTCGAGCTGCTGCTCAATCAGCATGTGCTGCAGGATATCGGCCGACGGAAATGACGGAAATCACCCTTCGTCGTCCGGACGACTGGCACCTGCACCTGCGCGACGGCGATGCGTTGCGGGCGGTGCTGCCGTTCACTGCGGCGCAATTCGCGCGGGCCATCGTGATGCCCAATCTCAAACCGCCGGTGACCACCACCGAGCTGGCGCTGGCGTACCGGCAGCGCATCCTCGAAGCCCTGCCCGGCCGGCGCGCGCTTCGAGCCGTTGATGACGATTTACCTGACCGATCGCACTCCTGCATCTGAAGTTGCTCGCGCCAAGGCGAGCGGTCACGTTCACGGATTCAAGCTGTATCCGGCCGGAGCCACGACCCATTCGGACGCCGGCGTCACGAACATCGAGCACATCTACGGCGTCCTCGAAGCCATGAGCGAGCAGGGAATGATCCTGCAGGTGCACGGCGAAGTGACTGCAGAGTCCGTCGACGTGTTCGATCGCGAAGCTCGCTTCATCGATTCCGTGCTCGAGCCGATGGCGCGCCGCTTTTCCGGGCTGCGCATCGCGTTTGAGCACATCACCACGCGGCACGCCGTGGACTTCGTGCGCAGCGCCCGCAACGGCATCGGCGCCACGATCACTCCGCAGCACCTGTTGATGAACCGCAATGCGCTCTTCTCCGGAGGCATTCGTCCGCACCTGTATTGCCTGCCAGTGCTCAAGACGGAGCCGGATCGCGCGGCGCTGCTCCAGGCAGCAATCAGCGGCGACTCCCGCTTCTTCCTGGGAACGGACAGCGCTCCGCACGCGAAACGCACCAAGGAAAATTCCTGCGGCTGCGCGGGGATTTTTTCCGCGCACGCGGCCATCGAGCTGTATGCGGAGGCCTTCGACGCAGCTGGCGCGCTCGACAGGCTGCAGGGCTTTGCCAGCGATTTCGGCGCTGACTTCTACGGCCTGCCGCGTAACGACGAGCGCATCAAGCTCGTGAAGACATCCTGGGAGATTCCCGCAAGCTACCCGTTTGGCGCTGACTTGCTCGTGCCATTGCGCGCGAACGAGCGTATGAACTGGCGCATCGCCGCATGAATACGCCAATTCAGGTCGAGCTGATTCCTACCTCCCCTCCCGCCCGCTTTCAATTGATGGCGCGACGCTTCCGCGGCTTCCTGCCGGTGGTGATCGACGTCGAGACCGGCGGGTTCAACTGCGCGACCGATGCGTTGCTCGAGATTGCAGCCGTGCTGGTCGACATGGACGATGACGGCACGCTCAAGCGCGGTGAGACTCACAGTTTCCATGTGAAGCCGTTCGGGGGGTCGCGCCTCGATCCCGCTTCACTTTCTGTCACGGGTATCGATCCATGGCATCCGCTCCGCCCCGCGATAGACGAGCGCGACGCGCTACAGCGTATCTTCCAGGCAATTCGACCTGCCGTGAAAGCCTACGGGTGCAATCGCGCGATTCTCGTTGGACACAATGCATCATTCGACCTGGGCTTCCTCAATGCCGCCGTCACGCGCTGCGAGATCAAGCGCAACCCGTTTCATCCCTTCTCCAGCTTCGACACCGGCACTCTGGCCGGCGCAGCGCTCGGGCAGACTGTGCTGGCGAAGTCCGTGCAGATCGCGGGTTTCGAGTGGGATTCGAGTCGCGCCCACTCGGCGGGTTTCGACGCGGAGCGGACTGCGGACCTTTTCTGCAACATCTGCAACAGACTGCAGGGCAGCTTCATCGAGGCTCAGGCAAAAGCCGCCTCGCTCGGCTGGCTCAATGCGCCGCCGACCGAGCCTGTGACCGAAGACCCGCAGATGGAGACTTGAGCGCGTAGCGCGCGGGATCAGTGCGCCGAGCCGGCCTCCGCCAGCATCTTCGCGAGCTCGCCGCTGCGATACATCTCGAGCGCGATATCGCAGCCGCCGACCAGCTCGCCGTTCACATAAAGCTGGGGATAGGTCGGCCAGTTCGAGAAGCGCTTGAGCGCATCGCGTAGTTCCGGATCCTCGAAGATGTTCACATGCTTGAACTGCGCGCCGCAGGCCCGCAGCGCCGCCACCGTCTGCGCAGAAAATCCACACTGCGGGAAATCCGGCGTGCCCTTCATGAATAGCACCACGGGGCTCGAAGCCAGTTCGCTCTTGATCCTCTCGACGACATCCATCTTCAGCAACCTCTCAGTTCAACGCACCGTCAACTCGTTCTTCACGCTCTTCACACCTTTGGACTCGCGGGCGATACGCTCCGCGGTAGCTCGCTGCGCGGCGGTGTGCACTTGGCCGCGCAGGGTTACGACACCGTCGTAGGTGTCTACGTTCACATCCAGCGCCTTGACATCGCGATCCGCGATGAGCTTTGACTTCACCGCGGTGGTGATCGCACCATCGTCGGCGATCCGGCTCGCGGAGCGCTCATCCTTTCCTGCGTAGTAGCCGCCGGCCGCTGCTCCACCGATCAGCGCGGCGGCGCACCCGCTCAGTGCAAACGCCACGGCCACCATTGCCCACCCCCGGTATGACTTACGCATCATTTGACCCTCCCGTCGCGGAAGGCGACGCCAGCATTGTGCGCCTTTGCGCCAGCTTATCGAGCAGACGCCACTGGGCGGCAGGGCCCATGGACATCCAGGTCGCGATCTCAGCGCCGGTGCGCAGGCAGCCGGTGCAGAAGCCCTCCTCGTCCAGTACGCAGACCTTGATACAAGGGGACGGAGGGCTTGCATCAGGTTCGTCCCGCATCGATTTGAATTATGGGGGGTGGTCGCCTATTCTTCAAACCCGTGACCGGCCCGCCTGAGTCAGTCAGAACAATAACTTAGGCGACCGGCGAGACATAAGAAATTTCTGGGGAGCCAAACCGACATGAATCCGCTCAACAACCATCGCCATTCCCTGCTCCTGGGCATCGTACTTGCGGCCGTCCTCGCCTATCTGCTGCGGGGCGTCCACTTCGTATCGCCCGTGGACCCCTTGCTAGCGCGTTGGATTCATATTGTCGCAGGCGTCTTCTGGATCGGCCTCCTCTACTACTTCAACGCGGTGCAGATTCCTGCACTCGCCGATGCAGCTGCCGACAAGGGCGGGCCGGGTGGCGCAGCAATCGGCAAATATGTGGCTCCGCGTGCCCTCTTCTGGTTCCGCTGGTCGGCACTCGTCACTTGGCTGGCGGGAGCGTGGCTCCTCGGCGCGAAGTTCGTGCCCGCATTTACGCTTCAGCAAGGAGCCGTGGTCATCGGCGTTGGAGCTTGGCTCGGAACGATCATGCTTCTGAATGTCTGGGGGGTAATCTGGCCGAATCAGAAGAAAGTCCTGGGCCTTAAGGCCGCGACGGACGAGCAGAAAGCACAAGCGCGCAAGACAGCGATGCTAGCCTCCCGAGTCAATTTCGTACTGTCGATTCCCATGCTCATGTGCATGGGCGCCTCGGCACACGGCCTGCCGTTCTGAACCCAAAGGATATCGAGCTCCAAGTCGCGGCGGCGCTGCGGGAAGACATCGGCACGGGCGATGTCACCGCGGCGCTCGTGCCTCCCCGGCAACAGGCTCGTGGCAGCATCGTCACCCGCGAAGATGCTGTATTGTGCGGACGGGCGTGGGCAGTTGAGGTTTTTCGGCAGCTGGACCCAGGCGTCGAGCTCAATTGGCACGCGCACGACGGTGAGCCGCTGAAGGAGGGCAGACCGGTTTTCGAACTTGGAGGTCCGGCACGCTCCATCCTGACTGGCGAGCGCACCGCGCTCAATTTCCTTCAGCTGCTCTCAGCCACTGCAACCGAAGCGCGCCGTTACGTGGATGCGGTCGCCGGCACCGGCTGCAAGATACTCGACACCCGCAAGACATTACCCGGCCTGCGCCTGGCGCAGAAATACGCGGTCCGCTGTGGCGGCGCCAGCAACCATCGCATGGGCCTGTACGACATGATCCTGATCAAGGAGAACCACATTGCGACCGCGGGTTCCATTGCCGCCGCGATTGCGGCCGCGCGCAGTGCCGCGGCACGCGTGATGATCGAGATCGAAGTCGAGACGATGGCGGAGTTCGAAGAAGCGCTCGTGGCCGCACCGGACATCATCATGCTCGACGAGTTCTCGCTCGCCGACCTGCGCACGGTCGTCGCCCGCAATCGCGGCAGCACAAGGCCCGTGGAGCTCGAAGCGTCCGGTGGCGTGAACCTTCAGACCGTGCGGACCATTGCCGAGACCGGCGTCGATTTCATTTCCGTGGGTGCGATCACCAAGAACGTCCGCGCCATAGACCTGTCGCTGCGGATCGATTTCTCGTAGGGCGGGCTGATAGCGAGCCGCGTGCTATGCCGGCCAGCTGGCCGGCCAGTATTCCGGCGCCTCCTCCTCTGCAACTCCGGGAGGAGGAAGCTCCACGCGATCGTAAATCTCCTTGAGCGTCATGGTGAGGTTCAGGCACGAGACCACAACAGCGTCGTCGGGCTGACTGAGCAGCCGCACGAGCCAGACACCTGCGTGACGGCCATAGGCCTGTGCGCGCATCCGGTCTTGATCGACAATGACGTACTCGCGCAGAGACGGCAGCGTTTCGTAGCTCGTGCGCTTCTCACGCCGATCGATGCTGGCCGTCGACGGTGACAGGACCTCGACGATGAAACAGGGGCGAGCCAGGTATTGATCATTGCGATCGTCCGGGTCACATGAGACCGTCAGATCCGGATAGTAAACGCTGTTTCGTGACTCGACGAAGAGCTTCATGTCCGAACCAAACACCAGACAGCTGTCGGTGCGTTTTGCCGCGTTCCCCGTCAGGATGAGAATGTTGCTGGCGATCTGATTATGGCGGAGGGATGCGCCACTCATGGCATAGGTTTCGCCATCGACGTATTCGTGCTTGCGGGCACTGATCGATTCACTGGCCAGATACTCAGAGATGCTGATGGATACGCGCGGCGGCTGCATGGCCGGATTCTCCGTGAATGCCTTGGGCCGAATGGAATTGCGCGTAATTTTGGCGAGCCACCTTGCCTGAATGCAACGTCAGCTTCGTTTGGTTTTTGTTTGCGCGCCGCGGAAAATCGCGTGGTGAAAACCGCGGTCTTACGCCACGGCGGACTTGAGCACCCGCTGCGGCTGCGCGATGCCGTAGCCCTGCGCGTAATCCACGCCGAGGCTGGTGAGCATCTGGATGATCTCGGCGTTCTCGGCGAACTCAGCGATGGTCTGCTTGCCGGTGAGATGCCCGATCTCGTTGATCGAGCGGACCATCTCGCGGTCGATCGGGTCGCGCAGGATCTCGCGCACGAAGCTGCCGTCGATCTTGAGATAGTCGACCGGGAAGTGCTTGAGATAGCCGAACGAGGAAAGGCCCGTGCCGAAATCGTCCAGCGCGAACTTGCAGCCCAGCTCCTTCAGCGCCTGGATGAAGCGGTTGGCCTGCGAGAAGCTCGCCACGGCCGCCGTCTCCGTGATCTCGAAGCAGATCTTCGAGGCATCGAGACCGCTGCGCTGGAACTGGTCGATGACGAACGGCAGGAACTTGTCGTCACCCAGGCTCTGGCCCGAGAGATTGATCGAGCACATGAGCAGCTTCTCGCGCTCATCCGCCTCCGAGACCAGCCAGCGGAACGCGTTCTCGATGACCCAGCGGTCGATCGCCGGCGTGATGCCGTAGCGCTCCGCCGCGGAGATGAAATCGTTCGGCGAGACGATGCGTCCGCCCTCATCCCGCATGCGCAGCAGCAACTCGTAGTGCACGCCGTTCTCGACGCGTCTGCAACGGCTGGATCGCCATGCGGAAGAGCTCGAAGCGCCCTTCTTCCAGCGCCGCGTTGATGCGCGCGGCCCACTGCATCTCGCGCCGGCGGCGCATGAGCTCGATGTCGTTCTCGGCGAAGCTGTGCACGCGATTGCGCCCGCCTTCCTTCGCGGCCTGGCAGGCACTGTCCGCGGCCGAAAGCACCGACGCCACGTCCTCGTTGTCCGCCGTGATCGGCACCACACCGATGCTCGCGCCGAGGCGGAACACCCGGTCTTCCCAGGTGAAGCGGAAGTTGCGGACCGTCTCGCGCAGCAGCTCTGCCGTGCGCATCGCCTCATCCAGCGAGCAGCTCTCGAGCAGGATGCCGAACTCGTCGCCGCCGAGGCGCGACAGCGTGTCGCGCCAGCGGACCTTGGATTTCAGCAGCGCGCCGACCTGGCCGAGCAGCGCATCGCCGGCGCTGTGACCGCAGGTGTCGTTGATGATCTTGAACTGGTCGATGTCGAGGTAGCACAGCGCGTAGGAAGCTTCGCGCGCCTTGGCGCTCTTCAGCGCGCGCTCGAGGCGCGCTTCGAATTCGCGGCGGTTGACGAGGCCGGTGAGCAGATCGTGGCTCGCGTGGTACGAGAGCCGGCGATTGAGCTCGCGCGATTCGCTGACGTCATGGAACACGAGCACGCCGCCGCTCACCTGCCCTGCGCCGTCGCGGATGGGCGCGGCGGTGCTCTCGACGTACAGCTCGTTGCCGTCGCGGCGGATCAGCAGCATCGGCCGCACGGACTTGATCGGGCGGATGCGCCGGATCGAGACGGAAAGCGGATTCTCGAGCGGCTCGCAGGTCTCTTCGTGGAAGGCGCGGAAGATCTCCTCGACGCGCCGGCCCATCGCATCCTCGAGCCGCCAGCCGGTCAGCTCCTCGGCGACCGGGTTGATGTAGTCGATGGTCGAGCTGGCATCGGTGGTGATGACGCCGTCGCCGATCGATTGCAGCGTGATCTGCGCGCTCTCCTTCTCCCGGAACAGCGCCTCCTCGTAGAGCTTGCGCTCGGTGACGTCGAGCTCGACGCCGACCAGGCGCAGCAGCCGGCCATGCTCGTCGACGCGCGCCTGGGCGCGGCTCGACCACCCAGCGCCACTCGCCACTGCGGTGGCGCATGCGGTGCGTGCTCTCGAACATCGGCGTCTTGCCGGAGACGTGGTCGCGGATCGACGCCTGCACGCGGGACAGATCGTCCGGATGCACGAGCGCGCGCCAGTCCGGCGAGCCACGGATATCGTCGTCCGCATAGCCGAGCATCGCCTTCCAGCGCGGCGAGAAATAGACCTCGTTGTTCTCGACGTCGAAGTCCCACACGCCATCGTTGGCCGCGGCCTGCGAGAGCCGGATGCGCTCTTCGAGCTTGGCGAGCCGTGCCTCGATGCGTATGCGCTCGAGGCCGGTCGCGAGGCTGGTGCCGATGAGCTTCATCAGCAGCTGGATGTTCACGTCCCACGGAGCCGCGCGGCAGCGTCTGCGCCAGCCCCAGCAGGCCCGCGGGCTTGCCCTGCACGTGGAAGGCGACGATCAGGGCGGAGCCGATCTGCAGTTCCGCGAAACGGCGCGCTTCGGCGATCTGCTCGCGGCGCGGGCTGCTGGTGTCGCGCAGCTCCGAGAGCCGCAGATGCTCGAGCCGGACGTGCAACCAGGGCAGCGTGTCGAGGTTCACGCCGTTCAGCACTTCCGGATGGCTCTGCGAGAACGTTGCCGCGCGCCACCTGGATGTCCTGGATGATCCGCTCGCCGGGAGTGAACACGGCGGCAAAGGCGCAGTCGCTGACCGTGGCATTCGCGCAGCAGCTCGAGATTCCGCCGCAGGCACTCGTCCACGCGTCTCGCGGCGCATGTTCTGGAAATCGACCGAGATCTTGATGCACGCGACGTCGATCCCGACCGCCGGCCGAGGCACGCGCCCACTCCACGCATCCGCGGACAAGATGTCCGAGGCGGTGAAGTCCGCGGCTTCTCCGGCGGCAGAGACGACATCCGGCGGTGACCTCCCCGTCTGGCAGGGAATGCTTAGCGCTCTGCTCTTATTAGCGATCGCCGGATTCTCGCACAGCTGATCAGGAAAACAAGCTAAGGCCCTGTTCGGATTCGACTTAAAAGCGTCGGTGAATACCGAATCGCGCGAGCTGGATCACCTCGTGCGGCACACGACGGCATCGGCCGGAAGCTCCACGAGGCTCCATCGCTCGCGGCTCGTGATGCCGGCGAGTCGCTTTCGGTGAGCGCGCGAAGCACGGCAGCAGCATCGATTCGGGCATCAGCACCATCCGTCCCGGGCGCGTTGTTGAGCCAGCGGGCTGCATCGTCCGCCTCGCGCTGTTTCTCCATCCAGCGGGCGTGCCCGAAGTTCACGACCGGCCGGTCGAGGTAGAGGAAGAACTGCTCCTTCGCAGCCAGCGAGCGCCAGCTCGCGGCTCGCTGGAACCTGTGCCAGAGCGCGGCGCCATGAACGCCTGTGCCCGAACGTTGGTCGTTCATTTGCGGCGTCAATTGCATAAGCCCACACCACTGCAAAGACACGCCAGAACGACCGGCCATGCCAGCAGCGGACGTCGCCACCACGTGACAAGCCAGGCAAACAGGCCGGCCGCGGCGAACAGACGCAAACCACCGCGTGGATCGAATTCCAGCAATGCGAGCTTGGACCGAATGGTCTCGTTGCCGAGGAAGTCCAGAACGACCGCCGCCGCAGCCGGCACGACCAGCAGTGCGGCCAGTACGACGCTGGCGTATCGCACCGCGCGCCGCGCGAAAATTTCCGGCAGACAAGGGGCAGCCGCCATTATCAACGCCGGTAGTGCCGGAAATAGGTAGACGCCGCGCTTGCCCGCACTCGCGGAGAAGAAAACGAGCACCAGTCCAATCCACGCAAGCGGCAACCCGACGCGGGCGTCCCGCGCGCGCAGGGCTGCCCACCATTTCGGCACCAGCCATACGAGCAGCAGACTCGCGGGCAGCCACAGAACGCGGAATGACTTCGACGAGAAAGTAGTACCAGGGTTTGACGTGATGCCAGGCCGAGGCATAGCGATCGACGGTCTGCTGGAAAAGGATGCCATCGCGATAGGCGACGAGCGCCGGATCAGTGGTTGCTGCGATGTGGCCAGCAACATCGGGATGAGCCACACGGCAACTCCGGCCAGGAAGCCGATGACCGCGAGTATCCAGCGTGCGCCGCCAGGAAATCGGGGCAGCGGCTGGAACCCGCGCGCGCGAAGCAGCGGATACGGCAGCAGGACGAGGAGCGGCAGAAACCCGACTCCCTTGGTGACGACACCCAACCCCGCCGCGAATCCGCCGGTCAGATACCACCCCCATGCCGGGCCCGAGCATCAGGTGCCGCAGCAGTCCGTAGAGTGAGAGTGTGGTCAGCAGGCAAAGCGTCGGATCGATCTGAGCCCCGCGCATCACGATGACGAACTGCAGGGTGCAGGCAAGCAAAGCGCCGTGGCCGCAAACGCGGAAGCGCGACCCGCGAGCCGTCGGCTCAGATCCCAGACGAGCCCCAAGGTCCCGAACGCTGCGATGAGCGAGGGGATCAGAAACGAAGCGCGTAGCGAGCCGGTGATCGAGTAGGCGATGGCCAGCAGCCAGAAATACAGTGGCGGCTTGTCGGGATACAGGTCTCCGCCCACACGCGGGAACAGCCAGTCGCCGCTCTGCACCATGTCCCGCGCCACGAGCGCGAAGCGCGGCTCATCGGCTGGCCATGGGTCGCGCAGGCCGAGGCCCGTGGCCACCAGCAGCAACGCGAGGGCACCGAGCCAGAAAAGATCGCGGGCTTTCGACTCAGCCAGCGGGCCGTGCGCCCCGCGCGCACGTCGAGGATCAGGTTGTAGAGAGCCACGCCCGCGGGAAACAGGTTGGAAAGCACGCCGACCGAGTCGTTCTTGCCCCAAATGAAATAGGAAAGCAGCAGCACGCTGCCGGCCACACTCATGATCCAGAAGAGTCGCGGCATGGTCGGCTTGCCGCGCCTGCGTGTGGCGATGCAGCTGCACGACCCAGCGGCCGGCGAACAGCAGCACGCCCGCATAGCCGATCAACTTCCAGGGCGTGAACGACCACGCCGAACAGGATTCCGATGACGGTGTTCATTCGCAGCCGCCCTCGATGACCAACGGAAAGCTACTCTTCCCGGACGAAGAGGCCCGCCCGATAGCGGCGCCGGAGCCACATTACGCCGAACAGATCGACGATACCGACCCAGAGGCGGTCGAGCATGCCGTACTTGGAAGTACCGCGCGAGCGGGGTCGATGATTCACCGGCACCGAGATCACACGAGTACCGGCGCGCTGATAGAGAGCAGGCAGGAAGCGGTGCATGTGATCGAAATACGGCAGTCCGAGATAGGTCTCACGATGCATGAGCTTGATCCCGCACCCCGTGTCGGGCGTGCCGTCACCGAGCAAGCCGCTGCGAATGCCGTTGGCGATGCGCGATTGCAGACGCCGGAACCACGTGTCTCGCCGTGTCGCACGATGGCCTGCGAACAGCCGCACATCCGCATTTTCGGGATCCAATCGCGCAGCCAGCAACTTTGGGAGATCAGCGGGATCGTTCTGACCATCGCCGTCGAGTGTTCCGATCCAATCGCCGCGCACATGCCGCACGCCGGTGGCTATCGCGGCGCTCTGCCCACTGCGAAACGAATGTCGCAACAGCCGGATCTGCGGGATGCCGCCTGCACGCGCCGCTGTCACGGCCTGCGCCGTTCCGTCGGTGCTGCCATCGTCGACGAACAGGATCTCGAATTCCCGGCCGGCAAGGGCGGTCGCGACCTCGCGCGCCAGCGGCTCGACGTTTTCTTCCTCGTTGCACACGGGAATGACCACGGAGATCTCGATGCTCATGCGGGCCTACCTTGCAGCGAGGCGCGCGCCACGCCGAAGAGGCGTTTCATCTCAGCTTCCAGCTCCCCCTGCAGTTTTTCGATCGCCGCCGCATCGGTGACCCGCGGCACGTACCGAGGCGCGCCGATCGCTATGACGATTCGCGCGAAGGGCCTCGGCAGCACGAATTTGTCCCACTTCACGAGCCAGGCACCCGATGCGGCAAACGCCATGGGCACAATCGGCCGTCCGGACATCTGCGCCCAGCAGGATCGCGCCCGGCTTGAACTTGAACCTTGGGCCGAGCGGTCCATCTGGTGTAATCACCGGGGACAGGTTGTCCTTTACGAGGGCCTGGTAATAGTCACGCAGCGCGCGGGCACCGGTGTTGCTCGATGAGCCGCGAATTGCGTGCCCACCCAGCCGCTGCACCATGCAGCGCGCCTATTTCTCCATCCACTGACGGGCTGATGAGCCAGCCCGGCTTCACGCCACGCTCGCTCTGCTGAACGAGATACCTGCCACAGAAGAGCTGATGCTGGTGCCAGTAGCACGGAATGAACGAAGGCGCCTTCGCAAGCGCCGCCTCGATATGCTCCGCGCCTTCCACGCGCACCACGCGGCACAGCTTCCAGTACAGGCGAATGAGCCCAAGGCCGATGGGCACCGCGACACCGTACGCAAGCCTGCGGCTCGCGGTCATGCGGCGGTTGGAGCGAGTCAGTCGACGGTAGATTGTGTTGCGCAGGCCGCCGCCCGTGCCGTGGTCGGTCATTTGGCCGAGCAGTTTCCGTGATCGCCGCCGCCGAGACAAGGTAAGATTGCGGCCCGTTTTCCGGGGCCCGCATGACTTCGACCGAGCCCGCAAATCGCCAGCCCCCCGAGTCCGAGCTGCAGTTCGATATCGGCGCGACGGACGATTCCCTCGAACGCATGCGCGAGCTGTTCGCGCGGCACGGCGACATCTACCGCGTCTATGCCCCGGGGCGAAAATCGCACACCTGGGTGATCAACCACCCCGACGACGTCAAGCGCGTGCTGGTAGGCAACCACCGCAACTACACCAAGGGCGTGGGGCTCGACCGGGTGAAGATCCTTCTGGGCCTCGGGCTCATGACCAGCGAAGGCGAGTTCTGGAAGCGCCAGCGCTACATGATGCAGCCGATGTTCCACCGGCGCGTGGTCACGGAGTTCGCCAAGGTGATCGCGCAGGCCAACGGCCGCTTCGTCGAACGGTGGGCTGCCCAAGCCACGCGTGGCGAGCTCGTGAACGTGACGGACGACATGAGCGAGCTCACCCTCGAAATCGTCCTGCGCGCCGTCTTCGGCAGCGATCTCGACCGACTGTCGCAGCAGCTTGGCGGCAATCCATTCGAGCTCGTGACCAAGGAGCAGGCGCGCAACCTTCAGTTCGCGTACAAATTCCGCTCACTCACCAAGCTCGTGGCGCAGATCGTGGAACGGCGGCGCGCGGCTCACGAAGAGCACTTCGATTACATCGGCATGCTCATGGATGCGCGCGACAAGGAGACTGGCGAGCCAATGGCGGACCGCGCGCTGATCGACGAAGTATTGACGCTGGTGGTCGCCGGGCATGAGACGACCGCGAGCGGACTCAACTGGACCTGGTATCTGCTGTCTCAGCATCCTGATGTCGACGCGCGCATGCACGCTGAGATCGCGGCCGCTCCCGAGCAGGAGTTCCCGGGCCTGGCGGAGATGGAGGCGCTCACGTATACGCACCAGGTCGTGGATGAGGCACTGCGGTTGTATCCGCCTGGCTGGCTTCTCTCCCGGCGCAATATCGCTGCGGATACGCTTTCCGGCTATGCCGTCCCGGCCGGCACGGACGTCCTCCTTTCGCCTTATCTGCTGCACCGGCACCCTCGTTACTGGAAAGAGCCCGACTGCTTCCGACCGGAGCGGTTCGATGCCGAACACGAGGCGGAGCGGCCGCGTTTCGCTTACATGCCCTTCGCCGCCGGGCCGCGCCACTGCATCGGGGAGACCTTCGCGATCTATGAAATGCTGATGCATTTATATAAGGTCGCGCGGCGCTACCGGCTGACTTGCGTGCCGGACCATCCGGTGGAGCTCGAGGCGCAGATAAACCTGCGCACACGGCATTCCCTGTGCATGCGACTGGAATGCCGTTGATGCCGACGCCTTCGACACTCACCGAACTACTCGAATCCAACCGCAGCGCGCCGCGCAGCATCACTTATCTCGACGGCGAGAATGATGATCGAGGCGTTTCGTACGCGGAGCTGTACGAACGAGCGCTCGGCATTCTCTACCGGCTGCAGAAGCTCGGCGCACGCCGCGGCGACAAGCTGATCCTGTTCCTCGGCAGCAATGAGCAATTCATCGATGCTTTCTGGGCGGCCGTGCTCGGTGGCATCGTGCCGGTGCCGGTAGCGCTCGGCATCAGTGATGAGCATCGCCACAAGCTGCTGCGCATCGCGCGCAAGCTCGGCGATCCTTTCATCTACACGGAACGCAAATACCTGGACCGCATCGGTGTGTTCGCGACGCAGGCGGGCGAGGTCGACACCTTCGATCGCTTGCGCGCGCGCGCATTTCTCGTGGACGAGCTCGAGGACGTCTGCGCGCGCCGGAGAGCCATACCGTGCGCAACCGCACGATGTGGCTTTCATTCAGTTCTCCTCAGGCTCGACCAGCGATCCGAAGGGTGTGGTGCTCACGCACGCGAACATCATCGCCAACTGGCGCGGCGCTACCGAAGCTGCGCGTTTCAACCAGGATGACGTGAGCCTGTCGTGGATGCCGTTGACCCACGACATGGGCCTGATCGGCATGCACATCATCATGTTCGCGAACCGGGTGCAGTGCCACCTCATGCCGACCGAGCTGTTCGTGCGCCGACCACTGCTGTGGCTCGCATTCGCTGCGCGCAAGCGGGCGAGCATCCTGTGCTCGCCCAATTTTGGGTATCGGCACTATCTCAAGGTGCTGGGCGAGCGCTCGGCGGGAGACCTCGACCTGTCGGCCGTTCGACTCATATTCAATGGCGCAGAGCCGATATCCGTGGAGCTGTGCGAGGAGTTCATGACGCGGCTCGCGCCGGCGAAGCTGGCGCGTGACTCGATGTTCCCGGTCTACGGGCTGGCGGAAGCATCACTCGCAGTGAGCTTTCCGGCGCTCGGTGCGCCTCTGCATACGATTGCACTCGACCGGCACAGGATGGGCGTGGGTGAGCGGGCGACATTGCTGGCCCCGGCGCAGCGCGATGCGCTCTCACTGGTGTCGGTTGGCAAGGCGATTCCGTATTGCCGCGTTCGGATCACGGCGGACGACGATGTTGTTCTGCCCGACGGGCGTTTCGGGAACATCCATATCTCGGGTGAAAACGTCACCGGCGGGTACTACGAAGAACGCCAAGGCGAACGCCGAGGCGCTCACGCAGGATAGGCTGGCTGCGCACCGGCGATCTCGGGCTGGTGCAGGATGGCGAGCTCTATATCACGGGCCGGGCGAAGGAGATCATCTTCGTCAATGGCCAGAACTACTATCCGCACGATCTGGAGAGCATCGCGCAACGCGCCGAAGGGCTGGAGCTCGGAAAGGTCGTGGCGGCCGGAGTGCGACCGAAGGGGGCACAGACGGAACACCTCGTGATGTTCGTGCTTCATCGCGGTGGAATTCAGGAGTTCGCGCCCGTCGCGACCCAGGTGACCCGGCTCATCAACGAGCAGACGGGGCTCGAGGTCGCCGAAGTCATTCCCGTCAAGCGCATACCGAAGACCACGAGCGGCAAGATCCAGCGTCACCTGCTCGAGGAAAGCTACGTCGACGGTGAGTTCGACGTCGAGCTTGTGGAGCTGCGCGCCCTGCGCAGCTCGCAGCCCGCGCCGGAAGTCGCCACCCGCAGCGTTCTCGAGGACAAGCTGAAAAGCATCTGCGACGCGGCGCTCCCCGGCAAGCGCATCGACATTCACGACAACCTCTTCGAGCTCGGCGCGAGCTCGTTGAAGCTCATCGAGATCCACGAGAACATCGATCGCGAGTATCCCGGTCAGGTGGATCTCACCGAGCTGTTCGACTTCCCGACGATCGCCGAGCTGGCCCACCATCTCGAAGGCAAGCTCGCCGCCGCCGGCTGAGTGTTCAATCCACCGTATCGCGCTGCCAGAACGTGCGCAGCACCCGCTTCGCGGGAACACAGAGACGCAGCGTTTCGGAACCCACGGCGCATTGCAGGTCGGTGCTGGAGGGTTCCGGATCCGGCTCTCCACCGGGCTGCGGTTCGCTGATACTGGCTTGCGGCAATTTCAGGTCAACCTCGCCTGCGATTCCCTTCTGTTCGAGCTCGATGGAGGCATCAGACTCGGTGAGTCGCTCGTCGCCATCCAGATCGAGCGCCGGGTCGCCCTGCTCCATGCGAACGGCATACACGCGATTGACCCCGGAATCCGCGCAATCGGAGAGCGGCGCCGGCTCGAAGGTGGAAAACAGGATCACACCGTCCGCCGTCACCGATTCGGCCAGTACCTTCTCACCCAGCCAGCCGCCATGCATCCGCAGCTCGAGCTTCCAGCCCGGCGCGGCTGCGGGCACCGACGCGTCGGCCAGGTGGTCGGTGATGTCGAAGAGATCCGAATCGACGAGCGGCGTGATTCCATCGTAGGCCGCCTGGGAAAGGCGGCCGAAAGGATTCCAGTCCCGGATCGAATAGAAGCGGTCATGAGCCGTTGCGCTGAAAGGCTGTGCCCGATCTCCCGAACCGATGCCCAGGTTGTAGTAAGGCGAAGCGCCGCGCCTCAGGATGAGCGCAACATCGGGCCCATTGAAAAAACTCCGCGCATCCTCCGGGGCTGCTGCCGACGCCAGCGCGCCGATGCTGGCGATGACACCGCCGGCGGCGAGCGCCGCGCGATCTGCTCCGTTCGTCAAATCGAAGCGCCAGAGTTGTCCACCGAGGTCGGCGGCGTACAGGCGGTCCGCGTAACCGTCGCGATCAACGTCCAGGGGAGCGATGCGGCCGGCGATCGACGCGACCATCGCCGGCAATAGCAGATCGGGCGGCCGCGGAACCTGTATGCCGCCAGGTCCACCGGCATACCAGAGTAACCGCCCGCTCGCCGCATCCACCATGAAAATCCGATGCCCCGAAGCGCCTGAAACTTCATCGAAGCCACCGCCAAGGAACACGACGAGACTCTCGCCGTTCTGTGACTCCCCGCCCACGCGCACGCGCGCCAACGCGGGCACAGGCCAGGTTTCACCGACGCCTGGCAGCTCAGCCGGGCCGATCTGCCACAGCAGTTGTGGTCGCGAACTGTCTGTGACGTCGAGGGCGTAGTACGAGCGACCGCCGCGACGCAGACCGAAATACAGCCAGACCCTGTCGCCCCGCGCGGGGTCGATTGCGCCGTTGGCATCCGAGTCGAAGCGTAAGGCACGGATGTCCGTCATCAGTCCACTGAAACGATGGGTCACATCGAGCCCAGGCGGGGTGTAGGCCCACAGTTCCTGGCCATTCAACGCATTGAGGGCTCTCAGCACACCATCCGCGCCCGGCATGAACTTCATCTGCATGGCGGGTTCATATCTGACCGTGACCGCCCTCGGCACGGCGCCATTCTCCACGCAGTCCGCCGCCAGGATCGGCCTGCCGTGAAACAGCGCCGACAAGATCAACGTCAACAGACTTCTCAACACTATGCTTTTCATGGCCCTGAACCTCCTGTCAATCCACTGCCCTCGCGCTGAAATGTGTCGATGCCCGCCGCGGGCACGACGACGATCACGCCTTGCGTCAACGCGTCTGTCGCGCCGCGCTCCGCTGTGCCCGTGCTTTCGATTACGTAGTGATGGCCGACGAGCTTGCCCGCGCTCGACTGAGGCAGATCACCTTCGTCACCCGCCGCGCGGGTGGTCGTCATATGCGTGCTCGTCACGATGGCCGAAGCGCCCGGGCCCACGTTCAGCTGCGAAACGGCCTGCTCGATTCCGTCTGACGCCGCATCGGCTGCGCGTCTGCGGAACTGGTCGTTGCCTGCCATGGCGAGCTCCGCGGTAGCCGTGCTCGCACCTGCGATGGCCAGCATGCTCAGGATCGAGAGCAGAACCAGAACGACGACAAGCGCCACGCCACTGTCCCGCCTCATGTCTTCCATGACCCATGGTTCCTAGTAGTGGCGCGCGTTTCGCACGGCGATGGTTCTGGAAATCAATGCTCGGCGATAGGCGCGATCTGCTCCCGCCGGCCTGTATGCGATGTCGGCATAGCGGTACGTACGGTCATCGCTGAATCCGGTTTCTGGTTCGTCCGCCCGCACCCGCAGCCATACGCGGACGGCGACGACTTGAAACCGCACCAGATCGGGATAATCCGGCGCGACGTAGCGCGTCGCCCGGCCGCCGGTTTCGGGAATGCCATCCCGATTCTTATCCGCGCCCGGATCGATCATGCCGTCGTTGTCATAGTCGCCGGTGTCGATTCCGAACTGCACCTGCAGGTCCTCGATCCCGGTCATCACTTCATCCTCGTCGAACCCGATGCTTCCGCCGGATCGGGTGAGCGACTTCACGCGCAAGGCCGGGAAGCCCGGCCGCGAAACAGAATCGCGCGCGATGTAATAGCTGCGAACGACTAAATTGAGCACGCGATGGTTTGCATCCGTCACCCCAGGAGCATTGCCGTCGGCGAAGACGAATTGACCGGCAAGGCTGTCGAGCCGGGAAGCGAAGATCTGCAAGCGCCCCGCTTCGGGCAGGGCATCGCGAGTCTCAGCGCGACGAATCGTCAAGGTGTCCGTGAGTGCGGCAGCGCCCGATGAGTACGGATCGCAAGCCGCGGTGCGGCCGGGCCCCATTGCAAAGGCGCCGTTGGCGCCTTGGACTGCCTCGGCGATATCGAGCGCAAAATTGGTGCCACACACATGCGCGCCGACTGGCAATGAGGCAACAGTAGCCGCCGACTGGCGCATTTCCATCGCCGTGGCCAGCGGTGCATCGGTGTTGCCTCCCGCGATGAGGCGAAATGTCTCCGGGATATTCGTGAAGCCATAAAATCCCGCGAGCTCGGTGTCCGCTTCGATCACGGACAGTGCGAAACGACCCTGTTCCTGTATTCGCGCGACGGTCTCGTTGACCCGATCTATCGAGCGGCTTTGCGCATAGATCGTCAGCGCCGCGGCAATCAGCACGAGGCCGATCGCCATTGCGACGACCAGTTCGACGAGTGTCATGCCCTTGACTCGAGCCGGTGTCACGGCGCCCCCTGCACGAGAAACTCGGACGTGAACGAAAAGGGCTGTGACTCCTGCGACTCCTGCCAAGCGACCGTTACGCGATAACGCTGCGGATCGCCCGCGAAATACTGCACATCGGCCGCCTCCGTACCGGCGGGCGCGGCCGGCAAGTGCAGGCGCACCGCATCTCGCCACCGGGCCAGATCATCTTCGGCCAGCTGCGAAGCGCTACAGTTGGCGCCGCTGTCTGGCACATCGTCGGGCGCGCAGCCGTGCTCCCCTGGCGCACCTCCATACCTTGCAATGTCATAGGAGTCTCGACCGCCCACGTTGGCGCGAATGCGATCTGACATGTCGCTCACCAGGGCGATCGCCTGTGTACGAAACAAGGCGCCGCGGCTGTTGCTGAGATTGCTGGCAAACATCGTGGCCATTCCCAGCATGCCAATCGACAGGATGACCAGCGCGATCAGCACTTCGATCAGCCCGAAACCGCTGGAGGTCGCTTTGCGGTTCACGGCACGCATGGAACTGCGCCGGTCACTCGGGGTCGCCCCGTCTGACTCACCACCAAGGCCCGCCCTTGCGTGTTACCGCGTGAGTCGCAGATGGTGAATGTCGCAGTTGTGCCAGCACGCGTTGTCGGCCAATAGATGGCGGCCGCCCGCGTTCCGCGGACCGTTACGTCTTGCGGAAGCTGGAGACTGTGAAGCAATTCGTCTGCGCCACCGATTTGCGCTGGCGTGCTTCGCTGCACATCGTTGAATATCAGCCAGCCATTAGCAGGCACACCTGCAGACGTGAGACATGTCGTGCCATTCGCGGAAAGGCACACGACCGTGGACAGATTGCGAAGGATCGCCGTGCTTCGGGCAAAGTGAAGGGCCCAGAGCAGCTGATTCGCCGACGAACTGAGGCTTGCCCCGCTTCTTAGCGTCCCCAGGCCCGGCACGGCCAGCGCCGCCAGAACCGCGACGAGCGCCACCACCACCAGCAGTTCCGCCATGGTGAAGCCGCGCGACGATGAGAAATGAAGGGCCATCCTTGGTCCATCCTGGTGAATCCGCCGAGCGGGCAGAATGCGCCGGGCTGGTCAGCGAAAGCGAGCCGCAAATCTGCTGCGTTCGTGCCATTAATCAGCCCAGCGCCGCGCACACTCCTCCCTTGCATGCTACGGGTGATTTATCCGGGCAAAGTCTTGTAGAATCCGCGCCCTCGGAAACCGTGCCGACTTAGCTCAGTTGGTAGAGCACATCATTCGTAATGATGGGGTCCACAGTTCGATTCTGTGAGTCGGCACCATAAATCAAAGACTTAGCCCGCCGTTCCGCAGTTCTGAATTTCCCGCAGCGGCAAATGTACACGGAATGTCCACGGCGGGTCTCTAGCCATTCCTTCTGCGCTTGGTAACTGTTCCGCGTTGGCGGTAACCCCTGCACATACGCTTGCAACTCACGGCGTGCGATACCGGTATTGCGAGCAACAACATCGATGCTTTGCCCTGTTTCACGTCGAGCACAGCACCCAAGCGCGGCACGAAATCATCACGCCTCAGTAATGGATTGCTCTGACCAAGCTTCGAGCCAGCCGCAACGCCTTCGCGATCACCTAGCTTTGGCGCCGCGTCCCTGCGGCTGAGCCAACCGGCGTGCAACGTCGTCGAAATACCTCAGCACGCGCTAGGGAATTAGGGCACCTGCGTCACGCTGCGCCCGCGCCACCCGATTTGCTGCCCAATAGAACAGCGCGTTGGTCGAGCGCCTCGCTGCTCGAACGAGACATATCGGTAAACAAGTCGCGAGCGAACTCGTCGAATGACTTTCCGGCGCCGGCAGGCCGAGTCTTATTGACGGCTGCATCCGTGCGAAGTGTCGCCATTTATTCACCCTTGAACATGCCAACAGCACGGTGCCGCCCGCATATGTCTAATGCTACCGCTCGCGTCTAAGGATGCCGAGCGCTCATCAGAGGGACACAGCTTGCGAGGGCTCGGCCATGGGGTTACCCTGCGGCAGTCGATTTTCGCACCCGAGTTCTAAAGTCTTTCCATGACACCAACCTGAGTCAGCACCAACAGTTTTCGAGGCGCATCCAACGTGCGGATGCGTCGTTGATATTGGCTGGGCGTTGCCCGCCCCCTGCACCAAGGGATCAGCGGCAGATAAAACAAAGTGTCCCGACCCAAATCCGACTTTGCTTCGGCTTTCGGGTAGAAAAGGCTTCAGATGAACACAGGACCTGTGGAACTCGCATCGGCTCTTCGAGCCCTCCTACGTGAATTAAATTTCATGCCCACTAATTTTCAGCTGGGTGACTGCGAGTCATTGTTCGCAGCTGACATCCTCGACTCGCTGCGTTTGATGGAACTGGTGACTCACATCGAAAAGCGCTTTGGTATTCGAGTCGGCGCCCAGGATTTGATCCCGGAGCATTTCGATTCTATTGATTGTATGTCGCGCTACATGGCTGATCAGTCCAAACAGCCATCATGAATACCTCCGCGAGCGAGTCGGGTGGACGTACAGCCCTTGCAGGCTGGCGTCGAACCGCCGTCCGATACCTAGTCCCATCCCTCCTGGCGACGCCGATCATCTATCTCCGCGACCGCGCCTTAGTCAGTTTCTCCTCAAAAATACAACTCACCTCGCTAGTGCGCCTGGGTAAGGGCACGGTCGTCAAGCGCTATTCGATCGTCCAAACCAGCGGCGGTCAGATAGTCTTCGGCAAACACTGCGCCATTGGCGCCTTTAACAGCATCGTTGCCGGCCGCGCCGACATTCTCGTGGGCGACCACGTGCGCATGGGATCGCATATCTCCTTCATAGCCTCAACGCGTAAATACGGACGCAAGGATCAGTTGATTGTGGACCAGGGCTATGCGGATAAGGGCATCCGTGTTGGCAACGACGTTTTGATCGGGACGCGCGCGGTTCTGCTAGACGGCTGCGATGTTGGCGACGGCGCGGTCATCGGTGTTGGCAGCATCGTCAGCGGCAAGGTGCCACCCTATGCCGTCATGTTCGGCGCACCAGCCAAAGTAATTTTTTGGAGAAGGTGACCAACTGTGGAGCTGATATCCAATTCTTGGCGAAGCAAGCGAATGCCGCATCGCTGGAGCCGGCCGTGATTGCGGGCGAGTCAGCAATTAGCCATCCAGAACTTTGGATGCACGCACGGATGGTGCACCAATGGCTTACTGGACACGGTGTATGAAGGCGAGATCGAGTAGTTCTTCCGCTCGTCCACGGTGACGACAAGACAATGGAACCTCCAATAATAACGGCGTGCACTAGACGCCAACCTTGGCCCTAATCTCTGGGGAGAATGTGGTGACAGTCCTTGTAACAGGAGCCGCCGGTTTTACCGGCAGGCACCTCGCGATGGAATTGAAGGCGCGGGGCCACCACGTGCGCGGCTTCGTTCGAGATCTCGCCAAGCCAAGAGCGAGAGAATTAGCGGAAGCTGGAATCGAGCTCGCCGTCGGCGATCTCACCGACCCGCAAAGCGTGCTCAGTGCCGCCGCTGGATGCACCACCATCTATCACATCGCAGCTGCCTATCGTGAAGCCAAACATCCCGATGAGGTCTATCGACAGGTCAATGTCGGCGGCACCAGGAACGTGTTGGACGCCGCCGAGCATCACAAAGTGCAGCGTGTCGTCCATTGCAGCACCGTAGGCGTGCATGGGGACGTCGATGTGCCCGCGAACGAGAATGCTCCGTTTGGGCCAGGCGACATTTATCAGATTACGAAGCTGGAAGCGGAGCAGCTGGCCCGTGAGCGCTTTGCAAATGGATTGTCCGGCGTCGTGGTTCGCCCAGCGGCCATTTACGGTCCGGGAGACATGCGCTTTTTGAAACTGTTTCGCGCCATCGACAAACGAACGTTTCGAATGATCGGTACGGGAAAAGTCCATTACCACCTAACTTACATCACCGATCTGGTCGACGGCCTTATCCGCTGCGGTCAGCATGCGGAGGCACCCGGGAATGTTTATATCCTCGCAGGCCCGCGCTACACCACGCTTGACACCCTCGCACATTCCATTGCCAAGGTACTTGGACGCCCGCTACGGCGGGGGCGTATTCCAGTAGCGCCCGTTGTTGTCGCTGCTCGTCTATGCGAGATTATTTGCAAGCCGTTCGGTATCGAACCTCCACTCTATGTGCGACGCGTGGAGTTCTTTGTGAAGAGTCGCGGCTTCAATACCGACAAGGCGCGTCAAGAGATCGGCTTTGCACCAACCGTGGAGCTTGAAGAGGGCCTCAGTCGAACGGCGAAATGGTATCGGCAAACTGGGTTACTTCAGCTTCTAGTATCGCTATCTCCGATGGTAACTGGTGTAGCGCTTGATCCGTGACTTAGCCATGCAGCCATAAGCTACCACCCTGATTTTTTCAGGCTCCAACAGGCCTCGCGTGACGCAGCCCACCTTTGGAGTCGAGAGATGATCTGAGACAAGTCAGGACATCGATTGTCGTTCATGACTGCCGCTCGCTCAGAACGGTCCGTTGATCGCGAAGTGGGTTGCAATCGACGCGGCATAGCCGAGCCCGATCGCCCAGGTCCACTTGAGATGCGACAGGAACGTGTAGCTTCCCCGAGCTTGACCCATGAGTGCGACGCCGGCTGCGGAGCCAATCGAAAGCAGCGATCCACCCACACCCGCCGTCAGGGTCACGAGTAACCACTGTCCGTGGGACATTTCCGGCTGCAACGTGAGGACGGCGAACATGATAGGAATGTTGTCGACGAGCGCAGAAACTACGCCGAGCAAGATATTGGCGGTGGACGGGCCGAGCGTTTCGTAGGAGACACTTGAAAATGCCGCGAGATAGCCCAGTGCTCCAAGGCCGCCGACACACAACATCACGCCATAGAAGAACAGCAAGGTATCCCATTCAACGCGCTTGATGCTCACGAAAACGTCGAAGGGTCGCTCGCCGTCGGCGAGTTCACGCATCTCGCGGCGACGAATGAAATAGCCGAATAGCTGAAGCAGGCCAAGCCCACTCATCATACCGACGAACGGCGGAAGGCCGACGAGCTGCTGCCCGCACACCGTTAAGGCGATGGTCACCGCGAAGAGCAGGACGACAATAATCCCGCCGCGCTTGATTTCCAGCCCACTGCGCGCATGGACTGGTGACCCCGTCGGCAGTGCGAAACTCATGCAGAAGGCGGGAACCAGCCAATTGACGAGCGACGGGATAAACAGGCTGAAGAAATCGAGGAATTGCAGCAGCCCCTTCTGCCAGACCATCAGCGTCGTGATATCGCCGAATGGACTGAACGCACCGCCTGCATTGGCAGCGACGACGACATTGATGCACGCTGGGGCGATGAACGCCGGCTTGCCTCGACCCATCGCCATCACGACCGCGCCCATTACCAGTGCGGTGGTGAGGTTGTCGATCACGGGCGACAAGCAAAACGCCAGCAGCCCCGTCAGCCAGAACGCCCCGCGATAGGAGAGACGCCGCGCGATCAATCCCGCTCGCAACCTTTCGAAGACGCGCCGCTCCTCCATGGTGTTCACGTAGCTCATGGCGGCAAGCAGGAACAACAGCAGCTCTGCGTACTCGAGCAAGTTGTGGCGGAGCGCACCGCCCACATCCGCTGCGCCGTACTGCTTCCAGGCCAGCGCTACGAGCAACCAGATGAGACCTGCGGCTAAGACCAGGGGCTTGGATTTTCTGAGCCCGGTCAACTCCTCCGTGACGACCAAGACATAGGCCAGCACGAAGATCGCCAGCGCAAACCATGCGAGCGGCGACGACGTCACGGGGACGCGTTCCAATCTCTGAAGAGTGCGGCTGCCACGATGAGCGCCAATACGAACATGATGGCGCCTACGCGCCAGTCGGCCGGGTTTCGCACGGGGCGTTATTCCTGCGTTTATAGGACTGGCGGCCCGACCAGTCCGATCCTATCGACTCCGCAGAGCAGCGCGCCGACACCCGAGGTTACTGTGTATCACGGGCGGAATCGCAACTACAAGCCGAAGTTGGACTGTTCTCTCAGGCGCCGTAGCACAGTGGCGACGTAGGCTAGCACCTGCTCCGGGTGAGCCTTGCACCCTTTCCCACTCACGCAGTGGTGCGCAGGGTTGTCCGATATCACGTGCGCGGAAGTCGGCAGCGGTCGACGCGGTGAACAGAGTGAGGATCAGGGGGAGCATGCGCATGCGCTGCATGTGCCCGGCCTTAGATGCTCGACCCCAGTCTCCTCAATTCCATCGCCCGTACGCTCTCGAGTTGCCATGCGCCGTGGCAGAGCATGTGGAAATGGAGCGCCTGCTCGCCGACGATCACGTCGTATTCGACCTCGTGGGCAAGGATCCGCTGCAGGCAGAGCGAACACGGCCGGCCATCACCCTTGCCGCCCCAGACTCTCAGCACGGGCTCCGAATGAAGGGTGCCGCGCACGATGCGTTCCCGGGCGAGACGCCGTAACTCGGATTCGACAGCCGCAACAGGCATGTGACTTATTCTTCTTTTTTGACCTTGCTGCAAGTGTAACAGCCGGCGGGCAAGCAAAGGATTCCGTGATACTGCCCGACCCGCGGCGGCACGCTCACCAGGCTCTATTAGCCCTGTAGTGTCCGCGATGTGCAGTTTACGAGCGCTTCGATGACCTGGCATTCGACGGGCTTGGCGAGGTAGGCATCGAATTCGGCGGATGCGCGGGCCATCCGGCTGCCGCGGTATGCGCCTCCACTCACCGCAAAAACCGCGAGATCCGGCAGCGCCGCATCGGCACGCAAGTACTCGCAGAACTCGAATCCGTCCATCCGCGGCATGCAGAGGTCGACAAACACGATCTCGGGATGGAACCTGCTCGCCGCCTCAAGCCCAGCGATGCCATCGGTTGCCGTACGCACTCTATGACCTTCCATCTCGAGAAATCGGGCCAGGATCTCGCGGCAGTCCTCGCTATCGTCCACGACGAGGATGCGTCGCGCCTGAGCGCGCCGATGCGGTGGTTGAGGCTGCGACGCGGGCTTCTGTTGTTGTTTCACGGCAAATCTCGCATTGAGCTCACCCAGTGTCCGCAAGCAGCATGCCGGCACCCGCTTTGCCTTGTCCGCCTGTGCCGGCTGCGGACAAGGAGCGTGCCCGCCTTTGTGGATAAGTCGGCCGGTTCAAGTCGGATTACACGCAGTTTATCCACAAGACCACGTAAGATTTTCGCTGCCCCGGGCGGTCGATGGCGCGATCTACTCTCCGCGAAACTCCTGCAGGTCGTCGTAAAGCATCACGTGGTCGGGTGACAGTACGGAGACATTTCTGGCCGTCGAAACCCTGGGGGCATCCGTCTGGCCCAGCAGGAATTTGACGATGCTGTCCAGCGAGTCGGTATTCAGCTTCGAACCGCCGACTTCCGCCCTGATCCGCTCGACGGCAGCCGTGTCCCGGGTCCAGATCAGCAGGGGCACGCGGTATTCCTCGCGGTAACCGGGCAGGAACCCGGAGCCGAACGTCTTCTCGGAGACGAACTGGCCGTGATCCGACACATAGATAAATAACAAGGAGGGATCCTGGAACTTGCGATAGAGCTCGGAGAGGACGTGATCGGTGTAGAGCAGCGAGTTGTCGTACTGTGCCACCGTGCCGTGAACATCGGCAAAGCCAAAGCCCCGCGGATACCGCTCGTCATACCGAGTGTGCGACCCGATCAGGTGAACGAAGGTGACCTGGTTGTGCCGGCGATAGATGCCGCGCGAGCCCAGCTCTGTGACGATCTGCTCATCGTACTTGGTGTCCGTCCACGACCATTCGTTGAGGAAGATCTGCTCGTGCGCTTCAAGCGCCATCGAGCTGGTGTAGCTGTCATACATTCCGAGCCGCCCCTGGTTTGAAATCCACAAGGTGCGATATCCGCACGCGCGCAATTGGCCGACCAGGCTGTGCTGCCTGTAGAAGACCGGGAAATTTCCAGGGCTGGCATCGGAAAGCATCATGCCGAGGGCATACCGCGTCTGGTTCGACGGCGCCAGCGCATCGAATGCATGGGGCTTCGAGCTGACGGCGAATGGCGTTGTCGCCTTGCCATACCCAAACACGCTCATGTGATCGGACAGCGCGGATTCGCCGAGGACGATGACTACCTTGTCGTATTTGCCAGTGCAATTCGCGGCGGGCAGCGGATGTTGCGCCAGGAAGTCGCGCCGGCTGGTCAACAGCTCGTAACGATCCTTTACATGGACTATTCGGGCGCCCAGCCGGTACGGTGGGAACTCGTTCAATTTCAGATCGAACCCGGCCACCAGGACGATCAGCCAGCCAATCAACATCAGGCTGGCGGCCTTTTGCAGCGCCGGGAGCTTGCGACCTCTGCCGCGCAGAACAACGCCCAACAGTACGACAAGATAAAGAACCGAGAAGGCAAAGATCGCAAAATCCACACCATCGAGGTGCGCCTGCAGGTATTCGAGCGCCTCGCGCGGTGGAGATTCGAAAGCGGCCTCCAGACGCGCATCCAGCTGCTTGTCTCCCCAGTGGTGATCCAGATGCAGGTGGATGAGATTGGCCGGAATGAGCAGCAGGCAAAGCAGGAAGAAAAAATTGCGATGCACGAATGCGAGGAGGATCAGGCCTGCCGCCACGAACATCAGGCCTTTGTTGATGTGGAATCCGTCGGCGCCCTTCACGATCACATCAGGCGCCAGCGCGGTGAAGCCGAGAACCACCAACAGGACCACGAGGGCGCGATGCTGCGCCACTTCCGCCAGCGCCGATTCCAGGTTGGCTTTGACGGCTTTCGCTATCTTTGCGGACACATCGTTCATCGGTCTTGAGCGCGGCCCGGACTCGCCGTGGAAATGTCAATTGTGCGCATCAGAGTGGCGACTCGGAAAGTTGATGATGTACACCTGCACTGCAGCGATGACGTCCGGCCGAGGCCAGGTTTTGAACAGGTCCCATGTGAGCAGCCGCACCGCGGGCGGCATCTGGCCACGAATGGACTTCACGAAGGGGTAGCCGCGCACATCGAAGCTCAGGTGTGAAAATCCCATCGAAACGCTGCGCAGCACCTGCTCGCGCAAGGCGTCGCAGGATTGTGAATGCGTACTCCCGCAGGCAATGGCCGCTTCGGTGGGCAGGTAGTACGAGAATGCGAATCCGCGGTCGCGAAACCCGGTGGCGGCCTGGCTGACACCCGCATCGGACCACACGGTTTCCACGATGACGTCGGGACGTCGTTGCGGCGGAATTCTCTTCACCAGGCCGTCCAGAAAGCGCGCCCAGTTGTTCTGCGACAGGTCCTTGACGTCCAGCCAGAGGTTGCCTTCGGGCAGTGGCTCGTGGCTCAGAAGAAAATCTAGAGTCAATCCGTGGTTGTTTTCAGCCGGCGGATGATAAACGGCGGGCGGGCCGCCGCCCGAAGGCTCGACGTGGATGTCCATTTCAATGCAGTCGAAATGCCTGAGGGCCTCGCGATACATCGCAATGTTATTGGAGCGGTGCGCGCAGACCTTGTGCTGCGTCCCCGCGTCGAGTGCCGCGATCTTGGCAAACGTTCTGTCGAGGGCGGCGGATTGCAGGTGGCGCTTCCACATGAACGCAGCGGCAAGCGCCAGCAGTAGCGAAGCAATTACTGCAAGGCTCCATGCGATGCGATTCTTAGGCATGCGCTCCTTGTTTTTATTCGGCTGAGCAGGGTGACATAAGACAAATCAGCGCGCCGGCTGATTGGGCCGCGCAGCGCTTGCGCGAATCATCATGCCAGTTTGAGGGAGAGACTACTAAGCTCTCCGGCCTGGCGGCGACACGCCTCAGGCGTTGAGTCGGCAGGGCACTTGTAGAAAGCCGCGAAAGCGCGCGCGACCCCCGCGCACCGGCTCGCCGATCAACTCAAATCGCGGATAGCGATCCAGGAAGCGCGAGATCGCGACACAGGCTTCGAGCCGGGCGAGGTTCATGCCCGCGCAGTGATGAATACCGGAGCCGAATGCCAGGTGGCGGTTTGGCTTGCGAGCGATGTCGAATCTCTCGGGATCCGGGAATTCCGCGGGATCGCGATTCGCCGCTCCGATGGCGATCGTGATCTGGGTGTCGGCGGGCATCGCAATCCCATGGAAGTCCATGTCCGCGGTGGTGATGCGATTGCCAAGCTGGTTCGAGCTCTCGAAGCGAAGCACCTCCTCGACGGCGCTCCTGATCAGCTCCGGCCGGCCGATGAGGCGTTCCTTCTGATCGGGATGTTTCAGCAACGTGACCAGACCATTGCCGATGAGGTTCGTCGTAGTCTCATGTCCCGCGTTGAGCACGAAGATGCAGTTGTGCAGCAGCTCGCCTGGACTGAGCCGCTCGCCGCCCTCCTCTCCCTCGATCAGCCGCGTCAGCACATCCCTTGCGGCATCTCCCGGGTTGGTGCGCCGCGCCGCGATCAGGCCCTCAAGATAAGCGATGAACTCGCGCAGGGAGCGGTTGCCGCGCTCGGACGCCTCCGACGCAACGACAGGCTCCAGGGCGCCCAGAATAGCCGTCGACCATCCGCGCAAAGGCGCGCGCTCGTCACGCGGCACTCCGAGCAGATTGCCGATGATCTCGATCGGTATCGCGGCGGCGAAATCGTCGATGAGATCGACACGATCCATACCGTGCATCCGATCTAGCAGATTCTCCACCAGCGCTTCCAGTCGAGGCTGCATCTCCCCAATCGCGCGTGGAGTCAAAGCGCCCGCGATGAGGCGACGCACGCGCGTGTGCAGTGGCGGATCGTTGAAGACAAGGCTGGTAGTGTGGTGTTCGTAAAGCAGTGATTCACCGTACTTGGGCTTGAATTCCCGCTTCTTGTCCGAACTGAAGAGCCGGGGATTCTTGTAGACGAACTCGCAATCTGCATAGCGCGTCAGCAGGTAACTGGCGTCCGGATTGCGCTTTATCGGCTCGTGCTCGCGCAGCGCACGGTAGAAGGGAAACGGATCCGCGTAAAACGCCGGCGGCAACTGCCGCAAATCGAATGAAGCGGCTACCTCTCGCGAATCAGCCGGCATCGGCTACCCTGATGGCGATCTCCGCGGTCATATTCCCCTCTGCGCCCGCCAACAGCGCCTGGACGGCGCCCTAGCGCGGCTTTTCGGAGCGTACTACGTTCGCGGGCACATTCATTGCAGATTCAGGCTGTCCGGCCCATTCTGGCATCCCCTGACGCGCGGAGCGCCTCGCCATGATCACCGGTATCGCGACCTGTCGAGGTCGAATCACCGCCACCTTGATACTCGCCCTGCTGATGAGCGGCGCTGCCTTCGCCGAGGAGGAGGCCGATCCGCCGGACCTCGCGGCGCGACTCAGCCTCCTGCAAGGCGATGTCTCGATGGTGGACGGCGAGAGCGGCGATCTCATAGAGGCGACGCTCAATCGGCCGCTGACCGGCGGGGATGAAATCATAGTCGGTCGCGGCTCGCGTGCTGAGCTGCAACTGGGGCTCGCGACGCTGCATCTCGATGAGGGCGCGAGGCTTTCCTTGCTGGAGCTCGACGAAGAAGTCGTCGCCCTAAGGCTTTCCGGCGGCGCGATGGTCGCCCACATACGGGAGCTGCCGGACGATGGCGAGCTTTCCATCGATACTTCAAACGCTCGCGTTTCGTTGTTGCAGCCCGGTGAATACACCATCACCGCGCAGGATAGCCGCGACATCACCTACGTGGCCGTGCGCGAAGGCGAAAGTGAAATCAGGCAGGGATCACAAGTGTTCTCACTGCGCTCCTCCGAAGAGGGTCGCTACAGTGGTGCGTCCTCGCTCGTAGAGGACATTCGCACGCCGGAGTCGCGCGACGACTTCGAGCGCTGGGCTTACGAGCGCGATTCGCGGGCTGAGCGGTCAACGTCTGCGCGATATGTTTCCTCAAGCGTAGTCGGGTACGAGGACCTGGACGACCACGGCTACTGGGAACGAGACTCGCTCTATGGGTCAGTCTGGTATCCGCGCCACATGTCGTACGGCTGGGCTCCCTATCGCTTCGGGCATTGGTCCTATGTCGGTCCATGGGGATGGACGTGGATCGATCAGTCACCCTGGGGCTTCGCGCCGTTCCACTACGGGCGCTGGGCATTCCATCGTTCGCGATGGTGCTGGGTGCCGGGACCGCGGCACCTACGAGCCGTCTATGCGCCGGCCCTGGTCGGGTGGAGAGGTAGCGGCTCCAACGTCGCCTGGTTTCCGCTGGCGCCCCACGAGAGATATGTGCCGCGGCACAGGGCCAGCGACCGCTATCTCCGTAACGTGAACGACTCGAACACGCTGATCACTAGAGAAAACCCACGCAGCGACGTGCGTGTCCGCGAGCCCCAGAGACGATACGCGAACGAACACGTCGGCAATGCCGTCACGGCGGTTTCACAAACCGCGTTCACTTCCGGCAAGCCCGTTGCGCGCAACCTCGTACGCATCGATTCGCGCGATGCGCAACGCATTCGTACCATGTTGCCGCCGCCGACGGTGATTCCGGGGCGAAACTTCGCGCCGCCCGCGAGCACCCTGCGGGACCGCCCTCCTCGAGAAATTACTCCACAACCTCGGGTGCAAAATCCCGCCAGAGATGTGCGCATACCGCGCGGCGAGATTCCGGCACCTGGCCGTAATGTCTTGATCCCAAGCCGCCCCAACGTCGTGCCGAATCAGAATGCGCGAGCGCCGGAGGCTCGTGTGCCGTCGCGAGAGGTTCGAATCCCGCAGCCCCAGCGCAACAATCAGATTCCCCAACGCGATGTGCGCACCCGGCCACCCGAGATGCCGCAGCGAGAGGCTCGCCCTGCCCGGCCACCGTTTAACTCAATGGAGTCCTCGCCGCAATTGCGACACGTAGAACGGAACGACCGCAGGCGTTGAAGGCGGCGAGTCTGCTCTGTCTCATGGAGTAAAAAGGCGGGGCGTAGTCACTAACTCGCCCCACTCATTCTTCTTTCCGCCGTCCCACCCGTTTGGCGATTCGAGGCTCGACCTCGGGGGCGGAGTCTGCCCGGCCTCTTCGTCCCAGATAATTGCGGCTTACCGAAGGGTGGCGAAAGCCTGCCTCGATCGAATTTCTCCCGATCTGGAACAAATCGGGTTCATCGGGGTAAGGGCCTACCGTGAGCACTCGCATTCCACTCAGATGGGTCGTCGCCGTTGCGGCGGCCTCTGCCGTCGTCGCTGCGCTCGTTTGGGCGAAACGAGCTCCCGATGCCCCTGCTGCCATGGTGGACGAGTGGTTACCTGTGGTCAGCGTGACCACTCCAGGCATGCACGCCGTGAGGTCCACCGTCACATTTACAGGCGCTCTGGCGGCCCGGTACGCCATGCCGATCGGCACGGAGGGAGAAAGCGGGCGGCTCTTGGCGACCGGCGTGTTGATGGTGTTCGCCGTACTGGTACTGCTCTTCGCCAGGGTGTTTCAGCCCATCACGATTCTGTCCGCACTGCCACTGTCGATCGGCGGCGCTGCGCTCGCGCTCTTCCTTGCCGGCGATCCCATGTCGCTGCCGGTGGTGATCGGCTTCCTCATGCTGATGGGCATCGCGGCGAAGAACTCCATCCTGCTCGTGGATTTCGCGATCGAAGAGATTCGCGCAGGCAAGGATCGCATGACTGCGCTGCTGGAAGCCGGGCACAAGCGCGCACGCCCCACGTGATGACGACGGTCGCGATGATCGTGGGCATGATTCCGGTAACGCTCGGCCTGCACTGAGACGCCTCATTTCGCGCGCCCATGGCGGTGGCGGTGATGGGCGGGCTCGCAACCTCGACAATCCTGACGTTGGTGATCGTGCCCGCCGCATTCACGCTGATAAACGACATCGAACGGTGGCTCGGGCCGCGCGTGTCCCGTGTGCTTGCCGCGCGGCCGCCGGAGCCCTCGCCCTCGAAACCCCAGACGGTGGCGTAGACTGCGGGGACGATGCCCCCGAACGCCGCCGAACCGTTGCAGACAATCCGATCGGCGTGGTGGGTGCGGCTCCTCGCCAGCCTTCCCTGGCCCGTCCTTTACGCGCTGGCCAGCCTTTCGGCGAGCATCTCGTTCCGGATCATCAAGCACCGACAGCATGTGGTCCGTGAGAATCTGAGCAGGGCATTTCCACGACTCGACGCCGCGGGCCTGCGTTCACTGACGCGGCAGTTCTATTCGAGTTTTGCGCAGGTGGGGGTCGAGATCATCAAGGCGGCGACGATGCCGCCTGGGGAGATTGTCCGCCGGGTGCAGCCACTCAACCTCGAGCTGCCGCGCGCGGAGCTCGCGCAGGGACGTTCCGTGCTGCTGATGACGGCGCATCAGTGCAACTGGGAATGGCAACTTCACGCGCTGGCGTTGCAGCTCGGCTATCCATACTACGTTGCCTACAAGCCGCTCAAGAATCCGTGGGCCGAGCGCGAAATGTACGCGATTCGCACGCGGTTCGGCGCGCACCTGCTGCCTGCCCCGCTATTGATGCCGGACCTCCTGAAGAACCGCGACACGCCGCGCGGCACCGCGATGGCGGTGGATCAGGAACCGCAGCGGGACGACCGCAAGCATTGGGTCCGCTTCCTCAATCGGGACTCCGCGTTCTACATGGGTGCCGACCGGATCGTGCGCGCCACGGGTCACGCGGTATATTTCGTCGAGATGCGGCGCAAGGCTCGCGGAATGTACGAACTGGAATTCAAGTTGATCGCCGCTGCGGGGGGAAAACTACCCGTAGGCGAGCTGACGGAACGCTACGCGCGCGCGGTGGAAGAGCAGATTTTCCGCTCGCCGCCGGACTGGCCGTGGTCACACAAGCGGTGGCGGCTCAAGCCCGGCCCGTGAAGGGGATCGCAGATCAGGGGGCCGGGTCCAACAGCGCCTCGTAGAGATCGAGGTCGTCGCGGGAAAAACAGCAGAAGGTCACTTCACGCAGCGAGGTCGCGCTCGAGACGCAATCTCGCACCGTGGATACTGCGAGCGCAGCGGCAAGGTGTTTCGGGTACCCGTACCTGCCGGTGCTGATCGATGGAAACGCGATCGACGACAGCGTGTGCTCCGCCGCCAATTCCAGAGAGCGGCGATAGCACGAGGCGAGCAATGCAGGCTCGTCATGCTTCCCGTCCCGCCATACCGGGCCTACGGTGTGGATCACGTACTTGGCTGGGAGGCGATAGCCGCCGGTGGCCTTTGCGTCTCCAGTCGCGCAGCCACCGAGTGATCGGCATTCGGCCAGCAATTGCGGCCCGGCGGCACGATGGATAGCGCCGTCGACACCGCCGCCGCCCAGCAAGGAAGAATTGGCCGCGTTGACGATGGCGTCGATCGCCAGCGTGGTGATATTGGCTTGGATTGCGCGAAGCTGAATGTGCAAGGCGCCGAGTCTACTCGCGCATGAACCTGTTTGTGATCCAGCCGCGGCGCCGATCTGTTCCCAACTCAGGTACCTGGAGCAGCTTGTCGAGGCCAGGCTGATGCTCCCGCATGTAGTACACCACGGAACGCCATCGCCGCTTCGCTTCGAGCTCGGTCCTGGTGGCGACGCCGCACACGCCGCATGCGCATCGAGCCTGATACTGCCCGTTGCTCACGATGCGCGGCAGGTGGTTGCAGCGAGGGCACGGTTCCATCTCGATCGTCGCTGTGAATTCCATGGCTTCGGCTTGACTCCGCGGGATAGCGAGGGCCGCGAATGTCCCGCGGCATGAGCCTCCGTGCCATTCGTAAATACCGCGATGCCCCCATCAAGGAACGATGCGGAATCGGGCCCTGGCAAGCTCGATGAACGTCTCATCGTGCAGCAGCCGCAATTCATATTCGCCTGCCGCCAAGGGCCGATGAGTTTCCTCCGCCGAGATTTCGACGTCGCCCTTGAACATGGCCTCGGTGTACGCAAAGCCCAGGTAACGCATGACGTCGGTCTCGCCGGCCGCGTAGATGCCGATCCAATCTCGCAATGCCCCCGGCGCATTGCGCCAGCGCGCGCGGACCGGCGCTCCAACACGCACGGCCGCATCCATGACCGCCACTTCGGGCGCAGAGTTCCACTCCATGATGGTGAACGCATTTCGCTTGAGCACCCGCCCGTCCTTGCTCACCAGCACGGCGTCGTAATCCCCCGGGTCGATGCCGTGACTGGATAGACGAATGGCGCGCTGATAGTCGTTCGGAAGGTCCTTTACACCGGTCATGGCTTTGTCAGCTCCGGCTCCACGCGGCACGACATAGGCTGTCCATGCGTCGCCGGTTGGATCGTACGTTCGTATCAGGAAGGAGTCCCCCGCCCGCACCAGGCGCGGTGTCACCGAGATCATCGCAGGGGCATCAGCTGGAGTTACCAGGAACGTCGACACCACCGCGCGATGATCCGCAGGCCAGTCCGCAACTGCAATATCGACGTTCGGCCCGTCCACTTCGCCGACGATCTGCGACTTGAGAGTCGTCGTGCGCCCTGCGGTGAAGACCATATCGATGCGCTCGCGCCCGCGTGATGGCGGCTGGATCGGATGCGGCGTGCCCGGAGTCCACGTCAATCCGGGGCGCGCCACGGGATCCGGATAGATCTCTCGATAGCTGTCACGCAGCCCCGCATCCATGAGCAGCTTCGTCGTGGGCCATTGCACGACGTACGGAATATCGGGGCGCGCGCGTCTGGCAGCCTCGGTCCAATCCAGATGCGATGCCGTGTTGAAGTCTCCTGTAAGGAACACGGGCGTGCCGTCGGCAGCCAGCGAGCCAAGCGCTGTAAGCGGCCTCGCTTCGGCCGCCCGCCCCGCTTCTTCGAGCCGCAGCACTTCGGCGAGCTTTGCTCCTTCCCGAGCCTGCTCCAGCCCGGAAGGCGAACTCGACAGGTGGACGTTCGAGACCGCGACGACCTTGCCGGAGCTCAGCATCACCCATGCGTGAAGCGCATCCAGGTCGAGACCTGTCGTCGAGTAGAGCGATGAGCCTGTCTGCGTACGCTCGCCCGCGCCTGAATCGAAGATCGGCCAGCGCGACAATAGGCGCCTGCGCGGATCGACGTGGCTCAGGCCCGAGATCGCTGCAATTCGCTCGAGATTACCGTCCGACTCCTGAAGCCCCACGATGTCTGCTGCAGAGGCTCGGATCACCTCGCCCACTTTCTCGAGGGCGACCTGCTCGCCGCCGTACCAGACATTGAAGGTCATCACCTTCACGGTCACCGGTCCCGTGGCACAAGCGGGATCGCTCCAGGCCAAGGACAGCCCAAGGATGTACGCCAGCGGAAGGCACCGCGACATCGTCGCCTACTTTTTCAGCCAGCGGTCGTACCATTCAACGTTCCGGCGCATGCGGTCTTCGAGATAGCTCGGCACAGAAAGACCGTGATTTTCGCCCGGATAGATGACCAGCGTCGTCGGTATGCCCAAGGTGACCAGCGCCTGGTACATCTGCTGCGCGCCGGCGCACGGCACATTGTCATCCTGCCCTGCGCACTGGAACATCGTCGCCGCATGGATGCGGTCGGCCTTGAACAGCGGATACCCTAGCTTGATCCACGTCTCCGGCGTCTTCCACGGCGGACCGAGCTCGAGCTCGTACTCGCGCGCGTACATGTCGACACCGTACGTGCCGAGCGGATTGCCGAGACCCGCGCCGCTGATGGCCGCCTTGATGCGCGCGTCGCTGGCGATCATGTAGTCGGTGAGAATGCCGCCGTAACTCCATCCGCCAACGCCTATACGTTCCGGATCCACGACGCCGGCGGCGATGGCGTAGTCGATGCCCGCACTGATGTCCTTGACGTCGAGATTGCCCCAGTCCGCGTAGATCGCGCGCGCGAAATCGAAGCCGCGGCCGGAGGATCCGCGTGGATTGATGGCGACGACGACATAGCCCGCTGCGGCGAGCAGCTGTTGATCCATGTCGAATTCGTGGCTGAATTGCCAGACGGGCCCGCCGTGCAGATCGAAGATAGCGGGATAGCGCCGCCCCGGCTGGTAATCGGGCGGCAGCACCATGTAGCCGTGGATAGCGACGTCGCCGCTCTTGAACGAAATATCCTTCAGCTCGCCGACCTGACGCGCCGCGAGCCATGCGTTGTGATTGGTCAGCGCGCGTCCGCCGCGACCGATGCCGCGCAATGCATAGGGAGTGCTCGGATCGCTTTCCAGCAGCGCGATTCGGCCACCGTTGCCGACCGCGAACTCATATCCAAAGCGCGAGCCCGCCGTGAGATAGGTGACCTTTCCGCTGCGCGGTTCGATGCGCGCCAGGTACGTATCACGGTCCTGCTCGATCAGCGAGAGGATGGTCTTGCCATCATGCGACCAGCGAGGCTTGTAGAACCACCGGTCGATGCGCGCCGGCCGTGTGACTACGCCTGACTTGAGGTCCGCCACGGCGAGCTGCGGGGAGCCGTAGTAGATCCACTTGTCCTCGTTGCCCTCGAGCCAGAGGAGTCGAGTGGAATCCGGTGACCAGTCCGGACGCCCTTCCCAGTCCGGATCGTCGTCCGCGCCATCGAGAGTGCTGATGCGCCTCGGCTCACCACCCTCCGGGGCAAGCACGAAGACGTTGTAGTCGAGCCTGCGGTCGCCCTCACCCTGGTCTTTCGCGGTGTACGCGATCCATTTGCCATCGGGGGACCAGACCGGATGCCAGTGATCGCGCTGGCCCGAGGTGAGCTGGCTCGCCTTGCCGGTTGCGAGTTCCACGATGAAAAGATGCCGCACCTGGTCCGTGAGATAGCCGCGGCCGTCGGACTTGAAGAAGTAGCGGTTGATCACGATTGGCGGCGGCGTCTTGGCGTCCTTGCCGACGTTGCTGCCGGTTTCCGCGACGACCACGGCGCGCTTGCCATCCGGGGAAAGGCTGTACTCAGTGACTCCGCCGGACAGGTTCGTCACCTGTCGAGACTCACCTGAGGCAGCCGGCATTACCCAGAGCTGGGTATCGCCGGTTGCGCTGCCATCATCATCGTCGCCGTCGGCTTTGTCCTCGTCACCGTTGATCGATGCGTCGCTCAGAAACGCGAGCCAGCGGCTGTCGCGGCTGAAATTGGGCGTCGATTCGCTGATCAGCGGCGTGGCCGTCAATTGCCGCGGCGGACCGCTCGCCCAGTCCACCACCCACAGATCGCTTACGCCGGAGTCATGAACGGTATCGTCGGTCGACACGCTGTAAGCAATGCGGTCGCCGTCAGGAGAGAAGTCCGGTTCACCGACGGCTTCGAGGCGATGCATGTCCGCGAGCGTCAGGCTGGTCCGCGCCGCCTGAGCGCTGACGAAGGCACTTTGAGCGAGCAACATGATCAATAGCGCAAGGCTCAATACATTTCCGCCACGAGTCGCGCGTCTGTTCATCCAAGACCCCCTTTGCGCGCCCGAGTCTATCGGTGCGCGAACGACCCTACCAGCCTTCAGGACGATGTCAGGATCGCGCAGAGTCGCTCGGAATCCAGATTTCCGCCCGAGATCACCGCGGCGACATTCTTGCCGCCGCAGCGCGGAGACAGGGCCGCTGCGAGCGCTGTCGCGCCGGCCCCTTCGGCGATCAAGTGGTGGTGAAAGGCGATCTCACGAACCGCAGCTTCCGCATCCGCGACGGAAACGACGATGACATCGTCGATGAGCGAGCTCAGCAGCGGCCACATCTCAGTCAGCACGCTGTTCGAGCCGATGCCGTCCACGAACGATGGCAGGCGCTCTACGCGAACAGGCGCGCCTGCGGCGAACGCCGCGGCCAGGGGTGCCGCGGTCTCGATCTCGCACCCGACAATCCGCACCTTGCGTTCGAGCGCCCGCAACGCCAGCGCGATGCCTGATGCAAGTCCGCCACCGCCAATTGGGATCACGACTGTGTCCATCTCCGGCCAGTCTTCGGCAAGCTCGAGGCCGATGGAGCCGTTCCCGAGTATCACGGCGGCCTCGCATACGGGATGAATGAAGACGCCGTCGCGCGCGCCCGTGTCGCGCGTGGACATGATCTGCCACCACTGCGCGAACGGGTGCGAGACGATCGTGGCGCCCAGCGAACCTATGGCTGCCAGCTTCACCGCCGCGGCGTCGTCCGGTACATGCACCGTAAGCGCGACCCCATGCCGCTGCGCGGCGAGCGCCAGCCCTTGCGCGAAATTGCCGGCGCTCGCGGTGGCTACGCCGTTCCGCATGGCGCTCGCATCCAGCATGGCGAGCGCGTTGGTGGCGCATCGGATCTTGAACGAGCCGAAGGGCTGCAGGCATTCCGCCTTGAGACGGATCGATCTGGCGCCTGAGGAATGCTGCAGCAACGGAGTGCGGATCGCATCGCCGTGAATGCGCCGCGCGGCAGCAGTGAAATCGGCCAGCGAGGCGGCAGTCACGGCCGCCGCAAGCGGCGGCATATTCATCATCGACCCCCGGAAAAACACCTGAGCGTCGCTGCCCGCGCAGGTGTGCATGGAATCGGGGGACGACAATTGCGCAGTTGCAACTGCAGCAGCACTACCACTGCCCCTGGTTCGTCATCGAGGCCCATGGCTCGCGCGGTGGCAGCGACGTGCCCTTCTGCAGCAGCTCGATGGAGATGCCGTCCGGGGAACGCACGAATGCCATGTGCCCATCACGCGGCGGACGATTGATGGTGATGCCGCCATCCATCAGCTGCTGGCAAAGCGCGTAGATGTCGTCGACTGCATAGGCGAGGTGGCCGAAGTTGCGCCCGCCCGTGTAGCTCTCTGGATCCCAGTTGTAGGTGAGCTCGACTTGCGCGGAGTCATCGCCCGGGGCCGCGAGAAAGACCAGCGTGTAACGGCCCTGGCTGTTCTCCTTGCGGCTCAATTCGCGCAGGCCGAGCTTTTTGTAGAAGTCGAGCGAGCGGTCGAGGTCGCTGACGCGGACCATGGTGTGCAGGTATTTCATGCCGGAATGTTAGCGCAACACGGTGTGTAGAATGCAGCGCGTCGAACATCGCCTGCAGGATCGCTGATGAAATTGCTCGAAAGCGTCGAAGTCGAAACCGGCCCCTCACCGGCCGGGACGGTGATCTGGCTGCATGGGTTGGGTGCGGATGGCCACGATTTCGAGCCGATCGTGCCGGAGCTCGCGCGGCGGGGCGATCGGCCGCTGCGCTTCGTCTTCCCCCATGCGCCGGTGCGGCCGGTCACGCTCAACGCCGGCTACGCCATGCGGGCGTGGTACGACATCATCGGTCTCGACCGCCATTCAGCGCAGGATGAAACGGGAATCGGCAGCTCGGATGCGGCTGTGCGCGCACTGATCCAGCGCGAGAACGAACGTGGCGTCGCCACGAATCGCATCGTGCTTGCCGGTTTCTCGCAGGGCGGCGCGCTGGCCCTCTTTACCGGCACGCGACTGCAGGAAAAGCTTGCCGGCATCATGGGCCTCTCCTGCTACATGCTGCTCGCTGCGAGCTTCGATGCGCAGCGGAGCAAGGCGAATCAGGCGACTCCCATCTTCATGGCGCACGGCGAATACGATCCGGTGGTCGCGCCGCAGCTGGGCGATGAGACTCGCCGGATTCTGGCGTCGGCGGAGTATCCAGTGGAGTGGCACACGTACCCCATGGCGCACTCCGTATCGCCGCAGGAAATCGCCGACATCGCTACATGGATACGAAATGTCTTGCCGTAGGTTTGGCTGAGTCCTCGAAGCCCAACATTCACTCCCCCGCGCCGCTCTCCGTGCCGCGCCGCAACTCGCGCGGCAACCCGAACACCACATGCTCCTCGCGCCCAACGACCTCGCGTGGCCTCTCGCCACCCCAGCTCTGCAGCCGCTCGACCACCTGCTGCACCAGCAGCTCCGGCGCTGACGCGCCGGCCGTCACTCCGACGGCGGAGCTTGCCGACGAACCATTCCGCGCGCAGGTCCTCGGGTCCATCGATCAGGTAACCCGGCACGCCGGCACGATCTGCAAGCTCGCGCAGCCGATTCGAATTCGAGCTGGTCCGCGAGCCCACCACGAGCAGCACATCGCACTGCTCGAGCAGCTTCTTCACCGCATCCTGCCGGTTCTGCGTGGCGTAGCAGATGTCTTCCTTGCGCGGCGTCGCGAGCGACGGAAATCGCTTGCGCAGCGCCCCGACGATCTCCGCCGTGTCATCGACCGACAGAGTCGTCTGCGTGACGAACGCCAGGCGCTGCGGATCGCGCACCTCGAGCTGCGCCGACATCGGGCAACGTTCTCGACGAGATGGATGCGACCGCCGAAGGACGTGATCGAAGCGACCCATCGTGCCTTCGACCTCGGGATGGCCCTGGTGCCCGATCAGAATCACGTCACGGCCTTCGCGCGCGTACTTCTGCACTTCCATGTGAACCTTGGTCACCAGCGGACACGTAGCATCGAATACGTTGAGACCGCGCCGCGCCGCCTCTTCCACCACCGCGCTCGAGACGCCGTGAGCCGAGAAAATCACCGTGGCCCCCGTCGGGCACTTCCGCTCAGCTCGTCGACGAATACCGCGCCCATGGCGCGCAGCCGCTCGACGACGTAGCGGTTGTGCACGACCTCGTGGCGCACGTAGATCGGGCGGGCCGAACAGCTCGAGGCGCGCTCGACGATGTCGATCGCGCGGTCGACGCCGGCGCAGAATCCGCGCGGATTAGCCAGCAGTACCTGCATCAGCCTCCTTCTTGCGGCGGCCTTCCAGCAACGCATCGATCAGCAGCAGCCCCGCTCCGACGGTGATGGCGGAGTCTGCGACGTTGAAGGCCGGAAAGTAGGCGTCTGTTCCAGTGGACGTGAATGAAGTCGACCACGTGACCGAGCTTGATGCGGTCGATGACGTTGCCGAGCGCGCCACCGAGAACCAGCGAGAGCGCCGCAGGCGAGCAACCATTGTGAGCGCGCCTTCAGGCGGCGCAGCCAAACGACGATGGCAGCGCTGATACCGACGGCCAGCGCGACGAAGTACCCAGCGCTGCCAGCCGCCTGCCTGCGCCAGAAAGCTGAAGGCCGCGCCCGTGTTGTACATAGCGTGATATCGAGCACCGGCAGCACGGGAATGCTCTCGCACGGAGCAACGCTGTTGAGGATGGCCTCCTTGGTCAACTGGTCGAGCAGCACCGCGCCCATGGACAGATACAGCCAGCGCCAGCCGTTCGCTTCCTTCATGCGTACACCCTCGTTCTCGCCCGGTTCGACCAGGTTGGTCACGCACCGCCCACACAGCTCGGCGTGTTCCTTGCTGATGCCCACGTCCTCGCGGCGGTGCCAGCACCGCACGCACTTCGCCGCGCTCGTCGGCTTCACAGCAATCCAGACTCCGCTGCGCGTCGCGCTCGTCGGCCCGGGCGGCGGGGCGTCGACAGAGTGCACGCGCGCTTCGGACGTAATCAACAGAAACCGCAGCTCATTCTCCAGCGATCTGAAGCGCTCGTAGCTCCGTCGGCAGGCAATAGATGTCGACTTGCGCATCCAGGGGAGCACCGATGCTGCCGGCCATGCGCAGCTTCTCGAGCTCGCGCCGCACGTCACGTCGCAGCTCGATCAGCGCAGGCCAGTCGATCCGGTCAGGACGTGCCGCTTCGGGCAGCGCGTGCCAAGTGGTGAAGAACACGGACTCCGCGCGTTCGCCCGGCATGTAGCTCCCAGATCTCCTCCGCCGTGAACGACAGGATCGGCGCCAGCCAGCGCATCATGGCTCTCGGCGATGTGATACATCGCGGTCTGCGCAGAGCGGCGCGCTAGACCTGTCGCGTGGCGTCGTGTAGAGGCGATCCTTGAGCACGTCCAGATAGAAGCCGCCCAGATCGACGACGCAGAAGTTGTGCACCTTCTGGTAGATGAGGTGGAACTGGTAGGTGCGATAGGCCGCGGCAATTTCCGCCTGCAGCGCGCTGCGCGCGTGACGAGCGCCCAACGATCGAGCGCCACCATGTGCATCCGGCTTCATCAGTGCCGCTCCGGGTCGAAACCGTGCAGGTTGCCGAGGAGGAACCGCACCGTGTTGCGCATGCGCCGGTAGGAATCCGCCATGCGCTTGAGGATCTCGTCCGACACGCTCATCTCGTTCGCGTAATCGGTGGCGGCCACCCACAGGCGCAGCACATCCGCGCCCAGGTTGCTCATCACCTTCTGCGGCGCGATGACATTGCCGAGCGACTTCGACATCTTGCGGCCCTTGTCGTCCACGGTGAAGCCGTGAGTGAGCACGCCGCGGTAAGGCGCGCCGCTCGTAGATCGCCTCCGACATCAACAGCGAGCTGTGGAACCAGCCGCGATGCTGATCGGAACCTTCGAGGTACAGGTCGACCGGCGCCTTGATCTCCGGGCGCTGCGCGCCGACGCATTCGAACGACAGGCCCGAATCGGCCCACACGTCCATCACGTCGTTCACCTTGTCGTATTGTGCCGGCCTCGGCGCCCAGCAGCTCCGCCGGATCGAGCGCGAACCAGGCTTCGATGCCGCCCTTCTCGACGCGTTCCGCCACCTTCAGCAGCAGCTCCTGAGTGCGCGGATGCAGCTCGCCCGTGGAGCTTGTGCACGAAGAGCGCGATCGGCACGCCCCACGTTCGCTGGCGCGAGATGCACCAGTCCGGCCGACCTTCGATCATGCCGGTGATGCGCTGCTCGCCCCAGGCCGGCGTCCACCTGCACCTTCTTGATATCGCGCAGCGTGTGGGCACGCAGTCTGCTTCGATCCATGCTGATGAACCACTGCGGCGTGGTGCGGAAGATCACCGGCGACTTGTGGCGCCAGCAATGCGGATAGCTGTGGCGAATGGGCTCGTGATGCAGCAGCCGCCCGCGCTCCTTGAGCTCCTCGATGATCGCCGCGCTGCCCTCTTCGAGCTTGAGCCCGCCGACCAGCGGCGTATCGGGCAAGGAAGCGCCCGTCGTTGCCGACCGGGTTGACGACCTCGAGCCCGTATCGCTTCGCGACCGCGAAGTCCTCCTGGCCATGCGCCGGCGCCGTGTGCACGGCGCCCGTGCCGGCATCCAGCGTCACGTGCTCGCCGAGGATCACGGGCACCTCGCGATCCTGGAACGGATGCTGCGAGCTTCAGGCCCTCGAGCGCGCGGCCCTTCGAACTTCGGCGAGCGTCGCGCGCGATTCGACGCCGAAAGCGCTGCAGGCTCGCACTCAGCAGATCGCTCGGCGACGATGAGTTCGAGCCGGCGTGCCCGCGAGCTGACCTCACCAACGCGTATCGAAACTCATCGCGCAGCGACACCGCCTGGCTGCCGGGCAGCGACCAGGGCGTCGTCGTCCAGATGACGACATCGACCGCGGCATCCCCGAGCGTGCCGCTGCGGTAAGACCGACGCGCTTCTCGAGCTCCGGTTGTCCACCACGCGATATGCCGACGTCGATGGACTGCGAGGTCTTCTCTTCGTACTCCACTTCCGCTTCGGCAAGCGCCGAGCGGCAGTCGAAGCACCAGTGCACCGGCTTCACGCCCTTGTAGAGTGTCCCTTCTCGATGATCTTGCCGAAGGCGCGGATCTGCTGCGCCTCGTAGTAGCGGGTCCATGGTGCGTAGGGATTGCTCCCAGTCGCCGAAGCACGCCGAGCCGCTTGAAATCCTTGCGCTGCTGCTCGATCTGCGCCTGCGCGAAGGCGCGGCATGCGGCGCGGAAAGCATTCACGTCGAGCTTCTGGCCCGGCCGCCCGTGCTTTTTCTCCACCTGCAGCTCGATGGGCAGCCCATGGCAGTCCCAGCCCGGGATGTACGGCGAGTCGAAGCCGTCCATGGAGTCGCGACTTGACGACGATGTCCTTGAGGATCTTGTTGACTGCGTGGCCGATGTGAATATCGCCGTTGGCATAAGGCGGGCCGTCGTGCAGCACGAAGCGCGGCCGCCCGCGCGCCACCTCGCGCAGCTTGCGCGTACGTGTCCTGCTCCTCCCACCGCTTGAGCATCGCGGGCTCGCGCTGCGCGAGATCCGCCTTCATCGGGAACTTCGTCTCGGGAAGATTGAGGGTGTGTTTGTAGTCAGCCATTTGCTTCGGTCAATATCCGCGGGCTTCGCCGCATCCAGATTCATCTGCTCCACGAGCGCATCGAGCGTCGCGAAGTGCCGCTCATCGCGCAGCTTCGCCACGAATTCCACTTCGATCTCGCGACCATACAGATCGCCGGAGAAATCGAACACGTGCGCCTCGAGCAGCGGCACCGTGCCGCCCACCGCCGGCCGCGTACCGAGACTCGCGACCGCCGGGCAGGCGCCTCGGCCGCGACTCCGCGCACCCGCACCGCGAATATGCCCTGCACCGGCGGCGCTGCCGCTTCAGGCGCAGGTTTGCGGTCGGATATCCGAGCTTGCGCCCCAGACGCTCGCCCGGCCTCGACACGGCCGATCATCGAATACGGCCGTCCGAGCAGCTCGCGCGCTCAGCTCGAAATCGCCTCGCGCAAGCGCCTCGCGCACTCCGGTGCTGCTCACCCGCACGCCCTTCGACCGTCACCGGCTCGACCACTTCCACCTCGAATCCCAGCCGTCTGCCGGCCTCCGACAGGACTTCCGCCGTCGCCTCTCCGCCGTGCCCGAACTTGAAGTCATGGCCGACCACGACCTGTGGCGTCACCAGCTCTTGCGCGAGCAGGCGCGCGAATGCGTCCGCCGCTCATTTTCCGCAGGCGCTCGTCGAATCGCAGCAGCACACAGACGCTCGAGGCCCAGCCGTCGAGCCACCCGCAGCGTTCCCGCAGCGACGTCAGTCGCGCAGGCGGGCTGTCCTGCGCGAAGTACTCCCGCGGTGTCGGCTCGAACGTCAGCATCATCGCCGGACGCGAGCAGTTGCCGCGCGCGCTCGCGTGCCCAGGCGACTCAGCAGAGCCTGGTGGCCCAGATGGATGCCGTCATAGGCGCCGACCGTGACGGCGCAGCCTCGTGTGTCCTGGCGCAGAGCCTGAAGTCCGCGGATGAGCTTCATACGCGCCCGACCGATAGGGACCCAAGTATAGGGGCCGGCTGCTGCGGGGGCATCAGGGTCGCGCCGCGAGGTCTCGCGGTCGCATGCCCAGAAGCGAACAACAGGGCAAAGTAAGCGGCCATACCGGCACCGATGCAGGCCGCGCATCGCCACGCTCGCTCGAGCGTGCCGGCGGAAAGCCAGGATTCGATATCCCCCGCCGCCCACCACAACACCAACGCCATGCCGACGTTCGCCACCAGGATGCGGCCGAGCATCGCAGACCATCCCGGCGCTCGGCACCAATACCTTCTGCCTGCGCAGCCCGCGATAGAGCGTCCACGCATTGAAGATGGCGCCTACACCGTTGGTTGCGGCGAGCACGATGTGAAGACCGGGCTGGCGAAGCAGGCCAAGGTGCCAGGCCAGGCCGAGAAACAGAAGATTGAGAGCGATCGTGACGCCGAGCGACTGCACTGCCGACCGCATCGGGGTTCGGGTGTCCTGGCGCGCGAAGAAGCCAGGTGCCAGCACCTTGACCAGGCTCCAGCCCAACAGCGCGACGGCATAGGCGATCAATGCGGCCTGCGTCATCTGCACGTCGGTGTTGGTAAAGCGGCCGTAATGAAAGATCACGACGGTCAGCGGGCCTGCGAGCACCGCAAGCGCCACGGATGCGGGCACGACGATGACGAGCAGCAGCCGCAGCGCTCGATCGAGCGTGGCCGCGAAACGTTCGGGAGACTCCTCAGCGTGATGCGCTGAAAGGCTCGGCAGGATGACGGTGGCGAGCGCGATGCTGAACACGCCCAATGGGAACTCAACCAGGCGATCTGCGTAATAGAGCCAGGCGACGCTGCCGGTTGCGAGCATCGTCGCGATCGACGAACTGATGAGCACGCTGATCTGGCCCATCGACGAGCCGAGAATGGCGGGGACCATCAGCTTGCCGATGCGCCGTACGCCTTCGTGCCTGAAATTCCAGCGCGGACGGCGCAGCAAGCGCAGTTTCAGGAGCTGGCGGAATCTGTATGACCAGCTGGATCAAACCGGCGACGAACACCCCGATCGCCAACGTCACACCCGGGCTTTGCGTGCGCGGGGCCATCCACGCGGCGAAGACGATTGCGGTGAGATTCAGGGCCACGGAAGTCAGCGCCGGAAGCGCGAACCGGCCGTAACTGTTGAGCACGCCACCGGCCAGCGCCGTCAAGGAGATGAAGAACAGGTAGGGGAACGTCCAGCGCAACATTTCGACGGCCAGGTCGAAGGTGCCACGTTCGTGGAAGCCGGGCCCGAGGACCAGTATCAGAATCGGGGCGGCGATCACACCGAGCAGCGAAACCACGAATACGACGACGCCGAGCGTGCCGGCCGTGCTGTCCACGAGGTCGCGGACGTCTTCGCTCGTCTTTCGGGCGCGGTACTCCGCGACTACGGGCACGAAAGCCTGCGAAAAAGCCCCTTCCGCGAAGAGCCGCCGCAGCGTGTTGGGTATCTGGTAGGCAACCAGGAAGGCGTCCATGAGCCCCGTCCCGGTGGGGAACATGCGGGCGTAGACCATGTCCCGCAGCAGCCCCGTGATACGGGACAGCAGGGTCATGGACCCGACGACCCCGGTGCTGCGGAAGATGGCTCGACTCATCCGCGCGGACTATACCGGAGCCTTATGTTCCCTGACGGGCGGCGCGTTGACTTCCAAGGGGGCCATCCGCAAACTACCGGGCTCTCAAAATTGCCTTCCGGATCCTTCGTGGCCAATACCCCGTCAGCCGAAAAAGCAGCCCGCCAGGCGGTCAAGCACCGCGCCCGCAACGTCACCCTGCGCTCAAAGATGCGCTCGGCGATCCGCGGGGTCACCAGCGCCATCGACGGCGGCAACAAGGAGACGGCGCTCAGCAACTACAAGGCTGCGGTGCCCGTCATCGACTCTCTGGTCAACAAGCAGATCGTTCACAGAAACAAGGCCGCACGGCACAAGAGCCGTCTGGCGGCCCGCATCAGGAAAATGCAGTAGGGAGTAAATGCAATGAACACCAAAGACAACCTGGAACGGCGTCCCACGCCCTCGCCCACGTTTACGACGCCCGCCGCCCGCCGCCTCTTCGTGCTGAAGATGATGCGGGATCGCGTTTCGGTTCAGCCGAAGCGTGTGCCTGATCCTCCAAAAAGCGCATAACCGCCTCGCAGAGTTCCCGCGTCTTCAGGCCTGTTGCGCCTGAGACCAGGAACCATGGCCCGCGGAAGCGCAACCGGCGCACGATGTCTTTCGCGCGCTTCTCGGCTTCTTTCTCGGGAAGCAGATCGCGCTTGTTGATCACCAGCCAGCGTGGCTTGGCGGCCAGGTCCTTACTGAATTTCTTGAGCTCGCCCACGATGGCCCGGGCGTCCTTGACCGGGTCCGCATCCGGGTCTACCGGGGCGATATCCACCAGGTGCAACAGAACGCTGGTTCTCTGCAGATGCCTGAGGAACTGAAGCCCTAACCCTGCTCCTTCCGCCGCGCCCTCGATGAGCCCGGGGATGTCTGCCATGACGAAGCTGCGGTGCTCGCCAACAGAAACGACGCCGAGGTTGGGATGCAGCGTCGTGAATGGGTAGTCGGCCACTTTGGGCCTTGCCGCGGACACTGCGCGGATCAGCGTGGACTTGCCGGCATTGGGCAAGCCCAGCAGCCCCACGTCCGCGATGACCTTCATTTCCAGCTCGAGAACACGCTTTTCGCCTGGCAGGCCAGGCCCGAACTGCCGGGGTGCGCGGTTGGTGCTGGATTTGAAGCGGGTGTTTCCCCAGCCGCCCTTGCCTCCCCTGGCCACGAGCAGCGTGGCGCCTTCGGCAACGAGATCGCCTAGTTCTTCCCCAGTGTCAGCCTCGCGAACCATGGTGCCAACGGGCACGGGTATATGAAGATCGTCGCCGCCGCGGCCCGTGCAGCCATTCGCCGAACCGTAGTCGCCGGACTGCGCCTTGTAGAGGCGCTCGATGCGGAAATCCGCCAGTGTGTTGATGCCATGCTGGGCGCGCAGATAGACGCTGCCCCCAGCACCGCCATCACCACCGTCCGGTCCGCCGAACGGCACGAACTTCTCGCGGCGAAAGCTGGCGCTCCCCCGGCCGCCATTGCCGGCCTGCACCCTCAACCGCGCTTCATCGACGAATTTCATGATCGATCCTCAAATCCGGTGCCTGTCACCGGATTTGCAAACAAAAACCCCGGCTGCGGCCGGGGTTTTGTGGAATTCGAAACGGCCGGACCAGCGCTTTAGTTCACGGTCTCCGGCACGACGCTCACGTAGACGCGCTGCGCGGTGCCCTTCTTGCGGAAGAACACGCGCCCGGGCGACTTCGCGAACAGGGTGTGGTCTACGCCGACTCCCACGTTTTCGCCGGCACGCATCTTGCGTGCCGCGCTGGCGCACGATGATATTGCCGGCAAGCACCTGCTCGCCGCCAAAGCGCTTCACGCCCAGGCGCTTGCTTTGGGAATCGCGGCCGTTACGGGTACTGCCGCCTGCTTTCTTATGTGCCATGAATGCAACCCTCTACGGATGAGCTCAACCGGCGCTGATGCCGGTGACCTTCACTTCCGTGAATTTCTGACGATGCGTCTTTTGCCGCAGGTAATGCTTGCGGCGGCGGAATTTGACGATGGCGACCTTGTCGCCCTGGCCGTGGCGCACGACCGTGGCCGTGACTTTTCCGCCCTTCAGCAACGGCGCGCCGAGCTTGACGTCTGCGCCCTGGCCCACGAGCAGCACTTCGCCGAATTCGACGGTGGAACCCGGCTCGGCATCGAGCTTCTCGATGCGCAGGACGGCGTCCTGGCTGACCCGGTATTGTTTGCCGCCGGTGGCGATGACCGCATACATGATGAAATTCCGTGAAAACCGCAGTTTCGTCGGCTGACGAAAGGTCGCGCATTCTAGCGGCCGACCCCCTGCCGGTCAAACGTGTTTTCCGGAATTGGGACAGGCACTTACGTCGGGAATACAGGGCCGCTCAGGGTCGGCTAGGATGCGCGGCGCCGTGACACTCGCACAAATCCGCTCGCTGGTCAGCCCCGACCTCGACGCCGTCGATGAGGTCATCCGCGCACGCCTCAAGAGCGCCGTCCCGCTGGTGGACCAGATTGCCGAGCACATCATCGCCGGCGGTGGGAAGCGGCTGCGGCCGTTGCTGGTCGTGCTCGCGAGCCGGGCTTGCGGGTCTACCGGCCAGGCTCACGTCGAGGCAGCCGCCTTCATCGAGTTCATTCACACCGCCACGCTTCTCCACGACGACGTGGTCGACGGCTCCTCGATGCGCCGGGGGCGTGATACGGCGAACGAAGTCTTCGGCAACCAGGCGAGCGTGCTGGTCGGGGATTTCGTCTACTCGCGGGCTTTCCAGATGATGGCCTCGCTCCAGTCGCAACGGGTGATGGAGATCATGTCTGAGGCGACGAACACGATCGCTGAAGGTGAAGTGCTCCAGTTGATGAACGCGAACGATCCCGAAACCACCGAGCAGCGCTACCTCGAGGTGATCTATCGCAAGACCGCGCGATTGTTCGAAGCAGGCGCGGAGGTTGCTGCCGTGCTTTCCGGAAGCGGCGCCGACATTCAACGCGCGCTCGCCGACTACGGCCGCCACCTGGGCACTGCGTACCAACTGGTCGATGACGTGCTGGACTACCGATCCGACCCCGCCGAGCGCGGCAAGAATCTCGGCGACGATCTCGCGGAAGGCAAGCCCACGCTGCCGCTGATCCATGCGCTCAAGAACGGCAATGACGCGCAGAAGCTAGCGATCCGTTCGGCCATCGAGCAAGGCGGACTGTCCCAGATCGAGCCGGTGCTCGTAGCGATAGAGGCCACCGGTGGCCTGGAATACACGGCGCAACTTTCCCGCCGCGAGAGTGATATGGCCGTAGCGGCGCTCGCGCCGCTGCCCGATTCTCCATTTAAACGAGGTCTCGAGGCTCTGAGTCTATTCGCTGTGGAACACACGACCTGAGCATCAATTCACTGGAGGCACCCGCCATGAACCGAGCCGTCTTCTTCGCAATAATCGCCACCTTCGCCAGCCTCGCCGCCTGCGGCAGCGGCCACAATCGCATCAACGGCGGGGTCGCGGTCAAAAGCGGTGAGACGGCGGACAACATCTACACCGTGAATGGCGGCATCCATATCGAGGCGAACGGCGCGGCGCGCAAAGTCGAGACGGTGAACGGTTCCATCGACCTTGAGAACGGCGCCAAGGCCGACTCGCTGGAGACCGTGAACGGCGGGATCATGCTCGGCGCGGGCGCTCAAATTGCGCACGATGTGGAAACGGTGAATGGCTCGATTTCGCTCGGCGAGCAAGCGAAGGTCGCCGGGGATGTGACCGCGGTGAATGGGGGCCTAAACCTGTCCAAGGGTGCAGATGTGGGCGGCGAGGTCGAGAACGTGAACGGCCGGATCCGGCTCACGGCCGCGCACATTGGCGGCGGTATCGAGACGGTCGGCGGCGATATCGACGTGGGAGCGAATTCGCGCGTCGAGGGCGGCATCGTCGTAAAGAAGTCCAGGGGTGTTTCCGTCGGCAAGAAGATCGTGCCACGCATCGTCATCGGCCCGGGTGCGGTGGTGGAGGGAACGCTGAAATTCGAGCGCGAAGTGAAGCTCTATGTCAGCGAGAGCGCCAAGATTGGCGCGATCGAGGGTGCCAAGGCTGAGAAGTTTTCGGGCGATCAGCCGCCCGGCTGAGGCGCCTTTCGCGCATCCTCTGGCCTCGAATGGACCCCCCTAGGGGGTTCGCGTAGACTTCGCCGCCCTCGCCCCCCTCGAAATCGGGATGTAGCTCAGCCTGGTAGAGCACTACGTTCGGGACGTAGGAGTCGGAGGTTCAAATCCTGTCATCCCG
>CAVXAE010000003.1:0-708675 GCA_963759725.1 uncultured Gammaproteobacteria bacterium | reverse complement strand
TGATTTGCGACGTTCCGACCATCAACATTCGGCAACTCGTTAGGGCGCCAGAAGATAGCACCAAAAATCAACCGCTTAACCAACGTCTCCGAGGCCCAACGTCCTAGCGTACGAACGGACGAGGATCATAATCATGGCGAAGCAGTCGAGCGTAGGTAAGGCCTGAGCCCCTCAGCGCCCGTCGCGAGTTACCGCTTTGAACAATTCACGCGCGTTGGCGCACCAGCCACTTCCGCCCAATGGCACGCTCACCCGCCATCGCTTGATGAGTATTGTTCCTTTTCATCAGATCTTTAACCGGAAAGAAACCATTGCCACGCGCTACTCCAGCATCGATCGTAGGGCTCCGAATGAACTCGGCGCTCTCACGCAACTCATGGCAATCGACTGCCGGCTACGTGCTGATCGAAGCAGGGGAAGCGATGCGGGATAAGGATGCGCGCCGCGTTAGCGCGCATCCCAATGAGCCTTGTCCCGGAGCAAGCTGCTAGCTTGAGAAATCCCTTTCCTGAGGCGACTTCGAATTCGGGCGCTGCAGCTGTTGCTCCGCCGCCGCCCAATCCTCAAGCTCATGGCCCGGCACGAAGCCGCGCGCCTCGGCGCGGAAAAATGCCGCGACCCGGACGTGCTCGAGCGCGTCGTGGGTATCAATCGCGGTTTCGAGCCGAGCGGTACTGCTGTGCTGGCTAGGTAGGTCAGTCTGTTTACTCATGGGTCTCCTGTCATGACTCAGCGTATGTGAACGGCATCACTTCGGTCTGTGCGTCAACGTACCAACAAACCCGGGCTGTCGATTTTGTCGGGTGACTTCCCACGCGATCGGGGGCGGCGCCGGACATGCCGAGGAAACATTCGTCCATTCGTCGAGACTTGCCGTCAAGCCCCGTCCTCAGCTTACCCTCGACCCAGCGCTTGCTCGTACACTTTATTTCCCTCCCGGTAACACCGGCAGGAGGTCTTTTCCAAGCCCGGTCCATCGAGGATGAAAATTTCACCGCGCCTGTAGTCGATCAATCCACGCTTGTGCAATGCGCTGGCCGCTTGAGTGATCCCGACCCGTCGCGTGCCGAGCATGTACGCGAGGAATTCATGGGTCAGACGAAACCGATCGGAGTGAGCCCGATCCCGGGTCATGAGCAGCCACCGGGCGAGACGCGCCTCAACGAGATGGTAACGGGTGCAGGCTGCCGTTTGCGCGAGCTGGCTCATCAGCACGTACACATAGCGGTTCAGTCCGCGTCGCAGTGCTACGTTTTCACTGCAGTGACGTCGAAAAGTCGCCGCGCTCATGCGCAGGGCGGTCCCCGCGCCTTGCACCACGGCATGGTGGGGCGAACGACTCATTCCTAGTATAAGAGAGGTCCCGAGCATCCCTTCGTCACCGACCATTCCCACTTCCAGTCGAGCACCGTCCCCAAGGGTCACAATCAGGGAGATGACGCTGTTGATTGGAAAATAAACGTGGCGAATCGGCTCCTCTGATTCGCAAAGCACCGCGGCAAACGCCAGGTCAACCCGTTCGCAGCTCGCGAGAATAAGCCGACGGCTTCGATCGGGCACAGCAGCCAAAAGGCGATTGGGGAGGGTATGAGGATTCAAAGTCATTGACTAGGGTACGGACCAGTGGTTGGTTGTACGCCGTGGGCAGAGGGATTTCGGTGCGTTGCCGAACGTATGGCTGGCGCGACGTCCTCCGAAGGCGTTTGTACGGTGCAGTACATACTCGAGGCTAAAAGGACTATATTCCCCCGCGCTGCCTCGCGGGATCGAGAGTCTAGACTCATGGCGGAGACGGCCAAGCCACAAGAAAATTATATTCTGGATGCCTTACCCGAGGCGGAGCGGGAGCGGCTGTACTCGCATCTGAAGCTCGTGCCCTTGCCGCTTGGCAAGGTGCTGTACGAATCCGGCGACACGCTCCGGCTGATCGCCGGTTCTTTGCGGGAATCTCCCGGCGACATTCGGGCGCCGTTTGATCTCGGCGTTGAGCCACTCCAAGGGATTGGGAATGGGATGCAGTTGTCAAAAAGGAAAGTAACCGCCTGCAGCCGATTTAGACGAATCCACTCCGGCTGAAATCCCTGCCATGAACGAGTTTCACTATGTATGCGACCGCACTGACAGCGCGCGGCAACGATGGTTTTGTTAGGGAATGGCTCCGGCCGCCAATCGGCTCATCGATGCCTTGCCTGTCGCTGAGCACCGCCGATTACTCGCTCCCGGCACACGAGTCGCGTTCCCGTTCGGGACGGTGTTCTGTGAGCCGGGCGCACGGATTGGTGAGGCATCTCCGATGCGCTACCTCTAGGTGCTGATGATGCAACTTGACCCGATGGCCGTCGTGGATACCCGCTTCCATCTGATGGAGGTTGGTGCTGCGGATGATGGATGCGGGATCGTGTATGCGCGTACCCCAGGAATTCCTCGTTCGTTCTGCGAGTCTCATCCGGGGAGTTGCGGTGTCGGAACTTGGCGACACTTTGCGCGTTGTCAATATGTCTGCCTTGCCGTTCTCATGCGACCTCGCGTCTTTGGTTTGATGAAACTGCGTGATCGTGCACACCCAGGCGTCGACATCGGCCCGCGGATCGTCCGCCACAGGCGAACGCTACACCGAGGAGAATACCCATGATGCCATCCCGCCAGTCGATAGGTCCGCTCCACGCAGCCCCTTCTGCAGCGGTCTGCGACGAGAAGCAGATCCTGCAGGCCAAGACCGCGGTGGCGGGGAACGTTCAATGTCGAGGGTAGTGTCGCATCAACGAATGCGTCACTCACCAAAGGCTGAGCGTGGGACGGCACGCCCGAAGTGGTGTCGGCGGGGTGATTCTGCAAATCAACAGAGAGCGGGAATACGGCCATGATAGCGACCCACATCGGTGATCACACGCGTTCCAGAGGCCTTAGAGCGGTCCCGCAACCCGCAGGCGAGACGGACGAAGTCAGCGAAATCGGCGATCTAGGCCGAATGGTCGAGCGCGACATCCAGGTACTAAAGGCTAATCTCGCAAAACAGCGCTGCGGCCATGAGCGTGACGCAGCGTGGGACGGCGCTTGGACGCGGTTGGAGCGTGCCTGGGGAACGGTGAGATCGGAACTGTTACGCGATAAGATTTCAACCTGGCCGGCCGAAGGCATCCTTACAACGAGTGGCCCGAGCGCAGCAGCACCTCTGCAAGGCGAACAGCAGTCGGCATTCTCGGCAAAATCCCGATTAGTCGATCGCGTACCTGGAAACGCTCGAAATCTTGCGCGTCAGCTAGGGTCGGCAATCGTTGCTCACACGCGCAGGGCGAAATTTTGGGCGATCGCAACCCGTCGAGCGCTAGTTAAAGGCTGGGAGCGCGCGCGGCCTCGACTGGAGAGCGCTTGGAACACTTCGAAAATGGGGCTCGGTGATCTGATGGATGCCTCTCGCAACTTTACGTCGGCGAGTGCAGCGCGCCTGAGCAGGCAGCCGTGGCTGGAAGCGGGTGGGCGAAAGCGATTAAGAATGCTGACGCAGTCGAAGTTCACACCGGTCCCGTCCGACCCGAGTGGCCGGCTCGTCCATCAAGGTGCAACGACAGCGAGCGAGAGTCTGCGAGCGCGCGAGGACACTCGCGGAAGCAGTCGATCGAGTCTCAACAGGAGCTCGCCGGAAACTGCGACGCGCGAGCGTCTGCAGAGCAAATTGGCCGGAATAACGGAAGCCGCTCCGGTAGCTCATCGTGCCAACACGCCGACGCTGCCCGTTCAAGGATCGTCGGCACCGGCGGCGGCTGGTCCTTTTGTATTGCAACCATTGCCTTGGCTCGCAGGAGCGTTGGCGCCGGTCATGTCCTCGCGAACGATTCAGATGCACCATGGCGGTCATCATGCGGCGTGCATCGCGTTGGCTAACCAGCTCTCGCGCGAACGTGACGAAGTGTCGCACAAGAGTGCCTTGGACATTGTTTGCTGGGCACGCCAGCACGCGCGCGATACGGAATTGTTCACCGCGACGTCGGAGGCTTGGAACCACGCCCTATTCTGGCAAAGCCTTGCGCCTGCGAAGAAGCGGCCGGCCGGCGAACTGTGCCGCGCAATCGATCGAGCGTTCGGCGACTTTGCCAACTTCGCCCAGCAGTTTGCGCTGTCCGGTGTGGAGCAGGTAGGCAGTGGGTGGCTGTGGCTGATAGTGAACCGCCGTAAGCAGGTCAAGATTCTGACGACGACAGGCACAGATTGTCCAGAGTATCGCGGAACGACGTGTTTACTTGCGATCGATCTCTGGGAACATGCCTACTATTTCGATCACCAGGGTCGCCGCCGCGAGTATCTCGATGCGGTCATTGATCGCCGTCTCGACTGGGATTTCGCCGCAGCCCGTTATCGTCTTGCGTTGGAGCGATGTGCAAGCGTGCGGCGCGCGCCTCGACGACAGCTGCCCCAGCGCCACGTTCGGGATCGCGGGCGAGTGAGCGAGCCGGCCCCTTCGCAGAGGGCCCTGCATCAGGATACGAGTTCCACTGTACCGAATTTGTCGCTGCGCGCTCAAAAGTACGGCTTGCAAATGCACCCGAGTCCATCGACGCGGACGATCGAGCACTGCTGAGATGGAAATAGCTATATTACGAATGATACGTCGGAGGACATACGATGATCGTCAGCGCAAATGAATTGAATGGCTGTCACGTCGCGGCGAATGATGGAGAGATTGGCAAAGTGTGCAATGTCTATTTCGACGACGAGAGGTGGACGGTTCGTTATCTGATCGTCGACACCGGCGGCTGGCTCTCGGGACGGCAGGTGCTCGTTTCTCCCATTTTTTCCGGCGGAGTCGATCTTGAAGGCAAGCGCGTTCAAGTGGATCTCACGCGTAGCCAGATCGAAAGGGCGCCCGACGTCGATGCGGCCAAACCGGTATCGCGACAGATGGAGGCCGTATACGCCCGCCATTACAATTACGCCCCGTACTGGGTTCACGGTTACGGTGGTGGCGTTTGGGGGTGGGGACCGCTGCCGACTGCCACCATCCACCCCGAGGTTCGCGAGCGGATCGAGCGCGAATTGCAGGAGCGAGAGGCGCGGGAGTTGGAAGGCGCCGACGTACATTTGCGCAGCGCCGGGGAGGTCCGGGGCTATGCCGTTGAGGCGCGCGATGGCTCGATAGGACACATCGACGATTTTCTATTCGATGACGATACCTGGACTATACGACACGTCGTGGTCGATACGCGTAACTGGTGGCCCGGCAAACATGTGATCGTTTCCCCACAGAGTGTCCACGCGGTGGATTGGTTGAAGCGCACCGTAGCGGTCGATCTCACATGTGAGGAGATCAAGGGCAGCCCCGCACATGATCGCGCGCACTTGGCGGCGTGAGAGTGCGAGGTCTCGCTTTCGGTCTCCATTTGGCCACTTCCGAAAGGACCGGCGGGCTTCAACCGCGATCGACTGCACTCCAGCCCGGTGTGCGAAGCTAATGCGACATCTCCAGCAGCTCCAATAGGTCGGCAATTGGCACGGGCTTCAACAGATAGCGTTCGCAACCTGCCATACGCGCCAGCTCACGCTCCGCATGTTTGCAGCTGGCCGTGAGCGCAATCAATCGCAAGCCCCGGCGTTGTGCGTGATCACGGAGCAACTGTGCCAGCTCGTAACCGTTCATATCCAACAGACCGAGTTCGAGCAGGACGACGTCTGGCAGAAACTCGGCTGCAATGGTGAGCGCAGCATGACCGGAGTAAGCCACGCGAATCTGTGAGTAGCCCGATGTCTGCAGCATGAGCTCCAGCGAATCCGCTGAGCTCATATCGTTGTCGACGATCAAGATCCGCAGCGGCTCGTTGGCCACCGCGATCCGACCGCCTTCGTCCTCCCACGCCTGCAGCCTTGAAAGGCCGAAATGCAGCATGTCACCGTCCGCGCTATCGGTGTTGGAGCCTCAGTAGGGGAGGAAACATACGGTGAAACTCATTATCGAGACTCGTTCTCAACTCGACGGAATGCTGGCAGCCGCCGCAATGATCGCTCATCGCACATTTCTCACATAGGGACTGCCCGCTCCAAGTGGACGGCTTGTCCTCCCGAGGCCGAAAATCGCTCAGCGGCCAACCCGAGCAGTTGTGACACCAGTGCCATGTGGCGCTCGCGTTGAGTTTGCGATAGGCCATATTGAGATAGCTTGCTCGCTGCTACCGAGGGGTTTCCGTGCGCTGGCGCACCGAGGCCTTATGTCGGATACCGAGCAGATCGCCGCGCCGAATGCCTGTTCAGTGACACGGATGTGCTCCGCAGGACAGCCGTCATGCCGCGAAACACCACTCTCGTTCGGGACGCCGGCGCCACTCAAGCCGCGCCGATCAGGGTAGGTGCTGCTCGACTTCTTGCGCCTGCTGTTGAGAGCGCTGCACAGCATGTTAGACCGTGCAACGCATGTGGAGGCCTTGTTCGCAAAAAAAAGAACGGGCACAACTCATGCTCAATTCCATCGCGGTCATGAGCGCGGACGTGCGCGGCCGGGTGAACTGGCGCTGGCGACTGCTCAATCTCGGGTTCCTGCACGAATCGAACGGTCGGCCGCTCTAGCTCGGCGCCGGGGCGTGGGGTCACTTGATGTGCAACGCGCAAGCGCCCGAGCTTGGTCTGCGGATCCACACGGGGCGAGACGAGACGCACCGATCCTGACGCTTGGTGACCTGAGGGCAAAAAGACCTGCGCCTTCGTTCCGACGGTGAGCTGGGCGAGCTGATCTTCGGGAATCTCCGCGTCGAGCTCGATGAGTCCATCGCGCGCAATGCGGAACAGGGGCTGCCCTGCGGCCGAGACTTCCCCGGGGCGCACATTGCGCTCGAGCACCGTTCCAGCGACCGGCGCGCGAATGACCATTCGATTGGATTGGGTGCGCAGATCATTCAGTTGCGCCTGGGCGACCCTTACCGCTGCCTGCGCTTTGGCCTGCGTCACATTCGCACTCGCCTGTGCCAGCTTTGACTTGAGAAGGCCCGCATCGAGGCGAGCCAGGATCTGTCCCTTCTTGACGTTGGCGCCTTCCTCGACAAGCACGTGCTGCACCGCGAATCCGGACAGCTCCGAACCGACCGCCGCTTCCTCCCGTGGGATCAGAAGTCCAGATGCCGTAAAGGTGCCCGACATCGGACGAAGCACAGTCTGCGCGACGCTGACGGTACGGGCATCGGACGCCTGTGCGGCCCGCTTGGGGGACTCTGAGGTACCCGAACAGCCGGCCATAACGGCCAGTGAGAGGGCAATAGATAGGTGGTATCTGCGCTTCATGATCAGCCGGCGATGTGGTCGAAATGGACCGATCTGTCTCGCACCCGAACAGGCCCAATCGTGGCCATCACGCGCACACCCAGTACGGCTATCACATCCAGGGTCATCGCAGCGCGTCCATATCCTTGCGCATGGCGTGATAGCCGGCTTCCATGATCTCGTAAAACTTGCACAGATCCTTCAGCCGTCGACGCGCCTCTGGGCGCTCGATGCACTTCAGCGCGCCCCGAACCATCGCGGAGCTCGCAGCCGTGCGGCGGGCGAGCGCTTCGATCATCGCTGCATACGGACGCGCGCGCATCGCATAGTACTTCTGGCGATCGCCGGGGCGAGTCTGCAACTCCACGAGGTCAAACGTTTCGAGGGCTTTCATGTTGAGACTGACGCTCGCGCGGCTGATCTTGAGAGCGCCTGCGATCTGCGCCGGGGCCATCGCCTTGCCACTGACGACCAGAAGTCCCCATATACGCCCGGTAATCCGGGTGAGTCCATCGGCTTCGGCCATGAAGCCCAGGCGCTCTATAAAAGCATTTTCAGAAGCGGTGAATGATTCAGCCATGAGTTGCAGGTATCCAGGCAGCGCTAAGCGCTAGCGGTTGCTCGAAGTTTTATTATACACCAGATACTGTAATTTTAATAATGATTAAAATGTATAACAGTATACGAATGCATGAAGCTGTTAAGTGAGGTACTAAACGCGTGTGCCTATGTACTGACTAACCGCCATGACACTCAGGGAACAAAAAACCGTTCCATCCGTTAACCATTCACCCACGTTGCGTCTTTGCCCTTAAGGAATAGTCATGTCAACACCAAATTCTCAGCCGATGCGATCCGCCGTTCTGGTCGTGTCTCTATTGAGTCTTGTCTCGTTTCTGGGTTGTACGACGACCTCGCCTCGTTCCACAGGCAGCTCGGCCGAACATCGCCACCAGATCGACGCCGGCGTCGACGCCGCGCTGCCACGTCTGTATGAGGCCGCGTCCGAGTCGCGGCAGCTCGTCTCAAAGGCTGCCGGTGTGCTGATATTTCCGAGTGTGCTTGGAGTGAGTTTCGGCGTCGGGGTGGAGCACGGTGACGGTGCGCTGCGGGTGGGCAACCGAACTGCGGGTTACTACACTACGACGACAGGATCGCTGGGCTTCCAGGCAGGCGCCCAATCGCAGGCGATCGTTCTCCTGTTCATGACGCGCGACGCCCTCGAGAAATTCCGCAAGAGCAGTGGGTGGACGGCGGGCGTCGATGCCACAGTGGCCATTGCCAATGTTGGTGCGAATGGCAGCATCGATACCGCGACTCTTCAGGCGCCCGTGGTCGGCTTCGTGCTTGCCAATGCGGGCTTGATGGCGGGCGTTTCGATAGAGGGCACGAAGATCTCAAAAATGAGTCCATGAGCAGCGCAGGCGGCGCCGCACGCAGCTTTCGTATCATAACAACGCGGCGCTGCGGATAGGCTTCCACGGACCTTTGAGCTCAACGGTAAGGCGTCGCTTTCGACTATGTCGTGAGGCTCAACTGGACGAAGGGTGTCGTGGAGTCATTTTTTGAGCACGCTGATCATCAGCGCTTTGCATTGATAGTTTCGAGCTGAGCCCACCGAACAAAGTAGAGCATTCAAGGAGTCGTCGCGATGAGTTCTCGACTTCCACCGCTAAGTCGCGCGGACGTGCCCGAGCTCGAGGAGTGTTTTCAAACCTTCGAGCAGCGCATGGGTTTCGTACCCAACAGCATCCTGACGATGGCCAGGCGGCCCAAGATCGTGAAAGCCATTGCCGCGCTCGGTCAGGCCATTTACGACACGGACGGGAAGCTGCCGATGGGCCTGAAGAGCTGTGTGGCCGAGTTATGCAGCAAGGCGACAGGATGCCTGTACTGCCAGGCGCATTTCTCGACCAACATGAGTCGCATGGGCGTATCGAACGCGAAGATCGAGGCCGTTTGGAATTACCAGAATAGTGCTCTTTTCGATGCGGCTGAGCGCGCTGCATTCGATTTTGCACTCGCGGCGACTGCCGTTCCGAATGCGGTGACTGATGCGCACTTTCTTGGGCTGCGACTGTATTTTTCCGATGCGCAGATCGTTGAGCTGCTGGCGACCATCGGGTACGTGGCGTATTTGAACAAATGGAACGACTCGATGGCCACGCCCCTCGAGGAGTTCCCGTCCGGTTTTGCCTCCGAGCGGTTTGGCGGTCGATGGAACAAGGGCAAGCACGACCGATGAGTGGAGCATGCGAGGCACTGCGGCGCGCCGATAGGTAGATCCTCATGCCAGCCAGAATTGAAGAGTACGCGATGGTGGGGGACGGGGAGACCGCTGCATTGATCAGTCATGACGGATCAGTGGACTGGCTGTGCTGGCCAAGATTTGACTCTCCAGCGTGTTTTGCAGCACTCCTGGGGCGGCCTGAACATGGTCGCTGGAAGCTTGCACCGAGGGAAGGGTCCCGTGCGGCGACTCGCCGCTACCGTGGCAACAGTCTCGTGCTCGAGACGGACTTCGAAACGGCCGGTGGCAAGGTGACAATCGTGGATTTCATGCCGCCGCGGAGCGGCGCGTCGGACCTGGTCCGGATCGTGCGGGGAGTCGAAGGTCGCGTGTCGCTGTCGATGGAGCTCATCATTCGATTCGAATACGGATCGATCGTACCCTGGGTTACCCAGTCTCGCGAAACCCTCACCGAACTCTGCGCCATCGCTGGACCGGATATGCTGACCCTGCGTACATCCCTCCCGCTGCGCGGTGAGGACATGCGCACGGTCGCTGAATTTGAAGTTACCGCGGGCGAGTCCGTCGCGTTCGTCCTCACCTACTGCGCGTCGCATTTGCCGCCGCCACGGCCCATCGAGGTCGAGGTTGCTTTGCGGCAGACGCTCGAGTACTGGCAGGCCTGGTCGAGCAAATGCACATTCAAAGGCCGTTGGCATGAAGCGGTCATGCGATCGCTCATCACGCTCAAAGGCCTCATCTACACCCCGACCGGCGGAATCGTCGCCGCACCGACGTGCTCACTTCCGGAAATGATCGGGGGCAAGCGCAACTGGGACTACCGGTACTGCTGGCTGCGTGATGCAACCTTTACCCTGCTGTCACTCATGGATGCCGGCTTTTACGAGGAGGCGCAGGCATGGCGAAGCTGGCTGGTGCGCGCACTGGCGGGTTCTCCGGCGCAGGCCCAGATCATGTACGGCGTGGCTGGGGAGCGTCGCCTCACGGAGTGGGAAATCGCTTGGCTGCCCGGGTATGAGGCATCGCGGCCGGTTCGCGTTGGCAACGCCGCATCCGAACAATTGCAGCTCGATGTCTACGGCGAAGTCGCGGATGCATTGCACCATGCCCGCGCGGGCAACCTTGCGCCCAGCGCCGCAGGCTGGGCGGTGCAGGGCGCGCTGACATCCCACGTGGAAAAGATATGGCAGCAGCCTGACGAAGGCATCTGGGAGGTCCGCGGGCCCCGCCAGCACTTTACACATTCAAAGGTCATGGCATGGGTGGCGCTGGACCGCGCCATCAAAGGCGTGGAGGACTACGGCCTGGCGGGCCCTGTTGCGCGCTGGCGCGAGGTGCGACGCCGCATTCACGACGATGTTTGCCGGAACGCCTTTGACTCCAGGCTAGGGAGCTTCGTGCAGGCCTACGGCTCGGATCAGCTAGATGCCAGCCTGCTGCTGATTCCGCTGGTCGGATTTCTGCCAGCCGACGACCCCAGAGTGCAGGGCACGCTCGCGGCCGTAGGTCAACATCTGATGTTCGACGGGCTCATCAGGCGCTACCACACCTCGCAGACTGAGGATGGTCTGCCGCCCGGCGAGGGTGCTTTTCTCGCCTGCAGCTTCTGGTACGTGGACAACCTCGCCCTGGCGGGGCGTCGCACGGAAGCACGGGAATTGTTCGAGCGGCTGCTCGACTTGAGAAATGACGTCGGGCTGCTGGCCGAGGAGTACGACCCGCGCGCCCGACGCCAGCTGGGCAATTTTCCACAGGCGTTCTCGCACGTGTCGCTGATCGACTCGGCGTACAATCTCAGCGCGCAAGAGGCAGCAAAACCGGCAAGACAGCGGGGTTCGAACCAGGCGCAGACCTGATACTTCCTGTCTGTTCTCGGCGGACGGCGCCCCGGCGCACGATGAACATGTCCCGAAAAGAGTGCAGGCGAATGGAAACTTCGTGAAGGTGCTGGGAATCGACATCGGCGGCAGCGGCATCAAGGGTGCACCGGTCGATACGCGCATTGGCAAATTGCTTGCACCGCGTCATCGGATCGCTACCCCCATCCTGCAACGCCACGTGCGGTAGCCGCTTGCGTCGCTGCCATTGTCAGGCTTTTCCATTGGCGCGGCCCGGTCGGTTGCGCCGTTCACGCCGTGATCAAAGACAGGCGGCTGCGCACTGCCGCCCACATTTCCAGGAGCTGGCTGGGCGTCGACGCATACAAGATATTCGGCGTTGCCACGGGCCGGCCCGTCTCGGTGATCAATGACGCCGATGCGGCAGGCTATGCCGAGATGCGCTTTGGCGCCGGTCGGCGGCGCACCGGGCTCGTCATCATGGTGACCCTAGGCACGGGAATCGGCACCGCGCTGTTCATCAACGGCCATCTGGTGCCCAATACCGAGCTCGGGCACTTGACGGTACGCGGTCGCGCCGCCGACCAATGGGCTGCAGAGAGCGTGCGTACCGCCAAAAAGCTGACCTGGAAGAAATGGACGCGTCGCGTGGATATTTACCTCCATGCATTGCAGAGCTACTTCTGGCGGGACCTCTTCATCATCGGCGGAGGCGTCAGCAAGAAGTGGCAGAAATTCCTGCCGCGACTGACGTTGCCCACGCCGACCGTGGCGGCGACGTTTCGCAACGATGCGGGCATCATCGGCGCGGCGCTCGCTTGCGAGCACGAACGCCGCCGCGAGCGACAACCGAGCTCCCTTGGAAAGTCGTGTTGACAGTGCGTCCCCAGAGCGTAGGCTGGCCGCGGGTTGCATGAATAGGTCGTTAGCATGTCGACAGCGCTGCCGAATCTGCTGCTGAGCACGGTTTTTGGATTTCTGCTCATGGCCTGTGGTCAGCAGGAATCATCCTCCGGACAAAAACCATCGCCCCCACCAGCGGCACCGGCCGAGCCGCCTCCTTCCTACGCGATACAGGCAGAGAGGGCCTTGCTCGAGGAGCTCGGTGCGCAATCCACTGAAAAAGGACTTCGAGTGCTTCTCTCGGGCGTGAAGTTTCGCGCCGGCCAATCGGATCTGGATCTTGCCGCGACGGCGCGTCTCGATAAGGTGGCCGAGCTGATGCGATTGCGGCCAAGCCTGCAGGCGCGCATCGTGGGATACACCGATTCGCGCGGAAGCGAGTCCGCCAACAAGCGAGTTTCGCTCGAACGAGCGCAGGCAGTCCGGGAAATTCTGGTCAAGCGGGGTCGGATCGACGCCGGTCGAGTCGTCAGCGACGGCAAGGGCGAGGCTGATCCGATCGCCACCAACGATACCGAAGAGGGCCGACAAACCAACCGGCGTGTCGAGCTCCTGCTGCTAGACCCGAAGAATCGGCTCGAATCCAGCGATTCACCTTGAGGGGTTTGGGCCGGCTGGCTCGGAGCAATCACTCCCGCGCGCGCCGGAGCTGATGTCGACTGCGATTCGCCCTGACCGAACGTGCAGATCGCGCTGCGGAAAGGGAACCTCGATACCTCGTTCGTGCAGCGCATCATCCAAGGCCCATAAATAGCGCGACGTCGTCGAGCCCGGTCGCGTGATCGTGCCAGGACCGATTCATACCATCAGCGAAAATTGCAAGGCGCTATCGCCAAATGCGGTAAACCAGATGTCGGTGCGGCGCACTGCATCTCCCACCTGCCTGACCAATCCCTTCCTGCATTTGAACCAGCCCGTCCCGGTAATCGTGAGGCAGCTCATCCTGCAGGACTACGTCGCGGTCCATCTGAAGCCCCAGCCCTGGGTGCTCGATTGCCGCTATGAGAAGCCATTCGAGATAGATGTGCACTTCCGGGTATTTTGTGCGTTCCGGGAGCGCGGAATAGGCTGCTGGCGATCCTGCATCGTTGCGTCGACGGTGTGCCTGTGTGCGCTGGATAGCCTGGGTGGGGTGTCCGATGACCGGTTGGCTCAAGCTCATTGCGCCGCGCCGTATTCGGTATGACACTGCACGCAGCATGGTCTATCGCGAAGGCCCAGGATGTCGTATCAGAGAGCGCAAGACGACTGCGAGGGTTCGGGCTCGCTGCGAACGCATCAAGTACTCCTGCTGAGTTCCGCTGGTGGTTACCTACTTTGTCTGGTGTGGCATGCCCTGGCGTTCGTGCAACCCGATGAAGCGTTGAGTCGTTACTGGCTAATCGTCTTTGTTGGAACTCTCGTGGTGATGGTTCCGAGTGCGCTCTACCAGCGCCGCATTATCCGGAGATTGCGTCGTCGCACTGCCTTCAGCGACTGGCGCGCTCTGTTCACCGGTGCTCCCAAATGGCTGACTCGGCTGACAGGCGGGACAATCCTATTCGTGATGGCGGAATTCCTCGTCACTGCATTGAGCTCCAGTCGAGCGACGATCGATGCCTCATCACTCGATATTTTGGGATCAGCATACGGCATGGTGTTCTACGCCGTCGCGGCGTTCATCAACGCGACAGCGATCGGCCGGCGGCACACCACTGCTCAATGTACATAGCGGCTTTGCACCGTGCCAGCGCCGTCCCTCCTCGCCACATCAAAGCGCGCGTAGTCTCCACAGACCTCGACGGCCACCTTTTCGAGAAGCTCTCTCGCCAGCTCACAATCCGAGCCGTAGCGAACCGGCAGCTTGATTTCGTCCCATAGAAACGGGAAGTCGGCCGAGTCATTGAAGACGGGCGCTCCTTGAAGATGAAGCTGTTCGCGATGCGCACGATGCGCCCGTTGTACAGATCCGCATCAACCCATTGCTCCACTTCCATGAGGGTGGTGCGCAAGATGCCAACATCGATCACATCCTGAAGCGCAAAGGCGATGGCGGCGCCGGCGACGCCTAAGGCAACCGTCAAGCCGCCGACGCGATCACTGAAGACGGTAGTCACCGCCACGACGGCGAGTAGATAGCCGAGCAGGGACACGGTCTTTCGAGCCGGCAACGCGTCGTGACATCCGTGACCCGCCATCGCGATGGCACGCTGCACGAAGCGGCTGACGAGATAGATGACGAGGAGCGCAATCGCCGCGGCGACCGCCTTGCCAGTAAGCGGTCATGATAGCATTTCGGCCTGAGGCGCCCTCGCGATGTGCGGGTCGGCGTTGTGCCCCTCTCACACGCGAAGGCGTTAGAACAAGCCCGCATTGACCTGAAGATGCACCCAGATGGAGGCGGCGTACCCCAATGCAATCGCCCACGCCCACCGTAAATGGCCGAAGAACGTGTACAGGCCGCGTGCCTGACCCATCAAGGCGACACCGGCTGCCGAACCGATGGACAGGAGCGAGCCGCCTACGCCTGCCGTCAATGTGACGAGCAGCCACTGACCGTCGGACATTTCCGGGCGGATCGTCAGCACGGCAAACATGACGGGAATATTGTCGATGACGGCGGAAGCCACGCCCACCAGCACATTCGCGGGAGTTGGCCCGAGCAGGCCGTAAGAGCTTTCCGAGAGGAGCGCCAGGTAGCCCAGCGCCCCCAGAGCGCTTACGCACAGCATCACGCCATAGAAGAACAGAAGCGTATCCCATTCGGCGCGCTTGATGCTGTCGAACACATCAAACCGTGGCGTTTCCCCGTGGCCGTTGCGCATGGGGACGCCCTTAGCCTCGAGCGAGGGGGCGCGCATTTCGTGGCGGCGGATGAAAAAGCCCAGCACCTGCAGCAGGCCCAGGCCCGTCATCATTCCGACGAACGGTGGCAGTCCAATGAACTGCTGCATGCTGACCGTGAGCAGGATGGTGAGCGCAAAGAGTCCGATCACTGCGAATCCGCGATGCTTCACCTTGACGACGTCGGCATCGGCCGCCGGCGCGCCCTTTGGGATGGCGAGGCCCATACAGAGCGCAGGTACTAGCCAGTTCACGACTGACGGACCGAACAGCTGCAGGAAGTCGAGGAAACCCAAAATACCCTTCTGCCATACCATCAGGGTCGTAATGTCACCAAAGGGACTGAACGCGCCGCCGGCGTTGGCGGCCACGACGATGTTGATGCAGGCAGGCACGATGAATGGCACCCGATCGCGCCCCACCGCGATGACCACTGCGCCCATCACGAGCGCTGTGGTGAGATTGTCAATTAGCGGCGAGAGGACAAACGCCATCGCGCCGGTGAGCGCGTAGATGGCACGGAATGAGAAACCGCGCGTGATCAGCCAGGCGCGCAATGCGGCAAACACATTGCGCTCCTCCATTGTATTCACATAGGTCATCGCGGCTAGCAAAAAAAGCAACAGCTCGCTGTATTCCAGCAGGTTGTGGCGCAACAGCTCGGCGACGCCAATTTGGCCATGAGCATTCCAGGCGAGCGCCACCACGATCCAGAGTGCTCCGGCGGCAACCACGACCGGCTTCGATTTGCGAAGGTGGGTAAATTCCTCGCTGATCACGAACCCATACGCCACGACAAATAGGGCAAGTGCGAGCCACCCAAAGCCCGTGCTTGTAAGATCAGGTGTCGCGGAGGTGGGCTCGGCTGCACCGACCACGGCCGGAAACCCTACGATGGCGATGGCAACGAGCAGTGAGCGCATGGCGGATGCCGCGCGCAGCTTGGAGTTCATCGCAACAGTACCTTTACCGTCTGCTTTGCGCCCTTGGACGAAGCGAGCGATTTCGAACACGGCACGGCCACGCTTGGCTCACTCGAGAATCATGTTCGACCTAGCGCGTGCTGAGCCTCCAGGGCGGCTCCGGCTTGCATGCGCAGTGCTTTTCAAAGATGTGAGTCTGTCGACATCGGCGATTCGCTGCGGCTTGCGGCCGAAGGTAATAACGCGTCGTTATGAGCGGTTGCGAGATCCGTCGTCAGCTCTCGCCGTCGGCGGGCCAACGTAATCCACAGCGATGCCCAAATCGCACCCGTCGCCGCGCTCAAGAGAACCATCACGATGAGCGGCAGTTTCACGGACCAGAATACGAAACGCATATTCGTCGCGTGCAGGTTCGACACCGCAAACAGTGTGAGGGCGATGCCGAGCAGGAGCCCGCCGTAAAATTTGAGACGTTGCATCACGTTGTGATTCATTAGCCCTCGCCTTGTTCGGACCCTCGGGTGAAATTGTCGGCAGCGTCGCCGTAGGGCGCGCGCAGGATCGATTTCACATCGATGCGCCACAGAAACTCCTCATCTGCGCCTTGGAGAATATGCGCGGCCATTCGCGGATGGGCCATGATGTTTTTAGCGCGGAGGCGGCGTAGATAGCGAAATCCATCGTCATGTCGACGCTCCTGCGGACCTCGTCTGGTCGATTCGGCGCGGGGGAACGCACAGGACGAAGCGAGAGTACCCTGCAGTCATCCGGTGGGCGCCATCTCTGCCGATGCAAACCGGCCATTCAGATCAGAGAATGTCAACTCGATGCGACGATTCTGTTGGCGACCTACCGCCGTGTCATTACTCGCAATGGGCTCAATTTCACCGCGCCCTTCGGCGCGAATCCGTGCCGCAACGATACCCCGGTCGACGAGGGCCCGCTGCACCGCCTCCGCGCGCTCTTTCGAGAGCGCTTTGTTGCGTGACGTGCCGCCGCGATTATCCGTGAAGGATTCGACCAAAACGTGCATTTGCGGTCGGTCCTTCAGCAACTGGGTGACCCCATCGAGCCGCGTGGCGTCAGCAGGATCGAAATCGGTCTGTCCCGCTTTGAATTTCACGCCCGGCAAGGCGATGACCCAGCCGCGCTCGCTCTGCACACCGCCCAATTCGCCCAGCCGGGCTATGAGCTGCTGTTCCGGATCCTCCGCAGGCGACTCAACCGTGTCAGCGGCCGGCATGCTCATGTCTGTCTGATTGTGCGGGATCGACGATTTGCCGCAGCCGACGATGCTCATGAGCACGGCGATCGCCGAACCCGAGAGAACCCTTCGCAGGTATCTATTCATCGGTTCACTCCTTTGTGTTGTGGTGACGCGCTCTGCGCGCTCGAGGGGGCCCAACAGCCTGGGCTTGTGACGAGGCGGCGTCTGTTCGCTAGCGCACAGACCGAGACTCAGCCGCGTCGGACAATGGATGGAGTTAAAGCGTAGAGGTATCTTGCATGTACCGATCTAGTATTGTGGTGTCGATTCTCGGGCTCTCCATCCTCGCGGGATGCGCAAGCGCTCCCCCTCGGCCGATCGCTGAGCTCGCGAAGGCGCAGACACTGATCGAACAGGCCGAGCGCAATCGAGCGCAACAGTTCGCGGCTGCCGATCTCGATCGCGCACGGGACAAGCTGCGTCGATCCGACGTCGCCTTGAATGACCGCAAGGGGGACTTGGCCCAGCGCCTTGCGGCCGAGGCCGCTATCGATGCGGAAATGGCATTGGCGCGAACCACCACCGCGCAAGCTGAGAAATCCGCTGCTGAAGTCACGGCAAGCGTAGAGGCGCTGCGTAACGAGGCCCAACGCGAAGGAGTTCAGCCTTGAATGCAATAATACGTAAGGATTCACGCATGATGAAGCGCGCAATGCTGTGCTGCGGGACTGTCGCTTTGGCCTTGCTGGGCGGTTGCGCCACGACGCCCAAGAATATTCCCGAGCTTGACCAAGCCCGCACGGCGGTTGGTAAGCTCACCAACGACCCCTTGGCCTCCCAGTCGGCGAGTCGGGAGTTGCAGATGGCCAGATCTGCACTGGAACGTGCGGATCAGGCTTTTGAACAAAAGAAGCCGGTCGAGGAAGTGATCCATCTGTCCTACCTTGCCGGACGTCAGGCGGAGATCGGTGAGATGCGCCTTGCCGAAGTGCGCGCCCGTCAGCAGATTGCGAGCGGCGAGGCCGACCGGAATGCGGTACTGCTCGAAGCCCGCGAAGGCCAGGCTCAGCGGGCGCAGAAGAATGCGAACAATAGCGCGCGCGATGCCGAGGCAGCTCAACAGTCGGCGCTCGCCGCGCGCGCCGCACTCGAGGAGTCGCAACGTAAGCTCGCAGAGCTGCAGGCCACGCAGACCGAGCGCGGCATGGTCCTGACGTTGGGGGATGTGCTGTTCGATACGGCGCAGGCCGATCTTAAGCCCGGCGCCGCATTGACGCTTGACCGACTCGCTCAGTTTCTACGCGAGAATGAGCAAACCCGCGTGCTGATCGAGGGCTACACCGACTCGCGAGGCTCGACAGAATACAACCAGGACCTTTCGCGTCGGCGGGCGCAGGCGGTCTCCAACGCGCTTGAAAGTCGCGGTACCATCCAAAATCGGGTCAATATTGCCGGCAAGGGCGAGTCGCTTCCCGTGGCGAGTAATGACACCCCGGAAGGCCGACAGCGCAATCGTCGGGTGGAAATCGTGTTTTCGGATGCGTCGGGGCAGTTCGCCGATAGCGTCGTCCGGCGTTGAAGAGCCGTTCAGCCGGCGCGTTGACGAGCGGTGCAGTTTATTACGTAACCGATGCGTGATTGGTTGTTATTCGTCGTGCGGCACGTCGGACTTCGATCCCTCACTCGACGCAGACTCATCCGCCACTGTGACGGGATTCCGTCCAGTGCCCTTGCTCTCTACAGCGCTACCAAAACTAGCCGTGACGGCCATCGACTCCGTTGACGTCACAAACGGCGTCGGAGCAATCAGGACGCGCAGCCGTTCAGCGACCGCCTAGACCTCGGGAATTTTGCAATCGGGCAGCACGACGGAAAACTCCTCGTCGCCCATGCGTGCTAATCGCTGACGCGCAGGGAAGCGTTCGAAAGCATTACCGACACCTTTGTCACGCTCGATCCTCATTTCACTTTTTGACCAGGTTGTGGAAGCGGATTGGCTCCTGTTCGTTATCGGGACGATGCTGATGGGTTGGCTGATACAGCGAAAGGCGGGGCGGCGTATGACCGGTGGTCAGCTCGGTCAGTGAGTCGGCAGTGAGTAGCTGCATGGCTGCGCACCAGCGCAAAGCCTATTCCGAGCCCCGCAACGGCACGCTGCGACGAAGGCTCCGCCTGAACGAACATGTCGAACACCCTTGGCAGAACCTTGGCGGTGATACCAATTCCAGTATCGCGGATGCGGACGATTTCCATGTCGTCTGCATGCTCCAGGGAAAGTCCGATGTCCGTATGAACAGCGCCTGCGTGCCACACGTGACTACAGCGTGAGCGTTCTCCAATTGGTTCGCTATCTGGTCTCGTCTGATACATCGGGGGCACGCCATGCCGCGCTCCTGAACGATCGATCTGGTCCTGCTTCCCGCACTACTTACGTTGTCAGTTTTGAAATCACCGATTGGCAAACGCCGTTTCTGGTTTCCGTGCACCAAGACATCGAAAAGGCACCGCCTGCCTTGAGCACAACTACAAGTCGACCAATCGCGGAACACGCGTCGTCCGACCGCTGAAGGTTTTTGAGTCCACTTCCCGAGCGAATCAGACTCGACTAGAAGTAGTTGTGTGGCAGGCGCGGTGTGTTGGCTCTTACAACAGCCGGTGTGAGCAGGTTATCATCTGTACGCTATCGCGCGATTATCCCAGCTTGAGGGCAACCTCAGGCAGTGGACAGGAGATTAAAGTAAACGATCTACACTCGCTTGCAGACCTGATCGAGGGGAAACGCGACGATTGTTTTTTACGGTGGCGGGCGCAGGTCCGGGAGCTTCCTTCGGCCCGCCACCTTGATATCCCAACGCTTAACGATCATATGCCGGCTTTGGTCGATGAGTTGATCACGGCACTACGGTCAAACCCTGATCAAACGATTCCGGAAGCTCTCAACCGTGAGAGCCCCTCCGCCCATGGTCTGCAGCGTGTCCAAGACGCTTTTGATATCGAAGAGGTCGTTGCGGAATACAACATCCTGCGGGGTTGTATTCACGATCTGGCGGACAAGGCTGGAATGAGCTTGCAAGGCAAGCCTTTCCACATCATCAACCGGGTGTTCGACCAAGCCATAGGCTTGGCTTTGCAGACCTACACGACCCAGCGGGCATTAGAGGTGTTGCGGCGTCGCGAGGAATATCTCGCCTTTGTAGCGCACGACCTACGCACACCCTTAACGGCGATCGCGCTTGCTGGGAGAGTCTTGGAGCGCACTTTTCCGACAGCCGGCACAGACGCCGAGGCAGCACGAATGCTCAAGGCTCTGCGGCGCAACGTGGAGCATCTCGAAAAGCTCGTCGGCAAGGTGTTGGAGGAAAACACAAATCTCGAGACGGAAGTTGGCGTCAAGTTAGAGCGACGGGAGTTCGACTTGTGGCCCCTCGTGGAGGCACTCATCCATGATCTGCATCCGGTCGCCGGAACCGCGAGCACACAGTTACTAAATCAAGTTCCCGACGATCTTGTGGTGTATGCCGATGCGAGCCTATTGAGGCGAGTCATTCAGAACTTGATCGCCAATGCGATCAAATCCGCTCCTCGTGGTGAGATTACCATCGGGGCAAAAGAACTTCGCGCGGAAGGTGGCATCGAGTGTGCGGTGAGTGATACCGGCGCGGGTATCTCGTCAACCCTGCTCGAGAAAATCTTCGATAAAGGAGAAACGGGGCAACAGGAAGGCGGGATAGGTCTGGGGCTCGCTATCGTGAAAACATATATCGAGGCTCATGGAGGACAGGTGACTGTCGAAAGTAAAGAAGGGGTGGGTTCGACCTTTCGTTTCTGGCTGCCTCCCCGGCCGAATGCAAATGTGCCGGTGGAGGGGCAGGAAGCTCGCTGACGTCATTCGGGGCCATGCTCCCGAAATTGCGCAGAGTGAGAAAAGTTTGTTCTCGCACTACGAAGCGTGGAGATGCTCGCCGCCGGAAACCCCTCACTTTTGATCTCTTGAAACTCGAGTCGCTACGCGGTTTAGCGGGAGTCTGACCGCGCTCCGCCTGGATACGTTGGTAGATTTCCTCGGAGGGTGTCCGGAATTCTGTGTTCGAGGCATATCATGACCAGTAAGGAGTCGATATGCCGAAGAAACGAACGGGGCCGCGATGAGCGGCCCGCTGAGCTGAACGTACCGCCAGGAGCTGCTGGACCATCTGGTGAAGGGCCCGATGAGCCAGGGCGAGGTGGAGGAGCTGTTTCGCTCGCTGAAGAAGGCCGTCATCGAACGGGCCATGAGTGCCGAGATGAGCGAACACCTGGGCTATGAGCCCGGGGACGCAAAGCCTTCCGGGCAGACCAATCAACGCAACGGCACGAGCGGCAAGACGGTGCTCACCGACGATGGGCCGGTACGGATCGAAGTACCGCGGGATCGAGAAGGCAGCTTTGATCCGCTGATCATCCCGCAAGCACGAGCGACGCTTCACGGGCTTCGACCAGAAGATCATCGCGATGTATGCGCGCGGCATGACGATGCGCGAGATCCAGGGCTATTTGCTGGAGATGTACGGCACGGAGGTCTCGCCGGAGTTCATCAGCAAGGTCACCGATGAGGTGTCGGCCGAGGTCATCGCCTGGCAGAACCGGCCGCTCGAGCCGATGTATCCGGTGGTGTTCTTCGATGCACTGCGGGTGAAGATCCGCGATGACGCGGTCGTGCGCAACAAGGCGGTCTACCTTGCACTGGGTGTGTTGCCCGACGGTAGCCGCGACGTGCTCGGGCATCTGGATCGAGCAAACCGAGGGCGCGAAGTTCTGGCTCAAAGTGTTCAACGAGCTCAAGAGCCGCGGCGTCGACGACATCCTGATCGCCGTCGTCGATGGCCTTAAAGGGCTCGCAGAGGCGATCGAGACGGTGTTTCCGCGCACCACGGTGCAGACCTGCATCGTGCACCTGATCCGCAACAGCCTCGAGTACGCGAGCTGGAAAGACCGTCGGGCGGTTGCCGCAGCGATCCGTCCGATCTATACGAGCGGCAAACGCAGAGGCAGCCGAGCGCGAGCTAGAAGCGTTTGCAGACAGCGCATGGGGCGAGAAATACCCGACCATCGTGCAATCGTGGAGGCGCGCCTGGTCGCACGTCATTCCGTTCTTTGCCTTTCCCCCGAGGTTCGCAAGGTGATCTACACGACGAACGTGATTGAGAGCTTGCACATGCAGCTTGCGCAAGATCATCAAGACCCGCGGCCACTTCCCCTCCGATGAGGCCGCCACCAAGCTTCTGTGGCTCGCCCTGCGCAACGTGCTTGCCAAGGAGATCCGATCAACCCGACGAATGGGTCCTGGCGATGAACCAATTTGCCGTGGTCTACGGCGATCGGTTCACGAGGCCGGACGCTTGAATTTGTCCCGCCTTGAACACAGAAATTCGGACACGCCCTTTCCTCGCGATGCACGGCAACCTCCTTTGGGCCATGAACGCCAAGCCTTACCTGATTGCCTTTTACATCGAGCACCGTGATCCGGATGGCGTCGCCAATCATGCTCATTTCGCCCACTCGCCGGGTCAGTATCAACATTATTTCTTAATCGCTCACACCTCCGTTTGGCGCGGCGTCGAATGCTAGCTCGGGCCGAGCGTCCAAGCGGAAACCGCGGCACTTGGGCGACGGTTACCACCAACGGGACAGGCTGACGAGCCTTGTAAGCATCATGGCGATCTAATCGATACTAGGCCGAGCGCGAAGGCCGCAAAGACTCTCTCTTTCTCTCCGCTGCGGCCGCAATCGGACATTCGATTCCCCCTGCGTTATCGCACTTGCTGAGTCGTTCAGTGCAGGAGCTCCAAATAGTGAATGGCGACAAGATCAGCCTTGCAATACTGCGCGGTGAGGGGACACTCGCTCGCGCCGTGGGCGCTTCCATCCTCGACAATCCCTGCTATCTCACTGTGAGCCCGGGCATGACGGACGAGAAATTGGCAGCATGGGACGCGCAGGCGGCCGCGTGGCAGGCTGGATGGCTATACGGCGTAGGGAAATAAAACGCTAGACAACCTGAATGAGTGCTCGCAACGCTCGGATGACTCATCGAGTGCCATCAGTAAACGTCCCGTGCGCTATGATCCGAAGGCGGAGTGGGACTTCCCCAGCACACCTGTCAGATTCAAGTCGGCGTAGAAACGCAAGTAACTGATATATCCCGACGATCATGATCGCCCTAATCGAAGCTTCGCGCGCCGGACTGATGCGGCAAGAGCACTGGGCTCGCAACCTCTTCTCGGGAGCGATAGTCGGCATCGTCGCCTTGCCGCTGGCGATCGCATTCGCCATCGCTTCGGGCGTCAAGCCCGAACAGGGTCTGTATACGGCAATCATCGCAGGAACTGCGGTATCCGTGTTTGGTGGCACGCGTTTGCAGATCGCCGGCCCAACCGGAGCGTTCGTAGCGATACTTGCCACGGTCACGGCGATGCACGGCGTCGAGGGCCTTCTCGCGGCGACACTGATGGCGGGTGTGATTCTGGTCCTTCTGGGCATTGCGCGGTTGGGGGCGGTCATACGCTTCATACCGCATCCGGTCATCGCTGGCTTCACGGCCGGAATCGCGATTGTTATCTTCGTGGGACAGTGGCGCGACTTCTTCGGGTTGCCTCCGATTGCCGGCGCTCACTTTCATCAGAAGCTCGTCGCGCTGATTCAGGCATTTCCGCAGTGGCATGTGGCGACGACCGCGATCGGTGTCCTCGCGTTACTGGTTGCGGCTTTGGCATTCAAAGTACCGGGTGTGCGCGTGATACCGGGCCCATTACTGGCGCTGGTCGTGGCGACGGCAATACAGACGCTTGGACATTTCGAAGGGGTCGCTACGATCTCCAGCGCCTTTGGAGCCATTCCTCAGCATCTGCCTCAATTCTCCATCCCGGATGTCGATTTCGCGCGGATCGTCGAGCTCCTGCCCAGTGCGTTCGCCATTGCCATGCTCGGCGCAATTGAGTCGCTCCTTTCCGCGACGGTGGCGGATGGCATGGCCAACACCAAACACGATCCTAACCAGGAATTGATCGGCCAGGGCGTTGCGAATGTGCTGTCACCGCTGTTCGGCGGATTCGCGGCGACTGGCGCTCTGGCGCGAACGGCGACGAATGTGCGCTACGGCGCAACGGGTCCGCTCTCCGGCATTGTTCACTCTGTCCTGCTGCTTGCCGTTTTGCTTCTGCTGGCCCCGCTAGCCGGGCAAATACCGCTGGCGTGCCTGGCGGCCATCTTATTCGTTGTGGCCTTCAACATGTCCGATCTACCGCATGTGTTTCGACTGATTCGAAATGCCCCCCGCGCCGACGTCGCAATCCTCCTCATCACCCTATTGCTCACCGTCTTTGCGGACCTGGTGATTGCGGTCAACGTAGGTGTCATTCTGGCAATGCTGCAATTTCTGCGGCGCATGTCTACGTCGGTTGAGGTCAATCCCCAGGCCGAGCCACTCCCAGGTGCCGCCATGCCTGAAGGAGTGATCTGCTATTCAATAGAAGGGCCACTCTTTTTCGGCGCTGTGGAAAGCCTCGAGCGGATCTTGGCGCAGACGCACACGGATCCGCGCTGTATTATCATTCGTCTCGGGCGCGTTCCCTTCATGGACGCGACTGGCCTTCAGACCCTCGAAGAGGTTGTAACGAAGCTCGAGCGGCGCGGCGTACGAGTTATACTGACCGAGGCGAACCAACGCGTGCTCAGCAAGCTCACGCGGATGAGCATTGTTTCAACTGAAGCGAAGTTGACTCGATATGTTCCGACGATCAGTGAAGCTCTCTTTTGCTACCGCGGCAGTGTCACTTAGCTGCGTACGAAAGTTATTTGTGAAACAGGAAGGTCGGCATCGGTCGTGGAGATTGCAGCTGTCCGTTCTGGCGAACCGCAAGGTTTCACGGCCACCGGCGACCCTGCGCACGCTCACTGAATGGGCGTGGTAATTCGTTATCGCTTGCCTACTGACACTCGACACCAAAGAAACGCGTTAGGTACTTCGAATGACCCACCGCCTGCTCGGGGCTTATCGCGTCATTCTTCGCCGCGACCGTATTCGGCGCAGACAAAGCGATATCGGCGCCCAACAAGGTCGGCCTGCAAGACTCCCCGTGTTTCGCCGGGCCAAGGCGCGGCTCATCAGCTTGCGCAGTTCGCCGAACCACAGCACCACGCTGGCCATCGCGGCGCACAGCAGCCACTGGTCGAACTCCAGCGGCACCGTGCCGAAGGCGAGGTTGAGGAACGTCGAGGTTGACGACCGCCACCTGCAGCAGCACCGACAGTGCGATCGCGCCCCAAAGCCACGGGTTGACGAACAGGTGCGCGAACGCACTCGTAGTCTCCGAGCGCGCGTTGAAGCAGTTGAACAAGCTGAGCGAAGACGAGCACCGTGAAGCCTGCGGTGCGCGCCGTAGCGAGGTCGTGACGTGCCCTCGATCAGTCCGCCGGGCAGGTAGATGTCGATCGTCAGCAGCGTCACCACGGCCATCACCACGCCGATCTGGATCACCCCCGCCCACATGCGGGCGTCGATCACCCGCTCGCTCGAGCGCCGCGGCTGGCGGGCCATGACGTCGTCGGTGGGCGGGTCGACGCCCATCGCCAGCGCCGGCCCGGAGTCGGTGACCAGGTTGATCCACAGGATCTGCGTCGCGAGCAGCGGCAGCACCACCGCGCCGCCGGCGCCCGACAGCCCGATCACCCCGGCCCCGACCACGCCCAGGAAGACCGTCAGCACCTCGCCCATGTTCGAGGACAGCAGGTAGCGCAGGAACTTGCGGATGTTGTCGAAGATGCCGCGACCCTCGCGCACGGCCTCGACGATCGTGGCGAAGTTGTCGTCGGCGAGGATCATCTTCGCCGCTTCCTTCGTCACCTCGGTCCCGGTCATCCCCATCGCGATGCCGATGTCGGCCGACTTCAGCGCGGGCGCATCGTTGACGCCGTCGCCGGTCATCGCGACGATGTTGCCGTCGGCCTGCAGCGCGTCGACGATGCGCAGCTTGTGCGCGGGCGCCACCCGGGCGTAGACGGACGTCTTGCGCACCGCCTCGGCGAAGGCCGCGTCGTCGAGCGCATCGAGCTCGAGCCCGGTCAGCGCGGCGGCGCCGGCCTCCACGATGCCGAGGTCCGCGGCGATGCGCGCGGCGGTGCGCGGGTGGTCGCCGGTGATCATGATCACCCGGATGCCGGCCCGGCGGGCCTCGCGGATGGCCACCGCCGCCTCCTCGCGCGGCGGGTCGATGATGCCCACGGTGCCGACGAACACGAGGTCGCGTTCGAGCGATTCGCGTGACCTGTGCGGATCCTCGCCCGGCGTCGAGCGGGCGGTAGGCCACGGCCAGGGTGCGCAGCGCCGCGTCGGAAAGCGTGTCGACGTCAGCCAGGATCCGCGCCCGCAGCGCGGCGTCGAGCTCGACGACCTCCATGCCCACCCGCGCCCGGGTGCACCGTTCGAGCAGGACGTCCGGCGCACCCTTGGTGATCACCACGACCTCGTCGTCGTGTTCGTGGTCGCGCTCGATCGTCGACATCATCTTGCGCTCGGACGTGAACGGGATTTCGCCGATGCGCTCGAAACGCCGCTCGCGCCGCTCGGTGACGCCCAGCTTGCGCTCGGCCACCAGGAAGGCCGCTTCGGTGGGGTCGCCGTGGATCTCCCACTCGCCGCCCGCCCCCTGGCGCAGCTCGGCGTTGCCGGCCAGGCTGCCGCCGCTGAGCACCACGATGTGCTCGTGCGTGCAGCGGCCCGGCTGCCGAGCTTGGCGCCCTCGTGCTCCACCTGCCCCTGGGGCGCGTACCCCACCCCGGTGACATGGGTGCCGCCCGAGGCGGTCATCACACGCTCGATCGTCATCTCCGCCCGGGTCAGGGTGCCGGTCTTGTCCGAGGCGATGACCGAGGCGGAGCCCAGCGTCTCCACCGACGACAGCTTCTTGACGATCGCGTTGTGCTTCGCCATCCGCTGCACGCCCAGGGCGAGCACCACCGACAGGATCGCCGGCAGCCCCTCGGGCACCGCCGCGACCGCCAGCGACACGCCGAGCAGCAGGACGCTGATGACATCGGCGGCGCTGCGGATGTCGGAGATCAGCAGGATGGTTCCCACCACCACGACGGCGATGATGACGACCGCGATGCCCAGCATGCGCCCGATGCGTCCGACTTCCTTCTGCAGCGGTGTCGGCTCCTCCGCGGTGGCCTCGAGCATTTCGGCGATCGCGCCCATCTCGGTGTCCATCCCGGTCGCGGTGACCACGGCGCGACCGGTGCCCTGCGCGACGGCCGTGCCCTTGAAGACCATGTCGAGCCGGTCGCCGAGCGCTGCGGGCCCGCGGCAGCGTGGCGGCGTCCTTGAGCACGGCCTCGCTCTCGCCGGTCAGCGAGGCCTCCTGCACGCGCAGCGACGTGGCCTCGCACCAGGCGCGCATCCGCACCGACGGCGTCCCCCTCGCCGAGCACGAGCACGTCGCCACGCACCAGCTCGGCGCTGGGCACCCGCAGCACCTGCCCGTCACGCAGGACCGCCGAGGTCACCGCGGTCATCCGGGCCAGTGCGGCCACGGCGTTCTCGGCCTTGGCCTCCTGCACGATAGCCCAGGACCGCGTTGAGCAGGACGATGACCGCGATGACGATCGCATCCACCGGCCAGCCGACCATGCCCTCGATCACCCAGGCGGCGAGCGCGATGGCGACGGCGGCGAGCAACAGGTAGACGAGAGGATCCTGGAAATGCGACAGGAAGCGACGCCACGCGGGTCGCCGCGGGGCCGCGCGGAGCTCGTTGCGGCCGTCATGCCGCGAGCCGGCGCGACGCCTCCTGCGAAGTGAGTCCATTTTCGAGGTCTGCTCCCAGCGCCCTTGCTACTTCGTCTGCATCCTTGACGGAGGGGTCATCGGCTCGCCCTCCCTTCGCCATATCACTATCCTGATTCATAAATGGATAGTTGCAGGAATGAAGGAGAAGGTCCGGGGGCGCAAACCGGAGCTTGGGTCAGACCCGTTCCTATTGCGGCGCGCTGGACTGTGTCGTCTGACTGGTCCATGCAGAGCGGGAGAGGAAATCCGATATGCCGAGGACATCGTCGCGGTCCAGGCGTGAGAACAAGCGAATGTGGTCATCAGGCATGTTCGGTCTGCGCCCATCAACGGAGTCATACATCTGGCGCAGAAGATACTCGTAATGCTGACCGGCCAGGCGCGGAACCAGTTTGCCCGCATCGCCCTGACCCGCCTCCCCGTGACACGAACGGCAGCGGGCGGCATAGAGACTGGCGCCACGCCCTATGAGATCCCCTTTGCCAATTCCTGGCAGCGTTTGTGACTCCAATTGGCTAGCGTACGCGGCGACATCGGCAATCGCCTGCGCGTCGGCCACAAGATGCTCTGCCGTGAAGTGCTCCATGCGAATGTCCCAGCGGGTTCCGTGCCGGTAGTCTACGAGTTGCTCCGCCAGAACCCGGAAATGCTGTCCAGCGATGCGAGGCACTGTGCCATCTGGCACACCGGTTCCCGAGACGCCGTGACAGGCGGCGCAAGATTCGAACATTTCAGCACCGTGTTCGGTATTCGGTTTGCTGCGAATCGCCTTGAGGTATTCCTCACGGGCCGTTGCTACTGCCCAGGCCACTGCCGGCAGCAGACACAGCAGAGGTACCCAGCTTCGACGAAGGATGAATCGTTTCAGAGTCCCTCGCACTGAGGCCCCCGCTCGATCCCGACTCGTTACCACGTTGTGCTATCGATCGTCCTTAGATCGACGCTATGGATCACCTGGGTCGAGTCGTTCGGGTCAATCACTCGTTGCATGGCAAGGCGAAGGGCGAACCCGCGCATCATTTCGTTGTCCGCGCTATCTACCGAGTACATTGATTCAACTCCACGCGAGACGGCGCTTTCCCTGAGTTGCCGCATGAGATGCGTTCCGAGACCCTTGCGCTGCCACGCATCGCTGACAGTGATTGCGAACTCGCAGCTCCGGAGGTCCGCTGCACCACACAATCGAGCGACGCCAATCTGCTCCTCCCCGGTTTCTTCGACGAGCAGCGCGATCAAGGCTACGTCGCGGGTGGGATCTATCTCAACTAACTGCTTCAGGAGCGCGGAACTTGGCGACTTAATGGTGTCCAGAAAACGAAAGCGGCGCGAGCGGGGCGATAGTGCTTCGATAAAGCGGCGCTCCAAGGCATAGTCCTGCTTGCGAATCGGTCGGATCAGCGCGTGCGTACCCCCTCGCAGTACAACATCCCATTGCTCCGTGAGCACTGCTGCCCCTTGGGCAACGGGCAGTGCGTTTGTGGCACTTACCACGTCCACCCGGGTTCGCTGTATAGATCTCATGTTCATACTCCACTAACGATCAAGGGGCAGACGACGCACGTAGTTCAAGCGCTACTTGTAAAGTAAAATGCGCGCTTTTTAGCAAGTGCGCAGTGCGGCAACGAACATAGCAATCATGGAGGGTACAGACTCCCTTCTCCGGCGCCCTGAAGCCTAAGCTGCGTGCTACTGCGTCGCCGCATCCTGAGGCGCAACCTGCTAGAACATACCTCATGATTACTACCCCCAGAAAAACGGTGAGCTACGACCGCGCAGCGATGCGCGAAGTTGTGCTCGCGCAAGTGGCCACGTTGAAACAACTAGGTGCATCAGAACTCCAGGGACTACCTGCCCGCGCCGTGAAATGCCAACCCGGCGAGGCGCCTGTGACCATCAACCAATACCACGAGGCATCCCCGGAGAGCGACGAGCATAAGGTCGTCGTGCAGGCGTCTCGAGATCCGGGATTCGGTTTTTGGGCACACAGCGAAATCGATGGCTTCGTCAACGCTCGCGATGGCGCGCAACGGTCCCTCACGTCCGAAGAGAAGCTAGGCTATTGCTAGTGCGCAGAAGGCGGCGCTACAGGTCAAGGTCGTGCTTGCCAATCGGTGCGCGCGTGCCCCGGCTTCTTGGCCACGGCGCCGTGCAGCAGCTAGCGAGCAATGCGGGGCGTCGCCTTCGTAAGCGTTCCACCGCACCGAACGCGAGATACGCGCTGCGCATACTCCGCCCCCCAAAGACAGACTGGAAAAGTGACTATGAAAAGGGACGCGCAATTGCAGCAGGATGTCATCGCAGAACTTGCCTGGGAGCCCTCAATTGACGCCGCGCAGATCGGCGTTGAGGTCAAGAACGGAATCGTGACATTGGCCGGTCACGTGAGCAGTTTCGCGGCAAAGTGGGAGGCCGAGCGCGCCGCCCAACGCGTCGCTGGCGTCAAGGCTCTCGCGGTGGAAATGGACGTCAAACTCCCGGGTTCGAGCAATCGAACCGATGCTGATATCGCCGGCTCTGTTGAAAATGTCCTGCTGTGGTCGACCGCTGTGCCGCAAGAACGCATCAAGGTGATGGTCGAACACGGGTTTGTCACGCTCAGGGGTGAAGTGGATTGGGAATTTCAACGACAGGCGGCGGCGACAGCTGTTCGCTCTCTCATGGGGGTCAAGGGCGTCAGCGACCAAATCGTGATCAAGGCCAGAGTATCCTCGACCATCGTCAAATCCGACATGGAGGCCGCGTTGAAGCGCCGCGCGCAAGCAGAGGCTAAAGGGATCTCGGTGGTCGTTCACGGCGCCGATGTGGCCTTGTCAGGACCTGTAAACAGCTGGGCCGAACGTGACTTGGCCCGGCACTAGGCCTGGAGCGCCCCCGGCGTGCGTAACGTCGTGGACAACATGACCGTCGCCCACTGACCTCAATTAGGGGGTCCGATTCAATCGGACTCCCGCAAGGGTGGTTGCGCCGCGCGTACTCGCGTTGAACTTCGGTTGCCAGCGACCTGAACAATTCGTCGACCTTCTCATTCATCCAGCAGCATTTCGATTTCCTGTGTTCCGACCTGTCAACGTATCCGGTCGCCAATGCGGTAACGGCATCCTCGGCAATGCCCGGTCCGCTCGCCAGCATCGCGCTGCGGAATTATGAAGACTGCCCTGAGCGCCACCGCCTCTGGATTGCCGATGCCCTGGCCAACGACGACTATTTTGACCGGCGACGCGTCGTCGCGCGCGCCCTCGAGCGCTATGCGCATCCGGATCGAATGCCCATCCTGCGTTTGGTCGATGGCGGCGTGACGGACAATCTCGGCGTGCGCGGATCAATGATGAGCCCGGTGGCGCACTATGGCAACGTGCCGGACATGGCCGGGGCCTTCACTACCGAGCAACTGCAACGTGTGCGCAATGTGCTGGTGATCGTGGCCAATGCCCAGGTCTATGGGGAAACCGCCTGGTCGCGTTATCCGATGCCGATGCGGGCGCCAAAGCTCTGATACGGATGCGGATCGTCCTTCATGGTCTGGTGGCGCTTACGCTGCTCTGCGAGAACCTGTTCGTCGGTACTGACGCCGCATCCCTCGACGATCCTATTCATGAAATTGAACAGTGCGCAGACACTGATCGCATGAAATAGCGCTTCTTCGTTCCACCCGGCCTCAAAGACCGCCTGCGCATCGCTGTCCGTAATCCTGCCAGGCGACTCGGTGAGTTTCCGAACATAGCCGAGGATCGGAAGCAGGACCGGCTCGACCCCGGCGGCCACTGGATCCATCATCAGCCGCTCCAAGACGTCGGCATCCATGCCATGGATCTCGGCTATTACGCGGTGCGCACCATGGCAGTAGTTGCAGGCATTCAGGCCCGATACGTAGGCGGCCAGAAGTTCGCGCTGCGCCACGGTGAGCGGTGACGGCCCGCGCAACAAGGCGTCGTGGTACTCGAGAAGGGCGCGAGCACCCACGGGAAAGGCTTTGAAAACGTCACTTAGCACCGGTCGCTCTGGGAGAGAGGGAAAGCGGGACATCGTGCATCTCCGTGGAAGGTTGGGCCCGGACGACAGATTCTACGCGGTTAGCGATTTTCGCTCAGCGCCGAGAACGGCAATTGGCCGGGAGATTTCACGGTATTGCTCGCCAGGCTGGGTTCGACTATCGGTCGCTCAGCTGGGCGGGCGTGCCCGGCGCTCATTCGCACAGCCTCGCGCAATAACGCGTAACGGCGAGGGTCAGTTTGGGTGATGGTCATCATCGCAGACTCCTTCGCGCCTGTCCCCGCATGTTGAGCTGTGCGGAATTTCGCTTTGCAGCTGGGTCCGCTCCGCAGCAGCTCGGACTGGCCACGCATCTCCACCGCTGGATGTGTCCGGACTGCGCGCGGTATCTGGGACAGTTGCGCCGCCTCGATGCACGGCTCCGGTGCGCTTTCGCAAACGCGAAGCAAGCCGAGGGTAGCGAGGGCACAAACCGTATTTTGCAGCCGCGACGCTTGCGATGATTGGTGTTGGCTTTCGGCAGGTCTATTTCAAATCGAGACCTGCTTGCGAGGAGGGCTCCTACTGCACACGATCGCATTCCGCGCGCCTGATCCGGATTGCGTTGTGGCTTGCGACGCTTCTCGTCCTGCTCGCCATCACGATCAATTACTGGGCACCCCTGTTTTACTAGGAGATGATCATCATGAGAGACGTACCCTTTGCAGTTGCCGCGCTGGTCTCATTTCTCTGCATTGCCGGGCTCGATGCCCTTCCGGCGACGGCGGCGGAGAAGACAACCGCCGTTGCCGCCACCTCGGAGCGCACACAAGTCTTTCGTGATCGAAAAAATGAACTGCGCGTTGTGCCCGGTCACCGTGAAGACAGCCATGGCGCGCATTGCAGGCGTGAAGTCTGTGCAAGTGAAGTTCGACACCAAAACGGCTAGCGTTGTGTACGAACTCTCCGTCGCGACAACCAGGGCAATTGCTGCCGCCTCGACGACGTGCTTGCCATTCGCCACAGCATGCGACCATCTTCCCCTATCTGACGACGGTCGAAGGATTGAAGCTCGCTGCTCAGGCCAACGAGAAGGATGTCGCGAAGCTGTCCTGTTGCGCGGGTTGACGCGATCGCGAACAGGGAACAGCGGATGAGCGCTAAGTGCGGCCTTGTTCCCTTCAGTCGTCGCGCTCGCGAGGGGCGCAGGTCTGCTAGTCCAGGAAGCGTTGACGCAGTTGATCGCGCGCCCGGAACAGGCGCGTCAGGACGGCGCTCTGGGTCAGGCCTAGCCGCGTTGCGATTTGCTGAGTCGACAGGCCCATCAGAACCTGCAGCAGCAATGGCTCGCGATACGCCGCGTCGAGGCAGAAGATCGCCTGCCGCAGATCCTCCAGAGGCAACGCATCGGTCACCGCGAGCTCTCCTTCGTCGGCTTCGGTGAGATCCTCCAGGCTGATCGACGCGGGCTTGCGCCGCCCACATCGGCGCGCGTGCTCGCGGCGCACGATCGTGAGAACCCAGGCTTTGGCGGAATTCTCGTCGCGCAGTTTTCCCGCGGCGCGCCAGGCCCGCAATAACGAATCCTGCACGATCTCCTCAGCCGCAAGGGGGTCGCGACACAGCCACAGCGCAAAGCGCTTCATATCCGGCTGGAGCGCTCCGAGAATCTCGCCGAACCGTTTGCTGGGAGCCCTCAGGCGATCGCCGGCTGTCATTGCGGGATTCGGGATCACGATAGCCTCATCCTCGGTACACCCCTTCCGGGCTCCGATGAGACGCCATCGCACCCGCGCTGTTACAGAATCGTGGGGGTCATCGGTACCTGCGGAGACGTCCCGGCCCTGAATCCGCCAAAACTCGTGCGGTGACCTGTAACGGGCGGGCCGAATGCGCGTCTTCGGGCGGTCCGAGATGCTTATAGAGGATCTGCCACCCGATGAATCGACGAAGTGTACTGATTGCCGCTGCGGTGGGAACCCTGCTTGCAGCGGGAAATGCCAGTCGTGCGCTGGCGGATCACCAGGTCGGCAAAGAGAAGTGCTACGGCGTGGTCCTGGCTGGCAAGAACGACTGCGCAACCCCGGTGCACTCCTGTCAAGGTGAAGCAAAGAAGGATCGTGATGCCAAGGAATGGATCTACCTGTCTAAGGGCACGTGGGAGAGAATCGCCGGTGCCGCGCTTAGCCCGGCCAGAAAAGTCCTGAAACCTGAGCCGGGCTGACGAGGTGTTCGCGCCTCGCTCGCCCGGCAGAGGGACGCTAGTCTCATGAAAAATGATAAGGTTTATTGCGTCACGCAGGCGCCAAAGACTCCCGACACCGCCCCGGGAAGCGCGCAGGCGATCCTGACAGAGACGCGCAAGCAGTTGGGGTTCGTGCCGAACCTGTACGCCAACATGGCCAACACGCCGGATGTGCTGGATACCTACATGCACGGCTACCGGCTGTTTCGGCAGAACCCGCGTCTCTCGCCGGCGGAGCAGGAAGTGATATTTCTCGTCATCAGCCTGGAAAACGGTTGCCACTACTGCGTGGCGGCCCACAGCATGCTGGCGCACAACATGTCGAATGTTCCTGCGGCGGTGATCGAGGCCATTCGCGACGGCGGCTCAATCCCCGAGCCCAGGCTGCGCGCACTGGCCGCATTCACGCAGGTCCTTCTTCAGACCCGGGGCAATCCATCCCCCGACGCCGCTCGTGATTTTCTAGACGCCGGCTATACGGAACTGCATATTCTCGACATCATCCACGCGATCGCGATCAAGACCCTGAGTAACTACACCAATCACGTCTTTCACACCGCCGTGGACCCACCACTCACTGCGCACGCGTGGACGCCGGCGGTTCCAGCGCGACCCGCTTCGGGTTAGGGCGCTTGAGTCGAAGCCGAACAACGCCGGGGCGTCGCGAGGTGATCCCGACGCACCGTGACAGCGCATGTCGCGTGCGATGAGCGCGACGCCCTGTACTGCCGTCGGCGTGCCCGTTGCAATAAAGGGTATCCAACTGGAGGTGCGGTCATGGCACTCGGTGTGAGGCAGGCTGAATGATTGATCAAACCAAGCGGACTGCTCGCCACTCGGCGACTGCGGCTCGTCGCCAGTGGAGCAAGAGCGCACTGGCGCTCGGGCTGTTCGTGCCCGTGCTCGCGCTCGCCCAGGTCGCGACGCTCGACGTCGCCGTCAGCGATCCGAGTGGGGCCGCGCCGGACGGGCAGACCGTGACGCTGGAGAACAACAACACAGGCTTTATCGCGTTCGCAGTGACCAACGCGCAGGGTCGAGCGCGGTTCGCGGCGGTTCCGGCTGCGGAGGGCTATTCGGTTCAGGTCGATTCACAGCCGCTCGCGAGCGGTCTGCGATTGCGCGCGAACGAAGCGCGCGCAGTCGCTGTGACTTTGCCTGTCCAGTCGGTGACTGTGACAGCGCGGAGGGACTCCGCCGCGATCGATTCGATCAATGCGGAGGTCAGCGCCGGCTTCTCTCGGCGCGAACTTCAGCGCCTTCCTGTGGAAGCACGCGACCTCACGCGTGCCCTTGTGCGTCTGCCCAACGTCGTTCCGTCAACCGGATTCTTTCCGGAGGCACCGGAAGTCTCGATCAACGGAGCGAACGGACTCTTCACCCAATACCTGATCGATGGCATCGACAACAACGAGAACTTTCTCGGCGGACCGAAGTTCCCCGTTCCGATCGGCCTGGTGCAGGATGTGACGGTGCTGGCCGCCTCCTATTCCGCCGAGTACGGCCGCACCGGGAACGGCGTGGTCAATGTCACGACCCAATCCGGAACAAACGAGTGGCGGGGCGAGGGGTTCTATCTCTCGCGGCCGGGTTCATCGCTCGACGCGGCATCGGCGTTTGCCGGGCGGGACCTCAGCGGCAACGCTGTGAAGGATGGCTTCCGACGCGATCAGACCGGCGTTGCCTTCGGCGGTCCCATCGTGCGCGATCGAACGTTCGTGTTCGTCGATGCCGAGTACACGCGCGATCAGAAGGACAATCTGCTTTCCTCGCCCGCGCTGGGCATCAACGACACCGTGGCAGGCAGCAACCGCTCGGTTTTGCTGTCGAGCAAGATCGATCACCAGTTGAGCGATCGCTGGCGGCTCGCCCTGCGCGCCAACCACGGTGACGTGAGCATCGAGCGTCAGGGCGGAGGGCTCGAGGGCGGCGTGACCTTCCCGTCGGCCGGCTCTGTTCAGGACCGCCTTTCGACCCTGACCTCGCTCTCGGCGATATACGATGCGGACGGCCTCGCCTCCGAAAGCACGGTCGGCTACTCGCGCTTTCGCTGGAACTATGGCCGGCCGCTCGGCGACGCCGGGCCTCAGGTGACGGTGAACGGACCGGACGGGCTCGCCGTAGCGGTGCTCGGCAATCCGGGCTTTGTCTTCGATGAGATCGAGAACAGCTGGCAGGGGCAGCAGAAACTGACGCTGACGCGCGGCGCGCATGCGTTCAAGCTCGGCGCGGATGTCCTGCGCTCGGACTTTGTCCTGGCCGGTGGTGGCAACGAGCAGGGCAACTACACAGTCCGTCTGACGCAGGCTGAGCTCGATCAGGTGCGCTCGGCCAATCGCGGCACGGCGCTCGACGTCGCGCGACATCCCCGCGAGCGCCGAAGTGCAGAGCTACTCGGTGGAGCTGCACCCCGGGCGCTTTGGTCGCGCACAGACACAGACGGGGTTGTACGCCGAGGATCAGATCAGTCTCACCGCGACGGCTGACCGCCACGCTCGGACTGCGGTGGGACTACGATACCTTGTCGCGCGCCGGGGCGGGTTCAGGCGATCGGGACAACGTGGCGCCGCGCCTGGCGTTGAACTTCCGGGTGCGCCCAACGCTTGCGCTGCATGCGGGGGCAGGGCGCTTCTACGAGAAGCTCCCGTACACCGTCGCCTCCGACGCACTCCAGCAGAACACGACCTCGAGCGCGTTTCGTTCCCAATTGCAGCAGCTCGTCGATCGGGGAATTCTTGCCGGCCGGCACGAACCTCGATGCGCTGACGTTCGACGGCAACCTGAGCGTCAGTCCTCCGTGCACGGCGTATCTGCAATGCCCAACGCCCGCGACGTCGCAGGGGCTGCGCGATACGGCATTCTCGAACGAGCGCCGAATTCTCAACCCCGGTGGGCTCGATAATCCGTACACGGATCAGTTCTCGCTGGGCCTGCAGTGGGAGGCGTTCGAGGGCGTCGTTGCCGGTGCCGATGTCATCTACGCGGACGGCTACGACTTGCTGCGCCTTCGCGATCTCAATGCGCCTGCGCCTTTCACTTCGAACCTAGCGAATCTGACTGACGCGAACATCGCGCTGTTGCGCTCGCTGCCGAGCGACGCAGATCGGCGTGCTCTGGCCGAATCTCTAGGTCTCATTCGCTCGCAGGTGGCGGCGGATGCAACGCGTCCGGTCGGTGTACTGCCGGGCGGGGCGCGGCAAATCGTGGTCTCCGAGACGCGCGGGCGCTCGCGCTACCGCGCGCTGACGATGCGGCTCGCGAAGGAAGCGGGAGAAGCGCGCTACGGCTATACGATGTCGTACACGCTCTCGAAGCTCACGAACAATACGGACGACATCAACTTCCGCTCGGCCAACTCGAACGCGTTTGGCACGGAGTGGGGGCCGTCGGTCAATGACCGGCGGCACGTGATCTCCGCCGTTGTGTTCGTGTATCCGCTGCCGGATCTCACAGTCTCGTTCGCAGGATTGTTCCAGTCCGGACAGCCCATCAACTCCATTCCGGACGCCACGATCTTCGGCACCACCGATCTCAATGGCGATGGAGCGTCCTTTACCGATGCGTACCTCGGAAACTCCGATCGTGCCCCGGGCGTCTCGCGCAACAACGGACGGCTCCCGTGGTCGAAGACGGTCGATCTTGGCGTACGCTATGCGCCCTCCGTAGGCGAGGGAAAGATCGAGCTGTCCGTGGACGTATTCAATCTTTTCAATCGCACGAATATTTCGGGCTTTGCCAACTCGGCGACGCAATCGAACCAGATACAGGTATACGGGCAGCCGTTCGTGGAACGTAATGCCGGGCCGCCCCGGCAATTTCAGCTTGGACTGAGGTATTTGTTCTAGTGAAGCGCCTGGTGCTCGCCGTGCTATTACTCGCCGCGACTTACGCGAGCGTGTCGGCCGAGCCCACCGATTCGTGGAGCGCGATCGAAAAAGCGGCACAGGGTCAGCGCGTCTACTTCAATGCCTGGGCAGGCGATCCGGCCATCAATCGCTATATCGCCTGGGCCGCTAACGAAGTGGCGCAACGCTCTGGCGTGACCTTGATTCACGTGAAGTTGTCGGACACTGCGAGCGCCGTCAGCCGCATCCTCGCCGAGCAGGCGGCCGGACGTGTTCGCGGCGGCTCAGTCGATCTGATCTGGATCAACGGGGAGAACTTCGCGAGCCTCGAGGGGCGACATCTTCTGTACGGGCCGTGGGCCGACTCACTGCCGAATACGCGGTTGCTCGATGATCGCGATCCCAGCGTCCTTGTCGACTTCACGCTGCCGACGCAGGGCCTGGAGCTTGCCTGGGGCGGCGCGCGCTTTACGCTCTTCTACGACGCGCATGCCGTCGCGGCACCCGTGCCGCAGGATCCCGCCACGCTGCTGCGTTGGATTCAGGCCCATCCGGGCCGCTTCACCTACCCGCAGCCGCCAGACTTTCTGGGCACGAGCTTCCTCAAGCAGTTGCTGCTCGTTATGGTGACGGATCGCGAGCGCTTGCAACGCCCCGCCGGCGCCGACTTCGATGAGGTCACGAAGCCCTTGTGGACCTGGCTCGAAGCCGCGCGACCTTATCTGTGGCGCGCCGGGCGCGTGTATCCTCGCAGTGGATCGGATCAGCGGCGGCTGCTCGGGGATGGCGAGGTGGACTGGGCGGTGTCATTCAATCCTTCGGAAGCCAACCGGGCGATGCGCGTGCACGAGCTGCCATTCACCATCCGCGCGGTGCACTTTCGCGACGGCGTGCTCAGCAACAGTCACTTCCTTGCGATCCCTTTCAACGCGCGCGCGAAAGAGGGGGCCATGGTGGTCGCCAATTTCCTGCTCTCACCGGCAGCACAGGCGCGCAAAGCCGATGAGGACATCTGGGGCGATCCCACGGTGCTCGCTATGGACCGCCTCGGAAGCGCCGAGCGTGCCCACTTTGCCGTGCTCGAATACGGTCCGGCGCTGCCGCGACTCGAAGGGTCGCTGTTGAGTGAGCCCCATCCGACGTGGACGACCGCGCTCGAGCGAGGCTGGACCCGGCGTTACGGCGCCCAATGAGGCGCGCCCCGGTGGCACTGCTGTGCGCGATCTCGGCCGCGCCGGTGGTTGCAGGGATGGCTGGCGCGCTCGCGGGTGCTTTCGATGGCGCCGCGTGGCGTGCACTGCTCGAGACTCCAGGCCTTTCACACGCGCTGCTGTTGTCGATCTGGACCGGAACGGCCGCGACATCTGTTTCTCTCGTGCTCGCTCACTCAGCACTTGCCTTTGCCGGCACTCGCTCCTGGAGCGGGCGACTGCGCGCACTCGCCGTCCCGCTCCTCGCGAGCCCTCATCTCGCCCTGGGCATCGGACTCGTGCTGCTGCTATCACCCTCGGGGCTCCTGCTGCGTGCGCTGTCACCGTGGGCGACGGGGTTCGAGCAACCGCCTGACTGGGCAACCGTGCAGGATCCGCTCGGCTTGGCGCTGATCTGCGGACTGGTCATCAAGGAGACCCCTTTTCTGATACTGGTGTTGAGCGGCGCGCTCGCTCAGGTCCATTCCGAACAGTTGATGCTTCAGGCCAGCGCGCTCGGCTATGGCCGGCTGAAAGCGTGGTTCATTTCCGTGGCGCCGCCCCTGCAGCGCCAAGCGCGGCTCGGAATGGTCGCGGTTCTGATCTTCGCCATCACGAATGTCGAGATGGCTCTGCCGCTGGGTCCGACAACGCCACCGACACTCTCGGTCCTGCTGCTGGGTTGGTTCACCGATGCGGACCTCGCTCTGCGCGCGCAGGCTTTTGCAGGCGCCTGGCTACTCCTCGCAGCGACACTGCTGTGCGTGACTGGTGCGTTTGGCACTGCCTATCTGGTGCGATGGGTCTGGCACCGGTCTGCCACGAGCGGAGAGCGGCGCCTCGAAGATGCCTTTGCGGGGCGCGTGATCTGCGGCGCGCTGCTGGTGATCCTGTCTCTGGGGATGCTCGCGGTCCTCGCGCTGCTGCTGCGAGCGACGGGCGGCGCCTGGCGATTCCCGAATGTCCTGCCGAGCCAGTTTTCGATCGATACTTGGCAAAGTGTCGCACCCGACCTCGGTGCCTCGGTGGAGATGACCGTCCTGCTGGGCATCCTCACCGCGCTCGTGAGTGTCGTGCTCGTGCTGCTCGCCGCCGAAGCTCTGCGTGAGCGGCCGCTCGCTCGTCGCCGCGTCGGCGCGCTTCTCTTCATTCCGCTGATGCTTCCGCAGATGGCGTTTCTGTTTGGTTGGCAGATCGTGCTCGTGCGCGTGCGGCTCGATGGCACGATTCTCGCGGTCCTGTGGAGTCATGCGGTGTTCGCACTACCCTACGCGTGGGCCGTGCTTGCGGACTCGCGTGCCGCCCTGAAGCCGGGCTACCTGATTTCGGCCCGCGTGCTCGGTGCCGGGCCGGTCCGTGCGTGGCTGACGGTAATCGCACCGCTCCTGTTGCGCTCCACACTGCTCGCACTCGCGCTGGCGTTCTCGGTGAGTGTCGCCGTGTATCTGCCGACCTTATTCGCAGGAGCGGGGCGGATCGCCACGCTGGCTACTGAGGCGGCCGCATCCATCTCATCGGGCAACATTCGCTCGGCGGCCGCGAGCGGTGCCGCGCAGGCTATCGCGCCGCTGCTCGTGTTCGCCGGGGCATTTTGGGTGAGCCGCGCGTTGTTTCGTAATCGACGTGGAGTGCCCGGATGAGCGGGCTCGAACTGCGTGAGGCGTCGCTGTCTATCGCGGGTCGGGCGCTGATCGGGCCACTGTCACTTAGCATCGCCCCGGGGGAGATCCTGTCGCTCCTGGGTCCGAGCGGCGTTGGCAAGTCGAGCCTGTTGGCATTTGTCTGCGGCGTATTGCCGCGTGCGCTCAGAGGTGTCGGTCGCGTGGTCCTGGATGGCGAGAACGTGACGGCGCTGCCGACGCAGCGGCGGCGGATCGGAATCCTGTTCCAGGATGACCTGCTGTTTCCGCATTTGAGCGTTGGCGAGAATCTCGCGTTCGGACTGCGGACCGTCGAGCATTCGAGGCGGGAGCGAGCCCGACTCATCGATGAGGCGCTCGAAGCGATCGGCCTTGCCGGGTTTGCAGCGCGCGATCCTGCCACTCTCTCGGGCGGCCAGCGGGCGCGTGTCGCATTGCTGCGCGCGCTGCTCGCGCAGCCCCGCGCATTGCTGCTGGATGAGCCATTCGCTCATCTGGATGCACAGACTCGCGGCGTCACACGGGAGTTTGTGCTTGAAGAGGTGAAGCGCCGGCGATTGCCCACTCTCTTGGTCACGCACGACTCCGACGATGTGCGCGCGGCTGGCGGTGCCTGCGTGGACCTTCTGCCTTCCAATGGAGGCTCTTGATGTTCGACGCCCGCCTGCAACCGCTGATCAGCGCGCCGCTGGATCGAGTCGGGCGGTGGATCGCTCGAGCCGGAATCTCCGCGAACGCGGTCACGCTCAGCGGGACCGTGGTGGCGATTGCCTCCGTGGCTACGATAGCTCATCAAGCGTACGCGCTGGGGCTCGCGCTCATCGCCTTGTGCCGCATTCTCGACGGGCTCGACGGAGCGGTGGCCCGCGCGTCCCGACGTACCGATCTGGGCGGCTACTTCGATATCGTTTCCGACTATGTTTTCTACGGCGGCGTACCGCTCGCGTTCGCAATTGCCTCGCCAACGCAGAATGCGTTGCCAGCTGCAGCGCTGCTCGCCAGCTTTCTGCTCACCGCAGCGAGCTTTCTGGCTTTTGCGGCGCTCGCCGCGAAGCGTGGGCTGGTGTCCGAGACCAAACGCCAGAAGTCATTCTTCTACTCGAACGGATTGATGGAGGGCACCGAGACCATCGCATTCTTCGTCGCGATGGCGCTATGCCCGGCGCACTTCGCAACACTTGCATGGGTCTGTACCGGCCTGTGCGTGCTCACTGCGATTCAGCGAAGCGCAGCCGCGCGGCGCGACTTTCGATAGGCAACCGGCGAGGACTCAAGGCCCTCCGCGCCGCCACGTGTGGTATTTCCCGACCCAGCGGAGCAGGCGCTGTGGAGCGTGCGCGCGTTTCCATTCACCGGCCGCGTACTTGTTGGCTTCGGCGAGCGTGGGATAGGTGTGAATGGTCCCCATGACCTTGGTCAACCCGAGGCCGTGCTTCATCGCCAGCACCCATTCGCCGCACAGGTCCCCGGCGTGGGGGCCGACGAACGTCACACCAAGTATCCGATCCTTTCCGGGTACGGTCAGGACTTTCAGGAACCCTTCGGTGGCGCTGTCCGCGATGGCGCGATCGAGCTCTTGCAACTCGAAGCGTGTGACTTCGAAGGCGATGTGGCGCTCGCGCGCGTCCTGCTCATTGAGGCCGACGCGGGCTACCTCCGGGTCGATGAACGTCGTCCACGGCACCGCGGAGTAGTCTGCCTTGAACCGCCTGAACTGGCCGAACAGCGCATTGACGGTCGCGTACCACGCCTGATGCCCGGCCATGTGCGTGAACTGATAGGGGCCTGCGACGTCGCCCGCTGCCAGGATGTTCGGATACAGCGTTTCCAGATATTCGTTGGTGACCACGGTTTTCTTCGTCGGAATGCCGAGCTCTTCGAGTCCGTAGCCTTCCAGCCGCGCGCGTCGGCCGATGGCGCACAACAACTGGTCGAACTCGATTCGCTGCTCTGCCTCCGCGGACTTCACGACCAGGAACTTGCGGCTTCCCTCCCGTTCGCACCGAAGAGCGGTGTGACCCGTGCGCACCGTTACTCCGTCGCGCTCCAGTGCCCGACGCGCGAAGACGGAAACTTCTTCGTCTTCGCGACTGAGGAGGCGGACACCTTTCTCGACCTGTGTGACGTTTGATCCCAGCCTCGCAAAACACTGTGACAGCTCGCAGCCGATCGGGCCGCCGCCCAGTACGACGAGGCGCGGAGGGGCCACATCGAGCTCGGCGAAGCGCTCCCAGAGCGTATCGGTCGTGACGTAGCCCGTGTCTTCGAGACCCGGCAACGTCGGCACGATCGGTGTTCCGCCCGCAGCAATCACGATGCTCCGTGTGGTGAGATGCTGAGTACTGCCGTCGTTCAGCGCGACCGCGACGGTCCACGGATCGAGGATCTTCGCCCGGCCCTCAAGGACCTCGACACCCAGTTTCGTGTAGCGCTCGATACTGTCATGAGGCTCGACGGCGCGGATCACCGCGTGCACGCGCGCTATCACCGCCTTGAAGTTGAACGTGGGCTCGGTGGAGGTGAGGCCATAGCGATCCGCTTCACGGATCTGCTGAGCGAGCGTGGCACTGCGAATGAGTGCTTTACTCGGCACGCAACCGTAGTTGAGACAGTCCCCGCCCATCTTGCTCGCCTCGATGAGCGTCACTTTCGCGCGCACGGTCGCGGCGATGTATGAGCTGACGAGTCCGGCCGCGCCGGCGCCAATGACGATGAGGTTGCGATCGTATCGGGTCGGGCGCGACCAGCGGGCATACACGCGCCGGCGGCGAATGCCGCGCACCAGAGCGCGCGCGATCCACGGGAAGACGCCCAGAAGCGCGAACGACAGGAGAAGAGTGGGCGAGAGGATTCCGGAGAGCCGGTCGATGCGCGCGAGCTGCGTGCCGGCGTTCACGTAGACCAGCGTTCCCGGCAGCATTCCGATCTGGCTGACCCAATAGAACGTGCCGGCGCGCACTCGCGTGAGGCCCATGAGCAAATTGACGAGGAAGAACGGGAAGATCGGGATCAGTCGCAACGTGAACAGGTAGAACGCACCGTCCCGCTCCATTCCTTCATTCAGCGCCTTGAGCTTCTCGCCGAACCGACGCTGAACGCTCTCTCGCAGCACATAGCGGGAGACGAACAGAGCGAGCGTTGCGCCGAGGCTCGAGGCAAATGAGACGAGCGCCGTTCCGGTCATGAGACCAAAGAGCGCGCCGGCTGCGAGTGTCAGGATGGCCGCGCCCGGCAGCGAGAGCGCGGCGACGGCCACGTACAGCGCGAAGAAGATGCCGGCGAACAGCCACGGGGAGGCCGCGCGCCGGGCTTCGAATGCATCGTGCCCGCGTTTGAGGCCCTCGAGCGTCAGATAGTCGTTGAGGTGAAAAGTGAAGAAGGCGGCAACGGCAACCGCCACTACCAGCACGACCAGCAGGCGCTTCGTGCCCTGTGATGAGAGCGCCTTCACTTGTCGACGGACTCATCGATTGCGGCGAGCACCCCTACGGCATCAATCGGCGGGTGAGGCTTGCGAAGGCGGTGCAGGGTCGTGATGGTCAGGCGCAGCTGCCGAAAATACCGCTGGCAGTGGTCACACATCATCGTATGCACGCGCGCCGACATTCGTTCCCTCCACGAGGCGCGTCCTTCAATCAGATCGGAGGCCTGCTCCGACATCTGCCGACATTTCAACATGTGCCTGCCTTCTCGAAATGCTCGATCATCGCGTGCAGGCGCTGCCTCGCGCGGTGCAGGAGCACGCGAACGTTGCCCTCGGTGAGGCCCGTAATCGCGCCGATTTCCGGAAACTCCATCGACTCGAGCTCCCGCAGGCGCAGTACGGTCTGTTGGTCCGGGGCCAATTGTCCCATGTGCTTCTCCATGCACTCACGGAGCTCCGCCTCCGTCAGCAATGCATCCGGCGTGTTGTGATGCCAGGGCTCAGGGGGCGCCTGCCAGCGTCCGCCCGCATTGAAGCGGTGCGCGATGGGGGAGCCGGGATCGTTGCCCCAATTCTCCCCGGACGGCTCGCGCGAACTGGCGCGCAGTCGCGAGCGGGCCTGGTTGAGGGCAATTTGGGCGAGCCAGGTGCGCAGGCTCGACCGACCCTGAAAACGGCCGATCGCCGCGAACGCCTTGATCCAGCACTCCTGCACGACATCCTCGGCCAGATCCGGGCCCACCAGGGGCGCTACCATCGCCACCAGAAAACCGTGATGCGCCCGGACCACCCGCTCCATGGCGGAGGCCTCCCGGCGTACGAGATCTGCCACGAGCGCAGCGTCATCGCCTGTCATGCGCGCCCTTCGAGTGTCGGAAGGTGCCGCACAATAGGCTGCGCCACGTCGCAACTCCAGTTTTCGGCGGCTTTGACGCGGCGGGTCGGGCTTTGTTACAGGCCCTCCTCACGGCAGGCCGGCACAGAGTGAATCGCAGTCACATCGGGAGACGCATTGATTTTGCAGCTAAACTTGGGGCAGGGGACCACGCGGCTCGTGGCCTTCGCGGGCGTGCTGGTGCTGCTCGCGCTATGGGAATGGCGCGCAGAACTGCGCCACGGAATGATCCCCAGGCGCGAGCGCTGGCCCACGAACCTTGGGCTCGGCGCAATCGATGCCGTGCTCGTGCGGCTCATTGCACCTGCGGGCGCAGTCGGTGCCGCGATGCTCGCCGCCCGGCATTCAGTCGGCCTCTTCAGACTGGTCGAGATGCCGACGGCGCTGACAGTCGTCGTCAGCATCCTGCTCCTCGACCTCACCATCTATGCTCAGCATCGGCTCTTTCATCGAGTACCGTGGCTGTGGCGAATCCACCGGGTGCATCATTCGGATACGCAGCTCGACGTGAGCACCGCTCTTCGCTTCCACCCGGCAGAAAGCCTGCTCTCGATGGCGCTCAAGGCCGGGGTTGCCTTTGCATTCGGCATGCCTGCGATTGCCGTCCTTGTCTTCGAAATCCTGCTGAACGCGGCGGCGATGTTCAACCATACGAACGTTTCGCTCGGACCGCGATGGGACCCGGTCATCCGATTCCTGCTCGTGACGCCGGACATGCACCGGATACATCATTCGACGGCGCGCGAGGAAACCGACAACAACTATGGATTCAGTCTATCTTGGTGGGATCATCTGTTTCGCAGCTATCGGAACACGCCTCACGTAGACCAAAGGGTCATGCCAATCGGGCTGCCCGATGGCGCCACGCTCGCCGAGCACGCCAAGCTCTGGCCACTGCTGCGAATGCCAGTAACGCGTTCCATCGGAACTCGCTCGCCGCGCACGGGCCACCACTGAGCCGAATGGCTGGTTTTTCCGCGCCACGCCCTCGTGCCGTGGCTTAAGCGTCGCCGACCTCGTCAGTGTGGCTCGCCTCGCCGAGCCAGCTCCAACAAAAAGGGTTGAGTTTGTAACGACCCGATGGGCGCGACGTCGAAGATCAGACGCGCACGCGCCGAGGAAACTTACAGGTCGATCCGTGTGCGACTTGACTGAATCTAATGCCGATCCGCGGAACTGGCGCAGCGGCATCTCGTTTGTCTTGTACACCTTTGGAGAGAAATCATGACTTACGGAAAAACTCATGTCGGCAACGGCCTCCTCGCAGGCTTCGTTGCCACGATCGCCTTGTCGGCCGTCATGCTCATGAAGCAGGCGGCAGGCTTGATGCCGCAACTCAATCCTATCGAGATGATCACCAGGATGATGGGCGCTTCATCGCCCCTCATTGGCTGGATCGTGCACTTCATGATCGGCACGGTTGTGTGGGGCATCCTCTACGCGATTCTGGACTCCCGGTTACCAGGGCGGCCGTGGTTTCGCGGCGCGCTGCTCGCCACTGGCGCGTGGCTCATCATGATGGTCGTGATGATGCCGATGGCGGGTGCCGGCATGTTCGGGATGGCGTTGGGCCTTGGGATGATGGCGCCCCTGGCAACTCTGATGATGCATTGGATTTTCGGCGCGGTGCTGGGCTCCACTTTCGCGGCGTTGGGCCGCCGCTCCGGGGCGGCGCATGCCTCGCCGCGCCCGTTGTAGTGGCACGTCGTAGCACCCTGATCAGCTCATGCTGACTTACCCGCCGATCGCACAGCACAGAGTGATCGGCGATCGACGCAGCGCCGCGCTCGTCTCCTCCGACGGCTCGCTCTCGTGGCTGTGTCTCCCCAACTACGATAGCGCCACGGTATTTGCATCGCTGCTCGATGCGAAGCGGGGCGGACACTGGACACTGGGGCCCGTCCTGAGCAAGTCGGGTCGGCAGAACTATGTCCAGCACACGGCCTCCGTCGTGACGACCTGGGAGTTGGAAGACGGTGTGCTGGAGCTGACCGATGCCATGCTTTGGCCGCAAACCACGCGATCGGAGGTGCACGAGGGTTGCCGAGCCGTGCTGCGCCGCTTGCGCTGCCTGGCGGGAAACGTCGAGTGGCGCTGCGAGCTCATCCCCCGCGATGACTTCGACGAAGCGACAGTGCGACAGATGGGCGCGGGTATCGAAATATACGAAGTACTCGCGCAGGGTACCGGTCGAAGAGATCGAGAAAAACGACTTCAACCTCAACCTGCCACGTTACATCGACAGTTCCGAGCCGGAGGACCTGCAGGACATCGAAGGCCATCTGAAAGGCGGCATTCCGAATGCGGATATTGAGGCGCTGCAGGCCTACTGGGACGTTTGCCCAGACCTGAAGGCCGCGCTATTCAAAAAGCTGCGCCCCAACTATTGGCAGTTGTCCATCCCGGCAGACCAGGTGAAGTCCACCATCTTCTCCCACCCGCAATTCACGACTTTCATTACCGGCATGAATGCGCACTTCGCTGCTTGGCGCGACGCGCAGGTCAAGAAACTAAAGGGGCTCAAGTCGGGAAACCACCCAAAGGAGGTCATCGCTGACCTGTCCGAGAATCTGCTTAAGCACTACACCAACATGACGCTTATTGACGCCTATGCCGTCTATCAGCTTTTGATGTACTACTGGGCACAGACCATGCAGGACGATTGCTCCCTAATCTCATCCGATGGCTGGACGGCGCAAACGTATCGAGTCATCGAAGTCGACTGGCCTGCTACCGATTCCGTTGACACCACCTTCAGCCTAAGTGCGCCGCCTTTTCGTAATCGGCTGGACTCAGGTACCCCAATGTCGAGTGGCGTCGCCGCGGATTGTAGAACCGCTCGATGTAGTCGAACACATCCGCTCGTGCCTCGTCACGCGATAGATAGCTTTTCCCACTTGTCCGTTCGGTCTTCAGTGTCGAGAAAAAGCTCTCCATCGCGGCATTGTCCCAGCAATCTCCGCTGCGACTCATGCTGCACGTGACGCCATGCTCCTTGAGCAGCTTCTGGAACTGCTCGCTGGTGTACTGGCTGCCCTGGTCCGAGTGATGCAGCAGCGCCTTCACCGGACCTCGCCGCCAGATCGCCATCAGCATGGCATCCGTGACCAATTGTGCCGTCATCTGCGCGCTCATCGACCAGCCGACCACACGCCGGGAAAACAGGTCGATCACAGCCGCCACGTACAGCCAACCTTCCGCGGTCCACAGGTAGGTGAAGTCCGCCACCCATTTGCAGTTCGCCGCGGCCGCGGCGAACTGCCGCTCCAGCACGTTCGGTGCAATCGAGTGCTCCGGTCGAGGGCCGCTGTCGAAGGGCAGCCGACGGCGCCTGCGCCGCGCCACCAACTGCTCCCGCCGCATCAGACGCGCCACCCGATGGATGCCACAGCGATGACCCAGTACCGCAGATCCTGACGCACACGTCGTGCGCCATACGTGCGATCACTGTCGCTGAAGCTGCGTCGAATCGCCGTGGTCAGCTGAGAGTCCACCTGCGCCCGCTCGCTCTCGGGACGCTTCAACCAGGCGTAGAAGCCGCCACAGGTGACCTCGAACGTCGCGCACAACCAGCGCAACGGCCAGATAGCTCGCAGCTTGGCAATCGCCCGGAACCTCACGTGGGGTCCTTCACGAAGAACCCGATGGTTTTTTTTAGAATATCCCGCTCGGCTTTGGTGCGGGCGAGCTCGCGCTTCAACCGGGCCACTTCCGCATCATCGGGCTTCATCTGGCCTCGACCCGGAAAGGCTTGCTTGGGATCCGCGCTCGCCTCACGCACCCAACGCCCCAGCACGCCCTGAGAAATCCCCAGATCTCGCGCCGCCTGGGCCACCGAAACCCCACGCTCCGTCACCAACTTCACCGCCTCGAGCTTGAACTCTCGAGTGAAAGATCGTCGTCTCATACCTCACCTCGTTCTGCATCATCGCCCTAAACAAGGTGTCAACCAAACCGGGAGCAGGCCATTCTTTATTACTGGCTGCAATCACGGAAGCCAGAGTTTGAGCGCATCGCCATGGGTAACACAATCAAAACGATTGGGTTACCCTACTTCCGGCAATTGGTCGTGCCAATTCCTAGTAGGAGCGAACAGGACAAAATCGCCGAAGCATTGAATGATGCCGATGAGCTCATCGAATCTCTGGAGGAAATTCTCGCCAAGAAGCGGCAGACGAAACAAGGCGCCACGCAGGCACTATTATCCGGCAGGAGACGCTTGTCGAAATTCAGTGCGGAGTGGCGAATGACACGTCTGGGCGCAGTTGCGGACTTTTCAAAAGGAAAGGGCCTGCCGAGAAGTTCACTGAATCCATTCGGGAGCAAACGGTGCATTCACTATGGTGAGCTGTTCACGCGTTATCGTGAAACGATCGACGAAATTATCAGTAGAACAGACGAGACACGTGGCTGCGTTATTTCGGCCGCAAACGATGTCTTGATGCCGACGTCAGATGTCACTCCGCGGGGACTTGCGAAAGCCAGTTGCGTCAAAGTGGATGGCATCCTCGGGGGAGATATTCTGATCATTCGCGGTGATGCTCATCGAATTGACGGCTCTTTCTTGAGCTATATTATTCGATACGAGGAATAACAAGTCCTTCAGCTCATATCGGGTACGACAGTATTGCACCTATACGGCTCGGATATGAAGCGGTTTCTCTTTTCGCTACCGGAGCTTGCGGAACAACGTGCAATCGTCTCGGTTCTTTCAGCTTTGAGCACTGAAATAGCGGCACTCGAATCCAGGCTCGGCAAAGCCCGTCAAATCAAGCAAGGCATGATGCAGGAACTCCTCACCGGAAGGATTCGACTCCTATGAAGGACTATTGCCGCGTCATGCTTGGCCGCAAGAGCGCACACGCCCGCGAGTGTTTCAACGGCAGCTTCCTCGGCACGGATTCGATATCCGTGAGGACTGTTACCCGGTCAGTTTCAAGCTGATCAAGGCGTGAGGTGAGCGCAGGCATGGAGGTCTCATGAATCAGGTCGGCACCTCGGAGCGAGTGACCCAGGAACGTATCGTCGCCCTGTTTCGCGACGAGCTCCACTACCGCTATCTCGGCGACCGGTCGGATCGGTCGGACAACAGTAATATCGAAGCGCCCGTCCTGACGGACTGGCTGGGCAAACGCGGTCACTCACCGCAGCAGATCAACGCGGCCCTGCGCACGCTGCGCACCGAAGCCGACAATCACAATCGCCGCCTGTACGACAACAACCAGGCCGTGTATTCCCTTCTGCGCTACGGCGTACCCGTGAAGATCGATGCGGGTAAGGTCACCGAGACCGTTCACGTCGTCGATTGGGTCAACGATAAGAACAATGATTTCGCCATTGCCGAGGAAGTGACGCTCAAGGGCGATAACGAGCGTCGACCCGATCTGGTCCTCTACGTGAATGGAATCGCCATCGCCGTCATCGAGCTAAAGAACAGTCGGGTGTCAATCGGTGATGGCATCCGGCAATGCTTGTCGAATCAGTTGCAGATGTTCCACGAAGCCTTCTTCTCCACCGTGCAGTTCGTGTTTGCGGGCAATGATTCGCAGGGATTGCAGTACGGCACCATCGGCACGCCCGAGACGATGTTCCTGAAGTGGAAGGAGGACGAGCGGGACAACAGTCGCTTCAAGCTCGATAAATACCTGCTCACGATGTGCGCCAAGCCGCGCCTCATCGAGCTGATGCACGACTTCGTGCTGTTCGATGGCGGCATCAAGAAGCTGCCGCGGGTGCACCAGTACTTCGGCATCAAGGCCGCGAGAAAAGCAGTTATGTCGAAGACCCACGTTTCCGACTGCAGGCCGATATGGCTTTGGGGTCACTCGTAATAAAAATGAATGCGCCCGCTGCTGCAATCGCAATAATTGGCTCGACCCACACCGAAATCGGTCTCGGTGTTGTCGCTTGTTCACCTTCCAAGAACAGAACCTCTATGGGCTTGCTTGCGGTCAATGAAACCCAGATCCGCCAGCTGCACACCGGCAAATACATCACGAGTGCGCGCAACATCGCTGAGAGAAGAGCTTCTGCCCGCGCTACGCGCGGTCAGACTGCACTGCGCTTTAACGATGCAGTGACTTCAGGAGAAGAAAAATACCCATACCCTCTGTTCAATTGCACGCTGGACGCAGTTCAATTGTGGACGCCCGTTGGCAAGCGCCGGGCGAATCCGAGTTGATCAAGGGCGCTTCGCTGCGACATCGATTCAAGAAAGGGAACATTTCAGCACTAAGGAATTGCTCTAAGGTAAACTGCTGCGCATAAGGATTTTGCGCGCCAGGTGTTAGACAAAGACGTTGTGAACGATATTGCTCATCTCAATTTCGGCTGGGAACCTCCTGCCCGCTGGCCTCGAATCACGACGATCGATATGCATACGGGTGGGGAGCCGCTCCGCGTCGTAACCGGTGGGCTGCCGGCCATCGAAGGCGACACTGTCCTTGAGAAGCGGCGTTACTTTCGCGAACACTATGATCACCTCCGTACAGGCCTGATGTTCGAGCCGCGCGGCCACGCGGACATGTACGGGGCGGTGATCAGTAAATCGCTTGATGCAGATTTCGACGTCTTCTTTCTGCACAACGAGGGCTACAGCACGATGTGCGGTCACGCGATCCTGGCCCTGACCAAGCTTGTGATCGAGACTGAGCTGGTGGACAGTCCGCATATCAGCTTCAACGTGCCGGCCGGCCGCGTTGAAGCCACGGCCACAGTCGAAAATGGCTTCGTCAAGGAGGCGGCCTTCCGCAATGTGCCGTCCTTTCTGTATTGCCGGGATAAGACGTTGGAGGTGCCGGGCGTTGGCAAAGTGACTTTTGACATCGCTTACGGTGGGGCGTTTTACGCAATTGTCGATGCCGGGTCAGCAGGTCTGAGGCTTGACGCAGCGCATTACGCGCATCTGATCGCTGCTGGCCGCGCCATTAAGCATGCCGTCATGAGTGCCGTACTCGTCGAGCATCCGTTCGAGCCCGATCTGAGTTTCCTGTATGGCACGATCTTTACGGGGCCTGCAGAACGGCAAGGCAACCACAGTCGCAATGTATGTATCTTCGCCGAAGGCGAGCTTGACCGTTCTGCCACTGGTTCGGGCGTTAGCGCCCGCGCGGCCTTGCATTTTGACAAGGGCGAACTGGGTTACGATGAGCCTATTGTGATCGAAAGTATTCTCGGCAGCACCATGACGGTCCAGGTTGTTGAATCAACGACCTTTGGTCCTCATGCTGCCGTCATTCCACAGGTCAGGGGCACAGCCCACTTCACCGGCCGCAATGAGTTTGTTTTTGATCCCGAGGACCCGCTGCACCGCGGGTTCATCTTGCGCTGAGACGTATGCGTTCGCTGCTCAAATCTGAGCAATGGTCGTCACGAGTTTCTCGAGCCCATCGACGCCGCCCTCTATGCGGTCGCCGGGACTGACCGGCCCCACACCCGCCGGGGTGCCCGTATAGATCAGATCCCCCGGCATCAGCTTGAAGAGCGTCGACAATTCCGTGATGATCTCCGGCACCTTCCAGATGAGCTCCGAGACATCGGCCTGCTGGCGCAACGTGCCATTAACTTCGAGCCAGATGCGGCCACGCTCGATGTGACCGCACGTCGCGACCGGAGTGATCGCCGTAATGGCAGCCGACAGATCGAAGGCCTTTCCGGTGTCCCACGGGTGGCCTTTTTCCCGTGCCTGCAACTGCAGATCGCGACGCGTTAGATCATTGCCCACTGCATAACCCCAGACGAGGTCCAAAGCGCGCGTCGGTGCGACGTTCCGGTCCTTTCCACCAATCGCCACAATGAGCTCGATTTCATGATGAAGGTTGGCGGTTCTGGGCGGATACGGAATGACGGCGTGGTTCGCCACGATGGCATCTGCCGGCTTGCAGAAGAAAAAAGGCGCTTCACGCTCAGGGTCGCGACCCATCTCACGTGCGTGCTGCGCATAGTTTCTCCCCACGCAATAGATTCGGTGCACCGGAAACCGCTCGGTACGACCTCGAACCTCCACCGTGGGGAGCGGCGGGGCCGGAAAAGCCAACGACACGCTCAATCGACCGCCCCCACATGACTCTCTCGCCAGATGCCAAGACTCTCCTGTGCCGCGCGATCGGAGTAGCTGAAGAGTATCGATCGTGAGCCCGCCTCGTGCCTGCAGGGTACCCAGCTCGGCACGACGAAGATATCCCCAGATCCCCAGGCGTGTCGCTCCACTCCCACGACGCTTTGTCCCGATCCCTCCACACAAAGATATACAGCGGAATCAGTGCCGCGGAAGCATCGGCCCGCAAAGCCCGGTGGCAGTAGCTGCAAGAAACTCGCCAACGTAGGCAGTACATGCCCGCCGGTCGTCGGATTGGTGTAGCGCATACGATAGCCATGCTGCAGATCCAGGGCGGCAGTCTTGGCCAGCTTTTCGAGCGCTTCGCGCGTACGCACATACGGGTACGCGAACATGGGTGTGTCGCGAGGTCGCTCCTCATGATTTGCCGGCTTCACGGGATACTGCTCCTGCTCGAAGTCTTCGCAGAACCCGGCCTCGAAGAACTGCAATATCGGGATGTCGAGGCCATCCAGCCAAATTACGGGGTTGTTGCCCTCGCTTCCGTGATCGTGCCAGGTCCAGGCAGGTGTCAGGATGAGATCGCCAGGAGACATGCAGTATCGCTCGCCATTTACGGAGGTGAACGCACCGCTCCCTTCGATTACGAAGCGTAGCGCATTCTGCGAATGACGGTGCGCAGGAGCAATCTCGCCTGGATTCAACAGTTGAAGGCCAGCGTAGAGGGAATTGGTTACCCGCGACTCGTCCTGATAGGCAGGGTTTTCCAGAATCAATACTCTGCGGAGGGCCTCGCGGGCTGAGATGAGGGTACCTGACTCTAGGAGATGCGGCCGTACATCTGCGTACTTCCATAGCGCCGATCTGCAGGCGGATGCGGGTTGAGATGGAACGAGGCGATGTAGAACCTCCCACAGCGGACGCAAATTCATCCCGGCAATGCCCTCGTAGTACTCGAGGCGGCCCGTAGCGATCGGCGTTCCGCTTGGATGCCCCGACCTAGTAGATGCCGTCACTGCTACCCTTCGCGGCGGCGCGCGGCCCAAACGGAGCCGAATCCAGATATGAGCCAGCCCGTGCACCTTGTCTAGCGAGCCAGGCGGACACTGAGCGACGCGCGCGAATGCGCCAGTCGCGCGCCCGCATGTGTTCCAGGGCAAGGCTCGATGCGTTCCGGTTATACATCGCCGCGTTGCGTCGTAAGACGGCTGCGTCGAACATCACTTTGTCTGCCTCGCTCTGAGCTCGTGAATCGAGCGCAAGTCGGATTGCCCTTGCTGCCGCTGCGGCGTCGGCGACGCCCGAATTCAAACCTCTCGCACCAAACGGCGCAAACAAGTGTGCCGCTTCGCCGACGAGAAATACTCTGCGGCTCCTATCCGTAAATGACTCAGCGACCACCTGCAAAAACTGATACGTGGATATCCATGTGACACGGTTGGCATATCCCTCCGGAAGCATGCGCACCAGCCACTCACGGACCTCTCGCGGATCGTTGAAGCGGTTGGGATCGTCGCCACGCCGCAGCTGAATATCCGCGCGCACGCCGTTTCGAAATGGCACGACGAGAACGTTCCGTCCCTGCACGGCCGGGTGCGCGTAGTAATACACGCGCTCAGGTCTGATGGGTAAATCAAGGTTATCCGCGACATCGACTATGACGAAAGCATCGTCCAGGCGCGGGCCTTTGAGGTCGATTCCGAGCTCTTTGCGCACGACTGATCGGCCACCATCGGCTGCAACGACGTAACGCGCCTCCCACGCTCGTCCATCAGACGTTTCGAGAGTGACTCCTTCCGGGCTCGCGCGAACGCCAATGACCTGCTGGTTCCATGCCAGCTCGACACCGACTGCCTTGCAATGAAGCAGCAGAATCCGCTCGAGCTCGCTCTGTGCAAGATTGGTGGAATGCGGTAGGACACCAGAACGTGGCAAGGGATAGGTTTTCTCGTAAACCTGGCGCTCTCCCCAGAACGTGCGTTTCGTCAGCCAGATTAGTCCGGCGCCCGCAACCTCCCAGCCCAGTCCGGGACGGATCTGTTCCCAAAGCCCGAGTGTCTGCTGATGATAGAAAATTGCGCGACTACCGGGTCGTTCCCGGGCCTCATGGCCCGCTTCCAGTACGATCACGTCCATACCTTGTGCCCGAAGCGCGAGCGCGGCGGTCAGTCCAACGGGACCGGCACCGACAACTAGCGCGTCAGGAACTCTGGGCATCAGCGTTACCGACCGTGCACAGAGTCTGTCCGCGTCGAGACAATGCGCGCTTGCGAGCGATGCGCCAGGCAAACACACCGAGCAGGCACCAAACGGTGACGATCGTCCACTCAATGGGGAATCGATTCACCGCAGACCCCAAAGGTTCCAGGATCGCCAGCACGACGATGCCGACCGACAAAATGACTGCCAAAGCCGGCATGAACCGGCCCGGAACCTTGTATGGACGCGCCCTCCCGGGTTGGCTCCGCCGGAGGCGAACAACGCCCGCACTGATGATCACGAATACGCCTACGAGCGTAATGCTCGATGCGGCGATGAGGGGCATTACGGCATTGCGACCCAGAAGGGCCAGACCCACAGCCAGTGCGGTGACCGCAACGATCGCACGCGCAGGAGTCGAATAGCGTGAATGCAGCGGCGCGAAGAAACCAGGCAGCATTTGCTCCGTCGCGAGAATTTGTACCAGCCGAGCACCTGCAAATATTAAGGCATTCCACGCCGTCAGGATGCCGCAGATTCCCGCGATCAATACGAAGCGCGCCAGAGCGGGCGAGTTGAGCCCTTCGGCAAACGCGGTGTACGTCGGCAAATCAGCGGCCAACAGCACTTTGCGATCCACCAGGCTGGTCGAAGCCAGGATGATCCCAAAATAGAAGAGCAGGGCGCCCAGCATTGCGAGGACCATGATGCGCCCGAGGCTTTGCAATGATGTGCCCACAGATCGTTCCCGGATGGCCTGCGTCAGGACATCGAACCCTGCGAACCAGAACGGCGTCGTCACCATCACGATCACGATTCCGCGCAGGGCATCCGCTGGGCCCGATCCGATGAATGCCGGCACGATGTGCTCAGCGGAGCCATGCTGGAGACTGAGTGCAATCAGCAGCACGGCGACAAGAATTTTGATGAGCACCAGCGCGTCCTGCACGCCGGCGGCAACCGCCGTACCGCGAATATTGATGAATGCCAGGAACGCCGCGCAGCCAAGGCCGATGAGGGTATGCCCGAGATGAACATCAAAACCCAGAATCGTGTACAGCACTGGGCCGGCGATCTGGCCGCTCAGTGCATCGAGCAGCCAGATCAGAGCGATCATGAAGTACGCGGTGGCTACGACGTATGTATTGATCAACAGCCATCCCGCCGCGAACCCCGCGCGGGGTCCGAATGCCTCGCGCGCATAGGCGATCGTCCCTCCCGCATCGGGAAACATCGTCATCAGCTCGGCGAAGCACAACGCAATCAGCGTCATGACCAGGCATCCGCCCAGGAATGCGATCAGGGCACCGATCGGCCCCGCGGTCCCGACCCAGATCCCGACGGCGATGATCCAACCCGCGCCAATGATGGTCCCAAATAGCAGCGTGAACAGCTGCCGCGACTTGAGAGTGCGCTGCAGATCAGGCTGAATTGTTGACGTCATCGTTATACGTTATCACAAATCGCAAGTTTGACTCAGCCCGTTCTCCAGTGCGCAGCAGGCGCGGCTCGTCCCAATGAGGATTAACCGGGTCGGGCCCGGCCTCAGCGTCATTCTGCGAAGCTGAAATCCGCGATCAACGTCGCGGCCGTCTCACGAATGTCGTCGCGGATCGCCTTGGCGGCCACGTCGCTCTTGCGAGCGCGCAGCGCGTCGAGCAGCTTCGTGTGCTGCACCACGCCGCCTTCGCGATAACTTGCGCGCAGCTGTGCCTTGCGGCTGGCCGGCACGACGAGATAGGGACCGGCGAGCAGCCACAGGTTTTCGATGATCGGCAAGATCAGATCGATGCCAGCCGCTTGGTAAACGGTGAAGTGAAAGACCTGGTTGTGTTTGAAGGCCGTCGTCATGTCCTCGCGTTTCAGGCTCGCCGCAATTTTCTCGTTCAGCGATTTGAGCTCTTCGAGGTCGGCCGGCTCGATGCGCTTGGCAGCCAGCCCTGCGGCTTCGCCTTCCACGATGCAGCGAACGGCGCACACTTCATCGAACCGGCGTCGCGTGAGCAGCGGCACGCGGACCGATCGCGTTCCCATCTCCAGAGCCCGCTCGGCCACCAGCCGGCGAACCGCGTCTCGTATCGGCATCACGCTCGTGCCGAGCGCCACAGCCAGACCTCTGAGTGTCACGGATTCCCCCGGCTGCAGGCGTGCGGACATGATCGCCCGCCGCAACTCCTCGTAGACCTTCTCGTTGAGCGTTGAATTCTCGACGCGGGAAAATTTTGTCGCGAGCATGGGGTTCCGTTCGGCGGATGCAGGTTCGAGCAACAGATTAGCAGACGCCGTCGTCGCTTGGCGATATACAGTGTATGCGATCACAGATGGCTTGCCTTTCAACACAGCTCTGAGTGCAGCCGCTGCAATACTCGGCGCAGCTTCTCGAGCAGCTCGGCAAGTTCCGCTGCCGAGATGGTGAGGGGAGGGGTGACCATGAGCCAGTCGCCGTTCCCGCCTCCCGCCGTGCGCCTCGCATAAAATAGAATGCCTTCCTCCCGCCCCAGCTGGGTGATCCGGCTCAGAGGGTCCACCTGGATGGGAAACGGCTCCGCAGTCGCTTGATCGCGCACGAGCTCGATGGCATTCAACAGTCCGCGACCCCGCACATCGCCGATGACCCGGCATTCAGCGGCCATCGCCGCAAGTTCCGTCCGAAGAACGATTCCCAGCCTCTCTGATCTTTCCACCAGTCCGAGGCGCTCCGTTTCCTGAAGCACAGCGTCGGCAACGGCACAGGCGAGGGGGTTGGTCTTGTAGGTGTGGCCGATCGTGAAGCCACCTGCCTCGCGCACCGTTCGCACCATCGCTTCCGAAGAAATGATCGACCCCAGAGGGAAATAACCCGACCCAAGTCCTTTGGCCAGCACGACGATGTCTGGTTGAGCATCAGGCCAATAGTGCGCCGCCAGAAAGCGCCCGCAGCGTCCCATTGCCGTCATCACTTCATCGAAGATCAGCAGCACGCCGTGACGGCTGCAGATTTCTCGCACGCGCCGATAATAGAAATCGGGCGCGGATTCCGCACCCAGCGATAGTCCGCAGATAGGCTCCATCACGAAGGCAAGGACCTTCGCCGAACCACATCGAATGAGGGTCGCTTCCAGTTCCCGCGTGCAGTGCTCCGCATATTCGCCTGCGTCAGCGAAGGGGGGCGGCGGCCGGTAACCCCTTGGAGTCGGCACCCGCGGCCAGTCCATCATCATCGGTCCGAACACGGTCTCGCTAATCGGATCTCCAGTCGCGGCGAGCGCACCCAGCGTACTGCCGTGATAGCTCGGCGTTCTGCTGACGATGATGCTGCGCTCTGCCTGGCCAAGGGCGAGCGCATGTTGCCTCGCGAACTTGAAAGCCATCTCCATGGCCTCGGATCCTCCGGAAACGAACAGTGCCCGGTCGAATCCCGGTCCGCAGGCCCCCGTGAGTCGATCGCCGAGCGCGTCGTTAGCATCATTGGCGAACATCGAAGGGTAGGCGAACGTCACGCGATCCGCCTGCCGCCGAAGCGCCTCGAGCACGGCAGGGTTCCCGTGCCCCAGATTGCAGGCGACCGGACCAGAGGTCGCATCAAGATAGCGGTTGCCAGCCTTATCCCATACATAAACGCCGGCTGCGCGATCGATGACAGGAAGCGGATTTTGCCGCCCCGTCGTCCAAAAATGCTGTACTCCGCCGCCTTTGGCTTCGTGTCTATTCTCAGCCATATGGTATATGTTATCACAAAACACACTATAATTTCCGACGCCCGCGGGCACCGTGTGTCGCCGATGAAGTGCAGACCGGCGTATTGTCCTGTTTCGCATTACTGATTCGAGACACAGGATGTCGTGCCTGATGTGGTGACGATCGGCAAGCCGCTGGGCAACGGCCACCCCATGGCGGCCGTTGCTACGACGCGCGAGATCGCCGACTCGTTCGCCAACGGCATGGAGTATTTCAACACTTCGGCGGTAATCCGGTCTCGTGCGCCATTGGTCTGGCCGTCCTCGACGTGATCCGGGACGAGGAGTTGGTTCCGCATGCCCTGCAGATCGGCGACTTCCTGCTGAAGGAGTTCCGCGGCCTGATGAATCGCCACCAATTGATCGGTGACGTGCGCGGGGAGGGGTTGTTCCTCAGCGTCGAGCTGGTTTGCGATCGCGACACCAGGGTGCCTGCGACTCGCGCAGCGGCGGATCTAGTTAACTACTGAGGCAGCGCGGAATCCTTTTGAGCACCAACGGCCCGGCAAACAACGTCCTCGAGATCAAGCCGCCCCTGGTCTTCTCCGTGACCGACGCTCGCCGCCTTGTAGAAGAAGTCGATCGCGCGCTTCCCTGACACCCTAGCTTCTAGCTCCTGGTTCCTGGGCAATTACCTGTGATACGATATCACATATAAAGTATTGCACATAGGTCTTGATATGTTCTACACTAGTAGTACTATAGATGTAGAAGTTCACCGGAGAATTCCATGGACGAGCGACCCACCGACCTGCAACTCGACATCCTCAACTCCCTGTGGCGACGCGGCGAAGCATCCGTTGGCGATGTGCAAGCAGAACTGGGCGTGGAACGGGCGCTTGCGCACACCACGGTTTCGACGCATCTCACGCGCATGCAGGCCAAAGGGTTGGTCGACCGCCGCACCGATGGTCGGCAACACCTCTATCGCGCCTTGGTGACGTCGAACGACGTGCGCAGCTCGGTGCTGCACGACTTCAAAGGCGTGTCCGAAAAGCTCTATGACGCAGGGGTCGGTGGCCTTCTCAGCCACTTCCTCACTGCGGCCGATGTGCGTCGCGAAGACCTTGCCGAGCTGCGTGCGTTGATCGACAAGAAGGAGAAGCAGCTCAAAGGAGGCCGCAAATGATCACCCCTGGCGAAACATCGTTCACCATCTCCCGCTTCCTTCTCGTTTTCCTCATTCACAGCGGAGTCCTCACGCTATTGGCTTTGGCCGCCGAGCGCCGGTTGCGCGCGTGCGCCTGGCGGGAGTGGCTGTGGCGCGTCGCGCTCTTCGGTGCATTGGTCACTGTACCCGTGCAATTCGCTGTCACTCCTCTCACGGCTCCTTGGTCGCTCGCGACCATTCAAGTCAGAGGTGACGCGCGACCCACGACCTCGGTGACAACGGTGGGCGAGGGCGGACGCGAAACATCGGGGTTGAGTCTCGCATCAAGCAACCGTCCCCAAAGCGCCCGCGTTGGGCAACATCCAAGTCAACCGGCTGCTATCGCGAGTCAGGCTGCCGTGCTTTCGTCACTCCTCACTCTCCTCTGGATTCTTGGCGCGGGGGCTCTCTTGGGGCGGTGGATGTACCACAGAGCTCAGATGGCGGCGTTCCTCCGACGTCGCGTGGCGCATCTACACCCGAAATTGACGCGCGCAGTCTTGCCTTTGGCGCAGCGAGGGCGACTCTCTGGCGTCAGTGTTTCGGTCTCGAATGAATTGCCCGTTCCCGTCGCGATCCATCCACGTGAAATCTGCGTCCCAGAGCGCGCCCTGGTAGAGCTTTCGCAGGCGGAGCTCAAGGCCGTGCTGGCGCACGAAATGGCGCATCTCGTCCGGCGCGATGCGCTTTGGCAATCTGCCAGCGAGCTGGTCTCGAGCGCAATGTGGTTTCAGCCGCTGGTACACGTCGCAAGGCGGCGCCTCGTCAGCCTGTGCGAAGAACAGTGCGATCAATGGGCGATCCGCAGTACCCGCGAGCCTCTGACCCTCGCCAAGGCGCTACTGTCCGTCGCCACATGGGTGAATCCGGATCGCGATGTGGGGCGTGTGGCCGCGGCCTCGGGCGGAATGCTGTCACAGCGCGTCAAGCAACTTGCCGACTCACCGGAGCTTCCCGCCCCCGAGCCGTCAGCGCTCAAGCGCATCGCAGCAACCGGCGGTGCGCTGCTTCTCTGCGTGCTGGCTCTTCCGAGCATTGCGGTCGATCGGCACGGGGTAGCCGCATCCGTGACCGACGCCAAGGCGGCCGCGGTGGCCGGTCAGTCCATCGGTGACCGTGTGCGGACGGCCATCAAAGAGATCAATGGCAATCCGGCTTGGCTGGTGTTCAGCATCCGCAGCCGGATGCGGGCGTTGGATGCGATCATCAATGACAGCGCCGGATACGACACGGACCTATTGAAAGCTCCGGCGCTCGGCAAACGTTTCTTCGGAGCAGACTGGCAACCGGTGGCGCGAACGTCCGAGCGCATCGACAAGGACGTCATCGTCATGTTGCGGATCGATGCGGATGGTCACATCGACCGTATCGCAACGATCGATCCGGCTTACGGCCAGGATTTCGGCGGTACGTCAGTCAAATGGCTGGGACGCGCCAGTGGGGCCGAGGCGCACGAGCTGCTCTACGGACTCTACCAGGCGTCTACGGAAGCCGAGCTGCGCGGCGAATATACGGCTGCGATCGCCTTGTTGTCCGATGTACCGGGAGTGCTCGACTGGCTGCGCGAACGGGCAACTTCCAATGACGTCGTACCCGTGAGAGCCGCCGCTGCCGAAGCGCTGCATTGGTATGCCTTCCCGGATCGTGCGCAGTTTCTCAGTCGCATTGCCCGCGATGACTCCGATGCGCGGGTCTGGTCAAACGCCCTGACCGCACTGCAGGTCATCGGCGCTGAGGGCCGACCAGTGTTGCGCGAGCTGTCCCGAACGCATCCGGATGAAGCGGTGCGCAATCAGGCATCGGAAGCACTCAATAAAAGTGCCGATTAGTTTCAGCAAACTTTCAGGACTGCAATGAAAACCCAAAAAATTCTGCCCGTCTTGCGCTTTCGAATCACGTTCGCGGCTGCATTACTGTGCGTCGGCACGATTACGGCGTGTTCGCCTCGGACGGAGCAGGCCAAGACTACCGCACCGCCCGCTGCGGCTTCAGGACTGAAGTGCACCACTACCGATGTGCGCGCGCTCCTGAAACGGGAGCTCTCCGAGTACGCCGGCCGCAATCCTATTCCGGGAGCGGTCGGCGCCGTCTTGATCCCGGCTCTTGGCCCCGATCCGGTCGCCGAAGCCGTCGGCGCGAGCAATCTCGAGTCCGGTCGACCCATGACCCTGCAAGATCGCCTGCTTACCGGCAGCGTAGGCAAGACTTTCTTCGCGGCGGCTGCGCTCAAACTGGCGGACGAGGGCAAGCTGGACCTCGATGCGCCGATGGCGAAGTATCTGCCCAAGGGAAGCGTGCCCAACGCGGACACCGTCACCCCGCGCATGCTCCTTTCGCATCGAACAGGCTTTCCCTCCTACGATGCCGAGTTCATGACGGATCTCATATATGATCCTTTACGGGTCAGAACCCTCGCGGACTGGGCCGGCCCGGTTCGGCGAAGCAAGAAGCTCGGCGAACCGAACGCTTCATTCGAGTACAGCGACGTCAATTTCGTGCTGCTGGCCTCGGTGATCGAAGGTGCGACGGGAGAGCCGGTGTATGCGGTGATTCAGCGGCTCCTGCTTCAGCCTCTAGCGCTGAACGACACCGTTCCGGCCGACCGCGTGCAGATCGAACGGCTCGCATCGGGTTACGAAGGCACTGAAGGTGTGTTCAAGGTGGACAACGTGCTTGGGCCGAACGGCCTCGTGTTCAATCCGCAGTTCGAGTCCGGCGGCGGCGGATTTGCGTCCACTCCCGCCGATCTCACCCGATGGATCGACGCTTTGCGCAACGGTCGGGCGCTACCGGCACATTCATGGCAGCTGATGTCGACACCGACCAGTACCTCGAAGGAAGGGAGCTACGGCCTCGGGATGCATGTCGATCAAACACCTCTCGGTCTCGCCTATGGCCACAGCGGATATATCCCGGGCTATCTCACCTGGCTACGCTGGTACGAGCCTCTGAAACTCGCCGTCGCGGTGCAGACCAATACCAGCGACGACTCGCGATTCAAGGACAAGGGCAGTGGTTACGATTTGATCGACCATATCGCAAACCTCGTCGCTCAAAGGTGCGCCTTGCTCCCGAAATAGACGCTGACCGGACGGTACAGGAGCGTGACGACGCGACGCCATTTCGTGGGTGCAGGTGTGCTGGCACTCGGTGCTGCCAGGCTGGCAGCGGCGAAACTTGGCTCTAATGGCGGGCCTGCCATTAGCCCGCATCGCCCCGTGCACTTATCTGGGTTGCACGCCTATTTCTCTGAGGTGAGCGTCCGAGCAGGTACGACGGCGCAGCTCATGGTGAGCAGCTCGTTGCCGTACACAGTTGTGTTCAATTCGGCAGACGTTCCCCAGAAGAATCCTATCCACCAGCGCACCGTTCGCGATCCAGTCACCCAGTCGATCTATCCCGGCTCGTACGTATCCGTGAAACGCCCACTCGAAAGCGCTCAAGTGAGGGATGGCTTCACGGTGGAATGTTGGGTGCGCTTGTGGGAATTGAAGCGCAGGGCAGGCATCGTCGCTCAATGCACAGATTTCCGCATGGACGGCTTCGCTTTGTATGGTTCAGAAGGCGGCAGGCTTTGCTGGCGAGAGGGCGGGTCGGTGTTGCTCGAAGGTCCGCAGCTGTCCCCCGACCGCTGGCACCACATCGCTGCGGTCCGAAGCACTCGCGACATCACGCTCTTCGTCGACGCTGAAATGCAAGCGCGCGCAAAGGCCGGACCGATCGGACGATTCCCGTCTACGCATCTGCGGCTCGCGGCACTCGGAATAGTCGGAGTTACCGACGCGTTTCTCGATGCGGACCTGGCCATGCCGGTCATCTACGGCGCCGCACTTGATCCGGCGGAGCTCCGTGTTCGCTACATCGATCGTGGCGTAAATATTCCTCCGCATCCGCGCGTCCTTGCCACATGGCCTTTTGATGAGAAATCAGGCGAGCGAGTCCGCGATGCCAGCGGAGCCGGCCACGAGGGAAGGATCGTCAATGTCGCCACGCGACGAGTGCAGCCCCCCTCGAGCGAGCGCTATCTGTCCGACGAACCTCCGGTCTTCGCCGGCTGTGAAGAGGAGGGGGGCGGACAGGCGCTGCGATTTGCTCGCGACGATCTCTACGATTGCACGTGGAATTGCACCCACGAAATCCGCATTCCTCGTGACACACCATCCGGCGTGTATACGGCGCGCTTCGAGTTCAAAGACGATCAAGGTTACAAAGCTTATTGCGTGCCGCTCGTAGTCCGCTCGGCTCGCCGCGTACGCCAATCGTCAATCCTGGTCATCTGCGCGACCCACACATGGCGCGCGTATGCATCCACACCCTTCGCGAACAACGTAGGTCCGAACGATCGTTGGGATTCCGTTGGCGTCCCGAACGCGCCGCCGGATGCTCCGGCCTATTCCTGCTATCGAAATCACGCGGGCGGTCAGCCAACATATCAACTTGGTCTTCGAGTGCCCTGGCCGTCGGCCTCTCCAGAGGCAATCAATCTTGGTGAGGGCGCCCACGCCTACGGTCAGGGACTGCGTACTGAACTCGCCCTCCACAAATGGTTACGCACGAACGGCTACTCCTTCGAGGTCGCATCGGACCTAGATGTTCATTCCGATCCCAGTCTGTTGCGGGAGTTTCCCGTCGTCGTCATTGCGGGGCACAGCGAGTACTGGTCAGAGCCCGCGTATCGCGGCGTGGAAGCGTTCCTCGGGAGCGGGGGCGCACTCGTCGTGCTGTCCGGAAACACGATGTGCTGGCGCGTGAGTTTCGACTCGAGCCGTTCGATTCTCGAGTGCCGAAAGGTCGGCACGCACATCGGAGGGCAAAAGGGTGCCACCTGCCAGGAGCTCTCTCATGCTCAGGATGGTCGGCAGGGCGGCCTGATGAGGTATTGCGGATTGCCCGCCTGGCGTTTGATCGGGCTCGACACGGCAGGCTTCGCAGCTCGAAGTCTTGAGGACTTTGGTCTCTATCACCCGAGCGTTCCGGACCATCCCCTCTTCAACGGACCGGAGAGGGTGTTTTCTGAGGCCCCAAGTTCGTTTGGATTCAGCGCAGATCGCCGCTGTCGGGCAGTGGGTCACGAGTGGGACGTGCGATTGAGGACGCTCGCCGCGATGACTGCGCAGCGGCCCGACGCTCCTACGGTACCCGACGAACCGACCGGCATCGTGACTCTTGCACAAGGCATTCGCGATCCCGTGAGTGCGGATGACCACTACATTGATTACCACTTTCAGCCGACTCGAGCACTGAATGGTCTTTCTGCCGAGATGATCTACTGGGAGCGTCTGCAAGGTGGGCGTGTATTCAACGCCGGGTCCATCGCCTTCGCCTGGGCATTGCCACACGACACGCGCCTTCAGCGCCTGCTACGGAACGTGCTGCACGCGTTCCTGCAAGACGATAAGAGGAGCACGACACTTTGAAACCGTTTATGAGCCACTTCGCGCGTAGCAGCGCCATGACCCTGATCGTGGGCTTCCTCGCTCTTTCCCTGCAGTCCCAGGCTTCGGCCAGTGAGAGCAACTCCGTTCTTGGAAAAGCGGACTGGTCCGTGCTCGTGCACGAATTCATTGAAGATTATTTCTGCGCCAACCCGAACATTGCCGTGAACGCCGGGCGGCACGAGTTTGACGGGCAGATCCGGGACGTGTCCCGAGCGGCGTTACAACGCGAGGTCGGACGTCTGAACGGTTGGAAGAACCGGCTCGAAGCGACTGATCTACGCTCCGGTACGCCTGCTCAGCGCTTCGAGAAGGACTACGCGCTGGCCGTGATCTCTGAAGATCTATTCTGGCTGCAGGATGCCGAGCGCCCATTTCTAAATCCTGACTTCTACATCTACTGGTTTAAGCCCGACTTCTACCTGAATCGCGAGTACGCGCCGCTCGACACGCGGCTGCGCGCGTACATGAAGCATGCGCAGGCCGTCGCGCAGGCGGTCCCTCACGTGCGCGCCAACCTTCGCATACCCCTACCGAAGACCTTTGCTGAGTACGGCGCCAAGACATTTCGAGGGTTCGCTGAATTCTATGAAAAGAAGGCAGCGGCGGCCTTTGCCGCTATCACCGACAAGTCGCTCCTCTCTGAGCTGCAGCGAGTCAATGCAACTGTCGCGCAGACGATGCGCGAACAGCAGCGTTGGTTCGAGGCGCAGGCTCCGCACGCGACCGGGGATTTTGCGCTCGGCAAGGACCTATTCGAGCAGATGCTCCGGGACACCGAGCAGATCGATGTGCCGGTAGATCGACTTGAAGCGGTCGGGCGCGCCGATCTCGATGCCAATCTGCGTCAGCTGAACGCGGCATGCCAGAAGCTGTTCCCGGGTAAGGCAGTGGCGGACTGCGTACTGGAGGCCGATCTGGATAAACCCAAGGACGGCGCCGTCGCTGGCGCGCGTGTTCAGGTCGCAGAGCTCCGTGACTTCGTGTAAGCCGCAAGCTTGTGAGCGTGCCGACACAGGAACAATCCCTGGTGCGCGAGGCAGCGCCGTATGCCGCAGAGAACCTGGCGCATATCAGTATTCCAGGCCCCTTCGAGAAAAACGTCCCGCCCATCTACTTCATCGCTCCGCCCGATGCCCGCTGGACAGCGGCGGAGCAGCGAGCCTATGTACCTTCGGCGGCATCCTTGCTATTCGTGTCCGTTCATGAAGTCTGGCCGGGCCATTTCCTGCAGTTTCTGCACACCCGACGGGCCTCCTCCGAAATCGGTCGCCTGTTCGTCGGGTATGGATTCGCCGAGGGCTGGGCGCACTACACCGAGGAAATGATGTGGGAGGCGGGCCTGGGAGCGGGCGATCCGGCCACTCACATCGGTCAGCTGAAAATGGCATTGCAGCGCAATGTCAGATACCTCTCGGCAATCGGATTGCATACGCGGCGTATGTCGCTGGACGATTCTGAGGATCTGTTCCGCACTGCCGCGTTCATGGACGCAGGCAACGCGCGACAACAAGCGATCCGCGGTACCTACGACCCCGCGTACCTCAATTACACGCTCGGCAAGCTGGTGATCCGCAAGCTTCGGGATGACTGGCGGGCAGAGCAGGCGCCGACTGAGACCGCACTTCGCGAATTCCATGACCGTTTCCTGTCGTTCGGAGGCCCGCCAATTCCGCTCGTGCGCCGGTTGATGCTGCGCGATGCCTCGAAGTCGATGTTGTGATCACCTGTACCGAAAGAGCGTGATCACAAATCACATATATGGTACGGTTGGGATCGTTTTTGAGCACGATGCGGACGACCTGTGAACGACCATAACGCGGCCTCCAATTCCACGACAGAGCTGTTCAGATACACCGACAGCTTCGAGTACATGCAGCGCGTGCGCGCGGGGCTGCCGCCGGTCATGATTTGTCTAGCGGTCAACGGCGGCGTGCAGGGGAAGGAGAGCAACCCGCATCTGCCGGAGTCCGCCGATGAGATCGCAGACTCCGTCGCTGAGGCTTACGAGGCCGGCGCCACGATGGTGCATGTGCACGCCCGCGATCCTGAAAATCTGTCCCGTTGCGCGCGAAGCACGGATGCGTGGTATGAACAGAATCGCAAGATTCGCGAACGCTGTCCGCAGATCGTCATTAACAACACGACCGGCGGCGACTTTGACATGACCAACGAGCAGCGGCTCGCCTGTCTGGATGCCCGCCCCGAGATCGCTTCTCTCAACCTGACGCCGGACATGAGCCGGTTCAAACTCAAGGCACGGCAGGCGCCGCTGTCGCATCCACGCGCTGAGATCGATTACGATGGCTGTGTTCCGATCACCTACGGCACCGTCGCGTATTTTGCCGCCGAAATGCAGCGCCGCAACATTCGACCAGAATTGGAGACCTATCACAGTGGCGGTATGTGGGTCATCCGGCATCTGATCGATTCCGGCTTGGTACGGTCTCCGTATCTCATTCAAACTGTCATGGGCGTGCAGACCTCGAGCTATCCCACACCCGAGAATGTGATCAATCTGCTCAAGGAGCTGCCCCCTGAGACAGTATGGCTTTGTTCTGGAATAGGGCCGTTCCAGACTCCGATGGTGACCCTGGCCGCGCTCATGGGCGGTCATGTTCGCGTCGGGATGGAAGACAACGTCTATTATGGCCGCGGACAGCTTCTGGACAGCAACAGGCAGGCTGTCGAGCGCATCGTACGCATTGCGGGTGAGCTCGGCCGCAAAGTGGCCACGCCGCTCGAAGCTCGCACAATGCTTGGAATATCGCAAAAACCGACCACGTATTGACGGCACGCCGTGCAAATGGATCCCGAGACACAGAATCAACTGACGGCATGCCTGAGCGAAATCGAGAATCGCTATGTGTCAGCGAATCCTCTCAGCGCTCGGCAGCACGAGCAGGCGCGCCGCTCGTTGCCGGGCGGAAATACGCGATCCACCATCTTCTACGAGCCGTTCCCGGTCACCTTCGCGCGGGGCGAGGGCGCACATCTGTGGGATATCGACGGACACCGCTATCTCAATCTGGTGAGCGAATACACTGCCGGTCTCTTCGGACACGCCCATCCGGCGTTGATCGAAGCGGCTCGGCGTGTGCTCAGCGATGGCATGTTGATGAGCGGCCCGACGGCCTACGAGGCGCAGCTCGCGGAAGCGATCTGTCTGCGCTTTCCGTCATGCGCCCAGATGCGATTCTGCAACTCAGGCTCGGAAGCCAACCTGCTCGCGGTCGCTGCGGCACGGCGCCATACCGGACGCCCCGCCATTCTGGTCTTCAGGGGCAGCTATCATGGCGGGTTCATGACCTATGGCGATCCGCCATCGCCGCTCAATGTTCCGTTTGAGACGATAATCGGTTCTTATAACGACATCGCGGGTACGCGTCAGTTACTGGTGCAGAACGCCGAACGGTGTGCCGCAGTGCTCGTTGAGCCCATGATGGGCGCGGCTGGCTGCATCCCGGCAACTTGGGACTTTCTCGCCTCATTGCGCCATGAGACACAGCGCCACCGCATCGTTCTCATCTTCGACGAAGTGATGACGTCGCGGCTCGGTCACCAAGGGCTGCAGGGGTCGATGGGCCTGCGGCCTGACATGACCACGCTCGGCAAGTATCTGGGCGGCGGCTTCAGCTTCGGGGCCTTCGGCGGTGCGGCCGAGATCATGCAACTGTTCGACAATCGATATCCCGCTTCCATGGCACACGGTGGAACTTTCAACAACAACGTGATGTCGATGGCCGCCGGGCTCGCCGGCGCACGCGAGCTGACTGCGGAACGGATTGCCCATCTCAATAGCGCTGGCGATGACCTGCGAGGCCGGATCAACGAGATTTTTGCCTTTCGGCAATTACCTATGACTGCAATAGGGTTCGGCAGCGTGATGAACATTCATTTCGGACGTGCCACGATTCGGCGGCCCCAAGACATCGACGCCCGCTGGATGCCATTGCGTCGGCTCCTGCATCTGTTTCTGCTGCTCAGGGGCTACCACGTCGCCTCGCGAGGCATGCTGGCATTGTCATTGCCCATGACGGTCACTGACCTCCAGGGGGTTACAACGACTCTTGAGGAATTCTGCGCCGATTACGGCGCTTTGCTGCGGAAGGCGATAGACGCACCCGCAACCGGCGCTTCAGACGTTGCGCACGCTCTTGGCTGACCGTACGTGACCTATGAGGACGGTTCTTTGGGGAATGAGCTTCCTCGTTAGTGCCTGCCTGGTGGCGTCTCTTGGGAATGGCGCGACTCCGGGTGCCTCACTCGAAGTCATGACGCCGCAGGGACGCGTAAAGCACCTCGACTTCGTAGTGGACGAAGGCACAGAGATGAATGTCGATGTCGCCGCCAGCGGAAAATGGCTCGCCTTCGATCTCCTCGGCCACATCTACCGCCTCGATCTGTCTTCAGGCGAGACCCGTTGTCTCACGCGGGACTCCGGTGTGGCGATCGACATCCAGCCCCGAATCTCGCCTGACGGCACGCACATCGTATTCGTCTCCGACCGTTCCGGACAGAACAACATCTGGCTCATGGACACCAATGGTGACGGAACCAAACCTCTGTGGCTCGATCCCGACGCTCAATATTTCGACCCGGCATGGTCGCCGGATGGAAAGGCCATCGTCGCCGTCCGAATGACCCCTTCCCCGGGCCGCGGCTGGCAGCGGCGCATCGCCTCGATCTGGCTTCTGCCGGTCGGCGGACAACCTCGCGAGCTCCTTGCCGGACGAATCGAGCAGTACTACGCGCCTGACTTTTCGCCTGATGGCCGAAGCATCTACCTGCACAGTGCAACTATGGCCTTCAAAGGTCTTTCCATTCAACAGATCAACTTCCGGATTCAGCGTCTGCATCTGCCGACTGGAGCGCTGCAGGTCATTTCGCGAGTTGAGCCGAATGGCGGCACAAAATCTGCATATTCGTACCAGGACGCGGATGCCGAAGTCGTATCCGACTTTCCAGCCGAAATTCGACCGCAAGTGTCGCCGGATGGTCGATGGCTCGCCTTCGCGCGTGAATGGGTCGGATCGAACACGCGCTATGGCAGGTTCGAGTACAACCGTCGCACGGTTCTCATGCTGCGCGATCTGCGGAGCGGATCCGAGCGAATCCTGCTTGATCCCATCAGCAAGGATCTGACCAGCGCTCACGCCGGCTACAACGACAGCTTCCTGCCCCGCTTCGGGTGGACTGCCGACGGCGCTCAAATTGTTCTGGCTGCGCACGGAAAGCTTGTGCGAGTGAACTTCCGCGACGGCGCAGTGACGGCCATTCCTTTTCAAGCGCGGGTGCAGCGCGATTTGTCCGAATCCGTTCGCTCCCAATACATCCTCGGCGACGATCGAACGCTGTCAGTGTCCTTCCTGCAATGGCCCGCGCGCTCGCCCGATGGCGCGCGACTCGCTTTTGTTGCCGTAGGCCGCTTGTGGATCGCAGATCTGACGCAAGGCAATGCGCGCACAGTGGCGGATGCCGTGTTGCCTTCCTTTGCCTTCAGTCCAGCCTGGTCTCCCGATGGCCGGTCCATTGCATTTACTACCTGGGATGACCGCAAAAGAGGCCAGGTGTGGACACTGGACATTGCAACCGGGCGGCTGCGGCAGATCACTTGGGACGCCAACGAGTATCTGTACCCCAAATGGACAGCCGACGGTGCCGATCTGATCGTTGCAAAGGGTGCGGATAACACTCCCAAATACCCGAACGGGTGGAACAAGCCTGACGGCTGGAAGCTGGTTCGACTTGCCGTCGCCACACGGCACGAAAGCAATCTGGTGACGACCGGCGCGATTGCGCATCCGGCGCTCGTAGGCGACCGCGTTTACTTTTACACACAGCTCGACGCGGATATTGCGGAGGAGGAAAGTCTTCAGGTCCCCTTTCCATCGACGAAAGCGCTGCAACAGTATTGGATGATCCGATCCGTGCCCGTAGCTGGCGGTCAGGTACAGGATCATCTGCAATTTCCGGCGGCGCCCGATCGCTCGCATGAGCCACTCGTCTCCCCCGACGGACGCTTTGTTGCTTTCAACGATGCACATCGGATCTTTGTCCAGCGGATCGATCGAGACTCGCCTGCGGGCATCATACCTGTCGACACCAATCCCCAGTCGCAGGTGCCGGGCCGCTCGCAGGCCGACGAATTCGGCGGAGCGTATTACTCGTGGAGCGACGACAAGACCTTGCAGTTCTTCTCGGGGCGCAGGTACGTGCAATTCGATGCGTCAATTGGGACACGCCGCACGACTGAGTTGTCCCTCGAGGTTCCGCGCGAGACGGGCAAGGGAAAGCTTCTCCTGCGGGATGCCAAGATCATCACTACCGATGAGCATTCCACCGTTTTGCATGGCGACGTCCTGATCGAAGACGCCCGGATTGCCTGCGTCGGTCGCTGCTCGGATGCGGGAGTCGATCGAGTGTTCGATCTGCATGGCAAGACCCTCATGCCGGGTCTGATCGATGTCCATGAACATATCGCCGACGAGCCGAGTCAGATCATCCCGCAACACCGCTCCGGCTCGGCACTGGCACTCGCTTACGGGGTGACCACGATTCGAGACCCGGCCGTCTCGTCGCTCTCGCTCTTTCCGTTGAGTGCATTGGTCGAGACCGGCCAGGTGATCGGCCCGAGAACTTTGGGTTCGGCCGAAATCGTGATTACTCGCGCCACCGCATGGGGCGATCAGACGGACATTCGGGACCGCGCGGATGCGCTCTACAACGTCCGGCGCCGCATCGATTGGGGCGCCAATGTCATCAAGAACTACCGGGTGGGCAGTCGCTCCAGCCAGCAGCTGCTCATCGGTGCCTGTCGGCAGCTTTCGTGCAATGTCACATCCGAAGGCGGCTCACTCTCGATGATGCTTTCCTACGTTCTGGATGGACAAACAGGCTGGGAGCACGCCTTCACGAGCCTGCCCATTTACAAGGACGTCATTCAGTTCTTCGGCCAGTCGGGGCTGAGCTATTCGCCCACCGCCGGCGTTGCCGGCCACGTCCCAGGGGCCAGTGCCTACTTCCGCGCCTTCGAGAGCGAGGCCAGCTATGCAAGGTATCGGCGCTTCGATGCAGACCCGAACCACGAGGAAGGCGATCATCAAGCACCGCCGCGTCGACCTAAGGAGGCATTCTCCTTTCCACTTGTTGCGCAAGGCCTTGCCGATGTGCTCCATGCCGGCGGATATGGCGCAATCGGCGAACACGGCTCTCAGCCCGGCATCGGCTCGCATTGGGAGATTTGGGCCTACGCCGAAGCCTTGTCTGCGCAGGAAGCGATCACCGTTGCAACGCGCCACGGAGCGCGATTTCTCGGTATTGAGCAGGACACGGGCAGTATCGAAGTCGGCAAGCTCGCTGATCTGATAGTCCTGAACGCGGACCCGCTGGCCGACATTCGTAACACCGCGAACATCTCGCATGTCGTCAAGAGTGGTGTGCTCTTCGATGCCGCCACGCTCGAGCGGCTGTGGCCGGTACGCCGACCTTATTGACTGGGGGCAACTCATGCGTTCAGCAACCTGCGGTCTTCTCCTTGCTGTCTGCGCTGCCAGCACCGCCGTCGCAGCCGCATCGCCAGCTGCGAGCGCCTTGGCGCGTGAAGTTCGCGTCTACAGGCAGGCACACGAAAAGGCCATTGTTGAAGAGCTGGCATCCCTGGTCTCGATTCCCAACGTGGCCACGAATCTTTCCGATATCGACCGCAACGTAGACTTTCTGCGTGGAATGCTCGAGCGCCGCGGCTTCGGTGTCGAGGTGCTGTCAGCAGGCGAGGGCACTCCGCCATCCGTACTGGCGGAACGGAGGACCCGCGGGGGCACTCGCACGGTGGTGTTCTATGCTCATTTTGACGGCCAGCCGGTGAGTCAGAAAAGCTGGATCTCGGACCCGTTCGATGCCGTCATGCGCGACGGTCCGCCAACTCCGAAGGCCAGGATAGTGAATTGGCGCGCGACGACCGGACCGCTCGATCCGGAGTGGCGCCTCTACGGACGGTCGGCAAGCGATGACAAATCACCCATCGTGGCGATTCTGGCTGCCCTCGATGCGTTGCAAGCGCTCAAAGCGTCGCCGCGCGTCAACATCAAGATATTCCTAGAAGGCGAAGAAGAGAGGGGGTCTGCGAATCTGCGCACCATCCTGTCGAAATATCTAGCACGCCTGAGTGCAGATCTTTGGATTCTCTGTGATGGACCGGTTCACGCCTCGGGCCGCGCCCAGGTTTACATGGGCGCTCGGGGTGTGACGGATCTCGAACTCACGGCTTACGGACCGCTGCGCCCGTTGCACAGCGGACATTACGGGAACTGGGCACCCAATCCCGCTGTCGAGATCGCTCATCTGATCGCCCGGATGCGCGACGAGGAAGGCAAGATTCTCATCCCGGGCTTCTACGACGACGTGCGGCCGCTCACCGCGAGCGAGCGATCGGCTCTCGCATCGGTTCCTGACGCCGATTCTGAATTGAAACGCGAGCTCGGGTTAGGTCGTTCCGAGGGTCAAGGCCCGATCATGACTCGCGTAATGGACCCCGCGCTCAACGTGCGCGGAATCCGCTCGGCGGAAGTCGGCCAACAGGCCAGCAACAGTATTCCGACCGAGGCCAGGGTGTCGATCGATTTTCGATTGGTCCCCGATCAAACGGCGCAAAAGGTCCAAGAGCGTGTCGAAACATTTTTGCGTTCGCAAGGATGGTTCCTCACCGAGTCCGTACCGGACCTCTCCATGCGCCTGGCGCACCCCAAGGTGCTCCGGACGGAGTGGCAGCTGTCATATGCAGGGGCGCGAGCCGACATAAGCGCCCCGTACGCGAAGGCCGTTGTGGAGACTATCGAGCAAACACGCGGAGAGCGGCCGATCGTATTGCCGATGCTTGGCGGCAGTATTCCGATGAGCCTCTTCACCGAGGTGCTGCAAACCCCCGTGCTCGGTGTGCCGATGGTCAATCACGACAACAATCAGCACGGAGCGAACGAGAATGTCCGATTGCAGAATCTTTGGGACGGGATCGAAACCTACGCCGGGCTGCTGGCCGGCCTTGACTGGTAAGGCGGGATTGCGATGCGGCAGCTTCTGACCGATGCGACCCGACGACTTCCACTCGCCCTCATCGTCCAGCGCCGCGAGTCGAAGTCTTCCTTGCGTCCCACGCTGGGCTTCTGGCATCTCACCGCAATCGGACTCGGCGGCATCATCGGAGTCGGCATCTTCGTTCTCACCGGCGTCGTGGCCGCCACGCAAGCCGGGCCTGCGGTCGCTCTTTCGTTCCTGATCGCCGGCGTTGCGAGCGGCGCAGCAGCATTGTGCTATGCCGAATTCGCGGGCATGTTTCCAGGGGCCGGCAGCGCGTATCTATATACGTACATCGCCCTCGGCGAGCTCGCGGCATTCCTGATCGGATGGGTGCTGCTTCTGGAATACAGCCTGATCGTGTCAGTCGTCGCCATAGGCTGGGCCGGCTATGTGCGAGCTCTCTTTGAAGCAGTAGGCCCTGCTATGCCGGTGTGGGCCAGCGGAGCGCCAGGCACGGGGCGAGGCCACGGGGTCAACTTGTTGGCTGTGCTCGGTGCCCTCGGGACCGCGCTGTTGCTCACCTACCAGATTCAGGTCGGTGCGCGGCTCAACTCGGTCATGGTGATCATCAAAATCGCCGCAATCCTGATCCTCATCGTTGCGGGCATCACTTTCGTCAAGCCAGAGAACTGGCACCCCTTCATGCCCTATGGATTCGACGGCGTAGTCACCGGAGCGGCCGTTGTCTTCTTCGCGGTGTTCGGTTTCGAGGCACTGACGACGGCTTCCGAGGAATCTCTCAATCCGCAGCGGGACGTTCCTCGCGCGGTGGTCGTGTCACTGGGAATTGCGATGGCACTCTATATTGGTTTCTGTCTCGTGCTCACCGGCATGGCGCACTACACAACCTTGAACACCGAAGCACCCGTTGCTGCGGCCTTTCGAGCGGTCGGGATGAATCAGGTTGGAGTCGTGATCTCTATCGCTGCGGTCGTTGGCATCACGACTGCCATGATTGCCTTCATGTTCAGCTGCGTCCGCGTCGCCTTTGCGATCAGCCGCGATGGGCTACTTCCGCGCTTCCTCTCGCGCGTCGATCCGCACGCTCGTGTGCCCCGCGTGGCGACTTGGTTGATTGGCAGCGTGACCGCGTGCGCTGCAGGCTTTCTGCCTCTGACGGAGCTCGCGAAGCTCGTGAATGCAGGCGTTCTCTGCGCCTTCATTCTGGTATGCGGTGCGGTGATCGTCATGCGACGAGCGCAGCCCGGTTTGCCCCGCTCCTTCCGGAGCCCTTGGGTGCCCGCTGTCCCGCTCCTCGGGATCGGTTTCGCATGCTGGTTGTTGGCGCATCTGTCTGCAACAACGTGGATCGCGTTCCTGGCCTGGCTCGGGATCGGATTCCTTGTCTACATCCTCTACGCCCGAAACCGCAGTGCCCTGCGCAAAATCAACTTACTGGCATTGACGTTCGTCGCCGGGCTCGCGCTCTCTCCAGACGTCGTCGTGGCAGCGGAGCTGCGGGCCCGGGATCTCGGAGTGCCCTTCGAGGGCGAACCGGGTTGCTGGAACGCGATCACCGATGTTCAGCCGCTCGAGGTGGGCCACCAGACGCTCAACTATGACGAGCGCGATGCGACCGGCGCCGTCGTCGCTGTGCGCACGGGCGTAACCGCGATTCATCCGCTCGGAAAGCGTCTCCACGCTGGGGGTAGCTGCGGCACGCACCACGATCAACGGCACTGGCGAATGGACGGGAACCGCCGTGGTCGATGAGCTGGGCATGTTCTGGGGCCCGATCTTGTTGACCGGCACCACCGCCGTCGGCGTCGTACACACCGCCGCAGTGAATTGGGCATTCCGGCAGCCGAAATTCTCTGCCACCGACAAGATGCTGCACATGCTGCCACTCGTGGGTGAGACCCTCGATATGGGCCTCAACGATGTCTTCACCCAGCACCTCAGCGAAACCGACGTATTCGCAGCGTTGGACAGCGCGAGTACCGGTCCGGTTGTGGAGGGAAACGTCGGCGGCGGTACCGGAATGCAGGCGTATCAGTTCAAGGGCGGCATCGGCACCGCGTCCCGCATGGTCACCGTCGGTAAACAACGCTTCACCGTGGGCGTACTCGCCCAGACCAACCATGGCGCGCGCGACGAGCTTCGCATTGCCGGGCTGCCGGTGGGCCAGGAGGTCCAGGATCTGCGTCCTGAATATCGAACTGCGCCCGACAAGAAGAAGCACTCCCTGCTGATCGTCGTTGCCACCGATGCTCCGCTAGGCGCCGATCAGCTCAAACGGGTAGCCCAACGCGCCGAACTGGGCGTCGGACGCACTGGCAGTTATGCAGGCAATTTCTCCGGCGAGTTCGTGCTGGCGCTGTCCACGGCACTGCGATTTTCTTCCGATCGGGAGCGACAAGAGCCGCTTCCCGCATCGCTCATCAGTACTGACGATGCCACTCTCAACGCACTGTTCGAGGCCACTGCACAGGCTACCGAAGAAGCGCTCGTCAATCAGCTCGTCGCCTCCCGGACCATGGTCGGGCAGGGCGGCTCGGTCGTATACGGGCTCCCTGCGCATCGACTTCAACAACTACTCCGCAAGTACAACCGCTACGTGGCGCCCCCCCCGCGCAAAAGTGCCGCAATGTCTGCCTGCGGACCGGATGTGTCGGCCGTCAAGAAACTCATTCAGGCAGAAATCGATATCAGTACGGAGGCGACCCGGACCAAGGATATCGAGCGCTACATGAGCGGAGTTCCCAAGGACTGGCAGGCTCAGGAGCACGAGGAGGGCGGTCGAACGCTGACCCGGGAAGGGTTGCGTCGAGATCAGCTGGAGCAATGGTCGATCATCGAAAAGACCATATCCGTCTGGCGTCGCGTCGATCGACTGGAAGTGCAGGGCAGCGAGGCGACCGCCTGGACGTCCCAGCGTTGGGAGCGGCTCATGCGGCAGCATACCGGTACTGCGCTCGATCACGTCGTGACGACCCAGGATCACGAGGAAAAGTGGCGTTTCGTGGATGGCAAATGGTGGGGCTCCGCCGTCAAGGAGCTCGGCGGGGAAGTGTTCGTCAACGGTCAGCCCTACAAGGATTGAGCCCATTCGTCATTGCGCCACCGCCTTGGATCGCAGTTGTGATCACAAATAACGTATAGGGTATCTTGACACCTGAGGGGCCGGTGCCATTCTTTTTCGGTGACTTATTCGAGACACAGGCGCCGCCCACCGCGGCCACTTCGAGTCTCACGTTGAAACCGGCTTTTGCTTTTACACAACAAACTAATGCAGGGCGTCACTATGAAAATGCTGCGGGGGTCTGTACTCAAGCCACTCGGTCTGTGGCCATTGATCGGTGTCGTGTTCCTTGCAGGGCCTGCTGTGGTCATGTCGCAGGAATCGACTGCGGGCCGCCAGGAGACGCTGGAAGAGATCGTCGTGACCGCGGCGAGACGATCCGAGCCGTTGCAGACCGTACCGCTGAGCATCACCGCCATTGGTCAAATGGAGCTCGAGGAACGGGGCGCGAAGGACTTCCAGGATTTCGCCCGTTCGGTTCCCGGTGTTTCGTTCACCGGCGCCGGGCATGGGCAGAGTCGCATCGTGATCCGCGGAATCAACGCGACAGGTGGGGCCGAAACCGTCGGCTTCTATCTCGACGATACCCCGGTGAGCGCGGGCACTTCCGACTTCGTCGGCTACGCCGATCCGAAGCTGTTCGACATCGCACGCGTGGAGGTTCTGCGCGGCCCGCAGGGGACTCTGTATGGTTCCTCATCCATGGGCGGAACGATTCGCCTGATCAGCAATAAGCCGAATCTGAAGGCGTTCGAAGCGCGCACCCTGCTTGAGCTCTCCTCTACGCGCGAAGCCACTACACCGGGATACGAAGGTCAGTTCGTCGCTGAGCGGCCCCTTAGTTGAGGATCGGCTGGCACTGCGCGGTGGGGCTTACTACGTGTCGAAGGCTGGCTACATCGACCAGAGGCTCAATGGCACCGTCACCGATCGCGACCGCAATAAAGAGAACACGACAGGGTTCCGCTTCAGCGCGCTCTACAAGCCCACAGACTTTCTTGAGATCACGCCTGCCGCGTTCTACGAGAAGACGAACGTCAAGGGCTCATCGATTTTCTTCAATACGCTGCCGGGACTGTCGACCGGCTATCGCCTACCTGAGTTCGGCGCCGACCGGATGACGCAGTACACGCTGACTGCGGTCGCCTCCTTCGAACCCTTCACGGTGACTTCGGCAAGCTCTGCGTATCAGCGGAAGTTCAACCGCCAGGAAGACTACACGCTGTTCCTCGAAGAGCTTTTCGGCATTCCGGATCCGGACTTCTTCGGCGAGCCCTTCCTCGCCCTGGATGCACCGAATGCCACGGATTCCAACCTCAAGCTCTATACGCAGGAGCTGCGTTTCGCTTCGGGCGAGACCGACAGTCGTGTGCGCTGGCAGGTGGGTGGATTCTTCTCGAAGCAAGACCTGAAGACCGCACAGGATGTGTTCTTCACCGGGCTCAGCGACCTCGTCCTGGAGGAGTTCGGCATTCCCGTTTCCGATCTTTTCGGCTTTCCGATTCCTGCGAACGATGCGGTCTATTTCGGTAATGGGCGTAGCGAAGAGGAGCAGCGCGCCGTGTTCGGCGAGTTCTCGTACAACCTGACAGAGAAACTGCGACTCACCGCGGGCATGCGCTATTTCGATATCGACCGAACCATCACGAATCGCGGCGACGGATTCTTCAACGGCGGCCCGAGCTCCAACCGGCTGTCGAGCTCAGAGACCGGAAACGACGCCGAAATTTCAAGCGTCGTATCAGGCGACCTCCAACGCGATGGTGTATGCGACCGCAGTGAAGGGCTTCCGCACGGGCGGACCGAACGGTCCCGCGCCGACCGGCCCATGCGGCGACGACCTCGCCGAACTGGGATTGACGGCTTCGCCGCTCGAGTTCACTCTCGGACAGCCTTTGGAGCTACGAGCTGGGATCAAAAACGGCATGGCAGAACGGCCGGCTCATTGCCAACGGCGCTGTGTACTACCTGGATTGGAGCGACATCCAGCAGCAGGTGTTTCTGGACTGCGGTTTCAGCTTCACAGGCAATGTCGGCAAAGCGGTGAGCAAGGGTGGTGAGCTCGAGCTGTCCGGCCGCGTCACCGATGCGCTGACGCTCTCGGCGGCCATTGGCTACACAGACGCCAAGCTTGCCAAAGACGCGCCCTCACTCGGTGCTCTGGACGGCCAGCACGTGCAGAATGTGCCGAAGATCGGTTACAGCGCCACGGTTGAATATAACGTACCGTTCTTCCGGGACAGCAAGGGGACGCTGCGGTTGGATCACACCTGGCAGGACGATTCTTTCCGCAACTTCGATCCGACGACAGTCTCCTACCGTCGTCAATCGAACAGCCTGACCAATCTGCGCTTCTCCGTAGAGAAGGATGAGTGGCAGTTTGCGGCGTTCGTCAACAACCTGTTCGACGAAGACCCGGTGCTGGAGAACCTGCGTCAGTCGGCCACGGTCAGAGCGTATTCGACGCTTCGACCGCGGACGGTCGGCATAAGCGCCGCATATCTGTTCAACTGACGATCGATTTGGGTGCGGCGACGCGCGCTCGCCAGGCCTTGTGGATAAGGGTTCCTGGCGAGCACGTTGGTCGCGGTCGAAGAGAGGGTCTGAAATGCAGTTGGATTCTCGAAGCTTTCTCAGACTGATCAGCGGTGCAGCAATGTGCTGTGCTGTTCTCACGACCCCATTGGCCCGCGCAGCGGATGCCTTGCCGAAGCTCGTCCCGCTCGAAGAAATTCGCCGCGCTCCCGTCGTGTCTTTCCTGCGTCTCTCTCCGGATGGCAAGCAGATGGCGCTTCTCAAGGCCGTCAATCGGCAGGGCACGATTTTTCTGGCTCCGGCGAGTGGCGAGCCGCTGACGCCCGTCTATACATCGCCCAAGCTGAATATCTCGGGCGTCATCGAGTGGTCGAGAGACGGTCGTTATCTTATCTATCTGTTGGACCGCGATGGAGACGAGGTCTTTCACCTTTTTCGACTGGACACGACAAAGAATGGCCCGCAGACCCCCGTCGACCTCACGCCATACGAAGGCGTTCAAGTCGAATTGCTTGCCCGTCCCACGCAGGCGCCCGACTTCGTTCTGATCGGAATGAACAAGCGCGACCGCAGCCTCCAGGATGCTTACCGGTTGAATCTGACTTCGGGCGAGCTTGAGCTAGGAGCGACGAACACCGGACCGCTCTCCAACTTCCTTGCGGATGACAAGGGGCGCGTACTGGCCGCAACGTCGATAGGCGACGATGGCTCACTTCATGTCGTAGCCCGAAGTGACGAGCGCGCCGACTGGCGGAAAGTATTGAGCGTCGACAATGCGCACGATCTCGTCCTTCTGGGGCTGGACGCTGCTGGCCGGCGTGCTTACGTGCGCACTAACCGTGACACTGACACCTCACAGCTGTACACGCTGAACTTGCAGACCGGCGCGCTCTCGAGTTTGGGTTCGCACAAGTGCGGGCGCTTTGACGCAGGAGTATTGTTCTTCGATGGCGCCGGCAAGCCGATCGCGCAGGATTGCGTCGCCGAGCGCGGACATGTTTTCACAAATGATGGGCAGCTGCAGAAGTCGCTTGATGCCTTGACCGGCGCCGAAGGCTCGGTCGCCATCGAGTCCATTGCCGACAATCAATCCACGTGGGTGTTCCATCTGGATGGTCCCCAGAATCCCGGGCAGCTCGTACGCTACGACGTACGCAACAAGAGGATGCAGGTTCTTTACGAGCAGCGTCCTTGGCTGAAGGACAATCCAGCCATCGGCAAGCGCCATGCCTGGGTCAACGCCCGTGATGGTTTGCCGCTCCAGGTCTATTACTCGGAGCCACCGGACAGGGCCGACAAACCCGGCCCTACCGTCGTCGTGGTGCACGGCGGTCCCTGGTCGCGCGACGTACCGTTCTTCGAAAGCGAAATTGCGTTGCTGGTTAACCGCGGATACAAGACGCTGCAGGTCAACTACCGCGGTTCATGGGGGCTGGGACGCAAGCACTCCGAGGCGGCCATCGGCCAGTTTGGGAAGGCGATGTCCGACGACCTCGAAGACGTGTTGGATTGGGCAGTGCAACAGGGCATGACCGACCCGACACGCGTGTGCATTCTCGGTGGGTCTTACGGGGGCTATGCTACATTGATCGCGCTCACTCGCGGCAATGGCCGGTTCGCCTGCGGCGTCGACTACGCGGGCCCGAGCGATCTGGTGGTGCTGACCGAATCCTTCCCTCCATACTGGCGGCCCTTCATGCCGCGACGCTGGTTCCGCTTCGTCGGGAATCCTGCCGTTGCCGAAGATCGCAAACGCATGCTGGAGGTGTCGGCCATGAGTCACATCGACCGGATTAACCGTCCGTTGCTCATCTTCCAGGGTGCAAATGACCCACGCGTGACCCAGGTACAGGCGGAGACGCTCGTTGCCTCATTGCGCAGTCGCGGCATGCCGGTGGTGTATCTGCTTGCCCGTGACGAGGGGCACGGCTTTGGCAACAATCACACCATGATGGCTGTGAGCCGCGCCACCGAGCTCTTCCTGGCCGAGTACCTCGGCGGCCGCGCGCAAGCCGCTGTGCCACGCTACGTCCTCGAGACCCAGCTCAAACTGCAGGTGGAGCCGAACTAACGGCGTGTCTGTCATCCGCGACCCCAGATTTCTCTTTCCCACCCCGCAGGTGAATGTCACGCGCAGGCGGGACGGCACGCTGTTATGCACTTCGCCTCTGTCTCTTCAAAGCTATCCCGTGTCCCTGAATGAGCTTCTGATTCATTGGGCTCAAGTCGCGCCCGATCGTCCTTTTCTTCTCGAACGTGCGCAGGATGGATCGTGGAAACGCGTTGGCTACGCTGAGGCACTCGTCGCAACGCTTCGCATTGCGAGCTGGCTGCTGTCGAGTCCGGCGTCCTTGCAGAGACCCGTCGCCATACTCTCCGGCAACAGCGTGGAGCACGCGCTGATCGCGCTTGGCGCCATGCATGTCGGAATTCCCGTCGTTCCAATCTCCACCGCCTATTCGCTGCAGTCACGCGACTTTGGCAAGCTGAAATCCATCTTCCAGCAACTCGCGCCCGGCGTGATCTACGTCGATAACTATCCGGAGTACGCATCGGCCCTGCAGGCCGTGACGCACTTGCACGAAGGTGTTCTCATCGTGGGGTCTGACTGTTTCGAACCGCCCGATTTCGCGATTCGATTCGAAGAGATTGCCGGTCGAGAAGCCGATACCGACGTGGCTATTGCTCATGCGGGGGTCACCGGCGACACGATTGCGAAGATACTCTTTACCTCCGGGTCCACGGGCGAACCCAAGGGTGTCATCAACACGCAGCGCATGCTGTGTTCCAACCAGCAGGCCAAGTCGCAACTGTGGCCCTTCCTCGAAGCTGCGCCACCCGTGTTGGTGGACTGGCTTCCGTGGAATCACACCTTCGGCGGCAACCACAATCTCGGTCTCATCCTGCGCAATGGCGGGACGCTTTACATCGACGCAGGTCGACCGGTACCCGCCTTGTTTCCGGAGACGCTTCGCAACCTGCGCGAGATTGCACCCACGCTCTACTTCAATGTGCCGCGTGGCTATGAGCTGCTCGTTGCGGAGTTGCGCGCGGACGCCAGCTTCAGGCGTCACTTTTTCAGCCGCCTTCAGGTGCTGTTCTATGCCGCCGCTGCGCTTCCTCTGCATTTGTGGGACGCGCTGTGCGAGCTGTCTCAGGAAGCCGTTGGCGAACCGATCGTCCTGACTTCGGCCTGGGGCGCGACGGAAACTGCGCCGACTGCTACGGAATGCTACTTTCAGGCGGATCAACCCGGCGTCATCGGACTGCCGGTGCCGGGTTGCGAGCTGAAGCTCCTGCCCAACGGCGATCGTTACGAGGTGCGCGTTCGCGGCCCCCTCGTCACCCCCGGCTACTGGAAGAAGCCCGAGCTGACGGCGCAGAGCTTCGATGAAGAAGGCTTCTACTGCATCGGCGATGGGGTGCGGTTCGTGGACGAGCAGCAACCCGAGCGCGGGTTGGTCTTCGAAGGCAGGGTGGCGGAGGATTTCAAGCTGTCCACTGGAACCTGGGTTCACGTGGGGCCGCTGCGTATCCGGGCCATCGCCGCCCTGGCGCCGGTCGCGCAGGACATCGTGGTCGCAGGTCACGATCGCTCTGAGATCGGTTTCCTCATCTTTCCGAACGTCGCGGCGTGCAGAGCCCTCTGTCTGGATTTGCCCGTCGCTGCCTCGATTGACGAGCTCCTGAGTCATTCAGCATTGCGCCAACACATCGCCACTCGCCTCAGGAGCTTGCGTCGCGAATGTCCCGGCTCCTCCACACACGCTGCCTGTGCCCTGCTCATGCGGGAGTCACCCTCAATCGATTCAGGCGAGATCACGGACAAAGGCTACATAAATCAACGCGCGGTGCTCGAGAGGCGTCAGGCCCAGGTTCAGGTCCTCTACTCCGCCCGCCATCCGGATGTCATCCCGGCTTTAACCGAATCCGAGGAAAGAGTTGAATGATCGATGTGGTGATTGCATCAACCGCCCGAACTCCGCTGTGCAAGTCCTGGCGCGGTGCGCTGAATCAGACGCACGGCGCCACGATGGGGGCGCATGTGGTCCATGCGGCGCTGGAGCGGGCTAGGGTTCGAGGCGATGAAGTCGATGATGTCATGATGGGCTGTGCCTTGCCCGAAGGCGCGACCGGCTGGAACATCGCGCGCCAGATCGCCTTGCGGGCGGGGTTGCCCGTCTCGGTGCCTGGCATGACGGTCAACCGCTTCTGTTCCTCCGGACTGCAGACCATTGCCCTGGCAGCTCAGCGCATCCAGGCCGGGGAGGGCGACATATTTGTGGCCGGGGGTGTGGAGTCCATCTCGCTCGTTCAGAAGGAGTTCACTCAGCAGACCATTCCCGACGAGTCGCTGGCGCAGCGCGTCCCTTCCATCTACTGGCCGATGTTGAAAACCGCGGAGAATGTGGCTTGCCGTTACGAGATCTCCCGTGAGGACCAGGACCTGTACGGCGTGCAGAGTCAGTTGCGTGCAAGTGCAGCCCGCTCCGCGGGAAAATTTGCCCACGAGATCGTGCCCATCAGCACGAAGATGAAAGTCGTCGACAAGAACACACGCGCGGAGTCGATCAGAGCAGTCGTCGTGAGCCAGGACGAGGGTATTCGTCCCGACACGACATACGAGGCGGTGCACAGATCGCGCCGGCCGTCGAAGGAGGTGTCATCGCAGCCGGCAACGCCAGCCAGTTCTCGGATGGCGCCTCGGCTTGCGTCGTGATGAGCGTCAAGGAGGCGAACAAGAGAGGGCTCGAGCCTCTGGGGCTCTATCGCGGCTTCGTCGTTGCGGGCTGCGAGCCCGACGAAATGGGCATCGGCCCCGTCTTCGCCGTACCGAAGCTTCTCAGGCGCACGGGTCTCCCCCTGGGAGCCATCGCTCTGTGGGAACTCAATGAAGCCTTCGCCGTGCAGGTGCTGTACTGCCGCGACAAGCTCGGCATCCCGAACGATCGGCTGAACGTCAATGGCGGCGCGATCGCGCTGGGCCATCCGTATGGGATGAGCGGCAGCCGCCTGGTCGGTCACGCGCTCATCGAAGGCCGCTCCCGTAAGGCCAGATACGTTGTCGTCACGATGTGTATCGGCGGCGGCATGGGGGCCGCTGGATTGTTCGAGTTGCCGTGAGCAGCACCGTCGAGCTCGTACGAGTCTTTCGATGATCGATGTTCGCGGAGCCCATGCCCGCATCCGGGAGAAGATCAACCGCACGCCGATCATGACCAGTTCCACGCTCGATGTGCACGCCGGCGCGAAGCTATATTTCAAATGCGAAAACATGCAAAAGACCGGCGCGTTCAAAGCCCGTGGCGCAGCGAACGCGGTCCTGTCGTTGTCCGACACGGAGGCCCGATGCGGGTGGTTACACATTCCTCGGGGAACCACGGGAGGGCTTTGGCGTGGGCGGCGACGCTGCGAGGTATATCTGCTCACGTGGTGACGCCGGCGTCAGCGCCGCAATTCAAGTTGGCCTCGGTTCGCCGCTATGGCGCCAAGATAACCTTGTGCGAACCTTCGATCGAGGCGCGTGAGGCGACTGCGGCACGTATCCAATCTGAAACCGGCGCGACGCTCATCCATCCATACAACGACCTGCGTGTGATGGCAGGCCAGGGAACCACCGCCATAGAATTGCTAAAGGATCTTCCGGACTTGGAAATGATCCTGTGCCCCGTCGGCGGTGGGGGTCAGTTCAGCGGGATTGCCGTGGCTGCGAACAGCCTCAAGCCCTCGATTCGCCTCATCGGCCTCGAGCCTGCCGGCGCGGACGATGCCGGTCGCTCTTTCCGGGCTGGCCGCATCATTCCACTGGTCAAGCACCACACCATAGCGGATGGACTTGTCACTTCACTCGGAGAGCTCACCTTTGCCGAAATCCGACGATGGGTGGACGACATCGTCACCGTTTCGAAAGGAGCCATCGTCAAGGCGATGCGAACCCCTTGGGAGGTTCTGAAGCTAGTGGTCGAGCCTTCTGGCGCCGTCGCGTATGCAGCGATTCGGTCTCGAAAACTGCAAGTGGCGGGAACACGGATCGCACTGATTCTCAGCGGCAGAAATCTCGATCTCGACAGGCTGCCATGGACGCACGATCGCATATAACGATCCTGATGAGCGATGTTCTGGTTTGCGGTTGCGATCAAACTAGGCAGATTGGCAGCACCGCAAATGTCAGCGCGAGAGGCCCGCCGACTGCATAAGGGGGACTTCTGACTGCCGGACCGGTTCGGCGCTGAAAAAGTAGCGCCGATTTACCTTCCCTTTAAGTGTTTCGAGGACGGCATTTCGTGCAAATTCAGTGCAGTTACTAACTCGTCGTCACACATCTGGACTCCTGCAGGCGCAAGCTATCACGAGGTAACATCATGGCAAATCAAGGACTTGCAAGGTGAGTCCGTGTGGACGATAGAGCACTGAAGAGTAGGGCGATAGATTTGTAATCAGGGGGTCGCGGGTTCGATCCCTGCAGTCGGCACCAAAATGCATTGCTTTCTCCTAAAATTGGTGAAGTGCGCCTCTGAAGCAATCGCCGCTCCTGGACGGACGCGCGGCACTGCGAGTGTGTCCCTTACCGATGATAGCTAAGGATTTGTGCCGGACAGCTTCGACGCGCCTTCGGCGATCTTTTCACTGGCTTCTTGCTCATCCGCCGCGTCCGTCCTCGACAACCGGACCTGTACGGCCGCGCTCGCGTCATACACGAGCGATGCAAAGATCGGAAAGTGGTCCGAGCCGTAAGCGCTCAATATCTTTATGTCGGCAAAGCGGAAACTGGCATCGTGAAACAAATGATCAAGCGGCCAGCGCATTATCCAATGCTCCGTGTGAAATGTGGCAAAGAGTCCCCGGCCAACGCGCGGGTCAAGCAGGCCACTGAGCCTTTGGAACAGGCGGGTTGTATGTGACCAGGCGACATCGTTCAGATCACCGGCGACGATCGCCGGCAGCTGACGTTTTTTGCACTCACGAGCAACCAGCAGTAACTCTGCATCCCGCTCCTCGACATCCTTGTGAGGCAGCGGAGGTTCCGGATGCAGAGCATACAGCTCGCACTCCTTCCCAGACCGCAGCTGCACGGTCGTGCGGACCGACGGAATACCCGGAGAAACGATTTCCCGCACGCAGACATCTTTCAGCTTGAGCCGAGACAGTACGTGCATGCCGTAGGTGTTCTCCAGGGGAATGCGCACACTAAAGGGGAAGCGTTCGTCCAGCGTGCTGAGCTGCGCATCCCACCAGGCATTTGTCTCAACGGTGATCAGAATGTCAGGGTCAACCTGTTCCACGAGAGAGAATAGACCCAATGCGTTGCGATTGTCCTGTAGCACGTTCGCCATCATCAGAGAGATGGTGTTATCAGGGTCTTCAGTCCGTGCGGAGAGTGACTGGACTCGATGAGCGCGCGTGTACGGCCAGATGCTCATCGCCTGCCAACCGCACGCAGCGGCGGTCGCTATCAGCAGTGCCCACTCCGGCTCGGTGAAGTCCGGCCCGGCGAGGCGGGCGCATTGTGCAACGAGGGCAATCCCCAGTGCCGTTGCAAGCTGCAATCGGGGGTAGTCCCACACCCGGATCCACCAGCGCGGGCTGCGAATAAGAGGGAGCAGCGTCAATCCGATCAGCGCGAGAGATGAAATCCAAACGATGACGGTGAAAGCAGTCACGTGTACTGAGGATCTCGTTCGTGGTTGATTAAATAGCCCGTAATGCGGGTGCGCCGTGACTTACGTAGAACCCAGGCGACAACCGATATCACGAGCTCCCCCGCACTTGCGAGAAACCCCCGCCCACGTTCCACGCGAAATGTTCGTTAAGGCTTTCAAGGGGGCCATGGGTTCCAGCGCGTATGGGTCGGACATACAGTGCGAGCATAGCGCCAATACTGGATTGACGCATGCAGGCAAGCCTGGCAAGCATCACTCGATGGTGCTGCCGCTGAGAACTCTGACGCGATTCGTACAGTATCAGGGCGGGTTCGTGGTGCGTGTCCGCTGCACTGTCTGCAAGCATTAGCGCCATCTCCAGTAAGTTCCTCGTGAATCTGTTTGGCGAACAGGCAGCGCCCATTTCGATTCTCCGAAACTGCCGTGCTCGAAATGCGGTGCTAGCAACCCCGAAACTGCGATTGACGGCCTGCTCGGATACTGCCAATGCCCCAAATCTACGTACACCTCTTGCATGACAGTGTCTAACGTATGGCGTCCATATGGCGCGGTCAGGCCGCTGGGCTGTGTGGTGCGCTGCCGGTAGTATAGGGGCGTGCCCGACACCGGCGACAACTCATCGCTCGAACGCGCGCTCGGCCGATGGAGCCTGACCGCTTTCAGCCTCAACATTGTGATCGGCAGTGCGGTGTTTCTGACCCCGGCGCTGGTTGCAGCTCAACTCGGCGATTGGGCGCCAATAGCTATCGTCGCTGCCGGGCTCGCCGTCCTGTGCATCGCACTCTGTTACGCCGAGGTCGGCAGCCGCTTCGAAGCAACGGGCGGGCCTTATCTGTATACGTTGGCCGCGTTCGGCAGATTCGTCGCGTTCGAGGTCGGCTGGATGACGTGGTTCACACGTGTCGCGAGCCAGGCCGCCATCGTCAATGGAATCGTCCTCGCCCTTGGTTTCTATACACCACATCTGAATGCGGGCATGCCGCGGGCAGCGTTGATCGTCGCAATCTTTTTGTCGCTTGCATGGATCAATGCCCTGGGCATCCGCCAGAGTGCCTTGCTGGTAAACACGTTCACCGTGGCCAAGATGATCCCGCTTGCCATCTTCGTGCTGATAGGGTTGTTCTTTGTAAGGTGGGATTCTCTGCTCCACCCGAATTTTCCTAGGCTCACAAGCCAGGAACTCGCGGCGGGCGGTCTACTTCTCATTTATGCATTTGGAGGCTTCGAAGCGACTGGCATTCCCGCGGGTGAGTCGCAAGATCCGAGAAAGCACCTTCCGTTCGCGCTGATTACGACCATACTCACAGTCATTGTTATCCTGGCACTGGTCCAGCTTATCTCGATGTCGGTTTTACCCGAAATAGAACGCTCCGCGACACCCGTCGCCGACGCAGCGTTGAGGTTCATGGGCCCGGCTGGCGCACTGATGATCGGAATCGGCTCTATCGTATCGATGACCGGCAACTCCGCTGGAAGCATACTTGCCGCATCCAGGACCCTATTCGCATTGGGTGAGAACGGTTCAATTCCACATGCATTTGCGCGCATTCATCCACGGCGTCGCACACCGACATTTGCAATCTGGTTCTCGGCATTCACGGCCATTGGGCTCGCTTTGAGCGGCTCGTTCGCAACGCTGGCACTGGCCAGCGCGGTGGCGCGTCTCATTACCTATGTAAGCATCTGTACGTCCACTCTCGTTCTACGCAGCCCCCGTTTTCAGGGTCGGGTCGCTTCAGCCACCTTCGTCGTTCCTCTTGGGCCGACCGTTCCGCTCTTTGCGCTTCTCGTGTCATTGGCGATCGTTGTTGGCGCCTCGGCCGAGCAGCTCACCGTGGGTGCCATTGTCCTTGCCGTAGGAGCAGCGCTTTTCGGACTGACTGCAAGGGCGGGCAGGTTGCCCCGCGCCGGCTCGTAGGACGCCGCGTGACTAAGGCGCCGGTCCATGGGTCAGGCGGTAAGACCCGTGGCAGATCGTCCCCCGCGTAGCCCATCCGTGCGGCCTCGACTCCCGTCAGGGCATCCCCGTGAATTGTGAGATCGCCAAAGTACTCACTGCAACTTAGGAGGTGCTGAACTCATCAGATGTCGTAACAACGCTGATGGAAATGCAGCAATCTCGGCTCCGACATTGAGCTGCCCCCCCTCTCAAATTCGACCTCGGTTTAGGATTGAGCGGGCACAAGGGGGCAGTGCTCGCCCTGCCCGAAACCTGCCCATACAGTCTCCTCACTTACCGGACCATTCATGCTGACCCCTTCGTTCCGCGATCGATTACATTTTTATTCGGCCGCGGAATGTGATGTCGGTTCGTTTTCGTACCGAGCGGCTGCCCATGTGCCAGATTCCGAGAAACCTTCTGCTACGCGAAGCGATGTCATGGCGCGCGCATGACTTGCTTCATCAAGCCTACGTCCTGCACAAAAATTCAGAGACGTTGGGGGCGAGAATCCTAGTGCGAAGCGCCTTGGAAACTCTAGCAGTTCTCATATATCTCAATCAGATCACGACCAGTGTAGTCGAGAACCTAAAGCCCTTCGCGGAGTTTTGTGACAGCACACCAAACTTGTTCTGAGCTCACGCGATAACTCGACGCCTACTGAGGCTCTGAGCATCCATCTGGACGGCTCCTATCGGAGCAAAGCCGCCAATCGGCTCAACCATGCCACAGCGTCTTATGCGACCATTGAAGGCTTCGCCCTGCTCAACGCCTCGCTCGGGTTCGAGTTCAACGAAAAACCTTCGGTGCTACTGTACGGCCGCAACCTGACGGACGAAGAAGGAGTCACGGCACAAGTAACACCCGGTTATGCAGGCTCACCGGCTGCCTACGCGTATGAGTTCCTGCAGCGACCTCGCAGTGTTGGGTTACGCATGCTATGGAGATACTGATAATGGCGAGCGAGCACGCATCGGGGTCCCTTGCACGCAGCGAGGCACTTCAGGAAGCATCGTAGGCGAACCTGTTCGCGGCTAGATAGCGTCCTACGCTTGTCCGTGAAGTAGGGTCGAGAGACTCTGAATTCGCGATGCCAATTGGATACCTGAAACGGATCGCCGTCTTTACCATTGAAAAAAGAAACGGACGGTTGGCCGTCAGTTCGCTGCGCATAGTAGCGCACGCCCTGTGGTGCGAATGATCACCAAGACTGGCGAAACTGATTTCTGGGCAACCCCGCCTGCCTTTCAGCCAACAAGATATTGGGCTACATTCTTATTTGAGGCGTGGGAAACGGCCTTGTGGCTTCACTTGACTCCGAACGAGGCTCTCTTTCCGCAAGACTTCGGAAATGGAGCTAGCTGCACCATAAATCCGACAACGATGTGTGTTCGTTGTCGCTGCGTCCGCAAGATCGCGGGATTACGGAGAAGCGCTGAATGGGAATCTTCAAAATCGGTTCGAAGGCGCGGCACAACAAATTCCACCCAGGTTGGCTCATCGTTTCGCTTGCCTTGTCAGGAGTGGCTGGCCCGACAGCGGGCGCGACCCATGGCGAGCGTCTTCTTCTGACCGACGCTTTGGTTGTCGACGGCACTGGAGGCCAGGCATTTGCAGGAGAAGTGCTGATTGTGGAAGGGCGTATCGAGGCGGTTGGAGTTCCGGGAAGCCTCCCGCGTGGTGGGATTCGCACCGAATCCTTGCACGGTCTGGCACTAGCGCCCGGATTTGTGGACCTTCACAATCACACCGAAATCGCGGTTGCTGATCCCGAGGCGACGCTCGCCACCCAGATTGCACAAGGCATCACGACTGTGTTGCTCGGCCAAGATGGCCGCTCGCATCAGCCAATAGAGGCATTCTTCGACAAACTCGAAATGGCGCAACCGCGCCTGAACGTGGCATTTTTGGTAGGCCACCATTCGGTTCGCGAGGCGGTGCTTGGAAAGGAGGCTGCTCGGTCGGCTACGCCGGCGGAGATCGAGCATATGCAGGGGCTGGTCGAAGCTGGGATGCGTTGCGGTGCTTTCGGGCTTTCGACGGGTTTAGAGTATGAACCTGGCCGGAGCGCGGCAACCGAGGAACTTGTTGCACTTGCCCGCCGCGCCGCCAGCATGGGCGGAATCTACGTGACCCACCTTCGCGACGAAGCAGCGAAGATGCCGGATGCGCTGGAAGAGGCGCTACTCATCGGACGCGAAGCCGGGATTCCCGTGCATATCTCTCATATCAAACGGGCGACGCCGTCGGATTGGGGAAAGGCCCACGCGACACTCGCGCGCCTGCACGCTGCCCGCGCAGCCGGGATCGACGTGACCGCCGACGTCTACCCCTACTCGGCGTGGCATTCGGGAATCGACGTTCTAGTGCCCTCTGGGCGGTTCGCCGATCCAGCGAGCATAACAAGTGGGCTGGAAGCGGCCGGTGGTGCGGAGCGTCTCACAATCACCCGGGCTTACGATGCCTCACTCAGAGGCTTAACGTTGGCCAGCGCCGCAAGGCGAGAGCGCATTACGCCAGTTGATCTCTACATCCGATTGATGGCACGAGGCGGCGCGGACGTAATCGGGGATACCATGAGCCTGACAGATGTCGACACTTTCGTGCGCGACCCCTTTATCTCGATTGGCAGTGATGGCGGCAGCGGAGCAGATCTATGGGGAATGACAGAGGATGACTTTACCCACCCGCGCGGAAGTGGGACGTATCCTAAAGTCCTGCGCGAGTACGTGCGCGAGCGCGGCTTGTTGCGCTTGGAGGACGCCGTCCGAAAGATGACTCGGCTGCCGGCCGATCGACTTGGATTGCGCGACCGTGGTTCGATACTTCCTGGAATGTGGGCTGATTTCGTAGCCTTCGACCCGGCACGTGTGCGCGAACGCAGCAGCTTTGAGCAGCCGCGGTTGCTGCCGCAAGGAATCGAGCGCGTGTGGATTAACGGTAAGCTTGTGTTTTCTGAACGGGGCGTCACTCCGGCCCGCCCTGGCAAGTTGTTGCGGCACCTTACCCATTCTCCGGCGAGCGGGTGAAACAGGAATCAAGCAAAAAACCATAGACTTTTTGAACAACCACAAACCATCTTTAACTGTGGCCTGGTTCAGGCGCACCGTTTTTACAGAATACCCATCAGCATCCGCTATGTGAATGACAGGCGGGTTCCTCGTGAATCTGTTTGGCGAACAGGCAGCGCCCATTGATCGTATAGCGGTCAGCTCATCCGAATCCTGGCTAACGCGACGCTCGTCCGCTTTCGAGCTCAGGAAGCGCATTGAGACACAGCAAGCGCGTGCAGTTTGAGCGATGACGCACTCTTCGCAGATCGGGTGCGATCGCTGCTGATGGGCTTGAGTGTCCACAGCGGACGGCGTGAAATCATCGCGGCATGGGGACGAACCGCTCATCTCATACGATCAGTTTTCGCATGCGCCGCTGAGTTGACTGCTCGCGCATAATTCGAGAGTCTCTGCGCTGCGGTGATACACCGCGACCTCGCTGTTGCATCGGAGGATCAACCATCCCCCGCGGCCAGCTGCGCCAGCGGATAACCTTCGAAGGGCTTCGTCGTCGCGAGGATGATGTAGCTCGACATATGCGAGATGCCGACATTCGCATCGCTGAGCTCCTCGGTCAGGCTCATGTAACGGTTGATTCCGCTACACACGAAATGCAAAAGATAGTCGAAGCGTCCGCTGACCATGTAAGCGGAGACGATCTCAGGCACGCCGCTGATATATTTCACGAACTGCTTCTCATATTCGGCCGTGTGCTTTTCAAGCGTGATCTCGGTCATCACCATCACATGAGGCCCGAACTTCACGAGGTCGATCTGCGCCCCATAGCAGCGGATCACGCCCGCCTTCTCGAGGTTCCGTACGCGGAAGAAGCAGGGACTAGGCGAAAGCCCCACCACCTCGGAAAGCTTCTGGAAACTGATCTTGCCGTTCTTCTGCAGCGCAGAAAGAATTTTGAGATTGGCGCGATCGATAGGTACAGCGGGCTTGGGTTTCATGCTCGACCTCTTGCCAGGCAACGGTCAGTCTAGCGCAGAAACTCCCACCCGTATTGATACGGCCACCTACTCCTCCGAGCTCGGGCACTGGCAGACGGCCGACCGAACATGCTGGCGTGGGCACGTACTTCAAAACCGCCTTTTCACGCGCCGAGTTAAGCTGCTTCACCTATGGCCAGGGGTTTGCGTCCATGATCAAACCGTTCGACTCAGCACAGGCAGCACCCTTACGGGAGGAACTACGGTGCCCGGGCGTGCAAGGATGTCGAAGCCCGGTGAGGAAGTTCGAGCTCGGAATTGTCTGCAGTGCAGTGGCCATAGCGCCAGGCCGCTGTATCATGTTGCGTGGTCGCGGAGAGCCGTCTCCGCGACGGGATGCGAGGTGACGACTTTTAGTACGGATGAGATTTCCCTTAATGCAGAAGGCGGCAGACTTGTCTCATACGACCGATTCTGCGGGCGGCACTAGCTCGCTTTCGAATAGCACGGAGGCAGGTGCAGGAGACGAATCAGTTCCGGATCAGGATGGGGTGACGCGCGAGCTGCTGCGCGCCATGCGATATGTACGCAATGGGGACCATGCGGCGGCCGCGGTGATGTATGAAGCGCTGCTGGATGTCGCGCCCACACATCCCGAACTGCTGCACCACTACGGCATAACTTTGTGGAAACAGGGATGGACCGAGCGCGCCATCCGATACATGAAGCGCTCGCTTGAGGCCTGCGAGGCGCAGGATGCCGTGCATCTCAATCTCGGTCGCATCCATTTCCGCGACAAGCACTTCGACCGTGCGCTTGAGCACGCCAGACGCGCTCACGAGGTCAATCCTGCCAACGCTGAGGCAGCGAAACTTCGGGGCCGATGTCTGGTTCTGGAAGGCAGATTCGCTGATGCGATCGAGAGCTTTCTTTCCGCGATCGACAAGCGGCCCGAGGATCCGGAGCTGCAGTTGTGGCTGGCCGATGCGTTCGACAAGAACGGCGATGTAGAGCAGGCCATCGAGTGGTATCGCTACGCGCTCGAGCGTACTCCGCACAATCTCGCGGCACGCACGACATTTGCGCTCCTTCTTCGCCGATTCAACCGTGCGGAAGATGCGCTTCGAGAGCTGCAGACCGGCGTGCGTCTTTTGCCCTCCGAGCAGGGGCTGCGCCAGAGCCTAGCGACGCAATACGAGGAGATGGGCCGATTCGAAGACGCGCTTGCAGAACTATCGCAAGGTTCTCAAGGCGATTCCACATCATGCTCTTGCGCTCGGCGGCCTGCTGCGGCTGGCCCGAAGCGGCGAGCGGCGCCGAGGAAGCCGAACGCGCCGCCCAGACTCGTGCAAGCCGCCGACACTGCGCGGTTCGACCGATATATCTGAGCTACGCGCTGGGCCGGTACTTCGATCGGCAACGGGAGTACGCAACGGCGTTCCGCTATTTCAGTATCGCAAACGAGCTGAAGGCGAACTCGGTCGCCTACGATGCAAGCGCGCTCGAGCGATTTGTCACGACGTCGATCGAAGCCTTCGACGCGCGGTATCTGCGAGATCTCGAACTCGAGCCTTGGATCGGCAAGCAGCTCGTCTTCATCGTCGGCATGCCACGCAGCGGTACTACTCTCGTCGAGCAGATTCTGTCGAGCCACAGCGAGGTGTTCGGGGGCGGCGAGATCGGCTATCTCACGGGACTGCTCGGCGCCGGAACCGACGGCCCTTCCCCAATGCTGGCCATGGCGCATGGGCGCAAGCTGACCTCGAGCGAGCTGCATGAGGTACGCGCGAAGTACGCGGCAATCGTTGATCAGTTCGGCACGGGCTGCATGACCGTTACCGACAAGATGCCCTTCAATTTCCTGCATCTCGGTCTGATCATGCTGATGTTTCCGGGGAGCCGCATCGTGCACTGCAGGCGCGGCATTCTCGACAACGGTCTGTCGTGTTACATGGAGAATCTCACGTCGGACTTCAGCTTCGCGACCTCGTTCGATCGCCTGGCACATTACTACGCACAGCACGAGCGGATCATGGCGCACTGGCACTCATTGTTCGGTGAGCGCATTTTCACGGTGCTTTACGAAGAGCTGATCGACGATGTGCGCGCGCATGCTCTTCGCCTCGTGAGCTTCGCCGGTCTTTCGTGGGAACCCGCGTGTCTGGATTTCTTCAACAGCACGCGCGCGGTGATGACCCCGAGCAACTGGCAAGTGCGCCAGCCAATCTATACGTCGTCGCGCGGAAGATGGCGGCATTACGACGGCCTTTCTCCAGTCCTTTGGAGAGGCGCTCACGAAGCGCGGAATCGCGCACGAGCTTCTCAACGACGCGCCTGCGGTCCCGAGTTTCGGGGCGCCTGAATCATGACGCCTCGCTCCGCCGCCATGTTTGAGAAGGCACGCGCACGTGCCAGAGCCGGCGAGCTGTCGGAGGCGGCGGGGCTACTCACCGAAGTGGTGCGAAATGAGCCTGAAAGCTATGAAGCTCACATCGCTCTGGGCCAGAACGCGCTGCGCCTCAAGCACTGGCAGCGGGCCGAAGCGAGTTTCGCTCAGGCCGCGTTGCTGAAACCACAAAGTGCAGCTGCACGGACCGGCTTGGGCTACGCGTTGCGCGGCCTGGCTCGCCATGATGAAGCATTGCAGGCATTCGACGCCTCGCTCGCCATGAGCCCCTCGTCCGCGACGTGCCTGGGGGAGATCGGGGCGACCTGCATCGACCTCGGTGATATCGAGCGAGCCCGCGGGGTGCTGAGCGTTGCTCTTGAGGTCGACGCAGATTCCGCGGGGCTGCACGATACATTTGCGAGACTTCTGATGATCGAAGGAGATCTCGATGCCGCCGCCCTGCACCTGCGCCGCGCGCTCACTCTGCATCCCGGTTATTCGCCGTCATTGCTCAAGCTGGCAAAGCTCGGGCGCTTGCAAGAAGCCGCTTCATGCGATGAGCTCGAGGGACTACTGGTGCGCGCTGACATGCACGATGCCGAGCGGCGCAACGTCGCTTTCGCGCTGGGGATCGGTTACGAGCGCGCCGGAGACTACGATCGCGCCTTTGCCGCCTTTGCCAGCGGCAACAACGCACAGCTGCGGCTCCTGCAGTCCACCGGAGGCGGCTATCGCCCCGAGCAGCGGGAAAAGGAGATTGCCCGGCTGGTGGCGACATACTCCAAGCCGCACCTGTACGCCTGGAGCGGTCGCGGGCATGCGAGCGCAGCGCCGATCTTCGTCATCGGCATGCCCCGCTCCGGGACGACGCTCGTCGAGCAGATCCTTGCATCGCATCCCGAGGTCCGAGGGGCCGGAGAGCTGCCCTATCTGGCACTGGCACGGCAACAGTTCGAGAAATTCTCCACCGCCGCAGACGGTAAGATCGTCGCTGCCGTTCCGGGGCTGGCCATGCAGCGGATCGCCGCGGCCTATCTCGACAGGGTCCGTCGACGGAGCGGGCGGCGAGACCGCGCACTTCGTGGACAAGAATCCGCACAACTTCGAGAACGTAGGTCTCATCCGGGTTCTGTTGCCCCGCGCCCGCGTGATTCATTGCTCGCGGGATCCCGCCGACACCTGCCTGTCGGCCTATTGCGAGATATTCTCCCGTGAGCACGACTACAACAATCGCCTTGAGGATCTCGGTCACTACTTCGGCCAGTACCTGCGCCTGATGCGGCACTGGCAGCAGGTGGCCGGCGAGATCATTCACACGGTGCGTTACGAGCAGCTGGTCCGCAATCCACGCGAAGAGATCACCGCTTTTCTCGCACACTGCGGCCTCGAGTTTCATCCGGCGTGCCTTGAGTTCCACAGCACGCGTCGCCCGATCAACACGCCCAGCCAGTTGCAGGTACGGCGGGCACTCTACGATTCCAGCGTGAATCGCGCGCAGCCCTATCGTGCCCACCTGGGCCCATTGTTAGCGGCCCTGGAGTCCAGCGGCGCACTCGGGAATGCGCGCGCGTGATCCGCGCCGGGGCGAGCCAAATGCATCATCGGCGCCGGGCGGTATTACGAAATACCCTGTTGTCAGGATTGTGCCAGCATACGGGGAATTCCTAATCCGGAGCGAGACCGTGCGGATTATCCTTGGTCGAGACGTACGGTGGCACGCGACTCTGCTGGCCGCGACGATGGCGTTGTTTGCCGGCTCCATACCTGCTCAAAGCCCGGACGGCAGCCGTCTCGATCTCGCGCAGAAGTCGCGGCAGGTGGACACGGTATTCGCGGACTACGACTCCAACCGAACTCCCGGTTGCGCCGTCGGCGTAATGCTTCAGGGTCGCTTCATCCATGGGAAGGGCTACGGAATGGCGAATCTGGAGCACGACATCGCCATCACGCCTCGCACCCGCATGCGCCTCGATTCGATGTCCAAGCAGTTCACGGCCGCCTCGATGATCCTACTGTCCGAGCAGGGCAAGGTCTCGCTCGACGACGACATCCGCAAATATCTGCCGGAGCTTCCGGACTACGGCGACGTGATCACGATCCGCCACCTGCTCACGCATCGCAATGGCCTCCCCGAATATGACCAGATCGGCGTGGAGTGGGAGGACTGGGCCGAGTATTACCCGGATTACGGGGAGTTCTTTAAGAAAGACCCCTGGGTTCACCGGGAAATCTTCTTCACGAGGCAGACCTACCTGAAACGCATTGCGGCGGTGAAGAAACTCAAATTCAAGCCCGGCAGCAAGTTCGAGTACAACAATCCCGGCTACTTCCTCATGAGCCAGATCGTCGAGCGCGCGAGCGGACAGACGCCTAGCCCAGTTTGCGCACGCCAATATCTTCGAGCCGCTCGGTATGGCCAATTCGCTCGTCTATGACCGCGTGCTCGAGCCGCTGCACGACCGCGCGGACGGCTATCTCGCGCTGCCCGACGGGCGCTTCCTGGTATTCAACACGAATCTCAACATCGTCGGCGAAGGCGGTGTCATTACGACTCTGTACGATTTCATGCTCTGGGACGAGAATTTCTATCACAACCGGCTCGGCAAGCCTGACAGCCAGCTGATGACGCTCATGCGCAAGCCCGGTATCCGCGAGGGCGACACCGGCTACGGCGAGCCGGCGTATGGGTTGAACGTTCACCGCGAGAATGGGCTCCTCGTCGAGGTGCATGGCGGTGCCTATGTCGGGTTCAAGACGTTCGGGCGGCGCTATCCCGACAAGCACTTCTCGGTTGCAGTTTTCTGCAACCGTTACGACGCCGAGATGGGCGATCTGTCGCGTCAGGTCGCTGAAATCTACCTGCCCGCGCTCTGAGAGGAAAATCCAGCCATGCCTGCCGAATCCATCCTTTCCCGCCTCGCGCGGGGCGATCGGCTGCTGCTGGACGGCGCGACCGGCTCCGAGCTGCAGCACCGCGGCGTGAACGTCACCAAGGGCGCAAGCGCGGATGGCGTCACACTCGGAGCGTGGTCAGCCACCGCGATCAACGACGCGCCCGAGGTCATCCAGGCGATCCACGAGGACTATTGCCGCGTCGGCGCCGACATCATCACTGCCAATTCCTACAATACGAACCGCGGCATCCTAGGCAAGGTCGGCCTCCAGGAGAAGATGGAAGAGTACTCGCGGCGAGCCATCGAGCTGGCGCTCGCCGCCCGTAACAAAAACAACCCCAATGCGTATGTGGCAGGCTCGATCGCGCCGATTCATCGGATGCCGCACGGCTGGGACCCTGCGGCGTTGCCCCCCGAGGCGCAACTGCGGCGCGAGTGGGGGGAACAAGCCGCGGTGCTCGCGCACGCCGGCGCGGACCTGATCCTCATCGAATCGATGTATGCGATCGCGCAGCTGCTGCCTGCAGTCGACGCGGCGCGCGCCACCGGGCTTCCCGTGTTTCTCTCGATCCAGGCGACCCTCCGGGGCACTATGGAAAGCGGCGAAACCGCCGAGCAGCTGGTTGCGGCCCTGCGCGGACACGAAGTGGATGCCATCCTGCTGATGTGCTCATCCCCGGAGGAGATATCCGCAACGCTGCCGAGACTGCGTCAGGCCTGGAAGGGTCCGATCGGAGCCTATGCGAATCTGGGCTATGTACCAGTGCAGACGCCGCTCAACGAGGCGGGACAGCAATACCACGATCTAACCGTGCGCTACTCCCCTCCTGTTTACGCGTCGCAGGTGAAGCAGTGGCTTGCGGCCGGCGCACAGATCGTTGGCGGCTGCTGTGCGAGCTCTCCCGAGCACATTGCGATGCTGCGTCCACTCGTCAAATAGCGCGGTTCGCTCGCCTGAGCCTCCGGATGCAAGAATAGCGGCGTGCTGCATTCCATTTCTCGAACCGGCCAGCCGCAACCGCTGTCCAGGCGCCGTTTCGTCAGCGGCGTGCTGTGGGCTGGTGCCGGAATCGGTGGTTGGTCCACCGTGCAGGCGGCGGCGCCGAATCAATTGCGCGTGGTATTCGGCTCGGACGAGGTGGGCGTTTCTACGTATAACCCCTTCGAGGCGGAGGTCACCAACGAAGCGTGGAACCTGATCTACGAAACGCTCGTGACACTCGGGCTAGATGGCCACTACTATCCGCGGCTCGCCACCAGCTGGTCCGTGTCCGACGACGGGCTCGTCTGGCGCTTCACCCTTCGCAAGGGCGTCACCTTCCACGACGGCACGCCATTTACGGTCGCGAACGTTGTCTGGACCGTGGAGCGGCTGCGGACTTCGCCGTCCGGACTCGTCGTCGAGATGATCGACCGCGCGTCCACGCCCGATGACTGGACGCTGGTCCTGCATCTGACCCGTCCCACGCCGCACTTGCTCTACTTCCTGTCGCTGGCATTCTTTGCGATCCCCAGCCGGGCCGCAGTCGAAAGCGATGGGGCGCGCTATGGCATCCGGAGCGCCGCAGGTACCGGGCCGTATATGCTGGAGAGTTTCCGCATCGGTGAGGAGACGGTGCTTGTACGCAACCTTCAATACACCTGGGGCGGGCCGCTGACGAACAATAAGGGCCCGGCGTACATTGAGCGCATAGCGTTTCGAGAGATCGGCGACGAATCCACAGCCTTTCTCGAGCTGCGAACGGCCGGTGTAGACATGCTGCTGGAAGTACCGCCGGTGTTCCGCAGGCTGATTCAGAAACTGCCGGGCGTCGGCCTGACGAGCATCCCCGGACAGGAGAACTGGCACCTCGTGATGAATACGCGGGCGGGACCACTCGCGGATCTGCGCGTGCGCCATGCGATTGCGCTCGCGATAGATCGCGAGCTGCTGGTCAAGGCTTTGTTCGCAGGCAACGGTCGTCCAGCTGACACGTATCTCATTCCTTCGCTCCCGGAAAACCGCGTCGCTGAACAGTATCGCGTGCGCTACGATCCCCACAGCAGCCGCGCACTGCTGCGCGCGGCGGAGTGGTTCGCTGGCAAAGATGGTGTGCTAGTGCGCAATGGCGCGCGCTTGCGCCTGCGTCTGTGGACCACCAGCAAGACGGAGTTTCGCCGGGTAGCAGAAGTCATTCAGGCGCAACTCGCCAGTGTCGGTATCGAGGTAGTCATCACCCAGTTCGACGCGAGCACGATCCGCGCCCAGTTCCATCGCAACGAGCATGAGCTCGCCCTGCGCAGCTACGGGTACAACAACGCAGACATTCTCGAGTGGTTCTTCAACTCCGCCCGGCCGGGATTTCCGAACGTCGCGATGTGGTCCGACGCCCGCTCAGACCGGTTGATGAAGTCGGCGATGACCGCGACCACCCTGCAGCAGCGTACCGAGAAGTTCACGCGCTACCACGAGTACCTGTTGTCCCAGTGGCTGTGGGTCCCGATCTTCTGGCCGAATGACAACATCGCCTATGACTCGCGGCGAGTGCAGGTGCCGGCGCTGCGGACGTGGAGCATCCTCGATCCGGCCATTCTCGACATGCGCCTGACGTAGCAGAGGCCGCACACCCATGGTCCGCTTTGTCAGCCGGCGAGCACTCCTCCTGTTGCCGGCGTTCCTGTTCGCCTCCCTCGTGATCTTTGCGATCGTTCACTTGGTGCCGGGAGATCCGGTCGACCTGCTGGTGGGTCCCAATACGCCCGCCGAGCGTCGCGCCGAGCTGATCGACCGATACGGCCTCGACCAGCCGCTGCCGGTGCAATACTGGAACTGGATGAGCGGCGTCGTGAGCGGCGACCTCGGTGAGTCGATCGTCACGCGGCGGCCGGTCGCGGACATCGTCGCCGAAGTCCTTCCGCACACGCTGCGGCTCGGGACGACCTCGCTGCTGCTGTCGATGCTGCTGGGTATCGGTCTCGGCATGCTGGCTGCCTCATACCGTGACACGCGGATCGACCGCGCGGCAATGGCGCTGGCTCTTCTTGGCATCACCATTCCCAGCTTCTGGCTGGGACTGATGCTGATGCTAGTTTTTTCCGTGCATCTGGCCTGGTTTCCGGTGTCCGGCGTGACGGCAGCGGGCTCGCTGGTGCTTCCTGCGACCACTCTGGCGCTAGCCGGCGCAGGACTCGCCGCCAGAGTCACGCGGGCCAGCCTCATCGATACGCTCACCAAGGGGTTCGTGCTGGTGCTGCACGCGCGCGGACTGCCACCCTCACGCATTTTCTTCCGGCACGTGCTACGCAACGCACTGGTTCCGGTCATCACGATTTTCGGTCTGAGGATCGGCTGGATCTTGGGAGGTGCGGTGACCGTCGAAACGGTCTTCGGTCGTCCTGGCATTGGCACTCTGCTCGTGCAGGGCATCGCGCGCCGCGACTATCCTGTGATTCAGGCCGCGCTGCTGTGCCTCGCAGTCGCCGTGATGCTGAGTTCCCTGCTGAGCGATGCGCTGCATGGCTGGGTCGATCCGCGCGTTCGGGAGAAGCAAAGGTGAGCCGTGCACACGCCCGACTCGCCACCGACCATCGCAAGGCGAGCCGATCGATCGCCGTACGGACGCTTGCACGCATGTGGGGCATGGCTGGGGGCCGCATCGGGATGTTAATCGTCGGCGTGGTGCTGCTCGTGGTGTTCCTTGCGACGTGGCTGGCCCCGCATCACTTTGCCGCGCAGGATCTGCTGAACGTTAATCAGGCGCCCTCTCACGGACACTGGCTGGGCACCGATGAGTTCGGGCGGGATGTCCTGAGCCGCGTGATATTCGGCTCGCGCATCTCGTTCGTCGTCGGCGTGGGCTCCATGGCGGTGGCGATGCTCCTCGGCATCGTGCTCGGTGCCGTAGCGGCGTATTACGAGGGCTGGCTCGATCGAGTGCTGAGCGCGATAGTGGACATGACCTGGTCGTTTCCGGAGGTGCTCACGGCACTGCTGCTGGTGGCGATCGTCGGTCCGGGGCTATCGAGTGTTGTCATCGCCATCGCGGTCGTGTATCTCGCCCAGTTCGCGCGGCTAGCAAGGGATCAGGTGCTGAGCCTGAAACATGAAGCATACGCGGACGCCACATATGCGCTGGGGGCGACCGATGCGCGCGTGCTCTTCGGGCACCTTATCCCCAATGCGTTACCGCCCTTGATTGCGACCGCCACCGTGTGCGCAGGCGAGGCGATCGTGCTCGAAGCCACGCTGAGCTTTCTCGGCCTGGGCGCGCAACCGCCTGCGCCGAGCTGGGGCGCCATGCTCAGCAGCGGCACCGCGTATCTGTTTATTGCGCCGTGGGTGATACTCTTTCCGGGTCTGGCGATGATCGTCACCGTGCTCGGATTCAATCTGCTCGGCGACGCGCTGCTCGACGCCCAATCGCCAGAAGGGCAACGGGACCGATCATGACGTTGCTCGAGGTAGAGTCGCTCACGGTCGCATTCGGTGCGGACCGCGCACGCGTTACACCCGTCGAATCGGTGAGCATGCAGCTTGCTGCGGGCGAGATGCTCGGGCTGATCGGCGAATCCGGATGCGGAAAGTCATTGACGGGGCTGGCGATCCTGGGACTTATCGAGCAGGTGGGCGGACGGGTTGCGCGCGGTGACATCCGCTTCGAAGGCACCGACCTTACGCGTCTCCCGCCGCGCCAGTTCCGTGCCCTGCGCGGTACGAAGATCGGCTTCGTCGCGCAGAATCCCATGACTTCCCTGGACCCGCTGGTGTGCGTCGGCGATCAGGTCGCGGAGATCGCCTATTGCAGGTTGTCGTTGTCGGGACGCAGCGCTCGGCTGCGCGCGCTCGAATCGCTGCGCTCCGTCGGTATCGCCGATCCGGCCGCCGTGTACCGGCAGTTTCCGCATCAGCTGTCGGGCGGGCTGCGCCAGCGCATCGTCATCGCCGGTGCCCTGATTCTGGATCCCGCCCTCATCATCGCCGATGAGCCCACGACCGCTCTCGATGTCTCGATTCAGGCGCAGATTGTCGGGCTCCTGGCGGATCGGGCCCGCAGCGGGCGTACCGCCGTCCTGCTCATCACCCACGACCTCGGAACGGTTGCCGAGTCCTGCGATCGGGTCGCGGTTATGTACGCGGGATCGATTGTCGAAGAGGGCCCCATGGCAGAGCTGCTTCGAACGCCCAGGCATCCCTACACGCGCGCGCTGCTCGGCTGCGTGCCGCGGGCCGGCCTGGAAAGGGATTCGCTGCGACCTATCGAAGGCGAAGTCCCATCGCCGCTGCGATTTCCGACCGGTTGTAAATTCCATCCGCGTTGCATTGAACGCTTCGAGGCATGCGCGCAGCAGATACCACGGGTGATCGAGCTGCCCGAGCTTGCACGGGTCGCATGTCATCTCTACGACGGCGAGTCAGGAACATGAAGCCATTGCTGGAAGCGCATGATCTCCATCGTCACTTTCCGGTGCCTGGTCACCGGTCACGCCGCATGTATGCGGTCAACGGCGTCTCGATAACCGTACGCCGGGGCGAGATCGTCGGCCTGGTCGGAGAGTCCGGCTGCGGGAAGTCGACCCTGGCGCGGCTCCTGCTGCGGCTGCTTTACCCGACTGGCGGCACGGTCAGTTTCGATGGAATGGATCTCGCGCAGCTGAGCGCGAGGCAGCTGCGCGCTTTACGCATGCGCATGCAGTTTGTGTTCCAGGATCCCTACTCATCGCTCGATCCCAGGATGCGCATCGAGGAGAGCCTGCTCGAGCCCTTTTCGATTCACGATATCCGGCTGACGAAAGCTGAGCGATCGGAGCGTATCGGGACTCTGCTCCACCAGGTGGGCCTTGCCGAGGAGCACCGCTGGCGCTATCCGCGTGAGATCTCGGGAGGGCAGTGCCAGCGTCTGAGCATCGCGCGTGCCCTGGCACTTGAGCCCGAGCTGCTGATACTCGACGAGCCTACTGCGGCGCTGGATGTCTCGATTCAGGCACAGATCATTCGCCTGCTCGAGCAGCTGCGGCAGCAGCGGCGGCTCACGATGTTGTTCATCTCACATGATCTGCCGCTGGTCGGCTATTTCTGCGATTCCCTGATCGTGCTGTACTTCGGACGGGTCATGGAGTGTCTCCCGACGGGGGCACGGCCGCGCCACCACTACACTCGATTCCTGTTCGACAGCATCCCTGTGTTCGAACCCGGCCGGCGAACGCCGCGGCCATCATCTTGCGGCGAGGCTCCGAGTCCATTCGAAGCGCCCCAGGGTTGCGTCTATGCCCAGCGTTGTCCGGCGGCTACCGAGCAATGTCGCCGGGTCGCACCGCCCCTGGTCAGCGATTCATCAGGTCACTCGTTTGCGTGCCACCATCCGCTGCCCGGATGACTCTGCGCCTGAGCGGGGCAACCCGCAATGCAGAGCACTGGCAGCCCGTGAGCGCCTATCTCCACACCTGAGTAGCGACGCGCAGAAAGTTGCCGCCGAGGATGTCGCGGACCTCCGACTCTGTGTAACCCCGATCGAGCAGGATTTCCGTCAGTGGTAGCAGCTGGGCGGGAGGCAGGAAAGCGACCGCGAACCCGGGTACTGCGACACCGGCCAATAGTCTGCGTTTGCGCTGACCGTGGCAGCAGTATCCTGACTATCTGAGTCCCAGTCATAGTCCAGGCCGAGCCCCACGTGCGCGGGACCCACTAAATCGACGAAGTGATCGATGTGGTCGGCCATCGTTGACGCCGTGGCAACGCCCTTGGTGAGGAATGCGTCCAGACCGACGATTCCGATGACACCGCCGGTGGCGGCGCAGGCACGCGCCTGCTCGTCACGAATGTTGCGTTCGTGGTCGTGAAGTACCCGCGCGTTCGAGTGGGAGAAGATGACCGGTGCGCGGGAAAGCTCCATGGCTTCCATGCTCGTCTGGTAGGAGCAGTGCGAGCAGTCGATCAGCATGCCTACGCGGTTCATCTCCGCGATGACGGCGCGGCCGAACGCGGTGAGCCCCGCATCAGTATCGTGACAGCCGCCTCCCGCCTGGTTGTTCCGATTGTAGGCGACCAGCATCTGGCGCACGCCAAGCGCGTAATAGAACGAGACCATGTCGACCGAGCCGTCGAGCGCATTCATGCCTTCCAGGTCGAACGTGACCGCCATCTTGCCCGCTCGTCGCGCCGCCTCGATGTCGGCGGCACGTGACACCAGCCGGTAGTGCTCGCTGGTATCGATCCAGTTGCGAAACGCGGCGAGAGTCTTGATCGTCTGTCGCCAGTCCATGACGTCGAACCCGACATTGATCGAGAGATATCCGACCCCGGCATCGCGCCAGACCGACAGTTTCCCAAGATCCGCGCCGGGTTCGGGCATGAAGCCGGAATGATCGTCCCACACGAGCGAATCGGCATAGAGTGCACGCGCCCGCTGAGCCACCTCAGCACGGCGTCCTGGCGCCATCTGGCTCAAGAGACGCCGTCTCTGCACTCGGCGGCTTCCATTTTAGAAGCGGTAGCTGACCAGAAAGCGGGCCGAGCGCGGCTCCTTGCGGGCAAGGCAGCTGAAGCGGCAGCTGCGGGAGCCGTTGAATGCGTCTTCATCGGTGACGTTGTCGATCAGCAACCGCAGTCCCAGCCGTGGGATCCCCGTGTAGGCGAAGATTAGGTCCACCGAGTTCTGGGAGTCGAACCGGAACCGGAAATCGTCCTCGCGCTGGTAATACTGACCCGAGTAGCTCGCCCCGCCACCCAGGCTGAATCCTCGCAGCGGACCCTCAAGGAACTGGTAGTTCACGTACAGTCCAGCCACCTGATCCGGCACCCGTTGCACGTCTTGGCCGACGACGGAGGGGTTGCTGATGTTCTCAGTCACCTCCGCGTCCTGATACGCGTAGGTCGCGACGATGTTGAGGCCCCGCGTCACTTGTCCAATCAGCTCAAGCTCCACGCCTTCGTGTCGCTGCTTGCGGCCCTTTATGACGAAATTCTCATCCAGCGTGTTCTCGGGGTCCGCCACCTGCACATCCTTGCGGTCGATGCGGTAGTAGGACAATGCGCCACCCAGCGCACCGCCCAGAAACTCGCCCTTAATGCCCACTTCATACTGCGTGCCGGTTTCCGGATCGATGGTTTCGAGATTCCGCGTGGTCCCGAACTGGGGAATAAAGCCCGGCGAGTAACTAGCGAACGCGTTCAGTTTCGGCAGGATGGAAAAGACGGCGCCGAGGCGCGGCGTAACTCTCGAGACGGTGAAGTCGCTCGTTATCGAATACGGGCCCGCGCCCGGATCGACGCCCCCTCCGAACAGATCGGCCTCGGCGATCTTCAGCTTCGCCTGCGTCCAGCGCGCGCCGGCCAGGAACTTCAGCCGATCCGTGGCGTGCAGTAGCACGTGCCCGCTCAGCCCGACCGTGGTGCGATCGTTCCGTAAGAATCCGTCCACCTGATGCAGATCGGCGGGATCGGAAAAGTCGAATACGGAGAAATCAGGATCGAACGCGTTTGTGTAGCCGAAGTACACGTACTGGTACGTGGGGATGTCGCGCTCGAGCGAGCGTAACTCCCCGGCGACCAGGAATTCGTGCTGGCGTCCGAACGCTTCAAACTTGCCGCCGAAATCGAGCTCGACATCGTACGTTTCGAGGTCATTTCGCTGCGAGTTACCGTACACGTAGACGTAAGGGTCGGCAGGACCGAGGAAGTTGTAGAGATAGACGGACGTCCAGCGCATCTTCGTCTTCGACCAGCCCGCCTGGCCCTGCAGGTATGTGTCGCCATCGAAGCGATATTTGAAATCGACGATGCCCTGGCGGTGCTTGACCTTCTGCTCCGTGGCATCGAGCGCCACGGTGCACACCTTGCGGGAGGTCTCCGAAGGTACCGCGGGATTGCCGGATTCGTCGGCCGTCAGCGTGTAGCTGTTGCAGGGAATCAGATCCTCGTCGCTGAAGAAACCCGTTAGATTGACGTCGAGCTGATCGGAAACTTTCCAGGCGAGCGCCGGCATCAGCGTGCTGCGCTTCGCGTCGCTGCCCCGCTGGGCGTACTCGCGCTCTTGGTATGCCCCGGCCAAACGATAGCTCAGTGTATCCCCGGAGCCGAGCGGCCCCGTCGAATCGAGCTCGACGCGACGGAAATCGAAGCTGCCGACGCCCAGCCCGATTCGTGTCGAGGGCTCGGACTGCGGCCGTTTCGTGACCGTGTTGACCACGCCGCCGTAGCTATTTATACCGTAGACGATGGCGGTAGGACCCTTCACGAACTCGACGCGCTCCACCGCCACCATGTCCGGGCGGAACGCGCCGAGAGTGCTGAAGCCATTGAGCTTGTAGCCGTTGTCGAAATCGATGCCGAAGCCGCGCACTGTCAGGCCGTCCCCGAACAGATCGAGCGAGCCGGCCTCATCCGACAGGCTGTAGGTGCCGGCGACGTACTTCTGCAGATTGTTGCGGTCTTGTGGTGCGAAGACTTCGATCATGTCGCTTGAGACGACACTGATGCTCTGGGGAGTCTCGACGATCGGAAGATCGAACTTCGTGGCGCTGGAGGCGACCGTGGGGCGAAAAAACTCGCGGGCGGTGACCACGACTTCCTCGAGCGGCTCGGAATCGGCGTCGGCGCTCTGCCCGCCGTTCTGCCCGTACAACGCGGAGGAGACAGCCAGACAGACCGGACTGAACCGCAGCGCGCCGAACGTGGTGCCGCGCCGATTGACTGGGTTATTGGCGGGATTCTTCCGGTGCGAAATGTGCAGCATAAACGCCCAGTGTGCGAAAACCCGAAAATCAGGGTAGCACAGGCTATCGCAGGTAGGCCGGTGGCCGTATCGCGGCCGGTAAATAAATGCATGATTTCGCGCGCCTCGCATTTCGCGAAATGAGCTTTCGAGTTATCGCTGCGTGCACCGCGAGTCGCGCCACACGGCCGTCGTGGCAGTTGCAGGCTCGCAGCACCAACGGCAAAGACCGCTCCGCAAAAGCTTTCGCGGGCGCCCGCGTCGAACATCTGCGCTGTCAGCGGGACCTGGCGACAGGTGACCGTCGCCGCATTGGTAGCCGAGAGCGCCAGAAGCTCCTCTGCGACTTCGCCCAAGGGAGCCAACAGATTCTCAAACAGGAACTCGGGCCGGATGCTGATCACGAAACTGCGCTCATAGGCGCTCGGCACAGTCCACTCGCTGACATCCACGCACTCGGGCTGCTGGTAGGTACGATCATGGAATCGCCGGGCGGTCCGTCGCCAGCCCGCATGAGTTTGATCGCTGAATACGAGCCCGGTGTCTGGCCGGCATCCACTCTGAATCAGCCTCGCATGCGTGATCCGGAAGGATCGACGGGAGGCTCTGATAGAACCCGGCACTTGCGTCGCTCACCCAGGATTGTCACGGTAAGATCTGTCGCCGTGGCGTCGATGCGACTGTCGACGTAGCCCATAGCGAGACTTGTCTGGACGCAGTGTCCATAACCCCCGGACGTGACGAACCCGACCTGCCTCGTTGCAAGCCAGATGGGCTCATAGCCCGAGGCGTCCGCATCGGGGGAGTCGATGGCAAGGGTCACGAGATGCCGTTCCGGCATTCGTTGTCGATCGAGAATCGCCGCATCACGGCCAATGAAGCCGGGCTTGTCGTAATCGACGAAGCGATCGAGCCCGCACATGCGCGGCGTGTAGTCGCGCGAGTATTCCCGGGACCAGATGCCGAAGCCTTTCTCAAGCCGCAGCGAATTCAGCGCATACATGCCGATATGCCGGGCACCGATATCGTCGGCGTTAGCGAGCAAGGCGTCGAGTAGAGGTGGCAGGTGGCTCGAAGGCGCATAGATCTCGTAGCCGAGCTCGCCACTGACGGACAGTCTGGCCACGATCGCTGGCGCAAATGCAATATCCAACAGCCGGACGCTCATGAAGGGCAATGCATGATCCGAAACGTCGCAGTCGGTGAGACGCGCGAGCATCTCGCGCGCGCGAGGGCCCAGCAGCGCAACGCCGCCGTAGAGTTCAGTCACGTTGCTCACGTGCACCGCATCCCGCGGCAGATGGTCGCGGAACCAGCGCATGTGCCAGGCCTGTAAATAACCGGAGCCCATGACGCGGAAGTGGTCGTCAGCGAGTCGCAGCGTAATTAAATCGCCCATTAGGCGGCCGGACGGTGCCAGCATTGGGGTGAGCCGAATCTTTCCGACATCAGGCAGCTTCCCCGCTAGCAATCGGTTTAGCGAGTCCGCGGCACCTGAACCGATCACGTCGTACTTGGCGAACGAGGAGATGTCGAGAATGCCGGCCCCTCCACGTGCAGCGTGACATTCGGCACGAACCGCATCGAAGGCGTTGGAGCGGCGCAATGTAGGTATTTCCAGGTTCGGCATGTCAGCTGGCGCAAAGTAAAGAGGGATTTCGAGGCCATAGCTCACTCCGAATACGGCGTTCGCCGCGGCGAGCGTGCCGTGTATGGAAGACATCTTCGCCGGTCGGCCCGCGGGCCAGTGCTCGTTGGGGTAGGCGATCTGGAAGCGGCGGGCGTAGAACTCGCTCGCTTTGTGCGCGACGTATCGCTTCGTCGCATAGGACCCAAAACGGGCAACGTCCATGGCAAACACATCGCCTTCCGGCTCCCCCGCGGTAATCCATTGCGATAGGGTAAGCCCGACGCCGCCGCCTTGTGAGAATCCGGCCATGACACCGCAGGCGGCCCAGAAGTTGGGAACGCCAGGAACCGGACCGACCAGAGGATTACCGTCCGGCGTGAACGTGAAGGGCCCGTTGACGATGCGGCGGATTCCCGCAGCGGCGAGCGAAGGAAAACGCTCGAATCCCTTTTCCAGCGACTCAGACAAGCGGTCGAGATCGGGGGTGAGCAGCTCCGTCTGTCCGTACTCCCAGGGCGTGCCGTGGAGAGCCCAGGGGGTCGGCTGCTTCTCGTATACGCCCAGGAGTATCCCCTTGCCCTCCTGGCGCAGATAGATCTCGCCGTCGAGATCCAGAATCATGGGAATCTCGCCAGTCAGTTTTTGCAGCTCGGGCAGCGGCTCGGTGATCAAGTAGTGATGTTCCATCGGCACGAGCGGAAGATCGACGCCCACCATGCGCCCGACCTCGCGAGCCCACAGTCCCGCGGCGTTGACGACGTGCTCGCACACGATGTCTCCCTGATCTGTGACCACGCGCCAGCCCGATGCTATCGCGTACAAGCTGCAGAACGCGGGTGTGGCGGTAAATTTGCGCACCCTGGATCCGGGCGGCCTTCGCGAATGCGTGCGTGGCTCCGTAGGGGTCGAGATGTCCTTCTTCTGGGGCGAAGAGCGCACCACGTACCCGCGAGGTGTCAATAATAGGACACAGCTTGGCAACGTCCGCCGCCGAGACCAGCTCCGTCGATAACCCCAGGACTTGATGCCGCGCCCAGTCCGAGCGCAGCGAATCCCACCTCTCGCGCGTCTCCGCAATAAGTAGCCCCCCCGTAAGGTGCATTCCAACCTGCTGGCCCGAGATCGCCTCGATCTCCTTGTAGAGTGCAATCGTGTAGGCCTGCAGGCGTGCAACGCCTGCATCGCCGTTGAACGCGTGGAAGCCGCCGGCGGCGTGCCAGCTCGATCCGGCCGTGAGTTCCTTGCGTTCGCACAGCACGACGTCGGTCCAGCCCATCTTCGTCAGGTGATACAGCACACTGCACCCGACGACGCCTCCGCCGATGACGACGACCCGCGCGTGGCTTTTCACGAGGGTCTCGCGAGCTCCGCCCGCGTCCCACGCAAATACCACGATATAAAGGCGACGCACTGCGCTTCCTCCGTCGAGTAAGGGCCGGGCTCATAGGCTGAGGAACGCACACCCCGGTGGTTGTTCTCGACGATCGTCTTGTCTTCCGCGAGCGTCTCATCCCACATGCGCGCCACCGCATCAGGGTCGAAGTCCTTTCCCGGCACCGCGTCCGAGCGCACCAGCCATATGGCTTCAGTATCCGTGAACGAGGGGGTGCGCGGGATCATCCGGACCAGCATCGCGTGATCATTCGATGCGGAGAGCGTCGCAAGGGGATTGAAGCAGCACAATGTCTCGCCACCGTCGTACTGCTGAAACGCGCCCATGAGCGGTGCCACCGGCTCGCCGTCCAGTGACTGAGTCAGGCGTCCTCGTCCGATCGGCATTCGGGCGGCGAACCGAAGATGTTCCGACTCAGGGCCCTCCGCGAGTCGCGGCGGAAGGTGTCCGCACCCGCCGGTGGTCCGTTCCCATTGCTGCATCTCCGCGAGTTGTGCCCGCACTCTCGGGTCGGCCATGGCTTCGGGAGTCAGCGACGCCGCCTCGTTCGTGTAGTAACGTGGTGCATCGTGGACTGCACAATAGATCTTGTGTGCCGGAAGGCAGTGATAGCACTCGGAGAAATTCTCCGCGACGAGCTTCCAGTTGGCGTGGGTCGGATAACGCCGGCGGGCCGCAATCTTCGCTGCGCCAAGGCGATGTAGCGCGAGGAACGGCTCGACGCCTCGTGCGAAATCGTCGAAAGGCGGAGGGCTGCCTTCGGCACAGTTCAAAAAGATAAGTCCATGCAGCGTGGCAACGTGAGCGTGCTTGAGGCCGTGGCGGGAGCGGTCGAAATCCTCGGGCATGTGAGGAGCGCCCCGCAGCGAGCCATCGAGGCGATAAGTCCACCCGTGATATGGGCACACAAGCGCACGGCGCGACCCTTGCGGCTCGAGGCAAACGAGCGAGCCCCTGTGCCGACATACGTTGTGAAATGCCCGGACGACGCCTTCTAGATCCCGGACTACGATGAACTCGTCCGCACCGATGGCGAATATGAAATAGTTGCCGCTTTCGGAAATGCGCGATTCATGATCGACGAACAACCATTGCGTGTTCTTCAGGAAGCGCAGATCCGTGCGGAACACCTCGTCGCCCAGGTAGTAGTGCTGTGGCAGGGCGTGGCCGGGGCGCGGCTCTGGGTCTGAGGTCCTCGTCGAAGATTCATTTTCGGTCCACATCATGGCACTAGGGGTTTTCGTTACGACCATGCACAGAGTACCGGGCGAACTTCGCGTGGGTAGTTCTCAGGTGGTGCGATTGCTATGAAATCCGCCGCGATATCGCGGTCCGCTGATGTTCCGCCGCACACCCTCGCCCAGATGGTCGTGCCGAGGGATGCTAAATCGATCCTTCCGGCACTGGAGTGGCTGGCGCGATTTGAGATGATCAGCCGGGTTTGGCGGGTGCGGTGGCGGCCCATATTTCCTCGATCCAGCTGCGCAGGACGAGTGCTTCCTCATCCCGGTTGGAGAGTTCGCGCCCGTCGGCGCCGGTGATTGCATAGGGCGGCGGCCCCAGTTCACAGAGGAACACGAACGTATCGCTCTCACGGGAGCGGCGGCGCCAGCTGCTCATGCCCTGCGCCCACCAAGCCCTGAAAAGATCTTCCCAGGGTTTGTGCTGCGCGTAGCCAAGCGGCACCTGAACCTGCTCACGCGTGGCAATGCGCCCGTTCATGGCATCCGTCCGCTCGAGGAGCCGCGTAAACAGGCCTTCCCAGAAAGGCGTGAGTGGCAGGCGCAACTCGCGGCCGACGACGTAGTGCGAGAGATCCGCGCTGAGGCGCATTTCCGGCACCGCGTCGATCAACTGGAGCGTGAAGAACATGTCATTGGTGATGCAGTCGCGGTGAGTCTCGAATAGGATCGGCACTCCCATGTTGTCGGCGATGTCCAACCAGCCGCGGACGATCGGCACAGCCCCGGCGACCGTCAATGGATACATCGTGCCGATGACGCTGACGACCGGAACGCGCAGCTCCTTGGCGAGTTCGAGAAGCGGCTTCAGCTCGCTGACCGACCCAGCGAACGCATTCATCAGGCATTTGAGGCCGTGGCGCTCAAACAGCGGCCTGAGCGCCGCATAGGCCTCGATCTCGTGCACGGCCGGGTCGATACACACGCCCGCGTAGCCCGCTTCGGCGATCAGACGGAAGTTTTCTTCGGCGGAGCGTTCGGCGACACCTGGCTGCCGCCGCTCCATTGCCCAGAGCGACTGGTAGATCTCGAGACGTTGCACCGTGTGCGACCTTTCAGTAGCTCGCTATCGGAGCACCCGCGTAATGCGAGCTGCCTTCGCGGCGCAGCTTACGCAACATGTGCTTCTGGAATTGGAGATAGGAGAGCGTCTCAGGCTCGGTGTCCATGTGCTTCAACAGCTGGGCATGCAGCTCGGGCAGCCTGAAGAACGGCACGCCAGGATGCAAGTGATGCGCCGTGTGGTACTGCATGTTCCAGTTGAGCCAGCGCATGAGCACATTGGTGCGCACGGTGCGCGTGTTCCGGCGGATGTCTTCCACGAAGGGCATGCCAGTGTGCTCAATGATGTTCTGCATCTGGTGGAAAAACTTCATCGCCATGAGTGGCCCGATCCACAGCTTCAGTATCGCGAAGCTGCCGAAGTGGATGGAAACGCCCGCGACGGCGGCGTAGCCGAGCAGATAGAGCCGCGCTTCCCAGATCACGTGCCGCTGCATGCGTGGCGGCAGATAGGGCGCGGGCGCGCGCCCGGACGCATTTATGATTACTTCAGCTAGCCGGTCCTTCCAGTATGTGAGGCCGAACCAGTACAGGAGATAGCTGCCGAACGTGAAAGGCTTGCGGCCAACAATTTCGGCGTCGAGCTGCGGGTTCTGAGTGTGGCGATGATGCTCGAAGTGCTCGAACCGGTCGGCGTCCCGCGGCACGAGAATGATGAATCCAAACAGATGGCCAAAGAATGCGTTAAGCGCCGAAGTCTTGAACACCGTGTAGTGACTGAGCTCGTGTACGCCGGCATAAAGGCAGGCTAGCAACACCCCTTGGATGCAGAAGACGGGTAGGAAAAACCATGTGCCCCATGAGAGACTCAACCCCGTAGTGGATGCCGCAATGGCGAGAAGGTGTGAGGCGACCTTGAGAAAGCCGTGAAGATCTGACCTGTTACTTAGCGCGCGTACCTCCTTGGCAGGAATGCGCTGCGCGGAAGGCAATGAGTAATCGACGCTCGAATGAGCGGCGCTCACCGAGTCGGGCATGAATGAGGAGCGCACAGTGGGCGTTTCGCTCGCACTGGGGCTGGCATCAGCCGGGCATCTACCTGTCATGGGTACTCTCCGGACGCAAGAGTTGCGGGAAGAGAATAACTGGCCTGCGCAAAACCGAGTGCCGTTTGGCCGCTTCTAACGAAGGGAAAGTACCGCCTCCACTCAACTCGCAAACCATAATCGCTGCTAAAGTCGCGCGGTCCTTGCTCTAAACGCCGCCACCGCGTGGCACTAGCCGCGGCAGCCGGCGTGGGCAGCGGCAGGTAACCTCGCCACTTGGGTCTCCAGTCGATCAGTATTGAGGAGTATAGAGATGCATGCCACGACGAGAAACGCGCGCGCCAACGATCGCCAATGAGCCATTCCGGGATTCGCGTCCTAACACACTGCGCTCGAGCTCAGTGAGTGCCGCATGAAACTGCACGGTACACTCAAGCCAGATCGGTTGGAGTTCATGACGCTTCTCCACTTCTCCCGACGCTTACTCCAAATGACTGGGAGGTTAGTGGGCACCGACGGCGGTGATCCTAAACAAGCGTCCCGTCCTCTCCAATCAAGCGGCTTCTCATTCAACAGATTACGAAACGGAAGCTCAACCCCATTTCGTGCAAAATCCGTCCAGTAACGTACTCGGCACTACGCGTCGACACTCCTATTCACACCTTTCTCAACTAACGGCATTTGCGCAGAATCAATGCCTTAGAATGAGACATTCTGAGGCTCATTGATCAGTGAGGTGCTGACTCGAGTCACTGATCAGCCGGACTTCAACATTGACCTTCACCTGGAGCTGCAGCGCGCGGTCGAGCCTCGCACCACCAGTTGAGTCGATAGCACACGCTTGCGTGCTGGCACGTCTTCTCCGCTGAGGATCTCGATCAGCATGTTCATGGCTTCCCGTCCGAGCTCGCCTTTGGGCTGCTCGATGGTCGTCAGGGGCGGATCGCAATATCGGGCAAAACGGATGTCGTCGAATCCTACGACGGAGACGTCATGCGGAACCCGTCGCCCATGCGACTTCAGTGCCAGGACCGCGCCGATGGCCATCTCATCGTTCGAGCAGAAGACGGCACTGAACGCCTTGTCTCGCGCCAGCAGGGAATCGATCGCGCGGAATCCCGATTCGACGGAGAAGTCGCCGACCATCGTGAGGCCCCGATCGCGCTTGATTCTGGCTGCCTCGAGCGCCTTTTCGTAACCACGGTCACGGTCGATGCTGATCGGGCTGTCCATCGGTCCCGTGACGAAAGCAATGTGACGATGCCCGAGCGTCACCAGATATCGAGTGGCGTTCTGCGCCGCAGCGACGTTGTCGACATAGACGCTTGTTACCGCGGGGTCGTCGACATATTCGCACGCATTGACGATGGCGGGGCGACCGCTGCCGACGATTCTGGGAATGTGCGGCAGGAGGGTTATGAGCCCATCAGCCTGCCGTGTATTCAGCAGGTTTGCGTAGGCCTGCTCCCGGTCGCTGCGATTCTGCGTGTCGCCCAGAAGAACCGCGTATCCATTTTGATGCGCGACCTGCTCGATCCCGCGGATGACTTCCGCGAAAAAGGGATTTGAGATGTCCGGCACCAGCGCGACGATCACATGCGTACGCGCGGTCCGCAGATTGCGGGCCTGGAGATTCGGCGTATAGCCCAGCCGTGCGATCACCTCTTCAACTTGCTTCCGGGTGCCCGGCGCGACGACCTCTGGCATCTGCAGGGTGCGCGACACGGTGGCTACCGATACGCCCGCAGCGTGCGCAACCTCTTTGATGTTGTGCCGCCGCGGGACGGTGGCGGCGCGCTTTTTCCGGCCGGTAGAACCTGTTTTCGGCACTGACTCTCACCCTGTTCGCCCGGATGCTAACAGCCGCCGCTGCTTGGCCGCTACGTCCGATTTTTCCGGCCGGGCAATAGCGACTCGATCGAGCGGGCCATTCAGGTCTTGACTCACGGGCCGCGGAGGGGCAATCTAGTGTAAACGATTACATCGCGGGCATGAATCGAGCTTCGGCTCGATGGGGATTCATGAAAAGACGTGACTTTCTCGCAACATCGACAGCGGCCCTGGCCGCCTTCGGTGCGTTGCCCGCGCTGGCGCGGTGCGAGCAGATCAAGGTCGGCGTGCAGCTCTTTTCGCTGCCGAAGATGCTCGAGAAGGATTTCCGCAAGGCGATCGCCTATCTCGCGCAGTTGCATTACTCCGAGCTGGAGTTCTACGGGCCGTACACATTCAGTGCGCCCGAACAGATCGCCGGCTGGAAGGCGATCACCCCGCAGCTCGGCTTCAGCGGCAGCGGATTCTTCGGTCTGTCACTCAGCGAGGTTCAGTCGGTCCTGAAGCAGCATCGGATGACGGTGCCTTCCATGCACACGGATCTCGAAACGCTGGGGCAGCACATGGGGCCTCTATCCGAAGCAGCTCAGGCTTTGGGGGCCACTTACGTCACGCTGCCCGCGATCCCGGAAGAAAAGCGCAAGACGCTGGACGACTACAAACGCATCGCGACAACCTTCAACGAAATCGGCGCGCAAGCGAAGAGCAGAGGCGTGAAGTTTGCGTATCACAACCACGGATACGGCCTTCACAAGATGGAGGGCAGGATTCCCTTCGAGTTGATTCTCGAGCAGACCGATCCCGCTCTGGTGTTCCTCGAGCTCGACACTTTCTGGACCACCGCCGGCGGCGGCGATCCGGTGGCGTATCTGAAGAATCATCCGGGGCGCTACAAGCTCATCCATCTGAAGGACATGAAGGCACTGCAGCGATTCAGTGGCGATGGCGGCAATCCCGGCCAGTGGATCGAGCTCTTTCCGAACATGACATCCGTCGGTGATGGCGTTCTCGATATGAAGCGCATCGTCGCGCAGGCGAGGCTCTCGGGAGTCGAGCACTTCTTCGTCGAGCAGGACATGGTCGCGAATCCCCACGTGGCGCTGCGCAGAAGCGCGGATTTCCTTTCGCGGATATGTCTGGCGTAGGGCAAGCAATCGCCCGGGCGGCTGCGCGCGTCGTCGAGCGCAGCCCATATCGTCCGGTCGGATCGGACGATCAGCGCAGCTGGTTCTTTCTTGCCGCAATACAGATTGGCGTGACGATCTGCGTGCCTCTGTTCGCGCTCGGCGGGCAGCTCGGGCGTCATGCACGCTACGTCGATTTGATTCCCGCCGTCATTCTCGGCACCACCATCGCTGCGTTCTTCGCAACGCTCACGGGGCTGGTCGGGCGCCATGCCCGTGTTCCCACCGCCGTGGTGATGCGCCGCGCCTTCGGCGAAACCGGCGGCAAACTCGTGGCCAGCATCCTGATCGTCACGCTGTTCGGCTGGTTCGGTGTGCAGACTGAGATGCTGGTGCAGAGCATTCAAAGCCTGCTGGCTTCCGCTTTCGGCGTGCAAGCGCAGCGCATTCTCCTCACCGTGTTCTGCGGCGCATTGATGAGCTCCACGGCCATCATTGGCTTTCGCGCGCTGGGTAAGATTGCTTACGTCGCCGTGCCATTGCTGCTTGCGGTGATCGCCGTGCCAACCTGGATCGCGCTTGCCACTCATGACGTGGCGCCGTTGCTCACGGCGCCGGCGGCGGAAGCGCCGTTCTCGTTTGGGCTCGTCGTCTCCATCATTAGTGGCGGCCACATGGTTGCCGTCACGACAGCGCCGGATCTGACGCGCTTTCTCCGCTACCCGCGGGATACCGTGATGGGGATGGGAGTGAGTCTGGGTTTTGCGTTGCCGATTCTATTGCTGGTGGCGGCCCTGCTCGCGGTGATCTACGACAATGGAAATCTCGTCGCCGTGCTCGTGGCAGCGGGTGTTGGCGCGCCGGCCCTGCTGGTGATCGTGCTGGCCACCTGGACCAGCAACGACAAGAATCTTTATGAGTCGGCACTCTCGATGTCCACGCTGTTTCCTCAGCGGGAGCGGTGGCAACTCACTGCGGTGGCGGGTGCGGTGGGCACGGTGCTCGCGGCCGCAGGCATATTCGAGCACTTCATCGAATTGCTGATCTTCCTGGGAATTGCGATTGCACCCGTGGCTGGCGTCTATCTCACCGATTTCCAGCTGAATCGAGATCGCTATGCACCCGATGCCAGCGAGGCGCAGGGGCTGCGCTGGGCATCGTTCATCGCGTGGGGATGCGGGATTTCCCTCGGATTGTTGACGCTTCCGCAAAGCTCGCATGGCTTCGGCCTGTTGAGCCTCACATCCATTCCAGCGCTCGATGCGCTGCTCGGTGCCGCCAGCGCACACGCAGCATTCCATTTTCTGTCGAACGGCCGTCCGGCGCGTGACGTGACCCGCTCAGTTCCGCATGTGTAGCGCGAGCGCCACGTCGTTGCGGAGAGCGCAAAGAACTGCGGCTGCGATGTTATTGAGTGCGCCGGAGCACTCAAACAAATTACGTATGGCGCCCTGAAGCGCCCAATTCATAGATGGGGGTTCTCAATATGCGATTTGATCCACGCCGAATCCAGCCGATGACATCGGTCAGCCTCGCTGTGGCCCTGATCCTGTCAGGGATCGGCACAGCTTTCGCGCAGTCCACCGACGACAGCGCGGCTGCCGCGGACCAGGACGACGGCACTCTGGCGGAAGTCGTGGTGACCGCCGAGAAGCGCGTCTCCTCCGAGCAGAAAACTCCGATCGCCATGAGCGTGTTCTCCACGGAGGAGCTGCAGAGAAATGGCGTCGGAAATCTTTCCGACCTCACGTCGATCGCGCCCAGCGTCGCCATCGGCAAGGGCAATGCGACACAGGTCGTGACGATTCGCGGCGTTTCGAGCCGCGATACTACGGAGACGGGCGACCCGGCCGTTGCGGTTAGCGTTGACGGGTTCTACTTCCAGCGTGCCATCGGTCTTGCAGATTCGGTGTTCGATCTCGAGCGCGTGGAAGTGCTGCGCGGTCCGCAAGGCACGCTCTACGGTCGCAATGCGACGGGCGGCGCCATCAACTTCATCACGGCCAAGCCGACCCGGGAATTCGAGGGCCGGGCCTCGGTGAATTTTGGTAACTACGATCAAACGAGCTTCGAAGGCGCCCTCAACGTGCCGCTGTCCGACCGCGTACAGATGCGCGCATCCTTCTACACTCGTTCACATGACGGCTTCAGAGAAAATGCGCCGGCGCAGGACGGCGACGACGCCGATGCCAAGGCGGCACGCCTGCATGTGCAGTTCGAGCCGACCGATCAATTCACGGCGCTGCTGACTGCCGAGTTCTCCAAGCTCGGTGGCGTCGGTCCCGCGGTGTACGGTTCGCCGCTGGTATTCGACGGCACGGGCAACGTGGTGCACGAGAAACCGCCGCTGCCGAAGGATGCCAAAGAGTGGCCGATGAGCCTGCCGACGGGATTCATGGATTCGACCTCCAAGTCCCTGCGCTGGAAATTCGACTACGACTTCGGCGCGATGGACCTGACCTACCTCGGAGGCTATCGCCGCCTCGACTATCACGCCAACACGGACCTCGACGGCGTGGAAGATCTGGGGTTCTACTTCCAGGTCAACGAGAAGCCGACCACCTGGAATCATGAGTTGCGCCTGAGCTCCAAGGCCGACACGGCGTTGACATGGCAGGTCGGTTCGTTCTACTTCGAGGAGAAGAACGATCTGCTGAGTTTCTTCCAGAACTACAACGTTCCCTCGCCGCCCGCCAACCTGTTCATCTTCACTTATCCGGACATCGTGGCGAAGTCTTCCGCGGTCTTCGGACAGGGCGGTTACAACATCACCGACACCTTCAAGCTCGAGGCCGGAATCCGCTACACCAAGGACAAGAAGAGGCGCGTCGGCTCGCTGAACTATGGCTCCGGCGTGCTGCTGCAGGATGCGGCTTCGACCTCCTCGGAAACGACGTATCACCTGAGCGCCAACTGGCAGGCGACGCCTACGAACCTGCTGTACGCCAAGTACGCCACCGGCTACAAGGCAGGCGGATTCACGGACGCCGCGCCGTACGATCCGGAATCCATCAAGTCATACGAAATCGGTTCAAAGAATCGTTTCCGCGGCAACACGGTGCAGTTGAATGCCGCCGCGTTCTACTACGACTACACTGACCAACAGATCAGCCAGTTCACCGACGGGCAGACTTTCATCCGCAACGCCGGCAAATCGGAGATCTATGGCATCGAGCTCGACGGCTCCGCGCTGCTCACCAAGGACGACCGGATCGACGGCTACATCGGCTACCTGCATGCGGAGTTCAAGGACTTTGCGCTCGCCGCAGGCTCGATCAACGTGCAGCTTGCCGGCAATCGGCCGCCGCAATCGCCCCGATTGTCGGCAACGGTCGGCTACCAGCATCGCTTCTCCCTGGCGAATGGCGCCTCGCTGACCGCACGAGTGCAGTCGCGCTATGAAGCCGTGTCCTATCTGACGGTGTACAACTACGCCAACGATCGGCAGGGCGGCTATAACCGATCCGATGCGATTCTCACGTACGCGGCGAGCGACGACAAGTGGAGTGTCGAGGCGTATGGGCGCAATCTGGAGAACAAACGAGTTCTTGCGGCTGCGCAGGAAAATGGACTCTGGGGCACCTATAACTACCAGTTCCTGGATCCCCGCACTTACGGCGTTCGCGTCAACGTCAACTGGCGTTGAGGCCTGGCTCTGGTGGAACACCGTGCGCTGCCACGCACGGTGTTCCGCGGACCTCTAGAGAAGTTTGCGAAGGTAGTCGTAGGCCTGAGTACTCGCCTCGAGCGGCTTCTCAGCGCCGTCCTGTTCGACGTAGTAATGCTCGATGCCCGCCGCACGCGCCGCTTCGAGTAGCGGACCGAACGGCACGATGCCCTGGCCGACGACCGTGATGTCGCCTTTGGCAGTGCCGTCCTTGAGATGGCACTGCACGTAACGACCGGGATGATTTTCTAAATAAGCCTTGGGATCCGCACCAGCGTTGACCGCCCAAAACATGTCGAGCTCCAATTTCACGACCTGTGGATCGGTATGAGCGAGCAGAAAGTCGTACGGGATGATGCCGTCGTGCTCTTTGAACTCCGCGGCATGGTTGTGAAAGTTGAGCGTGAGGCCTTCGTTAGCGCACAGCGCGCCGGCGGTATTCAACGCCTTGCACATCTGCTCGAGGAGCGCCTGGCTCGCCATCTGCTCTTCCCAGAGAATCTGCCAGACGATGTACTTCTGGCCAAGCGCCTTCGCGCTCGCGATGCAGTCCTCCATCACGGCTTCGACGCGCTCGGGAGACATCAGCTCGCGCCAGTGTCTGCTGGCGTCCTCGAAGCTCATTTGACGGCTGACCAGGCGTTTGAAGACGTCGTACAGGTCGCCGGGTACCATGTGCTGCGAAGGCGATTTGAGCCCGTGTTTCTCGAAGGATTCGCGCACCTGACGCGGATCGCGCCCAAACGAGCCGATGGTTTCCACTTCGCGATAACCGATGCGCGCGACGTTCGCCAACGTGCCTTCGAAGTCCTGCTCCAGCGCCGCCATGACGGTGTAGAGCTGCAGCCCGATCGGCAGGCTCTTTTTAGGAACGGCGGAAAATGCGGCAGGACCATCGAGCGCCGCGGCCGCCAGTGCCAGCGCGGACGTGCTCAGAAATTTTCTTCGGTGCATGGGACAAGAATGGCCAGACCGAAGTGAATTTGTCAACGACGCTGCCGCGGCCATTTCTCACTCGATCCCGGCGTTCCACTAGGGCGTGTTAACACTATTCGATATATACTGCGAATATGGAAATCACACTCGAACAGTACGCGCGGATCGAGGGGCATTTGCCGACGCAACGAGGCAACGTCTCGCACGAGAACCTAAACGTGATAAACGCGATCTTGTTTGTGGCGGAAAATGGCTGCAAGTGGCGAGCGCTGCCGAAGCGCTTCGGTAACTGGCACACCATCTACACGCGCATGAATCGCTGGACGAAGGCGGGGGTTCTGGATCGCTTGTTTGCCGAATTGCAGCGCGCCCAGCTGATCCGCATCAAGATCGAAGCGGGTAGCATGGACAGTACAATTGTGAAGGTTCCTCCTGATGGTGGGGGCTTTGAAAAAACGGACCGCAAGCCATCGGCAAATCCCGTGGCGGATGGAGCGCAAAAGTTCATATGGTTGCCGCGAGTGCTCGATGCGCCATAGGCTTCTCACTCTCCCCCGGGCAGGCCGGCGATACGCCGGAAGGTCGCGTGCTCTTGTATTCGGTCCAGGGAGCTCCGCAACTGTCTGCCTCCTGCCACCTGCTGATGGATTGCGCATATGAAGGCAATGAGACGCGCTAACTCGCGCTCAATCTGGGCTTCATCCCCATCGTTCCGCCACATCCCAATCGCGTTGAACCCTGGAAGTTCAAGAAGGCCTGGTATCGTCGCCGCAACGAGTTCGAACGGCTGTTCAGAGGATTCAAGGGCTTTCGCCGCATCTTCAGCCGCTTCGACAAGCTCGATCTGGTGTTCATTGCCTTTATCTACTTCGCTCTCATCGTGGAAGGCACCACGCGAATAGTGTTAACACGCCCTAGTATGAGTTGCCCGGAATCTCGCGGAGGATCGACGGCCTTGCAGGACATGAATCTGCGCTACCTGTACGAGGCCGCGAAACTCGGATCCATGCGCGCGGCCGCGGATCAACTTTCGGTCGCAGTGTCTTCCATCAGCCGGCAGATCGCTCAGCTGGAAGCTGACGCGGGAGTGGCGCTCATCGAGCACGGCCGCCGCAACATCAAGCTCACGGAAGCCGGCCGGCTGATGATCGAATATCATGCAGAGCAGCTGGCGCAGCGCGAAATTTTCGAAACGCGGCTCGCTGATCTGAAGGGCCTGCGTTCGGGCCGCATCACTCTAGCGATGGGTGAGGGCTTCGTCGGCGTGGCCATGTCCGCATTACTGGCGCGTTTCACTGCGCGGCACAGCGGCCTTCTGATCGACGTGCGCATGACCGCGTCTTCTTCGGACATCGTGCGGCTCGTAGTCGATGACGAGGCCCATCTCGGCCTGGCGTTTCAATCTTCTGATGACCCGCGCATTCGTGTCATGGCCTCGGTGCGTCATCCGCTGTGCGCAATCGTGCGTCCGACGCATCCGCTCGCGCGCCATCCCACCGTCACGTTGAATGAGCTCGCAGCCCATCAAATGTGCCTGCCCGACTCGTCCTTCCGAACCCGGCAATTGTTGAAGGTGGCGGAAGAGCGCACCCGCATCACGCTGCAGCCTACCGTCACTTCGAACTCCGTCGTGGTTCTCAAGCAACTTCTGCTGTCGAGCGAGATGGCCACGGTGCTGCCGATGCTGGCCTTCAGCGAAGAGATCGAGCGTCATGAAGTCGTAGCGATTCCCATCGACGGCGCTTCCCTTCCCGATACTTCGGTGCATCTGATCAGCCGCCTGGGCAGGCAGCTGACTCCCGCGCCGCTGCGGCTGATGAGCGCCCTGATGACTTTTCTCAATCGATTCGACACGGCTCTCGCGGCGCGCGCGCCGCAGAGCAGCGAGGCGGCCAGTTGAGCTTCGTCGCGGAATCGCACTGCCGTTGCGGAAAACGCAATAAAACGGGGCGGTCATGTTATTGAACCGGCTTGCCACGTCAAAAACAATCCAAGCGTGAAACCGGGAAAGCGCTATCAGGTGGCAGTGGACATCGGCGGCACGTTCGTCGATGCGATTGAATTCGATCGCCAGATGGGAGCGGTGCGGCTGGCCAAGGCGCCGACGACTCCCGCCCGGCCGGCGGACGGCGTGATCGATGCCGTTCGGCGGCTCGGCACTCCGCCGCAGGAGATCGGTGTGCTCGTGCATGGCACCACCCTGGGGCTCAATGCCATCCTCGAGCGCAAAGGCGCGTGCACCGGAATCATCACCAACGAAGGATTCCGCGATCTCTTCGAGATCGGCAGAGCGGACGTGCCCCGCGAGCACATGTACGATTTCGCGTATCAGCGGCCCGCGCCGCTCGTCAAGCGTCGACATCGCATCGGCGTGCCGGGTCGGATCGATGCCGCGGGCAAAGTGGTGGTGCCTTTGGATGAACGCGCGCTGCGTGATGCTGCAAGCCAGCTGGTGCGCGATGGCGTTCGCGCCGTAGCCATCGCGTTCCTGCATTCGTATCGCAACCCGGAGCATGAGGAGCGCGCCGCGGAGATCATCAGGCAGGAGTATCCGGACATCGCCGTGTCAACTTCCAGCTCCATCACGCGCGAGTATCGGGAGGTGGAGCGAACGGCGACGGCGGTCCTCGATGCCAGCATTCGTCCCATCTTTGGCGCGTATTTGAGTGAGCTGCAGGCCGCGCTGGCACAGCTGGGGTTTGCGGGGCGATTCCTGGTCATGCGCTCCGGTGGCGGAGCCATGCTGGCGGATCTCGCTGCGCGCGTTCCGATCTACACGGTGATGTCCGGGCCCGCCGGTGGCATCGTGGGTGCCACCCGGCTCGCTCGCGAGCTCGATCGGAAACGGCTGCTCACGCTGGACTACGGCGGCACCAGTCTCGATGCCGCGGTGATCGAGAATGCCGAGCCGCTGGTGATGTACGAAGCGCATCTCGAGCACTTCCCGGTGCTGATGCCGATCTTCGATATTCGCTGCATCGGTGCCGGAGGCGGCTCCATTGCCTGGCTGCAGGAAGGATTGCTGCAGGTCGGGCCGCGCAGTGCCGGTGCAGTGCCCGGTCCTCTTGCATACGACAAGGGCGGCACCGAGCCCACGACAACCGATGCGGCTCTGATCCTCGGCTACATCGATCCGAAGCAGTTTCTGTCCGGCGCGATGCCTCTCAACATCGAGGCGAGCCGTAAGGGAATGCAAACGCGCATTGCGAATGAGTTGAAGGCGGATCTGGCGACGGTAAGCGCAGGCATCTTCGATGTGCTGATTGCACGGACGGTGGGTGCGATCCGTGAGATCACGGTGGAGCGCGGCAAGGATCCGCGAGTGTTTTCGTTGCTGGCCTTCGGCGGAGCGGGCCCGATGATCGCACCGATGATCGCCAGAGAAGTCGAAGCGGTCGAAGTGATCGTGCCTAATGTACCTGCTGCGTTCTCCGCGTGGGGCATGCTCATGTCGGATCTGGTGCTGGAAGTTTCGCAAACCGACATTCGTACGCTTACGGAAGCCGAGTGGCCTGCGGTCGAAGCGGGTTTCGAAGCTCTGGAAAAGCAGGCAATGCAGCTCCTCGCGAATCAGGGAGTCGCGGAAGCGGATCGCGGCATCGATCGTCTGGTCGAATGCCGCTATGCCGGACAGGAGCATGCGATCGCTGTTGCCATCGAGTCTGGCATGACCGCGGGTGCCGTCGTGAAGATGTTCAACGAGCTGCACACAGAGCGTTATGGACACGCCTTGCCGATGGTCGTACAAGTCTCGACATTGCGTGTGCGAGCCACGGGACGCCTGGAGAAGCCCCCGCTGCGTAAGCTCGATGACGATCGACCGCTTGCCGCTCCAGTCGCCGTGAGGCCGGCATACTGTTTTGCGCAGCGAGGCTACCGAAACTTCAGTGTCTACGATCGGGCCTCGCTCGCGCCGGGTCACTGCATCGACGGGCCGGCGATCATCGATGAGGGCACGTCGACCACGATCATTCATTCGGATCAGGCCTTGAAAGTCGACGCCTACGGGAATCTCCTGATACGCACAGGGGGTGCGTGATGCTCCAGGCGGCGACTACCCAGGTCATTCGCAGCTACCTGCTGTCGGCGGCGGAAGAGATGCGCCGCACTCTGGTGCGCACTGCTTTCAATCCGGTGATTTACGAAGTGCTGGATTTCGGCATCTCCGTTTACGACAGCAATCTGGATCTCATCGCGGATGCTCCTGGGCTCGCGCTGTTCCTCGGCGCAAACGACTACGCGATCCGCAAAGGCGTGGAGCACACCGGCCGCGAAAACTTCGAGCGCGGCGACATCGTGCTGATGAATTATCCGTACTGGAATTCGGCGCACACGATGGATGTCACGGTCTTCGCACCGGTGTTCGCACGCGATGCGACGAAGCCGTTCGCGTTCACCTGTATCCGCGCGCACTGGATGGATCTCGGTGCGAAGGACCCAGGCTATGTGCTCGACTCCACGGACATCCATCAGGAAGGCCTGATCCTGCCATGCCTCAAGGTCTACAAGCGCGGCAAGCCCGACAAGGAAATCTTCGATCTCATCCGGTTCAACTCGCGCATGCCGGATCTCGTCATCGGGGATCTCGAGGCGCAGGTTGCCGCCACGCGCACGGGCGAGCGACGGCTCATGGAGATCCATGAGAAGTTCGGCGGGGAACGCCTGGATGAGGCCATTCTCCAGGTTCAGCGTCAGGGCGAATTGCTGGCGCGCCGGGCGCTGGCGAAGTTGCCGCGCGGCACCTGGACCGCGACGGACTACGTGGACGATGACGGCATCAGCAGCGATGCGGTTCCCATTCAGGTCACGGTCACGCTGGACGAAGATGGCATGCATTGCGATTTCGCCGGCTCTTCACCGGCGGTGCGCGGCCCAATCAACATGCCGTTCGGGCTCACCGAAACGGTGTGCAAGCTGGTTCTCAAAACTCTGACTACTCCGGGAGAGCCCAGCAACGCGGGACATTTCCGACCGCTAACCGTTGCAGCAGAGCCCGGCACGCTGTTTCACGCCGTGCATCCCGCAGCCACCTACACCTTATGGACTGCGCACCTCGCCATAGAGCTGGTCTACAAGGCGTTGGCTCAGGGTCTCAGCGATCGACTCGCTGCGTCCTCTGGTGGCGACGTTCCAGGATTCATGATGGTGGGCAAGGATGCGAATGGTGCGCTGTACGCTGTCAGCAATAACGATGCGGTCGGTTGGGGCGCGACGGCGCGACATGATGGCGTGAACGCTACGAATCACATCTCGGGCAGCCTGGTGCGCAACACACCAGTTGAAGTCATGGAGATGAGAACCGGCATGGTGATGGAATGTCTCGAGCTGCTCTGCGACAGCGGCGGTGCGGGCCGCCATCGCGGCGGTCTGGGGGAAATCCGGCGGATTGCGTTCCGTTCGAGCGGAGACTTCCTTACGGTGACCAAGAAGACCAAGACGCGCCCCTGGGCGCTCGCGGGCGGACATGAGCCGCAGCCCATCTCGATGTTGCTGTTCCCCGGAACTTCCAGGGAGAAGCGCGTCGGCACCTACAGGGCCAGTGTTTCGGCAGGCGATCGGGCCGTGTACACGACGGCAGGCGGCGCAGGTTTTGGTGCTCCATCGCAGCGTGATCCCGCGCTCGTGCTGGAGGATGTGATCGAAGGATACGTCTCGGTAGCAGCCGCTCGCGACATCTATCGTGTCGCGATCGTCGATGGGCGAATCGATCAGGAAAAGACGCAAACCTTGCGAGCCGCGGCGCTCGGTCAGGCGGCCGGATGAGCGAGAGTTTCGAGTTGTACGATCTGCGGGTTGAAGTCATCTCGCCGCCCGGCGCGAAAATCTATTGCGGAGCCAGCCCTGGCGACTATTTCGAGCTTCACGGCGAGATGCTGAAACTTCCGCCGCACCAGGGCTTCTCCATCTATTCACTGGCGGCAGTGCTGCCGTTGCTTGCAGCAAAACAGCGTGTGCTCGATGCAAACGACTGGATGACCTCCGACGCGGAAGTCGCTTGCCCGGACCCCAATTGCCCTACGCGACTACGCGTCACCCGCACCGGCAAGCGCCGATTCGAGCGTTCGCAGACCACCGCTACTGCGAAGCCAGGCACGATGCCCCGGATCTCGCTGACTGCGGGTTATGAGATCTCCCGCGTCATCAAAGGTGGCTGGCAGCTCGCCGGTGGGCACGGAACGATAGACGCCCAGCAGGCCGTGAAAGACATGGCGGCCTTCGTCGAGGCGGGAATCAACACGTTTGATTGCGCCGATATTTACACGGGCGTCGAGGAAATGATCGGCCGATTCCGATCACAGTATCCGCAGCTGGCGAAGAGTCTGCATGTGCACACTAAGTTCGTGCCCGATCTTCAGGCATTGCAGCGAGTGGATCGCTCATATGTGGAGCAGGCCATCGACCGCTCGTTGCGTCGTCTGGGGGTCGAGCAGCTGGATCTGGTGCAATTTCACTGGTGGGACTATTCAGCTCCGGCTTACGTGAGTACCGCGGTCGAGCTCGAACGGCTGCGCAAGGCCGGCAAGATCGCGAACATCGGGGTCACCAATTTCGATGTGCCCCGTCTGCAGGAAATCGTGGACGCCGGAGTCTCGGTTCTCACGCATCAGGTGCAGTACTCGCTGCTCGATACGCGCCCCGAAAACGCGATGGTGGAGTTCTGTCGTCGCAACGGCATCTCGTTGCTCTGCTACGGCACTGTGGCGGGCGGCTTTCTCTCCGAGCGCTGGCTGCGGCAGCCGGAGCCTGTGAATCTCGAGAATCGCTCGTTGCTCAAGTATCAGCTCATCATCGAAGAGCTCGGCGGCTGGAGCCTGTTCCAGCAATTGCTAGCGGCCCTGGAGAAGATCGCGGGCAAGCATGCCTGCGATATCGCGACCGTCGCATCGGCAGTCATGCTGAAGCGCCAGGCCGTTGCGGCCGTGATCGTCGGAGCGACCAATATTGCGCATGTGGCGGCGAATCAGCAGATCGGCGCCATCGCGCTCGATGCCGAAGACGAAGCCGGGATCGGCAGCATCCTGCAGAAAGGAGCCGGGCCTTCCGGCGACGTCTATTCTCTGGAGCGCGATCGCGAAGGGCGGCATGGCCGCATCATGAAATACAACCTCAACAAGTGAAGGGTTCATGAGCATCAGCGTGACGAGCGCCATTCCGGGCGGCAGTGCCGAAGTCCTCGAGGCAGTCGATCCCTCCAGCATTCGTCTGCGCCTCCGGCGCGATGATGGACCGGACGATCTCGCAATCGGCTATTACTACTTTCGAGCGACCGGTGCGCGCGGAGTGCCTTGCAGGTTCCGCATCGTAAACACCGGTACCGACGCTCGGGCGCGCCTTGCGGGGCGTGAAGATTACGAAGATGGCTGGACCAGAACCGGTCCGCACGTTTCCTACGACCGGCGCTTCTGGTTTCGCATTACCGGGCGCCTCGAAGGGTCGGACTACGTGTTTGAGCACACGCCTGAGCACGATGTCTGCTACTACGCGCGCTGGGCGCCATATCCGGTCGAGCGTGAGCTCGATGTCGTCGCGCGCTGCCAGCTTTCACCGCGAGTGCGCGTGTCCACTCTGGGTCACAGCGTAAAGGGCCGGCCGATCGATGTAGTGAGGATCGGCGAAGCGGCTCCCGGAAAGAAAGTCTGCTGGATCATTGCACGCCAGCATCCTTCCGAAACCATGGGCGGTTATTTCATCGAAGGTCTGCTCGAGCGACTCGTCGACGAGTCGGATCCGGTGAGCTTCGCGTTGTTGCGTGATGCCGTCGTGTACGTCGTTCCCAATATGAATCCGGATGGCGTCACGCTGGGAATGACGCGAGCCAATGCAGCGGGTGCCAACCTGAATCGCGAGTGGGTGAATCCCACTCTGGAGAGCAGTCCGGAAGTCCATTGCGTGCGCGGCGAGATGGAATGCACCGGCGTGGATTTCTGCCTGGACGTGCATGGCGATGAAGAGCTGCGCTGCGTGTTCCTCGGAGGTCCGCTCGAGATTCCCTCGCGCTCGCCGCGCCTGGCTGGATTGTTCAGTGCGTTCGAGCGCTCGTGGGCAGCGGCATCTCCGGACTACGAGCTCGGCCATCCTTATCCGGGCGGGCCTCCGGCCGAAGCCGATCTGCGCATGGCCTGGAACTGGATCGCCGAACGCTTCAAATGTCTATCGGTGCTCCTCGAGCAGCCTTTCAAAGACACCTCGTGGCGACAGAACGCGCTGCAGGGCTGGTCGCCGGAACGGGCGACTCGCCTCGGTGCTTCACTGCCTCAGGCGATTCTGGGCGTGCTGCGCAACCTCAGGGACTGAAGTTTCATCATGGCACTCGCAGAAAATCTCGATCCGGTCAGCCGCATGTTCCGGTGGTGGAACGAGGCATACAAAACGCCCGGCGCATACACCGATCGGGCGTTCGGGGATTACTTCACGAACGACGCCTCGCTCATCATCGATGGGCGGGTGAGCGCAAGCGGGCTTGCAGCGCTGGCCGCTCACTTTCAGAAGATTCAGTCTGGCGGCGGAGAAGTGGAGATCATTCTGCCCTTCGAGGAGACCTTCCGGCAGGGCGACAAGGTGTACACCCGTCACGTGATTCGCGCGGTCCGCGATGGCACCTCGATGCGGATGCTCGCCGCCGGACATGCCGTGATCCGCAACGAGAAGATCGCGTCCATCAGTCTCGTGCGCACGTTGCTCGAGCCCGATCAAAAAATCGTCTAGCGAAAACCTGGAGTCCACTCATGGATCGTCGCCAGCTCCTCGAACGGATATCGCTCATGGCCGCGGCGGCGATCATGGGCCGCGTCGCTCCGGCTACGGCCACCGGCCTGGATCTGCATTCGCCGCCCAGGCAATCGGCGCTCGGCGACAGCCAGCGCAAGCTGATCGCACAGCTCGCCGAACTCATCATTCCGGCTACGGACACCCCGGGCGCCATTGAAGCCGGAGTTCCGGCGTTCATCGACCAGATCGTCAGTCACTGGTACACGGCCGCGGAACGCGGAATTTTTCTCGAAGGTTGCGCGGGCCTGGAGAAAATCTGCGTGAGTCGATTCAAGCAGGAATTCATTTGCTGCTCAGCTCTACAGCAGACTCAGGCACTCCAGAGCGCGGAGGAGGAGGCCAGCTCCTACCAGCCGGCGCCGGGGCAGGGCTTGTTCGGCCCGTTCGATGAGCAGTCGCCTTTTTTCTTCAAGCTCAGACAGCTGACCGTTCTGGGTTACTACACCTCGCAGACCGGAGCGACCACCGAGCTCAAATATAACCCGGTACCCGGGCGGTACGACGGTGACGTCGATTTCAACACCGTCGGCCGGCAGTGGTCCTATTGAGCGGCTGAAGAGCACATGAACAGCGAAACGACGTTCGATGCAATCGTGGTGGGCTCGGGAATCACGGGCGGGTGGGCTGCAAAGGAGCTGACGGAGCGAGGCCTGAAAGTGCTGATGCTCGAGCGCGGCAAGCCACTCGAGCACCGCAGTGGCTATGTCACCGAGCACCGGTCTTGGTGGGATATGCCGCAGCGGAATCTCCCGGATCGAAAGCTCCAGGAGACGGAATATCCCATTCAAAGTCAGGCACGCGGCTTCGATTCGAACTCTCTGCATTTCTGGACCAATGATCGCGAGAATCCGTATGTCCAGGCTCCTGGCAAGCCTTACAACTGGCTACGCACCGATGTGGTCGGCGGGCGCTCGCTCATGTGGGGCCGTCATTGCTACCGCTGGAGCGACCTCGATTTCGAGGCGAACAAGCGTGACGGCCACGGAGCGGACTGGCCGATCCGCTATCGCGACCTCGCGCCGTGGTATTCGCACGTCGAACGATTCATCGGCATCAGCGGTCAGGCGCTGGGGCTGCCGCATCTGCCGGATAGCGAGTTCCTCCCACCGATGGATCTCAATGTCGCGGAGAAGACCTTCAAGGCGCGTCTCGAAAAAAAGTATCCGGATCGCACGCTCACCATCGGTCGCGTTGCGAATCTCACTCAACCGCTGGGCGATCGGGCGGCGTGTCACTACTGCGGCCCGTGTCAGCGCGGATGCTCCGCCGGCGCATATTTCAGCACGCAAAGCTCCACGCTTCCCGCGGCAACGAAAACCGGCCGGCTGACCTTGCTGGCCAATTCCGTGGTTGAATCGCTCGAGTACGATCCGAAGACGAAGCGAGTGTCGGCCGTGCGGGTCGTGGATACGCAGAGCAGGACACGCCAGCGCTATACGGCCAGAGCCGTCTTCCTGTGCTCATCGACCTTCGGTTCGCTGCAGATCATGTTGAACTCGACGTGCGCCAGCTTTCCGAATGGCATTGCGAATACCAGCGGAACGCTGGGCCGCTATGTCATGGATCACATGCATGGCCATGGAGCAGCCGGGATCATCCCGGGATTCGAAGGGCGCTATTTCTTCGGCAATCGACCCAACTCCTTTTATCTTCCCCGCTTCCGCAATCTGAACGGAACCGAGCAGAGCATGGATTTCGTCCGCGGCTACGGCTTCCAGGGCATCGCGGCCCCGCTTGGCTGGGAGGACCAGTGGAATCGCGTTCCCGGATTCGGCGCGGATTACAAGAAGGCCTTGCGCCAACCCGGCGCCTGGCAGCTCTTCATGCTCGCGTTCGGCGAATGCCTGCCTTACGTCGACAACCGCGTGGTGCTCGATGCGAAATCGGATCGCTTCGGCATTCCGCAACTGCGCTTCGAGCTCACGTATCGGGACAACGAGCAGCGCATGGCCTCGGACATCGTACGAGAGACGCTCGGCATGTTCGAAGCCGCCGGCCTGACGGACGTCGTGCCATATACCAAGGCATATACGCCGGGCACGTCGATTCATGAGTTCGGTGGCGCCCGCATGGGTTGGGATCCCAGCGACTCCGTATTGAATGAGCACAATCAGGCGCACGATGTGCCGAACCTGTTCGTGACGGACGGCGCTTGCATGTCATCGAGCTCATGCGTGAATCCATCCCTGACGTTCATGGCGCTCACTGCCCGCGCGGCAGCCTACGCAGCGAATCAAATGAAGGACCGGAAAATATGAATCAGCGGAGATGGACCATGATCGACCGTAGGGCGCACCTCAAGAGTCTGCTCGGCCTGATGGCTGGCGCCACCGCCACATCGAGCCTGCTGTCCGCGTGTGGTAAGAAGAATGAGGCGCTCAGGCCCGCGGCCGAAAGCGCACCCTCGCAGGCTACTCCAGCGCCTGCCGTCATCCAGCCATTCCGTGTCGGCGCGCAGATGTTCGCCGTTCGCGAGCTCCTGAAGAAGGATCCGCGCGGGACGCTCGAAGCGCTGGCGAAGATCGGCTTCAAGGAAGTGGAGTTGTTTGGCTTCGGCGGGCAGTCGATCTTCCTGAAGGATCCGTTGTTTGGCCTCAAGCCGGCGGAATTCAGAAAGGTGATCGACGACCTCGGGCTTACCGTTCCCACGGTCCATTTCACGGCCGAAGAGGCGGTAGTCCCGCAAGTCGCGGAAGTGGCACTGCAGCTGGGCGCACATCATCTCATTCAGGCCATGTCGTCCGAGTTCCTGCAGATGACGTCAGAGCGCGCCGTGATCACCGGCATCACGGGTGCCGACCAGATGCAGCGCGTCGCGGATAGCTGCAACCGTCTCGGCGTGGCGTGCAAGAAACACGGCATCGGCTTCGCCTACCACAATCATCACATGGAGCTCGCGCCGCTGGGCTCGGGCCGTGCGTACGACATTCTTCTCGCGAAGACCGACCCCTCGCTCGTTCGCATGGAGCTGGATGTGGGCTGGGCGGCGGTTGCAGGCGTGGACCCTGCCGAAATCCTCGATCGCACTCCGGAGCGATTCATCGCGTGCCATCTCAAGGATTTCAATCCGAAACTGCCGCGTGCGAAGGATTCGGCGACGGCGCCGATGCCGGAGCAAACTCAGCTGGTTCCGCCTGGCGAGGGTATTCTCGATTTTCCCAGGCTGCTCGCGGCCATGCAGCGTGCAGGGGTGAAGCACGGTTACGTCGAGGTCGACCTGCCTCTGGGGGATCCAATGGATAACTGCGCTCGCGGATACAAATATCTCGAGTCCTTGCAGACGGCCTGAGGCCTGATCCGCGCCGTGTCGGACGTCTCTGCATGACGCATCAGCGGTGGGAAGCTTGCGGATTCCCAGTGCTGCTTGCCGCTGTCAGTGCGATCTCCGGCGCACGCCAGTCACGCGATGTCGACTGGCCCGTTTACGGCGGTGATGCAGGCCAGCGTCGCTACTCTTCGCTGGCTCAGATCAACACGAAGAATGTCGGGCGCCTCCAGCGCGCGTGGGAATATCACTCTGGAGATTCGCCGGGGCCATACAGCCAGATGCAGTGCAATCCGCTCATCGTGGATGGCGTGCTGTACGCGGTCACGCCTGGGATGAGAATTGTCTCGCTCGATGCAACCACGGGCGTTGAACTCTGGCGATTCGATGCCCTGGCCGCCTCCGGTCTGGCGGCCGCAGGCGTGAGCCGTGGGCTCACCTACTCGAGTGCTGGCAACGTACGCCGTATTTTCGCCGCGGCCGGACCCTATCTGTTTTCACTGGATGCGAAGACCGGCAAGCCGGTCGTCTCCTTCGGAGCAGGCGGTCGGATCGATCTGCGCGTCGGTCTCGGCCGTGATCCGCAGAAACTCTCAGTCGATGCCAGCACGCCCGGCGTGATCTATCGAAATCTGATCATCATGGGTACGCGGGTGGGTGAGGGCAGCGGAGCGGCGCCAGGTCACATTCGCGCCTATGACATTCAGAGCGGAGCGCAGAAATGGATCTTTCACACGATCCCTCAGGCCGGTGAATATGGCTACGAGACGTGGCCCGAACAGGCGTGGCGCACGAGCGGCGGCGCGAACTCATGGGCAGGCATGAGCGTGGATCAGCGCCGCGGGCTCGTTTTTGCGCCGACAGGCTCCGCGAGTTACGACTTCTATGGCAGCGACCGGCACGGCGACAATCTATTCGCCAACACGCTGCTGGCGTTGAATGCCGAAACCGGCCAGCGAGTGTGGCATTTTCAGATCGTGCACCACGATCTTTGGGACAGAGACCTTCCCTCGCCACCGACACTCGCTACATTGCGCTCGAACGGCCGCGACATCGATGTCGTCGCGCAAGTGACCAAACAGGGGTTCACGTTTGTGTTCGATCGTGAAACCGGAAAACCCTATCATCCTGTCGAAGAGCGGCCGGTGCCGGCCTCGCGATTACCAGGCGAGCAGGCAGCGAGCACTCAGCCGTTCCCCGCGAAGCCGCCACCCTTTGCGCGTCAGGGCCTCCCCGGACAAACCGGCTCGCTCTACGAGCCGCCTTCACTACAACAGAGAATCCTGATGCCGGGGTACGACGGCGGTGCGGAGTGGGGCGGAGCCGCGTTCGATCCGCAAAGCGGGTTGCTCTACGTCAATTCCAGTGACGTGCCCTACACTTTGCAGATGCTCGAGCTCGATGGAAACATGAGTTCCGCGGGCCGCAGCGCGTATCTCAAGAACTGCGCTGCCTGCCACGGAGCGGATCTCGCTGGCGACGGCAAGAACATTCCGGAGCTGCAGAACATCGCCGCCCGCCATTCACTCGGCAGCGCGTATCAGATCATCTTGAGTGGTCGCGGACGCATGCCTGGCTTTCCGCAGCTGGAATTTCCCGAAGTCATGTTGTTGCTGACTTATCTCCTGGAGGGGCAATCCGCGCGGGCTCCTGATTCACCCGCAGCCGATGCAGTAGCACGGCGATCTGAGGAGGCCACCTATATTCACAGCGGCTTCAAGCGATTGCTCGATCCCGGAACTGGCGCGCCGGCTATCGAACCGCCGTGGGGAACGCTGACCGCAATCGATCTGCAGCGCGGCGAATTGCGGTGGCAGATCCCGCTGGGCTATTTCCCAGCGCTGGCCGACCGGTTCGGCCGCAAGACCGGCGCCGAGAACTATGGCGGCCCGATCGTCACGGCCGGAGGAGTGCTCTTCATCGCAGCGACGCCGGACGAAATGTTCCGCGCCTTCGACAAGGAGGCCGGCAGCTTGTTGTGGGAGGCGAAGTTGCCGGCAGGCGGCTTTGCGACCCCGGGAACCTATATGGTCGATGGCACGCAGTATGTTGTCGTCGCGGCCGGAGGCGGCAAGCTCGGAGCGCCCGCGGGCGATGCCTTCGTCGCGTTCAAACTGCCGCCACATGCGCGCTGACATAACTGCACGGACCCCATCAAGCGCAGCGCCGCAGGTGGTCGATGGGTCAGCTGATGCTGGCGAGGCCGTGCTGGGCCGATCTGGCACGCTCGCCCACCCATATGTACTCGCCGATCAGGGCGTTCCGGCGTGCGCAGTTGACCCCTGCAGCAAGTTGGCGCAAGCTAGATGTAACCGATTACATCATTAAAATACGGCGGTAGACGCATGATTTCCCCGGTACCCCAGCTAGGCATCGGCATCATCGGTAGCGGCTTCAACGCGCGCTTCCACTTGCAGGCGTTCCGGGCCGTGCGAGAGGCCGATATCCGCGGCATCTGGAGTCCCAATGCCAGGAACGCCGAAGCGACGGCGGCCTATGCGCGCGAGCTGGATGTCGGCGATACGCGCGCCTACGACTCCATCACCGCCCTGGTGTCGGACCCGGCCATTCAGGCGCTCTGGCTCACCGGCCCCAATCACGCGCGTCTCGAGAATCTTGAAGAGATCGTTCGTGCGGTGGAGTCGGGCAAGGGCACGCTCAAGGGTATTGCCTGCGAGAAGCCACTGGCTCGCAACGTCGCGGAGGCCAAAAAAGTGCTTGAGCTCACCGAGCGCATCGGCGCGATGCACGGCTACCTCGAAAATCAACTGTTTGCGCCGCAGATCGAAACCGGGCACGAATTGATCTGGACTCGCGGAGCGCGCAGTGCCGGCCGACCGTATCTTGCGCGCGCAGCGGAGGAGCACAGCGGCCCGCATGCGCCGTGGTTCTGGCAAGGCGAGTTGCAGGGCGGCGGCGTGTTGAATGACATGATGTGTCATTCGGCGCTTCTGGTGCGGCATCTGCTCACCCAGCCGGGTGCCCCGCGTTCGTCGGTTCGTCCTGTGCGCATCACGGCGCACGTCGCGAGCCTCAAGTGGACCCGTCCGCATTACGTGCAGCAGCTCATGAAGACACATGGACCGAAGGTGGACTACAGCAAGCGTCCTTCCGAAGACTTTGCGAGCGTCACGATCGAGTTCGAAACGGACGATGGCTACACGGTGCTCGGCGAAGCGACCACTTCGTGGAGTTACGTGGGCGCGGGCCTGCGCCTGTCGGCCGAGTTGCTGGGCCCGGAATACTCGATGAGCTGGAATACGCTGGATACCGGACTCAAACTCTTCTTCTCGCGCGAGGTGAGCGGCCAGGCCGGCGAAGATTTGGTCGAGAAGCAGAATGCGGAGTCGGGCCTCATGCCCGTCGTAGCGGGGGAGGCAGGCGCTTACGGTTACGAAAACGAGGACCGGCATTTCACGCGCGTGTTCCTCGGCAAGGAACAGCCTCGTCTGACTTTCTACGATGGGCTCGAAGTCGTGCGTATCCTGATGGCGGCCTATCAAAGCGCGGAGCAGGGACGCACACTCACCTTTCCGCCCGACGGCCTCGATGATTACATTCCCGCCGTGGCGAGACCCGCCAAATGAAAAGCACCCGGCTTGCGGCGATGATGTTCTTCCAGTATTTCATCTGGGGCGTCTGGTTCGTCACTCTGGGCACCTATCTCGGCCAGACACTGCATTTCAGCGGCCGGGAAATCGGACTTGCTTACGGCGCCACCGCAATCGCGGCACTTGTGTCGCCGTTCTTCATGGGCATCGTGGCGGATCGCTATTGCGCCAGCGAGAAGCTGCTCGCCGCGCTGCATCTCATCGGCGCCGTGCTCATGTGGCTGGTCTCGAAGCAAACCGAATTCGGCACGTTCTATCCGCTCCTCATCGCTTACGCGCTCTGCTACATGCCGACGCTGTCACTCACCAACTCCATCGCTTTCCATCACCTGCCGGAGGCGAGCCGGTTTCCCTATCTGCGGGTGCTGGGCACCGTGGGGTGGATCGTCGCCGGAATTCTGGTGGGTCGGCAGCTGCATGCGGATGCGCTCGTTCTGCCGCTGCAGCTGGCGGCGGGCGCGTCGATCGTGATGGGCATCTACGCCTTTACGCTGCCGCATACGCCGCCACCCGCTTCGGGCACGGCATTCAAATGGCGCGATGCGCTTGGGCTCGATGCTTTGCAGTTGCTGCGCAGCCGGAATTTCCTGATCTTCATCCTCGGATCGTTCCTGCTGTGCGTGCCGCTGCAGTTCTACTACACGTTCGCCAACCCTTTCCTCAACGAGATCCAGGTTCCACAGCCCGCTTTCATTCAGACCTTCGGCCAGATGTCCGAGGTCGGCTTCATGCTGCTGCTGCCCATCCTGCTGCGGCGCTTCGGCATCAAGGTGATCATGCTCGTGGGCATGTTGGCGTGGTCGTTGCGCTATTTCGCGTTCGCCAATGGCAATGCGGGCGGCGGCATGGCGCTCATCTACGCCGGCATTCTGCTTCACGGAGTGTGCTACGACTTCTTCTTCGTGGGCGGTCAAGTCTACACGGATCAAATCGCCGGCCAGAAGATTCGGGCGGCCGCACAGGGCCTGATCAACTTCGTGACCAACGGTCTCGGTTACTTCGTGGGTGCGCTTCTGTCGGGCGCGGTGGTGGATCGCTATGTCGTCTCGACTTCGGCGGGCGGCGCGCCGGTGCACGATTGGCATGCGATCTGGGTCGTGCCGGCAGTGGCTGCGCTGGTTGTGTTCGTGCTGTTTGCGCTGACGTTCCGGCCGGCTCGCCAGCAGGCCTGACGCTTAATAGATCCGGGTCGAAGTTTCGATCCAGCCACTGTTGAATGTGGTCAGGAAGGCCAGGAAGCGGATTTGATGCGAGCGATCCGACGCAACCAGGACGACCTATCGGCCTTGCGATCTCGTCAGCCAGGTACGCCCAATCCAGCATCCCAGCAGTACAGCTGCACCCAATGCTATTGCTGCACCAGCCTCAAACCACAATGGCCCATCGACGCGGTGCGTTTCGAATAGGTACGTCGTCTCGATGGCGATAACCGCGCAGAGAGCCAGCCCGCAGACGAACGGAGCGGCACGAAAAATGACACTTGTGGCCATGCCGCCAATCAGCCCGCATAGCGGCGTAAAGATGGCCGCCAGTATGAGGACACCCCGGCTGGACTTTTGGTAGCTGACACCACCCAGCCATAGCTCCTGGACGATCGTCGACAGCAGGGCCGTAACGAAATATCCTGCAATCACGGCCGCTGTGCCAACCATCGCAACCTTCAGGGTTGCGCCGACTTGCGATGCTGCTACCACAATAATCGAAGGAGGTTGCGGGAAACTGGAAATCCCAGGTGGGTTGTCTCTTTCAGTGACCATACTCCTCACTTGAACGGTCCATCAAGCCGAGGGACGAACGGACGGAACCTAAGCGCATAGCCCGACGTTATTACCAATAGCCAGGCTTCCGATTCGAGGAAACGAACATGTCAGCTCTCAAACAGCGAATTTTCCCTTTGACGTTGATCATCGGCGCCTTCGCCCTCGTTCTCGCTTCGTGTACGACCACTCGCAACGAGAATGATCGGCCGACAGGCCAAAATCAGAAGAAGGTGACCTGCGAATCGCACGACCAGGCCCGCAAGACCTGCGAAGCGGACCTGCGCGGATACCGTATCGTCGACGTGAACGAGATCAGCGACGCGGATTGCGACATCGGTCGCAACTACGGATACAACAATCGCGGCGTCTGGGTTGATGACGGCTGCCGCGCGGAATTTGTGTTCAACCGCACGGGGCGGCGATCGAACTGACCGGTGGTGGGCTCCTAAACCCCTTCCCAGCGGGCGGTCAGCTGCGCAACGAACTGCCGGCACGGCACGAGCGGCGATCCAGTACTTCAAGCGCCACGGCCGAGTTCATGGGCGCGCGCAAGCGAAAACCGCCGTAGAACCGAACTGCTCCTAAGCGTTCAAGGGACACCAAGCTCTCAGCGCCGCAGAAATCTGCTGCAAAGCGACGCGCCAATTGGTAGGCGCGCCGGTGAGGCCTTAATATGCGTTTCTCTTCCAGCCTACCCAGAATGCAAGCGCCACTATGAACCATCCCCTGAGCGCTGCACTGCTCATCGGTACCTGCGCATTCACCACCTTCGTAATCGCTGCGGATCCGCAGACTCCGCCGCCGAAGACCATGACCGGCTTTACTACTCCCGCCGCAATAGCGAAGCAGGAAGCGCTGGAGCAACGCTTCGATGCAGGTATCAACGCGTCGGACTTGCGAGAGTGGATGCAACGCATGGCGGCCGGCGCCATCCATGTCGGCGCGCCTCACAACAAGGAAAACGCCGAATTCGTGCTGCAGCAGTTTCGTTCGTGGGGCTGGGATGCTCAGATCGAGCAGTTCGACGTGCTTTATCCCACTTTCAAGCGGCACTCGCTCGAGCTTCTGGGCCCGGAAAAGTTCGTCGCAAGCCTGGTCGAGCCGCCGATATCCGGTGATGAGTCCTCGGCACGCACCGATGGCATGCCGCCGTACCACATCTACGGCGCGGATGGCGATGTCACGGCAGATCTCGTCTACGTGAACTACGGAATGCCCGATGACTACGACGAACTGGCCCGTCGCGGCATCGACGTCAAAGGCAGGATCGTGATCGCCCGCTACGGGCAGGGCTGGCGCGGTCTGAAGCCGAAACTGGCATACGAGCACGGCGCCGTCGGCTGCCTGATCTATTCAGACCCGCGGGATGACGGCTATTCCCAGGGCGACGTCTATCCGAAAGGCGGCTGGCGTCCGGCCGGTAGCGTGCAGCGCGGGTCGGTCGCGGACATGCCGATTTACGCCGGCGACCCGCTGACCCCCGGCGTTGGAGCCACGAAGCAGGCGAAGCGGCTGCCGCTGGACCAGGCGGCGACCGTTCTGAAGATTCCGGTGATGCCCATTTCCTACGGCAATGCGCAGCCGCTGCTCGAGGCTCTCGAGGGACCGGTGGCGCCGGGAAACTGGCGCGGTGCTCTTCCCATGACCTATCACATCGGTCCCGGACCCGCGAAAGTGCATCTGATGATCGAGTCCGACTGGGGCTTGAAGCCTGTCTACAACGTCATCGCGAAAATACGGGGCACTGAAAGCCCTGACGAATGGGTGGTGCGCGGCAACCACCGCGATGGCTGGGTCTTCGGCGCCTGGGACCCGCTTTCCGGCCACGTGGCCATGATGGCCGAAGCGAAGGCCATGGGCTCCCTGTTGAAGAAGGGCTGGAAGCCGAAGCGCACCATCGTTTACGCGAGCTGGGATGGCGAGGAGGCGGGTCTGCTCGGCTCCACCGAGTGGGCCGAGACGCATGCGGAGGAGCTGCAGCGTAAGGCGGTGCTGTACTTGAATTCAGACACCAACTCGCGCGGTTTTTTTGGCGCTGCGGGCAGCCATTCGCTGCAAAGGTTCGTGAACGAGGTCGCCGATAGTGTGAAGGACCCCCAGACAGGTGTAAGTGTTTCGGACCGGTTGCGCGCGCGCATGCTGGTAGATGCCTTTGCGAACGGCGCCTCGGCAGAGCAACAGCGGAATGCCAAGGCGGCGGGCGAGGGCGGCGATCTCCAGATCGACGCACTGGGCTCTGGCTCGGATTTCACGCCATTTCTGCAGCATCTCGGCCTCGCGGTTCTCAATTTCGGCTATGAGGGGGAAGACGACCAGGGTGGCGTCTACCATTCGAACTACGACACCTTCGAGCATTACATCCGCTTCGGCGATCCGCAGTTTGCCTACGGCGTGGCGCTGGCGCAGACAGCGGGCCACGCGGTGCTTCGCATGGCGGATGCGGACGTGTTGCCGATGCAGTTCGCGAGTTTCGCCGAAACGGTGGCTGGATACCTCGATGAGTTGCACAAGCTCACCGGCGACAAGCGCATGAAAGCCGAGGATCTCGGCAAGCTTCTGGACCGGAATGCATTCGTGCTGGCTGCGGATCCGACGCGTGTGGTGGGCGCTCCGGAGCGCGAGCCCGAAGTGCCCTATCTCGATTTCGCGCCACTCGACAATGTCGTAGCCCGTCTGAACAAGAGTGCCAAGGCCTATGACGAGGCGTACGCGAAGGTCGCGGAGGGCAAGGCGAACATCACGCCTGCGCAGCGAACCACCGTGAATGCTCAGTTGCGTGCGCTCGAGCAGGCACTGACATCTCCGCATGGCCTGCCCGGACGCGAGTGGTACAAGCACCTCATCTACGCACCCGGACTGCTGACGGGCTATGGCGTGAAGACCTTACCCGGCGTCCGCGAAGCGATCGAGGACAACCGCTGGGACGAAGCGAACCGCTATGCGGCCATCACCGCGAAGGTGCTCGAAGCGTATTGTGACCAGCTCGAGAAAGCGACGGGGCAGCTCGAATAATAGGGATGCCGGCACCGTGATCGTTCACCTCGTAGACGGCACCTACGAGCTGTTCAGGCATTTCTACGGTCTGCGCAGCTTCAACAAGGGCAAGGACAAGCCTTACGGTGCGGTCGTCGGAGTGTTGAACGGCATTCTCGAGATGTTCGAGACGGGTGCCACCCACCTGGGCGTCGCCACCGACCACATCATCGAGTCCTTTCGCAATGAGCTCTGGGCCGGATACAAGACGGGTGACGGCATCGACCCGGTGCTCTGGGCGCAATTCCATCCTCTCGAGGATGCGCTGAAGGAGATGGGCGTTGCCGTGTGGCCGATGGTGGAGCTGGAAGCCGACGACGGTCTCGCCTCTGCCGCATGGCTCGCCGAGAAGGATCCTAAGGTGCAGAAGGTTTCGATCTGGACGCCCGACAAGGATCTCGCGCAATGCGTGCGGGCGGACCGGGTGGTGCAGGTGGACCGCAAGTCCAAAAAAATACTGAACGCGGCCGCGGTCAAGCAGAAGTACGGCATCGACCCGCAGTACATCCCCGACTTTCTCGCTCTCGTCGGGGACAGCGCCGATGGATATCCGGGCATCGCCGGCATCGGCCGCACGACCGCCGCGCGTCTCATCGATCGCCACGGCGCCATCGAGGAATTTCCGGAAGTGGCGCTGGGTCAACGTCGCGAGCTGGCCTTGCTCTTCAAGGATCTGGCGACACTGCGCACCAATGCGCCGCTGTTCAAAAGCGTTGCTGCATTGAAATGGCGCGGGCCCACCAATGACTTTGCCGCCTGCGCAAAAAAACTGGGCGACGAGCGGCTCATCGCCCGCGCGGCGAAGGCTCCCGTCAGCTGAGCCTCAGCTCATGGCTTGCGCATCAGCAGCGTCGCCCTTTTTAATTGTGCCACCGCAACGCCATTTTCGTCGAGCAGCATCAGGAGGTCACCGCTCGTCTGGATTCTCCGCGCCGCGGTGAGTGCGTTGAAAAAGCGCCGTTCCTGGTCCACCAGTTCCGGTGGGCAGATCACATTAGCGGACATCACCTCTGCGAACTGAATTGAGCCCGACTCGATGCCGATGTCGCTCACATAGGATTGCACCCTCCGCGGCCTGATACGTGCTGCTCGGCGTCCACTTCAAGCGTGGATTCGATTTGCGGCGAGACGGCCGCGCCGCCGATGGTCTCGGCGCGCCAGGCTGTGCCCGCCAGGCTCGCCACCTGAGCCTCCGGCGAGTGCATTGAAGCGCAGCCTTGAAGGAGAACGGCAGTCAGAGCGGTCAAGCGGATGGGGGTGAGCATTGAAGCCTCTAAAAAGAAGGCGGGTACGCCGGCCTGCGCCAGAGTACCCGCCAGTTGGCGCTTGGCTAGTTATCTTTTCGCGAACTGGTAATTCATCTCCATCATGTACGAGCGCCCGTTCACGTTGTAGTTGAAGATGGTGTAGGGCTGCAGCTCCGTGTCCGGATAGCTGCCGTCGAAAGGCGGCATCTTGTCGAACAGGTTGCTCACCGTCGCCGACAGGTTGATCTGTTCGGTGAGCAACTTTCCGGCGCCATCGAGCATGAGCACCCGCGTGTCGTCGTATTGCTGGAAGCGGCGCTTGAGCATGTTGTTCCACGCCGCGCGGAATCTCAGCTTTTCAACGCTGCACTTTTTGAAACAACACACCGGCCGGGTGCTCGCTTACCGGCCGGTGTGTCGCGTCAAGCCTTCGTCTCCAATAGCGCGAAGGCACAGCTCTTCATCAGTGTGGGTCTCCCCAAAAATTGAGCGCGGCGGAGTCCAGCTCGCCTGTGCGAATCCGGGTGACCTGTGTAATCGCATAAACAAAAGCTTTCCCGTCGCCGACCTTGCCGGTTCGCGCCGCGCCGATGATCGCTTCGACTACCGGCTCGACCTGCTCATCGGTCACGGCGACTTCGAGCTTCGTCTTCGGCACGAAATCGATGGCGTACTCAGCGCCGCGATAGAACTCGGTGTGGCCGCGCTGACGGCCGAAGCCGTGCACCTCGGTCACGGTGACTCCCGTAACACCGGCCCGTGCGAGGACGTTACGGACGTCATCGAGCTTGAAAGGCTTGATGATTGCGGTGATAAATTTCATTACGCGCGACTCTGATCTCCCCGGGCGAAGGCAACTATGCAGACCGCGTGCCAGGATCGATGAAGTGAGCGCCACCAGGGACTTGCGAGGATTGAGGTGGCGAATTCGCCGGTATGGGCACCGTTGGAGGGCAAGCATGTTCGAAGAAGATGCGCCGGCCCCGATCCGCTAGGTGATGAAAACGTACGCCTCTACGCCGCCGCCGTCGTAAGCACCGTTGCACTCGATTGAATATTTGATTCCGGAGCGCCTCGACGAACTCGTTGGCCTCGGCACGTTGCCACGGCCATCCCTTGGAGGCGTTGAGATCCCGGCCCGCTGTGTTGACGACCACCGACGGCCAGCCCCAGACAAGCAACACACCCAGGGCGAATAGCAGTGCGCCCGGCACCCGCAACGGTCCGGATGAAAACGTCATGATCAGCCCGATGAGCAACAGAATGATTGCGCCGAGTGCGCGGCGACAGGTATCGAGCCTGACAGAGGTGACGTGCTGCAGCGGTATATCCTCTCTCGCTCCGCCGCTCAACCACCCCTTGGGACGGAGATAGATGACTAAATTTGATCCCTGACTCGCCTTCGATTTTTTTCGCGCGGTTTCGGTTGGCGTAGCCACGGGCGCACGCTCTAGAATCCGAGGATGAATCCACCTTCGCCCGACACTTTCGATCACGCCCCAGTCGAAGTGGAATGGCTCGGCGGGATGCAGTTCGATGCCGGCAGGCCCGCCGGGCGCAAGATCCGCATCGACTCGGACAACACCGATGACGCGACGGGACCCGTGGATACCTTTCTGGCATCACTGGCAACCTGCGCAGCCACCGATGTGGTGACCATTCTCGAGAAACAGCGCACGCCCGCCAAGTCCCTTCGAATCCGGATCGAAGCCACCCGCATGTCCAACGTTCCGCGGCGAGTGGTATCGGTGACTCTGCATTTCCAGATTCGAGGCGCGGAAATCACCGCCGCCAAGGCCGAACGGGCGGTGGATCTCTCAGTGACCAAGTACTGCAGCGTGCGGTCGTCGCTCGCTGCCGAGATTCCGGTAAAGTGGACAATCGACTTGGGGGAATAGGAGAAGGTGATGAAGGAAGAGAAGCTCGACGGCAGCGGCGGCCTGAGGATCTTCGTGCGGTCGTGGCTCCCGCAGCAGCAGGTTTACGCCCCCGATTTCGCCCTCGCCGTGCTCAAAGGCCTGAGCCATGTCGCGCCTCACGACCCACGTGCTCAAACTGTCGATCCCGGACTTTTCCCGCGATCCCAGAGTCATTGAATTCATGAATAATGATTTGCTAATCGCGCATGAAGTGCAGCCCACGCTGACAGTCGCCGAGATGGTGCGCGCCGATGAGCGGCTGAAGCGGGAATTCCCGCTCATCAAGCTGCCGGTGCTGATCATTCACGACAAGGCCGACAAGGTGACCAAGCCCGGCGGCAGCCAGCTTTTCTACGACAAGGCTGGTTCCGCCGACAAGACACTGAAGCTCTATGAAGGCGTGGTGCAGGATCCGCTCAGCGACATCGGCAAAGAGACAGTGATCGCGGATGTCAAAGCCTGGATCACGGCGCGAAGTCCCGGGAGTTGATCATGAGAACGTTTGCTGTTCTTCTCATTGCAACAGGTCTTACGTCCACGATCTCGGCTTACGCCGCCGATGCACCCTGGAAGCAAGGCGAGCACTACTTCCTGATTTCCCCGGCGCAGCCGAGGGTCAACCCTGCCAACAAGCTCGAAGTGACGGAGGCGTTTTCCTACGGCTGCCCCGCGTGTAACCAGTTCTACCCCATCATGGAGAAGCTGATCGCCAGCCTGCCGCCCGAGGCGAAAGTGGAATACCTGCCGGCGTCTTTCATACCGAGCGAGAGCTGGCCGCTGTTCCAGCGCGCATTCTGCACCGCGCAGTCGCTTGGCCTGGTGGAGAGGACCCACGAGCAGATGTTCCAGGCGATCTGGAAGACCGGCGAGCTGGCAATCGTCGATGAAAGCACGCACCGGCTGAAGTTTCCGCCCCCAAGCATGGAGAACGTGGCGAAGTTCTACAACCGCGTCACGGGCGTGGACCAGCAGAAATTTCGCGATACGGCGCGCTCCGGCAAGGTCGAGGCCTGCATGCAGCAGGCGGACAATACGATGACCGCATACAAGGTGGATAGCACGCCCACGATCATCGTCAATGGCAGGTATCGGCTGACGGCGAGCTCGGCCGGCGGGTACGAGGAACTGATCCAGCTGGTCAATTGGCTCATCGCACGCGAGAGCAAATAGTTGCATCGTTCGGCGCGTACGTCGCTTCTTGTTCTGGTGGCGCTTGGCTGCGCCGGAGTCGCGCAAGCCGCGGTCCAGGTGATCACCGGTCCTACGTCCATCCAGGATGGGGAAGCGAAGGGTGCTCGCGACATCACGGTCGTCAATGAAAAGCTCGCATTCGCGCTGGCAGTGGGATCCGCAGTTCCGTATGGCGTGCCGCGCGGCGCGATCATCGATGTGACTGCCGTGCAGGCCGGCAAGATCGGGCGGGATCGCGTCGTGTTCGCGGATTTCATTCCGAATCACTGGTCCGCCTGGCCCAACACCTATCAGCGAGTCGAGGTCGTGGAGCAGGGGCCGGAACAGGCCGTGATCCGTGCCGTGCGCGATTGGGGGCAGGTCACGATCACGACGACGTACAAGCTCAGAGAGAACGCGGACCGCGTCGAGATGCAGACGACGATGGTGAACACCGGTGGGGCAAGCGCGCCGGATCTGCTTTCGGGATTTACGTTGTGGTCGAAGGGCGGCTTCTTTTTTGGCATTCCCGGCATGGCCGGTATTCCCGAGTCCAAGGCGGATGGTGCGCTTTCGGACCGTGTCGTGGCCTATGACGCCGACTGGATGGTGGCCCTGCACGCGCCATACCTGGATTACATCGGCTCGGAATCGCGCGATCTGTTCATGCGGCATACGCTGGCGCCCGGCGAGAGCCGCACGTTCGACGGCTGGCTGCAGGTCGGCGCGTGCGGAGACCTGGCGCCTGTCATTCGAGGCGAGCTCGAACGCAAGCATCTGGCATCCGGAACGGTTGGCGGCAGCGTTGCCGCACGCAGCGGTGAGGCGGTCGAACAGCCCGTCGTCGTCGTCGAGAGGCAGGGCAAGCCATTTGGATGGGTGCTCGGCGAGCATGGCAAATTCGAGCTCGCCTTACCCGAGGGCGACTACTCGCTATACGCGACTGCACAGGGTTATTCGCGGAGCCACCCGATAGCGCTCAAAGTCGCTGCGGGCACGCGCGCTTCACAGGACTTCAAAGATCTCGACAGTCCTGGGCACTTGGAATTCTCTGTCACGGATGCCGGCAGCGGGCGCCCCCTCGACGCTCGCATCGTCATTGCGCAGGGCCAGAAGCCGCTGGTGGGCTTCCTGGGTCACGGGACGTTCTTCACTGACCTCACGCGAAAAGGCTGGACGGACATCGAGATCGCGCCCGGCGACTATGCGTTTGCCGTCTCCGCGGGTGGAGGTTTCGTATCGTCAGCGGTGCAAGTCAAAGTGACGGTGAAACCGGCGGCACGCGCGCGATCGAATGTAGCCGTGAAGACTCTGTTCAATGCATCGACGCGCGGCTGGTACTCGGCAGACTTGCATCACCACGCCGATCAGGCTGAGGCCGTGACGCCGCCCGCAGACCTCGCCCGTTCGCAGCTGGCGGCGGGCCTCGATCTGTTGTTCGTCAGCGATCACGACTCGACCGTCAATCACGCCGCCCTCATGAAGATCGCCGCTGTCCGCGGAATTCCGTTCGTTCCGTCGATGGAGATCTCGCCATCATGGGGACACTTCAATGCTTACCCGCTCGAGCCGGGTCAGAAACTTCAGATTGATCCGGGCAAGGCGAACATTAACGAGATCCTCCGCGAGGCGAGGCGCCAGGGCGCAGTCGTAGTACAGGCAAATCACCCGGTGATTCCCTTTGGGTATTTCACGAGCGTGGAGCACGGTGTTGCGCCCGGGGGCTTCAATCCAGGATTCGAGCTGGTCGAAATCAATGCGACGGTTGCGGATGACGACATCAAGGTATTGAACAAAATGTGGGCATTCTGGAATGCCGGCCATCGCTTCTATCTCTCAGGCGGGACGGACACGCACGACGTCTGGAACGAAGAGTCCGGCCGCGTGCGTACGTTCGCCCATGTGGAGGGGCCACTCACGGCACGCACCTTTGCAGCGGCACTCAAGGACGGGCGAGCGTATGTCTCTCGCGGGCCCTTGATCTACCCGTCGGTCACATTCGGCGAAACGTTGAAAGTTCGCCCGAACGAGGTTTTTTCGCTGGCTTTCGAGCTCGAATCGGTCGCAGGGCTCAAGCAGGTGCAGTTGATTCGCCAGGGAGTCGTTGCCGGGACCCGTGCGTTCGCGGATGCGCCGCAAACCGGGCGGGTGGAGTTCCCATTGAAGGCGGAAGGCCCGGGGTGGTGCTCGCTCATCGTTGAGGATCGCAACGGTCACAAGGCTTACACGGATCCCATCTGGGTCGACCCTGTCGAATACCCGCAGCACTAAGTTCATCTCGGAGTAACCCTCTGCGGGGTCGCGCCACGTTTCATGCGCCCCTGTTTTTAACTCCCTGGAGCCGACATGAAACGCCTCGTCCTCGCCGGACTTATTGCTGGTTCATCCATACAGGCCCACGCCGTGGGCGATCTGGCGGACGTCATGGTCATCGACCGGGATACCGGCCAGACCCTCACGATCCATTCCGATCGTGGCGAGTACTGGGTCGCCGGCAGGCCCGGTGCCCGATACTCCATTCGCATCCGCAACAACCTGGGCGAGCGCCTGCTGGCCATCACATCGGTCGACGGCGTCAACATCGTCACGGGCGCCACGGCTGGCTGGAATCAGTCGGGATATGTCTACGGCCCATGGCAGAGTTACGAACTGACCGGGTGGCGCAAGAGCGACACCGAGGTGGCGGCCTTCGAATTCACTGCCGAGCCGAATTCATACGCTTCGCGCACGGGGAGGCCGGCCCATGTCGGTGTCATCGGTGTCGCACTGTTTCGCGAAATCCAGCCGTTGCCTGTCTTTCGCGAGCGCGAGGTCGCGTCGGCCGATTCCGCGGGCGCAGCGGCGGAGTCCCGCGGTTCAAATGCTTCACCAGCGCCAGCATCGAGCCCGAGCAAGTCGAGTGCCGCTGATTCCGTCACCGGCCGAATGGCCTCCACGCCTCAGCCGAAGCTCGGCACCGGTCACGGCGCGCGCGAGCATTCGGTCGTCGAACAGACGAGCTTCGAGCGTCTGCAGGAATCTCCCAACGAAGTGATTCGCATCCGCTACGACAGCCGCGCGAACCTGGTCGCGATGGGCGTGATTCGCGAACGACCGCGCCTTGACTATCCGCAGCCGCAGCCCTTTCCGGATTCGCCGGTAATGGGTTACGTGTCGGATCCTCCAGGCGGGAACTGATGCGCCGATAGCTCGCTGTCATACCGCGACCTGAAGGGTCGGTCAAACTTGGGAGATGGACCTCCCCGACGCCAGGTGCAGGCCGTGTCACTGACGTGTCATGTCAGCGTGGCTAACTGCCGCGCCTCCGCGCTCCTCTGAATCTCCGGTGTATCGAAGAGCGGCAGGCGGTCGCAGTCTGAAACGGAGAGTTCGATGAGAATCATGCTGGTGACCGATGCTTGGGAGCCGCAGGTGAACGGCGTGGTGCGCACGCTCAAGTCCACCAGTCGGGAATTGCAGGCGATGGGACATTCATTCGAATGCTGACCCCGCTGGAGTTTCGCACGCTCCCCTGCCCGACTTATCCCGACATCCGGCTGTCGCTGTTTCCTGCGGGCAAGGTCAGGCGCCGCATCGGGGAATTCGCTCCTGACGCATTGCATATTGCGACAGAAGGTCCGGTAGGCATCGCGGCAAGGCGCTTTGACTTGCGCAATGGCGCGCAGCGACGGAGCAATTCCTCTCACACCTTCATCCGCAAGTGCCGCAACATAGCGGGCTGAAGCCCGCGGCGACGCTGATGTAGACGATTTCGCAGCGACCCCGCCATACTGGGAAGGAAATGCTCCCGAGTATCGAACATGGCGGATGACTTCGAAGCCCGTTGCCGGTCCAGTTTTTCCAGGCAGGTCTTCATGACTACGCTTGGCGCAAGGCTCACGTCGGTGGAGGCGGGGCGGGCGGTCATCGAGCTGCCTTTCCGCAAGGATCTCACCCAACAGCATGGCTTTTTGCATGCCGGCGCGCTGGCAGCCATCGCCGACAGCGCTTGCGGGTATGCGGCCCTCAGCATGATGTCAGCGGATGCGGCTGTCTTGAGCGTCGAATTCAAGATCAATCTCATGAAGCCCGCCGCGGGCGAGTCGTTCAGGGCGACGGGCGAGGTGGTTCGCGCGGGTCGCACACTTACGGTCTGCAGCGGTGAGGTGCAGGCGGTCGATGCAGGGCGTATGACGGTCATCGCGCTGATGCAGGCGACGATGATGGCGGTCCGCGATCGTCAGGGCGTCGAGGATTGAGAGCCGCATGCACCGCGAACTGATACGCGCGTTCTTGCTCATTGCCTGCCATGGCGCGGCCGCAGCCGGTAGCGGTGGGGATTGCGTGCCCGAATCGCAGAACATCGTCATCACCCGCGATACCTGGGGAATTGCTCACGTCACCGCGCCTACCGATGCCGATGCCGTGTTCGGCATGATTTACGCCCAGGCCGAGGATGACTTCAACCGCATCGAGGTCAACTATCTCGTGAGCCTCGGCCGGCTCGCGGAGGCCGAGGGCGAAACTGCGATCTGGCAGGATCTGCGCCAGCGTCTGTTCATCGATTTCGATACGCTCAAAGCGGACTATGTCTCGAGTCCCGCCTGGCTGAAGAAGCTCATGCAGTCCTGGGCCGCAGGCCTGAATTGCTATCTGGAGAACCATCCGGCGAAGCGCCCGCGTGTTCTCACCCGCTTCGAGCCCTGGATGGCATTGAGTTTCACAGAGGGCAGCATCGGCGGGGACATCGAGAGCGTGGCGTTGCCCGCGCTTCAGGCGTTCTATGACAACAAGCCTGCAAGCGTCGCCAGCCAGCTGCCCCGACGCTTCAAGGGGGCACAAGGATCCAACGGTTTTGCGATCGCGCCAAGCCACACGAGGGATGGGCGCGCGCTTCTGCTCATCAATCCGCACACGAGTTTTTTCTTCCGTTCGGAGCTGCAGGTGACCAGCGGCGAGGGATTGAACGTCTACGGCGCAGCCACCTGGGGCCAGTTCTTCATATACCAGGGCTTCAACGAGCACGCCGGATGGATGCACACCTCGAGCGGTCTCGACAGTGTGGACGAGTTCGCCGAAACCATAGTGACCGGCGCCGATGGCCAGAGGTCCTACCGATACGGCAGGGAATGGCGCCCGTTGCGGACCAAAACGATCACGCTTTCCTACCGAACTGCCGCCGGCCTTCAGTCGCGCACTTTTAAGACATACGCGACGCATCATGGTCCCGTCGTGCGGGAGGCTGACGGCAAGTGGATCTCCTTCGCGCTGATGAATACTCCGGTGCGCGCCCTCGAGCAGTCGTACCTGCGCACCAAGGCTCACGACTACGCCGGTTTCGTGGCCGTGGCGCAGCGTCAGGCGAACTCCTCCAACAACACGCTGTTCGCCGATTCGAAGGGCGAGATTGCTTACCTCCATCCCCAGTTCGTGCCGGTCCGCGATGACCGTTTCGACTATCGAAAGCCCGTCGATGGAAGCGATCCGGCCACCGACTGGAACGACTTGCACAGCGTCGACAGCCTGCCGCGAGCGGTCAGCCCGGCCAATGGCTGGGTGATGAATACCAACAACTGGCCGTGGACCGCCGCTGGCGCGGACAGCCCGAAAGCCGCCGATTTCCCCAGGTACATGGACCAGTGGGGTGAAAACCCGCGTGGGCCGCATGCGCAGCGGGTTCTCGGCGCCCGGCGCGATTTCACGCCGGAAACGCTGATATCGGCCGCGTTCGACCCTTATCTGACGGCCTTTGCGCGACTGATTCCTGCTCTGACGGCGTCATACGACCGCCTGCACGAATCCGATGCGCTGAAAGCGCGATTGGCAGCGCCACTCGCCTTGCTGCGCAGCTGGGACTATCGCTGGGCACTCGACTCGAAGCCGACCTCGCTGGCGGTTTTCTTCGGCGATGCGTTGTGGGCCGTTTCGTCGGAGCAAGCGAGCGCCGATTTCGTCTATTCGTATGACTACATGGTGGACCACACCACGGATGCGCAAAAACTGGCCGCGCTCGCTGAGGCGTTGGATCGCCTGACCCGGGACTTCGGCAGCTGGCAGGTGCCGTGGGCAGAGATCAACCGCTTCCAGCGCAACGATGGCGCCATCGTGCAGCGATTCGACGACGCGAAGCCCAGTACGCCGGTGCCTTTCACTTCCGCGGACTGGGGCTCGCTCGCGGCATTCGAGGCCAGGCGCTATCCGGGAACGAAGCGCTACTACGGCACCTCCGGCAACAGTTTCGTGGCCGTGGTCGAGTTCGGCCCCAAGGTGCGCGCGTGGGCGGTAACGGCCGGCGGCGCAAGCGGCGACCCGGAATCCGGGCATTTCAAAGATGAAGTGCAGCGCTACGCTGACGGAAACCTGCGACAGGTGTATTTTTATCCGGCTGAGCTCCAAGATCACATCGAGAAAGTCTATAAAGTCACTCGAGGAGATACGCAATGAACCGCAATCTTCTGCTGGCTCTGGTCATCATCATCGCCGGCGCGGCGGGCTACTACTTCTATAAGAAGCAGTTGGCCCCGACCCCGCCGCCGCCAACGCCCGATCTGGCTCCGCCCGGCGCTCACCTGTTCGAAGGCATGGGCGGCTACAGCATGCCGGTCTCGAAGAACGCCGAGCTGCAACGCTGGTTTGACCAGGGATTGAATCTGGCCTATGGATTCAATCACGGCGCGGCGGAGCGCTCGTTCCTCAAAGCCACGGAGCTCGATCCCCAATGCGCGATGTGCTGGTGGGGAGCGGCACTGGTACTGGGGCCGCACGTCAATGCGCCGATGGATCCGAACAACAACGCGAAAGCCTGGGAGCGCGTGCAAAAAGCGTCGCAGCTGGCTGCGAACGCGGGCGCCAGGGAGAAGGCCTACATCGAAGCGCTTTCCGCGCGCTACGCAGAGCATCCGGCAACCGACCGCGTGCCGCTCGATCGCGCGTATGCCGATGCGATGGCGCAGCTCGTGCAGCAGTATCCAGACGATCTCGACGCGGCGACTCTGTACGCCGAGTCCCTGATGGACCTGCAGCCCTGGGATTACTGGGATGCGCAAAGGAATCCAAAGGGCAACACGAAGGCAATCGTCTCGGGTCTCGAGTCGGTGATTGGCCGCAATCCGGACCATCCCGGCGCCTTGCATCTCTATGTTCATGCCGTGGAAGCGTCCACCGATCCGCGGCGTGGCGTGGCGGCCGCGGACCGCCTGCGGACGCTGGTGCCGGGCTCGGGTCACCTCGTGCACATGCCGGCCCACATCTACACGCGGGTCGGGCGATACAACGATGCCGTGATCGCCAATCAAAAGGCGATCGAAGCGGACAACGACTATCTGGCTACCTGCCGGCCGGGCCCGGGCGTCTATCCGCTCGGCTACGTCCCGCACAATCATCATTTCCTCTGGTGGGCTGCTTCCATGCAGGGTTCCAGCGCCATGGCGCTCGCGGCCGCGGAAGAAACCGCGAAGCGGACCTGGCTTCCAGACCTGATGCGCACGCCGGAACTCGTCGCCCTTCAAGACTTCTGGATCACGCCCCTCAAGGCCAAGGTGCAATTCGCAAAGTGGGACGAGATTCTGGCGACGCCCGCGCCCGAGAAGGATTTGGCCTACCCGACGGCGATGTGGCACTTCGCGCAGGGCATGGCCACGGCGCACAAGGGCCAGCTCGATGCCGCGCAGGGGCATCTCGACCACTTGAGCCGGGCCGCTGCAGACCCTGCATTCCAAACGATGCTGATAGGGCCGCAGCACCCGCTTTCGGCCACGCTGGGCATCGCAGAACAGGTACTGACCGCCTCGGTGGCGCAGGCGCGCAAGGACACTCCGGCTGAGATCAAAGCACTGCGGAAAGGCGTCACGCTCGAGGATGCCGTTGCCTATTACGAACCACCTCTATGGCATCAACCCGTGCGGCAAAAGCTGGGCGCCGCACTACTTGCCGCAGGCAAGCCTGCCGAAGCCGAGGCCGTGTACCGCGAAGACCTGAAACGCAATCCCGAGAATGGCTGGTCGCTTTTTGGCTTGCAGCAGGCCCTGCTGGCGCGGCACCGCGCGCGCGAAGCGGCGCAGATCGGTGAGCAGCTGAGCCGCGCCTGGGAGCAGTCGGACATCAAGCTCACCGCTTCAACGCTGTGAACGAACCGATTTCTCCAGGGCGGTGACGAGTCGCTCAGCATCGAATGGCGGCCGGAAATATCGGGCCGGCCGCGCCTGCGGATCCAGCAATACCAGCGCCGCAGAGTGATCGACGCTGTATTCGCCGTTGACGCCGGGGTTCTTGACGTAGCCCAGCCCCAGGCTCGTGCACAGATCGTCGATCTCCGACTTGCGTCCGGTGAGACCGATGAAGCCGGGATCGAACGCGCTCAAATACCGGGCCAGCGCCTGCGGCGTGTCGCGCTCGGGATCTGCGCTGAGGAAGACGATCTGAATGCGCTCGCCGCGAGCGCGCATTCGGGCATCCACTGTCTTCAGCAGCGCGAGGGTGGTCGGGCAGACGTCCGGACAATGGGCGAACCCCAGGTAGAGCACGCTCCACCGGCCCTCGAATATCTCGCGCGTCGCAGGCCTGTGCCGCTGGTCGACGAGGTTGAAGTTTGCAACACGCTGGGTTCCCCCGCCATCGTGACGTGACACCAGCACAGCGGCCAGGAATCCAATGAGCGCTGCGCCAAGCGCGCCGAGCAGGAAGACATTTCGCGAAGGCATGGATCAGGACGGGGGGAGCAGCAACTCCCCGAAAGCTTCGTAATGTTTGACCGTGTCGGGGCGGGTCAGGAGGAAACGATCGTCTTGCGGGTAGTACCTTGCCTGGTCCGGCGGATCCCCCGCAAAAGCCCGAATCGCATCCCACGACTCCCACAGGCTCAGAGTGATGACCTCGGTGCGCTGAGCATCAATCTCACGCACGGCGATCAGAGCACCAAGATTGCCCTTGGTGTTTCGATAGTCCTTCAGGCCCGTCGAGCTGATGTACTCCACATACTCGTCGCTGAGCGCGCGTTTGATCTCGGCACGCCATTCGCGAAGTATGGGCATCGACGGCTCAGCCAGCGCGGGCGCTGCTATACGCTTCCATGAGCAGGCCCGTGCCGCCGCGCGAGATGTGCGCGACGACGGCCGTGCGCCGGTGCAGCTTGGTGACCGTGCCGAGATTGATGGCGAAGGCCAGCTCCACGTGCTGGCCCTTGCGCAGACCCAGATTCGAGGTCTCGATGAACACACCCGTGGCGCTCAGGTTGACGGCCTTGCAGAGGCGCCGGGAGCCGCTGCTGCCAAGAGAAAGGTACACGGACGTGCGGGCCCGGTGCCTGGTATGCAGGCGGCGTTCCACTAGCTGGACCTCTGGTTTGAAAGCTGCAGGAGTGCGGCGGCGATCGACATTTTCAACGGCCCCTTGAGGCCGTCCGAGGCCGACACGCACGCATGGTGCGATGGGTTCTTGTTAGGGGGTAATCCTGCTTGGGGGCCGCCGCGCCGTCAAGAGGACTACAGCCCAATCTGCACGGCAACCGGGCAGTGATCTGACAATTTCGTCCTGCGCGCGTCGAGGGCCGAATAAGTAATGCGCTCGAACGAGCCTGGGACGAGCCTGGCGCCGAGCGAGCGCGACAACACGATCGAATCGATGTATGCCGTGTAGGCCTGCCCAGGCACGCAATTGCGGAATGGCTGCTGCTCAGCCGCGTTGCGCAGATCGGATTCGGGCGGGTCGGCATCATCGAGCTCAGGCCACAGGCGCAGCGAGCGACCGCCAGGAGATCTGGCGGGCCCGATATCTCTCAACAGGTCGCGGTTGAAATCCCCGAGCACGGCAAAGCGCTTTCCCTCGCTCGCGCGCGCGTCGATCCATGACTCGAGGACCGGGATCTGGCGTGCGAGCTCCACGCATGCTTTCTCGCGAGCATCCAGCAAGGCCGTGCTGCAGCCGGACTTCAGGTGAATGCTGAGGAGAGTCAGCTCCCGGGATTCGCCCGGGAAAAGTACGACCTCCGCACCGCGGCGCAACCTATCGTGCAGCGAGAGTCCTGTAAGGTCATTTCCGCACCGATGCGGCAGGCCGGCACGGATGGCAAATCCGTTGTTCTGCACCTGCGCGCGGGCCGTGAAGCAGAAGTCGTAACCGGGAAATACCAGGCGCGCAGCGGCAGGCCCGTCCACCTCCTGCAGTGCGATGACATCTGCGTCGAGCTTGCTGGCATACCGGGCGAGGGCGTGAAAATCCCGCGTTCCTCGCTCCAGTCCGTAGGCCACGTCGCAAGGCAGGCTGCGGAGCGCCGCGGTGGTCGCCGTGTCTTTCGACGTGCAGGTTGCCTTGAGCGTCTTGAAAGACTCGGGAGCAACCAACCACTCGAGATTCCACGTGGCGAGCTTGAGCGCAGATCGCATGGCGGGGACGCCGCCGTGCGCCGGCGAGACGACAGCAACGACGATGAGAGCGAGCGTTGCCCTCAGCGCCGCCAACACTCTTGCGTCGGGTTCGCGCCGCTGCCCGTGGCTTGCCGGGTGCCATTCTGGTCGATCGTGAAGGTCTGGCACTTCACATCGTCCAGCTGGCCAGCCGCCGCGGTGGCAGTGGCAACGTAGCTCACTCCGGCGCCGCCGGCGTCCCCATTGAATACCAAGCGTCGTAATTGCCGGCGTCCGTGACGGTCGGCCATTCCGAGGCCGTTCGGCGGCGCCGGCACCAGATTGGTCGAATACGCATTGTTCTGCAGGAAGAATTTTTCCTCCGCGGCCTGGATTCGCAGCAGCGCCGTGGTGGCGTCGGTGCGTTGACTGCGCATCACGTAGTTACGGTAACTCGGGATCGCGACGGCCGCGAGGATCGAGACCACGACGACCACGATCATCAGTTCGACCAGCGTGAACCCACGCATTATGGAGCGCATGTCGGAATCTCCTCGGTTTATCCAGCTCAATCGACGTTACGCCGCCAGAACGTGCGCACCGTGCCGTTGACGCCCACGCACCGACTGAGCACTTCCACGCCCGCGAGACACACTGTCGACTCCTGTGTCTGTTCGTCGACGTCAAGGATGCCATCGCCGTCGTCGTCCGTATCGGTAGCGTCAGGTATGCCGTCGTTGTCGTCGTCAGGATCAATCGCATCGGGAATTCCGTCTCCATCGCTGTCAGGCTGCTGGATCACGCCCAGATTGACCTCGCCAACGATGCCCGTCTGGTTGAGATCAGTCGATATGTCGTTGTTATCGACAACACCGTCATCATTGAAGTCCAGCGCCGGCTTGCCGGTCGCCACCGCAAACGCGTACACGCGGTTGGTATTGACCGGGTAACAGGGGTTGTTCGCCGACTGAACGGTTGTGAAGCCCGGCTGGAAGCTCGGGAACAGGATTACGCCGTTCACCGTTGTGGCTTCGGCCAGGATCTTCTCCCCGGTGCGGCCTGTTCGCTGGCTGATGTTGAACTTCCAGCCCGGAGAGGTCCAGGGTACAGTGGCCCCAGCGGGATTGGCGGTAATGTCCGTCAAGTCGCCGTCGAGCGTCGGAGTCAGCGCCGTGAAGTCGCCCGTAGTCATCTTGGCAAACGGCTTCTTGTCGCGGAGGGCGTAGAAACGCTCGTTCGTATCGGTGTTGAGCGGGTGGCCGCGATAGCCGGAGCCAATCGCGATGTTGAAATACGGGTCCGCGCCGCGGCTTTGGATCAGCGAAACATCGGGCGCGTTGTAAAAGCGCCTGTTGTTCGCGGTTCCGGCGCCCGCCACGTCGCCCGCACCCAGCTTCGCAATGACGCCGCCAGTGACCAGCGAGCCGGCCGGCTGACCGTTGGTGATGTCGAATCGCCAGAGGCGCCCGCCCATGTCGCCCACGTACATGCGATCCGCAAAGCCGTCACTGTTGATGTCGGCGACCGTGACGCGGCTGGGGATCGCGTTGGTCATCGCCTTGCCTGCAGTAGCGAGCACGAGGTTCGCGCCAGCGCTATTGCCGGCGTACCAAAGCCGGTTACCGGTGTCGGCGTCCACCATGAACACGCGGTTGCCTTCGCTGTCCGTCGAGTAGGCATTGGGCGCGTCATCCTGGTTAATGTCGTAGCCGCCGCCAAAGATCAGCACATATTTCTGCGCGTTATTGTTCGCCGGCGCTGTGACGTTGACCTTTGCGATTACAGGTGGTGACCAGGTCTGGCCGATTCCCGGCAGCTGAGCGGGCCCGATGTTCCACATCAGCCTGGGGTTGTTGCGGTCCGTGACGTCCAGGCCGTAGTAGTGATTACCACCCATGCGCATGCCGAAGAACAGATAAACATAGTCGGAACCGTTAACGATGCCGTCTTTGTTGGCGTCGTACTTAAGGACGCGAACGTCGCCGTCGAGTCCATACGTATGAGGAGCGGCAGTGATCTTCGCCAGGTTCTGCAGCCGCGGGAGCAGTTCAGGAGGAATGAACGCCCACAACTCCTGGCCGCCAGCGCCGGTGCCCAGCGGACCCGTGGCCGACTGGCCCACAATGGCATGGAGGAATCCGTCATTGGTAGGGACGAATACGACCGTATCGGGATCTGTTGCCGAGCCGCCATAGGTGACGACGCCAGGCACGCCGTGTATCGGATCTCCCATGAATTGGACTTGAGGCTGAGTCGTATCGCCATTCTGATAGCCGAGCGCCCAATTGATGAGCATGTCGCGCGTTGCATTGTTCCCCGCTGCCAATCCAAGCATTGTGGGTGTTACGGCACCATTGGCAATCGTGAAGGCATTAGAGCCGTTTGCGAGCAGGTTGCTGGAACCGGTATGGGTGTAGAGCTTGCGGTTGGCAGGGTCGTCAAGTTGGCTCACCGCGCCACCGGCGGTAACGTCGGCGCCGTCCTGCACCGGTGACCAGAAACTGGTCGCGCCAGCCGTAAAGAAGCCGCCTGAGACGGCGGGGGAGCCGTTAGCGTCGACAATCTGGGAGCCGCTAAGGCGGTACTTTTTGAGGTTGCCGCTCCAGTGCTCAGTGTCTTCCGCCCTGAAAAGGGAGAAAAAGAGATCGGCCCCGGTTTGCGTTCGATTGAAAGCGTTGACGGAAATAGTAGGGGTCGTGAATGTCTGACTGCGATTATCAATGTCAGTGAATATCGTCTCGAGTGTGTCGGTCAGTGTGGCCGAGTCCGCAGCCATGTACGCTGCCCCCGTTCCGCCGGCTGCGGCGACACCGTTGAGGTATCCGGCGCCAGCCGTAATGGTGTCGCCGTAGCCGATCATGTAGGTCAGCGCATTTTGGTTGCCGGGCTGACTGCTCGACAAGTCAGTGCTCGTCGATGCAAGGTATGCGGCGAGGTCGTCTGCGCAGCGTCCATCACCTCCGCTCAGATCGAACAGGCCCTTTTTACACTTCTGGCCAACCAGCTTTTCTATGTCGTTATCGGCATCCTTATCCGACGTCGGCTCGCCGTCCGTCAGATAAACGATGTAACTTTTCTGACACTGAAATTCAATGGGTGATTTATATGTCCAGGTGTTGCCGCCGATCCTGGACGCAGGATTACTCACCTCTGGGGAAGACTTTCGCCCGTATTTGACGTCATCACCCAGTAGATACAACGCAGCTTCGTAGTATGTTTCCGACAACGGCGTGTTGCCGTTGCCGAAGAGCGGCGTGAAAGTATTCAACCTGTTGAGAATGGTGGTCCGGTTGTTATCTATGTTGTCGACGGCCTCGAGTACCATACCCCCCTGCGCGTCGGAGCTGTATCTCATAAGACCAATGTTGACGTTCTGAAGATTGGTCACGAGATTGATAGCCGCATCCCGCACCGCCTCAAGGCGTGTGGGAGTGCCAGGGCCGCCATCGCGAGTGTCCATACTGCCCGACGTATCGATGACGAATAGCACGTTGGGCCTCGCGCCAACATCTCCGGGGCGACTGACGAAAATCTCCGCATCATCGGCCAGTACGGGCGATGCCACGAACAGCGACAGCAGCATCCCGGCGAGGAGGTTGCGAAAGTGGTATTTTGAAATTGACATAGGAACCTCGAAAACTGTTGAGAAACGGCCTACTTGGCCTTGTTGCGAGCAGGCGGTGCGGACCCGAAGCCCGTTTCGGAAGTCGCGTCGAGGAGCAAGAGCTGCTGGGTCTTGGTCGAAAGGACCACGTTAATGTTCACTTTCGGCCGTCCTTTGAGGGTGCTTCGAAATTCCACCAGCCCTACAGGACGCTCATTGACGCGGTAGGCTGTGGCAGCGGTCACGGTAAATGATCGAGGTGCGCACGAGACGCACTCCTTGACAACCAATAGTCCGCTCGCACTTTCAGGCAGCAAGACGTTCGCCGCGGTGGTCTCGATAATTGACTCAGGAGCCAGCGTTTTCGGCGCAGGCGCTTTCGGCGGAGGAGCTGCCGCCAGCGGCATCATGGCTGCTGAGAGCAGCGCAACCAGGGTGAATTGAAAATTTCTCATGACTAGACTCCTCGGTTCTGCGTGTAGCGGCAATCTCAGGTGCCGCCGCCGGCGTTCTGAATCAGAAAGGCGCCCTGAACGTGCTGCGATGTGGCATTGCGCGCAGACGTGCCTGTGCTCGTGATCTCGTAGTGGAATCCAACGAATTTGCCGACGCTGAAATTGGGGATGTTTCCATCCTCGCCGAGAAACAGCGTCGACGTGGTGTACTGGTCCGTCGTTGAGCCAGGCACCGGTGTCGCCGGAGCGACGGTGGGCGCAGCGATCGGTGGTACGGTCGGCAAGACGCTCAGCGCCTGCTCGACGCCGGTTTCGGCGGCCTGAAATGCGTTCTGCCGGAATTGCTCGTTGCCCGCCATCGCCAGCTCAGTGCTGGCTGTGTTCATGCCGGCTATGGCGAGCAGCGTCAGAATGGTGAGCAGCAGCAGCCCGATCACGAGCGCGGCACCCTTCTGCCGGGCGATGGGTCCCCTGATTGTCATTCGATGGCTCATAGCGTTCGCGCGTTGCGCAGGTAGATGGTTCGCGTCACTAGAACGCGGCGGAAGCCCTGCTCCCCGGCAGCAGGCGTGTAGTTCACATTGGCGTACTGATAATTGCGGGTATCGAAGAAGCGCGTTTCCGGAAGTTCCGATCTGAGCCGCAGCCACAGCCGTACCGTAACGATCTGCGCGCTGCGGCCGCCCGGCGGAGGCCCGAGTATCGGGTCGTTGGGATTGACGTAACGAGTGGCGATGCCGTTGGCGCCGTCTGGAATCCCGTTGCCGTTCAAGTCACGGTCGATGGTGCCGTCGTTGTTGTAGTCGCCGGTGTCGATGCCGAATTGCACTTGTAGATCTTCGACGCCGGGAATGAGCTCCTGGTCGGTGAAGGCCTCGCCCGCACCGAGGGAGATGACGCGCAACGAGGGATATCCCGCTCGCCCATCCGAATCCTGCGAGACGTAATAACTGCGCACGATGAGATCGCGCACCTCGCGCATATTGAGCACCAGAGCACCGGGCGCGACTCCATTGACGAACATCTGCTGGTTCGCCGGCTGCAGCCGGTTGATATACATCTGCAGGCGGTTCGCCTGCGCGGCAACCGCGCGGGTCGATGCCCGGCGGATGGTGAGAGTGTCCGAAGTGGGCGAAGGCGTGCGGGTAGCGCAGCCCGACCCTGCGCCGGGAGCGTTAGCTCCGGGCCCGAGGACGAACGCGTTGTTCGACCCCTGCACCGTCATCATGAGGTCGACGGCAAAATTGTTGCCGCAATCGTCCGCGCTCGCCAGCAGGCCGCCGGCCGCCGGGTCGGTCTGCTCGAGCTGCGTTGCCGGGGTGCTCGCGCCGCCGATGATGAGCTGCACGTCGTCATATGCATTGGTGAAGCCGTAGTACCCGGCGAGTTGCACGTCAGGCTCGATCAGGGACAGCGCGTAGCGTGCCTCTTCCTGAAGGCGTGCGGTGCTCTCGTTGAGCGCATACGTATCGCGGCTCTGCTGATACACGTAGACGGCGCCGCCAATGAGCACCAGGCCAATGGTCAGGGCGACCATCAGCTCGATGAGGCTGAAGCCGGCGCTTGCGATGCGAGAGAGCTTGGGGTGGTGCGCGCTCATGTCGGTGTCGTCGCGATAAGTTGCATGTTGAGCTGATAGCGGTAATCGGGTTCGGCAGGAGCCTGGTGCGGTTCACGCCAGGTGATGATGATCGTGTAGCGATCAGGCAACCCCGTGCCGGGAGCTGCGACGTACAGCACCCCCGTTTGCGGCGGGGTCGCGCCGTTCCAGGGCAGCCCGGTGGGCGACCGCACGGTGTTTACCCAGCGCGTGAGGTCGTCGCTTGCAAGGTTGTCTTCGGTGCAATTCACGCCCGCCACGCAGTTCTGCAATCCAGGAGGTGCCGCGCCGAGCGCGAGTGCGTAGGTACCGCGCGCCAGACGATTGGCGCGAATCCGGTCTGCCATGTCGTACGCAAGGGCAACGGCTTGCGTGCGCATCAAAGCCGTGCGATTCGCCTTGACGCTCTCGATATACAGGCCGGCTATCCCGAGCATGCCGATGGACATGACCACCAGCGCGACCAGCGCCTCGACGAGACTGACACCACGTTGAAGTTTGATTGGCTTCACGGACAGGCCACTCCCCAGGCGTCGATGTCAGTAATCGCGTTCGAGGTGATGTCGCGCGACACGCGCGATCGCCCCGTATTGGTGATGAATATTCCGCGCCCGGCCGACTGATTGGTCGTGCCGATTTGCGCGAGCCCCCGGGCATCGCAAAACACCGTGCGTGTCGCAGGGATCTGCAGCGTGACTGGCTGCGGCTGGAGAAAGCCGGTAGGCGCGAAGGATATGCAGGCACCGTCGGAATGCGTGAGGACCGAAGCATCGACGGGACCGTCACCCCTCAGAATGTTTTCTCCCGCCCCGGCCCGGGCGCAATCGCTGTTGATGTCCACGAAGACCAGCCAGCTGCGGAAATCACCCAGTGCACAGGTGGCCGCCGCACTGGTGGGGTTTGCGGTTGCGCAGACCGACACCGGCTGCTGCCGTTTTATGGCCTCCGTGCGTGCAAATTGCACGGCGCCAAGAAAATCATTGGCGGTGCTGGTCAGGCGCCCGTTGCGCCGGAACTCGTTGAAGCTCGGGGCCGCCAGCCCCAGGATCAATGCCGCGATGGCCAGTGTGACCAGCAGCTCGATGATCGTGAAGCCATTAGACCTGTTTCGCATGGGTCCGCATGTTCCGCGTTCGGCAACCCGCGTGCGCGAGGTTCCGACGAGTGGCCCGCTCGCGCGGACTGCCGGCAGAGCGCTGTGACCGCCATCACGCTTCCCGGTTGACTTAATGGCTCGGCCGGGTAGGGTGAGCGCTCCGAAGCGGCTGTCAGGGGTGGGGGGTCTCATGTCCATGATCATTTTCCTGGTGGTGCTGGCCGCCGTCGTACTCCTCTTTATAGGGATGTACAACCGGCTGGTGACGGCACGCAACGCGTTCAAGAACGCCTTCGCGCAGATCGACGTGCAGCTGACCCGGCGCTACGACCTCATTCCCAACCTAGTTGAAACGGCCAAGGGATATCTGAAGCACGAGCGCGAAACCCTGGAGAACGTCATCCGCGCGCGCAATACCGCGGTCACGGATCTCAAGAAAGCAGCCGCAAATCCTGCGGATGCCGCGGCGGTTCAGCAACTGGCCGGGGCGGATGCGCAGCTCAACGGCATGCTGGGCCGGCTGTTCGCGCTCGCGGAGGCTTATCCGGACCTCAAGGCCAACCAGAACATGATGCAGCTTTCCGAGGAGCTCACGTCAACCGAAAACAAGGTGGCCTTCGCGCGGCAGGCCTACAACGATTCGGTGATGAGCTACAACAACGCCCGCGAAACCTTCCCGAGCAGCATGGTCGCCGGCATGTTCAGTTTCGAAGCGGGCAGGCTGCTCGACATCTCCAAGCCTGAAGCGCGCGAGGCACCCAAGGTCAGCTTCGGCTGACGTGGATTTCTATTCGCACCAGAGGAGCGCGCGCCGGCAGTCGCGTGCGCTGGTCTGGGCTTTCCTGATCGCGGTCGCCGCGGTGGTGTGCGCCGTCGATCTGGTTCTGTTCACGATGCTGGCCTCGGCCGAGGCCGAACAACCGGCGCTGTCGCCGATCGACTATGCGATTCGGCATCCCGGCGCCGCAGTGGCGTGTACGCTGTTCGTTCTGGGTGTCATCTGCCTTTCGAGCCTGTTCAAATCCCTGCAGCTGCGCTCCGGCGGGGGTGTCGTCGCCCGCGCTCTCGGCGGCTCTCGGGTGGAGCAGGACACGCGAGATCCGAAGCGTCGCCGGCTGCGCAACGTCGTGGAGGAAATGGCGATCGCCTCGGGCGTGCCGGTTCCTGAGATCTACGTTCTCGAGCACGAGAGCGCCATCAATGCATTCGCAGCCGGGCACTCACCGGCCAATGCCGCAGTTTCCGTGACGCAGGGCGCGCTGGATAACCTGAATCGCGATCAGCTGCAGGGCGTCATCGCGCACGAGTTCAGCCATGTCGTGAATGGCGACATGCGCCTCAACGTCCAGTTGATGGGCTGGCTGTTCGGGTTGTTCGTCGTGGCGCTGATCGGCCGCACCATCCTGCGAGTCGCGCCGCGTGGCGGCAAGAAAGGCGGCGGCGCGCTGCTGGTGGCCGCGCTGGCCGTAATGATATTGGGATACGTGGGCCTTCTGGCCGGCCGCATCCTGCAGGCGGCTGTCAGTCGTCAGCGCGAGAGGCTTGCCGATGCATCGGCGGTGCAGTTCACCCGCGACCCAGGGGGCTTGAAGAACGCCTTGCTCAAGATCGCCGGTTTGGGCGAGGGCTCGCGCTTGAATGCGCCCGCAGCCGAGCAGGCCGCGCACATGCTGTTTGCGCCGGGCGTCAAGCATCTGTTCGCGACGCATCCTGCGCTGGGCGACCGAATCCGCTTTCTAGACCCGAGCTTCGACGTACGAACCCTGAAGCGCGCTGCCGCGCAAGTGATGCAAGAGCCGCCGGATCTCGATTCGTCTTTTCAGTCGGAAGCGGTGGTATCCCATTTGCATCCGGGCGTCCCGATTGGGGCGAGCGTCGCGGCCGACCCGGCGGGCATTGCATCGCAAGTGGGTCAGCTGGACAAGGTGCACATTGCGCATGCGCATACATTGCGGCTGGCGTTGCCTCAGGGTCTGCGCGAGCTCGCCGCGTCAGCAGATCATGCCCGCGCAATGGTGCTGGCACTGTTGCTGAGCCGTGAAGAGGCGGTGCGCAACAAGCAGCTGGCGCGCCTCGCGACTGCCCTCGATCCCGTTGCGGTCAGGCTCATTCAGGCCTGCGCGCCACTCATTCGTCAGCTTGCTCCGATGCTGCGCTTGCCGGCGCTCCTGCAGGTATTTCCTGATCTGCGGCGCCTGCCGCCGCGCGATCGACTCACTCTGTGCGGTCTCGCCGACGATCTGATCAACGCCGACTCGCGTATCGAAGTGTTCGAATTTTGCCTGGCCAGGCTGCTCGAGACACTGCTGCAGGACGAGCTTCAGGCGCGCGCTCCCCACGGGCGGCTCACACTACGGGACTCGCAGCGCGAGCTGCAGTTGCTGTTTTCAACCCTGGCACACGCCGGAGCGACGGATGAAGATCAGGCGCGGCGCGCCTACGAAGCGGGATTCCAGGCTTTCCGGTTCGCCACGCCCCCTGACTACGCTCTCGACGAGGGGTGGGCACGTCGTTTGGGCGCAGCCCTCAAACGGCTCGATCAGCTGCAGGCGCTCGAGAAGAGGCCGGTCATCGAAGGGCTGGTCGCCACGGTGGCGCACGATTCGATGTTGAACGTTTCGGAGGCCGAGCTGTTGCGCACCGTATGCGCGATCCTGCATTGCCCCATGCCGCCGCTGCTGCCGGCGGTTACCTAGGCATTCACGCCGCTTCGAGGAACGCGCCGATTTCCTTACCGAAACGATCGAAGTCGATCAGGAAGGAATCATGTCCTTCGATGCAATCCAGCGGCGCAAAACGCGTTGGGATGCGCGCCTCGGTGAGTGACTTCGCCAGCGCCGCCTGCTCGCCGATCGAGAAAAGCATGTCCGACTCGACGCCGATCACGAGCGCGCTTTCGAGCTGCGATCTGGCCATAACCTGCGCATGCGTGCCGCCATGCGCGGCAAGATCGAACCGGTCCATCGCGCGCGAAATGTAGATGTAGCAGCACGGATCGAATGCGCGCACGAATTTTTGGGCGTGCGCTTCGAGATACCCCTGGATCGCGAACTCTGGCGCAAACGGTTCATTGCGGCGCTGCTCGGGCGCGATCAGCTGGCGGCTGAAGCGCTCGCGCCATTCCGCCGCAGACCGGTAGGTCATCATGCCGAGCATGCGCGCGATGCGCATGCCAGCGATCGGTGGGTGATCCGCGGTGTATTGACCGTTCTTCCAGTCCGGATCCAGCAGGATCGCCTCGCGCTGAATGGAGCGCAGCGCTATCGCAAACGGCGAGGCGGCAGCCGTACCGGAGATATCGACGAGACGCCGCGCCGCACCGGGGAATTGCGCCATATACGCGAGCACGGTCATGCCGCCGAGCGACGGGCCCATCACGGTATCCAGCCGCTCGATACCGAGCGATCGTGCAACCTCGTATCCGCCGCGCGCGATGTCTTCGACCGACAGATCCGGAAAACTCAGGCGGTAAGCCTTGCCAGTCGCAGGATCGACCGAGGCCGGCCCTGTCGAACCAAAGAAGCTTCCCAGAGAGTTGATGCAGATGACGAAGAACCGATTGGAGTCGAGCGCCTTACCCGGCCCGATCATCGGCTCCCACCAGCCTTGGCTCGGATCGGCCGGCGAAGATGCCGCATGCGCCGGCGGTGAAAGGCCGGTGAACAACATGATCGCGTTGCTGCGATTCTTGTCGAGGTGCCCCCAGGTCTCGAATGCAACGCGTGCACCGCGCAGCTCACCGCCCCGGTGCATCCGGAACGGATCGGGCAGCGCGGCGTGCTTCCGCGCATCTCCAGCGATATCCCGTGCAGCGTTCAAGGCTCCGGATCCGCTCCTTCGTTGATTCCTTCAAACAGCGGCGTGCTGAGATACCGCTCGCCGGTATCCGGCAGCATCGCCAGAATCACCGACCCTGCCGGCGCTTCTTCGGCGACCTTGCGGGCCGCCGCGAATGTGCCGCCGGACGAGATGCCGCAGAAGATGCCTTCGCTCTTCGCTAGAGAACGCGACGCTTCAATGGCCTCGACATCCGTCACTGGCAGGATCCGGTGCGGCACGTCGCGCTTCAGCACGGCTGGCAGAAAATCCGGCGTCCAGCCCTGGATCTTGTGGGGCGCCCAGGTCTTTCCGCTCAGCAATGAAGCGCCCGCGGGTTCCGTTGCAATGATCTTCACTTCCGGTCGCGCCAGGCGAATCATCTCGCCGGCACCGGTCAGCGTGCCGCCTGTGCCCCAGCCGGTCACGTAGAAGTCCAGACGCTTGCCCGCGAAGTCCTGCAGGATTTCGGGACCGGTGGTGTTGCGGTGGTAGGACGGGTTTGCTTCGTTCTCGAATTGGCGCGCGAGGAACCAGCCATGCTTCTTGGCGAGCTCCTCAGCTTTCCTCACCATGCCGGTGCCGCGTTCCGCGGCCGGGGTGAGGATGACCCGGGCGCCGAGCATGCGCATGATCTTGCGGCGCTCCATCGAGAAAGACTCCGCCATGGTCGCTACGAACGAATAGCCCTTCGCAGCGCAGACCATTGCGAGAGCAATGCCGGTGTTTCCCGATGTCGCTTCGACCACCGTCTGGCCAGGCTTGAGCGCGCCGGTGCGTTCGGCATCCTCGATGATGGCGATGGCGAGCCTGTCCTTCACCGAGCTCATGGGATTGAAGAACTCGCATTTCACGTACATCGTGACGCTCTTCGGCGCGAGACGCTGGATGCGCACGATCGGGGTCTTGCCGATGGTGCCGAGAATATTTTCGTAAATCATGGGTTGAGGACCTCCCGATTCCAGGGTGACGGCGGGGGCGTTACTTTACGGCGTTCCCACGGCCGCGATAAGCCCAGGAGTCCCGAGAGCTTGATCACCCGTCGCTATAATCCGTCGCCTGCATGAACGCGCCTCAGCCAGCGGAAACGCAACGCCTCCAGAAGCTGATTGCCGCCGCCGGCCTGGGGTCGCGGCGCGCCGTGGAGCAGTGGATTCACGACGGGCGGGTCACGGTGAACGGTCAGCCGGCCAAGGTGGGCGACCGCGCCGGTCGGGGTGACGAGGTCTGCCTCGACGGCAAGGCCCTTGAGCTCTGGGCCGGGCAAGCAACTCCCAGGCGGGTGCTCATCTATCACAAGCCCATCGGCGAGCTGACCACGCGCAGCGATCCGCAGCGTCGCCCCACGGTATTCGAGAGCCTGCCGAAGCTCGATTCCGGTCGTTGGATCTCGGTCGGGCGACTGGACGTCATGACTTCTGGCTTGTTGCTGTTCACCACTGACGGTGAGCTGGCCCATCGCTTGATGCATCCGTCCAGCGAGGTGCAGCGCGAATACTGGGCCAAAGTGCAGGGCGCCCCGTCGCCCGTAACACTCGTCCGCCTACGTGAAGGCGTGCAGCTGGAAGACGGCCCCGCGCGATTCGACAGCATCGAGAAGGAGAGCTCGGACCTCGAGTCGACGTCGTTCAAGGTGGTCCTGCACGAGGGTCGAAACCGCGAGGTGCGGCGTATCTGGTCTGCGGTCGGTCATGAAGTCATCAAGCTCGCGCGCGTTCGCTACGGACCCATCGAGCTTCCGCGCGATCTGCCCGCGGGTCGCTGGCGCGACGCATCTGCGGACGCCGTCGAACTCCTCTGCATTGCTGCACCGGCCTGATCGTGCGCTACCAGGGGTGCCTCCCTATAATCCGCCGCTTATGAGCGAGCCCGCCCTCGAGCGCACACTCTGGCGCAACGCGCGCATCGCGACCTGCGATGAGTCGATGCGGGTTTTCGAGAACGGCGCGCTGGTAACGAGCGGCGATCGAATCGAGTGGGTCGGCGCCGAATCTACGCTGCCGGTCGCTTCGCGCGACCATCTCTATGCAACGCATGATCTCTGCGGCCGCTGGATAACCCCCGCGCTGGTGGACTGCCACACGCACCTTATATATGCCGGCAATCGCGCGGCAGAGTTCGCGGAACGCCTCCGCGGCGTTTCATACGAGGAAATCTCCCGCCGCGGCGGCGGCATCGCCTCCACCATGCGTGCTACTCGTGCAGCGAGCGAACAGGCGCTTTTTGATGAAAGCGCTCCCCGGCTCGAATCATTGCTTGCTGAAGGAGTTGGCACGGTCGAGATCAAGTCTGGCTACGGACTGACTTTCGACGCTGAAGCCAAGATGCTGAGAGTGGCGCGGCGGCTGGCGAGCGACTATTCATTCACCGTCAAGACCACGTTTCTGGGTGCCCACGCCGTGCCGCCGGAGTTCAGGGGACGGGCGGACGCTTACATCGATACGATTGCCAGCGACTGGCTACCGCGTCTAAATGATGAAAATCTCGTCGATGCTGTGGACATCTTCTGCGAAAACATTGCTTTTGATCTCGCCCAGTGTGGCCGCTTGTTCGACGCGGCGCGACGGCTGGGGCTGCCAGTCAAGATTCACGCGGAGCAACTTTCCAATCTCGGCGGATCCCGGCTCGCCGCCCAGTACGGGGCGCTCTCAAGCGATCACCTGGAGCACACGACTTCCGAGGATGTCAGCGCGCTGGCGCGAGCCGGCACCGTCGCTGTCCTGCTGCCCATCGCGTTTTATAGTCTCGCTGAAACCCGCAAGCCGCCGGTTGCAGCGATGCGCGAGCATGGAATCGCCATGGCGGTGGCCAGTGACTGCAACCCGGGGTCCGCGCCGGGCGCCTCGCTGCTGCTCGCGCTGAACATGGCGAGCCGCCTTTTTGGCCTGACTTCGGAAGAAATCCTCGCCGCAGCGACCCGGAATGCGGCCCGGGCACTGGGTGAAGAGGAGACGAAGGGGGCTTTGGCGCCGGGAATGAGCGCAGATTTCGCCATCTGGAACGTCGCTGGCACCGAAGAGCTTGGCTACTGGAGCGGTTTCAACCCCTGCCACGGCGCGGTTCGGGCTGGGCGCCTCTTTCTCAGGGCGAGGGGACCCTCCCCCTAGCAAATCTCGCGCCAACACTCATTGACACTCCCGACCCCCGAAATCAGAATACGCGGCTCGTTTTTCCCGGAGGGGTACCCAAGCGGTCAACGGGAGCAGACTGTAAATCTGCCGGCTTACGCCTTCGAAGGTTCGAATCCTTCCCCCTCCACCATTCGTGCGAGGGGGAAGTCGCCAGCGAAGGTGGAGGCGGGTTGATGCGGGCATCGGCGGGTGTAGTTCAATGGTAGAACCTCAGCCTTCCAAGCTGATGACGTGGGTTCGATTCCCACTACCCGCTCCAGTAGAGGGGTGTGGTTGGTTTTAGAGCGCCCAGGTAGCTCAGTTGGTAGAGCACGTCCTTGGTAAGGACGAGGTCACCGGTTCAATCCCGGTCGTGGGCTCCACCTCCGAGTCGCATGAATAGAAATTTTTGAGGAAGTCGCGTCATGTCCAAAGAGAAGTTTGAGCGTAACAAGCCGCACGTGAATGTGGGGACGATTGGTCACGTGGATCATGGCAAGACGACGTTGACGGCGGCGCTGACGAAGGTGATGGCGGAGACGTACGGCGGTCAGTTTGTGGCGTACGACCAGATTGACAAGGCGCCGGAGGAGAAGGCGCGTGGCATCACGATTTCGACGGCGCATGTGGAGTATCAGAGCAAGGAGCGTCATTACGCGCACGTGGACTGTCCTGGGCATGCCGACTATGTGAAGAACATGATCACGGGAGCGGCGCAGATGGACGGTGCGATTTTGGTGGTTTCGGCGGCGGATGGTCCGATGCCGCAGACGCGCGAGCACATTTTGCTGGCCCGCCAGGTGGGTGTTCCGTACATGGTGGTGTACATGAACAAGGCGGACATGGTGGACGACAAGGAGTTGTTGGAGCTGGTGGAGATGGAAGTTCGAGAGCTTTTGACGCTGTACAAGTTTCCGGGCGAGAAGACCCCGATCATCATCGGCTCGGCGCTGAAGGCGCTTGAGGGGGATGCGAGCGAGATTGGGGTGAAGAGCGTGGTGAAGCTGGTGGATGAGATGGACAAGTACATCCCGGTTCCGAAGCGCGAGGTGGAGAAGCCGTTTTTGATGCCGGTTGAGGATGTGTTTTCGATCTCCGGGCGCGGCACGGTGGTGACGGGGCGCATTGAGCGCGGATCGTGAAGGTGAACGAGGAAGTGGAGATTGTCGGGATCAAGCCGACGCAGAAGACGATGTGCACGGGCGTTGAGATGTTCAGGAAGCTTCTGGATGAGGGGCAGGCGGGCGACAACGTCGGGGTATTGCTGCAGAGGCACGAAGCGTGAAGAGGTGGAGCGCGGTCAGGTGCTGGCGAAGCCCGGGAGCATTACGCCGCACACGGGGTTTGAGTGCGAGGTGTACGTGCTGACCAAGGAGGAGGGCGGGCGTCATACGCCGTTCTTCAAGGGGTATCGGCCGCAGTTTTACTTTCGCACGACGGATGTGACGGGACTGGTGCAGTTGCCGGAGGGGACCGAGATGGTCATGCCGGGGGACAACATCAAGATGGCGGTGGAGCTGATCAACCCGATTGCGATGGAAGAGGGCCTGCGCTTCGCCATCCGTGAGGGCGGCAAGACCGTCGGCGCAGGCGTCGTCTCGAAGATCGTTAAATGAGACTCAATCAGGCCAGTAGCTCAATTGGCAGAGCGGCGGTCTCCAAAACCGCAGGTTGGGGGTTCGATTCCCTCCTGGCCTGCCACTTAAAGTAGACATGACAGACGACACAAAAACCGGCGTTGGGGCGTCGGACAAGGCGAAGGTCACAGCCTCGATCCTGCTGCTCCTGGGCGGTGTCGTGGGCTATTACGTGCTCGCCGCGCAGCCCTCCTGGCAACGCTGGCTCGCAGTGGTCGGCGGCCTCGTGCTCGCCATCGTGCTCTTCATCTGGTCGCAGTACGGGCGTGACTTCTGGCGGTTCGTCATGGACTCGCGCATCGAGCTGCGCAAGATCGTCTGGCCGACACGCAAGGAGACGGGCATGACGACGGTCGTCGTATTCGCTTTCGTGATCGTCGCGGCCATTTTTTTCTGGTTGCTCGATCTGGGCCTCGCCGCAGCGACGCGGGCCCTGAGCGGACAGGGGAGTTGAGCATGGCGCTACGCTGGTACGTGGTGCATGCGTACTCGAATTTCGAGCATCGCGTCGCTGGAGTCCCTGCAGGACCGCATCAAGCGCGCGGGGCTGCAGGAGAAATTCGGCGAGATCCTGGTCCCGACGGAAGAAGTCGTGGAAATGCGCGACGGCCAGAAGCGCAAGAGCGAGCGCAAGTTCTATCCGGGCTACGTGCTCGTGCAGATGGAAATGGACGAGACGACGTGGCACCTGGTGCGCGATGTGCCGAAGGTGCTCGGATTCATCGGCGGCTCTCCGGAAAAACCGGCCGCGATCACCGACAAAGAGGCGAACCAGATTCTGCGACGCGTCGAGGAAGGCGTGGACAAGCCGCGGCCGAAGGTGCTCTTCGAGCCGGGCGAGGTCGTGCGCGTGACTGACGGCCCGTTCAACGATTTCAACGGCGTCGTCGAGACGGTGAACTACGAAAAGAACCGCCTGCAGGTGGCGGTGCAGATCCTGGGGCGCTCGACGCCCGTCGAGCTGGATTTCTCTCAGGTCGAGAAGGCCTGAAAAAACTGACGTCGGGGAGCTTCTTATGAAGCGTTTGCACCCGAGGAGACTGTGAGATGGCGAAGAAGATTACAGGCTACGTAAAGCTGCAGGTGCCCGCGGGCGCTGCGAATCCGGCGCCGCCGATCGGGCCCGCGCTCGGTCAGCAGGGCGTGAACATCATGGAGTTCTGCAAGCAGTTCAATGCGCAGACCCAGAAGCTGGAGAAGGGCCTGCCCATTCCCGTGATCATCACGGTGTACGCAGACCGCAGCTTCACCTTCGTGATGAAAACCCCGCCGGCCGCGGTGCTGATTCGCAAAGCCATCGGCATCGAGAAGGGTAGCGGCACGCCCAATACCGCCAAGGTGGGCAAGATCACGCGCAAACAGCTCGAAGAGATCGCGAAAACCAAGCAGCCCGACCTGACCGCCGCAGACCTCGACGCCGCCGTGCGCACCATCGCGGGCAGCGCGCGCAGCATGGGCGTGGATGTGGAGGGCGTGCTGATGAAAACCGTCAAGCGCATGAAGGCCTGGAAGGAAAAGCTTCCGCCCGGCAAGCAGTATCCGGTCGACGAAGCGGTGAAGCTGGTCAAGCAGTTCGCCACCGCCAAATTCAATGAAGGCGTGGATGCCGCCGTCAATCTCGGCATCGATGCGAGCAAGTCGGACCAGCAGGTTCGCGGCTCGACGGTGATGCCGCACGGTATCGGCAAGAGCGTACGCGTCGCGGTGTTCACCGCCGGCAAGAATGTCGAAGCGGCCAAGGCCGCGGGCGCAGACCTGGTCGGCCTCGAGGACCTCGCCGCGAAGGTGAAAGCCGGCGAGATCGAGTTCGACGTGGTGGTCGCCAGCCCCGATGCGATGCGCGTCGTCGGCCAGCTCGGCCAGATCCTCGGCCCGCGCGGGCTGATGCCGAATCCGAAGGTCGGCACCGTGACGCCGGATGTCGCCACCGCCGTGAAGAACGCGAAGTCCGGCCAGGTGCGCTACCGCGTCGACAAGGCCGGCATCGTGCATTGCACGATCGGCAAGGCGAGCTTCGAGCCCGCCGCAGCTCAAGGACAACCTGATGGTGCTGATCGCCGACCTGCAGAAGGCGAAGCCGGCACGTCCAAGGGTGTGTATCTGAAGAGAGTCACGCTGTCCTCGACGATGGGGCCAGGCGTGGTGGTTGATCATTGTCCGAGCCTGAGATGATTTCGGCTGACGCCCGGATCGTCTGATCCATCGCCGAAGACCGCAGGCGGGCCGATGAGGCCCTTAATGATAGCCTGCGCAGGTGGTGACCGCAAGCGCTGTTCGAGGAGAGCCTCGGGCGTGAAGGTCACCGTGTAAAGGTGGGCGGCGCAGGATGCGCTGCCTTTGTTGATCTTCAGGCCAGGAGAACTCGGAAAGATGCCACTCAACCTCGAAGACAAGAAAGCGCTGGTCACGGAGATGAGCGCGATTGCGGCCAATGCGCAATCGGTGGTCGCGGCGGAATACCGCGGCCTCTCCGTGGGGCAGATGACGGAGCTGCGTGCCAAGGCGCGCGCGCAGGGCGTGTACATGCGTGTGGTCAAGAACACGCTGGCACGCAAGGCGCTCGTCGGCACCTCGTTCGAGTCAGGTCGGTCCGAAACTGAAAGGACCGCTGGTGCTCGCTTTCTCGAAGGACGATCCAGGCGCCGCCGCGCGCGTGGTGAAGGCCTTCGCGAAAGACCACGACAAGCTCGTCGCGACACTCGTATCCCTGGGCGGGCAGGTGCTGCCCGGCACGGATCTCGACAAAGTCGCCAGTCTGCCGACCCGCGAGCAGGCGTTGTCACAGCTTCTGGGCGTGCTCAAGGCGCCGATCGAGAAGTTCGTGCGCACGCTCGCCGCGCCCCAGACCAAGCTCGTCCGTACCCTCGCCGCCGTACGCGATCAGAAGCAGGCCGCAGGCGCTTGATAGCCACTTGATAAACAATTTTGGAGACCCAACATGGCTGCCAGCAGAGAACAGATCCTCGAGTCGATTTCCCAGATGAGCCTCATGGAGGTCGTCGAGCTCATCTCCGACATGGAGAAGAAGTTCGGCGTCACCGCCGCGGCTCCCGTCGCGTTCGCCGCTGCTCCCGGCGCTGCCGCCGCGGCCGCGCCTGTGGAAGAGAAGACGGAGTTCACCGTGCTCCTCAAGGAGTACCCGGCCGACAAGAAGGTCACCGTCATCAAGGTGGTCCGCGAGATCACCGGCCTGGGCCTGAAAGAGGCCAAGGACCTGGTCGAGGGCGTGCCCTCCACCGTGAAGGAAAGCGTGAACAAGGCCGATTCCGAGACGATCAAGAAGAAGCTCGAGGATGCCGGCGCGAAGGTCGAAGTGAAGTAAGTGGTACGCCTCGCGTACCTGCTGCATTGCGGCGAGGGCCTGACCGTCGAAGACCCGTGCGTCGTCGCTCGCAGCTCCGGTCCACCGGGAGGTGGAGTGTCGTTTACGTATTTCGCTGAGGTAGAACGATGGCTTATTCCTTCACCGAGAAGAAGCGCATCCGCAAGAATTTTGGCAAGCAGAAGAGCATCCTCGAGGTGCCCTACCTGCTCGCCATTCAGCTCGACTCCTATCGCCAGTTCCTGCAGGCGCAGACGCCTGAGGAGAAGCGCGAGGAGCGGGGCCTGCATGCGGCGTTCCGCAGCGTGTTCCCCATCTCGAGCTATTCCGGCAACGCTTCGCTCGAGTACGTGAGCTACCGGCTCGGCGAGCCGGTGTTCGACGTCAAGGAATGCCAGCTGCGCGGCCTCACCTACGCGGCGCCGCTGCGCGTCAAGGTGCGCCTGATCGTGCTCGACAAGGAAGCTCCCGGCGCCAAAAAGCCCATCAAGGACGTGCGCGAGCAGGAGGTCTACCTCGGCGAGCTGCCGCTCATGACGGACAACGGCACCTTCGTCATCAACGGCACCGAGCGCGTCATCGTCTCGCAGCTGCACCGCTCGCCGGGCGTGTTCTTCGATCACGACCGCGGCAAGACCCATTCCTCGGGCAAGCTGCTGTTCTCCGCGCGCATCATCCCCTATCGCGGCTCCTGGCTCGACTTCGAGTTCGATCCGAAAGACTGCGGTGTTCGCCCGCATCGACCGCCGCCGCAAGCTCCCGGTGAGCATCATCCTGCGCGCGCTCGGCATGAACGAAGCCGAGATCCTGGACACCTTCTTCGACACCAACACGTTCTACATCAGCAAGGACGAAGTGGCCCTGCAGCTGGTCGCGAGCCGCCTGCGCGGCGAGACCGCCACGTTCGAGATCCGCATCGGCGATCAGGTGATCGTCGAGGAAGGCCGCCGCATCACGGCGCGCCACGTGCGGCAGCTCGAAGATGCGAAGGTGCAGCGACTGCACGTGCCGCGCGAGTACGTCTACGGCAAGATCCTCGCGCACGACGTCGTCAACACCGAAACCGGCGAGATTCATCGCGAAAGCCAACGACGTGCTGACGGCCGCTTCGGTCGAGAAGCTGATCGAGGTGGGCATCACGGAAGTGCAGCACGCTCTACACGAACGACCTCGATCGTGGCGCGTACATCTCCGACACTCTGCGTATCGACCCGACCAAGACTCGTCTCGAGGCGCTGGTCGAGATCTACCGCATGATGCGTCCGGGCGAGCCGCCCACCAAGGATGCTGCGGAAAACCTGTTCACCAACCTGTTCTTCAATCCGGAGCGCTACGACCTGTCGGGCGTCGGCCGCATGAAGTTCAACCGCCGCGTCCGTCGTGAAGACGGCAGCGGCGGCGGCGTGCTCACCAAGGCGGACATCCTCGACGTCCTCAAGGTGCTCATCGACATCCGCAACGGCAACGGCACGGTGGACGACATCGACCACCTGGGCAACCGCCGCGTGCGCAGCGTCGGCGAGATGGCGGAGAACGCCTTCCGCGTCGGCCTCGTGCGCGTCGAGCGCGCCGTCAAGGAGCGCCTGACGATCGCCGAGTCCGAGCCGCTGATGCCGCAGGAAATGATCAACGCCAAGCCGGTGGCGGCCGCGGTGAAGGAATTCTTCGGCTCCTCGCAGCTGTCGCAGTTCATGGACCAGAACAATCCGCTGTCGGAAGTCACCCACAAGCGCCGCGTCTCCGCGCTCGGCCCAGGCGGCCTTACGCGCGAGCGCGCCGGCTTCGAAGTGCGCGACGTGCACCCGACGCACTACGGGCGCGTGTGCCCGATCGAGACGCCGGAAGGCCCGAACATCGGCCTCATCAACTCGCTGTCGGTCTACGCCCGCACCAATCGCTACGGCTTCCTCGAGACGCCGTACCGCTGGGTCGAGAACGGCCGCGTGACCGATCGCATCGATTACCTTTCCGCCATCGAAGAGGGCGAGTTCGCGATCGCGCAGGCGAATGCCCAGCTGGGACCGAAGGGTGAGCTCGCCGACGAGCTCGTCTCCTGTCGTCTGTCGAACGAGTTCACTCTGGTGCCGCGTGACCGCATCAACTACATGGACGTCTCGCCGAAGCAGATCGTCTCGGTGGCCGCATCGCTGATCCCCTTCCTCGAGCATGACGACGCGAACCGCGCGCTCATGGGCTCGAACATGCAGCGCCAGGCGGTACCGACCCTGCGTTCCGAGACGCCGCTCGTGGGCACCGGCATGGAGCGTCCCGTCGCCATCGACTCCGGCGTCACCGTGATCGCCAAGCGCGGCGGCATCGTCGATTCGGTCGATGCCTCGCGCATCGTGGTGCGTGTGAACGACGCCGAGACCACCGCCGGCGAGCCCGGCGTGGACATCTACAACCTCACCAAATACACGCGTTCCAATCAGAACACCTGTATCAACCAGCGCCCGCTGGTGAAGGCGGGCAACACCATCTCGCGTGGCGACGTGCTCGCGGATGGCCCGTCGACGCACCTCGGCGAGCTCGCGCTCGGGCAGAACCTGCTCGTCGCGTTCATGCCCTGGAACGGCTACAACTTCGAAGACTCGATCATGATCTCCGAGCGCGTGGTGGAAGAAGACCGCTTCACCACCATCCACATCGAAGAGCTGACCTGCGTGGCTCGCGATACCAAGCTCGGGCCCGAGGAAATCACCGCGGACATCCCGAACGTCGGCGATGCGGCGCTCGCCAAGCTGGATGAGGCCGGCATCGCCTTCATCGGCGCGGAAGTGCGGGCCGGCGACATCCTCGTCGGCAAGGTCACGCCGAAGGGCGAGACTCAGCTCACGCCGGAAGAGAAGCTGCTGCGTGCGATCTTCGGCGAGAAGGCATCGGACGTGAAGGACACGAGCCTGCGTGTGCCGCCGGGAATGGACGGCACCGTCATCGACGTGCGGGTGTTCACCCGCGACGGCGTGGAAAAGGACTCGCGCGCCCTGTCCATCGAAAAGGCCGAGATCGAGCGGGTCCGCAAGGACTTCGGCGATCAGCAGCGCATTCTCGAAGACGACCTCTTCCAGCGCGTGCGTGGCATGCTGGTCGGTGTAGCCGCCGCCGGTGGGCCCGAACAAGCTGAAGTCCGGCACGCCGAGTCACCGACGAGTACCTGGACCAGGTGCCGCGCGAGGACTGGTTCGAGATCCGCCTCGACAGCGAGGACTCGAACTCGCAGCTCGAGCAGGCCTCCGAGCGCCTGAAGGCGCAGCGCAAGGCCTTCGAGAAGCGGCTGGACGACAAGAAGGCCAAGATCACCGCCGGCGACGATCTCGCTCCCGGCGTGCTGAAGATGGTGAAAGTCTATCTCGCGGTGAAGCGCCGCGTGCAGCCGGGCGACAAGATGGCCGGGCGTCACGGCAACAAGGGTGTCATCTCGACCATCGTTCCGGTGGAGGACATGCCGTACCTCGAAGACGGCACGCCGGTCGACATCGTGCTCAACCCGCTGGGCGTGCCTTCGCGCATGAACGTCGGCCAGGTGCTCGAGACGCACCTCGGCTGGGCGGCCAAAGGCGTAGGCCTCAAGATCGGACGGATGCTGCAGGCACAGGTCGGCGCATCGCCGAGCTGCGCGGCTTCATCAAACAGATCTACAACGAGACGGGTGGCCAGCGCGAAGACATCGACTGCCTGAACGAGGCGGAACTGCTGGAGCTCGCGAAGAACCTGTCGAACGGCGTGCCGATGGCGACGCCCGTGTTCGACGGTGCGAGCGAGAAGGAGATCAAGACGATGATGGCGCTCGCGGATCTGCCGCTGCACGGCCAGACGCACCTGTACGACGGCCGCACCGGTGAGCGCTTCGAGCGCGAAGTCACGGTGGGCTACATGTACATGCTGAAGCTCAACCACCTGGTCGACGACAAGATGCACGCACGTTCCACGGGCCCGTACTCGCTTGTTACGCAGCAGCCGCTGGGTGGCAAGGCGCAGTTCGGTGGCCAGCGCTTCGGCGAGATGGAAGTGTGGGCGCTCGAGGCCTACGGCGCGGCGTACACGCTGCAGGAGATGCTGACCGTCAAGTCCGACGACGTGAACGGCCGTACGAAGATGTACAAGAACATCGTCGACGGGAATCACCAGATGGATGCGGGCATGCCCGAGTCCTTCAACGTACTCGTGAAGGAAATTCGGTCGCTGGGCATCAACATGGAACTGGAGCAGGACTAAATGAAAGACTTACTGAAGCTCTTCAAGCAGCACGCCCCGGTCGAGCATTTCGATTCCATCAAGATCGGGCTCGCCTCGCCGGAAATGATCCGTGCGTGGTCGTACGGCGAAGTGAAGAAGCCGGAAACCATCAACTACCGCACGTTCAAGCCGGAGCGGGATGGCCTTTTCTGCGCGAAGATCTTCGGGCCCGTAAAGGACTACGAGTGCCTTTGCGGCAAGTACAAGCGCCTCAAGCATCGCGGCGTGGTCTGCGAGAAGTGCGGCGTGGAAGTCACGCAGAGCAAGGTGCGCCGCGAGCGCATGGGCCACATCGAGCTCGCCAGCCCGACCGCGCACATCTGGTTCCTGAAGTCGCTGCCTTCGCGCATCGGCCTCATGCTCGACATGACGCTGCGCGAGATCGAGCGCGTGCTCTACTTCGAGGCCTTCGTGGTCATCGAGCCGGGCATGACGCCGATGCAGCGCGGCCAGCTGCTCACGGATGAGATGTACCTCGAGGCCATCGAAGAGCACGGCGACGAGTTCGACGCCCGCATGGGCGCCGAAGCCGTGTTCGAGCTGCTGAAGAGCATCGATCTGGCCGCCGAAGTCATCAAGGTCCGCGAGGAGATGGCCGGCACGTCGTCCGAGACCAAGCTCAAGCGCCTCTCGAAGCGCCTCAAGCTGCTCGAGTCCTTCATCGAGTCCGGCAACAAGCCCGAGTGGATGGTGCTCACCGTCCTGCCCGTGCTGCCGCCGGACCTGCGCCCGCTCGTGCCCCTCGACGGCGGCCGCTTCGCGACCTCGGACCTCAACGATCTGTACCGTCGCGTCATCAACCGCAACAACCGCCTGCGCCGCCTGCTCGAGCTCAACGCGCCGGACATCATCGTGCGCAACGAGAAGCGCATGCTGCAGGAAGCGGTCGATGCGCTGCTCGACAACGGCCGTCGCGGTCGTGCCATCACCGGCACCAACAAGCGCCCGCTGAAGTCGCTCGCCGACATGATCAAGGGCAAGCAGGGCCGGTTCCGCCAGAACCTGCTCGGCAAGCGTGTCGACTACTCCGGCCGCTCGGTCATCGTGGTCGGCCCGACGCTGCGCCTGCACCAGTGCGGCCTGCCGAAGAAGATGGCGCTCGAGCTCTTCAAGCCGTTCATCTTCCAGAAGCTGCAGCTGCGTGGCGAAGCCTCGACCATCAAGGCGGCCAAGCGCCTGGTCGAGCGTGAAGGCCCGGAAGTGTGGGACATCCTCGAAGAGGTGATCCGCGAGCATCCCGTGATGCTGAACCGCGCGCCGACCCTGCACCGTCTCGGCATCCAGGCGTTCGAGCCCGTGCTGATCGAGGGCAAGGCGATCCAGCTGCACCCGCTCGTCTGCACCGCGTTCAACGCGGACTTCGACGGCGACCAGATGGCCGTGCACGTGCCGCTCTCGCTCGAGAGCCAGCTCGAAGCGCGCGCGCTGATGATGTCGTCCAACAACATCCTCTCGCCCGCCAACGGCGATCCGATCATCGTGCCCTCGCAGGACGTGGTGCTCGGTCTCTACTACATGACCCGTGAGCGCATCGGCGCCAAGGGTGAGGGCATGGCGTTTCAGCGACGTGCAGGAAGTGCATCGCGCCTACGAGAGCCGCAACGTGGATCTTCAGGCCAAGGTGCGCGTGCGCCTGCAGCGAGATCATGGCCGGCCGAAGGCGGCTTCGTAGCCGCGCATCCGTCACGTGCAGACCACCGTCGGCCGCGCGATGCTGTCCGAGATCCTGCCGAAGGGCCTGTCCTTCGATCTCATCAACCAGGACATGACCAAGAAGACCATCTCCGCCACGATCAACGCGTGCTATCGCGCGCTCGGCCTGAAGCAGACCGTCGTGTTCGCCGACCAGCTGATGTACACGGGCTTCGCGTACGCGACGCGCTCGGGCGTCTCCTTCGGCATCGACGACATCGTGATCCCGGAGCAGAAGACCAAGATCGTCGCCGGCGCCGACCGCGAAGTGAAGGAGATCCAGGACCAGTACGCCTCGGGTCTCGTCACCAACGGCGAGCGCTACAACAAGGTCGTCGACATCTGGTCGCGCGCCAACGATCAGGTCGCCAAGGCCATGATGGAGAAGCTCGGCACCGAGGAGGCCGCTCGATGCCAAGGGTCACAAGGCCAAGCAGAAGTCCTTCAACTCCATCTTCATGATGGCCGACTCCGGCGCCCGCGGCAGCGCGGCCCAGATCCGCCAGCTCGCCGGCATGCGCGGCCTCATGGCCAAGCCCGACGGCTCGATCATCGAGACGCCCATCACGGCGAACTTCCGTGAAGGCCTGAACGTGCTGCAGTACTTCATCTCGACGCACGGCGCCCGCAAGGGTCTCGCCGACACCGCGTTGAAGACGGCGAACTCCGGTTACCTGACCCGTCGCCTCGTCGATGTGGCGCAGGACCTGGTGGTCACCGAGCCGGACTGCGGCACCTCGAACGGCCTCACCATGACTCCGCTGGTCGAAGGCGGCGACGTGGTCGAAGCGCTCGGCGAGCGAGTGCTCGGCCGTGTGGTGGCCGAAGACATCATCGAGGCCCGCCAACCAGAAGGAAGTGCTGATCGCGCAGAACACGCTGCTCGATGAGAAGGACGTGCGCCTGCTCGAGACCGAAGGCGTGGACCAGATCAAGGTGCGCTCACCGATCACCTGCGAGACGCGCTACGGCGTGTGCTCGAGCTGCTACGGACGCGACCTCGGTCGCGGTCGCTCCATCAGCATCGGTGAGGCGGTCGGTGTCATCGCGGCACAGTCGATCGGCGAGCCGGGCACCCAGCTGACGATGCGCACGTTCCACATCGGTGGCGCGGCGTCGCGAGCGGCGGCGGCGAGCAGCGTCGAAGTGCGCAACAAGGGCACGATCCGCTTCCATCACATCAAGACCGTGCAGCACGAGAAGGGTCACCTGGTCGCGGTGTCCCGCTCGGGCGAGATCGGCGTGGTCGACGAGTTCGGTCGCGAGCGCGAGCGCTACAAGATTCCGTACGGCGCGATGATCACCGTCAAGGAAGGCGCGGAAGTGGCCGGCGGGCAGGTCGTGCGCGACCTGGGATCCGCACACCCATCCGGTCGTCACGGAAGTGGCCGGCCTCCTGAAGTTCCAGGACTTCGTGGACGGCCTGACCGTCACCACGCAGGTGGACGAGGTCACGGGGCTTTCGCAGCACCGTGATTCTCGACACCAAGCAGCGAGGCGGCAAGGACCTGCGTCCGACCATGAAGCTGGTGAACGCCAAGGGCAAGGAAGTGACGTTCGCGCACACCGAGATCCCGGCGGTGTACACGCTGCCCCCGGGCGCGGCGGTGAACCTCGAGGACGGCGCGAAAGTGTCGGTCGGCGATGTCATCGCGCGTATCCCGCAGGAGTCTTCGAAGACCCGCGACATCACCGGCGGTCTGCCGCGCGTCGCGGACCTGTTCGAGGCCCGGAAGCCCAAGGACCCCGCGATCCTCGCGGAGACCAGCGGCACGGTCAGCTTCGGCAAGGAGACCAAGGGCAAGCGGCGTCTCGTCATCACCGGCGATGACGGCGAGAAGTATGAAGAGCTGATCCCGAAGTGGCGCCAGCTCAACATCTTCGAGGGCGAGACCGTGGAGCGCGGCGAAGTGATCGCCGACGGCGAGCTGTCGCGCGCACGACATCCTGCGCCTGCAGGGCATCGAGCCGCTGGCCAACTACCTCGTTCGCGAGATCCAGGACGTGTATCGCCTGCAGGGCGTGAAGATCAACGACAAGCACATCGAGGTGATCATCCGGCAGATGCTGCGCAAGACCGAGGTCGCCTCTCGCGGGCGAGACCGGCCTGCTGCGCGGCGAGCAGCTGGACCGCTCGCGTGCGCTGGACATCAACGACCGCGCCAAGCACGCCGAGAAGATCCCGGCGACTGCTGCAGCCGGTGCTGCTCGGCATCACCAAGGCGTCGCTCGCCACGGAATCCTTCATCTCCGCCGCCTCGTTCCAGGAGACCACCCGCGTGCTGACCGAAGCTGCGGTGCGTGGCCTCAAGGACGACCTGCGGGGCCTGAAGGAAAACGTGATCGTCGGCCGGCTGATTCCGGCCGGCACCGGCTTTGCGGCGCACGAGCATCGTCGTCGCAAGCTCGACACCACCGATCGTCGCAGCTTCATGGATGTGGGCGGCGGCCTGCCGGACGCGGAAGAGTCCGGAGCGGGCGAGGAGACGGCGGTCGAGACGACCTGATCTCGTTTCCCGAGTCAGAAGGCCGGCGGACGTGCAAGCTCCGCCGGCCTTTTTCTTGTAGGTTGGACCACTCTTCAGCGCTTTTTAGATAGCGCGTATTTCACGGCGAGCTGCACCGAGCTCTCCGTCGCGAGCGGTGACTCTCCCAGATAAATTGTGCGGCTGCCCAGCCGGCTCTTCATGATCTCGATCTCGAAATCATCGTAGCGCACGCTCAGCGTATGCGGCCCGCTGCGCTTCGACAGCAACGCGAAGCGCGCATCGAACTTCCGCGCCGGCGTAATATCCGGCGCGCCCGTCTATTTCATGAAACGGCTCTGGACCCGGCAGCGGCTGCACACCGGTGCGCCCGACTCTGCCGAAGAGTGGTGTCTGCCGATCGTGCACGGCGAAGCCACGACCGGCCAGACACGCGCCCGCAAGCCTGCGCGAGGATAAGGCCGGTATTCCAGATACGCCTCCGTCAGATCAATCAGGTTGTATATCCTTCGGCCGTTCCTGCACCCGACCTCACCGTCGGAGCAAGCCTCGATATAGCGCGGGGGGATGGTATAACAGGCATCCGCTCATCGATGGGAGTTACGTCATGAAGTCCCTTTCCGCACTGGCCGTGGCTGCTTTCCTTGCGACTCCGCTCCTTGCCGCACTGCCCGATGGCGCCAAGGCACCCGATTTCACGACGGAGGCTTCCCTTGCAGGCAAGCCCTTCAAATTCTCCCTGGCGGAATACTTGAAGCAAGGGCCGGTGGTTCTCTATTTCTATCCCGCCGCCTTTACCCCCGGGTGCACGATAGAAGCGCATGATTTCGCCGAAGCCACCGACAAGTTCAAGGCGCTCGGCGCGACGGTCATCGGAATCTCCCACGACGATATTGGGACGCTCAACAGGTTTTCGGTGAGCGAGTGCCGCAACAAGTTCGCGGTAGCCGCCGATACCGACGGCAAGATCATGAAGGACTACGACTCGGTGCTCGAGGCCAAGCCGGAATACGCGAACCGCACGTCCTACGTCATCTCGCAGGATGGCAAGATCGCCTACTCCTACACTGCCATGGACCCGAACGGGCACGTCGCCAACACTCTGGCGGCGGTCGAAAGACTGCGCTCGGCGCAGAAGTCGGGAGGCTGACGTCGTGAGGTACGTGTTGGTCTGTCTGGTGTTGGGAGCACTGAGCGGGTGCGGTTCGAGCGAGCCGCCACCGCCGCCCGAGAAGACCGTTTTCGACCCGATGACCAGTCAGATCGACAAGGTCAAGGAGCAGGCGGAAACCCTCCCCGTCGAGCGCAAAGGCAACCTGGACGACGCCATCGACGCGGACTCGAACTAGCGAGGGCGTCAGGTCTTATCGGCTGCGGTCCGGAACCGTTCCAGCTGAGCCGAGAGTACGCCGTCGACGGCAGGCGCAATTTCCAGCATGTCCTTGCCGGTGGCGTAGCCAACTACCGTATAGCTGAGGGTCATCCGGGTCTGCCCGTCAGCCGGCTCGAACTGCAAGGTCATTGCGCCGCTGGCACCCATTCCCTGCAGCGGTCCGAGTCCGCCCTCGAACCGCAGCAGCTTTCCCGGAATGGCGAGGACGACCCGCATGTGCTCCACGGAGCCGCCATCCTTGAGTGTCTCGCACCAGCATCCGCCGGCCTCGGCCTTGATCGAGAGGTTCTTCCCGTCCTGAGAGTAGGTATGCGCCGGGTCCCACCAGCTCCCGATGTCGACGAACCGCTGGTAGGCGGCAGCCGGGCTTGCCTTGACCGACACGACGTGCCGGACGACGAACCCGCCTGTGCCCGAAGAGACCACCTCTGACAGGGCGGGCGTTGAAACCTGCAAGGCGATGATTGCAATCGCGCCGGTGAGCCAGACCGATCGCCGCAGGCAACTCATCATGCTGTTCATTCGGTTCTCCCCCTGCAAGCGGCAAACGCGGCATCATCGGCCGCCGATCCCCGTGCCGTCCAGCGGCCAGGGGCCGCGCGGTTGACACCCCCATGGGGGCTACCTAGAATCGCCGGCCTTTGTCGGTCCGGCCATAGACATACACCGGGCCGGAAACCGCGACTTCGAGCACCGGGCCGCCTCAAAAGGGCGGCCCGGTCGTCTTGCAGCCGCATCTCTATTTAAGGGTTCTGGAGATCGCATGGCCACCACAGGTCAGCTGATTCGGCAACCGCGCCGGATCGCCGCCGAAAAGACGAAAGTGCCCGCCCTAGGGGCCTCGCCGCAGAAGCGTGGAGTGTGTACCCGCGTGTACACCACCACCCCCAAGAAGCCCAACTCGGCGCTTCGCAAGGTCTGTCGCGTCCGCTTGACCAACGGCTACGAGGTCACGAGCTATATCGGTGGCGAAGGCCACAACCTGCAGGAGCACTCGGTGGTGCTCATCCGTGGGGGTCGCGTAAAGGATCTCCCGGGTGTCCGCTACCACACGGTACGCGGGACCCTCGATTGCGCAGGCGTAACCGAGCGCAAGCAAAGCCGCTCCAAGTACGGCGCCAAGCGCCCGAAGAAGTAAGGAGCCCTTCATGTCACGTCGCGCCCAAGCCCCCGTCCGCACCATCCTGCCGGACCCCAAATTCCACAACCTGATGCTCGCCAAGTTCATGAACGTGGTGATGGAGAGCGGCAAGAAATCCGCCGCCGAGCGCATCATCTACGGGGCCATCGACCGCATTTCCGAGAAGACCGGCAAGCAGGGCGGCGATGCCCTCGAAGTGCTGAGTGCCGCTCTCGACAACGTCAAGCCCGTGGTCGAGGTGAAGTCCCGCCGAGTCGGCGGTGCGACCTACCAGGTACCCGTTGAAGTTCGCGCCCAGCGCCGCCAGACACTGGCCATGCGCTGGGTCATCGAGGCCGCTCGAGCCCGCAGCGAGAAATCGATGGCGTTTCGCCTGGCGCACGAACTAATGGATGCTTCGGAAAGCCGCGGCGCCGCGGTCCGCAAGCGCGAGGACACGCATCGCATGGCGGAGGCCAACAAGGCCTTCGCCCACTACCGCTGGTAAGAGGATCCAAGGACACACCGTGGCACGCGCTACGCCCATAGAGCGTTACCGGAACATCGGCATCTCGGCGCATATCGACGCCGGGAAGACGACCACGACCGAGCGCATCCTTTTCTATACGGGCGTCTCGCACAAGATCGGCGAGGTGCACGATGGTGCCGCCGTCATGGATTACATGGAGCAGGAGCAGGAGCGCGGTATCACCATCACCTCCGCGGCGACCACCTGTTTCTGGAAGGGGATGGACAAGACCTTCCCCGAGCACCGCATCAACATCATCGACACCCCGGGGCACGTCGACTTCACCATCGAGGTGGAGCGCTCCCTGCGCGTGCTCGACAGCGCGGTCGCACTGTTCTGCGCCGTTTCGGGCGTGCAGCCGCAGTCCGAGACCGTCTGGCGGCAGATGAACAAATACGCCGTGCCGCGCATCGCTTTCATCAACAAGATGGACCGCTCGGGCGCCAATTTCATGCGCTGCGTGGACCAGATCAGGACGCGCCTGCGCGCCAACCCGATTCCCATCCAGCTGCCCATCGGCGCGGAAGAGAAATTCGAAGGCGTCATCGACCTCATCCGCATGAAGGCCATCTACTGGGACATGGAAACCCAGGGGATGAAATTCGAGTACCGCGAAATTCCCGGGAATCTCAAGGCCGAGGCCGAGGAATGGCGCAACAGGATGATCGAGGCTGCCGCCGAGGGCAGCGATGAGCTGACCCACAAGTATCTCGACGGCAAATCGCTCACCGAAGATGAAATTCGCGCCGGCTTGCGGGCGCGCGCCATCAAGAACGAGATCGTGCTGGCGATGTGCGGCACCGCGTTCAAGAACAAGGGTGTGCAGGCGCTGCTCGACGCCGTAATCGAATTCATGCCTTCGCCCACCGAGATGCCGGACGTCAAGGGCACCATCGACGGCGAGCCGGCCACGCGTAAGGCGGACGACGATCAGCCGTTCTCCGCGCTCGCGTTCAAGATCCTGAACGACCCTTTCGTCGGCAATCTCACCTTTTTCCGCGTGTATTCCGGGACGCTCAATTCGGGCGATACGGTGTACGTGCCCACCAAAGACAAGAAAGAGCGCATCGGCCGCCTGTTGCAGATGCATGCCAGCGACCGCACCGAGATCAAGGAAGTGCGCGCCGGCGACATCGCCTCGGCGGTCGGTCTGAAAGACGTGATCACCGGCGACACGCTGTGCGATCTCGACAAGCCCATCACGCTCGAGAAGATGGAATTCCCGGCGCCCGTCATCTCGGTGGCGGTTGAGCCGAAGACCAAGGTCGATCAGGAAAAGATGGGCCTCGCACTGCAGCGCCTCGCAAAGGAAGACCCCTCGTTCCGCGTGCACACCGATGAAGAGTCCGGCCAGACCATCATCTCCGGCATGGGCGAGCTGCACCTGGAAATCATCGTCGACCGCATGAAGCGCGAGTTCAAGGTCGAGGCCAACGTCGGCAAGCCCCAGGTGGCCTATCGCGAGACGATCCGTGCCAAGGTGGAATCCGAAGGCAAGTTCGTGCGCCAGTCCGGCGGCCGCGGCCAGTACGGCCATTGCTGGCTCAGGATCGAGCCGAACGAGCAGGGCAAGGGTTACGAGTTCACCAACGGCGTGGTCGGCGGCGCAATTCCGCGCGAATTCATCCCGGCGATCGACAAGGGAATCAAGGAAGCGGTCGAGACCGGCGTCATCGCGGGCTATCCGATCGTCGACGTGAAGGTCACCGTCATCGACGGTTCGTACCACGATGTCGACTCGAACGAAATGGCATTCAAGATCGCAGGCTCCATGGGCTTCAAGGAAGGCTTCCGCAAGGCGAAGCCGGTGCTGCTCGAGCCGATCATGAAAGTTGAAGTCGTGACTCCGGAGGATTATTCCGGCGACGTCATCGGCGACCTCAATCGCCGCCGCGGCCAGATCCTCGGCATGGACGACACCGCCTCGGGCAAGGCCATCACGGCGGATGTGCCGCTGTCCGAGATGTTCGGCTACGCGACCACCGTGCGCTCCATGAGCCAGGGGCGCGCGACGTTCACGATGGAATTCGCGAAATACACCGAAGTGCCGCCGAACATTGCCGAAGGCATCATCAAGAAGTAATTGTCGAAAGGTCTGCAGTCATGTCCAAAGAGAAGTTTGAGCGTAACAAGCCGCATGTGAATGTGGGGACGATTGGTCACGTGGATCATGGCAAGACGACGTTGACGGCGGCGCTGACGAAGGTGATGGCCGAGACGTACGGCGGTCAGTTTGTGGCGTACGACCAGATTGACAAGGCGCCGGAGGAGAAGGCGCGTGGCATTACGATTTCGACGGCGCATGTGGAGTATCAGAGCAAGGAGCGTCATTACGCGCACGTGGACTGTCCTGGGCATGCCGACTATGTGAAGAACATGATCACGGGAGCGGCGCAGATGGACGGTGCGATTTTGGTGGTTTCGGCGGCGGATGGCCCGATGCCGCAGACGCGCGAGCACATTTTGCTGGCCCGCCAGGTGGGTGTTCCGTACATGGTGGTGTACATGAACAAGGCGGACATGGTGGACGACAAGGAGTTGTTGGAGCTGGTGGAGATGGAGGTTCGGGAGCTTTTGACGCTGTACAAGTTTCCGGGCGAGAAGACCCCGATCATCATCGGCTCGGCGCTGAAGGCGCTTGAGGGGGATGCGAGCGACATTGGGGTGAAGAGCGTGGTGAAGCTGGTGGATGAGATGGACAAGTACATCCCGGTTCCCAAGCGCGAGGTGGAGAAGCCGTTTTTGATGCCTGTTGAGGATGTGTTTTCGATCTCCGGGCGCGGCACGGTGGTGACGGGGCGCATTGAGCGCGGTCAGGTGAAGGTGAACGAGGAAGTGGAGATTGTCGGGATCAAGCCGACGCAGAAGACGGTGTGCACGGGCGTTGAGATGTTCAGGAAGCTTCTGGATGAGGGGCAGGCGGGCGACAACGTCGGGGTATTGCTCAGAGGCACGAAGCGTGAAGAGGTGGAGCGCGGTCAGGTGCTGGCGAAGCCCGGGAGCATTACGCCGCACACGGGGTTTGAGTGCGAGGTGTACGTGCTGACCAAGGAGGAGGGCGGGCGTCATACGCCGTTCTTCAAGGGGTATCGGCCGCAGTTTTACTTTCGCACCACGGATGTGACGGGACTGGTGCAGTTGCCGGAGGGGACCGAGATGGTCATGCCGGGGGACAACATCAAGATGGCGGTGGAGCTGATCAACCCGATTGCGATGGAAGAGGGCCTGCGCTTCGCCATCCGTGAGGGCGGCAAGACCGTCGGCGCAGGCGTCGTCTCGAAGATCGTGAAGTAATCATTTGAGCTCAGGTTCGCGCACGCCGCGAATCCGCTGTTTGGAGAATAGATCATGGCTAATCAGAACATCCGCATCCGGTTGAAGGCGTTCGACCATCGCCTGATCGACAGCTCCGCTCGCGAGATCGTGGAGACGGCCAAACGAACCGGCGCCACGGTGCGCGGCCCGGTGCCGTTGCCCACGAAGATGGAGCGCTTCACGCTGCTTGTCTCGCCGCACGGTGACAAGGATGCGCGCGATCAATTCGAGCTGCGCACGCACAAGCGGCTCATGGACATCCTCAATCCGACGGACAAGACCGTCGATGCGCTCATGAAGCTCGAGTTGCCGGCGGGCGTGGACGTCCAGATCAAGCTCAATTGATTGTGGTTTGATTGGCCGAAAGTCGCCTGCGGCGCTTTCGGCGGACATCGGCTTCATTGCCGCAGGCAAAAAACGTGGTTTTTGCCTGCTACCCATGACAAAGAAAATATCCGGCGTGGATCTCGCAGCAATCGCTGTTTGCACGTTCGCGTGGGGCACGACGTGGTACGCCATCACCTGGCAGCTGGGGCACGTCGATACGCTGGTCTCGGTCGTATACCGATTCTTCCTCGCTTCAGTAATTCTGTGCATCTGGTGCCGTCTGCGCGGCGAGAGCATCAGGCTGACGCCGGCGCAACACCGCACCGCGATCGGTATCGGCCTTTTCACGTTCGCGATCGACTACGCGCTCGTCTACCTGGCGGAGGAACGGGTGACGTCCGCGATCGTCGCGGTCGTGTTCGCGACGATGTCCTTCTTCAACCTCATCGCCTTCCGCATCGCGTTCAGCCAACGCGCGCCGCGTACGGCCTGGATTGCCTCCGGCATGGGCGCCGTCGGCGTCGCGATCCTGTCATGGGGTGAGCTTACCCACTCGGACGCGGACCACCCCGAGGCGGTCACTGGAATCCTGCTGGCCGTGGGTGCCGTCGTCGGCGCGGCGCTCGGAAATATCTTCGCCCGTCGCACCGAGGAGAGAGGCGCGTCAGTTGCGGCTGCCACCGCATGGGGCATGGGATACGGCTCGGTGCTTCTCGCCATATACGTTGTCGCGACAGGCCGGGAGTGGACGTTCGATACCCGGTGGCCGTACATGGTGGCGCTGCTCTACCTGGCGGTGGTGGGATCCGTCGTTGCATTTCTTTTGTATTACGGGCTTGCCCGCCGGCGTGGTTACTCCAGCGCCTCATACATCGCGGCATTGACGCCGCTCGTGGCAATGCTGATGTCGACGCTCTTCGAGGGAAAGCATTGGGGCACGAGCGCAATTGGCGGCGTGGCGCTCGTGATTTGCGGACAGTGGTTGCTGCTTCGAACCCAGAAGTCCTGATTTCCTAGGATTCAGCCTGCGCTTTGCGGTCGAGCGTTTCCTGCATGAGGCTGGCGACGGCCCGCGCGTCGTCCGTGCCGACTTCCGCCAGGCCTTCGATTGCCCCCATGACGTTACCGGCCCCATGATTCTGGTTGAGCTTGAATTTCAGCTGGATGTCGTCGGCATCGAGCTCGAACCCGACGATGCCGCGCAGCATGGGCCGGGCGTAGGAATCGTCATAGCGCCAAGGTTGCTTCGCCCCGCGCTCATACTTCTCGGCAAGCTTGGCAACCAGAGCGCCTAGCGCGGCCTCGTCCTGGATCAGCCTGACTTTTCCGTACACATGCGCGACGGCGTAATTCCACGTCGGTACGTTCTTCTCGGGTACCTCGTACCAACGAGGCGAGATATAGGCGTGCGGCCCGTGCAGAACCAGCAGCACCGTCTGACTCTCTATGTCCTTCCACTGCAGATTGGGCCGGGCCCAATGCCCCGTAAACGTCACTCGATTCCCCTCCCGCCGGTACAAAAGGGGCATATGCGTAACAAACGGCGCGCCGTCAACCGTGGAGACCACGGTAGCGAAGGCGTCGTGCGCTACCAGCCAGTCAAGGCGCGCAAGATCAGTCTCCAGAAAATACGGCGGGCTATACATCGAGCCCAAGGATACCGCAGGCTTGCGGCTGAGCCCTTGAGGGAGGGTTTTGGGGGCGTGAGAAACAGGGATGTTTTTCCTGAGCCTCCAGGGATGGATTCACGGCGTCCCCCAAAACCCTCCCTCAAGAGCTCAGCCGCAACCGCCCAATGTTGCTCTGCCTCTCCCCGCCCCCTATACTGCGCGGCCTTTTCGCCCCCGGTCACATCCCTGGGGGCACACCGCCGCAATAGCGGCATCGGGCGAGGTTGGAGCGCGAGGACGCTTCAAGACCACTCGAGTAGCGTAACGCCCCAGGCGCGGCGCTCTCCTGTCGTCTGCCACCCACCCGATCTTGACAAGGCAGCGCCAATCGCAGTGCTGCGCCCGGATGATTGAGGAAAAGTCGACAATGGCAATGGGGTCTGATCGGCCGGAAGGCCGGCATGACGAGGGTATTCACGGAAGCCGGGGAAACCATTCCCGTCACCGTGATCGAAGTGCTGCCCAATCGCGTCACCCAGGTGAAGTCCGCGGAGAAAGACGGCTATCGCGCCGTGCAGGTGAGCTTCGGCGAACGCCGCCCGCACCTCTAGCAAGGCCGTCGCCGGCCACTACGCCAAGGCCAAGGTCGCACCGGGCAAGGCTCTGGTCGAGTTTCGCCTGGGCGACAAAGAGCAGTCGGAGCTGGCTGCCGGTTCGCGAGCTCAAGGCTGATTTCTTCAAGGCGGGCGCCGTCGTGGACGTCACGGGCACCACCATCGGCAAGGGCTTCGCCGGCACCATGAAGCGCCACAATTTCGCGGGCCACCATGCCACGCACGGTGTCTCGCTCTCGCACCGCACTCCCGGGCTCGATCGGCCAGCGCCAGACGCCCGGGCCGCGTGTTCCAGGGCAAGCGCATGTCGGGCCACATGGGCACCGACCGCGTGACCATCGAGAACCTGAGAGTCGTCGAGGTCGATTCCGAGCGCAATCTGCTCCTGATCCGCGGTGCAGTGCCTGGCGCGCAGGGCGGCAACGTCATCGTGCGTCCGTCGCTGAAGGCTGCGCGACGCGCCACCCGCAAGACGATCGCCCCGAGCAAGGCGGCGCCTGTCGGCAAGGCTCCGAACCCGGGTAAGGCGGGGAAGAAGTAGTCCATGACCAAGCTCAAAGTCGATTGGCGGCAGCAGCGAGCTTCAGGTTTCTGAAGCCGACCTTCGGCCTTGCCTTCAATTCGGCGCTGATCCACCAGGTGGTGACGGCCTATCGCAATGCCGGCCGTGCCGGCACCAAGGCGCAGAAGACCCGCGCCGAGGTTCGTGGCGGCGGCCGCAAGCCGCACGCGCAGAAGGGCACGGGTCAGGCACGCGCCGGCTCGAGCCGCAGCCCCATCTGGGTGGGCGGCGGTCGCACCTTTGCCGCCAAGCCGCGCGATTTCTCGCAGAAGGTCAACCGCAAGATGTATCGCGGCGCCATCCGCTCGATGCTCTCGGAGCTCGCCCGCCAGGATCGCCTGATGGCTGTCGCCGCCGAGATCGCGCTCGAGGCGCCGAAGACCCGCCTGCTGCTCAACCAGCTCGGCAGCTGGAAGCTCGACAACGTGCTGATCGTGGTCGAGGCGATCGACGAGAAGCTGTTCCTCGCCGCGCGCAACCTGCGCAACGTCGAAGTGCTCGAAGTCTCGAATCTCAATCCGCTGAGCCTGGCGAGCCACGAGAAGGTGCTGATGACCGTGGCCGCCGTGAAGCTGCTCGAGGAGCGCCTGCAGTGAATCGCGAACAGCTGATGAACGTGCTGATCGCGCCGCACGTGACGGAGAAGACCTCCTTCGCGATGCAGAACCACAACCAGTACACCTTCCGCGTGCGCCGCGATGCCACCAAGACGGACATCAAGCAGGCGGTCGAGCTGATGTTCGACGTCAAGGTGAGCGGCGTGCAGACCGTGAACGAGCCCGGCAAGAGCCGCCGCTTCGGCAAGACCATCGGGCGCACGCAGGACTGGAAGAAGGCCTACGTGAGCCTGGTCGACGGCCAGGCCATCGACTACGAAGCCCGGGCGAAGGGTTAGAACCCATGGCCTTGATCAAAATGAAGCCGACCTCGCCGGGCACGCGCACGGTCATCAAGGTCGATCGCTCGCACCTGTACAAGGGCGGGCCGTACGCGCCGCTCACCAGGTCGCCAGAACAAGACCGGCGCCCGCAACAGCATGGGCCGCATGACCACGCGCCACCTCGGCGGCGGGTCGCGACAGAAGTATCGCATCATCGACTTCAAGCGCGACAAGGACGGCGTCGCCGGCAGTCGTCGAGCGCGTCGAATACGATCCGAACCGCACCGGCCACATCGCGCTGATCAAGTATGCCGACGGCGAGCGCCGCTACATTCTCGCGCCCAAGGGCATGGCGCCCGGCGACGAAGTGCGTTCTGGCGCGGATGCGCCGATCAAGCCCGGCAACGCGATGGCGCTGCGCCACGTTCCGGTCGGCTCGATCGTCCACAACATCGAGATGAAGCCCGGCAAGGGCGGGCAGCTGGCGCGCAGTGCCGGCAGCTCCGCTTCGTTCACCTCGCGCGAAGGCATCTACGCATTCCTGCGCGTGAAGTCCGGCGAAATCCGCAAGGTGCACGTCGACTGTCGCGCCACCATCGGCGAGATGAGCAACGACGAGCACAACCTGCGCAGCTACGGCAAGGCCGGCGCGAAGCGCTGGCGCGGCATCCGCCCGACGGTGCGTGGCGTTGCCATGAACCCGGTGGACCACCCGCACGGCGGCGGCGAAGGCAAGTCCGGCCAGGGCAATCCGCATCCGGTATCGCCCGTGGGGCTGGAACACCAAGGGCCTGAAGACGCGCCACAACAAGCGCACCGAGCACATGATCGTCCAGCGCCGTCGCAACAAGATTCGTTAACCGGACCCCTGAATGCCGCGTTCAACCAAAAAAGGCCCGTTCGTCGATCTGCACCTGGCGAAGAAGGTGCAGATCGCCTCGCACAAGAACGATCGCAAGCCGATCAAGACCTGGTCGCGCCGCTCGATGGTGATCGCCGGAGATGGTCGGCCTCACGATCGCCGTGCACAACGGCCGTCAGCACATCCCGGTGCTGATCAGCGAGAACATGGTCGGCCACAAGCTCGGCGAGTTCGCGCCCGACGCGTACGTTCAAGGTGCACTCCGGCGACCGCAAGGTCGAGGCTGCCACCTGAGGTCTACGCATGGACGTCATCGCCAAATATCGCTACGCACGCATCTCGCCGCAGAAGTGCCGCCTCGTCGCCGACGTGGTGCGCGGCCAGCCGGTGGGCAATGCCATTGACACGCTCAAGTTCATGCCGAAGAAGGGCGCGGACCTGGTCCGCAAGACGCTCGAGTCCGCTGTCGCCAACGCGGACAGCAACCACGGCCTGGACGTCGACGATCTCAAAGTGGCGCGCATCGAGGTGGATGTCGCGCCGGTGCTCAAGCGCTTCGCCGCCCGCGCCAAGGGCCGCGGCGCGCGCATCGTGAAGCGCAACAGCCACATCACCGTCGTCGTGAGCGACGGCAAGAAGGACTAGCGCATGGGTCAGAAGGTCAATCCGCTGGGAATCAGGCTCGGCATCACCCGCGACTGGACGTCGAAGTGGTATGCCGGCAAGAAGCAGTTCCCGGCTCACGTGCACACGGACTTCCGCGTCCGCGAGTTCCTCAAGGAGAAGCTGGCCGAGGCCTCGGTGAGCCGCATCCAGATCGAGCGAGCCGCGAAGAAGGTGAACATCACCATCCAGACGGCGCGTCCCGGCATCGTCATCGGCAAGAAGGGTGAGGACATCGAGAAGCTGCGCCAGGAGACGGCGAAGCTGCTCGGCATGCCCGGCGTCGACGTGCGCCTCAACATCGCCGAGATCAGAAAGCCCGAGCTCGATTCGCAGCTGGTCGCCGACAGCATCGCGCAGCAGATCGAAAAGCGCGTGATGTTCCGCCGCGCCATGAAGCGCGCCGTGATGAGCACCATGCGCAGCGGCGCCCTCGGCGTGAAAGTGCGTGTTGCCGGCCGTTTGAACGGCTCGGAGATCGCGCGCACCGAGTGGTACCGCGAAGGCCGCGTTCCGCTGCACACCTTCCGCGCGGACATCGACTACGGTCTTGTCCGAAGCACACACCACCTACGGCGTCATCGGCATCAAGGTCTGGATCTTCAAGGGCGAAGTGTTCGACAAGGCCGAGCTCGCGCCGTCGCGAAGCCGCCGGCCGAACCCGAGGGCGACGCCGCGGCCGAAGTCGCTTCACCGGCTGCGCCGGCGACGTGCCGCCGCCCGCTGCCGCTCCACTGAACAGGTTACGGCGTAACGACCCATGCTGCAGCCCAAACGCACCAAGTATCGCAAGCAGTTCAAGGGCCGCAACGTCGGCCTCGCCGTGCGCGGCAGCTCCGTCGCCTTCGGCGAATTCGGACTGAAGGCCACCAGCCGCGCCCGCATGACGGCTCGCGAGATCGAGGCCGCGCGGCGTGCGATGGCCCGCTACGTGAAGCGCGGCGGCCAGATCTGGATCCGCGTGTTTCCCGGACGTGCCGATCTCGAAGAAGCCGCTCGAGGTTCGCATGGGCAGCGGCAAGGGCAACGTCGAGTACTGGGTCGCCAGAGTGAAGCCCGGCAAGGTGCTCTTCGAGATGGAAGGCGTGACGGAAGTCGACGCGCGCGAGGCGTTCCGCCTCGCCGGCTCCAAGCTCTCCGTGTCGACCACGTTCGTGAAACGGCAGGTACGCTGATGGATCTCAAACAACTTCGCGGCAAGAAAGCCGAGGAGCTCGGCGAGGAACTGCTGAAGCTGCGCAAGGAGCAGTTCGCGCTGCGCCTGCAGCGCGCCACCGGTCAGGCCGTCAAGCCCGACCAGTTCGGCAAGGTGCGCCGCAACATCGCCCGGTCTGAAGACCGTCGCGCGCGAAGCGCAGCTGCGCGCCGCCGGAGAGAAGAAATGACCACTGAAGAACAAGAAGGCGCCGACCCTGACCGGCCGCGTCGTCAGCACCAAGATGCAGAAGACGATCGCCGTCGAGATCGAGCGGCTGCAGCAAGCACCCGATGTACGGCAAGTACATCCGCCGCACGACGCGAGCTGCTCGCCCACGACGAGAACAGCGAGTCGAAGCAGGGCGACTGGTCGAAGATCTCGCCGTGCCGGCCGCTGTCGCGCCGCAAGTCGTACCAGCTCGTGAAGGTGTTAGAGCGCGCGTCATGATCCAGCTACAGACCATGCTCAATGCCGCCGACAACAGCGGTGCCCGCACTCTGATGTGCATCAAGGTGCTGGGCGGCACGCGCCGTCGCTATGCGACGGTCGGCGATGTCATCAAGGTGAGCGTCAAGGACGCGATCCCGCGCGGCAAGGTCAAGAAGGGCGAGGTCTACGACGCCGTGGTCGTGCGCACCAAGCGCGGCGTGCGCCGCCCGGACGGCTCGCTGATCCGCTTCGACGGCAACGCCGCCGTGCTCCTGACGAACAAGCTCGAGCCGATCGGCACCCGCATCTTCGGGCCCGTGACGCGCGAGCTGCGCAACGTGCAGTTCATGAAGATCATCTCGCTGGCCCCGGAGGTTCTGTGAGAAAGATCAGAAAGGGCGACGAAGTGGTCGTGCATCTCCGGCCGCGACAAGGGTCGCCGCGGCACCATCCTGCAGGTGCTCGCCGACGGCCGCGGCTGCTCGTCGAGGGCATCAACAGGGTGAAGAAGCACACAGAAGGCCAACCCGCAGGCCGGCAAGCAGGGCGGCATCGTCGAGAAGGAGATGCCGCTCGCCGCCTCCAAGGTGGCGATCTGGAACGCCGCGGCGCAAGGAAGCCGACCGCGTCGGCATCAAGACGCTCGCCGACGGCAAGCGCGTGCGCTTCTTCAAGTCGACTGGAGAGATGTTCGATGCCTAACCTCGCCCGACTCGACCAGCATTATCGCGAGAAGATCGTGCCGAAGCTGAAGCAAGAGCTGCGGCTGGCCAACGTGATGGAAGTGCCGCGCATCTCCAAGATCACCATCAACATGGGCGTGGGTGAGGCTGCGGCCGACCGCAAGCTCATGGACGCCGCCGTCGCCGACCTCACCAAGATCACCGGCCAGAAGCCGCTCATCGACCAAGGCCAGCAAGGCGATCGCGACCTTCAAGCTGCGCCAGGGCCTGCCGATCGGCGCCAAGGTGACGCTGCGCGGCGCGCGCATGTACGAGTTCCTCGACCGGCTGATCAGCATCGCGATGCCGCGCATCCGCGACTTCCGCGGCGTCTCGCCGCGCTCGTTCGACGGCCGTGGCAACTACAGCCTGGGCATCAAGGAACAGATCATCTTCCCCGAGATCCAGTACGACCAGATCGACCAGGTGCGTGGCATGGACATCACGATTACGACGACCGCGCCGGGACAACCGGCAGGGCCGAGCATTGCTCGAGGCATTCAACTTCCCGTTCAGGAAGTAAGAAGGAATCCGGAACACGTTTATGGCGAAGACGAACATGGTGGAGCGCGAGAAGCGCCGCGCCAAAATCGTGAAGAAGTATGCGGCGAAGCGCGCGAAGCTGAAGGAGCTGATCCGCAGCCCCAAGACCTCGCCCGAAGCGCGCGCCGCAGCGCAGGCGAAGCTGCAGGCGCAGCCGCGGGATGCGAGTCCGCTTCGCGTCAGCGCAATCGCTGCGCAGATCACGGGCCGCTCGCGCGGCGTGTACCGCAAGTTCGGGCTGGCGCGGGTGAAGATCCGCGAAGTCGCCAACCGTGGCGAAATCCCGGGCCTGGCCAAGGCGAGCTGGTGAGGTACGCCGCATGAGCATGACCGATCCCATTGCCGACCTCCTGACCCGCATCCGCAACGGACAGTCCGCGGGCAAGACCGAGGTGAGCATCGCGTCTTCGAAGCTGAAGACGGCCATCGTCAAGGTGCTGAAGGACGAAGGTTACGTGGCGGACTTCCATCTCGCGCACGACAGCGAGGGCAAGCCACGCCTCACCATCGGCCTGAAGTATTACGAGGGCCGTCCCGTCATCGACCGCCTCGAGCGCATCAGCAAGCCGGGCCTGCGCATCTATCGCGGCAAGGAAGAACTGCCGAAGGTGCTGGGCGGCATGGGCACGGTGATCGTCTCGACGCCCAAGGGCGTGATGACCGACCGCCAGGCGCGCTCCATCGGCCAGGGCGGCGAAGTCCTGTGCATCGTGGCCTGAGGAAGTCATCGATGTCACGAGTAGCAAAGGCACCGGTCGATCTGCCGCAGGGCGTGACCGCCACGATCGCCGCCGAATCGGTCACGATCAAGGGCGCCAAGGGCTCGCTGAGCCTGCCGCTGAGGAAGGGCGTGTCGGTCAAGCAGGAAGAGAAGCAGCTGGCGATCGGGTTCGCGGACGAGGAGGCGCGCATGCATGCGGGCTCGACGCGCGCGCACCTCGCCAACATGGTGCTGGGCGTGACCAAGGGCTACGAGAACAAGCTCGAGCTCGTCGGCGTCGGCTTCCGCGCCGCGGTGCAGGGCAAGGCGCTGAACCTCTCGCTCGGCTTCTCGCACCCGGTGGCCTATCCGATTCCGGAAGGCATCACGATCGAGACGCCGACGCCAGACGGAGATCCTGATCAAGGGCATCGACGCCCAGAAGGTCGGCCAGGTGGCCGCCGAGATCCGCGACGTTCGCCCGCCGGAGCCCTACAAGGGCAAGGGCGTGCGCTATGCGAACGAGCAGATCACTCTCAAGGAAGGGAAGAAGAAGTAGGCCATGAGCATGCAGAAGAAAGACACGACGACTGCGCCGCGCCACGAAGACGCGCTGCGCACATCCGCGAGCTGGCCGTCGCGCGGCTGACCGTGCATCGCACGCCGCGGCACATCTATGCGCAGGTGATCGACGCGCGCGGCGCGCAAGGTGCTCGCCGCCGCATCCACGGTGCAGAAGGACGCTGAAGAAGGATCTGAAGGGCACGGGCAACGTCGAGGCCGCCAAGGCCGTCGGCCGCACGATTGCCGAGAAGGCCAAGGCCGCGGGCGTCACGAAAGTCGCCTTCGACCGATCCGGGTTCCAGTATCACGGCCGCGTCAAGGCGCTGGCCGATGCCGCGCGCGAAGCCGGCTTGGAGTTCTAGACTATGGCGAGAGCGGAAAAACCTCAATCGGCCGACGACTTCACCGAGAAGCTGGTCGCAGTCAACCGCACGGCGAAGGTCGTGAAGGGTGGCCGGCAGTTCGGCTTCACCGCGCTCACCGTGGTGGGCGACGGCGGCGGTCGGGTCGGCTACGGCTTCGGCAAGGCGCGCGAAGTGCCGGTGGCCATCTCCAAGGCGATGGCCCAGGCGCGCAAGAACATGATCAACGTCAGCCTGCGTAACGACACGCTGCATTACGCGGTCACGGCCGAGCACGGCGCGACGCGCGTGTACATGCAGCCGGCCTCGGATGGTACGGGCGTCATCGCCGGCGGCGGCATGCGCGCGGTGCTCGAGTGTGCCGGCGTACGCAACGTCCTCGCCAAGAGCTACGGCTCGCGCAATCCCATCAACGTGGTGCGCGCGACCATGATCGCGCTCGCGAAGCTCCGCTCGCCGGACGACATCGCCGCCAAGCGCGGCAAGACCCTCGAAGAGATCCTGGCGATGAGCGCGCAGATCAAGATCACGCTCCTGAAGAGCATTCACGGCCAGCTGCGAACATCGCGGCGTCCGTGCGGGGCCTGGGCCTGCGCAGGCGCCACCAGACCGTCGCCGTGGCCAACACCCGCGAGAACCGGGGAATGATCCACGCCGCGTCCGCATCTGCTGAAGGTCGAAGGGCCTTGAAATCAGACGCTATGAGACTCAACACACTAAAACCCGCCCTGGCGCCAAGCGCCCGCGCCTACGCGTGGGCCGCGGTGCCTCAGCCGGCCAGGGCAAGACCTGCGGCCGCGGCGTCAAGGGCCAGCGTGCGCGCAAGGGCGGCTACCACAAGGTGGGCTTCGAAGGCGGCCAGACGCCCCTCGACCGCCGCCTGCCGAAGTTCGGCTTCCGCTCGAAGATGAAGGCGACGCGTGCCGAGGTGCGGCTCGATCGAGCTGGCCAAGGTCGAAGGCGCCGTCATCGACCTCGAGGCGCTGAAGAAGGCGGACATCGTGATCCTTCGTTCACCGAGCGCGCGAAGGTCGATCCTGTCGGGCGAGATCAAGAAGGCCGTCACGCTCAAGGGCGTGACGGCCACCAAGGGCGCGCGGGCTGCGATCGAGGCTGCCGGCGGCAAGCTGGAAGAGTAGATCACCGGAGCGTATGGCCACCCCGACTTCAACCAATCCCGTCGCAGGACTCGGCGATGCGGCTCGCTTCGGCGAGATCCGCAATCGCCTGTTCTTCCTGATCGGCGCGCTTGATCGTCTATCGCATCGGCACGTTCATTCCCGTGCCGGGCATCGATCCGGCGGCGGTGGCGCGCTTCTTCGAGGACCAGTCGAACACGATCCTCGGGATCGTCAACATGTTCTCGGGCGGCGCGCTGTCGCGCCTTTCCATCTTCGCGATGGGCGTGATGCCGTACATCTCGGCGTCGATCATCGTGCAGATGATGTCGATGGTCATCCCGCGCTCATGGAGCTGCGCAAGGAAGGCGAGTCGGGCCGGCGCAAGATCACCGAATACACGCGCTACCTGACGGTCGTGCTGGCCGTGTTCCAGTCGTTCGCGGCGGCAGTGGCGCTGCAGAAGAACGGCATGGCCATGCTGCACCGGCTATCACTGGCTGTTCACCGCCACCATCACCATGACCACCGGCACCATGTTCCTCATGTGGCTCGGCGAGCAGATCACCGAGCGCGGCGTCGGTAACGGCATCTCGATGATCATCCTTTCCGGCATCGTCGCTGGCTTGCATGGCGCAGTAGGCAGCACCGTTGCGCCAGGTGAGCTCGGGCGAGATGCAGGGCCCGTTCGCGCTGCTGCTGGTCGATCATCATCCTGGGCACCACGGCGTTCGTCGTATTCGTCGAGCGCGCGCAGCGCCGCATCTCGGTGAACTACGCCAAGCGCCAGGTCGGGCGGCGCATGTACGCCGGCCAGACGAGCCACCTGCCGTTCAAGCTCAACATGTCGGGCGTGATCCCGCCGATCTTCGCCTCGAGCCTGCTGCTCTTCCCGGCGACCATCGCCGGCTTTTTCGGGCAGAGCGCCGAGGGCGGCGTGGCCACTGCGCTGCAGAGCATCGCGGCCTCGCTCAACTACGGGCAGCCGCTGCATCTGCTGATCTACGCACTGCTGATCATCTTCTTCTGCTTCTTCTACACGGCGCTGGTCTTCAACGCGCGCGATACGGCGGAGAACCTGAAGAAGTCCGGCGCTTTCATCCCGGGCATACGTCCGGGCCAGCAGACCGGCGATTACATCGACAAGGTGCTTACGAGGCTGACCCTGTGGGGCGCGCTTTACGTGACCGCGGTCTGCCTGCTGCCGGAATTCCTGATTTCCTCGCAGGGTGTGCCGTTCCAGTTCGGCGGCACCTCGCTCCTGATCGTGGTGGTCGTGGTGATGGACTTCATGTCGCAGCTGCAGGCGCACATGATGTCGCATCACTATCCGGGCCTTCTCAAGAAGGCGAACCTGCTGGGCTACGGCCGCAGCGGGCAGAATGCATGAGGGCCTCGTTCGTGAAAGTTCGTCCTTCGGTCAAGAAGATCTGCAAGAACTGCAAGATCGTGCGGCGCCGGCGCGTCGTCTACGTGATCTGCACCGATCCCCGGCATAAGCAAAGGCAGGGCTAGAGTCATGGCGCGTATTGCGGGCATCAATATTCCGATGAACAAGCATGTGTGGGTCGGGCTCACGCATGTGTTCGGCGTGGGCAAGAATCGCGCGCGCGCCGTGTGCGCAGCGGCGGGCGTGAGCCCCACCACGAAGGTCAAGGACCTCACCGAGATCGAGGTCAACGCCATCCGCTCGCAGATCGCGAAGTTCGCGGTCGAAGGCGACCTGCGTCGCGAAGTCTCGATGAACATCAAACGGCTCATGGACCTGGGCTCGTATCGCGGCATGCGCCACAGGCGCGGGCTGCCGGTACGCGGCCAGCGCACGCGCACGAACGCGCGCACGCGCAAGGGTCCTCGCAAACAGGCGGTCAAGCTCAACGCACCGCCGGGTAAGGCATAAAACACATGGCTGACCAGAAGACTGCTGCCCAGAACGCCGCTGCCGCGGCCAAGAAGCCCAAGAAGGCGCGCAAGAACGTGCTCGATGCGATCGCGCACGTGCATGCGTCCTTCAACAACACGATCGTCACGATCACCGACCGCCAGGGCAACACGCTGTCCTGGGCGACTGCGGGTGGCTGCGGCTTCCGCGGCTCGCGCAAGAGCACGCCGTTCGCCGCGCAGGTGGCTGCCGAGAAGGCCGGCAATGCTGCGCAGGAACACGGCGTGAAGAACGTCGAAGTGCGCGTCGGTGGCCCGGGCCCCGGCCGCGAATCCGCGGTGCGCGCGCTGAACGGCTGCGGACTGAAGATCAGCAGCATCTCAGACGTCACGCCGATTCCGCACAATGGCTGCCGCGCTCCCGAAGAAGCGCCGCGTCTAAAGATTTCAGGAGATCATTACATGGCTCGCTACATAGGTCCCAAGTGCAAGCTCTCGCGCGAGAGGGCACGGATCTGTTCCTGAAGAGCGGCATCAAGCCGCTCGAGAACAAGTGCAAGCTGTCGGTGCCGCCGGGTGGCGTCAAAGGCGAGCGTCGCACGCGGCTGTCGGACTACGGCCTGCAGCTGCGCGAGAAGCAGAAGCTGCGCCGCATGTACGGCGTGCTCGAGCGCCAGTTCAGCAACTACTACGAGGCGGCTGCGCGCAAGAGCGGCGCGACCGGCGAAAACCTGCTGAAGCTGCTCGAGTGCAGGCTCGACAACGTCGTGTATCGCATGGGCTTCGCCTCAACGCGCTCCGAAGCGCGCCAGCTGGTGAGCCACAAGACGCTGACCGTGAACGATCAGGTCGTGACGATCGCCTCGTACCAGTGCAAGGCGGGCGACGTGGTGCAGATCCGCGAGAAGCAGCGCAAGCAGCTGCGCATCCAGGGCGCGCTCACCGTGGCGCAGCAGGTGGGCTTCCCCGACTGGGTTGAAGTCAACGACAAGGAAATGCGCGGTGTATTCAAGACGGTGCCGGCGCGTGACGATGTCCTGCCGGACATCAACGAGAACCTGGTCGTCGAGTTGTATTCGAAGTAATTGTTTTAAGCCGGCTTGCTCCGGCGAGGTGAACTGCCATGCAGGGTTCCGTGACTGAATTTCTGAAGCCGCGCGTCGTGAAGGTACAGCCGCTCGCACCGCGGCAGGCGCGCATCGTGATCGAGCCGTTCGAGCGGGGCTTCGGCCACACGCTCGGCAACGCGCTGCGTCGCGTATTGCTTTCCTCCATGCCCGGCAGTGCGATCACGGAAGTCGAGATCGACGGCGTGCTGCATGAGTACACGAGCATCGAGGGTGTGCAGGAAGATGTCGTCGACATCCTGCTCAACCTCAAGCAAGTCGCGCTGCGCATGCATACGCGTGACAGCGCGGAACTGCGTCTTCACAAGAAGGGCCCCGGCCCTGTGACGGCGGGCGACATCCAGACGGACCACGACATCGAAGTCGTGAATCCCGGAGCTGGTCATCGCGAATCTCACCAAGGCCGGCGAGCTCAACATGACCCTGCGCGTCGAGCGCGGTCGCGGCTACCGCCCGGCGGTGCAGCGTGCGGCGTTCGAGGAGCAGACGCGAGCCATCGGCCGCCTGCAGCTCGATGCGTCTTTCTCGCCCGTCCGTCGCGTCACCTATTCCGTGGATGCGGCGCGCGTCGAGCAGCGCACCGACCTCGACAAGCTGATCCTCGACATCGAGACCAACGGCACGATCGACGCTGAAGAGGCGATCCGCCGCGCCGGCGCGATCCTCAAGGAGCAGCTGTCGGTTTTCGTGGACCTGCAGGGCGAGGAAGAAGCCTCGACCAAGGTCTCCGAGATGCAGTTCGATCCGATCCTGCTGCGCCCCGTCGACGAGCTCGAGCTCACCGTGCGCAGCGCGAACTGCCTCAAGGCCGAGAACATCCACTACATCGGCGATCTGGTGCAGCGCACCGAGGTCGAGCTGCTTCGCACGCCGAACCTCGGCAAGAAGTCGCTCACCGAGATCAAGGAAGTGCTGCAGAGCCACGGGCTGATGCTCGGCATGCGCCTCGACGGCTGGCCGCCGGCTGGGTCTGCGGCACGACGACGAACGCGGCGACGTAATCTAAGGCGATCCTTCCATGCGGCATCAACTTTCCGGTCGGCAGCTCTCGCGCAACGCGCCCGCATCGCTGGGCGATGCTGCGCAACATGAGCGTCTCGCTGCTTCGGCACGAGACCATTCGCACCACGCTGCCCAAGGCCAAGGAGCTGCGGCGCATGGTCGAGCCGCTCATCACTCTCGGCAAGACAGACAGTGACGCGAGCCGCCGGCTGGCGTTCGCGCGCCTGCGCGACGCAGGCGATCGTCGTGAAGCTGTTCGAGGACATCGGGCCGCGCTTCAAGGCGCGTCCGGGTGGCTATACGCGCATCCTGCGCATGGGGCCGCGCCCGGGCGATAACGCGCCGATGGCGCTGATGCAGCTGGTGGACAAGGCTTTGGCCGAACAGAAGGCCGAGCCGTCGGACGACAAGAGCGCTTCGAAGCCGAAGAAGAAGGCGAAAGCCAAGGCGGCTGCCGACTCAAAGCCGAAAGCCAAAAAGGCCAAGGCTGACGCGGACACTGCGCCGGCCAAGAAAAAGAAAAAGAAGGCGTCTGCGTAGGGCGCGCCACCCCTCGCGATGAACTGCGAGGGGGACGGCCGGAAGACCGGTCCTTCGGGGCCTCGTCGATACGCTTCCATGCGTCTCGACGCCCTCTCGCAGTTCATCGCGAGGGGCGACGCGACGTCGGCGGTGGTGGTTACGTTTGACCTTCAGGCGTATGCTTTTTGACATCTTCACTTTGGAGGGAGGATCATGGGGCTCGCTTCAGAATTCAAAGAATTTGCGATGAAGGGCAATGTCGTCGATCTCGCCATCGGTGTGGTGATCGGCGCGGCGTTCGGCAAGATCGTCAACTCTCTCGTCAATGACCTCATCATGCCGCCCCTCGGGCATCGCCATCGGCGGGGTGGATTTCAAGGACCTCGCGGTGACGCTCGGCACGAATCCGGCAGGTGAGCCGATGCTCTTCAAGTACGGGATGTTCATCCAGACGATCTTCGAGTTCACGATCATCGCCTTTGCGCTGTTCATGATCATCAAGGCAATCAATCGCCTGAAGCGTCCGGCGCCGGCTGCGGCTGCGCCGCCGCCGCCGCGCACCGAAGTGCTGCTCCATGAGATTCGTGATCTCCTCGCGAAGCGCTGATCGCGGCAGGTATTCCGTCCGCGAGCGCGAGCTCGGGATGGATAGACAGATCACACGCCGGGATTTCCTGGACGGCGTGGCGATCGGTGTCGGGGCCCTCGCGCTGCCGCCGTGGGCCTCGCTCGCGTACGCGGCTGAAGGCAGCGCCTATCCCCCCGTGCTGACTGGGCTGCGCGGCAGCGCCCCGGGCTCGTACGAAGTTGCCCACGCCTTGCGTGATGGCAGGTTGCCGGACAGCTCGAATATCCCTGTGGATGAGCACTTCGACTTGGTCGTCGTTGGCGCGGGCATCAGCGGACTCTCCGCCGCGTATTTCTACCGCAAGTTCGCTGGGGCCGGCGCGCGCATCCTGATTCTGGACAATCACGACGACTTCGGAGGGCACGCGCGGCGCAATGAGTTCCGGCCGGGCGGACGACTGTTGCTCTCCAACGGCGGCACGTGGTCCATCGATTCGCCTTTTGCCTACAGCAATGAGGCAGGGAGCCTCTTCAAGGAGCTCGGCATCGATCCGCCGGGGATGCAGAAGAAATTCGCCCATACCGATGCCTACGACAATCTCGAGGCCGGCTGTTTCTTCGACAAAGAGTCCTTTGGCGCGGAGCGCCTCGTCGCGGGGATGCCCGATGATGACGAGGAGGCGCCGGACGAGCTGAAGAAGCGTTGGGCGGAATTCCTGGCGAAAACCCCGCTATCGAACGCCGCGCAGGAGTCGATCCTGCGCATCCAGTGCGGCAATGTCGATTATCTTGCGGGACTGACGCAGGCAGATAAGAAAGCGAGGCTGTCACGCACCAGTTATGGCGACTTCCTGCTCAAGATCGCGTACGTGCACCCGGATGCGATCCCGTTCTACCAGACGATTAGTCACGATCTTTATGCGCTCGGCATCGATGCCGTGCCGGCGCTCGATTGCTGGGCGTCATTGCGCGCGCCGGGGTTTCAGGGCATGGGCCTTGATCGCGTGCCATCACCGGGTCTGAGCTTTACAGGGCTCGGCGCAGTGACGCCGAAGGACGAATACTTCTTCCACTATCCCGATGGCAATGCATCCGTCGCGCGATTGCTGGTGCGCTCGCTCGTTCCCGGCTGTGCGCCGGGCAACACCGCCGAGGATATCGTCACGGCTCGCCTGGATTACGTGAAGCTGGATCAGCCGAACAATGCGATACGCATCCGCCTCAACAGCACGGTTGTCGGGGCGCGTCAGTCGGGAAACAACGTGGAAGTCACGTATGCAAATGGCAAGGCGACGCGCAAGGTCCGCGCCGGCGCGACGGTCCTCGCGTGCTGGAATTCCATGATTCCTCATCTGTGCCCGGAGCTGCCCGCGGCACAGAAGGAGGCACTGCGTTACGGTGTAAAGGCGCCACTGGTCTACACCTCGGTTTCACTGCGCAATGCCAAGGCCTTTCATGATCTCGGCGTCTCTCGAGTTTCTTGTCCGGGCATGTTCCACCCAACGATGTTTCTGGACGAGACGCCTGACATCGGCGGGTACGTTTCGCCAACTTCACCGAATGAACCGGTCGTGCTGCAAATGATCCGCACTCCGTGCCAGCCCGGGTTGTCGGCACGCGATCAGCAGAGAGCGGGCCGCGCGGAATCTGCTCGGCACCACCTTTGAGACCTTCGAGCGCAATGTGCGGACCGTCGCTAGGGTAGCCGGAGCGGCTGGTTTCGATCCCGCGCGAGACATCGATGCCATCACTGTGAACCGCTGGCCGCACGGCTACGCGTATGAATACAGCCCGCTCTGGGACCCTGAATGGCCGGCGGGGCAACGGCCTTGCGATATCGCTCGCAGGCAATTCGGCCGCATCACCATCGCCAATTCCGACGCGGCTGCCGCGTCGTACACGGACCAGGCCATCGACCAGGCGTATCGCGCGGTCCACGAATTGCTCGGCTGAGCCATGACCGATAAATCCGCTCCCCTCGAATATGTCGTCATCTCACGCGGGCAGTGGGATCCGAATCTGTCCCGGGAAGAAATACAGGATGCCATCGACAGGTTCTACACCTGGATCGAGCGGTGCGTGGAGGATGGAAAGATGAAGCGCGGGCAGCGGCTGGCGAGGGAGGGCAAGCTCGTTTCCAAAAGCATGACGACGGATGGGCCGTTCGCCGAATCCAAAGAGGTGATCGGCGGCTACTGGTTCATTCTGGCGAAAAGCCTCGACGACGCTGCGCAACTTGCTGCAGGGAATCCGTGCCTCGCCTGCGGCCTGAAGTATGAGATTCGGCCGGTAGAGGAGGCACGTGCGAGTGCCTTCGCTTTGGCGAGCGAGACGCCGGACCGGCGGTGATCGTCAGGTGGGGCACAAAGCTTTACCGCTGATCTTGTACTGGGGTCTGGCGACGATTGCATCCGCTGCGCCAAGCACATCCTCGCAATGGCAGATTGCCGCGAAACAGGATCTTCAGGCCATTCATGACCTGTTGCGCGATAACTCACCGGCAATGGTCGTCGACAGGGACAGCGCTCATTTCCGCAGCTGGCTGGAAGACGGCTTAGCCCAATCGCAGCTCGGGCTGCCGACGGTGAGCAACGGTCGTGACTACTCTGCCTTGCTCACGAGCTACGTTGCCGGGTTTCTCGATGCTCATATTGCATGGTGGCGCCGCTCCGAGGCTAAGGTCAGTTTGGCGTCCTCCGATGCTGCTTCGCCCCGAAAGCTCGCCCTGCAGCGTTGGAGCGAGACGGACTGGTGGATCACGCTTCCAGGAATGAGTGCGGACCAGGACTGGGGAGGCTTTTACGACTCAGTCTCCCAGCACCTGGCCAACTTGCGTTCGGCGCAGCGGGTTGTCATCGACCTTCGTGGAAATGTAGGTGGCGACAGCGGGTTTGGCGATCGACTGGCTGAAATCCTCTGGGGCGCCGACATGGTCCAGACCCTCAAACCCAGGCTCGGCCCCACGGTTTGGCGCGTTTCCCAGCTCAATCGAGACTACTGGAAGCGGCTGGTCGATGAGCGCTCGCGAGATCCGCAAGGTTCCTCAGATGCCGATGACATCGCAGGAATCCGAAATATTCTCGATCATTTTGACCAGGCGATGGCCCAAGGCGCGGCGACCTTCGAGCTCAACGGGATACCACCGGTTCGGAAGAACGCCGCCGGGCCAAACTTGATGCGGGGACGCGTTGTTCTACTTACGGACGATGCGTGTGTTTCCGCGTGCCTTGACTTGATGGATGTGTTCACCGCGATGCCCGGTGTGGTCCAGGCGGGTCATGCCACCTCGGCCGACACTATTTTCATGGAATTCACGCCGGTGCCCATGCTGCCGTCGGGCCTGAGCGGCTTTGGCTATGGCCAGAAAGCGTGGATCAAAAGACCGCGGGGATCGAATCAGCCCTATACGCCATCCCCGGCGCTAACGTGGTCAGGCCCGGCTTCGGACGAAAATGGGCTCAGGATCTGGCTCAGAGGCGCGATTCAAAGCCGATGAATTGAGCGCAAACGGGAACGTCCGGCCTTCCATCGCGTTATCGAACTGATTTTCCACCGGAGAGACGAAATGGCCTTTCTCAAGGCGATCGGTGTCGTGCTCGTCGTGACATGGCTGGTGCTCTGGCTGGCCGTCAAGATCACATTCGCCGCCGTACACCTGCTGCTGCTGGCGGGTCTCGCGATGCTCGTCCTGGGCTTCATCAAGAGGGCTTAGGAGCCCTTGCCGATTCCATGCGCGGCATCCAGCCGCTCGCGCAGGATCCGGGCCCAGCCCGCCGCGGCGCGTTGCGCGGCGATGATGTTGTCCATGCGCGTGGTCCATTGCAGCCACGGTGAGTCAGGATCTCGCTCACGATCAATGACGCGCGCGATCAGGGCGCCGCTCGCTGAATCACGCAACTCTGCGACCAGCGTCATCTCACCCGCCGACAGCGTATACGTGCGCGTAATGCCGGCTTCCTGCAAATCGGGCGCGTTGATTTGCAGATCGCGGATCTCCGCAGTGATCTTCAAGACATCATCCCCAGGCGTGTCCACCACGGAATAGCGCTGGGATTTCGACAGCTCCTTCTTGAATTCCTCGCGCAGGATCTTCTCGAGTCCGGTCTTGATTTCTTGCTGTTCTTCCGCCGTTATGCGGCGTAACGGATTTCTCGACCCCCAGTTCTTGCTGAATGCGACCGCGATGGGGTCGAGCATGACCTTGTCGTAGCTCGCCAGATTCACGCCCGGCCGCGCATACACGGTCTGCAACCCCGGCACCTTCACCTTGACCAGCCCCTCGGCATCCGCCGACGCCTGGGTCGGCGTTGTGTCGCACCAGGCGACGGGCGCGAACGTTCCAGCGAGTACCGCAGTCACGATGAGCGAGCGAAATCTCATGGCGTGTACCCCTGTTCGGGCTCGAGCTGGAAGAAGCGCGGTGTATTGGACAACAATGCCCCAGTTGGTTCCAGCAGGGAGGCGTTGGCCCTGACAACTCTGTAGTTTCAGTACACAACGTATGCGCTTTCACCTCGGCCCCGTAGCTGACGATGTCGCGGCAGATGCCACTTGGCGTTCCATTCGTGAACCGGGGCCGGCCGCCATGGTCCCAAGCGCGGCATCAGTTCAAAATCAGGGCTGGCGCACCTACTGGCGGGCGGGGCTCGGTCGCTAGGCGGGCAGGCCCGCAAACGCATCCCGAGTCAGATTCTCGCAACCGTTGGCGGTCACCGCCAGATTGTCCTCGATGCGAATACCGCCGAACTTGCGAAACTGTTCGACGCGCGACCAGTTGATGTGTCGCGCCGCGAGCATCGCCGCGCGCCTGCTCGAGCAGCTGGTCGATGAAGTAGAGCCCCGGCTCCATGGTCACCACGAAGCCCTGCCTCCAGCACCCGCGTGAGCCGCAGATACGGATGACCCTCGGGCCGGGGGATCTCGCCGCCCTCAGCCGACTGCAGAAACCCGCCGACGTCGTGAACCTGCAGGCCCAGCAGATGGCCGATGCCGTGCGGCAGGAACACGCTCGACAGCCCGGTCTCGATGCGCCTCGTCCGCCTCGCAACGGATGATGTCGGCAGGACTTGCAGCAGCTCGGCGACCAGGCGATGCGCAGAGCAGGTGCACGTCTCGCCAGTCGACGCCCGCCCGCACGCTTGCGCACAGCGACTGCTGCACCTCGTCCATCTGCGCGATGCAGGGCGGCGAAGTCCGCATCGGCTGCGCGAATACGTGCGCGTGATGTCGCTCGCGTAGCCAGCGAACTCGCAGCCGGCATCGATCAGCATCGAATGCCGCTCTGGCGGCGCCTGCCGTCCGAGCACCTGATAGTGCAGCACTGCCGCTCCCTCGTTGAGCGCGATGATCGGGTTGTAAGGCAGCTCCTGCTCGCGCTGTCCGCAGGCGCGCGAGGAAGGCGAGCTCGATCTCGAACTCCGATGGCACCGCCGGCAAAGGCGTGCGCCGCAGCGACATGCCCGCGCGCACCAAGCCGGCTCGCGCTCGCGCAGGCAGTCGAGCTCGTAAGGGCGTTTTGACGGCGCGCAGGTAGTCGAGCCGATCGAGCAGCGGCCGCGGGTTGACCGCCGCGACGCCCCAGGCCGTCAGCTGCGCGAAAGGCTCACCCAGAAAGGCGACGCGCGCTGAGGTCCGCCGGCAGCTGGGCGCGCGCCGCCGCCAGGTCCGCAACCGGCCGGAGGTCGAAGCGGCGCGGTCCAGGTGGCCGTCGGGCAGCGCCGCCGGCTGATGCCAGATAGTCGGCCGGGTTGTGGAATAGCAGCAGCGGCGTGCGCCCGGCTCGAAATAGACGAAGCTGTCCGGGGACATCGGTCAGCGGCACCCAGCTCTTGAAGGGCGCATTGGCGCGGAACGGATGCGGTCTGATCGTCCTCGAAGCGCATAGGCCGGGGTGCCTGAATGCAGCAGCACGCCGCGATAGCCGCTGGCCTTGAGCGCCTGGGCATGGTGCTGCGCCATGGCATCGAAATGAGCGTCGTAGTGGTCGTCGGCAGCGGCGTGGTCTTGGGCATAATTGACGGGCGAGCGGTGGGCTGCGATTCTAGCTGTTTGCGGAAAGCGACCCTCGCGCTGTCGTTTCCCGCCGACAAAGCCGTTTTTCTATTTCCAATCGTGACCGGAGCCGATAGAATTCGCCGCCGCGCCCCGCGTGCGGGTGCGCGTTTAGGGATGGAAGGTTGACCTTATTCACTCTGCTTCTCGGGGTATTGAATCAATGAACACGAAACTTGCTCTCAGCGCTCTTATTGCTGCGCTGGCTCTGACTGCCTGCGCGAAGCAGGAAGCTGCCAGCACCGACGCCGCTCCGGCTGCCAACGAGGCTGCCCAGGCTGCCGACTCCGCGGCCGATGCCGCGAGCTCGGCTGCCGACGCCGCTTCCGATGCTGCCGGTGCCGCCGCCGATGCCGCTGGCCCGGCCACGGACGCCGCTGCTGCCGCTGCTACGCCTCCGGCCGATGCGCCACGCGGCTCCGGCCGAGCAGCCGCAAGTAACAGTAAGCTGCAAGGCTTACTGTAAGAGCTTCTGGCTCTACGACGGCCCGGACAGACGCGCAAGCGGCTGTCCGGGCCGTGTGCTTTTGAAGGATGGAAAACTGTGACGGTCAGCGTTCGCGACGCTCGCGGCAGGGAAGGGGACCGCCGCTGGATCGAGGGGGTCTACCGGGACTACCTGGATGACCTCGCGCCCCTCAATACCGGCATCTTTCCGCTGCTGGGCGAGTTCGGGCACCGCGAGCCGGACCACATCGCGCGCTGGTTCGGCGATCCGACCTCGACCCCGCTGGTGATCGCCAAGTCCGAAGAGCCCGTGGGCTTCGCCATGGTGGCGCGCGGTGGCCCGCAGGGCCCCGGCAAGAGCCGCACCGATTACCGCATGGCCGAATTCTTCATCGCCCGCACCGCAGCGCCGCCTCGGCATCGGGCGCACCGCGGTGCCGCTGATCCTCAACCGTTTCGCCGGGCCGCTGGGAGATCGTCGAATACCTGCGCAACCCGACCGCGGTCGCGCTTCTGGCGTCGCGTCGTCTCCGCCTACACGCAGGGCCGCTACGAGGAGCGGGTGCGTCAACGGCGAAGTGCGCCAGACCTTCGAGTCCGGGCATCTCGCGACACCGCGCGCGCTAGCTAGCCGCTTGATCGCGGCGGACGGCGTGTGCGAGGAGCAGCCTCCGCAGCCGCCGCCCTGGCCTTTGCGTTTGGGCAGCAGCCGCCACACGCTGTAGCCCGCGCTGGCGGCCACCAGCACACCGACCACTACCCATTCGATCCAGGCCATCTCAGCCGCCCCCGAGCGCGAGGGCCGTGCGGTAGGTGACGAACGAGGCGAGATAGGCGAGCGCGAACAGATACCCCGCCATGATGCAGCGGATAGCGCCACGAGTTGGTCTCGCGCTTGACCACCGCCAGCGTCGACAGGCACTGCGGCGCGAACACATACCAGGCCAGCAGCGACAGCCCGGTCGCGATGGCTCCAGGTGGAAGCGATGATCGGCGTGAGCGCCGTGCTGACGTCGGCATCCGATGCGGACATCGCATACACCGTGCCGAGCGCGCCCACCGCCACTTCGCGCGCCGCGAGGCCCGGCACCAGCGCGATCGAGATCTGCCAGTTGAAGCCGATCGGCGCGAAGATGACCTCGCAGCGCGCGGCCGAGCATGCCCGGCGAAGCTGTACTGGATCGCAGGTCCCGTCGCGCCGGCCGGCGGCGCCGGAAAGCTCGCGAGGAACCACAGCACGATCATCAGCGACAGAATGATGCGTGCCCGACGCGCTCGAGGAAGATGCGCACACGCTCCCACAGTCCGAGCAGCAGGTTGCGCAGGTTCGGCCAGCGATACTCCGGCAGCTCGAGCATCAGCGAGCGCGGCTCGTTGCGCATCACGGTGAGCTTGAGGACGAATGCCACGAGCCATCGCCGCGAGCACGCCCGCGAGGTACAGCGCGAACAGCACGAGCCCCTGCAGATTGAAGAGGCCGACGCCGCTCGCCGGAATGAATGCCGCGATCAGCAGCGCGTACACCGGCAGGCGCGCCGAGCAGGTCATGAGCGGCGCGATCATGATGGTCGCGAGCCGGTCGCGCGCCGACGGGATAGTGCGCGCCGCCATGATTCCCGGAATCGCGCACGCAAAGCTCGAGAGCAGCGGAATGAACGCGCGTCCCGAGAGCCCCACCTTGCCCATCAGGCGATCCAGCAGAAACGCCGCGCGCGGCAGGTAGCCCGAGTCCTCGAGCACCAGGATGAAGAAGAACAGGATCAGGATCTGCGGCAGGAACACCAGCACGCTGCCGCGCCGCCGATCACGCCGTCGGTGAGCAGGCTGCTGCAGCGGGCCGGGTGCCATGTGCGTCGCGAGCCAGCTCGCCGAGCCTGCGACGCCGTTCTTGATGAGATCCATCGGCACTGTCGCCCAGCTGAACACCGCCTGGAACATCAGGAACAGGACCGTCGCCGAGCAGCACGGGACCGGCGACGGGATGCAGCGCGACCGCATCGAGCTTGGCCAGCAGCGCTGCCGGCGCGCGGGACGCGGTAGTCGATCGCCGCTCAGGATGCGGCGCACTTCGCGCTGCGTCGCTTCGATGTCCGCGACGGTCTTGCGGGGCGACATCGATGCGGCCGATCGCGCTCCGTCACGGCCGGGTGACGCTCGATCGCCTCGATGAGCTCGCGCTCGCCGCCGCTGCGCACCGCCACCGTCTCGATGACCGGCACGCCGAGCTCGCGCTCGAGCGCCGCGCGATCGATGCGATAGCCGCGCTGATGCGCGACGATCGCTCATGTTGAGCGCGACGATCAGTGGACGGCCGAGCCGCCGCAGCTCGAGCACCAGGCGCAGGTTGAGCCGCAGATTGGTGGCATCCGCGACGCAGACCAGGAGATCCGGCGGCGGCTCGCTCGCATGCCGGCCGAGCACCACATCGCGCGCGATGGCTTCATCGAGACTCGTGGGCTCGAGACTGTATGCGCCGGGCAGATCCAGCACGCGGTAGTGACGGCCGCTGCCGGCGCCGTGAAACGGCCTTCCTTGCGCTCAACCGTGACGCCCGGGTAATTCGCCACCTTCTGGTGACTGCCCGTCAGCCGATTGAATAAGCGCGGTCTTGCCGCAGTTGGGAACACCGATCAGCGAGAGGCTGAGGCCCTCCGCCGTACCGGCGCGCTGGCGTTCATCGAGAACTGGGCCGGATGGCGACGTCCACCCAGACCGTATGCAACCTCCCGCGTCGCAGCGCGAGCGTGGTGTCGCCGCATGCGCACCACGAATGGATCGCCGCCCGGCGCGCCTCGTCAGCACTTCCACGCGCTCGCCACATACAAATCCGAGCTCGATGAGGCGCCGCTCGAGCGCCGTAGCCTCGGCAGCACGCCCCGGCCCACGCCGCGCACCACGGCAATCGTCCGCGGTTGCAGAGTGCTCCGAGGTTCGTCACGCCGGGCGCGACCAGGGTGCCGTCGGGGAGGCGAGCGCATCCATAGGGCGCGCAGTATGGATGAGAACCGTTCGCATCCGCAATGAGAATGCCTCTCAGCGAGACGCGCGTCGCATCTTGGAGTCCCAGGCGGCCAAGGCTTCGCGTAAGTCCTTCAATTTTGGGGGTTTGCTGAGCACCTGGTCGACGTGCGCCGGAATGTCGCCATCCGCGATCAGCCGCTGGCCCCAGCCGGTCAGCATGATCACGGGCGTGGCCGGTGCCATGGCCTTTACGGAGCTGGCGACCTTACGGCCGTCGACATAGGGCATCCCGAGGTCGGTGATCACGACATCGAAGGGATTGCCGTCCTGGCTCGCTCGTTGAAACTGTTCGATTCCCGCCTGGCCGCCGTCGCTTGCAGTGACGCTGTGATCGTCGGCCTCGAGGATGTCGCGCAGCGATTTCAGCAGCACGGGATCGTCGTCCACGACTAGCACACGCAGCGGTGCGGGCGTCGCACTGGGTCGCGATGTTGTCGTTCGTCGGCCCACTGCGGTCGCGGACTCGGAAAACACAGGCGCATCGTGGTGCCCCGCGCCGACCGCGCTGTCGATCTCGATCTTCGCGCTCGTGGCGCTGCACGGTGCCGTAGACCATCGCGAGCCCGAGGCCGGTGCCGCGCTCGCCCTTGGTCGTGAAGAACGGCTCGAGGCAGCGCCGCCGCGTCTCGTCGTCCATGCCCGATGCCGGTGTCGGTGACCTCGACGCAGACACCGCGTCGGCGTGCCGTTCGCGGCACGATGCCGGTGCGCAGCGTGAGCGTGCCGCCCTGCGGGCATCGCGTCCACCGCGTTGAAGACGAGATTGGTGAGCGCCTCGCGGATCTCGCTCTCCACGCCCAGGATCACGGGCAGGTCGTGGCGCAGCTCGCAGCGCAGCGTCGATCACGATGCCGCGCTGCTGGGGCATGTCGCTCCAGCGCGCCCGGGTCAGCTCGAGCACCTGCTGCGACGAGCTCGTTCAGCTCCACCGGCACCAGCTCAGCTGCGGCTCGCGCTGGCGATAGAACTCGCGCATGCGCGCCACCGTCTGCGCGACGTCGTCGACGGCGCGCTGGATGGTCTGCAGGTAGCTCGCGCGCGCGCGCGCTGAGGTTGGGCTCCCGTTCTCGAGCAGCGACTCGGTGTAGAGCGCGACCGGCGAGATCGCGTTGTTGATGTCGTGCGCGATGCCGCTCGCCATCTGCCCGAGCGCGCGCAGGCGCTCCTGCTGCATGATCGCCTGCTGCGTCTGGCGCAGGTCGTCGTAGGCCTGCTGCAGCGCGTCGTACAGCTGCGCCTGGTGCGCGGCGAGCGCGACGTGCTCGCTCAGCTGCCGCAGGAACTCGCACTCGGCGCTGCTGAAGGCTGCGCGTCGTCGCGGCGGGCCACGACGAGCACGCCGAAGACCCGGCTCTCCGACTTGCAGCGGCGCCATCACCATCGAGCGCAGGCCGCCCGCTGCAGCCGCGTGGAAAGGCGAACGGAACCGCCGCGATGTCGGGCTCGTAGACCAGCTCGCCGCGCACGCAGCGTGAGAGGCCGTTTGCATCTATGGGAATGTGGGCCTGTTCCGACATGGCCAGCGACATCGCCAGCGGAGCGCTGCCGATGCTGACCACTGTGAGCACGTCGGGCGAGGCTTCGCTGTAGTGGCAGATGCACGCGAAGTCCACTGGCAACTGCGCTTCGAGCGTTCGGGCCACGATCTGGAAAATGCTGTAGAGGATCCTGGCGTTCACCGATTGCGCGCGTGATCTGGCTCAGCAGCCCCAGGCGCACGAGCTGCGCCTGCTGGCGCGCCTCGCTCTCCTTGCGTTCCGTCACGTCGCGGTAGTTGGTGACGATCCCCCGCACCGCCGGATCGTCCAGCAGATTCGTGGCTACGCCCTCGAGCCACAGCCATCGCCCGTCTTTGTGCCGGCGCCTCCACAGCACAGGTATGGGCCTGCCCGGGTTGGCCACCAGCTCTTCGACTATCCTGCGGACCAGGGGCAGGTCGTCCGGGTGCGTATTCTCGATGCCGGAGCGACCCATCAGCTCTTCGGCCGTGTAGCCCTCCACGGCACTGACCGCTGGGCTCAAATACAGGATGTTGTTGTCCGCATCGATCAGGGAGATGCTGTCGCCGCTGTTTTCGATGAGCGCGCGAAATTTCCGCTCGCTGAGTTGCAGTGATGCATTGGCCTGCGCAAGCTCCAGCGTGCGTCGTCGCACGCGCTCCTCGAGTTGCACATTGGCATCGCGCAGGGATTCTTCCGCCGCTTTCAGCTCGGTGACGTCGCGTGCAGTGGCGTACATCAGCCCGTCGGGCTGCGGCATCGACCGCCACGACAACACACGCCACGATCCGTCCTTGTGCCGGTAGCGATTCTCGAAGTGCAGGATCTTCTCGCCGGCCACGATCTGCTTCTCGACTTCGCGAAGCGTGGCTTCCACGTCGTCGGGATGGACGAAGTCGATGAACGGGCGCGACAGGAATTCCTCGACGCTCCAGCCCAGGATGTCGGTGACGGCGGGGCTCGCGCGCTTGAAATACCCGTCGGCGCTCGAGATGCACAGAAAATCGAGCGACAGCGTGAAGAAACGCTCGAGCTCGGCTTCCGCGCGCGACACAGGCATCGGCACGGATTATAGAGGCGCGCCGGGTCTGCGCAATGCGGGCAGCGATGCAGAGCGGCCCCTTGTCGGCAGGCCGGTCACTTCAGGATGGGACTCAGATATCTGCCGGTATGCGAGGCGGGACACTGCGCGATTTGTTCGGGCGTGCCCGCGGCGAGGATCTCTCCGCCGCCTTCGCCGCCTTCCGGCCCCAGATCGATGATCCAGTCCGCGGTCTTGATGACGTCGAGATTGTGCTCGATCACCACGATGGTGTTGCCGTCATCGCGCAGGCGGTGGAGCACGTCGAGCAGCTGCGCGACGTCGTGGAAATGCAGGCCGGTGGTCGGCTCATCGAGAATGTAGAGCGTGCGGCCGGTGGCGCGCTTCGCAAGCTCGCGTGCGAGCTTCACGCGCTGCGCCTCGCCGCCCGACAGCGTCGTGGCGTTCTGTCCCGAGATGAATATACGAGAGGCCGACGTCGACCAGCGTCTGCAGGCGGCCGGCGATCGCGGGCACGGCCTGGAACAACCGCAGCGCCTTCCTCCACGGTCATCTCGAGCACTTCGTGGATGTTGCGCCCGCGATAGCGGATCTCGAGCGTCTCGCGGTTGTAGCGCTGGCCCTTGCAGACGTCGCAGGGCACGTAGACGTCGGGCAGGAAGTGCATCTCCACCTTGATCGAGGCCGTCGCCCTGGCAAGCCTCGCAGCGCCCGCCCTTCACGTTGAAGCTGAATCGCCCCGCGTCGTAGCCGCGCGCGCGCGCTTCGGGCACCGCCGCAAACAGTTCGCGCAGGGGCGCGAAGAGGCCGGTGTAGGTCGCGGGATTGGAGCGTGGCGTGCGCCCGATGGGGCTTTGATCGATGTCGATGATGCGGTCGATCTGCTCCAGCCCTTCGATGCGCTCGACCGGCGCGGCCTCGAGCGGCGTGCTGTTGAGATGCGCGGTCGCATACTGGAACAGCGTATCGATGATGAGCGTCGACTTGCCCGAGCCCGAAACGCCGGTCACGCAGGTGAACAGGCCCAGCGGAATCTCCGCCGTCGATGTTGCGAAGGTTGTTGCCGGTGGCGCCGACTGATGCGGATCTTGCGCTCCGGCGTCCTGGCGGCGTACGCAGCCCGGGCAGGGCGATCTTGCGCTTGCCGCTCAGATACTGGCCGGTGATGGACGCGGCGCTCGCCTCGATCTCCGCAGGCGTGCCCTGCGCCACGATATGCCCGCCATGCGCGCCGGCGCCCGGGCCGAGATCGACCACGTGATCGGCCGCGCGGATCGCATCCTCGTCGTGCTCGACGACGATCACCGTGTTGCCGGTGTCGCGCAGTGTCTTCAGCGTGTCGAGCAGCCGCGCGTTGTCGCGCTGATGCAGGCCGATCGAAGGCTCATCGAGAATGTACATGACGCCCGTGAGACCCGAGCCCACCTGGCTCGCGAGCCGGATGCGCTGCGCCTCGCCGCCCGACAGCGATCTCGGCACTGCGATCGAGCGTGAGGTAGTCGAGGCCGACGTCGACCAGAAAGCGCAGACGCTCTGGCCGACGTCGCGCACGATCCTCGCCGCGACTTCGCCCCGCCAGCCCTCGACATGTCGAGCGAACGGAAATGCTCGAGCGCGCGACCGCACGGTGAGACGCGACAACTCGGGCAGGCTGCGCCCGCAACGAACACGAAGCGCGCGGCGCGGTTGAGGCGGGTGCCGCCGCAATCCGGGCACGGACCGCACGCCGAGATACTTTGGCGAGCTCCTCGCGCACGGTCTGCGATTCGGTCTCGCGATAACGGCGCTCGAGATTCGGCAGGATGCCCTCGAACGGATGCTTGCGTCGCACGATGCGTGCCGCGGCCTTCCTCGTAGCGGAACTCGACCACCTCGTCGCCACTGCCGTAGCAGCAGCACGCTCTGCACTTTCTCGGACAGCTCGTTCCACGGCGTCTCGACGTCGAACTTGTAAGTGACGTCGCCAGCGACTGGATCAGCTGGAAGTAGTGCGCATTGCGACGGTCCCAGCCGCGCACCGCGCCGCCCGCGAGCGACAGATGCGGATGGACGATGACGCGCTGAGGATCGAAGAATTCCTTGACGCCGAGGCCGTCGCAGGTCGGGCATGCGCCGGCGGGGTTGTTGAAAGAGAACATCTTCGGCTCGAGCGGCGGCACGCTGTATCCGCACACCGGGCAGGCGTGGCGAGCTCGAGAAGACCAGCTCTTCGCGCTTGGGTCGTCGAGGAAGGCGAGACGCGCGATGCCGCCGGAGACGCGCAGCGCGGTCTCGAACGATTCGGCGAGACGCTGCGCGACGTCGGGCTTGACGCGAAACGCGATCGACGACGGCCTCGATGGTGTGCTTGCGCTTCGGGATCGAGCTTCGGTGTGTCGATCGAGCTCGACCATGCGCCCATCGATGCGCGCGCGGACGAAACCCTGGCCCGCAAGCTCGATCAGCGATCGCGGCATGCTCGCCCTTGCGATCGCCGATGACCGGCGCGAGCAGCGCCACCGGCGTGCCTTCCGGCAGCCGCAGCACCTGGTCCACCATCTGGCTGACGGTCTGCGCGGTCAGGTCGATGCCGTGATCCGGGCAGCGCGGCACGCCGGCGCGTGCGAAAAGCAGTCGCAGGTAGTCGTGGATCTCGGTGACCGTGCCGACCGTCGAGCGGGGATTGTGCGACGTCGCCTTCTGCTCGATCGCGATCGCCGGCGAGAGCCCTTCGATGGCATCGACGTCCGGCTTGTCCATCATCGACAGGAACTGGCGCGCGTACGCGGAAAGCGACTCCACGTAGCGCCGCTGTCCCTCGGCGTACAGTGTGTCGAACGCAAGCGAGGACTTGCCGGAGCCCGACAGTCCCGTGAGCACGATCAGCCGGTCGCGCGGCAGATCGAGATCGACGTTCTTCAGATTGTGAGTGCGCGCCCCACGGACGCGAATATTCATTGCATTCGGGCTGCGCGCTAGCCCGTCTCGTCGGGCGGAGGCACGATGTCACGCGGTGCCGTCACCCGCAGGCCTTCGATGCGCCGGCGATCGCCGCGCATCACGCGGAACTCGAAGCCGTCGATGCTCACGGCCTCGCCGCGGCGCGGCAGGCGGCCGAGCTGCTTCATGACGCAGCCCGGCGATGGTGTCGAACTCCTCGGCGGCCAGCTGCGTGCCGAAGTACTCGTTGAACTCATCGAGGCGCGTGACGCCGCGCACCGCGAACTGCCGGTCGCTCTCGCGGCGGATGTTCTGATCGTCCTCGACGTCGAACTCGTCGTCGATCTCGCCGATGATCTGCTCGATCACGTCTTCGATGGTGACCAGGCCCGACACGCCGCCGTACTCATCGACCACCAGCGCCATGTGGTTGCGGTTGCGGCGGAATTCCTTGAGCAGCACATTGAGCCGCTTGGATTCCGGCACGAACACCGCCGGGCCGCATGTACTCGCGTGATGTCGAAGCGCTCGCGCGACTCCGCCACGCACAGGCGCAGCAGGTCCTTGGCGAGCAGGATGCCGACGATGTTGTCGCGGTCCTCGTCCATCACCGGGAAGCGCGAGTGGCCGGACTCGATCACCGCCGGCAGGATCCGCTCCGGCGTGCTCGTCGCGGCGGACGAAGACCATCTGCACCCGCGGCACCATGATGTCGCGCACCTGCAGGTCGGCGACTTCCAGCACGCCTTCGAGCATCGTCGAGCGCGTCGGTGTCCAGCAGGCCGCGCTCGCCGGCCTCGCGCAGCATGCTCGCACGAGCTCCTCGCGATCCTGCGGCTCGCCGCTGAGGCTCTGCGTGATGCGCTTCAGCCAGCGCCCGGTCGTATTCAGATCCTTGGACATCGAAGCCGGGCTCCTCAAGCGATTCGGTAGGGATTGCGGAAACCGAGTCGCTGCAGCACCGCGATCTCGCGCCGCTCCATGCGCCGCGCATCGCCGTCGCGCTCGTGGTCGTACCCGATCAGATGCAGCGCACCGTGCACCACGAGATGGGCCCAATGCGCGCGCAGTGCCTTGCCTTGCGCGCGCGCCTCCGCTGCGCAGCACCTGCGGACAGATTACGAGGTCGCCCAACGGCTGCGGCGACTCAGGCGACGGCGGCGGGAAACGACAGCACGTTCGTCGCCTTGTCGCGGCGGCGATAGCGCGCAGTTGAGTCGCCGGCTCTCGCGGGGGCCAACGACGCTCACGCTAATTCCTTCCCGCCTGCGCGTCGCCCAAAGCTGCGTCTGGCCCACTTGCGAATCTCCGCGGTCGAGGGAGTCCAGCAACGGACCTGTCGCCTGACTTCAACCTGCGGCGCCGTCATTTCGAGTCCGCCCGTGCCTCATAAGCGATCACGATCCGCTGGACCAGCGGATGCCGCACCACATCCTTCGCATCGAAATGCGTGAATGCCACGCCTTCGACTCCCTGGAGGATGTCCACGGCGTGACGCAACCCTGACTGCTTGCCCGTCGGCAGATCGGTCTGCGTGACATCGCCGGTGACGACGGCCCGCGAACCAAAGCCGATGCGCGTCAGGAACATCTTCATCTGCTCGACGGTGGTGTTCTGCGCCTCGTCGAGAATGATGAACGAATCGTTGAGCGAACGGCCGCGCATGAACGCGAGCGGCGCCACCTCGATGACGTTGCGCTCGATGAAGCGCGCGACGCGATCGAAGCCCATCATTTCGTAGAGCGCGTCGTACATCGGCCGCAGGTATGGGTCGACCTTCTGCGTGAGATCGCCGGGCAGAAAGCCCAGCCTCTCGCCAGCCTCGACCGCGGGACGCACCAGCACGATGCGCCGCACCCGCTCCATCTGCAGCGCCTCGACGGCGCAGGCCACCGCAAGATACGTCTTGCCCGTCCCCGCCGGGCCGACGCCGAACGTCAGATCCTTCGTGCGGATCTGCGCAAGATAGTCACGCTGATGAGTGCCTCGCGCCTTGATCGTCCCGCGCAATACGCGCACGGCATGCTCGTCCACACCGGGCGTCTTTGGCGCGGATGGCGAGCCTTCCTGCTCGTGATCCCGCTCACGCAGTGCAAGATGCACGTCCTCCTGCGTGACCTCCTCTTTGCCCGCGAGGTCAAACAGCTCACGCAGAGTCTGCTCGGCGCTGGCCGCGCGCGCTCCGGTGACTCGAAAATTGTCGCCGCGTCGCCGGATCTCCACGTCGAGGCGCGACTCGACCAGGCGCAGGTTTTCATCCAGCGGACCGCATAGATTGGCCAGCCGCGCGTTGTCTGCAGGTTCGAGCTCGAATTCGCGCGCCGGACTGTGCTGTTATGCGAGGCACACGGCGCTCCTTCATGCAAGCGCCCGCGCAGGCTGTTGCGCTTCGCCTCGACGACCATCACATCCGCGAACTGTCCGATGAGCTCGCGGGGCCGGCGAAATTGATCCAGCGATTGTTCTCGGTGCTTGCCCGCAAGCTCGCGTTCGTCTTTCTTTGCCGGCCGCTCGACGAGCACGCGCTGCACGCTACCGACCATGCCGAGCGCTGATTTCGCGACGCCTGCGCCTCGAGCTGCGCCTGCAGGCGCACCAGCCGCTCCTGCTTCACCTCGTGCGGCACCTCATCCGGCAACGACGCGGCCGGCGTGCCCGGCCGGCGGCTGTAGAAGAAGCTGAACGACTGATCGAAGCCCACCTCGCGCACCAGGCGCAGCGTCGCCTTCGAAGTCCCGCTCCGTCTCGCCGGGAAAGCCGACGATGAAATCCGAAGAAACGCTGATGTCCGGTCGCGCCGCGCGCAGCTTGCGCACCTTCTCCTTGAATTCGAGCGCCGTGTAGCCGCGCTTCATGAGCGACAGCACCCGATCCGAGCCGCTCTGCACCGGCAGATGCAGGTGATTCGCGAGCTTCGGCACGTTGGCGTAAGCCTCGATGAGACTGTCCGTGAACTCCAGCGGATGCGAAGTCGTGAAGCGGATGCGCTCGATGCCGTCGCACCGTGGCGACGTGATGGATCAGCGTAGCGAGATCGACGATGGCGCCATCCGACATCGCTCCCGCATAAGCATTGACGTTCTGGCCGAGCAGCGTCACCTCGCGCACGCCCTGCGCAGCCAGCTGCCTGACCTCCAGCAGCACCGACTCGAACGGCCGGCTGACCTCATCGCCGCGCGTGTACGGCACGATGCAGAACGTGCAGTACTTGCTGCAGCCTTCCATGATCGATACGAACGCGGTCGCGCCTTCGGCGCGCGGCTCGGCAGCCGATCGAACTTCTCGATCTCAGGAAAGCTGATGTCCACCACCGGACGGCCGGTCCGGCGCAACTCACCGATCATGTCCGGCAGCCGGTGCAGTGTCTGCGGCCCGAAGACCAGATCCACGTAACGGCGCCCGCGCCGTGATGGCCTCGCCTTCCTGGCTCGCGACGCAGCCGCCGACACCGATGATGACCTCCGGCTTCGCCTTCTTGAGCTGGCGCCACTCTGCCCGAGCAGCGAGAACACCTTTCTCCTGCGCCTTCTCGCGCACCGAGCACGTATTCATCAGAAGCACATCGGCCTCTTCGGGATTCGCGGTCGCGGTGAGCCCATCCGGCTGCGTGGAGCGCGTCCGCCATCCGGGCGGAGTCGTACTCGTTCATCTGGCAGCCAAAGGTCTTGATGAAGTATCGGCCGGGCATAGCGGACCCCGAATTCTACCCGCCGAACCCCGCGATAGGCCTCTCGCACCCCTAAAAAGGACGGGGCCGGCCTCGAGGGGTCTGTCCGGGAGCGTCGAAAACAGGATGTTTTCGCCGCAGCCCCCCATGGATGGGTTCACGGGCGGTCCCGGACAGACCCCTCGAGGCCGGCCTCGTCCGCCTAGCTAACGCTCAGTTCTAGAACGGAATATCGTCGTCGAAGTCATCCCTGGCGCCTCCGCCACCGCCACCGCTGCCGCCCGAGCTGCCGGAGTCCGCGTACTCATCCTGTCCCCGAGGCGGCGCCGATCCCCCCGCGTCCCGGGTGCCACGCCCGCTGCCCCGCCCCCGCCACCGCCGCGACCTCCGAGCATCTGCATCTCATTTGCGACGATCTCCGTCGAATAGCGCTCCTTCCCTTCTTTATCCTGCCACTTCCGCGTGCGGATGCTGCCCTCGATGTAGACCTGCGACCCCTTGCGCAGATACTCGGCGGCGATCTCGCCCAGGCGGCCGAACAGGGCCACCCGGTGCCACTCCGTGCGCTCCTGCTGCTCGCCGGTCTGCTTGTCCTTCCAGCTCTCGCTGGTGGCGATGCGGATGTTCGCGACTGTCGTGCCCGACGGCATCGCGCGGGTCTCGGGGTCTGCGCCCAGATTGCCGACCAGAATCACTTTGTTAACGCCGCGTGCCATGGCCGTCTGCCTCGAGTAAGTGGAGTAGGCGAGCATTGTACCGAGCGATGCTCCGCCAGGCAGTCACGAATGCCTGCGCGTTTGCGCCCAATGAGCGGCGCCTGAGCGGCAAACTGCGGCCCGCGGGCAATTACTCGCATCCCCCTGAAGCTATTCGCAGAGTCGCAGTCGCAGCTATGCTGCGGTCCCCGTGCTGGAACCTCCATTCCAAAATTCCCGCCGCAACGTTCTGGCCCTGGCGGCTGGAGCGTTGCTGTCCTGCGCCTTTGCGCCCCTCGGCTTGTGGCCGCTGGCAATCTTTTGCCCGGCGGTTCTGATCTGGCTGTGGCAGGGCGCGCTGCCTCGCGAGGCCGCATGGCTCTGGTTTCTGGTTCAACGTCGGCACGTTCGCAACCGGAACGTACTGGCTGTACATCAGCATTCATATTCTCGGAGAAGCGCCCATCTGGCTGGCGCTCCTGATCATGGCTGCGCTGGTTGCGATCATGGGCCTCTACCAGGCTTTGCTCGGCTATGCCATCGCGCGCTGGCTGCCCAAAGAGGGACCATTGCGATGGCTGGTGGGCGCTGCCCGCTGCATGGCTGCTGGTGGAATGGTGGCGAGGCTGGTTTCTCTCCGGCTTCGCGTGGCAATCGCTCGGTTACTCGCAGACCGATACCTGGCTCGCGAGGCTCGCGCCCATCGTTGGAATGTACGGGTTAAGCATGCTCTTGCTGACGAGTGCAGGGGCACTCGTTGCGCTGACGCAGTCTCGAAAGCGGACGCTGCCGGCACTGGTGCTGATCGCGCCCTGGGTGGTCGCGCTTTCCGTGAACGGCGTGGAATGGACGCGCGCATCCGGGAAGCCCGTGAGCGTGGCGATCGCGCAAGGCGCCATCCCGCAGAATCTCAAATGGCTCGAGAGTCACAGCGATGCCATTCTGCGCACCTATCGGGATCTGACCGGCCAGGCACTGGGAACCTCGCTGGTCGTGTGGCCCGAATCGGCGCTTCCCGATTACGCATTCCTATTGCGCGACTACCTGAGCGAGTTGTACGCCACTGCGCACGCCCACCATACAGCCGTGGTTCTGGGGGCGCTGCGCGCCACCGAAGATCCGAACGTGAGCTTCAACTCCGTTCTCGCATTGAGCGAGCAGGCCACGTGGTACGACAAGGTTCACCTGGTGCCCTTCGGTGAATTCTTCCCGGTGCCGGATTTCATTCGCTCCTGGCTGCGGCTGCGCAATCTGCCATTCGCCGATTTCACCGCAGGCGACGCTGATCAGCCGCCACTTTCGGCCGGCGGCCTGAAGCTCGCGGCTACCGTGTGTTACGACGATGCGTACGGGAGCTCGCAGCTTGCGGTGCTCCGCGATGCGGACGCCCTCGTCAACGTGACGAACGACGCCTGGTTCGGCCGCTCGACCGCCCGCCACCAGCATTTCCAGATTGCCCGCATGCGCGCAATCGAAGCGGAGCGGTACATGATCCGGGCGGCCAACGACGGGATCTCGGCAGTCATCGGACCACGTGGAGAAGTGCTTGCGCGCGCGCCGGAATATCAGCCCTACCTGCTGCGCGCCACGGTCACCCCGCGGACCGGCCTGCCGCCCTACGCATACCTTGGGAACTGGCTGATCGTCCTTGCGGCCACGGCCGGGATTGGCGTCGCCCTGTTGCGCCGGAACCTCTAAACTACCGTCCTGTCTATGCCACGTGGCTCCGTCGTCGGGGCCTTTTCATTCGGAGCAATGCATGAGCTTTCCCTATTCGGCTCCCCGGGCCGGTTATGTCCTTTTTGTCTCCATAGTGCTCGCGGCCTGCTCGGGAGACTCGAGCGCGCAGTCGTCCGCCGCAGCGTCCGTACAAGCCCAAACGGTGCCCACGGTTCCCGTTACGCCCGCGACGGCGAACGCGCTGCCAAATTTCGTCCCACTCGTGGAGAAGTCCGGTCCCGCCGTGGTCAACGTCGAAGTCATCCAGGAGCAGCGCAATACAGGACGTCTCGGCGGCGTTTCGCCTGATGACCCTTTCTACGAATTCTTCCGCCGCTTCGGCATTCCGGTTCCGGATCAGGGCCAGGGCCCGGGTCAGCGCGGCAATGCGCCGCCGCTGCGCGGCGCCGGCTCGGGATTCATCGTCACCCCGACGGCTACATCCTCACCAACGCACACGTGGTGGCCGAGGCTGACGAAGTGACCGTCAAGCTCACGGATCGGCGCGAGTTCCAGGCCAAGGTGGTCGGTGTCGATACGGCGCACGGATGTCGCCGTCATCAAGATCGATGCGAGAAACCTGCCGGTGGTTCGCATCGGCGACCCTTCGCTGCTGAAGCCCGGCGAATGGGTGCTTGCGATCGGCTCGCCGTTTGGCTTCGAGAACAGCGCCACCGCAGGCATCGTCAGTGCCACGTCGCGCTCGCTGCCCGAGGGTCGCCACCAACTACGTGCCGTTCATCCAGACGGACGTCGCGGTCAATCCCGGCAATTCGGGCGGCCCGCTTTTCAACATGCGGGGCGAAGTGGTCGGCATCAACTCGCAGATCTTCAGCCGCACCGGCGGCTACATGGGGCTGTCGTTTGCGATTCCCATCGATGTCGCAATGGACGTGCGCGACCAACTCGTCAAATCGGGCAAGGTCACCCGCAGCCGCATCGGCGTCACCATCCAGAACGTGAACGCGCAGTTCGCCGAGTCGTTCGGGCTGGACCGGCCGCACGGCGCGCTGATCAGCTCCGTGCAGAAAGACAGCCCGGGCGAGAAGGCCGGCCTCAAGCCGGGCGATGTGATCCTTGCCGTCAACGGCAGGTCGATCGAGACCTCATCGGAACTGCCGACGATCGTCGCCCGCATGAAGCCCGGCACTGAAATCGAGCTGACGGTGTGGCGCGGTCGCAAGGAGCAGAAGTTCGGCGTGCGCACCGACGAGCTCGCATGATGCCGATCAGACGCCGACTTCGGGTCGCGCGCCCGGACAGCCCGAATCCGATGAAGCAAGCCAGCTCGGAATTTCCGGTCCGCCAGCTCACCGCGCAGGAGAAACAGCGGTCAAGACCGAAGGCACGCTGGTCGTGCAGGAGGTCGATGGGCCGGCAGCCGCCGCGGGCGTGCAGCCTGGGGACATCATCCTCGGCGTCAACGGCAAGCGCGTGAAGACCGTGAGCGAGCTGCAGGAAGCCGCGAAAAGCAGCGGCAAGACGGTGGCGCTGCTGATTCAGCGCGATGACGCGCAGATCTTCATACCGCTGCGACCGAACTGACCCGCTGAAGTCCGCTCGCCAGGTCGTGTATTCTCATCGCATGGATGAGAGTTACGACCCGGCGGCCGTGGAGCGCGCCGCCCAGGGCCAGTGGGAAGAGCGGCGCGCCTTCGACGTGGGTGAGGACGGCGCGCGCCCCAAGTTCTACGCCTGCTCCATGCTGCCGTACCCGAGCGGCAAGCTGCACATGGGCCATGTGCGCAACTACACGATCAACGACGTCATGGCGCGCTACATGCGCATGCGCGGGTACAACGTGCTCATGCCGATGGGCTGGGATGCTTTCGGCCTGCCGGCCGAAAACGCCGCGATCGAAAAGAAGATCGCCCCCGCGAAGTGGACGCGCTCGAACATCGCGGAGATGAAAGCGCAGATGCGTCCGCTCGGCCTGTCCATCGACTGGTCGCGTGAGCTCGCGACATGCGACGTCGACTACTACAAATGGAATCAATGGCTGTTCCTCAAGATGCTCGAGCACGGCATCGCTTACAAGAAGACCCAGGTGGTCAACTGGGATCCGGTGGACAACACCGTGCTCGCCAATGAGCAGGTGATCGAAGGCCGCGGCTGGCGCTCGGGCGCGCCGGTGGAGAAGCGCGAGATTCCCGGGTACTACCTGCGCATCACCCAGTACGCCGATGAGCTGCTCGATCGGGTGGTGGACGACCTGCACGGCTGGCCCGACCGCGTGCGCCTGATGCAGGAGAACTGGATCGGCCGCAGCGTCGGCGTGAATATCGGTTTCCCGTACGACCTTGATGGCGAACGCCGTCTATTGAGCGTGTTCACGACGCGCGCCGACACCTTGATGGGCGTTACCTTCGTCGCGGTCGCTGCGGAGCACCCGCTGGCCACGCACTGCGCCCGCCGCGATGCAAAGCTTGCCGCGTTCATCGAGGAATGCGCGAAAGGTGGCGTGTCGGAAGCGGAGATCGCAGTCGCCGAGAAGAAGGGCATGGCGACGGGTTTCTTCGTCTCCCATCCGCTGACGGGCGAGAAGGTCGAGGTCTGGGTAGCCAACTACGTGCTGATGGGCTACGGCGAAGGCGCCGTGATGGGAGTGCCGGGGCACGACGAGCGCGATTTCCTCTTCGCGACGCGGTATGGCCAGCCCATCAGGCACGTGGTGAGGCCCATTGAAGGCGCAGCCAGGGAAGATGCCGCTTTCCTGGAGCACGGCGTGCTGGTGAATTCCGGAAAGTACGATGGAATGGATTACGCGCGCGCCGTCGATGCCATCGCCGCCGATCTGAAGTCGAAGAAGCTCGGCGACAGGCAGACCACCTATCGGCTGCGAGACTGGGGAATCAGCCGCCAGCGCTACTGGGGCACTCCGATTCCGATCATCCACTGCGAGCATTGCGGCTCCGTGCCCGTGCCGTACGCAGACCTGCCCGTGGTGCTGCCTGAGGACCTGGTGCCGGACGGAAGCGGTAATCCTCTCAACAAGGACGAGCGGTTCCTGAGCTGCAAGTGTCCGCAATGCCGCAAGCCCGCGCGCCGCGAGACGGACACGATGGACACGTTCGTCGACTCGGCCTGGTACTACATGCGCTATTGCTCACCTGGTGCGCACCAAGGCATGGTCGATGCGCGCAACGACTACTGGATGCCGATGGATCAGTACATCGGCGGCATCGAGCATGCCGTCCTGCATCTTCTCTACGCGCGCTTCTGGACCAAGGTGATGCGCGATCTGGGGCTGGTGAAGTTCGACGAGCCCTTCACGCGCCTGTTCACGCAGGGCATGCTGCTGGCCGAGTGCTTCTATCGAGAAGAAGCGGGCGGCAAGCGCCGCTGGTTCTATCCGGCCGAAATCGAAGTGCGCTACGACGAGAAAGGCAAGCCGCTCGGCGCCGTTGCGCGCGAGGACGGTGCGCCCGTGCTTCTCGGCGGCGTCGAGAAGATGTCGAAGTCCAAGAACAACGTGGTCGAGCCGGGCGACATCATCGCGCGCTTCGGCGCAGACACCGCGCGCGCATACGTGATGTTCGCCGGTCCGCCCATCGAGAGTGCAGTCTGGTCCGACTCGGGCGCCGAAGGTGTGCATCGCTTCCTGCGCCGGCTCTGGACCTTTGCCGTGAAAAATGCGGCGGCCGTGAAGTCCGCGGCGGCGACTGAGGCAGGGGCCGTCGCAACCGTGCAGGGTCTGCGGCGCGAGATCCATCTGACGCTCAAGCAGGCGAATTTCGACTACGAGCGGCTGCAGTACAACACGGTAGTTTCGGCTGCGATGAAAATGCTCAACGCGCTCGAGAGCGCGAAGCTGGCTGCGGGGCCGGCTTTGCGCGAAAGCGTGAACATCCTGCTGCGCACGCTGTATCCAATGGCCCCGCACATCACGCAGTTGCTCTGGGATGAGCTCGATTTCGTGCGCGAGCATGGCGAACTGCTCGACGCGCCATGGCCCCAGCCTGACCCCGCAGCGCTCGTGCAGGACGAGATCGAGCTGGTCGTGCAGGTCAACGGCAAGCTGCGCGGAAGCATCCGCGTGCCCTCCGGCGCCGATCGCGGCACCATCGAGGCTGCCGCGCTGAGCGATGCGCACGTGCAGAAGTTCGTGGCAGGCCAGCCCATCAAGAAGACGATCGTCGTGCCCGGCAAACTCGTGAACGTAGTCGTATGAGCCCACGAATCCTTCCGCTATGCGCCGCCCTGTTGCTGGGCGGCTGCGGTTTCCACCTGCAGGGCCGCACTCCGCTCCCCGCGCCTCTGGCGCTGACCTACCTGCAGGCCGAAGACCAGCAGACCGATTTCGTCCAGGACCTGCGCAAGGCACTGCTTGCCTCGGGCGCGCGGCTCACCGGATCGCCGAGCGACGCTTCCGGCACCGTGCGCATCGTTTCTGATCAGGTCAAACAGACCGTGTCTGTCGGTTTCGGCACGCAATACTTCCGCGCGAGTACGAGCTCATCTACACCGTCCGCTTCTCCGTCACCGCAAAGGGTGGCCAGGAGCTGCTTGCCGGAGCAGGAGCTGTCGCTGTCTCGAAACTACAGCTTCGATGAGCGCGCGCTGCTGGCGAAGGAAAACGAGGCAGCGCTGCTGCGCGAATCGCTCGCCCACGATCTGGTCGGCATCGTGATGCGCCGCCTCGGGAGCCTGTAGCACGCTCCCATGCTGCTGCTGAGCGCGATCGACCGCCTCGCCCTGGCCACGCTGCTCGATCGCTACACGCTCGAGCTGACACTCCTGGCTCCCCACGAAGTCATTCCTGGCTCCTATTGGGGAGACAGTGAAGCGGGGCTGCAAGACAACCGCCTGTTCGCGCGCCTCGACACGCCGCTGCATTCGGTGCTCCATGAAGCGGCCCACTATGTCTGCATGACGCCTGAGCGCCGCACCGGTCTCGATCGCGATGCCGGCGGTGACGATGCGGAAGAGTCCGCAGTCTGTTATCTGCAGATCCTGCTGGCGGACCAGCTTCCGGGCGTCGGCCGCGAGCGGCTCTGCCGCGACATGGACGCAGTGGGGATACAGCTTCCGGCTGGGGAGCACTCGAGCCTGGTTCGAAGGCGACGCCGACGATGCGCGCATCTGGCTCGCCTCCCAGCACGTAATTGACTCCAACGACCGCCCGACGTGGAGCCTTCGATGCTGAGACCTTCGACCGTGCTGGTGCGGGTGGCCCTCGCCGCAGTTGCCGCGCTCGTTGCGGCATGCACCGGCACGCAGTATTTCCTAGCCAATGCGCCGACCGCCTTTGGGGGCTTCGACCGCAAGGCAGACCTGCGCTACGGGGAGGATCCACGCCAGCGCATGGATGTGTACTCACCGCGCGCCGCTGCGAACCTGCCCGTCGTGATCTTCTGGTACGGCGGCTCCTGGCTGGATGGCCGGAAGTCGAACTACCGGTTCGTGGGCGCGGCGCTGGCGAAGCGCGGTTTCGTCGTCGCGATACCGGACTATCGCTTGTACCCGGCGGTCAAATTCCCTGCATTCCTGGATGATGCCGCCCAGGCAGTGGTTTGGATGCAGACGCATGCCGCCGAGTTCGGCGGCGATCCGAAGCGTATCGTGCTGATGGGTCACTCCGCTGGAGCGCACATGGCGGCATTCCTGGCGTTCAATCACGAGTTTCTCGCCAGGGCTGGCGCACAGCCGCAGTCCATCCAGGGATTGATCGGTCTTTCAGGCCCCTACGCGCTCGATCCCAACTCCGACATCCTGCGCACGATCTTCGCAGCGCCCTACAGCAAGGCGGACTGGCAGCCCGTCCATTTCGTCGACGAACGGTCGCCACCGACGCTGCTCTTTCACGGCGCGAAGGACACCGTCGTCGAGGTCGGACACACGGAGGCGCTTCGCGATGCATTGCGGGCGCGGCATGTGAGGGTGGAAGTCGAGATACTACCCAATCGCGGCCATGTGGATACCGTGGCCGCCTTCGCACTGGGCGCGCGCCACCGCGCGCCCGTTCTGGAACGCGCCGTAGAGTTCATCGACAGCGTCAGCGCCGAGCGCGCTTCCGCGGAGCCGCTTGCTTCCTTGCCTTCTTCACTTTCCGCTTTGCCACGGCTTTCTTCCGCGCCGCGGGCCGCCGCTTTGGACCCGCGAACCGGTCCGTCGCCGTGATGAGCTCGTGGATGTTGCCGGTCTCGAAAGCAGAGTGACCGGCATCCGGCACGACTCGTAGATCTGCCTCGGGCCAGGCGACGTGCAGGTCCCATGCGCTGCGCATCGGGCAGACGATGTCGTAGCGGCCCTGGACGATCACGCCTGGTATGTGGCGGATGCGCCCCACGTTCTCGATCAACTCGTTCTCGCTTCGCAGGAAGCCGCCGTTGACGAAGTAGTGGCACTCGATGCGGGCAAAGGCCGCCGCAAAGCCCGCATCGCCGAATTTCTCGACGTAGTCGGCATTGAGGCGCATGAAGCTCAACGCGCCTTCCCAGATCGACCACACCTTCGCGGCTCGCTCGAGCTCCGCCTTGTCGCTCGAGGTGAGCCGACGGTAGTAGGCCTGCATCATGTCACCCCGCTCGGCGGGCGGAATCACCTCGACGAAGTCTTTCCACAGCTCCGGGTACAGCATCGCCGCGCCGAGCTCGCTCTGGTAGAACCACTCAAGCTCCCAGCGCCGCAGCAGGAAGATGCCGCGCAGTACAAGCTCCGTCACGCGCTCGGGGTGAGTTTCGGCATACGCGAGCGCCAGGGTCGAGCCCCATGAGCCACCGAACACCAGCCACTTGTCGACACCCAGGTGCTCGCGCAACGACTCGATGTCTGCGATCAGGTCCCAGGTGGTGTTGTCCTCGAGACTGGAATTCGGACGGCTCTTGCCGCAGCCCCGCTGATCGAACAGCACGATGCGGTAGCGCTTCGGATCGAAGAAACGGCGCATCTTCGCATCGGTCGCGCCACCGGGCCCGCCGTGCAGAAACACAGCGGGCTTGCCCTGCGGATTGCCACTCTCCTCGAAATACATCTCGTGCGGGCCCCGACAGCTTCAGATAGCCGGTGCGATACGGCCTGACGGCGGGATAGAGCGTGCGGCGCTGGTCTTTCATACCGAAATCCTGGATTTTCAGACAGAGATCATGGGCCCGAGCGGCTTGCCGCCAACGAGGTGCAGATGAAGATGCGGCACTTCCTGCCCGCCGTGCTCGTTGCAGTTGATGATCAGGCGGTAGCCGTCTGCCGCGATGCCTTCGCTCTTTGCGAGATCGCGCGCAACGGTAAACAAGTGGCCGACCAGCGTCTCGTCGCCGTCTGCGATGTCGTTGGCGGTGGGAATCGGCTTGTGCGGCACGATGAGAATGTGCGTCGGCGCGCGGGGGCGGATGTCCCGGAACGCGATCACGCGATCGTCGCGATACACGATCTTCGCCGGCAGCTCGCCGGAGATGATGCGCTCGAACAGCGTGGGCATGGCTGCGGCTTCCACTTTTCGGGGGCGCAAACTGTAGCGCACCGCGATGCATCTGTCCGCAGCGGCGAATGATTGCATGGTCACGCTCGCGCAGGCACTCTACGCGACGCCACGCATTCGATACGGACCCGCCCCCTGAAACTCACTGCCGACAACCTTGCTGGTCACCTCGCGCAGCAACTGCTGCCGGCATATCTCGTTTCGGGAGACGAGCCATTGCTCATCGGCGAGGCGGCCGATGCCATTCGCGCGCGGGCGCGCGCCGCCGGCTTCACGGAGCGCGAGACGCACTTCATCGAGCGTGCCGCAGACTGGGGCGACGTGCGTGCCTCGGCAAACAACCTTTCGCTCTTTGCGGAGCGACGCATCGTGGAGATTCGCCTGAGCAGTGCCAAACCGGGCGTTGCCGGCGGCGCTGCGCTTGCAGCCCTGCTCGAAGCCGAGGAACCCGATCGCCTGTTGCTGGTTCTGACGCCGCGACTCGATCGCGACGCGCAAGGCGCCGCGTGGGTTCGCGCCTTCGAAGCTCACGGAGCCTGGGTGCAAGCGTGGCCGATAGCGCCGGAGCGCCTCATCGCGTGGCTGCGCGGCCGTTGCGCAAGACTCGAAACTCTCACTGGCGGATGAGGCGCTGGAAGTGCTTGCCGATCGTACCGAGGGCAATCTGCTTGCCGCGAGCCAGGAGTTGGAGAAGCTCCGTCTGATGGTGCGTGAAGAAAAGGTAACGACTGAAGACGTCCTCGCAAGCGTTGCCGACAGCGCCCGATTCGATGTCTTTCAACTCGGTGAAGCGGCGCTCGCGGGCGACGCACCTCGCGCGCTGCGGATGCTGCACGGCTTGAGAGGAGAGGGCGTCGAGCCGACCCTTGCCCTGTGGGCGCTCAGCAAGGCGGCTCGCGACATCTGGAGCGCCGTTTCTCCCGGCTCTGACTCTCGCCCGCGAGTGTGGGGTCGTCAGAGTGCCGCGCTCGACAAGGCTGTGCGTCGCGCGCCGCAACTGCGATTCGCCCGTCTCAACGCGCGCGCGGCTCGCGCGGACCGGATGATCAAGGGTCGCCTCTCAGGCGACGCATGGGATGAGCTCGCCCTTCTGGCCGCGGAACTGTGTGGCCACCGAATCCTTTCACTGACGCGCCTGCGCGCCTGACTCGCATGCCAGCAGCCACAGCCCATAGGCCTCTTCGGCGGCACGTTCGACCCGATTCATTACGGGCATCTGCGCACGGCCTTCGAATTGTGGCAGTCGCTTGGGCTTGCCGAGGTGCGATTCATGCCGACCGGCAGCCCGCCGCATCGCGATCAGACCCACGCAACCGCCGAGCACCGTCTCGCGATGGTACGTGCCGCGGTCGCCGGCCAATCTGCATTCGTCGTCGACGATCGCGAAGTGCGCCGGAGCGGTGTGTCATATTCCGTCGACACCCTCATTGAGATTCGGGCCGAGCATCCCGACCGTTCCCTTTGCCTGCTGCTGGGCATGGATGCATTCCTGGGGCTGCCTCACTGGCACCGCTGGCGCGAGCTTTTGGAACTGGCGCATATCGTCGTCGCGCACCGTCCGGGCTGGAAGGCGCCCACCATGGGGCCGCTCGGTGAGGTGATGGTGGATCGCGGCACCGGCGCCATCCGCGACCTGCACGAGAAGCCGGCCGGCCGGGTCTACGTCCACGCCGTGACGCAGCTCGAGATTTCCTCGACCGAGCTGCGACAGCTCATCGTCGCGGGCCACGATCCGCGCTATCTGGTGCCGGAAGAGGTGCGCAGCCATCATCCGCGAGACGGGGTGCTATGCTCCTCGCCAGCCTTGAACATGCTGGAGGACCCTCCCGACACATGACCCGTACAACCCGTTCCCCGCGTCGCGCGAAGGAGCGTGCGTCGCCCGTCCTGACCGCGGTCTCCACCGCGCTCGAAGACATGAAAGCCGTCAACGTCAAGATTCTCGATGTCCGCGGCATCACCGACTTCGCCGACACGCTGGTCATTGCCTCCGGCAACTCCGATCGTCACGTGCGTTCCATCGCCGATCGCGTCGTGGCCGAGGCCAAAGCCGCCGGCGTGCGGCCGCTCGGCACGGAGGGCGCGCGCGAAGGTGAATGGGTGCTGGTCGACATACAGGACGTCGTGGTTCACGTGATGCTGCCGCGGGTGCGCGAGTTCTATGGGCTCGAGCGTCTCTGGGAAACCGACGCGACCAGCGCTGCGCCGCAAAAAGCGAGCGAAGAAGGCGCATTGACGCCGCCGGCCACCCATGCGCCTGCGAGTCATCGCCGTCGGTACCCGAATGCCGCGCTGGGTGCGCGAAGGCTTCGATGATTACGCCGGCCGTTTCGGCAACGGCCTGAAGCTGTCGCTGCTGCAGATCGAGCCGGGCCTCCGCGGCGCGGGCCGCCCGTCGCCGCTCGACCAGGCCATCGACATCGAGGCGCAGCGCCTGCAGGCCGCGTTGCGCAAGGGCGAATACGTGGTCGCGCTCGACGAGCGCGGCGAGAGCATGACGACGCGCCAGCTGAGCACGTGGCTCGCGGCACGCATGCAGGGCGGCCGCGATGTCGCTTTCCTCATCGGCGGCCCCGATGGCCTGTCGCCGACCATTGCTTTCCCGCTGCGATTTCAAATGGTCGCTGTCTGCGCTGACCTTGCCGCACGCGCTGGTGCGCATCGTGCTGGCCGAGCAGCTTTATCGGGCGCACAGTGTCCTCAACAACCATCCGTATCACCGGGACTGACGCGTGAATCCAGTGCTGTGTCTTGCTTCCGCCTCGCCACGTCGGCGCGAATTGCTCGCGCAGATCGGCGTGCCGCACACGCTTGCCGCCGCGGACATCGACGAGACGCACGAGCCCGGCGAGGCGCCGCACGAGTACGTGCAACGCATGGCGCGGAGAAAGGCGCAAGTGGTGTGGACGAGGGAGCGTGACGCTGCCGGTGCTCGGCCGCCGATACCACGGTCGTGCTCGACGGGGTCGTCCACGGCAAGCCGCGCGATCGCGCAGGATGCGCTCGCGATGCTCGCGCGGCTGCTCAGGGCGCACGCATGAAGTGCTGACTGCCGTTGCGCTCGCTCGGATGCGCGAGGATCGAGGTACGCGTGAACGTGAGTGCAGTGCGCTTCCGGACGCTCGGCGCCGAGGAATGCGCGGCCTACTGGGAAACCGGCGAGCCCCGCGACAAGGCGGGCGGCTATGCCATCCAGGGCAGGGCGCCGTGTTCATCGAATCGGTGGCGGGCAGCTATTCGGGCGTGATGGGTCTCCCACTCTTCGAAACCGCGCAATTGCTGCGCTCGGCGGGCGCTGCCATGCTGGTGCAGAATGCAGGAATGAAAGCCCTGCTCCTGATCCGGCGCTGGTGGGGCGCGCCCTTCGTGCGCGTCGCGGTGCTGGGTGACGCTGGGGCTAGCCGCCGTGGTGGGCGGCATCGCGCTTGGCCTACGAGCTGGCGCTGGCGCGCGTCCCTCAGCATCGCGCCCGGCTCGAACGGCTGGTGCGCGCGCACACCGGCCTTGATGTCCGCTTCAACGAGCTCAACCTGCGATGGGGCTGGTACGGCCCCGAGGCGGTGTTCCATCGCGTCGAGCTGGGCGAGCCCGGCCGGTCGGACGTGCTGGTTCGCGCGCCGCAGCTGATCGTCGGCTTCGATGCGTGGCGCAGCATGCAGAGCGGACAACTGCAGGCCGGGCGCATCACGTTCGTAGCGCCGGACATCAATCTCGAGCGCCGCAAGGAGAGTGCGCCGGATCCGGGCAAGGCGAGCGCCGCGACGGCTGACAGCGAGAACCGCACGAGACTTCTGCAGCGCTGGCGCGGCGGCCGTATCGAAATCGAAGGCGGCACGCTGCGGTTGCCGGATCCCGCCGGCTCATCCGACGCGCTCGCACTGCAGATGCGCCGCGCGTCGTTGCGCCGCGCAGAAGATGACTGGAGCGCATCAGCCCTCGTGTTCCTGCCGGAGCGGCTCGGGCATACCGCGCGCGTGGCCGCGCAAATGCGAGGGCGACCTGTCGCGACCCAGGATCTGCAGGGTTCGCTGCGATTCGACGGCCTGCGGCTGGAGTTCGCCGGCTGGCGCCAGGTATTCGGCGCGCAATCCGCGATCACGCGCAAGCTTCCGCGCTTCGGCAACGGCGACGTCTCCTTTCGCGTCGCTTTCGATCATGGCCGTCTCGAGAAGGCCGATGGTCACGTACGCGCGCAGGATGTTTCCTTCTGGGGCACCCCCTGGTTCCTGGCGGCCAGCGCGCAAGTGCCGAGCGCGGGAATCGACTCTGCCGCGCGCTGCGCGGCGACTGGCGCCTCGCACATCGCGATACGCGGATGGCAGCTGCGGGTGGAGGAGCTCGACCTCGGCGCCGGAGGATGCTGGACGATTCCCGGCCAAACCGTCTCGCTCGACGTATCCACGGGCGCGCGCAGTGTTCGCGGAACCGTCGGCGATACGCCGCTCGAGTCGCTCGCTGGCCGTCGCGAGCTGGCTGGCTCCGCAGATCGACCTGTCCGGCATGGAGCTTCGGAGGCGCAGTCCGCGATCTCCGATTCGACTGGAGCGCTGCCCGCCCCGAGGGCGCGCGGCTGCGTGCTACGGCAAAGGCGAAAGACGTGTCTTTCGCCGCGCCGTCGCGCAATTTCGTTCTGGATGGCCTCGACCTCGGCCTGTCCGCCAACGAGTCGGATATCGACATTATGGTCGACGCCAAGGCGGGCAAGCTGTCCATGCAGCACGCGCCGGAGCAGCCGCTCGAGGAGCTGCGGATCGCCTCGGAATTGCGCCTGAGGCGGCGAAGGAGCGGCTGGCATCTCAGCACGCCGCTCTTCACGATCGACCGCGACAATACGCAGTTGATACTGAGTGGCAGTCTCACAGGGAGCCGCGACGGTGCAGCTCCCTTGCTCGACGTGCGGGCGACGCTGGTGCGCGCCGAAGTACCGCTGCTGCAGCAACTGTTGAATGAGGACGGCGAGCGACGCTTTGGCGCCGTCGTGAAGCATCTGGTCGCGGGTCGCATCGAGCGCGCGCAATTCCAGCTTCAGACGCGCCTGCAACCCGGCACCGCGGTGGCGGGCGAGGCAAGATCGCGCGCAGCTGTTCAGCGGCAATCTTGCCTTGCGCGACGGCCAGATTGGCGCAGGCGAGATGTGGCCGGAGATCGCAGGGGCTGGATGCGCGTATCGACTGGAACGGCCCCCGCATGAGCGCCGTGGTCGAGCGCGGCAGGCTGGCTCGATCGAGCTCGAATCGGCCAGCGCACGTGGAGTGTCGATGCGGCAGCGCGCGCCGCAGATCGCGGGACAGGCGCGGGGACGGCTTGAAGATGCACTGCAGTGGCTCGCCGCGCATCCGCGCCTGGAAGAATACACGCCGCGGCTGCGTGACTTCGCCGCCAGCGGCGACGCGCTCTTCAATTTCGATGTCACGATGCCGTGCGAGGCGCCGAAGCGCAATCGCGCCAAGCTCGACAGCTCGGCGCGTGCTGCGCGTCGCCGCTTTGCTCGAGGGCGCGCAACTGCACCTGGCCGCAGCGATCTGCCGTCGATCGAATCCGTGCGAGGCTCGCTGGCCTTCGATGCGCGGCCGCTGCAGCGCTCCACGCTTACCGGTCGCTGGCTCGGCGGACCGGTCACGCTGCGGGTTGCGGAGCGGCGCGACGCGCCGGCGTGCGGCGCTGATCATTCAGGCTCAGGGCCTGCTCGATGCGCAGCAGCTCGTCGCGCTCACGGGCTTCGGCTCGCTTCCGGAAGTGGCCGGTGAAACGCCGTGGAATGGCGAGTTCAATTATCAGCCACAGGAAGCGACGCGGCCTGCGCACTGGCAGCTCGATGCAGATGCGAGCCTGATCGGCGTGAGCAGTCGCCTGCCCGAGCCGCTGGGAAAGGCAGTGGTCACGGCTGTCCCGCTGCGCGTCGAAGCGTCGGGATCGGGGGCCGACGCGGAAGTTTCGCATCACGCTCGGCAACCGGCTGCGCTCGCAGCTCGCGCTTCGCGCAGGCGCCGCAAGCGGCCGATGCGGCGCACTCGGAGCTGGCGCGTGGAGCGGGGAACGGTCAATTTCGGCGACAGCCGCGGAGTCGTGCCGAACGAGCCGCTGATCGCGGTGCATGGGCGAAGTCGACCGTTTCGATTTTCCTGCCTACGCCTCGCTCTGGCAGCGCGCCGGCAATCTCACCAACGTGCCGGCGATCGTCGCCGACCTGATCGCGCAGCAGCTGTGGCTCGCCGGACGGAGCTTTCCGGCTGTGCGCGTGCTGGCACGCAAGTCTGCCGGGGCCACCACCGAGCTCAACCTCGAGTCGGCGGAGCTCAACGGCTCGGTGCGCTGGCCGGCGCAGCGCGCCGAGGTGCGACTGACCGCCCAGAATCTTGACGACGACGAGCGAGCCCGTATCGTCACGCAACTCGAGGGATGCCTGGAACGACTCCTCAGTTACCGTCAACTGACGGCTGCGCGATACGGGCCTTGACGCCAGCGGGCCTGCCCGTATCGTCGCATTGGCCGGAACATCCGGCGCCAGCGGTCATTGCAGCCCCTAAATGAAAGCCGCCGCTCTCCAGATGACCTCGAGCCCTGACGTCGCCGCCAATCTCGAGCAGGCTGGCGTGCTGCTGAAGCAGGCGCGCGACCAGGGCGCCGCGCTGGCCGTGCTGCCCGAGAATTTTGCGTTCATGGGCCTGAATCGCAAGCAGGACAAGCTCGCGATCGCCGAAGCCGACGGCAGCGGTCCCATCCAGGATTTCCTGTCGCGCGACGGCGCAGGAGCTTTCGCTGTGGATCGTCGGCGGCACCGATGCCGCTGCGCGTCAAGGGCGAGAATCGCGCGTAGCACCCGCATCATTAGTATTTGATGCGGAAGGCGCGCGCGTCGCCCGCTACGACAAGATCCATCTGTATCGACGTCAATGTTCCGGGGCGAAGCGAGAGCTACCGTGAGTCGGCGACCATGGCGCCCGGACGCGCCGCAGTGACTGGTCGACACGCCGATCGGCCGCCTCGGTCTCGCCGTGTGCTACGACATGCGCTTCCCGGAGCTGTTCCGCAAGCTGAGCGCCGACGGCGCGCAGATTTTCACGCTGCCGTCCGCATTCACGGTCGCCGACCGGGCGCGCGCACTGGGAGATTCTGCTGCGCGCCCGCGCTATCGAGAATCTCTGCTACGTCATCGCGCCGGGACAGTCGGGGTTCCACGCCGATGGCCGCGAAACCTATGGCGACAGCATGATCGTCGACTACTGGGGCCGGGTCCTCGACCGCCTGCCGCGCGGCACTGGCGTGCGTCGTCGCCGACGATCGACCTCGACGCCCAAGCTCGAGGTCCGGCAGGAGTTTCCCCGCTCTCGACGCATCGCGTGTTGTAATCGCTGACGTCCCACCGCCACTAAACCTGTTCGCAATGACTACCCTGATCGCACAGATCCCACTGAACATCGCCCGTGACCTCATCCTGCGCCCGAGCGGGCTGGACGATTCGCGCCTCGAGCGCGTCTTCGGCGAGGTGCTGAAGCACTCGGTCGATTTCGCCGACGTGTATTTCCAGCTCTCGCGCGAGGAGTCCTGGGCGCTCGAGGACGGCATCGTCAAGGACGGCAGCTCGAGCATCGAGCAGGGCGTGGGCGTGCGGGCGCTGGCCGGGCGAGAAGACCGGCTTCGCCTATTCCGATGAGATCGTGCTGCCGGCGCTCGAGGAGGCCTCGCGCGCCGCGCGGGCGATTGCCGTGCAGGGCACCGACCGACGCGTGCAGGCCTGGCATCCGACGGCCGGTCACCAGTCTCTATCTGCCCGTCGATGCCGTCACCTCGACTGCCCGATCAGGAGAAGGTCGCCTGGCTCGAGCGGGTCGATCGCGAGACGCGCAAGCTCGATCCGCGCATCGTGCAGGTGATGGCGAGCGTCAACGCGGTGCACGAAGTGGTGATGGTCGCCAACAGCGAAGGCGAGCTCGCCGCGGACGTGCGCCCGCTGGTGCGGTTCAATGTCTCCGTGCTGGTCGAGCAGAACGGCCGGCGCGAGCAGGGCTATGCCGGCTGCGGCGGGCGTTATTCGCTTGCCGATCTGGTCGCCGAACGACCGGCCGCTTGCGCTCGGCGCGGAGGCGCTGCGCCAGGCGCTGGTCAATCTCGAGGCGATTCCGGCGCCGGCGGGCGCGATGACGGTCGTGCTGGGCCCGGGCTGGCCCGGCGTGCTGCTGCACGAGGCGATCGGTCACGGACTCGAGGGCGATTTCAATCGCAAGGGCACATCCGCATTTGCCGGACGCATCGGCGAGCGTGTCGCCGCCGAAGGGCGTCACCGTCGTGGACGACGGCACGCTGTCGCGGCGCCGTGGCTCGCTGAACATCGACGACGAGGGCACGCCGACGCAGTGCACGACGCTGATCGAGAACGGCGTGCTCGTCGGGCTATCTGCAGGACAAGCTGAACGCGCGCCTGATGGGCGTGACGGCCGACCGGCAACGGCCGCCGCGAATCCTTCGCGCACACGACGATGCCGCGCATGACCAATACCTACATGCGCCCGGGCCCGCACGCCCCCGAGGAAATCATCCGCTCCGTCGAGCGTGGCATCTACGCCGTGAACTTCGGTGGCGGGCAGGTGGACATCACGTCGGGCAAATTCGTGTTCTCGGCGAGCGAGGCGTATGCGATCGAGAACGGCAAGCTCGGCGCGCCGCTCAAGGGCGCGACGCTGATCGGCAACGGCCCCGACGTGCTCACGCGCGTGTCGATGGTCGGCAACGACCTGAAGCTCGACGAAGGCGTCGGCACCTGCGGCAAGGAAGGGCAGAGCGTACCCGTGGGAGTCGGCCAGCCGACGCTGCGCATCGACAATCTCACGGTCGGCGGCACGGGCTGACACGCGCGGCGCGGGGCTTGTTTCTGCGTGATCCCAGCAGATTTGCGCATCGCTTTCACTGCGGCGGCAGTCCATCCTGCTCGGCGCGGGCGGCAGGGAAGCCTCTCGTATCGCAGGAGCGCGAAACCGCAGCCGGACGGGCGGCGGGGTGCGGCGGCAAAGCAATGCTTTCCTCCCACCCGCCGTCCGCGAGGTTGTGTGACACGAAGTGTCGGCAATCGGCGCAACACGTCGCATCTCGCCGCATCGCGCGGACATAATCGTCGACGCAACTCGCGATAAGTATTAGTCGCCGAGGAGTTGGCGCGCGGTGTGGTCGGGCTGTGATTGAGCGCACGACGCCCACGCGCGCCGGTCCGTAACTTGCTCTCCTCCGCAGGGCAATGAAAGAAGACGAGGAAATCACGATGCAGCCGAAAAGCAGTGGTGTGGCCAACGCTCCTCACCTGGACCTTCCCAAGGACCTGCTGGTTGCAGCACAGAGCCATGGGGCCCCGCGACGCCACGATTTCTCGGTCGAAGGGTGGAAGCCGTCGCTGTTCGAGCGATTCATCGAAAAGCTGACCGGCCGCAAATAACCGTCTAGCATCGGGGACATGAAGCGCCCCGGATTGCGCCTGTCCAGACCGCTATACGAAAGCCTGCCCTGGCTGTACGTCCTGGGCGGCATCCTGGCGCTGGCCGCGAGCTACCGGCATCAGGACAATGGGTTGCTCAGCGTTCTCGTAGCGATTTTCGGCGTATTCTACCCTGCTGGGCGGCATCGTGGTGCTGCTCGGCGACGTGATTTTCGCGCGTCGAGCTCGGAGTACGCCGAACGGGAATCCCTGCTGTCCCCGCCTCGCGAGGACTGAGCTCACGGTCACTCGTCTTCGGGGTCGGAGGTATCCGCTGAAGCCCGGGGCAGCGTATCGCTGAAATTGGCGGGTCGCACGCGCGGCAGACGTTCATCCACGTAGATCAGTTCATGCTTGCCGATGATGACCACGTCGCCGTCGTTGAGATAGTGGCGACGCACCCGCTTGGATTTCACGTAGATGCCATTCGTGCTGTTGAGATCCTCGATCATCGAGGAGTGCGCGGTGGTGACGATCTGGCAGTGGTGCCGGCTCACGAACCGGCTGTCGATCTGCAGGTCGTTGTCTGCGGTTCGCCCGACGATCACGCGGCCAATCCTCAGCGGCACCTCTTGCAGCGTCCGGCCTTCCGTCGACACCAGCATCTTGCCGATGGAGGGGTTCTCCGCTGCGGACACCGCAGGGGAGACGGCCACGTGAGAGTGATGGAACGCGTCGGCGGTAGGGCGCAATGACAGCTGCGCGCGCAGGGGGAATTCAACCCAGCGCAGTTCCTCGATGGACCCGGCGATGTCGGCCACCGTGACCTGGTCGCGGTTCACGGAGAACGCGGCCATCATCGCAGTGTCGCACAGCGTGTTTATCAAGCGCGGCACGCCGCCGGTATAGCGGAAGATTTCGGCATAGGTCGCCGGCGCGAAGATCTCGCGATCGCCTGCGCCGGCCACTTCGAGACGATGCTGGATATAGGACTGCATCTCCTGCTCCGACAGCATCGTCAGATGGAATCTCAGACGCACGCGCTGTGCGAGCTGCACCAGCTCCGGCGCATCGAGCTTCTCATTGAGCTCGGGCTGGCCCGCGAGGATGATGCGCAGCACCTTCTCCTTGGTCGTCTCGACGCCGGAGAGCATGCGGATCTCCTCGAGAACGCGCAGGCTGAGGTTCTGCGCTTCATCGACGATCAGCAGTACCTTGCGACCCGCGCTGTACTGCTCGATGAGGAACGTGTTCAGCGTCGCGATCAGCTCGCCCTTCTTCATCTTGAAGGGTGAGAAGCCGAACTGCACGAGCACGGCCTGCAGGAAATCCACCACGGTCACCTGCGTCTGGTTGACCTGCGCGACCACCACGTCGGATTGGATCTCCTTCAGAAACGACTCGATCAGCGTGGTCTTGCCGGCGCCGATTTCGCCGGTGATCACGACGAACCCGTCGGTGAACCAGATGGTCGATTCCATGTACGCCTTGGCCCGGGCGTGCTGTTTCGACAGGTACAGGAACTGCGGGTCCGGGCTCAGCCGGAACGGCAACTCCTTCAGCTTGAAAAGGTCGAGATACATGAGCCTGCGAGCTTAAGGGAAGCCAATGCCGGGAGCCAATTCGGAGAGCAGGCGGCGTGCCCGCCGATCCCGCCCGGCCGCGGACTGCTCCACCAGAGTGCAATGTCCGAGTTTTCGGCCCGGCCGCGCCGTCTTGCCGTAATCGTGCAGGTGGACTCCGGGCTGCGCGAGCAGCCCTTTGCGAGGCGGCATCCGTCCGATGAGATTGATCATGGCGCTGTGTCCGACGGCCCGCGTCGAGCCCAGCGGCAGGCCGAGAATCGCCCGCACGTGATTCTCGAACTGGCTGGTCACGGCTCCCTCGATGGTCCAGTGGCCTGAGTTATGCACGCGCGGCGCCATCTCGTTCGCGATCAGCGCGCCGCGACGGACGAAGAATTCGATGGTCAGCACGCCCACGTAGTGGAAATGGACCAGCACGCGCTCGAGATGCCGCGCAGCAAGGCGTTGCAGGCGGGGATTGCCGAACGGCGCGCGCGTGAGGCGCAGGATGCCTCCGGAATGCACGTTGCCGTTGAGTGGGTAGATCGCCGTTTCGCCGTTGCGCGAGCGCACGCCGATGATCGATACCTCGTGTTCGAATGGCACCCAGTTCTCATAGATCAGCGGCTGCGCGCCGAGCTGCATCCATGCCTGCTCCACCTCCACGATCGACCTCACGACCGCCTGACCCTTGCCGTCGTAGCCAAGCCGTCGCGTTTTCAGCACCCCCGGCAGTCCGATTCGCTCGACGGCGCGCTTCAATTCCGGGCGCGACTCCACAGGTGCCCAGCGGGTGGTCGGTATCTTCAGTCGCTCGAACAAGCGTTTCTCGCTGACGCGGTCCTGGGATGCGGCGAGTGCGGCAACAGGCGGGCAGATGCGCGTGCCGCGAGGCAGACGACGCAACGCATCGACCGACACGTTCTCCCAATCGAAGGTCAGCACCGCGCTGCTGCGCGCGAGTTGCGCCAGAAGGCGCCGGTTCGTGAACTCGCCGCGAATCTGCGGCGCGACCTGTCCTCCTGGGGCGCCCTCTGCAGGATCGAGGAACAGGAAGTTGAGGCCGAGCGGGTATCCGGCCAAGGCGAGCATGCGGCCAAGCTGGCCGGCGCCCACGATTCCGATGGTCATGAGCGGCTCTGGGTCTCGCGGGGATCCGGGCTTTTGAGAACTTTGGCAGTCTGCTGCTCGCGATAGTGCTCGAGAGCGCTGCCAATCGCGGCATGCTTGTTGGCCAGAATTGCGGCGGCGGCGAGCGCCGCGTTCACCGCGCCCGCCGGCCCGATCGCGAAGGTCGCCACCGGAATTCCTGCTGGCATCTGCACGATCGACAGCAATGAGTCGAGCCCGTTGAGCGCTTTCGACTGGACCGGCACTCCGAGCACCGGCAGCGTGGTCTTGGATGCCGTCATGCCGGGCAGGTGAGCCGCGCCTCCAGCGCCGGCAACGATGACCTCGAGACCGCGCGGCGCGCGCCGTGGAGGCATATTCGAAGAGCAGGTCGGGCGTGCGATGTGCCGAGACGACCTTCACTTCGTAAGGGCACGGCGAGTGCATCCAGCGTATCGGCTGCACCCCGCATGGTGTCCCAATCCGAGGCAGAGCCCATGATGATGCCGACCAGCGGTTTCATCGCGGCATTGTACACGCCCGTACCGGCCACTTAACCTTGCACCCCTTTTAGGAAGGAATCCTTGGCTTATGTGGGTCCGGTTCTGGAGCTTTCTCGATCGTTGCTTCTTCGGCCCGCCCTCACTCGGCCCCGGTCCGCTGCCGGCCGTCATTCGGATTGTCCGCTACCCCTATGCGGTGGTGCGCGACCTGCTGCACGGCGAGATCAACCTCCGGGCAATGGGGCTGGTGTACACAACGCTGCTGTCGCTCATTCCGCTGCTCGCGTTCGCTCTCGCCATCACCAAGGCCTTCGGCGCGCGCAACGATCTCGACGCCATCGTCTTCGAATTCTTCCGGCCGGTGGGCGATGTCGGGGCTCGCGATCTCACTTCGCGCGTCATGGAATTCGTCGACCGCGTCAGCAGCGGCCTGGTCGGATCAGTCGGCTTCGCCCTGCTGCTGTGGACGCTCATCGGGACCATCAAGAAGGTCGAGGACAGTTTCAACTTCCTGTGGCGCGTCGAGCAGCCGCGCAGCTTTGCGCGGCGGATCGCGGAGTACGCGGGGCTGCTGATCATCGGCCCCATCCTTCTGGTCGGCTTCATCGGGCTTGCGCACGCCGCGCTCGGCGGTGCCCTGCAGGAAAGATTCTCTGCGCTGCCGGTCAATCTCGCGCCCTACGTGATGGTCACGTTCTTCTTCACCGTGATTTACATGTTCATTCCGAATACACGGGTGCGCTTCATACCGGCGCTGATCGGAGCGGTCACGGCGGGCGTGCTGTGGGCGGCGGTGGGCAAGATGTTCACCTCCATGGTCGTCTACACCACGCGGCTGACCATCGTGTACTCCGGCTTCGCATTCGTCGTTGCCGCGCTCCTTTGGACCTACTTCGGCTGGCTGATCCTGCTCGCCGGCGCGCAACTGTCGTTCTACATCCAGAATCCGAGCTATCTGCGGATCGGGCTGCAGGTGCTGCGGCTCTCCAATTTCGAGAAGGAACAGGTTGCCCTGAAGGTGATGTATCTCGTCGGGCGTACCCACATCGATGGAGCGAAGCTGCTCACGGTGAATGCGCTGGCCAACCAGCTTGGCCTGCCCGGCATCGCCATCGCGCAGATCTCCACGGCATTGGAGCGGGCCGGCCTGGTGAGAGTCACGGACAACGACGGCCTGGTGCCCGGACGCGATATCGGTCATATCGGCGTGCATGAGATCCTGCTGGTCGCCAGAAGCCAGCGCAGTGGACATTCGCCGGCGCGCAGCCAGCCCGTCCCTGCGGTCGACCGGCTGACGACGCAACTCGAAGAAGCCTGGCGCGCCTGTTGCTCGAACCGGACGTTGCGGGACCTCCTGTCGGAAGCGGACTAGCGCATCGGCCGCTATTCACCCGCGATGGTCATTTCCTCGAGCAGAATCGATCCGGTATGGATCGCGCCCCGGGCATCCACATCGGTGCCCAGCGCCACGATGTGACGGTACATCTCGCGCAGGTTGCCCGCGACGGTGATTTCGTGAACCGGGTAAGCAATGGCGCCGCGTTCGACCCAGTAGCCGCTCGCGCCACGTGAGTAGTCGCCAGTCACGCCGTTGACGCCCTGGCCCATGAGCTCGGTGACGAGCAGGCCCTCTGCCCATCTGCGCGAGCAACGCATCCAGCCCGACGGCGCGCCCCGCCGCCGAAACGATCAGGTTGTGAATTCCGCCGGCGTTGCCGGTGGTCTGCAGCCCGAGCTTGCGGGCGGAGTAGCTGCCGAGCACATAGCCCTGCAGCACGCCATCGCGCACCAGATCGCGATCGCGCGTGGCGACGCCTTCATTGTCGAACGGGCTGCTGGCGAGAGCCTTGAGAATGTGCGGCCGCTCGTGGATCTGCAGGAACTCCGGAAACAGCTGCGTGCCGGCCGCATCCAGCAGGAACGACGACTTGCGGTACTGCGCACTGCCGCGAATCGCTCCTGTGAAGTGACCAATCAGCCCGCGCGCGAGCTCGGGTGCAAACAATACCGGCGCGCGTCGCGTGGCGATCTTTCTCGCGCCGAGCCGGGCAACCGCGCGCTCGCCGGCCTTGCGCCCGATCTTTTCGCCCGGTTCGAGATCCCTGACATCGCGCGCCGAGGTGAACCAGTAGTCGCGCTGCATGTCCTCGCCCTGCTGCGCGAGCAGGACGCAGCTCAGCGAATGACTGGTGCTTCCGAAGCCTGCGAGGAAGCCGTTCGAATTGCCATAGACGCGCGCATCCTGCTGGCTGCTGACCGATGCACCCTCCGAATTGGTGAGCCGTGCATCGACTGCAAGCCCGGCCGCCTCGCAGTCGCGAGCGATGTCGATGGCCTGCTCCGGGGCCAGGCTCCAGGGGTGCTCGAGGTCGAGATCGGGGATGTCGCGAGCGAGCATCGCCGGGTCCGCAAGGCCGGCAAAAGCGTCCTCCGCCGTGTATTTCGCGATGGTGGATGCTTTCTCCACGGTGTCGCGCACGGCCTGCGAGCTCAGATCCGCCGTGCTCGCCGAGCCCTTGCGCTTGCCGAAATAGACTGTGACATCGAGACCGCGATCGCGCTGGTACTCGACCGTCTCCACCTCACCGAGGCGCACGGTGACGTTGAGCCCGCGGTTCAGGCTGGCGTCCACTTCCGACTGGGCCGCACCTCGACGCCGCGCCTCTTCGAGGGCGAGGCTGACGATGTCCTGCAACTCGGAGATTCGCGATCACGGCGATGTCTTGCGGCATGAGGCAGAATTGTAACAGCCGCACCGCCGGCACTCCGGAGAAACCCATGCGCCCCTCCCCCGATGATGCCGAAGACGACAATGCTTCCGAGGGCGAGCTGCGTCCGAGCAAGAGCGCGCGCAAGCGTGCCGCTCATGCGGCCCAGGCACTGGGCGAGGAGCTCATCGGCCTGAAGCCCGCGGAGCTGGACTCCCTCGGCCTTCCCGACGAGCTGCACGACGCCGTGGTCGAGGCGCAGCGCATCAGAAACAGTCGTGGGGGTCTTGCGCGCCAGCGCCAGTACATCGGCAAGCTGATGCGCGAGATCGACCTCGACCCGATCGAGGCAGCGCTCGTCCAGCGGCGCAAATCGGGCTCGATGCGACCGTGAGTGCCGACTCCGGGTATGCGCAGCGCATCGTCTGCCTGACAGAGGAGACCACCGAGACGCTGTACCTGCTCGGCGAGGACTGGCGGATCGTCGGCATCTCCGGCTTCACCGTGCGCCCGCCGCGAGCGCGCAAGGAGAAGCCGAAAGTCTCCGCCTTCACCAGCGCGAAGATCGACCGCATCATCGCGCTGCAGCCGGATCTGGTGCTGGGATTCTCGGATCTGCAGGCCGACATCGCGGCCGCGCTGATGCGCGCCGGCGTCGAGGTTCACGTCTTCAACCATCGCAGCATCGAGGAAATCCTGCGCATGATCCGCACGCTCGGCGGCATGATCGGCTGCGAGGCGAAGGCGGCGGCGCTCGTTGCCGAGCTGAGCGCAAGCCTCGACGAAGTGCGCGCGCGTGCGAGCAGCCTCACGCGACGGCCGCGCGTCTATTTCGAGGAGTGGGATTCGCCGCAGATCTCGGGCATCCGCTGGGTGTCCGAGCTGATCACGCTGGCCGGTGGCGATGACTGCTTCCCGGAGCTCGCCGTCATGCCGCTGGGCAAGAATCGAATCATCGCCGACCCCCTCGAAGTGACGCGCCGGGCGCCGGACATCATCCTCGGCTCATGGTGCGGCAAGAAATTTCAGCCAGGCTCCGTTGCGGCGCGCGCCGGGATGGGGCGGGGTGCCGGCAGTGCGTGACGGCTGGCTGCGCGAGATCAAGTCTTCGATCATCCTGCAGCCGGGACCTGCGGCGCTGACCGACGGCGTGCGGGAGATTCAGCGCATCATCCTGGAGTGGGCGGCCCGGTGAGGCGCGCAAGCGCCTCGCGGTACTTCTCGCTGGTGCGGGCGATGATCTCGGCCGGCAGCTTCGGGCCCGGCGCCTGCTTGTTCCAGTCCAGCGTCTCGAGGTAGTCGCGCACGAACTGCTTGTCGAAGCTCGGCGGGCTGGATGCCGGCCTGGTACGTGTCGGCGGGCCAGAAGCGCGAGGAGTCGGGCGTCAGCACCTCGTCGATCAGCGTGCAGCCGGCCGGCCTCGTCGAGGCCGAACTCGAACTTGGTGTCGGCGATGATGATGCCGCGCTCGCGCGCGTACTCGGATGCGTACGCGATACAGCCGCAGGGCGATCGTCGCGCACCTGCGCGGCGAGCGTTCGCGCCGATGAGCTGCTCCACCTGCGCGAACGGGATGTTCTCGTCGTGCTCGCCCGAGCGCGGCCTTGGTCGGCCGGCGTGAAGAGCGGCTGCGGCAGCTGCTGCGCGAGCTTCAGGCCCGGCGGCAGCGGCGATGCCGCAGACCGCGCCGGTCTTCTGGTAGTCCTTCCAGCCCGAGCCGATCAGGTAGCCGCGCACCACCGCTTCGATCGGCAGCGCCTTCAGGCGCTTCACGACCATTGCGCGGCCGTCGAGCAGGGCGCGCTCGTCGGCGTCGCTGACGACGCTCGTCGACGGCTCGTACCCGTCAGGTGGTTCGGCACGATCGCGCGAGTGCGCTCGAACCAGAAGTTGGAGATCTGGGTGAGCACGCGCCCTTTGTCCGGGATCGGGTCCGGCAGCACCACGTCGAACGCGGACAGGCGGTCGGTGGTGACGATCAGCAGGTGCCGCGCGTCGACCGCGTAGATGTCGCGCACCTTGCCTTCGTAGATCTTCTCGAGCCCGCGCAGCGCGGTGCGGTGTACGGTGGGAATCGACATGATTGCTACTATAGCCGAATTGATGAAAGGGCCAACATGAAGCGCGAGCCGCGATGACGGGCTGGACGGGCAAGCTCATCGGCGGATTCATCGGTGCGCTGGCGATGGGGCCGCTGGGCGCCGCGCTCGGCGCTCTGGTCGGGCATCAGTTCGACCGCAGCGCGCGCCGGAGCCGCGCCGCTCTCATCGGCGAGCGCTGCGGAAATCGGCTGAGCATTTCTTCCGCATCACCGTTTCGGATCATGGGGCACATCGCCAAGGCGGATGGCCGTGTCTCGGAGAGCGAGATCGCGGCGGCTCGCGGCATCATGAGCGCAGCTGCGGCTCGACCCGCCGCGTGTGCGCGCAGCCATCGATTGCTTCACCGAGGGCAAGGGCGGGCAATTCGATCCGGCCGCCGACCTTGCAGGCTGCTGCGCGTTTGCGGCGGCCGGCCGGACCTGTTGCGCATCTTCCTCGAGATCCAGGTACGCGCTGCGCTCGCCGGCAACGATATGCAGGGCCCCGTGCGCGCTGTTGCTCGGCCAGGTTGCAGGGCGCTCGGCATCTCGGCGCTGGAGCTCGCGCACATCGAGGCGGTGCTGCGAATCCGCAGCGGCAGCTTCGCTCACGGCGCCTCGCCTCGCGGGCCTGCGCCGCTTGCTCAGGCCTATGAAGTGCTCGAAGTGCAGGCCTGGGCGAGCGACGAGGAAGTGGTCAAGGCGTACCGGCGGCAGATGAGCCGCCATCACCCGGACAAGCTCAAGGCCAACGGGCTGCCCGAGTCGATGCTGGAGCATGCCAAGGAGCGCACCCAGCAGATCATCGAGGCCTACGAGCTCATCAGGGAGCGGCGCGGCATCGCGTAACGCGCACCGCTGCTTCGCCCCTTCGGTACACTAGCGGCCCATGCCCATGCCGCCCTGGATTGCACCATCGATTCTGTCCGCCGACTTCGCGCGGCTGGGCGAGGAAGTCGATGCCGTGCTCGCGCCGGCGCCGACGTCATCCATTTCGACGTGATGGACAATCACTACGTCCCGAACCTGACCATCGGTCCGCTGGTGTGCGAGGCGCTGCGCAAGCGCGGGATCAAGGCGCCGATCGACGTGCACCTGATGGTGCAGCCGGTGGACCGCATCATTCCGGATTTCGCCGCCGCCGGCGCCACCTACATCACCTTCCATCCCGAAGCGAGCGAGCACGTCGACCGCACGATCGAGCTGATCCGCGAGCACGGCTGCAGGCCGGGCCTGGTCTTCAACCCGGCGACGCCGCTCGACTATCTCGACTACACGCTCGACAAGCTCGACATGGTGCTGATCATGTCGGTGAACCCGGGGTTCGGCGGGCAGAAATTCATCCCGGTGCGCTCTGCGCAAGCTCGCCGATGCGCGCAAGCGCATCGAGGCGAGCGGCCGCGAGCATTCGGCTGGAGATCGACGGCGGCGTGAAGGTGGACAACATCGGCGAGATCGCCAGGGCCGGCGCCGACACCTTCGTGGCCGGTTCGGCGATCTTCGGCAGCGCGGACTACGCGGCGACGATCAAGGCCATGCGGGCGGGATCGGATCGAAGGTAGGGCGAGGGCCCAGCGGAATCGCAGGAGTCGACTACTTGTCGTCCTCGTCCTCATCGTCCGTGTCGTCATCCGAGTCGTCGTCATCGAAGTCGTCGTCGTCGTCGTCATCATCGGCAGAAGCCGCGACGGGCCGCGCCGAGAGGGCGCCGCCGCTACCGACTGCGCCGGCTCCTGCGGGCTTTGCCGGCACGATGACGGGCGGGTCTTCATCTTCGGTCGCGCGTTGAACACCACGATGGTCTTGCCCGTCGCGCGCAGCAGGCCCTGCTCCTCGAGCACCTTGAGCACGCGGCCGGCCATCTCGCGCGAGCAGCCGACCAGGCGCGACAGCTCCTGGCGGCTGACCTTGATCTGCATGCCTTCGGGATGGGTCATGGCGTCCGGCTCGCCGCACAGGTCCATGATGGCGTGGGCCACCCGGCCGGTGACGTCCACGAAGGCGAGGTCGCCGAGCTTGCGGTTGGTGCGGTCGAGGCGGGTGGCGAGCTGCGTGGCCAGCTCGAAGATCAGGCCGGGGCTTTCCGCGGCGATCTGGCGGAAGCGCGGATAGGTCATTTCGGCGAGCTCGCACTGGTTGCGCGTGCGCACCCAGGCGCTGCGGGTGGGCTGCTCGTAGAACAGGCCCATCTCGCCGAAGAACTGGCCCCGGTTGAGGTAGGCGAGGACCATCTCGTTGCCTTCCTCGTCCTCGATCATGACTTCGACCGAGCCGCTGATGATGTAGTAGAGGACGTCGGGCAGGTCGCCCGCGTGGATGACGACCGTCTTGGACGGCACCGTGCGGATGCGGCAGTAACTCAGAAAGCGATTGATCGCCGGAATGTCGCTCAGCGGCTTGATGTTCTCTTCCATACCGGCTCCCCAGCACTCAGTTTCATGGCGTGAACGCGTGCGCTTTTTAACCATAAGCCCGCAGAACTGCAAGCATCATATCCAATACGCGGTGCGAGTCATGATGCGCGCGGCTGTGCCGCATGAGCTCGCGGGCAGGTCGCGGGAAGCGGCGCCGCGCCAGCCGCCTCGGCCGCCGCGCCATGCGCGATCTCGTCGTTGCGCATCGCCTCGACGATCGCGCGGCTGCGCGAATCGTCGGCCGGCAGGCGCGCCAGATGCTCATCGAGATGACCTTCGACCTGTCGCTCGGTCTCGGCGACGAAGCCCGAGGCTGATGCGGTCGCCGAAGGCGGCGGCGAGCGCTCCGATGGCGAAAGAACCGGCGTACCAAAGTGGATTCAGGAGGCTCGGGCGCGAGTCGAGCTCACGCAGTCGCGTCTCGCACCAGGCGAGGTGATCGGTCTCCTCGCGAGCCGCTCTGCGCAGCAGCTCGCGGGTGGCCAGGATTGCGGGCAACGAGGGCCTGACCTTCATAAAGCGCCTGGGCGGCGATCTCTCCCGGTATGATTGACCCGCATCAGGGCGGCCGCGTCGCGGCGGTCCGCCTCGGCCAGGGGGGCCGGCTCCCGGCGCCCGGGGTCGGCCGGGAAGCTTGAGCGGGGGCGAAAACGGCTCGCAGGGCACGGTCCGCGGCCCCGATAAGGGTGTCCATGAGCTCCATTACGTCTTATATATCCTTTCCCGGTGCGCCGGCGGAACGCGGTGGGCGGCCGGACGCCGCCGGGACCGCAGTCGTCCTTGGCAAGGGGGACCCCGCTCCATTACACTGCGCGGCCTTTTTCGGCCGACCTTTCCGGGCTTTTTCCGTATGAAAACCGTATTCGCCAACGCAGGCACGATCCGTGGGGACTGGTTCCTCGTGGACGCCACCGGCAAGACGCTCGGGCGCCTGGCCTCGCAGATCGCACATCGCCTGAAGGGCAAGCACAAGGCGGACTACAGCCCGCACGTCGACATGGGCGACCACGTCGTCGTCGTGAACGCCGAGCAAGGTCCGCGTCACCGGCCGCAAGCTCACCGACAAGATCTACTACCACCACACCGGCGCCATCGGCGGCATCAAGTCGATCGCCCTCGACAAGCTCCTGAAGGAGCACCCCGAGCGCGCGATCGAGTTCGCCGTCAAGGGCATGCTGCCGAAGAACATCCTCGGTCGGCGCATGTTCAAGAAGCTGCACGTGTTCGCCGGCGGCAAGCACCCGCACCAGGCGCAGCAGCCCAAGGCGCTCGAGCTGTAATTTTTCGAGGAATCCGCAACAGTCATGCCAGCAGTGCAGTGCCACACGATCGAGAATTACGGCACCGGCCGCCGCAAGACCGCCACCGCGCGCGTCCGCCTGAAGCCCGGCAGCGGCAAGATCACCGTCAACGAGCGCCCGCTCGATGAGTTCTTCGGTCGCGAGACCGGGCGCATGATCGTGCGCCAGCCGCTCGAGGCGGTCGAGCTGGTCAGCCGCTTCGACATCACGGTGAAGGTCGCGGGCGGTGGCATCACCGGCCAGGCCGGCGCCATCCGTCACGGCATCACGCGCGCGCTCATCGAATACGATGAGACGCTGCGCCGGCCGCTGCGTGCCGCGGGCTTCGTCACGCGCGATGCGCGCGAGGTCGAGCGCAAGAAGGTCGGTCGCCGCAAGGCCCGCCGCGGACCGCAGTACTCGAAGCGCTAGGCTTAAGTGCCATCTCTTGGCCGCCGGCGGGAGCGATGTCTCTCGCGCGGCGGTCGACTTGAGGCACAAGGTGGGGGATCGTCTAGTGGTAGGACTACGGACTCTGACTCCGTCAACCTAGGTTCGAATCCTAGTCCCCCAGCCAATTTGAAAGTTGAGGTCGTCGCAGGGAGCGACGTATCGAGGGCTGTTTTCGGGACCGCCCGTGAATCCGTCCATGGAGGGCCGCTCCCGAAAATAGCCCTCGACACGCCGCTCCCTTGATCCCTGCGGATTAGATCTGCTGCACTCCGTTGTTGGTGCCGACTAAAAGAATGTCGGCGGGACGGGATGGCGAATAGGCCCACCGTGACCACACCTGGCGATCTGATTCAGGTCGCGCTCGAGGGCGACCGGGTCCGTCGATGCTAGGTCGTGGACGTCGAGGATGATGATTGCCGTTGTCGGTGACGAAGTCCCTGCGCCACACCGGGCGGCCGGGGAGCGTTGCGGGCGACGTAGGCGCGCGCCATCGGGATGACTTCGATGGGCAGCGGGAAAGCGGCCGAGCCGGTCGACCAGCTTGGAATCGTCGACGATGCACACGAATCCCCTCGATGCGGCGGCCACGATCTTCTCGCGAGTGAGCGCTCCGCCTCCGCCCTTGATGAGATACCGCTCACGGGTCGCACTCATCGGCGCCATCCACGTAGAGATCCAGCGAACCCACCTCGTTCAGGTCGAATACCTCGATACCGATAGCTGCGCAGGCGCGTGGTCGAGACTTCGGAGCTCGATACGGCGCCGCGCAGCCGTCCGCGCCAGGCGGCGAGCGCATTCGATGAAGTGATTGACGGTGGAGCCGGTGCCCACGCCAACTATCGAGCCTTCCTGCAGGTATTGCAGCGCGGCCTGCGCGGCCGCGGCTTTTCTTCTCGTTGGCGTCGCTCCGTCTCACGGATGCGATCCCCAGATGCGACTGAGCCCGCTTGCGCGGGCTCAGTTTCGGAATTCGATTCGGTGGGCGCGAAAGGTCATTCCGCGCACACCGAATTTTAAAGGGCCTACTTCTTCTTAGAAGCTTTCTTCTTGCCCTTCTTTTTCGCTTTAGCCATGTTGGCTCTCCAGTTACGGGTTAGTCCGGGGTCGGAGTATATACACGAGAATCAAAAATACAAGCAAGCGCTCATGAGATGTGCTTGTACGCGATCCCGTCTTCGGTGATCACGGCATCGAGCTTCACGTCGTGAGCGGCGGGTTCGATCGCCGCCACGCGCTGTGATGCATACGCGATGCCAATGAGTTTCGGTGCGCGCCACACGCTGCGCGAATTGAGATACGCGAACGTGCGATCGTAGTAGCCGCCGCCCATTCCGAGACGCATGCCACACGCATCGAAGCCCACGAGAGGCAGGAATACCAGGTCGAGCCAGCGTGCGCCGAGCTCGCGCGTGCCGCGGGGCTCTGCGATTCCGAGATGATTGATATCGGTGGCGGCTGCGTCGGCCGAGTTCCATGAAGTGAATCTTCAGGGTGCGGCGGTCGATGCGCGGCAGATGCACTTTGCATCCGCGCTCGAGCGCGAGCGCGATGAGCGGGCGTCGCATCGAGCTCTTCGGGCGTAGCGGCATACAGCGCGATGCGTTGGCCGGCGTGCAGATGGAATGTGGCATCGGCATGCTGCCGCCACCCGCTTCGAGGCCTTGGCGCGGTATGCAGGGTCGATGGCGCGCCGGGCGGCGCGCAGCTCTTTTCGAAGGGCTTATTCGCGGATTGGCAGCCATCAGGCACGCGGCGCTGGAGTCAAAACATCACCCGCAGTGCCGGTGCGGACCGTTGCTCTCGAACCAGAGCAACAAGTGGGACGAGCCACGGCAGGTAAGGCTTTCCGCACGGGGCGGACATGCACAGTGCTGCTCGAAAACTCATATGTCCCGGGGTGTTTAAATTAGGCTCGAGGGGTAACCCGGCCAGCTGTCGAACACCGCAGGCGATGCGGCTCCGACTCTACACCAGCCCGGGCGGCCCCGGGAGGTGCTGCAATTCAAAGTTCCTACTGCTTGCGCTTGGAACAGTGCCGCCTCGACGCGCTCGCGCATATTGCGGACCTTGACGCCGGCCTCGGTTTCGCCTTTCACGTCGCGAGTCTTCAGCTGCAGCAGCTCGTTCGTGAGGTTGAGCGCCACCATGACGGCAATGCGGTCGAGGCCGACCACCTTGCCGCTGTCGCGCACCTCGCGCATGCGGCTGTTCAGGAACTCCGCGGAGTCGAGCAGCGCCGAGCGCTCCTCGTAGGGACAGGCGATGAAGTATTCCTTCTCCAGGATGCGCACGCTGACGCGCGCCGGATCCTGCTGCGCGCTCACGCGCTGTGCTCCAGGGTCTTCAGGCGCCCGATCATCGCCTCGACTCGCGTGCGCACCTGCTCATTGCGGTTGAGAAGCGTGGCGCGCTCGTTGGCGAGCGTCTCATGCCGGTGGCGCAGCGCGCGATTCTCTTCCTTCAGCTGTTCCATCCCGGCGAGCAGCTCTTCGATCCGTTTCTCGAGCCGCACGAGCTCCAGATCGAGCTGATTTTTTGGTGTTGTGGTCGTCATGGCCGCGGACTATAGAGCCGCGCTCTTTGCGCGGTCAATCGCGGTCGGCGCCGCTTTTGTCGTATTCAGGCATAATCCCGTCCGGCATGCATATCGCAACCTATGCCGAGATCCAGCAGCTGCTCACCGCGGAGCGCTCGCTCACCGACGCGGCGGAAGCCCATGGCACGCTGACGGGCTCCCTATGTACCGCATCCGCCTATCGCTTCGAGGACTGGCTGCTCGAGATCCTGCCCGAAGGAAGGGCCCAATCGCACAACGCCTCGGCCCTGCGCGAGCTCTTCAGCGGCACCCAGTCGATGCTCTAACGGGCGAGATGCTCGAGTTCCAGCCGCTCCTGCCCGACGGATGAGCAGCCGATCCAGGAGCGCACCACGGCGCTCGCGCAGTGGTGCGTCGGCTTTCTTTACGGTCTCGGCTCGAGCGCCCTGCCCGATGCCAGCGGGCTGCCCGGCGAGGTCGGCGAGGTGGTGCGCGACTTCACCGAGATCAGTCGCGTCGAGGTCGACCGGAGCCGACAGCGACGAGTCGAACGAGAGCGCCTATGCGGAGCTGGTCGAGTTCGTGCGCGTCGGCGCGCAGCTGGTGTTCGACGAGCTGAGCCCGTGCGCGAGATGCCGCGCGAGCCCGCCGGCGCCCCGTTCCACTGAGCGCATGAGAATCGAGGCAAAGGCCCCGACGGGCGTGCGCGCCAAGCCGGTTCCGGTCGCGGAGTTCGCCCGGCGGCGCACTCAGCTGATGCGGCTGATGGGACCCGGACTCGATCGCGGTGCTGCCGTCGGCACCCGTGCAGCGGCGCAACAACGATGTCGACTTCGCCTACCGCCAGGACAGCGACTTCTTCTACCTGACGGGGTTCAACGAGCCCGAGTCGATCGCCGTGCTGGTGCCGGGCCGCGAGCAGGCGCAGTACATCCTCTTCGTGCGCGATCGCGATCCCGCTCGTGAGACCTGGGATGGCACGACGCGCCGGCCCGGCCGGCGCCACTGCGCGACTTCGGTGCCGACGATGCTTTCCCGATCGCCGACATCGACGAAATCCTGCCCGGGCTCATGGAGAACCGCGCGCGGGTGTATTTCCCGATGGGCGCCTACGAGGACTTCGACCGTCGCATGCGCGACTGGGTGAACGGCCTGCGGGCCTGGCGCGCTTCGGCCGCATCCGCCCTACGAGTTCGTTGCGCTCCAGCACGTGCTGCACGACATGCGGCTCTACAAGTCGCGCGCGCGAGCTTTCGCTGATGCGCGAAGCGGCGAATATCGCCGCGCGCGCGCACGTGCGCGCCATGAAGCGCACCCGCCCGGGCGTGAACGAATACGAGCTCATGGCGGAGCTGCTGCACGAGTTCAGGGTGAGCAATGCCGACACCTCCTATGAGCCCATCGTGGGCGGGGGAGCCAACGCCTGCATCCTCCATTACCACGACAACAACCAGATTCTGCAGGACGGCGATCTGCTGCTGGTGGACGCGGGCTGCGAATACGAGTGCTACGCATCCGACATCACCCGAACCTGGCCCGTGAACGGGCGCTTTCACGCCGGAGCAGCGCGCGGTGTACGAAGTCGTGCTCGACGCGAATCTCGCCGCGATCGAGAAGGTGCGTCCGGGCAACGACTGGAACGAGCCGCACGAGGCCGCAGTGCGGATCGTGACGCATGGACTCGTGAAGCTCGGCCTGCTCAAGGGCCGTGTGCCGGCCCTCATCCGCGCGGAAGCGTACAAACGATTCTTCATGCATCGCACCGGGCACTGGCTCGGCATGGACGTCCACGACGTGGGCGACTACAAGGTCGGCGACGAATGGCGCGTGCTCGAGCCCGGCATGGTCATGACGATCGAGCCCGGCATCTACATCGCCCCCGGCGCGCGCGATGTGCCGAAGGCCTTTCGAGGTATCGGCATCCGCATCGAGGATGACGTCGCGGTCACCAGCAACGGCGCCGATGTGCTCACCAAGCGGGCGCCCAAGGACCCTGACGAGATCGAAAGCGCTGATGGCGGCGTGATGAGCGAACGTCGATGTCGCGATCGTCGGCGGAGGCATGGTCGGCGCGAGCCTCGCGCTGGCGCTGTCCGGCACGGGCGTGTCGATCATGCTCATCGAAACCGTCGCGCCCGGCGCGGCCGCCCAACCGAGCTTCGATGACCGCACCACCGCGCTCGGCAACGCGAGCCGCCGCATCTTCGAGGGCCTCGGGGTCTGGGGTTCCATCGCAGCCTCAGGCGGCCGCCATCCGCACCATTCACGTTTCGGACGCGGGGCGCTTTGGTTTCGCACGGCTCAAGGCGGCGGAGCAGGGCGTCGAGGCGTTCGGCCACGTCGTCGCCAATCGAATCATCGGCGCCGCGCTGTGGCAGGCGTTGGCTGGAGCGAACGGCGTTTCGCTGCGCATGCCGGCACATGTGCAGGAAGTCGTCATCGGGGCGGATGCCGTGCGTCTGACGGTGCGCGACGATGCTGGCCCAACCAGTCAGGTGAGTGCGCGTCTGGTCGTTGCCGCCGATGGCGCGCATTCGAGCATTCGCGGCGCCGCGGGCATACGAGGCAAGTGTCGAAGACTATGGCCAGGTGGCGATCACCGCCAACATCGCAGCAGACCGCGCGCATGACGGTACGGCATACGAGCGATTCACGCCGGCGGGTCCTTTGGCCGTGCTGCCGCTGTTCGACGGAAACTTCGGCATCGTGTGGACTGCGGTTCCGGAGCGCGCAACAGAGATTCTGGCGCTGTCCGATTCGGCCTTTCTCGATGAGCTGCAGCGGCGGTTCGGCTGGCGTGCCGGAAAATTCGTTCGAGTCGGTCGGCGTGCCTCGTACCCACTGAGGCTGACGCGCTCGGCTACATCGATAGCCACGCGCGCAGTGCTGATCGGCAATGCGGCGCAGGCGCTGCATCCGGTGGCGGGGCAAGGGTTCAATCTCGGGTTGCGCGATGCGGCGATGCTTGCGGAGTTGCTGGCCGGGCCGCATGGCGATCCCGGGGCGCCTGAAATGCTCGAACGCTTCGCAGGCTGGCGGACACAGGATCGCACCGGCGTCATCCGGTTTACGGATGGCCTGGTGAAACTATTTGGCGATGCACGGCCGGGCGTGGGAATAGCCCGAAACTTCGGATTGCTGCTGTTAGACCTGGCCCCTCCGGCGAAGAGCGCGCTCGCGCGCGTGGGCGCCGGGTTCGGCGGCCCCACGCCCCGGCTCGCGCGCGGGCTTGCGGTCCGTTGAGCGCCGCATGACCGACATGGTCGACGTGCTCATCGTGGGAGGCGGGCCGGTCGGCGCATGTCTCGCATCGCTGCTGGCGCGCGCAGGGTTCTCGCGCGTCATGGTTCTCGAGCCGAAACGTCCATCGATGCCCTCTCCACAGGGGCGATTCGACCTGCGTGTGGTCGCATGTTCGCGCGCGAGCGAGCGGATTCTGATCGCCGCCGGTGCGTGGGAGGGGATCGTTCGGCATCGCATCAGCCCCTACGAGCGCATGCGAGTCTGGCACGAGAGCGTGGCGCCGACCGATAGCGCAGCGCTCGTGTTCGATGCGGCCGAAGTCGGTGAGCCCAATCTCGGCCACATCATCGAGAACAGTCTGATGCAGGCCGCGCTACTCGAGGGCGCGGAACAGGCCGGTGCGCAAATAGCACCAGCGGAACTGCGTTCGTTGCGCGTGACGGACGATTGTGTGCACGTCGAGACGTCAAACGGCTCTTTTGCGGCACGCCTCGTCGTGGGCGCCGACGGCGCCAATTCCGCGGTTCGACGTGAGGTGGGTCTTGCCGCAGAGGCCGGCGACTACGGGCAGACGGCGATCGTTGCTGTCGTCGCTACCGGGCGCCCGCATGAAAATACCGCCTGGCAGCGATTCATGCGCGATGGGACGCTGGCCTTTCTGCCGCTGGCCGACGGGACGAGCTCCATCGTCTGGTCGGCGGACGATGCGCGGGCCACGCCCTTGCTCGCCGCCTCCGGTCGCGAATTCGCCGCTCGAGCTGGATCGCGCCTCGGATCTCGCGCTGGGCGCGACTCGCCTCTCGAGCGAGCGAGCGTCCTTTCCCCTTCGCAGGCTGGTAGTGCCGCGATTCGTCGCGCATCGCTGCGCATTGATCGGCGATGCAGCGCATGTCGTGCATCCACTCGCAGGCCAGGGCGCGAACCTTGGACTGCTCGATGCCGCAGCGCTCGCCGAATCAATCACTGCCGCGCGCACCGAGCGCGAAGATCCGGGTGCATTGCGCGTCCTCAGGCGCTATGAGCGCTGGCGCAAGAGCGAAACGGAGGCGCTGCGGATTGCCATCGACGCCTTCGACCGGTTCCTCGCCCATGGCTCGGGACCTGTCTCGCAACTCGCGCAGCGAGGGCTCGGCTGGGTGAATCGCAGCCAGGAAATCAAACGCGTGTTCATCAGGCGCGCTTTGGGGACTGCAGGCGAACTGCCGCAGGCTGCGCGCCGCGGCTGAGGCCACTTCAGGCCGGCAGGCGGTCGATCTTCGCGGCGCAGATGAAATCGTTCTCCGACAGTCCCTTGACCGCGTGCGTGCTGTAGCGAACGCGGCAGTAGTTGTAGCCGACCTCGAGATCCGGATGGTGGTCTTCGGTGTTCGCGATGTGCGCGATCGCATTCACGAAGCTCATGGTGCGGTAGAAGTCGTCGAAGCGGAATTCCCGGCGCAGCTCGCTGGCGTCGTCGTCGAGCTTCCACTGCAGCGCGAGCTTCTTCAGATGCTTCTCCGCTTCCGGGCGGGTCAGCGCAGGTATGCCGCCCTCGCAGGGCACGCATTTTCTCTCGCTCAGCTCGCTCATGGTGGATTTACCTCCGCGCGTAACGGCGCGTGACGTATTTCTCGACGATGTCCTGGAATTCCTCGGCAATCCGGTCGCCCTTGAGGGTGACGGTCTTCTCGCCATCCTCGTACACGGGCGCGACGGGCCGCTCGCCCGTGCCCGGCAGGCTGATGCCGATGTTGGCGTGCTTGCTCTCGCCCGGCCCGTTCACGACGCAGCCCATCACCGCGACGGTCATGTCCTCCACGCCGACGTGCGCGCGTCGCCACTCCGGCATGCGGTGCCGCAGGTGGGACTGGATCTGTTGCGCAAGCTCCTGGAAGAACGTGCTCGTGGTGCGTCCGCAGCCCGGACAGGCGACCACCATCGGCGTGAACGACCGAAGCCCCATGGTCTGCAGGATCTCCTGCGCCACGATCACCTCGTTGGTGCGGTCGCCGTTGGGTTCCGGCGTGAGCGACACGCGAATGGTGTCGCCGATGCCCTCCTGCAGGAGCACGGCCATGCCGGCGGTGGATGCGACGATGCCCTTGGATCCCATGCCCGCTTCGGTCAAGCCCAGATGCAGCGGGTACTCGCAGCGCGCCGCCAGGTCCCGGTAGATCGCGATCAGGTCCTGCACGCCGCTCACCTTTGCGCTGAGGATAATCCGATCGTGCGCAAGGCCCAGCTCTTCGGCGCGCTTTGCACTCTCGAGCGCGGAAAGCACGACGGCATTGCGCATCACGCCCTGGGCATCGAGCGGAGCCGCGCTCTTCGAGTTCTCATCCATCAGGCGCGTGAGCAGGTCCTGATCGAGGCTGCCCCAGTTCACGCCGATGCGCACCGGCTTGCCGTACCGGCAGGCGGTTTCGATCATCTCCGCGAACTGCGGATCGCGCTTGCTGCCGCGCCCGACATTGCCTGGATTGATCCGGTATTTGGCCAGTGCCTCGGCGCACGCCGGCTGCTCGCGCAGCAGCTTGTGGCCGTTGAAATGAAAGTCTCCGATCAACGGCACCGCAACGCCCCACTGCGCAAGGCGCTCGCGGATCGGCGCGACCGCTGCGGCGGCTTCGCTCGTGTTCACGGTGATCCGCACCAGCTCGGAGCCCGCGCGCGCGAGATCCCGCACCTGCTGCGCAGTGGCCTCGATGTCTGCGGTATCGGTGTTCGTCATCGACTGCACGACGATCGGATTCGCGCCGCCGACGGCGACGGACCCGATGCGAACGACGACGCTGTTTCGACGGGATCTGGACATGGCACTCGCGCGCGATGGGGGCGGCCATTCTAACTGCTTCCCCCACCACTCAACCCCGGCTATCATCGCGCCCGCTCGCCATATCAGTTTGTCCAGAGAGAGTCCGGCCGTGAATTGCCGGGCCGCCGAAGGCGCAAGTCCCGCCCGGAAACGCTCAGGCCAATGAACGGCAGACTGCGAGCGGCCTTCGAGGCCGTTCAGGGCGGGCTCTGGAGAGCGGCAGCCGGCAGACGGTTGCCCACCGAAGGGGTGCGGTTCGCCTGGAGCGAACCCGATCTCTCAGGTCCGAGGACAGAGGGCGGTCGGCGCAGAATTGCGCTGGCCGTTTTTATGTCTAGCGCATTCCGCGACCGGAGGACCTTTGGGACGCCGCACACCGCTTTTCGAACTTCACCATCAGCTTGGCGCCCGTATCGTCGATTTCGGCGGCTGGGACATGCCCGTTCAATACAGCTCCCAGATAGAGGAGCATCACGCCGTGCGGCGCACAGCCGGAGTGTTCGACGTTTCCCACATGTGCGTGATCGATCTCGAAGGCTCGCGCACGCGCCCCTTTCTGCAGCACCTGCTGGCCAATGATGTAGGCCGCCTCAAGACTCCGGGCAAGGCGCTCTACAGCTGCATGCTCGAAGGAATCCGGCGGCGTGCTCGACGATCTCATCGTCTATTTTCTCGATGAGTCGCATTACCGCGTGGTCGTGAACGCCGGCACCCGCGACAAGGACCTCACGTGGATCCGCCATCACGCCGCGAGCTTCGATGTAGAAGTCACCGAGCGCGACTGAGCTTGCCATGCTCGCCGTGCAAGGCCCGCAGGCTCGCGCCAAGGTTTCGGATCTGATGACTGTGGACAATGCCCGAGCCGCGCTCGAGCTCGGCGTATTCGTCGGCCGGCAGATCGGGGACTGGTTCGTCGCCCGCACCGGCTACACCGGCGAAGACGGCTTTGAAATCATGATGCCCGGCGCGCAAGCCGCTCATGTCTGGCAGAAGCTCAACAACGAGGGCGTGGTCTCATGCGGCCTGGGCGCACGCGATACGCTGCGCCTCGAGGCAGGCATGAACCTCTACGGCAACGACATGGATGAGAGCACCCACCCGCTCGAATCGGGCCTGGCATGGACGGTGGCCTTCGAGCCGGCGATACGGAAGTTCATCGGCCGCGCTTCGCTCGAGGCCATCAAGGCAAAGGGGAGCGCGCGCAAGCTCGTCGGCCTTCTGCTCGAGGATCGCGGCGTGCTACGCGGGCACCAGAAAGTGCTGACCGAAGGCACCGGCGGGGGCGAGGTTACCAGCGGCACCTTCTCGCCGACCCTGCAGCGATCCATTGGCTTCGCGCGCGTGCCCGCGGACACGCCGGAGCGGGTGCAAGTTGACATCCGCGGCAAACTTCTGAGCGCGCGCGTGGTCAAGCCCCCGTTCGTGCGCAACGGCAAACCAGTGATCCAGTAATGCAGGAGTCAGCATGAGCAACGTCCCCGCCGATCTCAAATACACCAAGTCGCACGAGTGGGTGCGGAGCCTGCCTGACGGCACGGTCGAGATCGGCATCACCGATCATGCCCAGCACGAGCTGGGCGACCTGGTGTTCGTGGAGGTACCCGAGGCAGGCCGCACCCTGAGCGCGGGCGAGGCGTGCGCCGTCGTCGAATCGGTGAAGGCCGCATCGGATGTCTATGCGCCGCTCGGCGGTGAAGTCACGGCGGGAAATCCCGACCTGGCAGCCACGCCCGAAGCCATCAATGAGGATCCGTACGGGAAGGGGTGGCTGATGCGGTTGCGACCGGCAAGCGTCGCTGCGCTCGCGGCTCTTCTGTCTCCGGCCAGCTACGAGGCGCTGCTGAAGGAGGAAGGCGCCTGATGGCTTTCATTCCCCACACCGAGTCGGACGTCAAGGCGATGCTTGCGGCGATCGGCGTCGAGCGCATCGACCAGCTCTTCGATGAGATCCCAGCCAGCCTGCGCGTCAAATCGCTCGCCGGTGTACCGGATGCGCTCAATGAAATGGAAATCGGCCGCCTGATGAGCGAGCGCGCACGGACAGATGGGCGCGCGCTGTGCTTTCTCGGCGCGGGCGCCTACGAGCATCACATTCCATCCGCGGTATGGGCCATCACCACGCGCGGTGAATTCTATAGCGCGTACACGCCTTACCAGGCCGAGGCGAGCCAGGGCACCCTGCAGCTGCTCTACGAATATCAAACGATGATCGCCGGGCTCACCGGCATGCCGGTCTCGAACGCCTCGCTGTACGACGGGGCTTCGGCGCTGGCTGAAGCGAGCCTCATGGCAGTGCGTGCCAACCGCAAGTCAAAGTCGCAGCGCATCCTCGTGCCGACGACCATTCATCCGCACTACCGCAAGGTGGCCGTGGCCGCCGCCTCGAATCAGGGCCTGCGTTTCGAGGAAGTGCCGTTCGTCGCCGGCCGGGGCACGATCTCGCTGGATGCCCTGCATCAGTATGAAGGCCAGGACATCACCGCAATCGCGATCCAGCAACCCAACTTCTTCGGTGCTCTCGAGGATGTCGATGCGCTCACTGACTGGGCGCGCGCGCAGAACGTGTTGATCATCTCGATCACCAACCCGACTTCGCTCGCATTGCTGAAGTCGCCGGGCGAATGGGGCAAGGGTGGGGTGGATATCGCGATCGGCGAAGGTCAGCCGCTGGGCGTGCCGCTTTCTTCAGGCGGCCCATACTTCGGCTTTCTCACGGCCCGCATGGAGCATGTGCGGCAGATGCCCGGCCGCATCGTCGGCCGCACCGTAGACCTCAACGGCAAGCCTGGATTCACGCTGACTTTGCAGGCCCGCGAACAGCACATTCGCCGCGCCAAGGCGACGTCGAACATCTGCACGAACCAGGGGCTGCTGGTCACTGCTGCGACGATCTACATGTCGCTGATGGGCCCTCAGGGCCTCGCGCGCGTCGCATCGGCCTCGCATGCGCGCACTCGCGAGCTCGTTGCAGCCTTGACCCGCGTCAAGGGAGTGCGCCTGGCGTTCGAAGGCCCGTACTTTCACGAGACGGTGCTGGTCATCGACCGTCCGGTCGCGCCAGTTCTGAAAGCGCTCGCCGCCCAGGGAGTTCTCGGTGGCATGGACCTGAGCGAGCACTATCCCGATCTGGGCCACGCTCTCTTGATCTGCGCGACGGAGACCAAGACTGAGGCGGATATCGAAACCTACGCCACCGCCCTGACCGATGCGATGAAAGCAGCGCGTGCCGCATGAATACCGAACCCGTCATCTTCGAATACTCGCGTCCTGGCCGTGGCGCGACCGACCAGTGGCCTCACGAAGCGCCGGATGTCGGCGACTTCCCGGAGAGCCTGAGACGCGCGAGCCCGCCGCCGCTTCCCGAGGTCAGCGAGCTCGAGGCGGTGCGCCATTTCACCCGGCTCTCGCAGCTCAACTTTTCCATCGACACGCACTTCTACCCGCTGGGCTCGTGCACGATGAAATACAACCCGAAGGCCTGTAATCAGTACGCCATGCTGCCCGAGCTGCTGGCCCGCCATCCGCTGGCACCGGAATCGCACAGCCAGGGCTTCCTCGCCTGCATGTACGAGCTTCAGGAGATGCTGAAGGAAGTGACCGGCATGCAGGGCGTGTCGCTCAATCCCATGGCCGGGGCGCACGGCGAATTCGCCGGGGTGGCGATGATCCGCGCCTATCACAAGTCGCGCGGCGATCTCGCCCGCAACGAGATCATCGTGCCGGAAGCTGCCCACGGCACGAATCCGGCGACCGCGACGATGTGCGGATGCATCGTCCGTGAGATTCCCGTCAACGACGAAGGGGATGTAGACCTCGAGGCCCTGAAAGCCGCCGTCGGCCCGGGCACTGCCGGCATCATGCTCACGAACCCGTCGACCCTCGGGATATTCGAGCGCCGCATCGAGGAAGTCGCGCGAATCGTCCATGCGGCGGGCGGGCTCTTGTATTACGACGGTGCCAACCTGAACGCCATTCTCGGCAAGGTCCGCCCGGGCGACATGGGCTTCGACGTCATCCACATGAACCTGCACAAGACCTTCTCCACTCCGCACGGCGGCGGCGGACCGGGCGCGGGCGCGGTGGGCGTGAGCGCGCGTCTCATGCCTTTCATGCCCATTCCCATCGTCGGCAAGGAGGGTGACCGCTATCGTTGGCTTGCCGAAAAGGACCTGCCGCAATCCATCGGCCGCCTTTCGGCCTTCATGGGCAACGCGGGCGTGCTGCTGCGCGCCTACATCTATATGCGGATGCTGGGCCGTGAAGGCATGAGCCAGGTGGGCGAGTTCGCCACCCTGAATGCGAACTACCTGCTCGCCAGGCTGAAGAATGCCGGCTACGACCCAGCCTATCCGGCCAGGCGCGCCAGCCATGAATTCATCGTCACGCTCAAGCGCCAGGCGCGCGAGCTCGACATCACCGCCATGGATGTGGCCAAGCGGCTGCTCGACTACGGATTCCACGCCCCGACCACCTATTTCCCGCTGCTGGTGCCGGAGTGCCTGCTCATCGAGCCCACTGAGACCGAGAGCAAGGACGTGCTCGACGCCTTCATCGTGGCAATGGCCAGCATCCTTGCCGAGGGACGCGAAACGCCTGAGAAGGTGCAGACCGCTCCGCACACGATGCCGGTGCGGCGACTCGATGATGTGCGCGCGGCGAAGCAACTAGATTTAACATGGCGGCCCGCTTCTGCCGGTAGTGCCAACGCACGATGAGACGAATCAGCCTCTCCCTGCTCGGATTGCTGGCGCCGTTCGCATTGCTGCATGCGCAGACCGAGCCTTCGGTCCCCGCCCCGCCCCCGCAGGCAGTTCCCGTGCCGCCACCACCCCAGTCCGGCGGCCCACCCACGAATGCTCAAGTCGCCAATGGCCAGGCAGCCGAGGTGGCGCAGCAGGCGGCAGCGGTGGAGGAAGATCCCGACTGGGCCGTCACCCTCGAGCGCATCGCGGGCAGCGTGGTATCCATAGAGATAGATGCCACGCGCGCCTTCGATACGGAATGGAATTCGTCGGCGCAGGCCACCGGTTTCGTGGTCGATGCGGAGCGCGGACTGGTCCTCACCAATCGCCACGTCGTGACGCCCGGCCCCGTCACATCCGAAGCCACTTTCCTCAACCGCGAGGAAGTGCAGCTGTTCCCGGTGTATCGCGATCCTGTCCACGATTTCGGCTTCTATCGCTACGATCCGGCGAGGCTGCGCTTCATCAAGCCCAAGGCGCTCGCGCTCTATCCGGAAGGCGCGCAGATCGGGCGCGAGATCCGCGTGGTCGGCAACAACGCCGGCGAGCAATTGTCCATCCTCGCCGGCACCATCGCGCGACTGGATCGCGATGCTCCTGCCTACGGAATCGGCAAGTACAACGACTTCAACACGTTCTACCTGCAGGCGGCATCGGGCACTTCGGGTGGTTCTTCCGGGTCGCCTGTCATCGACATTCGCGGTCGCGTCGTGGCGCTGAACGCAGGGGGCTCGAATGGAGCGGCCTCCAGTTTCTATCTGCCGCTGGGGCGGGTGCGCCGCGCGCTCGAGCTGCTTCAGCAATCGCGTCCGGTGACGCGTGGCACCTTGCAGACCGTATTCGAGTACACGCCTTTCGATGAGCTGCGGCGCCTGGGTCTGAGCGGCCCGACGGAAGCTGCGGCCCGCAAGGCATTTCCCGCGCAGACCGGCATGCTCGTCGTGAGCGAGGTGTTACCTGGGTCACCCGCGGGAGATGCGCTGCAGCCCGGCGACATTCTCGTCAAACTCAACAAGCGCTACCTCGCGCAGTTCGAGCCGCTCGAGGAGGTGCTCGACAGCTCAGTGGGCAACAAGGTCGAAATTGAGGTTGAGCGCGGCGGCCTGCCGGTTTCCGCCCAGATCACCGTGGGCGACCTGCACGCCATCACGCCCAACTCCTATCTCGAATTCGGCGAGTCCATCACTCACACGCTCTCGTACCAGCAGGCGCGGCACTTCAACATCCCGGTGCGCGGCGTCTATCTCGCCAATCCGGGATACGTGTTCGGCGCCGCGGGAATCCCGCGTGGCGCGGTCATCTCAAAGGTCGATTCACGGGATATCGGCACGGTCGACGATCTCGAAGCCGCGATTGCCGAGCTGAGTGACCGGCAGCGCGCGCGCGTGCGCTTTTCGACCATCGACGATCCCAACGGCAGCCAGTTGCGCTCGGTGCGGATGGATCGCCGCTGGTTTCCGGCGAATCGCTGCGTGCGTGACGACAACCTCGGTCTCTGGCCCTGTACGCCGCTCGTCCCCGGGCCGGAGGCCAAGCCGGAGCAGGCGACCAGCACGGAGTTCCCGCGATTCAGCGATCCACGCATGAACTACATCGCGCCATCGATCGTGCTGGTCAGCTTCGATATGCCGTACTCGGTGTCCGGCATCACCGAGCGCAACTATCACGGCACGGGCCTGGTGGTGGATGCTGAGCGAGGCCTGGTGGTGGTCGATCGCAACACGGTGCCCGTCGCCGTTGGCGACGTGAACATCACATTCGCCGGCACGGTCGAGGTGCCGGGTCACGTCGTTTACATTCATCCGTTGCACAATCTCGCAGTCGTCGCCTATGACCCGAAGCTCATCGGGACGACGCCGGTGCGGTCGGCAAAGCTCGGCGTGCGGGATCTGTCGCCCGGCGAGTCCGTCTGGGTGGTCGGGTTTGGCGCGGACGGCGTAATCCGCTCTCGCAGCACGGAGATCGACGACATCGAGCCCTTGCAGCTGCCGCTCTCGCGGACGATGCGCTTCCGGGACAGCAACGTCGAAGGCATGCAGCTCGTCAATCCACCGCTGGATTTCGACGGTGTGCTGCTGGAGAAATCCGGCCGGGTGGTGGCGCTGTGGTCGAGTTTCTCGTTCGAGAGCGGGCGCGAAGTGGTGCAGGACAATCGCGGCGTGCCCATCGATCTCGTGGCGGAGATGCTGGGTCGCGTGCAAACCGGCAATCCTCTGTACTCGCTGGACATCGAGCTCGAGCCTCTGCCTCTTTCCAATGCGCGGGATCTGGGGCTTTCCGACGAATGGGTGACCAAGCTCGCGCAGCACTCACCCTCCGAGCGCGAGGTGCTTTCCATCGTGCGCATGGTCGGCGGCTCGCCTTCGGCCACCGCTTTCCGGCAAGGGGATCTGTTGCTGAGCATCGATGGCAAGGTGATCACCCGTTTCCGCGAGATGGAACGCGCAGTGGCTGACAAAGACCACGTGCAGGTCATCGTATGGCGTGGCGAAGGCGAGCAGGTTCTCGACGTGCAGACCATGGCCGTGACCGGCACTGACGTGGATCGCATCATTCAATGGGCGGGCGCGACCTTGCAGGCACCGCATCGGGCAATGAGCGCCCAGCGCGGCATTGCGCCCGAAGGTGTTTACGTTGGCTATTTCTCGTACGGGTCGCCGGCGACGCGCTACGGGCTATACCCCGGACGACGCATCGTTGAAGTGGATGGCGTGCCAACTCCTGACCTCGATGCGTTTCTCGCCGCGGTCACAGGACGGCCGGATCGGGCGTCGGTTCGCTTGCGTACCATCACCTGGAACAATGCGCCGGAGGTGATCACGCTCAAGCTGGATAAGCATTACTGGCCGGCTTACGAATTGAGGCGGACAGCGACTGGCGGTTGGGAGAGACGCTCGCTGGAGTAGCACAAATCGTCGGCGTCTGCGAGGGAGCGCCGCACTGAATGAGCCGTCCGGGACCGCCGTGAACCCATCCATGGGGGCTCTGTAAAAACGTCCTCTTTTACACGGTCCCGGACGGCTCATTCAGCACGACGCTCATCGAGGCTGCGGGATAAGATTCGCGCCGCCATGGTTAGAGTCGTCAGGGCAAGTCAGGTTGAAATTGAAGCTGCCGTGCAGGCGTTGCGCGACGGCGATCTCGTGGCGTTTCCGACCGAGACGGTTTATGGCCTGGGCGCGAGTGCGCAGAACCCGGCCGCGGTGCGCAAGATCTTTGCGGCCAAGGGGCGGCCCACGACTCATCCGGTAATCGTGCATCTCGATAGCGTTCGCTATCTGCCGCGTTGGGCGCGAGAGGTGCCCGAAACGGCCGCCAGGCTCGCGGAGAAATTCTGGCCCGGACCGCTGACGCTGGTTCTGCCGCGCGCGGCAAACGTGCACGACGTCGTCACAGGGGGGCAAGACACAGTGGCGATCCGGGTCCCCGCGCATCCGATGGCGCAGCAATTACTCACTGCGTTCGGCGGCGGAATTGCCGCGCCTTCGGCGAATCGCTACGGACGACTGAGTCCGACCCGTGCGGAGCACGTTCGCGACGAGCTGGGCGACGCGGTCCGCATAGTGCTGGACGGCGGCGAGTGCCAGATCGGGCTCGAATCGACCATCGTTGCGTGCGATGCGGCTGGCGTGCGCATGCTGAGGCCGGGCGCCATTACCCTGGCGCAGATGAAGGCCGTCGTGGGCGAGGTGCAGGCCGGCGCCGTCGATGGATCTCCCCGCGTTCCGGGGAGCGCGCCCTCGCATTACGCGCCGGTCACGCCCATGAACATCGTGCCGGCGGGCGAGGTCGACACGCAGGCGGCAGCCCTGTCGGCAGGCGGGCGCCGCATTGCCGTGCTGGCGCAGCGTCTGCCCCTCAAGTCCCACATGTACGTGACCTGGATCAATGCAGGGCGCAGGCCCGCACAGTACGCGCACGATCTCTACGCGAACCTGCGGACGCTCGACAAGGCCGGCTGCGAACGCATCCTGGTGCAGGATGTGCCGGAGGACGAGCGCTGGGATGCGGTGCGCGACCGGTTGTCTAGGGCGGCCAGTCGGGCGGAAGAAATTGACGACACAGGCTCGATGGCGGTGCTTCCTTAACGCAGAATACGCGGATGCAGACCCGTCCTGCCCCCGTCCGCTTCATCGACCCGTTCCAGGCCACCGAGATCCGCCGCCTCGTGCGGGAGTTCGGCTCACCGCTCCTCATCGTCGATTGCGAACGCGTGCGTGCGCAGTACCGCAAGCTTCACAAGGCGCTGCCGGGCGTGGACCTGCACTACGCACTGAAGCCATTGCCGCACGCCGCCGTCGTTCAGACGGTTCTCGACTCCGGTGGTTATCTCGACCTGGCAACCACGGGCGAGGTGCACTTGGCCGCACGGCTCGGCGTGCCACCGGAGCGCTGTATTCATACGCACCCTATCAAGCGCGACGCGGATATCCGCAACGCGCTTCACTTCGGTGTCCGCACTTTCGTTGCTGACAATCCCGACGAGATCCGCAAGTTTTCTGGCTACGCCGATAGGGCCGAGCTGCTGCTGCGCGTCTCGTTCCGCAGCCCGGGCGCCGTGTGCGACCTGTCGCGAAAGTTCGGCTGCGATCCTGAAGCGGCCCTCGGGGTGGCGCGCCTGGCGAAGGATCTCGGCATTGAAGTGCGCGGGCTCTCGTTTCACGTGGGATCGCAGACTGCCGACCCTTCCAAGCACATCGAGGCGATCGGAGTCTGCGGCAGGCTCCTCACCGAGGCGCGCCGCGAGAAGCTCGGTGAGTTCGACACGCTCGACATCGGCGGCGGCTTTCCCATCACCTATCTGCAGCCGGCGGCCGATATCCGCCGTTTCTGTGCTCCGATCCGCAAGGCGCTCGGCAAGCTGCCGCAGCGCGTGCGCGTAATCGCGGAGCCTGGGCGTTTCATCGTGGGGCCTGCCGCAATCGGGGTTGCCTCCGTCATGGGCCGCGCGCAGCGCGAAGGACACTGGTGGTACTACCTCGACGATGGTCTGTACGGTTCCTACAGCGGGCAGATGTACGACCACGCGCGCTATCCCGTCGAGCCCCTGCGCGGCGGCACGCACCGCTTTCCGTCCGTGCTCGCCGGGCCGACTTGCGACAGCATCGATGTGATCGCGGAGAATCTCCTCCTGCCGCACCTGAAGCCGGGCGATCTCATCGTCGGCAAGGCAATGGGCGCATACACCTGGGCCAGCGCCTCGGATTTCAATTTCTTTCCCAAGGCCACCGTCGTCGCCGTCAACAGCGAGCCGGGTGACCTCGGAAAAGTGAGCCTCGTATGAGGGGAATGCCGCTCGAGCCCGAGACCATCATCCACCAGCATGTCGCGTCGGCGCGCGAGGGACGCGAGCCGCGCGTCATCACGCGGCTCTACTCCGGGTGGGTGCTATTCGGTGAACGGCAGTTCGTGCGCGGCTACGTCGTCGTGCTGCCCGACCCCGTGGTGCCGACGCTCAATACGCTCGGCGCAAAGGAACGAAACCAGTTCTTGAGCGACATGTCCCGCGTGGGCGATGCGCTGCTCAAAGTGACGAGTGCGGTGCGCATCAACTACGCGATCTTCGGCAACCAGGAGCCGGCGCTGCACGCACACATAGTGCCGCGCTACGTCGATGAGCCGGAAGCGATGCGGGCCGCGCACCCATGGGCATACGATTGGAACGCGGCGCCAGCCTTCGATCGCGCGGCCGCGCGAGAGCTGGCCGTGGCGCTGCGCCACGAGCTCGCGCGCATGGGCGTCACGAAAACAATGCGTTACGATCCGTGGGCCGATGCATGACCTGGTCATCAAGCGGCTGTCGCGCAGTTTTCGCGAAGGCGAGCGTGAACACAAAGTGCTCGATGGCGTCAACGCCAGAATTGCGGCAGGCGAAACCGTTGCCATCATCGGCCGCAGCGGCTCGGGTAAATCCACCCTTCTCAATCTGATCGGCGGCATCGACCGCGCGGACGGCGGCAGCATCGAATTCAGCGGGCGCGTGGTCTCGGAGCTCACGGAGCCCGAGCGCACGCTGTTTCGCCGAAAGCATGTCGGGTTCGTCCACCAGTTTTTCAACCTTCTCGCCACGCTCGACGTGGAAGAGAACGTGCGACTGGCGCTCGAGCTGAATGGTGTGCGTGGCGCCGAGGCGCGGCGGCGCGCTGAGCAGGTGCTAGGCGAGGTGGGTCTCGCGGACCGCTTGCATAGCGCGGTGGATGTGCTTTCCGGCGGCGAGCAGCAGAGGGTCGCAATTGCGCGCGCTCTGGTTCACAAGCCCGCTCTCATTCTGGCAGACGAGCCCACCGGTAATCTCGACGAGGAAACCGCCCGGAACGTGTTTCCCTTGTTGACTTCGATGGCGCGCATGCACGGCGCCACCATGCTTCTGGCCACGCATGACCGCGCGCTCGCCAGCGGCGCCGACCGTATTCTCGAGTTGCGGGACGGTGACCTGGTGCCAGCGGATGCCAGTGGATGATTCGCACGCTTCAGGCCGCCAGCCTCAGGCATCTGTTGCGCCATCCCGCGCAGCTGGCCCTTGCACTCGCAGGACTTGCGCTCGGGGTCGGCACGCTGACCGCAGTCGATATCGCAACCGCCAGCGCTGGCCGCGCGTTCGAGCTCTCGATGGATGCGGTCAACGGGGCCGCCACTCATCAGATCGTCGGCCCGAGCACGGGCTTCGACGAGCGCGCGTACGTCGCGCTGCGCACGAGAAGTCTGGGCCTGGAGATCGCCCCTGTAGTGGAAGGGTACGTCACCGTTCGCGACCGGACACTGCAACTGCTGGGCATCGATCCTTTCACCGACGCCCGGGTGCGCGGCCGGGGCGGTCACCTCGAGATGCGAACGGGTGCGCAAGGCTGGCTTACTGAAAATGGCGCGGTCTCGGTGGCGCGGCTGACCGCGACGCAGCTGCACATTGCCGTGGGCGAGTCGTTCGAAATTGAAATCGGCGGGCGCAAATTCCCCGCACGTCTCCGTTCCATTCTCGATGATGCGGGCGCTGGATTCGAAACGCTCCTGATCACCGATATCGCTCAGGCTCAGGAGTGGCTCGGCACAGTGGGACAGATCTCGCGCATCGATGTGCGCGCGCCGCCCGATTCCGGCGGCGAGGCGGCCATCGCGCGCCTGCGCGCCTCGTTGCCCAGCGGCCTGGAGCTCGTGCCGACCCAGCGGCGCTCGCAGGAGAGCTTCGACCTGTCACGCGCCTTTCGCATCAATCTGCAGGCCATGAGTCTGCTGGCGCTGTTGGTCAGCGTGTTCCTCATCTATGGGGCGATCAGCTTCGCCATGGTGCAGCGGCGTCGCAGCTTTGGCGTGCTCCGCGCACTGGGCGCGACAAGGACGAATGTTCTGGCGGTCGTGATCGTCGAAGCGACGGCACTCGGGCTCGTCGGTTCGGCTGTCGGCGTACTGCTTGGCCTCGCCATCGGCCGCGAATTGATCACGCTGGTGTCGCGGACCATCAACGATCTTTACTTCGTCGTCGCGGTCAACGAAGTGGTGTTGCCAGCCGGCACGCTCATCAAGGCGATCCTTTGCGGCCTGGGGGTCGCGCTGGTGGCGGCGATATTGCCGGCCATCGAAGTCGTCAATAGCCCGCCGCAGCTCGGCTTGAGGCGCTCCAGTCTCGAGCTGCGCGCGACGGGCGTGGCGCGCTGGCTGGCCCTCGCAAGCATGCTCCTCGCGGCCGCCTGCGGCGCGCTGGTGCTCATCTCTGAGCGCAGCTTGTTCGCGGGCTTCCTCGCATTGCTACTGTTGTTGCTTTCGGTTGCGGCACTTGCGCCTGCGGCGTTGCGTGCGCTCGCCATCGTCGCGGCGCGCCTCGCCGCCGGCACGAGCACGGTCCTGCGCCTGTCGTTCGGCGCCATCGCAGCCTCGCTCAGCCGTACGGGAGTTGCAGTGGCTTCACTGGGGATGGCCGTGACTGCCATGATCGGCGTTGCTGTCATGATCGGCAGTTTCCGCGAGTCCTTGCGCGATTGGCTGGATCGTTCGCTGCGCGCGGATTTTTACGTAAGCGCGCCGGGGCCGGGCTTCGCCCGCCCCGAGCGCAAGCTCGATCCAGCGTCAATCGATGCGCTGCTCGGAGTGCCGGGCGTTGCGGATCACAGCGAGGGGCGCCGCATTACAGTCGAGTCTTCGCGCGGGCCCATTACGCTGGACGCCCTGAACCTGGCCTCGGCCGCCTACCCGGGCTTCGAGCTCGTACAGGGCAATCCTCAGCAGGTGTGGCCCGCGTTCCGAAACGGTGAAATTGTGATCTCCGAGCCGCTCGCGTGGCGGCTGGATCTCACGAAGGGCGATTCACTGTCTCTCTCCACGCCTTCCGGCTCGCGCGCATTGCGGATTGCGGGGGTGTATCGCGAATATGGCAACGATCGCGGCAATGCATTGATCAGCCGCGCGAGTTATGTCCGCACTTGGGGTGACGATGCAATCACTACGCTTGCGATTTACATGCGCTCCGGCGCCGATGCGGCCAAAGTGGCCGCAGGGCTGCGCGCCGCTACGGCTGGCCGGCAGGCCCTCTTCATCCGTTCCAACGCGGACGTGCGAACGATGTCCATGAGGATTTTCGACCGCACGTTCGTGATCACTCGGGTTCTTTACTGGCTTGCAGCGGGCGTAGCCGCCGCTGGGCTACTCAGCGCGTTGCTCGCGTGGCAGCTCGAGCGATCGCGCGAGATTGCGATCATGCGCTCGCTTGGGCTGACGCCGCGTGGCGCGGCCGTGCTGATCGAGGCGCAAACGGTGTTCATGGGCCTCACTACATTTCTCGCGGCGTTGCCGGCTGGCCTGCTCACTGCGCTGTTGCTGATTGAAGTCATCAACCGGCGCGCCTTCGGCTGGCGGATCGAGCTGCACATCGCGCCCGGTAACGTGGGGAACGCGCTGCTGCTTGCGCTGGCAGCCGCACTGATCGCCGGCTGTTATCCCGCATGGCGCGCCGCCCGGCTGCCGCTCGCGGGCGAGATGCGCGAAGAATGAGGCGCGCGGCCTGTGTCTTGACGCTGGCTCTATCCGCGTCGAACGCCGCGCCGGAAACGCGCCTGGATCTGTTGCGTGCAGATGCTTCATCACACGCCTTTGCACAAGCGCTCGAGCCCAGGCCGTTCGCGTTCCCGCGAGATCATGGACCGCACCCCGCGTTCCGGCATGAGTGGTGGTACGTGACGGGGCAATTGCAGGCGGCGGGTGGCGAACGATTCGGCTTCGAGCTCACTTTTTTCCGCTACGCGCTTGCGCCCGCCCAGGCACAGCCGGTTGCCGATGGCGCTTCGGCATGGCGCACGAATCAGGTCTATCTCGCGCACCTCGCGATCACCGATCTCGATCGCGGCAAGTTCGAATTCGCGGAGCGGTACTCCCGCGATGCGCTCGGCCTGGCGGGCGCGCAGGCCGAGCCATTACGGGTATGGCTCGAAGACTGGGCGCTGGAAAGCACGGCTTCCGGCTGGCGTTTGCGCGCCGCTTCGGATCGCTTCACGCTCGAACTGAACGTGCAGCCGGCTTCTGCGCCGGTGGCCAACGGTGATGGCGGCTTGAGCCGAAAGTCGGTGACGCCAGGTGCGGCCAGCTATTACTACTCGATTCCACGCATGAGTGTGAATGGGCGCCTTCTTCGTAATGGCAAGCCGCTTGTCGTGCACGGCAGTGCGTGGCTCGATCGTGAATGGGGTAGTGGAGCGCTCGCGGCGAACCAGCAGGGGTGGGACTGGTTCGCGTTGAACCTTGATGATGGCGGCGCGCTCATGTTCTACGCACTGCGCCGACGCGACGGCAGCCGCGACCCTTATAGCGCGGGAACGTGGGTTTCGGCTGATGGGCAGGCGCGCGCGCTCTCGAGCGAGGAGGTTCGAATCGACGTCCTGGACCAGTGGAGGAGTCCCCGCGGCGGCGAGTATCCCTCCCGATGGCGCCTGCGGGTGGCAGCCCTCGGGCTCGATATCACCATCCGCCCCGAACTGGCCGACCAGGAGCTGATGACGCGTCCACGCTACTGGGAGGGGATGGTCGCAGTGGCCGGAAGGCGCGCAAACGCAACAATCGGCGGCCATGGATACGTCGAACTGGTCGGTTATGCCACGGACGGCGGGGTCGGACCCCTGGCTTGCGACAACCCCGCAGGTTCGGGTCTACAATGCTTGAAAAGTGCGCCCTGAAGCGCCTCATCGAGGGGAGAGATCCGTGGATTTCAACAAGTTGATCGACCGCGTCAGGCTATTGCTGACTTCACCCAAGACCGAGTGGCCGGTGATCGCCGCCGAGCCTGCGACAGTGGGGGGCCTGTACACCGGGTACGTCATGCTGCTAGCGGCCATTCCCGCGATCTGTACGTTCCTGAAGATGAGCGTGATCGGTACGAGCTTCCTCGGGCTTGGAGCCTACCGGGCGGGCATGACCGCCGGCGTCGGCATGATGGTCGTGAGTTACGTGCTTTCACTGGTGAGCGTGTTCGTGCTCGCGCTGATCATCGATGCACTCGCACCGACGTTCGGCGGCCAGAAAGATCGCATCCAGGCCATGAAGACATCGGCCTACGCGTATACCGCTTCGTGGATCGCCGGTGTCGGAACACTCGTGCCGTGGCTTGGTATCCTGATTGCCATCGCGGGCGGCCTGTACAGCATCTATTTGCTCTACCTCGGCCTGCCTCACACCATGAAGTCGCCGCCAGACAAGGCTGCGGGTTACACCGCGGTGACCGTCGTGGTCGCGATCGTTTTGAGCTGGGTCATAACGATGGTGAGTGCCGGCGTCATGGGATCCGCAGTGCTGGGCGGGCTGTCAGCATCGTCCGTCGTGGCGCCGTCTGCATCGGGCAGCTTCGACAAGGACAGCACCATGGGCAAGCTCGAGAGCTGGAGCAAGCAGATGGAGGAGGCCGGCAAGAAAATGGAGTCCGCGCAGAAATCCGGCGACAGCAAGGCGCAGGGCGATGCGGTCGGCCAGATGATGGGAGCTTTCCTGGGTGGCGGCACCGCTGCGGAGGCCCTGGCTCCGGATCGCCTCAAGGGGTTCGTTCCCGACACGTTGGGTGGCCTGCCGCGTACCTCGGTCGCCGCCGAGCGCAACGCCGCCATGGGAATCCAGATCGCCACGGCGAACGGCGACTATTCTGACGGCGCCGGGCGCAACCTGCGCCTCGAGATCACCGACAGCGGTGGCGCGAGCGGGCTCATGGGCCTTGCGGGCTGGGCGATGATGGAACAGGAACGCGAGACGGGAAACAGCTATGAGCGCACCCGCAAGGAAAACGGCCGCATGGTCCACGAGCAGTGGAATTCCGACAGCCACAGCGGCGAGTATGGGGTCGTGCTGGGCGAGCGCTTCCTGGTAAAAGTGGCGGGCGAGGCCGGCAGTGTGGATGATCTGAAGGCCGCCGTCGGTAGCGTGAATCTGGCGGGGCTCGAGGCTTTGAAGAATGAGGGCGTCAAGCAGAACTGATATTTTTGGGGCGCCCACGGGAGAGGCGGCATGAGTGCGGTTGAGCGTGAAATCGGATCCTCGAGAGGTGTTGAAGACACCGCGAGCCCAGTGGAGGCGGACGGCGTGCGGTCCGTCGAGGCTCGCCTGTTGCGCAGGCTGCTGCGCCTGTTCGGCGATCCGCCGTTCGCATTCGTCCTGTGGACCGGCGAACGCATCGCTACGGCAACCAGCGAGCTGGTTGCCCGCGTTCGCATCAAGGATCGCACTACGCTGCTCGGCCTGATCCGCGACCCGCGCATGAGTTTTGGCGATGCCTACAGCGAGGGACGCGTCGAGGTCGACGGCGATCTCGTGCAGCTCATCGAAGCCATCTATCGCGGCGGGCGCAAGAGTCCGGGAAAAATGAGCGCCATTCGCCGTGTGGCCGCGTTGTTACGCAAGCCGCGCGCCAACAGCCTCACAGGCTCGCGCGAGAACATTCATCATCATTACGACATCGGCAACCAGTTTTATTCGCTGTGGCTGGGCAGCACGATGGCCTACACATGCGCGTACTACCCGACACCGACTGCGACACTCGATGAGGCGCAGATCGCCAAGATGGATCACGTCTGCCGCAAGTTGCGGCTGCAGCCGGGCGAAACCGTGGTCGAGGCCGGGTTTGGCTGGGGCGCGCTAGCGCTGCACATGGCGCGCCAATACGGTGTGAAGGTTCGGGCATTCAACATCTCGCACGAACAGGTCGCCTACGCGCGCGCGCGCGCGAAGGTGCAGGGCCTGACCGATCGCGTCGAGTACGTCGAAGACGACTATCGCAATATCACGGGCCATTACGACGCGTTCGTATCGGTGGGCATGCTCGAGCACGTGGGCATAGATAATTACCCTGACCTCGGCGCAGTTGCGAACCGTGCGCTCGGCAGCAATGGCCGCGGCCTCATTCACACGATCGGCCGCAACCGGCCGGCACCACTGCATCCGTGGATCGAGCGACGCATCTTCCCCGGCGCGCGACCGCCTGCCCTGAGCGAGATGATGCGCATCTTCGAGCCTTGGGACTTCTCGGTGCTCGACGTCGAGAACCTGCGGCTCCACTACGCCCAGACGCTGCGGCACTGGCTCGCGCTTTACGAAGCTGAGGCCGGCCGTATCCTTGGCATGTTCGACGAGAAATTCCTGCGGATGTGGCGTCTATATCTTGCGGGCTCGATCGCGGGATTCACCACAGGCACTTTGCAGCTCTTCCAGGTGTTGTTCGCGCCCGGTGTGAACAACGACGTGCCGAGGACGCGCGCACACCTTTACGCGCCGTAGCCCGATGAGCTCTCGCTTCGCGAATATTCTCGAGACCGTGGGCCGCACGCCCGTGGTGCGTCTGCAAAAGCTGGCGCCGCCCCACATCGCGCTGTACGTGAAGCTCGAATCGTTCAATCCCATGGGCTCGGTGAAAGACCGCCTGGCGCTGGGTGTCATCGAAGCGGCGGAGCGCAGTGGAGAATTGCGGCCGGGGCAGACGGTCATCGAAGGCACGAGCGGCAATACCGGCATCGGTCTCGCCATGGTATGCGCGGCCAAAGGCTATCCGCTCGTGGTCGTGATGGGCGAGAACTTCAGCATCGAGCGCAGGCGGCTCATGCGCTTTCTCGGTGCTCGCGTCGTGCTCACTCCCGCGCACCTGCGCGGCACCGGCATGATGGCCAAGGTCGTCGAGCTTGCGCAAAAGCACGGCTGGTTCATCTGCCGCCAGTTCGAAAATGAGGCCAATGCGGACATCCATTCACGAACGACGGCGCCCGAGATCCTGCACGCCTTCGGGGGCGAGCGGCTCGACTACTGGGTGACGGGCTACGGTACGGGCGGAACGCTCAAGGGCGTCGGTCGAGTGCTGCGCGAGCGCAGTCCCAAAACTCAGATCATCGTCTGCGAGGCGGACAATTCGCCGGTGCTCGCGAGCGGCATTCCCAATCCCCGCAACGCGGACGGCACTACCGCCAGCCATCCCATGTCTCGGCCTCATCCAGTGCAAGGCTGGGGGCCGGATTTCATTCCGAAGCTGACGGAGGATGCGGTGGCGATGAAGCTGATCGATCGCATTGTGCCGGTGAACGGCGCGGAGGGGCTGCGGCTCTCGCGCGAACTTGCGCGGCAGGAGGGAATCTTCGTCGGTATTTCGAGCGGCGCGACGCTTGCGGGTGCGTTGGAAGTCTGCCGCTCTGCGCCCGCCGGCTCTACCGTGTTATGCATGTTGCCGGATACGGGCGAGCGGTATCTCAGCACGCCTTTGTTCGCCGATATCGAGGCGGACATGAACGAGGAGGAGTTGGCGATCTCGCGATCCACTCCGGGCGCGCGGTTCGATGCGCCGGCGCCGGCGCCTGCCCCTGCAGCAGCTCCCAAACCCGCAGCGCCCGCACCCGCGCTTACTCCCGACGCCAAGCGCTTCGTCGATGAAATTCTGAGCGATGCCAAGAATCCGGTCGTCATGTTTGCTCTCGAGTGGTGTGAGTTCTGCTGGGCCGTGCGCAAAATGTTTGCGCGCCACAAGATTCCATTCCGGTCGGTGGATATCGACTCGGTCGAATACCAGCGCGACGATATGGGGGCCAAGGTTCGCGCAGCGATCTCCGCACGCACCTCGTTCAACACCATTCCTCAGGTGTTCGTGGGCGGCGAATTCATTGGGGGCGCGACAGATGTGCTGAAGGCCTGGAACGAAGGGCGGCTGCAGGCGCTTCTGGATAAGTCAGGCGTCAGTTACGATCGCGAGACCCGCACGGACGCGATGACGTTTCTGCCGGGTTGGCTACACAAACGGTAAATTAAATTGATAAAAAACAACCTATTAAGTCATTTCTTTATGAGTATTTAATTCACTAAATACTCATTGAGTGAACCTCCCCTGCAGGCTAAAATGGCTGCGCACACCGGGAGGCCGTCATGTCCGCAAACCTCGAAACCGAGCTCCGTCCCAGCGGGTCCAGGCTGGACCTGATCAATGCCACTGTCGCGGCCATCTCGCGGCATGGCCTGGCTGACCTCACGTCGGCAAAGATTGCGAGCGGAGCCGGCCATACCGCCGCGTCCATCAACTTCCACTTTGGCAGCAAGGAGGCGCTGTTGCTCGCCACGCTGCGCGAAGTGTCGGAAGAGTTCGCCGAAGTGATGGCGAAGGTTCTCGCCGATGCAGGCAGCGATGCACTGAGCAACCTACTCGCAGTAGTCGATGCGAGCCTAGCTCCACAGGTCAGCGAATCGCAGAAAGTTGCGGTGTGGTACGCGTTTCTTGCCGAGTCCAATGCACGCGGCGATTACCAGCGGATCTGCGGCGAGCGCGACCAGTCGTACACGCAAATGGTGACGACACTCTGCAGGCGGCTGATCGTCGAGCACGGCTCGCAACGCTGGCCCGATGCCGATGCGGTCTCGCTCGGCCTCACCGGATTGATCGATCAGCTGTGGCAGAACATCCTGTTCGAAGGCGACGACTTCGACCGCGATGCGGCCAAGCGCCAGTGCCGCGCATACCTCTGCAGCGTTTTCCCTTGGCTTGCCGACCGGATCGAGTCAGCCGCTCCGGCGGCGGTCGAGGCGCGTGCGCCCGCACCCGAAGCGGGGGCGGATCCGGGGCTGCGCTACACGCTTCCCGCGTGGGTCTATCACAGCGAAGAGTTTCACGAGCTCGAGAAGGAAAAGCTGTTCATGCCCTCCTGGCAGATCGTCTGCCACATCAGCGAGCTCGCCAAGGCGGGGGATTACGTCTCCTTCGAATGCTTCGGGCGGCGCGGCTTCGTCATTCGTGATGAAAAGGGCACGCTGCGCGCCTTCCACAACGTCTGCTCGCACCGCGCCCACGCCGTGGTGAGTGGTGATCGCGGGCAGTGCGCGAAGCATTTGACCTGCGCGTACCACGGGTGGACATACCATCTCGATGGCCGCAATCGCAGCGTCAGCGCGCCCGACACCTTTGCGAAGTTCGACCGCTCGAAGTTCGGGCTCAAGCCCGTCGAGCTCGAGATTTTTTCGGGCTTCGTGTTCATCAGGTTTGCCTCTGGCGAACCGAGCGTCGCCGAGCGCATGGAGCCGCACACGGCGGAGCTCGCGCACTACCGCATCGAGCAGATGGTGCCGCTCGACGACATGTGGGTGCACGACGTCGACATCGACTGGAAGAATCTCGTCGAGAACTATGTCGAGGACTATCACTTTCCGATGGGCCATCCCGGGCTCTCGGCGTTGATGGAGGCACAGTACGATCGTGAGGTCCTGCCAGGCGGCACGATGCGATTGAGCCACCAAATGCGCGAGAAGCCGCTCAAGTCGTGGAGTGCCGAGCGCTACGCCAAATTCCTCCCGACCATGGAGCATCTGCCCGAGGGCATGCGCCGCCGCTGGACGTATCTCGGGCTGTTCCCGAATGTCTTCTTCGATATCTATCCCGAGTGGCTGGATTTCTTCCAGGTGGTGCCGCTGGGGCCGGGACGCACGCGCATTCGCGCGCGTTCCTATGGCTTCGTGGATGATCGTCGGGAGATGAAGGCTGCTCGTTGGCTCTGCACGCGTCTGAATGCGCGTGTTCAGGTCGAAGACGAGGTGCTCACGGCCTCAGTGCAGCAGGGCCTCTCGTCGGGCGCTTACACGCGGGGAATTCTGTCGGACAAGGAAATCGTGCTGGCAGGCTTTCAGGACTGGATCCGGGCGCGGCTGCCGGTGACGCAGCTCGTCCAGGCGCCAGCTCGCGGTTCCGCTGCAGCCCGGAACGCGATGCTGGCGACCTAGCGCGATCTTCACGTGCGCGAGCCACTGGCAAGGCCCTCGTCGGCGACGACGGCGACCAACAGCGAGATCGTGGCGGCAAAGCTTGCCAGGAAAAGAACGGTGATCATGGCTTGACTCCTCTTATCGGCGGGGCGGTATTGCCTCGCCCCCCGAGAACACCGTTGCCGGCCATAAGTTGCAGGGCAGGGGGACTGAGCTAGAAGGCGTATTGGGCGTCGCACGCGCGCAGGAAGCTGAAGAAGCCGTACCCCGCGCCGCGCAGGACGCGGTCATGAGTAAGCCAGACCACCATGGAAGCGCCGGCAACGAAGACGCGATGCGCCACGGATACCGCATGCCCACCAATCGGCGCCTTGCGCTCTCGCATGGCCAGCAATAGATCGGATTCGAATCCGACGTGTTGCGATCTCATCAGCAATCAGGGCGCGGCATAGCGCCTGCAGCTGCCTGCACTCCGTGGCCGCGTAGCGAAGCCTGGCGTGATACTCGAAGTGATCGAGCTACACGTTCAGTTCTATATGCACAGCGTTGCCTCGTCTTCCAAACGAGGTAACAGCGTGCACAACGACTCCGCCGATACGGTGGCGCAATTCGGGCGCTTTGTGGCAACCCTAACCCTCTCCCGTCAGCGCCGGGAGAGGGTCCGAGTGCTCGCTCTTACTTGAACGTGATCTTGCGGACGTTGTACTCGCCCTTGATCTCTCGCATGGCCGGATAGTTCTTCTGCGAGAACTCCGTGGTCTTGTCGAGCTCTTCCTTGCCTACTGCCTTCATGAACGCCTCGTAGCGAGCCTTGTTGGGCGCCAGGTCCAAGGTATTCGCGAACTCGATCACCAGGATGAGATTGAAATCGCCGCTGGCCGGCAGGTCGCTGCGATAGACGGCGTAGTCCTTGATCTGCCCCAGTTTCTTCGCGACTTCGTTGGTGGACACCCAGGTCTTCTTCAGCCCCTCGAGATAAGCATCGCCCATGTTGGACGCCACCTTGATGGTCGTGACCGACCACACCGATTCGCTCTCTTCGTAGTCTTTCCACGGCTCGAGGTCGGCCATGGCGACCCCCGACCCCATCAGCAGCGCCAACGCCAGGAACTTGGTATGCAGGTGCATGTGAGAATCTCCATTGTTGTTATGAGGTCGCGACCCCGATTTTGAGACGGGTGCGACGGGAGCGCAGCATGCGCCTTGCCGGGCGCTTCGCCAAGTAAGAGGCAGCGCCTATTTCGCGTTCATGCGCTGCAAAACCTCGCCCAGCTGCCTGATGTTCTCACCGTATTGGGCCCAGTTGCCGTCCTGCTGCGACTGCAGCGCGCGCTGATACAGCTCCTGCGCCTGCGCAGCGAGGCTGCCGGAGCCGGCGCGTTGCGCCTGCGATTGCGGTGTTGCAAGCGCCGCCCCGCTGGCGGCCGCAGGTCTGGGAGCCGCGCCGGTGGCAGGAAAAAGCCGCGCGAGCGAGGCCTGCAGCGTGTCTTCCATCACGATCTGGTTCTGGTACGCCACCACCACGCGCTTCAGCTCCGGAATGCGGCCGTTGGCCGCGCGCAGGTACATCGGGCGGATGTAGAGCAGCGATTCCTCGATTGGCACCACCAGCAGGCTTCCCTGTATCACTTCCGAGCCCTGTTGATTCCACAACGTGATCTGGGGCGCGATCACCTGGTCCTGGCTGATGCGGGCCGCGACCTGGCGAGGACCGAAGATCACCGTCTGCTTGGGAAACTGGAAGACCATGAGCTGGCCGTAGTTCTCGCCGTCGCTGCGCGCGACCATCCACGCCGCCAGGTTGTCCTTTTGCCGCGGCGTGTAGGGCAGCATCTGGATGTACTCGGCTCCCTTCTCGCCGGGCAGCTTCATGACCGTGTAATACGGGGCCATCGGAGCAGCCTGCTCCCCCTGCCCGAGCGCAGGGATGTCCCATTGATCCTCGCCGTTGTAGAACGTGGCCGGATTGGTCATGTGGAAGGTGGCGAAGACCGAGGCCTGCAGAGCGAAGATGCCTTGCGGATAGCGAAGGCGGGTGCGCAGGTCCTCCGCCATCGCGGAGAGCGGTTTGAACAGGTTGGGAAATATGCGCGCCAGCGTCGCGACGATCGGATCCTTGGTATCCAGGATGTGGAAATTCACGGTGCCGTCGTACGCATCCACCGTGGCCTTCACCGAATTGCGGATGTAGTTGAGGCCGCCGCCCGCGGGTCGCGAATAAGGGTAGCGGTTGCTGGTCGTATAGGCATCCTGTACCCACACCAGCCGGCCTTGCGAGATCGAGAGGTAGGGTGCGGAGTCGTAAGTGAGGAATGGAGCGATGCGCTTCACGCGCTCGGAGATGCGCCGGTACATCAATACGCGGCTTTCTTCAGTGAGATTCGGCGAGAACAGTGTGTCCGTCGAGGCGAAGCGGATCGCAAAGGCCACCCGGCGCAGAAAGCTGTCCATGACGATTCCGCCGGTGCCCTGGTATGTGCCGAACACGTTGGCATCGCCCCGTGGATAATCGAATTCAGCGGTGGCGGTCTTCACGAACACGTGATCGTTGGACAGCTCGCCGAAGTAGATCGCAGGCTGGGTCACCTTGAGATCGACGGATGACTCCAGCGGCAGGTCCTTGATGAACAACACCGGCAGGCCCTCGCGCGTGACCTCGTTCACCGGGCCGAGGGTGATGCCGTAACCGTGGGTGAAGGTGAGCCTTTCGTTGATCCACGATGTGCTCGGCAGCGAAGTCGAAGTTCATCTCGCGCGCCGACAGCATGATCTGGCGGTACTTGCCGTCGATCATGTAGCGGTCGTTGTGCACGGAAGCGAAGTCGTAGTAGGTGCGTATCTCCTGGATCTGCCCGAACGTGTCGAGCAGAGGCCGCTCATCCCACAGTGGCACGTTGTCGAGCGTCGCCGCGTTGCGCTGGATGTCCTCGAGAGTCAGCGGTGCCTCGCCGGACATCGGGCGCTCTTCGACTTTGTCCAGCGCAAAGCCGGCGCGCGTGGCCGCGATGGAATTGGCGATGTACGGCGTCTCGCGCACCTGTTCGTTCGGGCTGACCACGAAGCGTTGCAGGACCAGCGCGTAAACGAGCCCGAGCACCGAAACGCCGAAGTACAGCCCTGCCGCGGACAGCAGCGGCCAGAAACGCTGTTGAGTGATCTGATAGAGCGCCAGCCCGGCGCCGGCCAGGGCCGCGACGATGAGTATCCATTGCGTCGGCATGCGCGCGTGCACGTCGACATAGGATGCGCCATACACCGTGCCGGAAGAGGTGATGAGCAGGTCCGGAATGCCCAGCCACGCTCTGAATGCCAGCAGAAGGAGCAGGATGGCGATGAGTATGCTCAAGTGCCGGCGCGCGCCGGCACTCATGATGAGACCGCGCTGCTGGTCCACCACGAGACTCTGGCCGGCAAGATGCGCGGCTGCCACGCCCAACGCCGATACGAGCACGGTGATGAATGCGAATTTGTGGAGGAACTGCAGGAACGGAAGTTGGAAGGTATAGAACGACACATCGCGACCGAGAATCGGGTCAACCGTGCCGAACGGAACGGCATGGCGCGCCATGAGCCACGCTTGCCATTGCGTCGAGGCATAGAGGGCGATCAGCGCGGCGACGATGACAGCACCCACCTGGAAAACGACGCGGAAGCGCCGCAAGTCGACCGCGATAGTGCGTGGGCCCTGCGGACCGAACACCGTGAACGCGCGCTCCTTCAGTGCGCCTTGCGCGAGCCTCATGTTGAGGAACAGCACCGCGAAGGCTGCGAGAAATGCCACGGCCCCCAGGGTCAGCCGCGCGGAGATACTGCGCAGGAACACCTGCAGCATGTCCATTTCGTGAAACCACAGCCAGTCGGTGTAAAAACCCGCAATCGAGGGCACCACGAAGAAAAGCACGACTGCGGTGGCGAAGACGATAGCGCCCAGATTTCTCTTCATTCTCATGACCCCTGACCCGTGATGGGTCTGCGCCTAGCGCGTAGTGTCAGGGGGGACGCGGCGTTGGGCAACTAAATCGCGCGATCACGGGCTACGCGCATTACGAAGAATCAACGACTTAGTGATCTCGAGTCGCTGTCGAGCTTGCCAGCGCTGTCGATCGTGACGACACTTTTGCCCAGAATTTCCTCAGGTCGGAACGAACATGTGCCGGAACATCAAGACGCTTTTTAACTTTCAGCCGCCGGCGAGCGAGGATGAGATTCGGGCCGCATCCGTGCAGTTCGTCAGGAAGTTGAGCGGTTTCAACAGCCCTTCCAAGGCAAATCAGGCCGCGTTCGAGCGGGCGATCGATGACGTAGCGGTTGCGGCCCGCACCCTGATTGACTCATTGGTCACGACGGCCGATCCGCGCGATCGTGAAGTGGAAGCGGCGCGCGCCAAGGCGAGGTCCGCGACGAGGTTCGGTGCCATCGATCTGGGGAATCGCTTGCGCGTGGGCAATAAATAGAGCTGATCCCTAGCCGGATTTGTGAAGCGAATCCGGTGCCTGTCACCGGATTCGTATCAGATCGTGCGCAGGTACCACTCGTAGTCGCGATCCGTGATCTGGGCGTTGAACCGCTCGCATTCCTCGCGGCGGCACTTTGAATAGAGCTCGTGATAGCGCTTGCCGAGATACTGCGGCAGGACTTTCCCGGCTTCGAAAGCATCGAGTGCCGCATCCCAGCGCCGCGGCAGCGTGATCTTTTCCTCGATGATCTGGCCCGGCGACACCATCGGGCCCGGATCGCAGCCGATTCGTGATGCCGTGATGGATGCCCGCGAGGATCGCGGCCATCACGAGATACGGATTGCCATCCGACCCGCCGGGGCGGTGCTCAACGCGCGCGTCCTCAGGCGCGGACAGCGGAATGCGCAGCGAGACGCCACGGTGGTTGATTCCCCAGTTCGGCTCGAGCGGCACGAACAGGCCGGGCCGATATCGCCGATACGAGTTCGCGGTGGGCGCGAAGATCGCCATCGACTCCGCCATGGTTGCAGCAAGCCCGCCTATGGCGTGGCGCAAAGTATCGGAGAAGGGCAGTCCACCGCTCGATCCTGCGAACACGTTTTGCCCCGCCTTGTCGATGAGGCTCACATGTACGTGCAGGCTGCATCCTGCGGAATCCTCGAACGGCTTCGCCATGAAACTGGCCGCCATCCCGTGCCGCTTCGCCACGGCTTTGACTGCGCGCTTGAACAGGACGGCATGGTCACAGGCAAGCTCCGCGTTGGCGACATGATGAAGATTGACTTCGAGCTGACCGGGCGAGAATTCCTTCAGCGTCGCGCCAACCGGCAGATTCTGTTCCGCGCACACCGAATACAGCTCGCCGAGGAAGGGATCGACATCCTCGAGATCCTCCATGAATGCGTAGTGCGGGCCATCCTGCACGCGACGTGTGCCGGGGATGCGCCCCACCTTGGCCGTCGGGCGATCGCCATCTGCTTCGAGCAGATAGAATTCCAGCTCGGTGGCGGCGACGGCGGTGAGGCCCATATCCTGCAGCGGCTTCATGGCACTCCTCAGCACCTGGCGCGGATCGGCAAAGAACGGCTCGCCGCTCGCGGTCGCCATCGACAGGAGCATCTGGGCGGTCGGCACATGTGCCCACGGCACCGGAGCCAGCGAGCCCGGCACGGCGGTGGAGATTGCATCCGGGTCCCCGTCGCGGCCGCCATTGTCGATGCTCTGAAACGTCTGGCCCTTGGCATCGAGCAGCACCGTCGCACCGCAGAAATTGAGCCCATCCTTGAATGGCTTGGCGAATTCGTCGCGCCCGACGCGCTTGCCGCGGAGAATGCCCAGCATGTCCGGCTGCAGCAGCTCGAGAAGCCGCGTGTCGGGATACTTCTTGAGAAAAGTCTCCAGCTCGCCGGTCACGTGGGGCTTGCCCTTGCTCATGAGTCTTTCCCCGTTGTCTGCTGCCCGGAGCGGGCGCTTCGCCAGGCGACCGCCGCCTTGGCGCCGTCCCGTTTCAGGATGGCGTTGAATTCCCGCGATTCGGCGGTTTCGGATGTTTCGATGGTGACGTTCAGCTCGAGCGCCTGGCTCAGGGCTTCGCGAAATCCCGCGGCGTCGAGGCTGCGGTTGATGGCTTGCTTGGTGAGTTTCACGGCGTTGAGATCGTTGGCCGCGATGCGCTGCGCGATCTCCAGCGTCTCATCCAGCGCGCGGCCGGAGTCGACCACGCGATTGACCAGCCCCATGTCCAGCGCTTGGGCGGCCGTGATCCGATCGTCGCCGCTCAGCAGGAGGTATTTCGCGTGCTTGGGGCCGGCGAGCCAGGGCACCAGCATGGCGACGATACCGCTGCCGAATTTCACTTCGGGAGCGCCGAAGCGGCAGTCATCGGAAGCAATCGTGATGTCGCAGGCCATCGCGAGCTCCATCGCGCTGCCCAGGCAATAGCCATGCGCGGCGGCCAGCGTGGGCTTGGGGCAATCCCAGAACCGCATGATGATCTTGAAATCATCTTGCAGGGCTTCGCGGACCGCGAGCGGATCCGGCGTGTTGCCGGCTTCCATGTCGAGATCGAAGCCGGCGGAGAAGGCGCGTCCGGATCCGGCAATCACGATTGCTCGCACGGCGTCATCCGCCTCGGCGCGGTCGAGCGCGTGATGCAGCTGCACGATCATCGCCTTGTTGATGGCGTTCAGCTTTTCAGGTCGATCGAGCGTCAGCACGGCGAGCGCATTGCGGCGCTCGTAGCGAACCAGCTCGGCAGACGCTGACGCGCCCGTCACGACAGCCTGAACCACGCCGACTTCGACTGCGTGTAGCTCTTGATGCTGTCGAAGCACTTGTCGCGCGCGTTGCCGGACTGCTTGTAGCCGCCGAACGGCTGAGTCATGTCGCCTTCGTCGAAGGAGTTGATCCAGATCACTCCGGCCTCGATCTCGCGCACCAGGCGGAAAGCAGTGTCGATGTCGCGCGTCCACACGCCCGCGGCGAGCCCGTAGATCGTGTCGTTCGCGATGGCGATGGCCTCTTCGAGGCCATCGAACGGAATGACCGTCGCCACGGGGCCGAAGATTTCCTGGCGCGCGATCGTCATGTCATTGCGCACGCCCGTGAAGAGAGTAGGGGAGACGAACGCGCCGCCATCCATGCCTTTCGGGGCACTGCCGCCGAACTGCACCTCGCGCCTTCGCGCCGGCCGGCATCGATCGAGCCCCAGAACGCGCTGCTGTGCTTCGCGAGTCACGAGCGGGCCCATGTTGGTTGCCGGGATCGAGCGGATCGCCGGGCTGTGTACGCGTCCTTGCCAAGCTCGACGAACCGCTCCACGAACCGGTCGCAGATCGAACGGTCGACCAGTAGTCGCGAGCCGGCGTTGCAGACCTCGCCCATGTTCGAAAATATCCCGCGGTACGCGGCGGTCACCGCGCGATCGAAGTCCGCCACGTCAGACAGGAACACCTGCGGAGATTTTCCGCCGCACTCGAGCGAGACGCGCTTCATGTTCGACTGCCCGGCGTACTGCAGGATCAGCTTGCCCACTTCCGTCGAGCCGGTGAAGCTGACCTTCGCGACATCCGGATGCAGGGCGAGCGCCTTGCCCGCGATCTCGCCAAGTCCGTTCACCACATTCAACACGCCGGGCGGGCCGCCGGCTTCGGCGAACAATTCCGCGAGCCGCAGGCAACTCATGGGGGCCTGTTCGGCGGGCTTCAGAACCACCGTGTTGCCTGCAGCCAGCGCCGGCGCGATCTTCCACACCGCCATCAGCAGCGGATAATTCCAGGGAGAGATGGCGCCCACGACGCCGAGCGGCTCGCGCAGCACCATGTGCATGACGCCGGCTTCGGTGTTGGTCACGGAGCCTTCCATCTTGTCGATGCACTCGGACATGAAACGGATCGTGTCGATTACGGCGGGCAGGTCGCTGGAGATGACGTCCCCGATGGGCTTGCCCATGTCGAGAGTTTCGAGCACCGCCAGCTCTTCGGCGTGTTGATCCACGAGCGTGGCGAAGCGATAGAGGATGTCCATGCGTTGACGGGGCGCCATCCGCGACCAGCTGCCGCTCTTGAATGCGCGCTTCGCGGCTGCGACCGCGCGATCGATGTCTTCCGCCGTGCCCGCCGACATTTCGGCGAGAGTATCGCCGGAGGCCGGGTTGATGCTCTTGAAGCGCCCGCCCTTGGCGGCATCGACGAACTTTCCGTCGATGAAGAGGCGCGTCTCGATGCGCGAACGCGCAGTCTTGGCGGACGCCTGCCATTGACCGCGATCTTTTTCAGCCAGTGTCTGGAGACTCATGGGTCTTGCCTCGCTTTTGCGACGATCAGGGCATCGACGATGGACACAGCCATCGGCATGCACGATTACGGGATTCAGGTCCATCTCGCTCAGCAGGTCGCCGATGCCTGCAACCAGCGCCGAGAAGCGCGCCGCGGTGCTGCAGAACTCTTCCACCGCCAGCGGACGCTTGTGGCGGCGACTGTGGAGCAGCCGGCGCGATCCGCAGGCGATCCACCATACGCCGAGCTTCGGCGGCGTCAAACGGGGGCATCGCATACACCACGTCGGCCAGGGCCTCGACGTGCAGACCGCCGACGCCGAGCACCACCACAGGCCCGAACTGCTCGTCGTGAATCATGCCGAGCAGCATCTCCACGCCCTGGGCGCGCGATCATTGGAGCCACGAGCACGCGCGGGCCGATGCGTGCGGGCCAGGTCCTTGTAGGCGGCACGTCAAAGCCGCGTCGTCGACGATGTCGAGTCGTACGCCATCGCGATCGGACTTATGATCGATGCCTGCCACGGCCGTCTTGAGCACCACGGGATAGCCGAGCCCGCGGCGCGGCGGACACGCGCCGCCGCTTCGCTCTCGACGATGCGGCCGGATTGGCGGGCAAGCCAAAGTCGCGCAGCAGCTCATCGACTCGTGTCTCGTCGAGCTTCGCGCCGTTCGTGAGTTGCGTTCGCCAGTTAGCGCAGTGCGGTGCTGCGGCAGGCGGAGCCAACGCCTGCGCGCTCGCGCGCCAGGTGATCGCGATAGTCGAGCAGACCCTTCGCGCCGCGCAGAAACGTCGCAACGCCGTCAAGCACTGGAAACCCTTCGCGCGTCGCGGCGATCACCTTCGCGTCCGCGCCGGTGCCCGCGCATTGGCGACGAGAAACGCCGGCTTGCCGGAAGCCGCGTGTCCCACGCGCAGGTAACTCAAATAATCTTCGTAATATCCCGCCGTCCGTCGCGCGATCGTGAACCACCGCACCGATGCGCCGTGCCGGGGTCGGACATCAGCGTCGCGAAGCACTTTCTGCATGCCGACGTGGTAGTCCGGTCCGCCAGTGCTCCAGGCATCGAGCGGATTGACAGGCGGCAGCCCCGGATCCAGCAGCGAAGCGAGCTTCTTCGTCGTGGCCGGGGCGAGCTGCGTGAGTGGAACGTCGGCATCGTGCGCAAGATCGATCAGCAGCTGCCGCTCGCCGCCCGAGTCATGGATCGACACCAGGCCGCCCGGGCCGACCGGATGCGGTTGCGCGAACATGATGAGCGCCGTGGCGAGTTGGTCCATGTCGTAGCACGCGCTGCACGCCATAGCGATCGAACAGCGCCTGGTATACCGCATCCTCACCAGCGATGGCGCCCGAATGCGACACGGTCAGACGTGGCCGACAGCTCCGTGCGGCCCACTTTCAGCGCGACGATCGGAATCTTGCGCTGCTGCGCCTTCTCGAACGCGCGCGCGAGTCCGTGCGGGTTGCGTGCGGTTTCCATGAAGAGCCCGACGACGCGCGTGCTCGGCTGGTCCAGCGCGAAATCGAGGTACTCGTCCATCGAGACGGCGAGTTCCTGGCCGGTCGAGACCACGAGATTGAAGTCGATGCGCTCGTCGCTGTCGACGATGCCGCACATCCCTGAGCCTGAATGGCTGATGTAGGTGACGTTGCCGCCGTGCGCGTGCGCGCGCGTCTGGAAATCCGCAGCCCCAGATGCCGTCCGCGAAGTTGTAGAAGCCCATGCCGTTCGCGCCGCACACCACGAGACCGGCTGCGCGAATCCTCGCGAGCACCCGATCGCGCAGCGGCGGCTGCGTGATCGTTCTCGAGCACCAGCGCGGACATCATGGTCGCCGCACGAGCGCCGTGAGCGATGGCCTCATCGAGCGCCGCCTCGATGCGCGCATCGCTCACCGCGAAGATCACGTGCTCGACAGGTTGCGGAAGGGCAGCGAGCGAGGGGAAGCAGGGCACGCCGCAGCATCGACTCGTAGCCGCGGATTCACTGCGAACAGCGGGCCCTGGAAACCGCCCTTGAGCAGGTTTTCGATCGTGTGGCGGCCGACGGTGCCCGCACGCTCGGTCGCGCCGAGCACTGCGATCGAGCGGGGACGAAGCAGGGGTTCCAGCCGATGAGGCATGCCGGCTCCGCACCGTGCGGCGGTCAGAAATCCGCCGCGGGTGTCGCACGGCGCCGCGGCGGATCGTAGAACGCGCCCTTCGACCACCCGGCAGCGCGCCATCACCGTGACCACTTGCAGCTCGCGCTGGTAATAGATCTCGGCCCAGAGCTCATCGCCGGCTGCCCCCACGGCATGTGCATCGAGGCGAGCGCGATGTTCGCCTTCGCCGACGGCGACCATTCGGCCGAAGTGACGGTGCCGACGACGTTGCCGTTGCGTTGCGGTCGTAGATGTACGAGGAGCGCGCCGGCTTGTTGCCCTCGATGTCCAGGCGCACGAAGCGGTAGCGCGAGCCGCGCTTCTGCTCTTCGAGCAGCGCTCGTCGTGCCGTTGAACACCGGCTTGTTGAAATCGACCAGCCGTCCGAGGTCGAGCTCGAACGGCGAGCGCGACGCGGTCGAGGCTGCATGGCCTGATCGGCCGGCAGGAAATCCACATGCGCCTGGATGAAGCCCGGCCTCGATGCGCGCGACTTCGAGCGCATGCGTGCCCATCGGGCGAATGCCATGAATCGCGCCCTTGTCGAACAAGCGCGTCCCACAGGTCGAGCGCCTGCGCCGGGCTCGATCCACAGCTCGTAGCCGAGGTCGCCCGTGAAGCCGGTGCGCGAGACCATGAGCTCGCTGCCGGCGAACGGGAAGTAGGCGATGCCGAACGGCGGCCAGCTTCTCGACGCCGGTGCAGCCGATCGCCTTCAGCACGGCGCAGCTCGTCGGCCCTTGAAGCGCGAGGGCCGCGACGTCGTGCGTGTCCTCGACGATGGAGACATCGAAGCCGTGCGCTGAGCGCGTCAGCCAGTCGAGCTGGCGCTCCTGGGAGCACAGTCGGTAGTCGCCTTCGCGCAGATGAAAGATGGTGCCGTCGTCGATGACCTGGCCGTTGTCGTCGCACCAGACGCAGTAGCCGACCTTGCCCGGCTTGATCTTGGCGACATCGCGCGTCACCAGGCGATTGAGGAACGCCAGCGCATCGGGACCGGTGATGCGGTGCTTGGTCATCGGCGTGAGATCGAACACCGCGCAGGCATTGCGAATCGCCGCGTATTCGAGCGCCTCGTCGAAGTAGACGTCGGAGGTGGTGTAATCCTTCCACCGATGCCATTCGTTCATCACGTTGAGTTTGCGAGGTGCGCGGATGAAACGGAGTCTCGTAGACCGCGGTCCGGAAATGTTCCTTGGTCGTCATCACGCTGCGCTCCGCTTCGAGCACCGCCTGCGCCGCGTTCTTGCCCGGCTGAGCCCATGACGCCGCCGCCCGGGTGGCAGCCGGCGCCGCACAGATAGAGGCCATTCACCGGCATCGCGTATTGGGCTGCGCCCGGGACCGGTCGCAGCATCAGGAATTGATCCAGCGCGAGCTCGCCATGGTGCCAGTGGCCGCCCGTGATGCGGAACTCACGCTCGATGTCCGCGGGCAGCAGCATCTCGGAAGCGACGATCTGGCGGCGCAGGCCCGGCGCATAGCGCTCGAGAACACCGATCGTTCGCTCGAGGAACTCCGCGCGCGCGCCGTCGCCGCTGGCACGCGGATCGAACGGTGCGTACTGCACGATGGCCGACAGCACGTGCTTGCCCGTCGGGGCCAGTGTCCGGTCGTGCACGCTCGGAATCGTGATCTCGAGCGCCGGCTCCGGCGAGCACTGCCCGTACTTCGCCTGGTCGAACGCGGTTTCGATGTAGCCGACATCGGGCGCGATCAGCAGCCGCTCGCCGGCGAGACCCGGGCTGCAGGCGCGGTGAAGGAGGGCAGGCCATCGAGCGCGAGATGCAGTTTCGCGGCCATGCCCTTGGCGCGCAGATGGCGTACGCGATGCACGAAGCCGGTTTCGAGGTGACGTGCGCCGAGGAGCTGCAGCAGCGTGCGCGCCGGATCCGCATTCGAGACGACGGTGCCTGCCGCAACCTTCTCGCCGCTCTCCGAGCTCCACGCCGGAGACCGCGTCGCCTTCCAGAGTGATGCGAGCAACGGGGCTGCCGGTGCGCACCGTCGACGCCGCTCGACGCGGCGGCGGCCGCGAGTGCATCGCTGATCGCGCCCATGCCGCCCTCCGGCAACGAGACGCCGCTCGTGTCACGCCGATTGCCTGCACCGCTCAAGCGATGCAGCAGCGTCAGCACCGAGTTGTTCGAGCGCGGGCCGAGATTCGCGCCGAGCACCGCATCGAGCGCGAGTGCGCCCTTCAGCAACGGCGTGGTCGAAGGTCTCCTCGAGCACGTCGAAGATATTGATGCCGGCGATGCGCAGGAACTCGCGCATCGAATCGCGGCCGAGCAGCCGGATATCGAGGCCGAGTTTCGCGGCGCCCATGGCATCGGACCCCGAGCCGCCCGCGATGCGCGGCGGGCGGCGGTTGTGCTGCTTGCCGAGCACGCGCGCGAACTTGAGCATCTTTGCGTGATAGTCGGCGAGCGCCGCGTGTCGGCGCTCGGCAGCGGACCCGATTCGAGCCTGTCCGCCGTTGAGAACGAGGTGCTCGCCCTCGGCAGCCAGGGCGACCGTGCGAGATTGGTGCGCGCGTCCTTCAGGCCGTGCGCAGCGAGAGTCTCAGCTCGCGGCTGATGCCCACATCGAGCAGGTAGGACAGGTGCGCGCAGGCCGAGACGCGATAGCCCGGCGCGAACTCGCGCGTGACCGCCGCGCCGCCGACCTGGTTCGGCGGCTTCGAGCACGACGACTTCGCGCCCCGCCTTGGCGAGATAAGCGGCGCAGACGCAGCCCGTTGTGGCCGGCGCCGATGATGACGATGCGGTTGCGGTCAGTCATCCTGCCAGCCCTCGGGTACCGGTATTCGGCCGACGCAGATCGAGCAGGATCTCGCGCGCGGCATTGGCGCCCGGCGCAGCCATCACGCCGCCGCCCGGGTGAGTGCCGGAGCCGCACATGTAGAAGCCCTTCACCGGGCCGCGATACTGCGCGTAGCCCGGGAACGGCCGGTTGAACAGCAGCTGATCCATCGTCAGCTCGCCCTGGAAGATGTTGCCCTCGGTCAGGCCGACCTCGTTCTCGAGCTCGCGCGGCGTGCGCACCTCGACGTGGCGGATCAGATCGTTTGAAGTTGGGGCTGTAGCGCCCGATCATGTCGAGCACGGTCTTCTTGAAGCCGTCGCGATCCTGGTCGGTCCAGTCGCGGCCGTGGATCTTGCGGCGGCACGTACTGCACGAACACCGACATGAAGTGCTTGCCCGGCGGCGCCATGGTCGGGTCGCGTCATCGAGGGAATCAGCAGGTCGAGGTACGGCTCCTTCGACCAGGTGCCGTTCTTCCAGTCATCGTACGCGCGCTCCATCTTCTCGAGAGAGTCGAGGAAGTGCATGTCGCCGAAGCGCAGCGGATTGTCCTTGCCGAGCGCCGGGAACTCCGGCAGCCCGTCGAGCGCGATGTTGAGCTTGCCCGACGAGCCGCGGATCTTGAAGTTGCGCGCGCGCTTGAGCGAACGCCGGATCGAGATCCTTCTCATCGAAGAGCTTGGTGAAGGTGCGCTTCGGATCGAGATTCGAGACGATGATCTTCGCGCGGTATTCGTTGCCGTTGGCGGTCGCCACGCCCGACGGCCTTGCCGCCGCGCACGATGACGCGCTCGACCGGCGCATCCGTGACGATCTCGCCGCCGTAGCGACTTGAACGCCGACGCGATGGCCTTCGACACGGAGCCCATGCCGCCGCGCGCGAATCCCCAGGCGCCGATCGAGCCGTCGACGTCGCCCATGTAGTGATGCAGCAGCACGTAGGCCGTGCCCGGCGAGTACACGCCCATGGCCGAGCCGATGATGCCGCTGCCCGAGAGGTGGCACTTGATGAGATCGGACTCGAAGTACTCGTCGAGAAACTCCGCGATGCTCATCGAGTAGAAGCGCATCGTGTCGTAGATGAACTGCTCGCCGAACTTCGCGAACTCCTTGCCGAGATAGATCATCTCGCGGATGTCGCGCGGCCGGAACGACGTCGGATCGGGCGGCGTGCGCAGTAGCAGCGGACGGATGAACTTGCACTGGCGCATCACATCGGTCGAATAACGGTTGTACGCGTCGCGCATCGCGCGCGTTGTGCCGTGCGAACTCGCGCCGCTGCACGTCGTGATCCGTGTAGTTGCCGAGAATGTCGCCGGTGCTCGTGATGCGTGACGCCGCCGCCGTACGGCACCACCTGCAGGCCGTGGCGCGCCAGTTCGAGATCGCGGAACAGCTCGGGGCGCAGCAGGCTGCACACGTACGAGCAGTTGGAGTAGATCCAGCCCTTCTCGATCTCGCGGCTCACGGCCGCGCCGCCGATCCAGGGATTGCGCTCGAGCACGAGCACCTTGAGACCCGATCGCGCGAGATACGCGGCGTTGGTCAGGCCGTTGTGTCCCGCGCCGACGACGATGGCGTCGTAGTTGTTGGTTCGTCACTGGCTGAGCCGCCTTAGCCCGCGCGATGCGCAGGTTCGGGGCTTCCGTGCCTGGTTGACGACGCGATCCACCGCGATCTCGAAACGTTCCAGCGTCTCGGCAAGGCAGCGCGCATCGTGCGCTTCGCAGATGAACCACGGCTCGCGCGAATCCGGCTCGCACAGAATGCCGAGATCGTGCAGCTCGGGCGCCAGCGCTTCGTAGAACGTGTAGTCGCTGTTCACCCAGTCGCGATAATCCTTCGGCGGCTGCTCGCTGAAGAACAGGCCGCTCATCGAGGGATGCCCGCTGAAGGAGTGGCGGATGCCGCGCTGCGAAAGAATCTGACTGATGCCTGCGCGCAGCTTCGTGCCGTACTCCGCGATCGTCTGCAGTGCCGGTGTCTCCGCGAGAATCTCCAGGCATTTTTCGGCGGCCGCGAGCGCAACCGAATGCGCAGTGAAAGTACCGCCGTGCACGACGCCCTTGCCGAGGCGGCGCATGATGTCCTCGCGGCCGGCGAGCACCGAGATCGGGATAGCCATTGGCCACGGCCTTCGCGAAGGTGCACAGGTCAGCGTTCACGCTTGAAGAGCTCCTGACAGCCGCCCCGCGCCACGCGGAAGCCGGTCTTGACCTCGTCGATGATCATGACGATGCCGTACTTGTCGCACAGCGCGCGTGCCGCATGCACGAACTCGCGCGTCGCGGCGATGGAGCAGCAGTTGCCCATGATCGGCTCGATGAGGAACGCGGCGATCTGGTCGCCGTAGGCCTTGAAGACGCTTTCGAGGCGATCGGCGTCGTTCATCGGCACCGCGTGCACCAGAGCGCGCAGCACGTTGGGCACGCCGGCGCTATAGGGAACCAGGTGCGGATCGCCGGACGAGGGCTTCCAATCCTCGACCTGCGTTGTCCACAATGCGGCATCGAACACGCCGTGATAGCCGCCTTCGATGACGACGTACGAGTCACGCCCGGTGTGGGCGCGCGCGAGCCGCAGCGCAGCCATGACGGCCTCGGTGCCGGAATTCGAGAAGCGCACCAGCTCAGCCGCGGGCACCATGCGTGAGATGCGGTCCGCGACCGCATATTCACGCTCGGTTCCGAGTGCGAAGACGCCACCGACCGCCATGCCCGCGCGCGCCGCCTCATCGACGCGCTGGGGTCGGCGTACCCGAGGATGCAGGGACCATAGGCCAGCCGGTAGTCGATGTACTCGTTGCCGTCGATGTCGCGCAGGCGCGCGCCTTTGCCGGACGCCGCGTAAATGGTCTTGTCGTCCCCCCAGTAGCGGAAGTTCGACGAGACGCCGAGCGGCAGTCGGGTGATCGCCTTCTGGAAGTGGGCGTTGGAGCGGGCGAGGCTGCGAGTCATGGATTGGCCCTCCTGCCGGGGTACCGGTTAACGGGCAGGCGAAGGTTCCCACAAAACGGGGGCCGCCGTCCATCGCGACTGAATAGCCATTCATTCATTGCATTGCGCCTGGAACGCGCTAATATGGCGCCCCAGGGCTCCGCATGGCGCTGCGTAAGTCATTGACTTTGCTGGACTTAAATCTCGAGCACCAAGCAGCCGCGCCGGGCCAGGACCGCGGCGCCGCACGGCGCCCCCCGAAGAGCGCCGCCAGCAGCTCATCGACTGGCCACGATCCGCTGCAGTCGCCGATCACGGCCTGGCCGGAAACCACCATTGCCACGGTCGCGCAGGAGGCGGGCCTCAGCCAGGGCATCATCAATCTGCATTTCCGCACCAAGGAGCGCCTGCTTACCGAGACGCTGCGCTATCTCTCCGACGAATACCGCAATGCCTGCAGCGAGGCGCCGCCGATGCGGCAGGCCCGTCGCCGGTCGCCGGGCTGCTGGCGATGGTGGACCTCGATTTCCGCCGCGGACATCTGCACCCGCGACAAGCTCGCCGTCTGGTTCGCATTCTGGGGCGAGCGGAAGTTCCGCCCCACTTACCGGCGCATCTGCGCCGCGCGCGACAAATCCTACGACGACATGGTGCGCAATCTGTGCGCGCGCTCTGCGAGCAGGGCGACTATCCCGGATGTGGAATCCAGCGCTGGTGGCCGATGGCCTTTCGGCGCTGACGGACGGCCTCTGGCTCGACCTGCTGGTGCGCCCGGAATCGATGAGCCGCGAGCTCGCGCGCCGGATTACCCTGTCGTACCTCGCGGATGCATTTCCAAAGCACTTCCGGCGCCCCGCCGGAGCCGTGAAGAGGTAATACGCCGATGCGCATCATGCTCGACGAGCAGGCCCAGGCGTGGAGCGATCGCGCCGCCGAGTTCGCCACGTGAAGAACTGATTCCGCTGGGAAGTGGAAGCCGAGCTTCACGAGGGCAAGCTGCCGCCTGAAGTGAAGGCGAGGCACAAGAAGCCTCGCGATCGAGCTCGGTTTCAGCGCGCATGGACGTGCCCGCTGCGCACGGCGGCCGCGAGGCCCGCGTCGTCGACCAGGTCGCGGTCTGGGAGCAGCTCGGGCGGGTCACCAATGCGCTGTGCTGGTGCTTTTCGGAGCCGCACCGCTGGATGTTCGAGGCGTGCAGCAAGGAGCAGCTCGAGCGCTACGTGCTGCCTCTGATGAGCGGCAAGCGCAAGGAGTGCTACGCGATTACCGAGAGCGGGCCGGGCTCCGATGTGGAGATCGAGACCACCGCCGACGCGCTGCCCGCGAGGGCTACCGGATCTCTGGCGAGAAGTGGTACGTCACCAGCGCGAACCACGCCGACTACTTCATCCTGCAGGCGAAGCTCGCCGATGGCCCGCACGCCGGGTTCGCACTCGCTGTTCTTCATCGATCAGGGCACGCCCGGCATCGAGATCCTGCGCATCGCCGCTCTTCAGCCACACCTTCAGCGATCACCATCCCACCTACCGGTTCAAGCGACGTCCTGGTTCCGGAGAGCCAGCGCCTCGGCAGCGAGGGCGATGGCATGCAGTACTCGCACAGCTGGTTTCGGCGCGAGCGGCTGATGATCGCGGCGCGCTGCTGCGGCGCCGCCGGCCGCCTGATCGAGGAGGCGCACGGCAGTTCGCCGCCACGCGCATGATCGGTGGCGAGCCCCTGGCCGAGAAGCAGATGATTCAGGCCATGCTGGCCGACAGCGTCACCGAACTGTGGGCCGCGCGGCTCATCACGTTCGAGACCGCGCAGGCGCACGACCGCGGCGAGGATCTGCGATCGCTGCATGCGCGCTGCTCGATCGCCAAGCTGTACGCGTCGGAGATGGCCAACCGGGTCGCCGACCGCGTCGCTGCAGATCTTCGGCGGTCGCGGCTACATGCGCGAAAATGCGGTCGAGCGCTTCTTTCGCGAGCTGCGCGTCGACCGCATCTGGGAAGGCACCAGCGAGATCCAGCGCCTGATCATCGCGCGCGCCCTGCTGAAACGCGGCCTCGAGGGGATGTAGCGCGATGAAGCCCGCTGCGGCACTCGTGGCCGGCATTCGCGTTGGCCTGGACGGCCGCCGCGGCGCGGTGCGGAAGCGAAGGTGCTGAACGTGTTCTCCTGGCCGGACTACGTCGCGCCGGACACCATCTCGAATTTCTCCAGGGAATACGGCATCAAGGTCAATTTCGACACCTACGACTCCACCGAGATGGCCGAAGCGCGCCTGCTGGCCGGCCGCACCGGCTACGACGTCGTGGTGCACGCGGAACGCTACTCAGCGCGCCTGATTCCGATCGGTGTCTATCGGCCGCTCGACAGGTCCAGCCTGACCAACTGGCAGCAACCTCGACCCCTGGGTGCTGAAAACCCTGGAGTCGACCGATCCGCGGCACATCGCTACGGCGTGCCCTATCTCTGGGGCACGACCGGCTTCACCTACAACGTCAAGATGATCAAGGCGCGCATGCCGAATGCGCCGGTCGGACAGCGGCGACATGATCTTCAAGCCGGAGGTGGTGACGCCACTTCGCCGACTGCGGCATCAGCTTCCTCGATGAGCCGACCGATGTGATCCCGATGGCGATGGTGTATCTCGGCCACGATCCCAACAGCCTCGATCCGAAGGATCTCGCCGAAGTCGAGGCACTGCTCAAGAGCGTGCGGCCCTACGTCCGCTATTTCAGCTCGGCGAAGATGCTGATCGACCTGCCGAACGAGGAGGTCTGCATCGCCATGAGCTGGTCCGGCGACTATGCTCAGGCCATGCACCGCGCAAAGGAAGTGGGCAAGCCGGTGCAGCTTGCATACACGACGCCGCGCGAAGGCACGCTCGCGTGGTTCGATCTGTGGTTCATTCCCGCCGATGCGCCGCATCCCGACAATGCACACCTGTTCCTGAACTACCTGTTGCGCCCCGAGTGATCGCGGCCATCAGCAACGAGACGCGCTACGCGGCGGCCAATCTCGGGCGACTGCCGCTGGTTCAGCCCGACGTGCGCAACAATCCGGCGGTCTATCCGCCCGATGACGTGCGCCTGAGTTTGCGCAAGGGCGTCATCTACAGTCCGAAACAGGAGCGCGCGCGATCCCGTCTGTGGTCGCGCGTGAAGACGGGCCTGTGAGCGAGGCGCCCGCCACGCCGCTGGTGCAGATCCAGGGAGGTCTCCAAGCACTTCGACGATGTCGTGGCCGTCGATGCGTCTCGCTGGACATCCTGCGCGGCGAGCTGTTCGCCATCCTCGGCAGCTCCGGCTGCGGCAAGACCACGCTGCTGCGCATGCTCGCAGGCTTCGAGCATCCAAGTTCGGGGCGCATTCTCATCGACGGCGTCGACATGACGGAGGCGCCGCCGTACGAGCGCCCCGTGAATCTCATGTTTCAGTCCTACGCGTTGTTTCCGCACATGACGGTGGAGCAGAACGTCGCCTACGGCCTGAAGAAGGAGCGCGTGCCCGGCGCCGGAGATCACCGAGCGCGTCGCGGAAATGCTCGCGCTCGTGAAGCTCGAGTCGCTCGCGCAGCCGCAAGCCCGACAAGCTGTCCGGTGGGCAGCAGCAGCGCGTGGCGCTGGCGCGCGCGCTGGTAAAGCGGCCCAAGCTGCTGCTGCTCGATGAGCCGCTCGCGGCGCTGGACAAGAAGCTGCGTGAGCACACCCAGTTCGAGCTGGCGAATCTGCAGTATCAGCTGGGCACGACGTTCGTCGTCGTCACGCACGATCAGGACGAGGCGATGGTGCTCGCGAGCCGTATTGCCGTGATGTCGGAAGGCCGCATCGTCGCAAGTGGGGACGCCGGGCGAAGTGTATGAGTACCCGGCGAATCGCCAGGTCGCAAGCTTCGTCGGCAACATCAATCTGATCGAAGGCCGTGTCACCGGCGCCGGCGGCGGGACGCGTCGCACTGCACTGTGAAGCGCTGAATGCCAATCTAACCGTGCTTTGCGACGAGACGCCCGGTGACGGCAGCCCCATCAGCATCGCCGTCCGGCCGGAGAAGATCACCATCAGCCGCACTCCGCCCGACTCGGGCAACCGCAATATGATCAAGGGCGTAGTGCGCGATCTCGGCTACTTCGGCGATCAGTCGCTCTATCGCGTGCGCCTGCAGAGCGGCACGATGCTGCAGGTGAGCGCGCAGAATCTGCGGCGCACCGCGAAGCTCACCGTCGAATGGGACGACGAGGTGTATCTGTCGTGGGAAGTGGCGAGCACCATCCTGTTGCGCGCATGAGCACCACTCCAGTCAAGACTCACGACAGCACGGCTGGCTGCGCCGCGCCGTGATGCTGCCGTATTTCTGGCTGCTTCTGTTCTTCCTGGCGCCGTTCCTGATCATTCTCAAGATCAGCCTCGCCGAGCCCATCATCGCGCAGCCGCCGTTCAGCGCGCTCCTCGAATGGGGCGAGCATGGCTTCGCCGGCATTCGCGCCACCTTCGAGAACTACGCCTTCCTGTTCAAGGACGGCTACTACGGCATCATCTATCTCGAGTCGCTGAAGATGGCTGCGATCGGCACCGTGCTGTGCCTGCTGCTCGGCTACCCGATGGCGTACTACATCGCGCGCCAGCCCGCGGGCCGGCGTAACCTGCTCTTGCTGGGCGTGGTGCTGCCGTTCTGGATTTCCTTCCTGCTGCGCGTCTACGCGTGGATCGGGCTGCTCGGCAATCGCGGCATCATCAATCACTTCCTGATGAGCATCGGGCTCATCGATCAGCCGCTGGCCATGCTCTACAACGATTTCGCGGTATATCTCGGGATCGTCTACTCGTATCTGCCGTTCATGATCCTGCCGCTGTACGCGAATCTCGAGCGGCTCAATCTCGACCTGCTGGATGCGGCAGCGGATCTCGGTGCGCGACGCTGGCAGGCCTTCGTCGACATCACGCTGCCGTTGTCAGTGCCGGGCATCCTCGGCGGCTGTCTGCTCGTGTTCATTCCCGCCGTCGGCGAATTCACCATCCCCGCGCTCCTCGGCGGTGCGGACACGTTGATGATTGGCCGCGTGCTCTGGGACGAGTTCTTCAGCAACCGCGACTGGCCGGTGGCATCGGCGGTCTCCGTGGTGCTGTTGTTGTTGTTGATCGCGCCGATCCTGTGGTTCCAGCATATCCAGAACCGTGAGCAGGAGGCCGCGCGATGAAGCGGCGCTCACTGTTCCTGACTTCAGTCACGAGCTTCGGCTATGCGCTGCTCTACGTGCCCATCAGTGTCGGTGGTCATCTACTCCTTCAACGACTCGCGGCTGGTGACGCTCTGGGGCGGATTCTCCACGCGCTGGTACGTGAGCCTGCTGCACGATGCGGACCTGCTGGGCGCTGCCTTCCTGAGCCTGAGGATCGCCGTCGTCAGCGCAACGCTCGCCACCGCGCTCGGAGCGCTGGTCGCGCTGGCCCTGCAGCGCGTGGCGAGGCTGCGCGGCAGGATTCTCCTGAGCGGCATGGTCACCGCGCCGCTCGTGATGCCGGAGATCATCACCGGCCTGTCGCTGCTTTTCCTGTTCATCTCGATGGCGAATCTCATCGGCTGGCCCATGTCGCGCGGAGCGACCACCATCACGATCGCCCACATCACATTTTCGATGGCCTATGTCGTCGTCGTGGTGCGCTCGCGCCTGGCCAGCATGGATGAATCCCTCGAGGAGGCGGCGATGGACCTGGGCGGACGTCCGCTGGCGGTGTTCTTCGACGTGACCGTGCCCATGCTGCTGCCGGCCCTGGTGTCCGGGTGGCTGCTCGCCTTTGCGCTGTCGCTGGACGACCTGGTGATCTCGAGCTTCGTATCCGGCCCTGGTTCGACTACGCTGCCCATGCTGATCTTTGCGAAGGTGAGGCTCGGCGTCACGCCGGACATCAATGCGATCACCACCATCATCATCGCGATGGTGGCCGTTGCCGTGGCTACCGCCGCGGTCATCACCAACCGGCGCCGGCCGACGGCCGCCTGACGAAGGACATACACGAAGGTGACGAGATGAATGAGATGCTGAAGCGCGCACTGGACAGCTGGCAGAACGGCCATGCGCTGCCCGGCGTGCTGTATCACAACCCCGAACTGTACGAAGAGGAGATCCGCGAGATCTTCATGAAGTCCTGGCTGTACGTGGGGCACCAGAGCCAGATCCCGCAGCGCGGCGACTATTTTCTGTTCGAGATGGCGGGCGAGTCGGTCATCCTGGTGCGCGACGCCGAAGGCAACATCAATGCGCTGATGAACGTGTGCCGGCACCGCGGTTCTCGTATATGCGATGCCGTGACGGGGCACGAGGCCCGTTTCGTCTGCCGCTATCACGGCTGGACGTACGGTCTCGACGGCGCGCTGCGGGCGGCAAGCCGCACGCCCGAGGGGTTCGATCGCTCGAACTACGGCCTGCGTCGTGTGCATTCAAAGGTGCTTGCCGGCTTGATCTTCATCAACTTCGCAGCGGATCCGGCGCCTTTCGATCTGATCGCGAACGACCTCGCCGCGCCACTGGCGCCCTACGGGCTGGATCGCGCGAAAGTCGCGCATCGCCGCAACTATCCGATCAGCCAGTGACTGGAAGCTCGCGGTCGAGAACTACTGCGAGTGCTATCACTGCGCGCCGGCGCATCCTGAATATTCCATCGGGCATGGGCGCGCGATCCCGCCGCCGGAATATGCGGAGCTGCTCTCCAAGGTGATGGCGAGCGCTGAACCTTCGGGGCTGACGAAACATACGGTGATGCGCTCATGGCTGGACTCAGGCGTGCTGGGCGCCGACCGTGGCTTCGAACGTTATCCGCTTCTGCGCGGCCACAAGACCGGCAGCCGCGATGGCACGCCACTCGCGCCGCTGCTCGGCTCCATCAAGGCCTTCGACGGCGGCGCGACCGACGTGCACCTGGGGCCGGTGACGTTCGGCCTATTCTATTGCGATCACGTGGTGATTTACCGGTTCACGCCGCGCGGCATGCGCAGCACCGATTGCGAGATCACCTGGCTGGTCAACGAGACGGCCGTGGAAGGCAAGGACTACGACGTCGCCGAGCTCACCTGGCTCTGGGACGTCACGACGAAAGCGGACAAGCAGATCATCGAGCGGAACCAGGCGGGCGTGGACTCGCGCTTCTACCGTGCCCGGTCCGCTGTCGACGATGGAGAACTACCAGCGGCAGTTCCTGGAGTGGTACGTCGCGACGATGCGCGCATACGCTGGCGGATTGCCGGCCCGGCAACCTATGGCTACTATCGATTGACATAAATGAGGTGACTTCATGGCGGGCGTGAATCGTTTTTCCAGGGGAACCGGCTCACGGGAAGTGGCAGCTGCCATCTCCGCGATTCTGGCGATGGCCGGTGTGGCATCGGCACAGAACCAGGCGGCTCCTGCCGCCCCTGCGGAGCCCGAGTCGGCCCAGACCGAGCCGCCTGAAGCCGAGAGCGGCGGACTGCAGGAAGTCATTGTCACTGCGACCCGGCGCAAGGAACGTCTTCAGGACGTGCCGGAGTCCATCACGGCTCTCGACACCAATGCGATATCCGCTCGCGGCCTGCAGCAGATCGACGATTTGGTCAAGGCGGTACCGGGTCTTTCGCTGGGTGTACGTGAGCCTGGCGGTACGACCATCGTTTTCCGCGGCGTCGTCAGCTCAGGATTGAGTTTCGGCTCGGTCTCATCCTCTGCGCTGTACCTCGATGAGCAGCCGATCACCTCGAGCGGCCGCAGTCCCGATCCGCGGCTTCATCGACATCGAGAGGCTCGAAGCGCTGCGCGGGCCGCAAGGCACTCTGTATGGCTCGAGCTCGCAGTCCGGCACCCTGCGCGTCATCACCAACAAGGCCAATCCGAGCGGCTTCGATGCATGGGCCGAGGCGCAGGCCGGGGGCACGCACTCGGGCGGCGTGAGCCACGACCTGAGTGCCATGGTCAACCTGCCGCTGGTCGCGGACAAGCTGTCCTTGCGGCTGGTGGGATTCACCTCGGAGGACGCCGGGTTCATCGACAACGTCCTGAGCACGAGCCCCGGTGGCACCTTCGACAATGCGAACGTCGTCGACAAGGACGTGAACACGATCAAGACGAGTGGCGGGCGCGCGTCGCTGCGCTGGGATGTCTCGGACAACGTCGATCTGACGCTTGGCGCGCTGTTCCAGGATGCGCACGCGGACGGCCATGGCGACATGAGCCTCGACAAGGGCGACCTCGAGCAGGTGCGCTTCGAGAAGGAGAGCCTCGATGACAAGTGGTATCAGCTGGCACTGACGCTCAATGCCGAGCTGCCATTCGCCGAAGCGGTGGTGTCCGCTTCCTATTTCGATCGCAATTTCCGCTACGAGGCGGATGCCACCGAATACGAGTTCGGTTTCAATCAGATCGGGCTACGTGGCCTACGATTTCGGCGGCGACCCGCGCGGCTACGCCACGAACCACGAGCACACGCACATCACGACCGTCGAGGCGCGCCTGCAGTCGCGGGGGGACTCGGAAAGCCGCTGGGGGTGGCTGGGCGGCGCCTTCTACAGCCGGGATGGGGGCAAGACGGCGTTCGACAGCTATGTCCGCGGATACGCCGATAATCCCGAAACGGAGACGCGCGATCCCACGCCCTCGTTGGATTACTTCAATGACTACGAGTTCGACTCTCACGGGCAATCCGCTTCGCCCCCACCGATCGCTGGTTCCTCGGCCGCTACGACAGCGAGCTCGAGCAGAAAGCCGTGTTCGGCGAGCTCTCCTTCGATCTGACCGAGAACTTCAAGATCACCGCCGGCGCGCGCTGGTTCGATTACAACCGCTGGAATGCCCAGCAGCAGCAGCAGCCCGCGGGCTTCACCGGCTACTCGCTGCTCGATGTGTCAAGAAGAGCAGCGAGAACGGCGTCGTCAAGAAGCTGAATCTCACCTACAACGCTCGACCGCGACCGGCTCTTCTACGCGACCTATCTCGGAGGGCTTCCGCGTCGGCGGCGCCAATCAGCTGAAGCCGGCGTCGGCCCTGCCGCGCGAATATGAGTCCGACACGCTGGACAACTACGAGCTGGGCGCGAAGACCGAGTGGCTGGACAACCGCCTGCGATTCAACGTGGCGGCCTATTACATGAAGTGGAACGACTTCGCGGTGCAGATCGAGGATCCGCAGCCGGTGTTCCAGCTGGGATTCGTCAACCTGCCGAGCGCCAAGATCAAGGGCGTCGAAGGCGATTTCGCCTTCACGCTCAGCGATGAGTGGCAGCTGGACGGCTCGTTCTCCCGGAACAACACGGCTACTGAGGCGGCGACGTTCGTCGTCAACGGCGATCCCACGCCCGAGGTGCCCGACGGCATCTACACGTTCGCAGTCGAGAAGGGCGCGCGACTGCCGCTGACGCCGGACTTGGCGGCCTCGCTCGGCCTCGAGTTCCGCACGAAGCGCCAAGCTCGTCGGAACGCGGAGCCTTTCGCGCGCTTCGACTATTCGTACGTCGGCAACTCGGTCAACGCGCTCGAAGGCATCGAGGCCGTCGTCATCGTCGGGCCTCGATCGGCAGACCAGCATGCCTACCACGACCGGCGATCTGCGGATCGGGCTCGACGGCGACAGCTGGAGCGGCTCGATCTTCGTCGACAACCTACTGGGACGAGCGCGCGGAGCTGTCAACATCATGGCTAACCGCTCGCCGAACGGCAGCGGCTGTCGATCAACCGGCCGCGCACCATAGGCATCCAGCTGCGCTACAACTTCTCCAGCCCTGACCATACTCATCGCAACATCGGTGGTTCGCGGCAGCCGCCAGGGTGACAGCCATGGCGGCGTATACCTCGTGGATTTCGCGACCGATCGCGCCGCGCAGGTGCTCGACTGGAATGCGATGGGCATCGACTGGCAGGGCCGCGGCTGGGACCGCGGCCTGCGGGGCATCGCGATCGACGGCGACGCCATCTATATCGCGGCGAGCGATGAGTTGTTCGCCTACTCGCCGGACTTCCGCCTGCTCGGCTCGTGGCGCAACCGCTATCTCAAACACTGTCACGAGATCTGCATCCACGAGCGCACGCTGTTCCTGACTTCGACGGGATTCGATTCGATCCTGGGCTTCGATCTGCGACCGCAAGACGTTTTCCTGGGGACTGCACGTGAGCGCGAGGGCCGAAGGATTCGCCGGCAATCCTTTCGACCCCGAGTTCAACGATGGCCCGGCGCCTTCGAACACGCTGCACTCAACAACGTGCACTGCGAAAAGGGCGGAATGCACATCAGTGGGCTGCGAATGGGAGGGATTCTGGCGTTCAACGGCCGCGACCTGCGGCGCTGGGCCACGATTCCTGCCGGCGCGCACAACGCGCGCCCGTTTCGGGATGGCGTCCTTTTCAACGACACGGCCGCCGACGTCGTAAGGATGGTCTTGCGCGATTCCGCAACGAGTTTTCCCGGTGCCGCGCTTTCCGCCGGAGCAGCTCACCCACTACAGCCCGGAAGACTCACGCCTGGCGCGCCAGGCTTTCGCGCGCGGCCTGTGCGTCATCGACGACTGAGACGATCGCCTGCGGCTCCTCGCCTTCCACGATTACGGTGCACGACCTTCGGCCGGACGGGAAAGCGCGCATGGCGACGCTCACGCACGACGTCCGCAACGCGATTCACGGCCTCGAGGTGTGGCCGTTCGGATGGAGCATTTAGCGATTCTCAGCCGCTTTCTTCCCGGCCACGCGCCCGGCTGACTTGCGCCGTTTCTTTTCGCGATTCGGAGCAGAAAGGCGTACAGGCTCGCTCGCTGGAAGCCGCTTGGTAGTCGAGTCGACGTGCAGTTCCATCAGCGATTCCATCAGGCCTTCGTCCGCGCTGGAACAGACGCCGAGCACGCTCGCCTCGTCGCAGCCTTCCGCCGCGACGTAGGCATGCCCCATGGTCGAGTCCAGATAAATCGACTCGCCCGCCTCGAGCACGATGGGGTCGTAGAACTCGGTGTGGATCTCCACACGGCCCTCGAGCACGAAGATGTATTCCTCGCCCGCGTGGTGCACCAGCTCGCCGAACTCGCCGACGCTCTTGGCGCGGATGCGCGTGAGTATCGGGATCATCCGCTTGCGGCGCAGCTCGGCGCACAGAAAGTAATAGTCGTAGTTGGCGGTGTTGACGCGGATCGCGCGGTCGAGCCGCCCGATGCTGCGGCGGGCAGTAACAGGCTGAGCCGGTCCGGCCGGCTCATCCGCGAACAGATCCGACATGCGGATCTTCAGCCGCTCGCTCAGCTGCAGCAGCTTGTCGTAGGTGAGGGTGAGCCGGTCGTGCTCGACCTTCGCCAGGGTCGAAAGCGGAATGCCGGTGCGGCGACTCATTTCCTTGAGGGTCCAGTCGTTTCGCTTGCGCAGCTTGCGCAGCACGCTGCCCAGGGTGGGCTTCGCCGCCGACTTCGTTGCTTTCATGCACCGATTCTAGCTGCGAACGGCGCCGGATGGGCTCAGGACCATCTATCTCATTCCAGGTTGACGATTCTCCATGGAGGACTATTATTACCCAACTGGGACAATACCCGCAGGCGCTTCGCGCCATGCCAAAACGAAGGGGAGATGACATGCGTGCATTCCTGGCGATCGCCTGCAGCGTGACCGCGTTCATCACGGGCGGCGCAGCTTGTGCGCGGCTACCGACCTGGCGCCACCGGCGCCCACGCAGCCGGCCGCCGCATCCAGCGAAGTCGCGCCCGATACCTCTGCGCGGCTGACTCAGGCGGACGCCGAGGCCTGGCTCGACGGCTTCATGTCCTATGCGCTGCCGCGTGGCGACATCGCCGGCGGCAGTCGTGGTCATCGTCAAGGACGGCCAGATCCTGCTGCAAAAAGGCTACGGCTACTCGGACGTCGCAGCTCACAAGCCGGTCGATCCGGAGCTCACGCTGTTCCGGCCGGGATCGGTGTCCAAGCTCTTCACCTGGACCGCGGTGATGCAGCTGGTCGAGCAGGGCAAGCTCGACCTCGATGCCGACGTGAACAAGTACATCGACTTCAAGATCCCCGAGCGCGACGGCAAGCCGGTCACGCTGCGCAACATCATGACGCACACCGCCGGCTTCGAAGAGCAGGCCAAGGGCATCATGAGCACGGAGGACGACGCCGATCCCGGCGCTCGATGCGCATCTGAAGCACTGGACGCCGACGCGCATCTTCGCGCCCGGGCTCGACGCCTGCGTATTCGAACTACGCCACCGCGCTCGCCGGCTACATCGTGGCGCGCGCCTCCGGCATGTCGTTCGACGACTACCTGGATGCGAAGATCTTCGCGCCGCTCGACATGAAGCATTCGAGCTTTCGTCAGCCGCTGCCGCAGAGCCTGAAGCCCCTGATGTCCAAGGGCTATCCGCAGGCCTCGCTGCCGGAGAAGCCGTACGAGATCGTCGGCCCCGCGCCGGCGGGAAGCCTGGCTTCGTCCGGCGCCGACATGGCGAACTTCATGATCGCGCACCTGCAGAACGGCAGATTCGGCGATGCGCAGATCCTCAAGCCCGAGACCGCGAAGCAGATGCACGGCACGGCGCTCACGATCCTGCCGCGCGTCAATCGCATGCTGCTCGGCTTCTACGAGACCAATTACGACGGTCGTCGCGTCATCGGCCACGGCGGCGACACGCAGTGGTTCCACAGCTACCTGCATCTCTTCATCGACGATGGCGTCGGCCTCTTCATGTCCTTCAACAGCGGCGGGAAGGACGGGGCGGCCGGCGGCATCCGCTCGCAGCTCTTCGAGCAGTTCGCCGATCGCTACTCTGCCCGGCGCCGACGCTGGACGGCAAGGTGGATGCCGCGACGGCCGCAGAGCACGCCCGCATGATGGCGGGCCTCTACGACAACTCGCGCCGCATGGATTCGAGCTTCTTCAGCCTGCTCAACCTGTTCGGCGCCGTGAAGGTCGTCGCCAACGACGACGACACCATCGGCGTGTCGATGGTCACGAATCTCGCCGGCGTGCCGATCAAGTGGCGTGAGGTCGAGCCGTTCGTGTGGCGTCAGACGGAAGGCAAGCAGCTGCTGTCCGCGAAGGTGGAAGACGGCCGCGTAGTGCGCTTCAGCTTCGACGACGTCTCGCCGTTCATGATGTTCGAGCCGGTGGCCGCTCGACCTCCAGCGCCTGGCTGCTGCCGGTGCTCATCGCCGCCCTGGTCGCACTGCTGCTTACGGCCCTCGCCTGGCCGGTGAGCGCGCTCGACAAGGCGTCACTATCGCGTCGAACTACGCGCTTGCGCGGCGTCGATGCGAAGGCGCATCGCTGGGTGCGGATGCGCTGCGCTCGCTGACGGTGCTGCTGCTGGGCTGCGTGGGCGCTCACCGTCGTCAGCTCGCTGATGAGCGATCTGTCGATGCTCACGCCGAGAAGCGACTGGATCTTCTGTGGCTGCTGCAGATCCTCTCGCTGGTGGTGTTCATCGGCCGCCACTGCGTATGGCATCTGGCATGCGATGCGTGGTGCTCCGCAGCCGCCGCAGCTGGTACGCAAAGCTCTGGGCGATCGTGCTCGCCCTGGCGTTCATCCTGGTGCTGTGGGTCGCACTGGCCTTCCACCTCATCGCCTTCGACGTGAACTACTGAGGGGAGCAGAGCCGCTCATGACCGACACCCGATCGTCGCGATCGGCTCAAGCCGCGCTGGATGCTGAAGACGGCGCTTGGTGCCGCGGCCGTGCTGTCCGATGATCAACTTCGGTCGCTACCAGGTGTTCGCAGCGACTCCGCAGAAATATTCTGCCCGGGTCGTGAAGATCGTCGAGCGCTCGCTGGTCATCGACATGCTCGCGCCGCTCAAGCTCGATTTCACGCCCGAGGCCTTTGCGCCTGCCGGCGAGCGAGAAGAAGTCGCGATGTTCCGCTCGAGCGGCATCACCGGCTTCCACAACTCGATCGGTCTCGGCGGGCCCGACTGCGTACGAGGACGCATTGGAGTTTCTGGCCGCGTGGCAGGGCTATGCCGGCCGCAACTCGCAGCTGTACTCGCTGGTCGGGCAGCGCAACGGATCTCGACCACGCGAAGGCGCACGCGCAAGATCGCCGTGATCATGGGCCTGCAGAACGCCGAGCATTTCCGCGAGCCCAAGGACGTGAAGACGTTCTACCAGCTCGGCCAGCGCTGCTCGCAGCTCACCTACAACAGCCAGAACCTCATCGGCAGCGGCAGCACCGACCGCGTCGACGGCGGCGTCAGCGACTTCGGCGTCGAGATCATCAAGGCCATGAACGAGGTCGGGCATGCTCGTCGACGTCTCGCACTGCGGCGACGCAGACCACGCTCGACGCGATCGAGCTGTCGCCCAAGCCGATCGCCATCACCCATTCCAACTGCCGCGCGCTGATCAATCATCCGCGGGTGAAGACCGACGAGGCGATCAAGAAGCTCGGCGCGAAGGGCGGCGTGATGGGCATCACCGGCGTGCGCATGTTCGTGCGCGACAAGGAGCCGACGACGATCGAGCACATCGTCGACCACATCGACCACGTCGTGAAGCTGATCGGCATCGAACACGTCGGCATCGGCTCGGACGCCGACCTCAACGGCTATGACGACATGCCGCCGGACCAGAACAAGCAGCTGCGCGCGTCGTACAAGGCCAGCTACGCCTTCCGCGACAAGATCGACACCGACGGCTTCGATCATCCGAAGAAGATTTTCGACCTGACCGAAGCGCTGATCCGCCGCGGCTATTCCGACGACAACATCACATGCGGTGCTCGGCGGCAATTTCCGGCGCCTGCTGGGCGCCACCTGGACATAATAGAGGGGCAACGACTATGAGCGACAGTAAGAAAAATCCGCGCGCCATTGCGGTAGGCGTCACTGCCGGCGCATTCGCACTCCTCGTGAGCGGTGTTGCCGCGGCAGACGACGAGAAGGGCCTCGAAGAAGTGGTCGTCACGGCGCAGAAGCGCACGCAGGCGCTCGCCGACATCCCGATGTCGGTATCCGTCATCTCGGCGGAGGCGTTGGAGCGGCAGAAGGCGGACAACTTCCAGGACCTGGTGGCCATGCTCCCGGGCCTCAGCCTCAATTCCAATACGCGCGGCGTCACGCGCGTCACGATACGCGGCATCAACACGGACGGCGTCGCCTCCACCGTCGGAATCTACATCAATGACGTGCCGTTCGGCTCGAGCAGTGGTCTGGCGAATGCCGCCATCCTCTCGGGCGACATCGACACGTTCGACCTGAAGCGCCTCGAAGTGCTGCGCGGCCCGCAGGGAACGCTGTACGGCGCAAGCTCGCTCGGCGGTGTGATCAAGTACGTGACGAATGGGCCTTCAACCGATGCTTTCGAGGCGCGCCTTCAGGCCGGAGTGGAGGACGTGTCAGGCGCTGACACAGGTTATTCGTTGGCCGGCCTCGTGAACGTTCCCGTGAGCGACACGTTTGCGCTGCGCGCGAGCGGCTTCTTCCGCTCGGACGGTGGCTGGTTGAAGTCGATCGGCAATCTTCCGATCGCGACTCTGCAGGACCCTGGCGTGAACATCTTCGACGGCACCAAGGTGGAGAACAAGATCAATGACAGCGAGGTCAGCGGTGGTCGCCTGTCCACACTCTTCAAACCTTCGGAGAATTTCTCGCTCGACCTCACCGCATACTTCCAGGACATCAAAAGCGACAATGCCGATGCCTACGAGGTTGATCCGACAACTCTGAAGCCGCTATACGGCGGTCGAGTCGCCTCGCGGTACCACAATGAGCCCACGGACATCGAGTATCGCCTCTACAGCGCGACGGCCGACTGGGACCTGGGCGGCGTGTCGCTGCAGTCGGTGACGAGCTACAGCAAGTTCCTGGAAAAACTGCAACGTGACGGCGCGGACAGGGACTTGATCGGCACCGGGCTCGGGTCCGCGCAGCTGCTGAGCTTCGTCTACAGCACGCCGGGTACGACGGACAAGCTGCTCTCCGGCATCCTCGACCAGAATACGGGTACCGACAAGTTTACTCAGGAGGTTCGCCTGCTCTCTGCGGACAGCGACGCCTTCGAGTGGTTGCTGGGCGCCTATTACACGGATGAGGACTCCCTCATCCACCAGAGAGTCGCTGCGGTCACGCCGGGCACCAATGATGAGGACACGAGCGTGCCGCTCCCCGCGGATGTCCTCCTCGATTCCTCGTACAAGGAGTTCGCTCTGTTCGCGAACGCGACCTGGCACATCACGCAGAAGTTCGACCTGTCGTTCGGCGGCCGCTGGAGCGATAACGACCAGACGGCGGAGCAGCACGTGCTGATCCTGCTGCCGATCCTGCCGGGAGGCTCGCTGGCGATCGATTACGACGGCCTGAAGTCCTCCGAGCATCCGTTCACTTGGTCGGTCTCGCCGCATTACAAGTTCACGGACACCACATCGGCCTACGTGCGCGTGGCGACCGGCTTCCGCCCGGGCGGGCCCAACGTGCTGCCGCCCGGCGCACCGGTGCCTGCCACGTACGATTCGGACGAGCTGACGAATTACGAGCTCGGCGTGAGGATGAGCAATGCGGATGGCAGCTTCTCGCTCGCCGCCGCCGCGTTCTTCCTCGACTGGAAAGACATTCAGCTATTTCAAATCGTCAATGGATTCGGCATCAATGCCAATGGCGGCACCGCGGAGAGCAAGGGCCTCGAGTTTTCAGCAACCTCACGCTCAGGCGGTCTCAGCTTCACGCTTTCCGGCGCCTACACTGATGCCAAGTTGACGCAGAACACCGACCCCCTGGTCGGTGGTCTTGACGGCGACGCGCTGCCCTTTGTGCCGAAATGGGCGCTGGCGCTCGGCGGCGACTACGAGTGGAGCGCTCTCGGGGACGCCACGGCATACGTCGGCGGACAGGTGTCCTACAGAGGCGATCGCGAGGCGGGCTTCGACAACCGCCTCGGCGCCCCCCCGTTTGAGAGGCGCGAGGCGGATGCCTATACGCAGATCGATCTGCGCACGGGTGTCCTGTGGGATAAATGGTCACTCGAGCTCTATGGCAAGAATCTGACCGACGAGAGAGGCATCACCGATATCGTGGCGCCGGGCCAATTCCCGGCGGGCGCCGCGGCTATCTCGATTATCCGTCCGCGCACGATCGGGCTCGCGCTTGGCGCGCGGTTCTGATGGCTGGGAGCGAAAGGGCGATGTCGGCGGCTCGATCCTCGAGCGTTGCCGGTAGTGCGAGTCTTTCGCTCGTCGTGTCGCTGCCGTCGCCGTACCTGCTGTTTCTCGGCGATGTGACCGAGCCCGGCTACGCGAAGACCGCTTTCGGTCTTCGCGATTGGGCGCGCGAGCTTTGCATCGGAGAGTTCTCATGCTCGCCGAACGCGGTCTCGGTCGGGTTGCCGAAGCTCACGCCGGTGGAAGCGAGGGCGAAAGGCGCACGTTCGCTGGTGATTGGTGTTGCCAACGTCGGCGGCAGGATTGTCGACAGCTGGCTGCCTTCGTTGCTGGGTGCGCTCGAGGCGGGGCTGGATATCGTCAGCGGGATGCACAACCAGCTCGAACAGAATTCCGCATTGAAGAGTGCCGCGGAGCGATTCAAGCGACGTCTCATCAATGTGCGGGTGCCGCCGCCGGGCATTCCGATCGGGACGGGGCGCAAGCGCACCGGTAAGCGCTTGCTGACGGTGGGCACGGACTGCGCGCTGGGGAAGAAATACACGGCGCTCGCCATTGCGCGAGAGTTGGAGAAGAGGGGGATCGACGCGGATTTTCGCGCCACGGGCCAAACGGGGATCATGATCGCCGGCCACGGCATGCCCATCGATGCCGTGGTCGCCGATTTCCAGGCGGGAGCGGCGGAGATCCTCAGCCCGGATGCTGCCGCGGATCACTGGGATGTGATCGAAGGGCAGGGGTCGTTGTTTCAGCCGGCTTACGCAGGTGTTTCGCTGGGGCTGCTGCACGGAAGCCAGCCGGACGTGATCGTGGTGTGCCATCTTCCTGGGCGTACGACTGTGCTGGGGCATCCTGGCTTTGCGTTGCCTTCGATCGAAGAAACGATCGAGCTCAATTTGCGGTTGGGTCAGCGGACCAATCCGGCAATTCGCTGCGGCGGGGTGAGCCTGAACACGGCGCATCTCACGCAAGAGCAGGCGCAGCGGCTGCTGCAGGATGAGAGCACGCGCCTTGGCTTGCCGGTCGCCGATCCGATTCGCGGCGGGGCCGAGTTCGAGCGACTGGTGAACAACTGCCTCGGGTTGATTGGTGCGGCGCGATTCGATTAGAACGCCGCATGCGACGGATGCGCGCAATTTATCGAGCCGGGCGACGGTTCGGATTCGACCGATGGGAAGCGACGCGCTACGCCATCATTGTGTGGTTCGGCACCATGAGCATCTGGTGCCGCAGGCCGTCAGATTAACCAGTGACCCAAACCCGGTGCCTGTCACCGGATTTGTTCCAGCGCGTGCGAAATTGCCGCGCGATACTGACGTCCGTATCTGCTGACCAAGTCGCCGGCTCACATGACGCGCCGACTCACTGCGGGGAAATGGCACGCGGGAACGACGTAGTTGGCTCATCCTAAATGCTGCAAACACAGCAGATATGCGGGTATTCTTCGACCTGAATTGATCTGTATGCTCATCCGAGGTGTACCTCATGGATGAAAGGCAGGTGATGCAAGCAGCCAGCGTTGAAGTGCTCGTTCACAAGGGAAGGTTTGATCCGGCGATTGCGTTAGCGATTGCGGAAGCCATGGACATCACACTGAGTCATTCGCAGCTCGTCACCGTGCCCGTGCTGGACCAGCGCATTGACGCGGTCAAGTCCGAAGTGCGTGAGCTGAGGTCGGAGATGAAAGTCTGCTTCCAAGCGGTCGACGGAGGTCTGGACGCGCGGTTCAAGGCAGCCGAAGAGCGGATGGAATTCTCGTTCAGGGCTAACAAAGCGGAAATGAAGGAAGCCTCCCAGCGCTTCAGGACCGAGATGATTTTCTGGATCATCGGCGTCAATGTGGGCACCGCGCTGCTGCCTAAGCTGGGGGCGGCCCTTGCAGAGCAGGTCCGGGTCATCGCGCAGGTGTTCAACTGACGCAGCCTGCACTTGCCCGATCCCTGCCCGCCGCTATAGCCTCCCACCATGGACATCGGCATCCCCCTCCGCTCCTTCGGCAAAGTAGATATGCAAGCGCTCGCCGCAGCGATCATTGCCTGCGACGCCGCCGCGTGGGACGAAAACGTCGAGCGCCAGAAAAGCTACGAAGTCCACGAACAGACCCGCTCTATCGTCCTCCTCTTCGCCGAAGTCGAGAGCTGGCCCGCCGTCGACGTGACCAAGCAGCCCGGCTGGGACCGCCTCGCCGACAAAGCCGTTCCGCTCATGCACGAGATCATCGGCAAGTGGTACCCGCCCGGCGGCACCATCATCCGAGCGATGGCGGCAAAGCTGCTCGCAGGCGGGCGGATCCTTCCCGCACCGCGACTCGCACCCTTCATTCGGCGCCGGCCACCGCATCCACGTGCCGATCGTTACCAACCCTCGCGTCCGCTTCATGATCGACGGCCGGCCCTATCAGCTGCAGGTCGGCGAGGCCTACGAGATCAACAATCAGAAAGTCCACAGTGTCATGAACAAAGGCACCGAAGACCGCATCAACTTCATCTTCGACTACGTGCCCCCCGCCGCGAAGCCGCAGTAGTCGGGTCCGCCCGCATGACAACCGCAACGATGCCGGCTCCCAGCGGTCGCCTTCCCGAAATCGACATGCTGCGCGGCCTCGTCATCGTGCTCATGGCGCTGGACTATGTGCGGGATTATTTCTTTCACGCGGGATTCAGAATCCCCTCCCGTGGATCGGAGTCATCGCGCTCGGCTAAGGCATGGAAGGCGTGTTCAACGATGCCAGTCCCAGGCGCGATCGAAACATCTGCCTGCTCGGCATCGCGATGCTCGCGGCCTTTTTCATTCTGCGGGGATTCAGCCTTACGGAAACGCGACCGGAGCCGACGTGTCCGGCCCCAATGGTTATCCGGGCTCGTGGCACGACCAGCCGGACGCGGTCAGCAAATTCATGGTGTTCTTCAATGTGCTGAAGTATCCGCCGTCGCTGCAATTTCTACTCGTGACGCTGAGAATCGTCTTCGCGCTCTGGCCGCTACTGGCACGCCTCGTGGCTCACCGCGAACGGTCTTGCTCACCTTCAATGCCGTGCCGCTGTTTTTCTACGTGCTGCACGTGTATGTCGTGCACCTTCTCGCGATCGTTGCCAACGCCGCGGCCGGGCGCGACATCAGCGGAATGTTCAACTACATGGTGAAAGGAAGGCCGGCGACGGGACTGGTGGCTCTCTTATTTATAGCCAGCGAATGCCGCCGCCGGGAGATAGGTCTTAGTTAGCGAACCGGTAGCTCACATCCAGCCCATAGCTGCGTCGCTGCGAATCATGGATGAAGGCGCCACCGAACTCCGGCGCGACGATGACTTCCTGTAGATACTTCTTGTCCGTGAAATTGCGGCACCAGAGCGTCGTGCTCCACTTGTCGCCGCGCAGGCCAAGGCGCGCGTTGAAAACCTCATAAGGATCCCGGCTCAGCTTCCCGAAGTTCGCCTGCCCAAACCCGAACGCCGTCGCGAGCGCCGGCACAGTTTCGTTTTGAACCGGATGAAACCACGTCCTGCCGACGAAGCTGGCATCGATACGGCTGGTGAACTCCACCCCGGAGCCGCCCATCGGCAATGAAAGCTCCGCGCCCGCGTTGCCGGTGTACTCAGGCGAGTAGGGGAGCTTGTTGCCGTTGGTGTAAGGCCGGCCGGAATACTTGTCGATCTTTCCGTCCGTGTAACCCAGGCCGGCGAAGAAAGACAGGAAGTCAGTCGCGCGCCAGCGCGCATCGAGCTCCGCGCCCTTGATGGTCACCTCATCCAGGTTGGTCACCGCACGCAGCAACCCGAACGGTCCCGCGAAGAAGTTGAAGAACTGCATGTCGTCGACCTTGGTGTGATAGATCGCACCGTTGATCGACACCGAGCGATCGGCGACCTCCGCCTTGAAGCCGAGCTCCGCCGCCTTCGAGACTTCCTTGCGATAGTCGTCCGACACGTTCGTCAGATTGCGCGTGGAGCGTTGACGTGCACGCCGGCAACCCGAGTGGCAGACTGAATCCCGGCGCCACCTCGAAAGGTCCGCTCGGCCCGAGACAAAGGCCGCCGTAGAACGTGTTGACGGTCGCCTGCGCTTCCCGAAGAGTTGAACCCGCCGCTGCGGAACCCATAGCCGTAGGAGGCGTACATCGCGACCTGGTCCGAGGTCTTCCAGTTGAGTGAGAGCTTCGGCTGGAACTGGCTGTAGCTCTTCGAGCGGTCCGGAATGCCGCTGGTGGCAAAGGCCGGGTTCACCGTATACGCCGGGTTGATGTAAGGGTTCGAGAAGAACGCGAACGTCGGCGTCTGCGCGCGCGCGTTCGCACCCGTCGGAACGTTGTTACTCGACGTCGCGCTTCTCAGTTGTCGTAGCGCAAGGCGAGGGCGATTTCGACGCCCGGCGACACGTCGTAGGCCAGCTGCCCGAAGCCCGCATACACCTTGCTGTTGAAATCATCGTCGTACAGAAGGTCCGTCGGATTCGGCCCGCTGGTGGGCACGAAGGCCTGCGTCAGGAAATCCTGTCCCAGCGAGGCGCCCGTCTGATCGGAGCCCTGCGACACCACCACGTGCCGCTTGATGTCCGCGAAATACACGCCGGCCTGCCCAGCGCAACGGCTGGTCGCTCGGCGAACGTCAGGCGCAGCTCCGCGCTCCAGTCTTTCTGGTCACGCTGCTGGTACTGATAGCCACCGCAGGTCGTCGGCCCGTAAGGCGGCTGAAACGACGACCCGTAAGGCGAGGTCGTCACGATCGTGCCTGGGGGATTGCCATAGTTGAACGGCGCTGGCAGCGGCAGTATCGCCCAACCGCGCGGCAAAGGATTCCGCGCAGGACGGCGTGAATGCGTAGAGGTAGAACGCATCGCTCGCGCCGTCCGTGAGGAAGAAGTTGCTCTGGTCGTTGTAAGCGGCTACGGCGGTGAGCGATGCGCCGCCCACATCCCAGTCTCCCTTGACCGAAAAGTCCATGTTCTCCTGCTCGTTACGCGGCTTGATGTTGTTCGTATAGAAGAAAACGTTGTCGTTGGGATTCTGGTCGAACGCCGGTGCGCCGAAGGTGGTGGCCGCCTCGAAGAACGAAACCGCGGCGTTGAAGTTGATGGCGCCCGATTTAACCTCAGAGTACTTGGCTTTGACGTCGATCGTGCCGCTGCCGGCATCGAACATTGAGGCGACCGAGAGTGCCGATACTCCTCGAAGAAATCGACGCAGTCGTCGCAGTCGAGCAAGGTATTGCGGAACTGCCCGTCCGTCTTTCGCGTGTAGGCCGAGATGCTCCCACGAGTACTCTCGCCAAGCGGGCCGCTTACGTAAAGATTGCCTTTGTACGTCGAATCGCTGGCGATTCCCGCGCCCACGTCCATCGTAAAGGTTTCCGAAGGCTTCACGGTACTCAGAATGATGGCGCCGGCGAGCGCATTGCGGCCGTAGAGCGCGCCCTGCGGGCCTTTCAGCACTTCGATCTGCGAGACGTTGCTCAACTCCTGGTTGAGCGCATTCGGGTTCGTCTGCAGCACACCGTCGATGACCAGCGCGAAGTTCGTCTCGGCATCGCGGCCGGTGTTGATGCCGCGAATCACGACCTGAAGGTCGCCGGCCTCGGCCGTCTGAACCTGCGCGACGCCAGACGTCATTGCAATGAAATCCGGCGGCCGGTCGATGCCCGCCGCGCGAATATCCGCAGCCGTGAACACCTGAATGGTCGCCGGCACGTCAACCAGCTTTTCAGCACGTTGTCGGGCCGTAACCACGACCTCCTGCAAGTGCCCCGTCGTCGGCCGCTGCCGGGCTTTCCTGCGCCCCGGAAACGCCCGGGAGCGAACAGCGGGACCGTTGCGGCAACGATCAGACTCAACGATGCGCGATGGTTCACGGGAGCATCCTCATTGGTATGGGTTGTAATGACAGTCATCCGGTGGCGCGCACTGCTCGCCGCGCCGGCACGATCGATCTGCTTGAAAGAGACATGCGCCGCCTGGATGTGCGAACGCATCACCGACGCAGCCCAGTCTCCGTCGCGCGCCTCGAGAGCGCTGACGATTTCCAGATGGTGGGAAGCACTGCGCACCAGTTCGGTATCCTCGTAGCGCGCGAAGGTCTTGTGAACGAGCGGCGCATCGATGAGCGCCGGCAGCATCGCGACCAGGCGCGCACTGCCGGAGTGAACCTGCAGCGCGCGATGAAAGCGGCTGTTCAGATCGCCGATGCGCCGGATGTGGCCGGGCGCGCGCCGCACGGACTCGTCGTACTGCTTCTGCGCCAGACTCCTGAGCTCCGCGATCCCCTGCATTCGAGATCCGCTCGGCGGCCCGCGCCGCGCCGTAAGGCTCCAGCAGCGCGCGCAGCTCGAAGATATCGCTGACGGCATCCGAGCTCCACTCCGACGACGGCGGCGCCCTGGTTCGGGATGAGGTCGAGCAGCCCCTCGGCCTGCAGCCGGCGCAATGCCTCGCGCACCGGGGTGCGGCTGACGCCTGTGGCGTCCGCGATCTCCTGCTCCGTGATGCGAATGCCGGAGGAGTAAACGCCCTTCAAGGTGCGCTCGCGCACGAAGCTGTAGGCCTTCTCGACGGCTTTTGTCGTTCGCATCGTGCCCCCTGCGAGGGACCGGAATAGTTCTACACAGCGGCGAAACGGGATTGTATACAATCCGCGGCGAGCCAAGATGGTCAGGACAGTGGAAATTCTCGAAGTCGGCCCGCGCGACGGCCTGCAGAACGAGCCGCGGCGCCTGGCCGTGCCCGTCCGGGCCGAGCTGATCGGCCGGCTGGTTGCCGCCGGCCTGCGCCGCATCGAAGTCGCGAGCTTCGTCAACCCGAAGCGCGTGCCGCAGATGGCGGACGCCGAGGAATTGCTCGCTGCCTGCCGCGCGTGGAAGGCGTCAGCTACGTGGGCCTCGTCCTCAATCGCAAGGGTTTCGATCGCGCGCTAGCTGCCGGCTGCCACGAAGTGGGCATGGCCGTCGTCGCCAGCGACACCTTTAACCGACGTAATCAGGGTGTGACGACCGACGAGTCGATCGACCAATGGCTGGAAATCGCGCGTGCAGCGCGCGCAGCCGGTATTCGCGCGCAAGTCACCGTATCAGCCGCATTCGGCTGTCCGTTCGAAGGCGAGGTGCCTCTCGAGCGCGTCATTGAGATCGCGAAGAGAGTAGCCGAAGGCGAACCCTACGAGATCTGCTTGGCCGACACCATCGGCGTCGGAGTGCCGGATCAGGTGACTGAGCTTCTCGCGCGTGCCCGCGCGGCGCTGTCTGGCGTGCGGCTGCGCTGCCATTTCCACAACACCCGCAACACCGGCCTGGCCAATGCATATGCCGCTGTTCAGGCAGGCGTCACGGTGCTCGACTCCAGTGTCGGCGGTATCGGCGGATGCCCATTCGCACCCGCGGCTACCGGCAATATCCCGACCGAAGATCTTGTATACATGCTCGAGCGGGGTGGAGTCGAAACCGGAGTATCGTTGGCCGGGCTCATCGAGACGGCGACCTGGCTCGGTACGCAGCTAGGCCGAGCCGTGCCCGGTATGCTGTCCAAGGCCGGCAACTTTCCGCGCCGCGCAGACCTGAAAAACGAGAACGAGACCATGTCATACCGATTGGGAGTCGACGTCGGCGGCACGTTCACAGATCTGCTGCTCGTCAACGAGCAGTCGGGCGCGAGCTGGTCGGCCAAGGTGCCGAGCACTCCAGCCGATCAGTCGATCGGTGTTCTGAACGGTATCGCGCGCGTGTGCGACAAGGCTGCGATCGAGCCGACGGCCATCGATCACGTCATGCACGGCACTACCATCGCGACCAATACGGTGCTGACCGGCACAGGCGCCAAATGCGGGCTGGTTACCACGCGGGGCTATCGGCAGGTTCTGCAGATCGCGCGATCGTTCGTGCCGGGCGGCCTCGGCGGCTGGGTGATCTACAACAAGAGCCTGCCGCTCGCGCCGCTCAGCTGCACGATTGAAGCGCACGAACGCATGAGCGCGCGTGGCGAAGTGGTCGAGCCGCTCGATGAGGGCAAGCTGCGAGCCAGCCTGCAAGGAATTGCGAGCGCAGAAGATCGAGGCACTCACCGTGTCGCTCATCAACGCCTTTGCCAACGATGCGCACGAGCGGCGCATTCGCGAAATCGCCGAGCAAGAGCTGCCCGGCGTGCCGGTCTCGCTGTCGTCCGAAGTGGTGCCCGAAATGCAGGAGTACGAGCGCACCGTCACCACGGTCGCGAATTCGTATGTGCGCCCGCGAGTTTCGCGCTACGTCAGCAATCTCACGAAGAAGCTCGAGAGCGCAGACGCAAGTCGGTGAAGCTGCATATTCTGAGATCGGATGGCGGGCTGGCCTCCGCCAGCGCGGCCGAAGCGCTGCCCGTCAATCTCCTGATGTCTGGCCCGGCAGGTGGCGTCACGGGAGCGCTGTGGGTGGCGTTGCAGGCCGGGTATCCCAACTTGCTCACTGTAGATGTGGGTGGAACGTCGACTGACGTTGCGCTCATTCAAAATGGCGAGCCACGGTTGCGGCGCGAGACAACCGTAGGCGACGTCACGGTGCGCGCATCTTCGGTGGACATTCGCACGGTTGGCGCGGGCGGCGGCTCGATTGCGCACGTACCTGAGCTAACGAAGGCATTGCGCGTCGGTCCGCAGAGCGCCGGCGCAGAGCCCGGCCCGGCCGCGTACGACCGCGGCGGCACGGAGCCGACCGTCACGGACGCCAATATCGTTCTGGGATATCTGCCGGAGATGCAGAAACTCGGCGGCGACCTGCCGCTCGATCGCGAGCTGGCACGCAAGGCTGTGGGGAAGATCGCGACGGCATCTGAAGCTGTCGCTTGAAGACGCCGCGCTCGGCATCTACAACATCGTCAACGAAAACATGACCGGCGCGCTGCGCCTGGTTTCGGTGGAGCAGGGCTACGATCCGCGAGACTACGCGCTGATCGCCTTCGGCGGCGCGGGTCCGCTGCACGCCAACGCCTTGGCGCGGCTGCTCGGCTCATGGCCGGCCATCATTCCGCCAGGCCCCGGCGTGCTGTGCGCGCTCGGTGATGCTACTACCGCCATTCGCGATGAGCGCGCCCGCACCTTCGTACGGAAGTTTCGCGATATCAATGCGAAGCGAGAGTGGCGAAGGTGCTGAGCGAGCTCGCTGCCGAAGCCTCGAAGGAACTGGAGAAGGAAAAAGTCCCGGCGCGCGACATGCGAACGACCTACCAGGTGGACGTTCGCTATCACGGGCAGGGCCTGCGCCTGACGGTTGGCGTCGATCTGAAGACGCTGCAGAAGAGAGGGCTCAAGGCCATATCGGATGCCTTCGATGCAGAGCACAAGCCGGCTGTTCACCTTTGCGCTGCCGCTCGAGCACGAAATGGTGTCGCTGCGGGCCGCCGTGCAGGGCAAGGGCACGAGCGTGCGCCGCCCCGTCATCGCAGCAGGGCGGCAGCAGTGCCGCAGCGCGCAGTGGTGGGCGAACAGCGCGCCTACATGGACGGGAAGAAGGTGAAGGCGAAGGTCTACGATCGGATCCGAGCTCAAATCCGGCAACCGTATCGACGGTCCCGCGATCGTGCTCGAGATGGATTCGACCACCGTGATCCTGCCGCGCCGCACCGGAACGGTCGACAAGCTCGGCTGCATACTGATTCGCTCCGAAGCGGATCAAGACGCGCTGAAGGAGTCATGACATGCCCGCAAAAATCATCCAGCGCAACGCCAAGCCGTTCAAGAAGCGCACGGTCGACACGGTCACGATCGACATCATCGAAAGCGCACTGCGCAATGCGCGCTTCGAGATGGACACGGTGCTGTTCCGCACGGCGATGTCGCCGGGTATCCGCGAGCAGCACGATGAGTTCCCGCTCATCGCCAACACCGACGGCAAGATGGTCGTCGGACAGTTCGGCTCTTTCATCCACGGATTTCTCGAGGGCTACGACGGCACCGTCTCAGCAGGGTGACGTGTTCCTCACGACCGACCCCTATTCGGTGAACGGCGCCATCAGTCACGCCAACGACTGGCTGCTTGCTCACGCCGATCTACAAAGTCGGGCGCGTCATCGCCTGGGCGGCGATGTTCGGCCACATGACGGACGTCGGCGGCAAGGTGCCGGGAAGCCTCCCGACGGATGCGCACTCGATCTACGAGGAAGGCATCGTCATTCCGCCGGTGAAGATCTACAAGGGCGACGGGCGCGGCGGCAGCGTGCTTCAGGAGGATGTGCTCAAGGTCATCCTGCACAACTGCCGCCTGCCCCACTGGAACCTGTCCGATTTCAACGCGATCGTCGCGGCGCTGCGCACCGCGAGCAATCGCTGCATCGAGCTGTCCGGCCGCTTCGGCGACGATATGTTCTATTCGGCGATGGAGGCCATGCTCGAGCGCAACAAGCGCGCGATGCGCCAGCTCATCCAGCGCACCGTGCCGCGAGAAGAAGCAGTACTTCGAGGACTACCTCTGCGACGACGGGCTCGGCATGGGCCCGTACAAGATCGCCTGCAGCATGTGGCGCGAGGGTGACAAGTGCATCTTCGACTTCGCCGGCACCGATCCGCAATCGATCGGCTCGATCAATTTCCTGCTCAACGAGGAGATGTTCAAGATGTTCGCCGGCATCTACATGATCATGGTGTTCGATCCACAGATCCTGTTCAACGACGGCTTCTACGATCTGATGGAAGTGCGCATTCCGCCCGGCACGCTGCTCAAGCCGCTGAAGCCTGCGGCGCTGTCGTGCCGCACGCACGCGCTCGGGTCGCATCTTCGACATCCTTGGCGGGCTGCTCGGCCAGGGCAATCCCGACTTCATGTGCGCGGCCGGGATTCTCCGACAGTCCGCACTTCATGTACTCGGGCTACGACCGCAACGGCGAGTGGTATCAGCTGTACCAGATCGGCTTCGGCGGCATTCCGGGCAAGCCGTTCGGCGACGGACCGGACGGCCACTCGCTGTGGCCCTCGTTCACGAACGTGCCCAACGAATTTCTCGAGAGCTACTTTCCGCTGCGCATCGAGACCTACGAGACCATCGCCGACAGCGGCGGGCCCGGCAAGAACCGCGGCGGCAATGCCCTGCGCATCGGCTACCGCTTCCTCGAGCCGGGCGAGATCTCGATTCACGACGATCGCTGGCTGACCTATCCCTGGGGCGCCAATGGCGGCCTGCCCGGCAAGCGCGGCACGAAGATCCTGCAGCGCGCCGACGGAACGCAGGCAGCTGCTGCCCTCCAAGGCCGATCACATCAAGGTGGAGCCGGGCGATCTGCTGTACTTCGACACCTGGGGCGGCGGCGGCTGCGGCGATCCGCTGGAGCGCGATGCCGAGCAAGGTGTCAGTTCGACGTCGAGGCGGGCCTCGTCACGGCGCGAAGGCGCGCGGCGCTACGGCGTGGTGCTGACAAGGTCGATTCGTGCGATAGATGAGGCGCGACCGCGGCGCTTCGCAAGAAGATGGCGAGCGAGCGTGGCGCGAAGAAACTCTTCGACCGCGGCTTCGAGTCGATCGATGAGCTCAAGGCGCGCTGCAAGGCGGAGACGGGCCTCGAGCGCCGATCAAGCCGGAGTTCTCGCGCCGCACGCAGACGGCGCCCGCAAGCGCAGTCTGATGGCGGACACGCGCTTCAAGAACGGGCCGCTTTCCGATCTGCGCGTGATCGAGCTCGGCACGCTGCTCGCTGGCCCTTTCTGCGGTCAGCTGCTTGGCGACCTCGGCGCGGAAGTCATCAAGGTCGAAGCCGCCGGGGCAGGGCGATCCGCTGCGGGTATGGGGACGCGAGAAGGCGCACGGCAAGTCGCTCTGGTGGCCGGTCGTCGGTCGCAACAAGAAATCGATCACGCTCGACCTTCGTCAGCAGCGAAGGTCAGGAGCTGCTGCGCGAGCTCGTGGGGAAGGCGGATTTCCTGCTGGAGAACTTCCGGCCCGGCACGCTCGAGAAATGGGGTTGCGGCTGGGAGCGAGCTCTCGCGGATCAATCCGCGGCTCATCATGATCCGTGTCTCCGGGTTCGGGCAGACCGGTCCCTATGCGAAGCGCGCCGGCTTCGGCGCCAGTCGGCGAGGCGATGGGCGGCCTGCGCTACGTCGTCGGCGATCCGAGCGCGCCGCCCTCGCGCATGGGCATCAGCATCGGCGACTCGCTGGCGGCGACGTTTGCCTGTCTCGGCGCGCTGTCCGCGCTGCACTATCGCGAGGCGACCGGGCGCGGGCAGGTGATCGATTCGGCGATCTACGAATCCGTGCTCACGATGATGGAATCGCTCGATCACCGAGTACGACCAGACGGGCTACGTGCGCGAGCGCACCGGTGCGATCCTGCCGAAGATCGCTCCATCCAACGTGTACGCCACGCTAGGACGGAGAGCTGGTGCTCATCGCGGCGAATCAGGACACGGTGTTCGAGCGGCTCGCCGAGGCGATGGGCCAGCCGGAGCTCGCGAAGGATCCACGATATGCGACGCACGGGGCGCGCGGCGCGCACCAGGCACGAGCTCGATGCACTCATCGGCGACTGGAGCGTGACGCTGTCCGCCGATGAACTGCTGGCGCGGCTGGAGCAGTTCGGCGTTCCGAGCGGGCGCATCTATCGCGCGCCGGACATGCTCAAGGATCCGCATTTCGCGGCGCGCGACGCCATCGTGACCACGCCACACCCGGATTTCGGCGAGCTCAAGATGCAGAATGTGGCCCCGAAGCTTTCCGAGACGCCCGGCGGCATTCGCTCGCCGAGCCCGGCGCTGGGTGAGCACAATGATGAAATCTACCTGCGCCTGCTCGGGCTGAACGCAGAACGGTATGCTCAATTGAAATCGCAGCGGGTCATCTGATGAGCGCCGACCTGCAGCGTGCGTACCTCGAGCTGGGCAAACGCCCGGCGCTGATCGTCATCGACTTCGTCAAGGCGTACGTCACTCCAGGCTCCGCGCTCTATGCGGATTTCGAGGCGTCGCGCCAGGCTGCCGTGAAATTGCTGGAAGCCAGCCGGGCCATGGGAATTCTGATTATTCACACCCAGGTCACTTATCAACCGGGCGGAGCCGACGGCGGTGTGTTCTTCAGAAAGCTCCCGGCGCTGCGCTGCTTCGATCCGAGCGTGCATCCGGAGCTCGTGGGATTCGCCGAGGGCCTGCAGCCGCGGCCCAACGAAGTGGTGATCACCAAGCAATACGCCAGCGCCTTTTTCGGTACCACGCTGGCTTCGACACTGTCCGCGGCGAACATCGACACGCTGCTGATCTCAGGCGTGACCACCAGCGGCTGCATCCGCGCCACCGCAGTCGACAGCTGCCAGTACGGGTTCATTCCCGCCGTGGTGCGCGACGCCGTCGGCGATCGCGCGCCCGGGCCGCACGAGGCCAACCTGTACGATCTGGAATCCAAGTACGCGGAAGTCGTCTCGCTACGGCGCGTCGAAGAGTACCTGGCGTCGCTTCACTCGTAGCGGCGGTACCGGTCGCGGACCGGCTCGATGACGGTGATGAGCTCATCGAGGTGAGCTTCGTAGTGGCGCCAGTGTCCCACTGAGCGAGCGTAGATCGGCTGGCGTACCTGCTCGGCGCTCGGGGTGCGCACTGTCCGCTCGCTCTCGTAGAACTTCAGGCACGCCTTTTCCCAGCCCAGCCCGCAGAATTCGAGCAGCCGGCGCACCTGCTTCTCGAAATCCCCGACCACCTCTTCGTATTGAACGGTCAGCAGGCGTCCGGGCAGCACCGCCGCCCAGTGATCCATCATCCGCTGATATTGTCGGTAGTACTCGCCGATCTCCGTCAGGTCGTAGGTGAATGCCTGGCCCTTCGCGAACAACTGCCGGTAACAGCTGAGGCATGCATCCAAAGGGTGACGCCTGGCATCGATGATCCGCGCATTCGGCAGGATCAGCGACAGGAAGCCGACGTGAGGAAAATTATTCGGCATCTTGTCGATGAAGCGCGGCGCTTTCGTCCGCCGATGCATGCGTGCGTGGGCCAGGTACTCCGCGCCCAGCGCCTGGAACTTCTGTGGCGTGAGCCCGCGCACCGACTCCGGGTAACTCGCGCCCTCGGCACGGGCGCGATTGAGACCTTGCGTCAGCCGGCCGAGATAGGGCAGCTCGCTCGTCCCCTCGACGTGACTGTGGCTCGCGATGATCTGCTCGAGCAGGGTGGATCCCGAACGCGGCAGACCCAGGATGAAAATGGGCGCCGAATCGGGCTCGCCGACGCTGCGGCACGATTCCAGGAACTCTGCGGAGAACACCTCGATCAGCCGGTCGTTCATGTCCTCGGTCTGCACCGGGTCGTAAGCAGACTTCCGCGCGCTGCTGAGCGTTGCCTTTCTGATATAGCTCCCACGCGCGCTCGTAGTCGCCGCGATCCTCATGCGCTTTGGCGAGCGCGAACAGGAAATTCACGGTCGATTGCACGGTGCCGCCGCCGGCGATGCAACGCAGCTCCATCTCGGCCACTGTTGCATCGTCGAAGCGATACGTCTTGAGGTTCGCGAGGCTCCAGTACGTCTCGCCGATGTCGGGGCGTTCGCGAATGCAGGCGCTGTAGGATTCCACGGCATCCTGATATCGCCCGACAGCTTTGAACATGTGCCCGAGCCCGAGCAGGGCACCGACGTGCCCGGGCTTGAGCTGCAGGCATTTCTGGTACGCCGCGATTGCCTCATTGGTGAACGCAGCGGGAGCAAGCGTCGAGGCGCGCAGGAAATGCACCTGGTCGTTTCCGTCATCGAGCGCGAGCGCCTTGTCGAAGAGTTCCAGCGCCTCGCGGTAGCGATCCTGCTCCTTCAGCAATCGGGCCAGGTCGAGTATGGCCAGCAGGTAATCCGGCGCCAGCGCAATCGCTTTGCGCAGCAGGCTTTCCGCTTCGGCCTCGTGGCCGGCTCCTGCCGCGATCAGCGCCAGCAGCCTCAGAGCATCGACGTTGCGCGGATTCTGTCGAAGGACGCGCCGGTAGCAGTGCTCGGCATCCTCGAGCCGCCCTTCCTTCTGATGCTCCGCGGCCAGCGCCATCATGCGCCGCTCCGGCGAGAGTGCGAAACAGCGCTCGAATGCCTTGTCTGCCGCCGCGCCACGGCCCAGCGTGGCGAGAGCCCTGCCGAGGGCGAACCAGGCGTCCTCGAGTGCCGGGTCGAGGATCGTGGCTTGTTCGAGTAGCGGAACCGCCTCGTCCGGGCGACCCTGCTGCACGAGGATACGGCCGAGATCTTCGTAAGGCTTGGCGAACTTCGGCGCTCGCGCGAGCGCCCTGCGCAGCAGGGTTTCGGCATCATCCAGGCGATTCAGCTTGATCTGCAGGGCGCCCAGCAGCGCGAGCAGATTCACGTCCCGGGGGTGGGCTTCGAATGCCGCCCGGCACTTCGCCTCGGCAGCCACGACATCGCCCGAGTCGATGAGCGCGATCGTCTCGTTGAAGGCGGTCTTGGGAGCCAGCATTGAGGGCATGGCGCAAAGACTACTTGATCGCTCGCACCTTGCGCCAAGGCTCTTGCGCCGGCCCGGAAATGCCAGCAGCATCCTGAAAATGACAACCCACGATGTCATCGTCATAGGCGGCGGCCCGGCAGGGTCCGCCGCCGCCGCCCGCCTGAAGCGCGGCGGCGCCGATGTGCTCGTGCTCGACAAGGAGACATTCCCCCGCCTGAAGCTCTGCGCCGGCTGGATCACTCCCGAAGTCGTGCGTGACCTCGCATGGACACAGCTGCCTATCCGCACCGCTTTCTGACGTTCGACAAGCTGCACATTCATCTCAAGGGCCTGCACCTGAGCGTGCCGTGCGTGCAGCATTCCATCCGCCGCTTCGAGTTCGACGCCTGGCTGCTCGAGCGCTCCGGCGCGCCGGTGGTTCGACACACCGTCAAGCACATCCGCCACGAGAACGGTGAATACGTCATCGACGATGCCTTCACGATGCAAATACCTGATCGGCGCCGGCGGCACGCGCTGCCCGGTGTATCGCGCCTTCTTCAAGGAGCGCAACCCGCGCGCCGACGAGCTGCAGACCGCCACCCTCGAGCACGAGATCGAATACGACTGGCAGGATGGCGACTGCCATCTGTACTTTTTCGAGAATGGCCTGCCGGGCTATGCCTGGTATGTTCCGAAACAGAACGGCTGGCTCAACGTGGGCCTGGGCGGCATGGCGACGCGGCTCAAGAAGCACGGCGGCAAGGATCTCAAGCAACACTGGGCGGCAGTTCACCGGCAAGCTCGGCAAATCGCTGGCGCCCAGCGCGCAGTATCACCCGGAAGGCTATAGCTACTACCTGCGCGGAAAAGTGGACGTGGCGCGAGTCGAAAATGCATTCATCACCGGCGATGCCGCCGGCCTCGCCACGCGAGACATGTGCGAAGGCATCGGCCCTGCGATCCGCAGCGGCCAGCGCGCGGCGGAATCCATCCTGAAGGGAACGCCTTACGGACTGGACGACGTGACCGGCGCGAGCCTCGGAGGAGGGCTCGCGAGCCGCATGCTCGACTGGGCGTTTACCCGCGGCGCGGCGCGGCCGGCATTGGGATAGTGAAGTAGAAAGTCGCGCCGCGGTCGACCTGGGCTTCCGCCCACAGCTTGCCGCCGTGCCGTTGCACAATTCGTTGCACGATCGCGAGCCCGATTCCGCGCCCCGGGAATTCCGCCTGCGTATGCAGCCGGTTGAACGGCTTGTAGAGCTTTTCCGCGTAGCGTGAGTCGAAGCCAGCACCATTGTCCCGCACGAAAAACGCGGTGCCGCCACTGGCGACCACACTCGTACCAATTTCGATGCGTACAGCACTGCGGCGCGAGGTGAACTTCAGCGCGTTCGAAAGCAGATTGTCGAGCGCCATGCGCACCAGGGCGCGGTCGCCGGCGAGGGTCAGGCCTTCCGGGATCACGAACTCAATCTCCCGATTCGCAGTCGGCGACTCAAGGCTGCCAACCAGGTCTCGCGCCATCGCTGATAGATCGATGGGCGCCTGCTCCAACGGCTGCAGCGAGACCTTCGACAGGCTGAGCAGATCCTCGATCAGCCGGTGCATGCGGGTGACGGCGCTGCCGATGCGCGCGAGGTATTCGCGATTCTCTTCGTCATAGGTGTGTGCGCAGCTCTCGAGCATGATCTGCCGGAAGCCCTCGATGGCAATCAGCGGCGAGCGCAGGTCGTGCGCCACCGATACGGAGAAGGCCTCGAGCTCACGGTTCGCCACTTCGAGCTCGGCGCGGCTGCGTTCGAGCGCCACGGTGCGCTCGTTCAGGCGGGCTTCGAGGTTTTGGATCACGGTCACCGCTTCCATTGCAATGGATGTGCTGTCGGCCAGCGCCTGCAGCAACTCGACTTCCTCGCTCGTCGCCTCATGTTCACGGGCCCAATACGCGCCCAGCGCGCCGATCGGCGCGGCGCTGCGGATCGGAATCATCGCCAGGCTCTTCACGAATGTCGGGCGATAGGCATCGTGAGGGATGCGCGCATCCTGGTAGACGTCCTTGATCACGGCTGGTTGGCGATTGAGCATGGCCCAGCCGCTGATGCAGGCCTGCATGTCGAAGCGACGGCCTTTCCACAGGGGCATCACCGCGTCTTCGTCCGCGTAGTAGCACTGGTCACCATCGCGCAATACGAACGTTGCGCCATCCGCGCCGGTGAGGTCGCGCACGGCGCGGCGAACGATCGCCATCACCGTTTCAGTATTACGCGCAAGCGAGAGCCGCTGCACGACAGACAACAAGTGCTTCAGTGCAAGGGCATGGGAGGCGGGGTTGCGGTCGGAGTTGGCCGGCTCCACATGCTGCAGGGCGTGCTGGATGACCGCACCCAGCTGCTTCATGTTGGCCTTTGCCACATGAGCGGTCGCGCCGGGTGGCGATGACGCTTTCTCGGCGGGAGTGGGCGGCTGGGGCGACCCCGACACGACGATGAACGGCACGCCGGGGCACCGCTCATGCGCCGCGGCGAGCGCCGCGCGTCCGTCGTACCCGGGAAGGCCGCTGTCCGAAAGGATCACATCGAACTGACGGGCATCGAGCGCGGAGACATATTCCTGTCCCGAACTCACGGCGTGCACGTCGCACTCCAGGCCCTGGCGATTCAGGCTGCGACGTACAAGCTCGACGTCGGCGGAGTTGTCTTCGAGATGCAGGATCTTCAGCTTCATTCGCACCGGCCTCCGTGCGCGCAACCAAGTGCGCGACAGTTACGCCGCGCGGACGCCTCCGTCAAATGGCATTGCGCTTTTTGAGACATCGGACAAGCCCCCCGCTAGAGTACGCACTCGTGCCGTTGGGTACCGCGAGAAGGAGCGAAGGGAATGTTCAAAGATCGCGCGCATTGGGCGGACAAGGCCTTCTGGTGGGTGGCGCCCATCGTCATCGTTGTGAGCGCCGCCGGAGGCATCTATTACTACTACCACTCGAAGAATCAGCCGCCGGCCGAAGTTAAGGTAAAGCCGCAGACGCCGGCGCCCATCGCCAAGAATGACGAGACCGCGGTCAAGCATCCCATTCCGGCCGCGCCCGATGACGCAAACTACGCGACCTTGCCGGAATTGAACGACAGCGACGCGTCGGTGCGCGGGGCGCTCGAGGGGCTGTTCGGCAAGAAACCGGTGGAGCAGATGCTCGTTCCGGAAACGATCATTCGCCACATCGTCGTGACCGTCGACAATCTGCCGCGGCAGAAGGTCGCGGTGGAGAAGCGTCCTGTGAAAGCGCTCGCGGGGCAGACCGTGGTCGTGACGGAAGGCGACCGTGTGACGTTGAGTGAAGCGAATTATGCCCGCTATGCTCCGGTCATCGCCCTGGTGAAGAACATGGATGCGCAGCAGGTCTCCGATCTCTATTTTCGTTTCTACCCGCTCTTCCAGCAGGCCTACGAAGACCTCGGCTATCCGGGGCAGTATTTCAACGACCGCCTGGTCGAGGCGATCGACAGCCTGCTAGCGGCGCCAGAGGTCACGGGGCCCGTCGATCTGGTGCAGCCGCGCGTGTTCTACGAATACGCCGACCCGAAGCTCGAGGCGCGCCCCGCCGGGCAAAAGCTGATGGTGCGCATGGGTCGCGAGAATGCGGCGCAGGTGAAGGAGAAACTGCGCGCCCTGCGCAAGGCCATCACCGACGGCGGGCCTAAGCCTGAGCCGTCCGGAATCTCTTCGCCGCCCGGCGGCCTGCGCCACTGGCTCTAGCTGGAACCCGCCCAAGCTCCCGCTGAGGGAACGAAACCCTCATTCCGGGGGTTTATCCCCCAGGTTCCGATTCTGGAGAGTCTTACTTGAAGCGCCTCAGGGCGAGAAGCGTCATGCTCCTGTCATTCCTGGGCGCCGTCGGTACCGCTTTCGCGCAAGTCGCTGAGCCACCCCCAGATGCGCCGGAGGACACTGGCCCCGTGCCCGATCCGTGGCTGGAGCGCATGCACAACGGCACTTACAACCTGGTGTGGCGCTCGGCCATGCGCATCGATCGCATGTTCGGATCGAAGTACGACGAGCACGCTTATCAGTCGGTTTCCGGGAGCCTGGCTCCAGCCCTGCTGTGGGACGAGTTCGACGGCTTCGATCCCAGGCTGCGCTTCAACGTGAATCTGCCGCTGCCGCGGTTGAACGAGCGCTTCAATGCGTTCATCGGCCGTGTGGACCCCGAGGAGTACGTGACCGAGCGCGCGCAACAGTCCGGCGCATTCCGGCGGCAATACGGCCCGCGAACCGATGACGAAACCGTGCTGGGCATCAATTACTACACGCCGCGGAAGAAGGACGGCCTCCGTTACGATGCCGGCACGGGAATCCGCCTGCACGGTTCGGTCGACCCCTTCGTGAAGGGAGCCGCCATTTACGAGATGGGCTCGGTCGACAAATTGCTGTTCGGAATCCGCGAGACCGGTTTCTGGCAGAACAGCGAAGGGTTCGGCCTGACCACGCGTGTCGATCTGCAGCGTTACTTCGACGACGCCTGGCTCGTTCGCTGGACGACTTCCGGCACGGTGTCGCAGGAATCGGAGGGTGTGAAGGGATATTCTTCCGTGATGGTGCTGAAGGGCCTGAGCGACCGGCGCGCGCTGGCGCTGGCCGTTGGATTCGACGGCGAGACGGACGCCGAAGTGCCGATGCGCGATTACGGCGTCAAGTTCGCGTACAGGCAGCGCCTGTCGCGAGACTGGCTGGTGATGGAGTTGCGCAGCAGCCTGACCTGGCCGCGCGAGGAGTTGACCCAGCCCCGAGCGCCGAGCTGGGGCATCGGCGTCGGCTTCGAGATGCTGTTCGGCACCGAAGAGTTCCTGGCCCGGCCCGTCACGTTCTGAGGGGCGCCCTCAGGCGAGCGTGTGGAACACCTTCTGCACGTCGTCCTCCTGCTCGAGCTTGTCGATGAGCGTGAGCACTTCCGTTGCCTGTGCCTCCGGCAATTGCGTCGGCACCGTGCAGATGTACTCGTGCTCGGCCGATAGCGGTGCAATTCCGCGTGCCTCCAGTGCCTCCTGCACCTTGCCGAAATCGGCGAATGCGCAGCGGATGACCAGCTGTGCCTCGCCCTTCTCGCCTGTGCTCTCGCCCATTTCCTCGAGCCCGTGATCGATGAGATGCAGCTCGAGCTCGTCCTGATCGATGCCCGCCGGGTCAAGACGGAAAACCCCCATCTTGTGGAACAAGAAGCTGACGCTGCCGTTAGTGGCAAGGTTGCCACCATGCTTGGACATCGACATTGCGGACCGCCGCCACTGTGCGCGTAGGGTTGTCAGTGGCTGTCTCGACCACGAGCGCCACACCGTGTGGCGCATAGCCCTCATAGAGCACCTGCGAATAGCTGGCCGCATCGCGCCCCAAGGCCCGCTTGATCGCAGCCTCGACCTTGTCCTTGGGCATGTTCACGGCGCGGGCATTTTGTATTGCGCGCCGCAGGGCAGGGTTGCCGCCGGGATCGGTACCGCCCGCCTTGACGGCCATGGCGATGTCCTTGGCGATACGGGCGAACTGCTTCGCCATGCGGTTCCACCGCGCGAACATCGTGTGCTTTCGGACTTCGAATATGCGTCCCATGGGTGGATACGTGAATTTTTTTCAGCGAGCAGGGGCGGGGCGGCGATTATTCCTCAACAGGCGGGGCTTGCAAGCCGTCGCGGGTGGCACGCCAGTTGCAGCGCAGCTGCCGTTCTCACCGGTCAGCTAGGAGAGGGAGTGACTGAAGAAGCCGACAAGCGCATGACCGTGCTGGTGGTCGACGACCAGCGCGACGCCGCCGATACGGTGGCCACGCTCCTGTCACTCATGGGATACGAGGCCCGGGCGGCATACAGCGGCCGGCAGGCGCTGCAGCTCTTCATACGAAATGCGCCCGCGGGTGGTGCTCATGGACCTCGGCATGCCGGAGATGAGCGGCTTCGAGGCCGCCGCGCGCATACGCCTGATGCCGCAGGGAACGGCTACCACCATCGTCGCACTGACCGCGTGGGGCGACGACATGAATCGACGCCTCTCGCATGAGTCCAGCATCGACTATCACGTCGTGAAGCCGGCGGCCGCGGAAACCCTGCAGGAAGTGCTCGGGCGCGTGCGCGCGCAATAGTGGCGCCAACCTAGCCCTCGAGCGGCAATCGCACGACGAATTCGGAACCGCGCCCCGGACCGTCGCTGCGCGCATCGATGGTCCCACCGTGAGGTCGACCAGCGCCTTCACCAGCGAGAGCCCGAGACCCAGTCCGCCGTTCACCCGGTCGACGGTATTCGCCCCCTGGGTGAAGGGCTGAAACAGCTGCGGCACCAGCTGCGGCTCGAGCCCAATGCCGTCGTCGGTGATCCGCAGCTGCGCCAGTCTGCGGGTGGGTCTCGACTTCCAGGGCCACCGTAATGCGCCCGCCGCGGTCGGTAAATTTAACCGCATTGCTGAGCAAGTTGCCTACAACTTGCGACAACCTGGTGCGGTCGCCGTTGACCCGCACCGGCACCGGCGGCGCGGTGAAATTCAGATTGCGCTCGCCCGAATCGATCGTGGCCTGCTGATCCTCGAGGCAGGCGCGAACCAGCTCGACGAAGTCCAGCTCCTCGCGCTGCAGGCGAATCTTTCCCTGTGAGATGCGCGTCACATCGAGCAGGTCGTCGATCAGCCGCGTCAGATGGCGCGCCTGACGCTCGATCATGGCCTGTGCGCGGACGCGCGTGCTCGCTGCCGGGCGGGGAGCGCTTGAGCAGCGCAAGGCTGTTGCTGATGGGCGGCCATCGGATTGCGCAGCTCGTGCGCGAGCACGCCCAGAAACCGGTTCTTGCGCCGGTCGGCCTCGCCGAGCTCCTCGGCTTGCAGCTTGAGCTGCTCGTTCTGCGCCTCGATCTCCTCGTGCTGGGCCTGCAGCTCCTCCGACTGCGCCTGCAGCTCCTCGCCCTGCGATTGGATCTCCTCGTTCTGCGCCTGGAGCTCCTCGTTCTGGACCTGCAGCTCCTCGTTCTGCGCCTGGAGGCGCTGTTCGCGCTGCTCGAGCGCCTGCGCGGCATGGCCGATGGCCCGGGCGAGGCGGCGGATCTCGCCTTTCGCCGGCAGCTTTTCCGGAGGTCGCGTCGCTGGCTTCGGGAATGAGCTCGAGCGCGGGCTTCCAGTTGCCGTCCTCGAGCGCAGCCGGCGACATCGACCAACGCGTTCACCGGCCTGCGCACCGACGTGCGGTGACCCATGCAATGGCGCGCGGACATGAGACCGCCCGAGCAGGATCACCGTGATCAGCCCGCTCGAGACCCGGTCGCGGGCCGTCTGCATCTTGCCGATGGCGAGCGCGGTCTTGCCTCTCTGCAGGTCCTCGAAACGCTGCACGCTCACGGTGGCGCGCTCGCGCAATTCGGACAGCACCGCTTCCTCCGCCGGCTCCACCGGGAGCTGCGAATGCCGCTTCAACAGCCGGTCTGCTTCATCGAGATAAGGCGTGATGCGCGCGGCGATCTGCCGGATGAGGGCCTCGCCATCGGCGTCTTTAGGCGCCTGCTCCAGCCGTTGCACGGTCTCCAGCGTCTGTTCGCGTGACTGCTGGTAACGGTTGAGGCGCTCCGCGTCCGGGTTGAGCAGATACGAGCGGACGTCGATTCCGACCTGCAGGATGGAACGCTCGAGCTGATCGGCGCGCTCGGCAAGAGGCGCGATGCGCTCGAGGAACGCCCGCTGAGAGCTGGCACTCTGCGAGTGCCAGACCAGCACGGCTGCGCCCAGCACTGCCAGCAGCATGAAGATCAGCCCGAAGCCGACCGTCAACTGCTTGCCAATGCTCGAAGTGGGGAAGCGAGTCATGGCGGCCCGCAGCCGACCCTATCGGTCGCGCGGAAGATGCGTGTTCGATGCGACAGTGGCGCGAGGGTCGCGCAGACGCCGACCGTCGGCCACTCCGCTTCGCCGAGGCACAGGTAGCCCTGATCGCTCAAGGCGCAGCGCAAGTGCTTCAGTACGCGCTCCTGGGTCGCGAACTGGAGGTAGATGAGCAGGTTGCGGCACATGATGAGATCGAAACAGCCCTCGCCGGGGGGCAGCCCGGGACGTGTGACGTCGTAGATCGAGAATCGCACACGCTGACGCAGCGACTCGGTCACGCGGTAACGCGAGCGCCACGAAGTTGTGGTCGGCTCCAGGAAACGCGCCGCCAGCTCCGTCGGCAATTCCTCGACCACTGAGGCTGGATAGAGCCCGGCCCGGCCCGCATCGCAGGCACTGTGGTCGATGTCGCTCGGCTTCCACGAGGCCTGCGATGCCCGCTTCTTCGAGCAGCATTGCAAGCGTGTAGGCCTCTTCTCCGCCGCCGGTTCCCGACGCTCCAGATCCTGCACCGGCGCGCCTTCGCGCATGTCGGGCGAGCTCAGGCAAGCACGTGCTCACGCAGGCAGTCGAATGTCGGCGAGTGCCGGTAGAAGCGGCTCGACCTTGATGGTGACGCGCTCGATCAGGCGGCCGCGGCTCATCGGGGCACAGCTCAGCCGCTGCCAGGTAATCCTGAAGGTTGCGCTGCCGCAGCGTCATCATGCGATTACGGATGCGCCGCTCCACGGTGGCCTGGCGATACGTCGAGAAGTCAACGCCGTGCGCGGGTTTCCAGCGCCACGAGGATCCCGGCGATGCCAGTCGGCCTCGACCTGGGCTCGAGTGTGAGTTTGCGCTTGCGGGATCGATGATCGTCTCGCTCGTCACAGGGGTTCGGGCGGGGTCTCGAAGCCTAGCATTTCGGCTATCCTTGCGGGCATGTCCCCCCTCGATTCCTTCCACCCCGCGGTCGCTGCGTGGTTCGCACGGGCTTTCCCGAGCGCCGACGCCTGCGCAGGCGCAGGCATGGCCCGCCATCCAGGCGGGGCAGCCATGTGCTGATCGCGGCGCCCACCGGCTCGGGCAAGACCTTCGCGGCGTTCCTCGCGGCGATCGACCGGTCTGGTGCGCGATGGGGTCGAGGGCCGGCTCGCCGATGAGACGCGGATCGTCTACGTCTCGCCGCTCAAGGCGCTCTCGAACGACATCAACCGCAATCTCGAGGCGCCGCTCGACGGGATCGCGGAGCGAGCTGCGCGCGCTCGGGCTGCCCGATGTGCCGATCCGCACCTTCGTGCGCACTGGCGACACGCCGCAGAGCGAGCGCGCCGAGCATGCGACGCCATCCGCCGCACATCCTGGTGACGACGCCGGAGTCGCTCTACATCCTGCTGAGCTCCGAATCGGGACGCAGCATGCTCGCGCACGACGCGCACGGTCATCGTCGACGAAATCCATGCGCTCGCCGGCAACAAGCGCGGCGCGCACCTGGCGCTGTCGCTGGAGCGGCTCGAAGCGCTGGTCGAGTCGCCGCTGGTGCGTGTCGGGCTTGTCGGCGACGCAGAAGCCGATCGAGGAGGTCGCGCGGTTCCTGGTGGCTCGCGGCGACGCGGCCGCATACGGGACGCGCAGGGGCCTCCAGAAGGGATTGTTCGAGCGGCAGCCGCGTCGATCGAGCACAGTGCGTCATCGTCGACAGCGGCCACGAGCGCGATCGCGATCTCGCGCTCGAGCTGCCGCCGGCTCCGCTCGAGGCGGTGATGTCTGGCGATGTGTGGACGCAGGTCTACGACCGGCTGGCCGAGCTGAGCCAGCGAGCATCGCACCACGCTCGTGTTCGTGAACACGCGCCGCGCTGCCGAGCGCGCCGCACGGCATCTCTCCGAGCGTCTCGGCGAGGAGCACGTCGCCGCGCATCACGGCAGCATGGCGAAGGAGCTGCGCTTCGATGCGGAGCAGCGGCTCAAGGCGGCGAGCTCAAACTGCTCGTCGCGACGGCATCGCTGGAGCTCGGCATCGATATCGGCGATGTCGACCTGGTGTGCCAGCTCGGCTCGCCGCGATCGATCAATGCGTTCCTGCAGCGCGTCGGCCGCGCTGGGCCATGCCGTCGGCGGTACCTCGAAGGGTCGGCTCTTCCCCCTGTCGCGCGATGAGCTGGTGGAGTGCACGGCGCTGCTCGATGCGTTCGCCGCGGCGAGCTCGATCGACTCGAGATCCCGCAGAGCCAGCTCGACGTCGCCGCGCAGCAGATCGTCGCCGAGGCCGCCTGCCGCGAATGGCGCGTCGAGGAGCTCTTCGATCTGCTGATCCGCAGCGCCTATCCGTTCCGCAATTTCGAGCGCAAGGAGTTCGATGAGATGGTGCACATGCTCGGCGAAGGATATCAGCACGCGGCGCGGGCGTCACGGCGCGCTCCTTCATCACGATGCGGTCAATGGCGTGGTGCGTGGCCGGGCGCGGCACGCGACTGACCACGCTCACGTCCGGCGGCACGATTCCCGACACTGCGGATTACCGGGTGATCATCGAGCCCGAAGGTCACATGGTCGGCACGCTCAACGAGGATTTCGCGATCGAGAGCCTGGCCGGCGACATCTTTCAGCTGGGCAACACGCTCGTATCGGATCCTGCGCGTGGAGACCGGCACGGTGCGCGTCGAGGATGCGCACGGTCAGGCTGCCGACGATTCCCGTTCTGGCTGGGCGAAGCGCCGGGACGTAGCGATGAGCTTTCGAGTGGCCGTCTCGACGATTGCGCAGCACGCTCGAAGCAGCTGCTCGATGACGGCGGAAGGGATGCGGTGCTCGGCTGGCTGATGGACGAGGTCGGCCTCAACGAGTCGGCGGCGCTGCAGCTCACGGACTATCTGGCGTCCGGCCGCGCCGCGCTCGGCTGCCTGCCGACGCAGGACACGATCGTCTTCGAGCGGTTCTTCGACGAGGCGGGCGGCATGCAGCTCGTGATCCATTCGCCGTTCGGCAGCCGTATCAATCGCGCGTGGGGCCTGGCCCTGCGCAAGCGGTTCTGCCGCACGTTCAACTTCGAGCTGCAGGCGGCGGCGACCGAAGACAACCTGGTGCTGTCGCTCACCACCGCGCACAGCTTCGACCTGCCGGACGTCGCGAAGTATCTGCACTCGCAACACCGCGCGAGCACATTCTGATGCAGGCGCTGTGCGCGGCGCCGATGTTCGAGGTCCGCTGGCGCTGGATCGCCTCCATCGCGCTCGCGCTGCCCCGATTCCGCGGCGGCAAGAAGGTCCCGCCGCAGATCGCGCGCATGAATGCCGAAGACCTGCTGGCCTCGGTGTTTCCCGACCAGGTGGCCTGCGCGGAGAACCTGCCCGGCGAGCTCGAGATTCCGGATCATCCGCTGGTGCGCCAGACGATCCGCGATTGCCTCGAAGAGGCGATGGACGTCGAAGGCTTCGAGACGCTGTCTGCGCAGGCTCGAATCCGGCGACATCCGCGTGGTCGCGTGCGATCTCACCGAGCCCTCGCCGCTTGCGCTCGAGGTGATGTCCGCACGGCCTTATGCCTATCTCGACGACGCGCCGCTCGAAGAGCGGCGCACCCAGGCCGTGATGAGCCGCCGCTGGATGGACCCGGAGTCCGCCGCGGACATCGGCAAGCCTCGACGCCGATGCGATACGCCGCGTGCGCGAAGAAGCCTGGCCCGATGCGACCACCGCGGATGAGCTGCACGACTCCTTGCTGTGGCTCACACATCTGACGGCGGGGGAAGCGCAAGAGAATTCCGCGTGGCCTGCGCTCATTGGAGGCGCTCGCCGCGCAGCGGCGAGTGCGTGCATGTGCAGGCTCCGCTGACGGCATCTGTGGATCGCCGCCGAGCGCCGGCCGCTGTTCGAAGCCGTGTTTCCCGATGCCGGACTTCGAGCCGAACGTCGAGGTCCCAGTCGGATATGCCAAGACCTGGGATGCTGGCGAAGCCTGCGTAGAGATCGTGCGGGGCCGTCTCGAAGGTCTCGGCCCGATCGACGGTCTACTGTCGATCGCCGCATCGCTCGGCGTTGCTCGGCGAAGATCGATGCCGCGATTGATCGCGTTGCAGGCAGAAGGCTTCGCGATGCGCGGCCGGTTCACGCCCGGCGTGCAGGAAGACGAGTGGTGCGAGCGCCGTCTGCTCGCGCGCATTCATCGCTACACCGTCAAGCGGCTGCGTGCCGAGATCGAGCCCGTGCAGGCGCGCGACTTCCTGCGCTTCCTGTTCGAGTGGCAGCGTGTCATCCCCGAAGCGCGCATGCAAGGTCCCGATGCGGTAGCGGCCGTGCTCGCACAGCTCGAAGGCTTCGAAGCGCCGGCGAGCGCGTGGGAAACGGAGATCCTGCCAGCGCGCATCGCGGAGTACGAGCCGGCGTGGCTCGATGAGCATTGCCTGGCCGGGCGCTTCGTGTGGAGCCGGCTGGCCACGCGCAAGGCAGATCCGGAGCGCGGAGCCGCGCCGGTGCGCTCGACGCCCATCACGCTGCTCGCGCGACGCAACGTGAAGACTGTGGTCGGCATTCGCGGAAGCGCCCGATCCGGCGCACCTCACCGTCGACCGCGCGCGACGTCGCGGAATTCATCCAGGCGCAAGGCGCATCGTTCTTCGATGAGATCGTGGAAGGCACTGCGGCTGCTGCCGACGCAGGCGGAGGACGCGCTGGCAGAGCTCGTCGCCCTCGGCACTCGTCAACTCCGACAGTTTCGGCGGCCTGCGCGCATTGCTCGTGCCGTCGGAGCGAAGATCTTCCACGCGCAGCGGACGCCGTCGGCGGCTCGCCTTGTTCGGAATGGCCGATGCCGGGCGCTGGGCGCTCGTGCGCCGGCCAGGCGGCATCAATGGCAATCCGACCGCGAATGAGCCTCCGGCCGCGGCGAAGCGGGCCGACGATGAAGCCATCGAGCACGTCGTGCGCACCCTGTTACGTCGCTGGGGCGTGATCTTCTGGCGCCTCACCGCGAGCGAAGCAGGCTGGCTTCCGCCGTGGCGCGATCTATTGATGTGCTGTCGCCGCCTCGAAGCGCGCGGCGAGATTCGCGGCGGCCGTTTCGTTTCCGGCTTCTCCGGCGAACAGTTCGCGACGCCGGAGGCGATCGGGCTGTTGCGTGACATTCGGCGCAAGGCGGACTGCGGTCAACAGGTGGCCGTCTCCGCCGCCGATCCGCTCAATCTCGTCGGCATGCTCACTCCCGGCGCACGCGTGCCTGCGCTCACCGGCAATCGCATTCTGTATCGCGACGGCATTCCCATCGCCGTGCTCGCTCGCCGGTGAAACGCATTTCCTCGAACAGCTCGACCCCAAGGAGCAATGGGACGCGCAGACGGCCGTCCTGCGCCGCCATGTTCCGGCGGCGCTGGCCAGTATTGCCTGAGGCAGCCTGGCTCCTAGGCGAACTTTCCTCGCGCCCATCCCACGGCCAGGCCCGCGACGAAGAAGCCCACCACCTGGCCGACGATTGCGCCGATCGCAAATCCCATCGAATGGTTGTACCAGTTCCATGCGGACAGCGAGGCATCGACCGAAGCGGCAAGCCCGGCGATCGCGAACACGGCTCCAGCGCCGATCGGCGTGCGGATGCTCGTCGACAGGAGCAGCCATGCCAGGAGCTCGGTCGCGATGACACAGATCACGAACTGCTTGATGAGCTGCGGTCCCATGTTCTGGCTCTTGTCGCTCATCTCGGGCGTCATGTCGATTGCCGCCAGCACCCCTTCTTTCGCGAAGTACATGCCGTTGCCCGGGGCGTTCTCCCGCAGGTACTGCACCACCGCCTTCGAGTCGCTGAATTCGGTCATCGGTCTTCTCGTCGATGCCGATGCCCGCGTGATACACCGCGCCCCAGACGAACATGGCGAGCCCGCCCAACAGCGCGCTGATCAGGAGGTACTTCAGGTTCATGATCGGTTCTCCACTTTTGATTTGTTCTGTTGAAGGCAACCTGGGACGAAGCGTACGCCTGGGCTGAGCCTCGCGCCAGCCGGTTTCGACGGCAGCGCGAAAGTGCTCTAAGCTCGCGGTCCCCCCGCGCGGAGAAGTGCTGATGAGCCCCAGGCATTCCATTTCCTTCATCGCATCCGGCCTCGTGGCCATCCTCGCTGTGGGCATGGCGCCGGCGCATGCTGTTCCCATTCCGGCCGAGGTCGAGGCGGCTGCGAAAGCAAATATCACGCGCGCGACGCTGGCAGCGCCGATCCGCTTCCTGGGTTCGGACGCGCTCGAGGGCCGTGGCCCCGCCACGCGCGGCGACGTGCTGGCCCGCACTTATCTCATCAGCGAGTTGATGCAGCTGGGCCTCAGGGCCGGCGGGCCCAATGGCAAGCTGGCAGCAACCGTTCGACATCGTGGGCATCACCACCGCAGTGCCGAAGGTCTGGAGCTTCGCCGCGAAGAACAAGAACGTCGACCTCAAGTATTACGAGGATTTCATCGCAACGAGCGGCGTGCAGAAAGATTCCACCGCCATCGATTCGGCCGATCTGGTGTTCGTCGGCTACGGCATCCAGGCGCCTGAATTCAAATGGGACGACTTCAAGGGAGCCGACCTCAAGGGCAAGGTCCTGGTGATGCTCAACAACGATCCCGACTGGGATCCAAAATTGTTCGCGGGCGACCGGCGCCTCTACTACGGGCGCTGGACGTACAAATACGAGAGCGGCGCGCGCCAGGGCGCGGCGGGAGTGATCATCATCCATACGACGCCGTCGGCCGGCTATCCGTGGCAGGTCGTGCAAAGCTCGTGGAGTGGCGAGCAGTTCGAGCTGCCGGCGGGAGATGAGCCGCGAATCCGCGTTCCAGGCATGGGCCACCGAGAATGCGATGCGACGCCTGATGAGCGCCGCGGGCCAGGATCTGGACAAACTGGTCGAGGCGGCCAAAAAGCGCAGTTTCAAGCCGGTGCCGCTCGGCATCCGCACTTCTCTGCAGGCGCGCAACAAGATCTCGCGCGTGCAGACGGCGAACGTCGCGGGCCTGTTGCCCGGTAGCGATCCGACGCTGAAGGAAGAACTGGTGGTGTTCTCCGCTCACCACGATCACCTGGGAATAGGTGAGCCCGACTCGACCGGCGATCGAATCTACAACGGCGCGCGCGACAACGCTTCGGGCGTCGCACAGCTGCTGGCGATCGCGCGCACGCTAGCTTCGTTGCCGCAGAACCCGCGCAGATCCGTGTTGTTCCTGTTCGTTGCTGCCGAGGAACAGGGTCTGATCGGCTCGGAGTACTACGCCCGGCATCCAACGTTCCCATCCGGCAGGATAGCCGCCAACCTGAATTTCGACAGCGCCAACATCTGGGGGCGGACCCAGGACATCACCCTCGTCGACATGGGCAAGTCTTCGCTGGATGACGTGGTCCAGGCAGTGGCCTCGAATCAGGGACGCACCGTGAAGCCGGACCCGATGCCCGACCGCGGCAGCTTTTATCGATCCGATCATTTTGCGTTCGCCCACATCGGCGTGCCCGCGCTATCCATCGAGGGAGGCGTGCAATTCATCGGCAAGCCGCAAGGCTGGGGCAAGCAGCAGCTCGAGGCCTACGAGGCGAAGAGCTACCACCAGCCGAGCGATGAGTTCGATGACACGTGGAACTTCGACGGCATGATCGAGGACACGCAGCTCGGCCTGTACATGGGCTGGCTGGTCGCGCAGGCGGACAAGATGCCGGAGTGGAAGCCGGGCGATGAGTTCGAGGCGGCGAGGAAAAAGGCGCTGCGCGGTCAGTAGCCGGCTTCGGTCAGCGTTCGCCTGATGTCTTCAGCGGACGCGGGGCCGGCTGGCTTGTTGACAGCAATTGGCGCCGGAGCGGCGGCAGCGGTGGGCGGTGCGGCGCCGGCAGGAGCCGACGCAACGCTCGCGGGCGCTTCCGTCTTGGCCGCGTTCTCTTCCGCCTGCTTGGTCAGCACGATGATGCTGATACGCCGATTGATGGCATTGACGGGATTGTTCTTGTCGAACAGCACCGAAGATGAGAGCCCCACCACGCGCGACACTTTTTCCGTCTTGAGGCCCGCGGCCTCGAGCGCGCTGCGCGCGGCATTGGCGCGTTCGGCGGAAAGGTCCCAGTTGGTGCGGCCACTGCCGCCGACGTAAGGCGTGGAATCGGTGTGGCCCGTGAGGCTGATTCGATTCGGCACGGTCACTCAGGTATTTCGCGAGCTCGCCGAGTATCCTGACCGTGTAGCCTTTCAGGTGCGCGCTGCCGATGTCGAACATCGGCCGGTTCTGCTGCGTCGACGATCTGGATACGCAGCCCTTCCGGCGTGATGTCGAGCAGCAGCTGATCCTTGAAGGGCTCGAGCGCCTGGCTCTTGTCGATGGCCTTCTTCAGGTCTTCCATCAGCGACTCGAGCTGCTTGCGCTCGTTCGCCTCCGCGATGGCCTTGGCCTTGCCTCTCGATGCTGCCCCGGTCGTCCGCGCTCTGCGTGCCGCCGAGGCTGTCTTTCGGCGACGGCGGCGTCACGGGCGAGCCGATGCCGGGCTTGATGCTCTGCACGGTGCGCGGCGCATCGAGTCCGCCGCCGAGATCGATCGGGCTGGTGCTCGCGCCGCCCGGGCCCATCATGCCGGGCGCGGGCTTCACGCTCTTGCCGGGCTCCATGCTGGGGTTCTTGAAGTAGTCGAAGATCGCAGCGCGCTGCTCCTTGGACACCGCCGTGACCAGCCACATCACCAGGAAGAACGCCATCATGGCGGTCACGAAGTCGGCGTACGCGACTTTCCAGGCGCCGCCGTGATGAGCGGCAGCGCCGCGCTTGTAGCGCTTGATGATGATCGATCGGCGCTTGTTGTCTTTCGCCTCGCCGGCCATGCTCAGGCCGCCTTGGCGGTGGTGCCGCCGTGCGACTTGCCCTTCAGATGCGCTTCGAGATCGTTGAACGTCGGGCGCACGTCGCTGAAGAGCAGCTTGCGGGCGAACTCCACGGCGACCTGCGGCGGATATCCGCGCACGCTCGCCACCAGCGCCATCTTCACCACCTCGAACGCCTTGCCTTCCTCGTGCGCCTGATGCTCCATGGCCGAAGCGATCGGGCCGATGAATCCGTAAGACACGAGAATACCGAGGAAGGTGCCGACCAGTGCGGCACCCACCTTATGGCCGATCTCGGCCGGTATCCGCGCCGTCGAGTGTCGACATCGTGTTCACGATACCGAGCACCGCGGCCACGATGCCGAAGCCCGGCAGCGCGTCAGCGACCTTCTGCACGGCGTGCGCGGGCTCGAGTGTTTCCTTGTGATGCGTCTCGAGCTCGTACTCGAGCAGGCTCTCGAGCTCGTGCGGGTCGAGGTTGCCGCCCACGATCAGGCGCAGGCAGTCGGCGATGAATTCGACCATGTGGTGATCCGCGAGAATGCGCGGATATTTCTTGAAGAGCGGCGCTGTTCTCCGGCTTCTCGAGGTCGGCCTCGATGGCCATCACGCCCTCTTTGCGCATCTTCACCAGGATGTCGTACATCAGCTTGAGCAGCGTGACGTAGTCCTCGCGCTTGTAGTGCGCGCCCTTGGGGAGCGCGAGGGCGTCCTGTGAAGGAGGTCTTCACGACCTTCATGGGATTGCTGATCAGGAAGGCGCCGAACGCCGAGCCGACGATGATGAGGACCTCGAAGGGGTGCCACAGCGCGAGGATGTGCCCGCCCTCGGCGACGAAGCCGCCGAGTACGCAGCCGACCACGACGATGGAGCCGATAATTTGAAGCATGTCACTCTTTACCGCTTGGACGTCAGGGCTACGACCCGGGAACGTTCCCTGAGGATCGCGTTCCTGTAGCGACTGCAGGGCGCGTATCTTGAAGACACGGCCACGGCGGCTGTGAGCCGTCGCACCTTTGGCGAAGCGCGCGGAGCGCTGTGGCGGGGCCGGGGCGCGCGAGCTAAACTCGCGGCCCCGCATACGCTGCTGCCGGAGTTCACGATGTTCGAGAGGCTAGACCGCCTGCCCCAGGACCCCATCCTCGGCCTGATGGCGCAGTTTCGAGCTGACGGAGACGTGCGCAAGGTGGACCTCGGAGTAGGGGTATACCGCAATGAGCGAGGCGAGACCCCGATGCTCGATGCCGTGAAGCGTGCCGAGAAGCATGGTGTTCGAAGAGGAGACCACCAAGATCTTACGTGGCCCCGGTGGGCAACGCGGCCTTCAATGCGGCGATGGAACAGCTGGTGTTCGGCGAGTCGCACCCGGTGCTTGCCGCCAAGCGCATCCGCACCGTCCAGGCGCCTGGCGGGTGCGGCTCATTGCGCGCTGGGTGCGGAGCTGATTCGTGTGGGCACTCCCGATGCGGTCGTCCATGTGAGCTCGCCCACATGGGCGAATCACATGCCCCTGATCGGCGGCTCGGGCCTCAAGCTCGAGCGGTATCCCTACTTACGACCCGGCGACAGGCGGCGTGGACTTCGGCGCGATGCTGGCGGCGCTCGAGAAGATTCCGGAGCGCGCCGTCGTGTTGCTGCATGCCTCCTGCCACAACCCGTGCGGCGCGGACCTGAGCGAGGACGCAATGGCGCGAGCTCGTGCCTGTGTTCAAACGCCGCAGGCTCCTGCCTTATCCTCGACATGGCCTATCAAGGGCTGGGAACCGTGGCGTCGCGGAGGACGCCTTTGCCATCCGGCTACGTCGCCGCGGAATTGCCCGAGGCACTGGTGGCAGTGTCCTGCTCCAAGAATTTCGGCCTGTACCGAGAGCGCGTCGGCGCGCTGCACGTGATCAGCGAAAAACCCGAAGCTGGCGATGCCGTGCTCAGCCAGCTCGTGCGCATCGCCGCACGATCTACTCGATGCCGCCGGATCACGGCGCGGCGATCGTGCAGGGATCCTGAGCGATACGACCCTGCGTGCGCAGTGGGTAGGCGAAGTGATCGGCGATGCGTAAACGCGTCACTGGCTTGCGCGAGCGCTCTGGTGAGCGAGCTGCGAAACGCACCTCCCCAGCGGGACTTCAGCTTCATCGAGCGGCAGCGGGGCATGTTCTCGTTCCTGGGAGTCGATGCGGCGCAGGTCACGGCGCTGCGCGAGCAGCACCACGTGTACATGACCGACGACAGCCGCATGAACATCGCGGGGCTGCGCAAGGAGAACATCGAATACTTCGCAAAGGCCGTCGCGGCGGTTCTCGGACGAGTAGTGCCCTCAGCCCGGATACGCGGGCAGCGGCAGCGCGTGCGTCGATTTCACCTCTTCCATCACGAAGTACGTGTGCGTCTGCTGCACGCCGCGCACCGTTGCGACGCTTTCCAGAAAACGGCGGTAGGCCTCCATATTCCGCACACGTACCTTCAGCAGGTAGTCGAATCCGCCGGCCACCATGTGGCAGTCCATGACCTCATCGTGCGCCAGCATCGCCGACTTGAAGCGCTCGAACGCGTCGGGCGTGGTGCGATCCAGCTGCACTTCGACGTAGGCGAGCAGACCCAGTCCGAGTCGTCCGGCGCTCAGGTTCGCGACGTAGCCTTCGATGTACCCGCGACGTCTCGAGACGGCGAACGCGTTCGAGCGTGGGAGTCACCGTCAGGTGCACCTCGCGCGCGAGCTGTGAGACGGACACTCGCCCGTCCTGCTGAAGCCGGGCGAGCAGCTTGCGGTCGATGCGGTCCAGCCCGGGGGCAACCCCCCGTGCACCGCGCCAGTCGAAGTTGCGGTCACGGTGTCTTTGCGGCGGGCTTTCATAGTCGATTTTCCTGCAATACACGCAATAACGCTGAAATTATTCTCTGCCAATGCCGATATTATAAGCGTGTTTCACTACCACGGTGAGAATGGCGGCCAATGGCCGCAGCAATTCCGATCGACGCGGGCTGCAGGATCTCCGTGCAAGCATGCGAGCTGCAACGCTGCGCGATGAGCAGGCCTCGCTTCGCGATCTGATCGCGGTCTGGCCGATATCCGCTGCCGAACGTGCCCGCGCCGAGGTGCGGGCCGCGCAACTGGGTCAATGCGGCGCGCCGCGACGAAACGCGCAGGTCTCCTTCCTCGAATCCATGCTCGAGCAGGCGCCTCTCGACAGCGTTCCGGGCCGCGCACTGATGGGCCTCGCCGAGGCGCTGCTGCGCACGCCGGATTCCGCGCACGCAGAACCAGCTCATCGCCGAGCGGCTCGAAGCAGATTCGCGGGCGGAGAGCAGGGCACGGGTGCGCCGCTGCTGATCCGTTCCGCATTCGCCTGCTGGGCACTGCCGGGCACCTGCTGCCCGATGTCGCGAACCCAGCTCGAAGGGGAAGCAAATCGCCTCGGTCTCTCATCGCGCCGCTAGTGGCGCCACTGGCTCGCGCTGCGTTCGCAAAGGCGATGCGCGCCATGGGCGAGGTATTCATTTCCGGCGAAACCATCCAGGCCGCGCTGGCAGCATGGCCGAGACCGATCCCGCGCTGGCGCTGTGCTCGTACGACATGCTGGGCGAAGGCGCGCGCACCGACGCCGATGCGCAGCCGCTACTACGATGCTTATGCGCAGGCGATCGAGGCCCTGCGGGGCCAGCCGGGCGCCTCGCTCCATGACCGTTCCGGCATATCCGTGAAGCTCTCCGCGCTCGAACCGCGCTACTCGCTGATGCAGCGTGAGCAGGTGCACGACGATCTCATTCCGCAGACACTGGAGCTGGCGCGCGCAGCGGCGCGCAGCCGATGTCGGATTCACCGATCGATGCCGAGGAGGCGGACCGGCTCGACATTTCGCTGGACGTCATCGCCGCGCTGGCGAGCGACCCGCAGACACGCGACTGGCGCGGGCTCGGGCTCGCAGTTCAGGCGTACGGCAAGCGTGCCCGCTACGTCGTCGAATGGGTCGAGGCGCTAGCACGCGCAACGGGCCGCCGCATGACGCTGCGGCTGGTGAAGGGCGCCTACTGGGACACTGAGATCAAGCGCGCGCAGGAGCGCGGCCTGTCGAGCTTTCCCGTGCTTCACCTCCAAGGCGGCAACGGATGTGAGCTATCTCGTCTGCGCGCGCCGCCTGTTCAATGCGCCGCGATGTCATCTATCCGCAGTTCGCGACTCACAACGCGTTCACCGTCGCCGCCATTCTCGAGCTCGCGCCGCGCGGCGCAGCAGTTCGAGTTCCAGCGCCTGCACGGCATGGGCGAGGCGCTCGTATGACATCGCGAGCGCAAGCGCGCCCGGCTTTCCGCGCGTTCGCGCGTACGCGCCGGTCGGTACCCACGAGGACCTGCTGCCCTACCTCGTGCGGCGCCTGCTCGAAAACGGCGCAAACTCATCCTTCGTTCATCACTTCCTGAATCAGGACGTGCCGGTGGAGACTGTCGTGCACGATCCAGTCGAATCCGTTCAGTCCCCGACGGCGCCCACGCGAGTCCGCGAGCCGCACGCGCTGTTCGCGCCCGATCGCGCCAACTCGGAAGGCGTCGGATTTCGGCGATCCCGCCGAGCTCGAAGCCTTGCAGCTAGTGCTGCGCACGCGCCGCGGCGAGCCCGTCCACGGGGGCCCCGTCATCGATGGGAAGTTGCCGCAGGGGGCCGGTGTTCCTGTCGCATCGCCTGCCGATGCGGCCGAGATAGTCGGCTACTCGCGAGACGCGACGCGCGAGGAAATATTGCGCGCCCTCGATAGCGCTGCGCGCGCGCAGACGACATGGAATGCCACACCGGCGGACGGAGCGCGCGGCATGTCTGGAGCGCGCGGCCGCCTCCTCGAGAAACGTCGCGATGAATTCCTGAGTCTGCTGGTGCGCGAGGCAGGCAAGACCCTGCCAGACGCCGTGGCGGAGCTTCGCGAGGTCATCGACTACTGCCGTTACTACGCGGCTCGTGGGCGCGAGCATTTCGGCTCGCCGCGGGAATTGCGTGGGCCGACGGGAGAAAAGAACCTGCTCTCCCTGCACGGTCGCGGCGTATTCGTCTGCGTCAGTCCCTGGAATTTTCCGCTGGCAATATTTGGCGGCCAGGTCACTGCGGCGTTGATGGCGGGGAATGCCGTGATCGCCAAGCCGGCCCAGCCCACTCCGCTGATTGCGAACGCACTGGTGCGGGTGCTGCACGAAGCGGGAGTGCCCGGCGAAGTGCTGCATCTGACGCCGCTTGCCGGTGGCGCGAAGTTCAGCGAGATCGCGTTCGGACATCCGGCCATTGCCGGCGTGGTGCTGACCGGTTCAACAGCGACCGCAACGGCGATCAACCGCACTCTCGCGGCTCGCGAGGGTGCCGCTAGTCGACACTCATCGCAGAGACTGGCGGCCTCAATGCCATGGTGGTCGATGCCACTGCGCTTCGCCGAGCAGGTCGTCGACGATGTCATCGCCTCCGCGTTCACGAGTGCCGGCCAGCGCTGCTCGGCGCTGCGCGTGCTGTACCTGCAGGAGGAGATTGCCGATCGCATGATCGAGATGCTGATCGGCGCGATGAAATGCCTGCGGATCGGCGATCCGTCGGATCCTGCGACGGATGTTGGCCCGGTCATCTCGGGTAGCGCGCTCGCACGGGCTCGTCAGCGCACGCGGCCGGATGCAGACGGAAGCGAAGCTCCTCTACGCCTGCGATCTGCCCGAGGGCCTGCGCCAGCGGTCATTTCTTTCCCCCGCACCTGTTCGAGCTCAAGCGCTCGATCAGCTGAAGACCGAGGAATTCGGCCCGATCCTGCACGTGGCGCGCTACAAGGCGGAGGAACTGCCGCGGGTGATCGATGCGATCCGCGGCACGGGCTTCGGCCTCACGCTCGGTATCCACAGTCGCATCGAGGGGGTGGCGGATCACGTGTTCCGCAACGTGCGGGTCGGCAACACGTACGTCAATCGCAACATGATCGGTGCCGTGGTGGGCGTGCAGCCTTTCGGCGGCTGCGGGCTCTCGGGCACCGGGCCCAAGGCCGGCGGGCCACACTATCTTCTGCGGTTTGCGACCGAGCGCACGCTCACGATCAATACAGTCGCGATCGGGGGCAACGTCGAACTGCTGTTCTGATCAGTCCTTGCCCGTGCTCGCGTGCGGGGCATCCACCGGTTTGGATTCCGGCGAGCCGGATCCACCGGCTCCGGCTTCCCGATCTGCTTGGATTCGCAGAACCGCGCTGGCGCAGGAGCACGGTCAGCAGCACGAATGCCGACATCTGCAGGAACTCGCTCTCCCAGTTCTACATCGTCGCCTCGAGAACGGCGCCGCTGTGCAGATATTCAGCCAGCGCAAGTTTGCGCTCCCCGTGCTCGGAGCGGTTTTCGTTGTAGACTTCAAACCCCGCCAGCGTCTGGCCCAGCATGAACACGACGAACAGCGTGAACACCGCCACCGACAAACTGTTCTCGCGCCAGAAACGTTTCATGCGCTCGCCTCCGCTTTGAACGGGAGCTGAGCATTTACCGTGCCCGCGAATCCAACTCCCTCGTCATCGAGCGTTCCCGCTGCGGCAGCGGGCGCCATCGCTCTTGGCTCGCTGACGGTGAATCGCATGGGGTTCGGTGCCATGCGGCTGACAGGGCCCGGCATCTGGGGCGATCCGCCAGACCTGCAGGCCGCATATGGCGTGCTGCGCCGAGCGGTCGAGCTCGGCGTCAACTTCATCGACACCGCGGATTCATACGGTCCGGAAGCCAATGAGCTGGCAATCGCCGCGGCGCTGCATCCGTATCCCGCCGGCCTCGTGATCGCAACCAAGGCCGGGCTGACACGCGCCGGCCCCGATGACTGGCAGCGCAACGCGCATCCCGCGCATCTGCGCGCGGCCTGCGAAGGAAGCCTGCGCCGGCTCAAGATGGAGCGCATCGATCTCTACCAGCTGCACGCGCCCGATCCACGGGTGCCGTTCGAAGATTCGGTCGGGGAACTGCTGCGCCTTCAACAGGAAGGGAAGATCCTTCACATCGGGCTGTCCAACGTCGATCTGGGCGAGCTGCGGCGTGCGCAGCAGCTCGCGAAAATCGTGTCGGTGCAGAACCAATACAACATCGCGGATCGCGAGCACGAGGCGGTGCTCGAGCAATGCGAGCGCGACGGGCTGGCCTTCATTCCCTGGTATCCGCTCGGTGCCGGTCAGCATGCGAACGATCGCGGCGCCGGCAATCGCGAGCTGGAGACGATTGCGCGGGAACGGGGCATCACGAGGGCACAGGCCGCCATTGCGTGGCTGCTCGCGCGTTCACCGGCAATATTGCCGATACCAGGAACCTCATCGACACGGCATCTCGAAGAGAACGTCGCTGCAGCGGCAGGCGCCGCACGCTGACCGCAGCTCATGTCGATACTCAAGCTCAAACGCGGTGAAGATCGCCGCATCCGCGCCGGACACCCCTGGGTGTTCAGCAATGAAGTCGACACCGCCGCGACGCCGCTGAACACGTTCGCCACCGGTGCCACCGCGCGAGTCCATCTCGAGTCGCGATGAATTCCTCGGCCACGCTTACGTGAACCCGCACGCGCTCATCTGCGCGCGCATCGTCGGGCGCGATGCTCAGGATCCAATCGCGCAGGCGCTCATCGAGCATCGTCTGCGACGTGGCGCTCGCGCTGCGCGCGCGTCTGCATCGCCGAGCCGTACTACCGATCTGGTGTTTGGCGAATCGGACGGCCTTCCGGGCCTGGTGCTGGATCGTTACGGCGACATCGTCGTCGGCCAGATCGCCACCGCGGGCATGGAGGCGCTGAAAACGTCAGGTCGAGGAGGCGGTGCGCAAGGTGGTCGATCCCGCCGTCTTTTTCTGGAAGAACGACTCATCCGCCCGCGAGCTCGAGCAGCTGGCGCACGTATCGGAAGCCGCATTCGGCGACGTGCCGGAGGAATTGCTGGTGCGCGAAGCCGGGCTTGGCTTCGCGGCGCCGCTGCGCGAAGGCCAGAAGACCGGCTGGTTCTACGACCAGACCGCAAACCGCCAGCGCTTGCTGCGATACCTGCCGCCGGCCGCGCGCGTCCTGGACGTGTGCAGTTACGTGGGTGCCTGGGCCGTCACGGCCTTGAAGCACGGCGCGGGCAGTGCGTTGTGCGTGGATGCCTCCGAAACTCGCGCTGTCATTCGCCAGCCGCAACGCGGATAGCAACAGCGTCACGCTCGAAACGCTGCGCGCCGACGCTTTCGACGCCCTGAAGCAGCTGCACGAGCAGGGTCAGCGCTTCGATGTAGTCGTGCTCGATCCGCCGGCCTTCATCAAGCGCAAGAAGGACATCCCGCAGGGGCAGGCGGCCTATCGCAAGCTCAACCAGCTGGCGCTCAGCCTCATCGAAGGCGACGGACTGCTGGTTTCCTGCTCCTGCTCCTACCACCTGGCGCACGACGATCTGGCGGCGGCGATCCAGGGCGCCGCGCGGCACACCGGGCGCTTCGTGCAGATCCTGGAGATGGGCGGGCAGTCGCCGGACCATCCGGTGCATCCGGCGATTCCCGAGACGCGCTACCTCAAGGCCTTCTTCTGCCGCGTCACGCGCGAGTAGGAAAACGGCGGGCGGGCAATCAGCTAGAATCGCGCCCCCATGCTGCATTACCCCGGCTTCGACCCCATCGCCTTCGAGATCGGCCCGTTGTTCGGCTTCGGTCCGCTGCAGGTGCGCTGGTACGGCATCATGTACCTCATCGGCTTCGGCGGCGGCTGGGCTCTGGCGCGCTGGCGTGCCTCGCGCCCGGGCAGCACGTGGAAGGCGAACGACGTCGACGACGTGGTCTTCTACGCCATGCTCGGCGTCATCCTCGGCGGTCGCATCGGCTACGTGCTCTTCTATGGCATGGAGTACTGGCTCAAGGACGCGCTCTATCCGTTGAGGATCTGGGAAGGCGGCATGTCCTTCCACGGCGGCCTGATCGGCTCGCTCGTCGCCATTGCCATCTTCGCCGTGCGCCGCGGTCGCCACATCGGCGACGTGTTCGATTTCATGGCACCGCTGCCTGGGATCGGCCTGTTCGCCGGGCGCATCGGCAACTTCATCAATGGCGAGCTGTGGGGCAAGCCCACCACGGTGCCCTGGGGCTTCCAGGTCGACGGCCAGGTGCGCCACGCCTCGCAGCTTTACGAGGCGTTCCTCGAGGGCCTCGTGCTGTTCGCCGTGCTGTGGTGGTTCACCTCGAAGCCGCGGCCGCGGCTTGCGCCGTCGGGGCTGTTCCTGGTGATCTATGGCGTCGCGCGCTTCTTCATCGAGTTCGTGCGGGTGCCCGATGAGCACATCGGCTATCTCGCCGGCGACTGGTTCACGATGGGGCAGCTGCTGTCGCTGCCGATGATCCTCGGCGGGAATCGCGCTGCTCGGTTACGCGGCCCAGCGCCGCGAGCCGTCAGGCAATCTTGCGCCTGCGGCGTGAAGCCGCACGACCGATGAAGCAGTACCTGGAGCTGATGCGGCTGGTGCGCGAGTCCGGCGTGCGCAAGGACGACCGCACCGGCACCGGTACGCTCTCGCTGTTCGGCAGCAGATGCGCTTCGATCTCGCCGCGGGCTTTCCGCTGGTCACCACCAAGAAGGTCCATACCCGCTCCATCATCTACGAGCTGCTGTGGTTCCTGCGTGGCGAGACGAACGTCGCGTGGCTGCGCGAGCATGGCGTCACCATCTGGGATGAATGGGCGGATGAGCGCGGCGAGCTCGGGCCGGTCTACGGCAAGCAGTGGCGCGCGTGGCAGGCGCCGGACGGGCGCACCATCGACCAGATCTCGCAGGTGGTGGCGCAGCTCCGCAGCAATCCGGATTCGCGCCGCATCATCGTGAGCGCCTGGAACGTCGGCGAGCTCGAGCAGATGGCGCTGATGCCCTGCCACGCATTTTTCCAGTTCTACGTGGCGCAGCGCAGGCTGTCGTGCCAGCTCTACCAGCGCAGCGCCGACCTGTTCCTCGGCGTGCCGTTCAACATCGCCTCCTACGCGCTGCTGGTGCACATGATGGCGCAGCAGTGCGACCTCGAGCCCGGCGAGTTCGTCTGGACCGGCGGCGACTGCCATCTGTACCTCAATCACATCGAGCAGGCGGATACACAGCTCGCGCGCGAGCCCTATCCATTGCCGAGCCTGGTGATCCGCCGCCGCCCGGCCAACATCTTCGACTACCAATACGAGGACTTCGACATCGTGAATTATCAGCATCATCCGGCGATCAAGGCGCCGGTGGCGGTTTGAGCATGGCCATCAAGAAGATCGTGCCCGACATCCAGCCATTCGAGGTGCGCCAGTCGAAAGTGCATGGCAGCGGTGCCTTCGCGCTGCGGCCCATCAAGATGGGCACGCGCGTCGCCGAATACCTGGGCGATCGCATCACGCACGCCGAGGCGGACGCCCGCTACGAGGACTACGACGTCAACGACAATCACACGTTCCTGTTCGTCGTCGACAAGCGCACCGTGATCGATGCGGGCGTGAACGGCAACGACGCGCGCTTCATCAACCACGCGTGCGATCCGAATTGCGAGTCGGAGATCGAGAGCGGTCGCGTGTTCATCGACGCGATCCGCGACATCGCCAAGGGCGAAGAGCTCAACTACGACTACCAGATCGGCCGCGAGAAGGGCGACCCGCCGAACGTCGATGAGATCTACGCCTGCCGCTGCGGCAGCCCGAAATGCCGCGGCACCATGCTCTGGCCGGCGAAACGGCCGAAGAAGAAGCAGCGGCCGAAGGCGAAGTCACGCATCGTTGCACCCAGGACGGCGAAGCGGAAGAAAGGCGGCCGTAAGAAGAAATGAGCGTCGGCCGGCGCATCACTCCGATTGCGGTGATCGGCGCCGTCGGCATCGTTTACGGCGACATCGGCACGAGCCCGCTGTACGCCTTCGAGATGGCGGTCGCGGCTTCGGGGTCGTCGGGCGGAGATGGCCGTCCTCGGCATCCTTTCGCTCATATTCTGGTCGCTGGCCATTTCCGTCACGCTCAAGTACATCGTCGTCATGATGCGGGCAGACAACGACGGCGAGGGCGGCGTGCTTGCGCTGCTCGCCCTCGCGCAGGATCGCCTGGCGACTGCGGGCCGCATCGCGCCGGTTCTCATCGGCTGCGCGCTTGCGGGAACCGCACTCTTTCTTCTGCGACGGGATGATCACGCCTGCCATCACCGTGATGAGCGCCGTCGAAGGGCTGGAGCTCATCAAGCCCGAGCTCAGCCATGCCGTGATTCCCGTAACGCTGCTCGTCGTGGTCGGTTTGTTCGCGCTGCAACGGCGAGGCACGGCGCACGTGGCGAAGCTGTTCGGCCCCGTGATGGTGGTGTGGTTCGTTGCGCTTGGCGGTGTCCGGGGTGGCTTCGATACTGAATCAGCCGCAGGTGCTGAGCGCGATCAATCCGGTGTACGGCGTGCAATTGCTGATGCACGCGCCTGGCGATGGCGCTCGTCATACTCGGCGCGGTGTTCCTGTCGATCACCGGTGGCGAAGCGCTCTACGCCGACATGGGGCACTTCGGCAAGACGCCGGTGCGAATCGCGTGGTTCGTGCTGGTGTGGCCGGCGCTTCTGCTCAACTACTTCGGGCAGGGCGCGCTGTATCTGCATGCCGGCCATGCGGTGCCGCGACCTCTCTACACCATGGTCCCGGTGCCGTTGCTTCCGTACATGGTGGTGCTGGCGACCGCAGCCTCGGTGATCGCTTCGCAGGCGGTCATCTCGGGCGCATTCTCCGTGGCGCGCCAGGCAGTGCAGCTCGACCTGCTGCCCGGCTGCGAGTGCTGCAGACTTCGGCGCTCGAGCAGGGGCAAATCTACGTCCCCATCGTGAATACGCTGCTGTTTCTGGCCGTGGTCGCGTTCGTGGTGGGCTTCGGCTCCTCGAATTCGCTGTCCGCTGCTTACGGTTCTGCGGTGATCGGCACCATGGCCATGACCAGCGTGCTGGGGGCATTCGTCGCGCTGACGTTGTGGAACTGGCCGCGACCCGTGGTGATCATGCTGTTCGGTGTGCTGCTGTTGATGGATTTCACCTTCCTCGTCGGTAATCTCACGAAAGTCGACGACGGCGGCTGGATTCCCTTGGCGCTCGCCGCAGTGCTGTTCTTCATGTTCACCACATGGCGAACAGGCCGCGCGTCGCTGAAGGCAGCGCTCGGCCAGCTCGCCGTGCCGCGAGCGCAAATCGGCAAGCTTCTCGAAGGCGTCCATCGGGTGCCGGGCACGGGCGTGTTTCTAGCCAGCGACCCGGATTTCGTTCCCTCGGCCCTGATCCGCAACCTCGAGCACAACAAGGTGGCGCACGAGCGGATCGTCGTGCTCAACATCAATTTCGCGCGCACGCCGCGGCGCGATCCCGCGCATCGGGTCACCGTCGAGGAAATCCATCCGCAGGTTTATGGGATCACGGCCCACTTCGGCTTCATGGAAACCCCGCACGTCGGCGAAGCGCTGCGCTGCTCACGCGCGCGCGGCCCCCGCATCTATATGGAAGACTGCTCGTTCTTCATCGGCCAGCACGTGGTTCGACCGAGGCCATTGCCGGGGTGGCGCGGGCTGCAGCGCCGCATGTTCGCCCGCATGCAGAAGCGCAGCACGCAAGCGGCACAATTCTTTCGCATGCCCGCGACGGGCCTCGTCATCCTGACCACCCTCGTCGAGATCTGAAATGCTCGTCTCGCTGATCGTGGCGATGGACGAAGCAGGCGTCATCGGCCGCGATAACGCCTTGCCCTGGCGGCTTCCCGAGGATCTCAAGCGCTTCAAGGCGCTGACCCTGGGCAAGCCCATCCTGATGGGGCGCAAGACCTTCGAGTCGATCGGCAAGCCGCTGCCGGGGCGCAGGAACATCGTGCTGACCCGTTCGCGTGATTGGCGACACGACGGCGTTGATACCGTTAATTCAATCGAAGAAGCCCTGGCCCTGGTGCGCGAGGCGCCGGAGATCGCAGTTATCGGTGGCGAGGAAATCTTCAAGCTCGCCTTGCCGCTCTCGCGGCGCATCTATCTCACCGAAGTCCACGCCCGTGTCGACGGTGACACCTACTTCCCGCCATTCGACCGCGCACAGTGGCGCGAGACAGAACGCACTTTCCACGCGGCAGACGAACGCCACGCGAACTCAATGACGTTCTCAACGCTCGAGCGGCACACGGAAGTCTCGGGCGGTTGAAAGGCAACCGGACTGGTCGACGTGCGTGAAGGTCTTTAGCCTTGCCAATCTGCAAGGAGCGCATGCATGTCCGAATCCGTTGAGCCACAGATCATCCCCGGCGAGGTCGTCCACCGTTGCGATCGGGTTCACGGCAAAAATTGAATGACCCCCGTCGTCCTGAACGACTATCGAATGGCAATGTGCTTAGAGCTTCAGGCTTGTTTCAATGAAGGCAACCCCTTTCGAACCAGCTTCTCCGCCAGCTCGAAATCGGTCTCTCCCGCTCTTCCAGACTGCCTGTCCAGCGCTTCCAGGATTTCTGTCTGCACGGCGCCGCGCCGCAAGGCCTCTCCGTAAGGGATTTCGGGGTGGAACATCACCATGGAGTAGCGGGGGATGAAGCGGTCGGGGAAGCGGCGCTCTAGCTCGAGCGCCAGCGCCTTGTGCCGCGCGAAACGCGCATCGCGCACCGTGTCGCGCATCTCGATGTAATTTTCCAGGGCCATCTGCGCGATCGCGGCGGCGTGGGGCCGGCGCTGCTCTTCGAAGTCGCTGAAGAGGCTGGCCCAGTTGTCATGACGGTCGAACAGCTTGTTGATCAGCGCGCAATCTTCGAATGCGGCATTCATCCCTTGTCCGTGAAAGGGAACCATGGCATGCGCGGCATCGCCCAGCAGCAGTACCTGGCCGCCCAGATGCCATGGCGCGGCGCGCACGGTGCCCAGCGGCGATTGCGGGTGGGCGGCGAATTCCTCGAGCAGGTGCGGAATGAGCGGCACGGCATCTGGAAACTCGCGAGCGAAGAATTTCTCCACCGCCTGTGGTGTGTCGAGCGCCGCGAAGCTGATCGGCCCCTGCCGTGCAAGAAACAGCGTGGCCGTAAAGCTCAGATCCGGATTGGGCAGCGCTATGAGCATGAAGCCGCCGCGCGGCCATATGTGCAACGCATGCGGATCGAGTGCGTGCCGCCCCTCCACCGGCGGCAGCGTCAATTCCTTATAGTCGTGGTCCAGCATCTCTTCGCTGTCTTCGAGAAGCCCTGCGGCGGCGAGGCTGCGACGTACGGCGGACCCGCCGCCATCGGCCGCGATCGTCGGCGCGAGCGGCACCTCGTGCTCGCGGCCAGTAGAGGTCTCGCGAAAGCGCAGCGCATTGGATTTCGCATCGACGCCGATGCAGGTCTGCCCGAAATGCATCGTCACTCTCGGATAGCGCGCCGCATCCTCGACCAGCAGCCGATTGAGCGGTGCGCGGCCCACCGAGTAGATGACTTCGTGCTCGCGCTGGCCATAGGGCAGCAGCGAGGTTGCCCCGGAGTGCTCATGGATCATCCTGCCGCGCATGGGAATGAGCAGCGGCAGCCTGCGTGCCATCATGCCGGCGCGCTCCAGTGCGCGAATCCCGCGCGCCGCCAGCGCAAGATTGATGGATCGGCCGTGCTCCGCCAGGGTGCTGCGGGGGTCCGGCCGCTTCTCGAACAGGTTGACCTTGAATCCGCGGCGCGCCAGCAGTACCGCGAGCAGGGCGCCGGCCAGCCCGGCACCGATGACGTTGACCGGTTGATCTCGCATCACGCTTCCCGCAGCGCCTGCGCGAGTTGCCCGACGAAGTGGAACACTTCTTCGAAGCTGTTGTAGAGCGGCACCGGCGCGACGCGGATGATGTCCGGGTCGCGCCAGTCGCACACGACTCCATGCGCTTCGAGCCACTCGAATGCCCGCCTGCCGCGATCTTCCGCGCCGCGAAGGCGCAGCGAGAGCTGGCAACCGCGAGCTTCCACCGCGCGCGGCGTGATGCCTTGCACCTCGGGTGCAAGGCGATCGACCAGGAATTCGAGATAGCCCGTGAGCGCCACCGATTTTTCGCGCAGGCGCGCCATAGTCGCCTGCTCGAACAATTCCAGCGAGCTGATCAACGGCGCGGCGGACAGCACCGATGTATTGCTCACCTGCCACCCCGCCGCACCCGCTTCCGCGCGGAAGCCCGGCTTCATCTCGAACCGCGACGCAAACTCGTGGCCCCACCATCCCGTGAGGCGGCCACGTCGGGGCTTGTCCGCGTGACGCTCATGCACGAAGCAGCCGCCGATCGCGCCCGGCCCGGCATTCAGATACTTGTAACTGCACCACACTGCGAAGTCGGCTTCGCTCGCGTGCAGCTCGAGCGGCATGTTGCCGATGGAATGCGCGAGATCGATCCCCGCCATGCATCCAGCACGCTGGGCGGCACGAACGATCCGTGCGATGTCGAAGGCCTGACCGGTGCGGAACTGCACGCCCGGCCAGAGCACCAACGCGATTTCGGCGCCACGGCGCTCCAGGCATTCCTCGATCGCCTCTTCAGTCACGATGTCGGCCCCTGGCGCCGGCGCCAGCTCGATCAGCGCCTCGCGCGCATCCAGCCCATGCCATTCAAGTTGTGACACCACGGCATGCCGGTCCGACGAAAAGGCGCCGGACTCCATGAGTATCCGGTTGCGGCCACTTTGCGGACGGTAGAAAGCCGAGAGCATCAGATGAAGATTGGCAGTGAGCGAGCTCATGGCGACGACTTCGCCCGGTTTCGCTCCTGCCATGCGCGCCAGGCCCGGCGTCAGCACTTCGTGATAGTGAAGCCAGGGGCGGCGCGCGTGTTCGTGTCCCAGCACGCCAAGCTGCGCCCAGTCATCCAGCTCCCGGGTAACGGCCTCACGCGCCGCGAGCGGCTGCAGACCCAGCGAATGGCCGCAAAGATACAGAAGCGGCCGGCCTTGTCCGTCGCGAGGCAGAGCGAAGTGATCGCGAAAGGCGCGCAACGGATCGGCGGCATCACGCCGTTGCGCGTAGTCGAGCGTCGATCGTGAGTCATGCCGGTGACGATCTCAGCCTGCGCGCTCTGCGCCGTGCCGCATCGCTCGCATGTACGCAATGTGTCGCTCGAATAGAAGCGGTCGAAAAGCGGCGGCATCTGCGTCTTCGATATCCGTGAGCGCGCGAACTCTTCATGCAGCAGGTTGCCGCAATTCTCGCAGTACCACTGGAAGCCGTCCTGCTCGCCGGCACGGCGCTCGCGCTCGATGACCAGCCCGACGGTGTTGGCCGTGCGGCGTGGCGAATGGGGGACGCCTGCAGGCAGCAGCAGAATCTCCCCTTCGCGAATCGGGACATCCACGACGCGCCCGTCCTGCACCGTTTTCAGCAGCATGTCCCCTTCGAGCTGGTGGAAGAATTCCTCGCCCGGATCGACGTGGAAGTCCTTGCGAGCATTGGGTCCGCCCACCACCATGATGATGAACTCGCCGTCGCGGAAAATCCGTTTGTTGCCCACCGGCGGCTTGAGCAGGTGGCGGTGCTCGTCGATCCAGCTGCGCAAATTGAACGGCTTCAGGAACTGCATCGTGGTTATCCGCTCGGGGATTGGCGTATGTACGCAAAAGGGAGGACCGACACATGATTCGAGCCGTTTCGTCCGGTGCGCGAGCCATCACCGTTGCCACGCTGGTATTGGGTGTGGTCGCCTGTGGGCACATGCCATGGAGCGCCCGTACTGCGGAAGCGCCCCGGGCGGTGCAAGAGCTGCAGGAGTTCGCCGAGGACGGCACGGCCATCCACGCCTTCCCGCAATTCTGGAAGCGCAACACGCTGGTCGTAGACCTGCAGGCCGCCGCCAGCTCGGGCAAGGTCATCCTCAAGCCGCGAGATAACCGCCAATGGCCCGTGCGCATGGCCTTTCGCGTCACGCCCGGAACGCTCGGCCTTCTCGAGGTGCAGGCGGATCAGCGAATGCTCATTCCCATCACCAGCGAAGGCACGGGACCTGTGGATATCGAGCTGGTGCCCAGCGTGTACACGCCCAAGACGCCGCAGATGCACGGTGCAGTGGGGAGGTGACCGCCGCGCAGGGCACGCTGATGGGGCTCTTGCCCTCGTCGAGCTTGAACGCGGTCAGCTTCGATTCCCCAGACGCACCCGCTATCAATGGCCAAAACGCCGCCAGCGTTGTAGTAGCCGAGGGCGGACCAATGCCCGGCGATGACGCGCACATCGCGGCTCCGCCGGTTCTCATGTGCGAACCACGCGCGGAACGGTGCCCGGGCATCGTCAGGCGCGCCTTTCATCTCCATGTCGATGCAACCCTCCGCCGTGCAGACCCGCATTCGCGTGAGTACGTTGATGGCAAAGCGCAGACGTTCGGCGCCACGGAGCTTCCCGCTCCAGCACTCAGGCTTGTTGCCGTACATCTCGTCGAAGACCTTGCGGGGATCGGCGCGGATCGCCGCCTGCACGTCGGCGGACAACTTGAGCGCATCGGCGGCGCTCCATTGTGGGATCAACCCGGCATGAATCAGCAGGTCGCCGCGCTCGGCATCGCAATGCGCCAGCGGGCGCGTCATCAGCCATTCGAGCAGCGCCTCGCGATCCTTCGCCGCCAAGACCTCATCGAGCGTGTCGCTCGATTTGCTCTTGCGATGGGTGGCGTACGCCAGGGCGAGCAGGTGCAGATCGTGATTGCCGAGAACCGTGACCGCCGTCGTCGCCCAGCCAGCGCACGTAGCGCAGCACTTCGAGTGACTTCGGGCCGCGATTCACCAGGTCGCCGACGAACCACAGCTGGTCGCGGTCCGCCGAGAAGCCGATGCGTTCGATCAGGGCGCGCAGCTCGTCGAAGCAACCCTGCACGTCACCGATAGCGTAGCGCGCCACCTGGCGCCTTACTGCAATACGCCGGGGCATCGCGAGCCGGAATGGCGCAATCGGCGCGTCGAACTGCTGCCCGTCGTCGGCCTTCATGGAGTAGGCCCCTTCCATGGCGCCGACGGGGGTTTCGATCACCGTGCCGCTCGAATAACGGAAGCCCTGGCCCGGATGCAGGTGCGGCTGCTCGCCGACCACGCCGTCGCCGCGCACTTCCTGCACCTTGCCGTTCGCATCCGTGATGAGCCAGTGGCGTGACAGGAGCTTCGCCGGACATCTGTCCCTCGTTGCGGATGGTGATCGTGTAGGCAGAACACGTATCGCTGTTCCTTCGGCTCGGACTGCTCCGCGAGATAGCTCGTCTCGACGTCGACGCTGATCTTGTGATTCGATGGTTTCCATGGCGTGTGCAAGCCTACCTTACTCGCGCCTCGAGCGTCTGCGCGAGCGCTGTTGAACTGCTGCGGCGCAAGCGTCTCCGGGCGCACGCCGGGATCGATGCCGCAGGTTTCGATCTGCTCGCGCGTGACCACGTCTTCGAGCGCATTGCGTAGTGTCTTGCGGCGGTGCGAGAAGGCCGCGGACGACCACTTCGGCGAAGCGTGCGCTCACCGGAAACGCGGCCTCGCTGCGCACGGTGAGCCGCACGACGGCCGACCACACTCTAGGGGCGGCTGAAACGCCCCGGGGCCGACTTCGAACAGCAGCTCGGCGTCCACCCATGGTGCGAGCATGACGGTGAGCCGGCCGTAGGCGTCGTCTCCCGGCGCCGCGACGATGCGCTGCACGACTTCACGCTGCAGCATGAAGTGCATGTCGTCGATGTGCGCCAGCCGTGCCCAGGAGATGAAACAGCAACGGCGTCGACACGTTGTACGGGAGGTTGCCGACTATGCGCAGCTTGCCGCCACGCTCGCGCGACAGCGCCGCGAAATCGAACTCGAGCGCATCCGCCTGGTGCAGCGTGAATCGCGGCGCTTCGCGCAGGCTGCTCACGCCAGCATCGCGACGAGATCGCGATCGATCTCGATGGCATCGAGCGATGCGTGCGGCGCCGAAATCAATTGACGCGTGAGCGCCCCGCGGCCGGGCCCGATCTCGACGAGCCGGTCGCCCGCGGACGGTGCGATGACGTCCACGATGTGCTCGAGCACCGCCGGATCGTGCAGGAAATGCTGGCCGAAGCGCTTGCGCGCCCGCATCAGCGGCCGTGCCCGAGTTCGATCGCCAGGCGGATGGCCGCGATCAGGCTGCTCGCATTGGCTTCTCCCGTGCCCGCCAGATCCAGCGCCGTTCCATGATCGACCGACGTGCGCACGATTGGCAGCCCCAGCGTGACGTTCACGGCGCTGTCGAACGCGGCGTGCTTGATCACCGGCAGGCCTTGATCATGGTACATGGCGACGATGACATCGAAGTCCTCGGCGATGCGCGGTACGAAAATGGTGTCGGCAGGGACCGGGCCCGTGGCCAGCGATTCCATGAGCCCGCAGGCGCTCGATTGCCGGCGCGATGACGCGAATCTCTTCGTCGCCGAGGTGGCCGCCTTCGCCCGAGTGCGGATTCAGGCCGCACACGCCGATGCGCGGAGCCACGATGCCCCAGCGCTTCAGATCGCGATCGACGATGGTGATGACCTCGTTCAACAGTTCGACGGTGATGGCCGCACTCACATCCTTGAGCGGCAAGTGCGTGGTCGCGAGCGCGACGCGCAGTTTTGCAGCCGCGAGCATCATTACCGGGAGGGGCGCGCCTGTGCGCGCTGCGAGATATTCCGTGTGCCCCTTGAAACCGACGCCGGAGTCGTTGATCACGCCCTTGTGCACGGGCGCCGTTGTGATTGCCGCGAACTCACCCGAGATGGCGCCGTCGATGGCCCGATCGAGCATTGCGAGCACGTGGCGCGCATTGGCCTTGTCCAGTGATCCGGGAATGCTGGTTGCCGTGAGCGGCACATGCAGCACGCTCAATTCGCCGGGGACATGCTGGCGGCGCGTGCGCGAGTCGTAGTCGAACAGCGCCACTTGCAGCTCGAGCTGTTGCGCGCGATGCGCGAGAAGACTGCGGTCGCCGATGCAGACGAGCTCGCAATCGAACGCTTCGCGGGCCGCGGCAAGGCAGATCTCCGGCCCGATCCCGGCCGGCTCCCCGCAGGTGAGCGCGATTCGCGGCGTCTTCAGAGCTTATATTCCACGTAGGCCTCGTCACGCAGCCGGCGCAGGAACAGCTCGCGCGTCTTCCTCCGCCCGGCTGTTGCGAATGAGCATCCGCGACCTGCTGGCGCTTGTTGATGTCGGTGCTGTCGAACTGGCGCGTGCCGAGCAGCTGCACGATGTGCCAGCCGAACTGCGTCTGGAACGGCTCGCTGATCTCGTTTTCCTTCAGCCCCGACACCGTCTGTTCGAATTCCGGCACGAAGGTGCCTTGGCCCGTCCAGCCGAGATCGCCGCCCTGCGAGGCGGACATCGGGTCCTCGGAGCTCGTGGCGGCGAGGCCGGCGAAATCCTCGCCCTTGACGATCCGGTCGCGGATCTCGGTGAGCTTCTGGCTGCACGGTGGCATCGTCCATGATCTCGTTGGGCTTCATGAGAATGTGCCGGGTATGCACCTGGTCGACGATCTGCTGGGTGCTGGCGTTGCGCATCTCGTTGAGCTTCACGAGATGGAAGCCGGTCGGCGTGCGCAGCGGCTGGCTCACCTCGCCGGCTTGAGTTTGGCGACGAGTCTCGGTCAGGAAGGTCGGCACCTGCGGTGCCCTTGAGCCAGCCGAGCGAGCCGCCCTCGAGCGCCTTCTGGCTGTTGGAGTACGCGACGGCCAGCTGCGGCGAAATCGTCGCCCTTGGCGGCGCGATCGTAGACGTCCTTCGCCTTCTTGCCGGCTTCGTCGAGCTGCTCGGGTGTCGCAGCCTGCGGCACGGCGATCAGGATGTGCGAGACGTTGTATTCGGCGGCCTCGGCCGGTGCGTTCTTCTGCCGCTCGAGGTACTGATCGACCTCGCGCGGGGTGACGGCGATGCGCTGGTAGACGTCGCGCTGTTGCGAGCTGGGAGCGCACCAGCTCCTTGCGCATGGAATCACGATAGGACGCGTAGTCGACGCCCTGCGACGGCGAGAACCTCGGGCAGCTGCGACAGCGGAATCTGGTTGCGCTGGGCGACTTCCGCCATGGCCTCGTTGAGGGCCTCATCCGGCACCTTGAGGCCCGCGCCGGTCGGCGCGCTGCATCTCGCAGCTCCTGCACGCACCAGCCGCTCGAGCACCTGCTGGCGCAGCACACTCTCAGGAGGCAGCTCGACCTTCTGCTCCTGCAGCCGTTCGGTGATGGAGGCCATCTGCTTCGTCGAGCTCGCTCGTCAGCACCACTCCGTCGTTTACCACCGCGGCCACCCGGTCGAGCAGCACGCCGCTCGTGGTCAGATCGCGGGTCTGGGCGTGGGCAAGGCGGTCACGGTGAGGGCCAGAAGCGCCCGTCAGAAAGCGTGGCATGGCGTCAGTTTCCTTTAAAAATCAATGCTTCGTTCAGCGCGGCGGATCGTTACGGGTGTAGCCGCGGACTGCGCTGGAGAGGAAAGCATCCGCCGCCGATCCGACACTGGCAAGCCCCGTGAGTTCCAGCTGCAGGTAGATGCCCGTGTCCTGCGGTGCCCTTGCTGTCGCTGATGAAGCGGCGACCGAGCACTCGCAGCCGCCAGCAGCAGGAGCTGTACTCGAGACCGGCGAATCGCTCGAGCGCCTTGTTGTCCTCGAATGAATAGACGTAGCGGGCGTAGACATTCCAGTGCTTGCTCACGGGCCACGCGGCCGAGGCCTCGGCCTGCTCGAGACGGTCGCGCTGGAAGCGGTAGCCCGCGTTGATCACCTGCTCGGCCCCGGCACGTACTGCAGGCGCGCCTGCGCGCGCTCCTTGCGGTCGTCCTCGGGATTCCATTGCATGCCGATGTCCGCATTCCAGTCCTGGAAGCCGGTGAGCGCGAGCTGCGCGACCAGGTCCGAAGTGTTGCCGCTGCGCGCGGGTCTCATCCGGCAGCAGCACGCGCGGTGCTTCGAAATAGTGGATCTGGCCGAGCGTGGCGGCGAGAAACTGCCGGCCGTCCTCGGCACTCAGCAGGCGCGTCGTGACTCCCACGCTCACCTGGTTCGCATCGCTCACGCGATCGGCGCCGACGTAGCGATTCGTGCGGAAAAGCTGCACGAGATTCAGATCGGGCAGGGCGGTATCGAACAGCGGCAAGTCCGCCTGATCCCGGTAGGGGACATTGAGATAGAAAAGGCGTGGCTCCAGCGTCAGCCGCCGCTGTGAGCGCGAGCCCGCCGCGCGCTCGAATATCAGGCCGGCATCAAGGCTCGCGATCGGCAGGGTGCGTGAGGGGGAGCCCTCCGTTCCGGCCTCCTGATCATCGAGCTGGTACTGGGTGTAACGCCAGGCTACGGCGGGTCGCACGAAGTAGCCCGGCCCGTCGATGTCGAGCTGGAGGCGCGGCATCGCGTCGACCCGCCATCCGGTCACGCCGGCGGAGCGCTGGAAGTTGACGACTTCGGAGTCGAAGCCATAGTGAAGCTGCTGCGCCGGGCCCCAGCCGTAGTCGCCTCTGGCAAGCAGGCGCGGCACGCGTGAATAAGGCCTTCTCGGTGTCCAGCAGCTCGCGGTCGATCGTCTGGAAGTTCTGCGCTTCGGCTGCGAGCAGCCAGTGCTCATCGCGATACTGCAGTTGCGCGAAACGCTCGAGGAAGGCGACGCTCGTACCCTCCGGGCCCTGCCCGAAATCCACGAAGTAATTGGTGTCGCTCACGTTCTGGGCATCCGCGGTGAAGCGGATGGCGTGCGGCAGCTGTGCCACGTGGTCGAGCTTGATCCGGTGGCGCGACTCGCCGGTTTCCTGGTCGTCGGGCAGGTAGTTGATCGAAAGCGCGCCTTTCTGGTTCGAGGTCAGGTAGCGGAACTCGCCGGCTGCATCGAGGCCGCGCGAGCGCGTAGTAGACCGGCTCGAAAGTGAGGTCCATCGCCGGCGCGATGTTCCAGTAGTAAGGAATGGCGATCTGGAAACCGCTGCGGGTGGTGTGCCCGAAGCTCGGAAACAGAAACCCGCTCTTGCGCTCGGTGCCCAGCGGGAACGACATCCAGGGCAGGTAGATGATGGGCACGCCCTTGAAATCGACGCGCGCGTTGCGACCCGTGCCCAGTTGCTTGCGCGTATCGAGCGTGATCTTGTCTGCGCGGATGCGCCAGGCTTCATCTTCGCGCGGGCACGTCGTGAAATGAACGCCATCCAGCGTGATGAGGCCATCGGACGAGAGGCTCAGCTCGTCAGCGGCGCCGCGTGCGGGACGCGTGCGCAACTCGAACTCGGCGGCATTGAAGTCTGCGCCACCCGATGTGGAATAGTTGCCGTCGGTTCCGGTGACGTGCACGACCGGGTCGACGTACTCCAGAGCGCCGTTGACCTTGATCTTCGTATCGTTCGCCTTGTACTCCACATCGTTGGCGCGCACTTCCTTGTCGCCCTGGCGCAGGATAACGTTGCCCTTGAGATTGGCGTCGCCCGTGCGCGTGTCCAGTTCGCTGTCCTCGGCGAAGAGATCGAAGCACTCCTTGTCGGCCGGGTCGCAATCGCTCTTCGGGGCCGGAGCGAGGACCGCCGGAGGGTTCCATTGGGAGGGGCAGGGCGTGTCTTCAGCTCGCACGCGCGCCCCCACGGCCAGGGTGGCGACCACGAGCAGGGCGGATAATCGGGACAGCGGTCGCGAACAAGGCATGAGGCCGGCGATTATAATGGCGCGCCGCCGCAGTGCGGCCCTTATTCCACGGTTACCGATCTACCGAACATGCCGCACACCGACGCGCGCCTCGCGCTGATCCACGAGTGGTTGAAGCAGGACCTGGGCCTGCGTGTGACGCGGCTCGAGCCGGCATCGAGCGATGCCAGCTTTCGCCGCTACTTTCGTGCTTTCCTCGACGACGGCGCCACTCATGTGGTCATGGATGCGCCGCCAGACAAAGAGGACGTGCGGCCCTACGTCAGGGTCTCAAAGGTGCTCGAGGGCATCGGCGTGCATGTGCCCCACCTTCGCGAGACGGACGACTCGCGCGGCCTGCTGCTGCTCGAGGATCTCGGCAACACGCCTTATCTGGCGCGCCTGGAGGCTGGCGAAGATGCAGAGCATCTCTACGGCGATGCCCTGAAGATTCTGGCCGATATTCAGATCCGTGGCACGGAGGCGGCCGCGGAGTTGCGGCCGTACGACCGTGAGGCGCTGGAGCGCGAGCTCGCGCTGATGCCGGAATGGTTCTGCGCGCGACATCTCGAGTTCGATCTCACCGCCGAAGAGCGCGAGACCCTGCGCACGGCGTTTGATTTTCTGATCGCCGAAGCGCACTCGCAGCCGGCAGCATTCGTGCATCGCGACTATCACTCGCGCAATCTGATGGTGCTCGCCGACCGCAATCCGGGTGTCATCGATTTCCAGGACGCGATTCGCGGGCCCATCGGCTACGACCTGGTCTCCCTGCTGAAGGACTGCTACATCTCCTGGCCGCGAGAGCGCGTGGAGCGCTGGGTGAGCGAATACCGGCAAGCGTTGCTGAGCAGGGGAGCGCCTGCGGGCCGCGATGATCGCGAGTTCCTGCGCTGGTTCGACATGATCGGCGTGCAGCGGCACATCAAGATTCTGGGCATATTCGCCCGCCTCTGGTATCGCGATGGCAAAGCCGGATATCTCAAGGATCTGCCTCTGACTCTCGAGTACGTGCGCGACACCTGCACTCGGTATCCGGAGCTCGCCGCACTTTCAGGTTTCGTGGAGCGGCGCCTCGTGCCGGGTCTGCCGCCAGCCAACGCGCGAATCGCCGGGAGAGCGCAATGAAGGCGATAGTCCTGGCCGCCGGCCGTGGCGAGCGCATGCGGCCTCTCACGGATGAGACGCCGAAGCCATTGTTGCTGGTCGCTGGCAAACCGTTGATCGCTTATCACCTCGAGTCGCTGGCGCGCACCGGCGTGCGTGACATCGTGATCAATCTGTCATGGCTGGGCGATCGGATCCGCTCTGCGCTGGGCTCGGGCGAGCGCTACGGCGTGCACATTGTCTATAGCGACGAGGGTGCCGCGGCTCTGGAGACCGCTGGCGGAATCTTCAATGCACTGCCGCTGTTGGGGGTTGGGCCCTTCCTGGTGGTCAACGGCGATACCTGGACGGACATCAATCTGGCCGAGGTCGAGCTGGAGGGCGATGCGCACGCGCACCTCGTGCTGGTACCCAATCCCGCGCATCACCTGCGCGGAGATTTCGGGCTCGAAGGCGATTTCATCGTCGAGCGCGACAGCGATCGGTACACGTATTCGGGAGTGGGCATTTACCGCCCGGAGTTCTTTGCCGGCTGTGAGCCTGGGCGGTTTCCACTCTTGCCCCTGCTCAAACGAGCCATCGCCACCCGCAAGCTGCGCGGCGAGCTGCATCACGGCGACTGGTGCGACGTGGGCACGCCCGAACGGCTCGTGGCGCTGGAGAAGCGGGTTTCCTCGTACAATGGCCCGAAATGAGCGAGATCAAGCGAATTCCCGTCGTCACCGAAACGTCGCGCCCGCGCAGCGGCGAGAAGTATGTGACGCCGCAGGGATTCACGGCGATTCGGGATGGCATCAAGGCGACCACCGGCGCCGAGGCCGTCGCTCTCGGCGCGAAACCGCGCTGGCTGAGGGCGAAGGCGCCATCGGGAGAGGGATTCCAGGCCGTCAAGAACATCGTTCGCGAGCACCAGCTCGCCACCGTCTGCGAAGAGGCCAGGTGCCCGAACATCGGGGAGTGCTGGAATGCCGGCACGGCCACCATCATGTTGATGGGCGCAGTGTGCACGCGCGCTTGCCGGTTTTGCGCGGTGGATACCGGCAACCCGCGCGGCTGGCTGGATGCGCGCGAGCCGGAGAACGCGGCGCGCACTGTCGAGCTGATGAAGCTCAGGTACATCGTGCTGACTTCGGTCAATCGGGACGATCTTCCCGATGGCGGGGCTCTGCACTACGCGGAGTGCGTCCGCGCGATCAAGGCACTGAATCCGCAAACCGCAGTCGAGGCGCTGACTCCCGACTTCCAAGGCGTGCTCGTCGACGTGGAGACGGTCGTCGACTCCGGCCTTGAAGTCTTTGCGCAGAACGTCGAGACGGTGCGTCGCCTCACGCATCCGGTGCGCGATCCGCGCGCCGGCTACGACCAGACACTGCGTGTACTCGAGCACGCCAAGCGCCACAACACGAAAGTGCTCACGAAGACGAGCCTGATGCTCGGCCTGGGCGAGACGGACGATGAGATCGCGCAGACCATGGACGACCTGCGTGGCGTCGCGGTCGACATCCTCACCCTTGGCCAGTATCTGCGGCCGACGCTCAATCATCTGCCGGTCGAGCGCTTCGTGACTCCGGCGGAGTTCGACCGCTACCGCGAATGGGCCCTGGCTCGCGGATTTCTCGAATGCGTATCCGGGCCCCTCGTGCGTTCGAGCTATCGCGCGGAACAAGCGCTGGCGCGCAACAACGCAGGTCTCGACAACGGTGCGCTCGCGGCGCAGACATGACCCCGCGCGGGCCGCTCGTGAAGTGGCTCGGCCTGGTCGAGTACCAGCCCACGTTGCAGGCGATGCGGGATTTTACCGAGAGCCGCAACGACTCCACTCGTGACGAGATCTGGCTGCTCGAGCATCCACCGGTGTTCACGTTGGGCATGGCCGCAAAGCGCGAGCATGTGTTGGATCCGGGGGACATTCCGGTAGTACAGACCGAGCGCGGTGGTCAGGTCACTTATCACGGGCCCGGCCAACTCGTGGCCTATCCGCTGATCGATCTGCGCCGCGCGAAACTTGGCGTCAGGGACTACGTCACCGCGCTCGAGCGCGCAGTAATTTCCTACGTCGGCGAATTCGATATCGTGGCCCATGCGCGCCGGGATGCGCCGGGTGTGTATTGCGAGAGCGGCAAGCTCGCAAGTCTCGGAATACGCGTGCGGCGTGGCGCGAGCTTCCACGGCATTGCGCTCAACGTCTGCATCGATCTCGAGCCCTTCAGCCGGATCAATCCCTGCGGCTTTGCCGGGCTGCGCATGGCGCGCCTCTGCGACCTCGGCGGCCCCAACTCCATCCAGGCCGCCGCAAGCGGTCTCGAGCCCTGCCTGCTCGACTCCCTGCGGCTTTAAGGTAAGCCGGGCGGTTCGTAACCGCCCCGTAACCACCCCTCGACTGACGGCGTTACCGGCTGCTCCCTAGCATGCGCTCCAGGCTCGCAGATGCGGGCCAGGCACAACTCAACAACCAAACAAGCAATAGAGGATCAACATGAGTCTTCGCGCAGGTCTCGCCGGGGTCGCGGCATTTTGGTTACCGCTGGGTGCGGCGATGGCGCAATCGGAAAGCGCCCGCACCGAAGAGCCCTCGCTGCAGCAGCAGCTCAAGGAGCAGAAGCAGCGGCTCCTGATCCTGGAGCGCAAGATCGAGCTGCAGGACGAAGCCGCGCAGGCCGCGGCGAAGGCCAATCCCGTAGTCAAGGCCGGCGGGGGCAAGTTCCCGTTCCAGTCCGCCGATGGCGCGAACGTCATCAAGTTCAGGGGCGTGATGCACATCGACGCCCGGCGCTATTCGGACGACATCACCCCCGAAACGGCGGACACGTTCCTGCTGCGTCGCGTACGCCCGACTCTCGAGGGCACCTTCAACAGTATTTATGATTTCCGTTTCACGCCGGACTTCGCCGGCGGCAAGACGATCATCCTCGACTCGTTCGTGGCCGCGCGCTTCCGTCCGTATTCGGTGGTGACGGTGGGTAAGTTCAAGGTGCCGGTGGGCCTCGAGCGCATTCAGTCCGCTTCGGACATCCGTTTCATCGAGCGCGCGTTTCCGACGAGTCTCCTCCCCAACCGCGACCTGGGAATCCAGCTCTCGGGTGACGTGGCCGGCGGCGTATTCAACTACTCCGTGGGCTACTTCAACGGCGTAACCGACGGCGGCAGCAGCGACGGCAACCTGCCGACGCCGGATGCCGACAACGATCTGAAGGGTGACTGGGCGGCGCGCGTCTTCTTCCAGCCCTTCCTCAACTCGGACAGCTTCGCATTGCGCGGTCTCGGTTTCGGCGTGGGCGCGACCTACGTTGATTCCATCGGTAGCCCGACCACTACACTCCTGACTTCGTATCGCACTCCTGGACAGCAGAGCTTCTTCGGCTATCGCAGCAACACTCCTGCCACCTCGACGACGCCCCTCATACTGAACGGCACGTACGCCGACGGTGAGCGGCTGCGCGTGGCGCCGCAGTTTTACTACTACGCCGGCCCGTTCGGCGTGCTCGGCGAGTACGTGAACGTGTCGCAGGATGTGACCCGCATCAACGGTGCAGTGACTCGCTCGGATTCACTCGGATACCCGCGCGTGGCATGTGCAGTTCTCGTGGTTCCTGACCCGCGAGGAAGCAGCGTTCAAGGGCTTCACGCCCGGGAGCACGTTCGAGCCGGGTAAGCCGGGGCGCGGCGCCTGGGAACTGGTGGCGCGCGTTCATGAGCTCCGCCTCGACGACGATGCATTCACGGGTAACAGCGATTCGTTCGCCAACCCGGACTACGGCGGCCCGCAAGGCGCGCGCTTTCGGCATCGGCGTCAACTGGTATCTCAACCAGAACGTCAAGGCGTCGCTCAACTACGACCGCACCCGATTCGATGGCGGCGCCATCCTCGGCGGCGACCGGCCGGACGAGCAGGCGATCTTCACGCGCCTCGGCCTGGCTTTCTGAAGTCAACACGACTTTATTCGGAGAATGCATGATGTCTATCAGTAAATGGCTTGGTGGCCTCAAGGCCGCGGCTCTGGTCGGCGATGCTCGTGGTCGGCGCACAGGCGCAGGCGCCGACCACCACGCTGCTCAACGTGTCGTACGATCCGACGCGCGAGCTCTACGTCGACTACAACGCGGCGTTCGCTAAGCACTGGAAAGCGAAGACCGGCCAGGACGTGAAGATCAACCAGTCCCATGGCGGCTCGGGCAAGCAGGCCCGCTCGGTCATCGACGGACTGCCGGCGGACGTGGTCACGCTGGCCCTCGCGGCCGACGTGGACGCGATCGCGACCAAGGGCAAGCTGTTGCCGATCAACTGGCAGAACCGGCTGCCCAGCAACAGCGCGCCCTACACCTCGACCATCGTGTTCCTGGTGAGGAAGGGCAATCCGAAGGGCATCAAGGACTGGGGTGACCTGATCAAGTCCAACGTGGCGGTGATCACGCCGAACCCGAAGACCTCGGGCGGTGCGCGCTGGAACTACATTGCCGGCCTGGGCGTGGGCGCTCAAACAGCCTGGTGGCAGAGACGCCACGGCGAAGGAGTTCACCCGCAAGCTGTACACCAATATCCGTGACAAGAACCTGCCGTTGGATACGGGCGCACGCGGCTCGACCACCACGTTCGTGCGCAACGGCATCGGCGACGTGCTGCTCGCCTGGGAAAACGAGGCTTTGCTCACCATCAAGGAGCTCGGCACCGGCAAGTTCGATATCGTCATTCCTTCGGTCAGCATCCTCGCGGAGCCGTCGGTGTCCGTGGTCGACAAGACCGTGCTGCGTCGTGGAACCCGCGAGGCTGGCCACCGAATATCTGAAGTACCTCTACAGCAAGGAAGGCCAGGAGATCGTTGCGAAGAACTACTACCGTCCGCGCGATGAAGAAGTGGCGGCGAAGTACGACTCGCAGTTCCCGAAGCTCAACCTCGTGACCATCGCCGACTTCGGCGGCTGGGAAAAGGTGCAGAAGCTTCACTTCGGCGACGGGGGCGTGTTCGACCAGATCCTGACAGCTGGGAACCGAGAGACTAGTCCCTAAGCCTGAATCTCTGGAGTTTCCCCGTGGCGGTCCTGGGCAAGGCCGCCACGTATTCCACGGCACGCGGATACTTGTACGGCGCGATGGTTTTCTTCACGAATTCCTGCAGCGCCGAGGTAAGCGTCGCGTCGGCCTCGCGGCCGGGACGCAGCACGACGAAGGCCTTCACGATCTGACCTCGGTGGGCATCCGGTGCGCCGATCACGGCGCACTCGGCCACCGCAGGATGCGCGAGCAGGGCGGATTCCACTTCAGGCCCCGCTATGTTGTAGCCGGATGAGACGATCATGTCGTCCGCTCGCGCCTGGAACCAGAAATAGCCCTCTTCGTCCGTCACGTACGTGTCGCCCGTGATGTTCCAGCCATTCACAACGTACTGGAGCTGGCGCTCGTCCGCCAGATAGCGGCACCCTGTTGGCCCTCGCACCGCCAGCTTTCCCAATACGCCTGGTGCGGCGGGCTGATAGGACTCATCGAGGATGCACGCTTGATATCCAGGCACGGCGCGGCCGGTCGAGCCTGGACGGATGTCTTCGCCGGACGCCGAGATGAATATGTGGATCATCTCGGTTGCGCCGATTCCATCGATGATCCTGTGCCCCGTGGCGTCGTGCCATCCGTCCGAGGTTGCGCGCGGCAAATGCTCGCCGGCCGATACGAATGAGCGAACGCCGGGGAATTTTCCGAGATCGTTGCGCATCAGCAGCGTGCGATAGCCCGTCGGTGCGGTGAACAGGCGCGTGACGCCGAACCGGGCCATTCCTTCGAGCAGGTGATCGGGCGTCGGCCCTGCAACGATCGCGGTACTCGCCCCGAATCTGAAAGGGAACACCAGCTCGGCGCCCAGCCCGAAGGTGAAGGCAAGCGGTGGAGTGCCCGCAAAGACGTCATCAGGCTGTGGCTCGAGCAGATGAGCCGCGAATGTGTCCGCCATCGCGAGCACGTCGCGGTGGAAATGCACAGTCGCCTTGGGTTGCCCGGTAGTGCCGGATGTGAAAGCCAGCAGGCATGGATCGTCGCTCGCCGTATCCACCGCTGCGAACGAAGAGGCCTGCCGCTCGAGCAGTCTCTCGAGGTCGCCGCCCCAGGTGACGATGCGGGCGAGATGTTCGCCCATGCCGCGCGCACTCTCCAACTCTTCGATAAGCGTCGCTTCGCACAGCGCAAGCGTCACGCGCGCCTTGTCGATGATGGTCGCAAGCTCGCGTGCACGCAGCAGCGGCATTGTCGTGACGACCACGCCGCCCACCTTGATCACGGCCAGCCACGCGGCCATGAGCGTCGGCGAGTTGGCCCCCCTGAGCAAGACTCGATTGCCCGGCTGAACATTCAGGTCCCCGGCGAGCGCGCCGCAGATCCGGTCGACCTTCTCGCGCAATTGCCCGAACGTCCAGTCGCCTTGCAAGGTTCGTATGGCAATCGCGTCCGGGCGTTCGGCCGCATTGCGGTCAAGAAGCCGTGCCGCGCAATTCAAACGCTCGGGGTAGTGGAGCTCGGGCAGCTCGAACAGAAATTGCGGCCACTGCCGCGGCGGCGGAAGGTTGTCCCTCACGAACGTGTCGACGTGAGAAGTGCGGGGCGCCATCGTGCGGGGAGTATACCCTCCGCCCTCGTTGCGATATCTTGCCTGTCCGGCGATTCCGCCCCGGAGTAAAGCTCAATGGATTCCAAGTGCCTGTTGCGGCTCGTGCCGTTGCTGATGGTCATCGCCCTAAGCGCCGGCTGCTCGAAAGAGACCTCCGAGACCAGCATCCTCAACGCCTCTTATGACCCGACCCGTGAGTTTTACGTGGACTACAACACCGCGTTCATCAAGCACTGGAGGGAGAAGAGCGGCAAGGGTGTGAGCATCAAGCAGTCCCACGGCGGTTCGGGCAAGCAGGCGCGCTCGGTGATCGACGGGCTGCAGGCTGACGTGGTCACCCTGGCGCTGGCGGGTGATGTCGATGCGATCGCGACACGGGGCAAGCTCCTGCCGCTCAACTGGCAGAGCCGCCTCCCTAACAACAGTGCGCCTTACACCTCCACCATCGTCTTCCTGGTGCGCAAGGGCAATCCGAAGAACGTCCGGGACTGGGGCGACTTGATCAAGCCCGGTGTCGGCGTGGTCACACCGAATCCGAAGACTTCCGGCGGCGCGCGCTGGAACTACCTCGCGGCGTGGGCCTGGGCGCTCAAGCAGCCGGGCGGCAGCGATGCCACTGCTGAGGAGTTCGTTCGCGCCATGTTCAAGAACGTGAGCAAGCTCGACACCGGCGCGCGCGGTTCGATGACGACGTTCGTGCAGCAGAGCGTCGGCGATGTGCTGCTCGCCTGGGAGAACGAGGCGATCCTGGGTATTCGCGAGTTCGGTGAGGGACAGCTCGAGGTGGTGACACCGTCCATCAGCATTCTGGCCGAGCCGTCGGTGGCGGTGGTCGACCAGGTTGTGCTGCGTCGCAAGACGCGCGAGGTGGCCACGGAATATCTGCAGTATCTCTACAGCCCGGCGGCCCAGGAGATCATTGCCAGGCATTTCTATCGCCCGCGGGATCCCGCTGTTGCGGCAAAGTACGCAGCGCAGTTCCCACAGGTCAACCTCGTGACCATCGCCGACTTCGGCGGCTGGGCCAAGGCCCAGCAGCTGCATTTCAGCGAGGGTGGAGTGTTCGACAGGATCTACAAACCGTAGCTCGGCAGTCCGTCGATTCTTCGTCGCATTCGCCCGGCGAATGGCGCGGAGCTTGAGTACACTCGCGCCGGCCAAAAACGCCCCCCAGTCACGGAACCCGTCATGCAAAAGGCATCATCGATTCTCAGGCTCGCCCTCGTGTGCGCCTGCGCGTCCGCGGCTTTCGCGCTGCCCGCCTCAGGAGCGCAGCCCGCGGCCCCACTGCCGGACATCGACATCCCCTATACGAAATATGTCCTGCCGAACGGGCTGACACTGATCGTCAACGAGGATCACAAGGCGCCCATCGTCGCCTTCAACATCTGGTATCACGTGGGCAGCAAGGACGAGCGCGTGGGCCGCACCGGCTTCGCGCACCTCTTCGAGCACCTGATGTTCAACGGCTCGGAGAACTTCAACGACGATTTCTTCAAGCCGCTCGAGCCCATCGGCGCCACGCATCTGAACGGCAACACGTGGCTCGATCGCACGGTGTACTTCGAGAACGTGCCCGTGAGCGCGCTGGACATGACGCTGTGGCTCGAGTCCGACCGCATGGGCCACCTGCTTGGCGCCATCGATCAGAAGAAGCTCGATGAGCAGCGCGGGGTGGTGCAAAACGAGAAGCGCCAGGGCGAGAACCAGCCCTACGGCAAAGTGGACGAGCTGATCGCCTCGAGCACCTATCCGGTCGGGCATCCGTACTCCTGGGAGACCATAGGCTCCATGGAGGACCTCTATGCCGCCTCGCTCGAAGACGTGAAGGACTGGTTCCGCGCCTACTACGGCGCCGCCAATGCAGTGGTGGTCGTCGCGGGCGACATCACCGCTGCGCAGGCCAAACAGAAGATCGAACAGTACTTCGGCGACATTCCCTCCGGTCCGCTGGTCAAGCGCCAGGAAGAGTGGATCGCGAAGATGAGTGGCACGCGCCGCGCGATGATGCAAGACAACGTCCCGCAGGCACGCCTCTACAAGACCTGGAACATTCCCGGGTACCAGACCCGCGAGTTCGCGCTGCTCGATCTCACGGCCGATATTCTCGGCAACGGCAAGAACAGCCGCCTCTACAAGCGACTGGTTTACAAGGATCAGACGGCCACGGCCGTGCAGGTGGGCATCGGGCCTTTCGAGATCGGCTCGCAGTTGCAGATGATCGTCACCGTCAAGCCGGGCAGTGACCCGGCGATCGTCGAGCGGGCGCTCGATGAGGAACTGGCGACATATCTGCGCGCCGGCCCGACTCAGGAAGAGGTCGAGCGTATCCGCACCGCGGCGTACGCCGGCTTCGTGCGGGGAATCGAGCGCATCGACGGGGAGAGCGGCAAAGCCTACATACTCGCGCAGAGCCAGGTGTTCGGTGGCTCGCCGGATTTCTACAAGACCTACCTGCAGCGCCTCCGTGAAGCGGCCCCCGCCGAGCTGCAAAAGGTCGCGCAGCAGTGGCTCTCGGACGGGGTGTTCGTGCTCAACGTGGTGCCCACGCCGGAATACTCCGTCGCGAAAAGCAGCGTTGACCGCAGCAAGATACCGGGCACCGGCAAGGCGCCGGACTTGAAACTCCCGCCTCTCGAGCGTGCAACGCTTTCAAACGGCCTGAAGGTCGTGCTGGCCGAGCGGCACAACGCGCCGCTCGTCGGCATGACGCTGATCGTGGACGCCGGCTATGCGGCGGATAGCCTCGCGACGCCCGGCACCGCGAAGCTCGCCCTGTCCATGATCCGGGAAGGCACGAAGTCGCTCGACTCGCTGCAGATCGCGGCGCGAGCCGAATCGCTGGGTGCGCAGATCGGAGTGGGGTCATCGCTCGACACATCGTACATACAGCTGAACGCACTGACAGCGCGGCTGCCGGAGTCGTTCGACTTGTTTACGGACGTGCTGCTCAATCCTACCTTCCCTGAAGGCGACTTCACGCGTCTGAAGGGGCAGGTGCTGGCAGGCATTCAGCAGGAGAAGGCGCAGCCTCGCGGAATCGCCTCGCGCCTGTTTCCCGGGCTGATTTACGGTGAAGGCCATGCGTATTCGAATCCGCTGTCCGGAAATGGGTCGGAAGACAGTGTTGGGGCTTTGCGCACGAGTGATTTGCGCGCGTTCTACAAGCGGTGGGTTCGGCCGGACAATGCGACTCTGCTGATCGTCGGCGACACGACGATGGCGCAGATCAAACCCCTGCTCGAGCAGCGCCTCGCCGGATGGACGGCACCGTCGGACTCCCTGCCGGTCAAGAATCTTGCGGCGGTGACGGGGCAGGCGAAACCCCGCGTGTTTCTGGTGAATCGAACCGGCGCGGAGCAGTCGCAGATCATGGCGGGCTACGCCGGGCCACATCGCTCGGACGCGGACCACATCGCGTTTAAAACCATCAACACGCTGATGGGCGGCAATTTCGTTTCGCGCCTCAACATGAACCTGCGTGAGGACAAGCACTGGTCATACGGTGTGGGCTCGCGCATCGTGGATGCACAAGGGCCGGGGCCTTTCTATGTGACCGCGCCGGTGCAGACGGACAAGACGGCAGAGGCCATTCAGGAGTTGTCGAAGGAATTGCGCGACGTCCTTGCCGCCCGCCCGCCAACGGACGCGGAAATCGCATTCGCACGCAACAGCCTCACTCTTGCGCTGCCCGGCAACAACGAAACGGCGGATGAAGTCGCCGGCTCTTACATGGACATCCTCACCTATCACCTGCCGGACACTTACTGGAACGACTACGTGGGGCAGGTCAATGCGCTGACACCCGCGCAGCTGCAGGCGGCTGCGGCGAAGCTGATCCGTCCCGATGCGATGACGTGGGTCATCGTAGGTGATCTCGCGAAGATCGAAGACGGCGTCCGCAAGCTCAACATCGGCGACGTCAGGGTGCTGGACGCGGATGGCAAAGTATTGCGGTAATCTGCGCGCATGGAGCCGCTGCTCACCCTGAAGGTTCACGAGCAGCTGCGCGCGGCGGCGCAGGCAGGCCAGGCGGCAACCCAGGTCTCGCTGGACCTCGACCTCTCTGTGACGATGGTCGAGTTGGAGCCCACGGGATGGGTTTGGGAGGGCCGGCGCTTCGCGTTTCTCGAAGCCTGCAAGGACAGGACCATCTACTACTGGGCCGGCGATCGCTTCGAGCCCGCGTCGCGATTTGCACGTTCCTTGATCAAGCTCGTGCCCACCGAATGGGGACCGCCGACGTTCGAGATCGACGGTATCAAAATGCTGCCTACGGCCCGCGTCTCGCCCTTCGACGACGCTGAACGCAAGGTTGCGCTGATCCAGCCGCGCGGCAAGGCGATTCTCGACACGTGCGGAGGTCTCGGCTATTTCGCCGCATGGTGTGTGAAGGGGCAGGCTGGTCGCGTGCTCTCCTACGAGAAGAATGCCGACGTGCTCTGGCTGCGCAGCCTCAATCCATGGTCACCGCAAGTGCATCCGACGCTGGTGCTGACTCATGGTGACATCGTCGAGCACGTCGCCAGGCTTCCCGCGGCTTCGGTCGATGCAGTCCTGCACGATCCACCGCGCTTCGGCATCGCCGGCGAGCTTTACTCGCAAGCCTTCTACTCCCACTTGGCTCGCGTGCTGAAGCACAAAGGAAGGCTATTCCACTACACAGGCTCACCCAACAAGCTCACCTCCGGGCGCGACGTCGCCAACGAAGTGGAGAATCGTCTCCAGCGTGCGGGGTTCGCAGCGGAATTGAAAGGCGATGGGGTGCTGGCGGTGAAGCAGGGCGTCACCTGGACCGGCAAGGGGTGATCAGCCGGGGTCGCCTCGGCTTATTCCTCAATTCCGGCCGTAAACCCGATCGCGCGCGTCACGGGAGGATTCATGAGCTCGTGCTCCGTAAAAGCAAAAGGCAGGTATTTTCGATGCCTCCCCAATTTGTGACCTTAAACATGCAATATCTTGAATCGTAATCTGAAACATGAAATCGGCGGGAAAGCGCAGAGCGTTTCGTTTTACGGCTTGATTCAGCGCCCTGGTATCCACGCCGTACAGCTCGGCCAGGTCTCGATCCAGCATGACTCGCTGTTCGCGGAGGATGACGATCGAATGGCGGATCAGATCCGGGGTAATGAATTTCGGTTCGCCACTCATCCAGCTCACGCTAGATGAAATGTGATTTTCGCGCCAATCAGATAACTGCTGTCTTTGCGTAGAAACTCAACAGCGGCGCACGCATAAATGTGCTAGTTCACTCGACGACGAGCTTGTAGCCGCTGCCCGCCGAGGTTTGCAGCAGCTGCGGTGCAGCCGAGTCGATCTCGATCTTTTGTCTCAGGCGATGGACGAGCTGCTTGAGCAGCTGGCGGTCGCCGGAATTGCGATGGCCCCATACCTGCATCAGCAGGCGGTCGGAATTTACGGTGCGGCCGGCGTTGGCGAGCAGCATCTGCAGGAGGCGCAATTCGAGCTTGGTCAGCCGAACGGGAACGCCATCGCCGACTCTGCGCGGTGTGTTCTTCGACATCGAGCGCGAGGCGCCCGACTGCAAGTGGCGCTGAACTATCAACGCCAGTACGCCTCAGCAACGCCTTGATTCGCGCCAACAACGTGCGAGGGCTGAACGGCTTCGTCATGTAGTCATCGGCGCCGAGCTCGAGCGCCTTGACGAGATCTTCCTCGGCGCCCCGCGCCGTGAGCATCAATATCGGCACCTGCGATTTCTGGCGGATCGCCTCGCACACCTGGAATCCCGAAGCCCCGGGCATGTTGATGTCCAGGATCACGATATCCGGCCCTTCGTTCTCGAAGGCATGAATCGCCACCTGCCCGTCGATGGCCTTGACGACGAGGTGCCCCTCCTGGGTGAGCGTGAAGGCGATGAGATTCAGCAGGTCGCGGTCGTCATCCGCGATCAACACCTTCATGTCAGCGCCTCTGCGGGCAGGGTGATGCTGAAGCGGGTGCGATTCTGGGCAGTGCGTTCGGCAGTAATGGTTCCGCCGTGCCGCTGCACGATGGATTTGACGATCCAAAGCCCCAGACCCAATCCACCCGGCTCAGGCTCGGATCCCGCACCACGTTGAAAGCGATCGAAGATCGATGCCGCATCGCCCGCGGGCACGCCCGCGCCTTCATCCTCGACCCAGGTCACCACGGCGCCGTTGCGAACTTCGGCGCCGACGCGAATCGGCGTGCCTTCCGGTGCGAACTTGCTCGCATTGGCGATCAGGTTGACGAACACCTGCGTGAGGCGCGGTCCGTCGCCTTCCACCTGTGGAAGGTCTTCGGGGATGGAAGCCTCCAGCGCCTGCCCGCGCTGTTCCAGCAACGCTCCGATCAACGCGCGCGCCTCTTCAACCGAATCCGCCAGCGACACGCTCTGCTTGCGGATGGCCAGCTGTCCGGACTCGATGCGCACGCTCTCCAGCAGATTGTCGATGAGCTGCGTCAGCCGCATGCTGCCCCGCTCGAGCGAGTGCACGAGCTCGCGCTGCTGCTCCAGCGGCATGCTGTTCAATCCGTCGCGCAGCAGCTCGATGGAGGCGAGCTGCGCCGCCAGCGGAGTACGGAACTCATGCGAGATGTTGGCCAGCACCGAGTCCCGCGCGCGGCGTACCGCCTCGAGCTCGGTCTCATCGCGCATCACCTGGACCTGCAATCCCTCGGCCATGCCGGAGCTCGTGATGACGGTGCTGCGTGCCTCGTCGCCGCGCGCCTGAAGCCTTTCCATCGACTTGAGACCGGCCTTCGATGCGCGCATTGAGTATCGGGCAATTGAATTCACAGGGTCTGCGCCCGTGGTCCAGGCACGGTTTCAGCACATCGCCGCAGAACTTGCCCGACGGCTTCCTCAGGCTTCACGCCGAGCAGCCGTGCCGCCTGCGGATTCAGATAACGAATGACGCGATCCTTATCCACCGCGTACACGCCCTCGACGATGCCAGTCAGCACGGACTGCGCTTCCGCTTCATGCCTGCGCAGCGCGCTGGTGAGATCGACCAGGTTGCGGCGCATGTCTTCCATCGTCCGCGCCAGCTTGCCCACTTCCGCCGGGCCACGCGGAGGAATGGAAGTAGAGAAATCGCCTTCGCCCAGCCGCACCGCGGCTCGCGTCAACGCGCGCACCGGCCCCGCCACGAACTGGCCGAGAACCATTCCCGCGAGCACCGCGATGCCGGCGAGCACGAGTGCCGTGAGCCAGAGCTGGTGGACCAGATGGCCGGTCATCGTATCAAGCTCTGCTGCCGGCAGCCGCGTCTCGATCAGCGCGATCGCCTCGCCCGTGGGTGCGAACACCGGAAAGCTCGACGCATAGAGATCTTGCGCCTGGATGCGCTGCACGGCCGAGCGTCCATCGGCGAGGCCCGCAGCGTGCAGGGATGTGAAATCGTCCACGGGGGATGTCGTGAAGGAGCGGTAGTTGATCAACCGCACGCTCAGACCCACGCGCTGGCTCAACGTCTGCGCCAGCTCATCGTCCATCAGCCGGATGATGTAAACGCGAAGATCGGGCTGATCACCTATCTGCGTGACGGCACCCAGCAGCGGGTAGGCGACCGACGGCGCCGCGACCAGGAAACTCTCGCCCTGCTCGGCACTGGCCACGGCGATCTCGTTCCACGGAATCTCTGCGCCACCCTGGCCAACGACCTCGTTCCCGCGAAACACCGCGCACGCATCCATTCCGCCGGTCTCGCAGAAGCGGCGCAGGAATTGCGCGAGCGCATCTGCATTGCCGCCTTCTGGAATCGTCGACTGGGTCAGCAGGCGTTGCAGAATTGGGCGATCGGCGAGCGAGCGCGCCGTGGTCAGTGCGTCTTCGCCCAGGCGGCGCAGATCCTCGCGAGCGATGGCTCCAGCGAGCGAGGCGCGCGCCATGCCCTGTTCGTCGGCAAGCTGGCGAAGCATGCCGACCGCGGAGAATGCGATGCCTCCAACCAGCAGCGCGACGATGACCAGGTTGGTGGCGGCCAACGACCAACCGAGACTCGTCGTTTCCGATCCCAGTCGGAGACGCTGCCAGGTTCGCCGCAGGAAGTCGCCCATCGCCTAGTGCCGCTTGTAGCCTGTCCGCTCGATCAGCGTCTTGACGATCAGCGTCAGCACCGCGAGCAGGGTGAGGAGCGAGGCTACCGCAAAGGCGCCCACGAAGTTGTATTCCTTGTAGAGCACTTCGATGTGCAGCGGCATCGTGTTGGTGAGCCCGCGGATATGCCCCGAGACCACGGACACGGCACCGAACTCGCCCATGGCGCGCGCGTTGCAAAGAATGATGCCGTACACGAGGCCCAGCCGCACCTTGGGCAGGGTGACTCTCCAGAACGTCATCCAGCCCCCGGCTCCCAGCGTGATTGCGGCCTCTTCCTCGTCGTTGCCCACCTGCTGCATCAACGGAATGAGCTCGCGCGCCACGTACGGGAACGTCACGAACATCGTCGCCAGGATAATGCCGGGCAGCGCGAAGATGATGCTGATGTCGTGCTCCTGCAGCCACACTCCGAACCAGCCCTGCAGGCCGAACATGAGCACGTAGACCATGCCCGAGATCACGGGCGAGATGGCGAGCGGCAGGTCGATGAGCGTGATGAGAAAGCTCTTGCCGCGAAACTCGAACTTGGCGATCGCCCAGGCTGCCGCGAGCCCAAACAGCGTGTTGAGCGGCACGACCACCAGGGTCGCGGTGAGCGTCAGGCGTATCGCCGCGCCCGTGTCCGGATCCTTGAAGCTCATCAGGTAGGCTTCGACTCCCTTGTCCAGCGCCAGGGCGAACACCGTGGCGAGAGGCGCGAACAGCAGCGCTGCAAGAAAAGTGAGCGAGACCAGAATGAACGCGCCGCGCACGAGCGCGAGCGCGAAGGTGTTGTGACCCGGCCGCGAGGCGAGCTCGTCGTGAACGGCGGAGGAAGTGGAGGAAGCCATCAGCGCTGCGCTCCGACCATTCGCCGCCGGCCCCAGGCCTGCAGCAGGTTGATCGCGAGCAGCATGAAGAACGAGATGGTGAGCATCACCACGCCGAGGGCTGCGGCGCCCTTGTAATCGAACTCTTCGAGCTTGATCACGATGAGGAGAGGGGTGATCTCGGTCTTCATCGGCAGGTTGCCCGAGATGAAGATCACCGAGCCGTATTCACCCACGCCGCGCGCGAAGGCGAGCGTGAATCCCGTCAGCATGGCGGGCAGCACCGTCGGCAGGATGATGCGCCGGAAGATGTAGAAGCGGCCCGCTCCCAGCGTCTCGGCCGCATCTTCCAGATCCTTCTGCACCTCTTCGAGCGCCGGCTGGACCGTGCGCACCATGAAGGGCAGCCCGATCAGGGTGAGCGCAACGGTCACGCCGATCCAGGTGTAGGCCACCTTGATGCCGAACGGCTCGAGGTATTGCCCGATCCAGCCGTTCTGCGCGAACACGGCGGTGAGCGCGATGCCCGACACCGCCGTCGGCAGGGCGAAGGGCATGTCGATCAGCGCATCGATGATCTTGCGGCCGGGGAACTGATAGCGCACCAGCGTCCAGGCGATGATGAAACCGAACACCAGGTTGATCGTCGCAGCGAGCATCGACGCGCCGAACGACAGGCGGTACGAGCCCACCGCGCGCGGATCCGTGATGGTTTGGATGAACGAGTGGATGTCCATCGAGCCCGCCATGAGCACGAGCGCGGCGAGCGGCAGGAGCACCAGCGTGCTCAGGAAGAAAGTGGTGAAGCCGAACGTGAGGCCGAAGCCCGGCAGCACGCTCGGCTCGCGGAATCTACTCATCGTCGGCCGCCCGATAGACGATCAGCACGGGCCAGCGGGGGCCGCCGGATGGCGCGGCCTGCGCACCGCCCGTGGAGGTCGGCTTACCGGTCAGCACTTGTGCGCCGCTGGTGAGCAACTTGGTGCCACCGGCAATGATGTTCGAACCGGTTGCGAGCAGGCCTGTCTCGGTAGTCGGCACGGTGAGCTCGCCCGACAGCAGCTTGCCGAAGCGCTCGCGAAGGGTCGCCGAGTCCGAGATGCCCAGTATCAATAGAGGATCGCCGGATTCGGAAAGCCGGCTCGCCAGCTCCTGCGCCACGTCGCCAAACCGCAGCTCGGTGCGCATCTCGAGCCCATGCACTGCCTGCGCCTCGGAACGCGCATCGAGCAGGGCGCGCATGCCGCCAGGGCGCTGCGCATTCGGTGTGTTCTCGGGCAGCACGTCCACGTAGATCGCCTCGGCGTGCACGTGACGTAGCAGGCTCGCGGAAACCGCCAGCGTGCCGGGCCGCGCAATCTCGTCGACCCAATGGATCAGCACCCGCTGCGGAGAAACCGCGCTCGGCGGCAGGATGAGGACTTCCCCCGCGCCTTGCTTCAAGAGGTGATCGATGTCTTGCATGCTCAGCGTATTCGCGGAGATGACCGCCGCGCCGGCGAACGGGGTCGAAGGCGCCGAGTCGGCAACCGGCCGGTTCGCGTAGCGTGTGCCGCCAAGGCTTGAATCGATGCGCATGGCCACGCGCGTCTTCATGCGGCTGGCCAGTTCGACGAGCAGCGGCTGACGACCGAGGCGCTCCGCATCCGGCCCTGTTGGGCCACAGGCGGTGAAGCTCGAGAGCGGCGTGGGCAGCACATGCACGCGCCGCACTCCAATCACCACGGATTGCCCGGGCTTCACTGGAAAGGCGCGCTGCTCGTGCTGGGTGCGCGTCACTTCCACGAAGCCCCCGGAGCTCGCGCTATTGCTCGTTGCCAGCTGCGCTTCTTCGTTGCGCGCGTTGAGACGCACACGCATTCTTTCCAGCGCGCCGGTGAATACGAGCTCCTCGACGATGCCTTGCGCAAGGTAGCGCGAGCTCAACGTATCTCTGCCGGATGCGAGCTCGACTTCCTCCGGCCGGACCACCGCGACGATTTCATGCTCGCGTCCGGAGCCCTGCCGGCGTTCGGGCGTATGTCCTTCGGTCTGGGCGTGCGCGCTGAAATGAATGCCGTGGCGCGTTTGCAGCGCCAGCAGCAGGTTGGCCGCACCGAGGAAGGTGGCGACGAAGCGCGTGGCGGGCCGGGCATATAGCTCGTCGGGGCGCCCCATCTCGAGCAGGCGGCCGAGATTCATGACACCGATACGATCGGCGAGCGCAAAGGCCTCTTCCTGATCGTGCGTCACGAGCACCGTGGTGATACCAAGCTCGCGCTGCACCTGGCGGATGGTCCGGCGCAATTCCTCGCGGATCTTCGCGTCCAGGGCGCCGAATGGCTCGTCGAGAAGCAGGACTTCGGGCTTGTGCGCAAGCGCGCGGGCCACCGCGACGCGCTGCTGCTGGCCACCGGAAAGCTGCGTCGGCAAGCGCTCTCCCATGCCTTCGAGCGCGACAAGGCGCAGCAGCTCATCGCGCCGCTTGCGGCGGTCCGCGGCCTTCATGCGTCGCACCCGAAGCGCGAATTCGATGTTGTCGGCCACGCTCATGTGCCTGAACAGGGCGTAGTTCTGGAACACGAGCCCGACACCGCGCTCGCGCGCGCCGACGTGCGTAACATCGCGCCCGTGCAGGGAAATTCGCCCATGGTCGACGCCCGTAAGGCCGGCGATGGCGCGCAGCAGCGTGCTCTTGCCGCTACCGCTGGGGCCGAGCAGGACGAAAAACTCGCCATCGCCAATATCGACGGAAACGTCGTTTACGACGGGGAGGCCTTGGTACCGCTTGGTAACCTGGTCGAGCACTATGGACATGGGGCGGCAATGCTACCTACGCGCACCTGCCCCGTCAGCCCAAGGTTCGCCATAACCGGTTACAGATCGGTTATAGACACAGCGACGGCTGTAACCCTCAGATCACCATGAGAACCAGGTCGCAGGCGACCAGCTCGGTGGCGAGCGCCGTCACCTGCTCGCGGCTCTGGGCCACGATCGTGTAGGAAATGGAGAGGAAATTGCCTTTTTCGCTCAGCCGCTCGCTCATTCGCTCGGGGTCCAGGTCAGGGGCATGCTTGAGCATGATCGCGTGCACGCGCGCGCGCATTTCGTCCGTGGGCCGGCCGAGAACCTTGATCGGGTAATCGGTGGGAAATTTTAGTGGGCTCGTGTCTGCCTCGTCTACCACGGCACCCCCGCCAGCCTCTTCTTATAGCTCTCGAATTCCTCGCGCAGCCTGTGCCACACGGGGCCCGGTTTGCCGTTGCCGATCGGATGGTCGTCCAGGCGGGTCACGGGGATGACCTCCCTCGCCGCTGAAGCGATCCAGACTTCATCCGCATGACGCAGCTCATGCTCGCTGATCGCGGTGGCGCGGTGGGGGATGCGGGCGCGTATCGCAAGCTCCTCGATCGCGCCGCGCGTGATGCTGGGCAGGAGTCGGCGTGAATTCGGGGGCGTGCGGATCTCGCCATCGATGATCACGTGGACGGAAGACGAGGACCCTTCGATGAGCTCGCCGTTCTGGAGCAAGATGGTCTCGGCGGCATCGGCGTCGACCGACAGCTGGCGTAGCAGCACATTGGGCAACAGGGAAGTGGCCTTGATATCGCATCGCGCCCAGCGGATGTCTTTCGCAGTGATACAGGAGGCGCCGCTCTCCAGCGTCTTCGGCGAAAGCCGCGGCCAGGGGGCGCAGAACGCGAACACGGTGCGCGGGATGTCGGGCAGTGGCGCATGGCTGCGGCCGGGCTCCGCGCCGCGCGTCACCTGCCAGTAAACGTACTGATCGGGTTCGGCATTGCGGCGCACGAGCGTGCCGACAATCTCACGCCATTCGTCGTGCGTATGCGGGTCGGCCATGCGCATCTCGGCGAGGCTGCGAGTCATGCGGTCCGCGTGAGCGCCGAAGCGGAACGGTCGGCCGCCGTACACCGGCATCACCTCGTAGGCGCCGTCGCCGAAGAGGAAGCCACGGTCGAAGGGCGAGATGCGGGCGTTTCCCCAGGGCTGGTATTCGCCGTCGAGATAGCAGATGGGGAGCGGTTCGGCCATCTAGCGGGTCATTTGAACCAGAGCGCCACGCTGTCGATCATGGTCGTCCACCACCCGGCCTGCGCAACGGCCTGCAGTGGCACGAGAGGTGAGCGGCCGACGACTTCACCGGCGGCGTTGGTGATCGTGAGCTCGCCCACGGGCTTGCCCGCCGCGAGCGGCGCGATGAGCGGCTCATTGAGTATGACTGCCGTCTTGAGAGACTTCGCTTCGCCTCGCGCAACGGTCGCGTACATGTCGCGAGGAACCGTGACCACCGCGGTTTCGGCCTCGGACTTGTACACGCGCGGGGAGGCGATCTTCTCGCCGCGGGATTTGAGCTTCGCGGTCTCGAAGAAAGTGAAGCCGTAACTCAGCAGCGAAGCGTTGGCGGATTCGCGCGTCTTGATGGACGGCGTGCCCATGACGACCGAGATCAATCGCATGTTGTCGCGCTTTGCGGAGGCTGAGAGGCAGTAGCCGGCGGATTTGGTGTGGCCGGTCTTGATGCCGTCGACCGAGGGGTCGCGCCCGAGCAGGCCGTTGCGGTTGTACTGGCGGATGCCGTGGTAGGTGAACTCCCGCTCGGCGAATATCTTGTAGAGCTCGGGGAAGTTGCGGATCAGTGCGCGCGAGAGCGTCGAGATGTCTCGAGACGTCGTGTAGTGCTGAGGGTCCGGCATGCCGCTGGCATCGGCATAGTGAGTATTCTTCATGCCGAGCGTCGCGGCGTAGTGATTCATCATCTGCGCGAAGCCCTGCTTCGCTGCCGCCCAGGAATTCCGCTACCGCCACCGCCGCATCGTTGCCGGACTGGATGATGATCCCGCGCAGCAGGTCACCGAGCTTCGCGGTCTTGCCCACCTCGAGGAACATGCGGGACTCTGATGAATCGATGCCCTGTCGCCAGGCTTTCTCGCTGATCGGCACGTCGGTGTCGAAGGAGGCGCGCTTCTGGCGGATCGCATCGAAGGCCACGTAGACCGTCATCACCTTGGTGATGCTCGCTGGCTCCACGCGCTCATCCGGCAGCTTCTCGGCGAGAATCCGGCCGCTGTCGAAGTCCATCAGGATGTACGAGCGGGCGTCGATCGTGGGCGGCTGGGGGATCGGGCCCGACGGGTGCGCGGGCAGCGCAAGCAGGCACAGCGGAAGGATCGTGAGCAGGCGGAAGAATCGGGAAATGGGCGACATCCTCAGGGATCCTCGGCAGCGGGCGGTGCGAAGGGCGCGATTCTAACGGAGTGGATCAGTCGACAGCGAGCCGCGCGTCGGTTATCCCGAGCTTGCCGAGCCGGGCGCTGATCTCATCGAACTCGCGGACGCTGCCGACAGGCCCGACTCGCACGCGGTAGACGTTCGCGCCTCCTTTGAGCGGCAGCGCCAAGGAGGCCGTTGGAAATCCGTTCGCCTGCAGGCGTTGCACCAGCCGTTGAGCATTCTTCGAATCGGCGAACGCGCCCGCCTGGATGTACAGGGGCTGGGGTGGCAGCTCGGTGCTGCGCGTCAAGGTGTCGGGCTGGCCGGGGAGCAGGGTGCGCACCTCAACCGGCGTAGTGCCCTCGCGCAGCATGTCGAGTTTTGCGGCGGCGGTGAAAGACAGGTCGATGATGCGATTGGCGACGAAGGGGCCGCGGTCGTTGATTCGCACGACGACGCTCTTGCCGTTCTTCAGGTTCGTGACGCGGGCGTAGGCCGGAAGGGGCAGCGTCTTGTGGGCAGCGCTCATGGCGTACATGTCGTACTTCTCGCCCATCGAGGTGAGCTCGCCGTGAAAGGTCGGGCCGTACCAGGAGGCGATGCCGCGTTCGAAATAGCCGTCTGCCGTGCTGAGAACGGTGTACCGCCTGCCGCGCACTTCGTAGAACGCCGGGTTACCGCGCTTGCTGCGGGGTTCTACGCGGGGAACGGCGTCGGGGATGGTGGCTGGATTGGGTTTGGTTGGGAGGGATGGCGCAGGGGTGGGTACGGGGGCGGGTTGCGGTTGCGGGGGCGGCTCGCGTTTGGGCGGCGTTGAGCAGGCTGCCATCATCAACGTGATGCACAGGAGAAGAAAGGCCGGCGCGTGGGCGAATCGCCGGCCCCATGGAGAGGGATTCATTTCGCCGCGGATGTCGCGGTGGCGTTGTGGACCCGCGTGGCGATGACTTCGGCGAGGTCGTTGACGGCCATGGCGTAGCGGGCGCTGCGGTTGTAGCGGGTGATGACCTGGAAATTGTTGAAGCCAACGCGGTAGGCCGGGCCGTCGCGCTGTTCGGCGGAGACGAGCATGGTCGGCGTGTCGCGCGGCGGCGGGGAGGTCGACCTGGACTCCACTCTGCGTTGAGACTCTCGATGCGTCTCGTTGAGCTCCAGATTTCTGCGGATTGATCTGGAAGATGGGGTCGGGGGCGAGGCGGGCTTCGACGATGACGGGGGCGCCCGTCTGCCAGCCGTGCTCGCGGAAATAGTTGGCGACGCTTGCGAACACGTCGGGCCAGCTGGACCACAGGTCGCGCACGTTGTCTTCGCTCGCCATCCATCGCGTAGCGGCGATAGCTCGAGGGCATGAACTGCGGGGCGCCCATCGCGCCGGCGTAGGAGCCGGTCGTCTTGAGCGGATCGAGCTTGTTTTCGCGTGCGAGCAGGACGAACTCCTCGAGCTCCTTGCGGAAGAAGTCGCCGCGCGGCGGGTAGTCGAAGGCCAGCGTCGCAAGTGCGTCGAGCACGCGGTAGCGGCCGGTGATGCGGCCGTAGAAGGTTTCTACGCCGATGATGGCGACGATGTACTCGGGTGGCACGCCGCGCTCGGCGGCAATTCGCTCCAGAGGCTCGCGATTGTCCTGCCAGAACTGCACGCCGCGGGCGATGCGCTCTTCAGTGAGAAAGCGCTCGCGATACTGCCACCACGGTGCGACTTTCTCGGCGGGCTTGCTGATGAGCTCGATGATCTTGGGCTGTGGCACAGCTTCGGAGATCAGCTCGCGCACGGTATCGCGCTTGAGCGAGTTGCGCTTGGCGACGTCGTTGATGAAAGAGCTGATTTCCGCGCGCTCCAGGTCGAAGCCTGCGGGCGGTGTCGGGACATTGCGGCGCCGCGCTCACGGGCGTGAGCGTGACGATGGCGAGAAGCGAGCGCTGCCGGTGCGATTTGACCTCGAATTCCACCTCATGAGCCGATCAGTTTCCGATGCGAATACAAGGACATGAGAATACCGAAGCCGGCGAGCAGGGTCACCATTGATGTTCCGCCGTAGCTCACGAGCGGCAGCGGCACGCCCACCACCGGCAGCAGGCCGCTCACCATACCCGTGTTGATGAACACATACACGAAGAACGTGAGCGCGAGGCTCCCGGCCAGCAGGCGTGCGAACGTGTCTTGCGTCTGCATGGCAAGCCACAGCGCGCGTCCCACCACGAACAGATAGAGCATCAGCAGGATGGCGAGGCCGAGCAGCCCAAACTCCTCGCCGATCACCGCGAAGACGAAGTCCGTGGTGCTCTCCGGCAGGAACTCGAGCTGCGCCTGGCTGCCATTCATCCAGCCCTTGCCGAACACGCCGCCCGAGCCGATGGCGATCTGCGACTGGATGATGTGATAGCCGGCGCCGAGCGGATCGGTCTGCGGGATCGAGGAACGTGAGCACGCGCTGCCGCTGGTAGTCGTGCAAGAGGCTCCAGCCGAACCACGCGCCGACGCCCGCGAGCGCGAGCGAGGCTCGAGGATGATGCGCAGCTGCAGGCCCGCCATCAGCACGACCAGGCCGCCGGCGATCACGATGAGCACGCCGGTGCCGAGGTCGGGCTGCAGCACCACGAGAGACGACCGGCGCGAGAATGAGCGCGGCGAGGATCAGCAGATGCTTGCGCGCTCGGCGGCAGCGGCCGCTCGTGCAGAAACCACGCGCAGACCATGGGCACGGCGAGCTTCATGATCTCGGACGGCTGGAAGCGCACGAAGCCCAGATCGAGCCAGCGCTGCGCACCCTTGCCGATGTAGCCGGTGACGTCCACCACGACCAGCAGAACCATGCCGAGCCCGTAGAGCCACGGCGAGCTGCGGCGCAGGAAATTCGGGATTGACCTGCGCGAGCACGCAGCATGGCGACGATGCCCATGCCGAGCCGCATGGCCGCCCGCCACACGCTGCCGAGATCCTGCCCGGAGGAGCTGTAGAGCACGATCAGGCCGTAAACGGCGACCAGCGCGAGGCCGATCAGCAGCGGGCCGTCCATCTTGAGGGCGAGCAGCATGCGCGCCGTGCCGGTGACGGTGCGGCGGGCGCGCGATTCGGAAGTGACTTCCTCGTACATCATGCAGGCTTCCGCTCAGTCCGCGGGCGCCTCTTCCTCGCGCGCGGGCGAAGCCCGCGGCAGCAGCGGCGGCGTGCCTGGCGGCAATGGCACCTTCAGCTTGACCTTCGGCGTCGACAAGGTAGGCATCCAACACCTTGCGGGCAATGGGTGCAGCGCCCGTCGAGCCGTAGCCGCCGTTCTCGACGAGCACGGCGATCGCGATACGCGGCGCTTCGGCCGGCGCGAAGGCGACGAACCAGGAATGGTCGCGCAGCCGCTCCTGCAATGTCTTCTCGTCGTACTTCTCGTTCTTGTCGAGCGAGAACACCTGCGCGGTGCCGGTCTTGCCGGCGATGGTGTAGGTCATGTTCCTGCCGGCGATGGCGGCGGCGGTGCCGCGGCCGCGCATCGTGCCAGCCATGCCTTCCATGATCACCTGCCACTGCTGTGGACGAGGCGGTCTTGATCTCTTCATTGCGCAGCGGTGCCACGCGCGCTGGATCTTCCCCTGAGCGGATCGCGAAACGCCGTGACCAGTCGCGGCTTGAAGGATTTGCCGCGGTTCGCGAGCATCGAGCGTGTAGTGCGCGAGCTGCAGCGGCGTCACGAGAAAATAACCCTGGCCGACGCCGAAGTTGATGGTCTCGCCAGGGAACCAGACCTGGTCCTGCGGGCCGCGAGAATGCCCTGCGCTTCCATTCGCGCGAGGGCAGCAGGCCCGACTTTTCCCCGCCGATGTCGATGCCGGTGGGTTGACCGAAGCCGAAGAGCCCGAGAAACGATGCGATCTGATCGACGCCCAGCGTGTTGGCGAGATCGTAGAAATACACGTCGCAGGAGCGCGCGATCGCATCGCGCATGTCCACCGAGCCATGCCGCCCGCCCACGCGCGCTTCGTGCGCGACCCGGCTGCTGCCCGGCAGCCGGTAGATGCCGGGGCAGAACTTGTGCGCGTCGGCGCTGATCGCGTGATCCACGAGTCCCGCGAGCGCCAGGCCCATCTTGATCGTCGAACCGGAGGGATAAGTGCCGCGCAAGGCGCGATTGATCAGCGGCAGGTCGGCGTCGTCCCGCAAGCCTGCGTACTCAGCTTTGGTGAGCCCGCGGCCGAACAGGCTCGGATCAAAACCAGGGCGACTCACCAGCGCAATCACGTCGCCGTTGTCCGGGTCCAGCGCGACGATCGCGCCGCGGCGCGTTCCGAGCTCCTGCTCGGCCACGCGCTGCACGTTGAAATCGAGAGCGAGGATGAGGTCCTCGCCGGAGACGGGCGCCTGCGTGCGCAGATCGCGCACCAGCGCGCCTAGGCGCTGCACGGACCGGCCCTGCGCATTGATCAGCCCCTCGCGAAAGCCGTTCGTGCCGTGGAGCTCCTTCTCGAAGGCGCTTTCGATGCCCAGCTTGCCGATCAGCGAAGTGCCGGCATAGGCATTCCGATCGATCTTCTTGAGGTCGCTCTCACTGATCGAGCTCACATAACCGAGCGCGTGCACGCCGAGCTCGCCATTGGGATAGAAGCGCGTGGCGCGTGTCTTGATATCGAAGCCGGGAAACTCGAAGCGTCGCACCGCGAACTGGGCGACGTCTTCCTCCGACATGCGCAGGCGCACCGGGACACTGTCGAACTTGCGGCGCGACTTGATCGTGCGCCTGATGTCCGGCACGTCTTCGATAAGCACCAGACCGAGCGCCATCAGGCCGTTGAGCTCCTTGTCGAGATCCGGCACCAGCTCGGGCACGAGCTCGAGCTGGTAGGCCGGCTGGTTGGCCGCCAGCACCTCGCCATTGCGATCGATGATGAGCCCGCGCGAAGCGGGAATGGGCTCGATTTTGATGCGGTTGCCCTGGGCCAGCTCGGTGTACTCCTCGTATCGCAGCACCTGCAGGGTGAACAGGCGCGCGAACAGGATCGCTGTCAGGACGGCGATGAGGCAGCCGGCGATGATCGCGCGCCGATCGAAGAGCCGCTGCTCCTGAAAGTGATCCTTGATGCGGACGCCGCGTACCATGTCGCTTCAGCGTGGGTCGTGCGTGCGTTCGAGCAAGGCCGCCAGCAGCGGCCAGACGAGCGCGCCCGAGAGAATGTGGAACCAGCGCCATCCGCTGGTGACCGGATGACCGCTCCAGCCGTCGATCGAGAACAGCACGCCTTCGAATAGAAAGAGGGCCGCCAGCACCATGAGAGATTGCTGGAAGAAGGGCTTGGAGCGGATCTTCTGATGCTCGCGCACCGCGATGTAGGTAACGAGCGTGAGCGCCAGCGCATGTTGCCCGAGCACCGACCCCTGGAAGATGTCGAGTGCGAGCCCGCCGAAGAATCCGAGTGCGAGCCCGCCGGCGCGCGGCGTGGCGATCGACCAGTACAGCACCACCAGAACGAGGAAAGGCGGTCGGAATGCTTCGACCGGCGCGGGCAGGGGCAACGCCGAGAGAATGAGCGCAACCACTGAGCTCAGCAGCATCCGGCCCCGGGGCTCGCGCCCACTCATTTCGGTACCTCGTTGGTGCTCATGGGCTGGATGTCTGCCCGGCCCGTGGCCAACTCTCCCGGCTTGTCGTCCACGGGAGCCGCGGGGTGGCTCGCGTCGAACCAGATCAACATCACTTCGCGATCGCTGTCGATCTGTGCGAGTGGCGTGGCGCGAACCTGTGCCCCGGTTGAACGGCGTCCCGATGTACGTCGGCCACGCGTGCGACCGGGTAGCCCTGCGGGAATACGCCGCCGAGGCCCGAAGTCACGAGCATGTCGCCACGCTTGATGTCCGCATTGCTCGGCAAGTAGGGAAGCGAGAGAGAGCCCGTGGTGCCCGCGCCGACCGCAATGGTCCGCAGCCCGGTGCGCTGGATCTGCACGGGCACAGCATGCTCCGGGTCGGTGATCAATATGACTTCGACGCTCCACGGCCCGACGCGAGTGGTCTGGCCGAGCAGCCCGTGTGAGTCGACGACCGTCTGGCCTTTGAAGACGCCGTTCTGCGATCCGCGGTTGAGCAGCACGCGCTGCCGCAGGCTGTTCAACTCCACGTTGACCACTTCTCCGGTCAGCCAGCGCGAGGCCACTGGCGGCAGGGACGATTCGAGGCCGCGCAGCACGGCGTTTTCATGGGCGAGCGCATCGAAGCGCAGCATGCGCACTTCGAGCTCGCGTTGATGGGTCTGCAGGCGCTGATTTTCCAGACGCAGGACATCGCGCGTCTCGAAGCTCTCCTGCAGCCAGTTCCAGGCGGCGGACGGCGAATTGACCGCCAGCTGCAGGGGATAGGCCGCTCCCTGCAGGACGTAGCGGGCGTGATCCAGCCAGCCGCTGCGCTGGTCCAGGAACATCAGTGTGATCGCTACCATCGCGTAGAGCGTGAAGCGGAATCCGGGCGAGGGGCCGCGCGCGGGCAGGGAACGATGCGAGCCGAAGGCCACGCCGGCTCAGGTTACTCGAGGCCGAAGTGACCGGGACCCATCTCGTCCATCAGCTCGAGGATGCGTCCACCGCCGCGTGCGACGCAGGTGAGCGGGTCGTCGGCGACCACGACGGGAAGGCCGGTCTCTTCGGTGAGCAGCTTGTCGATGTCCCGCAGCAGCGCGCCGCCGCCGGTGAGCACGATGCCGCGCTCGGCGACGTCCGCGCCCAGCTCGGGCGGCGTTTGCTCCAGCGCCTGCTTCACGGCGCTGACGATGCTCTGCAGCGGCTCCTGCAGCGCCTCGAGGATCTCGTTGCTGTTGAGCGTGAAACTGCGCGGCACGCCTTCGGAGAGGTTGCGGCCCTTGACCGACAGCTCGCGCACCTGCTGGCCCGGGTAGGCCGAGCCGATCTCGATCTTGATGCGCTCGGCGGTGGCCTCGCCGATGAGGATGCCGTAATTGCGGCGCACGTAGTTCATGATGGCTTCGTCGAAGCGATCGCCACCGATCCGGGCGGAGTTCGCATACACGATGCCGTTCAGGGACAACACGGCGACCTCGGAGGTACCGCCGCCGATGTCCAGCACCATCGAGCCGCGCGCCTCGTTCACAGGCAAGCCGGCGCCGACCGCCGCGGCCATGGGCTCACTGACGATGGCAACGCTGCGCGCGCCCGCGCCTTCGGCCGATTCGCGAATGGCGCGCCGCTCCACCTGCGTAGAACCGAAGGGCACGCACACCAGCACGCGCGGAGACGGCTTCAGCATGCGCTGACCGTGCACCTTGTTGATGAAATGCTGGAGCATCTTCTCGGTATAGGTGAAGTCGGCGATGACGCCGTCCTTCATGGGGCGCACGGCATTGATGTGCCCGGGAGTGCGCCCGAGCATGCCTTTCGCCTCGGCGCCCACCGCGACGATCACCTTGCCGCCGCGGCCGGGATCATCCTGCACCGCCACGACCGACGGCTCATTGAGCACGATGCCCTTGTCACGGACATAGATGAGCGTGTTGGCCGTGCCCAGGTCGATCGACAGATCGCTGGAGAAATAGCCGCGCAGGCGTTTGAACATGCGTGAGACCGGAAATTTTAGCGGCGGGAGCGACCCCAGAAGTGGCGCGTAATCTAGCAACCGTGAGGACAATCGGCAAGGCAAGCTGTATGATTTTGCGCGGTTTTTCGCATTTCCCCGCTGGATTCACATGGCCCTGACTCAAGAGCAGATCGCAAGCATTGCCCATTTGGCGCGCCTCGAGATCAACCAGGCGGAGGTTCCTGCCTACCAGCGCAGCCTCTCCGCGATTCTCGAGTTCGTGGGCCAGCTCAATGGCGCCGATACTCGGGATGTGACGCCGATGGCGCATCCGCATGCCCGGGCTCGTGCAGCGCACGCGTCCCGATGAGGTCACGGAGAAGGACGGGCGCGACGGCTTCCAGGCCAACGCACCCCAGGTAGAGGCCGGTCTGTACCTCGTGCCGAAGGTGCTGGAGTAATGAGCCTGCACACCAAGTCGGTTGCCGAGCTGGCGGCGGGCCTTCGGGCGCGCGAATTCTCGAGCGTGGAGCTGGCTGAAGCCTGTTTGAAGCGCATCGAGACCAGCCAGTCGGAGTTGAACGCCTTCGTCACGATCACGCGCGATGAGGCGCTGGCGGCTGCCCGGGCGGCTGACGCCGCGCTCGCTGCCGGAAAGCCGACGCCGCTGACCGGCATTCCGCTCGTTCACAAGGACATCTTCTGCACCGATGGCGTGCGAACAACCTGTGGCTCTCGCATGCTCGAGAACTTCATCGCGCCCTACGATGCGACTGTGGTCGCCAAGCTCAAGGCGGCCGGCACCGTCATGCTGGGCAAAACGAACATGGACGAGTTCGCTATGGGCTCATCCAACGAGACCAGCTTTTTCGGCCCGGTGCGCAGCCCCTGGGACCTCTCGAAAGTGCCCGGGGGCTCCTCGGGCGGCTCGGCTGTATCGGTGGCCGCAAGACTTTCACCCCTGGCCACGGGAACAGACACCGGCGGCTCGATTCGTCAGCCCGCGGCCCTGAGCGGCATAACGGGCATGAAGCCCACGTACGGTCGGGTTTCGCGCTACGGCATCGTGGCTTTCGCCTCGAGTCTCGATCAGGCCGGCGTGTTTGCCACGAGCGCCCAGGATGCGGCGCTGCTGCTCGCGGCCATGGCGGGCTTCGATCCCCGCGACTCGACCAGCGTCGACACGCCTGTGCCGGACTATCTCGCCACGATCAACGAGCCCGTGAAAGGCCTGCGCATCGGCTTCGTGAAGGAATTCTTCGACAAGGGGCTCGATGCGCAAACCGGCGAGCGGGTACGCGAAGCCATGGCCTTGTTCGAAAAGCAGGGCGCGACGTTGCGCGAAGTCAGCCTGCCGAATCTGCCGATGTCGGTCCCCGTGTATTACGTCGTCGCGCCGGCCGAAGCCTCATCGAATCTCGCGCGGTTCGATGGCGTGCGCTACGGCCATCGCTGCAAGGATCCGCGCGATCTCATGGACCTGTACAAGCGCTCCAGGGGCGAAGGCTTCGGCGCCGAGGTGAAGCGCCGCATCATGACGGGCACCTATGTGCTTTCCGCGGGCTACTTCGACGCTTACTACCTGCAGGCCCAGAGGGTGAGGCAACTGATCTCGCGGGATTTCGACCGCGCGTTCCAGGAAGTGGACGTGCTTCTGGGCCCGACCACGCCCACGCCCGCCTTCGGCATCGGCGACAAGACCTCGGACCCGGTGACGATGTACCTCAACGACATCTACACGATCGGTGCGAACCTCGCAGGGCTGCCGGCCATCTCGATTCCGTGCGGCATGGTGCAGGGCCTGCCCGTGGGGCTGCAGATCGTCGGGCCTCATTTTGCCGAAGCGAAGGTGCTGAACGCCGCGCACCGCTACCAGCTCGAGACGGACTGGCATCGCAAGACGCCGGAGAAATTCTCGTGAGCGGCTGGGAAACGGTGATCGGGCTCGAGATCCACGCGCAGCTCGCGACGCGCTCGAAGCTGTTCTCGGGCAGCGCGACGGCCTATGGGGCGAGCCCGAACGTCCAGGCAAACCTCGTCGACCTCGCGTACCCCGGCGTGCTGCCCGTGCTCAACGCGGAAGCGGTCAGAATGGCGGCCCGAATTCGGGCTGGCCGTCAATGCGACGGTGGCGCGGCGCTCGGTGTTCGCGCGCAAGAATTACTTCTATCCTGACCTGCCCAAGGGGTACCAGATCAGCCAGTACGAGCTGCCCATCGTGGCGAAGGGATCGCTCGAGATCGTGCTTGACGACGGCACGAAGAAGACGATTGGCATCACACGCGCGCATCTCGAGGAGGATGCCGGCAAGTCTCTGCACGAGGCGCTGCAGGGCGTCTCGGGAATCGACCTCAATCGCGCCGGCACGCCGCTGCTCGAGATCGTTTCGGAGCCTGACATGCGCTCGGCGAAAGAGGCGGTGGCCTATCTCAAGAAAGTGCACACGCTGGTGCGCTACCTCGAGATCTGCGACGGCAACATGCAGGAAGGCTCGTTCCGCTGCGATGCGAACGTTTCGGTGCGTAAGTTTGGCGCGGAGAAACTCGGCACGCGCGCCGAGCTCAAGAACCTCAATTCCTTCCGCTACATCGAGAAGGCCATCAACTTCGAGGTGGAGCGGCAGATCGACCTGATCGAAGGCGGCGGCAAGGTGGTGCAGGAGACGCGCCTGTACGACCCGGACAAGGGCGAGACGCGCTCGCTGCGCGCCAAGGAAGAGGCCAACGACTATCGCTACTTCCCCGATCCGGACCTGCTGCCGGTGGTGCTGGACGAGGCTTTCATCGAAGGCGTGCGCCGGGAAATTCCGGAGCTGCCGGACCAGAAAGCCGCGAGGTTCGCCTCGGAGTTCGGGCTCTCTGCGTACGACGCGGGCGTGCTCACGGCGAGCCGCGAAATGGCGGCTTACTACGAAGACGTGGCGCGGCGCGTGGACGGCGACCCGAAGCTGGCCGCCAACTGGGTGGCGGGTGAACTGTCGGGATGGCTGAACAAGGCTGGGGTCGAGATCGGGGAGTCGAAAGTCTCCTCGACGCAGCTCGGCGCGCTGCTCGGCCGCATCAAGGACTCGACCATCTCGGGCAAGATCGCCAAGGAAGTGCTCGAGGCCATGTGGGCGAGCGGCCGCGATGCCGATGCCATCATCGAAGAGAAGGGCCTGAAGCAGATCACCGACAGCTCGGCCATCGAGAAGGCCATTGATGAGGTAATGGCGAAAAATCCCGGCCAGCTTGCCGACTACCGCTCCGGCAAGGACAAGCTGTTCGGCTTCTTCGTGGGGCAGGCGATGAAGGCCACCCAGGGCAAGGCCAACCCGGCGCAGTTGAATGAGCTGTTGAAGAAGAAGTTGGCGGGGTGAGGGGTTTGGTGGGGCGTTGACCGAGGGCGACGAGCTCTAGCTAGCGCACTTGAGGCCATTCAAATCTGGTGAAACACAGCAGATATGCGTGTTTCCGCGGAAAGGTGAATCCTGCAAAGTCGCATTGCGGGATCTCCCGTAATCTATAGGACTCCGTATCCCTTCGTGTCGAAGGCGGCGCCCGCCGATGTTGGAGGACCGACGAGCACCTGACCAAAGCCAACCTGTTAACGAGATTGACCATGGCTGACCCGAAGTCTGTCGCCTTGGACGAGGCGTTCCGCAAGCCGCTCGAACAGATCCATAGCAACTCATGGCCGTGCACTCCGGCATGGTCACTACCGTTTGTGCACTGCAACAGTTCATAACAGATTGCAGCGCGGCTAGCGTTGCTCAACTCGAAGTGAGCGCTAAGCAGTCATCACTAGCGTTCGGGGATAAAGTGCTACACAGCGCATGCTTCACTCCGACGCGACTCGGATCGATGTTCAGACGTTCAAACGAAGCTGGATCGCTTTTCGTCTCAACGGCGCACCCGGCCATTGCCGCGGAAACCGCCTGCCGACTGGCCTGCGATTGCAGCGCCGTCAGAATCGTCGAGAACACGCAGGGTGAGCCTCTGGATGTCGGCCGCGAGACGCGCAGTATCCCTCCCCGCCCTGCGTCGGGCGATCACGGCCCGGGACAAGGGCTGCCGGTTCCCCGGCTGCACTCACAGGCGCTTCGTAGACGCGCACCACATCCACCATTGGGCACGAGGCGGAGCGACCAAGGCGTCGAATCTGGTGACTCTGTGCCGGTTCCATCACCGGGCGGTGCACGAAGGCGGTATCCGCATCGAAGTGCTCGATGACGGGGCATTCCGGTTCGTGCGGCCGGACAGCAGGGGGCTGAATAGCCCTCGGCCTCTACATCAGAACGCTTATGACGGGACAGCCCTTGTCACTCAGAACGCTGCGCGTGGCGTCGAGATCGACTCGAGAACGGCCACGACCCGCTGGAGAGGCGAGCGGATGGACTACGGGCTGGGTGTGGAGGTCCTGCTCGCCCAAGCCGCCCGAGGCCAAAGGAACGTTTCCGCGGAGACGTGAAACGAGAACCGGCTCGCTTGCCCTCCCCCTGCAGCATCCGGTAATCTGCCGTCCTCTTATATAAAGACTTCGTTATATAAAGGTATCGGCAAGTGCCACTGGCGACCCTAGAATTTCCCCATGCCGTCGAGCTGCTGCGTGGCCTCGCCGAGCCGACCCGCTGCCGCATGCTGGCGCTGCTCGGCCATGGCGAGCTCACGGTCGGCGAGATCGCCGAGGCGCTCGGGCAGAGCCAACCGCGCATCTCCCGGCACCTGAAGATACTGAGCGATGTGGGCGCGCTCGAGCGGTTCCGCGAGGAGCAGCGCGTCTATTACCGGCTGACGGGTGGCACTCCCGAAGGCGAGCTCGTCGCGCAGGCGCTGCGGCCCATTCGCGCCGATGCAGTCGTGCTCCATGGCGACCGCAAGCGCCTTGCGAAGGTGATGGAAAAGCGCGCGCGTAGCGCCACTGTGGGCTGGGAGGACGTGCGACGCACGGCTGAGTCCACCTACAGTAATGCGCGGGTGGTCGATGCCGTGTTGCGGGAACTGGGCGAAGAGTCGCTCGGCGAGCTGCTGGATGTCGGCACCGGCAGCGGCAGCATGCTGCGGGTACTGGGCGCGCGCGCCCGGCACGCGGTGGGGCTGGACAGCTCCGCCCAGGCTTTGAGGGTCGCGCGCGCGAGGGTGCACGGGGCCGGGCTGAATCATTGCGTGTTCAAGCGCGGCGACATGTACTCCTTGCCCTTCGAGTCCGGAAGTTTCGATGCCGTGGCGTTCGATCATGTGCTGTCCGTTGCCGAGAAGCCGGCCGTTGCGCTGCGCGAGGCGGCTCGCGTGTTGCGACGTGGGGGCCGGGTCATCGTCGTGGAGAACGACGAGCGGTTTGGCGCATCCGTCCAGGAACGGCTGCAGGTCGTACTGCGGCGCTGGCTGGAGCATGCCGGCATGGAGTGCCGGAAGCTGAAGCGTGTCGATGTGAACCGCAGCCGGCTTTTGCTAGCGCTCGCGCAGCGGTGAGGCCATGACTGTAGAACGCGCGGACGCGCCTGTCGTTTCATTCGAGTTCTTTCCGCCCGGCGATGAGCAGATGGAGGCGACGCTGTGGAATTCGGTACAGCGGCTCGCACCGCTCAAGCCTCGATTCGTGTCGGTGACTTACGGAGCGGATGGATCGACTCGCGAGCGCACGCACAACGTGATTACGCGCATCCAGCGTGAAACACAGCTCACCGGCGCGCCGCATCTCACGTGTGTCGGCGCCTCGCGTGGCGAGATCCTGGACATTGCACGTCAATATTGGGAGCAGGACATCCGGCATCTGGTGGCGCTGCGCGGCGATCCGCCGCGGGGGTACGACGCTTACCGGCCGCATCCCGACGGCTTTCGCCTATGCGGCCGACCTGGTCGCCGGGCTGAAGCGAGTCGCCGATTTCGACATCTCGGTCGCCGCCTATCCCGAAGTGCATCCCGAGGCGCAGTCGCCCGAATCCGACCTCGACGAATCTCAAGCGCAAGATCGACGCGGGCGCCACGCGCGCCATCACGCAGTTCTTCTACGACACCGACAGATTTCTGCGCTTTCGCGATCGGTGCGCGCAGGCAGGGCATCCAGGCGGAGATCGTGCCGGGCATCCTGCCGATCACCCGCTTTCCGCAGGTGCTGCGCTTCGCGGCCGCAATGCGGCGCATCGATTCCGCGAATCGCTGCGCGAGCGATTCGCAGGGCTCGATGACGATGCGGAGACGCGCCGGCTGATTGCAGCGACGGTCGCCATCGAGCAGGTGCAGCAGCTGGCGCGTCACGGCGTGAAGGAGTTCCATTTCTATACGCTCAATCGCGCGGAGCTCACTTATGCGATCTGCCACGCGCTGCGGAGTGCGTGGCATGAGCGCGCAGCATGGATGAGACCGCGCGGCAACGGCGCATCGAGCAACTCGAAGGAACTGCTCGAGCAGCGCATCGTGCTGCTCGACGGCGCGATGGGCACGATGATTCAGCAGCACAGGCTGGACGAAGCCGGGTATCGCGGCGAGCGATTCCGCAGCTATGAGCGTGACGTGCGGGGCAACAACGATCTGCTCACGCTGACGCGGCCCGAGCTCATCGTGGATATCCACCGCGCCTATCTCGAGGCCGGCGCCGACATCATCGAGACCAACACGTTCAACTCCACGGCGATCTCGCAGGCCGACTACGGCATGGAGGCGCTGGTGTCGGAGATCAACCTCGCGGCCGCACAATTGGCGCGAGGCGTCGCGGACGAATTCGCGCAAGGCGCGGGGCCGGCCGGCCTTTGTCGCCGGCGCGCTCGGCCCGACGAACCGCATGGCATCGCATGTCGCCGGATGTGAACGATCCGGGGTTTCGCGCCGTGTCGTTTCGACGAGCTCGTAAAGACCTACGGCGAAGCGGCGCGTGCGCTGGTTCTCGGCGGCGCGGACCTGCTCCTGATCGAAACGATCTTCGACACGCTGAACGCCAAGGCTGCGATCTTCGCTGTCGAAGGCGTGTTCGACGAGTTGGGCGTGCGGTTGCCGCTGATCGTCTCGGGCACGATCACGGATGCTTCGGGGCGCACGCTCTCGGGCCAGACCACCGAGGCCTTCTGGAACTCGATCCGGCACGCGCAGCCGCTCGCGGTCGGGCTCAACTGCGCGCTCGGCGCCACGCAGCTGCGGCCCTACGTCCAGGAGCTGGCGCGGGTCGCGGATACTCATGTCGGCGCTTATCCCAATGCCGGCCTGCCGAATGCCTTTGGTGAGTACGATGAGACGCCGCAGGAAACCGCGGCGATCCTCGAGGAGTTCGCCACATCCGGTTTCCTGAACATCGTCGGCGGCTGCTGTGGCACGACGCCGGAACACATCCGGCTGATTCGCGAAGCGGTCGAGAAGCTGCCGCCGCGCCGCCGGGCCGGATTGCCGCCGGAGTGCCGGCTCTCGGGCCTCGAGCCGTTCAACATCGGCGTCGACACGCTGTTCGTGAACGTCGGTGAGCGCACCAACGTCACCGGCTCCGCGAAGTTCCGCAAGCTGATCGAAGCGGACGACTACCCGGCGGCGCTCGATGTCGCGCGCCAGCAGGTCGCGAGCGGCGCGCAGGTCATCGACATCAACATGGACGAGGGCATGCTGGATTCGGAAGCCGCCATGGTGCGCTTCCTGCACCTGATCGCCGCGGAGCCCGATATCGCGCGCGTGCCCGTCATGCTCGATTCCTCCAAGTGGACGGTGATCGAGGCGGGGCTCAAGTGCGTGCAGGGCAAGTCGATCGTCAACTCCATCAGCCTGAAGGAGGGCGAGGCCGCCTTCATCGAGCATGCGCGCAAGGTGCGGCGCTACGGCGCGGCCGTGGTCGTCATGGCCTTCGACGAACAGGGCCAGGCGGACACCATCGAGCGCAAGGTTGCGATCTGTGCGCGCTGCTTCCGCGTGCTCACCGAGCAGGTGGGCTTCCCGCCCGAGGACATCATCTTCGACCCGAACATTTTCGCGATCGCGACCGGCATCGAGGAGCACAACAACTACGCCGTCGACTTCATCGAGGCGACGCGCGAGATCAAGCGCACGTTGCCGCACGTGCTGGTCAGCGGCGGCGTCAGCAACGTCTCGTTCTCCTTCCGCGGCAACGACCCGGTGCGCGAAGCCATCCACTCGGTGTTCCTGTACCACGCCATCGCGGCGGGCATGGACATGGGCATCGTGAATGCCGGCCAGCTGGCCATCTACGAGACCATCGAACCCGCAGCTGCGTGAAGCGGTCGAGGACGTCGTGCTGCAACCGCCGCCCCGACGCTACCGAGCGGCTCCTCGAGATTGCGGCGCGCTACAAGGGCGAGGGCGGCGTCAAACGCCAGGCCGATCTCGAATGGCGCAACCTTCCCGTCGCCAAGCGGCTGGAGTACGCGCTCGTCAAGGGCATCGACGACTTCATCCTGGCCGACACCGAGGAGGCGCGGCTGCAGCTTCGCGCGTCCGCTGCAGGTGATCGAAGGCCCGCTCATGGACGGCATGAACGTCGTCGGCGACCTGTTCGGTTCCGGCAAGATGTTCCTGCCACAGGTGGTGAAGAGCGCGCGCGTGATGAAGCGCGCCGTGGCCCACCTCATTCCGTATATCGAGCAGGAAAAGGACGGCGTGTCGCGCGCCAACGGCCGCATCGTCATGGCGACCGTCAAGGGCGATGTCCACGACATCGGCAAGAACATCGTCGGCGTCGTGCTCCAGTGCAACAATTTCGAAGTCATGGACCTTGGCGTCATGGTCTCGTGCGAGCGCATCCTCGAGGCGGCGCGGCGCGAGTCGGCGGATTTCATCGGGCTGTCGGGGCTCATCACGCCTTCGCTCGACGAAATGGTGCACGTGGCGCGCGAGATGCAGCGCCAGGATTTTCATCGTTCCGCTGCTGATCGGCGGGGCCACGACTTCGCCCGCGCACACTTCGGTGAAGATCGCGCCCCACTACAAGTCACCGGTGGTCTACGTGAAGGATGCCTCGCGCTCCGTGGGCGTCTGCCAGTCGCTCATTTCCGAAGGCCAGCGCGAAAACTTCGTGGCCAAGGTCGTTCGCCGATCACGAGCTGCGCCGCGAGCAGCACGCGAGCAAGAAGGTGAAGTCGCCGCAGGTCACCATCGAGCAGGCGCGCGCCAATCGGCGGCCCATCGACTGGAGCGCGTACACGCCGCCGCAGCCGCTCGCATCCGGTGTGCAGCGCTTCGATGAATTATCCCGCTGGAGGAACTGCTCCCTTACATCGACTGGATGCCGTTCTTCAATGCCTGGGAATTCTCCGGGAAATTTCCGGACATCCTCACCGATCACGTGGTTGGGGAAGCGGCAAGCAGCTTGTACGCCGACGCGAAGAAGCATGCTGGAGCAGGTCATCGCGGAGCGGTGGCTGGAGGCGCGCGCAATCGTCGGAATGTTTCCGGCCAACGCAGTGGGTGACGACGTCGAGGTGTACACGGACGAGTCACGCCAAACGGTGGCGACGACGCTGTGCTTCCTGCGTCAGCAGAAGAGCAAGCCTGCCGGGCAGCCGCACGAGTGCCTGGCCGATTTCGTTGCGCCGAAGGCGAGCGGGGTGCGCGATTACATCGGCGCTTTCGCCGTCACTGCGGGCGTCGGGATCGAGCAGCACGTCGAGCGGTTCGAGAAGTCGCACGACGATTACTCGTCGATCATCCTCAAGGCGCTGGCGGACCGGTTTGCCGAAGCCTGCGCGGAATGCTTCCACGATCGCGTGCGCCGCTCCATCTGGGGCTATGCGCCGGATCAACTCTCGAACGAGCAATTGATCCGCGAAGAGTACCGCGGCATTCGCCCGGCGCCGGGTTACCCCGCCTGCCCGGATCACACCGAGAAAGCGAAGCTGTGGCAGCTGCTCGACGTCGAGCGTCAAACGGGAATCCGCCTCACGGAATCCTTCGCGATGTACCCGACCGCGGCCGTGAGCGGCTGGTATTTCTCTCACCGCGAGTCGCGCTACTTCGCCGTCGGCAAGATAGACCGCGATCAGGTAGTTGACTACGCGAGGCGCAAGGGGGAGGGCGTGGAAGAGATGGAGCGATGGTTGTCGCCCAATATCGGCTATCAGTAGCCGGCCACTCCCGCAAAAATCCGGGTCAGCGGCATCGAAAGCTCGATTGACCTGAACTGCGCGACGGCGTCCAGCCCGCAAATGGAATCTTTCTGCCATTGAACGCCGCGCCTGTAGATCGTCAGCTCCGGCCGCCGCTGTTCAACCACCACATACTCCTCCACTGATGGCAGGTGTCGATAGTTTACGAATTTATCGCGAAGATCATTGTTGCGTGTGGACGGCGACAACACCTCGACGATCAGCTTTGGCTGCGAGGTGTGGTAATCCCCTCGTTTGCCTCGGTCGCAGGCCACCATGACATCAGGATAGTAGACGAAGTCATCCGAGGCCACGCTTAATTTCAGCTTGATGTGTGACATGAAGACGTCGCACGGTCCGCCGCAATATGCCCTGCGACGAATTCATGCCGCTGCGGACTGCTTACCTCGACGGCCAGGTATTCTTCGATGGTCATGAGACGCCCATCGGACGCAGGCTCGTATTTGACTGCAAGCTCTTCGACGCGATTGTCAGCTTCCTGCTCTGCTGCAATCTGATCGCAGTGATGAAAATTCAACGCGCATTTGTATGAGAGCGGCGAGGGCACTCATTCGCAGCTCGGCTCATCTCTTGCAGGCGTGAAATGGCGATTCTTCGATGCCGGCGAGCAGGGCTGGCAGGTATCGACCTATCCGCAGGTGCAGTTCAGGAAGGATTACGAGGGATTCCTCGCGCCCGTCGAGGTCATGAAAGAGTACGAAAAGTTCTCGGTCAACTTCGAGGTCGCCCGCTTCTTCGACCATACCGGCGAAGAGGACACGTGGGAAGGTGGCATCGTGCTCGAAGCCTCTCCGCATCTGCGCGCCAGCGAGCTCATATTCAACACCGGCGCCAGGTTCGTCTTTTCGGAGCAATCAGTGCTACTGCTCTCCATTGGCCGCGAATTGCACGACAACCTCGGCGGCCACAACGGCTACCAGCTCTACGCCGGCTGGCAGGTTCTGAGGTGACTAAGCCGCGCGTCGTGCGCTTTTTGCAATCGAGGTAGGGAAGTTCGGGCTCTCCGGATTCACGTCCAGGGTCCGGGTCCGCGGAATGATCACCAGATCCATATCTTCCATTGGAATCGCGCCGAGCAGTACCTGATTGCCCATGATCAGCGCGCCGGCGAACCCGGTGCGATTCTTGAATTTGATTTCGACCGGTCCGGCGTATGGCACGGATTTGCGCGTGCCATCGGCCAGCGTCACGAGCCTGTGCTCCAGGACTTCCAGCTGCAGCAGGAAACAAACGTGCTCGGGGATGCAAAGGTTGACCGCACCCGAATCCGCCAGGGCGGATGTCTCTATGACCTCCAGCTCCGGCTTGCGAGGATTGCGCAGGATCAGCTTTCCGTTGACGAGTCCCATTGCCATGACTTCACGATAGCATCGACGCGTCGACACTGTATAGCTTCGATCGTGCTGGTAGACAGTCGCATAGCTGTCGCGAATGCACAGATTCGCGAGGTCACAATTCAGCGAGTGGCTTCGAATTGTTTGAGATATGCGCGCCCTCCAAGCGCGCGCATTTGGCCGAGGATTTCGGCGCGGCGGGACAGCAGGTAGCGTGACGGGCGATCTGTGTGCATGCGTAGTGGGTTGGGCAACACGGCGGCGAGTGTGGCGGCTTGTGTGGGGCTGATACGTGAGGCGGAGCCGTGATAGAACACGCGTGATGCAGCCTCGACGCCATAAACACCGCGCCCGAATTGCGCGATATTGAGATACATCTCGAGTATGCGCTGCTTGGACCAGGCGAATTCGATGAGCATCGTGAACCAGGCTTCGATGCCTTTGCGGATGTAACTGCGGCCACTCCACAGGAACAGGTTCTTCGCCACCTGCTGGCTGATGGTGCTCGCGCCCCGCACCCGCTTGCCGCGGCCGTTGCCTTCCGCGGCCTTGCGAATGGATTCCACATCGAATCCGTTGTGCTGCGCGAAGAGCTGATCCTCTGAAGCGATCACCGCAATGCCCGCATGGCCGGAAATCCTGTCGAAATCCACCCACTGATACTGCGTCCGGTACTTCTTGTCGCCCGCTTTCCAGGCCTGGTAGCGGGCGGTCAGCATGAATGACGAGGTGGGCGGATCCAGCCAGCGGAGCGCCAGCACTGGCAGCGCAGTCAGTGCAACGCAGGCTACGAGCAGTAGCGCGATTGCTCGCAGCAGGCGCCTGCCGAAGCTTTTTCGCGGCCCCGGGTTACTCGGCATCGAGGCGGCGCGCGGAGACGATCATCACCTCTTCGAGGGGCGCATCGTCGTAGCCCTTGCGTCGCCCGGTCTTCACGGCGGCGATCTTGTCGACCACGTCCATGCCCTCGGTCACGCGCCCGAACACCGCATAGCCGTAGCTGCCCGACTTGTGATCGAGGAACTCGTTGTCTTTGAGATTCACGAAGAACTGCGAGGTGCCGCTGTTGATGTCGTTGGTGCGCGCCATCGACAGCGTGCCGCGCTCGTTCTTGAGGCCGTTGGTGGCCTCGTTCTTGATCGGCGGGCGCGTTTTCTTCGAGCCGAAGTCGGCATCGAGCCCGCCGCCCTGGATCACGAACCCCGGCACGATGCGGTGAAAGATCGCGCCGTCATAGAACCCGTCGTCCACGTACTTGCGGAAATTCTCGGCGGACAGCGGCGCTTCCTTGTCGAAGAGCTCGATGGTGATGTCGCCGTGCGTAGTCTCGAAACGAACCATAGGAGTCTCCGTCATTGCCAGTGGGCTTCGGTTGCGCGCTCGTGCCCGGCGAGATCGCGATGCGAGCGTACGTGACTGAAGCCACGCGCGACAAGCTCGCGCGCAACTTCCCGACCCTGGCTTGCACCGTGCTCGAGGAGCAGCCAGCCGTTGCGCTCGAGGTGATCCGGCGCTTCCCGAATGATTTCGCGCAGACAGGCCATGCCATCCATTCCGGGCGAGAGGGCGATCTGCGGCTCGTGCGCGAGCGTCGCGGACTCGAGCGCCGGGTCCGTCGCGGCGATGTAAGGTGGATTGCTGACGATGAGCTCGAACGTTCGCCCGGCCAACGGTCCGAACCAGCTGCCTTGAAGCAACTCGACGCGAGAAAGGCCGAGCGCGACCGCGTTGGCCCGCGCAACTGCCAGCGCCTCGATGGAGGCGTCCGTGGCAGTAACTCGCCAATCGAGCCGCTCGCTCGCGAGCGCGAGTGCAATCGCACCGGATCCGGTTCCAAGGTCCACGACACTGGTGGCGGCATCCGGGCGGCGCAAGGCCAGCTCGACCAGCAGCTCGGTCTCGGGGCGAGGTACCAGGGTGGCCGGCGTCACGCTCAGGCGCAGGGTCCAGAAATCCTTGAAGCCCAGAATGTACGCGAGGGGCTCGCCGGCCGAGCGGCGCTCGATCAGCCCGTCGTACGATGAGTATTCGACGGGTTCGTCGGCATGCGCGACCAGCCACTCGCGACTCTTGCCCAGCGCGTGGGCGAGCAATAGCTCGGCATCCAGGCGCGGCGTCGCGCTTGCCTGCCCGAGGCGCAGTGCGCCCTCCTGAAGTCGCATCCCGATGGTGTGATTGCCTGCCACTGCTCTTATTATTCCCGGATGACGCAGCCCGTGTACCAGCCTTCTAGGCCCCAGACCATAGGTGAAGTGCTGGACAGCGCCTTCGGCATCTTCCGCATCTCCCTGGTGAAGTGCCTGCCGCACGGCGTGCTGTCCATGATCGCCGGGCAGCTGCCCAACATCTATCTTCTGGCCATCGGCAAGCCGCTCCACAGGTTGGGTGGGGGCGATCCGCTCTGGTGGGTGCTGTACGTGCTGGGCGCGCTCATCGGCCTGGTGTTTTTCAATGCGATGCTGATCCGCCAACTCAGCATTGCCAACCAGCAGCCCACCCGTGTGCGGGCGGAGTTGTTGCAGGCACTCCGCAAGCTCCCCGCGATCGTCGCGCTGCTCATCGTGACACTCGTGCTCATTGCCATTGGCCTGGTTGCGCTGGTGGTCCCGGGCCTCTACCTGATGGTCGCGCTGGTACTGTCGTGGCCGGCTCTGCTGCTCGAAGGGCGCAACCCCCGCTCGGCGATCCGCTACAGCCTGCACCTGAGCCGCAAGAACTGGTGGCGCATTACCGCCGTGTACACCGTTGCGCTGTTCACCGCCATGGTCTTCTACATCGTGGTGTTCGCGCTGCTGGCGATCGTACTGCCGCTTGCGGGCGCGAACGACTTCGCCATGTTCACCGCGGCATCCGTTGTCGTGCTGATCGCCCTGGGTGCCGTGGGCACGCCATTTTCCGGCGCCATCCTGCTTGCGGTGTATGGCGATCTCAAACTGCGCAAGGAAGGCACCGACCTGGCCAGCCGCCTCGCCGGTGTCGCCCCCGCCTGAGCCATGCGTATCGGGCTGGCGTTTCTGCTTCTTTGCGCGGCACCTGCCGCATTCTCGCAGGCCGGTCTGAATCGTGAGAACGAGGCAATTGCCGCCATTGACGCGTGCATACCTCAGCTGGATGCGGCGCTGGACGTCGGCTACGAACGGATTGCGGCGCGTTGCCCTCGATTGGCCCGAAGCATCGAGCGCAGCGACTGGGCGCAATGGCTGCCGCGCGGCTGGAATGAAGCGCGAAACGATCTCTCAGCGGGCAGCCTCGTCGAGCTGCGCACGCTTATCGCGCGTGAACGTGCCGCACCTGCGCGCGGTGCACCACATCCCCGCGTGGCGCAACTCAACAAGATTCTCACCGACCTCGGGCCGACGGCGCAGCAGCGCAGCAGCCTCTGGAGCCGCTTTCGCGACTGGCTGCGATCGGTGGTCGAGCGCAACCGTGAAGAGGAGGAGCGCAGCTGGCTGGATGAGATGATCCAGCGCAATGGCCGCTCGCAGACTTTCGTAGAGCTGTTCACCTACGGCTCGATCGCGCTGATCGTGATATTGGCCGGCATCATCGTCTTCAACGAGCTGCGGGCCGCGGGGCTCATTCGCAGGCGCGCGCGCGCTGCCGGAGACGAGGCAGCGCCTTATGGGATGCTGCGCACGAAACTCGCATGGTCTGATGTCGAGCGCGCCGCCGCACCCGACAAGCCGCGAGTGTTGCTGGAGCTAGTCGTCGCAAGGCTCACCGACATGCGCCGGCTCCCGCCCGCCGGTGCGCTTACCGTCAGGGAGCTGACCCGCTCCGCGTCTCTCGATGATTCTGCTGATCGCCAAAGGCTGCTCGCCGTGGCGAATGCTGCGGAGCGCGCGCGTTATTCCGACGAGCCCTTGCAGGCCGGAGAGGTGGGCGACGTCGTGGAAGCCGGTCGAGAGTTGCTCGAACGCCTGGCCAAGCCCGCATGAAGGAACGGCTGTTCACGTTGGCCTGTGCGCTCGGCGCGCTCGTGTTGTTCGTCAGCATGTTCGTGCGTCGCGAGGGCGGGCTCGATCCGCGGAACGATATTCCGCGCCCCATCACCATCGAGCGCCGCGGCAACGGATACCACGCCGCCATCACCTGGCTCGAGGCGGAGAAGGTGCGGGTCATTTCGCTGCGCGACCGGTTCGACAAGCTGGGCGACGTCGAAGCCCTGGCACCTGCCGGCAATCTGCTCATCGTCACGTTGCCTGCCGCGGGAGCTTTCAACACCGAAGAGTTCGTGCCGCTCGATCGCTGGATTCGCGCGGGCAACACGCTGCTGGTGCTGGCGGCGCTGTCCGACGTTCCCGACTGGTCGTATCGTTCGGCAGGAGTTGCCCTTGGCGATCTGAACCTGCTCACTGGTCTCGAATTCGAGACGGTGGAGAGCCGGGAGCAGCGCCTGAGGAAGCGCGCCGCCCGCGGCAATGCCGCTGCCGAGCAGAAGGAGCGCGAGGCGGAGGAGGAAGCCGACGAAGCGGAGAACAAATCGATCGCCGACACCTGGCGGGCGTTCAGGGAGCCGCAGCGCTCGATCATGCTGCCGAACCGGCCGCACGCGTACTTCAATGGCGTGCGCGAAGTCGTTGCCCTGTCCGACTATGCACCGAGGGCGTGGACGGTCAAGGTGCCTTACGAGGGTTTCGTGCTGTCGCTTGCACGGCAGCGCGACACCGGCGAAGGCGTGCTTTGGACGCGCACTTTGGGCGCCGGCCGAATCGTCGTCAGCGGCTTCGGCTCGATCTTCACGAATCGCGCCCTAGGGCTCGGCGACAACGGGCAGCTTCTCTCCAACCTGATCGCCGCCAACCTCGGCGCCCGCGGTTCGGTGCTGTTCGACGATGCGCACCAGGGCCTCGGCGCTGCGTACGATCCGGAGAAGTTCTACAAGGACAAGCGTTTGTACGCGACGGTGGGCGTCCTGCTGGGCCTGTGGCTCATCTGGGTGCTGGGTTCCACGCGCTTGCGCGTTCCGGTGACGCGCCCGACTGCGCCCCGTGAGGTCGAGCTCGTGCTCGCCACGGGCGGATTCTTTGCGCGAGTCTTGCCCTCGCACGCGGCCGCAGACCGGCTGCTGGATCATTTCTTCCGCCGCATCAATGAGCGGCTGCAGCGGCGCGAGACCGGTCCGCCGTGGGAACTGCTCGAGCGACATCCACGGGTCGCCGCCGCGGATCTCGAAAAGCTCAAGAACTATTACGCCGAGGTCAGAGCCGAGCGGCGCGTGCCGCTCGGCCGTCTGTACAATCTCATCCTTCGCATCGATGGAAACATTGCATGAGCTCCACCATCCAGAATCTCGAATTGCAGCTCGCGAAAGAGCTTGGGCGCACGGTCGTCGGTGCGGAGGCATCGATACGTTCGCTGGTCGTGGCGCTGATCGCGCGCGGCCATGTGCTGGTGCAGGGTGTGCCGGGGCTCGGCAAGACGCTGCTGGCCAAGACGCTGGCGCGCGCGTTGGGCGGGGAGTTCAAGCGCATCCAGGCAACTCCCGACCTCATGCCGAGCGACATCATCGGCGTGCACGTGTACGACGAATCACAGCGCGCCTTCGTGTTCCGCCAGGGGCCGCTGTTCGCGGATGTCGTGCTGGTGGACGAGATCAACCGCACCGGGCCCAAGACCCAGTCGGCATTGCTCGAGGCGATGGAGGAGAGGCAGGTCAGCGTCGAGCGCTCGGTCTTCGCGCTGCCCGCGGATTTTCTCGTGCTGGCCACGCAGAACCCGCGCGAGTTCGAGGGCACCTACCCGCTGCCCGAATCGCAGCTGGATCGCTTCATGTTGCGTATCGATATCGACTACCCGTCCCGCGAGGCCGAGGTCGAGATCCTGAACCGATATGGCGCGCGACTATCGCCATCGGCCGCGGAGGACATTGGACTGGTCGACCCGGCCCTATTGCAGAACGCACGGCAGGAGGCGGAACAGATCCACGTGTCCGAAGCATTGACCGCGTACGTGCTGGATCTCGCCCGCGCATCGCGCGAGCACCCGCGGTTGTCGCTCGGTTTGTCGACGCGCGGCGCGCTTTCGCTGATCAAGGCAGCGCGCATCGCTGCCGGCCTGCGTGGCGCGGATTTCGTTTCACCCGATGATGTCAAGGAAGTCGCCGTCGGCGTCATGGCGCATCGGCTCGCGCTGGCTCCGGAAGCGTCGCTGGAAGGGGGCACGGATGTCGAGATCGTCCGCGCGCTGCTGACGGATACGCCTGTGCCCAGGTAATCATGCACCTCGCCGAGCGTGGCTACGCCCTGATTCTGCTGACGGCCCTGCTGGCTATCGCCGGCACGTGGTCGAGCGAGCCGGCGCTCGAAGGCGCCTGGCGTTGGGCGGCGCTGCTGCTGCTGACCGGGCTGGCTGTCGAAAGCTACTTTCTCTCGCGCACCCGAATTGAAATAGACATCGAGACGGCGCCGCGTGCGCGCCTGGGCCGCGAGCAGCCCGGCGCCTTTGCGTTCCGCAATGATTCCTCGCGCGACCTGGAAATCGAATACGCGCCGGTCGTGCCCGCCGGGTTCGAGCCGTTCGACGCTGCCCGACGCGTTTCCGCGCCGAGAAGAGGGGTGGGACGGGATGCATTTGCCCTACTGCCGATTCGCCTTGGCCCGCAATCCTGGCCTGCAGTTCCGGCGCGTGTGCTGGGTCGGCTGGGCCTTGCCTGGTGGCCTCGCACGTTCGGGGTCTCGCGGGACATGACGGTTGGGCCGGATTCATTGCGCGCCCCGCGCCGCCGGCCCAGCGGTGCGCCGACGGGCATGAGGCCGCGACGTGTCGTGGGTGCAGGTTCCGAGCTGCACCAGCTTCGTACTTATGTTCGCGGTGATCCGCTGGCGCGCATCGATTGGAAGGCGAGCGCCCGCGCGCGCCGCCTGATCACTCGAGAATTCTCGGAAGACCAGCATCTCGACATTCTCGTCGCGATCGACGCGGGGCGATTCAGCCGAGTGCGAGCGGGACGGCTCGACCGCTTTGGGCTGTACTCCAACATTGCCGCACGCCTCGCAGAAGTAGTCACGCCGAATGACGACCGTATCGGCCTCGTAGTTTTTTCCGATCGCACGCTGGCCGTGTGCGCGCCCGAGCGCGGCATGGCGGCCGTGACGCAGATTCGGCGCACGCTCGAGCGGCTCAGTGTCCAGTCTGCGGAGTCGGATCCTGTTTCCGCTGCCATGCGCGTGCGTGCGCTGCTCAAGCATCGCACGTTGATCGTGTTGCTCACGGACCTCGATGACGCCCTGGTATCGGAGCAACTGGCGCGCGCAGTGAGGCTGATGTCGCCGCCGCATCTCGTCGATCGTCGCGGGCGTGCACAGCCCGGAAATCGCCGATCTGGCGCGACGCCGGGCGCGCAATTGGCGCGACGCGTGGATTGCGCTCGCGGCCGAAGAGCATGAGGCGCGCGCCTCCGCCCAAAGGCTGCGCCTGCGCCGCCTGGGCGCGCCGGTGATCGCGACGAAGGAAGAGCTTGCTCGAGCAAGCGGTGTTCGCGGAATACGAAGCGCTGCGACGTTCCCGTCGAGTGTAGGTTGGGCTGAGTCTGCGAAGCCCAACATCCGGCGCTGGAACGTTGGGCTTCGAAGACTCAGCCCAACCTACGCGTTACGTCACCACCTCTGCTGTCCCTCGGCTTCTGCCGAATACCCAGCCGCGCAGCAGGGCGATCATGAATATCCAGTAGCCCACCCCGACCACGAGCCGCGTCCACATCGGGAAATCGGGATTGGGCGAAACGTAGCCCTCGATGAACCCGCAGCCGATGAGCAGGACGACGCAGGCCGCCAGCAGCTTGCTCGAGCGCACCGCGGCGCGCTGGAAGGACTCGCTGCGGCGCGGCCGGTCAGGCCGGATGAGCGCCTCGCCGATGGCCGACCCCGCCGCGCCGGACAGGCACATCACCGAGAGCTCCACGCACCCATGCGCCACGATGAACTGGAACAGCTCGTCATCCAGCCCGTGTTGCGCGGTGAACGCGAATATGGCGCCGAGCATCAGCCCATTGAGCCCGATGATGTAGAACGTGCCGAGGCCGAACAGGAACCCGGCGCAGAAGGCGAACAGGCTGACGACGATGTTGTTGGTCAGGACCTGCAGCGACAGCACGGAGGAGGGCACGACGTTCAGCAGCCCTTCCGTCCACAGCTCGCCGCGCTCCACGGTGGCGATCAGCGCGGGCGATGCGAACAGGCCGATGAGATCCGGATAGGTATGCACCAGCCACGCGCCCGAGAGCACCGAAAGCACGAACAGCAGCGTCACCCAGAGGATGTGCGCGCGCAGTTCCGTCACCGCCTGCGGAATCTGGTCCCGGAAAAAGCCCCATGCCGCAAACCCCGGATGTGTCGCCGTCCGATAGAGCGTCGCATGCGCTTGCGCATAAGCGGCTTCGAGAAAATCGCGCGTTCGGCTCTTCGGCATGAGACGCCGTGCGCGGGCGAGGTCGTGTGCGAGCAGCCGGTAATCTTCCACCATCGCCGCGGCATCGGACACATCTTTAGTCTGGCGTCCCCCCGCCAGCCGGCGCGCTCGCTCTGCCGCTGCTCTGCCACGTCCCGTAACGCTGCAGCAGCGTGGTTTGCAGGGCGTGGTCGCGCAACTGTTCGGTCACGCTGCGGTTCCTTCGGCGAGACGCTGCAGCTGGATCCTGCAGCGCCATGTCGTCGGTGCTGTCCGGAGCTCGCAGCACTTTACGGGCGAGCTCCGTGCGCGCATCCGTATCGAGCGTGTCCCAGCGCCTCAGTAACTCGTTGACGATCTCGGCCGTCGACGCATCGAGCCGCGGAGTTGCGCACGTGCTCGAGCAGCACCGTGTCGCCGCGGTCGTAAACGAGCAAGGTGCCCGCCGCCAGGTCCCCCAGCCGCACGTGATTGCGGTGATCATCGTCATCACCAGGCCCAGTCCGTAGAAAATCGGGAAGTTGTCCACGAGGCGGAACACATTGCGGATGAGATGCGTGCCGAAAGTCGGAGTGCCGCCGGTACGCGTCACGAGCCGCACGCCAGCCATTCGCTTGCCGGGCGTGCGACCGCGCATCGCGATCTCCAGCACCGGATGATAGAGCAGGTAGATCGCGCCGGCCGGCAGCGCGATGAGACCGAACCAGATGCCGTCGGTGTCGAGCGGCGGCGAGACGTTGCCGATGTCGCTGGTTGTACGACATCATTCCGATGCACGTACCAGGCGATCGCGAGAATCGCGCGGATGTGCCAGTCGATGACGAAGGCGAACGAACGCACGCCTGGGCCCGCCAGCGGCAGCTCCACCTCCACCCCGGTGACGCTGTCGACGATCAGCACCGAGGCGGGCGCGCTCATTCTTCCGCCGCCAGCTGCTCGGCGCGGTGCTCCTGCTGAAGCGCATCGAGCAGCTCGTCGAGGTCGCCGTTCATCACGTCGGCGAGCTTGTACAGCGTCAGATTGATGCGGTGGTCCGTCACGCGGCCCTGCGGGAAGTTATACGTTCGAATCCGCTCCGAGCGGTCGCCGCTGCCCACCTGCAGCTTGCGCGACCGCGCCTGCGCGCTGGCCTGCTTCTCCTGTTCCGAAGCGAGCAGGCGCGCTTTGAGCAGCGCCATGGCGCGCGAGCGGTTCTTGTGCTGCGAGCGCTCATCCTGGCATTCCACCACGATGCCGCTGGGGATGTGCGTGATGCGCACGGCGGAATCCGTCTTGTTGACGTGCTGGCCGCCGGCATCCTGACGATCGGTACGTATCCGTGCGCAGGTCCGCCGGGTTGATGGTGATGTCGTCCACTTCGTCCAGTTCCGGCAGGATCGCCACCGTGCACGCGGATGTGTGGATACGGCCTTGCGCTTCGGTCGCGGGCACGCGCTGGACGCGATGCGTGCCCGCCTCGAACTTGAATCGCGAGAACATGCCGCGCCCGCTGATGCGTGCGATGACTTCCTTGAAGCCGCCGTGCTCGCCGGGGCTCTCGCTGATGATTTCGACGCCGTAACCCTTTCGCCTCGGCATGGCGCGCGTACATGCGATACAGGTCGCCGGCGAAGATGGCCGCTTCGTCGCCGCCCGTTCCGGCGCGGACTTCCAGAAAGATGTTCTTATCGTCGCGCGGGTCTTTCGGGATGAGCAGCAAGGCGAGCTCGGATTCCTCCGATCCGAGCTGCGCGCCTAGCCGCGTCACTTCCTCTTCTCCCAGCGAGCGCATTCCGACATCCGGGTCGGCGAGCATCTCCTGGGCGGCCGTGCGCTCCCGCTCGAGCTCGCGAAAGGCATTGAATCGCTGTGCCAGAGGTTCCAGGCGAGCGTATTCCATGGACAGATCACGGAACTGCGGCGAGCCGCCCGCAATCTCGGGCGCGGCGAGCAACCGGCCCACTTCCTCGAAGCGGTCGGTCATCTTTTCCAGGCGCTGGCGGATGGTGTCTTTCATCGGCGCGGCATTGTCGGGGCCATCAGGGCCCCTGACAAGGCGCGCGCGAGCGCCCCGCCGCAAGACACTTTATAGTTGAGCGCCACGCCAACCCCAGGGCCGCCATGTCCACCGCGTTTGCTCTCATTGCGCTGCTCGCCGCGGCCAGCCCAGCGCCTTCGGCCGACGACGCCGACGGCGAGCCGAGCGCGCACACTATCCTTGCGGAAATGGCCCTGGAGCGCGGTGACTGCAAGGGAGCGGCAGAAAATTACCTCGCCGCCGTGCCACAAGGCGACAAGAATCTCGTCAGGCGGGCGAGCGAAGTGGGATTGGCCTGCGAGCACATGCCTGCTGCGTGGGCCGCGGTGCAACGATGGCGAGCACTTGCACCGGATGATCCGGATGCCGCTTCGGTGTACGCGGCCATTGCGTTGAGGCTCTACAAGATTCCTGAAGCGAAGACGGCAGTGCGGGCGGTGCTTTCAGGCGCGAATGCAGAACCGAAGATTGCAGACCTCACCGTGTTGCTGCTGGATCAGGCGGAAGCGCCCACCGTTTTGGATGTGATCTCCGCAGCCGTCGATGAGGCGAAGGCCTCGCCCGCAGTCCTCACTTTGCTCACCGAGCTCGCGCTCGACGCTCACGATCTGAAGCGTGCGGAAGGCTACGGGCGTCGTGCACTCGAAGGCGATCCGAAGCTTTTCGAAGCTCACAGCCTCATGGCTCAAATTCATGCTGGATTGGGAGAAGACGATAAGGCGATCGCCGCCGCGCAGGCCGCCATGGGGATCGACGCGAAGCGCGGCGCGTTCGAGGTGGCGCAGACGCTGATCGAGTTGCACCGCCTGCCCGAAGCGCACACCGAGCTCGACCGCATGCGCGCAAAGGAGGGCAGTGACCCAGCAGAAGTGGACCGGCGCCTGGCGTTGCTTGCGCTGCAGGAGGGCGACATCGAAGAGGCTAAGACCCGCTACCTGGAGATGTCGGGCCTCGAGGGCAGCACCGAGACCGCTGCGTACTACCTGGCCGAAATCGCCGCGCTCGAAGGCGACAAGGAGCACGCGCTTTCCGGCTTCCGCCTGCTGTTCGACTCGACGGTTGGCGTGACAGCCCGCACGCGCGCGGCCGCGATGCTGCTCGATCTCGGAAAGAAAGATCAGGCCCTGGCGATCATCGACGATTACATCGCGGAGCGCCCGGAAGCCGGCTTCGAGCTCACGATGACCAAGGCGCAGCTGCTCTCTCAGCACGGCGATCCGGCGGACGGCCTCGCCATCATCGATGCAGCGCTCGAGCGATATCCGCAGCACCCCGCGCTCAAATACGACCGCGCGGTGCTGCTGGAAAGCGCGGGCAAGGTACGTGAATCCGTCGCGGTGCTCGAGCAACTGCTCGAAGAGCGGCCGGGGGATCCGAACCTTTTAAATGCGCTGGGCTATACGTTGGCCGATCACGGCATGCGCCTGCCGCATGCTGAATCGTTGATACGCCGCGCGCTGGCGGGCTCGCCGGACAACCCTGCCGTCATCGACAGCCTGGGATGGGTCAGGTTTCAGCGTGGCGATGCGCATGGGGCCGCGCCGATTCTCGAGCGCGCCTTCACGTTGTCGCGTGATGCTGAGATTGCCGCGCATTGGGGTGAGGCGCTGTGGAAGTCCGGCCACAAGCAACAAGCGCGAAGTGTCTGGACGGATGCGCTCGCCATGAATCCAGATTCCAAGGCGCTGAAGGCCGTGCTCGATCGATTCGCGCCGCCGGACAAGCCGTGAGTCGTGCGTTTCGCGTTGCTGCGTGCGTCACGCTCGTCGCGCTGCTCGCAGGTTGCCCCACGACTCCGCAGCGTGTGCCGCAGGCACAGGCCTGGGAAACGCGCCGCGCCCAGCTGCAACAGCGCGATCACTTCGATCTCAGGGCACGTGTCGCCGTGGCGGCGGGAACGGAAGGGTTCAACGCGGGAATGCGCTGGTTGCAGTCTGGCTCGCAATCGAACGTCTCGCTCGATGGCCCGCTCGGCGTGGGAGGCGCGCAGATCAGCTTCGACGGCACATCTGTCACCGTGCGAACTTCGCGTGGGCAGGAGTTGAATGACGCCGCCGCGCGCAGCGAGTTGCTGGCGCGGTTGGGGTTCGAGCCTCCGTTACGCAGCCTGCGTTATTGGATGCAAGGCGTGCCGGACCCCGCTGCGCCCGCAGATGAGGTCGTCGATGAGCAGCAGCGGCTCGCCACGCTCAAACAGGAAGGCTGGCAGATCGAGTACGGAAGCTATCGCGCGGCGCGCGACGAATGGCTGCCCGAACGGTTGACGTTGACCCGCGAAGGCGTTCGCGTGCGGCTGATCGTCAACAACTGGAACCTGTGAGCGCCGCGCGAGGCAACGAGCCGGAAACGCTCTGGCCTGCGCCCGCCAAGCTCAATCTCTTTCTACATGTCACCGGCCGTCGCGCCGATGGCTTTCACGAGTTGCAGACGGTGTTCCAGCTGGTGGATCTGTGCGACACCATCGGAATCACTTTGCGCGATGATGGCGAGATTTCCCGTAGCGGCGGACCGCCCGACATTGCGGATGACGAAGACCTCACGATCCGTGCGGCCAGGGCATTGAAGCTGGCGACCAATGCCCGCTCGGGAGCTTCGCTGCGTATGGTCAAGCGTATTCCTACCGGAGGCGGGTTGGGTGGCGGAAGCTCGGATGCTGCGACCACCCTCCTTGCGTTGAACCGCCTGTGGGGGTGCGGCCTCCCGAGGGAAGAACTGGCGACGATCGGCCTTACCTTGGGTGCTGATGTGCCGGTTTTCGTACACGGTACATCGGCCTGGGCTGAAGGCCTGGGCGAAGTTCTGAGCGCTATCGAGTTGCCGGCGCGGTGGTTCCTGATTCTGCATCCGCGGGTAGCGGTGGCGACCCGCGACGTGTTCCAGGCCCCTGAATTGACACGAAATTCCCCCCGACTCACAATGCGCGCCGCTTTGGAGCACGGTGGCCGCAACGATTGCGAAGCCGTGGTTCGGGCCCGATTCCCCGAGGTGGCGCGCGCGTTCGAGTGGCTCGAGCGCTGGGCGCCCGCGCGGCTGACGGGCACGGGGTCATGTCTTTTTGCGCGCTTCGCGAGTCCGGCCGAGGCGGAGCGAGTCGCGGCACGCGTTCCAGATGAGTGGACGGCGTTCGTGGCGCAGGGTTTGAACGTCTCGCCGATGCGATACGACTGACTTGTTGGGGCGTAGCCAAGTGGTAAGGCAGCGGGTTTTGATCCCGCCATTCCCAGGTTCGAATCCTGGCGCCCCAGCCAATTTTCGCAATTGAACATTTGAGTTTCAAAAACAAGCGCTTAGCAAGCAAACGATCGCAGCAGTGTTTGGGAAAACCGCCGCAGATCCATGGGATTGAGCGCGAGTCAACACTTCGTCCTGAAGAAAGCTCTTCTGCTGGCAGAATTGCTGCCAGATTTCCTGAAATCCAAGCGGCATAAGTGCCCAACATCGTGACCGTTAATCTTGGGTCGGTCGGATTTTCTCAGGGGGCTTCGCAATGCGTCAGATAGTCATCGAAGGCTCCGCCACACCGGGCATGTGAAGTCCCGCTGATGTCTCGCATATAGCGATAGTTGGGAAATTCTTCCTCGAAGCAGAACGTCCCAGCGCGAATTTCGCGCTTGATAACTTCCAGCCGCTCTCGAGCTCGACGAAGATTGGCTTCTGACGGCGGCCGCTTAATCGAAGGGTGGTACCGCGTGCCCTCAATAACGAAATCGAACTGAATTCTGCCGCGGGGAGCGGCAACGACTCCGCCCGTGAACCCACTGCTGCCCATGGTATTCCTCTATTAAACGTCGAGACTGTGAAAAATAGTTGAGCGGTGCCTGTCGGCAACTCGTCGAACCTCTCTCAGAAATTCCAGTGTACCGCGGGCTGCCCGCTCGCCAGTCTGAACCCCGTCGTCGCCCTCAATCGTTGCGGACGCCAAGGCCTCGTAGCCTCTAGGCGATGGCCGCGAGCTGGCTAAAAACAAAACTTCACGCCACTAAAATCACCGGATCGTTGATCGGTCGGATTGAGGACGCCTTATTGGAGTTGGACCCTCAGTCGCTAGGTCTTATTTACGTTGTAGGCGCTTTCCGACGAGAGGATCGGTGACGATCGTCATTACACCGATCATTGACTCTGCAAAGCTACATCCGTCTCGAAATCGGCAGCCCCCCCGCGGCAGATGACGAGGCACAAGCGAAGGCCGCAGGACGCGGCCTTTCTTTTTGAGGCGCAAATTGCTTTCCGAGGTGGTAACCATGAATGCCGTGGAAACTCCCACGCACGATCCGCCCGAGCCGCCGGCGCACGATCCGCCGCCCACTCCGGCGACACCTGACGATCCCGGCGAGCCGGCGCCTATTCGGGATCCACCCATTCAGCCAGAGAGCGACGTCCCGATGCGCGCGTAAGGAAGCCTCTCGAGGCAGCTCCAGGCGCGGCCTTCAAACGTGGACGAGCGTAAATCGCTCCGTTTGTCTTCATACTGCCCTAAACACCCAGCCGGACTGCCCGTGATGTTCGACAACCTACGGAACAACTGGCGCTCCCTGAAGAAGGATGAACCAGGACAGCGATTCCAAAATCGCAACCGCCGGGCACGTGAGGAGGCGGGCAGCGGCCGGAGCTTGAAGATCGGTCTTGGCGTGGTACTCATCGTGGTCGGGGTGGCATTTCTGCTCATTCCGGGCCCCGGCTCGGTGCTCATCATCGTCGGGATCGCGTTGCTCGCCGAAGAATCCGGTAAGGTTGCTCGCGCTCTGGACGGGATCGAGCTGTGGATGCGTAACAGGATTCGCGACATGCGATCGCGATTGAAGCGTCCTAGCCGGCAATCGTCCAAGCGCCCCTGATCCACGGACGACATGCGCCTTTTGTCGTGTGCTCGGAAGTCACTGGGCCCACTGAATCTCGACTCTTTGGACGCCCCATTCTCGAGCCGCCTTGACGTCCCGTCCCATATAAAGGTCGATGTGCATCTTGCGATCGGAGGCCATACGGTCCATCACGACCCACTCGCCCTCCATCCCGGCGATCTGCACTGCTTTGCCGCACGTAAGGCCCGCCGCCTCGAGATCCCGCGACACCGCAACCACTTTATCGCCGGGCGCAATCCGGCTCCCACAAGCCGCTTCGGAAGGACGACTGTCAGTTTGCGCGCGAGTGGAGTTGAACGCTGTAGCCGTCACCGTAAGGTGTCGCTCTTTCGGACCGCATCCTGACAGTAGCGCAGTTGCGATAATGCAGATGATTGCTCGCTTGAACGCATGCATAGAACATGTTATCCGATACGCCGCACCAAAGCCGAGCGCCTCACAATAAGACTATAGCTGACAATCGCTAGTTGACCTCCCGCACCACCTTGCGCGGATCCTTATCGAACCGCATGGCGACAAACTTCGTGTGCCGCAGTTTTTCCGCTCCGGTCCATTCGGCAAAATCGATCCGTACGACGGTTTTAGGTTTGAGCCACACACAATCCTTCATCTTCTCAGCGGTTAGTCCTTGGCCCCAGCGGCCGGGATTTTTCTCCGGCAGATTGGCAAATGGGCATGCCGCAATTTGGAGATCTTTGATCTGCGCGAACACCTCACGCCGCGTCGCCGGCACGAAGCCCGCTCGTACCCGACCGGCAAACATCAAGTCCTTGCCGCGATAGACTCCAATGATTAGAGCATCGAATCCCAATGAACCCGGCGTGTAGCCGCCCACCACGAATTCCTGCCCCTCGTTGAGGCGATGCTTGCACCACAGGCCACTGCGCTGCCCCGGCTCGTAGCGACTGTCCGTGCGCTTTGCGACGATCCCCTCCAGAGCTTGCTCTTTCGCGAACTTGAGAATGTCGCGCAACGGTCCCGGATGAACGATTGATAAGGACACATGGTCGTTGACGCTCAGAATGTCCGCCAGGATCGCGCGGCGCTTGTTTAACGGCACGTCGATGAGGGACTGGCCTTTCAGCGTTAGGATGTCGAAGGCGTAGTAATGGATGCGCGTGGCGGCAGATCGAAAATTCTGTAGAAGGTTGAAGTCGGACCGATCGCCATCACCCAGTGCGATGAGCTCGCCATCCAACACCGACAAGGCCGGCAGTTTCGCCAAGGCATCTGCGATGTAACCAAACTTTTTGTTGAGTACGTTTCCGCGACGTGAATACAGCGTCACGGTTTTGCCGGCTTTGACCGCCTCCAGTCGGTATCCGTCGAGCTTGATTTCATAGCTCCACTCGCGTCCTTCCGGCAGCGCCGCGACGCCGAGGCATTCCATGCATTCGATGAAGCGTACCGATTTCGTGGGCGGGCGGGACAATGCGGTGCGTTTGAGGGCAGGGCGCTTAGAGCGGGATACCGGCATGGCTCACACTTTCCGATCGAGATTTACAAACCGCCGCGTCGCTTGTGGCGAAGTTCTGATGCAAAGAAACTTTATGACATCCCCTTAGACACATTCATACTGAACTTCTCGACAGGCCAGAAACTCAGTGTTTGAATTCGCCAGCCGTCCTTTGAGCTGCGCGAAGCTCCTCAAGACAGTGTTCCGAGCAGTTACCTCGCTTCTGTCGCGCGACTGTTTTCAGAAGGCTTGATGTCCTTGCCTATGCCCTGCGCGGCGGCATGCTCGAAAGCGTGTTGGCTGCCTGTGGGATCGGAAATCTGTATCGTCTTGCCATGCTGCCATCCATCGGCCATGGCGTCGATCGCTGGCGCGACAATGTCTGCGCGCCTCTTCTTTCCTGCCTGGCTATCGATGCCGAAACGCTGATCTCGGGCCCGAATCATCTCAGGATCAGCTTGTCCATCGGCGGTGAAGCCCATCATCAACTGTGGCACGCCCAGCGGTAACTCCTTGTCGAGGTCGGTATGCCAGGTGTGCCAAGTCTTGCCGTATGTCCGGATCAGATTCTCCATGAGTTCATGCTCGGCGATGGCCGGGATTCCCGGCGCGATAAGCTGACCCGATTTCACCTCATGAACGTGGCTATGCCAGAGCGGTTTTTCCGCTGCCGGGAGACCTGCAAACAATTTCTGGCTGACGATGTATTCGACCCCCATGAGCTTGGCATCCGTTACGTTGCCGTCGTAGATGACGCACTGAATGACATCTTCGTTGAGGATCGAACAGTAATGATGGGCTTCCATTTGTCCTTGCATGTGGCCATTGTAAAAATGGAACCCATCGAGGTACGCGTTGATCGCGCGGATCGGCGCTTGGGTTTGGAGGAGCGCGGCACCCGCTTCAAGTGCATCGGTCTTGGGCGTCGTTTCCGCGCCAGGAGCCTTGACGTCTGAGTGGGTATCAGCCCCATCGCAGGCGGTCAGAAGGAGGGCGATCGACGCAATGATCCAAACTGGCCGCACGATCATGATACTGCTCAGTCGCGTTTGAGGGCGGCCGAGATGCCTTCTGCTTTGTCGCTGTCGGCTCTCGCGCGACCGCGGGCCCGTGATCGATCCAAGCTACGCAGCCACCACACCAATCCACCAATCAGAGCGCCTAACGCAATTGCTCCGAGTATTCCTGCAGCGATTTCATTCATAAGGGCGACACACTTGCCGTTGAGACGCCGTCGCTGTCAGCAATCGCCATACCCTTTGAAGCTATAGCGGAGCAGGTCAGCAAATGCGAGGGGAATGCCCTGCCGCTGGCCGGACCAAGCCCAAGAGGTCCATTGAATGCGTGCTTGGCGTTTCTATCCGCTCAATGAAAGTCGCGAACTTCCGTCATAAGCTCACCCAGGCGCTGCGACTGATCGAACAACTTTCTCGCCACCACATGCATTACCAAGCCTTCCCGCTGCAGTTCGCCTTCGACCTCGAGCAAGCGGATGCCGAGCGATCGCTAAAGTCCAAGAAAACGAAGAAAGCGCGGGAGGATATGCGCATTGCGACCGAGAAGATTGAACGCCACCTCGAGCGCCTGGCGAACCTGTATCGCACCAAGCCAAGCGAAACCGACTCGCAGATCTTCCCCAAGAATTACGCGCCTGTCATTCTGGACGAGAGCGGCAAGCGTTGGATCCGCCCCATGCGCTATACCTGTCGGTTAACCGGTAAGCCTGCCAACTACGATGTGCGCTATCCCGGCACCTACAACGCGCGTCGCGACAATCTGAAAGGCTTCTGGTCCGACGTGTACGGCCAGCAGCACGCCATCCTCGTGGTGAGCTCATTCTTCGAGAACGTCTCGAGCCATGTTTACGAAAAGCGCGAGCTCGTACCCGGCGAGAAGGAAAAGAACATCGTTCTGCATTTCAATCCCAACCCACCGCAGGATATGGTTATCGCGTGCCTCTGGTCGCACTGGGCCGGCAAGGATGCGCCGGATCTCTACTCATTTGCGGCAGTGACGGATGATCCGCCGCCGGAGATCGCAGCGACCGGCCACAATCGCGTGATCATCTCGATCAAGGAACAGAACATCGATGACTGGTTGCAGCCAGGCGGAAATCAAGGAAGCCCCGCTCGAACAAATCCTGACCGACCGCGAGCGACCTTACTACGAGCATCGCATCGCCGCCTGACTCACTGATACAGGCGTCGGCACACTTCGTGCTCCCAGTCTGCATGGCCCGTAAAACGAAGAGACCACGCTCCAGCTCTCGCATCGCTCAGCGCCACCGAAGGATCCAGCGGCAGGTCGCCGCCGCTGACCGCGCCACGGCGAAGCCTGAACCTTCTGCAATGCAAGCCGGATCACGCCGGTATCCCGAACCGCCGTTTCCGAAACAACATCTATCTAAGCCAGGACAGGAGTCTGCGCTCGACCCGGCTCCGATGTATGACGCGCCGTACTACCACGGATCGGAGAAGCTCCAAGGATTGGTAGCCATTGTCACCGGTGGCGATTCGGGAATCGGCCGATCTGTCGCCGTACTCTTCGCTCGCGAAGGCGCCGATATCGCACTCGTTTATCTCAACGAGCATGCCGATGCCAAAGCGACCCAGTCGGCAGTCGAAGGGGAGGGGAGGCGCTGCATCGTCATCCCCGGCAATGTGGCCGACCCAGAATTTTGCCAGCGTGCAGTCGAACAGACCCTCAAGACGTATCGACGGTTGAACGTGCTGGTCAACAACGCCGCGTTTCAACTGCACACGCACCGTATCGAAGACCTCACCGAGGATCACTTCGATCAGACCCTCAAGACCAACCTTTATGGCTACTTCTTCATGGCTCGAGCCGCCATTCCTCACATGAAGTCCGGCTCCGCCATCGTGAACACAGGCTCCGTCACCGGCATCGAAGGCAGCAAGGCTCTCCTCGACTACTCCATGACGAAGGGCGGCATTCACGCCTTCACCCGGTCGCTCAGTGGCCATGTTCTGGACCGGGGCATCCGCGTCAATTGCGTGGCGCCGGGGCCGGTATGGACCCCGCTCAATCCTGCGGACAAGGAGGCCAAGGACGTCTCGAAGTTTGGCGGCGGCGCCAAGATGAGGCGACCTGCGCAGCCCGAGGAAATCGCGCCCGCCTTCGTCTTCCTGGCCTCGCCACACTGCTCGAGCTATATCACCGGCGAGGTCCTTCCCATCATCGGCGGGTACTGATCCCTTAAGGCCTCGCCGGCCCTCCATTGGAACCCGATCGCCGGTTCAGCAGAAGGACCGGGAACGGCACATGAACGTTATCTGGCGGAACCAGAACCGACCGGATGCGCTCGCGTGGCCAACCCGTTGCCTGAGCAATTTCCGCATCATTCAGACCCTTGATCGCCAGTCGCCGGACCGCTGAAATCTGGGCATCGGGCGCTATCGCCGAAAACTGAAGCTGAGCTATTCTGTCCATGATTTCCTCCTCATGCCAATGGCGCCCAAATTAGGGTCGCGGCTGAAACCTTCAAGGGGCCTCCTGAAGCCGCTCGATTTAGACTCTGGGAGACGCAATGGAGCAAGCATGAATCCAATCGATCGGCTCTTCGAAGCGTCGGACCGGCAGCGTGGCCCAGCGGAAACCGCGCTAGATTTTCGTGAGCGCATTGCTCACGAACACACTTTGGCGGAAAAGCGGCGCGCACAAGCGCTGGCAGAACAACGCAATGCGCTGAATTCCCCCGAGGTCCGTGTCAAGGCATGGGAGAAGACGCACGGTTTGCGGCTGCCGGTCGATTCGCAGCACCCGGTCCTCGCAGTAGTTGCCAAGCAAACCGGTCTTCCTCTCAAGGAGATTCAGGCTGAGCTGCGGCGCGCAGAACCTGGATAGGCGAATACCACGGTGCGGCGACTTGGCGTCATTTCCGACACCCACGGCTTGTTGAGGCCCGAAGCTGTCTCGGCACTGACCGGTGTCGATCACATTCTGCATTTGGGCGACGTCGGTACCGATGAAATTCTTGCGAGTCTCCGCCAGATCGCACCGTTAACGGCAGTCCGTGGCAATAATGATAAAGGTAACTGGGCTCGCGCGCTGCAAGAGCAGGAAGAACTCGAAATCGAAGGGAAGCGACTGCTCTTGCTGCATGACCTCGGACGACGGGACTTCGCGAATAAGGGCTTTGCGGCAGTGATCAGCGGACACTCGCACACGCCCTCAATTCAGCGACGCGACGGAGTCTTGTTCCTCAATCCAGGCAGCGCCGGGCCGCGGCGATTCAAATTGCCTGTAAGCGTGGCATTTCTGACCGTCTCGTCGCGAGGTGTCGAAGCAAACCTGCATGACATTGCAGATCCAGGATCGACTGTCCAAGGAACCACAAAATCGGAAAATCATTTGAAAAAGGAGCATGCTTCAAGGAGACCCATATGCCAACTGCAGACCCGGGTAAAGAAGTCAACCGCCTCAACCAGGACGAACATCGCAACGCAGCTGAGGGTCGTGGCCCCGACGGCGGTCCTGGACGCAAACGAGGTCAAGCATCGCCGCCGGAAGTCGACGCCGTGACAAAGCGAACGCCCGGGCCAGCACCGAGCCAGTTAGAACACGCCGCCCTCGGCCGACTGGGACGATACTTCTCCCGATTGAAGCGCATTCTTCCCTGAAGTCTTATGCTTTCGTCTGTCATTCGGTTTTTCGACTTCGATGCCGCGCGACAAGAGCTTCGCGTGACGTTTCAAACAGGAAAAAAGTATGTGTATCGGCATGTGCCAGCCGAAACTTATGACGGCCTGAAAAAAGCCTTCGCCAAGGGCGAGTATTTCAACACCTACATTCGCGATCGCTTCCCATTTGAACGCGACCCTTAAAGTAGCGGGAATTCCCCTTAGACGGATGCCGTAGACCCTCGTCGGACTGGGCCTGAAACCCCGGCGCTGTTTATCCTACGAACCTGCCATATTTCTAGCCGTCGCTATGACTTAGACACCACACCTCACGCATGGTCCTACGTTGACCGTACTAGTAGAACCCCGGAAGCTGCGGCCATGGCTGAAGCACGCTCAATGGCTGCCCTCACAATCTCCTTCGGGCTCGTCGCCATTCCAGTCCGCGTTTACTCCGCCACCATTGCTTCCGAACGTATCTCGTTCAACCTCCTGCACCGCAAGGATGGCTCGCGAGTTAAGCAGCAATACATCTGCGCCCTGGAGGGCAAGGTGATCGACCGCTCGGAGATGGTCAAGGGCTACGAGTTTGCCAAAGACCAATACGTGATGTTTGAGCCCGATGAAATCAAGGCACTTGAGGAAGCAGGATCGGATGCCATCGACATCAGCGAATTCGTGCCCCTCGAGAGCGTGGATCCGATTTACTTCGACACGACCTACTATCTGGCGCCGGATCGCGGCGGACCCAAGCCTTATAAGCTGTTAGCGAAAGCCATGAGAGATACGAAGCGCTGTGCGATAGGCCGCTGGGCCGCACGGGGGCGCGAGCACATTGTCATCATTCGGGCTCTCGAGAAGTGGCTCGTCATGCATAAGCTGCTTTTCCAGGCCGAAGTGCGTTCGATTTCCGATATTGTGATCGAAGACGCGGAGGTCAAGGAGGCCGAGTTGAAACTTGCCCGTCAGATCATCGAGCAGCAATCTGCGGGCTCCTTCGACCCGTCATCCTACGTCGATGAATATCGCGGGCGCATCGAAGCAGCCATTCAGAAGAAGATCCAAGGCCACAAGGTATCCTTCTCTGAAAAGCCCACCGCGAAGGTCAGCAGTAATGTCGTCGATATGATGGACATTCTCCGCGCCAGCCTCCAGACCCAAGGCGCCAAGGGTCTCAAGATGAAGCGACCCAAACAGGCCGCAACCCGCCTCCCGCGCCGCACTGCCCGCGCCTAAATCCGTCCTCCTACTCCTACCGCCACATCAGCCCCCGCCCATTGAAAGCAGGCCCGACGGCCTGCATGTTCTGACCCCGTGGATACCCCTAATGATACGGACGACCCCGAGCAGCACTACGACCGCGGCTGCGAATCTGAAGAATGCGAAAACGCCGAAGGCGCCCTAGCTGCCTACCGCCGCTGCCTTGCCTCCAACCCAGACCATCTCGACGCCCGCATCAACTGCGGCCGCCTCTTGCACCTAGCCGGGCAGTTAGGCGAAGCGGAGGGCATCTATCGGGCCGCCCGGCGCATTGATGGCACGCTGCTTTTCAACCTTGCTGTTCTATTACAAGACCAAGGACGCGACGGCGAGGCTGCACAGACCTACCGCGAAGCTCTGGATGCGGATCCCGATCTCGCCGACGCTCACTACAACCTGGCGTGTCTGTACGAGGAGGCGGGCAACACCCGAGACTGCATCCGCCACCTCATGGCGTACCGCCGCATCGTCCGGGATTAGGCATTTACGTCTGCTCCGAGAAGCCATGGGCCCGCGAAGGCACCTTCACCACTTATCTGAGATCGTCATGTCCCATCCACCCCCCCGCAAAGTATTCGCGAACGCGCCTATCAAAGAAGGCAAGACCGCGGCGGGACCCCGGCAGTGACCAGGCCGACGATGACTGGTATGCGCCGAACGCGAACTTCAGGCAACGGAACCGCCCGTCGATGAATCCGATGATGTCCCGACCGCCGAGCCCCCTTCGGCTGAAGCCGACCCGGAATCCGGCCAACCCGCCGCCTGATCAAAGCTTTTCGAATCCTTGACTACCCGCACCGCTCTCGATCAGTGCGGGTAGTCCGTGCGCTCGATTTTAGAAATCCGGTTTTAACCCGCGTCGACACCTGCTTTAGCGGCGATCTCCTTGATCTTGTCGAGGTGCGCCTGGACCGTAGGCAGGATCTCATTGGCGAATCCCTTGGCTTCTTCGTTGCCACCGGAGCTGATTTCGGTTTGCAGCAAAGCAAGGGTTGCTTCGTGATCCTTGATCTGTCCGCGGATGTATTCCTTGTCGAAATCCTTCCCGGATAAGCCGGAAAGCGTCGCCTTCATCGCCTCGTGATCCGCGTTCAGCTGTGCCGGCAGGGTGACGCCGTTGTTGGCCGCTATGGCCTTCAGCTTCTCATTGGCCTTGGAATGGTCCTTTACCATCATCTCCCCGAAGCTCTTGACGTCGCCACTCTTTCCCTTGGTCTGAGCGAGCTGACCCGCCTCGACTTCTGCCATGCCACCTTCAGCGGCGGTCTGTATGAACGATTCGTCGTTTTGTGCAGCGGCCCCCGCCGTGTCCGGCATCGGCGCTTCTGCCGGCGTCGTCGTGGCATTGGTGTCCGCAACCGGCTGTTCGTCTTTTTTCGCACAGGCCGACAGGGCCAATGCAAAGATACATGTGATCAGGATCCTGTCATTCATGAGGTTCGCCTCTGTTTGAGTGGTAACCGCAACGTCTGCGACGGTTATTCGGTTCCGTTTCCGGTTCGAACGTGTGCCCTCAACCTAAGCGTTGCCGCGTAATGGCAACGGAACCAGCGCCCGCAATCAGCGTTTCTTGTCACGGCTACAAGAAGACGTTTGTTATGGGTATTTTCGAGCGCATCAAAAGCGCGATCTGGAAACACGACGCCAACCCGGAGGCTGTTCCCGCGAAGCCCGCGCCTTCGCCGTCTCCCACCACCTCGGCGCCTCAATGTGCGCCGGCGCCGGTGGCTCCGAAGCCGGTGGATATCGAAGCGGTGCTCGAGGCAAGAAGCAAGGCGAGCGCGCAAAAGCTTAATTGGCGCACGTCGATCGTCGACCTGATGAAACTGGTCGATCTAAACCCGAGCCTCGCGAATCGCAAGGAACTCGCGCAGGAACTGGGCTACACCGGCGACACCTCCGACTCTGCAAGATGAATATCTGGCTTCACAAGCAGGTGATGACCAAACTCGCAGCGAGCGGCGGAACGGTGCCAGCTTCGCTACGTATTAGGCGCTCGGCTAGCAAAACGATTCCATGATCCGCCTGCGGTTTGGTGGCATCAGTCAGACGTACGATGTGTCGCTTGGACCCTCGCGCGCGTTTCGAGTGGCGGGCAACTTCATCCGCCACTGGCCGGGCGGAGAAGTCGCTGCAATGTATCGCAATCACCAATGGCAGGTGGGCAAAGATCACTACTCTCGATACGACTGCACTGATCCCTGTGCAGTACATTTTGAGGATGCCGCAGGAATAGCCACTTCAGTATTCGGACCATTCCGCGCGTTGCTGACCGCGGACGGTACGATGTATGCGGACGATCAGTTGTTCGCGAAATTTATTGACGAGACCGTCAACTGGCATAGCTTTGAACTCGAGACCTATTGGCCGGTGTTGATCATCAGTGCGGTGTAGGCGGAGTTGCGTTCATAGAGCGGACCTTAAGGGAATCTCGCAAATGGAAACGCCCCCGAACAAACCAGTACCGAAGCCCGAAAAACAACCCATTCCTTTCGGGCCATCGGGACCCATGCCAGGCCAAAGACCTCCACCCAAACGCCCACCATAGCCTTTGATAGCTCGCGATACCGTCGTAGTTTGAGGCCGCGATTAATCGCGGTCGTTGATTACTTCAGTTCGCGCTGAGGCCACCTCCGCATCGATTTCGGTCTCTGCAGCGAGCCAATCTTCAATTTCCCCGCCCGGCGTAAACCCCCGACCCTCAGCGCGCCTATAGGCTGCCTCAGCGATGCGTTTATAACGCTCCTCGGCCGAAGGTGCATGTTCCTTCATGGCATTCTTTTCGATTGCATTGGATAGTGCGGGCGATGCCGCCCCGTCATGACGGGCGCCCCGAGCTGCGCTACGTCGAGTCTGCGTCGTTTCATTCGCCATGTTGTGTCTCCTTGTCATCGTCCTGTCAGTGCGGAGCATGGGTTTGATTCGCTGGCCCCTCACGGAGGCGCTTTGGCAAACTGGCCAACCAACGCGCCTTCTGCCAGCACATGGCCGCGCATCGCTTTGAGCAACGCATGACGGTTATAGCCTGAGGGGAGGGTGAGGGTCGTATCCAAAGCAAATATCTGAAAATGATAAGCGTGCGCAGGCTGCCCCGGCGGCGGCCTGGGCCCGAAGTATCCAATCGCGCTGCTTGAGTTGCTGCCCTGACTGGCTCCCGGAATCTCCGGTGCGCGCTCGATCGGCGGAATGCTGGGCGGAATTTCCGTCGCCTTCGCAGGAATGGTCGCAATCCAATGCACGAAGGGCAGGGGACTTGTTGCGTCCGGGTCCTCCATCATCAGCACCCATGACTTCGTTCCAGCGGGCGCTGGCGACCAGGACAGCGGCGGCGACGTTCCCTTGCCGTAGTCGCTGTACACGACTGGGATCATTCCGCCGGCTTCGAATGCACTGGAGCGGACCTGAATGCGCTGCGCGGATGTCGCTTTAAGAATTTGAGTGGCGAGCAGCTGCGGGAAATTAGCTGCGGGAGAGCTTCCGTAGCTCACCCGGTAAATCATGTTATTACTGTCATCCCCCACCAGCAGTGCACCATCCCGAGCTTGGGCGACACCTGTCGGGCGCCCAATGAACCCATCGCGTGGCAAAGGCTGAGCGCCCGGCAGTGGTGGAGTTGTGTTCGGCTGCGGTACCAGGAATCCCGTGATGAAGGGCTCGAATCTCTCAAAGGCTCCGCCCGCGCTGAATCGAATCCGAACCACCTCATAACCGCTCGACGGCTTACGGTTCCAGGAGCCATGCATCGCTACGAACGCATCCTCTCGATACTCGGAAGGAAACTGTGTGCCCGTGTAGAACGCCAGCTGCATGGCCGCAGCGTGAGCGGTATAAAGCCCGGACGGAGTTCGCGACAGTGCCGCCCAGGCAGGTTGCGTAACCTTGAGCGACTCGTCCTGCGGATTGAGCAACCCATTCTCGTAGATGTACGGCCACCCGTAACGCGCTTTCTCTACGATCTCGTTGAGCTCCTCCTTCTGATGCTCGTTGCCCAGCCAGTCGATACCCTGATCCATCCCGTATAGGCGCCCACTGCCGGGATGCCAGCCAAAGCCGATGGTGTTCCGCAAACCGCTTGCATAAATAACGCGCTTGCCGGTCGTCACATCGACTTGAACCAGAGTGGCGTTTTCGGGATTGGGCTCGATACACGCATTGCAAGTGGAACCGATGCTCAGATACAAGGTGCCATCGGGCGCAAAGGCTAACGTGCGATTGGGATGTTGGCCGGCGTCCGGCAGATTGCTCGTGACCACTGCAAGCGGGCCGATCGCGCCGTCGGCGAGAATATCGGCCACGTAAGCTCTGTTGACGTCGACCAGATACATTTGTGTCCCACGAAGAGCAATTCCATGCAGATTCTTCAGGTTCAGGATCACTTTCTGGGTATCGGCGACGCCATCGCGATCGCGATCTCTTAGCATGACCAGTTGCCCCGGTGTGCGTTGCGTGACGTACACCGTGCCGTCGTCGGCCACCGCAATCATCCGAGGGTTGTACAAACCTTCCGCGAATCGATCAATTTGGAAACCGGAAGGGAGCTGGAGTTGAGCGATACGCTCGTCCGCGGGCGGAACAGCCTGAGGCTCATAGACATGCCCCGTGATTTTAGAATCGGTGAGCGGATCCGGCTGCTGCGCCGGCAGTCCTGTCGATACGAAGACGGATAGGGCGGCAGCAATAGGCGTCCAATACACGGGCATGCAGCGACCTCCCTTAACGTCGGGGTCGTCACAGCAAGTGCGATGCCCGAACGCCCGTGCTGTGCTCGGCGGCGCGCATGCAATGCCCGTTTGCTGCTCTGCTCTGCCGATCGGCGTACGGTAACGTACGGAAGTGGCAGCACGGGGACAGACAAGAACGGCTTTGTGATCGCCACGCCGGAACCATGTAAGTGACGACCCGTTACAGCCAGGCGACGTTCTTGCCGCGGGCAAGTTCGCCGGCGCTCTAGCAGTCATTTCCGGAGTCCGCCCATGAAGACCGCAGCCCAATTTGTCCTCTTCACAGTGATTGCACCCTTTGTTGTCGCCACGGCCTCGGCTCAGGAGCCGGGCGATCAGAGCACCGATCCCTCAGCGGCTTCTTCCCCTCACCAGCGAGATGCGACTGAACAGCCCGCCGCCGATTCTCAAGTGACCCCAAATTCAGATCCGAGCGCGGCAGCCAGCCCGCATCAGCAGGAGGTCACAGGCATTACCGCAGACCCGGCAACGTTCGTGAAGATGGCAGCGCAGGGCGGACTGACTGAAGTCGCATTAGGCAAGATCGCCATGACCAAGGGTCGTGATCCCTCAGTGCGAGCCTTCGGTGAGCGCATGGTGAAAGATCATGGCACGGCGAATGCGGAACTCTCGGGTATCGCCAAGAACAAGGGCATCGAGGCGCCATCGGCGTTGGATTCACAGCACCAGATGATCGTCGACAAACTCAGTGCCAAGGGCGCCGATTTCGATAAAGCCTATTCCATACAGATGATGGCAGGTCACGATAAGACCCTCGCGCTCTTCGAAGCTGCCACGAAATCATCCGACGCGGAACTGGCTGCCTTCGCAAAGAAGACGTTACCGACCTTGAAGGAACACAAGCGCCTGGCGCAGGCGCTCCCTCGCAGCTGAGGGGCGTCTATCCGAACCGCACCCGTGACCCTAGCGGCATTTGCGCGCCTAGTACGGATTTAAAGTACCGGAGTGCCAATCGCGTCTCATCGGATCGCGCAGCGGCCACGGCATCGCGCGGAATGACGAGCTTCAACTCACGAAGGTAAGCATCGTTCGCTGTAAACAGGACGCATTGATGCGCTGAAAGGCCTGTCAGGATCAGCTCCCTCGCTTCACATTCCTCAAGGATGGTGGCCAATGGTGTGGCATAAAATCCAGAATGCTTGGGCTTGAGAAGGACGAAATCCTCATTGCCCGGAGCGATCTGTCGAACGACGGCGCAACCGCGTGCTGCCCTATCTTGGCATCTCGCTACGATGGCTTTCATATCGGAACGCCACTGGCCGAGATTGTCGTTGACATAAATGACGGGAACCCGCGCGGCCGAAGCTCTTGCCTTGAGTGCTGCAATGCGTGGCGCAATGCGACGCGCTGCCCTCAGTACGGCAAGACCGTCAGGAAACTCGAAATCACTGATCATGTCGAGAATGATCAGGGCTCGACGGCTTTTGCGAATCTTGAATGGCTCATTCACTCGGGGCATGGGTCTTCCTGCACGAATGCCAATGCCACCCCGATCGCTTCGCGGTCCAGCTGACTTTCAAATGAGGGCAGCCGCCCGCAGCGATCGCGAGCTGTCAGGATGGCCGTTCGAAGCAATCGAAGTGAGCCGAGACTCACACAGCCGCTTCCACCGGCCATTGAACTCAGCGCGGCATCTGCGAGCTCCACTTCACGGCGATAGTCTTCCTTCGACCGCGCGCGCAAGTCCCGCAGCGCCTGTTCCACAAGGGCTTGCTCGAACGATACAAAGTCGATCGTGTTGCGAATGACGGAATCCGTTCCATAAAGCCCGCCTGAACGGATCGCTTCCGCGCGGGCCATGTTCACGGCCTCAAGCCGAGCGCTCAGGAGGCTCATGAATCGAGAAGGGCGAGCATAGGAGAGGGCATCCGTGATTCTGGCCGCTGCCGCGTAGAAGGCCGTTCGACTGCGGATAGCAGGGTCCGCGTGTGTCCTCCAATAGAGGTCGGAGCGACACTGAAAAGCCGGCGTCACGTCCCGTCTCGAGCCTCAGTGAGTGGAAGTGGCTCCGGGTTTCAACACGACTTTCGTGACCTCGTTCTGCTGCTCCTTGAACATCTTGTAACCTTCCGCAGCCTTCTCAAGCGGCAAGTGGTGACTGATCAGGAACGTCGTGTCGATCTTGTCCTCGAGGATCATCTGCAGGAGCTTTTCGGTGTATTTCTGCACATGGGTTTGCCCGGTCTTGATCGAGAGGCCCTTTTCCATGAGCGCACCGATCGGAAACTTGTCGGCAAAGCCCCCATACACACCAGGGATGGAGACGCGCCCTCCTTTACGGCACGCGAGGATGACCTGGCGCAGCGCATGCGGGCGGTCCGTCCCGATCTTCACCGCCATTTTGATGCCGTCAAGTACATTGTCGGCGCTGAAGCCGTGACTCTCCATGCCGACGGCATCGATGCAGGCATCGGGGCCGATGCCGCCTGTCATTTCCACGAGCGCCTCCCGTACATGGACTTCCTCATAGTTGACTACCTCGGCACCGAGCGATTTCGCGAGCGCCAGGCGGTGCGGGTAGTGGTCGATCGCAATCACTCGCTCCGCACCCAAGAGCAGAGCGCTTTGAATGGCGAAGAGTCCGACGGGTCCGCACCCCCAGACGGCGACGGTGTCTCCCGGCTCGATCTCGCAGTTCTCCGCTGCCATCCACCCGGTGGGCAGAATGTCGGAGAGGAATAGCACCTTGTCGTCATCGACATCCGGCGGAACGACGATGGGCCCCACATCAGAGAAGGGCACACGCACATACTCAGCCTGTCCGCCGGCGTAACCCCCCGTCAGATGGGAATATCCAAAGGCGCCGGTCATTGCATACCCGTACGCCATCTCGGACGTGTCCGCCTTCTCAGCCGGATTGGAGTTGTCGCACGCGGCGAACTGTTGTTTCTGACAGAAGAAGCAGCCCCCGCACGCGATGACGAAAGGCACTACCACTTTGTCGCCAACCTTGAGACGCTCGTTGCTTCGCCCGAGCTCGACGACTTCTCCCATGAACTCGTGGCCAAGTACATCGCCCGACTTCATCCGGGGGATGGTGTGATCGTACAAGTGCAGATCAGAACCACAGATCGCCGTTGAGGTGATCCTGATGATCGCATCCCGAGGGTTGACGATCTGCGGATCGGAAACCGTCTCCACCCGCACGTCGTGTTTGCCCTGCCATGTCAATGCGCGCATATGCTACTCCTTCGTCGTTCGAGCGAGGCTACGCGCGCGGCGCGGCCTCCGGCGGTTGTGAGGTAGAGATCTCTCCTGTCTCCATGAGCTGTTTGAAACGGCGCAGATCCTGGCGCGCCTGAGTCTTCGGCTCCCGCTGAAACAGCTTAGCGATCGCCTTACCTATGGCCCCGCCTGGCGGGTCGTACACGATCGTCGCAATGACCTCGGTGCCTCGACCACCGTGCGCGTCCCGAAACTGGACGCTGCCCGAGTGTCGGATGCTGGAGTCATCCGTCGTCGACCAGGCGATGAGCTCGTCCGCCCGCTCATCCGTGATGATCGAGTCCCATTCCACCATATTTCCCGCGGGTGCCTTGACCACCCAATGCGTTCGGTTTGGCCCCACCACGTCGACGCGCTCGATGTTCTCCATGAACCGCGGCAGATTTTTGAAATTGCGCCAGAAGGCATACAGCTCGGCGCGCGGTCGGTTGATGGTTATTGTGCGGCCGACAATCGTGTCGCTTGCTTGCGCATCCGAATCGGCGTCCGGTACCGCGGTCGCATCGGGATGTTTGGCTTGGGCGAGCGGAGCGTCGCCGCTCTGTGTCCGGGTCCTGCGTTGCGTCATGGATCCTCCTACTATTGCTTGGCAGATCCCGGCTCTGCCATCTTGCGATGCTGGTCGGCGAGGGCGGCTGAAGGGGTGACGGATGCCATCGCCGCCTGCAACTTGTTTTTGAAGCCAGCCACGACATCACCTTCGCCGTCCATCATGGCCTTGAACCCGATCTCGGCGACTTTCGCCGGATCCATCTTGTTCTCGGAGCTGCCGACCTTGGTATCCATCAGGTCCGCTCTTTCAAAAAACTCGGTATCCGTTACGCCCGGCATGAGGCAGGTGACGGTGATCCCCGTCTCTTTAAGCTCATTGCGGAGCGCCCAAGAGAAAGAGTCGATGAACGCCTTCGTCCCGTTGTAGACGGCGTGGAAGGTGCCGGGCATGAACCCCGCGATGGAGCCTGTGATGAGAATGCGTCCCTCGCCACGGCTGCGCATGGTCTGGGCGACTCGCTGAATGAGGTAGATCGTGCCCGTGATGTTGGTATTGATCACGTGCTGCACGTCGTTGAAGTCCTGATCCAAAAAACCCTTGCCCAGACCGTGGCCGGCGTTGGCCAGGAGTGCCGCGACGGGGCGGCCACCCACCCGCGCGAGAAGCTCATCCACCCCTTCGCGCATTGCCAGGTCGGTTTCGATCGCCTCGACCTGCGCGCCGGCGGCCTTGATGTCCTCAATTGCAGCATCAAGCGGCCGGTCCGCGGCGACGATGAGATCAAAACCGTTGTCGGCGCAAAGACAAGCGAGTTCCAGGCCGATGCCACTCGAAGCGCCGGTGACGATCGCGAGCGGGCGACCTGAGGGTGTGGATTGGGCCATGATGAAGCTCCGCGAATAGCTAAATGGAAGTTTAGGAGGGACAGCAACTTCCATTCCGGACGCGGGTGCGCGGATTGAGATCAACGCATGCAGAGGCAGGCAGTCCTTCGTCTAGATCGCGAAGAGTGAGCCGCGCACCGATGTGAATGCGCCACCTGCATACTTGGTGGCGCTCCGCAGGAGGCTGCCTTTCGGTCTGGAGCTCGTATTACTTGAAGCGATATTCAGAACCTACATCGCGGTCGGTTCTGGTTGCCCCGGCAGCATTGTGGATCGTACAGCTCAGTTACAGTTCCGGGCATTTTCTGATGTGAAAAGCCACGATGAGGAGGGCCGAGCGGCCTCGTGGAACGAAGGGGTGCTTCGGGTGCTCGGTTGGCCGGAAGAAGAACGGTTGGGCCAGTCTGCCGAAGTGCTATTTCCCCCCGGCGAAGCGGCGGACGCCTACGCCGAGCTTGAGACCGCGCGCCGAACCGGGCGAGCCAACGATGATCGCTGGCTGATTCGCTCGTTTTGATCGCCACGACCGGGTGGGGACAGGAGGCGGATCGAGAGCGTTCTCATCGGGCCGGAATGTCTCATCGTCTGGTGAAACCGATCGACCCGGGAGCGCTTGAAGCGCTGCTGTCCAATACTCTTTGAACGTGCCAAGTAGGCCAGCTCTCACATTCTCATCGGACCGAAGCCGTTGGTTGTTGCATTAAACCATGCGACGCTGCAAGCGCAGACGCGCATTGAGCCATGAACTCGCGCTGCCAGAGGCCGGCTAGACCCGGTCTCTTTTATTGCGTTAAAGGCTTGCGGGGTAATCGATGGCTATTCAAAAAGCGAGTCGCGTACGAGAGGGAAACGCGACAGCGCTGGGCGCGATCTGGGATGGGAAAGGCACCAACTTCACGTTGTTTTCAGCCAACGCCACGAAGGTAGAAGTATGCCTTTTTGACTCGGCGGGTGAGCGTGAACTTGAGCGACTGGCACTTCCCGAATACACCGATGGCTTCTGGCACGGGTACATTCCCGATGTCAATCCGAGTTCGGTGTACGGCTTTCGAGTCTATGGCCCGTACGAGCCCAGTGCGGGCCATCGTTTCAATCCGAACAAATTGCTATTGGATCCCTACGCCCGCGGACACGTCGGTGAGCTGAAATGGGCTCCCGAGTGTTTCGGCTACACCTTGGGTGCAGAGGGCGACGACCTCACCTTCGATGAGCGTGACAGCGCGCCGTTCATGCCGAAATGCGTCGTGGTGGATCCCGAACTTCGACTGGAAGGGCGCACCGCGCTCGCGGACCGTGCCCTGGGACCGCACCATCATTTACGAGACACACGTACGGGGTTTTACCAAGCTGCATCCGGCCGTTTCGGAAAAGCAGCGCGGCACCTTCAAGGGGCTGGGCACCAAGGAGGTGATCGACTACATAAAGGCGCTTGGCATTACGACGGTGGAGCTGCTGCCCATCCATACCTTCGTCAACGATAGTCATCTCCTCGAGCGCGGTCTCACCAACTATTGGGGTTACAACAGCATCGGCTTCTTCGCGCCTAATCCGCGCTACGCGTCGGAGCCGGAGCAGACCCTGCGCGAATTCAAGGAAATGGTGGCTCGTTTCCACGATGCTGGCCTCGAGGTCGTCCTAGACGTGGTCTACAACCACACTGCCGAAGGCAACGAGCGAGGCCCCACGCTTTCATTCAAGGGGATCGACAACGCGACGTACTATCGGCTGCTTCCGGACAATAAGCGGTATTACATCAATGATACCGGCACCGGTAATACGCTCAACCTGTCTCATCCGCCGGTCATCCAGATGGTGATGGACAGCTTGCGCTACTGGGTCAACGAATTGCATGTCGACGGCTTCCGATTCGATCTTGGCACCATCCTCGCCCGCGAGCCGGATGGCTTCGACAACCAGAGCGGCTTTCTGAAGGCCTGCAATCAGGACCCGGTGCTGCGAACCGTGAAGCTGATCGCCGAGCCGTGGGATTGCGGTCCCGGTGGATATCAAGTGGGCGCCTTTCCGCCGGGTTGGGCGGAATGGAACGACCGATACCGCGACGTGAGCCGGGATTTCTGGAGAGGCGAGGCCGGTGCGGCGGCCATGGCTCCGCGCCTGTGTGCCTCCGGCGACGTGTTCAATCACCTGGGCCGCCGGCCCTATGCGTGCGTGAACTTCGTCACCGCGCACGACGGTTTCACGCTCAACGACCTCGTCAGCTACAACGACAAGCACAACGAGGCGAACGGCGAGGAAAACAAGGACGGCACCAGCGACAACCGTTCCTGGAACTGTGGCGCTGAGGGTCCAAGCGACGATCCTGCCGTCAAGGATTTGCGTGAGCGGCAAATCCGCAACTTCCTCGCGACGCTGTTGCTGTCTCAGGGGACGCCCATGATGCTGGCCGGCGATGAGTTCGGCCGGACGCAGCGAGGTAACAACAACGCCTACTGTCAGGACAACGAAGATCAGCTGGCTCAACTGGAAGCTGGAGCGAGCGCGGCCAGTCAATGATCCGATTCGTGCAGAGGTTGACGGCGCTGCGGCACGAATACGCAATCCTGCGCCGCAATCGCTTCCTCACGGGGGCCTTTGACGAGGAGCTGGACGTGAAGGATCTGTCGTGGATCAACGCGTCGGGCGCGGAGATGCGCGATGAGGACTGGGCCGATGAGCGCATGCGGTGCTTCGGCATGCTCATCGACGGGCGCGCAAGGCCCACCGGCGTGCGCCAGCGGGGAACTGAGGCGACGATGCTGCTGGTGCTTAACGCCCACCACGATCTAGTGGACTTTACGCTACCCATGCAGCCCGGTTCTGCATCCTGGCAGCGTCTGCTGGATACCAATGTGCCGGATGACGATGCCGCTCCCGAATTTGTCGCGGGAAGCGTTTACGGAGTAACCGGCCGTTCGCTCCTCCTGTTTGCCCTGAAGTGACCTTGGCTAGTACTACTATGATGACAGCGATGTCCACAACCGTAAGCCCTACTCGCATCGAATGGGAAGCGTCGGTCGAAGCATTGGATGCAGCAGTCGAAGGTGCTCTCGCAAGATCAAGCGGGCACCAAGATACAGAGGAAAACGATCGGCAAAGACGTAAAGCCGAGGCAGCTTATCGACTCGCCGAAGCGCGCGGTTTTGCCCCCTGACACGAACTGGATGACTGGCTTGCAGCAGAGCACGACCTGCAGCTCTAATCTAACAAGAGCATCCGTTTGCTTTGCAGCGGACGCACACCACGACGCGGCGAGTAACGCCCCGGAATCGGGTGGGTAAGTCCTGGGTCCGTACTTTGCTAGAGATCGACGTCCGATAAGCCTAACCCCAGGGAGAATCTTCATGGCAAAAGCTCGCAAAAAGGCTGCTAAAACCGGGTCGACTGCTCACGCCCGGAAAAACGGTGCCAGCCGCGATGCCATCGCTCTGCTCAAGGCCGACCATCGGCAGGTCGAAGGCTGGTTCAAAGAGTTCGAGAAGGCACGGTCAGACGAGCGCAAGAAGGATCTGGCCGGCAAGATCTGCGAAGCCCTGCAGGTCCATACCGCTATCGAGGAGGAGATCTTTTATCCGGCCTTCCTTGAGGCGACCCAAGAGGAAGATCTCCACCATGAAGCCGAAGTGGAGCATGAGGGGGCCAAGAGACTCATTGCCGACATCGAGGCCTCCGGTCCTAAAGAGGACTACTACGACGCGCGCGTGACCGTGCTATCCGAGATGATCAAGCATCACGTGAAAGAAGAGGAGCAGCCGGGTGGAATGTTTGCCAAGGCGCGTGCCTCGAAGATGGATCTTGAGGAAATCGGCCAGCAGCTTGCGGCCCGCAAGCAGGAGCTGATGAGCGGGTCAGGTGCGAAGCCACGGGGCGGCGTTCTTTCGAAGCTCCTCAACCGCGACGCGTAAGGAGGCGCCAGTATGGCGACGGTTGCGAAAGCGGGTGCGCGCGGTACCGTAGGGTCCCTGCGCACTTTTTTTCGCAGCAATGGCCTTTCGATCGCGGTCCTCACACTCTTTGTGATTTTCATGGTCGGTCAGACTCTGACCGGCCTTCACGAGTACAACGCCGAACAGCAGGAGCACGGCGAGCCTGAGCTGACATTCCCCGCCTATCTCACGAGCGGACACTTCATCGAGGCCACCGCCGAGAATTGGGAAAGTGAGTTCCTGCAAATGGCGTTTTACGTGCTGCTGACCGCATTCCTGTTCCAGAAAGGATCTTCCGAATCCAAGAAATTGGAGGGCGATCAGGCAGTCGACCGCGATCCCCGGCGCTCGAAGGCGAAGCGCGAAGCCCCTTGGCCGGTGCGTCGCGGCGGATGGATTTTGACCCTCTACGAATACTCCCTCACGCTCGCTTTCCTCGCATTATTTCTCTTCTCGTTCGCGCTGCATGCCATCGGTGGCACGGAACAATACAACCAGGATCAGCTCGCGCACGGCGGTAAGGTGGTTTCCGTGATGGGATTTCTCGCGACCTCTCAGTTTTGGTTCGAGTCCTTTCAGAACTGGCAGAGCGAGTTTCTGTCGCTGGCGGCGATGGCGATCCTGTCGATCTATCTGCGCCAACGAGGGTCGCCCGAATCCAAACCGGTGGATGCGCCGCATAGTCAGACCGGCGCGGAATAAGCCGGTGGGTGCCTTGACATCGATTTTAGGTTGGCGAGGGCATCCCCGCCCGCGCTGGCCCAGTCAATTGTGGCTCGTGCGTCACGGCGAGAGTGCCGGCAATGTCGCGCGCAATGCCGCCCAGGCCTCGGGTCTTTCCCGCATCGACATCGCCGATCGCGATGTGGATGTACCGTTGAGTGAGCGCGGCATCCAGCAGTCCTGCGCGCTCGGCAAGTGGTTTTCCGAGCGGCCAGACTTGGAGCGCCCCGAAATTGTCTTGTCCTCTCCGTACCTGCGTGCCCGTCATACCGCGGAGCTGATCTGCGAGGGTGGCGGATTGGCAACGCCTGCGCCCGCCACGGTCATCGACGAGCGCTTGCGCGAACGCGAGTTCGGCATTCTCGATCGGCTCACCCATGCCGGCATCACTGAATTGTTTCCCGAGCAGGCCCAGGCCCGCACGCTCCTCGGCAAGTTCTATCATCGTCCGCCGGGTGGAGAGAGCTGGTGCGACGTGATTCTGCGCTTGCGTAGCGCGCTCGATACCTTGAGCCTGCATTACCCTGCACGACGGGTGCTCATCGTGACTCACGAAGTCGTGGTGTTATGTTTGCGATACCTCCTCGAGGAGCTTGATGAAGCCCAGATACTTGCGATCGATCGGGACGGCGATGTCGCAAATTGCGGCGTGACCGAATACGCGTATCGCGAGAACAGGCCGCCCAAAGGCGGCTCTCTCGTCTTGCAGCGCTACAATGCAGTGGCGCCTCTGCGGCGCGAAGGCGCCCCGGTGACGACCGCACCCGATGCGAAGGTCGCTGCCAAGTGAGCGAACCTGAGCGAGTCACGGCCGCTCTTCTGCATCAGATGCCATTGCCATGGCCGCAAGGCGACACGGACAAGGATTCACGCGGCAAGGTGCTAGTCGTAGGCGCCTCGGCGTGCTCACCGGGGGCCGTGTTACTGAGTGGCACGGCGGCTCTGCGCGCAGGAGCCGGCAAGGTATTGCTCGCCGTTCCGCAATCGCTCTCGATTCCGATTGCCGTCGCGTTTCCCGAGGCCGGGGTCCACGAGTTTTCCGAAACGCAGGACAAGGATCCGGCGAGGGCGGCGAGCGGAGAAGTCAGTACCTTGACCGAACGGGTGGACACTGTGTTGATAGGACCCGGTCTGATGGACGAGTCGGCCGCACAGGGGCTGGCGCGCGGCGTGCTGGAGCGCACGTTGGGTCCTTCTTTCGTGATCGATGCCATGGCGCTCACGGGGCTTTGGGGCTCACCCCAAATTGTGGTCCGACATCGTGGCAAGCTGGTCATCACCCCCCACGCGGGCGAGATGGCCAAACTCACTGGCCTCGCTAAAGAGGCGGTGTGCGCCGACCCATTGCGCGTTGCAACTGAAGTCGCGACCCAGCTGGATTGCATCGTCGTCTTAAAGGGCGCGGACACCTACATTGCGCAGCCCTCCGGTGCGGCCTATCTGCACGAAGGGGGTGTGGTGGGATTGGCGACAGCGGGATCGGGCGATGTCATGGCAGGGATCCTGGCCGGACTCATGGCTCGGGGCGCCACGCCGCTTCAAGCTGCGTTGTGGAGTGTCTATTTGCACGGGCAGGCTGGTCGAATACTCTCAGAGCGGATGGGGCCTTTGGGATTTTTGGCCCGCGAACTCTTACCCGAAATTCCGGCGTTGCTGCAAACCCTCGCCACCTCTGATTGAAGTCATCAATCGACCGAAAATGAGTAGCACCGGTTAGGCACGCGCTTTGCTCATCAGCGAGACATCGTCATAGCGAAGGAGTGGAGTGATGGCTGCGAAGCGCAAAGGCGAAACGAGCAGAACGGTCTCCCGCCAAGAAGTCCCGTCGCAAGGCTGCCAAACGCGAATTGATTGCCCCGCGCGGCGATAAGCGGTATGTGCGGCGAGACACTCGCGGACGGGTCAAGGAAAGTGACGATCAGGGTCGATCGCTGTCGGCCGATCGGCGTCGCAAGGCCAAGCGGAGGGCCAAAATCGGCCAAGGTGATCGCGGCGATCGGTAGCGGGCGATGAGACACCGCCATACCTCGAACCGCTACAGCCCGCCGCCTTACGCAATGGCGGGCGATGAGCTTGCGGCAGGCAAGGCCGGAACAGGATGCGAACGTTGAGCGGGTTGAGTCATGTCTCGGTCGGCGTGAACGATGTGGCCCGAGCGAAGGCATTCTACGACCCCCTAATGCAGCTTCTCGGATTGCAGGTCCGCCAAGCTGACGAAGAGTCGGTCGATTACGGTGCCGAGGGATTGGCGTTCAGCCTGGAAACACCGACGGACGGTAAGGCTGCAAGCCCAGGCAACGGCGTGCACATCGCGTTCGAGGCGAAAGATAGAGCGATGGTCGACGCCTTCTATCGTGAGGCTTTGCGTCTAGGTGGACGTGATGGCGGGCCACCGGGCCTGCGACCGCAGTACTCGTCCACCTATTACGGCGCGTTTGTCTTCGATCTCGATGGCAACAAGATCGAGGCCGTGACCGGCCTTTAAGACCCGGGCTCATCAGTCGGTTCACCTGCCCGGCGGGGCGACTAGGACTCGACTTGCGAGGAGTGCGGTGGGTGCAACCGCTGCGAGTTCTGCGCGTTCCACTGTGAGCGGCCCGACGCAAAAGGCAGAGCGGCTGCCATCCAGGATTTGCCCACCGCCAGAACTGCGGGCACCGAAGCCGTTGCCGCAGCGTTTCCCTTCAATGCCGCTAAGCCCTCGGAGTTTGGCAAGGCCGCGCTTCAACCGGCGACGGGTCAGGCGGTCGAGCCCCCCGATCCGATCGTGGCCGGCAGCACGCTCACGGAAACCATCGCTTCGCCGAAAGCCGGTAAAGGCATGCCGCAGATGAGTTTCAATCCGGCCAGCGGCCCGCTCGATCGCGTGCGGGTCGACTCGGGCGGTCAGCCACTCACGACCAACCAGGGCGTACCCGTCGCGGACAACCAAAACTTGCTGAAGGCAGCCTGCGCGGTTCGACGCTCATGGAAGACTTCATTCTCCGCGAGAAAATCACGCACTTCGACCACGAGCGCATTCCGGAGCGCATCGTCCATGCCCGCGGCTCGGGCGCGCATGGTTATTTCGAATGCTATGCCCCTTTGACCAAGCTCACGCGAGCGTCAATTTTTTCGGAAGCCGGCAAGCTGTAAACCGGCATCGGATATTGACCACGCATTCGCCCGCCGTGCGCAATGGAAACAAGGTCTTGCAACGCCGATCGGCGTCCAATTAGGGCGCCGGTTAACACCGAGGAAGCCGTGACTATGCGGAAGGGTAACGATCACCTAACGGAATCGTACCCGCAGACTCCAACGACCTCCTAAGCCGCAATAACGCACGGCGAAGTTGCGATTTGACCGTACCGAGCGGGATTCCGGATATGGCTGCAATTTCGGCGTGGCTCAGATCGCGAAAGAACGCCATGGCAATAAGCTGCTGTGACAGCGAAGGCATCCCTCCGATGGCCAAGTGAAGGACGCGACGGAATTGCTCGCTTTCTGCGCACGCGTGAGGGCCAGGCGCATGTCCCCAGTAAGCGTCCTCTGCGAACGTGATGCGTTGCGGATCGTGGCTCTTGCGATGTCGAAGCGCGTCGAGCGCGACGCTGCGACACATGGCGTGTAGCCATGCGTATACGGAGCCACGCTCGGCGTCGTATTGGGCAGCGTTGGCCCAGGCACGCTTATACACCGAAGCGACGACGTCGTCGGCATCGGACGGATTCCGAGTGATGCTGCGCGCAAGGCGCATAAGACCAGGGATCGTGCGCTCTATGAGTGAATTGAGCGCACCCTCATCGCCGGTGCACATTCTTTCAATAACGCTGGCCATCGGAGAGAGTGTGAGGCGGGGGCGGGGAACCAAAAGCGCGAGACTCGAAACCGTAGGGGGCATAGCTCTTTTGAGCCCTTTGTCGAAAAGGTTGGCGAATGCTCCCTAATCAGCAAACCGGATACCTCGATCAGAGGCGCGTCCGCCAGAATCTGCGAAGAAAAGTGGCGTGACAGGCCATTTCGGAATCTCTCTGTGCGGTACCGCACCTTTGATGATGGGCGCGAGGCTCTGTAGCACTAAATCGGCGGATTCCTACGCAATGCGTTCGGTATGCGCTCCGAGGAATGACGTTTGGCCGATACGGGGTTGAGCCATGTACGCGCCGGAGAGAAGGGGAAACTTCCGCCTGCGGCTTTTTGAAGCGGCGCCTTTCCAGTTATTGATAGCTACGATAGGGAATCGATGTTTTGATCCAGCCATCCCCAGGTTCGAAGCCTGGCGCCCCAGCCAGTTTTTCGATGTAAGGTCTCAAGTCGCGGCAACAGGCGTAGTCCATGTCGAATCAGAATGCGATGCATCGAGAGCGTGCAATCCTCAATTGGTGAAACCGTAGCAGGTCGTCTTTGCGCAGGTGAAGGATCTTCGAGACGACTTCGCTCCCAGTGGCGCGTGGCGAGCGATGTGGGATGCGCGGTCGATCACACAGTCCTGCCTCTCCATGAGCTTCAAATCGGGCTTTCCATTTGTAGAACGTTCTGCGGGAAAGGCCGAAATGACGACAGGTTGCAGCCACGTTCCGGGGCTCAGCGCCAGCCTCGCGTAGTACCCTCAGTCGCCAGGCTAGTACTCGGTCAGTTCGGTCTTGGTCATGAGCTCTCTACTCCCGGGGCGAGAAGTGAGCCAGAATGTCACCTTAGTCCTGGGACATCACAGGTCCATTCCGGACACATCGGTACAGCATCAGATGTCTGAGACCCAAACCGATAGTTCACTAAGAAAGCGCCGCGACCGGCTCCTCGGTCCGGGTGCGCCATTGTTCTACACGCGCCCTCTGGAAATCGTAAGAGGCGAGGGCGCCTTCCTGTTCGATGCAGACGGTCGTCGTTACGTCGATTTGTACAACAACGTCCCCTGTGTGGGTCATGCGAACGCGCACGTTGTCGAGGCAATGGCACGGGCGCAGAGCACCCTCAATGTGCATAGCCGTTATTTGCATCGCGGGATCCTCGATTTCGCTGAGCGGTATCTCGAACTGCATCCTGACGGGATCGAGAATGTCGTATTCAGCTGCAGCGGCACGGAGGCGGTGGAGGTGGCGATCCAGATGGCTCGCGCGGCAACCGGGCGCCGAGGAATCCTCTGTTGTGCACATGCCTATCACGGCAACAGTACCCTGGTGTCACAACTGACGGACGTCGATCCGGACAATCCCGCCAGCGAGGAAGTGCGCTCTTTCCCCGTTCCGGACCCCTTCAGGTTTTCCTCCTCGGCTACCGGCGCCTCGTCGGCGGGTGAATTTTTTCTGGAGCGAGCCCTCACGGCTGTGCGGGCTCTCGCGCGATCGGAGGCAGGCATCGCCGCAATGCTGGTGTGTCCCATCTTCGCGAACGAGGGAACTCCCGCAGTTCCGGCCGGTTTCCTGTCCGAGCTCACGTCCCACGTGCGACAGGCAGGAGGCTTGATCATTTTCGATGAAGTGCAGGCCGGCTACTGCCGCACCGGTTCCTGGTGGGGCTATCAGGTTGCGGGCATTGCTCCCGATATCGTCGTGACAGGCAAGCCGATGGGCAATGGGTTGCCGTTGGCCGCCACGGCAGCGAGTGGCGAATTGACGCGAGCATTTCGGCAGAAATCGCACTACTTCAACACCTGTTCATCGAGTCCTCTGCAAGCCGCAGCAGGCCTGGCCGTGCTCGAGGAGATCCAGCGTCTCTGCGTTCAGGAAAACGTACAACGCGTCGGTCAGCTATTGATGGCCGACCTCAACGCCCGCCTTGGGCGTTGGCCCACGTTGGGGGAGGTACGCGGTCACGGACTTTTCATCAACATCGAAATCGTCGCGGGGAAGGCAAGCCAAGCTCCAAATGGAGAACTTGCCAGCCGTATCGTGGATGCGCTGGTGGGTGAAGGATTTCTGACGGGCACCAATGGTCCCCACTCCAGTCAGGTCAAGATCCGACCACCGCTCGTACTCGGCGAGCGGGAGGCGAGAGCGTTCATTGGCGCCTTTGATCGAGTGATGGATAGGCTTGATGGATGAGGACGTCTCGGTTCGGTACGAACGCGCTGCAAGAAGAGCCCTCCATGCCTTTGGCGTCACGCCATCGTCTCTTCGTTTGCATACGCTCGAAGAGAACATCACCTTCCAGGTAACGGACGCCTGCGACGGCGGTATCTACGCACTGAGACTGCATCGTCCCGGATATCGCAATCTGCCGGAACTGGAATCGGAGCGGGTCTGGACGACGGCGCTGGCGGACGCCGGTATTGCGGTGCCAAAGGGACGTAGCACCAGCACCGGCGAGTTTTTTGTCTTGACCGGCGCTGAGGCCGGGTTCGAATCGAGATATGCCGGCCTGGCCGAGTGGATCCCTGGACAGCCGATGTCATGGTGGATGAAGGATCAACCTACCGCGGCTACCCAGCAGTCGATGATGCAGGTTCTTGGACGGATGCTGGCGCGTCTGCATACGATCTCGAGCCAATGGCGCGCACCACGCGGCTTTCAACGTCCGCATCTTGATCGAGAAGGCTTATTGGGGCCGTATCCGCATTGGGGGCCGTTCTGGGATCATCCGGTACTGTCTGCCGCCGATCGAGCGTTGGTACTCTCTGCGCGAAGTCGACTGCTACACCGATTGGGTGATCTGGACAAATCAGCGGATATCTATGGAATGGTGCATTCAGATCTGCACAGTGACAACATCATCGCGGAGGGTTCATCGCTCGCCATCATCGATTTCGATGATGCCGCATACGGCTGGTATCACTACGACATTGCAACTACGCTCGAGTCTTACGTCGCTCTGCCGAACTTCATTGAACTCAGGGCCATGCTGCTCTGTGCTTATCGCAACGAGCGAAACCTTGATGAGAGTGATGAGCAGCTCGTAGATTTGTTCATTCTGGTGAGGGAGCTGGCACACCTCGGTTGGTACGGCCAGCGTCCGGAGGTGCAAGCGACGAGCGCGAAGCACTTCGCGGCACTGCATCGGCGCATCGTGGAGCGATGCGAGAAGCTGGCGTAAGCGCCATCGCCGCCTCTCCAGTTATCGGGAGACGATGATGGTCTCACCGAGCGCTTGCCCGTATTCCTCTTCGCTGATGGCATCCACCGAGCGAAGTTTCGCCAGCAGGTCGTCGATCAGCGAGCGCAGGCCAGGCCCCGGCGTGCCGCGCGCGAACGAATGCTGATACTTGATCGGACCAGGAATAATCGAAACAAGGAAAGCCATTTCCGCCGGCGTGAGATCCTGGGGTTCGCGACCGAAATATCTGCGGGCGGCGGGCCGCAGGCCACGCAGGCCTGGCCCCCATTCGATGATGTTCAGGTAGATCTCGAGGATGCGATCTTTGCCGAGCGCCGACTCGAGCAGGAACGTGATCGCCAGCTCCTGCAGCTTGCGTCCGATCTGCTTGTCGCGCGACAGGAACAGGTTCTTGGCCAGCTGCTGGGTAATGGTCGATGCTCCACGCGCGCTGCCGCCGCGCGACCAGTTGGTGAGCAGAGCGCCCGGAAGTTCACGCAGGTCTATGCCGCGGTGCCCGTAGAAGCTGGTGTCTTCGGCGAGCAGTAGCGTGCGCACGAACAACGGTGGGACGTCAGCCAGGGCGATGAAGTCGGCAGACGCGGGAGAGACATTGATGGGGCGGTGCGGCCCCGCTCCTTCATCAGCACCAAAGACGAAATCTGCGCCGCAGCCGAACAATCCGCGGCGGCATCTGACTCGGCGGCGTGAAGCCAATCTTCTGAGTGACCGAAAGCGAGGCCGCATCCGAGAGGCGTCCGCGCACCTGCACCTCGATCGTGGCCAGGCCCAGTCCCGGATCGCGGTCGGGCGGGAGTCCCAGGCTTTCGGGCACGGCGAGGCCCAATGTGCTCAGGAGTTGCGCGAAGTCCAGCTGGCGCACGCCGAGCGCGAGATCAACAGCCGGATCGGTTTCCAGATCGCGCAGCGCGAGCGAGCCCGACCAGTCCGCACCAGCCACCGTCGCGTGGAGCTCGGGGATCTCGACCGCGCCCTCGGCGCGCCGCCAGGTGCCATCGAACCTCAGGACGACATTCGTCGCGTCTCCGAGCTCCGCGTCATCGATGGCGCTATCGGCTAAGGCCTGCACGCGCGCTCCTCGCGCGCTCATGTCCACGTGGAAACGAAGTACATCGGTGCTGATCTGAAGATCCACACGGCCGTCCGCTACGCCGACATCGACCAGCGGGTGGGTGTCGCGCCGCACATCGAGCAGACGGGTGACGTCGAGCCCGCGCGTCTCGACGCTCCAGGCGCTTCCCGGAGCCGCGGATTTGCGGATCGACAAGCCCGACTGAGGCTCCACCAGCGTAAGGACCAAGTCCCCGCCACGCATGCCCTCGATGTCCCAGGCACTGGCCGGTGAGCTGACGGTGATCAGTCCTGGAGCTGCGATAGTGGCGGCGCGAATCGCGAGTCGCAACCGGCCGGGCCACGTGGCCGCGATCGCGTCGGCATGCAGCTGCAGGCCGAGACCGGCGTCGAGATCGAATTGCTCCAGTCGCACGAACGGCCAGACGCCGACATGCACCTCCCCGATTCGGGCGACCATGCCGCGGCTCACTGCCGCAGCCTCGATTCGCGCGCGCACAGCCTGCTCGAGCATCGGTTTGAGCAACAGGGCGGCCAGGGTTGCGAACAGGATCGCGGCAATCGCTGCGAGCCACCAGGGTCGCCCTTGGGGTCGAAACGTGAGCATCCGTATCGCGCGTCGGCCGGTCGAAGTCTCACCTGCACCCGAATTGCCGCCGACCATGCTAAGCCGCGAGGCTATTTACTGCCGAGGCTGTCGCACTCGGCGAGCTCCCGCTGTTTGGGTTCTGCTCTAGCGTCTCGCCTGGCATTCGCAGTTTTGATACACGCCTCGTCAGCGTTGCACGCCTTCACGTCGTCCTGGTGGTCCCACGCTTTGCGCGCGTCGTAGCGGACGATCAGGTCAGCCATGATTGGACCCGAGCTGCTGCCCGCAGGCTTCACGAGCTGTGCCTCGCTCTGCGCCCATTGCGTCTTCGTGGTCCACGAGCAGTCAGGCAGCGCCGCGGACGCCGCAGACTGCTGGGCAGGCAGCGGCTCCGCGATGAAGACGAGTGCGATCCAGACCAGAACGCCGCACATTGCCTCGGACATATCGGGGTCCTCCGTTGTGCGCGCATATTCGCAGATTCCGTCGACCGACATGGAAGCGAGCGCTCGTGCTCGGCTGACCTGCCTGCCTACGCGGCCTCGACGATCGAGCCGGGATAGGTATCGAAGCGGTCGATGACCGTTCCTGCACGCGTCCAGGTGACTGACATGGGGTATGTGGCCAAGCCACGGCCTGTGGAGAAGGCTATTCTCACGTCGAGCAAGTCGCCCTGAAGCGCCTGCAGCGCGCGGGGGAACGAGAGGAAAGTGTGTCCCCAATGTGTTGGGGGAGCATCCGGCGACGTCGACAGCATGATGGTGTCATCGACGTCCGCTTCGAAGTACGCCACGACACCATGTATCCGGCTTGGCGCCTGAATCTCCCACCGCACGGGAATTCCGTACCGATACAGATTACCGGACAAATCGTCATGCACGAGATCCAGATCCCACCAGATATGTGCGGGAGCGGCCCACGCGTAGTCCCGCATGACGGTGCTGGTTGAGCTCGCGGAGGCGAAATTCTTCACGGCTTTCCAGGTAAAGCCATACATGTCGTCGGCCCACAGGCCGTCGTCGGACTTGAACTGGATCTGCAGATCGCACGGCCGGATCAGATGCCGAATGCGCTGCGGGATCATGCGCCCGCCGGGCTTGAGGTAACGGTCGCGCACCTTCATCAGGGGCTGGCCGTCGTATTCATTGAATCCGGCGCAGTTGAGCAGTTCGGAAATGATGAGATCGGCTTTCTCGGGAAGATCGACCGTTCCTGCATCCGCGTTGATCAAGGTGATCCTGTCGCTGAAGCCGTTCTCGGCGATCAACGCTCGCGCAACGTCTGCAACATCATCGTTCGCTTCGATCGCGTAGACCCGGGAGGCGCCACTTCGTGCCGCGGACATTGCCCAGATCCCCAGGCCGCTGCCGAAATCGATGACCACATCACCGGGTTTTATCGCCCGGGAAATGGCCGTGCCATAGGAACGACAGCGTAATTCGTCCCATATCATTCGCAGCTGCGAGTTGATGCGGTCGTAGTGAAGCATTCGGTATCCGTGGGTTTTCGGGGCCGCTCGGCTTGGCGAGCGGCCTTCTCTATGTTTCGGCAATGGCCAGGTCTGGGAGCTCGAGGCGAGGCAGCAAGAATATTCTATATTCCGGGGCCAGGACCCCCATTTGAGCTTCTGAGGCCATTTCTATAGGATGCCGGGCCTTTTAGCGTCCCGAGTCCTCGGATTTGCGGCCTGCCTGGCTGACCGATTGATCCGAAAACCTGCAAGAGAAACTGCCCATGGCACGTACGACCGCTCTTTCCGACATCCGCAACATCGGCATCATTGCCCACGTCGATGCGGGCAAAACCACGACTACGGAGCGCATCCTCTATTACACGGGGCGCAAGCACACGATCATCGACATCCATGACACCAAGGATCTGAAGACCTCGACAACCACGGACTACCTCGAGCAGGAGCAGAAGCGAGGTATCACCATCCAAAGCGCGGCGGTGTCCTGCTTCTGGCGCGACAAAAAGATCAACCTCATCGACACCCCAGGGCACGTCGATTTCACGATCGAGGTGAATCGCTCGCTGCGCGTGCTGGACGGCGCCGTGGTGGTCTTCGACGGTGTTGCCGGCGTAGAGCCGCAGTCCGAGACCAACTGGCGCCTCGCGGACAACTACGGTGTGCCGCGCATCTGCTACGTCAACAAGATGGACCGCAGCGGCGCCAACTTCACGCGCTGTGTGGACATGATCAAGAAGCGCCTCGGCGCGCGGCCGCTGCCGATTCAGATTCCCATCGGCTCGGAAGACAACTTCAAGGGCATGATCGACCTCGTCGAGATGAAGGCGCTGGTATGGGATTCGGACGACAAGGACGCCGAGTGGCAGACGCTCGATGTCACGCCGGACATCGCCGACAAGCTCGGCATCCATGTGCCGACGGATCGAAAGATTCTCGGCGATGTCGAGAAGTACCGCACCGAGCTCGTCGACACGTGCCTGGAGATGGACGACGACGCCATGCACAAGTACATCGAAGAAGGCCACGCGCCTTCTGCGGACGTGCTGCGCATGTGCCTGCGCAAAGGCACCGTGACGGGTGCATTCAACCCCGTGCTGTGTGGCTCCTCATACAAGAACAAGGGAGTGCAGCAGGTACTGGATGCCGTCGTCGACTACATGCCGGCGCCAACGGACGTCCCGGCGATCAAGACTTTGGACGAAGACGGCCATGTCGTCGGCGAGCGCAAGTGTGCGGATGATGAGCCGTTCGCCGGGCTCGCTTTCAAGGTCATCAACGATGTGTATGGCGCTCTGACGTTCGTGCGGGTGTATTCGGGAGTGCTCGCCAAGGGCGCCTCCGTGCAGAACACGACGCGTGGCAAGCGTGAAAAGATCGGCCGCATGGTCGAGATGTTCGCCAAGGAAGCGAATGCGATCGAAGAGGCGCGCGCCGGCGACATCATCGCGCTGGTCTCGCTGCAGGAAACGGAAACCGGCGACACGCTGTGCGATTCCGCCGACCCGGTGATCCTGGAGCGCATGCGCTTCCCGGACCCGGTGATCAGCGTATCCGTGCAACCGAAGGTCAAGGCCGATCAGGAGAAGTTTGGCGCCGCGCTCGGCAAGATGGTTCGTGCCGATCCTTCGCTACACCTGGAAACGGACCGCGAAACGGGCCAGACGATCCTGCGCGGCATGGGCGAGCTACATCTCGAGGTGACGCTCGATCGCATGCGCACGGAATTCAATGTCGAGGGCACCATGGGCGAGCCGCAGGTCGCCTATCGCGAAACGTTCACGCGCAAAATCGCCGAGCAATACGTTCACAAGAAGCAGACGGGCGGCTCCGGTCAGTTTGCCGAAGTGTGGATCACGTTTGAGCCGCTCGAACGCAGCAAAGGCTTCGAGTTCGTCGACGACACTTCGGGCGGCTCGGTGCCGCGCGAGTTCGTGCCGTCGGTGGAGAAGGGGCTCAAGATGCAGAAGGAGGATGGCGTTCTGGCGCACTTCCCGACCGTAGATTTCCGCGCCACGCTGACCGATGGCAGCTACCACGACGTCGACTCGAACGCGCTCACCTTCGAGATCGCGGCCAAGGCGTGCTTCCGCGAAGCCGTGCGCAAGGCGGGGCCGATCCTGCTCGAGCCGGTGATGAAGGTCGAAACCGTGACGCCGGGCGACTATCTGGGCGACGTAATCGGCGACATGAACCGCCGCCGCGGCACCATTCAGGATCAGATCGAGCGCGGCGCCAACATCGCCGTCGTGGGTACCGTGCCCCTGTCGGAAATGTTCGGGTACATCGGCCAACTCCGTTCGATGACCAGCGGCCGCGCTTCGTACACCATGGAGTTCTCGCACTACGAACCGGTGCCGAAGAACGTGGCAGACGAGGTGATTGCCGAAGTAGCGGCCAAGAAGGCGGCAGCGAACGCGTGAAGATGGGGACGGTGCCTGCGTGAGCTCGCAACGGGAGCTCTCGTCCCGATCCGTGCAGCTTCGATGTCTCGACGAAGACAGGAAGCCGCTGAAGCACGCGAGCGCGTCGGGCTTCGTCCGAATCGAGGACGGAGTGCCATTCCTCTACACGTGCTGGCACGTCGTCACCGGATACGATCGCAACGATCTGCGCGTAACGAATGCGCTTCCGAAGCGGGCATTTCTCGAGGTGTTCGCGCGGGATCAGTCCTTCATCGTGCCTCTGTATGACGAGGCTGCACGACCCAAGAAGCCTCTTTGGTATCAGAATGGCGCGCATCTGCCACACCCCGACCTGAATGCGATCGGGCTGTATGTACCCTCGTGGCACGATGCCGTGAAGATTCCCCTGCCGAGGGATGTAAAAGTGTCGGACTTGCAGCTCGTTTCGGATCCGGTGTTGCCATCGGACGCGACACTGACGCCGGGCGAGAGGATTTACGTCGTGGGATTTCCGTACGAGCACGGTGCGTGCGGACTCGTGCAGCCCACGCCGGTGGTGCTAACGAGGTTCGTCGCAGCCACGGCGATTGGCGGCAGGGGTCTGGATTTTCTTTTGGATGCCGGAGGCGCGCCGGGAATGTCCGGCGGTCCGGTCTTCGCTGAACGTGACGATGAGATTGCGCTGCTGGGAGTCTATACGGGCGTCATCTACCCGGACCGGGTGGTTGAGCGCAGCGAGACGGCCGCGGCTCTGGGCTCGTGCACGAATTTGAGCTCGTGCTGGGGAGGATGTTTGCCGCTGGTTCTAGAGCCGGGTGAAGCCTCGAGCCAAGCATTGAGACCAAGTCGGATGAGCTCCGCTTTTCGCTAGGCGAATCCTTCGAGGCGATGCATCGACCGCGAAAACCAGCCGGCGCGCTGGAGCTAGCTTCAATGCATGCCCCGCCGAGTCCTCTTGCGCTTTGCAGGGGCGGGCGCCTCGCCGGTCGCAGACGCCTGTGCAGAGACGGTGCTCACGTATCTCAAGTCGATGAACGGCTCGCTGACCTGGCGCCAGCGGGTGCCGAAACGTTGTCGTACTACAATGATGCGCGCGCCGGCAACTGTAGACGCCGGCACATTTATTGCTGTATGCCGCACTCTGCCTGGAGGTTCGCAATGCTCCGTCGATCGCTGGTTCTCGCCGTCGGGTCTATCTTGGTGTGTGCATCGGCATTCGCCGACATCACGCTGGAGGAACGCATTTCCGTCGAGGGCGCAGGCCTCATGCGGATGGCCAACATGAGCGGCACCACCAAGACCGCCATTTCCGGCGACCGCTCACGCACGGAGAGCGACCTGAAAATGCAATCCCGTCTCGTGCGCATGGTGGCGCGCGGCATGGGCCCCACGGCCGACATCGTGAAGCTGGATGAGGGGAAGGTGTACGAGCTCGATCTGAAGAAGAAGCAATATACCGAGGCCACCTTCGACGAGATGCGCGCGAAGCTCGAAGCGGCTCGCCAGCAGGCCGAACAGGCGAAGCAGCCAACGCCCCTCGATGAATCCCAATGCGAGTGGTCACCTCCCAAGGCGGATGTGAAGCGCACCGGCGAGAAGGCACAGTTTGCCGGCTTCGATGCGGAACGGCTCACCATCCTCGCTTCACAGTCGTGCCGTGACAAACAGACAGGATCCGTTTGCGACGTGACCCTGTCGCTCGATCAGTGGATCGCCCCGCGCTTCGATGGCGGCGTCGACGCATTGAGGTTCCAGCGCGCCTACGCGCAGAAAATGGGCTACGACGCCGCGGTATCGCGCGATCTCGCTGAGCGCGCGAAGACCATGTTTGGCCGGTATCAGGGAGTCTGGACCGAGATCGCGAAGAAGACGGGCGACGTGCAAGGCTATCCGGTCAAGACCAGTTTCGCATTCGCGGTCGGTGGGCCGCAGTGCCAGGGCGAGCAGGCGGCGCAGGCAAGCGGTGCGGATTCGTCCGCGGCGGGTGGCGTTGCAGGCCAGATCGTCGGCTCGATATTCAAGCGCAAGAAGGCTGATCAACAGGCCCAGACCACGCCCGCAGCTTCGGCGCTGCCGGCCGGCATGGTGCCGCTGATCACCTTGACTTCGGAGCTCACCGCGGTGTCGACTGCCGCCGTGCCTCCAGCTGCTTTCGACATTCCCGCAGATTTCAAGAAGGCGAGCGCAGAGTAGGTCAGCCTTTGACCTCAGGCCGCTCCTAAGTCAGCAGCGAAACGGCGATTCCGATCGCAGCGCAGATAGGCAGCGTTCGGGTGATGTTCCATCGCAGCTTGAACATCATGAACAGTGCCAGCCCGATGAGCAGAAGGGACATAGCCTGGATGGAAGCCGGGTCCGGCACGTTTACCTCAACCGGCCCGAGATTACGCGGTGTGACCGTCGCAAAGAGAACGTGTAACGCAAACCAAAAGGCCAGATTCGCAATGACGCCGACTACTGCGGCGGTGATTGCCGCCAACGCTCCGCTCAGCGCCTGATTCTGGCGCAGTGATTCGACGTAAGGCGCCCCGAGAAAGATCCAGAGAAAGCAGGGCACGAACGTCACCCATACCGTGAGGCACGCGGCCGCCACTGCGAGGGCGAGCGAACCGCCGTGCGCCTGATAGCCCGCGAGGAAGCCCACGAACTGTACGACCATGATCAGCGGACCAGGTGTCGACTCCGCAAGGCCCAGACCATCAAGCATCTGTGCCGGTGAGACCCATTCATAGCGATCCACAGCCTGTTGCGTTACGTAGGTCAGTACTGCGTAAGCGCCGCCAAAGGTAACGACGGCCATTCGACTGAAGAACGCGCCCACTTGCGTTAGCACATGCGCCGGCCCGACCCACGCCATAAGCGCAGCGACCGGGCCCAGCCACAAGGGCAAGCCTATCGCCAGCAACTTGGCGGTGCGTTGCCAGGAATTCGCGACGGGGCTGCGCATGGAGTGAGTGACAGAGGAAGACACTTCGGTCGTGCTCGCACCATGCGCTGAGGCAAACAATAACTCACGGCGCCCGGCGCGCGTCCAGAAAAAGCCAAAAATAGCCGCGGCGAGAATGATGAGCGGGAAGGGGATGGTGAACAACGCAAGCGACAGGAAGGCGAGCAGCGCAATGGTGAGTGACAATCTGTTTCGCAGCGCTCGCCGTCCCACCCGAAAGACGGCCTGAATCACCAAAGCAACCACGGCGGCCTTCAGTCCAAGAAAGATTCCACTAACGAAAGGATGATGGCCGAGCGCGACGTAGAGCACGCTGAACACCATGATGGCCAGAAAGCCGGGCAGGATGAACAGTGTTCCGGCTGCAAGTCCACCTCGCGTTCCATGCATCAGCCAGCCGACATACGTGGCCAATTGCTGTGCCTCGGGACCCGGCAGCAACATGCAGTAGTTCAGCGCATGGAGAAAACGCTCCTCGGAAATCCAGCGCTTCTCCTCGACCAGCACACGATGCATGAGCGCGATCTGGCCCGCCGGGCCGCCAAAGCTCAACAAGGCGATGCGCGTCCAGGTCCTGAGCGCTTCAGAAAACGACACTTCCCCTGAGCTCACGCGAGATCCCCGTAGTTCATCCGAACACGCGCCCGAAAAGATTCTTCTGCTGCTAGGGCCGCCGCCACCAATAGCCCGGGGCTTGACTTCGGTCGCCGTCGGCGTGACATCATAGTCCGACTGCCGGACACCTTGTGCGCAAAACCCTGTCCTCATCCTTGCTGTTAAGCGCGCTCCTCATTGTGCGGGCGTTCGCCGCACAGCACGCGCCACCCCCGGATGAAATCTTCGTCGGCAGCTTCATCACTCTCGACACGCAGCAGCCGCGTGCGGAGGCGATTGCCGTTCGAGACGGGCAGATCGTCGCTGTCGGATCTCGCGCGACCGTGCAATCGCTCGCAGTGAATTCGACGCGTCAGACTGTGTTACCAGGCGTTGCGCTGCCCGGCTTCACCGACGCACACGCCCATCCCCTGTTTCTGGGTGAGTTGCTGGAGAGCCTGGACCTCGCGCGGCTTTCCAAGGAAGAGATACTGCAACGTGTGCGCAAGGCATCGGCAGCGGCCACGCCCGGCGCGTGGATCAGGGGATCGGGGTGGGACCAGGAGTTCTGGCGGCCACCTGAGTACCCGACTGCGACTGAGCTCGACAGCGTGAGCGCCGGCCATCCGGTAATGTTTGACCGTGTGGACGGGCACGCGGTGTGGCTGAACACGCGCGCCTTGCAGCTCGCTGGAATCTCGCGACAGAGCCCGGAGCCGACCGGAGGGAAGATCGTGCGGGACGCGCGCGGCGAGCCCAGCGGCATCCTCATCGACTCGGCGATGGATCTCGTCACGCGCGTGGTGCCGGCGGCGAGCGATATGGATGTGAAGCGGCGCTTGCGGGCAGCGCTTGCTCAATACGCGAAGTGGGGCCTTACCGGCGTACATGACGCGGGAGCGTCGCTGCGCGAAATCGCTGCCTACCGGCAACTCGCTGAGAGCGGCGCACTTTCAGTCCGCATGTATGTCATGGCATCTGCGCAAGACCCGGACTTCACCCGCACGCTCGAGCGTGGCCCAGAGATCGGACTTGGCGGGGGAATGCTCACCATCCGCAGTGTGAAGGTTGTGCTCGATGGTGCGCTTGGCTCGCGTGGCGCGCAGCTGTCGGCGCCTTACGCTGATGCTCCGCAGGAACGCGGGTTATTGCTCGTCACCGACGCGCAACTTGATTCGATCATCGTGGCGGCCGCGGCGCGCGGCTTTCAGGTAAACGTCCACGCGATAGGCGACGAGGCGACGCACCGATTGCTCGATGCCTTCGAGCGCGCTGGCAGCGCGACGCGGTCGCTTCGCTTTCGCGACGAGCACGTTTCGATGCTGCGAGATGAAGACGTGGCGCGCTTCGCGCGACTCGGTGTGATCGCGTCGATGCAGCCGGTTTTCGTCGGCGAGTACAGCCGCTTCGCCGAAGCGCGCGTGGGAAAGGCCCGGCTCCCCTGGGTGTACCGGACGCGAGACTTGCTAGAAGCCGGCGTCGTAGTGGCAAGCGGCACGGACTACCCTGCCTCGGACGCCGGTGATCCGATAATGACGCTGTACGGAATGGTGACGCGTCGTGGGCCGGACGGAAAACCTCACCATGGTTGGCAACCCGCTCAGCGAGTGGGCGTCGACGCAGCGCTACGAAGCATGACGCAAGGCGCGGCATACGCGGCGTTTCAAGAGAAACAACTGGGAGCGATCACGGTCGGCCGGCGAGCCGATTTCACCGTGCTTTCCGAAGATCCCTACGCGGTGGCACCCGAGGACCTGCGTTCCTTACGGGTGTTGCGCACGGTGGTCGGCGGGCGCGTCGTGCACGAAGGCCAAAGGTAACCGGCCGTTGTCAGGCCTGCTCTGGTCGCAGGGCAATCAAATCAGGAGTAAGTGTCGACGAGTTGGCCCAACGCGGCGCTCATCGCGTCGTCAGCGATCGAAAGCGCTTGCGCGGATGCCTGGATATATAGCTTTTGCTGCGAGGCGTCGATCAGGGCGCTGAGCAACTCCTCGCTCGTGCCTTGAGCCCCGTTGGCCACTACAGCTGCATCGAGGTTGAGCGCGGCCATGCCGCGAGTAATGCCCGCCTGGGCATTCTGGATGGCGCTGGATCCCACATTGCTGCTGATGGTACTCATCCGCGCGATTCTGAAGCCGTTTCAAGCGGAGCAGCAGCCGGTCACGACTGACGGCCGGGCCCGGCCCCCGGCGGTGCAGCCACTATGCGAAGCTAGTGGCTGTGCTCCTTTCTGCTTCGTTCTACCTATGGCAAAAAAATTCTACGTTGTCTGGAGCGGCCGCCGCACTGGCGTCTTCAGCGACTGGCCTGACGCTCACGCCCAGGTCGATAAATTTCCCGGCGCCCGGTTCAAGTCGTTTCCCACCCGGGGTGAAGCCGAACAGGCCTTTTCGTCCGGCAGGCCACCCGCTACCGGCAACCGTCGCAGCACCGTGAAGCAAGCGACACAGCTGGCAAAGCCAGACCCCGCTGCCGACTCGTGTGCCTCACTGCGCATTTATTGCGACGGCGCGTGCGATCCCAACCCGGGCAACGCCGGCTCCGGAATCGCCGTGTACCGCAGGGGTCTCCTCGAGCAATTGTGGTACGGCCTCTACCACCCCAACGGCACGAACAACACTGCTGAATTGAAAGCGTTACATCACGCCTTGCTGATGGCGGAGCAAGCCATTCTCGCCGGCGAAGGCGTCGAAGTGCTCAGCGACTCGACCTATGCCATCAAATGCATCAGCGTTTGGGCATCCAGCTGGCAGAAAAAGGGCTGGACCAAAGCCGGTGGGCCCATCCGCAATCTCGAGCTCATCCAGCTTTCATACGAGCTCTACGACCGCATCAAGGTCGATGCGCGGCTCACTCATGTCAGCGCGCACGTTGGTACCGAAGGCAACGAGCTCGCCGATCGCATGGCCATGCTCGCCGTGCAGAGCAAGCAAGAGGAGTTGCGACAATACGAAGGCGAGCTCGACGTTGAGTCGATCCTGAAAATGCGCTCGGGCTGAGCTTGAGTGTCGAAGCTTGTCTTGCCGCGTACGCGGACTGTCCATTCCTTCCCCGGAACGGCACACTTCGGGTATCTCTCGGTTCCTGGACCTTTTAAGCGAAGTGAAGCAGACGCCTACACCTGCCAGCGCGCTTGGTTTCAAGCAAAAGCTGTCCTACGCCGTCGGCGAAGTGGGCAGGCGGCACCCGTACATGCTGTTCGCCGCCGTGCCGCTGGCACTTTCGTTCGGGCTCATTTTGCCTACCGGCAATTCTTCAATATCTGCGGCAAGGAAAGTGTGCGCAAGGCGTGGGTATTCTGTTTGTCGGGCTCGCCATCGACCTGATCGCCTTTCCATCCAACCTGGGGGCGAACCCGGCGCAGCTGATTCCCGCAGATGCCATCCGCAATCTCGGTTTGATCTACGGACCAATCGCCGCGACGGTCGGCATCGTCGCAGGTCTCGCGATGTTGCCTTACAAGCTGGACCGGGAGCAGCATGCGCGGATTCGCACAGAGCTCGCGAGGCGGAAGGGGGAGGGCTAGTGAAGCATGTTCTGACGATGCTCTTGACGCTCGCGCCAGTCGTGGCGGGTGCCGAGGTTCTCTCCGTCGATTCTCCCAACCGTGTCAATACGGTTCGCCTTGAGCTGGGCGAGAAGATACAGCTTTCGATTCTGCACAATGGCCAACCTGTCCTGCAGCCGTCCGCGATCTCGCTCGCGCTCGCCAATGGTCCTGTGCTTGGGGCAGCACCCAGGATCAAGAACAGTACTGTAACCACGTCGGATACCACCTTCACGCCGGCTCTGTACGCGAAGCGGCAGCGCATCCGCGATCACTTCAATCAGCTGGAGGTGAAGTTCAAAGGCAATTACAGCCTGATTCTTCGCGCATACGATGATGGAGTGGCTTACCGGTGGCGGACGACGCTGCCCGGCGTGATCAAGTTGCGCTCCGAAGATGCGGCACTGCGATTTCCCGGAGATCCGATAGCGTACCTGCAGATGCCGGATTGCAAGCCGGATGACCCGAAGCGGGTCGCCGATTGCTTTCACTTCAACTACGAGAGCGCATACACCGTCAAGCCATTGCGCGAATTCACCGAGGCGCAACGCGCTGTCTTGCCGGCGCTGATTGCTCCGGAGAGCGGGCCGAAGGTGCTGATCACCGAATCCGATCTGCTCGACTATCCCGGCATGTGGCTGACTGGAGGCTCCGCGGGCGCGGACGCCTTCTTTCCGGCCTATCCGCTGGAAGAAAAGCTCGTCGGAACAGAATTTCCCCAGCGAGTGATCACTCGTCGGGCTGACTTCATAGCGCAAACGAGGGGAACGCGAACGTTCCCCTGGCGAGTGTTCCTGATCGCAGACCGCGACGCCGACCTGATCGACAGCGACATCGTTTACCGACTGGGCGGCGAGACGCCGAAAGGCGACTGGAGCTGGCTCAAGCCCGGCAAGAGCCAATCCGAATGGGTGCAGGAAAACAGGCTGGACGGCGTGCCGTTCCGCTCCGGCTACAACTTCGAGACTTACCAGTACTACGTGGACTTCAACGCACGCTTCAAGACCGGGTACGTGTTTTTTGATGCCGGCTGGTCCGAGGTGACCGATCCGATGAAGCACACGCCCGCGATGCGCGTACCCGAGCTGATTCGATACGCGAAGGAAAAGAACCTCGGAGTCGTCCTGTGGACCCTGTCGGCGCCGATGGAGACGAGAGCGGTCGAGATACTGGACGCCCTGCAGCGCATGGGTGTCAACGGCGTCATGATTGATTTCATGGAGCGCGACGACCAGAAGATGGTCAATTTTTACGAGCGCATGGCCCGGGAGACCGCGAAGCGGCACATGTTCGTGAACTTTCACGGCGCCTACAAGCCGACCGGGCTGGAGCGCCGCTATCCGAATGCCGTCACGCGCGAGGCGCTGCAAGCTTCCGAATTCTTCAAGTGGAGCGAAGGGCCGACTCCCGAGAACGAGCTGACGGTGCCCTTCATTCGCATGGTGGCAGGCCCGGTCGACTACGAGCCCGGCGCCATGAAGAACGCGCAGAAGGCGGACTTTCGAGCCGTGAATGGCGCTCCGATGAGCATGGGCACTCGCATGCACCAGGTCGCGATGTATGTCGTGTATGAGAGCCCGTATTCCAAGATGGCAGGCAATGTCTCCGATTATCTGCGCGAGCCGCAAATCACCCAGTTAATGGCGGACATCCCCACCCTCTGGAAGCAGACGCATGTTCTCGATGCGAAGCTCGCAGACTATGTGGTGGTGGCACGCGAGGCTGCCAATGGAGATTTCTACGTCGGAGCGCTCACCGACTGGAGCGCGCGGGAAATCGATGTCGATCTGAGCTTCCTCGGCTCAGGTATCTATGGTGCGGAAATATATTCTGATGGGCCGAATGCCGACAGAGTGGGGATCGACTACGCACACCGCCTCGCAAGCGTGGAAGGAAACGAGAAACTGAAGGTTCAACTCGCGCCGGGAGGCGGATGGGTGGCGAGACTCTCCCGGAAGACAAATTAGAGGTACGGATGTCAGCTAACTCAGCGGCCATGTGCCTGAGGTGGTACGGGTACAATTCCATCTGCGTGCGCACTGCAGGATTTCCAGTCTTTTCAGTATCGTGTTCGCACTTACGTTTGCCGCGGCGCCTGGAAGCCCGTTTGTTTGCCGCGCTTATAGAAGGTACGGTACGGCGATGGGCACAATCGTACCGGCGGGTGGCGTTGGAAAAAGAACCGCCAAGGAAATCCGGCAAGTCATAACGGCCTCTTCGCTCGGCACGCTGTTCGAGTGGTACGACTTTTTCATCTACGGCACGCTCGCTGCATCCGGAGTCATCGGCAGCGTTTTCTTTCCGGCCGGCGACGGTCAGTTGCAAACCCTGCTGGCCTGGGCGGGATTCGCAGTGGGATTCGGTTTCCGCCCGCTCGGTGCCGTGGTGTTCGGCTATCTGGGCGACCGCTTCGGTCGCAAGCACACATTCATAGTGACCATCGTCCTGATGGGAGTGGCCACCGCGGGGGTTGGCCTGGTTCCGTCCTATGCCACCATAGGGTGGCTCGCGCCAGTACTGATTCATCCTGCTGCGCATCGTTCAGGGCCTTGCGTTGGGCGGGGAGTATGGCGGCGCGGCGATCTATGTCGCCGAGCATTCACCGGCAGGCAAGCGCGGGTTCTACACGAGCTTCATCCAGGCGAGCGTCGGCGCGGGGTTCTTCCTGAGCCTCGTGGTCGTGCTCGCGTGCAAATGGAGCATGACGGGCGAAACCTGGGATGCGTGGGGCTGGCGCATCCCCTTTCTGCTTTCGCTGATACTGCTAGCGATCTCGCTCTGGATGCGCGTTCGGCTGGCGGAAAGTCCCGTATTCCAGGCGATGAAGGCGGCCGGCCAGACCGCGAAGAATCCCTTGCGCGAGAGCTTCACCTATCCCGGGAACCGTCGGCGCCTGTTCATCGCGCTTGTTCGGTATTGCCGCAGGGTCTCACGGTGATCTGGTTCACCGCGATGTTCACGACGCTCGGCTTCCTGCGCAATGCGATGCATGTCGACGAAACCGTCGCGCAGATGGTCGTCGGCGCCGGCGCAGCGATCGGCTGTCGTCTGGTTCGTGCTGTTTGGGCGATTGTCGGACCGCAGTCGGCCGCAAGCGCGTGATCGTGAGCGGCTACGCTTGACGCTGCTCCTGCTGTTCCCGTCGTCGTGCTCGGGCCCGACGGCAGGTCAATCCATTTTCCCGACCGCGATCCGTGGCGCTGCTCGGCATCTGTCGAAGCGAGATGCTACACGATGAGCGCCGCAGTGGCTTGACGTCGGGAATCGCGGTACGGCTGGGAGACCGACTCGATCGGTGCTGACGCAAGCGGCTATCCGCTGGCACGGTGACGCCTTCGCGGGCATCGCGATCATCCTGCTCGCATTGTTGCTACCGCCTTGCGGCGCGACCTATGGGCCGGTGCGGCACTCCTGACCGAGCTCTTTCCCGCCACGGATTCGCTACAGCTCGATGTCGATCCCTTACCATTTCGGGACCGGCTATTTCGGCGGGTTTCTGCCGTTCGTCGAGCAGTACATCGTTGCGCGCACCGGGGACCCCTTTGCAGGCCTGTGGTATAGCTGGTGCGTCGTGGCGATGGCGCTGGTGGTGACCTTGCTGCTTGTTGCGCGAAGGCGATCTGCTGACGAACGCCGATTGAAGAGGGATGGATTGAATGTCCGACACAGATGAAGAGGGTACGACAGCCGGCAATGAGCCGCATCGGCCGCGAACGGGCCCGTTGTCTGGCGTGACGGTCCTCGACGTCACGCGCGTGGTCGCCGGCCCGTACTGCTCGATGATGCTTGCCGATCTCGGCGCCACCGTCATCAAGATCGAGAACCCGAACGATCCGGACTACACGCGTACCTTTCCGCCGATGGTGGACCGTCGACGGCGAGCAGACCAGCGCGTTCTTCGCTCAATTCAATCGCAACAAGCAGGGCGTGACGCTCGATCTGCGCAGCGAGCGGCGGCAAGGACTTGCTGCGCCAGCTCGTGCGCAAGGCCGATGTGCTGGTCGAGAATTTTCGGCCCGGCGTGATGGACAAGCTCGGCGTCGGCTACGACGTCCTGAAAACCGAGAACCCCCGGCTCGTCTACACCGCGATCAGCGGCTTCGGTCGCACCGGCCCGAACCGCAAACGGCCCGGCTATGACAACAGCGGTCAGGCTGCCGGCGGGCTGTGGTCGATGAACGGCTATCCGGGCCAGCCGCCGGTGCGCGTCGGCACCATCATCGGCGACCTCTCAGCATCGCTCTACGCCGCGGTCGGGACCCTCGCGGCATTGCGCGAGGCCGAGCGCACCGGCATCGGCCAGGTCGTCGACATCTCGCAGCAGGATGCCGTCCTGTCGCTGACCGAAAATGCGGTCGTCCGCTACACGGTCGCGAAGGAGATCGCCGAGCCTCTCGGCAACGATCATCCGTTCGTGCGGCCCTACGGCCAGTTTCCCTGCGCTGACGGCTATGTCTTCTTCGGCGGCTACACGGACAAGTTCTGGGCCATCACCTGCGAGATGTTCGGAGAGCCCGAGAGCCGCCCGCGATCCGCGGATCGACACGATGGAGAAGCGCTTCGATCCGCAAGTGAACGAGGACGATCGTCAAGCCGCTGCTGCACCGCTGGTTCAGCAAGTATACGAAGGCGCAACTCGAGGCAGATGGCCGGCGATGCAGTGCCGCTCAGTGCCATCAAGTCCATCGACTGAAGTCGTCGCGGATCCGCATATCAGCGCGCGCGGCATGATCGTGGACGTCCCCGTTGCGGGAAAGCCGATTCCGATGTTCGGCCTGCCGATCAAACTGTCGGGTGCCGATGCACCGGCGCACGATCCGGCGCCCGGCCTCGGAGAGCACAACGCAGCCGTCCTTCAAGGTCTGCTGGGACTCGACGATGCTGCATATCGCAGCGCTCGCGAGCAGCGGAGTCATATGACATGGCAATCGATGTCGCCGTACGACGGCGCAGTCGCGACCATCCGCCTGTCGCGGCCCGAGAAGCTCAACGCGCTGACGCTGGCCATGTACGACGATCTGGGCCGCGCCTTCGCAGAGGCGGGGCGCGACGATCGGGTTCACGTCAGTCGTGCTCACCGGCGCCGGCGATCGAGCCTTCTGCGTCGGCGCGGATCTCAACGAATCGATTCCCGCGCTGTCCTCAGGCAATTCGACATCAGCGCCTGGGATCCGGCGCACCTCAAGACGGGTGTGCTCTACAAACCTGTCATCTCCGCCAGTCCGGGGCTTGTGCATCGGCGGGGGCTTCGAGCTCATGCTGGCGAGCGATCTGCGGATCGCTGCCGAGGATGCGGTGTTTCAGTTCCCGGAGGTCGATCATGGCTTCGTGCCGGCCGGCGGTACGCTGGTTCGCCTCGTACGCCAGATCGCCTATGCGCATGCCATGGAGATGCATGCTGACGGGCCGCCGGTTCAGCGCGGCGGAGCTGCTCGAGCGTGGCGTGTTGAATCAGGTGGTGGCCAGCGACAAGGTCGAGCCGGTCGCCATGGACTCTGGCGACGCAGATCGCCGCGAAGAGTCCGCTTGCCGTTCAGACGATCAAGGAGGCCGCGCTCACCCTCTACGATCTGCCCATCGAGGAGGCGTTTGCGCGCGAAGCGGTGCTGGGCCAGCGCACCTTCACCAGCGATCGCGCGAAGGAGACCTTGGCAGGCTTTGCGCGTCGCGGCTTCCTCCGCCGTAGCCGCGGCCTGCCGACTGACGATCCCGTCCGTCTACTTGGAATCCAATTTCTCCCGCAGCCAGGCGAGGAAGGTCAGTGTCTCTGCCGTAGGCCACGTTGACCCGCATCGCGGGAGCGCGCCTGCCGGCTGGTCGAGAAGTTGGCCGCCGGAGCGATGAAGATGCCGGCGCGAGTGGCGTCATGAACCAGATCGTCTCCGCTCATGTGTTCGCGGCAGATCGATCCACAGGTAGAAGCCGCCGCCGATCGGTCGGCGGATCGTGAAGCCGAGGCGCTCGAGCGCTTCCACGCTCTCGGCCGTCGCCTTGCTCGCGCGCAAGCGCAAACGGCGAAGATGCTTCAGATAATGACCGTGCTCGATCAGCTGGAAGATCAGCCGCTCATCGTGCGCAGACGTCGAAACCGTGGTCACGACCTTTAGCTCGTTCAGCTCGCTCGCCAGCCTGGGGCGCCGCCGCGAGATAGCCGCAGCGAAAGCTGGCGGCGAGCGTCTTGGAAAAAGTGCCGATATAGAGGACGCGCTCGAGCTGATCGAGCGCGGCGAGACGTGGCGCGGTGTAGGGCAGGATGTCGGCGAACGGATCGTCCTCGACGATCAGAAGATCGCATGCCGTCGCGGCGCGCAGTACAGCGTAGGCCGACACCGATGGTCATCGAGCCGCCGGTCGGATTGTGCGCGAGGGATTGCGTGAAGAAAAACCGCGCCCCGCTTTTTCTGGCCTTCGCTCTCGAGATCCGCCGCATCCGGTCCGTCGTGCCGGCGCTCAACGCCGACGGCGTTCGCGCCGGCCAGCGTGAGCTTGGCGAGCAATGGATAGTAGCCCGGGTCGTCGACGAGCACGTTGTCGCCGGGCCTGACGTAGCGTCGGATCACGAGGTCCATGGCGTGATTGGCGCCATGCGTCATCAGCAATTGAGTGTCGCGACAGGCGATGCCTCGCTCGGCGAGGGCGCCGCACAAGCGGTCGCGCAAGGGCGCGTATCCCCAGCTGGAATTGTAGGAATCGGCTTCCTGGAATCGCTGATAGGACAGGTAACGCCGCAGCTCCGAGGTCTCCAGCCACTCGGTGCGGCGGGCGCCCATCGCCGGGCCGTATCGGCAACCGCCGGTCGAGCTGCTCTGCCAGCAACGAGACGCGGTCGGTGGCGGCAGCCAGCGGCACGTCGCTCTCGCGAGAAGTGGGAGCTGGCGTGCGCGCGACGTAGTAGCCCGATCCGGGCTTTGCCTGAAGAATGCCTTGGCTGACCAGCCGAAGGTAGGCCTCGACCACCGTGTTCTTGCCAATGCCCAGGCGCTGTGCCTCATCACGTATGGATGGCAGGCGCTGCCCGGGCCGCAACGTGCCGGCACGAAACTGCATCAGGATGCTAGTTGATGACGAAGTCGATCTTCAGAGGGGGTGAAGGCATGGTGTAACGACCCTGAGGTCACAACGTCCCCATCACATTGTCCCAAATTGTACCTACATCAGCTCCGGCAAAGTCGCTATTTATAGGCGTGCGCTGATGCAGTGGGGCGATTGTCTGCAGGAAAGGACACAAGTGTCCACAGCCTGAGCACCTAATCCACGACGTCCCGCTCTCGGGCTTTCACAAGCTGAGCGTCGAACAGCGCATCGAGCGCATCTCAGCCTTCGCGGGGCTGGACAAGGCGCAGCGCGAACAGCTGGCGGTGGCAGTCGAACATCGATTCGTCACCTCGCCGATCACATGATCGAGAATATGGTGACCACCATCGCCATCCCGGTCGGGATCGCGACGAACATGAAAGTCGACGGACGCGACGTGCTCGTGCCGATGGCGACCGAAGAATCGTCGGTCATCGCCGCGGTCGGTAACTCGGCCCGCCAATGCTACGAATCCGGCGGTTTCGAGACTTCGATGTCGGGCACGGAGATGATCGCGCAGATTCAACTGCTCGACATCCCGGATCCCATGCGTGCCCGTCTGGTCATCCTCGAGCAGAAGAGCCGAGATCGAGCGCATCTGCAATGCCTGTGATCCCACGCTGATCAGATTGGGCGGCGGATTCCGCGATCTCGACGTTCGCATCATCGACACACCGATCGGCAGCATGGTCATCACGCACATCGTCATCGATACGCGCGATGCGATGGGGGCCAACACCGTCAACACGATGGCGGAGCGTCTCGCTCCCGATCTCGCCCGGTGGACCGGCGGACGCGCGCTCCTGCGCATCCTGTCCAATCTGGCGGACCGCCGCCTCGCCAGGGCACGAGCGACCTGGACATGCGATGCGATCGGCGGCTCCGCGGTACGCGACGCGATGATCGCCGCCTACCATTTTGCGGACAACGATCCGTACCGGGCGGCAACACACAACAAGGGAATCATGAACGGTGTGTCAGCTGTCGTGCTGGCCACGGGAAACGATACGCGCGCGGTAGAAGCGGGTGCGCACGCATTCGCGGCACGAACGGGCCGATACCGCAGTCTGTCGACCTGGGAAGTGACCGAAGCAGGGGATCTCGCCGGGACGCTGGAGTTGCCGCTGGCGGTGGGCCTCGTGGGCGGCGCGGTGAAGATTCATCCGACCGTGCGCGCGCTCCTGCGCGATTCTGCAGGTGGAGACGGCCGCACAACTGGCACGAATCATTGCGGCCGTCGGCCTGGCGCAGAACTTTGGCGCCATGAAGGCGCTCGCCACGGACGGAATACAAAAGGGTCATATGTCGCTGCACGCCCAGAACATCGCATTCGCGGCCGGTGCGGTCGGGGATGAGGTGGCACGAAGTCGCGAGGCTGATCGTCGAGCGCAATCCATCAATGAGGAGCGGCCAACGCGCCGCTCGCCGAACTGCGATGCAAGCGATGATGCGATCGATCGGCCCTGGGGCACATCGCCGCCGGGCAACTACAATTTCCGCAGAGAGGGCTCACATGAATTTCTCCGCACGCAAGCTGATCCCAGGCGCGATCTGCATCGCGCTCCTGGCGACGCCGACGTTCGCACAGACCGCCAGCGAGCTGGAACGGAAAGCGCAGCAGGATGAAGCCGCCAGTTCCCCTTCCGATGGCAAGAACGAAGTGAGCGAGGTGCTGGTCGTTGCCCAGCGCGCTCATCGCGTCAGCAGCGGCGCGACCAACCTCGACCTGGACATCAAGGACACCCCGCAGTCGATCAGCGTGGTGACCCAGGAGCAGATGCAACAGTTCGGCGCCGACAGTCTCAACGATGCGCTGCGCCTGGCCACCGGCATCCAGGTCGAGGAGGGGGAAACCAACCGCACCCAGTATCTCGTCGCGCGGCTTCGAGATCCACAACACGCAGATCGACGGCATCGGCCTGCCCAATGGCTGGGGCATCGTCACCAACGCGATGGACACCTTCGGCTTCGACAAGCTGGAAGTGATCCGCGGTGCGAACGGCCTGCTCACCGGCGTGGGCAATGCTTCGGGCACCATCAACTACGTGCGCAAGCGTCCGACCAACGACGAGCAGGGGCAGATCGGCCTCAGCTGTCGGCTCGGAGAGCAACCGCCGCGTCGAGGCGGATTATCTCGACGCCGTTCAACGAAGGCGGCACCTGGGCCGGCCGCGTGGTCGCCGCGCGTGAGGACGGCGACTCGTACCTGCGCGACTTCGAGACCGACCGCACCTATTCTGTATGGCGTGATCGACGGACAGGTCGGCGAGCACGGCACGCTGGCGTTCGGCTATTCCTGGCAGAAGGCCAACACCAACAACAACATGTGGGGAGCGCTGACCTTCGTCGGCCAGCGACGGCAGCCAGCTCGAATGGGACCGCGACGCCTCGACCACGCAGGACTGGACGTTCTGGAACACCACCACTCAGGTCGGTTTCGTCGAATACACCCATCAGCTCACCGACGCGTGGCAACTGAAGGCGTCCTACAACCACCGCCGCAGCGACAACAATTCCCAGTTGTTCTTCGCCTATTCCCCCACCGGGCTGGATCCGGATACCGGCGAGGGCCTGTACGGCTGGGCCTACAAGAGCCCCTACGACGACCGTTCCCACCTTGGCGACCTCTCGCTCAAGGGCCGTTTCGACCTGTTCGGCCGCGAGCAGGAAGCGATGATGGGAGTGAGCATGTCCAGGAGCAATGGGACGGACTGGTACAACCCGACGGACTACGGCGGCCCCGCCTTTGGCGCGTTGCCCGGCTTCCCGTTTGCCGGGGATGCGATCCCCGAGCCGGTGTGGGAAGACCGCATCGTCTACTCCACGTTGAACCAGCGCCTGAAGCGTGCATTCGGCGTGACCCGGCTGGCGCTGACCGAGCGGCTCAAGACCATCATCGGATTCAACTGGGCCGAGTACAACCGCAATGGCATCGACTCCACGGGCCTGCCGTTCGACCAGACCGAGAACAACTTCAGCCCCTATGCCGGCGTGACCTTCGATTTCACCGACAAGGTGCTCGGCTACGCCAACTATTCGTACATCTTCCAGCCGCAGGAGCAGATCGACATCGCCCGCTCGTATCTCGATCCCAGCAAGGGCGTGAACTATGAGGTCGGCCTGAAGGCGGACTGGCTGGACAAGCGTCTGTTGACGACCCTCGCCTGGTTCGGCGCCAAGCAGGAAGGGCTGGCCACCTATGCCGGCTACAATTTCGATGATCCCAGCGATGCCTTTGCCTACTACGAAGGTATCGACATCGAATCGAAAGGCCTCGAGCTCGAGGTCGCCGGGAGGTTGAGCCCGAACACCGACCTCGTTCTCGGCTTGACCCGCCTGAAGATGTCTGGACAGGAAGACGGCGGCACTTATACCTGGGTGCCGCGCCGCACCGCCAACCTGACGCTGAGCACCCGCGTCCCGAGCTACAAGGCGCTGTCCTTCGGTGTCGCCGGCCGCTGGCAAAGCAAGATCTCCAATCCGGACGACTACACCGCCGCTCTCGTGCGCCAAGGCAGCTATACCGCGCTCAACGCCTTCGCCGCCTGGGATGTCCGGCCTAACGTCACGCTGCGCGCCAACGTTGCCAACATCACCGACAAGAAATACATCAACGGTCTGTACACGATCGGCTACTACGGGCCGCCACGTAACTACTCCCTGCGGCTGGACTGGCGGTTTTGATGCAGGTAGAAGGAGCTATCTCGGATGCAGGGCGGTAAGAAATGGGACATGAAATCACGCGACGCGCAATGGTCGCCTCGGGCGTTGCCGCCGCGCTGTGTGGACCGGCCTTTGCAGCCCGCAGGACTGCCGATACCGCGCTGATCAATGCCCAGGTGTGGACCGGCGAACGCGGCGCGAAGTCCGACGCCGTCGCTATCGCCGGGAACCGTATCGCGGCGCTGGGCGCTGGCGCCGTAAAAGCGGTGACCGGCCGGCAAACACGGGTGATCGATTGCGGCGGCGCCTTCGTGATGCCCGCGTTCATCGATTGCCATACGCATTTCCTGTGGGGATCGACGCTGCTGGGGCAACCGGTTTTTCTGGATGTTCATTCGAAAGCGGAGTTCATCGAACGCATCGGTGCCGCCGTGCGCGACGTTCCCTCCGGTCAGTGGCTGCAGGGCGGGCCATGGGATGAGCAGCGTTGGGGCGGTGAGCTACCGCGAAAGGAATGGATCGACGCCGTGTCGCGCGATGTGCCCATAGCGATTCCGCGCACCGATCTTCATTCGTTGTTTTTGAATTCTACGGCATTGCGCCTGGCGGGCATTACGCGTGACACCCCGGACGTGTCCGGCGGCATCATCGAGCGTGACGAGCACGGCGAGCCGACGGGTGTCGTGAAGGACAATGCGAAGCAGCGCGTACTCGATGTCATTCCGCCGCTCACCGAGGCGCTGACTGACCAGATTTTCGGCAGGGGTATCCAGAACGCACTCAGCAAGGGAGTCGCGCAGATCCACGATACCGAGGTCAACTGGTCTGTGCAGGACGTCGCTCGGCGGTTGCGCAGCAAGGGCGCGACCGGCATACGCATCTACTCGATGGTTCCGCTGGCCGATTGGGAACGCATGGCCGCGCTGGTGAAGGCAGAAGGCGGAGGCGATGACTGGGTGCGCTGGGGTGCGCTCAAGTGCGTGTCCGACGGATCACTCGGTGCGCGTACGGCGCGATTCCATGAGCCATACGTAGACGCGCCCGACCAGCGCGGGGTTTGGGCCACCCGCGTGGAAGACATGCGGGAATGGATTCCGGCGGCTGATGCTGCCGGCCTTGCGATCGCCACCCATGCGATCGGGGATGAGGCCAACGACGTCGTGCTGGATATCTATGCCGATGCCGCACGACGCAATGGGCCACGCGACCGTCGCTTCCGCATCGAGCATGCCCAGCACCTCAGTCAAGGCGCGTGGACACGAATGGCGCAACAGCAGGTATTTGCTTCCGTGCAGCCCTACCACGCCGCCGACGATGGGCGCTGGGCAGTGAAGCGAATCGGCGAGGAGCGGCTGAAGCGCACGTACGCCTTTCGGTCGTTGCTCGATGCTGGAGTCACGACCTGCTTCGGCTCGGACTGGCCGGTCGCGCCGATCGATCCCATGACGGGGATCGACGCTGCGGTTCAACGCCATACCATAGACGGCGCCAACCCTGACGGCTGGCACCCCGAACAAAGGGTTTCCGTCGAAGAGGCGCTCATCGCCTATACGCACAACGCGGCGCTGGCCGGATTTCAAGGCGATCGGTTGGGTCGACTCGCGCCGGGGTATCTCGCCGACGTCGTCGTGCTCGACCGCAATCTGCTGACCGTTTCAGCGGATCAGTATCTGAAAGCGGCAGTCCTGCGAACCTTCGTGGATGGCCAGGAGCGTTTCACGGCATCCGCAGTCAGCTGATCTCATCCGCCGGCTGGGTTCGAATTCCAATCATCAGGCGGCGCCGGCATCACAGGTTTGGCAGCAGCTGCCCCAGCGGCACTCCCGCAAACGGCTTGACCGGCTTGGTCACCACGTAGCTCCAGTACCGCTCGATCCCGAGCTCCGCATGCAGCGCCTTTCCGATGGCGGCCTGGTACGAATGCACTCAGCCCGAGCGTATCGGCGAGTCGCGCGGTGGGGAGCCTGCCGTCGGCCTGCAATGCCTCCAGTATCCGCAAGTCGAATCTATCGAGTTTATCTGTCTCTCCGCGGCGTGGCAGGAGTTCCGGCCCTCCGCCCACAGCCTTTCCGCAAAATCATCCGCGCCGCCGCAGGCATACTGGCGCCAGGCGGATTATAAGGAGCAGGCTGGCTCCCATGGCGAAAGTGCGAACATGAGTGACACGACCGAAGAACTGCAGAGCGCCGACCGCGCTTCGATGATCCACCCGTTCACGGTGCTGAAACAGTACTCGAGCGGCGAAGCCGGCGGCCCGCGCATCGTCACGGCCGGCTCGGGAATCCGCATTCGCGACAGCGTGGGCCGCGAGCTCATCGATGCGTTCGCCGGGCTCTATTGCGTCAACGTCGGCTACGGCCGCAAGGAGATCGCGGACGCGATCCACAAGCAGGCGCTCGAGCTCGCGTACTACCACGCCTACGCGGGGCACTCCAACGAGCCGGCGATCCAGCTCTCCAAGCGTGTGCTCGCCATGGCACCGGAGGGCATGCGGCGCATCTATTACGGCCAGTCCGGCTCCGATTGCAACGAGACGCTGGTGAAGATCGTCTGGTATTACAACAACGTGCTCGGGCGGGAGAAAAAGAAAAAGATCATCTCGCGCTGGCGCGGTTACCACGGAGGCACAGTAATGGCGGGGAGCCTCACGGGGCTCGATGTCTTCCATCGCGCGTTCGACCTGCCGATCGGCCCCATCCTGCACACCACGACACCGCACGCCTTCTGGAACGCGCCGCCCGGTATGACGGAGCGCGAGTTCTCCGCGCGCTGCGCGAAGGATCTCGCGGAGCTCATTCAGCGCGAGGGCGCGGACACCATCGCTGCCTTCATCGGCGAGCCCATGCTCGGCACAGGAGGACTCATTCCGCCGCCCGAGGGCTACTGGCAGGAGATCCAGGCTGTCCTGAAACAGCACGACATCCTGCTGATCGCAGATGAAGTGGTCTGCGGCTTCGGCCGCATGGGCACGCCCTTCGGCTGCCATCGGTACGACATCGCACCCGATCTCATCACCGCCGCCAAGGGGCTTACCAGCGCTTATCTGCCGCTCTCCGGCGCGATCATCGGCGAGCGCGTCTGGAAGGTGCTCGAGCGCGGCTCGGATAAGTACGGGCCGTTCTCGCACGGCTACACCTATTCAGCGCATCCGCTGTGCGCGGCCGCCGGGGTCGCAAATCTCGACATCATCAAGCGGGAGAAGATCATCGAGCACGTGGCGGAGAATGGCCCCTACCTGGTCAAGCGGCTGAAGGAGGAATTCAGCGGCAGGCCATTCGTGGCGGAGGTCCGCGGCGATGGCATGCTGGCGGCCATCGAGTTCGCCGAAGATCCGCAGGCCCGCCGGCGCTTCGACGCGGCCCGCAAGGTCGGTGCCCAGCTTGCCGCGGCATGCATAGAAGAAGGTGTGATCGCGCGGGCAATGCCGGGCGGGGACATACTGGGATTCGCGCCGCCGCTGATCATCTCGCGTGCAGACATCGACGAAGTCGTTGGGCGTGTGAAGCGGGCGGTGGAGCGGATCACCCCCAAACTGTGAGCACTACGGGGTTTCGCGGGCCGCTGGGTATACTCCACGCGTAACCAGGAATGACTTCGCGCGATTTGAGCCGGAGGTCGCCGCCGCGCGCTCAATGATCCTTTTTCGCGACGAATTACGGCGCAAGCTCATGGGCCCGGTCGAAGTCTGGATCCGCGAGCAGCGGAGGGATCAATAGATGACGTTCACTTTTCGTACCCTGACGAAGTTCGGCGCGATCGCGGCGGCAATCTGCACTGCTGTCGTGGCGCACGCGGGTTCACTGCTGCTTCTCAACGCCAATGTCTACACCGCGGACGAGAAGAACCCTCGCGCCGAGGCGGTGCTGGCAGTGAACGGCCGCATCACCTTCGTGGGCTCGAAGGCGGAAGCCGAAAAGCGCGCCCCGCAAGACGTCAAGCGTCTCGACCTTGCCGGCCTTACGGTATTCCCGGGCCTGACGGACGGCCATGCGCACCTGGAGGGAATCGGGGAGCGCGAGACGAGCTTCAATGTCGAAGGTGTGAAAAGCGTCGCGGAGTTGAAGGAGCGGTTGCGCACGGAAGCGGCCAAAGGCAAACCCGGCGAATGGCTTTCCGGAAGCGGCTGGATTGAATCTCGCTGGACGCCGCCCACTATTCCGTCCAAGGCGGATCTCGACGCGGCCGTCCCCGATCGCCCCGTCCTGCTGTGGCGGGTGGACGGTCACGGCGCGGTGGTAAACAGCCTTGCGCTGAAGGCGGCGGGTATCGATCGCAATACGGTGGACCCGCCCGGCGGCAAGATCCTGAAGGACGCGGCAGGCGAGCCCAACGGCATGCTGATCGACAACGCGATCGAGCAAGTCTCGAACCTGATTCCGCCTGCCCCCGAGGCCGAGCTGATCAAGGAACTCGATGTGGGCGCCGCGCGCAGCGTGCGCATGGGATGGACGCAGCTGCAGATCGCCGGCAACAGCTTCGGAGAAATCGACCGGCTCTGTGCTCTCTACCAACAGGGGCGCATCAAGCTGCGACTCTACGCTGCGATCGGCGGCCCGGGAGAGGACGCGGATCGCCTGCTGAAGAGCGGCCCTCTGCTGAATCATTGCAGCGACCGCTTCACGGTGCGCGGCATCAAGCTCTACATCGACGGGGCGCTGGGCTCGCGAGGCGCTGCGCTTCTCGAGCCGTACAGTGACTCGCCTGGCAACACGGGATTGCTGGTGATCGAGCCCGAGACACTCATGCCCGTGCTCGCCGCGGCACTGCGCCAGGGCGTGCAGATCGAGACGCATGCGATCGGCGATCGCGGCAATCGCATCATGCTCGATCTTTACGAGAAGGCGTTCGCGACCGTTCCGGTGGTCGAGCGCAAGGTCGCTGAACCGCGCTGGCGCATCGAGCACGCGCAGCACCTGACGGCGGTAGACATTCCTCGCTTCGCCAAACTTGGCGTGATCGCTTCGATGCAGCCTTCCGGCGCCATCTCGGATCTGTTCTTCGCGCCCAGCCGGCTCGGGCCTGAGCGACTCGCATTTGGCTATGCCTGGCGCCCCGTGATCGACGCTGGCGGCATCGTCGCCGCGGGTAGCGATGCGCCCGTGGAAGAGGGCAACCCCATCGTCGAGTTCTATGCCGCCGCAGTGCGTAAGTCCGCGGAAGGCTTCTCGGATGCGAACTGGCATCGCGAGCTGCGGGTAACGCGCACCGAGGCGCTGAAGATGCTGAGCCTCTGGCCCGCGTATGCTGCCTTCCAGGAGAAGGATCGAGGCAGCATCGAGGCCGGCAAGCAGGCGGACTTCACCGTGTTCGCCACCGATCTCATGACCGTTCCCGATGACCAGATCCTGAAATCGCACGTCGCCATGACCATCATCGGCGGCGAAGTCGTGTACTCAAAAGAAGCTTTGCCTTGAAGTCGAAGATGTCCGTGACGCGGCGGCTCTGAATCGAGCCGGCTCAGCAGAGCGCTCGATTCGGTACGATGGGGTCATGGGGATCCATGCGCCAACCGGCCTGACGCCTGCCGAAGCCGAGAGGCAGCTCGAGCAGGCGTTCCTGCGGCACAAGCGGGGTGATCTTGAGCATGCGTACCGCGTGTACGAGCAGGTGCTCGCGCAGTACCCGCAGCAGCCCACCGCCTTGCACTATCTGGGGCTGATCGCGCAGCAAACCGGGAAATCACAAGAGGCGCTGCGGTTGCTGGAGCGGTCGATCGCCCTGAACCCGCGCGATGTGCCAGCCCACAATCACCTGGGTCTGGTGTGGCTTGCCCTGAAACGGCCCGACGCGGCTCGCTCGTGCTTCGAGGCGGCCGTGCAGGTCGATCCCAACCATGTGGACTCGCTCAACAACCTGGCCAACATGGTCCGTTCTGGCGGCGACCTCGAAGGCGCCATCGCCATATATCGGCGGGTGCTTGCGCTCGAGCCGCGCGCGGCGCTCGCGATCTACAACCTGGCCAACGCTCTCAAGGATGCGCGCGCCTATGATGAGGCGCTAGCCTTGTTCGAGCGAGCGATCGAGGTGGACCCCAACCACTACCAGGCTCATCACAACCTCGGCGTTCTGATGGAGCAGAAGGGCGACTTCCCGCGGGCGATCGATCACTACCAGGTCGCGCGCAAGCTGCAACCGCGACGTGTGAAAGCGCTGGCGAACCTGATTGCGGTGCGATCCTACGAGCCGAATGCTCAAACCGTGCAGGATGCTGAGGCGCGGCTGGCGGCGGGTGACGTCGGCGAGGACGATCGCGTCAAGCTGCATCACGGGCTCGGGAAGCATTACGACAGGGCCGGAAAGTACGATGCGGCGTTTCGGAATTTTGCGGCAGCCAAGGCGATTCTGCGCAGTAAAAGCGACGCTTTCGACGCGGGGGCGCTGGCGGCTCACGTGGGTCGGATCATCGAGACGTTTTCTGAGAGCTACTTTCAGAGCGTGGCTTCAGGCGGCATCGCCAGCGATCGCCCTGTATTCATCGTCGGTATGCCGCGCTCGGGGACTACGCTGACCGAGCAGATACTCGCGAGTCATCCCGCGATATTCGGCGCGGGGGAATTGCAGGATATCCCGGCTATCTGTCGCGGCATGGGAGCGCGTTATCCGGCATCGATCATGGGGCTGGACGCCGTTGCACGAGAAGAGCTGGCTCGAAAATATCTCGACGCGCTCGACGAGCGCGCACCGCCGGAAGCCGCGAGCGTTACCGACAAACTTCCGGTGAACTTCATGCATCTCGGCCTTATCGCGACGCTCCTGCCGGGCGCGCGGGTCGTGCATTGCCGGCGGGACCCGATGGACGTCGGGCTGTCGTGCTTCATCGAGCTATTCAAGATGAAACGCGACTTCACGACCGGTCTCGAGAGCTTTGGGGATTATTTTCTTCAGTACGAGCGGCTGATGGCGCATTGGCGGCGGGTATTGCCGTTGCGCATGCATGAGTTGCGGTACGAGGATCTGGTTGCCAACCAGGAGACGCGCAGCCGCGAGCTCATTTCCTTTTGCGGACTGGAGTGGGACGAGGCGTGCCTCAGCTTCGAGAAGGCAGATCGGGCCGTGCTGACGCCGAGCCGTTGGCAGGTGCGTCAGCCGATTTACCACGGGTCTGTGGGAAGGTGGCGGAATTATCAGGCGCAAATGGCTTCGTTGCAGCAACAGCTGCAAAAGCGAGACTACGTCTATGGTTGAGCATTGCGTGTCCCCCTCAAACGTTCGAAAGTGCTATCGCGCGAGGTAAATCCATGTCCCAGCTTTCGCGGTCCGCAAGTCTGATTCTCTGCGTCGTGTTCGTAGGGGGATGCCAACGAAACGCTCTGAGCTCCCAAGATGAGTCTCCCGGCGGAGCGCCGCGACCACCCGTTGTCGCAGCCCGGCCTCATCAGATCGTATCGCCCAACGGTACGCGTTCGGACGACTATTACTGGCTGCGCGACGACACGCGCACCAATCCGGAAATGCTCGGTCATCTCAATGCCGAGAATGCGTACGCCGATGCCGTGCTCGCGCATACGAAGCCCCTGCAGACAGGAGCTCTTCAAAGAGATCGTGGGCCGTATCAAGCAGGACGATTCGACTGTTCCGTATCGCAAGCGGGATTTCTGGTACTACCGTCGTTACGAGACGGGCAAGGAATATCCGATCTACGCGCGCAAGCGGGAATCATTGGATGCTCCCGAGCAGGTCATGCTCGATGCCAACGAGTTGGCGCACGGCCAGGGATTTTTTCAAGTCGGCGGCTGGGCGGTGAGCCCGGACAACAAGCTGCTGGCCTGGGCGGAAGACACCGTCGGCAGGCGGCAATTCACGCTACGCATCAAGAATCTCGACAATGGCGAGATGCTCGCCGAGCAGATTGCCAACATCGAGTCGGGTCTCGCCTGGGCCGCGGACAACCGCACGCTGCTCTATGTCGCCAAAGATCCGGTGACGCTGCTCGGGAACACGGTGAAGAAGCACGTGCTCGGTTCGGACGCAGCGAGCGACCCGGTGGTCTACGAGGAAAAGGACACTAGCTACTACACGGGAGTAGGCAGCACCAAAGACGACCGTTACGTCACGATCTTTTCGCACAGCACGCTGGCCTCGCAGGTGCAGGCGGCCAAAGCTGACGATCCCGCGCTGCGTTTCAAGACGCTCATCCCGCGCGAGCGCGATCACGAATATTCTGCGGAGCACTCGGGAGACCGGTGGATCATCCTCACCAACTGGAAGGCCAAGAACTTTCGCGTGGTCGAAGCGAGCGACCTCGATGTCGCCAATCGAGATGCCTGGCGCGATGTCCTGCCGGCCCGGGACGATGCCTTCGTAGACGGCTTCGACGTGTTCAACGGTTTCATCGCGGTCGATGAGCACTCGAACGGTTTGCGCAACGTGCGCATTCTGCCCAGGCATGGCAAGGCCTTCGTGATCGACTCGCCGGAACCCGCCTACTCGGCGAGTCTGGGCGACAACGCCGAATCCGATTCGAAGGTGGTTAGATATGTATACACCTCGCTGACGACGCCGCTCTCCACTTACGATTTCCATACGAGCAATGGCGAGAAGAAGCTGCTGAAGCAAGACCCGGTGCTGGGCGGTTTCGATCAACAGAACTACGTCACCGAGCACCTGTGGGCGACGGCACGGGACGGGACCAAGGTGCCGGTGTCGCTCGTGTACAGGAAGGGATTCAAGAAGGACGGCAGCGCTCCGCTCCTGCAATACGGCTATGGATCCTATGGCGCGTCCACGGATCCGGGCTTTTCCAATTCGGCGATCTCGCTCCTCGATCGCGGGTTCGTCTATGCCATTGCCCACATCCGCGGTGGTCAGGAAATGGGCCGCCACTGGTACGAGGACGGCAAGCTGCTCAAGAAGCGCAACACCTTCACCGACTTCATCGACGTCACGCGCTATCTCGTCGAGCAGAAGTATGCTGCGCGAGACCGGACTTTCGCGATGGGCGGGAGTGCCGGCGGTCTGCTCATGGGCGCGATTGCAAATCTCGCGCCGCAGGACTATCGCGGCATCATCGCGCAGGTGCCGTTCGTGGACGTGGTGACGACGATGCTGGATGAAAGCATCCCGCTCACCGCCAACGAATTCGACGAGTGGGGCAACCCCAAAGAGAAACGTTACTACGATTACATGCTTGCATATTCGCCTTACGACAACGTGGCAGCTAAAGCCTACCCGGCGTTATTCGTCGGAACGGGCCTGTGGGACAGCCAGGTGCAGTACTACGAGCCCGCCAAGTGGGTAGCCAAGCTGCGCAAGCTCAAGACGGATGACAATCCGCTGGTGTTTCGCGTGAACATGGAAGCCGGTCACGGGGGAAAATCGGGGCGATTCCAGAGGTATCACGAGGTGGCCGAGCAGTACGCGTTCATCATCGATCTGGCGGGTAGGGCGGGAGCGAAGTAGTGCGGCTGGTTAGCGGCCGCAGTGTCCACCTCGCTTCGACACAAGCGACGGCCGTTGTGCTCTTGAGAGGTCACAAGACAAACCGCAAGTTGGTCGCCGTGGTCCCGCTCAGCACGACGGCGCTTGCGGAAATCGAAGAGCACACTACCGGCTTCAGCAGAACCCGATCCCCGGAGAGGGCGCGGAGACCTGGGCAAAGTGCGATATGGTCGCAGTCGTTTCGATCGATGGACTTGACCTGATTCAAAGTGGAGGCGTCGCCCCGACGGCAAACGCGAATACCTGAATCTTCAGATTGGCCGGGAACAGTTTGATGCATTCGCCGGAGTGTGATTGCCCGGCCGGGGTTGGCGAGCGCCACAGAGATCGCCCCAATTGTTAGCTAACTCGTTGATTTTGTGAGTACAGGCGGCTTGATTTCGCCTCTGGCACCTAATCATTACCGCCGATCCCGAAAGGGGCTTTCGAGACTCGGGGTAACAGCCGAGCTGGACCTGGGTGGCGATGACAAGCGCCCGGTCCCAGTCGAATGTAAGGATTGCGACCGCCCCCTCACTAAACCTACATCGGCACGGAAGTCTTCCCGCAGGACAGAGAGCTGATTGATGAACGCAAGCTCGAAGCACTGTTAATAGTTGATTGACTGCCTCCAAATGCCGATGCGCGAGCTCATGTAGACGGGCTCGGCACCCGTCACTTTTCGGGCTTCTGACGAGCTTAGCGGAGGCAATGGTTTACAGGCCCAAACGCGCTATTACAGGGGCGCATGCGCTCCTTCGCTTACATCCCCCCTGTGCTAGCATGCGCGCCCCGGTCTGGGCGTCGGCCCCAGCCGGCTGCCGGCTCAACGATCATATCCGGCATTGCCTTGCTAACTTACTGATTTGAATCTAGTTCTGGCTTCGCCCCGAGAGCGACTTTGACCACCACCGAAACGATCTCGCTATTCGCGGGCAACTCCAACCCCGTGCTGGCGCAGGACATCGCCCGCCACCTGGGCATGCCCCTCGGCCGCGCCTCCGTAGGTCGCTTCAGCGACGGCGAGGTCAACATCGAGATCATGGAGAACGTCCGCGGGCGCGACGTCTTCATCATCCAGCCGACCAGCCCGCCGGCCAATGACCATTTGATGGAGTTGGTCGTGATGGTCGACGCGTGCCGACGGGCATCGGCCGCGCGCATCACCGCGGTCGTGCCTTATTTTGGATACGCCCGTCAGGACCGCCGCCCGCGCGCGACGCGCATGGCGATCACGGCGAAGGTTGTCGCGAACATGATCTCGAGCGCCGGCGTGAACCGCCTGCTGACCATCGATCTGCACGCGGATCAGATCCAGGGGTTCTTCGACATCCCTGTAGATAATGTGTACGGCTCGCCTGTGTTGCTTGGCGATGTGTGGCGACAGAGTTACCAGGACATGGTTGTCGTCTCGCCGGACGTGGGCGGCGTGGTACGCGCGCGCGCGTTGGCGAAGGCGTTGGATGATGCGGAGTTGGCGATCATCGATAAGCGGCGTCCGCGACCGAATGAGTCGAAGGTGATGAACATCATTGGCGAGGTGCAGGACAAGACCTGCGTACTCATCGACGACATGGTGGATACAGCCGGCACGTTGTGCCAGGCCGCGCAGGCGTTGAAGGACGAGGGCGCTTTGAAGGTGGTGGCGTACATCACGCACCCCGTGCTCTCCGGTAACGCGGTCGAGAAGATCTCGAAGTCTGCGCTCGATGAGCTGGTGGTCACGGACACGATCCCGCTCTCGAAGGATGCCAAAGCCTGCGGGCGCATACGGCAACTCTCAGTCGCGGGCCTGCTCGCCGAGACGATCCGTCGCATCCGCGACGAAGAGTCGGTGAGCTCGCTTTACGTCGACTAATTTTTTTAGGTGGCAGCCCGCTGGTCGCGACGGGGTGCCTTGTTCAACATCAGGAGACAACATGCGTATTTCATTCACCATCGGTGCGGACTTCCGCGAGACGCAAGGCAAAGGTGCGAGCCGCCGCCTGCGTCACACGGGCAAGGTTCCGGCCATTCTCTACGGCGGCCATAAAGAGCCGAAGGCGCTGGTCCTCGACCAGCAGAATCTGTTGACCATGATCGACAGCGAGCGTTTCTACTCGTCCATCGTGCAGCTCAAAGTGGGCTCGGTGACGCAGGCGGCCATCATCAAGGATGTGCAGATGCACCCCGCCCGCAACGTCGTCGTACACGTCGACCTGCAGCGCGTGGTCGAGAACGAGCAGATTCGGTTGCATCTGCCGATTCACTTCAAGAATGCGAACATTTCGCCCGGCGTGAAGACTCAGGGCGGCGTGGTCTCGCACCGCATGTCTGACGTCGAAGTCACCTGCCTGCCGAAGGATCTCCCCGAGTTCCTCGAGATCGACATGTCGCAGATGAGCCTCAACGAAACGAAGTTCCTGGCCGACATTCCGCTGCCGCCGAACGTGACGATCACGGCTCTGACTCACGGCCAGAATTCGCCGGTGGTCTCGATCCACAGCCCGCGTGCGGAAGAGCCCGAGCCGGTTGCCGAGGCTGCAGTTGCTGCACCCGCCGAAGGCGCGGCTGCTGCTCCCGCTGCTGGGGCGGCCGCTGCTCCTGGCGCAGATGCCAAGAAGGACGACAAGGCCGCGGCTCCCGCCAAGAAAGAGGGCAAGAAGTAACTCTCCGTCGGGGAGAGCGTTGTGCCGGGGACTGCACTCAAACTGGTCGTCGGGCTCGGCAATCCAGGCGCCGAGTACGAAAAGACGCGGCACAACGTCGGCTTCTGGTTCGTCGAGGAGCTGGCACGCCGGCATGGCGGCAGCTTTCGGCATGAGGCGAAGCATCAGGGGGCGCTGGCGCGAATCCGCGTTGGCGCCTCTGATCTGTGGCTGCTGAAGCCGCAGACCTATATGAATAGAAGCGGCGGCCCCGCGCAGAGCGTCGCGAATTTCTACAAGGCGGTGGTGGATGAAATCCTGGTCGCCTATGACGAGCTGGATTTCCTGCCGGGCACCGTGCGTTTGAAGCAGGGCGGCGGAGCGGCGGGTCACAATGGAGTGAAAGACCTGGTGGCGCAGCTCGGCCCGGACTTCTGGCGTTTCAGAATTGGAATTGGAAAGCCGCCGCGCGAGGGAATCGAGCATGTACTCAGCCGGCCCTCGGCGGCCGATGAACAGGCGATCCGCGAGGCGGTAACAACCGCGGCCGATGCGTTGCCTCTCATGCTGGAAGAGGGCGCGCAGATAGCGATGAACCGGCTGCACACTCGAGGCGAGATTTGATGCCAATCAGATGTGGAATCGTGGGGCTGCCGAACGTGGGCAAATCCACTCTCTTTAATGCGCTGACGCGCGCGCAGATCGCGGCGGAGAACTATCCGTTCTGCACGATCGACCCGAACGTCGGCGTGGTGCCGGTGCCGGATCCGCGGCTCGATGAGCTGGCGGCGATCGCGAAGCCCGAGAAAATCCTGCCGACCACCGTCGAGTTCGTCGACATCGCGGGGCTCGTCGCAGGCGCATCGCAGGGCGAAGGCCTCGGCAACAAATTCCTGGCGCACATCAGAGAGGTGGATGCGATCGCGCACGTCGTGCGTTGCTTCGAAAACGCCGATGTGGTGCACGTCTCGGGAAGGATCGATCCTATCTCGGACATCGAAATCATCGACACCGAGCTTGCGCTCGCGGATCTCGCTTCGATCGAGAAGGCCGTGGACCGCGCGATCAAGGCCACCAAGGGCGGCGACAAGGATGCCGTCCGCAAGCGAGTGCTGTTCGAGAAGGTGAAATCGCATCTCGACCAGGCAAAGCCCGTGCGGCAGATGAAGTTGACGGAAGACGAAAAACGCGATCTCTATGAGCTGCACCTGCTCACCGCAAAGCCCGTCATGTACGTGGCCAACGTGATGGAAAACGGTTTCAGCAATAATGCATTTCTGGACGCCGTCACCCGGCGCGCGAATTCCGAAGGCGCCGTCGTGGTCGCGGTCTGCGCAGCGATTGAAGCGGAAATCTCCCAGCTGGAAGAAGCGGATCGAGCGGAATTCCTCGCGGAGCTCAAGCTCGACGAGCCCGGCCTCAATCGTGTGATCCGTGCCGCATATCGGCTATTGGGGCTGCAGACCTATTTCACGGCTGGACCGAAAGAAGTACGGGCCTGGACTGTGCGCCAGGGCGCAACGGCGCCCCAGGCGGCGGGCGCAATCCATACCGACTTCGAGAGAGGTTTCATACGGGCCGAAGTCATCGCTTTTGCGGATTACATCGCCGGCAAGGGCGAGGCCGGAGCGCGCGAGAGCGGCAAATTGAGGCTGGAAGGCAAGGAATACCTGGTCCGCGAGGGAGATGTGATGCACTTCCGCTTCAATGTTTGAGCGCGCGGTCACATAAGCAAAGTTCCCTAATTAGCGGCCCTGGGCGATACTGATTCACGCTTCCCAGGGAGGGATCGATGGATCCGGAATTGCGAATACTGGTCGTGGAGGATGTACCGACCGACGCCGAGCTCGAGATCCGGCGCATCAAGGCGGCGGGCATTGCGTGCTCCTGGCGCCGCGTCGAGACTGAAAGCGAGTTGCGCAGCGCGCTCGCCGAATTCCAGCCCGGCCTGATCATTTCCGACTTCAGCCTGCCGCAGTTCAGCGGCCTGACGGCGCTCGCCATCGCTTCCGCCGAGGCGCCGCACGTACCCTTCATGTTCGTCTCCGGCACCATTGGAGAGGAGCGCGCGATCGAGGCGCTTCAACACGGCGCCGTGGACTACGTTCTCAAAAGCAATTTGGCGCGTCTCGGCCCCGCCGTTCGCCGCGCACTGGATGAAGCAGCCGCTCATGCCGCGCGGCGCAGAGCGGAAACGCACGTCCGCCGTCTCACGTATTTCGATGCGCTCACGGGGCTCGCCCGGCGCACGCTTTTCTGCGAGCGCATCACTCAACACGTCTCCGAGGCCGGCAGCGCCGTGGAGGCTGCGATCGTGGTCTTCGACGTGGAATGCCTGAGCGTGATCAACGATTCGCTCGGCCGCTACACCGGCGACCTGCTGCTTCAGGAAATCGCCCAGCGCATGCGCAAGCAGTTCAAGGAGGCGAACCTGATCGCGCATCTGGAAGGCGGCACGTTCGCCGCACTCATGTCCCATTCGCGCGCTGACGATCCTGCGCAGTCGCTGCACCGCGAAGTAGCCGCAATCTTCGGCGAGCCGATGCCAGTGGCAGGCCAGGACATCCCCGTGTCCGTGAAGTGCGGGCTCGCGAGACTCGAGAGTGGTCGCGATGCGGACGCAGTGTTGCAGAACGCTGAGGCTGCCCTGCATAAGGCGAAGACCTCTGGAGTGCGCCACCTGCAGCATCGTCCCGAAATGAATTCCGAGATGGCACAGCGCCTCGCGCTCGAGCATCGCCTGCGCGTCGCCCTCGACCAGGATCAATTCCGTCTGTTCTACCAACCGCAGGTGGAGCGGGGCACCGGTCGCGTGATTGGTGCTGAGGCCTTGTTGCGATGGGTGGATCCGCAGGAAGGCCTCGTGCTGCCTTCTGTGTTCCTGCCCGTGCTCGAGAGTACAGGACTCATTGTTCAGGTCGGCGAGTGGGCGCTTCAGCGCGCGGCCGATGATTGCCGCCGCTGGCAGAAGAATGGGCTGTCAGTGCGCGTGGCAGTCAATGTTTCGGCCGTGCAACTCAATCGGCCGGACTTCGGCGACAGATTCCGTGCGCTCACCGCATTTCATACCAAGGGTCCCTGCCGCCTCGAACTCGAGATCACCGAGCAGTCCGTGCTCGAGCACACTGAGTCCCTGCTGGATACCCTGACCATGCTCCGCAACGAAGGGGTGCGCATCGCCATCGACGACTTCGGCACCGGCTATTCATCGCTGGCCCGCCTGTCGCAACTGCCGGTGGACATGCTGAAGATCGATTGCTCCTTCACACGCAGGCTCTCCACAGATCCGGCGAGCCACGCAGTCATCGCGACCATCGTTGCGCTGGCGCGTGCCCTCAAGCTCGGAGTGATCGCCGAAGGCGTGGAGACCGTGGAGCAATTGCGAATTCTCGAGGCGCTGGGCTGCGCGGAGCTGCAAGGCTACCTGCACGGCCCGCCAGTGTCCGCAGAAGAGTTCGAAATGCTGCTGAGCTCCGAGCTGCGCTCGGCAGGCTAACGCCCCCGCGCGCGCTTGAGGTACGGCGCGAGCGACACTTCCAGGATCGCGCGGTCGCAGCGCATCAGGTTCTCTGCAACCGCGACGAGGTCGCCCCCCTTCGTACTGAATTCGGTACGGATGCGCAGCAGCGGCGCACCGGCGATCACACCGAGATGGCGTGCCGCAAAGGGATCTGCGGTCACCGCGCACAGCTCATGCTTTGCCGTCTCGATGCGGGTGCCGCGCGTTCCAGCGCCACTGCAGTAGTAGACCGATTCGAGCCGGCAGGCCTCTCCGTTTTTCATGCGCAAGCGTTTCACGAAGCGCGCCTGTGCGCCGAGCATCGGGTAACGGCTCTGCAGGCCGGGCGAAACGGGCGCCACCCCCGATTGCAGGTTCTTCTGGGTCGTGACCTGGGATTGCGGATCGCAGAACTCCCTGAGATCGAGCGCCAGCGGTGTGCCGTTTTTCTTTTCCCTGGCGTAGGTTCCGCTGCCGCGCCGGCGGACGATCCTGCCTTCGCGCTCCAGCCTGTCGAGGGCGCGACGCACGGTGGTGCGCGACAGCCCATGCTGCCTGACCAGATCCGGCTCGCTCGGCAGGGCCTGCCCGGGCAAAAAGCGGCCGTCCGCCAGCTCCTGGGCCAGGTGCGTGTAGAGCTGCAAATAGCGGGTGATGCCGGCTAGAGAACCTCTGGAGCCGGGGGACTTCTGGCGCTGCACTGTTTCGCAAGACCCTGCCAATTTCTTGGGCGCGGAGGATGCCCGCGAGCCGGGTCGCGACCTATACGGAATGACCGCATCCGGGATGCCTGCCCACCGCGTGGTGGCCTCCACTGGCCGCAATCGGCCTATGCCCTTGACGGCACGCGAGGTTAAAGTCGCGGCACACCATCGCCAGGAGCCTTGCATGATCACCCGACGTCACGCACTTCAGATCGGAGCGATGCTCGCCGTCCAATCGGCGCTGTCGCGCGGAGCCTTGGGCGAGGCCAAAGGGAAGACATTGCTGGTACTGGGCGGTACCGGGTTCATCGGGCCGCACCTTACGCAGGAGGCGATCCGCCAGGGCTGGAAAGTCGCGCACTTCAACCGCGGCAAGCGCGATCCGGATGGCGTAGCGGGTGTGGAAACGCTCATCGGCGACCGCAACGGTCAGCTCGATGCCTTGAAGGGGCGCAAGTGGGATGTCGTCGTCGACAATTCCGGCTATGTGCCGAAGTTCGTGAAGATGTCCTCCGATTTGCTGGCGCCGAACGTGGGGCACTGCGTGTATGTCTCGAGCATATCGGCCTATGCGAGCTTCGCAAGACCGAACGATGAGAACTCGGCCACGGGCAAGCTGGCCGATCCCAATCAGGAAGAGGTGACCGGCGAAACGTACGGCCCGATGAAGGCGCTTTGCGAGCAATACGTGCGCGACGCGTTCGCCGGGCGCGCGAGCATCGTGCGGCCGGGGTATATCGTCGGGCCGCTCGATCCAACGGATCGATTCACGTACTGGCCGGTGCGCGCATCGCGCGGCGGCGAGATGCTGGCGCCCGGCACGCCGCGCGACCCTATCCAGGTCATCGACGTGCGCGACCTCACCGGTTGGATGATGAAGCTCGCGGAATCGCACGCCACGGGCAATTTCAACGCGATCTCACCGCCGGGGTCGCTGACGATCGGCGACATCGTCGAGGCGAGCCAGCGCGAGTCCGCGCAGGCGGGTACGAAGGTCACCTGGGTTTCGGAAGACTTCCTGGCGAAAACCTTGAAGCCGGAAGAGCTCGACCTGCCGCCCTGGTCACCCATGAAGGGTGAATATGCAGGTGCTTCGCTCACGTCGGTGACGACGGCGGCGAAAACGGGTCTCAAGTCGCGGCCGCTGCAGGAGACGGTGCATGACACGCTGGCGTGGTTCAAGACGCTAGCCGCGGATCGGCAGGCGAAACTGCAGGCCGGGCTCGATCCCACGAAGGAAGCGGAGACCCTGACGGCCTGGCACCAGGCGCCTGAGGCCAAAGGATAAGGCGGGAATCATCTCAACCGCGTTCCATCGCCTGCTTCGAAGGGCGAGCGAGATCGAGCCTTACGAGGCGAAGGCGGTCTCGCTCTCCTTCGTGTATTTCTTCTTCCTGCTGGGCAGCTATTACATCCTGCGCCCGGTGCGCGATGCGATGGGCACGGTCTACGGCGTCGACGAGCTCGAAGTGCTGTGGACCTACACCTTCATATTCAGCTTCATCGCGGCGCCGGTGTTCGGATACTTCGCCTCGCGCCTGAAGCTGTCGACGCTGCTGCCGTGGACGTACGGCTTCTTCGTCATCAACATTCTCATCTTCTATGTGCTGTTCGAGCACGCGCCCGAGAGCCGGACGCTGGCCGGAGTCTTCTACTGCTGGACCAGCGTGTTCAACATGCTGATCGTCTCGGTGTTCTGGAGCTTCATGGCGGACGTGTTCTCGCGCCAGCAGGCCAAGCGCGTTTTTGGCTTCGTCGCCGCTGGCGGTAGCGTAGGGGCGGTGGCTGGCCCGGCGCTCACGGCGGTGCTGGTGAACTACGTGAGCAGCAACACGCTGCTGCCGATCTCGGCGTGCGGATTCGCGATTGCGATCGCCGTGGTGATCATGCTCGAGCGCGAGAAAGCGGCAATGGCTGCAAGCGGCGCGCTGCAGGGGCACGACTATCAGCCCACGCAGCTGGAGAAGAAGATCGGCGGTAATCCGTTCCGGGGCTTCAGCCTGATCATCCAGTCCCCATACCTCGCTTTGATCTCGGCCTTCGTGCTCATGCTCACCTGGGTGTCGACCATTCTTTATTTTGAGCAGGCGGACCACATCTCGAAGGCATTCGCCAGTCGCGAAGCGCGCACGCAGGCGTTTGCGGTGGTCGATGTGGTCGTGAACCTGGGCGCCATTTTGATCCAGCTGTTCGGCACCAGCCGCCTGGTTCTGCGCTATGGCATCACTACGGCGCTGATGATCGTTCCGGCGCTGATGCTGTTCGCGTTCATCGGAGTCGCCGCGCTGCCGGTGCTTACGATGCTGTTGAGCGTGCAGGTGGTGCGTCGAGTCGCGGAGTACGCCGTGGCCCGCCCGGGGCGTGAGATGCTGTTCACGGTGGTCGACCAGGAGAGCAAGTACAAGGCCAAGAACGTCATCGACACCGTGATCTATCGCTTCGGCGATCTGAGCTCCGCGTGGCTCACCGCCGGCCTCAAATCCCTCGGCGCCGGCACTGCAGGCGCCGCCGCATTCGGCGGCATAGTCTGTGTAGTCTGGGGCGCGATTGCGTGGAAGCTCGGCCGACAATACGAGGGCCGTAGGTTGGGCTGAGTCCGCGAGCCCAACGTTCTTCATGAGCGAAATGGTGGTGATGGGTGGAATTGAACCACCGACCTGCGGGTTATGAATCCGCCGCTCTCACCAACTGAGCTACATCACCACGAGCTTCGAGGCGCGGCGATTCTCTAGGGGGAGCGGGCCGCTGTCAACGCCAATCCCGCGTAACCAAAAGCATTTACAAACAAATGGTTACGCTACGATTCGCGCGCCGTGTTGCCACCGCCGGGAGGGAAATCCTAAGCTCACCCTCCCCGGAGGGCAGCGCGTGTCCACACTCATCGATCTCAGCCACTCGATCCATGATGGCCTGGTGACCTTCAAGGGCCTGCCGGGGCCGGTGATCTGCGACTATCTGAGCCGCGAAGCCTCCCGCAAGAACTACACCGGCGGCGCTGAATTCCAGATCGGCCGCATCGACATGGTTGCAAACACCGGCACCTACATCGATTGCCCGTTTCACCGCTACGCCGACGGAAAGGATCTCGCCGCGACGGCCCTGGAGCGCTTCGTCAATCTCCCCGCGCTCGTCGTGCGAGCTCCTCACCGCGAGCGCCTCGAGATCGGCCGGGCAGACTTCGAACGCGTCGACGTATCCGGCAAAGCTGTTCTGGTGCACACCGGCTGGAGCGACAATTGGAATAGGCCGGCCTATTTCGAGAACCATCCGTTCCTCAACGAGACGGCGGCGGTGTACTTGCGCGATCAGGGCGCGGTCCTCGTGGGCATCGATTCCCACAACATCGACGACACGCGCTCGAAGAACTCCCGGCCCGTGCACAGCGTGCTGCTGAAAGAGGAGATCCTGATCGTAGAGCACCTGCGCGGCCTCGAGCTGCTCCCGGACCAGCCGTTTCGTTTCAGCGCCGTGCCCCCCAAATTCAAAGGGGTGGGCACATTTCCGGTCCGCGCGTTCGCGGAAGTCACTGCCGAGGAGAAATGATATGCGCACGCTCTCGTTCGCACTGATTCTCGCCTTCGCGCTGCCAGTTGCAGCCGAGGAAGAGCACTACCACCCGGCGCCGGAGAAGCTGGGCAGAGTCGTCTTCGAGAACTCGTGCTCGTCACGGGTCGCCGAGGCATTCAACCGTTCAGTCGCGCTCCTGCACTCCTTCGCGTACGACGCGTCCGAACACGCCTTCCAGGAAGTGTTGACGAAGGATCCAGGCTGCTTCATGGCCCACTGGGGCATGGCGATGTCGTACTACCATTTGCTATGGGAGCCGAATCCGGACCGCGTTCGCCTGGGGACGCAAGAGGTCGCGGCAGCGCGCAAGACGCCGGCAGCCACTCCGCGCGAGCGCGAGTACATCGACGCCATCGGCGCCTACTACGACAATTCAGATAGCGTTCCGCACGCCGACCGCGCTCGCGCCTACGAAAAAGCGATGGCCGCTGTCGCACGGCACTATCCGAAAGACACCGAAGCGCAGATCTTCTACGCGCTCGCGCTGCTGTCCACGGCAGCGCCGACAGACGCGACGCATGCCCAGCAGAAGCATGCGGCGGAGATCCTGGAACCGTTGTACAAGCGATTTCCAGATCACCCGGGGCTCGCGCATTATTTGATACATGCCTACGACAGCTCGGAGCTGGCCGCGCGAGGGGTGAACGCGGCGCGCGCCTACTCACAGATCGCGCCATCCGCGCCGCACGCGTTGCACATGCCCTCGCATGTCTTTACGCGACTCGGCCTGTGGGAAGATTCGATTGCCTCAAACCGCGCCGCGCGCCAGGCCGCGCACGATCAGGGCGACGTCGGCGAAGAGCTCCACGCCATGGACTACCTCACGTATGCATACCTGCAGCTGGGGCGTTTCGGCGATGCGGAGCGCATCGTGCGCGACTCAGCAGCGATGAAACTGCCCGCCGCGGGCGAGTTCAAGATTGGGTACGCGATGAACGCAATGCCGGTGCGGCTCGCGGTGGAGCAGGCCCAATGGAAGGCTGCCGCTTCATTGCAGCCGATTCCAGGCAGTAGCCCGCAAGTGGCGGCGATCGTTTATTGGGCACGCGCTGTCGGCCACGCTCGCGCGGGCGCTCCGGCCGATGCGGGCTCGGATCTCGCGAAGCTCGATGAATGCAAATCGAAATTGCAGGCGGCCGGTAACAAATACTGGGGGAGGCAGGCGAGCATCCTCAGGCAGGAAGCGGGAGCGTGGGTGGCGTTCGCCGGCGGTGACAAAGCCAATGCAATCACTGCGATGCGTGCAGCCGCGGACGACGAAGATGCAGTCGAGAAACTTCCCGTAACTCCCGGGCCCATAATCCCCGCGCGCCAGCAGTTGGGGGAGATGCTGCTCGCCGCTGGTCAGCCCGATCTCGCGTTGAAGGAAATCCAGGCCTCTTTGAAATCGTCACCGGGCCGGCGCGGCGCGCTGCTCGCCGAGTCGCGAGCAAAGGAAGCTGCGCCGAAGCCCTGAGAACGGGATCGATAAATGCGTCCCTGAGCGGGAGGATACGACCCACGTAATGATCTCTGACTCACAAATCGCGCTGTCCAAGTCGATTCTTGGCGTCGCGCTCGCGCTTGGCGGATATCTGCTGTTGCAATCCCGGGCGCAACGCCCCAAAGCGCGCGCCTTGGAAGGAACGCCCGCTGCGCGAGCCATCCATCCGGAAGAGCCACTCCCGCGTCAATCTTCTACCTCGACCGCCGCTGTTCTCAAGGCGCGCGACTCCGACCCGCTGCATACTGGCGACGGCTAGCAGACATCTCCCATCAGATCAATTGGTCCGACGCATAGCCGACTTTGCGGGCATGCGTGGCACCATCGGGCGCATGCTGCGGCTACGGGCCTGGACTAGGGCAGGGGGGTTGACGTGGGGGCGACAAACCAATTCATCACTGCGCGCGATCAGCTGCTGAGCTGGCGCGAAGATGCGAACGGCGCGACGCGCGAATTTCGCTGGCCGCAATTCGAACATTTCAATTGGGCGCTCGATTATTTCGACGCGATCGCCGCGGGCAACGAGAGCATCGCGCTGCGCGTCGTGGACGATTCCGGCCGGGACGAGTCCCTCTCGTTCTCCGCGCTCTCGGCGCGATCCTCGCAGGTCGCCAATTTTCTGCGTGCGCAAGGCATCGGCGCCGGAGATCGCGTCCTGGTGATGCTCGGAAACATCGTGCCGCTGTGGGAGACGATGCTCGCCTGCATTCAGCTGCGGCGTCGTCATCATTCCGGCGACGACACTGCTCGAGCGCGAAGACCTGCGCGACCGCCTCGCCCGCGGCAAGGTGAAGGCCATCGTGACGCACTCGCATCTGGCCGATCGATTCGCCGCGCTCGATGGCGCTCCGATACGGATCGCGGTCGGCGAGACCGTTCCCGGCTGGATCTCATGGTCAGCGACTCCAATCAGCGAGCATCGTCTTCGCGCCGGCGGGCCCGACGCGCGCCGACGATCTGCTGCTGCTGTATTTCACCTCCGGCACCACGGCGCGCCCGAAGCTCGTCGCGCACACCCACGTGAGCTATCCGGTCGGTCATCTCTCGACGATGTACTGGGTGGGCCTGAAGCCCGGCGACGTTCATTTGAACCTGAGCTCGCCCGGCTGGGCCAAGCACGCCTGGTCGTGCCTGTTCGCGCCGTGGAATGCGCAGGCCCAGGTGCTTTCTTACCAATACGACCGCTTCGATGCGCGCGCGCTGCTGGATCAGCTGGTCCGCTGCAAGGTGACCACCTTCTGCGCGCCGCCGACGGTGTGGCGCATGCTCATCCTGCAGGACCTGCGCAAATGGGCGGTGGGCCTGCGTGAACTGATCAGTGCCGGCGAGCCGCTCAATCCCGAGGTCATCGAACAGGTGCGGTGCGCCTGGGGCCTGACGATTCGCGATGGATTCGGCCAGACCGAGACGACGGCGCAGGTCGGGAAATTGCCCCGGGCAACCGGTGAAACCGGGTTCGATGGGCCGTGCCGTTGCCGGGATACGACCATCGCGCTGGTCGACGCGACAGGGTAGGGTGGGCGACGAAGGCGAAATCTGTATCGACCTCAGCGATCGCCCGACGGGCCTGATGCAGGGCTACCTCGACGATGCCGAGCGTACCGCGGCCATCATGCACGACGGCTTCTATCACACCGGTGACGTCGCCTCGCGAGACGCCGACGGTTACCTGACCTACGTCGGCCGCACGGACGATGTGTTCAAGTCGTCCGACTACCGCATCAGCCCCTTCGAGCTCGAAAGCGTGCTCATCGAGCATGCGGCGGTGGCGGAGGCGGCGGTCGTGCCGAGCCCGGATGCGCTACGCCTGGCTGTTCCCAAGGCATTCGTCGTGCTGGTCGAAGGGCACCCGCCAGATGCGAACACCGCCCTGTCGATCTTCAAGCACGTCAACGAGCGCGTATCGCCTTACAAGAGAATCCGGCGGCTCGAGTTTGCGGCCTTGCCCAAAACCATCTCCGGTAAGATCCGCCGCGTGGAATTGCGAAACGCCGAGCACGCGCGCAGCGCTGGCGAAACTCGCCGCCCACAGGAATTCTGGGAGGAAGATCTGCGCAGCCCGCAAGTCGCCGCGCGCTTAAAGAGCCATGGTCGGCGAATCTCATGCCAGCGCGTGACGCCATCACCACGATCAGCACGCTGGCCGACGGGGAGCGTGCGGCCGTGGATGACATCTGCCGTCAGATTCCCGGCGATGATGGCTTCACCATGCTGTTCTGCTCGACCGCCTATGATCTTTCGCCACTCGGCGCGGCGTTGCAATCAGTCGGCCGGAACGCAGTCGGCGGGTTGACCAGTCGAACCATCGGGCCTGAAGGTTTCCGCGACCGCGGCCTCAGCGGATTTCATCTGCCGTCGGGCCGTTTCACCGTCGCGGAAACGTTGATCGAAGACGTCAGCCGTTTCGGGCTACCCGATGCGCGTGACGTGGTGCGGTTGCTACGCGCGCGCCTCGAGCGGGATGCGGGCCCGGCTCGGCGGCACCAGTTCGGCCTGTTGCTCGTCGATGCCGAGGCGCGATGCGAAGAGCGGCTGATCGCCGCGCTCGGTACGGAGCTGGCTGGCGTGCCCATCGTCGGAGGCTCGGCCGGCGATTTTCTCTTCAATCCGCGCGGTGACCTCAACGGCTCGACGCGCATCCTGCACCAGGGGCGAGGCTTGTCGCGTGCCGCGGTATTTTGTCTCGTGGCCTGCGACACGCCGGTGATGGCATTGAACCATACTCATTACAACCCAGGTAAACGCAAGCTGGTCATCACGGACGCAGACCCCGACCGCCGGCTGGTGCGCGAGATCGACGGGAGAAATGCAGTCGAGGCGTACTCGCAGGCGCTGGGCTTGAAACGGCCCGCGCGCGAGGTGGCGGAGCTTGCGACCTTTCCGCTCATGGTGCGCGTCGGCGGCCAGTATTTCTGCCGCGGCGTGCAACGCATGTACGCGGACGGCTCGATCGAATTCGCCTGCGCGATGGAGACTGGCATGGTGGTTGCGCTAGCCGACTCCCCGCAACATGGTCGCGCGCCTGGAGAGCATGTTCGGCGCGCTGCACGAGAAGCTGGGGCCAACGGAAATCGTCATCGGCTTCGATTGCGCGGCGCGCACGGTCTGCATGGAGCAAAACGGAGTGGCAGCCCCCATCGCCGCCATGATGAAGCACCAGGCGGTCGTTGGCTTCGCCACGCTCGGCGAGCAATTCAATACCATCCACGCCAACAACTCGTTCACCTGCCTGGGTATCGCCGCGCGGGCTGACCATGGCTTCGAAGCGCAAGCGTCAAGCTGCCGCAACGGCGCAAGCCGGTGAAGAAGGCCGCTTCCCGGAAGCCCGCGTCGGAGCGAATGCGCGCCGAGAACGTCGCGCTTCGCAAGACGGTGCGCGCGCTGATGGCCCGCGTCGAGCGGGCCATCGACAGCGAAGGCACGCCTTTCTCCTGGTTCCAGGCCGCCGCGAAGCTCGAAGTAACCGTGCGACAGCGCACCGAACAGTACGAGTCTGCTCAACGTGCGGCTGAACCGCGAGCTCGAGTCACGGCGCGAGATCGAGCTGGCGCTCAAGCAGGCCAAGCTGCAGGCGGACCTGGCCAACCAGAGCAAGACGCGCTTCCTCGCCGCAGCGAGCCACGATCTGCGCCAGCCGCTCAACTCGGCGCTGCTGTTCCTCGAGTCGATGGACGAGCAGGCGCTGTCGGAGAGTGACGCGCGGCCTGCTGCAGCGGGCACGGCTTGCGCTGGTATCGCTCAACAATCTGCTCGGTACGCTGCTCGATGTGGCGCGGCTCGACTCCGGCGACATCGAGCCGCACCTGACGGATTTTCCGATCGCCGCGCTCATCGAGCGCATCGGTCCCGAATTCGAGGCGGTGGCGCGCTCGGTCGGCATCGATCTGCGCCTGCTGCCGTGCAAGCGCTGGGTGCGCACCGATCTGCACCTGCTCGAGACCGTGCTGCGCAACTTCATCAGCAATGCCATTCGCTACACGCCGGGCGGGCGGGTGCGGCGTGGGCTGCCGGCGCCGCGCCGAGGGTCTGATGATCTGCGTGTACGACACGGGCGATCGGCATCGAGCGCCAGCATCTCGACGCGATCTTCGATCCCTACTATCAGGTGCCGAGCCGAGGCGCGACGCAGCAACACCGGCATCGGCCTCGGCCTTTCCATCGTCAGCCGCATCGCGCGGCTGCTGTCGCTCGGGCGCTGGTGCGCTCGCAGCCCGGCAAGGGCTCGATGTTTGCCGTCATCGTTCCGTACGGGTCGGCCGACCGCGACGCCTCACTCGCGGCCGCTCTGGCAGCGTCCGCCGGTCGCCGCGACGTCCGCTCACGGCCGCTCAATATCGTGGTCATCGACGACAACCCCGACGTGCTGCTCGGCATGTCCGCGATCCTGGGCAAATGGGGATGTCGCGCGGTCACGGCATCGCTGGCGACGGACGCGGTGGTCCGCCTCATCGCCGCTGATGCCGAGCCCGACCTGATCGTCTCCGACTATCACCTCGGCAACGGCGTGAAAGGCGACGAGGCGATACGAGGAGATCCAGCGCGAGTTCGAGTGGGAGGTGCCGGCCGTGATCATGACTAGCGATCCGGACCCAGCCTTGCGCGAGCGCTTGCAGCAGCGCGGCCTGAGCGTGCTCGACAAACCGCTCAACCTTGCGAAGCTGCGCGCGATGATCGAGCGCCTGCCGGCGTATGCCGATCACTGACTTAAATTGAAAGCCGGCGCCGCGCTTCGATAGCGGCCTGCACCCGATTGGCCACGCCCAGCTTCTTCAGTATCGCCGATACGTGCGCTTTCACCGTGATCTCGCTGATGTCCAGATCGCGCGCGATATGTTTGTTCGAAAACCCTTCAGCCAGCAGCGTGAGCACCCGCTGCTGGCGGGAGGTCAGCTCGTCTGCGTACTTCGCTGCATCGCGGCGCCTGCGCCGTCTGCGCGTTGCGCAAGGCAGTCATCGCCTCGCCGGCATGTACGTTCCGCCTTCCATGATGATGCGTATCGCATCGACGAGCACCTGGCGCGATGCAGACTTCGGCACATATGCCGTCGCGCCCGCCAGCACCGCCTTGCCCATGATGGCGGCATCCTCGAGCGCGGACACCACGATGATCGGCGTCAGCTTCGCGACCTGCCGCGTCTGCTGCAGGCAGGAATAGCCGACCGCGCCGGGCAGATTGAGATCGAGCACGATGAGATCGAACGGCGGAATCCGAAGCGACCTGCGGCAGCACTTCCTCCTGGCTGCAGGCCTCGAAGATGTCCGCCTCCGGGCAGGCCTGCGGCACCACTGCTCGCAACGCATCCCGGTAGAGCGGGTGATCGTCCGCGATCAGCACGCGCTTGGCGGCGGCGATCAGCGTCTCGGCGGTATGGCCCGTCATCGTTCTCGCTCTGCGGCGTCAGCGCCACACAAAAGAGGATCTCGTGCGTGCGCCTGATACTAAAGTATCGATCCGACCCCCGCCAACGGCTCATAGGCAAGGCCGCCGCGCCTCCCGATACTCGGCCCACCCATACTCGAATTGCACGGAAGGGGAACCGATGCGATCCCAAGAACAGATGAAGTCCGACCGCCCGGCCGCTCTCTGGCCAACGATCTTTCCGGGCCTCACCGCCGGCGAACACCGCGTTCCTGCGCAAGCCGCGCAAGCACCTCATCGGTGGCGAATGGGTCGACGCCCAGAGCGGCGAGACCTTCGACGTGCGCGACCCCTCGAGCGACGAGGTCATCGCGACCGTTGCCGCGGGCGATGCTGCGGACGTCGATCGCGCCGTAGCGCGCCGCCCGCCATGCGCTCGAGGACTCCGAGTGGACCCGTATGAAGCCCCTCGACCGCGAGCGGGTGATGCACCGGATCGCGGACCTGATCGAGGCCCACGCCGATGAGCTTGCGCAGCTCGAGGCGCTCGACAACGGCAAGTCGGTCGTGATGGCGCGCCACGTCGACGTGAAGCATGTCATCGAAGTCTGGCGCTACATGGCCGGGCTGGCCGACCAAGCTCGAAGGGCAGATCCTGCCGATCTCCGGAACCCTCGTGCCCGGGCAGGAATATGCGGCGTTCTCGCTGCGCGAGCCGGTCGGCGTGGTCGGGGCGATCATCGCGTGGAATTTCCCGCTGGTGCTGGCCACGTGGAAAATTGCGCCCGCGCTCGCAGCGGGCTGCACGGTTCGTACTGAAGCCGGCCGAGGAGACGCCGCTCACGGCGCTGCGGCTCGGCGAGCTGGTGCTCGAAGCGGGCCTGCCGAAAGGCGTGTTCAATATCGTGACTGGCCTCGGCCCGACCGCGGGCGCGGCGCTCGCCGCAGCATCCGGACGTCGACAAGATCACTTTCACCGGCTCCACCGAAGTCGGGCGCCTGATCGTGCGCGCCGCCGCAGGGCAACATGAAGAAGGTGACCGTCGAGCTCGGCGGCAAGTCGCCGACCATCGTGCATGGATGATGCCGACCTCGAGACCGCGATTCCCGGCGCGGCCGGTGGCATCTTCTTCAACCAGGGCCAGGTCTGCAGCGCCGGCTCGCGCCTGTACGTGGCGAAGCGCCATTACGATCGCGTGCTGGAAGGCATTGCCGCGTACGCGAGCAGCCTCAAGCTCGGGCCGGGTCTCGATCCGACGGCGCAGCTTGGACCGCTGGTGTCCTCGGTACAGCGCGAGCGCGTGGTGAAGTATCTCGGTGAGGGTCTCTCGAGCGGTGCGAAGGCCGTGCAGGGCGGCAAGGCCGTGGACTGCGCCGGCTACTACGTCGAGCCCACCGTTTTCGCGAACGTTTCGTGACGACATGTCGATCGTGCGCGAGGAAATCTTCGGGCCCGTCGTGGTCGTCAAGGCTTTCGACAATGCCGACGGAGATCGCCAAGATCGCCAACGACTCGATCTACGGACTCGCCGCGAGCATCTGGACGCGCGATGTGCGCCGGCGTCTTTGCGCTGGCACCGAAGCTCAGGGCCGGAACGGTCTGGGTGAACTGCCACAACGTTCTCGATGCCGCGATGCCCTTCGGCGGATACAAGCAGTCGGGCTGGGGCCGGGAGCTCGGCAGGGAAGCCGTGTACTCCTATCTCGAGAGCAAGTCGCTCTGCATCAACTACGGCTACCTGAAACTCAACCGTCATTTCGATCCGGGGGGATCGCTGCATCCGACTCTCGAGCCTGGCGTCCGAGCCTGTCGTTTGGATTGCTGCGCGCTGTGGCGCTCAGGGAGCGGCGCGCGTATGCGCAGGCCGCGCCGGAGGAGCCGGCGGAGGATAGCGGCGGCCTGCAGGAAGTGGTGGTCACCGCGCAGAAGCGCGCGGAGAACCTGCAGAAGGTGCCGGTGTCCGTCACGGCACTGACCGCAGCACAGCTCGGGTCGGTGAAGCTGGACGATTCTTCATCGATCGTCACGCACATTCCGAACCTGCAGGTGAACGGCATCATCGGCGAGGCCGCGCCGGTGTTCTCGCTGCGTGGCATCTCGATGTTCGACTACAGCCTCAATCAGTCGAGCCCCGTCGCCGGCTACGTGGATGAAGTCTCGAAGGGCAACTTCGCCATTTTCGGCGTGGAGATCTTCGACCTGGAGCGCGTCGAAGTGCTGCGCGGGCCGCAAGGCACCCTCTACGGCAAGAACACGACGGGCGGCGCCATCAATTTCATCATGCGCAAGCCCGGCTTCGACACCGGCGGTTACCTGACTGCCGGATTCGGCAACTACAGCCGGCAGGAGGCGCAGGGCGCATTCCAGACGGCCCTGGTGGAAGACAAGCTCGCCGCGCGCTTCGCTTTCACCTACACGAAGGCCGACGGCTGGTTCAAGGGCGTGAACGACTCACCCGACATGGGTGCCGTCGACCAGTACGGAGCGCGCCTGAGCCTGCTCTACAAGGCCAATGAGGACGCTCGAGATGGTGCTTGAAGCTCTCGACGAGCAAACAGAATCCGCGCGACTACGGAATTTTCGCGCGTCCGGGTCCGCTCGGCGTGGGTGCCGGCGCCTACGCCGCCTTCGGCCTGCAGGATTACTTCCGCGCAGGGTCTGAAGAACGACGAGATCGAGACGAGCTACAACCCCAAGCGCAAGCATGACGACCGACGCGGTGGCGCTTACGATCAACTGGGATCTGAACGACGCCCTGGCACTCACATCGATCACGTCCTGGGACAAGGGCAAGCTGCTGAACCCTGAAGACACCGACGGCAGTCCGCTCGCAGGTGGTCGAGATTCCGTACTTCGGCCGCACCCGCCAGTGGACGCAGGACCTGCGCCTCGCCTCGACCGGTGACAGCGCTTTCAACTACATCGTCGGCGCCTATTACAGCGAGGAGACGATCTTCAACTCGACGGAGCTTCGCCTTTTCCAGGACATCGACCTGAACGGCGACGGCGCCCTCGACTTCAACGACTGCCTCGACGTCGGACTCGACCTGGGCGGTCTCGGCTGCCGCTTCGGCAACCAGTTCGACCAGAATCGCAAGAGCTACGCGGCCTATACCGACACCAGCTACCAGGTGACGGATCCTCTGAAGCTGCGGCTCGGATTGCGGTACACCATCGACAAGGGCGACCAGACGAATTTCCTCGCGCAGTTGCGCGGTAGCGATGGCGTGCCGCTCGCCAACCTGATCCCCGGCGATCCGCTCGATCTGGATGCCACCGCCAGCCGCTCGCTCGAGAACAAGAAGGTCACCGGGCGCGTGGGCTTCGACTACATGTTGCCGGGCAATAATCTGCTTCTACGTGAGCTACAGCCGAGGCTATCGCTCCGGCGCATTCAATGCGCAGGCGTTCTTCGGCCCCGACGAGCTCACCGTGGTGAAGCCGGAGTCGATCGATTCCTATGAGGTCGGCGTGAAGACGCAATGGCTCGATGATCGCCTGCAGGTGAATGCCTCGGCGTTCTACCTGGTCTACCGCAACCAGCAGGTCATCGACGTGGACCCGGTCACGCTCGCGCAGCCGCTGCGGAATCTGGGCAAGTCGAAAGTGAATGGCGGCGAGCTCGAGCTGGTCGCACGGCCGGTCCCGGCATTCACCGTGCGCGCCGCGCTCGGCATTCTGAATGCCAAGCTGAGCGAGGCCACGCTGCGCGGCGAGGACCTGAGCGGCAACAAGCTGCCGAACGCGCCTTCTGCCACCGCCACCGTATCCACGCAGTGGGATATGGCGCACTGGGGTGACAGCTCGGGCCTCACGCTGTTCGTCGATGCGAGCTATGCGGGGTCGCAGTACTTCGAGCCATTCAACGTGGAACGCATCAAGCAGAGCTCCTACTCGCTGGTCGATGCGCGCCTGGCTTACCATGCGAACGATTCCCTGGACATCTCGGCCTGGGGTCGCAATCTCACTGACAAGTTCTACATCACCTCCGCTGCGGATCTGCTCCTCGGCTTCGGCTACGACTACACTCACCGCGGCGCGCCCCGTACCTACGGCCTGGAGGCCAGTTACCGCTTCTGATGCCAATGAAGGTTGTCGCATACGACGTGGCGGTTATCGGCCCCGGTCCGGCCGGGGCCGCCACCGCCTGCGGCCTTCGCAAGTTCGGATACCGCGTCGTACTGCTTGGAGAGTCGCGCAACACTTCCATCGAAGGGGCGTCCGAACGCACTGTTGCGCGGCTTCGAGCCGCGGACCTTTCCGAAGCGCTGGAATGCATCAAGGGGCCGGGTGAGCGCACGGGGTTCTGGGGGTCGGAAGTGACGGCCAAGAGCACCGAGTACCTGATCGAACGTTCATCGTTCGATAGCGCGCTGTCGCGCGACGCGGCTGCAGCTGGCGTCGATTTATGCCCAGTGCCGGTCGGGGCCGTCGATCCTCGCGGTCGCGTGTGGCGCCTCAACACGCGCGATGCAGTCATCGATGCGCTCTTCGTCATCGACGCGCGGGGTCGGCACGCTCGTGGCGCGCCACTGCGGGGGCCGCCGTTGGTCGCGGTATCTCAGCGTTTTACTGCGCCGCCGGGGGGTACGGTCCGCACGGCAATTCATCCGGTGGATGACGGCTGGATCTGGTTGGCCGACGATGGCTGCGGTACGCGCTGGGTTCAGGTGATCGGCGCGCCCAGCGCCTTGCACGCGACAGCCGACGTGCCGCTGCGAATCTCGGCTGCGCTGCAAGCCGTGCCACAACACGCAGGCTTCGTCGAAAACGCCGTCGCGGTCGGTGCGCCGACGGTGCGGGCCGCCGTCGCGAAAATGTCGTTGGCGGCGCCGGCGCTGGCGATGTTGCGGGTCGGCGATGCGTCGATCGCAATGGATCCGTTGTCCGGCCACGGAATCCATGAAGCACTGGTTGCCGCGCATTTCGCGGTGGCCGGGGCGCACACCTATCTCGAACGCGACGACTGGTTCGCCGTCGAACGGTTCATGAATACGCGTGCCCGCGAAGCATGGGGGCGGATGACGCTCGAAGCCGCGCATTTCTATCGCGCCCAGGCCGCTCATCTGGCCACATCCTTCTGGACACAGGCTGCCTCGGCGTACGAATCTCTCGCCACGGCAGCCAATCTCGGCAAGCAAGGCAATCCCGTCTCGGTGGCGGTGGGGGGATGAAACCGGTGGTGGCAATGTTCTTCAGTAGACGCGCGCTGCTGGCGCCCGTGGTTGCGCTTGTCGGCATGGCAAACGCTTACGCCGATGATCCGCCAGCCGGCGTCGCACTGGTCAGGAGCAACTGCTCTGGGTGCCATCACGAAAGCGCGCCGGCGCATTTCGAGCGCATCAGCAGCGTAAGAAAATCGCCCGAAGGCTGGGTGATGACGGTGTTCCGCATGCACCAGGTGCACGGCCTGAAGATCTCCGACGAGACGCGCGATGCCATAGTCCGTTACCTGTCGCAGACGAATGGCCTGGCGCCATCGGAAGCGGACGCGGGGCGTTATGCGCTGGAGCGCCGCCCCAATGTCACCGAAGCGCCGCTGCCAGGCGATCTGCAGGTGATGTGCGCCCGCTGTCACAGCGCTGCGCGCGTTTCATTGCAGCGCCGGGATGCCGACGAATGGCTGAAGCTGGTGCACATGCACGTGGGTCAATGGCCTACGCTCGAGTATCACGCCTCCAGCCGCGACCGGCTCTGGTGGGATACGGCGACCCAGGAAGTGCCGCAGAAGCTGGAGAAGCTTTATCCGCTCGAGACGGCTGACTGGCAGGCCTGGAAAGCGAAAGCGCCGGTTGCGCTCGAAGGCAAGTGGATCGTGCACGGGCACGCAGCCGGGCGAGGCGACTATCACGGCGATGCGACGATCACCCGCAGCGCGCCGGATGAATACACCGCGAAGTATTCGCTCGCGTATGAAGACGGCCTGAAGCTCGACGGTGCTTCGAAATCCATCGTCTACACGGGCTACGAATGGCGGGGAAGCGCCGATCTCGGTACCGAGGCCGTGCGAGAGGTCTTCGCCGTTTCCGAGGACGGCTCGCAGATCAAGGGCCGCTGGTTCCAGCAGGATCATTCCGAAGTGGGTGGCGACTGGACGGCAACGCGCGCCGAAGGGGCGGCAATGTTGTTGTCGGTTTCACCCAGTGCCCTGCAGGCCGGCAAGACGCAGCAGGTCATGCTCGTCGGGCGTGGCCTCGAAGGCACGGTGAGCTTCGGCGAAGGTACTCGCTCCAAGGTGATTTCCCGCACCGGCTCTCTCGTGACGGCGAGCGTGAGCGTGAGTCCCGATGCAACACCGGGTGTCCGCACGGTGAAAGTCGGAAAAGCGAGCGGTGCCGGGCTGTTCGCGGTGTATTCGAAGATCGACCGCATCCAGGTGGAGCCGGGTTACGCGATTGGCCGGCTCGGCGGAGGCAAGACGGATGCCGTCGCCGCGCAATTCGAAGCCATAGGCTATCTCGACGGGCCCGTGGATTCCTCCGGCAGGAAGACCGAAGTGCGCCTGGGCATGATGCCGGCTGCGTGGAGCGTGCTGCCGTTCGACAAGCAGGCCGCCACCGCGAACGACGTCGGATTCGCGGGCACGATCGATCAGAATGGCCGCTACACGCCGGCGGGCGCCGGGCCCAACCCCGAGCGGAAATTTTCAGGCAACAATGTCGGCAACCTGTTCGTGGTGGCCCGCGTGAAGGATGGCGATCGGGAAGTGGAAGGCCGCTCCCATCTCATCGTCACCGTGCAGCGCTGGAACACCCCGCCGATCTACTGACGGAGCACCGGATGATCTTCAATCACTCGAACGGGCATGTGGTGCGCTTCGACGGCCGTGCAATGCTGTTTCACGTGCCGACCACCGCGCTCTTCGCGCTCGACGAGCTCGGCACGGCGGTCATCGACATCGCGCAGCGATCGGCGACGCTCGACGTCGCCGCGTTTACCGCAGCCCTGGAAGGGCGCTTCGATGGCGGGCAGGTGCGGGACTTCGTCGACCGCCTCGCCCAGCTCGAAGTGCTGCAGGGCGACGGCCTTGCGCGCCCGATCAATCCACGGCGCGTGGATGTCGAGAGCTATCCACTCAGCACCATCGTGCTGAACGTCAACACCGGCTGCAATCTGGGCTGCACCTATTGCTACAAGGAAGACCTCGCCATTCCCGCGCGCGGCGAGCGCATGAGCTTCGAAATCGCCTCGCGCAGCGTCGAGCTGCTGCTCACGCAGGCGGCGCAGCGCGACCGCATCGGCATCGTGTTCTTCGGCGGCGAGCCGCTCACCAACGTTCCGCTGATCCGCCAGGTCGTCGACTACGCCGAGCGCCGGTGCGATGAAGCGGGCAAGCGCGTCGATTTCTCGCTGACCACCAACGCGACCTTGCTCAACCCCGACGTCATCGATTTCTTCGACGCGCACCGCTTCGGCATCTCCGTGAGCATAGATGGGCCTCGTGCGATTCACGATCGCCACCGCCTGACCGTGGGCGGGCGCGGCACCTACGATGTGGTTTCCCGCAAGGTGCGCATGCTGCTGGAGCGATATCGCTCCAAGCCCGTCGGTGCGCGCGTGACCCTGACGGGGGGGACGACGAACGTAGAGGAGATCCACGATCACCTGCGCGGCGAGCTGGGGTTCCACGAAGTGGGCTACGCCCCCGTGACCGCCGCAGACAAAGTGGAGCACGCACTGACCGACGCCGAGCTCATGGAAGTGCACGCGAGCTTCGAGCGGCTCGGGGAGAAATATCTGGCAGCCGCGCTCGTGGGCCGCAACACCGGGTTCTCCAATCTCCACCAGCTCATGACCGATCTGCACGAAGGCCGGCGCAAGTCACTGCCATGCGGTGCCGGCGTAGGCCTGCTCGCCGTGGACAAGCAGGGCGATCTCAACCTGTGCCATCGTTTCACGGGCTCGGAGCTCCCGACTTTCGGGAACGTGAGCTCCGGAATCGACGGTGAGCGGCTTGGCGCGTTCCTGAGCCGCGCTTCCGACCGCGAAGGGCACGGACTGCTCGACGTGCCGCATCCGCAACCTTTGCGCGGGCGGGTGCTATCACGAGTCCTACGTCCGCTACGGCGATCCGCACCACCGCACGTACCATTATTGCGACCTGCTGCGCAGCTGGGTGGACTTCGGCATCCGGGTGTACACGGAGATCACGGTGCGCAACCCATCTTTCTTCACTACTCACATCGAACCGCGGAGGGCGCTCTCATGAGCGGAATGAAGCCGGTCAACAGAAAAGGCGAGCTGCTGCTGGAGGCGGCGGAGGCGGGCCACGTCAAGGAAGTCGTGGCGATGGAAACGGTGGCGGGATGTGCCACGACCTTCGATCCGGGCTGGGAAGTCGACCCTTTCGGAGGCGTGGCATCGCTGTGCCAGCCGATGGAAGCGGACCTGTACGGGTGTTCGGACCCGTGCTGGTGGCCGGCGCAGGTGCCCGACACCATCAACACCTACCCCGACTGGGATGCCAGTGCGCCATCGGCGCAGGGCGACTGGCGTGAGCTCGATGCCGTGTTCCCGAAGAAGTAGCCGCATGAAAGTCAGAATCCTGTTCGCACCCGCGATGCTCCTGGCGGCGTTCGTCGCCGGATGCAGCACCACGCGGTCGCAGGCGGCGCTGCACGACTACCTGGTCACCGCCGCCAAGCCGGACCGGCTTTTCGTCATCGATCCGGCCACGCAGACCGTCAAATCTGAATTCCGCATCCCGGATGCCCGCAATCACATCGGCGCGATCGTGCCGTCGCCCGACGGCAAGGTCGCTTATGTGCTCGTCAACAAGCTCGAGAGCATCGTCGGAATGGATCTCGACACCGGCCATGTCGTTTTCCGTGCCGACCTCTCCACGCCGACCGAGCGCGTGAAGAGCATTTGGTCGTTCGACGTGACGCCCGACGGGCGCGAGTTGATCGTGCACGAGCTGCCCACGAGGCTCGACCTCGGGGAGTACCACGTCGGTGATGCGCGGTTTGCAGTGTTCGATACCAACGCGGGCGTCAAGGCGCGCCCCATAAGGCAGTTCCCCGCGCCGCGCAGGGTTCACGCGCTGCTGATGAAAAAAGACGGCAAGAGTTTTTTTGCCATGGGCTTCGAGATGTACGAGTACGACACCCAGACGGGGCGTCTGATCGGCCAGCAGGCGGTGCGAAGCTGGGACCGGCCGAATTTCTCAGTCCCCGACGTGCTGGCGGTGTGGCCCGTTTCGGAGCCCAGCGGCATTTTCTCGACTCCTGCCTACGCAGTGGACAATACACCGGGCGGGCCTGAGGGCGGCATCGCCAAGACCTCCCTCATGACGCTCGACCTGCGCGACGGCAAGCTCGCCTACAACGACTTCGAGGAGACGGCCGCCCTGATCTTCTCGACCGTGGTGAGCCCGATTCGCCCCGAGGCCTTCGGCGTCTACTCCCAGCTCACGAAGATCGACACCGCGAGCAACAAGCTCGCCAAGCGCATCGACCTGGATCACACGTTCTACTCGATCAACATGTCCACCGACGGGCGGCTGGTCTACATCGGTGGCGCCATGTGTGAGGTCGCCACGTACGATGCGGAGACGCTGGAAAAGAAGGGCAACATCAAGCTGCCCGGTTGCGGCGATCAGTCACTGGCCTCGCTGCGTGTCATCCGTCGCTGAAAGCACCGCTCGCACCAGCTTCAGGTGGCTATGGCCCTATGTGCGGCCGTATCGGGTCGCCCTGCTGGGCGTGGGATTGCTGGCGGCGCTCATCTCGGCTCTGTCGACCGCGTTGCCCTATCTCTCGAAGCTCATCATCGATGACGGGCTGATCGGGCGGAGATTCGATCTGCTGGTCGAGCTATGCGGCGCCATCGTGGCGCTGGCGGCTGTCTGTTTTCTGCTCGGCGCGATCAACCGGCTGCAGTACGTGCGGATGTCGGGACGCATCCTGTTCGCGCTTCGCGAAGACGTGTACGCCCATCTGCTGAAGCTTTCGCCGGAATTTTTCCGCAACCGCCCGGTCGGCGATCTCGTCACGCGCCTGGATGGCGATGTCGCGGAAGTGCAGCGCTTCAGCACCGATACGCTGCTCGCCTTCGTCAACGCGTGCTGCTGCTGGTGGCGACCGGTGCCATCATGATCGCGATGAGCTGGGAGCTCGCGGCCGTTGCCGCGTGCGCGTTGCCGTTGCATCTGTGGCTGCGGCATCGCGCTGGCCCATACATACAGGGAACGACGCGCTCGGTGCGGGAGCAGTCCGGGCGGATCACGCATTTCTTCGTCGAAACGCTGGGGTCTGCGAAGGCCGTGCAGGGCGCCGCCGCCGAACAGTGGGAGAACGAGCGTCTCGGCGAGCTGAATCGCGGTTATCTCAAGCGTCTGATCTCGCAACAACTGACAGGGTACACGGTGGGAGGCGCTTCGAGCCTTCTTGCCCATCTGACTACCGCAATCGTGTTCATCGTGGGCGGCTATCGCGTCATGCACGGCGATTTGACCATCGGCACGCTCGTTGCCTTCACGGCGTATCTCACGAGAACCACGGGCTCTGCGGTTTCGCTCATGAACCTCTACACGGCGTATCAGCGTGCAGCGGTGAGCTTGCAGCGCGTGCGAGAGCTGCTCGACACGTCGCCTTCTGAAACACCGGCTGCACCAGCGCTGGAGCTGTCGGGTCGTGCACGGGGCGGTCTGAGATTCGACCATGTGACGTATCAGCCAGCCGGGTCGCAGAAGCCCGTGCTCGACGACCTGCTGCTCGAGGTTCCTGCCGGATCCAAGCTCGTGCTGTTTGGGGATTCCGGTTCCGGAAAGTCGACGCTCGCCGATCTGCTTCGCCGTTTCGCGGAGCCGGATGCCGGCCGGATATTCATCGATGAGGAGCCACTGACGCGCTACGACCTGCAGTCGCTGCGCCGGCACGTCACGGTGCTGGAGACCAAGCCGGTCGTGTTTCGCGGCAGTGTCGATTACAACCTGCGCTACGGTCATTTTGACGCATCAGCTGCAGCGGTCCGTGATGCGGCGGCGCGAGCGGGCGTGGATTCATTCGTGAACACGCTGCCGCAGGGCTTTGAGACCGAGATCGGCTCAGGAGGAGTGGGCCTTTCGGCAGGTCAGCTGCAGCGTATTGCCGTCGCGCGAGCGCTCCTGGGTGAACCCGCCGTACTGGTGCTGGATGAGGCGACGAGCAACCTCGATGCCGTGGCGACGCGCGCCATGCACGACCTCATCGACAGGCATTTCGCAGATCGCACGCGGCTGGTGATCACTCACGCTCCACATGCCGTGCCGAGGGCGGACGCGCTTTACGAGCTGCGCGAGGGACGGCTGTTGAAGACCGAACGGGCCCGCGCCCATGGCTGATATTCGCTGGCGTGTTGCTGTGATCGACAGCGGATGCGATCTCGGTCGACCCGCCGATTCGATCCGATTCCTGGACACCGGCAATTCCGTGGTGGCCTCAAAGCCGCTGAATGATCCCACCGGTCATGGAACGGCGGTTGCAAACATCATCCAATCGGGCTCGTGCGATCTCATGAGTGCGCAGGTCATCGACGCGCAGGGCCGATCCACGCCGGCTGCGGTCGCCGTGGCGGTGACTTGGGCGCTGACTCATGGGGCGCATCTCATACATCTGAGTCTGGGTGTGCCCGAGGATAGAGCCATTCTCGCTACTGCGATTGCCGAGGCAGTCGCTGCGGGGCTTGTCGTGGTCGCGGCTACTCCGGCGCGTGGCGCGCCGACGTTTCCGGCACAGTACTCCGGGGTGATCCGCGCAACCGGCGACGCGCGCTGCGGCATAGGGGAGATCTCGATCTTCGATCCTTCCGGACGGCATGCAGGTGCTCACGCATCGCACATCCACTCGGGCCGCATCTTGCGCGGCGCAAGCATCGGGGCCGCGCACGTCACCCGTTTCATCGTTTCGCGGTTGGCGCCGCGAAGCGGGAGCACGATTGGCGAGGATCTCGTTCCCCTCGCAGCGTATCGGTCGCGAGAGCGCAAACGCTCCAGCGCCGCCGCGTAGGAAACTTCTGACGCCGCGACGCGGAATCCGCCCGATTCCCGGCCGGCGGCGATTGAGTCAATCTACACCCGCAGTCGCGAAATCTACCTTCGGGTTAAGAGGCAGCACACTGCACAAGAGGCCACTTTACGTGGCCTCTTCTTATTGGGGAATCCGATCCGCTGGGGAGCAAGCCACTATCGCCACGCTGGTGTATGGTGCGCTGTATATGGACAATTCGCGCTCGAAACCTGGTCGAGGAGGGTTCTGAGTGAATCATGCCGTGCGTTCGGCGATTGCTCCGCCAACGGCCCATGCGCGGCGTGAGATCCCGCAGGGAATGCTCGATAAGCTGCGGGCCCTGTTCGGTTCGCGGTGCTCGGTCGCAGCCGCCGTTCGCGAGCAGCATGGGCGCGATGAGTCTCCTTACGATCCCGTCCCACCGGATGCGGTGGTATTCGCGGAATCCAACGAAGATGTCGTCGCGGTCGTGGCGCTTGCGCAGGAGCACGGCGTGCCGGTCATTCCGTTCGGCGCCGGATCATCGCTGGAAGGGCATCTGCTGGCGGTCGCAGGCGGCGTGAGTATCGACCTGTCGCGGATGAGCTCGATTCTGGAGATCGACGCATCGGGCCTGACGGCGGCCGTGCAGGCTGGCGTCAGCCGCAAGACGCTGGATGCTGCCTGCCGCCAGGAAGGCCTGTCGTTTCCGATCGATCCGGGCGCGGACGCATCGCTCGGCGGCATGTGCGCCACGCGCGCGAGCGGAACCAACGCCGTTCGCTACGGCACGATGCGCGAAAATGTGCTGGGCCTGACGGTCGTTACCGCGAACGGCGAGCTCATGCGCACCGGCACGCGAGCGCGCAAGTCTTCGAGCGGCTACGACCTCACGCGATTGTTCGTGGGCAGTGAAGGAACGCTCGGCGTCATCGTGGAAGCCACCCTGAGACTGCATCCTTTGCCGGATTCAATCCGCGCGGCCGTGTGTCACTTCCCTACCGTGGAACAGGCGGTGCAGACCGCGGCGAACATCATCCAGTGCGGCATTCCCATCGCGCGCTGTGAGCTGCTGGACAAGACCACCGTCGTTGCAGTGAATCGTCACAGCAAGCTCACCCTGCGCGAGTTGCCGATGCTTCTCATGGAATTCCATGGTGGCAGCGCTGCGATCGGCGAGCAGGTTGCCTTCGTGCAGGAGCTGGCCACCGATGCGGGTGGCGAAGAGTTTCAATGGGCTGAATCGCCGGAAGAGCGCACGCGGCTTTGGGCCGCCCGGCACAACGCCTACTTTGCGAGCCTGCAGTTGAAGCCCGGATCTCGCGCGGTCACGACCGATGTGTGCGTGCCGATTTCGGAGCTTGCCGCCTGCATCGTTGCTACAGAGGCCGATGTGCAGCTGGCTGGTTTGACTGCGACCATTCTAGGTCACGTGGGCGACGGCAATTTTCACTGCGCGATGATGATTGACCCGAACAGCCCTGAGGAGCTCGCAGCCGCGGAAGGAGTCAATTCCCGTCTGGTCCGTCGCGCGCTCGCCGCCCGCGGAACATGTACTGGCGAGCACGGAATCGGCCTGCACAAGATGGGATTCTTCCTCGAAGAGCATGATTCGGCGTCGGTCTCTGCCATGCGCGCCATCAAGCACGCGCTCGATCCCAAGAACATCATGAACCCAGGCAAGATTTTCGAATGGCAGGGCCCCTGAAGGAGGAGAGCATCGCGGCTGCCCTTGAGGCGCTGAGGGTCAACCGGCCGCTGCGCGCCGAGGAAATCTGCCGTGACTATCTCTTGCGCAGCCCGGGGTGCGTCGAGCACCTGCGCCTGCTCGGCCATGCGCTCGTCAAGCAGAGTCGATATCCCGAAGCTTCGCAGACCATACGGCTGGCGATATCGTTACGCCCCGATTTCCCGCATCTCCACGAAGATCTCGGCAGCGTACTTGCCCTGCAGCAGCGGTTCTCTGAAGCAGTCCCGTGTTTCGAGCAGGCTATCCGACTCGAACCGAGGCTGCCGCTTGCGCACAAGAAACTGGGCGAGGCACTCGCGGCGCTGGGCCGCGGCCGAGAGGCGGACGAGGCGTTCGAAGAGTTCTTCGAGCTTGCCCCTGAGAAAGGCGCTGTGGCGCTCGCCATGGATCACATGCGTGCCGGACGGAAGGGCGAAGCCACTGCGACTCTGCGCGAGACGCTGCGGGATGACCCGGACAACGTGGATGCCATGCGCGCGCTGGCGGGCATCTATTGGCGCGATGAGGAGAATCTGGGTGATGCCGAAGCGCTGCTACGGCGTGCGACCACCCTGGCCCCGGGCTATGTTGGCGCATGGATGATGCTCGGCATGCTTCTCTTCGATTCGGCACGGCATGCGGACGCCATTGAATGCTTCAGGACCGTTGTCGCCGTCGAGCCGCATAACGCCGTCGCGTGGAACGGGCTCGGCAACGGTCATGCGCACATGGGTAATGCCGACGAGAGTATCAAGGCCTATGCGCGCGCCATCGAGCTCAACGCGAAGGCGCCCGCGCCACACATGGGCCTGGGACACGTGTTGAAGACGATCGGCGATCAGACGGGAGCGCTGCGCGCGTATCGCGCGGCGATCGCGGCCAAGCCCGATTTTGGCGAAGTGTATTGGAGCATGGCGAATCTAAAGGTGTTCAGGTTCGAAGCTGCCGAAGTCGCGGCGATGGAGCAGCAGCTCGAGCGGAACGACCTGGGTGACAGCGCCGACATCCACTTTCGCTTCGCGCTCGGCAAGGCGCATGAAGACAACGGCGACTACGACCGTGCCTGGCACTGCTACCACACCGGGAACCAGCGTCAGCGAAGGAGGGTGTCGCATGATCCGGTGGCGATGGAGTTACGCAACGAGCAGATCATCGAGGTGTTCAATGCCGGGTTTCTGGCTGCCCGCGCGGGCGCGGGGCACGAGTCCGCCGCTCCGATCTTCATCGTGGGATTGCCGCGTTCGGGCTCGACCCTGATCGAGCAGATCCTGGCGAGCCACAGCCAGGTCGAAGGCACGGCGGAGCTGCCCATACTCGGCCGGATCGCCGCATCGATCGGCCGCTACCGCCCGGATCACCTGCAGTATCCGCAAGCGGTTCGCGATCTGCGGGCCAAGGACTTTCGCGCCTACGGCAGACAGTACCTGGAGGACACGCGGGCCTTCCGCATGACCGCCCGGCCGCGCTTCACCGACAAGCTGCCGAACAATTTCGCGCACGTGGGGCTGCTGCACCTGATCCTGCCGAAAGCGAAGATCATCAATGCCCGGCGGCATCCGTTCGATACCTGCCTCGGCGTGTACAAGCAGCTGTTCGGGGCGGGTCAGCATTTCACGTACGACATGGCCGAGCTCGCGGCGTACTACCGCCAGTACCACGAGACCATGCGGCATTGGCACCGCGTGCTGCCGGGCAAGGTGCTCGACGTGCACTACGAGGAAACGGTCGCGGACCTCGAGACCCAGGTGCGAAGAATTCTCGAACATTGCGACCTGCCGTTCGAGCCTGGGTGCGTGCAGTTTCACCAGACTCAGCGGGCGGTGAGGACGGCAAGCTCGGAGCAGGTGCGGCAACCGCTTTACTCCAGCGCTCTCGGCTACTGGCGCTGGTATGAGAAACATCTCGACGTGTGGCGCGAAGAGCTCGCTGACATCATCGCAGAGCTGCCGCCGTCCGTGCGTGACGCGGGGACCGCAACTTAGTCGAACGGCCAGACCTCGAGGCCGTGAATGGCGTTGCGCACATCCATCGACAGATTTATCGAGGCCACGCGCTCGTTGGCGGCGAGATCGTACAGCGTGACCGTCGAGGGAGAGGAGCCGCCAGCCACTATCGATTCCGACACCACGCACAGGCCACGGGCAAAGCCCTGTCGTGCGACCCGGCTCTCATCCAGATCGCGATTCTGCAGCTCTTGGTCGCGGTGGCGAGGCACTGGCATCGCGCGGTCTTCGCGACCTTCGCCGCGCCCCGAGTAACGCACGGCGCTGGCCTCGGTATCATTGAACAGGACGCCATCGCGGAAAGGCTGGGCGTTGTGCGAGCCTGCAGGCAGCTCGGCGGCCATCTGTACCTGCTTGCCATTGAAGTGCAGCATGCCGCCGGTCTTGAGACCTGAGATGTACATGCCTCCTCCGGTGCAGTGGACGCTGTTGATGTGCAGCTTGTTGAGCATCAATGGGCCTTCCTTCTCGCGCGGATCGAAGGCGATTCCCTTGAAGCGGAACTGCTGGGTCGCGATGTGCATGCCCCAGCGAAACTCGTGTGCGTCGAGGTCGAAGGCGAGGACGCTGTCGAAGGCGGTCGAAGTCAGGTAGAGAATGCGCTCGTGGACCGCGATTTCATGGCAGTGCTTCAGATAAGAACTGCGCCAGGACCCGACCATCCGGAAATCCGGGGTGTAGGCGAACAACTCATCGCTGGCCGCGATGTACACCGTGCCGCGATCGAACGCGATGCCGCGCAGGCCGCGATCCCAGCCGCGGCCCTGCCAGTCGATGTCGGACTTGTTCCAGTCGATTGTCTGGCGAACCTCGCGCCGCTCGAGGTCGATGAGATAGACGCCGCCATGGCTCTGACCCTGGTGAGCGCCCCGCACGACCGAGGTCGTGATCAGCTTCACCGAAGCTCAGTCCTCACTCCGGGCTCACCACTTCCGGCCGAACTTGAGGCTGATCGTGCGGGGCCGCTGCAGGGTGACCGGATTACGGAAGCGAGGATCGCCGAACAGGGCGCCATAGTCGCTGTCGCCCTTCCAGTCGACGTTGTGCTGGTCGAAGACGTTCCTCACGTCCAGTGACAGGTCCCAGCCGTCATCGTGCGTGAACCCAAACTGCATCGACGTGGACGACCACGGCTCGATGAGCAGGTCGCGGTCGTTGTCGATGATGGCGTCGATGTTCTTCCACGTCTTCGATTGCCAGGACCACGAGCCGCGCATCCAGAAGTCGCCGCTCCAGGGCGAAAACCGCGGCAGTGTGTAGTCCACCGCGGCGAAGTACTTGTGCTTGGGCGATACCGGCATGGGATTGCCGGACTCCAGCACGTCGCCATCGGTGAAGACGGTTCGCTCAATGAACTCAGGGTCGGCGAGGAACACGCTTGCCTCGACGCTGAGGTTTCTGGAGAGGTTCATGGTTCCGTTGATCTCGACACCCTTCTGCTCCGCCTTGCCGCCGTTGAAGGTGCCGCGCACCCACCATGGCGTACTGCCTTCGTTCAGCTGTATGTCGTCCCACCGCATCAGGAAGGCTGCGGCGTTCAATTGCAGGGTGTTGTTAAGCCACTGAGTCTTCACGCCCACTTCGTAGTTTTGCAGCTTGTCGGGGGCGTACTCGGCGGGGACTTCGCCGGTGGCCGCGGCGCGCGCGCTGTTCTTGCCGCCCAGCCTGAATCCCTCGCTGTAAAGCAGATAGGCCATGCGGTCCTTGTCGAAGTGGAACTCGGTCCCCAACTTGAAGACCATATCGCTGGATTTGCCCTTGCTCTCGTTGCGACCCCCGGTGGCGTAACCCCCGGTCACGGGCAGGCCCTTGGGGACCTGGTAGATTTCGAATTCGCGCCGGTCGTATTCGAACCAGCGCGCGCCGCCGGTGAGCGACCACCGCTCGGTCAGTGAATAAGTCAGCTCGCCGAACAGGGCCTTCTGCTTTATGTTCTTGTCGTAGATGTTGGAGTAGTAGATGTCGGTGGCCGCGACGGGGCACCTGACGTTGTAACCCAGGTCGGCGTAGTAGATGCAATAGTCCTGGGCGGCCTGCCAGGCACGGGTCGACATCAGCCCAGGCTCGCGGTCGCCGTAGTGCCACCAGTCGTAGACGCGCTCGAAGAACGCGCCCGTCATCCACTGGAAGCGACTCTCTCCCAGCGAAGTGAGGCGCACTTCATAGGTCGCCCGGTTCTGCTTCTGGTCGTTGAAGAGCATGGCCTATCTCGTATCCGGTGTCATAGATGGGACTGGCCGCGTAATAGACGGAGCGCCACTGCTCGTAGAGGGCGTTGTCCCATTCGTAGTAGATGTTGCGGTCGAAATACGAACCAGTGACCGAGAGCTCCGCGAAGCCGAGGTTACCCTTGACGTTCAGCGACACCTGCGACCAGTCGTCGTCGCGCAATTCGTCGAAGAAACGCGTGACCTTGTAGTCGCCGAGCGCGGGGTCGGAATCCCACGCGCCGTTCGCTGAGCTGTACTGGGAGATCACGCTGAGAGTCGTGTCCCAGTTCGGGTTGATCTTCCAGCTTGCCGCGACCCGCCCGCCGTAGATGTCGTACTCGTTCCAATTCGTTCTCGACCACGGCCGAGTTGTCGCCGACGGCGCTCGGGTCGTTGGGATCGGCTCCGCGCAGGGTGGGTCCTAGGAACGTTGTCGACGTACCCGCCCTCATGGGCAAAGAAGCCGACCGCGCGGATCGCGATGTCGTCCGCTGAGCGGAATATTCAGGTGGCCGCTCAAGTCGTAGCTCGGATCGCCGCCCTTGGTCGAGCCGCCCTCGATGTCGAACTGGGCACCGAATTTCGCAGCGATCCGGCTTGTTGGTGATATAGCGCAACGTGCCGGCTTGCGAGCTCGAGCCGAACAGCGTGCCCTGCGGCCCCGGCAGCGATTCGATGCGCTCGATATCGACCAGGCGAATATCGACCTGCTGCGAGATCGAAGTCAGAGGCTGGTCGTCCAGGTAAACGGACACCTGACTGTCGGTGTAGTACTCGGACGAACCGGTCGAGACGCCGCGCATGATGATCGAGTTGCGACCCGGCATGCTGTTCACCAGGTTGACGCTCGGCAATGCGTCGACGACGTCCTGCAGATCCGAGCAGCCCGTACTTTTCGATGTCCGCGGTCGAAAAAGCCGTGATGCTCTGGGGGACGCTCTGGACGTTGATCTCGCGCCGGGTCGCCGTGACGACCACTTCCTGCAGCTCGTCGGTCTTGCCTCTTTCCTTGTCGTCAGTGGCCTGGGCGAGAACGAACGAGGCGGGGTACAGGGCAGCGGCGACCGCCAATGCCAGCGGGGTGGCGCGAAACGGCCGGATCGGCAATGGAGCGACGACCGTGCGCTGCTGCATTGCTGGGCGCTTGTGGCACGACCGGCGGTTCTTCATGAGTCCCCCGAAATCCCCGAACTCACGCGATCCACGATGAGTTCGTCCGAGCCTAGCCGCAACTTATCGACCGTTCAAGAGCGCAGCGGAGAGCGAAATTCGGGCCTCAGGGAAGATTCCGGGCACAACGGTGCCCAGGGGCTGTATATAGTTACAGTATGGAGCTGGAGCGCAAGTTGGCGATCCTCGCGGACGCGGCCAAGTACGACGCCTCGTGCGCGAGCAGCGGAGCGCCCAAGCGACAGGCCGGGCCCGGCAAGGGAATGGGCTCGACCACAGGCATGGGAATCTGCCACAGCTACACTCCAGACGGCCGCTGCGTCTCCCTTCTCAAGATCCTGCTGACCAATTTCTGCCTGTACGACTGCCTCTATTGCATAAACCGGCGCTCGAGCGATGTGCCGCGCGCCCGTTTCACGGTCGAGGAAATAGTCGACCTCACGCTGTCTTTCTACCGGCGCAACTACATCGAGGGGCTGTTCCTCAGCTCCGGCATCATCCAGTCGGCCGACTACACGATGGAGCAACTCGTCGCCGTGGCCCGGTCGTTGCGCATCGAGCATGGATTTCGCGGCTACATCCATCTCAAGACCATCCCCGAGGCGAGCGCCGAGCTGATCGAGGAGGCCGGCCGGCATGCCGACCGGCTCAGCGTCAACATCGAGCTGCCGGATCGTGATGCCTTGTCTGCGCTGGCGCCGGAAAAAACCGAAGCGTCGATCAAGCGCACCATGGGTGAGATCCGCCTCAAGCTGGATGAGAAAAAGGAGGGGGGCAGCAGGGCGCCCAGGTTTTCGCCAGCCGGCCAGAGCACGCAGATCATCGTGGGCGCCGATCAGAGCACCGATGCCGCGATACTCGATACTGCCGATACCCTCTACAAGTCATATCGCCTGAAGCGCGTCTATTACTCGGCTTTCAGCCCGATCGCGCATTCTTCAGCACGCTTGCCGAACCGCGCGCCACCGCTGATGCGCGAGCATCGCCTGTACCAGGCGGACTGGCTCCTGCGGTTCTACGGCTTCTCGCACGGCGAGCTGGTCGGCGCGATGCCGAGCGGCCAGCTGGACCTCGAGCTCGATCCCAAGACGGCCTGGGCTCTCGCGAATCGCGCGCAGTTTCCCGTGGATGTAAACACCGCCGCGCGTCGAGTGCTGCTTCGCGTTCCTGGTCTGGGCATGAAGGTAGTGAGTCGAATCCTGAGCACACGGCGGCACCGGCGCCTTAGGTTCGCTGATCTGAAAGCGATGGGCGCCACGCTGAATCGCGCGCGCTTTTTCCTCGTCGCCGCGGACTACAGGCCCGCGAATTCCAACCTGCGCAACGAGCGGTTGCGTCACGAGCTCTCAAATGCTGCCCGCCAGATTCCCCTGTTTTAGCGAGGCGCCGCGCAACTTCGGTGAATGGCGCGACGCTGCGCGTCCGCTGCTCGCTGCGGCGCATTCAGGAGAGATCCGGATTTCGCGAGACATGATGCGGCTGATCCAGTGCATCGCTCACTATCGCGACCCGGGGCGGTGGGAGCTCATGTATCGCCTCGTCTGGCGCTCGCTGACGGAGAATCCACTTCTGCTGGAAGACAAGGCAGACCCTGACGTGCGCCGGGCTTTTCTGATGGAGCGCGCGGTGAATCGCGAGTGCCACAAGATGCACGCCTTCGTGCGATTCCGCGAGGTCGAAGGGCTCGCGGGCGGCAAATCATACTTCGCATGGTTCGAGCCGGAACACGACATCCTGCGGCGCGCATCTCCGTTTTTCGCCAGGCGTTTTCCCAACATGAGCTGGACGATTGCAACGCCGGATGGCGCTGCCGTACACGAGGACGGTCAACTGCGGTTCGTGGACTCGCCCGATCGAGCACACCTGCCGGCGGCCGATGCGCTCGAGCCGCTCTGGCGCGCGTATTACCGAAGCATCTGCAATGTGGCGCGCATCAATCCGGTGGTCATGCGGCGCGAGATGCCACAGCGCTACTGGAAGAATCTTCCCGAAGCGGCGGAGATTGCCCCGCTGGTGCGCGATGGGCGCTCGGCCTTTGCCCGGCGCCAGCGTGAGAAGGACGACAGCCTCGAATCGATGCCGCGTGCCGTCGAATTGGCGCTAGCGCGATTGCCGCCGCCTGCGCAGGGCCCGGCTGCGTGTCGGCGTTGCGATATCTGGCGCCACGCGACGCAGGCCGTGACGGGCGAAGGGCCGAAAGATGCGGCAATCATGCTGGTCGGAGAGCAGCCGGGAGATGAGGAGGATCTGCGTGGCCGCCCGTTCGTCGGGCCCGCCGGGCAGATATTGGACAACGCGCTGCACGCGGCCGGCCTGCCGCGCGAGTCGCTCTTCATCACCAATTCCGTCAAGCATTTCAAATGGGAGCCGCGCGGCAAGCGGCGCCTGCACAAGCGCCCCGATGCTTCGGAGATAACCGCCTGTCGCTTCTGGCTGGATGCTGAGATCAGGAATGTCGCCCCACGCATCATCGTTGCACTCGGAGCGACCGCGATGCGCGCGGTTCTCGGCATCACCGATTCTTTGGCGTCCGTTCGCGGCCAGGAAATGGGACATTCCAGCGGCGCACGAGTCCTGTGCACGTATCACCCGTCCGCAATCCTCCGTGTGCAGGGCGACGAGGGCGCTGCGCTGCGGCACTCTCTCGTGGAAGATCTGAAACGCGCTCGTCTGGCTGCGAATGGCGACGCTGGGGAAACTTAGCGCGTCTTTCGAGCGTTCCCTGTACGTGAATCGCGCCGCGCAGCTCCTGAAGACCACTCCGCCTTCCAGCGACTTGGGCGCAGCCGAAGCATGGCTGGCGCAATCGGGGCGCTCTGCGTTCGACTTTCAGCGCGAAGCCTGGCGGGCGTATCTCGCAGGCGAATCTGGTTTGATCAATGCGCCGACCGGCACCGGCAAGACGCTGGCGGTCTGGATGGGTCCAGTTCTGGAAGCGCGCGAGATTGCGGCGCGCGCCGACACGCCGGGGCCTCGCGTTCTTTGGATCACACCTCTGCGTGCGCTCGCCAACGATCTCGCGATCAATCTTGCGCGAGCCGCTGGCGGCAATGAATGTGCCCTGGAAAGTGGAAGTGCGCACGGGAGACACGTCATCGGCCGCACGCAAGCGTCAACGCGAACGTCCGCCGCATGCGTTGATCATCACGCCCGAAAGCGTTTCCGTGCTCTTGAGCTACGGCGCTTCTCACGATCAGTTGCGCAATCTGTCGTGTGTGGTGGTCGACGAATGGCACGAGCTCCTTGGTACGAAGCGCGGCGTGTTGCTCGAGCTGTCGTTGTCGCACTTGCGCGCGCTGAACCCTGGGCTGCGAGTGTGGGGACTTTCGGCGACCCTCCCAAACCTCGAAGAGGCGCTGCACGCGTTGATGGGAGAAGGGCGCGCGGGACGCATCATCCGTGCGCCCGGGAACAAGGTCATCGACGTTGCATCAGTCATCCCGCGGGATGTGAGCCGCTTCCCCTGGGCGGGCCACATGGGCTCGAGCCTCGTGCCGGAAGTCGTCAATGCGATCGAGGCGGCGAAATCAACGCTGTTGTTCACCAATACGCGTGCGCAAGCGGAAATCTGGTACCGCTCGCTGGTGGAAGCGCGCCTGGACTGGCTCACGGTCTTAGCGTTGCATCACGGCTCGATTGACCGGAAGCTGCGGTCGCGCATCGAACAGGGCCTGAAGCAAGGCGAGCTGCGCTGCGTGGTATGCACGTCGTCGCTCGATCTCGGTGTGGATTTTCCGCTGGTCGACCAGGTGATCCAGGTCGGCAGCCCGAAGGGAATCGGTCGACTCATGCAACGCGCCGGCCGCAGTGGACATCGTCCCGGAGAGACCAGCCGAATCCTGTGCGTGCCGACGCACGCCTGGGAGCTGGTGGAGATTGCAGCAGCCCGCCGCGCCACCCGGGAGCGCCGAATCGAAGCGCGTCATCCGTTGCGGCGTGCGCTCGATGTGCTGATCCAGCACGTCGTCACACTCGCCGCGGGGCCCGGTTTCCGCGCGGGCGAGTTGCTGGCGGAAGTCAGAACATCACATGCCTATTCCAGCCTCAGCGATGCCGAATGGGGCTGGGTGCTGGATTTCGTCACGCGCGGCGGCAACGCGCTGCAGGGCTATCCGCAGTACCACCGCGTCATGCAGGGTGAAGATGGATTGCTTCGCGTCGAAGACCGGGGCATTGCGCGCCGTCATCGGATGTCCATCGGGACAATTTCCAGCGACACCGAGATGGTCGTGAAGTGGATGAATGGCGGCAGGCTCGGCACCGTCGAGGAGTCTTTCATCGGCCGCCTGCGGCGGGGCGATCACTTCGGGTTTGCGGGCCGCGTGCTGAAGCTGGTGCAGGTCAAGGACATGACTGCGTACGTGCGTGCTTCGACCGCGCGCCGCACGCAGGTGCCGCGATGGCAAGGCGGGCGCTTGCCGCTTTCAGTCGAGCTTGCGGATGCCGTTCTCGCGATCCTCGGCAAGCCCGCCGAGTGGCCGGAGCATCCTGAAATGCACGCGGCCGAGCCGCTGCTCGAGGTGCAGGCACGCTGGTCGGCCGTGCCGGCGGAAGGAGTGTTGCTCGTCGAGCGGATTCGCAGCCGCGAAGGGTTTCATCTTTTCGTGTATCCCTTCTGCGGCCGGCTCGCCAACGAAGGGCTGGCGACTCTCGTCGCTGCCCGCTGGGCGAGGGCGAACCCACAGACGTTTTCTTTGAACGTGAACGATTACGGGTTCGAGCTTTTGTCGCCAACTCAAATACAGGTGGATGAGCAAAGGCTTCGCGCCGCGTTGGCGCCGGACAGCCTCGCGGAGGATCTGCTCGCGAGCGTCAATCTGGGTGAGATCTCGCGGCGTCAGTTCCGCGATATCGCGCGCATTGCCGGGCTCGTGTTCCAGGGCTTTCCCGGGAGCGGCAAGAGCACCCGGCAGATCCAGGCATCCAGCGGGCTCGATCTTCGACGTTCTGCAGCGTTACGATCCGGAAAACCTGCTGTTGCGCCAGTCGCGGCTCGAGGTTCTGGAAGCGCAGCTCGAATTCACGAGGATTTCCGCTGCGCTCGAGCGCGTCGCCGGCCGGCGGGTCGCCATCGTCGAACCGAAGCGCTTCACGCCTCTGTCCTTTCCGCTCTGGGCAGGCCGGCTGCAGACGCAGACGCTCTCCACTGAATCCTGGCAGACGCGAATCGAGCGCGCCGCTGCCGAGCTCGAGAGGCAAGCCCGTGCCGCCTGAAGGCATTGCGGAGCTTGCTCTGCGCGGGGAGAAGCTCCTGCTGCATCCGGATCGCGCGGTCATCTGGCCGGCGCGCCGCGCGCTCATCGTGGCAGACACTCATTTCGCCAAGGACGACATCTTCCGTCGATCGGGAATCGCCTTGCCGCGCGGCCCCGCAATAAACGACCTGCAGCGCCTCAGCCAACTGATCCGCACCCAAAGCTGCGATCGCCTGGTGATTCTTGGCGACTTCGTGCACGGCGCGACGCGCGAGGGCGACAGCTTTCTGCACGCATTCGCGACGTGGCGCACGGCGCATTCCGCCGTTTCGGTCGAGATCGTCGCGGGAAACCATGACCGCCGCGAGCCCCCACTCGTCTGGCAAGGTATGGCGACCTGGCATCCGAAGCCTGTCGTCGAGGCTCCCTTCGTATTCGCCCACCACCCGGCTGCGCATCCTGAGGGCTATGTGCTCTCGGGCCACATTCATCCCGTGCTCCAGCTGCGGCGCAAGGGCGGAGGAGGTCGTGTGCCTGTGTTCTGGCAACGCCATGACACGCTGGTGTTGCCGTCTTTCGGGTCGTTTACCGGAGGGGCGGAGATTCAAGTGGAAGCGGGCGACCGGCTGTACATCGCCGGTCCGGAGCGCGTGCTGGCACTGGCACCTGCAGTCCTGCCTTAGCCCCCAGGAGCGTCGCGCGAACCCACCTTCGGCGTTTCCGGCTGCACCTTGCCGGGCTCGTTCTCCGGCGGGTTGGGTACCTTGATTGGCGGCGGAGCACCTTTGGCGCCAGGGGTGTCTTGCGCGCGCCGATCTTCCTGCGGATTGTTCATGCAAAAGATACGCGCGGAATGCGTGTTCGTTCCCAGGTCGGCGCGGGAATATGGATTGCTGGCAGCCGCACCGCAGGCCACCAGGGGGCGACAAATGGAACATCGTTGCGGTCGACGTCTCGCCTTGAGACTCATGGTGCGAGTGTGGGATTCGAACGGTCCGGTGCACGTCGCAAGGCTTACCGATATCAGCATCACCGGCGCGTTCCTCCAGTTGGCCGTGCCGCTGCCGCCCATGACGGCTGTGGTCGTCGAAATGAAGTGGCCCACTGCGCTGTCACGCGGAAGTGTCCGCCTGGCGGGGTTCGTCGCCCGGCAGTCGTCGACCGGCGCCGGCATCGAATGGGATGAGTTCGCGCCCGCGGGTGCGTTGACAGTGATGCGGGAGTTCCTGTCGGAGCCGCACCGGGAGCGCTTCGCCGAAGGCGTGCACACATGGGAACGAAGATTGCCACTCTCGCGTTAAGTGTCCGCCACATCAATCATGGAGCATCTACACATGGCCAAACGAGCACCCAAGCGCAAATCGGCAAAACCCCGCAGAGCCCAGGATGCCGTCGCGCTCCTGAAAGCCGACCACCGCGAAGTGGAAGGCTGGTTCTCGCAGTTCCAGAAGACGCGCAGCGATGAGCGCAAGCAGACGCTGGCCGCGAAGATCTGCAATGCGCTGAAGGTACACACGACGATCGAGGAGGAGATCTTCTATCCCGCATTCCTCGAGGCGACCGAAGACAAGGACCTTCACCACGAGGCCGAAGTCGAGCACAACGGGGCGAAAAAGCTGATCGCGGATATCGAAGCGTCCAGCCCCGAAGACGATTATTACGAGGCCAAGGTCAAGGTGCTGTCCGAGATGATCAAGCACCACGTGAAAGAGGAAGAGCAGCCGGGCGGCATGTTCGCCGAAGCGAAGAAATCGGACATGGACCTCGAAGACCTCGGCGCACAGCTGAAAGCCCGCAAGAAGGAGCTCATGAACGGCAAGGGCAGGGCAGCGGGCGCAGAGCAGGCCGGCCGTCTCGCGAGCATGCTTGGCGCCTGAGAATCTAACGCCCTGCCCGCGCCGGGCGCGAGCCTCGTTTGTTCCTGATGTAGAGCACCTGGCCAAGGATGGCCGTGGCCAGCAGTGCGATGTTGGTCACCAGGAACACCCAATTGTGCAGAAGCCAGCTGTAGACGGCGAAACCCGTGGAGGCCGTCAGCTGGCCGATGAACAGCCACTTTGACAACCCTGCGGTCGATCGCGTTTTCCACTGCGTGTAAACCTGTCGCCCGATGGTAAGCAACAGCACGATCGAGCTTGCCCAGCCGACGACTTCAGTGATCATGGCGCGCCAGCCTACGGCATTGCACGCGGGTCAGACAGAGGCTTGATCGCGGCACGAGAAATGCCTGCGCACGGGTATGCGGCCCACCAAGTCACGACCCTGGTTCTTGCGCTTCGCCAAGGCCACCGCGCATTTCGTCGGTCGGCCCGCGGCATCCATTGCGGCGTTCGCCTCGGATTCAGGCCACGCAGAACCGCGATTCCGAGGCGATCCAGGTCACACTCGATGAGTTGATCCGTTCCATTGAAGGCGCGCCCCTGGCGCTGCTCGATCTCGAGGAGCTCGAAGAGGCGGAGCTCAATCGAATCCTGGCGAGCCACCGCTCCCCTCGCGGGAAGATGAAGGCGCGCCCCATTCCGCGTTGAGCACCCCCAGGCGGTGAGACGTATCGCACACTCTGGAATAAGTCGTGCCGGAAGGCGGTCGTTGGGGAGACCCGCGCCTCGCTTTCCAGCGCCGCTCACTTGCTAAAGTCCGGTTGTTGTTTGCGGTCCCGCTGCGATCCCAATGCCCATGAAGCGACAGTTCAGGCGCGTCGATCGTCCTTTCCTGCACGGCTTGCTGGCGGGCGGCGCTATCCTGGCCATCTCATCGCTCGGCCTCTTTTATATGTGGCACGCGGCGCGCGAGGCCCAGACTCAAGCGGTGCGCACGGAGTTGCTGCAACTGGCTCGCGTCGCGGCGACTGAAGTAGACGGGGATCTGCATAAGCGAATGCGCGGCCCGGCGCAGGAAGGCACCCCCGACCATCTCAAACTGCTTGCGCCGCTGGTCAAGTTCCACAAGGCGACCTCGGATGTCATTTATGTGTACACCGCGGTTCTCGAGGGCCGGCAGACCTACTTCGCCGTCGGGACGGATTATCTCTACGTGGTCGAGGGGGATGACCTGCCGATAGACCCGATCATGAAGCCGCACAACACGCCCGACCCGGCGCTGCGCCGCGCGCTGCAGGATCACGTCGCGGCGGTGAACACTGAACCGGTGCAGGAAGAACAGCGCAGCTACATGAGCGCCTATGCACCTTTCTACGATAGCGACGGGAAATTCGTCGGCGTCGTTGGAATCGACATGTGGGTGCGCGATCTCGATGCGCGTCTCGCCACGATTCGCTGGGCAGGCATCAGTGCGTTCATCGCGGTAGCGTTACTGTCCGTATTTGCGGGATACGTGGTCGTGAGGCTGAATCGCACGGCCGAGAATGTGCGACGACGCGACCGGGTCATCCGCCTGCGCCTCGCCGAGGCGAAGGCGCAGGCCGAAGTGCAGGCGCAGCGCGCCGAGGCGGCCTCCAAGGCCAAGACCGAATTCCTGGCGATGATGAGCCACGAGATCCGCACGCCCATGAATGGCGTGATGGGTTTCGCCAACCTGCTGCTCGATACCCGGCTCGATGCGGAACAACGCGAGTTCGCCGAAACCATACAGCGCTCCGGCGACACCCTGCTCGCCATCATCAACGACGTGCTGGACTACTCGAAGATCGAAGCGGGCCGCATGAGCGTCGAGCAGGTTGACTTCGACCTGTGCGCCGTCTGCGACGATGTGCAGAACCTCCTGCAGCCCGCCACCGCCGAGCGCAGCCTGAAGCTCACCGTCAACTATGGCGAGGATGTGCCTCACTTCGTCAAGGGAGACCCGGTACGCATTCGCCAGGTTCTGCTGAATCTGGCGAGCAACGCCGTCAAGTTCACCGAGCGCGGCAGCGTCCGCATCGAAGTGTCACAGCCTGAAGCAACCAAGGTGCGGGTCGCCGTAGTCGATACCGGCATCGGCATCTCGCACGAGCAGCTCGGCAAGCTGTTCGAGAGATTCACACAGGCCGACTCTTCCACCACTCGCCGTTATGGCGGCACCGGCCTCGGCCTCGCCATCAGCAAACGGCTGGTCGAGCTCATGGAGGGCCAGATCGGGGCGAACAGCGAGCCGGGCAAAGGCTCGACGTTCTGGTTCGAGCTGCCCGTGCTCGGCACGCATCGAACGGACCTGGACATTGAGCCCCGTCCCATCGCGCCGGCCGAGCTCGCAGCTCACCCGGCGGCGGCTGCGCTGCCGATCGAGCGTGCGCGGCTGCTGCTCGTCGAGGACAACGTCGTCAACCAGATGGTCGCCAGCCGCATGCTCATCAAGCTCGGGCATCACGTGGAGCTGGCCCATCACGGCCGCGAGGCCATCGAGAAGCTGGCGAGCCACCGTTACGACCTGGTGCTGATGGATTGCCAGATGCCGGAGATGGACGGCTTCGAGGCGACCAGGCAGATCCGCGACCCGGGCTCGCCGGTGCTCGATCACATGGTGCCGGTCATCGCGATGACCGCGAACGTTTTCGACGAAGACCGCGAGCGCTGTCTTGCCGCGGGCATGAACGATTTCCTCGCCAAGCCCATCGACCGTCAGTCACTCGCCCAGCTGCTGGCCAAGTGGCTGAGCCCAGTCCGCCAGCCCGCGCCCCGAACCGCGATGGGTTAGAGTCGTGCCTCGCATGCATCGCAGGCGAGCAAGGGAAGAGGCGGGCATGATCACACACACTGGCGGATGCCATTGCGGACGCGTCCGCTTCGAAGTGATCGCTCCTGCCAATCTCCAGGTCAGTGAATGCAACTGTTCCGTGTGCTCCAAGGCGGGGTATCTGCACCTGATGGTGCCGAGATCGCGATTCAAGCTGCTGGGCGGTGCTGATGCGCTCACCACTTACCAGTTCAACACCGGCACGGCCAAGCATCTCTTCTGTTCGATCTGCGGTACGAAGTCCTTCTACGTGCCCCGCTCGCACCCGGATGGCTACAGCGTCAATGCGCGCTGCCTGGATGAAGGCACGGTGCAATCCATGAGCGTCACTCTGACCAACGGCAAGGAGTGGGAGAAGCACTACCCCGAGGGTCGAGGCGCCCCGCTCGGGGACTAGCTCGCCTCTTCGCCCAGTTGATCGCTCAGAAGTTGACCAGGAAGTAGAGCCGCAGGCGTTCCAGCCAATCCGCGTCGAGCGCGTTCAATGCATCGTCCCGCCGGTAGTGGTACCAGATCGCGCTGATCTGCGTGCGTGGCGTCGGCACGTAGTCGAAGGTCAAAGCATGCAGCTTGTAATTGGTGCCGATCGGGGTGTTGTCGTGTGAGAACGCTGCGAAGACCGCATCCGTCTGCGCTTTGGAGTAGCCGTAGGTCAATCGCCAGTCACCCGGCTGGCTCGCCCGCCCGATCATGAGGTCCGCACCGAAGCCGCTGTCGGCATCGGTTTCCGCGCCGTAGTTGCGGACGTAGTCGCCCATCAGACGCACCGGCCAGCGCTCGCCCAGCCCCGACCATGTCACCCCGACGAGCAGATCGCCGAGATTGAAGTCGGAGAGATAACTCCCGTCCGGGTTGAGCAGATTGCTGCGAAAGTCGCCCGAATCACCGCCGACCGTGCTCCCGAGCCGGTAGTCGTAGTAAGCGCCCGACACGTCGTACTTCCATGCGCCCAGCGAGGGTGAGTCGTAGCCCAGCTGCCCGCCCAGCATGGTGCTTTCGGGCCCGGCGGCCTGCTCGTCCACGACGAAGAAGAGACCATTGGCGCGAAATGCTCCGCCATTGCCCAGGGCATGTTTGTAGACGGCGCTGGCGCCTTGCGGATTCACATCGCCGTCCCAGACGAGGTCGGTGCGGCTGAACGGCTGCGGGATTTTACCGCCGAAGACTTTCAGTTCACCGAGGTTGAGTTGCGCGTAGGCGAGGTCGAGGCTCACCGGCAGATCGTCGTCGAAGTTGGAAAGGCCCACGTCAGTGCTGTTCGGATCGTCGGCATCTCCCGTGACCAGGCGCGAGCCGATCGTGACGCGATCGTTCACAGCGTACGTTGCGCCGATGCGGCCCCGGATCTGGGTACTGTCGCGATCGCGGCCGTCCTTGTCGCCGTAATCGCCTTGGCCGCGAACTCGCAAATCGCCGGTCACGGTCAGGCGCGATTTGGCGGGGGCAGTGGCTTGCGCCTGAACGGGTGCTGAAGCAGCGGATGCGCCTTCCATCGAGAGCTTCAGCTCGAGTGCGCGCAGGCTCTCCTCCGTCTTGCGCTGCATATCTGCAATTCGCGTCTGCTCGGCACGCAGCGCCGCGATCTGGGCACGAATTTCCTCCGTGCCTGCAGCGGATTGAGCGATGGCTGCGGGTGTGCACAGGGCGACGATGCACAGCGCAGCAGCGCCCGCGCAGGAAACGGCCTTCTGCAGGGTCATGAGGTCCTCGAGGAATGGCTTGGGGGAACAACATGGATTTACCGGAAAGCGCCTGCTCCGGGCAAGCATCCCGGTGGTAGAAAATGCCGCGGCGGTGGTGACGGGAACGCCGCGTGCGTATCGAAGCGGCGTGTTACGGAACCATGAGACAGGAGACCACGATGGACGACAATCGAGTCAAGGGCGCGGTCAAGACCAAGATCGGCGAAGCCAAGGAAGCGGCCGGCAAGGTGCTGGGTGATGAAAAGCTCAAGCGCGAAGGGCAGGGCGACAAAGTCGCGGGGAAAGTGCAGAACGCCGTCGGCGGCATCAAGGATGCCCTGCGCGACAAGCGAGACGACAAGCGTGATGAAGAGGGCGACGATCGCCGCTGATGCCGCAAAACTAAGGTAGCGAGGGTGCGCAAGGGCCAGGGTACCTGGCCCTTGCCGCGTGAGGAATTCGTTCGTCGCGCGCGCGAACGCTTCGCGTACGCGGAATTCGGCGCGCTCGAGGAGGAAGTCGGCCGGGCCGTCGCAGATCGCCTGGCGAGCACTACAAGAAGGCGGACAAGAGTCCGCACGTGCGCAAGGCCGGCCGGGTTTCGCTGACCCGGAGTACGATCTGTCGGTCGAATGGCTGGCGACGCGCGACCGGCTGATCGAAGCGCAAAAGCAGCACGACGACAAGCGCCGCCAGTACCCGGGTGCTGCTGATCTGCGCTTCGCTGCGCGCAACGACAAGACGTGTCCCGGCGAGATGTCCAAGTCCTTCCGCCTGGTGCAGTTGGCTCGCAGGACGCTCGAAGCGCACGGCTGCGAAGTCGACCTGCTCGATCTCAGCGCGCTCACCTCGGAGTATCAGCGGGTCATCCACCCCTGCAAGGCGTGCGTGTCGACGGCGATGCCGCTGTGCCACTGGCCGTGCTCGTGCTATCCCAATCATTCGCTCGGGCAGGTCGAACGACTGGATGAACGAGATCTATCCGCGCTGGGTTGACGCGCACGGCGTGATGATCGTCACGCCGGTGTACTGGTATCAGGCGCCCGGCGGCCTCAAATCGATGATGGACCGCCTGGTCTGCGCGGATGGCGGCAATCCGGACCCGACACGAGCACCGCCGGCAAGGATCCGAAGCTGGCCAAGCAGATGGAACTTGAGGGCTGGACTTACCCGCGACATCTTGCCGGGCGTGCTTTTGCCGTAGTGGTACACGGTGACGCCGAGCGTGTGGACACTTTGCGCCGGTCGCTCGTCGATTGGCTCAGCGACATGCATCTCATACAGGCCGGCCGCAGCGCCGTGCTCGACCGGTACGTCGGTTACTACGAGCCTTACGCGACCAGTCACGATGCGCTGGATCGCGACGAGGGGCTGCAGGAGCGAAGTGCGCAATGCCGCCCGGAGCCTCGCGAATGAGATCGCAGCTGATCCGCAAGGGTCGGCGCGAACCGGATGAACGCCTCGACGATCCCCGGCCCAAATAGCCTCCGAATTCGGTCAGTGCTCGCGGTGTCTCGCATGCACCGCGCCTGCTGTCGACCCGCTGCTACCATCGCTCGCAGGAGGCTTGCATGACCCACGCGACGATCACGGCCTTAACGTCTACCCGGTGAAATCCTGCCGGGGCATTGCGCTCGAGGGGCGGAGATTGGCCTGCGCGGGTTTCGAGAGCGATCGGCATTGGATGGTGACCAACGATACCGGCCGCTTCCTGACCCAGCGTGAGTTGCCCCGACTCGCCCTCATCGTGCCGGCGCTCACGGAAACGGGGCTGACGCTCACTGCTCCGGATATGCCTCGATTGCCGTGCCGCACACCCGGCGGGCCCGGCCTGGACGTCACCGTCTGGGGCGACCATGCGCCGGCGCTCGATATCGGCGCCGAGGCGGCGCGTGGCTCTCGCAATTCCTGGAGCGCCCCACGCGGCTCGGTGCGCTTCGATCCGAGCGGTGTGCGACCGAGTGACCCGCGACTGGACCGCGGGAGTAGACACGCCTCAACGAGTTCTCCGATGGATTTCCGTTCCTCGTCATCTCCCAGGCCTCGCTGGAGGATCTCAACTCGCGGCTCGCCGAGCCCCTGCCCATGAACCGCTTCCGTCCGAACGTGGTGCTATCGAGGTATCGATCCCTACGAGCGAGGACCGCATCCGTGATCTGCTCCGGACGGGGCCGTGCGCCTGCGTATCGTCAAGCCATGCACCCGCTGCAAGTCACCACGACGACCAGCTCACAGGCCGACGTCTCACCGGCGATGAGCCCTTGCGTCACGCTGAAGGTCTACCGGTTCAGCAAGGAGTTGCGCGGCGTGCATGTTCGGTCAGAACACGCTGGTGGCGAGCGGCGCGCGGCTCGCGAGCTGCGCGTCGGTCAGAAGCTCGAAATCGACTGGAAGTGAGCGGGAAGGATATCGCGGTTTCGCGACTTTGCCCGACCTACGGAATCAATCGAATCCCTGCGGCTCCGCGTAGGTTGGGCTGGTCCGCGAAACCCAACGGCCCGCTCGCTCAGCCCGACCCCGCGCTCTTTTCACTCGCTTCGCGCCACCGCCTCCTTCTGGCTGCTCGATCCTCACGACGACGCGCCGGTCGAAGGCATAGCCGTCGGTATCGCCTTCAGGCTGGTTGCCTCGCTCTCGCCATGCGCCTCGACGCTGAGCCGGCTGGCATCGATGCCCGTGCTCGCGAGCACCGCTGCCACCGCATCCGCCCGCTCCTTGGAAAGGGTGCTGTTTTCATCTTCGGTGCCGCGCGGATCCGCGTAACCCGAAACGACGACGCGCATGTCCGGCATCGTATTGGCGAGCGCGCCGAGCTTGGAGAGCTGTTCAAGCGCACCGGTGGGAAGGGCCGAGTCGCCGGTCCGGAAGATCACCTGTGCTTCGAGCTCGCTGCGTTTCTCGAGCATCTGCGCGAGCTTCTCGGTCTCGGTCTGCGATTCGACGAGGCTGCTGCTGCAGGCGGGCGCGATCCATGTTGCTCTCGGTGAGACCCGCTTCGAGCTCGACGTTGGTCGCCGCCTGGCGGTGGTACCTGTCACCCAGCAAGGCTCCCGCGGCCGCGCCAATGACCGCGCCGATCGGGCCACCCGCCAGGGCACCGATGGCGAGCCCGGAGGCAACGCCGATGCGCTCCTCTTGAGCTCCTGCTTCGAAGCGGCTTTCTCCGCTGCGCCTGGCAGGCAGGGACACCGCACAGGCTGCGGCCACCGCCAGCGCAATCGCCGGTATTCGTCTGTTGCCCGTCCGAATGTTCATATCCGATACCTCCGCTAGTCCGACCGGCGGGGCCCATCGCCTCGCCTGGTGCTCAGTTCAACGCGCGACCGGGTCGTTTTTAAGATGCGATTGCGGCGGGAAGCCGAAGATTCGTGGCGGATTGTGGCGGGCGCAGGCGAGCGCTCAGGGCTGAGGCGTATCCCGTTCCGGCTGACAGAGAGGGCGGGATGAGATCGAGCCGCGCCATCTCGCGCGGCATCACCAGCAGCGACACCCACCCATCCTGGGTGCCGGTCGGATGCCAAAGCAGGGTCTTGTCGTCGAACCGGGCGACTACACGCGGGCCGGCCCGCGCGATGCCTTCGGCGACGTGGAAAATGTCGAACGGCCCGACCGCCGAAGAGGCGCGTCCGGCGTTGTCCTCGAAATAGATCATCACGTCCGCCCATTCGGCGCGCGAGAACTCGCCATCCCTCAGCGTCCACTGCTTCATGCGAGGTGGCGATCGGCTCGTTTCTCGGGCCCCGGCACAGCACGGAACCGATGATGCGGAAGAAAGGGCCGGGCTCGATGCTGTTCGCCGTGCCGTGGCCGGGCGTATGAAATCGGAGATGAAGCATGCGGCGGCGAGTCTAGCAGGTTGACCCCACGCCGCCGCCCCGGCAGCATCGCACCGCCTTCCAATCCGGGAGCGTTGAAGGTGAGGCGATGGCGCGCGAGCTGACAGTCCGGCACTACCGCCAGATCGTACTCTGGCCACTGCAGCTGATGCCGCTCCGCCCGGGTGAGCAGGTGCAGCGCCATTGGGAAGCGTTGCGCGAGCAGCGTGTCGGCAATCCCTGGCGCGAAGTCGATGACGTCTTCGGTGGTGATCCGACGCAGTTCCAGGAGCGGCACTACAAGGAATTCGTCACCTTCCTGCCCTACGTCCAGCGTTTCCTCTATGGCTCCGCGGCGGGACAGGAATCGACGCATGGGCGCCGATCAGGCGAGCATGCGCGTGTTCCGCCGCGACGACGTCGCCAGGGTGCGCGTCACGTATGGTCCCGGACAGCCGCCGATCGAATTCCAGGTCGCGCACGATCGACCTGTACTTCTTCATGGATGCGGACATCGCGATCCTGGCGTTCGAAATGCACGCGGACGATATCTCGCTCGACTGCGCGCAGGACACCATGTTCCGCTTCGGCCGCGCCTATCCCGCTTTCTGGGATCGCGACGGCTCGGGCGGCAACTGCCCGCATGCGGTCGAATGGCTGGATGCGGCAGGGCAACGTGCTCGCGTCTCCGATTTCGCGGCGCGCTCCAAATACCTTTCCTTCGTCGCGCGCTATCGAGCGCCTTGCATCGCCAACCACTGGGAGTACCTGCTGCGGCCGCTCGCGCTCGAATTCCCGGGGCAGAGCGCGAAGCTGCGCTATCGCCAGCTCGAGTACTACCGCATGCCGTTCATGAGCTACCTGGCGCTGGACGATCCGGAGCAGCTCACGCGCGCCGACTTCGTGCGCCTCGGTCTCGTGACGCGGCCCGGTGAGCCCGACACGTTGCCGTATTCCCCGATGACTCTCGCCGACTTCGAGCGCGAGTACTGCGACGATCGGTTCTGGGGCACGGAGCGGCGAGCGCTTCTCCGGCGACACCCGCTTTCTCGTATCGGGGCACGCTTTCTCGGTCGTCGGGCGTCACGATGACTACTTCTTCACCGGCGCAGGTGACCGGACTGATCAGCCAGTTCCGCCACCAGTATTTCCTCCTGTTCCTCATCGCGCACTTCCACAAGGCGGCGCTGCTGTCGATGTCCGATGAGCTGGCAGTGGCGATGAACCGCCTCACGGTCGGCCACACCGAGTCGGTGCAGCAGTTCAAACGCACCATCCGCCAGATGATGGAGGTGTTCCTGCGCTTCACGCATCGCTACTGGTTCCACGAGATGTCGAACCAGACGCTGGCCCGCGGCGTGTTCGCGCGCCTGACCCGCCACCTCGGCACCGAAGAGATGTACGAGGAGGTTCGCAAGGAAGTCACGGACATGAACGAGTATCTCGACTCCGACAGCGGGCGCCGTCAGGCAAACACCATCCTGCGCCTGACGGTCGTGACCATTCTCGGGCTGATCGGCACGATCGCAACCGGCGCGCTCGGCATGAACCTGCATTGCCGCGGCGGCAGGCGCCGATGAGCGTGCGGATCCTGATCTTCATCGTCACGCTTGCGGCCACCATGGCGCTGACCGATGGCGACCGTGTCGCAATCGAAACGGCTGGCCAACGTGCCTCGATGTGATGTCCGATTCGCGTATTGGCTGGAAAGTCCAAATGGCCCGCGGCGCGCAGCGCGTGGCGGAGCGCTCTGTAGGCCTGCTAGGCTAGCGGCCAGCGCGCTACGCCCGTGGACTTAATGAGGGCAGGCCACTCAGGAGCAGTCGTCATGATCCCGCACATCGTTCACTCTCGCGAGCCCTCTCGAGCCGGATGTCTCGTCGCCGTCCGCCGATCGCCTGCTCGAGGGCAGTCCCCAGCACCGCGTGTGGAATTACTACACCGATCTCCACCCAGCAGTTCTTTGCGGGCCGCTGGTCCAGCACGCGCGGCAAGTGGCGTGTGCGCTACACCGAGACTGAGCTGTGCGTGATCACCGTCGGGAAAGTCGTGCTGGTGAGCGATGACGGAGCGCGCAATGCCTTTCAGCAGGGCGATGCTTTCGTGGTCCCCGCAGGCTTCATCGGGCAGCTGGGAAGTGGTGGAAGATTGCACGAAGATCTACGCGATTTTTGAATCCCAGCGCTGAACGTCCCCGTCTGTCGCCGCGCGTTGTGCTTACAATCGCGCTCGCTCGCTCACCGCATCAGGAGAAAGTTCTCATGAATCAAGTCAGACAAGCGCTCATCGCCGTTGCGCTGTTGTGGTGTTGCAGGTGCAGCACAGGCGCAGTTCAGCGCCACCGTCACCGGCGCTTCGGAATACGACTTCCGCGGCTTCTGCGCAGACGGGCAAGGATCCGGCATTCAGGGCAGTCTCGACTACGCGTTCTCGAACGGGCTCGCCTTCGGCGCATGGGCCAGCAACGTCGACTTCGGCGACGATGCCGAGTGCCGAAGTCGATTACTACGTCACCTTCAGCCGCGACATTCGTGAGGGTCTCGCGTTCACGGCCGGCATCACCGCTACACGTATCCGGGATCCGACGACATCGACGATTACATCGAAGTGCTCATTGGGACTCGACACGACCAACTGGTCGTTCAAGACCTGGTACTCGCCGGACTTCTACCGCCTCGATCTGGGCAAGCGCGTTCTACTCGGAAGGCAACGGAAGCTACGAAATGCCGCACGGCTTCTCGTTGCTGCTGCACGTGGGCTACAGCTGGGGCGAGTATTGGGACGATGACGACGTCGGCGGCGGCGCACTCGTCGACTTCATGGTCGGCGTCGGCTACACGGTCGGCAATTTCGAGCTCGCCCTGAAGCTCACGGGCACAGATGCCGCCGGCGCTCAGAAGATGACGCACCGACCTCAACAACAACGAGGCCGCGTGCTCATGTTCACGTGTCGCGACCACGTTCCCCTGGGGCGGCGAGAAGAGTAACGCTTGACATAAATCCCCGGCGCGGCGACGAATTCAGGATTCGTGCGCGCGCGCATACGGCGGTCTCGCGCGGCCCGCTAAGGTGGCTTCCTGCGCAGCCCTTCGGCTGCGGGGGTCGCACATCTTCAATGACCGATTCGATCGTGCCGTCACCGCCAGGTGGCGGCCTCGAGCCGAGGTCCGGGTCTCGCGATAACCCCCTCACGGAAGACTCCACCCCACGATCCCGTTAGGCGTGTGGTTCGCGCTCGCGACGGTGACGGTTCTCGTGCGTCTTCCTGCTACGGTAACCTCCTCGCGCAGCGCAGCACGCGCACCACGACCCAGAAGCGTCAGCCACGTCGAGCAGCGCTACGAGCCTCTCGTGCGCCTGGCGCGCGATCTCGAGCGCGCGGTCGGCGCTTTCGATCGGGCGGTGCTCGGCTCCGTGAAGCTCGATCGCAGTCACATGGCAGTGAGCAGGTGAAGCGTCGCCTCCGAGCGACTGCAGGCCGCGCTGGGCGAGTACCAGCGCATCGGCGAGCGGGCCCGCGGCGGCGCGGTGCGACAGTCCGCTCCGCGAGGACATCGAGACCTTTCATCTCGACGGCCTGGCGCTGCTCGAGCGGCAGAAGGGGCGCCAGGACGCGGCAAGCGCCTGCTGGACGCGCGCTCGAACACCTGCGCGCGCGCGTGCTCAAGGCCGGAGGCAGCGGAGTACCGGTCGGCAACGATGTGATGTTTGCGCGCGGCTCGCTGAATGAGCTGTCCCGCGCGCTCGCGCAGATGAGCGACAGCATGTCGCAGCGAGATCTCGCAGCCCTGGAATTATCGGACCTCGCGCGCCCGCAAGGATGAGGCGGTCTTCCGGCGAGTGCTTGCCTCCCACGAGGCGGAGCTGCGCCAGTCGCCGGGCGTCGCGTGGCTGGAGCTGGTCAAAGAAGACCTCGCGAGCGCCTCTCGTGCGCGGCGCACCGTGGCGAGCCTGGATCCGCAGCTCGAAAGCAGTCGGCAGGCCTTCGCCGAGGCCGCGGCACGCCTGCAGAGCCTGGTCCACAGCCATCTGCAGGAGCCGGCCTGGGCAGGCGCTGAGGGCTTCGGCGCGCACGGCGCGCGTCACCGCCGAGGACGCAGAGCGCCTGCTCTTCTGGTTCGGCGTAGTGGTGCTCGCGGTGATTCTCACGATTTCCGCTTGCGGCGATGCTCGGTGTCGCAGTCCCGTGCGTCGCCTCATGACGGGTACGCGCAAGCTCGCCTCGGGCGCGCTCGCGACGCGAGTGAAACCGGGAGGCGTGCGCGAGATCGATGAGCTCGCGCACGCGTTCAACCACATGGCCGAGCAGCTGTCCGTGTCCGAGCAGACGGTGCGCAGCTATCAGGCGAAGCTCGAGGATCGAGTCGCGGAGCGCACGCGCCAGCTGCGACACCTTGCGCATCACGATCCGCTCACCGACCTGCCGAACCGCCGGCAGCTCTTCTCCTATCTGAACTCGACGGTGGAACGCTCGAGCGCCGCGGGGCACACGCTCGCGCGTGCTGTTCATCGATCTCGACAACTTCAAGACCATCAACGACAGCCTCGGGCACGAGTACGGCGATGCGGTGTTGCGCGCCGTGGCGGAGCGTCTGCGCTCGCTCGTGACGCCACGGGATTTCATCGCGCGCTTCGGCGGTGACGAGTTCACGCTGGTGTGGACCGAAGCGCCTTCCATGCAGGACATCGAAGCGCGCCTCGGCCGCGCTGATCGGCGAATTCCAGAAGCCGCTCGATCGTGGGCGTCCGCGAGCTCCTCGTCGGCACGAGCATCGGCGCTTGCCATGTGTCCCGACCACGGCAGCGATGCGGAAGTCGCTGCTGCGCGCCGCGGATGCGGCGCTGTTCAGCGCGAAGGAGCAGGGCCGCAACCGCTTCTGCGTGCACAGCCCCGACATGCTGGCTGCGGCGAGCAGCCGCTTCCGCACCGAGCAGGCGCTGCGCAAGGCCGTCGAAGCCGGCGAGCTCGAGCTGCATTTCCAGCCGCGAGATCTCGCCCGAGCGACGCTCGAAGACCACCGTTACCGAAGCGCTGCTGCGCTGGCGCCAGCCGGACGGCACGGTGCTGACCGCCGGGCAGTTCCTCTCCGATCGCCGAGCAGTCCGGGCTGATCCTCGAGCTCAACGACTGGGTGCTGAAGACGCGGCCAGACGCCTGCGCGAATGGCGCGCGGGCCCCTGGCCGGATGCGCGAATCGCCGTCAACGCCTCCTCGCAACAGTTCCTCACTGGCAACTTCGTCACTCACGTCGAGAAGCTGCTGCGCGAGAGCGACCTGACGCCTGAGTGCCTCGAGCTCGAGCTGACCGAAACCGTGCTGCAGACGGGCGCCGTAACGATCGAGACACTGCACGCGCTGCAGCCTGCTCGGCGTCACGGTCGCGCTGGACGACTTCGGCACGGGCTATTCCTCGCTGACCTCGCTCGAGCAGTTGCCTCTCAATCGCGTGAAGCTCGATCGGAGCCTGATCGCCGATGTGGACACGAACCCGCGCGTCGCCGCGATCGCCCGCTCGATCTTTGGCCTGTGCCGCAGTCTCGGGCTGCGAGGTGACCGCCGAGGGCGTCGAACGCGAAGCGCAGCTGCAGTTCCTGATGAGCTGCGGTGAGATGCAGGTGCAGGGCTATCTGATCGCGCGACCGGTGCCCGCCGACGAGCTGATCGAGCTCGTCAACGCACGGCTATCCGCACCTCGAGAAACTGCGGCCACCGAGGCCGCCCCGTCATCCGCTGGTGGCCGAGTCCGGGGGCACGGTCACGCTATTTCGCCCGGGCGGGCTAGGGTGCGGGCGAACTTCCCGCTTGCGGAGCGCTCGAACGTAGCCTCGGGCCACCTCTGGTACGCTTCGGCCCCCGATTCAAAGGTGCAGGCAATGTCCCGCACGCCTCTGAAACCCGCTGGATTCTGACGCTCCTGGCGGCTTTGCTCCGCTCGTGGCGCACGGGCAGGTGAAGGCCTCGCTGGTTGCGCCCGAAACGTCCATTCAGCCCGGGCAGCCATTCACCGTCGCGCTGCGCATGGAGCACGAGCCCCACTGGCACAGCTACTGGATCAACGCCGGCACCGGCTATCCGACCACGACTCAAATGGGAGCTGCCCGCGGGCTGGAGCGCCGGGGACATCGAGTGGCCGACGCCGATCCTGATCAAGGATTCGCACGGGCACCGTGACCGGCCATGGGTACGACGGCGTTCTGTATCTGCAGGTGCCGATAACGCCTGCTGCCGATGCCGAAGCCCGGCCAGACCGTGACGCTGAAAGCCACGGCCAACTGGCTGATGTGCGCCGATATCTGTATCCCCGGCACGCAGGACGTTTCGCTGTCCGCTGCCAGTCTCGAGCGACCCGCCCCGCCCCGATGAGAAGGTGCAGGCGGAGATCTGCGAAGATGCCATGCCGCACGACGCGCGGCGGCTGGAAAGTCGCCGCCGTGCGCGGCACGACAGGTCGTGACGCTGCATGTCGCCGGTACCGGCGAGATCCGCGATCCGCATTTCTACAGCGAGGGCGAGTTCATCCAGTACGACGCGCCGCAGCAGGTTGGCGTCGAGGGCCGGCGCGCGACGCTGGAGCTGCCCTTTGCCGATGAGCCGCAGGTTCCCCGCGACGCTCAGGGCTTGCTGGCCTACCGCGATGGCCCGGCGCCTATCGCGGCCTGAAGGTCGATGTGCCGTTTATCTTCGGCCTGAGAGCGCGATTGCGCGCCGTAGGGGCCGCGCCAGCCATCGGCGCACGGCGCCAATGCCGGGAGCGGCGCCGCGCGGCGGGACCGCCACGGCGCTGTCGCTGCGCGTGCTGGTGCTCGCGCTGCTCGGCGGACTGATCCTGAACCTCATGCCCTGTGTTTTCCCGGTGCTCGGCATCAAGGTGGTCGGATTCATCAATCAGGCCGGGGGCGACCGGCGCAAGGTCACGATGCATGGCCTCGCCTTCACCGCCGGCGTTCTGCTCTCCTTCTGGGCGCTGGCGCAGGCTTGCTGGCCGCGTTGCGAGCCGGTGGCGAGCAGCTGGGCTGGGGCTTTCAGCTGCAGTCCGCACCCTTCGTGTTCGTGCTGGCGGTGGTCATGCTCGTCTTCGCGCTGAGCCTGAGCGGCGTGTTCGAGTTTGGACTGCGCGCCACCGGGGTGGGCTCGTGAGCTGCAGATGAAGGAGGGCTACGGCGGTTCGTTCTTCGCCGGAGTGCTCGCGACTGTGGTGGCGACGCCGTGCAGCGCGCCGTTTCTGGCGCCTGCTCTCGGTGCTGCGCTGGCGCTGCCGACCGGCGCCTCGTTCGTCGTATTCACCGCCATTGCGATCGGACTCTCGGCACCGTATCTGCTGCTCTCGGCGTATCCCACAGGCCGTGAGAATCCTGCCGAGGCCGGGGCGATGGATGGAAACCTTCAAACAGGTGATGGCCTTCCCGCTGTACGCGACGGTCGGGCTATCTGATCTGGGTGCTGGCCGGACAGACCAGCGAGAACGGTCTGCTCGCGGTGCTGTTCAGTCTGACGGTGATCGCCATGGCAGTGTGGCTTTATGGGCGCTACAGCGGCACTCGGGTGCAAGCAAGCGCACGGCGGATCGCGCTTTGCGCCGCAGCGCTCGCCTTGCTCGCGCTGGGTCTGTACGTCGGCTGGCCGCAGGCGGCCAAGGCGAGCGACATCAGCTGGGAGCCGTGGAGTGCGCAGCGCATGGCGCAACTTCAGCAGGAAGGGCGGCGATCTACGTGGACTTCACCGCGCGCTGGTGCGCAACCTGCCAGGCCAACAAGAAGACTGGTGTTTGGTTCCGACAAGGTGCGCGAGCTCCTGCGACGACGCAATGTCGCGCTGCTGAAGAGCGACTGGACCAACTCCGATCCGAAGATCACCGCGGAGCTCGCGAAGTGGAATCGCAGCGCGGTGCCGTTCAATCTCATCTATCTACCCGACGCCGCGGCAGCAAAGCCCCTCCCGGAAATCCTAACTCCATCCATCGTCCTCGAGGCCTTCGGCGCGACCTGAATCCGGTGAATCCGGTGACAGGCACCGGATTTGCGGAGGTTTCGCAACCATTCGTCCCATCCAGCGCTCGCGCCATCGCGCGAGCGGTAGCCTTCCGGTGGACCGGCCTGTACCATCGCGCGCCACTCACGGGCCACACGAGCAGAACTGCCGCCCCATGCTGAATTCAAATCGTCTGCTGAGCTCCGGCCTCGCGCTCGGGCTGTTCGCCGCTTGCACGGCCACTCATGCTGCGCCACCGCAAGTCGCGGGCTTTTCGTACGTCAAATCCCTGGACGGGATCGACGAATACAGGCTGGACTCAAACGGCCTGTCGGTGCTTCTGAAGTCCGATCACTCCGCGCCGGTCGTCACCTTCCAGGTGACCTACCGTGTCGGCTCCGCAATGAGGTTACGGGCACCACCGGCGCGACGCATATCCTCGAACACCTGATGTTCAAGGGCAGCGATGCGTTCAACGATCCCAAGGGCAACAGCGTCAAGCAATATCTCGGCAAGGTCGGCGCGGGTTTCAACGCCAGCACGGGCACGGATCGCACCAACTACTACGCGACCCTCGGAAAAGACAGCCTCGAGGGCTACGTGGCCATCGAGTCCGACCGCATGCGTAACCTCTGGCTGCATGACGCGGACCGGAACGCCGAAATGACCGTGGTCCGCAACGAGTACGAGCAGGGCGAGAACGATCCGAACTCCGCGCTCTTACAAGGAAGTCATCGCCACGGCCTACCTGGCACTGCCGTATCACCACTCGACCATCGGCTGGCGCAGCGACATCGAGAAGGTGCCCACATCGAAGCTCAAGGATTTCTACGACACCTTTTATTGGCCCGACAACGCGACCGTCACCATCGTAGGCGACATCGAGCCGGCGAAGGCTCTGGCGCTCGTCAAGAAGTACTATGGTGTCGATCCCGCACTCGCCGCATCCCATTCCCGAGATGTACACCGAGGAACCGGCGCAGACTGGCCCGCGGCGCGTGATCGTGAAGCGTGCGGGTGAACTTGGCAGCCATCATCATCGCCTACAAGGCGCCGAACGCTCGCGATGCAGATCTGCCGGCCCTCAACGTTCTCGGCGCAGTGCTCAGCCTCGGCGAAAACAGCCGCCTCTCGAAGGCGCTGACCGACGAATCGCTGACGACCTTCGCATCGGCAGACGTCCAGCCTTCGCACGACCCCGGCCTCTTCACGGTGAGCGCCGGCCTCGCGCCTGAGGCGAAGCACGAGCAGGTCGAGAAGATCGCGCTGGCCGAGGTGGAGAAGTTGAAGAAAGAGGGCGTTTCGGCCGAGGAAGTCTCGCAGGTCGTCAATCAGTACAGGGCCGCGCAGGCCTACGGCCGCGATGGCACGGCGGGCACAGCGGCTGCGATCAATGAATGGATTGCCGTCGGCGACTGGACGCAGTTCGTCACGCTCATCGATAGCGTCGCGAAAGTCACGCCGGCTGACGTCAGCGCGTCGCGAAGAACTACCTCAACGAAGACCAGAGCACGACGGGCTGGTTCGTGCCGACGGTGTCCCCATGAACATGATCCGCAACATGACGGCCGCCTGGATCGCCGCCCGCGCTGCTCGTGGCTGCTGTCCGCGCTCGGCCGGCATCGCCGAGCAAGCGATGCGCTCAAGACGCCGGCATCGACGTCATCATCTATCCCATGGGTGTGAAGGACGTCGTCACCATCGATGGCATGCTGCCAGCCGGCGATGCCTATGCGACCGGAGGCAACATTGCCACGCCTCGCTCACCGGCATGATGCTCGAGAGAGGCACCGCAACCCAGGACAAGTTCGCGATCGCGAAACAGCTGGACAGCGTGGGCGCGCAGTTGGGGTTCAGCGTCGGCACGCAAGTGGTCGCGATCAAGGGCGTGGCGCTCAAGAAAGACGTGCCACGCGTATTGCAGCTGCTCGCAGAGCAGCTGCGCTCGCCCGCGTTTTCCGCTGAGGAGTTCGCGCAAGGCGAAAACGCAGTTCGAAGGCGGTCTGCGCCCCGCGCTCGAAGACACGGACTTTCGCGCGGACGATGCGTTTTCCCGCCTCGTGTTTCCCGAGGGGCATGCCAACCGCATCGTGGAAATCCAGAAATGGCTGGATGCCAGCAAGACCCTGACCCTCGATGAAGTGAAGGCGTTTCACAAGAAGTATTACGGTCCTGCGCACCTGACGTTGATCCTTGTCGGTGACGTGGACGCTCGGCTCATCCGCATGGAAGTGACCAAAGCGTTCGCCGGCTGGGCAGGCGGTGTGGATGTGGATCGCACGGCGAAGAGTGGCAGCGTGGAAGGTCAGCGTGAGCAGATCATCGCCATGAAAGACAAGACCAGCGTATCGGTCGTCCTCGGGCAGGCCTCCGGCCTTCGCTATGGGGATGCCGATCGCCTGCCGCTGCGCGGTCGGCACCGCAATTCTGGGCAGCGGCTTCACCGGCCGCCTGATGAGCACGATTCGTGACAAGGAAGGCCTCACATACGGCATCGGCGCGGGCCTGTCTGACGACGCTTACGTAGATGGCAAATGGACCATCAGTGCAGCTTTCGCGCCGGCGCTGGTCACACAAGGCATCGCTTCAACCCGCCGTGAGCTGGAAAAGTGGCATCGGGACGGCGTTACCGCCGCCGAGCTCGCCGAGCGCAAAACGAACATGATCGGTACGTACCAGGTGGGCCTCGCCACCACGGGTGGCATGGCCGGCGCGATGCTGCAAACCCTCAGCCGCGGTAAGCCGCTGAGCTGGCTCGATGAGTTTCCCAAGGCCATCGATGCCCTGACGCTGGACCAGGTCAACGCGGCGATCAAAAAGCATCTCGATCCCGCGAAGATGGTCCTGGTCGAAGCCGGGACGCTCGAAGCCCCGAAGTAAACGACAAATCCGGTGCCTGTCACCGGATTTGGGAATCAAAGTGTCCGCAGCACCTCGGTGAGGGTGGTGAAGATCTGGTCGATGTGCTGGCGCTCGATGATGAGCGGCGGCGACATGGCGACGACATCGCCGGTGTACCGGACCAGCAGGCCGCGCTCGAAGCATTTCAGGAAAACATCGCTGGCCCGCGCCCCGACCTTGCCGGGGATGGATTGCAGCTCGAGCCCGAGAATGAGGCCGTAGTTGCGCACGTCGATGACGTGCGGCATGCCGCGCAAGGCGTGCGCGGCGTCTTCCCAATACCGGGCGAGCGACTTCGCCCGTGTCAGCAGCCCGTCGCGCTCGTAAATTCCCAGCGTCGCCAGCCCCGCCGCGCAGGCAATTGGATGCGCGCTGTAGGTGTAGCCGTGGAACAGCTCGATGGCGTTGTCCGGACCCTGCATGAATGTTTCGTAGATCTTCTTCGACACCAGCACGCCACCCATGGGCGCACTGCCGTTGGTGAGCCCCTTGGCGGTGGTGATCAGATCCGGCGTGACTGCGAATTCGTTCGCAGCGAAGGGCGAGCCCGTGCGCCCGAAGCCGGTGATGACCTCATCGAATATCAGCAGAATGCCGTGCTTGTCGCAGATCTCGCGCAGACGCTGCAAATATCCCTGTGGAGGAATCAGCACGCCGGTGGAGCCGGCGATCGGCTCGACGATCACGGCGGCGATGTTCGATGCATCGTGCAGCGCGACCAGGCGCTCGAGATCATCTGCGAAATTGGCGCCGTGCGCAGGCTGACCGCGCGAGAACGCATTCGCTTCGAGATCGTGCGTGTGAACGATGTGATCGACGCCGGGCAGCATCATGCTCGACCACATCTTGCGGTTGTTGACCATGCCGCCGACCGAGATTCCGCCAAAGCCGACGCCGTGATAACCGCGCTCGCGCCCGATGACGCGCGTGCGCGTTCCCTCGCCGCGCAGCCGTTGACACGCAACGGCGATCTTGAGCGCGGTGTCCACCGCTTCGGATCCGGAGTTGCAGAAGAACACGTGATCGATGCCTTCGGGCGCAATCTTCACCAGCGCATTGGCCAGCTCGAACGCCGGCGGATGCCCCATCTGGAAGGGCGGCGCGTAATCCATCTCTTCGATCTGCGCCGACACCGCTTCGATGATCTCGCGGCGGCCGTGACCTGCGTTCACGCACCACAATCCGGCAACCGCATCGAGGATCTGCCGCCCGTCCGCCGTCCAGTAGTGCATGCCGGAAGCCTTCGTCAGCAGCCTCGGCTTCGCCTTGAACTGGCGATTGGCGGTGAACGGCATCCAGAACGCTTCCAGTTCCGCGCGGGACAGCGATTCGTCGGCGACGGGGGTCGACATCGGAAGCTCCAATAGAGAGGGGAGGAAGGGTCGCGGAGATCATAGAGAAAGTGGACAATGCCGGCCACTATGAGCACGCAAACGGCTGTTTCCTGGCATCAGCGCGCCAAAGCGCTGAAATTTCCCACTCAGGCCTTCATCGGCGGGCGCCACCTGGATTCGGCTTCCGGCGCCACGTTCGAATCGATCAATCCCGCAACCGGCAAAGTACTCGCAAGCGTCGCGGCCGGCGATGCGGCCGACATCGACCGCGCTGTGGCTTCCGCACGCGAAGCGTTTCGCAAGGGTTCCTGGTCGGCGGCTCGCGCCTGCGAAGCGCAAGCGGATTCTGCAGAAGTTCGCCGAGCTGATCCTGAAGAACAAGGACGAGCTCGCGCTGCTCGAAACGCTGGACATGGGCAAGCCGATCAGCGACAGCCTCAGCGTCGACATTCCGGCCACCGCCCGTTGCATCCAGTGGTACGCCGAAGCCGTCGACAAGATCTACGACGAGGTCGCGCCGACCAGCCGCGACGTCGCTGGCGCTCGATCACGCGCGAGCCGATGGGCGTGGTCGGTGCGATCGTGCCGTGGAATTTCCCGCTCATCATGGCGGCGTGGAAGATCGGGCCGGTGCTCGCGGCCGGAAATTCGCTGGTGCTCAAGCCGTCCGAGAAATCGCCCTTTACCGCCATTCGCATCGCGCAGCTCGCCGTCGAGGCAGGCATTCCGGAAGGCGTGTTCAACGTCGTGCCCGGGTCCGGGCCATACCGCAGGCAAGGCGCTCGCCCTGCACATGGACGTTGATTGCATCGCCTTCACCGGTTCCACCGCCACCGGCGGACTCGATCATGCAGTACGCCGGGCAATCCAACCTGAAGCGCGTGTCGCTGGAATGCGGCGGCAAGTCGCCGAACATCGTGCTCGCGGACTACGACGATCTCGACAAGGCCGCCGCGGCGGCCGCAGCGGCGCGATTTTCTTCAACCAGGGCGAGATGTGCTCGGCGGGCTCGCGGCTGCTGGTTCAGGAAAGCATCAAGGATCGCGCTGCTCGAAAAAGTAGCAGGCCTCGCGCGCGCCATGCAGCCGGGAGATCCGCTCGATCCGGCCACCAGGCTCGGCGCGATGGTCGATGAAGTGCAGATGAAGCGCGTGCTCGGCTACATCGAGGCCGGCCGGCAGTGATGGCGCGCAGGGTGCGCTGGGCGGCGAGCGCGTTCGTCAGGACAGTGGCGGCTATTTCGTCGAGCCGACGGTGTTCGATCGGCGTGAAGCACGCCATGAAGATCGCGCGCGAGGAAATATTCGGGCCCGTGCTGTCTGCGATCACGTTCAAGACCGTCGACGGAGGCCGATCGAGATCGCCAACGACGTCATATACGGGCTGGCTGCGGCGGTCTGGACCAAGGATGTCACCACGGCACATCGCGTCGCGCGCGCGCTGCGCGCCGGCGTCGTCTACGTGAACTGCTATGACGCCGACGACATCACCGTCCCCTTCGGTGGCTTCAAGCAGTCCGGCTTCGGCCGCGACAAGTCGCTCCACGCCTTCGACAAGTACACCGAGCTCAAGACCACCTGGCTCGACCTTTCGTGAGCGAGGATCAATCCGCAGTTCCTTGCCAGCTCGCCGCGCGGCCTGGCTGATCTGCTCGCGCGTGAATTGACCCGTACGGCGCAACCGAAGTGCGCGAACGATCCACCGACGTGGCCTTCGCGGAACGATCGAAGTGGCGTATCGTGCCTGCCTCGAGTCCCGCGTCGCGAATCGCGTCTACCTGCAGCTCGATGGAGTTCGAGGCCGCCGACGCCGAGAGCTACTACCGACACGGCGTGCGAAATCGATTGGAGCTCGCACTTGCACCGGGAGCCACGCTCGCATGCGACTTCAGTGGGCGCCATCCGGCGATCAATCACACGCACTTCGGCGCCCTGAAATTGAAAGATGCGATCGTCGACTCGCTGCGCGCCCGAACCCGATTCCCGGCCGGACATCGATCGCGACCGGCCGAGCGTGCGCGTGCATGCGCATGCGCAAGGCACACGCATTACCCTTGCGCTCGATCTATCCGGCGAGAGCCTGCACGGCGCGGGTACCGCGGAGCAGCGGGCGAGGCGCCGCTCAAGGAAAACGTCGCGGCCGGCATTCTGTTGCGCGCCGGCTGGCCCCAGTTGGCCGCCGAAGGCGGTGAATTCCTCGATCCCGATGTGCGGTGCCGGCACCTTTCCCATCGAGGCGGCGATGATTGCCGCGGACATCGCGCCCAACCTGGATCGCGACTATTTTGGACTTCATCGGCTGGCGAGGCCACGATGCCGCTCTTTGGCGACCGGCTGCGTGCCGCGGCGCGCGCCCGGATGAAAAGCAATCTTTCCATTTCGATCCGGGGCCAGGACAAAGACGCCCGGCGCGATTCGCATGGCCGTGACCAACGCACAGCGCGCAGGCGTCGGCGACTTCGTCGCCTTCGAGACGCGCGCCGTCAGCGAAGCGCAGCCCCAAAGCGGGCGTGGCCTGGTTTGCGTCAATCCGCCTTACGGCGTGCGGCTCGAGGATCACGAGGCGGCCCGCGCCATCCACGGTGAGCTGGGCCGCGTGCTCCGCGAGAAATTTCCAGGGATGGACGGCTGCGGTGCTGACCGGTTCGCCCGACCTGGGCCTGGAGCTCGGTATCCGCGCCTTCCGCAGCCATGCGATGTGGAACGGCGCGATCGAATGCCGCCTCTTGCGATTGAAGATCGAGGGCGAGGAGTTCAAAGAACTGCGGGGCAGGCGCGGTGTCGCGCAGATCCGGGAAAACCTGCGCGATACGCCGGGCGCGAAGATGTTCGGCAACCGTCTCGGCAAGAATCTCAAGCGGCTGCAGGGCTGGGCCCGGAAGAACGATGTCTCCTGCTATCGCCTGTACGACGCGGACATGCCGGAGTACGCGTTCGCGATCGACTCTTATCGAACGTTGCCCGATGGAAGCTCCTGGCTGTACGTGCAGGAATACGCCGCGCCCGACACAGTCGAAGAAGAGGGAGCGCGCCGGCGGCGCAACGAAGCGTTCTCGGTTCTGCCCGAAGTCACGGGTGTCGCCGCAGAGCGCATCCGCGTTCGAATGCGCCGTCAGCAGAAGGGCAGCGACCAGTATGACAAGCTCGACGAGCGGTCTCATTTCCACGTGGTGGAAGAGGGCGCCCTCAAGCTCGAAGTGAACTTCGACGACTACCTGGATACCGGCCTGTTTCTCGATCACCGCCTTACCCGAGCGCGGTTGCGCGAGGCAGCCGGCGGCAAGCGCTTTCTCAACCTGTTCGCCTACACGTGCACGGCCTCTGTCTACGCGGCCGCAGGCAAAGCGGCCTCGACCGTGTCCGTGGATCTTTCCAACACGTATCTCGACTGGGCTCAGCGAAATTTCGAGCTCAATGGCTTCACCAGCCACGGCAATTCGCTCGTGCAGGCGGACTGCCGAGAGTGGCTGGCTGTGGCTGCCGAGGCAGCGCAACGTTACGACCTGATATTCCTCGACCCGCCCACGTTCTCGAACTCCAAGCGCATGGAGGGCGTACTCGACATCCGCCGCGATCATCCCGGATTGATCGATTCCTGCATGCGCGTGCTGGCGCCGGGCGGCCTGCTCGTCTTCTCGACCAATGCGCAGAAATTCAAGCTCGACGAGGCGCTGCTGCAACGTTATGCGCTGCGCGACGTCTCTGCGGAGACCATCCCCGTGGACTTCGAGCGCAACGCGCGTATCCACCGCTGCTACGAGATCCGTTCCGGCGACGGCTGATCCGATGTCCGAAAATGGCTAGAACCATGGGGTCGCCGCCCCTATAGTCCGTTTCATGACGCAGGACCGGAAGACGCTCTACAAGGCTCTGAGCTCGCACGACGCTCGCTTCGACGGCGTGTTCTTCGTGGGCGTGACCTCCACGGGCATCTACTGCCGGCCGATCTGCCCGGCGAAAACACCGAAGGAAGCCAACTGCCGCTTCTACAACAGCGCGCAGGAAGCCGAGCAGGCTCGCTTTCGTCCGTGCCTACGCTGTCGCCCGGAGCAGGCTCCGGGCAATGCGCCGGTGGACGATGCTCAGCGCATCGCTCATCTCATATTGCAGCGGCTCGAAGAGGGCGCTATCGAAAGCGATGCCGGTCTCGAGACCATCGCGAAGCAGTTCTCGCTGAGCTCGCGCCAGATCCGGCGCATCATCCGCAAGGAGCTGGGCGTCTCCCCCATACAGCTGCTGGTCACCCGCCGTCTGCTGCTCGCGAAGCAGCTGCTCACGGAGACGACGCTGCCCGTCACCCAGATCGCGTATGCGAGCGGGTTTTCCAGCCTGCGCCGTTTCAACGACGCCTTCAGCACCCGCTATGGCTTGGCGCCGACGCGGTTGCGGAAGCACGCAGCGGCCGACCTGAGCGTGGATTGCGGGGCCGAAACGTCGACCCTGCAGCTCGCTTACCGCCCACCCTTCGACTGGAAGGGCGTGCTCGCCTTTCTCAAGGGGCGCGAGCTCAAGGGTGTCGAGTGGGTCGGCGACGATTTCTACGCCCGCACGGTGCATTTGAACGAGTCGCAGGGCTGGATCCGGGTGACCCAGGCGCGCGGCACGAATGCGCTGCTGCTCGAATTCAGCCACAGCCTCATTGGTGTGCTGCCGGCACTGCTCGCCCGCGCGCGCGCGCTGTTTGATTTGAACGCCCGCCCGGACATCATCGCCAGGCACCTGGGCAAGGACAAGGCGCTCGCGGGCCGGGTCAGGCGCAGTCCTGGCCTGCGCGTGCCGGGCGCTTTCAATGGATTCGAGATGGGCGTGCGCGCGATCATGGGTCAACAGGTCACGGTGAAGGCGGCTACCACGCTTTCCTGTCGTTTCGTGGAAGCGTTTGGCGAGCCCTTCGCCACGCCATATCCACAGCTCGGTCGCATCACACCTGCAGCGGAACGGGTTGCGAACGCGAGCATCGACGACATTGCCAGGCTGGGTATCGTCAGTGCGCGCAGCAAGAGCATCATTGCGCTCGCTCGCGCCCAGTCTTCGGGTGAGCTGTCTCTCGACAGCGGCGTGCACCACGACCCCGACGCGACAATCAAGCGGCTCGCCGAGCTGCCAGGCATTGGTCAGTGGACGGCGCACTATATTGCGATGCGCGCTCTGCACTGGCCCGACGCATTTCCCAAGAACGACATTGCCATCCGCAACAACCTGGGCGGCATATCGGCGAAGGAGGTCGAAGCGATGTCCGCGGCATGGCGGCCATGGCGAAGCTACGCCGTCCTGCATATCTGGAATAGTCCGATAGGAGCTTAGATGAACCTCGCGCCGCACCGCCTGCAGCTGGACCGGATCTCGACGCCGCTCGGCACCGCATTGCTGGTTACCGATGAGAGGGGAGCATTGCGCGCCCTCGATTTCCACGATTACGAATCGCGCATGCTCAGTCTGTTGCGCGCGCATTACGGAGGCATCGCCCTGTCAGAAGGCGCCGCGCCCGCTGAAATCCGCAGCTCACTGGTCAATTATTTCGACGGGGAGCGGGATGCTCTGCGAAGTGTCCCCTGGGCGACGGCCGGTGAGCCTTTTCAGCGCTCAGTATGGAATGCCCTGGTACGCATTCCTCCGGGTGAGACGCGTAGTTACGGCGAACTGGCCCGGCTACTCGAGATGCCCGATGCAGCACGAGCCGTCGGCTGGGCCAACGGCTCGAATCCAATTGCCATCGTGGTGCCCTGCCACCGCGTGATCGGCGCGAACGGCAAGCTGACGGGCTATGCCGGCGGCCTGCATCGCAAGCAGTGGCTGCTCAGGCACGAAGGAGCGCGATTCGCTGAATACGCCGCCAATCGCGACCTGTTCGAATCTATCGCGCCACCGCCTGCGCGCACGTCAGCCGCAGCGATTCGAACGCGTCGCTGACGCCGGGATCGCGCATGTTGGCCACGCGCGCTCCGGCGGCGAAGCGCCCGGTCTCGTCCGCGAAGTTCTCCTCGCTGAATGTGACGACCGTGGCGCTGGGGCCGACCTCGATGCTGCGGAAAGTGCCTTCCATGTTCGGCATCTCGGCAGGGCCTGCGAGCGTCACGTTGTGACCGATGAAATTCTCGGCGTCGTAAAGGCGGGCCCAGCATCCTTCGCCGGTGCGTTGCGCGGCAGCGGCAGTGTTCGACGGCGGCGGCGGGGCCGCAGCTGGAGTCGAGGGCGCAGCGGGGGGTGTGCCAGGTTCCGTCTCGTTGCTCGCGGGCGGCGTGTCCGTCGCGTCCTCGGGCAGCATGGTCTGATCGTCGTCGCCGTCCTCGGGCAGCATGGCTTTGTCGTCCTGCCCATCCGCTGGCACAGTCTCCTGTGCATCCGCGGGCGCCATGCCGGCGCCGCTGGAGTTGGGGAGAGTGGTCACGGGGGTCGCCATCGTGGCGGCACCCGTCGCCGAACCGGTCTGGGGCGCGGTTTGCGCCTGTTGAACAGCCCTGGCATCCAGGGTCAGAAGCAGGATTCCGCCCAGGACGTAGAAAAGATCACGTGGAATGCGCATGGCCAGCTCCTCAGAAAGCTCGCTGAAATGCCACCGCTCAAGCAAGTCTCATTCCCGTCCCGCTACAGCAGATCCTTGATCCTGTAATAGAGCATCGCCAGCACCAGGGCAGGCCGCCGTAGTGCGGCGCCGCCTGGAAAGCTCGTGTGTGGAATCCTCGTGAACACATCGAACCGCTCCGCCGTGCCGGCGATGGCTTCGGCGACGAGCTTGCCCGCGATGCCGGTGAGCACGATGCCGTGCCCCGAGAAGCCTTGCAGAAAATACACGTTGGACGCGAGCCGCCCGAAGTGCGGCGCGCGATTCAGCGTGATGTCGAGATCGCCGCCCCAGGCACATTCGATCTTGACGTCCTCGAGCTGCGGAAACACGCCGAGCATGCGCTTGCGCGTCGCGGTCGGCGCATCGAAGGTCCCGAGCCCCGAATAGTTCACGCGTCCGCCGAAGAGCAGCCGGTGATCGGCCGAGCGGCGGAAATAGTCGATGATCCAGTTCATATCGGCGACCGCGGTGTTGTTCGCGATCAGACGCCGCGCGCGATCTTCGCCCAGCGGCTCGGTCGCAACGATATAGGTGCCGATGTTCATGATCTTGGACTGCAGCAGCGGCACGGTCGAGCCGAGCCAGGCGTTGCCGCAGAACACCACATGGCGGCTGCGCACCTCGCCACCCTCGGTCAGCACGCGAACAGGGTCACCGTGCACGAAGCTCGTCGCGCGGCTGTTTTCGAAAATTCGCGCGCCGTTGCGTTCGGCCGCCGCTGCGAGTCCCGAGCGTGTAGTTGAGCGAATGCAGGTGCGCACCGTTCGAGTCGTAAAGTCCCGCGATATATCTTTCGGTCTGCAGGATCGCGCGCAGCTCGTCGCGCGGCAGGTATCGAACGGCCGCGTAGTCGTACTTGTCGCGCAGCATCGCGAGCTCGGCGCGCAGGTCGGCATCCTGGCGCGGCTTGATCGCCACCGACATGCTCCCGTCCACCCAGTCGCAATCGATGCGGTAACGCGCGATGAGATCGCGCATGAGCGCGACGCCTTCGACCGTCATGTCCCAGACGCGGCGCGCATCCGCAGGCCCGATGAGCCCGGCCAATTTCTCCTGGCCGCAGGAGATGCCCGCGATCACCTGCGCACCGCTGCGGCCGGAGGCGCCCCAGCCGATGCGATGCTGTTCGAGCAGCACGACCTTGTATCCGCGCTCCGATAAATGAAGCGCCGTGGATGTCCCCGCGATTCCGCCCCCCACCACGCACACGTCACAGTCCACGGCGCCTGTCAACCGCGGCCGCTCAGGGGAGGGGTGCATCGTCGCGCGGTAATACGAGTTCACGTAAGGCGTGGATTTCATGCGTTTATCATGCCTCAAAGCAGCCCCGGACCCCTAAGCTGTGGTGTAATGCATCGCCGCGCCCGAGTGCGAAAGCACGCGGAGCATAGGCGGCGCATTCAACATCATGTCTTTCAATCGACGCCCCGTCATCGGAATCCCTGCGGATCGCCGCATGCTCGGCGTGCACCCGTTTCACGCGGTCGGCGAAAAATACATCCGCGCAGTGGCCGAAGCGGCCGGTGCCATTCCGCTCCTCATTCCCGCGCTCGCGGACCTGGTCAGCAACGAGGAAATACTGGAGCGCGTCGACGGCATTCTGTTCACGGGCAGCCCTTCGAACGTCGAGCCGCATCACTACTCGGGCACCCCTAGCGAGCCCGGCACGCTGCACGATCCGCATCGCGATGCCATTACGCTGCCGCTCATCCCGTCGCGCGGTCGATGCCGGCATTCCCGTCTTCGGGGTGTGCCGCGGATTCCAGGAGATGAATGTCGCGTTCGGCGGCAGCTTGCATCAGAAGCTGCAGGAGATCGCGGGCTACCTCGATCATCGCGAAGACGGCACCAAGCCGCTCGATGTGCAATATGGTCCGGCGCACGAGGTGACCCTGGAACCAGGCGGGCTGCTGCGCGCGCTCGCGGGCGCAGACAAGGTCCGAGTCAATTCGCTGCACTCGCAGGGCGTGGACCGGCTCGCCAGCAATCTCGTCGCCGAGGCGCGCGCGCCCGATGGCGTCATCGAAGCTTTCCGCGTCAAGGATGCGCCGCGCTTTGCAGTCGCGGTGCAGTGGCATCCGGAGTGGGAGGTCATGAGCAACGCATTTTCGCGCGCGCTGTTCGCAGCCTTTGGCGCCGCGAGTCGCGAACGCGCGCAAGTCAGGTAGAAAAATCATGGCCAGCGATGTCAAGCAATTCTTCCGCGACCACGGCATCTCCGAGGTCGAAGCGATCATTCCAGACATGGCGGGCATCGCGCGCGGCAAGATCATGCCGGCGGCGAAATTCGCCGAAGACGAGGGCATGCGCCTGCCGGAGAGCATCTTCCTGCAGACGGTGACGGGCGATTACCCCATGGACACCGGCGACGCGATGAGCCCCGCCGAGGTCGACATCGTGCTCAAGGCCGACGCGAAGACGGTGCGGCGCGTGCCGTGGGCCGCCGAGCCCACCGCGCAGGTGATCCACGACTGTTTCTATTCCGACGGCAAGCGCGTCACGATGGCGCCGCGCCACGTGCTGCGCAATATCCTCGAGCTCTATGCCCAGCGCGGCTGGGAGCCGGTGATCGCACCGGAGCTCGAGTTCTACCTGGTCGAGCAGAACAAGGACTCGGACTATCCACTGAAGCCGCCGGTGGGCCGGTCCGGCCGCTCCGAGCCGGGCCGGCAGTCCTACAGCATCGCGGCGGTGAACGAGTTCGATCCGCTGTTCGACGACATGTACCAGTTCTGCGAAGACCAGGACATCGAGATCGACACGCTGATCCACGAGGACGGTCCGGCGCAGATGGAGATCAATCTCCTGCACGGCAATCCGCTGGATCTCGCCGACCAGGCGTTCCTGTTCAAACGTACAGCCCGCGAAGTGGCGCACCGTCACAAGATGTATTGCACGTTCATGGCCAAGCCGCACGCCAAGGAGCCGGGCAGCGCCATGCACATCCACCAGAGCGTCGTCGACACCAAGACGCGCAGCAACGTGTTCAGCAACGAGGACGGCACGCCCTCGCAGCTGTTCTTCTCGCATATCGCCGGCCTGCAGAAATATCTGCCCGCCGCCATGGCGCTGCTGTGCCCGAACGTGAATTCATATCGGCGCGTCACGCCATATCTTTCCGCGCCCATCAACGTGCACTGGGGCTACGACAACCGCACCGCCGGGCTGCGCGTGCCCATGTCTTCGCCCGAGGCACGCCGGGTCGAGAACCGGGTTACCGGCGCGGATGCCAATCCCTATCTGGCGATCGCCGCATCGCTCGCCTGCGGCTACCTGGGCATGGTCGAAAACCTGCAGCCCACCGAGCCCGTCAGCGGCAGCGCGCATGATCTGCCATTCGGCCTGCCGCGCTCGCTGGATGCATCGCTGCGCCGGCTGAAGGAGTGCGACGCGCTCATCGCTCTGTTCGGCAAGCCGTTCATTTCTGCCTTCACCATCGTCAAGGAGGCCGAGTACGAGGTGTTCCTGCAGGTGATCAGCTCGTGGGAGCGCGAACATCTGCTTCTCAACGTGTAAGGTAGTGAGCTAAAGTCAGCCGAGCCTTTTTCCTCGCAAGCGGGAGATCAGAATGAATACGATCCGCTCTTTGGGCCTGGGTTTTCTCTGCGTGGCGCTGCTTGCCGCATGCGGCAAGAAGGAAGCGGCACCCGCCGACGGGGTCGATGCCGGTCCCAAGGCCGAGGAAAAGGTGCTCAATCTCTACATCTGGAACGACTACCTCGCCGAAGACACGCATCGCGAACTTCGAGAAGGAGACGGGCATCAAGGTGTCCGTCAGCAACTACGGCAGCAACGAGGAGCTCGACAGCAAGCTCGCCGCCGGGCAACTCGGGCTACGACGTCGTGGTGCCCTCGGCATCCTCCTACGAGCGTCAGATCCGCTCGGGTTACTACCAGAAGCTCGACAAGTCGAAGCTGCCGAACCTGGCGAACATGGACCCGGAGATCCAGCAGCGGCTGGCCATGCACGACCCGAACAACGATTACGCCGTGCTGCACATGTGGGGCACCACGGGCATCGGCTACAACGTCAAGAAGGTGAAGGCGGCGGCAGGCGCCAATGCGCCGCTCGACAGCTGGAAGCTGGTGTTCGATCCGGCAGTCGCCGAAGAAGCTGCAGAAGTGCGGCATCGCCGTGCTCGACTCCGCCACTGAGATGTTCAGCATGGCGCTCGGCTGCCATCGGCAAGGACCCGAACAGCCAGGTCGCCGCGGACCTCGAAGCGGCCGCGCGATGCGCTCATGCAAGTGCGTCCCTACATCCGCTACATCGACACGCAGCGCATGATCACGGACCTTGCCAACGGCGAGATCTGCGTCGCCGTCGGCTACAACGGCGACATCCTGCAGGCGCGCGATCGCGCCGAGGAGAACAAGACCGGCCAGGAGATCGCGTATTTCATTCCGAAGGAAGGCTCGATCATCTGGTTCGACAGCTACCTGATTCCCGAAGGATGCGCCGCATCCGGCCAACGCGCATGCGTTCATCAACTACATGCTGCAAGCCGGAGGTGATCGCGGCGGTGACCAACACGGTGAACTACGCCAACGGCAACGCCAAGGCCACGCGAGTTCGTGAACAAGGACGTGGCTCGAGGATCCGGGCGTCTACCCGCCGGCTGAAGTGAAGGCGAAGCTGGTGCCCGACCTGGCCGACACCGAAGAGACCACGCGCCTGATGACGCGCCTGTGGACGAAATTCATGACCGGAAGATAAAGATCATGGCACAGACCGCAACCACGGCGGCCCCGGCGAATCCGCAGGGAAAGAAGAACCGTGGAGGGATCCGGGCGCGCAGCCCTACATCCGCATCGAGAACGTCACCAAGAAATTCGGTGACTTCGTCGCGGTCAACGATGTCTGCCTGAACATCTACCGGGGCGAGATCTTCTGCCTGCTGGGTGGTTCGGGCTGCGGCAAGACCACGCTGCTGCGCATGCTGGCGGGGTTCGAGGAGCCGACTCCACGGGCCGCATCTTCATCGACGGCGCCGACATGGCGCGGCGTGCCGCCGTACGACCGCCCGGTCAACATGATGTTCCAGTCGTACGCGCTCTTCCCTCACATGACGGTGGAGCAGAACGTCGGCTTCGGCCTGCGCCAGGAAGGCACGCCACGCGCGGAAATCGCCCAGCGCGTCGACGACATGATCGGCATCGTCAAGCTGAAGGGCTTCGAGAAGCGCAAGCCGCATCAGCTCTCCGGCGGCCAGCGCCAGCGCGTGGCGCTCGCGCGCTCGCTGATCAAGCGGCCGAAGCTGCTGCTGCTCGATGAGCCGCTGGGCGCGCTGGACAAGAAACTGCGCGAGCACACGCAGTTCGAGCTGGTGAACATCCAGGAGCGGCTCGGCGTCACCTTCGTCGTCGTGACGCACGACCAGGAAGAGGCGATGACGCTCGCCTCGCGCATCGGCGTGATGAACCAGGGCCGCATCGTGCAGGTGGGCACGCCGCACGAGATCTACGAATTCCCCGCCACGCGCTTCGTCGCCGACTTCATCGGCAACGTCAACATGTTCGAGGGCCGCATCGTCGAGGACGAGCCCGATCACGTGGTCATCGAGTCCGCCGAGCTCGGTGCTCCCATCTACATCGAGCACGGCGTCAGCGCCGCGCCGGACGCCGTCGTCTGGACGGCGGTGCGGCCGGAAAAGATGCAGCTCACGCGCGAGCAGCCCCAGGTGAAGCACAACGCCGTGCAGGGCACGATCAAGGAAATTGCCTACATGGGCGACATGTCCATCTACATCGTGCAGCTGCCTCCGGGCAAATCGGTGCGCGTCACGCAGCCCAACAGCTTCCGTCAGAACGAAGACCGCCTCACGTGGGAAGACCGCGTCTGGGTGAGCTGGCACGAGTCGAGTGCGGTCGTCGTCACGCAGTAGACCGGCATGGCCGCGCCAAGCTACGTCACCCTCGGAGAGCGCATGAGCCAGCCAGCTCGGGCGGCTGGTCAAGACGGTGACGCGCTCGCCGCCGTACAAGTGGTCGAGCGACGTGCTGCGCCGGCTCGGGGTCACGGGCCGGGGCATCGTCATCGCGATCCCCTGGCTGTGGCTGCTGCTGTTCTTCCTGATCCCGTTCGTCATCGTGCTGAAGATCAGCTTCGCGGAAACGCAGCTGGCCGTGCCGCCGTACACGCCGCTCTTCCAGTACGTGGAGCAGCCACTACGTGCAGTTCCGCCTCAACATGGCGAACTTCCTCTTCCTGCTGAGCGATTCGCTGTACTTCGAGGCCTTCCTCAGCTCGCTCAAGGTCGCGTCGATCTCCACGTCTTCCTGCTGCTGATCGGCTACCCGATGGCCTACGGCATCGCGCGCGCGACGCCGGCCTGGCGCAACATCCTGATGCTGCTGGTGATCCTGCCGTTCTGGACGTCGTTCCTGGTGCGCGTGTACGCGTGGATGGGCCTGCTGAGCAACAACGGCGTGATCAACAACGTGCTGATGGCGCTGCGGCATCGTCGATGAGCCCATCGTGATGATGAACACCGATTTCGCGATGTACGTCGGCATCGTCTATTCCTACCTGCCGTTCATGATCCTGCCGCTGTACTCGAATCTCGAGAAGCACGACCTGACGCTGCTCGAGGCAGCGGTGGACCTGGGCAGCAAGCCGTTCAAGGCCTTCCTGCAGATCACGCTGCCGCTGTCCATGCCCGGCATCATCGCAGGCTCGATGCTCGTGTTCATTCCCGCGGTCGGCGAGTTCGTGATCCCGCGCCTGCTCGGCGGCACCGATTCGCTGATGATCGGCCGCGTGCTGTGGGATGAGTTCTTCAGCAACCGCGACTGGCCGGTGGCGAGCGCCGTGGCCATCTGCCTGCTTGATCGCGCTGGTGATGCCCATCATGGTGTTCCAGCGCTACCAGATGATCGAAGCGGGCGGGGCGGCGAAGCGATGAACAGCACCAACCGCTCGTTCTTCCTGATGACGGCGCTCGTGCTTGGGCTTCGCCTTCCTCTACATCCCGATCCTCTCGGTCATCGCTGTACTCGTTCAACGAGTCGCAAGCTCGTCACGGTGTGGGGCGGCTTCTCGACCCACTGGTACGGCGTGCTGTTCAACGACCGGCAGATGCTCGAAGGCGTGTGGCTCAGCCTGCGCATCGCCAGCAGTGACGGCCACGGGCGCCGTGATTGTCGGCACGCTGGCCGGCTCTCGTCCTCGCGCGCTTCGGCCGGTTCCGCGGCCGCACGCTGTTGTCGGGCATGGTCGCCGCGCCGCTCGTCATGCCTGACGTGATCACCGGCCTGTCGCTGCTGCTGCTGTTCGTCGCGCTGGCGCCGCTGCCTTTCGTGCCGGATCAGCGAGGCTTCAGCACCATCGCGATTGCGCACATCACGCTCACGCTGTCCTACGTCACGGTGGTCGTGCAATCGCGCCTCTCGACGATGGATGAATCGCTCGAGGAGGCGGCGATGGATCTCGGCGCACGGCCGGCGAAGGTCTTCCTGCTCATCACGCTGCCCATCATCGCGCCGGCGCTGATCTCGGGCTGGCTGCTCGCCTTCACGCTCTCGCTCGACGACCTGGTGATCGCCAGCTTCACGGCCGGCCCCTCGACCAATACGCTGCCGATGATGATCTTCTCGAAGGTGCGCCTCGGCGTGACGCCCGAGATCAACGCGCTGGCCACGCTCATGGTGACCGCGGTCACGGTGTTCGTGATCGGCGCGGGATTCCTGATGGCGCGCCAGGAGAGAGTGCGCAAGCGCGACATCCAGATGGCGGCTGCGGACAAATAAGCCATGGAGCTGCTGGGCATCGATGTCGGTGGGTCGTCCATCAAGGCTGCGATCGTCGATGTGACCGCGGGTCATGTGGTGGGCGAGGTGGCATCGCGTCCCACCCCCACTCCTTCCACTCCGGATGCCGTCATGCAGGCTGTTGCAGTTTTGGGCAAGCAGTTGCCCTCGACTGGCCCGGTGGGTTTCGCCTTTCCGTCGGTGGTCACGCAAGGCAAGGCGCGAACGGCGGCGCACGTGGACGCATCCTGGGTCAACGCGGAGGGTGCTGCGCTGGTCGAGCGAACACTGGGCCGCCCGTGTGCATTCCTGAACGACGCCGATGCGGCGGGCATTGCGGAAATGAGCTGCGGCGCAGGCCGAGACACGCCCGGCACGGTGATCATGCTGACCTTTGGCACAGGCATCGGCACTGCGCTGTTCGCCGATGGGCGGCTTTATCCGAACACTGAGTTCGGGCACCTCGAGATCCACGGCGTCGATGCGGAGGAGTGGGCATCTGCGCGCATCCGCACGCTCCTCAACCTCGACTGGCCGGCCTGGATCCAGCGCGTCAATGAATATCTGGACGTGATGTACCGCCTGTTCTGGCCCGACGTGTTCATCCTCGGTGGAGCCGTCAGCGAGCGCTTCGACGATTTTGCGCGCCTGCTGCGCTCACCGGCCGACATACGCCCCGCGCACTTCGCCGGGCAGGCCGGAGTCATGGGAGCCGCCATCGCCGCCTCGCGCCTGCGGTAAGCTCCTGCCATGACGATTCGGAGCAAGCTGCCCGATGTGGGTGTGACGATCTTCGCGGTGAACTCGCGCCGCGCACACGAGCTCGGCGCCCTCAATCTCGGCCAGGGATTCCCCGACTACGACATCGATCCCAGGCTCACCGAGCTCGTTACCGAGGCGATGCAGGCCGGGTACAACCAGTACACGCTCGTCGATGGAGCCCTGGAGCTGCGCGAGCAGATCGCTCTGAAGGCTGCCAGAAGCTATGGCGCAAAGGTCGACCCCATGTGCGAGGTGACGGTGACCTTGGGCGCGACGGAGGGGCTGTACTCCGCCATTCAGGCGATCGTCGGCCCCGGCGACGAAGCAATTGCTTTCGACCCCTGCTATGACACTTATGATCCCGCCGTACGGCTTGCAGGCGGAACCTGCATGCATGTTCCGCGAACTCCACCCGGCTTCGCATACGATTGGGATCGCATCCGCGCGGCCGTGACCCCACGCACGCGCCTGATCATTTTCAATACACCCAACAATCCGTCGTGCACCGTAGCTACGGCGCAGGATCTCGACGAGCTGGCGGCGATCATCCGCGGGCGCGACATGTACGTGCTGAGCGACGAAGTCTACGAGCACATGGTCTACGACGGTCAGCGCCACCACTCCGTGCTGACGCATGCAGAGTTGCGCGAGCGCAGCTTTGCCGTGTTTTCCTTCGGCAAGACGCTGCACTCCACGGGATTGCGCCTCGGGTACTGCATCGCGCCACCCGAGATGACCGCAGAGCTTCGCAAGGTGCATCAGTTCAACACCTTCAGCCTTGCGACGGCCACGCAGCATGCGCTGGCGAAATACCTCGCGGAGAAATCGGCTAGCTGGGAGCAGGTCGGGAATTTTTTCGAGCGCAAGCGTGACCGGCTGCGTGCCGCGCTCGAAGGCACTCCGTTCGTATTACCGCCCGCGCAGGGCACATTCTTCCAGCTGGTCGATTTCAGCCGCGTCGCGCCGCCCGGCGACATTGCGTTCGCCGAGCGGTTGCTGACCGAAGTCCTTCTGTGCACTATTCCGCTGACACCTTTTTACAGGAGCCCGCCGCCGATCAGCGTGGTGCGACTGTGCATCGCCAAGCGCGATGCGACGCTGGACGATGCGGCATCGCGCCTGAGGGCGTTCAAGCCATGAAAAAACCAACCCGGGCCAATCATCCGCCGCGCGTCGATGTGCCGCCTGACAATCGCGCGCTGGTCGCGCCGATCTACCAGAGCGTCAAATTCGAGTTCGACTCGCTCGATGAGACCATGCGCTTCCTGACGGGCCAGCGGCCGGGGTTTTTCTATTCGCGCACGTCCAACCCCACGACCCGGCAGCTGGAGCTGACTCTCGCCGAGCTGCAGGGGCGCGACGATTGCGTCACGACGTCATCGGGCATCGGCGCTGTAGCGCAAACGCTCATTTCGCTGACGAAGCAGGGGGATCACATCCTCTGCTTCGTGGAGACATACAACCCGACTCGGCACCTCATCCGCCGGCTGCTCGCGCGCTTCGGCGTGACCCATACGATGCTTTCCATCGAGGACGCGGCTGGCATCGAACGCGTGCTGACGACGCAGCCGACGAAGCTGGTGATCTTCGAAAGCCCCACCAACCCGGTGACCAAAATCGCCGACATCGCCACCATTACGCGCCTCGCGCGAGCGAAGGGCGTGCTCACCGTTTTGGACAACACCTTCGCCGGGTTTCATCAGCACGGCGAATTCGATATCGACGTGTACGTGCACAGCCTCACCAAGTACGCCTCGGGCGGCGGCGATGTGATGGGCGGAGCGGTCATCGCGAAGAGCGAGCTGCTAAGACAGATGCGCCCGGATTTCGGCTCCATGGGCGGGTCGCTGGACCCGCACGCTGCGTTTCTGATCCAGCGGGGGCTGAAGACTTATTTCCTGCGCTATTCGGCGCAGTGCACCGGTGCGATGCGTATTGCGCAGCTGCTTGCGGAGCACCCGGCGGTGCAGCGCGTGCATTACCCGGGGCTGCCGACGCATCCCCGGCATGCGCTAGCGAAAGCGCAGATGAAGGAATTCGGCACCATCGTGAGCTTCGATCTGAAGGGTGGGCTCGAGGCCGGCAAGCGCTTTTCCGAGGCACTCGAGTATTTCGCCATGGCGGCGAGCATGGGCTCGGGTGAATCGCTGGTGATGGCGCCGCAGATGATGCGCGGCCGCGAACTCAGCGCCGAGCTGCAGAGGGCCACCTCGGTGACCGAAGGCACGGTCCGCCTGTCGATCGGCCTCGAAGACCTCGACGACCTCGTAGAGGATGTGACGCAGGCGTTGGGGAAGGCGTGAGGTGCGGCAAGCCTGTCTATCCGAGCTTCACCGTCCCGCCTTTTCCTTCTCCATTCGCCCTCTGAGAACCCGATTCAGCAGCGTGTCTAGCGCTATTCCTTCAGCGTTCGCGCGTGTCGTGAAATACGTCATCACATCCGGCTCGAGATAGACCGGCATCTCGAAGACCGCATCCCTGCGGAAGAATTTCCCTCGCTCCCCTTTCGAGAAATCGTATTCGCTCTTCATAACTTTCACCTCGTGGACGGAAAACAGCCCACTTTCGTACTGCCAGCGCTCGCTGGCAACGATTCCGTGCTTTGGCAGGTTGAGTGCTGCCTTCGAAGGATCCCAGTCGAAGTGGTATGTGAACTTTGGCTTGATGGTGAGCGTCCTGTCGACGGTATGGACACATCCTGTGCGTCACTATTCTGGCCAGAATCACGTGCGATGACTAGCGGTTTGAATTGGTTCCCCGTGCGTTCTTGCGCGAATAAGAACCGCGCGATTCACCGCGCGCTGAGGGCGTGCGACTTTGCAAGGACCTCAGGTCGGCCCCAGATAATTCGCGATCTCGAGCGGCGTCACGCGTGAGCTGAAGTCTTCGAGCTCCGCGCGCTTGAGCTTGGTGTACAGATCGCAGAATTGGCCGCCCAGCGCATCGGCGGCAAAGGTGCTCGCAGCAAAACGCTCAAGTGCAGTAGCCCAATGAGTCGGAATCGGCGCGCCTCGGGACGATTCGGGTTGGTGATAGGCGTTGCCGTGCACGGCGGGAGGCGGCTCGGACTTCCGTTCGAGCCCGCGATGAATGCCTGCAAGTATCCATGCCACCACCAGATAGGGATTCGCATCCGCGCCGGCCAGACGATGCTCGACGCGGCGATTTTCCGCGTCGCTTACGGGAATCCGCACGGCTGAGCCACGATTGTTGATCGACCACGAGGCCGTCATCGGTACATAGGCTTCCGAACGAAACCGGCGGTACGAATTCGGGCCCGGCGCACAGATCAACACGCCATCCGCGAGAGATTCCAGCAGACCTGCCACCGCATGTCGCAGCGGCGCAGATTGCGTGGGCTCTTCGCAGGCAAACACATTGTTCCCCAGCGCATCCAGCAAGCTCACATGTACGTGCAGGCCGGAACCCGCCATATCGCGATACGGCTTGGAAAGAAACGTTGCCTCGCAACCATGCGCCCGCGCCACGCCCTTGACGGCGCGTTTGAATCGCAGGGCTTCTTCGCACGCGAGCACTGCATCGGGGCGGTGTGAAAGATTCACTTCAAACTGACCAGGGCCGTATTCGGCCAGCGCGCTGGTGGTCTCGATGCCCTGTGTTCGACAGTCAGCGGCAAGCTGCGCCAGCAATGGGGACTGTGCCGCGAGATCCATCATCGAGCAGATCTGGGTGCGAAACTCGCGCTGGCCCGTGAGTGGCGAGAGCGGCGGTTGGGGCATGCCCGCAGCGGTGCGCTCGCGATCCACGAGATAAAACTCGTACTCGATCGCTATCACGGGCGTGAGCTTCAATGCCTCGAATCTTTTCAGCACCTGCCGCAGAACATGACGCGGGTCGCCGTAGAAACCCGCACCATCGCGCTCGAACATCGAGAGCTGCACTTGAGCGACGCTCTCGCGCAGCCATGGAGTGCGCACCAGCGAACGCGGAATCGGCATGCAGGGCCGGTCTGCGTCGCCTTCATCGAATCCAAGGCCGGTGGCTTCGACGGTTCCGCCGAGCACATCGAGCGCGAACATGGAGCCGGGCAGCAGCATGCCGGACGAGTAGGCTTTCTCGATGCCCTTGCGATCCAGCCGCTTGCCCCGCTCCACCGTGTTGAGATCGTTTACGAACGCGTCGAAATGCTCGATGTCCGCGTTGGCGGCGAAGAAGTTTTCGACCTCTTTTTTTAGAGGGGTGCTTGCGGAATCGGTCATTCAGAGCAGCTCCAGGCGCTCAACGGCGGGTGCCGGTCGCACCAGGGCTGCATTCTCTCCAGCTCTCCGGCGAGGCGGAAGAGCGTGGCCTCATCCGCGTAACGACCGGTGAACATCATACCGACAGGCAGGCCGGAGCGCGTCCAGCAAAGCGGGACGCTCATGGAAGGCAATCCGGCGAAATTGGCCATGGGGCAGAAAGGCGAGAACAGCCGTATCCGCTCCAGGTAGGCATCGGCGTCGGAAGAATCCGAATCGATGGTGCCCAACGGAACGGGGGGCTCCGCCACGGTAGGGGTCAGCAGCACGTCGTAGTCGCGGAAGAAACGCCCGAAGCTCCGGGCCAGCGAGTGCCGGAAATTGAGCGCTCTGGACAGCTCCAGTGCGGGCATCTCCCGTCCGAGCTGGATCAAAATGCGATGACAGCCTTCCACCGTTTCCGGGCCGATCGCCCGGCCGGCCTCGGCCGCGAGCGCGGGTACTTCCTCGGCGAGCGCAACGGCGAGCAGCGTTTTGAGGCTGGCCGACATTTCGGCTAGTTCGAATGCGGGCGACGCGGTGAACAACCGGTGACCGGCACGCTCGAGCAGCGACACCGTTTGTTGAAGCGCCTCGGCGCATTCGACCCGCAGTTGAATCCCGTGGCTGGAGCCATCCATCACGGCGATGCGCAAGCGTTCGGGCGCCGTCACGCATTCCTCGAGATACGGCCGCGTGGGCGAGGGCGCCCCATACGGGGCGCCGGCGTCGATTCCCGCGCTCAGATCGAGCACAGCCGCGCTATCGCGAACGCTGCGTGTGATGACGTGATGAGTGAAGAGGCCGTGCCAGATGTCCCCGAACACCGGCCCCATCGGCACGCGCCCGCGCGAAGGGCGGAAGCCAAATACTCCACAGCAGGATGACGGCACGCGGATCGAACCGGCGGAGTCGTTGCCGTAAGCGATTGGCACTGCGCCGTACGCAACCGCCGCCGCCGAACCGCCGCTCGAGCCGCCGACGTTGCGCGAGAGGTCCCACGGATTGCGGCAGGGCCCGTGCAATAGCGATTCCGTCGTGAGAGAGGAAGAAAACTCAGGCACGTTCGTGGTGCCTATGGGAATGAGGCCGGCGGCGCGGTAGCGAACGAAGACTTCGTCATCCTGCGCGGCGCGAAAAACCTTGGTGAGCCTCGAGCCGAACCGTCGCGGCGCGCCTTGCACGAAGCCCACGCAATCCTTCATGGCCATCGGCACGCCGGCCAGCAACCCCTTGCCGGGCTCGCGTGCGCCGCGTGACGCGAGGTTCTTCTCCAGTGAAACGAACGCATTGACCTTTGGATCGATCCTCGCGATCACCCGATAGGCATGCTCGATCGCGTCCGCAACCGAAATCTCGCCGCGGCGCATGCGCTCGGCAAGGCCCAGCCCATCGCAATCGGCGTATTCGCGGCTATCCATCGATGCGACTGCTCGCTCTGAACATCAGCAGGCTGACGACGTAGCAGCCGACGCAGCTCAGAAGGATCAGCGTGTAGCCTTTTTCAGGATGAAGCATGGACGCCATCAGCGGCCCCGCCGCGAGACCGGCGAGCTGCACGATCAGGCTCAGTATCGCGACGGCTCCCGTCCGATCGAGCAGCGCGAGCACGCCCATTTGATACGGAAAGGTGTAGTTCCACGCGAAATTGAACAGCGCGCCGGCGATGAGAAATCTCGCGAAACCGCTGCCGTCGATGAGCAGGATCATGGCGATGACAGACAACGCGGTCCCCGCCACCATCGAGAGCCAGCGCGACGCCCGGGTTCCCAGAACCACGACGACGAGCGCTCCGGCGATGCCGGCAAACGTCGCGACGCTCAGCGCGCTCCCGATTTGCGGTAGTGACAGCGTAAAGCCCTGCCCGATCCTCTCGAAATAGCCCCACGCGGCGCCCGGGGCCAGGAAATAAAGCCCCTGGGCGATGATCCCCACGATCGCCGCCGCTGACACTTTACTCGAGGCCGTGCCGGGCGCTGCCGCTGACGCGGCGGCATCTGGAATGCGCGCCGGAATCAGCGGCACGACGAGCAGCAGCATTGCCGCGACCGCGGCCAACAGCAGGAACATGCCGCTCGGGCCGTAGGCCGAAACCAATGACGGAAACGTTGCCAGCGCCAGAACCTGCAGACCCAGCTGCGAGAACACGTAGAGCCCGAAGTACCGGTCGGGCGCGCTCGAGCGGCAGAGGCCCACATACGCGATGGACAGCATGATGCCGCCGCCGAATCCGGCGAGGGCGCGCGCCGCGAGCAGAGGCGCAAACGTCATCGCGGAGAGGGAAAGCACATTTCCCAGGACCAACACCGCTATCGCAAGACAGGCCGCGCGGCGCCAGCGCATGCGGCCGATGATCGGAATCGTGCACAGGCTCGCCAGCGCGCTGCCGGCCATGTCTGCTGATGCGAGCCACCCGACCTCGCGGTCTCCCCAGCCGAAGTGAGCGGCGATCGCACCCACGAAGACGGGCATGGAGACCAGCACCAGCGTGCAGGAAACGCCGGCACAGAGGAGTGAAAGCGTGGCACGGGTTTCGGGCTGCACGCATGCAGGGTACGCCGCAGGCTCGAAGCCGGCTGGCGATTAAGTCAACGGCCGGTGTGCGCAGCGCACCGCACCGGCTCAGGCTTTGGATTCGAAGCTGACGTGCAGCGAGCGCAGGTTGCGCCCAAAGAAGCTCGGAACGTACTCGGGAAGCGGGGTTGCGGGCGTCAGGCGGAAATTGTGGAGCCGCCCCAGCAGCGCGCGAAAGGCAACGATCAGTTCCTGGCGCGCGAGCGCCGCGCCAATGCAATGATGGCGGCCGATCCCAAGCGCCAGGTGCTTGCCGGGGTGCGGGCGGTGCAGATCGATGCGCGTGGCGTTGGGGAACTGCGATTCATCACGATTGGCGGATCCGAAGCGCAGGCTCAGATGCTCACCCGCGCGCAGAGTCGCGCCGCCGAGCGCGGTGTCGGCCGTTACCCGCCGGAACATGCCCTGCGCCGGCGATTCGAGCCGCAGAATCTCCTCGGCCAGCGGCTCGAACAGCTTCGGCTCGCGCAGCATCTCGGCCACCGGGGCCGGATCCTCAATGAGCAGCTTCAATCCGGAGGCCAGGGCGGCGGTGGTCGTCTCATTGCCCGAGGCCAGCAGATCGATGGTGATGATTGAAAGCAGCTCGCGCATTTCAATGGGCGCGCCATCAGGGCCGGTCGCCTGCGCCATTACGGTCAACAGGTCGTCGCGCGGCGCGCGGCGCCGCTCCTCGATGAGCGCGGCAAAATATTGCTGCATCTCGACCACCTGGCGCGCGCACTCGATCTCACGCTCGCGCGTGATCATCATGCTGAAGGGCTCGACGATCGCGTCCGACCACGCCTTGAATTTCGCGAGATCGGCGCGTGGCACGCCGATCTGATCCGCGATGATCATCATCGGCAGGGGGTGAGCGAAGTCGCGCACGAATTCGCATTCGCCACGAGCGGCCAAGCCGTCGATCAGCTCGTGCGACATGCGGTCGATGACCGGTGCGAGCTCGCGCACCTTCGATACCGTGAACAGCCTGTCCAGCAGCTTCCGGACCCACGTGTGGCGGGGCGGATCGGACGTGGAACAGGACGCCGTGGGAAGCCAGCCTTCGTCCGTGTAGAGATCGATCACTTCCTGCGGCACGCCGGAGGGCTTGAGCGCCATGGGGCTCACGCCGCTGGCGTAGAGATCGGGCTGGCGCATGACCTCGCGGCACAGCTCGTATGTGGTCACCAGCCAGAAGCCCGATCCCGGCATGCGATACACCGGCGCTTCGGCGCGCAGCCGCTCGTAGAACTGATACGGCGAGGCCTGCACATCGGGCGCCATGAGATCGAAGGTTTCGAGGAGCTGTGCGGACATGGTCGTACTCGCGTCAGTAACTGCTCGCCACCCGCACCCGATGCGGATGGTAGGGAAGGACTTCGAGCATCTCGCCTTCCGTCAGCCGCTCCTGCACGTGGCGCCAGAACCGCGCCGTGAGGATTTCGGCGTGCACACGCATGAACGATGCGCTCTGCTCGTCGTTGAAGGCGAGGAACTTGAGGAAGGTCTCGGGAAAGATGTCGTTGTCCGCCACGTAGAACCACGCTTCGCCGCGCATTTCGTCCTCGTGGTTGCTCGCTTCCGGCATATCGCGGAACCGGCAGTCCGTGACGTGGCACAGCTCGTCGTAGTCGTAGAAGATCACGCGCCCGTGACGCGTGACGCCGAAGTTCTTGAGCAACAGATCGCCGGCGAAGATGTTGGTGTACGCGAGATCCCGGATGCATTGCCCATAGTCGAGCACGGCCGTCTCCGCGGCCTCGGGTGATGCCGTGCGCAGGAAGATGTTCAGAGGAGTCATGCGCCGCTCGATGTACATGTGATCGAACACCAGGTCGTCTCCGGCCTCGTGAACGGTGTTCGCCGTTTCGGTGTGCAATTCCTCGAGCAGCGCCGGCGCGAACGAAGCCTTCGGAAAGCGCATGCTCCTGAATTCCTGCGCATCCACCAGCCGGCCCGCGCGGTCGTGCTTGAAGACCAGCTGGTATTTTTCCTTCACTTCCTCGCGCAGGATGGTCTTCGGATACGGAAATTTGTCGCGGATCACCTTGAAAACCACGTCGAAGGAGGGCAGCGTGAAGCACACCATGACCAGGCCGCGATCCCCAGGGGCGTGCACGAAGATGTCCGGCGTGTGGGCCAGGTGCTTCATGAGCTCGCGGTAGCGCTCGGTCTTGCCCTGCTTGGCGCGCCCGAGCACGGTGAACAGCTCGCTCACCGGCTTGCGCGGCAGCAATGACTTCAGGAACACCACCGCCTCGCCCACGCGCTCGAGATCCACATGGAAATACGAGCGCGTGAAGCCGAACAGAACGCTCACGTCGCCTTCGGATAGCATCACCGCGTCCACCAGCACACCGCGATCGGTGTTCTTGAGCGCGATGGCGAGCGGTGTCACGAAATCCCGGCCGATGATTCGCCCGACGATGTAGGCGCGCGTCACCTGGTAGAACACCGGGCGGATGGTTTCGATCTTCTCGACCGCGCGACGCTCGCCATTGATCTGCAGGTGCTCGGTGATGTCGGCGGTCACGTGAGCCACGCTCTTGTCGAAATTCGTCCACGGCGAGCGGAACGGCAGCTCGCCGAGCAGGTCCTCCAGCAGCAGCTGCAGCGAGCCGCGGTTGACGTAGAGATTGGTGTCGACCGGGGATTTGATGCTCGCCAGCGGATCCAGCTCCGTAGCCACGAATTCGATGTCTTCGGCGATGCCCACCGTGCCGAAGGTACGGCGCGTGATCGAGCTGAAGAAGGTCTTGGTGAATTCGTTGTCCGGCAGGCCCTCGATCTGTTCCGCGAAACGGTCCCGGACGTTCACCCAGAGGCTGCGATCCAGGGCGCGCTCGCCGAGGTGCAACCGCATCTCCGCCACCGTCTGGTTCACGTAGCGATCGTAGAGCTCGATGCGCTCCACGGCGTCCTTCTGGCTGCCTTTCCAGTCGCAGCCATCGAAGCGCGCGGGCGCGCGCCGCGTAATGGAGCGGAATTCAGTGTTGTAGTTTGCGAAGGCTTCCGCGATGCGATGGGCGCATTCGGCGGCCGTGTGCGGTTCCGCTGGCGCCATGCGGGTTTTGTACACGAATTCAGCCGGGGCGCATAGCGCGCGACAAAGCCCGGCGCGGCCGGAGCCGCGCCGGGAGAGGTTCCTACTCAGGCCAATATGGCGCCGTCGATCAGTAGGATTTCGTCGCCGTTTTTGAATCCTTCGCAGCGGCGGTGCGGCTCGCAGCCAGCTTGTCTGCCATCTGCTTGTGCTCCTGGAGCGTGGGCAGTGTCTTCTGCGCGAAGGCGGACAGCTCGTGGTCCAGGCCCGAGGCCTTCGAGGCGTCGGTGAAGAGCGCGACCGCATCGCCATGGCCCTTCGCCATGTGCTGAGCGTATTCGCTGTCGAAGTCCGCGCCGGACTTGCCTCGCATCATCTCGACCATGCCCTGATGCTCCGTGTCGAGCTTCTTGGGCACTTCGACATTCTTGCTCTGCGCGATGGTGGTGAGCTGCTCATTGGCCTTGCTGTGATCCTTCACCATGCGATCCGCGAAGGCGCGAACTTCGGCATTCTGGGATTTGCCGAGCGCAATCTTGCCTAGCTCCACCTCGGCCATGCCGGTCTGCGCCGCCTTCGACACGAACGTACTGGACGTCAGGGGGGCCTTGTCATTGCTGGTCCCAGCGATAGCGAGGCCTGCAACGGCGCAGAGCGCCACGCCAAGCATTGCCGGTGAGAAGTGGATCGAGCGCATACGAATCTCCCTGGGAGCGAAATGGTTTGGTGCGTGGACTCCAGCAATTTCCATTCCGTCATGCGGCCGCCGGGATAAGCTTGGCCTATGCCCGATCTCTCTAATTTTCCCGTCACGCGACGCTGGCCGGCGCAGCATCCCGATCGAATCCAGCTCTACGCAGTGAACTCGCCCAACGGTGTGAAGGCCTCGATCATGCTGGAGGAAACCGGGCTCGCGTACGAGCCGCACTACGTGAGCTTCGAGAAGAAAGAACAGTCCTCGCCCGAGTATCTGTCGCTGAATCCGAACGGCAAGATCCCGGCGATAATCGATCCAGACGGTCCCGGCGGGCGCCCATTGCCGCTCTTCGAATCGGGTGCGATCCTGCTGTACCTCGCGCGACAAGGCGCAACGCTTCATTCCCGAGACGGCGCGAGCCGATACGAGACCATCCAATGGTTGATGTTCCAGATGAGCGGCATCGGCCCGATGTTCGGGCAGGTCGGGTTCTTCCATAAATTCGCAGGCAAGGCATTCGAAGACAAGCGTCCGCGCGATCACTACGTGGCCGAATCGAGGCGCTTGCTCGGGGTGCTGGAAAAGCGGCTCGAAGAGCGCGACTGGATCATGGGCGAGTCTTATACGATCGCGGACATCGCGACGTTTCCGCTCGTCAGAAACCTGATCGGCCATTACCAGGCGGGTGATCTCGTCGGCATCGCCGATTTTCCGCATGTCCGGCGTGCACTCGCCGCCTTTCTCGCGCGCCCGGCCGTCGCGAAGGGGCTGGAGACTCCGGCGCCCCCTCGTAGGTTCGGGCTGAGAGTCCTCGAAGCCCAACGTCCGGGCCGGCTGTTGAGCTTCGATGACTACCTCAGGATTGCGGCTCCGGCCACAGGCGCGCAGACTTGCCGCCTGTCTGTATCCCGGAGATTTGCATGAAAAGCCAGCCCATCGCCTTGCCGTTCGCTCTTCTCTAGCCTCTGTGCAGTTGCGGCCATTTCGGCGAATCCGGCCAACGATCATGCACCGATCGTCAACGGCGACGGAGTGAAATGGGGTGCGCCGCCCCCGGTCCTTCCGCCGGGCGCGCAGGTTGCGGTGCTGGCCGGCGATCCGGCTGCACCCGGCATGGTCACGCTGCGAATCAAGATGCCGGCGGGCTATACCGTTGCGCCGCACTGGCATCCCACTGATGAGCACGTGACCGTTCTGTCGGGAACACTCTCTCTTGGCATGGGAGACAAGGTGGATGCCGCGGCCGCCACCACTCTTTCGGCAGGGGGCTATGTCGTCGCTCCCGCGAACATGCATCATTTCGCGACGAGCAAGGATGGCGCCGTCATCCAGATCCACCTGATGGGCCCGTTCGCCATCACGTATCTGAATCCTGCCGACGATCCCAGCAAGAAGGCCGCGGAACAGAAATAGCGCGACGGTGATCAGGCAAGCCGCACGCGGATGATGCGCTTCATCCGCCACGCTTCCCTGCGAGCCACGCCATGGAAGAATGGCGGCGGTGTGACTCGGGAAATTGCCCGTGCCCCGGACTCCGGCGAGCGCTTTGCCTGGCGCTTGAGCCTGGCGCAGATCGCAGCCGGCGGACCCTTTTCAGAGTTCACCGGTTACGCCCGCACGATTGCATTTCGGGCTCCGCCGAAATCGAAGGCCAGCGGGGCGAGCGGGCCCCGCTGGAAACCTGGGACACGCTCATTCACGCTCCGCATGCCGCATGCCGCATGCCGCATGCCGCACTGCACGTGCCGAACGGCGGCGAGCTCTGCGGCACCCGCGATGATATTCACCGCGAGAATCGCCGACGCGGGCTCCTAGAGTCGGTCAAAGATTCCGGATCAGCGCATCGCCGAAGCCGCTGGTCGACACTTCCTTCGCGCCTTCCATCATGCGCGCGAAGTCGTAGGTGACCGTCTTGTCGCCGATGGTCTGTCCATCGCCGTGATGATCGCATCGGCCGCTTCGAGCCAGCCCATGTAGCGCAGCATCATCTCGCCCGAGAGCAGCACCGAGCCGGGATTCACCTTGTCGAGGTTCGCGTACTTCGGCGCCGTGCCGTGAGTCGCCTCGAACACCGCATGCCCGGTGAGATAGTTGATGTTGCCGCCCGGCGCGATGCCGATGCCGCCGACCTGCGCGGCGAGCGCATCCGAGAGGTAATCGCCGTTGAGATTGGTCGTCGCGATCACGTCGAACTCATCGGGGCGCGTCAGCACCTGCTGCAGCGTGATGTCCGCGATCGCATCCTTGATGATGACCTTGCCGGCTTTCTTCGCCGCATCCATCTCCGCATTGGCGTCCTTCTCACCCTTCGCGGCCTTGGTGCGCTCCCACTGATCCCACGTGTAGGTCGTGTCGCCGAACTCGCGCTCGGCGAGCTGATAGCCCCAGTTGCGGAACGCGCCTTCGGTGAACTTCTGGATGTTGCCCTTGTGCACGATCGTCATGGCTCTTGCGCTTGTTGGCGATGGCATACTCGATCGCCGAGCGGATCAGCCGCTCCGAGCCGTCCTTCGACACCGGCTTGATGCCGATGCCCGAAGTCTCCGGGAAAGCGGATCTTGCCGTACGCCTTGGGGAAGGTCTGCTTGAACAGCTCGAGGAATTTCTTGTTGTCCGCCGTGCCGGTCTCGAACTCGATGCCGGCGTAGATGTCTTCGGTGTTCTCACGGAAGATCACCATGTCGACCTTCTCCGGGTGCTTCACCGGCGAGGGCACGCCCTTGAACCAGCGCACCGGGCGCAGGCAGACGTACAGATCGAGCATCTGCCGCAGCGCCACGTTCAGCGAGCGGATGCCGCCGCCGACCGGCGTGGTCAGCGGCCCCTTGATCGAAACCAGGTACTCGCGGCAGGCCGCCACCGTCTCATCCGGCAGCCAGTTGGCGAACAGCTTGTTCGACTTCTCGCCCGCGTAGACCTCCATCCAGTGGATCTTGCGCTTGCCGCCGTAGGCCTTGTGGACCGCCGCGTCCATGACGCGCACGGCGGACTTCCAGATATCCGGGCCGGTGCCGTCGCCCTCGATGAAGGGAATGATCGGATTGTCCGGCACGATCGAGCTTGCCGTCGCGGATGGAAATCTTCGCCCCTTGCGGCGGCGGCGTGATTTTCGGCGTTTCGGCCATGGCGTCCTCCGGTTTTGAGCGCGCAATGCTAGCATGCGCGGCGCCATGAGCCGCACGCTGAAAACCACCCCGGCCGCCGACGGCTACCGCATGCCCGCCGAGTTCGAGCCGCACTCCGGCACCTGGATGCTCTGGCCCGAGCGGCCGGACAACTGGCGCGAGAAAGCCGGGCCCGCGCAGAAGGCATTTGCCACGCTTGCCGCAACCATCGCGCGCTTCGAACCATTGTCGATGGGCGTCTCTCCCGCGCATTTCGAGCGCGCGCGCAAGCTTTTGCCGGAATCCGTCCGGGTGGTCGACATGACGCACGATGACGCCTGGATGCGCGATGTCGGGCCGACCTGCGTCGTGAATTCCCGGCGAGAGGTGCGGGGCATCGACTGGCGATTCAATTCCTGGGGCGGCCTGACGGGCGGCTGCTATTCCCCATGGGACCAGGATGAGCGGGTCGCGCGCAAGGTTCTCGAGATCGAGCGCTGGGATTGCTATGCCCCATCCATGGTCAACGAAGGCGGTGCGATCCACGTCGATGGACAGGGCACGGCACTCGTCACCGAAGAATGCCTGCTCAATAAAAATCGCAATCCGAAGATGAGCCGTACACAGATCGAGAAAGCGCTGCGGACCTATCTGGGCGTGCGCAGCATCATCTGGCTGGGCAAGGGCGTGTTCAACGATGAGACCGACGGCCACATCGACAACCTGGCCTGCTTCACGCGACCGGGCGAAGTTTGCGTCACGTGGACCGACGACGTGCGCGACCCGCAGCACGCCATCTCACTGGACGCCTGGGAGCGTTTGAACGACGCGCAGGATGCGCGCGGCAGGCGGCTCAAAGTGCACAAGATAACGATGCCCGGGCCGCTGTTCATGACTGCGAAAGAAGCGCATGGCATCGCTCGCCGCCCCGGGGCGAAGCCGCGCCGCGCCGGCGAGCGCCTCGCCGGCAGCTACGTCAATTTCTACATTGCGAATGGTGCCGTGGTGCTTCCGCTGCTCGACAAGCGCACGGATCGTTTGGCCGCCGCCCGTCTGCGGCCCCTGTTTCCAGGCCGCCGCATCGTCGGCGTGCCCGCGCGCGAGATACTCCTTGGTGGAGGCAATATTCATTGCATCACCCAACAGATGCCGGAGGTGGTCACATGAACATCAAGAGTTTGCAGCAAGGTCTCGAATATCGCGCCAAAGTGCAGGGCGTGCGGCAGAGCTACCACGTGTTCGAGGCGCGGGATTATTTTTTCGTGCTGTCTTTCGCGCGTTCCAAGGAAAGGGCGGGGTCCGGCTATTTCAACGCGATCGCCAGGGATGCGGTCGCCTACGTTCAGAGCCGCTTCGGCGGCAGGAGCGGCGTGACGGCCAAAGACATCAACGCTGCGGCGAAGCGCACCAAGCATGTGCCCACGAGCCTCTACGCTTTGAATATCTTGTATGTGCTGGTGGGGTTGAAGCAGGCTTCGATCACTCGCGCAGGGGAGCATCGTCAGCTTTTCTTCAGTGTCAGAAAGGCGGCACGACGATAGATGGCACACGAGCGCGACACGGTGCTGCACACCTGGTGCGTGCAGGCGGACTGGAATGCGCCTACCGTGGTGGGCGGGCGAGGCGCGACCCTGCTGCTGGAGGACGGGCGCCAGATTCTCGACATGAGCAGCCTCGCCGAGTGCAGCAATCTCGGCCATCAGCATCCGCGCGTCGTGGCCGCGATTCGCGCGCAGGCGGAGCAACTTTGTTTCGTCACCAGTTCGTGGGGCTCGAAGCCGCGTGCGGCGCTGGCGGAGCGGATCCTGGAGATTTCGGGGTTTGACGGCGGGCGGGTATTCTTCACGCTGGGCGGCGCCGACGCCAACGAGAACGCGGTGAAGATCGGTAGACAGGCGGCGAAGAAGCCGCGCGGGCTCGTCATTACGCGCGACCGCTCGTATCACGGCGCCAGTCAGATGGCGATGGCGTTGTCCGGTGACAGTCGCACGAGCCACCAGGTGGATGCGGCTGGCTGGGGCGTGCGCCACGTGCCTCCACCGTACGCCTACCGTTGTCCATTCGGCAGCACGGACGCGGACGAATGCGGGCGGCGCGCGGCCAAGGCCGTCGCCGAGTGCATCGACGCCGAGGGAAAAGACAAAGTCGCAGCCGTTCTGATGGAGCCCAACGCGGGCACCAATGGAATCGTCGCGCCGGACACCTACTGGCCCGCGCTTCGACAGCTGACCTCCGATCGCGGCGTATGGCTGGTCGCGGACGAAGTAATGAGCGGATTCGGACGTTGCGGCCAATGGTTCGCCTGGCAGCGCTACGGCGATGAGGCAAAGCCAGACATGATGACGCTGGCCAAGGGCCTGACTGGCGGGCACGCTCCACTCGGTGCCCTGGTGCTCAGCAAGGCGGTGTGCCAACGCATCGAAAACGAGATGCTGTACACCGGTCTCACGTACTTCGGTCATCCGTTGTCGTGCGCCGCGGGTTTCGCTGCACTGGAAGCCTATGCCGACGAGAATCTCATCGCCCGCTCGCGCCAGCTCGGTGCGAGCATGTTCGCGGAGCTCAAGAAGCTGCAGGAAAGCCACGCCGTCATCGGCGACGTGCGCGGCGGTCATGGTTTATTTGCGGTGATCGAGCTGGTGGCGGATCGCGCGACGCGCCAGCCGCACGTTGCGTGGCCGGGTTCGCCTCCGCAACTGGGCATGCTGATGAAATCGGCGCGCGAAGCCGGGGTGTCGTTCGCCTGCCGCGGCAATCTGTTGATCCTAGCGCCGCCGCTGGTAATCGAAGAGTCCGAGCTGGCGGATGCGCTGCGGGTTCTCGATGATCAGCTCACCCGTTTGTTTTCGCGCGCCTGAGGGAGTCCTGCATGGCTTTTCGTCTGACCTACGGAACGATGTTTAATCCTCCGGAAGAGATTCACCAGCGATTCGAGCAGGCGCTGGAGCGCGCTCTTTCGCAACTCGGGCGCACGCATTCCATGTTCATTGGCGGCGAGGACGTCGCGGGGGCCTCTCACGAGGAACGCCGTAGCCCTATCGATAGCGAGATGACTCTGGGCAGCTTTCCGCTGGCGCAACCCCCGGATGTCGAGGCGGCATTGTCTGCGGCCGCGGCGGCATTCCCCGGATGGCGGGCAACTTCCGTTGCCGAACGCGCCAAACTGTTGCGCAAGGTCGCCGACATCATGGAGCAACGCGTCTACGAAATCGCCGTCGCCCTCGTGCTGGAAGTCGGCAAGAATCGAATGGAAGCGCTCGGCGAAGCGCAGGAAACCGTGGACTTCTTCCGCCACTACGCCGATGACTTCGAGAAGCACGCCGGGTACGACGTGGAACTGCCGAATGATCCGCTCGAGGGGGTAATCTCGCGCAATCGCAGCGTCATGCTTCCCTACGGTGTTTGGATCGTCATAGCGCCATTCAATTTTCCGTTGGCGCTCGCGGGCGGGCCAGTGGCCGCCGCGATGATTACCGGCAACACCGTGATCGTGAAGTGCGCCACCGATACGCCCTGGGCAGGCCGGCTGCTGGCGGATTGTGTGCGCGACGCAGGCTTGCCGCCGGGCGTGTTCAACTATGTCTCGGGTTCCGGCGCATCGGTGGGCGAGGCCCTGGTCCGCGATCCGCGAACTGCAGGGGTAACTTTTACCGGCTCAGTGGGAGTTGGACGCACCATCATGCGCGAGATGGCATCCGGCCCTTATCCGCGCCCCTGCATAACGGAGATGGGCGGCAAGAATCCGTGCATCGTCACGGAAAATGCCGATCTGGATCGCGCCGCCGGCGGCATCGTCCGCTCCGCCTTCGGCATGGGAGGCCAGAAGTGCTCGGCCCTGTCGCGGCTCTATGTGCACGAAAGCGTCGCCGACACGCTGGTTCAGAAGATCGAAAAGCAGATCGAGTCGATCCGGATAGGCGACCCGACGAAGCGTGAAAACGCACTGGGACCGGTAGTCAACGCCAATGCGTACGCGAACTATCAAAAGTTCGCCGCGCTGCTGCGGGAGCAGGGCGCAAGTATTCGGCGTGGGGGCTCCGTGCTGAGAGAGGGCACGTTCGCGCGCGGGTACTATGTCGAGCCGCTGCTCGCCGATGCGCCCGAGCAGCATCCGCTGTGGAAACATGAGATGTTCCTGCCCATTCTCATGGTGCAGCGATTCAGCGACCGGGATGCCGCCATGCGCCTTGCGAATGCCACCGAAATGGGGCTGACCGCAGGAGTCTACGGATCCGATGACGACGTGCGTTGGTTTCACGACAACATCGAGGCTGGCGTCACTTACGCCAATCGCCCGCAGGGGGCAACGACCGGCGCGTGGCCCGGCTATCAGCCGTTCGGCGGCTGGAAGGCTTCGGGCTCGAGCGGCAAGGCCATCGCGTCTTTCTATTACCTGCCTCTGTATCTTCGCGAGCAGTCGCGCACCGTGGTGGAGTGAGGCATGCAGATCGCGAGTCTCGCTGCAGCGATCCAGCATCTCGTGCCGGATGGTGCGACCGTCGCCCTGGAAGGATTCACGCACCTGATTCCGTTCGCGGCGGGCCACGAACTGATTCGCCAGAAGCGTCGCGATCTTCACCTGATGCGCATGACGCCCGATCTCATCTACGACCAGTTGATCGGCATGGGCTGCGCGCGCCGGCTGACATTTTCATGGGGTGGGAATCCAGGCGTCGGGTCGTTGCACCGCCTGCGCGATGCCGTGGAAAAAGGCTGGCCGCGCGCGCTCGAGATCGACGAGCACAGCCATGCCGGAATGGCCGCTGCCTACACGGCCGGAGCTGCCGGTTTGCCGTTCGGCGTTCTGCGCGGCTACATCGGCACCGATCTTCCCGCTCACAATGAGGGCATCCGCACGGTGAAATGCCCGTACACCGGTGAAGAGCTGGCGACGGTGCCGGCTCACAAACCGGACGTCACGATCCTCCATGCGCAGCGTGCCGATCGAAAGGGCAACGTGACCATCAGCGGCATCATCGGCGCGCAACGTGAAGCGGCGCTTGCGGCAAAGAAGTTGCTCATCACCGTGGAAGAGATCGTCGAGGAGCTGCCGCCCGCGATGAACAGCGTGCTGCTGCCGCATTGGCTGGTCACCGCCGTCGTGCATTGTCCGGGTGGTGCCTATCCTTCCTACGCGCATGGCTACTACGAACGCGACAATGCGTTCTATCAGCGATGGGACGACCTCGCGCGCGATCGCGACCGCTTCAACGAGTGGATGAGCCGGCATGTGACCGGCACGCGCGATCATCGCGAGTTCCTGGCCAGTCTGCGGGAGCTCTCGACATGAGTGCGTACTCGCCTGACGAGATGATGACCATCGCTTCTGCGCGCATGCTCTGGGACGGCTGCGTCTGCTTCGTCGGCATCGGCTTGCCCAGTGCGGCCTGCAACCTTGCGCGCCTCACGCACGCGCCTGATCTGGTGCTCATCTACGAATCGGGCACCATCGGCACACGGCCCAGCGTTCTGCCCCTGTCCATCGGCGATGGCGAGCTGGCGATCACCGCGGCCTGCGTCGTGCCGCTGCCGGAGATATTCACCTTCTACCTGCAGGGGGGTCGCGTGGACGTGGGCTTTCTGGGCGCGGCGCAGATCGACCGCTTCGGCAACCTGAACAGCACCGTCATCGGCCCGTACGAAAAACCCTCGACGCGATTGCCCGGCGCCGGCGGCGCGCCCGAGATCGCCTCGCATGCCAGGCGCACGTTCGTCGTGATGAAGGCATCGCCGCGCAGCTTCGTGAACAAGCTCGATTTCCGCACCAGCGGTGGCTTCCTCGGAGGCAATGGCGAGCGTTCCCGCGGGACTGCCCGCGGCGCGGGCCCGCAGGCCGTGGTGACGGACTTCGGAGTGCTCAGACCCTTGCCCGGCAGCGAAGAACTGGCGCTCGCGGCCCTTTTTCCCGGCGTTTCGGCCGACAAGGCGCGCGCCGCAGTGGGCTGGCCGCTCGCCTCGTTCGATACGTTGCAGGAAATAGCACCGCCGACGGACAATGAGCTGGAAGTCCTGCGCGCCCTGCATGCCAGAACCCGTGCGGCACACCGCCGCCCCGTCGAATTGCCATCGGAGATTTCATCTTGACCAATCCGCACATCAAGACCGAGCTGCCGGGTCCCAAGGCGCGCGCCATGATTGCTCGGGACGACCAGGTCATCTCGCCCTCATATCCGCGGGATTACCCGTTCGTGATGTCGCACGGAAAGGGCACGGAAGTGTGGGATGTCGACGGCAATCGTTTCCTGGATTTCTGCGCCGGCATCGCGGTTTGCGCCACCGGACACTCGCATCCGAAGGTGGTCGAGGCCATCCGTGAGGCGGCTGGCAAGTTCGTGCATATTTCGAGCGATTTCTGGCACGAGGAAATGGTCGGGCTCGGCGAGCGCATTGCGAAGGTCGCACCTTTCGGCGAGCCCGCCATGAGCTTCTTCTGCCAGTCGGGCACCGAGTCCGTCGAAGGGGCGCTCAAACTCGCGCGCTACGTCAGCGGCCGTCCGCGCTTCATCGGATTCCTCGGCAGCTTTCACGGCCGCACCATGGGATCGCTGTCCTTCACTTCGAGCAAGTACACTCAGCAGAAGGGCTTCGCTCCGACCATGCCAGGCGTGACGCACGTGCCCTATCCCAATAATTACCGTCCGTTGTTCACGGGTTCGGATCAGGGCGCGGCGGTGCTCGACTACATCCGCATGCTGTTCGATCGCAGCGTACCGGCGTCGGAAGTGGCGGCCATTTTCATCGAGCCCATCCAGGGCGAGGGTGGCTACCTCGTGCCGCCTGCGGGATTCCTGCAAGGGCTGCGCGCTTTGTGCGACGAGCACGGCATCCTGCTGGTGTTCGATGAAGTCCAGTCCGGTGTGGGGCGCACGGGAAAGATGTTTGCAAGCGAGCATTTCGGCGTATCGCCAGACATCATGACGCTGGCGAAAGGGCTCGGGTCGGGCGTTCCCATCGGCGCCGTGGTCGCGAAGCGCAGCATCATGAAGCAGTGGAAGCGAGGCGCTCACGGCAACACCTTCGGCGGAAACCCCATCGCCTGTGCCGCTGCGAATGCGACGATTGACCTGGTCACGGGAGGCCTTGCAGCCAACGCTGCGAAAGTCGGTGAGCATTTCATGGGGCGCTTGCGCGAGATGGCTCGCACATACCCGTGCATCGGCGAAGTGCGCGGGCGCGGGCTGATGATCGGCGTGGAGCTCATCGAGCCCGGTCCGGATCGCGCGCCGGCCAAGAAGCTGATCGATGAGGTCATCAACCGTGCTTATCACAACGGTGTGCTGCTCCTGTCCTGCGGAGTGAGCACGCTGCGCTTCATGCCGCCGCTCTCCGTGACGACGGCGGAAGTCGACGAAGTCGTCGGCTTGCTACGCACCACCTTCGATGAGGCGCTCGCTGCGGTGCGTGCGTGATCCGCTCGTGGCGGATGGCCGGCATCGTTGCGTTGCTCGCCGGCGCAGCGAGCGGCCAGGCGCATGCTGCCCGCGAGGCGGTGCTGAAGCAGATCGACCTTCCGCATAACTACTACTTCCGGGAGCTGTATCTCCCGCAGCTCACCACCGGCCCTTCGAGCTTCGATTTCCTGCCGGCCGGGCAGGGCGTCGTTTACAGCATGGGCGGTTCGCTCTGGAGCCAGCAGGTGAATTCAAACGAAGCCACCGAGCTCACGCATGCGCAGGGCGCCTACGACTACCAACCCGATGTGGCAGCGGATGGCGGCAGCGTGGTGTTCAGCCGCTACGACGGCAATTCGGTGGAGCTTTGGGAGCTGAATCTGAAGAGCGGCCTGGAGCGGCAGCTCACATCAGGTGGCGCCGTCAATGTCGAGCCGCGGCTGTCGCCCGATGGCAAGCAGCTTGTTTGGGTCTCAACCTCGGGCAGTGGCCATTTCGACCTGATGATCGCCAGTGTGGTGGATGTCGGCCTCTCGGGAACGCGCCCGCTGGTCGTGCCCCGCCAGAGCAAGCTGGATCGCTACTACTATTCGTCGTTCGATCACGCCATCAATCCGTCATGGGCACCCAACGGCGAGCGCGTTTTCTTCGTGAGCAATCCGGAAATCGCCTGGGGCACCGGCGATATCTGGTCGGTCTCGGTGCGCAATCCCACCGATCTCAAAAAGGTATTGAGCGAAGAGACCTCCTGGAACGCGCGTCCGGAGATCTCACCTGACGGGCACCGGCTGCTCTTCACCAGCTATCACGGCAGGCAATGGCAGCAGCTGTGGCTCAGCACGCCCGAGGGCGCCGCGAGCCTGCCGCTGACCTTCGGAGACTTCGATCGCCGCAACGCGCGCTGGTCCGCCGACGGTCTGCGCATCGGCTACATCAGCAACGAGAACGGCAACACCAGCCTCGTGGTGCAGGACTCGATTGGCGCCGGGCAATGGGTGGTCGCGCCGCAGGTGCGGCGATATCACCTGCCCCAGTCAAACATCACGCTGGATGTACTGAACGCGAAAGGCGAGCGCGTGCCCGCACGAGTCTCGGTGACGGCCAGTGACGCACGCGCATACGCGCCTGACGATGCCTGGATGCATGCGGACGACGGGTTCGATCGCAGCGTGCAGCGCACGGAGACTCACTATTTCCATTGCGCGCCGCCTTGCGCCTTGAGTGTTCCCGCGGGCGAGGTCACGGTCGATGTTCAGCAGGGCTTCCGCAATTTGCCCTTGAAGCAGACCTTGACCCTGAAGGCGGGCGAGACCCGCAGCATCGAAGCGAATCTCGAAGCCAACGATCTACCCGAAGCTTTCGGCAAATGGCTGGGCGCGGACCTGCACGTGCACATGAACTACGGCGGGCACTATCGCAGCAACCCGCAGCGCCTCGCGCTCCAGGCGCGCGCTGAAGGCCTCGATGTGGTTCACGAGCTCATCGTCAACAAGGAAGAGCGCTTTCCCGATGTGGCCTACTTCAGCCCGAAGCCTGCCGGCGATGAGCATGTGCTGATCCTTTACGGCCAGGAGTTCCACACCAGTTTCTGGGGACACATGGGGCTGCTGCAGCTCAATGATCACATTTTGATGCCTGGCTTCGTGAGCTATCGACACACGGCGCTGGCGAGCCCCTATCCGCACAACGGCGTCATCGCTGACCTGGCGCACGCGCAGGACGCGCTCGTTGGCTACGCGCACCCATATGACTATGAGATGGTGCCCGCCAGGGAGAAGACCCTCGCGCACATGCTTCCCGCGGATGCGGCGCATGCAAAGGTCGACTATCTCGAGGTCACCGGCTTCGCCGATCACAAGTCGACCGCAGATGTCTGGTACAGGCTCCTGAACGTGGGATTTCGCATACCGGCGGGCGGCGGAAGCGACACGATGGGCAATTACGCTTCGCTGCACGGGCCAATTGGATTGACGCGCACTTTTCTCGATACGGGCGGGGAGCGGACGCCGGCTGCGTTGCATGCAGCGCTCAAGCAAGGGCGCACGTTCGTCGGCAATGCGCCGCTGCTCGGCCTGGAGGTTGGAGGGTTGCATCCCGGTGATACGCTCAAGCAACGCACGGCCGGCAATGTCGCTTACCGTGTCGCGTTGCGCTCGCCCGTGCCCATCGAGCATCTCGAGCTGGTCCACAATGGCAAGGTGATCGAGTCGTTCGCCCTGAAAGGCGACCGCCGCTCGCTCGATGCGTCCGGCATGGTGCGCCTCGATCGCGGCGGGTGGATTCTGCTGCGCGCCTGGAACGAGGCCGCGGACCCGGGCGTCCTGGACGTGTATCCGTACGGCACCACGAGCCCTGTCTATCTCGAGCTTCCCGGAAAGCCCGCGACCGCAGCTACCGATGCAGCCTATTTCGTCGCCTGGCTGGACAGAAACCTCGAAGCTGCGCAGGCGCGCGATGATTTCAACGATGAGAGCGAACGCAACGCGACGCTCGGCTATCTGCGCGAAGCGCGCAAGAGTTATATCGAGTTGCAGCTCACCAGTGCCGAAGGCAAAACCAAATGACGCGGATCGGCTTGCTGAGTCTCGTGCTGTCCTGGTCTCTGACGCAAGCCGCGGAACCCCTTGCCATTGCCGATCTCGACCGGCTCGCAGAAGTGGCTGAGCCTATATTTTCGCCTGATGGCGAATACGTGGCGTACTCCGTCACCACCACCAACGTCGAGGAAGACGATTCGCAGACTGATTTGTGGCGCGTACGCTGGGACGGCACCGATCGGCACGCGCTCACGCAGACCACGGATGCCAGCGAATGGGCGCCCGCATGGAGCGCCGACGGCAAATGGCTCGCGTTTCTCTCGGATCGCGGCGGGGATGATGCGGAAACGCAGGTGTGGATCATGCCCGCCTTCGGCGGCGAGGCCCGCAAGCTCACCAGCTTCGGCGAAGGCGTCGACGACTTCGTCTGGTCGCCGGATGGCGCGCACCTGGCGATCATCGCCAGCGATCTCAAACGGCCGGAAGGGGAGAAGGAACCGAAGAACACGCCGCCCATCGTGACCGGCCGATACGCATTCAAGGCGGATGGCTCCGGATATCTCACTTCCCGGCGCTCGCATCTGTATCTGTTCGATCTCGCCAGCTCGAAGGCCCTGCCGCTCACGTCGGGCGACCACGACGAAGGCGCTCCCTCGTGGTCGCCGGATGGCAAGCTCATCGCCTACGTGTCCAAGCGCGGCGCTGATCCGGACCGCCATCTCAACACCGACATTTATTTGATCGAGCCCCGCGCCGGAGCGCAGGAGCGTCAGCTCACGACGTTCGCAGGTGCTGATCTCGACCTGGACGGAGGCCCGCGCCCCGCGTGGAGCCCGGACGGCAAGCGCATCGCCTATCTGCAGGGCGGCGAGGATCGCTGGATCTACTACGCGCCCAATCAGCTGGCCGTCATCGACGTCGCCTCGGGCAAGTCCAGCATGCCGGCGGCAATCGACCTCTGGTTCTACGGCCCGCGCTGGAGCCGCGACGGCAAGTCGGTCTACAGCCTGATCGAGCGTGACAGGGTCACTTATCTTTCGCGCGTGGATCTGGGCAGCGGCAAGGTGACAGCGCTCACGAGCGGCCCGCGCTTCGATGCGGACTTCGCCGTTGGCGCGAAGGGCCGTCTCGTGGTTCTCGGCGGCGACGATCTGCATCCCTACGAGCTTTCAGCCGTCGAGTCGGGCCGCCTGCGCGCGCTGACGGATCACAACGCATTTCTTTCGGGCAAGCAGCTGGCAGCCGTCGAGCCCATCGACTTCAAGAGCGCGGACGGCACGCCGATCGGCGGGCTGCTGATGAGGCCGCTCGGGTATCAGGCAGGGCAGCGCTACCCCGCGTTGCTGCGCATCCATGGCGGACCGGTGTACCAATGGAGCCACGAGTTCGCGGGAGATCTGCAGATCTACGCAGCGCAGGGCTATGCGGTCGTGGTCGCCAATCCGCGCGGCAGCTCGGGGCGCGGCTTCGAGTTTGCCAAGGCGATCTACGCGGACTGGGGCAACAAGGATGTGCAGGACGTGCTCGCCGCCGTCGATCACGTGGTGGGTATGGGCGTTGCAGACCCTGAGCGGCTGGGCGTGGGCGGCTGGAGCTACGGCTCCATGCTCACCAATTACGTGATCGCCAGCGACAAGCGCTTCGAGGCGGCGATCAGCGGTGCCGGCACTTCCAACATGCTCGGCAATTTCGGCTATGACCAGTACATCCGCGAATACGAGTTCGAGCTCGGCACGCCGTGGGAGAATCGTGATCTGTACGACAAGGTCAGCTATCCGTTCCTGCATGCGGACCGCATCGTCACGCCGACCCTTTTCGAGTGCGGCACCGCGGATTTCAACATGCCGTGCCTGGGCGCGCAGCAGATGTACCAGGCACTGCGCGCGCTGAACGTGACGAGCGAGCTGGTGCTGTATCCCAATCAGCACCATGGTCTTTCGGTGCCCAGCTATCAGCGGGACCGGATGCAGCGCAATCTGGCGTGGTATGACCGGTTCTTGAAGCCCACGCCTTCCGGGGCGCGCTAGCCGGCCGGAACCGAACCCGCACCCCGGCTGTCGGAAGGACGCGATCCACCACGAAAAGAGCCCATGCGTCCGCGCGACGGCCTGCCCTTCCGGAAGAGCGCAGTATTGCTCGTCATCATCGGCGCGCACGTGTTGCTGATCGTGGTGTTCTCCCGGGCGGGAAAGCAGTACCTGCGGTCTGCGCAGTCCGAGCCGGAAACTTCGAGCCTTCTGTTCTTCTTCGAATTGCCGCCGCCAGAGGAACCAACGCCTGATGCGGCCCCGCAGGCGGAGCGCTCCACTGAATCGCATCCAGCCGCACGGCCTGATGCCGGCACAGCGATAACCCTTCCGGCGGAATCATCGACGCCCGCAAGCACTGCGATCGACTGGTATGCGCAGGCTGAAGAGCTGGCACGCGAGAAGTCGGCACCGGCACCGCGCGGCCCGCGCACATTCGGTGAGATTCCCAAATCCCCGTTCACACGCAAGCAGCCAACGCCGCAGACTCCGTGGAAGCCGCAGGAGAAGCGAGCCGGCTTCGAAGGCCCGCTGCCCTACGTGCGACTCGGCAGACGCTGCATCCTGATGCCGCCGTTCATTGGTTGCGCCATAGGCAAGCTGCCGAAATCCAAGGGCATTCCGCGCGAGGAAGTCCTGGACCGCGACCGCGATCGCAGCTCAGTCCCGATGCTCGATGATCAATGGACCCTGACGCCGCGCCAAGAGCCGAGATGACGTTGCGCGTCGAAGGCTCAGCCCAACAACAACGGGAGCTGCGGGATCACGGCGCCGCGGCGCGCGGGTAGCGGCCGTAGCGTTTGAGGAGCGCCACCAGCTTGTCGTGCGGCAAAGCCTTGGCGGAGTGGCCGTCGGTTCCCTGCATGTCCTTCGCGGCGACCATCGCGTTCACTATGGCTTCCTCGGTCGCCTGCACGGTCGCGGCGAAGAATGGATCGATGCGCTCGTTGCCGATGAACGAAGCCTGCAGCAGCGGCTTCGCCGACATCGCTTCCGAGTTCGCGGTGGAGAAGGCGATGAAGATGTCGCCCGACCCATTGCCCGCGAAGCTGCCCATGCGCGCCAGCCCCATGCCCGCGCGCCGCGCGATTCTCTTCAGCTGATGCGGCAGGAACGGCGCATCGGTGGCGACGACGATGATGATGGAGCCCATCTCGCCCGCTTCGGGCTTGCGACCGATGCTCGCGGTGTCGCCCGTCAGATTCTGACCGACCGGCACGCCTGCGATGCGCAGGCTTTCGCGTATTCCGTAATTGGCCTGAACGAGTGTGCCCACTATGTAGTCCCGACCGCCTTCGTTGACTTTGCGCGAAGCCGTTCCGATCCCGCATTTGAATTCGTGGCAGATCATGCCGGTGCCGCCGCCCACGTTGCCCTCTGCCACAGGGCCTGTCCTCGCCTCCGACAGCGAGCGCCACACGTGGTCCGGATGCACGTGAAATCCATTGATGTCGTTCAGGTCGCCATCCCATGTCTCGGCCACGACCGGCAATGACCACCAGTAGCCGCTGGCATCGGGCTTGCCTTCCTTCACGCGCCAGCTGATCACCGCATCGCGCACCACACCAACGCTGTGGGTGTTCGTGAGCACCACGGGGCCTTCGAGCTGGCCGGCTTCGTCTATCCAGGCGGTGCCCGTCATCTCGCCATTGCCGTTGAGCGCGAACCAGGCGCCGAATACCGGGCTATCCAGAGTGGCGCGACCGCGAGGCAGGATCGTCGTAACGCCCGTGCGCACCTTCTTTCCGGCCGGCAGGTCTTCCATCAACGTCACCTGCCCGACCGTGAGGCCCTGGATGTCGGTGATGGCATTGAGTGGACCCGGATTCCCATCGAAGGGCACGCCGAGATCGCGGGCGCGGGGGCCGGCAACGGAGAGGCCCGCTGCCAGGCTGAGAATCAAGGTCGCGATGAGCCGCATGGTGTTGCAGCATAAATGAAAGGGCGCCCGCGACGGGCGAAAAAAAAGCCCGCCCGGCGTTTGCCAGGCGGGCTTTGTAAGGTACCGTACCGACTAGAACTTCTGACCGAACTTGATGCCAATGTTTCGCGGCAGCACGGGGGTGATATAGGTTCCGTTGAGGCCACACACGCCGGCATCGCACTGCGCCCAGCGATCCGCCTCACCCTTCTCGTCGAAGGCGTTGTTGATGAAGAGCTCGAGCGAGTAAGGCCCCTTGGTGCCACCGATAGCGAAGTTCGCGATGGTGTAGGCCTTTTCCTTGCCGAAGATGTCGCGCTGCACGGTGCGCAGCTCCGGCCAGCGACTGCCGATATACGCCGCGGCTCCCTGCAGATGCGCTTCCCAGTCGCCCATGTTGAACGTATAGCGCGCGATCAGGTTGCCCTTGAACTTGGGGGTGATGGGGAGCCTGCGGCCGTCCGGCGCCTTCGGCACCACCGGACAGGGATTCGCATCCGAGCCGCCGGCATCGAGCACGCCGCAATAGGCCTGCGTCAGCGCCGCATCCAGGTATGCGGCTCCGGCGGTGAGCGTCAGGCTGTCCGTCGCCGCGAACATGAAGTCCGCCTCGATGCCCTTGATGCGCGCCTTGCCCGCGTTCGCGATCTGCGTCACCGAGTTCGGACCGAGGAAGGAGAACTGGAATTCGTTCCAGTCCTCGCGGAAGATCGCGCCGTTGAAGCGGACGCGCCGGTCGAACCAGTCCGTTTTCCAGCCAACCTCATAGTTCTTGAGGAAGTCCGCCTTGTAGGGCGGCAGTATGCCCACGCGGTTCACGCCGCCGGGCCGGAACCCTTCCGAATACGTCACGTAAGTCATGGCGTCGTCCGTGATCCGGTAGGTCAGGTTCACCTTGGGCGAGTTGCCGGACTCGGTCACCCTCTTGTCGAGGATCTTGCAGGGCGCAGTCTGGAAGTCGTCCGGATTGGCCGCGCAGTCCGGATTCTTTTCACCGGTGCTGCCCCAGGAGTTCGTCAGGCCGAACCCATAGAAGCCATCGAGGTTGCCCTCGGATTTGAAGAAGCGGATGCCGCCCGTGAGGCTCAGCTGGTCGGTGAAGTCATACGTGACCTCGCCGAACACCGCTTTGTCCTTGTCGAGCCGGACCTGCTGCGTCAGCCACCAGGTGTCGGGCCTTCCCGTCACCTCGAGCACCGTCGCGAGGTTGTCGATCAAATAGTTCTGCGAGATGTCGTGCCGGTTGCTGTTGTAGAACACGCCGAACACGGCGTGCAGCGGCAGGTCGACCGGTGTCGAGACGCGCAGCTCGTGGCTTTGCAGCTTGTAGCCGTCGATGCCCAGGATGTGCTGGGTCGGGTCGATGAGCGTGCCCGAATCGTCGAAGATGTAGAGGCCCACTGGCGGGTCGTAAGCCGTGTCGTAGTAAAACGAGTAGTCGACATAGTCCGAGTGAGTCACATCGTCGCGATCGAGATACGAGGCGGCGTAGACCAGGTCGAAATTGCCGACCTTGCCCTCGACGGTGAGAGCGGCCTGCCACCATTTGTCCTTGACGTTCTCGGGATTGAAGCGCACGACCTCGAATGGCGTGTCCCGCTTGTATCCGAAGGTGCCGTTGGACTCGACGTGCTGCCCCATGACCGAGGGCGTGATGGTCCAGCTGTCGTTCAGATTGAGGCGCAGGGCTGCCCGGCCCCCGTAGGTCTCGGCGTCGTTGTAGTTTTTCTCGACGCGATCGGTGTTGGTGCGCGTGACTCCCGAAGAAGGATAGGTGACCGTGCCCAGCACGTTGTCGATGTAGCCCGGGTCCTTCTGATACCAGCCGACGAGACGCACGGCAGCGGTCTCGGAAACGGGAATGTTGACGAATCCCTCACCGGTATAGCCGTTGTCACCATGGGCGATGGTGTTGGCTTCGAGGTCGTAGCCCGCCTCGAACTTCGAGGGGTCCGGCTTGTTCGTGATGATGCGGATCGTTCCAGCCTGGGAGCTTGCGCCGTACAGCGTGCCCTGTGGGCCGGCGAGTGCTTCGACTCGGGCGATGTCGTAAAGATGAATGTCGACTGCGCCGCCGATGGTCGTGACAGGCTGTTCGTCGAGGTACGTGCCGACGCTCGGTGCGGAGCCTGAATGGTTGGGCACCGCGCCGCTGGCAACGCCGCGCATGAATGCGCGCGAGAACCCGGGGCCGCCCGCCTGCCCGCCGTTCTGGTACGAGAGAGTGGGCAGGAACGAGGCGTAGTCGGCGAAACTTTGCAGGTGCAGCTCTTCGAGCTTCGCCGTGCCGAGCGCCTGGATGCTGAGAGGCACATCCTGCAGGTTCTCGGTGCGCTTCTGTGCGGTCACGACGACTTCTTCGAGCCCGCCCGTGTCCGAGGGCTCCGGGTTCTGCGCCTGCGCGGCCGGCAGTCCGAGGAAAATCGCCGCCCCCAGCGGAACGCCCTTCATCATCGCCCGAGTGTCGCCTGTTGCAGGCGTCCGCATCAATTTACGTCGTCGGCTGCGAGTCATGACAGAACTCTCCCGGATTGAATATGGTTTTAGAATTTCTGGGAAAACTTGATGCCGATCGTGCGCGGCAGGGCCGTGCCGACGAACGGGCGCTTGCAGATGATCTCGTCGCACTGCACGAAGCGGAATTGCTCCGCGCGCTTGTCGAATGCATTCGCCACGAAAAGCTCGATGCTGTAGTTGTCGCGAGCGATGCCGGTGGCGAGATCCACCAGCCCATAGGCCGGCTGGTTGCCGATGACCCCCGTGTCATAGGGCAGCAGTGCAGAGCGGCTCTTGCCCTGGTAGACGAACGACGCCTGGAAGTGCGCATCGAAGTCCGCTACGTTGAACGTGTAGCGTCCGGTCATGTTCGCCTTGAATTTCGGCGTGGTCGGCAGGGTAGTGCCGTCTGCGGCGAACGACCCGGCGGGACAATCGGCCTTTGGCAGCGGGTTACCCGCATCGTCGAGCTGCTCGCAGAAGTCCGCCGAGAGCTTCGGGTCGAGCAGCGCGGCACCGGCCGTGAGCGTGAGGTTTTCCGTCGCCGCCCATTCGATATCGCTCTCGATGCCATCGATGCGCGCGCTGCCGGCATTGATCACATTGGTGAGGCCGTTGGAGCCCGTGAAAGAGAACTGAAAGTCATTCCATTTCTGGGTGAACACCGCGCCGTTCACGCGCAGGCGGTTGTTCCACCAGGTGGTCTTCCAGCCGATTTCGAAGCTCTTCAGGTAATCGGAATCATAGGGCGGGAAGGTGCCGCGGCGGTTGACGCCGCCGGGCCGGAAGCCCTCCGCCCAGGTTGCATACAGCAGTTTGTCATCCGTCGCGCGCCAGGTGAGGTTGACCTTCGGCGAGAAGCCGTCTTCCTTCACGCGCTTGTCGAGATTCGAGCAGGGCGCCGTGCCTACCGCGGTAAAGGGCACCCAGCCGGTTTCGTCGCCGACGGGATTGCCGAGCATCACCGAGCAGAGCGCTTCGCCGCTTCGGCCGCTGGTGCTGTAGCTGTCGCTGTACCCGAAGAAGCCCCTGAGAGAGTTGTCGGATTTGAACGTGCGTCCGCCCGCGGTCGCCGTGAGCGTCGGGGTGATGTCGAACGACACCTCGCCGAAGAGAGCACGGTCGCGGTCCACACGGAACTGTTCGGTGAGCCAGATCGTGTCGTCCCAGCCGGTGACCTCATCGGTACCGCGCAGATCGTCGATTTTGTAACGCTGCTGGATACCGTGCTGCTGGCGCTGCACGAAGAGTCCGCCGACGAAACGCACGCGCCAGTCTGCCGGCGTCGAGAAGCGGATCTCGTGGCTCCACTTCTGGTAGCGGTCCTTGCCCTGGATGTATTGCGTGGAGTCGATGATCGAGTCGTCGTCGCCGTACCAGACGTAGCCGTAGGTGACGTCGTAGAAGTAGCTGTAGTCCGTGTAGTCCGAGTCCGTCTCGTCGCCGCGCTTGAGGAAGGCGCCGGCGTAGGTGACATCGAAGTTGCCGACCTTGCCTTCCACCGTCAGCGCCGCCTGCACGAAGCGGTCGCTCGATTTGTCGGGCCTGAACTTGACGACGTTGAGATCGCCCAGCTGCGGGTCGAAGTTGAATACGCCGTTCGCCTTGGTCTTCTGCGCCATCACGGTGGGCGTGACGGTCCAGTTGTCGTTGAGGTCTATCCTGAGCGCAGCGCGCCCGCCGTAGGTGTCGACATCGTTGAAGTTCTTCTTCGCGATGTCGGCGTTGTTGATGGTGATCCCCGCTGCCGGGTAGGTGATGGAGCCGGCGATGTTGTCGATGTAGCCCGGCGAATGCAGCGACCAGCCGACGAGGCGGATCGCCGCCCGATCGCCGAGCGGGAAATTGGCAAAGCCTTCGGCGGTGTAGCCGCCTTCACCGGAGAGCATGCTGCCCTCGAGGTCGTAGCCGGCTTCGAACCTGGCCAGCTCGGGCTTGTTGGTGATGATGCGGATGGTGCCCGCCTGCGAGCTCGCGCCGTAAAGCGTGCCTTGCGGCCCGGCGAGCGCTTCGACTCGCGCGATATCGTAAAGGTGAACGTCGAGCGCGCCCTGGATGGTGGTGACCGGCTGCTCATCGAGATAGGTGCCGACCGTCGGCAGCGGGCCGGAATGGTTGCCGTTATCGCCGCTGCTGACGCCGCGCATGATGGTGCGTGCGAACCCCGGCCCGAAGCTCGTATAGGACAGGCTGGGGAGATATTTGGCATAGTCGTCGAAGCCGCCGATGTGGCGCTGTTCGAGCACTTCGGTGCTGAGGGCCGTGACGGCGATCGGCACGTCCTGGAGGTTCTCGTCGCGCTTCTGCGCGGACACCACGACTTCCTGCAGTCCGACTTCGTCGGAAGTCGCCTCGGGCTCGGCCTCCTGGGAATAAGCCAGGGGCATTCCGGCGAAGATCGCGGCTCCGAGCGGCACGGCTTTCATCACTGAACGGGCGGCATCGCCCACCTGAGTCCGCATCAACTTGCGCCGTCGGCTTCTGGTCATCTGCCCATCCCCCAGGGTTGAGTGGCGAGTTTACGACTATCCCCCGCGGATTGGATACTCCGGGACGGCCGGATAAGCCTCGAGGACAGGCCCCAGGGCCTGTTTGAGGGCATCGAGCCAAGGGTCGTAATGGCGCCAGTGGTCCACGGCGTCGCGGAAGATCGGGCGGCGCACCTGCTCGGAGCTGGCGGTGCGCACGGCGCGCTCGTTCTCGAAGAAAAGCAGGCAATTCCTGTGGAATTCAAGGCCGCAGTAGGCGAGAAGCCGGCGCACCTCGGCCTCGAAATCGTCCACCATGCGCTCATAGAAGACCCGGTGGACGCGGCCCGGAAGCACCTGGTCGACGTGCGCCATGAGGTCGACGTAGTCGCGGTAGTAGCTGCCGATGTCTTCGAGACCATAGGTGAAATGCTGGCCCCGGGCGAAGTGTTGCTTAAACCCCGACAGGCAGCAGCCCAAGGGATGGCGGCGCGCATCGATGATCCGCGAGTCGGGCAGGATCAAATGGATGAACCCGACGTGCAGCCAGTTGTTCGGCATCTTGTCGATGAAGAACGGCGCGACGCTCCTGCGCTGGATGCGGGTCTGCTGCAGGTACTGCTCGCCCAGGGCGCGCAGCTCTTCTCCCGCGAGCCCCGCCAGAATTTCCGGATACAGCGAGGGGTCATTGCGGCCCCGGCGGCCGCCGAGCTTGCGCGACATCGAGATGATGTCCGGCAGCTCCTGCGTCCCTTCGACCAGCGGATGGCTGGCCAGGATCTGCTCCAGCAAGGTCGATCCGGAACGGGGCAGGCCGACGATGAAAATCGGGTCGGGCGCATCGCAGCCGAGTTGTGCGCGCTCGGCGAAGAACTCCGCGGTGAAAAGTGCCTTCGCGCGACGCACACGGTCCGTCGTCTCGGCGGCCTTGTAGTCGACGCCTGCCTTGCGCCGCGAGTTGCCGAGCAGGTAGTGCCCGAAGGATTCGGAGTATTGCGCGGCATCCTCGAGCGCCTTGCCCATGGCGAAGTCGAAGTGGAAGCGGTCTTCCTCCTTGAGATCGGGGCGTGCGAGCTGTGCCCGCATGGCGTCCATGTCGCCCGGCGTGAAGCGGAAAGTCTTGAGGTTCGCGAGGCTCCAGTACGTCTCGCCCAGTTGCGGGGCAAGCTCGATGCTCTTGCGATAGGCCTTGATGGAGTCGTCCTGGCGGCCGGCCGTCTTCAGCGAGTGGCCGTAGCTCATCCATACCTTGGCGTGCTTCGGGAATTCCTCGAGCACGCCCGCATAAAGCTCGATCGATTGCGCGAATTCGCCGATGCGCGAGAGGATCGCCGCCTTGAGGTTGCGGTACCCCGGATTGCGAGGCTCGGCCGCCAGCAGCAGATCCACTTCTTTCAGGGCCTGCGCGGATTTGCCTTCGCGGTGCAGGACGAACGCATAGTTCACCCGTGCGGGGAAGAAGCCGGGCGCGAGCTCGAGGCAGCGCTCGAGCAGGGCTTCCGCATCGGCGTAGCGCCCCAGACGGCCGGCAACTTCCGCCAGCATGCGGATCGCGGCCACGTCGGTGAGATGTTCCTTGATATGCGTGCGCAGCAGCGCTTCGGCGATTGCGATTCGGCCTTCAACGAGCGCAACTGCGGCTTCGAGCAGCTGTGGATCATGCGTCGAGGCCTTGATCTGCTGGGCACGCGCGGCGTCCGCGCCCCAGGTATCGCCGATGACCGCCAGGTGGTCCGCCAGCGCGCCCCATGCGTCGGCATGCTCGGGTTTGAGGTCGACTGCGCGCCTGAATGCCGCGACCGCATCCTCGCCGCGACCGCCGCGCGAATACGCCATGCCGAGCTCGAAATGCGCGCCGGCCCACTTGGGATGCGCACCGATCAACCCTTCGAGCACGGCAATCGCGGCCGGCAGGTCGCCACTTTCACGGTGCGCGGTCCCGAGAATCAATGTTGCCGCAGGCTCCCCCGGCATGACTTTGAGGATCTCGCGAGCCTGTTCGGCCGCGGCGGCCGGGTCGGATTTCAGAAGGCGGGCGGCGTGGCTGAGCGCCACTTCGAAACTGCCATGTGGCTCGGAGCTGGCTTGCATCGTGGGGCGGATCAGAAACTGCCGGCCCCGCATTGTCAAACCCGGCCCGCGGCCGCCAGGGCGGCACGTGGCAAAAGTCCAAAATGCGCGCCCCGGACTTGCCTTTAACGGCGGCGAAGCATAGTAAATGCCGCCTTATAAGGAGTCCTCATGCGCTTGAATCGATGCGTCGCCGCGCTGCTGTGCCTCATCTCCATCGCGGCTTCAGCCGCGGAGAACAATCCGGTGCGGCATGCTCCCGCCGCCTCCGGCGCTGCGAGCATGCAGCGGGTCATCGTCAAATTCCGCGCCGGCGATTCCGTCGCGCGCCAGAAGGGCAGGCCGGGCGAGCTTGCGAAGGCGCTGTCCCAGCGTTTCGGCGTGACGGTGAAGGCAACGCGCGAGATCGCGCCGGAGCTGCAAGTGCTGCAGCTCGAATCCGGCTCCATGCAGGCGACCCTCGAGCAGCTTCGAGCCGATCCGGACGTGGAATATGCCGAGGCGGACCTCAAGCGCCACGTGCACGCCGTTCCCACGGACTCACTTTTCGTGAACCAGTGGTATTGGCAGAGCACCGAGGCTTCGGCCATCAACGCAGCCGGCGCATGGAATTTCAGCACCGGCGCTGCGGACATCGTGATCGCAGTGCTGGACACCGGCGTGCGCTTCAATCATCCCGACTTGCGGCGCAAGACGGCGGGCGGCCGGCTCCTCGACGGGCGCGATTTCGTGTCGGAGGAAGCAGCAGGGCAGTTTCTCACCGCGAACGACGGCGACGGCTGGGACGCGGACCCCTCCGACCCCGGTGACTGGATCGACGCCAACGATCGGATGGAGCCTGCCTTCGACGATTGCGACATCAGCGACAGCTCCTGGCACGGCACGCGCGTGTCGGGAATCGTCGGTGCGCGCACCAACAACGTGGAAGGCATTGCCGGAGGCACTTGGGAGCCCTCGATCCTGCCCGTTCGGGTACTTGGAAAATGCGGCGGCTATGACTCCGACATCCTTGCGGGAATGCGCTGGGCCGCGGGGATGGCGGTCACGGGAGTGCCGGCGAATCCGACGCCGGCCAGTATCATCAACATGAGCCTGGGGGCGACCAGCAATTGCCCGGCCGGCTATCGCAACCTGATCGGGGAGCTCGAAACACTGGGCGTGCTGGTGGTGGTCTCGGCAGGCAACGAGGCCGGCGCCGCGGTCGACTCTCCGGCGAATTGCCCTGGCGCTCTAGGCGTGGCAGGGCTGCGTCACGCCGGGTCCAAGGTGGGCTTCAGCAACATCGGCCCGGAAGTCGGCGTCAGCGCGCCCGGCGGCAACTGCGTCAATACGGGCCCCGGCGAGCCGTGCCTGTTTTCCATCGACACGACGACCAACCTCGGTGACACGACGCCCGGCGCGTCGGGTTACACGGATAAGTTCAACACCAATCTGGGAACCAGCTTCTCGGCGCCCATCGTGACGGTGGCCGCAGCGCTCGCCAGATCGGTGAACACCAAGCTGACGCCCGCTCAGACTATCTCCCGGTTGAAGCGCAGTGCCACGAAATTTCCGGTGCTGGATGGCGTGCCGACCTGCACCGTGCCGACCGCCACATCGCCTGATCAGGACGAATGCAACTGCACCACCAACACGTGCGGTGCGGGCATGGTCGATGCGAGGCAGGCGGTCATATACGCAAAACGTCCGTTCGTGATCGCAACCGCGAGCTCGAGCAATCCGGCCGAAGGCGACACCGTGTCGCTGGACGGATCGGCAAGCTTCGCAACGGACAATCGCACGATCACGACTTACGCGTGGACGGTGGTATCGCCCACTACGGGCGCGCCCGAGCTCACCGGCGCCGACAGCGTCGCGCCGACATTCGTCGCGCCCGCGATCGGCGCGATCAAGTTTCGCCTGACGGTGACCGACAGCGAGGGTGATGAGGATTTCGGCGACGTGGTCGTGACCAGCCCGAGCGCGCCGCCACCGCCTCCACCGCCGCCTCCACAGGACAACGGAGGTGGCGGAGGGGGGGTCGCTGGATCTGGCGTGGCTCCTGGTTGCAGGCCTTGCGCTGATCGCAGTGGCCCGGCGGCGGGCCGGGAATGTCAGTGTTTCGATTCTTCGCGTCGTCGCAGGATCTCGGCGTCGCGCTGGTCCTGCTCGCCGTGCTTGGCGCGCGTGAGCGCTTCGCGCTCGGGCGGTGTCAGCTCTTCCTGTGCGTCTTCTGAGGAGCCTTCGAGCTTCTCGCCCTTGCGCTGCTTCTCCTTGACGAACTCGCGGGTCTCTTCGTTGTAATTGCGGGCGGACTCGTAGTCGCCTTCGCCCTGTACTTTGCCGGCCATGAGCATGCTCCTGTCGATCGAACTGGAGCGATCTCAGCAATGCGCGTGCCTACATCCGATTCAGCGCCGCTGGATCTGCGAGGCCTGGTCGAGCCAGGCCTTCTGGGCCTTGCGGTAATGGGAGGGCGCGATGCGGGCGGAGTCGAGAAGCTCCTGCGCGACGCGCTGGGCCTCGTCTTCCCTGCCATTGGCGCTGAGCAGCTGCGCATAGCGCGCCGCGGCTTCGGCGCCGGGAAACGACGGCGCGAGAACCTTGTACTCTTCCAGCGCCTTGGCGACGTTGCCTTCGCCTTCGAGCGCGCGCGCGTAGAGCAGATGACCCTCGGGCGATGTGAATTCCGGGTTGAGCCGGATCAGCTCATCCAGCGTGGCTCGGGCAGCGGCAGCGTCGCCCTTGGCGAATTCGGCCCGCGCCAGACCCAGCATCAGGTTGGGATCGTGCTCGTAAAGACCGGTGAGGATCTGGCGATACCCCGAGATCGCCTCGTCGTAACGGCCCTGGCGCATGAGCTCGTCCGCGAAGCGCTGCTTGCTCGCGATCCCGCCCGTGACGCGCGCCTCGTTCTCGTATCGCCGCAGGTTCGCGTGCGGGTCGAGCACGTTCTTGAAGCCCTTTTTGGTGCGCTGTGCGGTACGGCTGCCGAAAACTTCCGGGATGATCTCCACGGCCACGTACGCAATCACCCCTGCAAAAGACAACAACGCCAGCACCCAGATCCAGATCGTATTGCGCCCCGTTTTGATGCAATGAATGATGAGCGAGGCCTGCACCACGATCGACAGAATGGCTAGTAATTCCATTTCACCTCCACGCCGCCATAGATATTGCGGGTCGGGCCGGGCTCGAAGTAGCGCCCGAATGCTGCGTTGATACGCGTGTTGGCGTTGTACGTCTCATCGAACAGGTTGTTGGCGCCGGCGAAAATCGACCAGCGCGTGGGGCCGCGCTCGACCGCAAACCCGAGCCGCAGGTTGGCGAGGGTGTAGGCCCCGTCGCGCACAGTATTGGCGTTGTCCACGAAGCGATCGGCTGCTCGCAGCGCATCGAGGCCCGCGAACAAGCCCGACGCATCCCGCCACGTCACCCCGGCATGCACCACATTGCGAGGCAGCCCGGGAATGCGGTTGCCGCTGAAATCGTTGCCGGCGCCGTCGATGAAATCCTCGAAGGTGAAATCCGAATAGGTGTAGGCGAGCGTGAAGGCGAGCCCTTCTATGGGCTCACTCGCCACACCTAGCTCAACGCCCTTGCGGCTGGACTTGCCGGCATTGCGGAAGAAGCTGCGCCCGGGGCTGCCGGGCAACTCGAATGGCACCAGCTCGTCTTTCACGTCGATGTCGAAGACCGCGACGGTGTAGCGATTGCGCTCGCCGAGCGTGCCCTTGATGCCGATCTCGCGGTTCGTCGCCAGCTGAGGATCGAGTGCGGGGTTGAACCCGCCGCCGGCCGGGTTTGCGAGCTCCGTGGTGGTGGGTGTCTCGAACGAGGTGGCGACATTGGCGTAGAGATTCACGGCCGGCGTCACGCGGTAGAGCAGGCCGACCATTGGGCTCGTCTCGCGCAGGGTGCGCTGGCCCGAGTCATCGCCGTTGCCGAGAAAGTGATCGCTGACGTCGAACTCGACGCTGTCGTGGCGCAAGCCTGCGGTCAGCGTGAACGCATCGCTCAAATTCAGCTCGTCCTGCAGGTAGAAGCCGGTGCTCGACACCTTTTCCGTCTGGTCGAACGTGAGCGCACCGAGCGTCCCGAAGTTGTTGTCGAAACGCCTGCGGTCGTCGTCCTGTCTGTCGATGTCCACGCCGAGAATGACCTGATTGTCCCGACCACCGAGCGTCCCGTGGTTGCTGTAGGTCACGCCGCCACCGACGAAAAACCTGTCGATGGTGACGGCACCGCCCGCCTGGAAGGCGAGCGTATTCTCGAACGTTCGCCACACGTAGTAGTTGCGCGCGGTGATGCTGTGGCGCGTGCCGAACGCCTTGTCGTACACGAACCCGATGCGCGTCTGCTCGAGATTCTCGCCGCCATCGAAGAGAAGTGCGGCGGGCGCGGCGAGCCGCCGGTCGTTCTCGATATCCTCGAGGGTCAGCGCGCCAGGGTCATCGGACACAGGCTGATCGGTGTAGTTGAATGCCACGCGGAAGTTCGAGTCCGCGCCGATTGCATAACGCAATGCGCCGTTGACCGAGCGGCTTTCGATCGCGCTGTGCTGGCGATAGCCGTCCATTTCGAAATCGGCGAGATTGATCACGTAGCCGAGCTTGCCCGCGGTGCCGCCGAACTTGAGTTGATGCTTGCTGAATCCCAGCTGCCCGAAGGAAACTCGCGCATTGACCGTCGGCTGCTCGGGAGGCTGCTCGGTGTCGATCAGGATCACTCCGCCCGCTGCGTTTCCATAGAGCGCGGATGCCGAGCCGCGCAGCACGGTGATGCGTTCGACCGAGCCCAGATCGATGCTGTCGACCTGGCCCTGGCCGTCGGGGAGCGTTTCAGGGATGCCGTCCACGAAGATGCGCACGCCGCGGATGCCAAAATTCGAGCGAGCGCCGAAACCGCGGATGGAGATTCTCAGGTCCTGCGCGAAGTTGTACCTGTCCTGCATGTAGAGGCCCGGCACCTGCGCCAGTGATTCGTCGAGCCCCACCTGCTGGCGCGCGAGCTGCACCGCATCCTGGTCCACTACATCGACGGCGGCGGGCACGTCGCTGATCGCCTTGGGGATCCGAGTGGCGGTGACGGTCACCTGCTGGGGCGCTTCCTGCGCCACAGCGGCCTGCGCGCACGCGATCGTCAACAACGGAATACAGACTCTTTTCATTGCTATCTCGATAGTGCAAAAGCCACGACGTAGTCCCCGCGAGGCGTGCCGAGCGTGCCATCGCCGCCCGCCGCAATCACGACATACTGGCGATGATCGCGCCCCGCGCGGTACGTCATCGGCGTGGCCTGGCCGCCCGCGGGCAGGCGATGCTTCCACAATTCGCGGCCGGTCTCCAGATCGAAGGCGCGAAAGTAGCCATCGAGCGTGGCGCCGATGAAAACCAGGTCGCCGGCGGTCGCCAGGGGACCGCCGAGGTGGGGCGTGCCGAAATTCCGCGGCGGTGCGAACCAGGGTCCAAGTCCTTCGGTAGACCCCAGCGGGACCTGCCACATGATCCTGTTGGCCCGCAGGTCGACGCTGACGAGCGTGCCCCAGGGTGGCGCGGTGCAGGGAAATCCCAGCATCGAGATCAGGGGCTTGGTGGTGCCGTTCGGCGCGAGGACCACGGGCAGGTGGTTGACGGCCGCGAACAGCAGCCCGCGATGCGCATCGAAGGCGATTCCTCCCCAGCCGACGCCGCCGAGGTCGCCCGGCCATTGAAGCGTCCCGCGCGCATCGGGTGGCGTGAAAGGGCCTTCGTTGCGATGCCGCCTGAAGCTCTTTCGGCACATCGCGCGGTCGCAGGAACGTCAGCCCCCACGCGTCGTCGGCCCTTGCAGGGTGCTGCGTCACGAGCAGCGGTGTAATCGGAAAAGGCTGGGTCGGCGAGGTCGGTTTGATCGTTTCGTTGGCGGCCGGGACGCGCTGCTCGACGATGGGAAATATGGGGCGGCCGTCATCGCGAGCGAAAACGAAGAGTGCACCCGTCTTCGTCGCCTGCACCACAGCGGGCGTCGGCACTCCGTTGGGCTCGAGCTCGATCAGCGTCGGTTGCGCCGCGAGGTCGAAGTGCCAGAGGTCGCGGTGTACCAGCTCACGCTGCCAGACGATCTTGCCCGTAGCGGCATCGACGGCGAGCAGGGAAGCGCCGGCGGGCACGAACAACACGTTGCGATCGAGGTCTGCATTCATCGGCCCGCGCACGTGCGCGGTCGGAAGCGTCCAGCGCGGCGCGCCGCTGCGCGCGTCGAAGCCCGCACCGTGCCGACGGAAAACGAAATCATCACCTGCCCGCCGCTGGTCACCGCGGGCGAGACGATCGGGTAGTCATTCGGATCGTGGATGCGCAGGTCGGCGAGTGCGTTCACCGTGCCCGTGTCGCCAAAATCGATACAGGGCCGGCCCGTCCAGGCATCCAGCGCGATCAGCCGCGCATCGAGCGTGCCGACGAAGATGCGCCGCGCGCACGTTTGCCCGCGCGATGCCTTGGGGTTTTCCCACGCCGACACGCCGCGCGAGCTCGCCTCCGCGTAAGGCCGGCTGCGGTCGATGTGCGGGTCGAAGCGCCATCTCTCATTGCCGGTGGCAGGATCGAGCGCGATGACCACACTGGTGGGGGTACGACAGATAGAGCAGGCCGAATGCGAGGATCGGCGTTGCCTGGAAGGTGAGCCGGTCCGATCGCTCGAATTGCGTGCCGAGCTCTCCGGTGCGGAACTCCCAGGCCAACGCGAGCTTGCCCACATTTTCGCGGTCGAATCTCGGCCAGGCTCGAGTAGCGCTGACCGAATGCGTCGCCGCCGTAATAGCCCCAGTCGCTGGTGTCAGGCGACTGCGCATGCGCGGTCGCGGCAATGAGCAGTAGACGGGGCGATGCGCAACATGCGGCGATTATCGGCGAGCGCTCACGCCGGGGCCATGATCGAGTCGCAATCGGGTATTCTTCGCGGCGTGAATTCACGGGCGGTCCGGGCATTTCCCCTGCTTTGCGTGGCGATGTGGCTTGCCGGCATGGGCGAGGCTCGCGCGCAGGAAGCTGCTCCGAATTCGCATCGCCCGCGTATTGGGCTGGTCCTGTCGGGCGGAGGGGCGCGCGGCGCCGCGCACGTCGGCGTCCTGAAAGTGCTCGACGAGCTGCGCGTGCCGGTCGACGCGATCGCCGGCACGAGCATGGGCGCTGTGGTCGGCGGGCTATATGCGAGCGGCCTCACTGCGCGCGAAATCGAGTCCGTCGTGAGCTCGCTCGACTGGCAGGACGCCTTCCGGGACCGCCCGCCGCGCACCGATCTCACCTTCCGCCGCAAGCTGGAAGACCAGAACTTCCTCGTGAAATTTCCGCTGGGACTGCGCTCCGGCAAGTTCCTGCTGCCCAAGGGGCTGATCCAGGGGCAGAAGCTCAACCAGGCGCTGCGCCGGCTGACGCTGCCGGTCTCCGCGCATTCGTAGATTCGACGATCTGCCGGTGCCGTTCCGCGCTGTGGCCACCGATCTCGAGACCGGCGAGGCGGTGGTGATGGGCGATGGCGACCTGACCACCGCCATGCGCGCCAGCCTCTCGGCGCCGGGAGTGTTCGCGCCAGTCGAGCGCGACGGCCGGCTGCTCGTCGACGGCGGATTGTCCGAAAACCTCCCCATAGATGTGGCGCGGGCCATGAACGTGGACGTGCTGATCGTCGATCGACGTTGCCTCGCCGCTCGCCGGCCGCACGCGGCTCAACAGCGTTGCCGCGATCTCCAATCAAATGCTCGCCATTCTCATCAGCCGCGACTCGAAGCGGCAGCTCGAGCAGCTCACGCCGCGCGACGTGGTGATCGCGCCCAAGCTCATCGATGCATCTTCGTTCGACTTCGGCATCGTCAACCGGATGATGGCCGCCGGCGAGAAGGCGGGGCGCGAGGCGCAGACGGCGCTCAGTGCATTTGCGGTGGATGAGGCGACATATCGGCGATACGTGGCGAGCAAGGGCGCGGCTCGAGGCCAGCCGCCAACCATCGAGTTCGTGAAGATAGAGGCAGGTTCTGAGCGATACGCCGATGCCCTGCAATACGTTTTCAGGAAAGAGCTGAACAAGCCCCTCGATGCGGAGCGCATTGCCAAGCGTGTGACCAGCTACTACGGACGCGGCAATCTCGAATCGCTCGACTACCAGGTGGTGGACGACGAGCAGGGGCGCCATGGCATCTCGCTCACCGCGCGCCGCAATTCGTGGGGCCCCAACTACGTGCGCTTCGGTCTCAACCTCCAGGACGACTTCGGCGGCAATTCGAGTTACAACGCGGCGGCACGCGTGGTGATGTCGGAATTCACGAAGACCGGCGGCGAGTGGGTTTGGGACGGGCAGCTTGGCGAGACCTCGCGTATTGCCTCGGAGTTGTACCTGCCGCTCGCCAGATCGTCGCCTTATTTCGTGGTGCCGCACGCGCAGTTTGGCGCGCGCAACGTCGGCGTGCTGGATGATCAACAGCGGGTCGCGGAATACCGCGTGCGCAGCTTTACCTATGGGCTCGACTTCGGCCGCGAGTTCGGCAACTGGGGCGAGATCCGCGCCGGCGCACAGCGGGACGAGGGCAGCTCGCGCGTGAGAATCGGCGACCCGACCCTGCCGGTGGGCGACTTCGACGTGCAGTCGTTCTTCATGCGCCTGTCACTGGATGAGCTCGACAACGTGAACTTCCCGCGCCACGGCACGCTCGCCTCGCTCGAATGGGGCACGCAGAAGGACGATCAGGCCGGGAACGATTCGATCGATCTCATCGGCTTCGACTGGCTGACGGCGAAATCCTTCGGGCGCAACACCGCGGTGCTGTGGAGCTCTTTCGGCACCACGCTCGATGACGACGTTTCGGATGTGCGCTCGCTCTTTCCGCTGGGAGGATTCCTCAATCTCTCGGGGCTGAAAACGCAGTCGATTGCGGGGCCGCATTTCGGCATTGCGCGGGTCATGCTCTACAGGCAGATCGGGCGCGGCGGGCCGGGGTTTCTCGATGTGCCGGCCTACCTCGGGCTTTCGCTGGAGGCCGGCAACGTCTGGGAGAAGCGCAGCGCCATGAGCTTCGGCTCAGCGCGTAAAGATGCGAGCTTGTTTTTGGGCTTCGATACCCTGCTGGGCCCGGTGTACCTGGCGACTGGAATCGAAAACGGCGGCCCGTCCGCGCTCTACCTGTTCCTCGGGCGCACTTTTTAGCGGCTATAAGCCGCGGCTTTCCGAGAGCTTCTCGACTTTCTGGAACGCGAGCGAGGGCTTGTCCAGCTTGCGGGAATACTCATGACGGCGCGCCATTTCCTCGAGCGCCGCGTCGCGCTCTTCGGCGGTGGCGAACCAGTGCTGGCGGTTCCAGTCCGGCCCCAAGAGCTTCCGCATGGGGTCTTCGACCGGCAGGCTGACTCGAATGCCGTAAGGCCGCAGCTTCTCGACCGGCGGCGCGCGCAGATTGTGTGCCTGGCTGATTCCCATGGGACGAAAGCTTAAGGGCGGGGGCGAATCCCCGCAACGGGCCGTGTCACAATGCATGCCCCCGAAAACGCAGAGGCGCCCGATGAAAATTGGAATCTCGGCCATCGCGCTCATGACCTTGGCCTACAGCGCATGCACCGTCGGGGCGCACGCGGGCGCGGGTAAAAAAGCCTTCGCGCAGCAATGCGCGCTCTGCCACAGCGCGGAGCCGGGCGACAACGGCGGTGCGCTGGGCCCGAGCCTGCATGGCGTGTTCGGGCGCAAAGCCGCGAGCGAAACAAACTTCGGCTATACGACGGCGCTGCGCAACTCGGGGCTCAACTGGAACGCGGCGACGCTCGACCGCTTCCTCGCCTCGCCAACCAGCGTGGTGCCGGGCACGACCATGGTGAACTCGGTGGCGATCAAGTCGGTGCGTGCGGATCTCATCGCGTACTTTCAGTCCGTCAAAGACGTTCCGCGTGACAGTGCACCGGCGGCGTCCGCTCCGGCCGGTGGTGCGGATTGGAAGAACGACCGCCCGGGCCGCATCCATCACGTGACGGTCGCGAGCCTTCCTGCGCCGTTCGCCACTGCTGCGGCGACCAATTCCGTCGACATGGTAGCCAAGCCTGCGGACGCGAAGCTGGCGGTGCCACCGGGATTCAAAGTCGATGTGTTCGCTGAGAAGCTCGATGCCCCACGCCTTCTCCGTGTCGCGCCCAACGGAGACGTATTCGTTTCGGAATCGGACGAGGGCCGCATCAAGGTGCTGCGCCCGAGCGCAGATGGCTCGCGCGCGGCAACCGTCGAAACTTATGCGCGCGGGTTGCGCGAGCCGTTCGGCCTGCGGTTCCATCCTCCGGGAAACGACCCGAAGTGGCTGTACGTCGCCGAGCTCAATCGGGTGATCCGTTATCCGTATGCGAAGGGTGATTTGAAAGCCAGCGGCACGCCGCAACCCGTGGTGTCGAATCTCTCGCCGGGTTCCACGGGCGGGCATTCCACTCGGGATCTGGCGTTCTCCCGCGACGGCAAGCGGCTGTTCATTTCGGTGGGCTCGCAATCCAACGTCGCCGAGGGGATGCCGCGGAAGAACGCCGCTGACCAGAAAGCATGGGATGCGAAGCATGGTGTCGGCTCCTCGTGGGACACGGAGGCGAATCGCGCCGCCGTGCTCGTTTTCGATCTCGAGTCGAATGGGCCGCTGACGATGTTTGCCACCGGAATACGCAACTGCGTTGGCCTAACGGTGCAGCCGGCGACCGGCGATGTGTGGTGCACGACCAATGAGCGCGACAACCTCGGCGACGATCTGGTTCCTGACTACAGCACGCGCGTGAAGCAGGGCGGCTTCTACGGATGGCCGTGGTATTACCTGGGCGACAATGAGGACCCGAGACACAAGGGAGAGCGCCCTGATCTGGCGGGCAAGGCGATCGTACCGGACGTGCTCTTCGCGGCGCATTCCGCAGCGCTGAACCTCACCTTTTATACGGCGACCTCTGGAAAGTCGGCTTTCCCGTCTCAATATGTGGGCGACGGGTTCGCGGTGCTGCATGGCTCCTGGAACCGCGAGCACCGCACAGGGCACAAGGTGGTGCGGGTGCTCATGAAAGACAACGTGCCCACCGGCCAATATGAAGACTTCCTCACCGGGTTCATCGTCGCCGACGACAAGGCCTGGGGTCGTCCGGTATCCGTCGACGTTGCGGCCGACGGCGCGCTGCTCTTGACGGACGATGAGGGTGACACCATCTACCGAATCTCTTATTCGAACTGATTCCGGAGGCCGATCATGGCGCTGAAGCATTTCGTGAATGGGCGGGAGATCTCGCCGCCATTTCCGGCGGGTTTGCAGGAAGCCGTGTTCGCCATGGGATGCTTCTGGGGCGTGGAGCGCATCTTCTGGAAGTTGCCCGGGGTGTTTACGACTGCGGTGGGATATGCGGGCGGGCATACGAAGGATCCCACCTATAAAGAAGTGTGCTCGGGGCGGACGGGGCATGCGGAAGTCGTGCGTGTCGTTTTTGATCCGCAGACGACTTCTTACGAGGACTTGCTGCAGGTCTTCTGGGAATCACACGACCCGACCCAGGGCAATCGCCAGGGGAACGACGTGGGTACTCAATACCGTTCCGCGATCTTCGTCGCCAATGCGGAGCAGCGCGCGGCCGCTGAGGAATCCAAGCGTGTTTACCAGGCGCGGTTGCGAGACGCGGCGCGCGGCGCGATCACGACGGAGATCAAGGAAGCAGTGCCTTTCTTCGACGCCGAGGACTATCACCAGCAGTACCTGGCGAAGAATCCGGATGGGTATTGCGGGATTGGGGGATGCGGGGTTCCGTACAAGGCGGCGGTTTAGATGCTCGGCGCGGCATGACGATGGACATTGTGGGGTTGATTCAGTCCGCGGTGGCGCCGGTGTTCCTGCTTTCGGGCGTTGGGGTGACGTTGGGGGTGTTGACCAATCGGCTGGCCCGGATCGTGGATCGGGGGCGGTTGCTCGAAGAGCGGCTCGAGAATCCCAGTGTTAGTAGGGAAGAGTTGCAGGGTAGCTTGCGCGTTCTCGCGCGGCGTGCGCACTACATCAACGTCGCGATAACCCTGTCCACAATCTCGGCGTTGCTCGTTTCGCTGGTGGTGATCCTGCTATTCGCGAACGCCTTTCAACTGGTCGACCTGGAAGTGGCGATTGCGGTGATGTTCGTGGCGTCGATGACCTTGCTCACGGGCGCGTTTGTCGCGTTTCTGATCGAGGTGCGCATGGCGACGGCATCTTTGCGGTTGGGCTCGCCGTGATGAAACGCCCGAGTGCTGCAGGAGCCGGCGCCGGTGATCCGGATCGTCACGCTCGCGGATTCGGCGGTGAACATCGCCGTGCGGCCCTGGGTTGCGGTGCCTGACTATGGGCCGGTGACGGGCGAGATCAACCGCGCATTGGCGGAGGTCCTTCGCGCGAAGGGCATCAGCATTCCGTTCCCGCAGCGCGAGGTTCGGCTGCTGGGCGACTAATCCGGTGCCTAATCCGGTGCCTGTCACCGGATTTGGGCCACCTCAAACCGCCACCGAATCGTCAACATACGGACGACTTTGCTCCGACTGTCGCAGGTTGACGATCGCCACCACGGCTACCCATGCTTTCGTCTCTCCGATCCCTTTGCCCGTAAGCGGAGAGCTCGGGCATGGCTACTTCCCAAGCCGGAGCACGTAGGCGGTTCTTGAGCGCATCTTGACTGTTACCGACGAGGAGCCCGCATCCGGCTCAACGCGGGCACTCTTGCCCGGCTTCTCAACTTCAACCAGGGCGAGCTTCTTTCCGGCCCACGCGCTTGGAATACGCACCTCAGCTGTTTTCTCGGCAACCGAATACAGCACGATCTCGGAATCCCCGCGCGGTATCGCGCGATAATCGCCATCGATCGTCGTGACGCCATCATCGGTCACCGTCCAGTTTCCCGAAGACGACATTTTCGAGACGGTGCCATCGGCGAAACGTGCGAGATAGGCAGGAGTCGGTTTTTCAGCCTTCGGGTCGCTGGAAACCACGGCCTTCTCACCGGCGTCTTCACCCACCCACACCAGCCGCTTGTTCATGAGATAGCTCTGCGCGAGGTTTCCCAGGTAGTAGAGGTCTCGAAGCTCGTTGTCCGTCACAGGATCCCAACGAATGTGGATGTCGAATTTCGGCTCGCTCCAGTCGAGGGTGCGCATGACGAAGTCCAGGTTGCGCGACCATCCCAGCGTCGACCCCGGGCCTTTCGCCTTGCCGCCGCCGTATATCTTTCCGTGCGTCATCAGAACGTGAAACGGATCCTCGCGCACGAACAGGTGGTAAACGGCGTCCAGATGCCCATAGAGCGCATCGACAGGGCCTTCCGCCGACACGGCGATGCCCTTCTGGTGGAACCAGTCCACGATACGCATTGAGCTCGCGACCTCGTCGACCAGGCCGATGTCCTCACCAGGCCCGAAGCTGATGCTGTACGGCCTAAACGTATCGAGCTGAATGGAATTGGTGTTCGGAATCAACTTCAACATGGCGCCGACGCGCTCTTCGAAAAATCCCGATTCGAAATCCTTGGTATGCGAGATGCGATACACCTGCGGCCCGTTGGTGTAATAGATGCTCCACGGATAGGGCTTGCCGTCATGCCCCATAGCCAGCACGGGAATGCTGCGCTCGAAGCCCGGCGTGTCCGCATTCGAGTCGTCGATATTGACGTGGTAGCTGATGGCGGTGTTGTATTTCCTGGCCTCGCGCGCCAGCCATTGCAGCTTCTTCGCATCCCCCAGGGCCGGGTTCACCTTGTCGAAGTAGGGCCAGCCCGAGTCGTGGCCGCCGTTCTGCCAGCCGGTCAGCGCGGCAATCTGCTTCGCGTTGCCCGTGAATGCGGAGATCTTCTTGATCAGCTGCAGCGTCTCATCGAACGTCGTGCTCGGCTCATTGCCCGGCTGATCGAGCCAGTCGTTCATGACCTTGTAAGAAAAAGTGGCGGACTCGAACGTCGGGCTCGGATCCCGAAGCCGCTCGCGCTGCCACAACGCCGCCTCCATCCAGTCAACTTTTCCGTCGGAGTTCGCGTCCTTCGTCAGCAGGGCGATGCGCGCCTCGAGCAGCGGCTGCACGACCCCGTGCAGCCGATAATGAAAGGCTCCAAGCCAGAAGGCGAAGTCCGTGGCCTGCGCATCGAACCCGAGAAACTGACTCTGAATCCGCCAGTACGGGATGTTGCTCGTCACCGTTGCCGTAAGGCCGTTCGTGCTGGCGCTAACCCAGTTCCCCATTTTCGGATACTGCTCACCGTCTTCCTCGCCGATGGCCGAGCTGAAAAATGGCTTCGGCTGATCGTAGCCCGCCCGATAGCCCGCATTCTTCCAGGGCAGGCGCATGTAATCGCTGCGATACATGCTCGAGGACGCGTCGCTCCCGGCGACGCGCACCAGGTGATGATTGGGGAAGCTCAACGTGGAAAGCTTGAACTCGCCTTGCTCCTCCACGGACGTGACTTTCAGAGACAGCTCGTCCGCCATTGCCTCTAAGCGAACGCCAACCCGTAAGCCAAGCGGCGCAACCGCGACCGTGTAATCGGCCTTCGACTCACCGGCCTCGCAAGTCACGGAGAAGTCGCCTGCGCTGAACATCCGGCCATTGAGCTCGATCAGGTTTTGATCTTCGGCGCGGCCAGCGAGCAGGCTGTGGCCGCCGACATCGTAAGACAGCACGCGGGGAAATTTGGGATCGAGCGTGACCGTCAAGGTGCCCTGACGGATTTCGAGGGGAAGGCCCGAGCAAGGCGTTCCGGCGGCAAGGGTGGGAAGAGGGGAGCTCAGGAGGAGCGCCCAAAGGAATCCGGATCTCATCGTGGGTCGCATGCGTCACCTTTCCGTTGCATTTACGCTGTCGGGAACGCGGGGCATCGTATGATAACGATAACATCGAGGCAAGCAGCCTTGTTCTGAGTAACGCGGCCTCGGTTCGGCGCGTGACCTGCTCAGCTCGACGGAATCGTTGCAACGGATTGCCCGCCGGCGTCATCTCACTGGCACGATCCGCCGGCCACTTCGATAGCCCGGCCCACTGGAAGAGAGCTGCATGGTTCATCGTTATTCGGCGCTCACCGTCGCGTGGGCCGCAGTCGCATCGATTTCGGTTCCGGCCTTCGCGCAGCGCGCCGACGACAACGTCACGGCGCAGTCCGAGGACGCCTTCGGGCGCAGCGTGGGCAACGAACGTCTCGGCATCTACAACCAGGGCGAGGTTCGCGGCTTCTCGCCGATCGATGCCGGCAACGTGCGCATCGAAGGGCTCTACTTCGATCGGCAAACCGACCCGGCCGCACGCCTGGTCGATGGGTCCACCATCCGCGTTGGTATCGCCTCACAAAGCTATCCATTTCCCTCGCCCACCGGAATCGTGGACTACGATTTGCGCCGCGTCGGCGCGGAGCGGGTCGTGAGCCCCGTGTTGAGCTACGGACCATACGGAACCATGGCCTTCGAGCTCGACGCGCAACTCCCCGTTTCAGGTGAGCGCTTCGGCATCGCGCTCGGAGCGGATCTTTACGAGAGCGGCTTTGCCTGGGGCGGTGAGTCCCGCTCGACGCAGTTTGCAGTCATTCCGCGCTGGCGCCCCACCGAGAACATCGAGCTCGTACCCTTCTATTCGCGGTCGATATTCAGCAGAGAAGAGCCGCAGCAGCTGATGCTGACGACGCAGGGGGCACTGCCCCCGAAGTACGGTCGCCAAAATCATTTCGGCCAGAAGTGGGCGCACAGTGAAGGTGACGCATACACCTATGGATTCATCGGCAGGGCACGCGCGGGGGAATGGGCGATCCGGCTCGGTCTGTTCGACTCGATCTTCGCACCTGATGCGCAATTCGCCGATCTCTACACGAACCTCGATGCGACGGGCGCGGCGAACGAGCAGGTCGTCGCCTTCAGAGAATCCCGCTTCGAGTCGCGCTCCGGCGAGCTGCGCATCTCGCGGAGCCTCGAGGAGGCGAGCCGCAGGCACACGTTTCATTTTTCGACGCGCGGGCGCCTGCAGCAGCGCCGCTTCGGAGGCGAGGATGTCGTCGACGTCGGGCCCGTTCAGATGGGAGTCGGCCGCCAGATCCCCAAGCCGCAGTTCCAATTCGGCGAACAGACGCGCGATGAAGTCAGGCAGGCCACGGTGGGCGTCGCGTACGAATTGCGATGGAAAGAGCGAGGCGAGCTGAGCCTGGGAGCGCAGAAAACCCGGTACGCCAAGGACACTGAAACACCCATCGAGGAGCTCCCGACATCGCGGGCGCACCCGTTTCTGTTCAACGCCACCGCAACCGTCTATGCCACTCAGGCACTGGCCGTTTATGCCAGCTACACCGAAGGACTGGAGGAAAGCCCGGTCGCTCCTGAGAATGCAGTGAACCGCAGTTCCACCGCACCCGCGCTCATGACGGACCAATACGACGCGGGAATCCGCTGGACGATCCGGCCCGAGCTGAAACTGATCGCCGGTATTTTCAACATCGAAAAGCCGTACTTCGATCTGGACAACTCTGGAGTCTTCACATCACTCGGCGACGTGCGCCACCACGGGGTGGAGTTGTCGCTGGCGGGCAAGCTCACGCCCAATCTGACGCTCGTCACCGGCGCGCGCATCATGGACGCGAGGCTCTCGGGCGGCGTGCTCGATCAGGGCGATATCGGCACCCGCCCGGTCGCAAGCTACAAGCGCTACGCGATCGGCAGCATCGAATATGCGGTGCCTGGCACCGGATTCTCGGTCGACGTGGTCGTCGAGAGCATTTCGCCGCAAATTGCCAATACGGCGAATACCGTGAGGTCGCCCGGCCGCACCGTGGCCCACCTCGGTGGGCGCTACCGCTTCACGATGTTCGACAAGCCCGCGACCCTGCGCGCCCAGGTCGGCAACATCTTCGACAAGTACGGCTGGTCCGTGATCAGCGGCGGCATCTACACCTACAACGCCCCGCGAAGGCTGATCGTCTACCTGGCGATGGACCTCTAGAGACCGCTCTATATAATCCCCCGGACCCGCGGTCGCGATGCCGACCCATAACTGAAAAGAAGGCACATGGCCGCCACCGACCTGACCGTCGAGCTCAGCCACGCCCTAAGACCCCGGCACCTCACCATGATCTCCATCGGCGGCATCATCGGGGCCGGTCTGTTCGTCGGCAGCAGCGCCGCGATCGCGGCCACCGGGCCTGCGGTCGTGCTGAGCTACCTGCTCACGGGCATTCTGATCCTGCTCGTGATGCGCATGATCGGCGAGATGGCCGTGGCGCATCCGGGCCAGCGCGCGTTCACCGAATTCGCGCGCATCGGCCTTGGCCGCTGGGCGGGATTCGTGACTCGGGCTGGCTCTACTGGTACTTCTGGATGGTCGTCGTGCCGATCGAAGCGATCGCCGGCGCAGCCATCATCCAGGCCTGGGGGTGCCGCTGCCTCGCTGTGGGAGATCGGCCTGGCGCTCATGGCTGGTGATGACCGGCGTCAATCTCATGTCCGCGCGCTCCTACGGTGAATTCGAGTTCTGGTTCGCCTCCATCAAGGTGGCGGCGATCATCGTGTTCATCGTGCTGGCGGCGCCTATGCGTTTGGCTGGACTTCGCCTTCCGGGCCACACGTTCGCCAATCTCACCGCGCATCAGGGATTCATGCCGTTCGGCTTCGTCGCCGTGTTGAGCGGGGCCACCGTCGTGTTCTTCTCGCTCACCGGAGCTGAGATCGTCACGATCGCTGCGGCGGAATCCGCCGAGCCGGCCCGCGCGATAGCCAAGATGACCACCTCCGTCGTCGATCCGCATTCTCACGTTCTACGTGCTTTCGATACTGCTGATCGTCTGCGTCATTCCGTGGGTCGACGTGCGCCCCGCCGAATCGCCGTTCACGCTGGCGCTGAACCGCATGGGCTTCGGCTGGGCGGGCACCGCGATGAGCGTCATCATCCTGACGGCGGTGTCTGTCCTGCCTGAACTCGGCCTTCTACGTCTGCTCACGCGTGCTCCTGGTCCTGGCGGAGAAGGGTGATGCGCCGAAGTCACTGGTGAAGCTCAACTCGCGCCGCGTGCCGGTGCGCTCGGTGTGGGCTTCGGCCATTGCGGGTGTGCTCGGCGTGCTCGCGCGCCACGGTCTCGCCGGACTGTCGTGTTCGCTTTCCTGGTGAATACGATCGGCGCCCTCATCGTCTTCATCTACATGATCATCGCCGTTCGCGCAGATCCGCATGCGGCAGGCGACGCGAGCGCGCGGGCGGTCCCGGAGCCCGCTCTGAAGATGTGGTTCTTCCCCTGGGCGAGCTATGCGGCTATCGCTGGCATGATGGCGGTGCTCGTCGCCATGGCCGTGACGCCGGCCCGCGCCAAGGAGCTCTACGTGAGCCTGCTCGCGCTCGCAGTAGTCTCGGTAGCCTTCATGCTCGTCAACAAGAAGACGTCGTCCGTTTGATGATGACGGCCATCGAGATCGCTGAGGCGGGGCCGCCCAGCGTCTTGCGCCCCACGCAGCGTCCGGTGCCGCAACCAGCGCAAGGCGAAGTCTTGATTCGCGTCGCTGCGGCCGGAATCAATCGCCCCGACGTCCTGCAGCGCAAAGGCCGCTACACGCCGCCGCCTGGCACCACCGATATTCCGGGGCTCGAAGTTGCTGGTGAAGTCGTGGGCCTTGGCGCTGGAGTCACGTCTCTCCGCATTGGCGACAAAGTGTGTGCGCTGGTCGCCGGTGGCGGATACGCAGAGTACGTCAGCGCGCCTGCGGTGCAGTGCCTGCCGCTGCCGTCAACTCTGAGTCTGGAAGAAGCCGGGGCACTGCCTGAAACGATCTTCACCGTGTATCTGAATGTGTTCGAAAGAGCCGGATTGAAGGCTGGCGAGACGCTGTTGATTCACGGCGGCTCGAGCGGCATTGGCACCGTCGGGATCCTGCTCGCAAAAGCGCTCGGTTCCATCGTGATCGTGACCGCCGGCAGTGATGCAAAATGCAGAGCCTGCCTCGCGCTGGGCGCCGACCACGCAATCAACTACAAAGAGGGGGATTTCGTCGCGGAGACGAAAGCCGCGACGAACGGGCAGGGCGCCGACGTGATTCTCGACATGGTGGGCGGCTCATATCTGCCGCGCAACATCGAAGCGGCGGCCACGGATGGCCGCATCACTGTGATCGCCACGCAGGGTGGCGCGAAGGCGGAAATCGATCTGCACCTGATGATGGTCAAGCGTCTGAAGGTCATGGGCTCGACGCTGCGGCCCCAGTCGATCGAGAGCAAAGGCCGGCTGGCCGCGGCCCTGCGCCAGAACGTATGGCCGCTGTTCGAATCCGGCGAGCTGCGCGCGCCACCTATCTATGCACGATTTCCGCTTGCGGAAGCATCGCGCGCGCATGAGCTGATGGAGTCCAGCGAGCACATCGGCAAGATCGTGCTCCAGGTGGGCTGAGCCGTTCGTCCCAGGCGTCCTTCGCCCTTGAACGGCCTCTGTTCAAAGGCGAGAATCCGCCACCCGCCATTCCAATAATCACAGCGATGGGAGTGCATGATGCGCAAGCTCTTGCCGTTCACCGTCTTCGCCGGATTCTTCGCTTGCGCAGCCTTCGCCGCGGATGCGCCGCTGCTGCTTCGCTACCCCACCCTCAGCCAGACGCAGATCGTCTTCAACTACGCAGGCGATCTGTGGATAGTGAGCCGCGAAGGCGGCGAAGCGCGCCAGCTCACTTCAGGTGTGGGCACGGAGACCGCGCCGCAGTTCTCTCCGGATGGCGCATCGATAGCCTTCACCGGTGAATACGACGGCAATCGCGATGTCTACGTGATTCCCAGCACGGGCGGAGTGCCGCAACGGCTCACCTTCCATCCTTCGCCCGAGACCGTGGTCGGCTGGACGCCGGATGGCACGCGCGTTGCCTTCACATCCGACGCAAACAGTTTCCGACACGACGAGCCGCAGCTCTACACCGTGCCGGCGGCCGGTGGATTCCCAACGCCGCTGCCGCTGGCGATCGTCGACGAGGCTTCGTTCGCGCAGGACGGGGAACATGTCGCCTATGTGCCGTATCCGCAGTGGCAGCAGGCTTGGAAAAGATACAGGGGCGGGCAGACCACGCCCATCTGGATTGCGGACCTCAAGGATTCGAGCGTGGTGCCCGTGCCGCGCGAGAATTCGAACGATCATTTCCCCATGTGGGTGGGCGACACTGTCTATTTCCTGTCGGATCGCAACGGCCCGGTGAGCCTGTTCGCGTACGACGTGAAGACCCGGCAGGTGAGCGAAGCGCTGCGCAGCGATGGCTTCGATTTCAAGCGGGCCAGCGCGGGGCCGGGCGCCATCGTCATCGAGCAGTTCGGGGCCATCAAGCTGTTCGACTTGGAGACGCGGCAGGCGAAGAACGTCGCCATCAGTGTGAATGGCGATATCGCCGCGGTGCGCGCGCACTTCGTCGACGTGAAGCCGGAGAGCATCAGCCATTTCGCAGTTTCGCCGAGCGGCGTCCGCGCAGTGTTCGAAGCGTGGGGCGAGATCTTCACCGTGCCCACGGACAAGGGCGACATTCGCAACATCACCCGAAGCCCCGCCGTGGCGGACCGCAATCCGGCCTGGTCGCCGGATGGTAAATCCATTGCGTATTTCTCGGACGAGTCCGGTGAATACGAGCTGGTGATCCGCGACCAGAACGGCACGGGCACCGCGCGCCATATCTCGTTGGGGACGCCACCCACTTACTACTACGACCCACTGTGGTCGCCGGACGGCAAGAAGATCGCCTACGCCGACAAACGCATCGGGCTGTGGTACGTCGACGTGCAGAGCGGCAAGTCGAAGCGCATCGATGAGACCTACTTCGCCGGCTTCGGCCCTCCGGATTTCACTCCCGCATGGTCGCCGGACAGCCAGTGGCTGACCTACTCGAAGAACCTGCGCAGCGGTCAGCACGCAGTGTTCGTCTTCTCGCTCGCGCAGGGCAACGCCTTCCAGGTGACCGACGGGATGAGCGATGCGCTGTACCCGGTATTCGATCGCAAAGGCAAGTACCTGTACTTCACGGCTTCGACCGACGTCGCGCTCACGGCGCAAGGCCTGGACATGTCGAGCAACGAGCATCGCGTCTCGCGCAGCGCGTACGTCGTCGTGCTCAGCAAAGACGAGACCTCGCCCATCCATCCCGAGAGCGATGAAGAGAAGGCTGCGGCCGAGAAAGGCGAGGACGACAAGAAGAAGCCGCGCGTGGGCCTCAACCTACAGGACAAAGATGATGCGCCGGCGCCTTCCACCAAGCCGGTTGAAGGCGCCGAGCCGAAGCAGAAGAAAGAAGCGCCGGTGGCGGTCAGAATCGACATCGAAGGCATCGGCCAGCGCATCCTCGCTCTGCCGATTCCACCGAAGAACTACGTGGGCCTGCAGGCCGGCAAGTCCGGCGAGTTGTTCCTCGCGGAAGGTCCCATGGTGATCACGGAGGAGGATTCTGCGGATCTCAAGCAGACCCTGCACAAGTTCGTGCTCGATAAGCGCAAGGTCGACAAGTTCGTCGATGACGTCAACGCCTTCGTCGTGTCCTTCAACGGCGAGAAGCTTCTGTACCGCAAGGGCGAAGAGTGGCAGATGGCGGGCACCGATGAGCCGCCCAAGGGCGAGGGCGAGCCCAAGCCGGGCCTCGGGCTGCTCAAGCTCGATGGCTGGCAGGTGTTCATCGAGCCGCGCGCCATGTGGTCGCAGATCTACGATGAGACCTGGCGCATCCAGCGCGATTTCTTCTACGACCCGAATTATCACGGGCTGGATCTCGGCAAGGCGAAGCAGAAATACGCGCCGTATCTTGCGGGCATCGCTTCGCGTGATGAATTGACGTACCTCTTCGCCGAAGCGCTCGGCGAGCTCACCGTCGGGCATATGTTCGTGGGCGGCGGCGAGCGGCCGGAAGTCAAACAAGTGAAGGGTGGCCTGCTGGGCGCCGACTACACGCTCGAAAACGGCCGGTATCGCATAGCGCGCGTGTTCAACGGCGGCAACTGGAACCCGGAGCTGCAGGCGCCGCTGACGCAGCCGGGCGTCAACGTGAAGGCGGGTGATTACATCCTCGCCGTCGATTCACGCGAGTTGCGCTCGTCCGACAACATCTACGGCTTCCTCGAAGGCACGGCCGGCAAGCAGGTGGTGTTGAAGGTCGGGCCGAAACCGGATGGCACGGGCTCGCGCCTTGTCACAGTAGTGCCCGTCGAGAGCGAGCAGAACCTGCGCGATCTCGCCTGGGTGGAAGGCAACCGCCAGAAGGTGGACAAGGCAACGGGCGGTCGCGTGGCGTACGTGCACGTGCCGAATACGGCAGGCGCGGGCTACACCAGCTTCAACCGCTACTTCTTCTCGCAGATCGGCAAGGAGGCCGCGATCATCGACGAGAGGTTCAACGAAGGCGGCCAGCTCGCCGACTACATCATCGATTACCTGCGCCGCCCGATCATGAGCCGGGTGGTGGGTCGCGAGGGCAGGGACTGGTCGAGCCCGTCGCAGGCGATCTACGGGCCGAAGGTGATGATCATCAACCAGATGTCGGGCTCGGGCGGCGATGCGCTGCCGTGGTACTTCCGCAAGGCGCAGATCGGGCCGCTGATCGGCAAACGCACCTGGGGCGGGCTGGTTGGAATCGGTGGCTATCCGGATCTCATGGACGGCGGCTATGTCACCGCGCCGCGCGCCGCCATCTACGGGCTGACCGGAGAATGGGAAGTCGAGAATCACGGCGTGGCGCCTGACATCGAGGTGGATCTGGATCCGCAGGCATTTCGCGCCGGGCGCGATGCGCAGCTCGACAAGGCCATCGAGGTGGTGATGCAGCAGCTGAAGGAGCATCCGCTGCCGACGTACCAGCGGCCGGCGTATCCCAATTACCACGAGAGCGACGGTCTGGGCTCGAAGCCCTGAGCAGTCATCGTCTCAGGCGCTGTTTCCGTGAGCGGGAAACAGCGCTTTGTGGCGTGCGCAGATCTGCGGCCACAGCCCGGCGGCCTCGGGGATATCGAGATCGAATCGCTGCCGCAGGACGGCGACCAGCTCATCGGCGCTGTGGAGCAGGGATTTTGTCTTGCGGGCTGAATTCAATTCCGTGAGCACTCGTCCGCGCAGGGTCGTGTGGGCATCGAGCGTGCGGCGCTGAACTACGAGATTCTGCACGAAGGACGATGTGGGGCTGGACCACAGTCCCTGGCTCACCCGGGCAAACAGCGCCTCGTCGGCGGGCGCCGCGGTGAAGTCGAACGAGAACGGCTCGTCATGAGCGATCTCGGAGAAGCGCCAGTAGCCATCCGAAGTTTCGCTCAGGACGACGCGATAGGGCCGATCTTCGCGCTCCATGGCGAGCAAGGGCAGCGGGGCGGTCAGGCTCCCGCCGAAACCGACATCGACAAAATACGGCTGATCGAGCCTCACCAGCAGGCAAAGGTGATTGCCGAGGGGCGCATCGCCGAGTGTCTCGCGCATGACTCCGGCGCTCAGCCGCTGAACGTCGAAGCCCATCTCAGCGAGCGCCCAGCCCAGCACGCCGTTCATTTCGTAGCACCAGCCTCCGCGCCGGCGAGTGACGATCTTCTCCAGGCTCACTAGCGGATCCAGCGACACCGGGCGGCGCAGCATCACGTCCAGGTTCTCGAACGGCACGGCGAGCTGATGCGCGAGGTGCACGCGATTGAGCGTGTCGAGATCCGCCCGCACGGGGCCGGCGAACCCGATGCGATCGAGGTAACCCGCGAGCTTCATGCTTCCTCCGTGCGCGCCAGCTGAAAGCGCTCGAAGCGGTGCAGCGCTTCTTCGATGCGGGGCTTGTGCAGGCGCGCCGAACCCTTGCCGCGCCAGATCCACTTGCGCACCAGCAGCTTGCCCCGCTCGCGATCCGTCTTCAGATCGAGCGCCGCGACGATGGCGTCCCCCACCAGCACGGGGCAGACGAAGTAGCCGAACACCCGCTTGTCCTTGGGCACGTAGGCCTCGAAGCGATGCTCGTAGTCGAAAAAAAGCTGCTAGGCGCTTGCGCTGAATGATGAGCGGATCGAACGGAGAAAGAATGTGCACGAGGTCCGTGTGAGGCTGGGGAGCACTTTCGAGGCATTCCGGCCTGGCCCAGTGGAGATGCTTTTCCGCGCCTTCGAGCAGCACGGGCACCAGCTCTCCGTGCCGCACACGCCGGTCGATGAGGCGGCGCATCGCAGGCTTGAACCGCGCGTTCAGATGGCAGATCGATTCGAGACTGACGATTCCCTGCGACCGAAGCGCGCGGTCGAGAAGATACTCACGGCTGTCGCGCTCCGATGCCGCGCGCGGCAGGCGCTTCCACCCGAAATGCCGATTCATGAGCTCGTAGGTTTTCAACATGCCCGAGCGCTGGCTGACCGTGACGAGTCCCTTGTAGAAGGCGATCTGCAGCGCGCGCTTGGAAGGCTTGCGGCTCGCCCATTCGTGCTCCTTTTCAACGAGCACGTCGTCGACGATGTCGCGCATCGTCAAGGCGCCATGCTGGCGGATACGGCGCAGCATCCTGCGCACGTCACGGTCCCCCACGGAGGGGAACCAGGAGCTGAACCGCTGCCAGTGGCGCCTCATGTCGCGCACGAAGAAAGGCATATCTTCCGTGGCGATGTAGGCGAGCGCATGCGTCCAGTATTCGAATACCGTCTTGTCGATGCTTTGCGCCTGGTGCAGGTGCTCGCGCCTGTAATCGGGGATCCGCGAGTAAAGGATGTGGTGGTGGCTGCGCTCGATGACATGGATCGTGTCGATCTGCACATAGCCGAGGTGTTTCACGGCCGCGGGCGTCCCCTGCGGGCCGGCCCCGAAGGGCGCCGGTTCAGCGAGCCTCTGAGCGTGGAGCCAGATCTGCCGCGCGCGGGCTTTGTGTAGCTGCTTCGGCGTCAAGCCCTGTGCACCATACGAAATGCCTCGCGGAAGCGCGCCATTTCGTCGTCCGTGCCGATGGTGACGCGGAGCATGTGGTCGAGCGGTGGGAATCGGCGGCCGACGGCCACGCCTTTGGCGCGCATCTCCGTACCGAACGCCTTGGTATCGCGACCCACATCGATCATCACGAAATTGGCGTGCGGATCGATGTAGGAGACTCCTTGACCACGTAGCCATGCACAAAGCTCACCGCGGACGCGGGAATTCCGGGTTCGCCGCTCGGCGACCAGAGTAGCTCTTTCGCCTAGCGCCGCGTCCGCCGCGCGCAGCCCGAGAATCGGGATGCTGTTGTCCATGAAGTTCATCATCGTGGCGGTGAGTTCTGGCTTGGCGCAGCTGTAGCCTGCGCGCGCTCCCGCCATCCCGAAGATCTTCGAGAACGTCCGTGAGATCACGACGTTCTTGCCTTCGCGAACGAATCGGATGGCGCTTTCGATCTTTCCGGGCTCGACGAATTCGAGATAAGCCTCGTCCACGAACAGCACCGTGTTTGGCGGCAGGTTGTTCACCAGCCATTGAATGTCTTCGCTCGGCGTGAGCGACGACGTGGGGTTGTTCGGATTGCACAGGTAGATGAGCCCGCCGCCGGCCTTCGTGGCTTCCGAAGCAAGGTTTTGAACCGGGTAACCCCATTTTGAGGTCAGGGGTATGTCGACGACTTGGCGGCCGAGGTGACGCGCGAGCCCGATCACGATGTCGTAAGAGGGTGCTGCGGTGATCATGGGCTTCGTAGCCGAGCTGAAGGCGCATATCGCCATGGTGATCACATCGCTGGAGCCGACACCGACCACGACGCTTTGAGGCGCTACGCCCTCGGCTGCGGCGATCGTTGCCGCGAAGCCTTCGAATTCGTCGAAGTGGTAGCGGCCCACTTCAGAAGCGCCTCGAACGATTGCCGCCACGGCAGAGGCGGGCGGGCCCATCGGGCTCTCATTGGCATCGAGCCACACCATGCCGGAGTTGCGCGGCGCATCGGCGCGGGCCAGAGTTGCTTCAGTCAGAAACGGAGCGGCAGCAGTCAGGAGACCCAACTGGCCTACGAAGGAACGTCGGCTGAACATGGCTTTCTCCCTGGTGAGGTGCAGCGTTATACCAAAGGCGGGCAGCAAGGGCGATTGCCGCGCTTTGTGAGTAGACTTGCTCAAACTGAGCTGGTACCCAAACTAACCGTTACCGAACATCGCATCCACGGTTGTGCGCCGTGGCTGATCCGGACGCTGCTTCTCTTTTCATTTGACCGCTGTGTCACGGTCGATCGGGGCCATCGAGTCACGGTCGAGATTCGTCATTTCTGGTTCTGGCGCCGCTCGCGAGTCGTGAGTTGCGAGCGCCTCGTCAAGGTGCTGTTTCGCGTGCAGCGGATGCCGGGCTTCGATCTGAGCCTTTCGGAAGACGATTCCGACGGGCCCGAGACTGCGGTATTTTTCATCGACCTCGCACTCAAGGTGCCGCGCGAAGAGGTGCGATTGTCACGCTGCTTCGACAATACCTGGATGTGCCCATGGACGTCGCTAAGTTCTACAGAATGAAAAGGGCCGGCGCATGGTGCCGCCGGCCTTGAATTGCAAGATCAAACGGCGGCGGTCAGTTGTGACCGCCGAAGTTGTACCGCAGCTGCAAGAACCACTCGCGTCCGATCGGATCGTAGTTCTGGTATGCGAAGTACGGATACGTGTCGTACGTCGGATCTCGCGGCGGGTTGGTGTTGAACACGTTGTCGACGAACACCGCAGCCTGCGCGCGACCATCGAGGAACGTGTAGGCGGTCGACAGGTTCAGGAACGACTTGCCCTTGATGCGGCCCGTCTCGGCCCAGTTCGGGATGCTGCCGTAACGCTCGCCGTACGCCGTAGTGCTGAAATTGCGGAAATTCCAGGTAATGCTGCCGTTGACACGGCTGCGCCAGCTGAAATTCTGCAGGTTGTCGCGCAGGTTCTCGAGCGGATCCTCTTCGAAATCCTGCTCGTCGTATTTGAGCGTATGGCTCCAGCCGAGCGTGAAGTTGAAGTTGCCGACCGGTGCAGTCGGCCACCACGCGTACGAGGCCTCGGCGTCGATGCCGCTCGTGATGATCTTGGCGGAATTGACCGGGCCGGTGACGATAGTGGAGAGGCTCTCGCCGAAGATGGTGCCGTCATCCGGCAACCGCGTGATGCGCGCGAGGGCGTCCTGGCACTTCGCCGATGCCGGATCCACTGACTGACCTCCCTTTGTCTCGCCCAGGCGGCAGTCCGCCTCGATCTCGAGAATGCGGGTCAGGGGATTGTCGAGCACCGCGCCGGTCAGGCGGATCTTGTAGTAGTCCGCTTTGAACGAGAGGCCATGGGCCGGCTCGAGGACAAATCCGAAGGTATACGATTTGCCTTCTTCTTCTGCCAGAGCAGGATTGCCCTGACGGGCGCCCTGGATATTCACGGCTCCGTTGGTGCAGGCCGGGAATGAGACATTGGGCTCGTCACGGCGGCACAGGAATTCATCCGTCACCGTCGTGAAGAATCCGCTCGTGTCCGCAAAAACGTTATGCATGTCCGGAGCGCGGAAGCTCGTGGCGAGCGACCCTCTCAGTAGGACCTGGCGGATCGGGCGGAACTCCAGGCCGAGGTTGTAGGTGAACGCACCATTCACGTCGGTGATGTCGTTGTAGTCGTCGTAACGGCCCGCGGCCTTCGCATTCAGGGTGCTGAACACCGGTATGTTGAATTCGAGGCCGATAGCGGAACGCTTGCGCGAGCCATCGCCACCCGTATCGGTGCGGCCCCAGAATTCCTTGTTCAGGAGCTGATCGTCCAGGTTGATATCGTACTTCTGCTTGGCGAGCTCGATGATGCCTGCCATGGCGACGCGTCCGGCCGGCAGCGAGAACAGCTCCCCGTTGACAACCAGCTGCGCCACGTTGTTCCAGGACTTAGCGTGCTGGATGTTATCGTCGGTCAGCTGGTCCCAGATCGCGGGAGTCAGCGGAGCGTAGTAGCGGTCGAGATCGACGTTGTACGCCGGCACGATGCCGAAGAATGGATCGACACCCGTCGTATCACCGAGGAAGTACTCGTTCACCGCGGCATCCAGCAGCAGCTCTTCGCTCGCCTTCACCTTGTAACGCGAAGACGAGAGACTCACATCGTACTGCCAGTTGCCGCCTCCAAAGAGGTCGCCCTTCAAGCCGACGGCGGCATCGATCACATGCTCGTCGAAATTGTTCGCGCGTGCGCTGCGTCCGCCGATCTCGTCGGGCTGGAAAAATCGCTGCAACACGGTGTACCGCCCGCCGATGCCAAACGGATCGGTGCCGGTGTCGAACACGTAAGGCGTGTTATCGGTCAGTCCCACCAGCGGAATCAGTGGTGTCCACCAGCTGAAGTTCGAATCGAGCTTCGCCTTGGATTTGAACGCGTTGAGAGACGTGTACAGGCCCATCGAATCCGAAAGCGTCCAGTCCGCGCGCGTGTACAGCGAGATCCGGTCGGTCTTGTTGCGGATGCTCGCCTGCGCCGGGTCGTTCGGCTGCCCGCAATATCGGCCGCGCCCGGGGCGGTTCGAATAGACCATGTTCTGGAATGGACCGCACGCCGATGAACCTGGGTCGATGTAATCGAACCCGTCGCCGTCGAGATCGAAAGGATCGGACAGCAGTAGCGAACGCGGATTGATGCGGCCTGCCGGATCGGGATTGTCCTTCACGGAATCCATGAAGCTGCGGTCCAGTCCATAAAGGGGAGAGCGATGCAGGTACTCAGCCGCGTACGTCAGATTGAAAGTGTCCGTGCTCCAGCCGCCGACGCCCTGGATGCGATTCGATGCACCGCCACCCTGCGTCGTGTCGCCGTAACGGACGTTGATGTCGAGGGGGGTATCGATCGTGCGTCGCAGGACGATGTTCAGCACGCCTGCCACTGCGTCCGAGCCGTAGATGGCCGAGGCGCCGCCGGCCAGCAGCTCGATCTTTTCTACGGCCGCCGCGGGAATGGTCGATAGGTTCACGAAGTTGCTCTCGCTGTTGTACGGCAGCGGGTAGTCCGTGATGCGACGGCCATCGAGGAGGATCAATGTGCGGCCTGGGCCGAGGGAGCGCAGGTCTACGACGCCGGCATTCGGCGTGAATCCGTTGGTGTCCAGCTCGTTCTGCGACGCGCCGGTGATCTGGGTGAGTGCGGCGGCGGCCTCGAGCACCGTCGTGAAGCCTCGGGCCTCGATCTGCTCCTTTGTGATCGTGGTGACTGGGGACGGACCTTCCGTGAGCACGGTCGGGATGCGGGATCCGGTCACCACCACAGTCTGCTGGGACTCTTCGTCTTCAGCTGCAGCCTGCGGCCCGGTTGCGGGATCGGTCTGCGCGCTAACGGCCCAGCTGGTGCTGATGCCGAACAACGACACAGCGATTCTGAGCCCGAAGGGACGAATCTTCATTGCGCTCTCTCCTGGAATAAGTGAGCCCTCGGTCGGATATCGGGCTTTTTTTTAGTCTAGACCAAAGCAGGGATGAAGCGAAAGTACGACGGGACTAATTGTCCTATTCCCGGGATTAGCGCATTTTCGTTGCGTACGTGCAACGAAAGCGCCGGCGGCCTGGAGCAATCGGTGAATCGACGAGTGGTGCCGCGGTCGCGACGAATGACAGGCCGGATTGCGATAAAGCGGCCCGCGTAGGACTACTTTAACGCATGAAAACTCACATATTCCCCGTCCTCTTGGTTCTCTGCGGCTTCGCATCCGCCGTACCGGCCCAGTCCACCTTCCACGGGGACGTTGCCCGCACCGGCGTGTATCCAGGGGCGGGCCCTGCGAAGTTCGGAGGCGTGAAATGGGCCTTCAAGACTCCCGGCCCGATCGTGACCTCACCCGCCATCGCCGGCGGCGTGGTGTACATCGCCAGCTTCAGCGGCCACCTCTACGCCATCGATCAGGAAACCGGCAAGGAGAAATGGAATTTCAAATCCCGCCTGCCCATCGCTTCCTCGCCAACGATCGCCGACGGGACGGTGTTCTTCGTGTCGTCCGCCGGGTCGCTCGCCGCCATCGACGCCGCGACGGGCCAGCCGAAATGGGTGTACGCAATCGAATACGAGCGGAAGTTCGAAGCGAAGAACATGCACGGCTATCCGTCGCCGGCGCAGACCGTGCCAGACGCGTGGGATGTGTTCACATCATCGCCGGCCGTCAGCAGTGGAAAGGTGTTCTTCGGCAGCGGCGACGGCAATGTCTACGCGATCGATGCGGCCAAAGGCGTGCTGCTGTGGAAATTCGCGACTCACGATGTCGTGCATGCCTCACCAGCCGTTGCGAACAACACCGTCTACATCGGCAGCTGGGACAGCTACCTTTACGCGCTAGACGCCGACACCGGTCAGCAGAAGTGGGCGTTCAAGTCGGGCGAGGATCCGAACATACACAACCAGGTCGGCTTCCAGTCATCGCCCGCAGTCGTGGATGGCACAGTGTACGTGGGGTGCCGCGACGCGCACGTCTACGCGCTGGATGCGGCGACCGGGCGCAAGAAGTGGGACTACCCCACCAGCAAGTCATGGGTCAACGGCACCCCCGCGGTGCGCGGCGGAGTGGTTTACGTAGGCACCTCCGACAGCGCGCGCTTCATGGCGCTGGATGCGAAGACGGGCCGGCTGCGATTCAACTTCGATGCGAAGTCATACATCTTTTCCTCAGCCGCCCTTGCCGGTGACCTCGCGTATTTCGGCACTCACAACGGCAGGCTCTACGCCGTGGACACCCGCAATGGCTTGCTCGCCTGGGAGTTTCAGACCGAAGCTTCGAAGAACGACGTCATGAAGGTGCTCAACCCCGACGGCACGTTGAACACCGCCGCATTCGCCCCTGTGTTCGGCGATTTCCAGGACATGTATGTCGATTTCTACCGCTACATCTCCATAGGCGCCATCATGTCCTCTCCGGCCGTGGATCGCGGCGTGCTCTACGTCGGAAGCATGGACGGCAATCTCTACGCGCTGCAGTAGCTATGGATTAAAATCGTCCCCTTCGTGCATTCGGGGGAGTTTACATGCGATTCGCATTGATCAGCTGTCTGTCGATGATCCTCGCCGCGGCATCGGCAGGCGATGCGCCTCCGCCGGGCATCACCGTCAAGCCGTTACAGCGCACTCCGCTCGCGGGGGACGCCACGCGCGAGGTGGTGATGGCCGCGGCGGAATTCGCGCCGGGCGCGACGATGGGGCGGCACACGCATCACGGTGATGAATACGCGACAGTCATCGAGGGCACGCTCGAGCTGCGCGTTGAGGGCCAGGCGCCGAAGCGTATTGCGGCGGGCGAGGCTTATCACAATGAGCGGGATGTCGCTCACGAGACTTTGAATTCGGGTGACACGCCCGCACGCCTGATCTCCACTTTCATCATCGACAAGGGCCGGCCGATCATCGAGCCGGTGAAAGCGGCTCAATGATGGTGCCCGGGCATTGACTCTGACGCTGCGGCAGACTTTAGGATGCCCGCATGATTCGCATCGGTGATTTCGCCCGGCTCGCGCGCATCAGCGTCAGGGCATTGCGGCACTACGAGAGCAAAGGGCTGCTGAAGCCGGCTCACGTGGATGCGCGCTCGCGATATCGCTACTACGACCTGCAGCAGCTGGGTTCGCTCGAGCGGTTGCTGTTGCTGAAGGAGCTTGGATTTCCGCTGGCAGCGGTGCGCGACCTACTGGCCGTATCACCGGCCGAATTTCGCGCGGCACTGAAGCGGCATCAGACCGCCCTGCAACGCAGGCTTCGCGAGCAGGAAGCGCTCCTCGCACAAGTGAATGCGCTGAGCGCATGGCTCGCGAGCGAAGCTGACGTACTGGCGGGCGACGGCACTTCCGATGTCGTGGTTCGCACCAAGAATTACCCGGCGATGCGGGCGCTGGCGATACGAGCTACGGTCGCGCAATCGTCGAATGCCATAACGGAGATGTTCGAGGAAGCCGAGCGCCGCGCGCGGCGCAGTCGTGCCGAAAGCGCGCCGCTGCTGCTCATACACAACGCGACGCAGTCCGGCGCGCGTCTCGACGTCGAGGTCTGCATCCCGGTCTCGAGCTCATGCCGGCTCGAGGGTGCGCGCGAACTGGCCAGCGAGCCGCTCGCCGCCAGCGTCACATACCGCGGCCCCTATGCGGACCCGGCGATGCTGTATCGCCGGATGCGCAGCTGGTTCAGCCACCAGAAGCTGACGCTCGCGAACCGGCCGATTCGCGAGATCTACCATCGGTTCGGTGCGGACCAGGTGGGCTATCGCCTGCCAGCTCACCGTGTTGCCGCCAGCGCGCAGCGGTTCGTCACCGAGCTCGCAATTCCGATTGCAAAGGATCCTTCATGAGAATCATAACGCTCGCACTGATCGCGGCTCTCACGTGGAGCGGCCGCTCTGTCTCGCAAGAGCTACCGCGGCGCCAGGATGCGCCGCTGGAACGGTACGACAATGCGACCGTCGAACTCGCGAGCGTGCGCGACGCAAGCGGCCATCGCCTGCGCACCCTGATGACGTTGCCGCGTGCACCGGGCACTCACCCGGCCATCATGCTCATTGGATGGTTGAGTTGCGACTCGGTCGAGCTGCGGCCCAATGCGACCGATGGAATTTCCAGGCTGCTGCGGCAGATCATCGCCGAAGGCGGCGCCGTGACTCTGCGACTGGACAAGCCAGGCATCGGCGACAGCGAAGGTGACTGCCGCGAGACGGGTTTCGAGACGGAGCTTTCCGGCTATCGCGCGGCGTTCGCCGCGCTCAAGGCGCACCCGCGCGTAGACCCGGCCCGCATCAGCCTGCTCGGAATCAGCAATGGCGGGGGGTTCGCGCCGCTAGTCGCTCAAGGTGCCCCCGTGGCAACGTACGTCAGCATTGGCGGATGGTCGAAGACCTGGTTCGAGCACATGATCGAGCTCGAACGGCGCAGGCTCGCTCTGGAAGGGCAGCCGGGCGGCGCCATCAGCGCGGACATTAAGCGCCTGAGCGAATTTCACGCCTACTATCTTTTTGAAAAGCTGACGCCGGGCGAGGTCGCTGCGAAATATCCGCAGATGAAAGATGTCTGGTACGACGAGCCGGCTCACCAGTACGGGCGCCCGGCGGCCTTTTACCACCAGCTTCAAGCGCTCGACCTCGGCGCTGCGTGGGCGGCAGTGGATGCGAAGACGCTGGTCGTCTGGGGCGAATACGACTGGATCATGTCGCGCGAGGACCAACTCAACATCGTGGCGCTCGTCAATACGCGCCATCCTGGCAACGGCCGCCTGCTGAGCGTGCCGGGCATGGATCACTCGTTCACCACGCATCCAAGCGCCAAGGCTGCCTATGACCGCATGGGGAGTGGCGACTATCCAGCCGCAGCCGCCGCCGAGATCGTCAAATTCCTTAGATGACGGACTAGCGCGCTTTCTTCGCCGGGGCAGGCGCGCGCGCGCGCTCCTCGAGTTCCTGCTCATTCGTCCACTCGATCGGCATGGCCAGAGTGGGCGAGTCGTCCTGCGGCTCGGCCGCGGGCTGAATGATCGTCGCGCCGCCCGGCACGCGAATACCCTTGATCTGCAGGCGCTTCAGCGCCTCTTCGGCATCCAGCGGCTCGCTGAAGAAATAACCCTGCCCGAAGTCGCATCCCATCTTGCCCAGCGCTTCGGCGGCCGCCGCGGTCTCGACGACTTCCGCGATCGTCTTGAGCGACAGGCTCGAGGCCATCTGCAGCACCGCCGAGGTGATGCCGTTATTCGCCTGCTCGGAGCCGGTGCGATTGACGAAGGGCCGGTCGATCTTCAGATAATCGAATGGAAACAGCTGCAGGTAGCTGAGCGAGGAATAGCCGGTGCCGAAATCGTCGAGCATCAGCTCGATTCCCATCTCGTGCAGCCGCTGCAGCACTTCGCGCGCGGCGCCGACGTTGGCGATCAGGCCGCCCTCGGTCAGCTCGAATTTGATCATCTGCGGCGGCGTTCCGGTCTCGCGCAGCACCAGCGCCACGTAGTCGACGAAGCCCGGATCGCGCAGCACCGTCGCTGATAGATTGATGCTGAAGTAGAAGGGCACGTTGGTGGGGAGCCGGCGCCGCCAGTCCCCCGCAATTTTGCAGACACGCAGGATGACCCAGCGCGTCATGGCAACGAGCAACCCCGCTTCTTCGGCGATGGCGAGGAATCTGCTGGGCCGGAGCAGGCCCTCGACAGGGTGCTTCCAGCGGATCAGGGCCTCCGCGCCGAGCACGTTTTCGGTGCGCAGGTCCACGATGGGCTGGAAGAGCAGCCGGAACTCGTTGCGTTCCAGGGCCACGTGAAGATCGGCCTCCAGGCTCACGAGGCTCGCTGCATCGCCGCCCATCGCGGGCGTGTAGGCGATGGTCCTGGCGTTTTCCTGCCTGCGAGATACGGACAATGCGATGTCTGCCTCACGCAGCGCCTCTTCGGCGCGCTGCGAGCCAGACTCGATGAAGGAAACTCCCATGCGTGCGGTGACGCTCAACCGGTGCTTGCGCAGTTCGAACGGCTCCTGCAGTTCCTGCTGCATGGCGCTCGCAATGGCCAGCGCGCCTTCGTTCGACGGGACATCGAACACGAGCGCGGCGAATTGATCTTCACTCCAGCGTGCGAGAATGGCTTCCAGGGATGCAGTCGCCTCCCCGAACCTGCGCGCCGCCTGGACCATCACCTCGTCGCCCGCGGTCTGACCCAACGTATCATTGATCTGCCTGAAGCGCTCGATGTCGACGAGAATGATGGCCAGCCGCTGGCGCTTGCGCGCGCGCACGTCGCGCAGCGCGCGATCGAGTCGATCCATGAAATAGCGACGATTGGGCAGGCCGGTGAACGCATCGTGGTAGCGCGCGTGGTCGAAGCTCTGCTGCAGCTGCTGACGCGCTTCGATCTCACCGGTCAGCCGCTGGTTGAGCAATCGCAACCGGTGTTTCAACGACTCCGCCGTCGCGCGCGAGCGTTGCAGGCTGTGCGTCAGATCGTGAGTACCGAAGGCAAGCAGCCATGCGACGATGCACAGCAAGCCGATGCTGGTAGCCACATCCCGCGCGGGATACCAGCCCGTCTTCGGTCTGATCGCAAGCTCGAGATGTCCGCCCGGGGTTTCCGGCAGGAAATCGGGTGGCACGCTCACGTTGGTGCGCACGGGCTGATCCAGTGGATTGATCTGTGAGCGCAGCAGCACCTGCCGAAAGCTGCGGCCCGCATCGACCTCGGAAATCTCGAAGTCATATCCTGCGGCACCCAGACGTTTCATCGGGACAGTGCTCGCAATACGCTCTGCGATGGGCGCGGATCGGCTTGAGCCGCGTAACGGCGCTGTATTGCGCAGCCGGCTCTCGAGCGCGCTCGCCGTGCGCGTGGCGGTTGTTTGGGCAACTTCCCTGAACTGCACGGCGCGCTCGCGCACGCTCAGCGTGATCATCCGTCCGCCCGCGAGCAGCACTACGGCAAGAACCGCCACCGTGGGCAGCCATTGCCAATCGCTGATACGGGGCATGCGAATCATCTGGCTGTCGTGGGCTGGTTCAGATGCAAGGTGAAGCTGAGTGTGAGAGTCAGACGCTTGCTGTCACCCAGCTCCAGGTAATCGGCGAGCATCAGGAATTCCGTGCGCGAGAAGATTCGCGAGAACCCGGCGAACCCCTCACGCAACGTCCGCGTGGGCAGGTTCAAGCCCTGAATGTTCACAACGACCGGGTCGGCGCGGCCGAAGGCGCCCCCAGCGATCAAATGCACGCTGTCGACGTAGTAGTCCACGCGAGCGGTGCCGATCTCCGTGCCCAGATTCCCACCGATCGAGTCCGCATACGACACGGTGCTTTGCAGCCTGGGAGTCCACACCATGGTCAGCCCGATCTTCGGCAGATTGCCATGAGCCGTGTCGACGTCGATCTGCCGGTCCTCGAGTTGCAGGGAAAGCTTGCGATAGAGCGGCAGTGAGGCGCCGAGGGCGGCGATCTGATAGGTGAAGTCATGAGCGTCATCATCTCCCGACCCGCGATGAGCCTCGCCGTACACGCTCCACTTGCGGCCATCCGGGCCGCCAGTATAAGCCGCGTTGACCGAGCCGAATTTCCAGGTCGCATCCGCGAGCGTCTGATACTGGACGGAGGCGCCGGCAATCGTATTGGGGCCGAAATTGTGCAGCCAGCCGAGGGAGCCGCCCCCACCGCCTTCTGCATGCGAAAGCGTTGAGCCATTGGCGGTCAGCGTCAGCCGGTCCTCGGCATGCGCCAGCGATGTAACGGCAAGGCTGGTCAGCGCGAGACCGCGCATCGTCAGGGGACTGATCATGATAGTTGCACCATTGTTGCGGTAGTGCCGGTGCGATCCGCGGCGGTGTCGCGAACGGCAGGGCGGAATGCCACCACGAAGATGCGATCCTCCTCGCCAGGCAGTGCCAGCGCGGTGCTCGTCACCTGGTAGAGACGCTGTTTGATGCGCGCCTGCATCTTCAGGCGCCCCGCGAGATTCGGGTCCCACCAGTTGCGGGCGCCGTTGGGATGGGCGAGCAGGCGGCCCGCGTTGGCTCCGACTGCCACGCTCGAAAACAGAACCTGCACGGGCTTGTTCAGGGCCAGTACGTTGCCGTCCACATCGAGCACCAGTGCGGCATTGTCCGCGACATCCAGCGCCGCCTTCACACAGAAGGCCTCCGTCTTGTCTTCGATCACCACCACGGCAAAGCGACGACCGCGTTGCGCCATGTGCTGGATGCGCACGTCGGTGATGTGCAGGCGCCCTCCCGCGTGAATCACGCTGAGCCGGGCGAGCCCGCCCGCACCACCAATGAGTTCCTGGATGGCCTCGGGATACGAGAACTGGATCGCGTCGAACAGGCCGCGCCCCACGGCCGCCGCCTGGTCGTCGCAGAAATTCGGCGCCACCGAGTGACTTTCGCAAACCACCTGCAGCGTGTCGGCGTCGACCAGCAGAGTGGGCACGGGCAGCTGCTCGAGGAGGGCGGTCCACAGTTCCTGCGCGCGCTCGGCCTCCACGCGCGCCGCGAATACCTGGGCATGCAGCCTGTCGAAAACCGTTCCGAGGTATTCGGCCGCGACCGCACAGCCGAACAGGACGATCGCAAACACCTCGAGCAGCACCACGAAGTAGCCCGAAGGCGCGTATAGCCCGGGGAATGCCGGGGTGAGCGATACGCTGCTACGGCCGAAGATCGTAGCGAGCCAGGGGCTGTTGAAACCGGCATACCAGCGCAATTCGGGCGCCTCGATCAATGCCACCACGCACACCGTGAGTACCGCCGTCGCGGCGATCAGATACGGCTGGCGGCGTGACAGGAAAATCGCGCCCACCACGGGCAGGGCGAACACCAGCAGAAACGCCGCGTTCTGCAGGCCACCGGCGTAATGCCAGACGACTCCAACGAGGATGACGCCAATGATGTGCAACGCCGCCAGAGTGGTAGCGCGCTTGGCATCTGCAACGCGGGCCGGATTGATCAGCGCGGCGAACGCCACATGAATGGCGGCGAGCGCGGCCAGGCCGAGCGCGGCGCCGGGCAGGTCCACCTGCAGTCCACTGGCAGCCCAGGGGACCGCGGTCGCAAGCAGAATGGCGAAAATCGCCAGAAGCCAGATATCGTCCAGCAGATGCACCCGTGGATCGCTCCACTGGGGCGCGGGCAGCAGCAGCGTGGCTTCGCTCGTCTTCATCGCGACGTCGTCGGGCTCGTCGTTGTCGGCTTGCCGGTGGCAATGGTCGCTGCGCCGGATTCGAAGCGGTTGTTGTCGAGGAAGGGCTTGGCCTGCATCCGGGTGCCATCGGGCGCCGTGAAATCGGAAACGCTCAATGCCCTTACGCGCGGACGCAGCACGTGATTGCGGCGCAGGATCGGCGAGTCGCCGATGATGTCGATGCCGTTGTACTTCGGCTCGATGATCGTGTTGTCCACCGCGGTGCTGGGATTCGCGGCGTCACCCAGTACGAACGCCAACCCATAGCCGCAGTTGTGCACCTTGTTGCCCTTGACCAGGACGTTGGACGAGCTCTTCACCATGACCCCGTAGGCGGTGAGATGGTCGATCTCGTTGCTGTCGATGATCGCAGCGCTGGCATTCTCAGCAACGATGCCCATCGAAGCGCCGCCGCTGATGCGGTTGCCGCGCGCCACCGCCCCTTGCCCGATCAGCTGGATCGCTGCGGTGCGTGAGTCGCGAAACTCGTTCCTCTCGACCAGCATCCCCACGTTCCCTGCCAGCACACCGAGCGTTTCCTTGCTGAAACGATTGTCTCGTACCGTGATCGTCGGCTCGCGTGAGTCGGCGGCGCTGCGCACGGCCCAGATGGCCGCATCCTTGTGACCCGCGAACTCGTTCTTGACCACGACGGCATCGCGGTTGGAGGCTGCGAACCGCAGCCCCACCCGGTTGCCGACGAACCGGTTGTTCTCAATCAACAGGGCGCCGGCGTTCTCCGCGATTTCGACTCCGACGTCGCAGCGCTCGATTCGCGCGCCTGCGAGGCGAAAACGCGTCGCGCGCAGCAATATTCCGGCGCCAGGACAATTGAGGATCGTCACGCCCTGGATGGAAATGTTCGGGCCGGAGACGTCGAACACGGCGCCGGGGCCGAGCCCCTGCGCATCGATCTGCGCGCCTGTCGGTGGCGCGACGATGCTGATGCCATGCGCGTTCACCAGAGGCGGCAGGGCAGTGAGCAGCGCAACGCGGGGCACCTTTATCGAAACAGTCGCCTTGCTACTGGCCGAAGCCGCGATGAACAGCGCCTCACGCAGGCTCCCCGGGCCCCGATCACCTCCCTGCGTGACATCGACGGTGACTCCTCCCGTCGACTGGCCTGGCGCGGCGCGGCTCATGCTGATACCAGTACGCCGCGAACACGGCCGCGCCGAGCACGACGAACACGGCAATCGCAAGCGTCGAGGCGATGACTAACTCGCATGTTGAACCCCTGGGCCATGCTCGAGCACGAACACCGCGTGCCACGAAGGCTTCGCCGCGATACGGCCGAAAATCAGATCGATGGGCATTGAAAGCGCTGTGGCCAGCGCGAGTGCTGCAACTCGCGCAGGCGCGCGGCAGGCGCGACAGATGCGGCAGCAGCCACGTCTTGAAGGGCGCAGGGTCGACACCGGTGAGCGCGTGAACTCGCAGTCCGCTCTCGGCAAAAAGCTGCAGATAGACGCTTCGCTCGCGCGCCCTGAAGACACTGGTGTCACATCGCGCGGCAATCTGCGAAGGCGCCGCTTCGAGCAGCACCATGCGGCCGCCCGGGCTCAGGTGGGCAGCCATGCGCTGCAAGGCAGAATGCAATGAACCCGCATCGAGGATGTGTTGCAGCACTGTGACTCCGAGCACCAAGTCAAATTTCTCACCGACATCCAGTGCAGCGGTGTCCTGCACGAGGAACCGGCACCGGTCAGCCACACCGTCTTGCGCCGCGCGAGTCCTCGCTTGCCCGATCATGGTCGGACTGAGATCTATGCCGGTCACCTGTGCGCCGCGCGCCGCCAATATGCGGCTCCATCTGCCGATTCCGCAGCCGACATCGAGAACCTTGGCGCCCGGCTCGAGGTGCAACCAAGGCGCGAGTGCGAGCCGCTGACCCAGGTCGATCACGCGATTGTAGAACTCAGGCATGCCGTAGGAGCAAACGGCGGCGAGACCGGTGCCGTGCGCCGCGAACTGGCGCGCGCGCTCTTCCCAGTAGGCATGCGGTTGGTAGAAGGCCGGAGCCGCTGCGCCTCGAGTCGCCATCAGCTGCTGGCCTCCTGGATTTCATAGTGGTCGCGATAGACGCGCCGGCCGATCGTCTTCACCGCGATCCAGTTCGCGAAGCCCACCGACATGGGCACGATGTGGGCGATGGCATAGAGGAGATACAGCGGCACGATGGGCGCGATATAGGCGCGCTCGGCGCGCGGCACGACCACGAACAATGCCACCGCTCCGAGCGCGAGATAGCTGCCCACCGCCGCTATGAAGTTGGCCGGATTGGTCAATGAACCATGTGCCAGCCCGCCCGTGACGAACAACGCGTCGAAGCCGCTGGCAAAACTGATCAGCAACAGCGCGGCGCCCGCCATCTTGACGACGTGCAGGGCGATCGAGAGACCGCCCATGTAGATGATGAAGTGATAGAACGCGAACGGCGAGCGCTTGCTGATCTTCCAGATCTCGCCGAACCGCTCCACGTACACCTTGAGGAGCCCGTGATACCAGCCGACACGTTGTGAGAACCAGCGCGAAACCGTTCCCGGGCCCTCGGTGCTCACCACCAGCCGGCCGTCGTGGTAAATCCGCTCGCCGCGGGCCAGCAGGATCATGGCATTTTCCAGATCCTCGGCATAAACGGAGAGCGAGTGCTCCGCGAGCGCGCTCACGAGCGCGTCGCGGCGATAGAACGAGACGCCGGAGGTGGCGCTGAAGTCAGACAGGCTTTCGCGCCCGACGCGAAACGCCAGGGCATACTCGAATGCCTGGAAGCGCGCGAGAAACCCATCCGGCTCGATCATGATGCGCGGGCACATGGCAGCGGCCCCTGATCGCTGGAAGTCGCCGATGGCCCGCTCGAGCTCGACGGTGCTGCCTTCGCCCAGGCCGCGGATGCGGATATCCGGATCGATGACCATGACCGTCTCGATGTGAGCGGGCAGTCGTTGCAGCAGCCGACGCAGCGCAGCCGGGCTTGCGCCGATTGATGCTCTCTTCGATGCAGCGCCATCCGGCCTGCCGCAAGCGCAACACGGTCTGGTCGGTGGAGCCGTCGCTGATGAGCCATACCTTGTCGCGATACGGCTCGAACGCTTCCATGAATTCATCCAGCCCATCTTCGAGGTTGAACACCGAAGCGACGATCGCGTACGGGCGCAGCGGCACGACCCGCCATGTCTCGGCAGGAAGCGTCGCAGTGAGGTCGATCGACAGTGTGCGGTTGTCGTCGGTGCGCCGCCGCGGTTGCCGTGTTGCGGCGGCGGATGTACAGGCGCACCACGAAGTCGATCGTGTCCACGTAGACGACCAGATTCGCCAGGCCGTAGATCAGCAGCGAGAAGCTGGCAGCTTGCACAGTCGCTGCGGACAAACCCGACCCACACGGTGAGCAGCGCGCACACCGCCAAAGGCGCGAGCCATTGCCACGATGAGGCCAGGAACTTCATGCGAATGCGGCGGCTGGCGCGGCCACCATCCTGCGGCCGGCGGCATACGTGCGTTGAGCTCGGCGCGCACCTCGTCCTCATCCGCAATCGTGATGCCGTGCGCGGCCATCACCGGAACCGCGTTCATGATCCAGATGAGCGAGCGTACGCGCGACGGTAGATGTGCGACGGAATCCTGCAGCCGCGCCAGAGTGCTCTCGAAGTCCGCCTCGATTTGCAGGATGACCTCGCGGACGATGGGATCGATCGGCAGGATCTTCGCGGCCTGGTTCCATTCGACACTCGGTGCCGTTCACCCGCCGCCGCTCCTGAATCGTGTGCGGCGCCAGTGCCGGATCAAGCGCGAATGCCGCACCCGAGAACGGAATCACGTACGGGTACATGCCGACTTCGCAGCCGCGCCGCAGCCAGCGATACGCTTCGCGCAATGTCAGGCGCCACATCTTCGAGAGAGGAGAGCGGCGAGCTCAGGATGAGATCCAGGAACGGGGTGATGCCGAGTTCGAGCGCCGCAGTCGAGCATGGGCTCGATATGCCGATGAATCTGCGCCTTTGTTGAATTCGGCGAGGACGTTGGGCGAGAAGCTCTCGACGCCGAAGCCCAGGACGCGAAACCCCGCGCGTCGCATGGCGGTCAGCCGCTCGACCGACATCGCATCGATGCGATTGGTGCTGATGAATTGCAGGTATTGCGGAATGGTGCCGCGCTCTTTTCCCGCGACGATGGCCTCGCACAGCGGCAGGACGCCGCTTGTCCTTGGTGAAGACGAAAATGTCGTCCTGAAAGATGATGGTGCGCACACCTGGATGCGCGGCCACGATGCGCTCGATCATGCTCACGCACTCGGCGGCTTCCAGTCGCGCGATCGGCGCGACACTGCCCTGGGCCTCGTGCAGGAAGTTCGTGGCGGAACAGAACGTGCAGCCCATGGGGCAGTAGTTGAGCGTGATCAGCCGCACCGAGCGAATCTCGGCGAGCTGCGCTTCGCGCGCCGCCTTGCTCGGCAAGGCACCCACGCGGTAGGCGGTTTCGAGCTTGTCCCAGTACGCCTCGTACGGCATTTTTTCGTACGGCGTGGAGAAGATCGCATCGCGCAGCTCGTCGCGGTCGAGCGCGGCCTGCGGCATTTTCAATATCGTACCGTCTGCCTTGCGCTCGGCCGTTCCGCCGATGCCGCCCAATGGCTGCCCTGAGCGCAGACGCTCGCACAACTGCAGAAGCGGGCGCTCGCCTTCGCCCAGCACCACCAGGTCGAATGGCCCGAGCTCGAACATCAGGTCAGGGCGGAACGTTGCCTCCATGCCGCCGGCCACGAGCAGCGCATGCGGCGCCAACCGCCGCGCGATATGCGCGAGCTCCAGGTCGAAGCGCAGAGTCATGCCCGTGGTCGAGATACCGATCACGTCCCAGCTGCCTCTCAAAAGCTCGCGCTCCAGCGCACGTTGCGGCGTGCCCACGCAGCAATTCGGATCGAATACTTTGACCTCGACACCCGCGGCTTCGAGCACTCCGGCCAAGCGCCAGATTCCGAGCGGCGGGGCGAGAAAGGTGTACTCCCCGCAGTGCGGGTCGTAGGGCCCGGCGAGCAGAACTCTTGGAATGCGGCGCACGCGCGGATTCATTTTATTGGGTGTCCCCCGCTGGCATGGTGGCCCGGCCCGACGGCAGCAATGCGCGTGCCGGGACCTGCCGGGCGCTAGATCGAGGCCAGCATGCCTCGACGTCCCCAGTCGCTCGCATAGGCGCGCCATAGCAAAGCTTCATCAGCCAAGCCTCGCGCCGCGTCTTCTTTTCCCTGACGGCGCGCAAGCCGCGCCAGATTCAGCGCCTGGCGGGCGCGCTGCCGGTAAATGGTGACTATGGGAAGCATGTCGTTCGAAAGCACTGCGGCCATGTCCGACTCCCTCTACCTCGTTCGGTAGCGCAGCCGTAGCCAGTTTCGTGCCTGAGGCTTGGGCGACGCTCGTGGCGAGATCACCCTATTTGTCTGGTTTGACCCGCAAGCCTAGGAAGCAGTGGCGATTTTATACGTGGCGTCTCACGTCTGCTGGCCGCTGGGTATCATCTCGTTTTCGGCGGCAAGGGGAATTCAATGGGTCTCGAGCTGCGTCCCAATTGCGAATATTGCGACAAGGATCTGCCGCCAAACGCCACCGAAGCGCGCATCTGCACCTACGAATGCACGTTCTGTGCGGACTGCGTGGACCGCCATTTAAGGAATGTCTGCCCCAACTGCGGCGGCGGATTCGTGCCGCGCCCCATCCGGCCGGCGACGGAATGGCGGCCGGGTCTCTCGGTGGCCAAGCGTCCGCCTTCCTCCAGGCGCGTACTTCTCTCCTACAGCCTGGATGAGATCGTGGAGCTGCGAGAGCGCGTCAAAGGGATTGCACCGCAGGATCGCTAGCGGTCGCCGATCTTCAATCAGCTCCTGAGTTGAGCTCACCGCCGATGGCTGGCGCGAGGAGTCGCGCCTGTGCATCCAGTTCCCTGAGAAACAGTTTCGCTGCCGGGGCGAGGGAGCGCGCGGCGTGCGTAACCACTCCGATGGAGCGCGCCATTGTCGGGTTGCGCAGCTTGCGATAAGCGAGGGTCCGCGAGTTCAGCTGCGCGAGCGTCAGCCGACTCAACGCCGCGATGCCGACGCCTGCATTCACGAGCGCCCCGATGGTCGTCGGTTGCTTGCAGTTGAAGAGGGGCTCTGCGGAGACTTCCGCCTTCTCCAGGGCCTGGTCGATCATGGCGCGCAGACCCGTTTCGGGTGACGGCATGACGAATGCCCGCGTCGAGAATACCGACCATTCGTGCACTTCCCGGTGCGCGAGCTTGTCGTCCGTGCGGCACACAAGGACGATTTCATCCCGCAGGATCGGCTTGTAGCGAAGATCGCTCGTGATCTGCGGAGGCGTTGCAAGGCCGATGTCGGCATCTCCCTCCAATACTGCTCGATGCACCGGGCGGCCGACGTCCTCCCAGATGTGGATGCGCACGTCCGGTTGCTGTTCGCGAAAGCGCATGATCGTCTCCGGGAGCAGCATCGCCGCAACCGACGGGAGAGCTGCGATTCTCACCACGCCTTGCCGGCCGGCCACGAAGTCGTCGAACTCCACGAAGGCGCTCTGATATTCGCGCACCAGGCGGCGCGCCAGGGGCTCGAGCCGCTCGCCCGCCGGCGTCAGGCGCAGCTTGCGCGTATCGCGATCGAAGAGGCGCGCCCCGACCTTTGCCTCGATCTGCTGAATGGTGCGGCTGAGGGCGGGTTGCGATACGCCCAGCGCCTCGGAGGCATCCCCGAAGCTGCCGGTGTCGGCCAGCGCGAGGAATGCCGTGAGCTGCTGGAGGTTGAGGCGCGCTTGCATCGAACAAACTTCACATTTCCAGCCTTCACCGGCAAGGCTTTTGCGGCGGGTATCGATAAATAACGCCGCCTGCATTGTCCGCAGCGCTGCCGAGGCGGATTCTCGCCCCCATGATTCCTTTGCTGGAAGGCGTGCGCATCCTCGAGCTTGGTTCGGTCGTCATGGGGCCGTTCGCCGGGCAGATCCTGGCCGACCTCGGCGCCGAAGTCGTGAAGGTCGAGCCCATCGAGGGGGATTCGGCGCGTGCCACTCAACCGCAAGCGGCCGGCATGAGCGCGCTGTTCGTCAACAACAACCGCAACAAGCGAGCGATCGCGCTCGATCTCAAGAGCCCGGCAGGCAAGGCGGCGCTCGAGCGCCTGATCCGACGCAGTGACGTCCTTCTGCACAACATGCGCCCCGATGCCGCGCAGCGCCTCGGCATCGGCTTCGCGGAGGCAGTGGCAATCAACCCGCAGATCATTCATTGCTCGGCCATCGGGTTCGGGCAGGGCGGGCGCTACCGGGGGCGGCCGGCCTTCGACGACATCATCCAGGCGGCGGCGGGGCTTGCCGGCTTCGCCGGAAATTCAGGTGCCGATCCACGCTTCATGCCAACCATCCTGGCGGACAAAGTGGGGGCGCTCCATACGGTGTACGGTATTCTCGCTGCGCTGGTGGCCCGCGCACGGGGGCAACAGCAACCGCTCCGCGTCGAGGTGCCGATGTTCGAGGCGATGGCATCATTCATTCTCAATGAACACCTGGCGGCCGCTACATTTCATGAGCAGGGCTCCGTGGGCTATTCCCGCGTGCTCGCCAAGGACCGCCGGCCTTACAAAACCCGAGACGGCTGGATCGCGGTACTGCCCTATACCGGCGAGCAATGGCGGCGATTTCTGCTCGAGGCACAGCGACCGGACGTGGTGGCACAGCCCTGGTTCGAAAGGGCTGAGGAACGCCATGCGCGCGTTGACTACCTCTACGGCGTCGTCGCTTCCGTGCTGCCGCTGCGCGACACCGCGGTATGGATGGAAGCGCTTGCGCGGCTCGACGTTCCCTGCTCGCAGATCAACCGGCTGGAAGACCTGCTCGACGATCCGCATCTGTCCGACGTCGGATTCTTCGACGTCGCGAAAGGTTATCCAGCCGATATCAAGCGAATGCTTCCGCAGCCGGTTGTCTTCGAGGGCGTAGCGCCGCGGCAGGACTCGCCGGCGCCCGCGCTCGGCGCCGATTCGCGCGCGGTACTCGGCGAATGCGGTTACTCCAGCGCCGAAATCGATGACTTGATGGCACAGGGTGCCGCTCGAGAACCCACGTCGCCTTCGTGATTGGTCCGCTCACCCATCGGCAGAGAATCGCGGCGATCGCTACCGGCTCGGCCGGGAATCTCATCGAGTGGTTCGATTTCTACATCTATGCGTTCACGGCGCTGTATTTCGCGAGCAGCTTCTTCCCGGAGGGTGACCGCACCGCGCAATTGCTGAATGTCGCGGGCATCTATGCGGTGGGGTTCCTGATCAGGCCCTTCGGCGGATGGTTCTTCGGACGCCTTGCCGACCGGCGCGGACGCCGCGCGGCGTTGATCGCGGCTGTCCTGTTGATGGGCGGCGGCTCGCTCATCGTTGCCGTGTTGCCGACATACGCGACCATCGGGCCGTGGGCGCCGGTGCTGCTGCTGTTCGCGCGACTCATGCAGGGATTTTCGACGGGCGGCCAATTCGGTGCGGCGGCGACCTATTTGAGTGAAGTGGCGACGGATGCCAGGCGTGGGTTCTATGCGTCATTCATATACGTCACGTTGATCGCGGGTCAGTTGTGCGCGCTGTTCGTGCTCATGGTCGTCGAGCACGCGCTTGATGAGCAGGCGATCCGGGACTGGGCTTGGAGATTGCCGTTTGCCGTGGCCGGGCTGATCACCTTCACGGTGTTGCTGCTCAGGAACAACCTGCACGAGACCGTCGTGCCCTCGCATGAGCGCCACGCGGAGGCGGGCAGCCTGAAGGCGCTCGCCCAGCATCCCAGGGCGCTGTTCATTGTCATGGCGTTGACCGCGAGCGGCGCCGTCTGCCTCTACACCTTCACGATCTACATGCAGAAGTTTCTGGTCAACACCGCAGGCATGGACACCAGGCTGGTGAACCGCGTGATGTTCTGGGCACTGTGCGGATTCATGCTCCTTCAGCCGCTGATCGGCGCGCTGTCGGATCGCATCGGGCGGCGAAAGAACCTGCTCATTTTTACAGGGCTGATGACGGTGTGTGCCGTTCCACTGCTGAAGGGGCTATCGAGCGCTGGCAGCATTGCCACTGCGCTTCCGCTCGTGCTCGCTTCGCTCACCATCCTCAGTTTCTACAGTTCAATAAGTGGTCTGTTCAAGGCCGAGCTGTTTCCCCCGCACGTGCGTGCGCTCGGCGTGAGCATGGGGCACAGCATCGCGCTCGCCTTATTCGGCGGCACGGCGGAATTTTTCGCGCTGTCGTTCAAGAAGGCCGGACATGAGCAGGTTTATTTCTATTACGTGGCGGCGGTATGCGCCGCATCGTTCATCGTCGCGCTGCTGATGCGCGAGCCGCGGCGGGCGAGCATGGCAACGTGATGCCGTCCTGGGTTCGCCACTCGGTCGCTGCTTACGAATGAGACGGCCACGCGACCTCGACTTGAAGCCCGCCAAGCGACCCACGCTCCATCGTCAGCGTCGCGCCTGAGGCCTCGGCGAGCTCGCGCGCGATAGACAGACCGAATCCGTGGCCGGGGCCAGCCTCATCCAGCCGACCGCCCCGCGCCAACGCATCTTCGGCGCGGCCTTCGCCAAGGCCTGGACCATCATCGTTCACGGAGAGATGAAGGTGTGGATGCTGCGCGCCGCTGATTCGCACGCGGCGTCGCGAATAGCGTGCGGCATTCTCGATGAGCGCGCCCATGAGCTCGGCCAGATCACCGTCGGCCAGTGGCACAGTCAGTTCCGACGGCAATTCGACCTCAAACACCCGTTCGGCGCCGAAGTCGGTTCGTTCGACCACCCCCACGATGCGTTCGATGACGGGAATGGCCCGCGTCTCTACGTGGCCCGCCTGTCGAATGGTCGCCGCGCGAGATCGCGCCAACTCAGCGTCGACGGCGGCGTTGGCAGCGGCGATCCCGCGATCCAGCCCATCAGCCGCTTCGATCGCGCCTGCGTCGCGGGCGCGGCGGCTCTGAGCGGACAAGGCCGCAAGCGGGGTTTTCAATCCGTGCGCAAGATCGGCTGCGCGATGCCGCGCCGCCTGAAGATCCTTCTCGCGCGCGGCCGCGAGCGCATTGATTGCCGCAGTCAGAGGCTCGATCTCGGAGTGATGTCCGGCGGAAAGGCGCTCGGTGGGATTGCGACGCAATCGTTCCAATTCTTCACGTACACGTCCAAGGGGCCGCAGGCCCAACTGCACCTGCACCCATGCCGCGCCCAGCAGCACCAACCAGAGCAGGAGCAGAGACAGCGCCAGCTCCCGGCCGAACGCCTCGCTCGATAATTCGATCGAGTCTTCGTTCTGGGCCAGCTGGACAAGAACCGGCGCGCTGCTGCGCTCGAGGCGCACGACCCTCTCGATGAGCAGGAGCCGTTGCGCGAACGGGCCGTCGAGGGTGCGCTTGGTCCAGCCATTGCCGGTCGCGCTCGTGGACTCGGGCAGGCGCTTGTCCCACAGGGAGCGCGATCGAACCGTGGCATCGGCCGTTGAGAGTTGCCAGTAGCGGCCACTGGCGGGCTCCACGAAGCGTGAATCGGCAGGCGAGCCCTCCGTGACAGGCCTGTTGGCGGAGTCGAGCGTGAGATTGCCGATGAGTTGCAAGGCATCTCGGGTCAGATCGGCCGCCACGCGCCGTTCGAGATGCCTTTCAAATAACAGTGTGAGCGCGAACCAGGCGACGGCAAGCGCGGCGAAAATGGCCGCAGCGGCGCCGAGCAGCAGGCGCACCCGCAGAGAGTGCAGATTCAATGCGCCTTGCCTTCGAGAAGGTAGCCGAAGCCGCGACGCGTCTCTATGACGCCGGAGCCGAGCTTGCGCCGCAGCCGAACGACGAGCGCTTCGATTGCATTCGAGTCGTCAGGATCGAAGGCGCCATAGAGATGCTCAGCCAACTCGCCTGCCGACACCGCACGGCCCGGCTGGTGCGCCAGGTAGTCGAGAAAGCGAAACTCGAGTGGAGACAGCCGCAGAGGCTGGCCGTCGACCGTGGCAGACATTCGCCGCGTATCCAGAACGAGGCGACCGATACCGATTACGGGGGACGCGCGTCCGGCCGCGCGACGCACGAGCGCGCGAACTCGCGCGACCACCTCGGCCATCTCGAAGGGCTTGGCGAGATAGTCGTCGGCGCCCGCCTCGATGCCCTCGACTTTTTCCGTCCAGTCGCCGCGTGCCGAGAGGATGAGGACGGGAAACCCCCGCTGCGCGGCACGCCACCGCTTCAGCACGGAAAGGCCATCCATTGCCGGCAGTCCGAGGTCGAGCACGACGACTTCGTATTCCTCCACGTCGCCGCGATACCACGCGTCTTCGCCATCCTCGCAGACATCCACGAGAAAGCCCGCGGAGCTCAAACCCTTCGCGAGGTCGGCCGCCACCGTCGGATCGTCTTCGACGACGAGGGCTCGCAATCAGTCGTCCTCGATCTCGATCAGCGATCCGTCGCGCGCATCGAGCTTTATTTCGCGCACCCGCCCGTTGTCCGCCAGCACTTTTACTTCGTAGGTGAAGCGGTCGTCATCGCGCTCGAGCTCCACCTTTACGACCTCGCCGTGCACATGTTTCTCAGCGATCTGCAGCGCCTGGCGCAGCTCGATAACTGCCTGGCCCTGCAGACTGGCGCCGTCGTCGTGAGCGTGCCCGGAGTGGTGGCCATCCTGGCGGGACATGAAATACGCGCCGCCGGCAGCGATGAGCAGCACGACAAGCACACCCAGGGCTATCCAATGCTTTCGGTTCATGGTCGGCAACTTTCCACCCGGCCGCCTGACGCGCGGCTGACGTCGTGCGACGGGCTGCCGTCAGGGCGACCCCGGTAACGTGCCGTTCGAAGGGAAATGGTTCCCGATACGAGGAAGCTCATCATGATGAATCGAATCAGTCAGGTCTCCGCGGCGGTGGGTGCCGCCACCATCGTAACGCTCGGCGCCGCATTCTTCGGTACTTTCGCCGGACCTGCAGTTGCGCAGCAACCCGCGGTCGAGGCGGCGGTCACTCCAGCCGCAGCGCCTGCTCCGTCAGCGCCGCGCGCCATGCTCAGCCTCACCGAGATCGAGAAGCTCGTCAACGCGCAGGGCGTGCGGGTGACGGAGCTCGAAGTGAAGGACAACGTGGTCGAAGTCGAAGGACGCGACAAGACCAACCGAGAGGTCGAACTGCTCTTGGACCGCCGTAGCGGCGAGATCCTTACGCGGAAGGTCGAGGACTGAAGCCAAACGAGGACAGGAGACGGCGACGACGCGTCGCCGTCCTATCTCGCGGGTGGCCGGCGCACCGTTTCGGGCAGAAAGAGAGTGCCGATGACGACCGTGATCAGTGCCACCACGATCGGATACCAAAGACCCGCGTAGATGTTGCCCGTAGCCGCAACAATCGCGAACGACGTCACGGGCAGGAAGCCGCCGAACCAGCCATTGCCGATGTGATAGGGCAGCGACATCGAGGTGTAGCGGATGTGCGGCGGGAAGAGCTCGACGAGCCAGGCTGCGATCGGGCCGTACACCATGGTCACGTAGATCACGAGCAGCGCGCAGATTGCAATGGTCATTGGGTAGTTCATGTGCGCGGGATCCGCTGCGGCGGGGTAACCCGCCTGCGAGACAGCGCCCTGGAGATTGGCAGCGAAAGTTTCGGATGCGTTCTTGAAGGCGGTCTTGTCCAGCTTCGTGCCGTCAAACGATGCGATCACCACGCCTGCGGAGCCGAACTGTATATGCGCAACTGTGCCTTCGGCGGCGGCCTTGTTGAGATACGGAATCCCTGAGCGCGCCAGCGCCGATTTCGCGATATCGCATGAGCTTCTGAACGTCTTCTTGCCCACCGGATCGAACTGGAACGAGCATTCCGACGGAGCGGCGACCACCGTGACCGGCGATTGCGCGACGGCATGATCCAGAGCGCGGATTCGCGTAGAACGTCAGCGCCTTGAACAGCGGGAAGTAGGTCAGCGCCGCGAGCACGCAACCGGCCATGATCGACCTTCTTGCGGCCGATGCGGTCCGACAGCGCGCCGAACACGATGAAGAACGGAGTACCGATGATCAGCGCCGCTGCAATGATGAGATTTGCGGCGCTGGCGTCGACCTTGAGAATCTTTTCCAGGAAAAACAGGGAGTAGAACTGCCCGCCGTACCAGACGACCGCCTGACCCGCAGTCGCGCCGAACAGAGCGAGCAGCACGATTCTGAGATTGGACCAGCGCGCGAAGGACTCGGTGAGCGGCGCCTTGGACAGCTTGCCCTCGCGCTTGATCTCCTGGAACACCGGCGATTCCTGCAGCTGCAGTCGGATATAGACCGAAACGGCGAGCAGCACGATCGACAGCAGGAACGGTATGCGCCACCCCCACGCCTCGAACGCTTCGGTACCGAGCGTGGTCCGCAGCGCGAGTATCACCAGCAAAGATAGAAAAAGACCCAGGGTGGCAGTCGTTTGAATCCAGCTGGTGTAGAGCCCGCGGCGCCCTTCCGGCGCGTGCTCGGCAACGTATGTCGCCGCGCCGCCGTATTCGCCGCCGAGCGCGAGACCCTGCAGAAGGCGCAGCGTGACCAGCGCGATCGGTGCCGCGATGCCGATGCTCGCGTAGCTTGGGCAGCATGCCGACGATCGCGGTCGCCGAGCCCATGATGATGATGGTGATCAGAAACGTGTACTTGCGCCCGACGAGATCCCCGAGGCGCCCGAAGACCAGCGCGCCGAAGGGCCTCACGAAAAAACCAGCGGCAAAGGCGAGGAGGGCGAAGATAAAGCCCGTGGTCTCGTTCACGCCCGAAAAGAACTGCCGCGAGATGATCGCCGACAACGCGCCATACAGGTAGAAGTCGTACCACTCGAAGACGGTGCCGAGCGATGCGGCGAAGATGACGCGGCGGTGCGAACGGTGGATGGTGCTCATGGACCGGCGCAGTATAGCCTCGCCCCAGCTCATACGTTTGAGTCGCGCAGTACCGTTGCGGGTATGATCCCGGCGAATGAAAGCCCTATGGCCGCAGATACCCTATGAGGCGTGGCGCGATACCTGCGCGAACCTCCAGTTGCGTACGCAGATCGTGGGCAAGATCAGGCTGGCGCTGACACCCTGGATGAATCACTCGTGGCACGTGACGCTGCTGCCCACCGAGCGCGGTCTGACCACGGGTCCCGTGCCTTACGCGGAGCGCTCCTTCCGCATCGACTTCGATTTTCTTTCGCACCGCATCCTGATCAGCTCGAGTCATGGGGAGCAGCGCAGCCTGCCGCTCGTGGACCAGACGATCGCCGATTTCTACACGGAACTGCTCGCGGTGCTGGCCGAGATGGGCATCAAGGTGCGCATTCACGCCGTTCCGAACGAGGTCCCGAATCCGGTTCCCTTCGCCGATGACCGCGAGCATCGCGCCTATGATCCTGCGGCGGTCACGCGATTCTGGCAGGCGCTCGCGCAGATCACGCGTGTCTTCCGCCACTTCCGCACGAGCTTCATCGGGAAGGTCAGCCCCGTGCATTTTTTCTGGGGCAGTTTCGATCTGGCCGTCACGCGATTCTCGGGGCGGGCTGCCCCGCGCCATCCGGGTGGCGTTCCTTCGCTGCCCGACGAAGTGACGCGCGAAGCCTACTCGCACGAAGTGTCCAGCGCTGGATTCTGGCCCGGTGGCGGCGGAGTCGACTACCCCGCCTTTTACAGCTACACCTACCCGGAGCCGCCCGCATTCAAGAGCACGCGCGTGCAGCCCGCCGGCGCTTCGTACAGCGATTCGCTGCACGAATTTCTCCTGCCTTATGAAGATGTGCGCACGGCGCTTTCGCCGGATGAGACTCTGCTCGCCTTCCTGCAGAGCACGTACGAGGCGGCTGCCAATTCGGGTGGATGGGATCGCGCGGCGCTCGAATGCACATTGGGGGAGCCCGGCGTTCCGCGCCGGGTTCCTTAGCCCGCAAGCTCCGGCACTGTCAGCCGCTCGACCCAGCTGGAACCCAGCAGGGTTTCCAGAAATCCGCAGTGCCCGCCGTGGCGCTCCACGCTGATTTTCAATGCTTTCGGGCGCGCTACGCGCGCCAGTGCTTCAAAGGGAATGATCGGATCATCCATCGCAATGATGAGATGTGAAGGCACTTCCAGGCCTGCGAGCACGTCGCCCGTGATCGCGTAGCCGTGCAGATAGGCCTCGAGATCCGGGTATTCGGTGAAGCGTCGCACCAGTTCCTCGGTCATGCGCGTGAGGCCCGCGCCGTGGGTCAGCGCCGAGAAATCGTATTCGCCGGGCCACGCGGATTGCTTCCTGTGCAGCGAGCCCGACCACTTCTTCACGAAATAGGAGTGATACACCGACCAGCCGGACTCGAGGGCAGCCAGCGTTTCCGTGGGCTCGAGCACCGGAGACACCGCGATCACGCGCTCCAGGTCGAGCCCGGCATCGGCTGCGCGTGCGGCCACGCGCAGCATGAAATTCCCGCCCAGTGAGAAGCCAACGAGCGAGAGGGGCTTGCCCGGGAACAGTGCCTGAATGCGGCGCACCGCCCCGATGACCTCCGGCAGACGGCAGGAATGGAACAGCTCCCGATTCAGATGATGCGTGGCGCCGTGGTCGCGCAGATTGAGCCGCACGACTTCGAACCCACGCTCGAGCAGGCTTTGCGCCGGCGAGAGCACATATAAAGAGTCGGCGCTCCCTTCCCAGCCATGCAGAAAGACGGCCACCCTGCCGCTCGAGGGCAGGCCGGCGCGCTCCGGGCTCGAATGAAAGCACTGTAGCCGTACGCCTTCGCCGCAATCGAGGAGGATTTCCTCCGCAGCGGCGAACAGCGGGGCCGCACGACGCTCGATGCGGCGGCGGCGTAGCGGAAAGCTGGGCAGAACCGACTGCAAGTGCGGGTTCCGTAACCACAAAGGAGGGCGAAAGCTTCCGCCGGGGGTCGATTGCACGAAGGGCGCCGGAATGCACTGATGCGGGGAGCCGAGTCTACCTGCCGGTGAGCCGTTCAAGTATGCGCCGCCGCTCCGGTAGACTTGTCCGGATGGAACCCGTCATCCGCGTCTCGGGGCTGTCCAAGGCCTATGCATCGGGCCTGCAGGCGCTCAAGGACATCAACCTCGAGATCCGCAAAGGCGAGATCTTCGCGCTGCTGGGCCCCAATGGCGCCGGCAAGACCACGCTCATCAGCATCGTGTGCGGGATCGTCACGCCGTCCACCGGGAAAGTGACGGCGGATGGCCACGACATCCAGCGCGACTACCGCGCGGCCCGCTCGAAGATCGGCCTGGTACCGCAGGAATTGACCACCGACGCGTTCGAATCCGTCTGGGCCACGGTGAGCTTCAGCCGCGGGCTTTTCGGGCGCGCGCCGAATCCGGCTCACATCGAGAAGACGCTGCGTTCGCTGTCACTGTGGGACAAGCGCAATGAAAGGATCATGGCGCTGTCCGGCGGCATGAAGCGTCGCGTGATGATTGCGAAGGCGCTGTCACATGAGCCCGAGATCCTGTTCCTGGATGAGCCCACGGCCGGCGTCGACGTCGAGCTTCGCCGCGACATGTGGGAATTGGTGCGCGGCCTGCGCGACAGCGGCGTGACCATCATCCTCACCACGCACTACATCGACGAGGCCGAGGAAATGGCCGACCGCGTCGGCGTGATCAGCAAAGGCGAGCTGATCGTGGTGGAGGAAAAGAGCACGCTGATGAAAAAGCTCGGAAAGAAGCAGCTCACGCTGAATCTTCAGGATGCGATGAAAGTGATCCCCGCGGAGCTGGCCGACTGGCCGCTCACCCTGAAGGCGGACGGGCACGAGCTGGAGTACGTGTTCGACGCCAACGACAAGGATGCCGGCATTCCCGCGTTGTTGCGCCGGCTCAGCGAGCTGGGCATCGGCTTCAAGGACCTGAACACACAGCAGAGCTCGCTGGAGGACATCTTCGTGAGTCTCGTGAGCGATCGCACATGACACCCGAGGGAAAAGGCTTCAACAGCCACGGCGTGCTGGCGATCTACCGTTTCGAGATCGCGCGGGCGCTGCGCACTCTGTGGCAGAGCCTGGCCACGCCGGTCATCACGACGTCGCTGTATTTCGTAGTGTTCGGCGCGGCGATCGGTTCACGCATGTCCGAGGTCGACGGCGTGCCCTACGGTGCCTTCATCGTGCCGGGCCTGATCATGTTGTCGCTGTTCACGGAGAGCATCGCCAACGCCTCGTTCGGCATTTTCTTTCCGAAGTTCACCGGCACGATTTACGAGATCCTGTCCGCGCCCGTGTCCTACCTGGAGATCGTGCTGGCATACGTCGGCGCCGCGGCAACCAAGTCGATCGTGCTGGGGCTGATCATCCTCACCACGGCATCGTTCTTCGTGCCCATCCGCATCGAGCATCCGGTGGTCATGGTGACCTTCCTGGTACTGACGGCCACCACGTTCAGCCTGTTCGGCTTCATCATCGGACTTTGGGCGAAAGGCTTCGAGCAGCTGCAGTTCGTCCCAATGCTGGTCGTCACACCGCTCACTTTCCTGGGCGGAGCCTTCTATTCCATTGATATGCTGCCGCCGGCGTGGCGCACCATCACGTTGTTCAATCCCGTCGTGTATCTGATCAGCGGATTTCGCTGGAGCTTTTACGGGACGTCGGACGTGGCGGTGGGGATCAGCCTCGCCATGACGCTCGGCTTCTTCTTGATCTGCGTGTGCATCATCGGCTGGATTTTCAAGACCGGATACCGGTTGAAGAATTGAAAAGGGGGACTCGTGAGGCTCATCCTGTTGGTCGTTTCCGCTACGTTGACGGCCTGCGCCGTGCAACCGGCCGTTGATCCCAAGACTGCCGAAGTGAAGCCTGTGCAGGCCGCAGCCACGCGGGCGCCTTATTCATCGACGTATCAGCCGCTGCCGGGAGTGCCCACCCTGATTCGCAACGCGACGATCCTGACGGGCGCCGGCGAGCGAATCGACGGCGGGGATGTTCTTTTTCAGAACGGACGCATCGAATCCGTCGGCCGCGCGCTCACCGCGCCGCAGGGCGCGAGCGTCATCGACGCGCAGGGCCGCTGGGTCACGCCGGGTCTCATCGATGTGCATTCGCACCTGGGCGTGTATGGGAGCCCTGGCACGTTCGCCAGTAACGACGGCAATGAATCCACCGATCCGGTTACGGCGAACGTGTGGGCCGAACACTCGGTCTGGCCGCAGGATCCCGGATTTCAAACAGCGCTCGAAGGCGGAGTGACGACGCTGCAGCTGTTGCCGGGCTCCGCCAACCTGATCGGCGGACGTGGCGTCACCGTCAAGAACGTTCCGGCCACCACGTACCAGGCGATGAAATTTCCCGGCGCGCTGCAAGGCCTCAAGATGGCCTGCGGCGAAAATCCGAAGCGGGTCTACGGCAGCCAGGATCGCTTTCCATCAACGCGCATGGGCAATGTCGCCGGCTATCGCCAGGCATTCGCCGATGCGCAGGACTACCAGCACCAATGGGAGAAGTACGACCGCGAGCTCAAGGAGTTCACGGATGACAAGGGCAAGAAGGAAAAGAAGGATTCCGACCGCCCCGTGCCGCCGAAGCGCGATCTGAAGCTGGAAACGCTCGTCGCAGCCATGAAGGGCGAGGTGCTGGTGCACAACCACTGCTACCGCGCGGACGAAATGACCACGATGCTGGATCTCGCCGATGAGTTCGGATTCAAGATCGCCGCGTTCCATCACGGCGTCGAGGCCTACAAAATTGCGGACCGCCTCGCTGCGAGCGGCGTGTGCGGCGCGCTGTGGTCGGACTGGTGGGGATTCAAGATGGAAGCCTACGACGGCATCCAGGAGAACATCGCCATCGTCGATTTTCCGAGGAACGGCTGTGCCATCGTGCATTCGGATTCCGAAGAGGGCATCCAGCGCCTGAACCAGGAGGCGGCGAAGGCCATGACCCGCGGCAACCAGGCGGGGCTCGACATCGCGCCCGAGCGCGCGATCCGCTGGATCACCGCGAATCCCGCGAAAGCATTGGGCGTCGCCGATCGCACCGGCACTCTCGAGGCCGGCAAGTCTGCGGACCTGGTCATCTGGAACCGGGACCCGTTCAGCGTCTATGCCCTGGCGGAGGAAGTCTTCATCGATGGCGCGCTGGTGTTCGATCGCGCGCATCCCACGCCCAAGCCACGCTCTGACTTCTCGCTTGGCCAGCCGGCCGAAGGGGTGACGCCATGAGCCGCATTTCCGCAATCTGCGCAGCGCTCATCGCGCTGAGCTCGATGAATGCAGTCGGACAGGATGTGCTGATCCGCGGAGCCAAGGTTCATGCCGTTTCCGCGCAAGGCACGCTGGACAGCGCGGACATTCTGGTGCGTGACGGCAAGATCGTCTCGGTCGGAACGAACCTGTCCGCAGGAGATGGCGCCACCGTCATCGATGCCAAGGGCAGGCCGGTGACGCCGGGGCTGTTCGGCGGTCTCTCGACGATTGGAATCGTTGAAGTGCCGGCCGAAGCGAAGACGGAGGATGCGACGCTGGCGCTCGGCGGCCCGGTGTGGCAGCAGCAGTGGCGCCCCGAGTTCGATGTCACCCTGGCCTTCAATCCGCGCACGGTGGTCGTGCCTGTGACTCGAATCGAAGGCCCGACATGGACGGTCATCGCGCCAGCGAATGAAGAGAGCGTGATCGCGGGTCAGGGCGCGGCCGTCACGCTCGATGGCCGCTACGACGCAGTGCTCGATGGCAGCCGCTCGCTATTCGTCACGATGGGCAGCGATTCGGACGACCAATCCGGCGGCAGCCGCGCAGCCCAATACATGCTGCTGGATCAAGCGCTGCGCGAAGTACGCGTGGCCGGCCCGATGCAGGAAGGCGCCTTGCTTCATCCCGCGGGACGTGAAGCGCTGGCGGGTTATCTGCATGGTGGGCGCGTCGTGTTCTCCGTGCACCGCGCATCCGACATCCGCGCAGTGCTTGCCTTCGCGAAGCGCAACGGCATGAAACCGGTGATCGAGGGAGCACGCGAGGCCTGGCTGGTCGCGGAAGAGCTGGCGCGTGCCGACGTTCCCGTGATCCTGAACCCGCTCGACGACCTGCCGAGCGATTTCGACCGCCTCGGCTCGCGGCTCGACAATGCAGCCTTGCTGCAGAAGGCGGGCGTGCGCATCGCGTTCACGGACGCGGACAGCCGCAAGGTGCGCCAGGTGGCTGGAAATGCGGTGGCACACGGCCTGGCATGGGACGCGGCACTTGCCGCGATCACTTCGACGCCCGCCGATATCTTTGGCATGGGGCGAACGCGCGGTCGCATCGCGGCAGGACAGGTCGCCGACCTGGTGCTGTGGAGCGGCGATCCGCTGGAGGTCACGACGGTTGCCGAGCAGGTGTGGATCGCCGGCAAGCCGATCGAGATGCGCTCCCGTCAAATCGAGCTGCGTGACCGCTACCTGGAGAAGGTCAAGGCGCACCAGGCGCGATGATGATGGTGCAGAAGTGGCTTGCGGCAGCCGTGATTGCGACTGTCGCCTATCACCTGGTTCTCAAAGTCACGCCGGCAGGCGCCAATCCTTACCTGTCGCTCGCGGTGACGTATACGGTGGTCGCAGTCGCGTTCTTCGGGATGTTCGTTGCAATGCCGGCCGGCGCTTCATTTCGGACGTCGATTGCGGCACTCAACTGGACCGCGCTCGCATTGGGACTGGTGGTCGTGGTGCTCGATCTCGGATTTTTGATGCTGTATCGCTCCGGCTTCGATGTGAGCCTGGGCCAGCTCATCACGCAGTCGGTCGGATCACTGCTGTTGCTTCTCATCGGCATAGCATGGTTTCGCGAGCGTCTGACGCTCGTCAACATCGCCGGCATCCTGCTGTGCGTGGCGGGGCTCTGGCTGATCAGCCGGCGCTGAGAGATTCATCTTCGGCCTGCTGGCGCCACATGCCACCGTCCGCAGGACATCCCTCGGCCGTGGCGAGTCGCTTCAGCAAACTCATCGGTGCGATCGCCCGCGGACGGGCGCCTGGCCATCCCGATTCGCGCGGCGCAGCGCTGCGCAGGTGGGCTGATTCGATGCGCAATGCCTGCGAGGATCTTGCGCCCATCGGCTACCTCAAGTCCCCATCGTTTGGTCATACGGTGGGCGCGGGCCTCGGGATGGCCTGCCTGTCGTACCCGAACGGCGTCACGTCTGCGTGGCCGGCGAGCGCGTGCCGGCCCCGATCGCTCGTGAGCGTTGCCTGAGGCGACGCGACTTCAGAAGCTTTCCTTGGTCTGTATCAGGAACTGGACGTTCTTGATCGAGGAGTCGCCGTCCAGCGGAAACGCCAGATCGACGTGAATGATGTTGCCCAGGCCCGATCGGCTGTTGCCGATGCGCAGGCCGATGCCGACATCCTTCAGCACTCCCAGGCTGGGCGTGCCGACGGGCGTCCTGCCCCATGTCTTGCCGACGTCGACGAATGCCGCCGCGCCGATGCGGAACAGCCGGAACGGATACCAGTCCGTGAAGTAGCGCTCTTCGATGGACAGCAGCGCGCTGGAGCTCCCCACCTGGTAACGCAGAGGATAGCCACGCAGGCCGTTGTCGCCCCCGAGGAGAACCTGGTTATCGAGGTCCAGCTCGTGCCCGATCGAGGCATCGAGCGTCGCGAAGAACAGCAGGCGCCGCGACTGTTGCAGGTAGTAGCGCGCCGATCCGGCCAGTTTGGTATTGAGTGCATCGCCTTGCTTCATGCGCCCGGCCAACGTACTGCTGAGCAGCAGCGTCGAGCGATCGGTGGCTCCTACTCCGTGGCTGGCATACCCCGAGAACATGAGCGCGTTGCGGTCCGATCCCAATCCATCGGCCGCCCAGCCTAGCCGCGCGCCGACGCGCGTTCCCAGGTGAAAGTCCTCGGTTCGCCCGATCTGATCGCGATTGCGCAGCTTCTCGAAATCATCCTGGATGAGGTCGAAGCCGAGCCACGGATAGACCAGCTTGCGGTCGTCGGGCACCACGCTGATGCCGCTCCAGTCCGGCTCGGGCCCGAACTGGCTGTCTTCATAGGTTGCACCGAGTGTCCAGCGCTTCGTCCAGCCATCGATGAGCCCGCGAGACCAGCCGGCATAGGCGGTACCCCAGCGTGTTTGCCTTTGATACTGGTCGACGATCTCGCCTCGATCGTACAGCGACTCGGTGCGCTCATCGTCGAGCACGGAGAAGCCCGCTGCGAAAGGAGTAGCAAGCGCATAGAACGGCCGGTCGAGCGAGAGGCCGAGCGTGTGGCCGTCACTGCTGTCGGCAAGCGTCGCGGTCAGGGACAGCCAGCGCCCGGCCAGATGCTGATTCTTGTATTCGATCGCATCCGTGTCGCGGTCAAGCCCGGATTCGTGCTTTGCCGAGATCGACGAGCCCGTGCCGAGAATATTGAGCTCGTCCAGTTGCACGCCGAAGGTGTTCTTGCCGCCGCTGCGACCGAAGTTGAGACCCGGGTTCAAAGTCCAGACGTCGCGTGTTATGACGGCGACGTCGACGACGCCATCGTGATAAGCGATGGGCCGCACCGATGCGTCATAGATATAGCGCGCCGCGCGCAGGATCCGCTCCGATTCCTCCAATGAGCGCTGCGAGTAGCGGTCTCCCGGCTGGAACAGCAGCTGCTGGCGAACCACGCGCTCGCGTGTCCTCACGTGCAGCCGATTCGCGAGCCGGAACAGGCGCTTGTCTTCCTTGGGGTCGGAGAGGTCGAAGATATTCTGGGCATCGATGACGATGCTGCCGATGACCGCACCGCTCGCTTCGAGCTGGTCGTGCGCCGGTATTGGAGGGTCGTCCGCGGATTTTGCCTGGGTGCCCAGCAGAACGAATGCCAGCAGCAACCCTTGACCGAGATGTCGCATGTCTTGCCGGTTAGACGCGCGATATCCGCGAAATCAATTGCGACGCCCGGTGCGCGAGTCCGATCGACCCCTCAGGGAGGCAGCCGATGCCGGCGCGGCATCGGCCAGGCCAACGGCTACTTGGGCTCTTCGCCCGGTGCCGGGTCTTCCATCGGGTAGGTCTGCGCTGCCCCGCTCGATGAGGCAGGGGCGGGAGCGGCTGGCGCGGCAGGAGCCGTGCCTTCGGCGCCGGCTGCCGGGGGCGAGGCAGTAGAGCCAGCAGACACCGCAGTGCTCTTCGATATGGTCCCGAGGAAGCGCTGGGTCGCCTCATCGTTTCGCGTGAGCGTGCCATTGATGATGTCGGAAGCGGGGGCGTCGTACTTGTCGTAGAACTTGGCGTTGGCCCCCCGGTCGATGCTGATCGAGGTGCCATCGAGGGCGATGCCGGCGAACAGGCCGCGCGCCCGGGAATACGAATAGACCTCGGCGGCGAAGTTCGCGTCGGTCCCGGCGGAAGCCGCGCGCCCCACTGGCCCTGCTGCCACGGACGCATCACCGCCGAGCGTGAGCTTGCCGTCGGTGATGCCTTCGATGCCGGCGCGCGTCGTGAACACCAGGACGACATCGCTCTCCTGCACTCCGGCCTGCCACCCGATGCTTCCGCCTGCCAGCCTGATGAAGACCGGGCTCGTGAAGTTGCCGTTCTTGTCGCGAACCACGAGGATGCCTTTGCCGTATCGGCCGCCGCCGATGAAGGCGACTTTCGCGACATCCGGCACCACAGCGATGCCATAGGCGCGCTGGAGCAGGCGATCCGGGATGAACTGGTCGCGCGTGGCCTGCAGCTCTTCCATGACACGGGTGGCGGTGAGCAGTTTGCCTTCCTCGCGCTCGGCAGCAGCGTGCGACTGCGCCATGAAAAGCGCCAGAGTGGTTCCGGCAAGCAGACTGAAGACATTTGCGCGGCTCAGCATGGTCGAATCCCCTGGTTAGTTGTCGCCATCCACCGACAGCGAGCGGGCCCGCCGTCAAAAGACGCGCAAGCTTAACTCTAGAACCAGATGGAAACGAATAGTTGCAGTACGTCGGCGTCGAGCTGGTAGAGCGGTTCGCTCCCGGCAACCACGCCATTGCCCGGATCCACGGCGGTGGCGTCGCGGAAATCCTGGTAGTCGATCATCAAGTGATCCCATCGAAAGTTCGCCGTGCCCTTCTGAATCGAGGGGAAGCGGGACACCGTGAACTCATAGCTGGCGCCGATTCCGGCGGTATAGCTGCTGAAGGTGGAGAGCTCCTTGTCGCGGGCCAGGAAGTTCGCGAACTGCCGGCGCGGGAAGAGGTCGCTGTAGAAGTCCGCGGCCGTCTGGCGGTAGTAACGGAACTTGGCGTCGAACACCCAGCGCTTCCACGCGGGGTGCGTGTAGCCGAGCTCGACGGTATGCGCATTCACGCCCCAGGTATCCGAGAAGAAGCGGTACTGCCCATCGACGGCCGCGCGGTACGGCAGGTAGTAGCGCAGGCGGGTCGAAAACGCATTGCTGGTGTGGGTGCGCGGATAGATCTCGCTCTCGAAGCTGAAGCCGGTGGCTGCCGTCGGATCCACGAACCGCACCGAACGATACGGGCTGTTGAGAAAGCCCTCGTCGGTGAGCACCTCGTAGTTCATCGCCAGGATGAGATTGCGCGTCAGGATCTGGGTGAGACCGAGCGCATAGCCGCGCGTGTCGGAGACCTGGGCAAACCCCGGATCGCGGATCGAGCCGCCTTCCGGCTGCTTCACATTGCGGAAGATGTCGTTCCAGCCGCGCTTGTAGGTCAGCGTGACCGTGGTCAGGTCGCCGAACATGTCCTGGCTGATGGAGAAGAACGACGTATCGGCGGTGTAGTCGGACTCCTTGCTGTTGATGATGCCCGCGCTATAAGTGGACTTGCCGCGCAGGATAGTCGAACGCCACGCTCTTCTGCGTGCGCTCTTCTTTATAGGGGCTGGCAGTGAGCTCCACGTCGATCGAGGCGCTCGAGACCATGTCGACGTAGTAGTTGCGCCGAAACGGCGAACTTCTCGCCGAATCTTCTTGCGCACCAGCACCGAAGGTCCATGAATCGTGACCCCGCCGCCCTCGTAGCGGTGATAAAGCACATCCGCCCGGTCGTCCGGCAGCACTCCGCCGAACGCCGCGGGGGCGGCGATCGCGCGCAGATCAGGATCGCCGCGCTCAGTTTGCGGATCAGTTGCACCCGCACCCTCCGCCGGCGCTGCCGACAGCTCCGCGTGCACCTTCGCGCGACTCGAACACGTGATCGAGGTACATCGATGGAGACCGGGTTGCGGTCGAACGCCATGATGGGATCTGCCAGATGCTCACGCTCGTAAGGCTTCACCCACGGCTCCACAGACGAGCAACCCGTCGAGCGCCAGCCAGTCAGCGCAAGCGCCAGCAGCGCTCTCATGAGGATTGCTCCCGGATCAGGGTGCGGATCTGGTTCATGTACTCGTTCTCGTCGCCCGGCTTGTAGCCCTGGTGCAGCACGCGCACCTGCCCCTTGCGATCGATGAAGACGCTGCTCGGCATGCCCGCCGACGTTGTAGGCCTTGCTGACCTTGCTCTCCGTGTCGTAGACGATCGGGAAGCTGACCGGGATCTTCTCCAGCACCGCGTTCGCGGCCTTCGAATCCGGCTCCACGTTCACGCCGATCAGCGTGAAGCCGAGCTTGCCGTATTTCTTCTGGATGGAGTCGAGCAGCGGCATCTCCTGCCTGCAGGGCACGCACCAGCTCGCCCAGAAGTTGAGCATGACCACCTGGCCCTTGTACTGCGCGAGCGACAGCGGCGTGCCGGCGCGCGAATCGAGCGTGAAATCCGGTGCGGGCTTGCTCGGCGACGTCGCCGGCGAGAGCGGCGGCGCAGACCAGCGCTCCAATCGGCGAGAAATCCAGTGATGCGATGGCTCATGGTCGAAGCCTCCTCTTAGAAGAACACGGTCACGCCGATCGTGCCCTGCAGGTTGCTCGTCAGCTTGTCCGTGCCCAGCAGGTCCGAGTTGAACAGATGCGACTGCAAGCCGAGGTTGATCGACAACCAGTCCGTCGGCAGCACGCGGTAGCCGGCGCCGAGAGTTCAGGGTGACGTGATCGTCGCCCGCGAACTCGGTGTTGCCGATACCCGCCGTGACGTACAGAGCGCTCGTCATGGCGAGGCCGCGACCGAGGAACACCTCGCCAGGAAGGAAGTTGTAGCCCAGCGCGAGGTTGTAATACGTGAACTGCCTCTCATCGTCGGTCAGCAGCTGGACGTCGCCGCCGAGGGTCTCGAAGCTGGTGCGTCCGGCCTTGGAGCGTGCCGTACTCGCCGAGCATGAAGAAGTCCTCGGTGATGTGATACGCGGCGGTCACGCCGTACACGGGGTTGCTGCCGAAGTCCTCGATGCCGAGCACGCCGAAGTAAGCGCCCGATCTCGACGTTCTCAGTGTCGATGCGCGGCACCTTGATCTTGCGGCGCTCGACCTCCGGCTCGATGACGCGCGGCGGCGGCGCATCGGCTTCCGCCTGCGCTTGCTGCTCGTCCGTCGTGCTCGGGCTCCTCGGGCGGCGGCGTGTCGCGGTCGAGCCAGTTGCGCAGCGAGGCGCAGCCGCCGAGCGCCGAAGCGGCGGCCGATCAGAAGAAGAACGCGAAGCCCAGTTTCCATTCGTCCACCTTGTCGTTGTCGTTGCGGCTCGTGAATACGACGTGGTTCTTGTATTCACCGCGCAGGAAGAAGCGCCGCGTCAGATAGAAGCGCGCGCCCGCCGCCCCAGTAGGCAGTCTGGTCGGTCACGGTCGAGCGGCGCACCAGCGTGCCTTTCGGGTCGATGCTGACCAGCCCCGTGCCGAGCATCACGAACGGCGAGCAGCCGCCACTCCGGCAGCGAACACGTGCGTGAGGCCGAGGTCGGCGACGTAGCCGTTCGAGGCGTTGCCGAGGAACTGCCCGACCGAAAGCTCCGCGGCCAGATCTGCGAGTTGAAAGAGAAGGAGCCATAGGTGGAGATCAGCGAGGCGCCGCTGTAGTCGCCGGCGAAGACGCCGAGTTCCCAGCGATGCGAGGTGAAGCCCGGCGCGGTCGCCCAGGCTGAAGGTGAACGGCGAGCCGTCCGCGAGCACGGTCTGCAGCATGTCGCGCTGCGCCGCCCAGCCCTCGACGCCGCGCTCGTCGCGCACCTTGAACCAGTCCGTGCGGCGCTTGACCACATCGATCGCGCCATCGCGCGGCACGACGTGAAAGACGGGATAGCCGCGGCCCGGCCCGGTGTGCAGCTCGAGATAGGGCGCAGTCACGAACACCTGCAGCAACTCGCGCGCGCCGCAACTGAGCGGCGCGAGGAGCAGAGCAGCGCACGGCGACCAGCCGCCACCCGGCATGCCCGCGGCTCGACCCGGCACGGGCCAGCGGCAAAGCTGCGAGAGCGGCTCAAGTCATGCCGAAAGAGGCCGCCGGGTTCCATCAGTTGACGGGCGCGGATCGAACGGATTGTTGAAGTACTGTGCGCCAATATCCAGCCACTCGGACAGCAAGCGAAGCTCCGCCGGGCTCAGGAACCCGGCATGGGATGTGCCGACCCGGGCTCGAAGCGACTCAAGAACAGGCTCGAACGCGCGCCGCGTGCGCTGCCTGCATTCAGATACGGCCCACGCCGAACCGTCACGCGACGTCGGCAACGCCGTCACGGGGTCGGTCTGACCCGGCACTCGTCCTGCAAGGCGCCCATGGTAACTGTCCTGCGCGTTGTCGGTGAACAGCAATTCGCGATACGAGCGCAGCTGCAGCGCCTGCTCATCGGAGGGCACGGCGGTCAGATCGAGTTGTCCGCCGGGCACCATCTGCGCGGCGGCTGCGTCGCACGCATGTTGTGGCAACCCGCGCGCGAGCAGGTGTTGTCGGCGAGCATCCAGCACTGGTGACCCATCGCATCGACCAGGCGCCGCTTGTCCCACAGCGGCTGGATGTGATGCATGTAGTTGATCACGATGCGGCAGGTGGACGACCAGACCGTCGTGCACGACGTCGCTGGTCGGCGCAGGCGGTCGTGAAGCGTGGCGTCGGCGTAGCTGTAGACGTGATCGCCGGTCCGGCGTGCGCATCGCGGCCGGGATCGGTCCAGACATCGCGTGTACACGCACATCGACGCTCGGAGTCAGGGCAGCGCAGCGCGGAGTGCTCGTTGCGCGCAGCTCCGCGCGCACGCGTCTGCGCCATCGTCTCGCCCGCATCGGGCGAGAACGTCGCGTTGGTGCTCGGGAATGGGCTGCCGTGGTCGGCGGCGCCCGGTATTGACCGAGGCGAAAGGCCCGCGCGCCCATGCGAGCGCGGAGCTCTGCGCCGTCGGCGGGCTGTGTGGCAGCCGTTGCACTCGCAGCACCTCGCCCGGCGCGCACCTGCAGCCAGTTGCGATGTGACGCGTGGGCGAGATGCGCCGGCCGTTCGCTGTCGAGGACGCTGATCTGGAAGGCGACATCCGCCGGCACCTTCACACTGAACCGAGCCGTCCGGCTCGATCGGCGCGTAACCGAGGATCTCGCGCATGAAGTTGCGTGACGCCGAAGGCGGCGTTGTCGATGTCGCGCACGTCGTCGTCGGGCATGCGAGACCGGCTTTCTCGACGCGGAGGAAGCGGGCGGGGCGCTGCGCAGCCGTGCGTCTGCGCCGGGTCGCGACGTGCGGCGATGTTCGGCGTGCCGCGGTGATCGACGCCGTCGAAATCGTAGACGCTGCGGATGTCGAGGATGCCGACGCCTTCGCTGACGCAGGTCGGCGTCGAAGTCGACGCCCGGTCGTCGCGGTCGAGGATGCACCGGCGGGCAGCGTGCGCGGCTGCGCGGCGACCACGTCCGTGACCATGACGCCTTCGGCCGGCGTCATGATCGGCTGCAGCGTGTTCTGTCCGGGATCGAACATCCACACGCTGTAGAGACGGCGGCGCGGCCTGCGCGTCCGGGTCCTCGCAGGCGCGTCGTCCGTGCACGGCACGATGATGGTGGCGTCGTCGGCATCGAGCAGCCGGCACTGCGTCCAGGTCGACGAGGATGCGATTGGTGCCATCCCACAGCGGGAACGCCGAATTGAACCGGCCGCCCGGGGAGGGGCCGGGGACGGTGCGCACGTCGTTGGGAGTGGCGCGCGTCTGCGCGGGACCGGTCATGCCCGCGTTGGCGAGCGTCGGCTGCGTTGTTCTCGACGTAGGTGTTGGCGTCGATGATGACGAGATCGCCGCCGAAGTCCACGTCGCGTGCGTTCGGGCGGATCAGCGCGAGGAGCTTGCCGTCCTGCATCTCGCGCGCGCTCGACGAACTCGATGGTCTGGTCGTTGGTGCCGGTCTGGTGGCTGTTCGGCGCCATAGAGCAGCTGCACGTCGCGTGCCGTCCGGGATTGACGGTGTAGAGGTGAATGCCGTCCTTGCCGGGGGCGTGGTCCCAGCGGCTCCAGAGCACGCGGCCGTTCGCGAGCACGGTCGGCGTCCAGGTCGTGGCTCTGGTTGAATGAAGATCTGCCTGGATGCCGCTGCCGTCGGCGTTCATCACGTGCAGCACGAACGCGGGCTCGCTGCGGTCCTCGTCCTGCGCTTCGAACTGCGGCTTGCTCTCATCGAGCAGGATGGCCTTCGACTGCGCGCTGGCGGGTCGAGGAGAACACGATGCGGCCGTCCGGCAGATAGTGCGGCGCGACGTCGTTGCCTTCCTCGGCGATCGATGTCGGACGCGATCACGCGATGCAGCGTCGTCGCTCGACGATGTCGTATTCCCAGATGTTCCAGGTCGGCGGGTCTTCCTCGTCCTGTTGTCGTCGAGCGGCCCGCGCATGGCGAACACCACCTTCTTGCCGTCGTAGGAGACGTTGACGATCCTTGATGTCGTAGAGGTCGTCGGGCCCGGTGACGCGTTCGGTGATGTTGGTCTCGGGCGCGCTCGGCGAGGCGCGGTCGCGCTTGAAGAGATCCGCATCCGGCACGGCGTCGCGCAGCTGCGTGCAGGTTGTCCGTGATCCATGGGGATCGTGCGCTTCACGTAGAAGATCGGGAAATCGACCGTCGCCGGATCGGGCGACTGGCCGCTGCCCAGGTTGATGCTGCCGTTGCTGCCGCTGCAGGCGGCCAGCAGCAGCGCGCGCGCAGGCCATGCATGCCGCGCGCGTGATGGTGTTCACGTTTTGCCGTCTGCGTCTCATCGTCGAGACTCCAATAAGTCAACGTTCGCCGAACTCGTGTTTGACATTCTGCCGAGGGCGTCACGGCACACGCTTTCTCTTCGCGGTTTCCTCTGCACCCCGGTCGCAAGCTTCGATTCCGTGCACAGAGGTAGAGCAGTAGCGCACACGCGCGCCGTGATCGCTGCTCGCAGTTCGCGGCGCGAAGCATACGCGGCGCCCGCAATGGAACAGGACCTTGTCGTTGTGCGGCGACGTACGGGTGTTGAGACATTCAGGAACGCTCGCGAGGCGTGCGTATAGTTCGCCCCGCCTCCGAGGCGTTCGTGGGAGTGGACGATTGCCATGAGCATCGAAACAAATTCTGATTCGCGGATCGCGCAGCGCGCGCCCCGCATGCGCAGCCGCGAGCGTTGCTTGCGCGCTCGCTGGCGCTCGCTGTCGCAGGCCATCGCCGGTCCGCGCGAGCAGGCGAAGCGCATGTACGACCGCCTCACCGGCACGCCGCCCAGCCCCGACGCTGCTCGACGATCTCGAGTCGCGCGTCGCGAGCGACCCCGTGGATGCCGCGCTGTACATGCTCGATCCGGCCAGTCCGCGCTCCAGCGACTTCTACACGCGTGACGCTGAAGAATTTCGCGACGCCGTGGACCAATCGCGACCAGACGGTGTTCGCGCCGCTCAACGACTACACCGCCACCGTCATCGGCATGGTGCGCGACGACGTGCCCTTCAACACAGCTGCTGTCGGCCGACATCCTCTACATCGGCAACGGCGTCGCGCCGGCGTACTCGCCGGCCAACAACGATCACTACGAGGCCCTGGAAAGCCAGAACGTCCGATCTGCGCACGACGCTGACGCGGCAGCACGCAGTCCTCGCTCAACGGCACTGCCGGCCGCCGCCACCGCCGGCATCATCACCACGCGCGCCGCCGCCGAGGCCTTCTTCATCGCCGGCACCAACCGCGCGATGTTCCGCTTCACGCTGCTCAATCACCTGTGCCGCGACATGGAGCAGGTGCAGGACACCTCGCGTCCGCCGGATCGCATCCGCCAGGACGTGAGCCGCAGCCCCGGCGGCGACAGCCGCATCTTCCTCAACAACTGCATCGGCTGTCACAGCGGCATGGACCCGATGGCGCAGGCCTTCGCCTACTACAACTTCGATCGAGACGCAGGGCCGCCTCGTCTACACGGCCGGGCAGGTGCAGCCGAAGTACCTGCATCAACGCCGACAACTTCAAGCCGGGCTACGTCACGCCGGACGACCACTGGGACAACCGCTGGCGCGAGGGCCCGAACGCGCGTGCTCGGCTGGCCAGCACGAGCGGCCGGCAGCGGCACCGGCGCCAAGTCGCTGGGCGAGGAGCTCGCGAACAGCGACGCCTTCGCCCAGTGCCAGGTCGAGAAAGTGTTCCGCAACGTGTGCTTCCGCGTCGCCCGAGCGACGCCGACCGACCGCAGCGAAGTCGACGCCGCATCGTCGGCGTCTTCAAGGACAACGGCTACAGCCTGAAGCAGGTCTTCGCCGAAACCGCCGTGTACTGCAAGGGCGACTGAGGGGACTGTACGATCATGAGAACAGTGTCTTCATCGCTTGTCGCGGCGCTCGTGCTGGCGCTCGCGGCTGTCCGCTGGCGCTCGCCGCCTGCGGCGGCGGCGCGCCCACCGCAGGAGAATCCCAATACCGACGCCGCCGCAACGCAGCCGACGTACAGCGGGCCCGCCGCCGGCGACGGCCGACGTGCAGGCGTTCCGCATCAATCTCTGGGACAACATCAGCGCCAGCAACCGCTGCGGCGGCTGCCACGTGCGCCGGCCAGCAGTCGCCGATGTTCGCGCGCAGGACGACATCAATCTCGCCTACGAGGCCGCCAATGCGCTCGTCGATCTCGACGCATCCTGCCAGCTCGCGCATGGTGGCCAAGGTCGGCCGGCGGCCACAACTGCTGGCTCGCCCGCCCGAGGCCTGCGCGGACCTGCATGACGACCTGGATCAGCAACTGGGCCGGCGCCTGCGGCTCGGGCGGCGGCACGCAGATTCAGCTCGTCGCGCCTCCGGTGAAGGATGTCGGCAGCAGCCGCAGCTTCCCCGACGACTCGGCGCTATTCGGCTCGCACCATCTGGCCCGCTCGTGCGTGGCGCCGGCGCAGATTGCGTCGCGCTGCCATTCGCTCGACCGCCGACCACTCCGCAGTCGCCGTTCTTCGCCAGCGACAAACGTCGATGAGGCGTACGCGGCCGCGCACACCAAGATCAATCTCGACGACAACTCCCGTGGCCTGGACGATGCGAAGTCGCGCCTCGTGGTGCGCCTGCGCGATGAGTTCCACAACTGCTGGACCGGCAACTGCGCGACCGATGCCGCGGCGATGTATGACGCAGATCCAGGCGTTCGTCGACGGCATCGCCCATCACGCAGGTCGATCCGAACCTGACGCTCAGCAAGGCGCGTCACGCTGTACGACGGTACCGTCGCCAGCGGCGGCAACCGCTTCGACACCAACGTCATCGCCATGTGGGAATTCAAGACCGGGCAGAACTGCGGCCGTCGATCGCCGGCGCCTGCGCACTGCGTTCGACACCAGCGGTGTGGATCCCGCCATCGACCTGACACTTTCGGGCGACGTGGTCTGGGTCGGCGGCTGGGGCATCAACATTCGCGCCGGCGGCAAGGCGCAGGGCACGACCGCGGCCAGCAAGAAGCTGCACGACCTGATCACCGCGACCGGCGAGTACAGCATCGAGCTGTGGATCGCGCCGGCCAACGTGGCGCAGGAAGACGCCTACATCGTCAGCTACTCCGGCGGCGTCGATGGCGCGCAACTTCACGATCGCGCAGCAGCATGTACCAGGTCGAGCTTCGTGCACCGCAGCTCGACGACCGACGGCAACGGCACGCCCGTCGCTGGTGACCAGCGCGACGCCGACGAGGACGCTGCAGGCGACGCTGCAGCACGTCGTCGTGACGTTCGATCCCATCAACGGGCGACGCATCTACGTCAACGGCGAGTACACCGGCGACCGCGATTCCGCCGGCGCCGCGCACGCTCGGCGACTGGGACGACACCTTCGCGTTCGTGCTCGGCAACGAAGTGTCAGGCAACCGCCAGTTCACGGGCGTGTACCGCTTCGTGGCCATCCACAATCGCGCGCTGACGCTGGAGCAGATCCAGCAGAACTTCGACGTCGGCGTCGGCGAGCGCTACTTCCTGCTGTTCGGCATCTCGCACCTGGTGAACGTGCCGAAGAGCTACATCATGTTCGAGGTCAGCCAGTACGACAGCTTCGGCTACCTGTTCAACAAGCCCACCTTCATCAGCCTCGATGCTGCACGCGGTGCCGGGCAGCATCGTCCTGAAGGGCATGCGCATCGGCGAGAACGGCGCCGAACTGCACGTCGGCCAGGCCTACAAGCCGCTCGACACGACGATCATCCAGCGTCGCTCTACACGCCAGGCGTCGGCCAGCCGCTGTCCACAGTCGGCACCGTCGTGCCGCTGCAGAAGGGACCGGCGGACGATCTCTTCTTCCTGTGCTTCGACCAGCTCGGCACGCACTCAACGAGGTGTGCTCGGCGGAAGCGGTCGCCGTGCCGGCGACGCCAGCCAACGTCGCCGAAGGCCTCGGATATCGGCGTGAGCACCTTCGATGAGATCAACGCCACGATGTCGGCGATCACCGGCGTGAGCCGAACAACGCGGGCGTGAAGTCCACGTTCAACGGCATGCGGCAGTCGCTGCCGGCGGTGAGCAACCTGCAGGCGTTCCTGGCCTCGCACCAGACCTCGGATCGCGCAGCTGGCGATCCAGCTACTGCGACGCGCTGGTGGACAGCTCGGCCCGCACCAGCTTCTTCCCGGGCTTCAACTGGAGCTCGAACCTCTCGAGCCAGGGGGATCGCGACCTCGTGATCGATCCGATCCTCGACCGCATCGATGGGCGACCAATCTGGCGACGCAGCCCGACCGCGACCGAGGTGCACGACGAGCTGAACGACCTGATCGACGATCCTGGCTACGGCCTGTGTCGCACCGCCGCCTGCGGCGGCGCGCGCACCGCGACCGTCGTCAAAGCTGTGTGCGGCGCTGCGCTGGGCAGCGCCACCGTGCGTCGTGAAGTAGAGGAAGCCATGATCATCAAGACTCGCCTGCCGCGACCCGCTGAAGCTCGATGAGCCGCTCAGGCACGCGTTCTCACAAGCGGCCCACGACCCGGCGCGACTTCCTCGCGCAGGGCTTCATCGACCGGCGCCGCCACGGTCGATCGGCAGCAGCGTGCTCGCGATGATGCTCAGATCCGCGCAATGCGTATGCGCTCGCGCCGGACATCGCCGCGATGGCGACCGATCCTGCGATCTGCAACATCACGCAGGGCGCCGGCAAGATCCCGTTCATCTGCTTCGACCTCGCGGGCGGCGCCAACATCGCCGGCTCCAACGTGCTGGTCGGGCAGCAGGGCGGGCAGCTCGACTTCCTGAGCACCGCGGGCTACTCGAAGCTCGGCCTGCCGGGCGACATGCTGCCGAACAACTCCACGACCAACTTCGTCAACACCGAGTTCGGCCTGGCGTTTCATTCCGACAGCGCCTTCCTGCGCGGCATGCTCGAGCGCACCTCGATCGCGACGCGCGCCCTGGTCAACGGCGCGGTGATCCCGGCGCGTTCCGAAAACGATACCGGCAACAACCCGCACAACCCGATGTACGGCATCGCGCGCACCGGCTCGAAGGGCGGTCGCTGCTGACGCTGATCGGCTCGCAGAACTCCGATTCGGGCGGCAACTCGATGGCGCCGGCGATGATGATCGACCCGGCCAACCGGCCCACCAAGATCGATCGCGCAACAGCGACGTGACCGGTCTGGTCGACACCGGCGAGCTCGGCACGCTGTTCAGCAACCCGGCCGACACGGTCGCCGTGCTGGAATCGATGGCGCGCATCAGCCAGCGACAAGCTGGCGACGGCCGGCAGCGAAGTGGTCTCCACGGGCCTGCCGGCTCTCGAGGACGAGGACGTCAAGCGGCGCGTCAAGTGCGCCTACGTGAAGACCGCCGACACCACGGAGAAATTCAGCGATCCCGCGGAGCTCAATCCCGAGCCTCGATCCGGAGATCGCCGGCGCGCGAGGCATCTTTACGTCGGCGGAATTCGACGGCGATGACGAGTTCGAGAAAACCGCGTCGGTGATGAAGCTCGTCGTTCCAGGGCTACGCGGGTGCGGGTACCGATCACCATGGGCGGCTTCGACTATCACACGGGCGAGCGCGCCACCGGCGAGGAGCGCGACCTGCGCGCCGGGCAGTGCATCGGCGCGTGCCTCGAGTACGCGGCGCGGCGCGGCAAGCCGCTCATGATCTATGTGTTCAGCGATGGCTCGCTCTCGAGCAACGGCATGGTCGACAACTCCGTCGGGCGGGCGCGGCAAAGGCGTCTGGACTGGCGACAATCAGCAGACCGCCGCGTCGTTCTTCCTGGTGTTCAACCCAGCGGGTCGACCGACACTGATCGGCGGGCGATGCGACGCAGCAGGCGCAGCATCAGCAGCTCGGCTACTTCCGCTCGAGTCGGCGACATCGAGACCGGATCCAGCAACCCGGCGGCGAACGCCGTGAACCTGCTCGTCGAAACCGTGATCCTCAACTACATGGCTCTGCACGGCGAGCAGGCGCAGTTTGCGAATCTGTTCCCGACGCACGGCCTGGGTAACTCGACACTGCAGGACAGTCTCACGGCGTTCGAACCGTCTTTGAGGGAACGTCCTGCCGTTCACGATACCGCCGACGTCGTCTGGAGCGGGTCTCAGCCTTCTCAACGCCGCTCGTAGCGGCGTTCCACCGTCTTCGTGGCGGGTCTCTCGTATGCGACGCCGCCGCAGAAATGTGCGTATGCATCTGAATCCCTGTGCGCAGCTTCGTTGACATAGTTAGTCGCGCATGTGCGAGGGTTGCCTGCGAGTTTGCTTGGGCTGTTTTTAGTGCGAAAAACTTCGGAATGAGCGGCTTGCGGAGCGGCATGCTTGCACTGGCGTGCGGCTCGCTCGCGGGCGGCTTGCGACGTGCCGCGGCGGGCGTACGCGCTGCTCGGGCGAAGCGCGCCGGATTTCGCGTTGAAGGCCGTGCGCTGGCGACGAACGTGCGACTGTCGGAGCATCGTGGCGAAGTCGTCGTGTTGAGCTTCTGGAGCAGTCGCTGCGCACCGTGCGGCGCGCAGCTCGCCGCGCTGGATCGCAGCTTCGAGACCTACCAGTCCGCGGGGCTGAAGATCTTCGGCGTCGGTGTCGATGACGATGCGGCGCGGTCGACGGAGTTCGCCGCGGCGCGCAGTCGGTCGCCTTTCCGCTGCTGCTCGATCCGCGCAAGGGAGTCGGCGCGGGCCTACCAGGTGGACAATCTGCCGATGACGGTGCTGATCGACCGCAGCGGCAACGTGCGCTACGTGCATCGGGACTACAGCGCGAAGAGCGACGCGCTCTACCTCGATGAGCTGCGCGAACTGCTGAATGAGTGATCGGAGATTTATGCTGCCCCATATCCTCGCTCGCGCGCCGTGTCGCGCCTTCTGGCGCTCGCGGTTGCGCTGCTGATGCGGCGATGCCCGCGCTTCCGCAGCAGACCGAGACCTGCGCCCGCCACCGAAGCGCCGGCCCGCAGCCGCACCGGCCGCCGAGCGCCAGCGCCTGAGGCGACCCGCACCGGCGGCCGCCGACACGCGCGGCCTCGACCAGGAAGTCCAGGATCTCAAGAAGGACGTGGTCGACCTCAACCGCGACCTGTTCGTGCTGGAAGAGGAACTGCTCTTCCCCGCCAACACCCAGGTGGCCGTGTTCGTCTCCATGGACGTCGGCGATTTCTTCGCGCTCGACTCGGTCACGCTCAAGATCGACCAGAAGGAGGTCGCCAACTATCTGTACACGCCGCGCGAGGCCGAGGCCCTGCTCAAGGGCGGCGTGCATCGCGTGTATCTCGGCAACCTGAAGGTGGGCGAGCACGAGCTGGTCGCGCTCTTCAGCGGCAAGGGTCCGCAACGAGCGCGACTACCAGCGCGGTGCGACGCTGAAATTCGAGAAGGGCATCGGCGCCAAGTATCTCGAGCTCAAGATCAACGACCGGCAGCGCAAGCAGCAGCCGGAGTTCGAGATCAAGGACTGGGAATAGTCGCGCGGCGCGATGCGATTCCTGCGCTCATCGTTGTGGCTTGCCGTGCTCGCGGCGCTCGCGCTCGGGCCCGCCATGCCGCGGCCGAGCGCAAGGATCCGGAGAAGCTGCCCGCCACGCGCATCCGCGACCTGCACTACGGCGACGTGCTCTTCTACCTCTATCAGGAGCAGGACTTCGAGGCGATCACGCGCCTCAACGCCTACGAGCACTGGCAGCTGCTCGCCGAACCACCAGGCGGAATCGCAGCTGCTGCTCGGCGGCCTGTACCTGTCGCTCGGTCTGCACAACGAGGCGGGCGCAGCGCTTCGAGTCGCTGCTGACGCCGGACATTCCGCCGGGCGTGCGCAACCGCGCCTGGTTCTATCTCGGCAAGGTCTGGTACGCGCGCGGCTATCTCGATCGGGCCGAACACGCGCTGCGCCAGGTTCAGGGGCAGCTGCACCGGCGCTCGAGGCCGAGAAGCAGCACCTGTTCGCCAACGTCCTGATGCGCCAGGGCCGCTTCGACGAAGCCGTGCAGCTGCTGCGCGACTGGAAGGGCCCGCCGACTGGATGGCCTACGCGCACTTCAATCTCGGTGTCGCGCTGGTGCGCGAAGACAGCTGGCGGAGGCCGATCCGTTTTTGACACAGGTGGGCACGCTCGAGACGACGCGCCCGGAGCTGCTGGCGCTGCAAGGACCGCGCCAACCTCGCGCTGGGCTTCGCGTACCTGCAGGCGCAGCAGCCGCAGAACGCGCGGCCGGCGCTCGAGCGCGTGCGGCTCAACGGGCCCTATTCGAACAAGGCACTGCTCGGCACCGGCTGGGCGGACGCGGCGCTCGGCGACTATCAGAAGGCGCTCGCGCCCTGGATGGAGCTGCGCGAGCGCAACCTGCTCGATGCGGCCGTGCAGGAGTCCTATCTGTCCGTGCCGTATGCCTTCGGCAAGCTGAACGCGAGCGCTCAGTCGGCCGAATTCTACGAGAGCGCCGTGACCGCCTTCGATGCGGAGAACGTGCGCCTCGACGACGCGATCGGCGCGCATCCGCAGCGGCAACATGCTCGACGCCATGCTATCGCGAGCGAGAAGGACGCGCAGTACGGCTGGTTCTGGCAGCTGAAGACGCTGCCGGATGCGCCCGAGTCACGCTATCTCTACACCGTGCTCGCCGGTCACGACTTCCAGGAAGGCCTGAAGAATTACCGCGACCTGTCCTTCATGGGCGATACGCTCGACCCGCTGGGGCGACAGCATCGACGGCGTTCGAAGACATGATCGACACGCGCGAGCGCGCCTACGCGGAGCGCTTGCCGCGCGCCGACGCGCTGCTCGCGAGCGGATCCGCGGAGCGCCTGCAGCGCACGCGCGACGAGCTGGAAGGCCGCCTCAATGCGGTCGAGTCGCAGCGGGGACGTGGCGGCGCTGGGCTCACCCGACGAGCGCGAGCAGTGGGCGCAGGATCCAGCGGCTCGAGGCCGCGCTGGCCGTGCGCCGGCCGACGAAGAGACCGCCGCGTTGCGCGAGCGGCTGCGGCTGGTCAAGGGCGTGCTCTATTTCCGGCTGAACGATGCCTTCAAGGCGCGCATGTGGCAGCAGCGCCGCACCATCAAGGATCTCGATCTCGCGTTGCACGAGGCGCAGAACCGCTGGGTGCGGGTGGAGAAGGCGCGCAAGAGCGTGCCGACGGACACGGGCGAGTTCGCCGCGCGCATCGCGGCACTGCGCGCAGCGCATCGATGCGCTGCAGCTGCGGCTCGCCAGCTCCCACAAGAAGCAGAACGGCTACCTCGCGGAACTCGCCGTTGCCGAGCTGCAGGCGCAGAAGGATCGGCTCTGCGACCTACCAGGTGCAGGCGCGCTTCGCGCTCGCGTCGATGTACGACCGCGCGGCCAATCCGCCGGCCGCCACTGGGGCAAGCGCAGCCCGGTGCCGCGCCGAAGCCGGAGCCGAGCAGCCGGCACCGGAGCCGCAGCCGCCGGAGCGAAACGCCGCCTGAAGCGGAGCCGAAGCCTGAGCAATCGTTGCGCGTAGCATTGCTGCGCTCGCTCTGCTGCCGCTCGCGCAGCCGCGCCCAAGCAAGAGCAGACCATCAAGGATCTCGAATCGACGCCCGGTCGAGGTGCGCACCGACTCGCCAAGTCTCGGCGAGCAGCGCCAAGGCCATGGAAAACTATCGCCGCTTCCTCGAGCTGCAGAAGACCGATCCGCAGCTGCGCGCCGAGGCCATGCGTCGTCTCGGCGATCTCAACCTCGAGGCGGGCGAAGCTCGAACGCATGGAGAGCGAGGTCACGCAGATCGACCTGCAGGGCGGCGAGGCCATCAAGCTGTACTCGACGCTGCTGCAGGCGTATCCGAATTACCCGCGCAACGACCAGGTGCTCTACCAGCTGGCGCGCGCCTACGAGACCACCGGGCAGCCCGAGAAGGCGCTCGAGACGCTCGATCGGGTGGTGCAGAAGTATCCGCGTACGCCGCAGCTGGATGAAGTGCAGTTCCGCCGCGGCGAGCTGCTGTTCTCCGCCAAGCGCTACGCCGATGCGCAGGCCGCCTATGCCACCGTCATCATCGCAGGGGCCCGGCGTGCCGTTCTACGAGCAGAGTCTCTACAAGCACGGCTGGTCGCTGTTCAAGCAGTCCGCTGAGCGAGGAGAGCCTGCCATCCTTCGCCGGCGTGCTCGATCAGAAGCTGGCCGGCGGCCAAGGGCTCGACCGCGAAGCCCGAGAGTCTCAAGCGCGCCGATCGCGAGCTGGTCGAGGACACGCTGCGTGTGATGAGCATCACATTCTCGTACCTCGAAGGCGCGCAATCGCTCGAATTCCTTCAACGCCAAGCAGGGCGACAAGGCGTATTCGCTATCTTCTCTACTCGGGGCTTGGCGACCTCTACGTCGAGAAGCAGCGTTATCAGGACGCCGCGAGCACCTATCGCGCCTACGTCGCGCGCGATCCCAACAACGAGCACGCGCCGAATCTGGCGATGCAGGCGATCGAGGCCTATCGCAAGGGCGGCTTCAGTGAGCTCGTGCTCGAGGGCAAGCACGAGTACGTCGAGCACTACAATTTCGGCGCGCCGTTCTGGACAGGGCAGGGAGCGAGCGCAGTATCCGCAGGTGGTGCAGGAGCTCAAGACCAACCTGAAGGACGTCGCGACTCACTTTCACGCGACGGCGCAGAAGTCCAAGCGTACCGAGGACTACCAGGAAGCCGCGCGCTGGTATCGCGACTACCTGCAGTCCTTCCCCGACGATCCGGATTCCGCTGCCACGAACTACCTGCTGGCCGAGACGTTGTTCGAGAGCGGTCAGTACGGCGACGCCGCCACGGAGTACGAGCGCACCGCGTATGCGTATCCGCCGAACGCGAAATCCGCGGCAGCGGCCTACGCGGCGCTCGCGGCTTATCAAAAGGCGGAAGAGCGGTCTCACCGGCACCGGCCAAGGCCGAACTGGCATGCCAAGCTCCACGGACTCCAGCCTGCGCTTTGCGCAAGGCGTTCCCTGAGCATCCGGACAGCGCGGGCGTGCTTACGCGCGCCGCCGAGGAAATCTTCGCCGTCGAAGGACCTGCCGCGCGCGATCGAGGTCGCGCAGATGATCCTCGCGCGCCAGCCTCCAGTGGATGAGGCGAAGCAGCGCATTGCATGGACCATCGTGGCGCAGTCGTACTTCGACCTCGGCGCCTACGACAAGGCCGAAACGGCATTCGCCGAAGCGCGCGAGCGCGCGCGGATCCGACGAGAAGCTGCGCGTGGATCTGACCGAACGGCTCGCGGCCTCGGTGTACAAGCAGGGCGAGGCCAAGCAGAAGAGCGGCGACGGTGCCGGCGCGGTCGAGGATTTCCTGCGCGTGGCGCGAGTCGCGCCGGATTCGAAGATCCGCTCCACGGCGCAATACGACGCGGCGGCCCAGCTGATCATCCTCAAGCAGTGGGATCGCGCCATCGAGGTGCTCGAGGCCTTCCGCCGCGAGAATCCCAAGCACGAGCTGGCTCCGGACGTGACGCGCAAGCTGGCCGTCGCTTATGCGGAAACCGGCAATGCGGGTCCAGGCCGCGGTGGAGTTCGAGCGCATCGCCGCCGATCCCGCCGAGAAGCCAGACGTACAGCGCGAGGCGCTGCTGCAATCCGCGGATCTGTACGTCAAGGCCAACAACACTGCCGAAGGCCGTCGCGATGCTCGAGAAATTCGTCGCGACCAACCCCACGCCTCTCGCCGATGCCATCGAGGCGCGCCAGCGCCTGGCCGATTTCGCCGGCAAGAGCGGCGACGTGTCGCGACAGACGTACTGGTATCGCGAGATCGTGAAGAGCGATGCGCAGGCAGGAGCCGCGCGCACCGACCGCACACGTTACCTTGCCGCGCGGGCACAGCTCGTGCTTGCGCAGCCAACGCGCGATGCTTTCCGTGGAGTGCGCCTCACGGCACCCTTGAAGAAGAGCCTGGTGGCCAAGCGCAAGGCGCTCGATGCGGCCATGGATGCGTACAAGCTTGCAGCGGCATACCAGGTGGCAGAGGTTACGACGGCGGCTACGTACGAGATGGCCGAGCTGTATCGCACACTCGCGCACGACCTTATGACGTCGGAGCGGCCGAAGAAGTTGTCGGCGGATGCGCTCGAGCAGTACGACCTGCTGCTCGAGGAGCAGGTGTTCCCGTTCGAAGAACAGGCGATCCAGATTCACGAACTGAATGCGGCGCGCGCCAACGATGGGGTATACGACGAGTCGGTGCGCAAGAGTTTCCAGGCCCTCGCGGAGTTGAAGCCCGGACGCTATGGCAAGACGGAGTTGATGCAGGATGTCGCGACTACCATCAACTGACGTGTTTCGCGCGCTCTGCTGGGCGGTTGCGGCCGTCGGCCTCGCGGCATGCGGCAGTACGCCCACGGCGCCTGCCACCCAGGCGTCTGTTCCGGTGGAAACCGTGGCTGGCGGCGATGCGAAGGCGTCGTCGGCCGAGGCGACGACCACCCCGCTCGATGCGCCGGCGGCAGCCGTCGCGCAACCCGTCGATGTCCCGCCACGCGCCGCTGCGGATTTCGACCGAGCGCTGAATTTCATGCGCGCCGGTAATGTCACGGAAGCCGAGCTCGAACTTAAACAGCTGGCCGAAGCCTACCCGCAGCTCGCCGCGCCTCACGTGAACCTGGGGCTCCTGTACCGCAAGTCGGGCAAGCTCGACCAGGCGGAGGCGGCGCTCGAAACCGCAACGGCGCGCAATGGGGCGAGCGCAATCGCCTGGAACGAGCTCGGCGTGACCCGTCGCATGCGTGGGCGGTTCAAGGAGGCCGCGCGATGCGTACGAGCATGCGCTCGCCGCGGATGCCAATTTCGCGCCCGCGCATCGCAACTACGGAGTGCTTCTCGATCTGTACATGGGCGATCCGGAACGCGCGCTCACCGAGCTCGAGCGCTACAAAGAGCTCTACGGGCGAGGACAAGCCCGTGAGCGGCTGGATCGCCGAGCTGCGCCAGCGCACCGGCAAGGTCAGCCCCGCCCGCGCCGCAACCGCGAACAGGCTGAGGAAGCGGCGCCCGCCGATGCGAGCCGCCCCCCGATCGCGCGTCCGGCGCCGCAATCGCCGGGCACAGGAGCATGAACATGCATTCTCAATCGCGCCTCGTCCAAGGTTCTGTACCGACGTTGCTCGTGGCGGCTGCAGTTGGCGCGCATGGCGCAGGATCAGCCGGCAGCCAGCCGCTCGCCGCCGCAACGCCGAAGACGCCGCGCCGCCGATGAGCTGGAGCCGGCCGTGAACACGTCGGCGCCCGTCGCACCTGCGCGCTCGCCTGATGTGCCGCCGGCATCCCGTGGGCAAACCGGCTGCGGCAGCGACGCCTGCCGCAGGCAAAGGCCGTGTCCTCGACCGCCTCGAGCTGGACACCACTCAGATCACCGGTAACCGCGAGTTGCCCAAAGTCCTGTATATCGTTCCCTGGAAGCGCTCGGACCTCGGCGATCTCGTCGGCAAGCCTGTCAACAGCCTGCTCGATGAGGTGCTCCAGCCGGTGGACCGCGACGTATTCCGGCGCGAGAACCGGTACTACCGCGCCTTGCAGCCGCAAATGCCGCCGGCGCAGGCGCGGCCGCTCCGGAGTGAGAGCCAGATCGCAGCTTTTTGGGCATATGTCATTCAGTTTTCGCAGGCTTGTTTGAGCGGGAGAAGTCGATGGACCTCTGGAACACAATCGTTCGATTTTTTCAGGGCGGTGGGGAATTCATGTACCCGATCGCCATCGTGCTCGTGGTGGGCCTGGCGATCGCCATCGAGCGCTACATCTACCTGACCCGGATGGCGGTGAGAAATCGCAGCCTCTGGAACGAGATCGTGCCGCTGCTGGCGACGGGCAACTTCAAGCAGGTGGTCAACATCACCTCGAAGTCGGATTCGGCCATCGGGCAGATCCTCAACTACGGCCTCGCGCGCATCCAGTCGGCGCGCCGCCGCGACGACATCGAGAAGGCGATGGAAGAGAGCCTGATGGAAGTGGTGCCGCGCCTCGAGAAGCGCACGCACTACCTGGCGACGTTCGCCAACCTTGCGACGCTGCTCGGCCTGCTGGGCACCGTGATCGGACTCATCGCGGCCTTCTCCGCGGTCGCGACGGTGAACCCGGCCGAGAAGGCCAACCTGCTGTCGGCGAGCATCTCGGTGGCGATGAACTGCACGGCCTTCGGCCTCATGACGGCGGTGCCGATCCTGTTCATCCACGCCTTCCTGCAGACCAAGACCACGGAGATCATCGACAGCCTGGAGATGGCCTCGGTGAAGTTCCTGAACGCCATCACCGAGCGTCGCCAGGACGGCACTCCGCAGCCGGCCGGCCGGCTTAATCCGGCGCCAGGCGAGAGCGCATGCGGCGGTCCTACGCCACCAAGAAGCTTGCGCGTCACAAGCGCAAGCCGGCCGAGCTGCTGCTCGTGCCGATGATCGACATCTTCACGGTGCTCGTGACCTTCCTGCTCATGACGGCGGTGTTCTCCCGCACCACCATCCTCGAGCTCAACCTGCCGCTGCAGCAGGCGGAATTCCGCGAGCCGCCGCCGGGCCTGCAGCTCGAGGTCATGGTGCGCAAGGACCTGATCCAGGTGGCCGACCGTAACAGCGGGCCGCTCGCGACATTGCCGAACCTGCGCGCAGGGCTACGACTATGAAGGCCTGACCGCCTATCTGAAGCGGGTCAAGGAACGATTCCCGGAGAAGATGGACGCCACCATCCTGCTCGAAAAAGATACGCCCTACGACATCCTGGTGCAGGTGATGGATCGGGTGCGCGCCTTCGAGCACAAGGAGGACGCGCGCACCATCCAGGCGGAGCTTTTCCCCGACATCTCGATCGGCGATGCGCCCGTTCCCGAAGGGGCCGCCACATGAGCATGTCGAATCGCGCCCGCCGCATGGCGGAGCATCACTCGCGGCACCGCGCCGAAGCCGAGCTGAATCTCATCCCGTTGATCGACATCCTGTCGGTGATGGTCGCGTTCCTGCTCGTCTATTCGACCGAGGTCGAGGTCATCCAGAACACCAAGGGCATCGAGGTGCCGCAGTCGATCGCCGAGGTGACGCCGCGCAAGTCAGTGGTGGTCGATGATCACGCGCGACGACCTGTTCGTGCAGGGCGAGCGTATCGCGAGCGTGGCCGAGATCACGCGCCACCAAGGCACCATCATCGGGCCGCTGCGCGATGCGCTGAAGCGTCCCATGCTCGCGGGCGATATCGCGTAGCGCGACCTCGCGAGCCGCGAGATCACCGTGCTCGGCGACAAGTCACTGCCGTACGACGTGCTGAAAAAGGTGATGGCGACCTGCACCGATGCGGACTACGGCCGCATTTCGCTGGCCGTCATCCAGAAGGAGAAGCCCGTGCCGGCCGGCGGGTCGAGACCGGCTTGAACGCGCAAAGCATGCTGCTGGCGCCGTTACTATCGCACCTACGATCTCGCGTGGGAGGGCGACCCCGAGGCATCCCAGCGCTTCCGCAAGATCCTGCGAGTCGGGCTCATCGTGCTGCTGGTGCTGGGCATCCTCTTCCCGCTGCTGCCAAGGCCCAAGCGCGACCTCGCCACCGAGGAGCCGTGCCGCCGCGGCTGGCACGGGTGATGATCGAGAACCAGGTGAAACCGCCACCGCCCCCGCCGCCCGTCGAGGAGAAACCCAAGATCGAGCCGGAAAAGAAAGTGGCCGCCATCAAGCCGCCGGTGGATCGCACGCAGAAGGCGCGCGAACGGGCGCAGGCGACGATCGAGCAGTTCCAGGACGAGCTCGCCGACCTGCGCGAGGAGATGGACCTCACGCCGCTGGCAAACAAAGAATCTGACGGGCGCCGTCGGCGCCGATTCGCATGCCGAGCGATCACTGATCTCGTCGAAGGCAGGGCGAGCGAGCGGCGGCATCACCACCGCGAATTCGAGCCGGGGGTTCGGCACCGGGGCGGGCTCTCTCACCGGCCATTCGACCACCGCCGTCACTTCGAACATCGCGCGCGGCGATCGCGGCCCGACGCGTAGCGGCGCGAGCGGCAAGGCCGCGCGCAGCCGCGAAGAGATCGAGCTGGTCTTCGACCGCAACAAGGGCGCGATCTACGCGCTCTACAGCCGCGCGCTGCGCGAGCAGCCGCAGCTGCAGGGCAAGATGGTTCTGGAATTCACGGTCGCGCCCTCGGGCCAGGTGACGATGTGCCGCGTGGTCTCGAGCGAGCTCAACGATGCGGAGCTCGAAGCCAAGATCATCGCGCGCGTGCGCATGTTCCGCTTCGAAGCCAGGGACGTGGAAACCGTCACGACGACGAAACCGATCGACTTCTTCCCGGCGTAGGGCGTGGCCCGGCCATGAACCTGCAGTCGGAGATCGAGTACTTCTCGGAGCTGCGCCAGCTCGACAAGGCGCGGCTGCTCAACTCCTTCCTGCACGAGCTCGCCGAGGAGGCCCGCGGCACGCTACGGCCCGGGCACCGAGCAGGTGCACGACACGGCTCACCTGCGCTTCGTCAACGAGCTGGTGCACCGCCTCACGCGGCTCATCGAGCAACTCCTCGCCGAGGATGCGGCGCGGCCGGCGGATGACATCGTGCTGCGCATGCTGCTTTCGCCGCGTGCGGACAAGAATGTCCGAGCGCCTCGTGTTCAACGCCTATCGACGCGCCGTGCAAGGCTTCGAAAGCTACGACACCACGGTGCTGATGACGACCTGACGGGCCCCGCCGTCGCTTGCGCTTGCCTTGCGGCGAAGTCATTCTCCGCCCGATGACCGCAGCAGAGCCACTCACAGAAGTCATGATCCTGCTCGCGGGCGCGGTGCTCGTCGTGACCGTGGCCCGGCGGCTCGGGCTTCCCGCCATCCTCGGGTATATCGTCGTCGGCATGGGCCTTGGGCCGCACGCGGTTGCGCTGGTGTCGGACTCCACCACCACCCGGTTGCTCGCCGAGCTCGGCGTCGTATTCCTGCTCTTCACTCTGGGGCTGGAATTCTCCCTGCCGCGCATGCTTGCGATGAAGCGCGAGGTGTTCGGGCTGGGAGCGGCTCAGGTGATTGCGACCACCGCGGTCTTCGCCTGCATCGCACGCGCCTTCGGAGTGCCGTGGCTGATGGCGGTCGTGCTCGGCGGCGCGCTTTCGATGAGCTCCACCGCGATCATCATGCATCAGCTGACCGACAGCGGAGAGCTCAATCGCACTCACGGCCGGCTGTCGTTCAGCATGCTGCTGTTCCAGGACATCGCTTTCGTGCCCTTTCTGGCGCTCGCCTCGGCGCTCGCGCGCGGCGGTGAGCAGTTCTCGCTGGTGTCGACAGCCATCGCAGTGGCGGGCGGCGCATTCGCAGTCATCGTCGTGCTGGCCGCCGGGCGCTGGCTGCTGCGTCCGCTGTTCAACGAGATCGCGAACAGCCGGCTGCGAGAGCTGTTCACCATGGCCGTTCTCCTGGTCGTGCTCGCTTCGGCGTGGACCTCGCACAGGGCGGGCCTGTCGCTGGCGCTCGGCGGATTCCTCTCCGGAATGATGTTCGCCGAGACCGAATACCGTCACCAGATCGAAACCGTGATCCGGCCGTTCCGCGACATCCTGCTCGGCCTGTTCTTCATCACGGTGGGCATGCTGCTCGACGTGCACCTGCTGATCAACGAATTCGCGCTGATCTCCGCGCTGCTCATCGGCCTGGTCGCCATCAAGGCGGGCGTTGCATCGCTGGTCACCCGCATGTTCGTGAGTACGCCGTTCAAGGCCGTGCGTACCGGGATCGTCATCTCGATCGGCGGTGAGTTCGGCATCGCCATCCTCACGCTCGTGCTGCAGGGCGAAGTCATCGCGCCGCAGGTCGTGCAGCCGCTGCTGGTGGCGATCGTGCTGTCCATGGTTCTGAGCCCGTTCGTCATCAGCAACAACCGCAATGTCGCGCGGTTCCTGTTGCGGGAGAAAGGTCCACCGAAGCTGGCGACCCCGCTGGAAGAGGCCGTGACCACCGGCATTGCCGCAGCGCGATCACGTGATCCTGTGCGGCTTCGGCCGCGTCGGGCAGAACATTGCGCGCGTGCTGGAGGCGCAGGGATTCGAGTTCATCGGGCTCGATCTCGATCCGGCGCGCATCCGCGCCGCGCGGCAGGCGGGCGATCCGGTCATCTTCGGAGATTCCTCCGATGAAGAGTTGCTGCTGGTGGCAGGCCTGCGGCGAGCAACTGCCGTGGTCATCAGCTTCTCGAACCCCGCCACCGCGATCGATATTCTGCATTCCGTGCGGCGCATTCGTCCGGAGGTCCCGGTGCTGGTGCGCACCCAGGACGATGCGCGACTGATGGAACTCAAGGAAGCGGGAGCGACCGACGTCGTGCCCGAAACGTTCGAGGCGAGCCTGACGCTGGTCTCGCAAGTGCTCCTGCTCCTGAAGGTGCCGAGTCTGCACGTGATAAGCGTCATCAGCGAGATCCGCACGGGGCGTTATGAAGTGCTGCGAAACGTGATCACCCGCGACTGGGAGACCCCGATTGAGCAAGTGCCGAACGACGGCGAGGAATTGCGCTCGGTGGTGATCCCACCCGGCGCCTGGGCGGTGGGTCGCACGCTGGAAGAGGTGCGCACGCGCGGCGCGGAAGTCTCGTTCACTGGCATCCGTCGCCAGGGCATTCTCGGTCGGGAGCCTGCGGCGGACACCCGCTTTCGCGAAGGCGACATCGTGGTGATCTATGGCCAGCCGCAGGCACTGGAGCACGCCGAAGCGGTGATGCTGGCAGGCTGAAGCCGCAGCTGATTGCCCGGTCGCGGCGTCGCAGGGCTACAATCGCCGCCCAGTTCGCGCACCCGCGGAGCCCAACCATGCACAAGAGCTGCCTCGCCGGATTCATCATCGATTGCCAGACGCCGGACCTCGAGGCCGCCGCCCGATTCTGGAGCGGTGCGCTCGGGCTCGATATCCGCCCGGACACGAATCCGGCGGAAGAACTGTACCGTAAGCTCGATACGGGGCGGACGGGCATGCACATCGAGGTGCAGAAGGTCTCTCACGCAAGCCGCGTGCATCTCGACATCGAGTCCGACGACATCGAGGCGGAGGTGCAGCGGCTCGAGACGCTCGGCGCGAAACGCGTTCAGCAGGTCCACACCTGGTGGGTCATGGAAGCGCCCACCGGCCAGCGTTTCTGCGTCGTGCGGCCACAGCGGCCGAATTTTGCCGAGCACGCCAATACCTGGAAGTAGAATCCGCGCGCCGTGATCCGCAGCCAGATCCATTTCCCTCCGCAACACGAAGCGTTGCGCGAGGATGTGCACGCGCTCGGCGCCATCGTCGGCGAGATCCTGCGCGAGCAGGGCGGCGCAGAGCTCATCGATACCGTCGAGCAGGATCGCGTGTTCGCGATCGGCCGCCGCGAGGGCGACAACAAGGCGGGCGCGGAGCTGGCCGCGCGCGTTCTGGGCCGTCCGCCCACGCTGGCCCGCGATCTGGTGAGAGCTTTCTCGACCTGGTTTCAGGTCGTGAACCTTGCCGAGAAAGTGCACCGAATCCGCAGGCGGCGCGAGTATCTCCTGGCCGACAGCGAGCGACCCCAGCCGGGAGGAGTCGAGGCGGCGATCGCCGCACTCGAGAAGCAGGGCCTGTCGCTGCAGGACGTTCTGACTCTGATCGGCCGGCTCAGCATCGAGCCGGTGTTCACAGCCCATCCCACTGAATCCACGCGACGCACGATCCTGCGCAAGCACCAGCATCTGGCGCGACTCCTGGTCGGCCGGCTGGATCCGACGCTGACGCCCAATGAAAAGCGCAGCCTTTGGGGGGCGATCCGCACCGAGCTCACCGCCGGCTGGCAGACTGAGGACCATCCACGCGAGAAGCTCACGGTTTCGGACGAGCGCGAGCATGTCCTCTTTTATCTCACAGAGATTCTCTACCGGGTCATACCGGCTTTCTACGATGAGATCGCGCAGGCGCTGGAGAAAGTGTACGGAGTTGCGGCCGATACGCTCGATCTGCCCTCGGTGCTGCATTTCGGTACCTGGGTGGGCGGTGACATGGACGGCCATCCGGACGTGCACGCCAAGTCGATACGGGAGACGCTTGCCCGCCAGCAGCAGGTGATCGTCAATTCCTATTTCGGCGAGTGCCAGAACCTCGCGGAGCACCTTTCGCAGAGCGCCAGCCGCATTGGTGTGCTACCCGCGCTCACCAAGCGCATCGATGAGTACATGACCCTGCTGCCGGGCGCGCGCACGATCACGCCCGCGCGCCATGACCGCATGCCTTATCGCGTGTTCCTTGCGCAGATCGGGATGCGCCTGCGGCATACGTACGACGGCCGCCCGAACGGCTACCAGGTTCCTCAGCAATTCCGCGCCGACGTGCAACTCATCGCCGAGAGCCTACGCTCCAACAAGGGATTGGGCGCTGGGCATTTTGCCGTGCGACGCCTGCTGCGCAAGATCGACACCTTCGGTTTTCACGTCGCTTCGCTCGATGTGCGTCAGCACTCGAGCGTCCATCACGAAGTTCTTGCGCGCGGGCTGGATGACCCGCGCTGGCTGGAGCGCTCGCGCGACGAAAGGCGCCAGCTGTTGGCTGACGCCATTGAGCGCGACGCAGGGCCGAGGGGCGAGCTCGACGCGCTTGCAAGGCGCACGTTGGCCGTGTTCGAGGCCGTGATGCAAGGCCGGCACAGGTATGGGCCCAGTGCGGTGGGCTACTTCGTGATCAGCGGCGCAGAAGGCGCCGACGACATGCTCGCCGCGCTATTGCTGGCTCGTTGGGCCGAGGCCTACGACAAGCGCACAGGGGAAATCGCGCTCGATTTCGCGCCGCTGTTTGACTCGATCGTCACCCTCGATGCGTGCGGGGACACCATGCGCACGTTGCTGGCGGAGCCGGTCTATCGGCGGCACCTGGATGCCCGCGGCCGCAGGCAGTGTGTGTTGATTGGCTATTCCGACAGCAACAAGGATGGCGGATTGTGCGCATCGCGCTTCGCAACCTACGAAGCGCAGCGCACGCTGGCTGAACGGCTGGGAGAAGCGGGCGTAAGACACATCATCTGTTACGCGCGCGGCGGCAGCATTGCGCGCGGCGGAGGTCGAATCGATGAGCTGGTGAACGCCGCGCCGGAGCAGGCCCTGAACGGCATTCTGCGACTCACGGAACAAGGCGAGGCGCTGCAACAGAGCTATGGGCTGCGCCCTATCGCAATGCGAACCCTCGAACGCGCCTTCAACGCGCTTTCGATCCGGACGGCGGCGCCGGCGAGCCCAGCCACGGCTGTCGCGAGCGAGCACGTTGAATGCGCGCGCACCATGGCGGATGCCAGCCGCGAAACGTATCGCTCGCTCGTACAAGGCGGCGCGGAGTTCTACGCCTACTTTCGTGCCGTGACACCGATCGACGTCATCGAGCGGATGCAGATCGGTTCGCGCCCCGTTTATCGCGGCACCGTGGAAAGCGTGGAGTCACTGCGCCCGGTACCGTGGGTTTTCGCGTGGACGCAGACAAGGCACATGCTGCCAGGCTGGTATGGCGCGGGCAGCGGGCTGCAGGCCGCGATTCAGCGCCATGGAGTTGCGTTGGTCCGCCGGGCCTATGCGGACTGGTTCTTCATGCGCAATGTACTCGATGATGTCGAAGCCATGCTGGCGCGTGCCGACCTCGAGATAGCGGCTGCCTACGGCACGCTGGTGCCCGAGCCGCTGCGGCACTTCTGCAAGGAGATCCGGCGGGAGCACTCTTTGGCGCGCGAGCAATTGCTGGAGATCAAAGGCGGCGAGTCCCTGCTCGACACGGAGCCCACCTTGCAGCGGGCGCTGCAACTACGCAACCCCTACGTGGATCCCATGAATCTGATGCAGGTCGACCTGTTGCGCCGCTGGCGCGCCAGCCAGCGCGAAGATCGTGATCTCTTCGCTGCGCTGCTTGCAAGCATCAGTGGGATAGCGCAAGGCCTCCAGAGTACGGGCTGATGCTCTGCGGCCGCTGGCCGCCGTCGAGCAGGCTCATCAATGTGTCCCGCGCCCGTGCCACGCGGCTCTTGATGGTGCCAACCGCGCAGCCGCAGATGGACGCCGCCTCCTCGTAGGAAAAGCCATTCGCACTGACCAGCATCAGCGCGTTGCGCTGCCCTGGGGACAGTTCTGCCAGCGCGCGGTTCAGATCCCGCAGCTCGAGCTCACCGTCATGATCGGGGCCGACGCTCGGTTCGGGCAGCAAATCGGTATCGACGCCGGTGGCCTCGAACTTACGGCGGCGCAGCTGCGAGTAATGCTCGTTGCGCACGATGGTAAAGAGCCATGCTTTCAGATTCGTGCCCGGAGTGAAGCGCTCGATATTGCGCAGAGCGCGCGCCAGCGCCTCCTGAACGAGATCTTCCGCGCGCGTGCCGTCGCGGCAAAGTGACCGCGCGAAGCTATGCATCTGCGGAACCAGAGACACCATCTCGTCGGTCACCATCATCATGTTCCGTCTCCGTTGTTCAAGCTTTGCAAGTGGCCGACAAATTAACCCGGCCGTGATGCACGCAAAGTCGGTGCGCGCGCAGCGTGAGCGCAGCCGCTTCCTAAGCTCGTGTCAGACGTGTCCTACGCGTTGCGCCGGGCTCGCATCTTGCTGTGAGCCTGCCATCTGAAACTGTTCACCTTAGGAGCGAGCTCATGAGACCCGTGCACGGATTCCTGATCGCGGCATGTCCCGCGCTTTTTTTGACGGGTTGCGCCAGTGAGGCCGAGCGGCCCACTGAAGACATGACTCGCGCCGCGACGCTCATCAGTCAGGCCGAAAAGGCGGGCGCGCAGCAGTACGCATCGGCTGAGTTGCAGCAGGCCCGCGACCACCTGAGCGCGGCCAATAAAGCTGTCGAAGATGGCAAGGAAGACAAGGCGAAACGACTGGCGCAACAAGCGTCTGTCGATGCCGAGCTCGCCAATGCCCGCACCGCGAGCGGCCAGGCGCAGCGCGCCGCCGAGGAAGTCAGCAGGGGTACCAATACCCTGCAACAGGAAGCGGACCGCACTACCACTACACCCACGGCGCCGGACGCCACCTCGCGCTGAGCGCGTATCTTTTGAGGAGCACGTCGTGAAGAAAGTCTCATTAGTCCCGATCGCAGTCGCCGCGGTTCTTGCAGCTTGTGCGTCAGCGCCCTCGCGCAATGACCAGCTCGAGCAGGCGCGCGCGCAAGTTCAGACGCTCTCGCAGGATCCGCTTGCGGCCCAGAGGGCAAGCGAGGAGCTGCAATCGGCGCGCTCCGAGCTGCAGCAGGCGGATGCCATCGCGGCCAAGAACGGCCCCCAGGAAGAGGTGACGCACTTCGCCTATCTGGCACAACGCCATGCCGAGATCGGGCAGGCGCGCATTTCTGAAGCGCAGGCCCGCGATCGCGTGGCGCAGGGCGAGGCGGAGCGCAACCGGGTGTTGCTCGAAGCGCGGACCCGCGAAGCGGAGATGGCAAAACAGCAGGCCTCTGCGGCGCGCGCTGATGCAGCGCTGCAAGCGGATGCCGCAAATGCCGCGCGGCAGGAGGCGACCGCCGCTCGTGCCGACGCGGAGACCATCGCACGGCAACTCGCTGCCCTGCAGGCTGAGCAGACCAAACGCGGAATGGTCATGACCCTGAGCGACGTGCTATTCGATACCGGCCAGGCCACCTTGAAGCCTGGCGCGGGCCTGGCGCTCGATCGCCTTGCGGAGTTCATGAGGAGCAACCCCGAGATGCGCATCATGATCGAGGGCCACACGGATAACAGGGGCGACGATGCGTACAACGCAGAGCTATCACGGCGCCGCGGGGCTTCCGTGGCGGATGCGTTGACCACCCGCGGTGTTACTTCAGCTCGCGTCGAAGTCGTCGGCCGGGGAGAAAGCTACCCGGTCGCCAGCAACGATACCTCCGCGGGCCGCCAGCAGAATCGCCGTGTCGAGATCATCTTCTCGGATGAGAGTGGGCGCTTTGCCCAGGGTGTGAGCGAAGGGAACATGCGCTAGCCGGCCATAGACCGGTAACACCTGAGAGAACCCCTCCCCGAATGGGGAGGGGACAGGACTCGCCTCAGGCGCGCCGCATGTCAACGGCCGGCAGTTGCATCGATCGGCGGTACTTGGTCACGGTCCGTCGTGCAACCTTCACACCCTTGTCGGCCAGCAGCTCGGTGAGCTGAACATCCGAAAGCGGATTGCGCCGGTCCTCCGCCGCAATGAATTCACGCAGCAGCGCGCGTATTGCCGTCGCCGAGCAGGACCCACCGCTGGTAGTTGAAAGCTGCCGAGAGAAAAAGCGCTTGAATGCGATGACGCCGCGCGGCGTCGCCATGTACTTGTGACTGGTCGCGCGCGACACGGTGGACTCGTGCAGCCCGAGCTCATCGGCGATCTCGCGCAACGTGAGTGGCCGCATCGCAAGGTCGCCGTACTCGAAGAAATGCTTCTGGCGGGCAACCACCGCTTCCGCGACCCGCTGGATGGTGAGGAACCGCTGCTCCAGGTTTCGCACCAGCCAGCGCGCTTCCTGCAGGTGCTGCGCGAGTGAAGAGGTCTCTCCGCCCTTCGACTGGCGGAAGTAGTCCGCGTACTGCTGGTTGACGCGGATGCGCGGGTAGATGGCGTGATTGACGCTCACCACCCAGCGCTTTTTGTCCTTGCGCACGACCACATCCGGCACGATTGCGCGCGGCTCGAACGTCGCGACCTGCGAGCCGGGGCGTGGGTCGAGCTCGCGAATCAGCTCGATCGCCTCGCGCAATTCGCTGTCGGTGCATCGAAGGGCGTGCTGCAGCCGGGTCTGGTCGCGCGTCGCCATCAGCTCCAGATGGTTTTGCACGAGTTCGATTGCCATATCCCGCGATGGGGTCTCGCGGTCCATCGCCTGGAGCTGCAGTGAAAGGCACTCGCCAAGGTCGCGCGCCGCGATGCCGGCGGGCTCCAGGGTCTGCACGATCCGCAGCGCCGTTTCGAGCTCGTCCGGGCTCACGCCGGGCATCATCGACCGCAGCTCTTCGAGCGGCTGGCGCAGGAAGCCGTCGTCGTCCAGCGCATCGACGATCAGGTGAGCCAGCATGTAGTCGCGCTCAGGGAGGCCGAGCAGCAACAGCTGCTCGCGCAACGAGTTTCCGAGTGTCTCGGGAGACGCGGTCCATTCCGTCCAGTCCGGGAGGTCCTCGCCACCGGCGTGCGAGCCGCTGCCGATGGTGGAGAAGTCGAGTTCGCTGCGCTCCGGAGGCTGCTGGACGCCGTCATCGTCCTGCGCCGTTTCCTGGCTGACAGTCTCGGCCGCAGCCTCAGGCTCCTCCTGCGGCTCTTCGAGGAACGGATTCAGAGAGATCGCCTGGTTTAGTTCTTGCACGCATTCCAGCGCTGAGAGTTGTAACAGCTTTACCGATTGTTGCAATCTCGGCGTCAGGGTGAGTTGCTGCTTCAGGCGCAGACCCATTATGGCGTTCGACATCCGTTAGCTCCTCGTCAATCGGCTCACTGGGCGGAGTAAAGCAAAGGCTATGCCAGTTTCAACGAACATCGAATCAATTCACGACGGCGAACCCGGTTCCCCCGTTCCCGCTCGCGAAGACCGCCTTGCCTGCGTGGCGCACGATTTGCGATCGCCGCTCAACGCAATCCTCGGGTGGGCGCGCATCCTCGCCTTGAAGCACGGCGCCGATCCGGATCTCGCCATGATTGCCGAGCGGATCGAGCGCAGCGGTCGCGCGCAATTGAAGATTATCGACGAGCTCGAACAGCTCGCGCGCATACGCAGGGATTGATGAGATCGCCCGAATAGCCGGGTGCCGTGCACATCGGCTCTGCGCGTTCGAATAGAGAGTGAAAACCCTGCTTGATGAATCGCCGCGAGCGGCGTGTGAATTTACTGGAGGCAAAAAAAGAGCGGGCTGGTCGCACCACAGCCCGCCAAACGGGGGGTCTCCGGGAAGCGCCGCCGCGAACCTTGCTTTGCAGGTTGGCCACGGTGCCAATTTCAAAACGCAGCTACAACATGCAACCCGTGTGCCAATGGCACCGCGGCGCGGCGGGCACGGATCGTGCTCGAATCCACGCAGTTTTCATCAGCCGAGAGTTCCATGCGTACCCAGGCGACGATCAGAATCCTGAACCGTCTCATTCGTGCATGCCGAGATGCTGAGGATGTATGCGGGGCGTGTAGCGACGCGACGGAGAGCCCTGGCCTGCGCAGCCTGCTGCGCTATCGCAGCGAGGAGTGGGGACGGCAGGGTGATGAGCTCCAGGCTCTCGTGCTGTTGCTCGGCGGAAATCCCGCTATTTCCGCTTCAGCGCAGGCCCATATGGAGACGGTATGGTTGGCCTGCCGGACGGCGTTTCTAGGTCAGGAGGATCGGGTCGCCATCGAGGCTTGGGAGCGCGTCCAGGCAAGGGGTCTCAATCGCTATGAGACGGCATTGAACGGCTACCTGCCGGAGCGGATTCGTCGCACGGTCAGCCTCCACTCTCGCCGCGTGCTCGACCGCAGCCAGAAGATCGGCATGCTCCGCAGCGAATACGCCCTGCCGGAAGAGGGGCTCCCCAGCGTGTAATTTCTGACAGCCGGTGCAAAAAATGCCCGGCTGCGGCCCCTCAGTGAGAGGCTTGGGCCTCGGAGTGGATGCCGGCCTGGCGATGCCTCAGGCCGATGGCAAGCTCCTCGTCTTGCCAACCGCCCACTTCTCGGCGTGATACCCTTCCGAAGCGCCCGAGGCGTAGACGCCGCTCGAGCAAGGTGCCCAGCACCAGCGCTGCGAGCGCCTGAAGCCCCATCAATCCTATTAAGCTTCCCATAACACCTGCCTTGTTGCGTCGGCCAAGAGGATCCCTGCATAGGCATAGAGCAGCTATTGTTCCTGTTTGGTGTCGTTGGCCGGCGACATGGCACCTGGGGCGGTTTCAAGCATTAATGTCGGACACGAGCCGACGCAGAGGGGTGATATGGCACATGCGCTGATAGTCGACGACGATGCGGACGTCGTGGACTGGCTGCAGGAAGTCGCGAGAATGGAGGGCTTCACCGTCGCCCGCGCGCATTCGTTGCGCGAGGCCCGCATCGAGCTTGGCCGGCAGAATCCAGCCGTACTGCTGACCGATCTGCGACTCCCCGATGGCGAGGGCATCGAGCTCGTGCGCGAGCTCGAGAAGCCCGAAGCCACTGAAGTCATCGTCGTCACCGGTCATGCCACCGTCGACAGCGCTGTGGCCGCGCTTCGCGCCGGCGCCAACGATTACCTGGTGAAGCCCGCGGATCTCGAGCGGGTGCAGGCCGTCCTGCGGCGGGTGAAGAAGACTTCAGCCCTGCAACACGAGGTCGGCGAGCTTCGCGAGGAGCTGCGCAAGCTCGGGTCGCTTCGGCAAGATCCTCGGCGAGCTCGCCGCGAATGCAGGTGCTTTACGACCAGCTTGGCCGGGTTGCACCGACCTCCGCCACAGTGCTGCTCATCGGCGAGAGCGGCACAGGCAAGGAGCTTGCGGCGCAGACACTGCACGAGCTCAGCCGGCGGCGTGAAGCGGCCTTTCTGCCGCTGAATTGCGGTGCCGTTTCCCCGCAGCTCATAGAGAGCGAGCTTTTCGGCCACGAGCGCGGCAGCTTCACGGGCGCAGACCGCCAACACAAGGGCTTCTTCGAACGCGCGAACGGCGGCAGCATCTTTCTCGACGAGATCACCGAGATGCCGATGGAGCTGCAGGTGAAACTGCTTCGCGTGCTCGAGACGGCCAGCTTCATGCGTGTCGGGGGCACCCAGCAGATATCCAGCGACGTGCGCGTCATCGCAGCCACCAACCGGGACCCGGAAAAGGCGGTGGCGGACGGCAAGCTGCGCGAAGACCTGTATCACCGGCTGAACGTGTTTCCAATCCGCCTGCCGCCATTGCGCGACCGCGGCACGGACATCGAGCAGCTGGCGCAGTTCTTCCTCGATGACATGAATCGCATCGAGAAGACCAACAAGGCGTTCTCGCGAGATGCGCTGGTCAGCCTGTATCAGCACAACTGGCCGGGCAACGTGCGCGAGCTGCGCAACCACGTGCAGCGCGCATACATCATGGCGGACGAGATCATCGAGTGCGACGTGGCGTTGCCCGAGCAGCGCGCCAAGACGGATGACGGCACCACCATCACCATCCGTGTGGGCACGCCGCTAGAGGAAGTCGAGCGGCGCGTGACCATGGCGACCCTGGTGTATTGTGGCCACGTGAAGCGCAAGGCCGCCGAGATACTCGGCGTCAGCCTCAAGACGTTGTACAACCGTCTCGAGGATTACAACGGCAAGGAAGAGGCCGCGGAAGAGTCCACATGCCCGCCACAAGAGTCGCAGTTGTAGACGATCACCAGCTGGTGCGGATGGGCCTCAAGCAGATCATCGAGGCGCAGTCCGATTTCACCTGGGCTGGTGAGGCCAAGACCGGTCGTGAGGCGCTGGCGCTGCTGCGCAGCGCCGTGTGCGATGTGCTGCTGCTCGATCTTTCGCTGCCGGACATGTCGGGGCTCGACGTGCTGCGTCAGATCAAGTCGCACCACGAAGCAGTGGCCACCCTCGTGCTCAGCGCCTACCCGGAGAAACAGTACGGCCTGAACGTGCTGCGCGCGGGCGCGAGCGGCTTCGTCAGCAAGACGGCGGACGATGCGGAACTGTGCCGCGCGATTCGCGCAGCCGTGCGCGGCGGGCGCTACGTGAGCCCCGAGCTGGCGGAAGTCCTGGTGAGCGGCATGCAGGGCGGAGTCGCGAGCGGCGAACCGCCTCACAGCATTCTGTCGGAGCGCGAATTCCAGATTTTCTGCAAGCTCGCCGAAGGCAAGAGCGTCTCGGAAATCGCGGGCAAGCTTTTCCTCAGCGTGAAGACGATCAGTACCTACCGCAGTCGCATCATGGAGAAGATGGGCATGAAAACCAACGCCGACATCACCTACTACGCGATCAAGAACAACCTTTTGCAGTGAACGCCATGAACTCACCAGACCCGCGCCACTCAGGGTTCGACGGCTTTCCGGCGCGAGAGCGCCGCATCCTGCTCATCGAGGATTCAGAAGCACTCTCGCGGCGGCTCGTGGAACTGCTTTCGGAGCCCGGCAGGCTCGCCGTAGCTGCGCTCGCCGCGACCCAGAGCGATGCACTCTCGCGCCTGAGCGAAAGCGCTTACGACGTACTGGTCGTGGACATCGAGCTGGCGGAAGGCAACGGAGTGGCGGTGATCCGTCAGGCGCGGCAGCTCTATCCGCCTGATTCGCAGCCGCTCATCGTGGTGCTGACCAACTACGCGTCGGATTTCGTGCGCGACCATTGCTTCGCGGCGGGCGCCGATTACTTTCTGGACAAGATGCGCGATATCTCGATGCTCAAGGGCATCGTGGCCGACAGCAACTCGAAGTGGTCGCCGCGCCCGAGCTAGCCGGACCGCGGTACCGAGACGGTCAGCGTCGTGCCCTTGTCGGGCGCGGATTCGATTTTCAACTCGCCACCCATGGCCTCGACGCGATGACGCATGGCCCTGAGCCCGTGCCCATCCGCGGCGCCCTTGGTCACGTCCATGCCGCGGCCATCGTCGGCCAGTCGCAACAGATAGTGTCGTGGGTCGCGCCCGATCCCGATCCGGACCTTCTTCGCCGCAGCGTGGCGCAGAACGTTGTCGAGGCCCGCCTCCATGACCCGGAACAGGCCGATCGCCATTTCGCGCGAGATGGAGTCCATGTCGTCTTCCATGGCCACTTCGCAGTCGATGCTGGCCTTGCCGCAGACCGACTCCACGTGCGCGCGCAGCGCTGTCGGCAACCCGAAATGGTCGAGGAGGGAAGGCCGTAGCTCATCGACCACGCGTCGCTTGAGGTCCATGGCCTCATCCAGCACGTTACCCAGCTGGTCGAGGCGGGGTCGCATTGCGGCGTCACCCAGGCGTGACTGGAGCCAGGAAAGGTCCATCTTGGCAGCCGTCAGCAGCCCTCCGAGCTCATCGTGCAGGCGGCGCGCGAGCTCGGCCTTTTCACGTTCGACATGCCCCTGCAGATGCGTGCAAAGCTCGGACAGGTCGCGCTCTCGGGTCGCGCCGAGCTCCGCCGCATCAGGCATGGCGGTGTCGACCTCTCAGCCGTGAAAGCACCGTCGCCGCCACCAGCCAGCGTATTTTCGGTACGGAAAAAAGCTTCCATCCCCAGTTCGCAAGCGTCGAGCCGACCGCGAGCAGCTTGCGCTCCTGCCACTTGCGCAAGGTCGCCTGGAATGTCGCACGCTGCAGGCCGGCTTCCATTGCCAGCATGCGCTCGCACGCTTCCAGCTCGCGCAGCCGGTCGCGCCCTTTCATTGCTCGGGTCCCAGAGAAGTGCGATCCAGCTGCAGCTGCTCGACCAGCCGGGAAAAAATGGCCCTGCGTCCGGCCCGGCGTCGCAACGCGAAGAAGGTGACGATGCTCGCGGCGAGGAGGGCTACGAACAGTCCTCCCAGCAGCAGCGATCGCTGGTGGGCCGGCAGCACGAGCGCAATCCACAGGATCAGCGAGAAGCCTGCGAGCCACGCACAAACGGCGAATGCGATCACGAGCCGGAAGGTATGTGCCAGCTCGAGCTTCTCGCGCTGGATTTCCACGCTCAGCATTTCAAGGCGGGTCTGCGCGATGCCCAGCAGCTGCTCGAGCAGTGACTTGCCCTTGTCGATGAATGGCTGGTTCACATCATCCATTTCACTTGGATCCGCCCGAGCGGCTCAACAGTGCGCCGAGCAGCAACCCTACGCCGACTGCGACACCGACGGTAGCCCACGGATTGTCGCGGATGAAAGTCTCGGCTGTCGAAGTCGCGCGCCGCGTTGCCTCCGTTGCCTGTTCCTCGAGATCCGAGAGCCGGCTTTTCGCGGTATCGACCGCATCATTGACCCTAGAGCGCAGAGTGCTGATCACCTCGCCGCTATCCTCGCCGACGGCGCGGAGAAGTTCTTCTGCCTGATTGACGACGTTGCGTAGCTCTTCAGCGAGCGCTGCGCTGCTTGCGGCGGTGTGTTCCATCATCGAAGTCCCCTTGGTACCGGTTGAGTTGGCAACCTCCGGATAGTACGCCAGCGCGTTTGCAGGGCCGAACCATGCAAAGCCGAAAGATGCGTCGGACGGCTCCTACACCCTCCGCATGGGAGTCGGAAAATGTGAAACCCGTCTCATGCTCTTGCAGCATGACATAGGTCGGGTCTCAGCCCCTGGGACGGCCCGAATGGTAGGGTTATCAGGCCCCAAAGGTCGTGGGGGTCAATGGCCGATTGAAAGTCACGAGGTACGGAATTTCGTGCAAAGGGAGCTGCGTCTACTAATCCTGGAGGACCAGGCGGCTGAGGCCGAGATTGCCGTGCGCCAATTGCAGGCCGCCGGCATCTCCTGCCAGTGGCGATGTGTCGAGCAGGAGTCCGAGTTCCGGCGCGCCCTCGCGGAGTGGCGCCCGGACGTCATCCTGTCCGATTTCACCCTGCCGCTATTCGACGGCATGACGGCTCTATCGATCGCCGCGGCGGTCGCACCCGACATCCCCTTCATATTTCTTTCGGGCACCATCGGTGAAGAGCGCGCGATCGACGCCCTCAAGCGTGGCGCGGTCGACTACGTGCTGAAGACCAATCTCGCTCGCCTCGTGCCAGCCGTGCAACGCGCTCTCGAGGATGTGGAGTCGCGGCGCGCGCGGCGCGCGGCGGAGGAGCGCGTGGGACGCCTGAGTCGCGTCCTGCAGATGCTTTCGGGCATCAATACCGCGGTGGTCCGCATCCGCGACCGCGACGAGTTGCTCAACGAAGCCTGCCGGCTCGCGCACCAGACGGGCGGTTACGCTTTCGCCTTCATCGCGCTCGTCGATCCCGGCACCCGAACGGCGCGTCCCATCGCCTGTGCGGGACAGCGATCTCAAACTCTGGTGGATGCCATCTTCACCGTTGCGGACTCCGCGTTGACGGACACCAGCGTAACGGGCCGCGTGCTGCGAACGGGGCAGTCGGTCGTATGTGCGGACGATCTGGTTCCGACTACGGGCACGGCCAGATTGCCGATACTGGGCTCCACGCCGCCGACGGTTGCCTGCCTTCCCCTCGTAGTGGATGCCACCACGGTCGGCGCGTTCATGTTCGGCGCTCCCGATTCCGCCCCGGTGAGTGAGGAAGAACTGCTGCTGCTGCAGGAGGTGACCTCCAACCTTTCGTTCGCGCTCCAGTACCTCGAGAAGCAGGATGCAGTTCGCTACCTCTCCTATTTCGATCCGTTGACGGGGCTCGCCAAGCGCTCCCTGTTCTGCGAACGCCTGAGCCGGCTGCTGGAGGGCGCGCACGCGCTGACGCGAGCCGAAGGGCCGGCCGCGGTTTCAGTGATTGCGGTCTTCGATATCGAGCACATGAGCGCCATCAATGACGCATACGGCCGGCACGTCGGCGATCTGCTGCTGCAGCGGGTTGCCGACCGGCTCAAGCGTCAGTGCGAAGATTCCGAGCACTTGGCGCATTTGGGTGGCGGCGCTTTCGTCATGTATTGCACGGGAGTGGCAGCCAACGGGGGCCCGCAGGGCGTGCACGAACACGTTGCGCAGGTCTTCGGCCGCCCGTTCACCGTCGAGGGGGTCGAGATCCCCCTGACCATCAAGGCAGGAATTGCCAGCTATCCGCAAAATGGCGACGAAGCGAATTCCCTGGTGCAGAACGCGGAAGCCGCGCTCAAGTCCGCAAAGGGCTCGGGCGAGAAATGGCTGACGCACCGGCGCGAGATGAACTCGGCGCTTGCCGAGCGCAGGGCGATGGAACATCGCCTGCGTCTGGCCCTGGAGCGCAATCAGTTCGTGCTCCACTATCAGCCCAAACTGCGGATGACGGACGGTCGAATCACGGGCGTCGAGGCGCTGCTGCGCTGGGACGACCCGGAGCGCGGTCTGATCGCTCCAGGCCTCTTTCTGCCGACGTTGGAAACCACCGGCTTGATCGCTCCGGTGGGCGACTGGGCGCTGACGCAGGCGGCCGCTGACTGCCGCCGCTGGCGCCGGCTCGGTTTTTCGCCGCTACGGGTGGCGGTGAACGCGGCCCCCACCCAGCTGCGGCGCCGCGACTTCGCATCGAAGGTGCTGGATGCGGCTTCCAAGATCGTTCCTTCGCTTCCCATCACCTCGTCGCGAAGGTCGAGGCCACCACGAAAGGTCCAGCTCACCTCGAACTGCCCGATGGCGCCGTTTTCATATTTTACCAGTCCAATTGCGTGATCCTCGGCATCAATGGGTTTTACCTGGGTGTCGGCCCAGCACATCACTTCTACCGGTTTGATGTCTTTACCGATAAAACTGCGGCTGATCTCTACACAATGGCAGCCCAGGTCGAGTATACAACCGCCACCGGATTGCTCCTTATCCCAAAACCAGTCGCTGTGCGGACCCGGATGTGTTTCCCGGCTTTTTGCCCAGAGGATCCTGCCCAATGCGCCGTTCTTAACGGTCTCCATTGACTTTAAAAATTTGGGTGTGTACACCAGGTCTTCGAGGTAGCCATTAAAAATTCCCGCTTCCTCTACAGCCAGCAGCATCCGTTTGGCCTCTTCCGCATTGCGCCCCAATGGTTTTGTGGTAATAACGGCCTTCTTGTGTTTGCAACAAAGCATCACCGCTTCTTCGTGCAGGTTGTTTGGCAAAGCAATGCAAACCACCTCCACGCCGGGTAAACTGATCGCTTCTTCCATGGTGGTACACCAATGCTCACAATCATAATCCGCTGCAAATTTTTGGGCAGACTCTTCCCTGCGGGAGAATACACTCACGATCTTATCCCTGCTTCTCTGCCCCTGCAGAGATTCTGCATAAAACCGGGCGATAAATCCTGATCCAAGCATTGCAATGTTCATAGCGTTGTTTTATTTATGTTGGCGCCGTATTAAACGGCCTTTTTTTCTTTGAAGAACAGAATGAAATACAAGAGAACACCAATGGCGATATACGCAGGCACCGTACCAGATATTCTGCCAGTCGTGATTATTCTGTTGGGTGAACTCATTGACAGTGGTGGAGTGTGTACCGGTCGCCGACCTTGCCGGAGAACCAGGTTCCGATCACCATACCGAGTCCGTACGTTGCAAATGTGAAAAGGCCCTGTGCGGCACTTTTTATTTTCTCGCCGGCTTTTTGTTCGGTATACATGTACCCGGTCACGAAGAAGAAGTCGTAGCAGATTCCGTGGAGGATGATTCCTGCGTAGAGCATCCATAAGCCATCGTCAATATTTCCATGAGCAAACAGATATAACTAAGTATCCAGGCTATCATCCCGAGCAAAAGCATTTTCTTGACGCCGATGCTGTTGAACAAAAAGGGAATTGCGAGAATGAACACGGCTTCCGATACCTGGCCGAGGGTCATTTTTCCTGTAGCGGCTTCGACGCCTTCTTCTACCAGAAAAAGGTTTGCAAAAGCATAATAGAACGACAGCGGAACGCAAACCAGAATAGCGGCAATGAAGAATACAGAGTACGATCGGTTTTTGAATAACACAAGTGCATCGAGACCGATCGCCGCTGCGAAAGAAGCGTTGTCGTTCGGCTGGTCTGGGTGGTGTCTCCGGTAATATAAAGCTGAAGATACCCAGGCCTATCGATGCGATAGCCGCCATATGAAACGTTGCTGGTGATTTTACCAATATCCAGGTATGCGATTAGAAGTCCCGCGAAGATCCATCCTGACGTACCAAAAACACGAATCCACGGAAATTGTTTTCCAGGATCAGTCATCTGCCGGAATGCAATGCTGTTGGTTAATGCGATGGTTGGCATATACATAAGGGAATATACCAGGATGATCCAGTAAAATGGACCGGCGTCACTAGGTTTGAGTTGCAATGAATAACAGAACTCCTCCTACGATGTGCAGTAAGCCAAGTATTCGTTGCGCAGCAAAAGAACGATCTGCAATCATGCCGACAAAGAAGGGCGAGATCATCGTGGCGATGGCCAGCGCACCTGTATGCGAGTCCGATCTGCCCGTCACTCGCTGCCAGATTCACTTTCATGTAAGTACTTAAAGCGACATACCATGCTCCCCAGATAAAATATTCGAGAAGCATCATCACCGAAAGTCGGGCAAATACAGTAGGCCTCATAGCACAGTAGGTTTAGACGGAAGCGCGATCCTGAACAGAAGAAATATACACGCTTCTGGTCAATGACCGTTGACCACTAACATAAATTTTGCAGTGTGCGT
>CAVXAE010000002.1:0-97523 GCA_963759725.1 uncultured Gammaproteobacteria bacterium | reverse complement strand
TTGATACAGCTAAAACAAACCGGAGACACCATAGTAGAAGTTCTGTTTGCCTTGGCTATTATAACGATGGTGCTAGCTGGGGCTTATGCATCTGCTAATAGCAGTACAAAAATTAATCGCCAAGCCCAGGAACGAAGTGAGGCGCTAAAGCTGACACAAGAACAGTTGGAAAGGCTAAAGACGGTGCCACCCGTCTTAGGCACTCCTATACCAAGAGTCCCAGCCGGTGGAACTTTCTGTATGAACTCAACGCCACTAGCAATAGCTGCAAGCTCATGTCCTTCTACGGGAGTACCCGGGTATAAAACCATTATAACCAGAGGTCCTGTCGCTGATCCAAACAGTTACGAAATTAAGACCTTGGTCACCTGTGGGCGGTGGGCATACAACAGAGACCAGCCATGGAGCTACAGCAATTTACAAGTGATGTTAAAAGATAACAATAATCAAAAACAACTAGGCTTTACTATTGTTGAGCTAATGATAGCGACCGTAATCTTTTCGGTTGTTCTATTGGTATGTACGGTCGGGATGATACAAATTGGAAAGCAATATTATAAAGGGCTTACCACTGCGAGGACTCAAGATGCAGCCAGAACGGTTGTTGATGAGATTAGCCAAGCTATACAGCTAGGCGGAAAGGGACCTAGCTCTAACCCACAACAAAACATTACTGCCACCAGCAGTTCTCTTAAGATTGGTGACAAATGCTACGTGTACTACCTAGGCCGAAAAGCTACGGATAGCACACCAGCGCTCGTAGCTCATACAAATCCCTCGTGTGATCGCACGCTTCTGGATTTGGCATATGTGCCATCTGATACTAGTGTTTTGCGTAAAAATGATCGTATTCTGGTTCCCAAAAATATGCGCCTCGCAAATCTACTCGTTACTCCAGTTCCTGGTACGACTAATCTATTCGAGGTTAAAGTACGAGTTATTTATGGGGACGATGCCTTGCTTGTTAATCCGGCTGCTATAAATGCAAGCTGCAGGAGTGGAGCTGGCAGTCAGTTCTGTGCCGTCTCAGAACTAACTACAACTGTACAAAAACGCTTATAATGAGGTAAAGTAAAAGCATATGCTTAAAGTGGCACCACTTCGTGGGCAGCAAAAGGGGATGGTCTCCATAATCGTAACCATGATGTTAATGGTTGTATTAAGCTTGATTGTACTTGGTTTCTCTCGTGTTGCGCGCCGTGAACAGCGTCAAGCTCTAGATAGACAACTGAGTACCCAGGCGTTCTATGCTGCTGAGGCAGGTATAAACGATGCTATAAATTTTCTAAAAACACCACCAGCCGGCTTTACTGAAAAACAACAGTGTGGCCCAACATCTGCAGAAGACACTATGTTGTTGACCGGAACGGTAGGAGACGCTAACTATACGTGCCTATTGATCACGACTGACCAGAGTGAGTTGAGATATGATGGCGTGGGTACTACGGCACAGGTTATACCGTTAAAAGCTAATGCAGCTATACGACAAGTAACAATCAATTGGCAGGGTACCGGAGCGAATACTACAAACGTTGCTGGTTGTATTCAGGGGAAAAACCAACCCGCTTCCTGGAGCCCAACTTGTGACCCAGGGCTTATAAGGGTAGATTTAGTACCAATTGGTAACGGCACGGGTCTGACACGCACTAACCTTTTGGCTAATACAATGACGGGATTTCTATACCCAAAAAACTCTGGATCTTCTGACTCTTTAGCTTGGTTGGCGCCCCCAAACACACCCAAGGGCCAAAAAGCTGATGTTGTTTGCGACCAAACAACAGGCTATAAGTGTTCTCTGACTATAACCGGCATAGCCACTGGCAACACTCAAATCCAACTACGGATACAATCTTTCTATAAACAATCAGACATAGAGATCATTGCTAGGGATAATACTGGCGCGGTTCTAACGATTGACGGCGTACAGGCAAAAATAGACTCAACAGGTAAGTCGAAGGATGTATTAAGACGTATCCAAGTACGTGTCCCATTGAATGATGCAGCGGATAGAACAATAGGTGACTTTGCTATTCAAGCAGCGGATGAACTATGTAAGCAGTTTAGTGTTTGGCCAAACAATTTCATTGACGCCCAAGGCGTGGGCGGCTGTAGTAGCCCTTAGCTGATTTTTCGGTGAAATTTTTCGTGGACGTTTTTCAGGTGTGGGTCTGTGACGTGCGTGTAGATTTGCGTGGTAGCAACATTACTGTGGCCAAGTAGCGCCTGAACCGAGCGCAAGTCAGCTCCATTCATAAGTAAATCTGTAGCAAAACTATGTCGTAAGGTGTGTGGGCTCACATGTTTGGTAATGCCCGCCATTAAGGCGTAGCGCTTGATCATGCGCTGAATGCTACGGGCAGTTAAACGGTGGAAGTTACCACTTAAATCTACCTGTTTGCTGCCGCTGTAGCGTATAAACAATGGTTTGGTGGTGTCAGTTCGTTTCTGTATGTAGTGGTCAACCCACTTGGCAGACTCCGGGCTTATAAAAATAGGCCGGTCTTTCTGTCCCTTACCACGTACCATAAACTCTCGGCGCTTTAGATTTATATGATCTCTGTCTAACCCCACAAGTTCAGAAACACGTAAGCCAGAAGAAAACAGTAGTTCTAAGATAGCCCTATCCCGTAGACCAGCTTGAGTTGCGATGTCCGGCTCGGCAAATAGTCTTTTTAGCTCATCCTGCTCCAGGAATGTAACTTGTTTGCGGCGCGTTCGAGCCAGCTCAATTTTATCTGTAGTTAGAGCGGGGATATCCCGCTTGGCGCAGAACTTTAAAAAGCTGCGCAGGGCAATAAGGTGGTAGTTTTGGGTTGCTTTGCCAAGCTCATCACTAGTGTTTGTGCCCAACCGGTTTAGCCATAGCCGCCATTTACGTATAAGTTCTGGGTCAATATCTGCTACTTTTATTTCACCCGCAAAATCAATTAATCGGGTAAGGTAATGATCGTAATTAGCCATCGTCTTCTGCGAGCGGTTTTGCTCTATCTCCAGATACTCCAGAAAGTCGGTCTTAGCTTTAGAAAATAGCATAAGCTAATTGTAGCACCGAGTTAAATCATTGTGCGACATGCATCTAGAAAAAAGCTTCCACATCTGTTAAGATGAAGCTAAATAAGAAAAGGAACAACGTGGAACAAACGCTCATTATTCTTAAACCCGATGCAGTACAGCGAGCACTCGTTGGCGAAATTATCACCCGTTTTGAACGAGTAGGCCTTAAAATCGTTGCCATGAAAATGTTGGTGGCAGATGAAAAACTACTCAGCAGACACTATCCAGACGCACTTGTCCCGATTGTGGGTAAAAAGACCAAAGGCAGATTGGGACGCATGGGGAATGGACTATACGGAGAGCGTGGAAGAAATTGGCCGTATGATCGTAGACGCAACCAGAGAAGGTATGGCTAATGGTCCAGTTATTGCAGCTGTACTATACGGTGGTAATGCCGTAGAAATTGTCCGTAAAATGGTTGGCGTCAACTGGTCCAAAGGATTCTGCCCCTGGCACAATCAGAGGTGACTATGCTCACTTAAGTCTTGGCCGTGCATCACTAGCTAGCAAAGGGGCAGCAAACCTTATTCATGCCTCTGGCGCTGTAGATGAAGCTGAAAAAGAAATTGCTATGTGGTTCTCAAAAGCAGAAATCCACGAAGACTACACAACTGTCCATGAACACCTAACGCACGCCTAAGGTATAATTCAGGGGTCGCCCCCATAGTTCAATGGATAAAATAGCTCCGTCCTAAGGAGAAGCTCTAGGTTCGAATCCTGGTGGGGGCACCATATAAAAAGTCGTTGAAAAATTGGCATTACAGCTTCCGTACTAACTAGCTGAACCGCTAATTTGACTTCCAGACTCTCATCAAGTTTGTACTGCTTTACCCCACCGAGAATACGTCCGTACCTGCGTTGGGGACCCCTATGGTACAATAAACTCATGGCTGAAAAAACAGAACCAAATATTTTGCGGACCAGTTTGATGATGAAGAAGTACTTTTTGTGTTCCGTAAACACCCTGTAGTCATGCGCAGCGGACTAATTTTGGCAATGTTTGGGCCTCTTGGCAGGTGTAATTCCTGCGGCCATCAAGCCAGAACTTGGCTTTGGCTGGTTCTTTGGTGGCCTAGCGATAGGTACGGTTGTTGGGCTTATCCTATGGCTACCGGCTTGGATTGCCTGGTATTACAGCGTATTTATAGTCACGAACCAGCGTTTTATACAGATCACCCAAAAAGGGCTATTTCACCGAAGTGTGGTAGACATTGGCCTCAACCAAATCCAGATGGTTAATTACGAAATAGCCGGCTTTCAAGAAACAATGCTTGGTTTTGGTACAATAATGATGCAAACGTACATGGGTGACCTGGTTATACATAACGTGCATAAGCCGTCTAAAATCCAGAAAAAAATGCTTCATATCCTTCGTGACCAAGGAGTGATAGCCCTAACGCACCCATTGCAGCAGCAAAGCACAACAGATGAAGAAATACCTGAAGAAGCTGAAGCGTAAGCAACGCGCTGCCCCGGAAGCAACCGAACCGGGCGCGCCACGCATTACCACTGAAACCATTGCCGAACACCGGGAAGAGGTTATAAGCAGTGCACGCAAATACATTTACCCATTGCAGCACTCTAAGCACCGTATTTTGCTAATATCTACCACAGTTATTATTGCTAGCATCATTGGATTTTTTGCTTATTGCACAATCGCACTTTACCGGCTACACGCTAATTCGACTTTTCTATACCGCGTAACTCAAGTTCTACCATTCCCAGTTGCTAAAGCAGGCAAGGACTATGTAGCGTACGAAAATTACTTATTTGAACTGCGTCACTACACGCATTATTACCAGAGCCAGCTTAAAATTGATTTCAGCTCTACCACTTACAAAGCCCAACTTAGAAGCATTTGAAAAACAAGCACTGGACAAGGTAGTGAGCGACGCATACATAAAGCAGTTGGCAGAAAAGTATAAGATCACCATATCCGACAAAGAAGTTGAAGATCAAATTGCAGTTGTTCGGGATCAAAACCGGCTTGGTGCGAATGGTCGAGTATTTGAGGACGTGCTGAGAGACTATTGGGGTTGGAGTGTTGACGACTTTAAGCGTAGCTTACGCTCTCAACTCCTGGCACAAAAAGTTGTTGCCACTCTAGATACAGAGACTAAGCAACGTGCTGATAGTGCGCTAGAGGAACTTAACAATGGTGCAGAATTCGCAGCCGTAGCTAAAAAGTATTCAGATGACCAAGATACAAAAAATAATGGAGGTGATTTCGGTACCGTAGACAAAACAAACCGCGACTTGACTGCCCAAACCACTGACACATTGTTTGTCACTAAAGAAGGCGAGTATTCTGGCATCATTAACATTGGCTACTCACTAGAAATTGTTAAAAATATTGAACAAACTAGCTCCACTAAAGCTCACGGTGCCCACATTTTATTCAACTTTAAAGACATCTCTGTTTATTTGAACGATATTAAGCAGCAAGAAAAAACTAGAACCTTCATTGCGCTATAATCTGGTTATGTTCAAGTGGAACCGGGTAACTTTACTTCTAGCCATTTTATTTGGCGTTTTTGTTTTCAACGATGTTGTCGCGTGGGCACAAGGAGCTTCCACTGACTATAGAATAGACGAAAGTTTTATAGGCCCTGGAAGCAACCTGGAGAGCAATTCTGCTGGCTACACTATTGAGGCAGGTCAGCAATCGGTAGGGAATACAGGTGGAACCACTGGCTCATCTACTGACTACAATGTTTTAGGCGGGCACACCACAACCTCTGACCCGTCACTGACGTGCGCACTGAATACCTCAACTATAAACTTTGGAGCCTTTTCATCCGCCACCACATTGACTGCTAATGCCACCTTTAGCGTTCTTAACTACACTTCGTACGGCTATAATGTGAGCATTATTGGTAACCCACCCAGTCAAGGAGCTCACAATTTGACTGGTCTAAACCCTGCGGCAACTTCTCAGGTGGGCACTGAACAGTTTGGGATTAATCTTGTGGCTAACACCACGCCAACAAGCTTTGGAGCCTTTCCGCAGCAGGTTCCAGATAGTACGTTCTCGTTTGGCGATGCGACCGCCAACTACAGCACACCTAACACCTACCGTTATGTATCTGGTGAAGCCATAGCCTTTGCCCCTAAAAGCTCAGGGCGCACTGATTACACCATTTCATACATTGTAAATGTTTCTAATAACACCCCAGGAGGGGCATATTCTGGTAATCAGGTTATTTTATGCACAGGTACGTATTAGCGTAAAGTTTTTATAACATATTTTGTTGCTCAAACACCTACCCTGTGGTACGCTTACGCTTAAGAACTAATAATCCGTAAAAATGGGTATATACATGAGAAACCTCGGGTATCAAATACAAAAAGTATCAAACCGTACATTATTTATATTCTTAGCACTTCTGTTATCTGTTTTCACACTACGCATCATATTTTTGCCAGAAACCGCTTCAGCGGCACAAATAACTGCCAGGAAGCTCACTCTTAGCACTTCTAGCCCAGCCTCTGGTGCAGCTACCACCACATACACCTTCAACTTCACCGTGCCATCTTCTACTGTTCTTCAGTCCTATCAGGCTCAAGTCTGTACAACTGCTAGCGGTGCATGTAGCACACCAACTGGTTTTAGTGTCGCCTCATCTACTATTAGCCAACCAACCAACCTTGGTGATGCTAGTGGCTGGACAGTTAGCACCGCAACCGCTGGCTCGCTACGGCTGAGCAAATCAGGTAACAGCGCTGCACCAACTGGTTCGCAAACGGTTATCTTTAATAACGTCCAAAACCCAACAACAGCCAACCAAACGTTCTTTGCACGCATGACTACTTATTCTGACGCTTCGTGGGCTACCCCCGTAGATACAGGTACAGTTGCTGCAAGTACCTCACAGCTCATTAGTCTTACCGGTACCCTAGACGAAACCCTAGTTTTTTGTACGGGAACATCTATAACTGGTACTAACTGTGGTACCGTGGCTGGTTCAACAGTAGACTTTCGGAACGTTCTCACCAAGCTCTACTAGCTCTGGTACATCTGTTATGGCAGCATCTACAAACGCCGTTAGCGGTTACGCCATAACCATCAATGGCAGCACTCTGACATGTCACTTAGTGCGGGTTCACCAACTATCACGGCACTCGCTACGCAAACCGCATCATCACTGGAACATCACAATTCGGTGTTAACCTACGGGACAATGCCACGCCAAACGTTGGTACGAACCCATCTGGATCTGGAACCGGTACGTACACCGCTAACTACGGTACTGTAGACCAGTATAGGTTTGTAACCGCTGATAGTGTGGCAGCAGCAGCGGCCGCAACAGACGCAAACGCATTCACTGTTTCATACGTTGTAAACGTTCCAGGTTCACTTGCAGCCGGTACATACACGGCTACAATGACATTTATTGCTACAGCAACCTTCTAATGTAAAAGGAATTTCATGAGAGACAAAATACTGCGAGGGGTGGGGATCCTCAGCTTACTAGCTCTATTGCTGGTAACGCCACTTATAGCGAATGCACAACAAGCTGGTCAGGGCCTAGAAATATCTCCGCCACTTATAGATCTCAAGGCCAATCCCGGCCAAACCCTCAAAACACAGATTCGTGTACGAAACGTAACAGACCAAGTGCTTGTAGCACATGCCCAATATAATGATTTTGTGTCTGGTAGTGAGGAAGACGGCAATCCGAAACTCCTACTCACTGAAAGTGAAGGCCAGGAAAAAAGCCCATACACCATAAAGGACTGGATAAATACCATACCCGAAGTAACACTTAAGCCGGGTGAGCAAAAAACCATTAATGTTACGCTGACCGTGCCCAAAGATGCTGGCCCCGGGTGGTCACTACGGCGTCATTCGTTTTACGGGTACTCCACCAGAAGTTGATTCTAGCGCCGTATCACTATCTGCTAGTATCGGTACATTAGTACTAGTTACTGTTTCTGGTGATGTACATGAAGAGGCTAGTGTAGCCGAATTATATACGTCGCAAAATGGTAAAAAGCGCTCCTTGTTTGAGTATGGCCCAATTACTATAAACACTCGTTTTAAGAACACCGGCAATGTACACGCTCGACCATCAGGTACCGTAGTTGTAACCAACATGTTTGGTAAAACCGTCGATACCTTCAAATTTAATGAGATTAAAGGCAATGTACTGCCTCAAAGTATTCGTAGGTTCGAAAATTCCTTAAATAAGCGGCTTCTATTTGGCCGCTATAAAGTTCAGGCAGACCTGGTGTACGGTGCGGATAGTACTATTGTAAGTGCCTCCACTTCTTTCTGGGTCATTCCTTACAAGTTGCTTGCCGTTGCTACGGTGCTGATTGTCCTGTTTGTTCTGGTAGTAAAACGCTACAATAAGTACATAATCAAACGAGCTCAGAAAGAGATGGGTGATGGGCCAAAGAAAACCAAGTCAGAAAAGAAGTCCAAATAAGACTCACAAACTAGTTCATAACAAGTTTGGTATTCGGATTGCCCACCACCAACATAGTGGGCGTCGCATGCCTTTGCAGTACACGTCTTATACATTACTATTCTTCCTGATAGCCCTTCTCAGCCTAGCGTTACTCTTTGCAAGAACGGCTGCAAATGCCTATGAACAGGTAGGGCAAGGGAGCATTGCGCTTGGTGGCTTCTCAAAGGGCCCACCACCTGAAAATGCAGCTGAAATAACCCAACCTGCAGATAAATCAGTTTTCGAAGAGAATATCATAGAACTAAAGGGTACGTGTGAGCCTGGATTATTCTTAGAGATATTCAGAAATAGTGTCCTAGCAGGCGGTTCACTCTGTAAAAGTGATGGGACATTTAGGGTTCGTATAACGCTTGTTCCTGGCAAAAACGACCTCCAGGTTCGTATTCATGATGCATTATGGCAGTATGGCCCAGACTCAAAAACAATAACTGTTTGGTATAACATCCCGCTGCCGCCAGTTCCCGCCCTATTGGTCTATACAAAGCCAATTCAAAAGGGAATGTTTGTAGATCAAACGCTCGTTATTGACTATGTTATCAGTGGTGGAGCTGCGCCGTATGCTGTTTCCATAAGCTGGGGAGATGACAAAATATCAGATGTAACAGTCGCCAAACATGTTGGAACATTCCAAGCAAAGCATAAATATGACAAAAATGGCCAGTACGTCATAACAATTACTGTTACAGATGAACGCGGCACCAGAGCACTCATAGAGTCAATAGTGGTTGTTCACAAGACCGGAGACAATATACCGTTTGTTACTATTCCTTGCCAGGATCCATCCTGCCCAGGAATTGCGGGTGGTTTCTTGAGGGTACTTGATTGGGCCTGGCCCGCAGTTATCATAGCCTGTCTCATGACTGCTAGTTTCTGGATAGGTGAAAAGATCGCCTATACGCACCGCCCTCTCAAACTAAGAACACACTAACCCTTAATAACTAGTACTAAAAGGCTAGTTCATGAATTTACTCAGTTGTTTGAGTATGGCTACAAAATATTTATGCAATCCGTGTAAAAATAGGCATAAACATTTGCATTTACTACTGATAAGTAGGCATAATATAAGTGCGTTTCTAAAAATAAACACGCACAGGAAATGCAAAAACAAAAACAAAAACGTTGGGTACGGTTTTTGTTGCCAATCACCGCGGTAGTTTCTATCGGGGTATTTGCCGCTTTAGCGCTGGTACGCGCTGGACCGGCTAGGGCAGCGACCGGAATCAATCAGCAGCTCAATTATCAGGCGCGACTCCTTACGAGTACGGGTGCTGTGGTTCCTGACGGCCTTTATAACATCGAATTCAAGATATATCAGGATGGTGATGGAGTTATTGGCGGGGGTGATGAGACACTCAAATGGACAGAAACCCGCGAGAGTGGCAATAAAATTCAGGTAAAAAACGGTTACTTCTCTGTTTACTTAGGCTCAGTTACGGCGTTTGGTAGCAATGTTGATTGGAATCAAGACACGCTTTGGCTAACAATTAACATTGGTGGGACAGGTTCACCAACCTATAACGGTGAAATGTCACCATTTACTCGCCTGAGCTCAACACCTTATGCGCTTAACTCGCGACAACTCGGTGGTCTAAGCAGCGGTCAGTTTGTGCAACTGGCACAGGGTGTACAGGCTGAAAATTCCACGACCGCTTCGTCAATTTTCATCAACAAAACAGGGATCACAGCCAATATCTTGCAGCTTCAGCGGGGCGGAAACAACGTCCTACTGGTAGATAACGCTGGCACAGCTCTGTTTAGAACCGAGACTAACTCAACGACTGCCCTTAGACTTCAAAATTCAAGTAATAACAGTTTACTGACAGCTAGCACAGACACCTCGGCACCAGTGTTAACAGTTTCCGCCACAGCCAGCAGCTCGCAAAAAGGCTTGATTGTAAATAACTCCACTAGCACCGGTAACATCGCCGAATTCCAAGATAACGGCACACCAGTTCTCACAATTGCGGATGGTGGCACAGTTACCATTGACGGCAGTTTGGCTGTCAACGGTGGCACAATAGCGGCAAATGGCACAATCACCCTAAACACCACCGGAACGGCCAATACTACCATCGGTAACACCACAGGAGTTCTAGCATTGGTCTCAAACGCACTAAATGTGACTGGTGCAGGGGCAGTAACAGGAGTGACCACACTTAACGCTAGTGGCACTATCACCGCTCCTACTTTCAGCGGTAATGCCACTACTGCAACGGCCTTTGCTGCAAACCCGGACGATTGTTCTGCTAATCAATTTGCCAATGCTATAGCCGCTGATGGCGATTTAACCTGTGCAGCTATCACCGATGCTGACGTTAGTAACACCCTAACAGCTAGCATTTTTGTAGGTTCCGGTTCAAGCACCAACGCCGTAGATCTAGGTACGGCAGAAATAGCCGGTACGCTGGCAGATGGAAACGTGAGCGATTCTATAACTGTTGATTGGACGGGCTTACAGAACTACCCAACTGGGTGTAGCGCTGGTCAAGCCGTGTCTGCCGTTGGAGATACTCTTACCTGTAGCACCTTTAACACAGATGCAAGCATTAGTTTGCAGGACGCTTACGGACAGGGAAATACCATATCTACCTCTGGCAGCTCAATAGGTTTCACCCTAAATAGCTCTGACGCATTTACGGTTGCTACAGCGGCGAGCGGCACTAGCTCCACGACATTCTCGCTCACCAATGGCTCGAACGCCTCAGCTCCAGCTCAACTCGTGCTTATTACCAATAATGACACTAATGAATCAGTTGCAGCGGGTCTTAAGGTGACAAGTGCTACGGGTACTATTGTGAGCGCATTAGATGCCTCTGGTTCAAACATAACCAACGCTCTGTCTATTGGTTCCAACAATATTCTGACAAGTGGGGCAACTATCTCTGCTGCCGAGCTGAACCTACTAGATACCCACAATGTTGCTCTGGTCGATATTGACGATGGTGTAAACACAGCCATAACGGGCACAGGAGTGCTTGGCTCCGGCTCTATAAGTACAGGTTTTGGCGCTATAGATGTGGGCACTGAAACCATTACCACCACCGGTACCATCGGTACGGCCGGCACAACTACCTTCACCGGCAACACCGGTACCTTCAGTGGCGCTATTGCTGCCAACGGTGGTATTACGTTTAACAACTCATCAGACACCCTGGGCGCCTTTACATTAGCCGGTACGCTCGATGCTAACACCAATATTTTGACGAACATCGGAAACACCGGCACAGACTTCATAGCCGGTACGGGTGCGTTGACGCTTGCCGGCGTACTGACGGCCAATAACGGTATTACGGTTACCGGAGACAGTACGGTTACCGGTAACTTTGATGTTTCGGGCACTCTTAACGTGGGCACTAGTGATGCGTTTAAGATTAATGCTGACGGGGACGTAACTGGGACTATGATTGCTCTCAATGGCACCTCAACAGCTAATGGTGGTAGTGGGCTCGGCAGCTCAACCAATCTGGTACTTACCAGTGCGGCGAACTTTGACGTTGGTAATTATGTTCAGATGAACTCAAATAACTGTGGTGGCACAGGTATTAACCCATGCTATGCCAAAATTACCGCTAAAGCTACAAATACCCTTACGATTGCTCCCGCGCTTACCTGGACAACCGGTGCAACGGTCAACGAATACCACATACCGGAAATCGGTGGTGCAAATACTACTAATACACTTGCTAATCGCTACGGTCGCGGCTACTTTATATCCGGCGTAGCCACCGGTAACGGCACAACGTTCTATGGTGAAGATAGTATCGATTCGTCACTCCAAACGTTTAATCTCTTAAACACCGGCGTCACAACTCTAAATATTGGTGGTGCAGCTACCACCCTAAGTCTCGGTACTAGCGGTACGACGACTACCATCGCTGGTACGGTAAACTTCACCGGTAATATTACGGCCCCCGCAACAGGAACGTCAGGTTATTTCCAACGCTCTGGCACGACACTGACCACATCTAACAGTGGAGACACTATTACGACCACTGGTACTATTGGTACTGCTAGCACTACAACCTTCACTGGTAATACCGGTACCTTCAGTGGCGCTATTGCTGCCAATGGTGGTATTACGTTTAACGATGCCACCGACACATTAGGTGCTTTCACACTTGCGGGCACACTAGATGCCAACGCTAACATCTTAACTAACATCGGTAATACTGGCACAGATTTCATAGCAAGTACTGGTGCTTTGACCTTAGCGGGCGTTCTGACCGCTAACGGCGGAGTAGGCATTGCAGCTAACCAGAATATTGCGCTGGCATCTGGTACAGGCACATTTAGCCAAATATTTACCGGCACAACTACAACTGCAGCTACCATTACGGCAGATTCACTCACCTCCGGCAAGGCTCTTTCTGTCGCTTCGGCCTCAGCTGGCTTAACGGGCAATTTGGTAGACATTACCTTATCTGGCAATATGCGCCGTTCCGCATGCGCCCCGAAAACCTGAACCGATATCGCGTGCGTAATCAGGCGGGTGACATGATTCCACTCGACGCCGTCGTGCGCGCGCGATGGACGCTGGGCCCGCCGAGCCTCGAGCGGTACAACGGATTCGGCGCCGCGCCCATCACTGGCGCCCCCGCTCCAGGCTACAGTTCCGGTGATGCGATGGCGGCGATGGAACGATTGACTCGTGAAGATCTGCCGCGCGGTTTCGGGTTCGAATGGTCCGGACAGTCATTGCAGGAAATTCTCTCTGGCCAGCAGGCACCGATGTTGTTCGCTATATCGCTCATCGTAGTATTTCTGTGCCTTGCCGCGCTGTATGAAAGCTGGTCCATTCCTGTCGCCGTATTGCTGGTCGTGCCGGTGGGCGTGCTGGGCGCGCTGATTCTGACGACGCTGCGAGGGCTGCCGAACGATATCTATTTCAAGGTCGGCCTGCTCGCGATCATCGGCCTCGCGGCCAAGAATGCAATCCTGATCATCGCGTTCGCGCGCGATGCGCAGCTCGAGGGCAAGCCACTGATCGCGGCGACGATCGAGGCCTGCACCTTGCGCTTCCGGCCAATCGTGATGACGTCGCTCGCTTTCGTGCTCGGCGTGCTGCCGCTCGCGATCTCCGGCGGTGCCGGCGCCAATAGCCGGCATGCGATAGGCACTGGCGTGGTGGGCGGCATGCTCGCCGCGACGACGCTCGGCCTGCTGCTGGTGCCGGTGTTCTACGTCGTCGTCCGTCGTCTGCTTGGGGATCGATCCACGGAGTAGCGGGTTGCCGAATGAATGAAAGCAGCAGACTCGTAATAACGCTGGCCGCGCTGCTTATCGTACTGGCGACCATCTTCGGCGCCGTGGGTAGTCACGCGTTGCAGCGTCAATTGTCGGCGACGCATCTCGCCACCTATGAGATTGCGGTGCGGTATCAGTTTTTCCACGCCCTGGGTCTGTTGGCCATTGGCATGGTCATGCGCGGCGGTAACGACAAACTCATCAAGGCTGGTGCATCACTCGTGCTCTGCGGAATTGTGCTCTTTTCCGGTAGCCTGTACGCGCTTGCATTGGATGCGCCGCGATCGCTTGGATTCGTCACACCTCTCGGCGGGCTGCTGCTCGTCGGCGGCTGGCTCGCTTTTGCCTTGGGCGTCTGGAGGTCCCGTTGACATCCGCCACATTCGAGAGGGAAACCGACGACGTCGCTCGCTTCGAGCGCGTGCATCGAGGTCAGGGCGAGATCGGCATGAAGTATTTCTTCGACACGGCGCGGCGCGCAAGTCCGGCGACGCTCATGATGTATGTTCTTCCGCCCGGAACCAGCGAAGGTACGCATGCGCATCGAGGGTCCTACGACGAGTTCTATTACATCGTCTCAGGACGCGGCGAGATGGACATTGCGGGAGAAAAGATCCGCGTGAAGAAAGGCGATCACGTTCTGACGCCAAGCGGTGTTCCGCATGGAATCAGGAATACGGCGGCACGCGGCGACCTCAAAGTCTATCTGGTGGTGATGCGCCGCTGAGCGACGTCGCCCACATCTGGAGGTGAAATTGGAACTGGCGGCCGAGAGCCGGCATCGTCTCGACAAATGGCTGTGGTGCGCCCGGTTCTTCAAGACCCGCGCGCAGGCCACGCAGGCGGTCACCGGCGGTAAGGTTCATGTGAACGGTGAGCGTGCCAAACCCGCGCACAACATTCGCGTCGGCGACCGGCTTACCTTGAGCATTCAAGGCGCGACGGCGGAAATCGACGTACTCGCGCTGCCCGCGCGGCGCGGGCCTGCCAGCGAAGCGCAGAAACACTACGCCGAAACGCCCGAAAGCGCGGAGCGCAGGAGCAGACTGCGTGAGCAGCATCGCCTGGCGGATATGAGCAGGCCGCGACCGGATTCCCGTCCTGACAAGCGGGATCGGCGGCGCCTGGGAAAGATCAGGCGCGAACAGGGCTGAGCTGGGCTATCCCAGCGCCTTCAGCGCCGGTAGAGCTTCCTCCATCGCCTTGCGCAGGATGTCGAACATGCGGTCGATCTCCTCGCGCGTGATCACGAGCGGCGGACTCATGACGATGGTGTCGCGCACGGCGCGCACCATGAGCCCGTTCCTGAATGCAGATGTCGCGCACGATCGGCCCCGCCTTGCCTTCCTTGCCGCCGAAACGCTGGTTCGTGCCTTGCTTCGAGACGATTTCAACGGCGCCGATCAAACCGAGGGAACGCACCTCGCCCACCAGTGGATGATCTGCCATCTCTGCAAGGCGCTCGCGCCAGATACGGACCTGTTTCATTCGCCGTGCGCTCGACCAGCTTCTCGCGCTCAATGATCTCGATGTTCTTCAACGCGACGCCGCGGCACATGTCGGGTGGCCCGAGTACGTATAGCCGTGGACGAACTCGCCCGCGCCGCGCAGCGTCTCGACGATCGGCGCAGACACGCCCACTGCGGAGATCGGCAGATAGCCTGACGAAAGGCCTTTCGCCATCGACACCAGGTCCGGCTTGACGCCGAAGTGCTGGAAGCCGAACCACTTGCCGAGGCGGCCGAAGCCGCAGATCACTTCATCGCAGACCAACAGGATGCCGTACTTGCGGCAGATCGCCTCGATTCGCGCCAATAGCCCTCCGGCGGAATGATCACGCCGCCCGCGCCTTGCACCGGCTCGGCGATGAACGCGGCGACCTTCTCCGGCCCGACCTGCAGATATCCGCTCTTCGATCGCGCTGGCCGCACGCTCGGCGAACGCCTCCGCGTCCTCGCCGAAGCCTTCGTCGAATGAGTAAGGCTGCATGACGTGCTCGACGCCCGGTACCCACGGGCCGCCCTGCTTATGCATCGCCGTCATGCCACCGAGGCTCGTGCCGGCGATCGTCGAGCCGTGATACGCATTCTTGCGCGCGATGATCACGTGGCGCTCGGGCTTGCCCTTGACCTGCCAGTAGTAGCGCACCATGCGGATCGACGGTGTCGATGGCCTCGGAGCCCGAGTTGTTGAAGAACACGTGCGACAAATTGCCGCCCAGCAGCTCGCGACACCTTCGTGGCCAGCGAGTCACGGTGTCGGCGCCGACCGTCTTGAAGAAAGTGTTGTAGAACGGCAGCTCCACCATCTGATCGCGAGCGGCGTCCGCAAGCTCCTTGCGGCCGTAGCCCACCTGCACGCACCACAGGCCGGCCATCGCGTCGAGGATCGCGTTGCCGTCGGAATCGTAAGATGGTAGCAGCCTTCGGCGCGCGTGATGATGCGGCTGCCGCCCAGTTCTGGATCAGCTTGTAATCCTGATGCGGCTGCAGATGGTGCGCGACATCGAGCTGTTTCAGCTTTGCGGAATCGTAACGAGCCTGGCTCATGCCCGGATCTCCATTGCAGATGGCGCGGCAGCCTGCGGCGCTCGCGCGGTTGAACTCAATGCACGGCCCAGCGGGCCGCGAAGCAGCAGGAGCAGGCAGGCGCCTGCGCCGACGATGATGGCGTGCATCAACCAGAAATTGACGGGCGACATCATCTCATAGAACCGCCCGAGCCATCCGCTCGTCACGGATCCGGCGAACAGTGACAGGTAGCAGACACCCGCCATCATTGCGTTTACGGCGGGCGGTGCGGCGCGCGTGAACAGCGCCAATGACACCGGGAAGACGAACAGATAGCCGATCGCACAGATAAAGTGAAATGCCGTCGGCCAGAGCACGTTGACCATCGCTGTGCCAGCCAATGCCTCTCCGGCGACCAGCGTCAAACAGGCGATTGCGAAGGCGGCGCAGCCGATGGCTATCTTGATGAGGTCGCTCGGTTCGACACCACGTTGGCCTGGCGGCGCCACACCCAGATGACGGCGGGCGCAAGCACCAGCACGGCCAGCGAATCGAGGGACTGGAACCACGTCACGGGGATGGTCAGGTCGAAGAATCCGCGCGCGACGCGCTCTTGATCCAAAGCGGATAGCTGTTCCACACCTGTGTCTGCGCAGTCCAGTAAAGCGTCGCGGCGATGAAGACGACGGCCAGTGCGGCGAGCGGGCGCGTATCTCCTGGCTTCAGTCGAGTGCGCGTGGCGGAACGCTGGCTCACATTGTCGGCCGGCAGGTGTTGCTTGCCGTAGAGGTATATGCCGAGGCCGATCAACATGCCGAAGCCGGCGGCGGTGAACCCGTAGTGCCAGCCGTATAGCTCGCCCAGCGTCCCGCAGATGAGCGGCGCGATGAACGCCCCGAGGTTGATGGCGAGGCAGTAGATCGAGAAGCCCGCATCGCGCCGCGAGTCTTCCTTTGAATAGAGCTGTCCGACCTGAGCGACGAGATTTCCCTTGAGCAGGCCGGAGCCGATGATGAGCGCGAGCAGCGCGAACAGGAATGCGCTCTCGAACGCCATCAGGAAGTGCCCGATCGCCATGGAAACCGCGCCGAGGATCACTGCGCGCCTTTGACCAAGGATGCGATCGCCGGCCAGTCCGCCGAACACCGGGAGGAAATACACGAGGCCGACGTAGAGGCCGAAGATCTGCGTCGCGAGCGCTTGCGTGGAGAGCGGTCCGAACACGCCTTCGAGCGCGGAGCGGAATCCACCGAACCCGGCTACGTGCTCCACCGTCCCGGGCAACAGCAGATGCCCTGCCATGTACAGCACGAGCAGGGCCTGCATCCCATAGAACGAGAAGCGTTCCCATGCCTCGGTGAAGACGATGAACGCGAGACCGCGCGGGTGGCCGAAAACTTGTCGATCTGACCCGGACATGGGGTCAGCCTAACCGATGAGGGTGGGACCCGGGGGTGTGAACGCAGGCTGGCGTGGTGAGATGCCGGCACCGCGCCGTCAGGCGATGACGCGGCGGTTTTTCAGCTCCTGGATCGCCTCGTCGGTCATATGCAGTCGGTCGCGGAGCACCTCCCGTGTGCCCTCGCCGAGAGCGGGGGGAGCGCGCTCGTAGCTCGTGGGCGAATCCGAAAGACGTATCGGGCATGCGACGCCCGGGACATTGCCGATGCCGTCGCGGGGCAACTGGACTTTCAGCTTCCTGTGCTGCACCTGGGGGTCCGCGAACATTTGCTCTATCGAGTTGATGGGGCCTGCCGGGATGCCGCTCTCGGCAAGCGGCGGCAGCCAATCCGCGACGGCTCTCTGCTGCAGCCGCTCATTCAGCAGCGCCGTCAGTTCGACGCGATTGACCACGCGCTGCTGATTGCTTGCAAAGCGCGCGTCGGTCGCGAGCTGCGGCGACTCGAGCAATTCGCACAGGCGGCGGAATTGGCCGTCATTGCCTACCGCGATGATGATCATGCCGTCGCGGGCCGTGAATGTTGCGTAGGGAACGATATTGGGATGGGCATTGCCGAGGCGGCCGGGGCTGCGCCCGCTCACTAGATAGTTGAGTGCCTGGTTCGCAAGTGCCGCGACCATCGTGTCCAGCAGGGCGATATCGATATGCTGCCCGGTGCCCGAGCGTTCGCGATACATCAACGCGGCAAGGATTGCGTTGCTGGCGTACATGCCCGCGATCAGGTCTGCGAGGGCGACGCCCACCTTCAGCGGATTGCCGTCAGGTTCGCCGGTCACGCTCATGAGGCCGCTCATGCCCTGGATCATGAAGTCGTAACCGGGGCGCGACGCGTAGGGACCGTCCTGCCCGAAGCCCGTGATCGAGCAGTAGACGAGCCGCGGATTGAGCGCCTTCAGTCGCGGATAGTCGAGACCGTATTGAGCAAGCGCGCCGACCTTGAAATTCTCGACGAACACGTCGGAGTCGGACGCGAGCGCGCGCAGCACCTCCTGACCCTCTGATGTGGTGATGTCCACGCAGATGGAGCGCTTGCCCCGATTCGTCGAGAGAAAGTACGCCGACTCGCGCGTCGCGCCATCAGCACTCTGCGCATAGGGCGGCCCCCAGTGGCGCGTGTCGTCCCCTTCGCCCGGCTTCTCGACCTTGATCACCTCCGCGCCGAGGTCCGCCAGCATCTGCGTGGCCCACGGACCCGCAAGCACGCGAGTGAGATCGAGAACCTTGATTCCGTGCAGCGCCGTCGTCACTGGCGAAGGCCCACCTGCTGCCAGTGCCCCGGATTCATCACAAGGCGCGCGGGCGATGCAAAGCTAATGGTGAGCGGGTAGCGACCCGCGATCATGTAGTCGGTTGCTGAGATCGATTGCAGCTCGACCGCGCCGTCTTTCCCGATGCCATACGCTGCCCGCGGACCGCTCGCCTGCGCGAACAGCTTGTCGCCCGAGGCGGTGATGCGCACGCTCACGAATTCGCTGAACACATAATTTCCCGCACGTGACTGCAGGTCTGCCGCCGGCAGCGCTGCGCGCTTCGGCGGCAGGGGCTTGACGGGCTGCTGAGGAATCGACGTGAGTATCGCATCCCACATCACTTCGGCGGCCATCACGTCGATCGCGATTGCGGATGTGCCGGGTTTGTCCTGGGATCGCTGGGTCTCTCCGGTGGAGACGGCGTACAGCACGTCGCCGTCGAACTCGGTGGCGAACGGCTGGATCGCCCGGCTCATCGAGCTGTGCACGTGGGTGGCGAGCCGTTGCAGTTCGGCATACGCGAGCTTCTGGTTCACGACGATGAGGCTGATGGTGGTATTGCGCCGATTGTCCTTACCGGCCGGCTCGAGTGTCGTGCCCGGCTTGCCGCTGCGCGGGATAGTGGGAAAGCAGGTCCGTGCTGCGCAGGTCCTTCGGCCAGTTCGCATCCGGATAGCACGCGGCGACCCGGCCCTCACGCGTGGTGATCACGCCGAGCGCATTGACCACCACGAACGCTGCGATTTTCAGGTCGCCGACCTGGCGGAACGCGCCACCCTGACCGGAATAGGCGTTGCAGCCGAACAGACCGCCGGTCTTCGCAAATCGCCCCGCGCCGTGCGCTCCGAGAGCGAAGACTCCCGGGCGAGCCGCGCGCAATGCCGCCTGTGCCAGCCGCTTGTCCGGATAGATCTCATTGAGCCGCCGGTCGCCGAGGTCATAGATGATGGCTCCCACCGACAACGCGAGATTGGTCCAGTCCCCGTTGCGTGTGCCATCGTCCTTGAGAGCCGTGGCGACCGCGGTGGTGTTCTCGAGCCCGTACCAGGAGCCGCCGGAAAATACGACCGCATCGAGCTCGGGATTTTCGTAGCCCAGGCGAAGGTAGTCGGTGTTGACGGTGCCCGGACCCCCGCCACGCACATCCACCGCGCCCAGCGCCCGATTCGGGAAATGAAAGACGGTGACCCCGGTCGGGCCCTCCTCGTACTCGCCGGTGCCGATGCGAAGGGCCGGCCAGTCGAACTGCAGCAACTCAGACCCGCTGTTGAGCACGGGCGTCGACGTCGGCCTGATCTGCGCCCACCGTTATTGGACTGGCGAACGCGAGTATTGCGGCGGACGCGAGTAATGGACGCAGCATGCTGGAACTCCGGCGAAGGTGTGGCGCATTCAAGCATTCGCCCGCTTGCCGCGGAAGGTGGAATTTGCGCCGCTCGTGGTGCCCGCGCGACACCTTCCCGTTTGGTTGACACTGCAAGTTGGCGCATACGATGATCAGGCGACTCCATGAGCGCGCATGCCGGCCCGCCTGCCTTGAATCCCCCCACGCGAAAGTCGCTGCCGCCTTTCGAAGCGTTGCGTGCATTCGATGCCGTCGCACGCCTCGGCGGCGTGCGCAAGGCCGCGCAGAGCCTGTGCCGGGATCATGCCGCGGTGAGCCGGCACCTGCGCGCGATCGAAGCCTGGACCGGCGCCACGCTCATCGAGCGCACCTCGTCCGGAGTCGTGCTGACCGAAGACGGTCTGCGCTATCACAAGCAGGTCGCGCAGGCGATGGACCTGATCGCGCAGTCGACTCTCGACCTCATGAGGCGCGGCAACAGCCATCGGCTGCATATCCGCTGCATGGCGGCGTTCGCCCTGCACTGGCTGTCCGGCCGGCTCGGCGATTTCGAGAAGACCAGCCCTGGAGTGGATGTCGAGCTGCGGCCTACGGATCGCAGTCCTGATTTTTCCTCCTATGAGACCGACGTCGATATCCGGCTGGTGCCGGCTTACGGCACTCCGCCCGACCTGCCGTCGGGGCTCAAGAGCATCGACGTGGCGGTCGTGCCGATCGTCGCCGTGGCCAGCCGGCAGTACCTGGCCAACGCGCCGCAACTCCGCGAGCCCCGTGATCTTCTCAAGCATCAGCTGCTGCACGAAGAGAATTTCAACCGCTGGGGCAACTGGCTTGCCGCGCATGGAGTGCACGAAGACGTCTATCTCACGGGCCCGCGCCTCTGGCAGGGCCACCTTACGCTGGATTCGGCGCGGCATGGGCGCGGCATCGCGCTGACGAATCTCTCGTGGTGGGCGACGACGTCGCCGCGGGCCGCCTCGTCGAAGTCGGGCAGGGCCTGCAGACCTTCCAGCCCTACGCGACCGGCACGTATCGATTCGTGGCCCGCGAAGATCGCTGGGATGCGCCGCTCGTGCGCAGGTTCCGCGACTGGCTGCTGACGGCAGTCGCGCAAAGCGCGCAACGCGCCGCCGCTACGAAGAAGGTTTCGTAGCCGGAGGCTGATCTACCGCGATTCGCGCATTGCCCACGGCGTGAACGTTGAGCGGCTCGTTGTCCGTCACCTGAGAGTCGCGAATCTCGATCGTTGCGTCGCCTTCCGCATACACACCGTCATCGCGGTTGCTTTCGAAGGTGGAAGCGGTGATTTCCGCGGACGATTTGCCATAGGCGCATATGCCCGCCGAGTCATTGCCGCGAACCAGCGCGTCACGAAGCGTGAGGCGAGCGGTTTCTTCCAGCCAGATGCCGACGTGGCCATCCAGAATGCGCAGCCCCGACGCATCCACTTCTGCCGAGCCGCGACCGGTCAGCGCCATCTTGCGCACGCCCTGGATCGTCACATCTTTCACCGTGGCACGAGTGTCGATGAAGAACAGGCCGTGGCCGTCGTAGGTGTCGTCTTCGGGATCGCCCGCCTGGAAATTGCGCAACAGCAGGTCGCGAATGGTGATCTGCCCGCCGCGCGTCACGATTGCCGATGCGGGCTTGCCGCCGCCGCCGTCGAGGATCGCGCCGGGCTCACCGGCAATCTCGATGTTCTTGCCGTCCACGACCACATAGCCACGGATCAGGAGCTTCTCGAAGGGGACGTCCCGGAAGGACTCGGGCGAGTAAGTGCCGGCGCGTATGAGGATGGTATCGCCGCCGGCGGCGGCGTCTACCGCCTGCTGAATTCCATTGTTGCCGCTGAAGTGGCAGCTCGCATCGGAATTGCCCGCCGGACAGACCACTCGAACCATCGCCGCGCCCGCGCTCAACGCGGGCGCGGCAATGATCAGGACGGCGAGAGTGCCTCGCAGCACATTCAGAACCGGTACCCGACCTTCACGCCAATGAGGCGCGGCCGCGTGCGATTGGCGTTGGACCAGGCGCGGTAGGGGTCGACCGACTTGTTGGTGTCGGCCACGTTCTGCGCGAACACCTCGAAAGTGGCAGAATTTCGCTTCGAACCCGGCACGCAGGTTGAGCAGATTGAAGGTGTCGGAGAACTGCGGCAGGTTCTGCGGCGGGGAAGCTCGAGCGGTCGGTGTACTCGACCTTGTCGCGATGGTTGAAGTCGATGCGCACGAAGGCGGGCAGGTCGGCCCCCAGCTGGAAGGCATAGTTCGCGCCGAGGGAATAGCTGAATTTCGGAATGTAGTCGAGAGAGTCGCCTTCGAAGTTCACGCGATCCTCGGGAGCCCCGTCGCTCTCGAGCGCGGTCACCTCGGCGTTGAGCCACGCGGCGTTGGCGCTGAGCGTGAAGCCTTGCGCAGGCTGCAGCGTAATGCCCGCTTCGACGCCCTTGATCTCCGCTTCGCCGATATTGCTCAGCAGTGAATCCAGGGTCGTGCCGATCTGGATCAGCCCGCGGCGCACCATGTCGTTGTACTTGGTGAAGAACGCCGCGCCCTCGAAGTTGACGCGGCCGTCGGCCATCGCGAATTTCGTGCCGATCTCGTAATTGCGGATCGATTCGGGCTCATAGCTCGGCGAGCCCTGCGTGTTGAATCCACCGCTGCGAAAGCCCTCGGAGATGCTGGCGTAAACCATCGAGTCCTTGTTGAACGCATACGAGAGCACGATGCGCGGATCGAACGAGCTGAACGACTTCTTCTGCTCAGTGACCCGGTCGCGTCTCCGTTTTCTTGTCGTCGAACCAGCGGGCGCCCAGTCCCAGCTTCCATTGGTCGGTCAGCTTGTAGGAAGCGTCGGCGAACAGCGAGATCGACTTGGAAGTGGTGTCGTCGATGTACAGACCCGGATACACCGTGCCGAAGTAGAGATCCTTGTAGTAGACGTCGAACTTCGTGTCGAGGTCGCGGTAGAACGCGCCCGCGGTCCACCCGAGGCGGCCATCGCCGGAGGAGGCCAGGCGCAGTTCCTGCGAGAACTGCGAAAGGTCCTGGTACCGCGCGCTCGTCCCTTCGAGGGTTCCGCCATAGACCGTGAGCGGGCCGCCGAAGTAGGAGAAGGGGTACTCGTGCCGGTGATCGATGTACGTCGATGCGCTGATCAGGCTGGCAAAGCCCAGATCGTAGGTGAGATTCAGATTGGTGATGTCGTACTCGAAGTGCTTGGGAATCAGGACTTCGCTCGGATCGATCGCCACCTGGTTGGTGCGGTCCTTCTCCTCGTAGCCCAGGCCGAGCTGGATGTCGCTGCTGTGATGGATGAAGGTGGCTTCGGCTTTGAACGCGTCGGTGAGCATCCAGAGGAGCTTGGCGCGAAAATCGATGTTGTCCTGCCCGTTGCCGTCCTTGATCGAGGCTTCTGGCTGGTCGATCCAGCCGCCGCCCTTCTCGAGTTGCGCGGCGAGGCGCAGCGCCAGCCTGTCCTGCACGATCGGCAGGTTGACGACGGCAGTGGTCGAGACGCCCGCCTCGCCGTGGGAGACATCGAAGCCGCTCGCCTCGAGGCTCCCTTCGAAGGTGTTCAGCTTGGGGGAATTGGTGATGTAGCGAATGGTGCCCGCGACGGCGCCCTGACCGTACAGCGTTCCCTGCGGTCCCTTGAGCACCTCGATGCGCTCCATGTCCATGGGTCGCACGTCCATCTGGTCGTAGCCCGTGAGGGAGAGCGGAATCTCATCCATGTAGACGCTGACCAGCGCACCGGAGCCGTACGAGTTGCTCAGCCCGCGCATGTAGATCGTGTAGCTGCCGGGCCCGTCCTCACGCATCGTCAGGCCGGGAACTGCGAAGGAAAGATCCTGGATGTTTTCGATGCCGCGCTGCTTCAGCGTCTCGCCCGACATCAGCGTAATGGCCATCGGCACCTCGATGAGGCGCTCTTCACGCTTTTGCGCCGTCACCACAACCTCCTCGAGGTTTGCGCCGTCGCCCTCATCCGCCGCAAATACCGCTGCCGGCTGCGTCATAGCGAACGCCGCCGATCCCCACACAGTCGCCAGCAGGAATTTTGATTTCATTGTCGGCCAGTCTCCGGCTCGGGATGAGCCCGTGTTGGGGCGAGAATAGAGCAGCGGCTGCTGCCGGCCAGATGACAAAGATGTCCCGCGTGGTGCGTGTTTCGCACCAGCGCCGCCAGCGATTCCGCCTCGCCCCGCCGCGGTACGCGGCATGATGCTCGCCCGCGTCGGAAATGGCAGCATTCATCGTCGTGTTTCAACAACAAGCGAATTGCCTCAATCGAATGGGCGGATGCCTGGCCACGCTCCTCGTGCTGCTCTTGCCGGCGCGAGCGCTGGCCCAGTCGGCGTGGGATGTGGAAAACACGGGACAGCCTTTCGACGACGTCGAATTCCCGCTGACCGAGGGCACCTGGATGAGCGTGGACGTGAGTCCCGATGGGCGCTTGCTCGTGTTCGACCTTCTGGGTGACATCTATGGCTTGCCGGCCCAGGGTGGTGAGGCGAAAGTGATTCATGGCGGGCCTGCCATGCAGCGCTCGCCCACCTTCAGTCGCGACGGTCGCTCGTTGCTCTATCTCAGCGATATCAGCGGTGCGGACAACATCTGGGTTTCCAATGTCGACGGCAGCGGTGCCCGGCAGCTGACGCACGAGACGGTGGACATGCTGATGGGCCCGAGCTGGGGGCCGGACGGCGCGACCGTGGCGGCTTCGAAGACCTACGCCAATTTCCCGCACATGAAAGCCTCGGAGATCCGCTGGTTCGATATCAACGGCGGCAACGGACGCGTGATCGTGGAACCGCCGAAAAACGGGCGCGATGTCCAGGAATCGCGCTTCTCGCCGGATGGCAAGTTCATCTACTACACGGAGCGTCTCACCGATCCTACGATCTACGTCGACGGCAATCACATCAACTACGCCATCAAACGGCGCAATCTTGCGACGGGTGCGACAGAGGAAATTCTCAGCGGCTTCGGCAGCGCGACCACGCCGCAAATCTCGCGTGACGGGAAGCAGCTCGCATTCGTGCGGCGCGTGAAGGCGAAGACCGTGCTTTTCGTCTACGACATCGCTACCCGCCGGCAGCGCCCGGTGTACGACGATCTCGATCGCGACAACCAGACGGATTTCGTTCCGCAGGGCGCTTACTACCCTGGCTTCGCCTGGTTCCCCGACAATCGCCACATCGCGATCTGGGGCAAGGGCAAGCTGTTCGACGTGGATACGGCGACCGGCGAAGCGCGGGATATTGCGTTCCGCGCCGAGGCGCGGGTGCGAATCACCCAGCCACTGCGTGTCGAGAATGACCTCGCGCCGCAACGATTCACGGTGCGGGCTGTCAAGGCACTTGCGCCGTCTCCCGACGGCCGCACTCTACTATTCAATGCACTCGGGCATCTGTGGCGCAAGGCGATGCCGGATGGGCTGCCCGCACGGCTGACTCAAACCGCATCGTTCGAGTTCGACCCGGCCTGGTCGGCCGATGGGCGACGCATCGCCTACGTCGAGTGGAATGACGAAACCGGCAGCGCACTGAAGATCGGCGCAATCGGCGGGCGGGGCGCGAGAGTGATTGCCACTAGCCGAGGCGTGATTCGCCAGCCTGCGTTCTCGCCTGACGGTGCGAGCCTCGTGTACCGAATTCAGGATCCTGACAAGAGCATGGGCGGTTATCGGGCCAAGGCGGGCATCTATCGCGTGGCGGCCGGCGGCGGTGAGAGCAGATATGTGGCGCCGGGCGATGGCTGGCCCAGATCTTTCCCCAGACGGTTCCCGCATCTACTACATAGAAGTCGATTACTCGGGCGAGAGCGGCGTGCATCGCCTCGAAAGCGTCACGCTGGACGGGCTGGACAAGCGAATTCACGCGCAGACGCCGGACGCCGATACGCTGGATCTGACGATCAGCCCCGATCTCAAATGGATCGCATTCCGCGAACATCAGCAGTACTACGTGATGCCTTACCGCGAGACCGGCGCGACGCTCACCGTGAGCGCGCATGCTGCTGGCGATCCGGTTGCACAGCTGACTGACCTCGGCGGGTATGCGCTCGCCTGGTCGCCGGATTCGACGAAACTCCACTGGGCGCTGGGTGCAACGCTCTACGCCGCCGCTGTGGCAGATCAGTTGAGGCCGGCCGCCAAGATTCCACAGCCCTACGGTTCGATCGGCCTCGAAGTGGAGGTGGACTCTCCTGCCGGCACCGTCGCGTTCACCAATGGGCGAGTCATCACCATGAAGGGCGACGAGGTGATCGAGCGCGGCACGGTGGTGGTGTCCGGCAATCGCCTCGTCGCCGTCGGGCCTGTTGCCGATGTCGCGATTCCCGCTGGTGCCAAGGTCTTCGACGTCGAGGGGAAGACCGTGATGCCCGGCCTCATCGACATGCACGGTCATATCGACTGCTGTTACGAAACGGGGGTGACGCCACTCAAGCAGTTCACGCGCTATGCGGCTCTGGCCTACGGCGTCACTACCAACTTAGACCCTTACTCGACGGAACTGTCCCAGTACGAAAGCAACGAGACCAACCTGGCGGGGTTGACGGTGAGCCCGCGCTGGCTCGGGTCCGGCCACGTCATCTACGGGCGCGCTAGGAAATCCGATTTCAACTACGTGCCAATAGCGGCTCTCGATGACGCCCGCAAGGTGATGGCCCGCAAGAAGGCTCTCGGCGGCCTTTACATCAAGAGCTACAAGCAGCCGGCGCGCAGCGCGCGTCAGCAGCTGGTGGCGGCGGGTCGCGAGGCCGGCATCATGGTGGATGTCGAAGGCGAAAGCCACTTCTACTACGACATCACCATGCTCATGGATGGCCACACCAATCTCGAGCACAACATGCCGGTGGCCAGTTACTACGACGACATCGTGCAGTTGATGTCGCGAGGGCGTCTCAGCAACACGCCCACCCTCATAGTCACTTTCGGCGAGCTCATGGGCGAGAACTTCATGTATCAGAACACCCGCGCATGGGAAGACCCGAAAGTACGCAAGTACGTGCAGGAGACCATCAGCTACTACAGCCCGCTGGGCGCGATCTCCGGCGGACCGCTCTACGTGCGTGGCATGACCTCGATCCATGCAGCCGATGAAATCTATGACATTGGATTTCGCTCCGTGTCGCGCTCCGTCAAAAAGCTCGACGATGCCGGCGTGATAATCAACGTGGGCTCGCATGGCCAGGTGCCGGGGCTGGCCATGCACTGGGAGATGCAGCTGATGCACGAGGGCGGCATGAGCAATCACCGCATCCTCCGCGCCGCGACATTGAATGGCGCGCGCACGCTCGCGCTGGAAGGCCAGATCGGCTCGCTCGAGGCTGGCAAGCTCGCCGATGTCATCGTGCTGGATAAGAACCCGCTGGAGGACATCCGCAACACCAACAGCGTGCGCTACACGATGGTGAACGGGCGCCTGTATGACTCGCTGGAGATGAACGAAATCGGCAACTACGACCGGCGTCGCACCCGTTTCTACTGGGAACTCGAGGACTATCACGGCATCGACTGGAACGAAGCGTGGTCGGGGCCATGAATCGACTCGCGCTCATGGTGCTCGCCTTGATGACGTCGCCCGCCAATGCGGCGGCCACGTGGGACGTCACGCAAACCGGTGCGCCTGGAGTGGACGCAATGTTCACCGTCACCGAGGGCACCTGGATGAGTGTGGACGTCAGCCCGGACGGCCGCACCATCGTGTTCGACATGCTCGGTGACATCTATGTCATGCCTGCATCCGGGGGCGATGCCCGCGCGATCCTAGACGGACCGGCCATGCAGCGCTCGCCAATCTACAGCGTCGATGGCAGCAAGCTGCTATTCCTGAGCGATGCCAGCGGCGACGACAACGTGTGGATGGCCGGCGCTGACGGCGGCAATGCCCGCCAGATCACGCACGAGACGGTCGATGTGCTGACTGGCCCGACATGGGGCCCGGATGCGAGCTCCGTCGCGGCGGCAAAGATGTACTCCGTCGTCAGCAAGCTGCACTCCTCGGAGCTGCGCCTGTTCGATCTTCGCGGTGGGGAAGGGCGCATGCTGGTGGACACGCCGCCGAATCGCGAGAACGTCCATGAGGCGGAGTTCTCTCCCGACGGGCGCTATCTCTACTACACGGAGAAGGTTACCGCGCCCAGCGAGTCCATCGTCTACATCGATGCGAACCATGCCAACTTTGCAATTCAGCGCCGCGAGATGGCGAGTGGTGCAACGGAAGAAATGGTGCGCGGCTTCGGCGGCGCCACCACGCCGCGAGTGTCCCGCGATGGCAAACGGCTCGCTTTCGTGCGCCGGGTCAAGGACAAGACGGTGCTGTTCGTGTTCGATCCGGCGACTCGCGCCCAGCGGCCGGTATACGACGGTCTCGATCGCGACGCCCAGGCGGATTTCATAGGGCAGGGCCACTACTACCCGCGCTTTGGCTGGTTTCCGGACAACCGGCACATCGCAATCTGGGGGAAGGGCAAGCTCGTTCGCGTGGATGTCGAGACCGGCGCGCACGTGCAGATTCCATTCAGCGTGACTGCGCGCCATCGCATCACCACGCCGCCGCGTTTCGAGAACGATCTCGCGCCAAACCGGGTCGCCGTGCGTGCGATTCGTCAGCCGGCTGTCTCGCCGGACGGTGGCGCGATCATCTTCAACGCCATCGGGCGGCTTTGGCGGCAGGCATTGCCCAAAGGCGCTCCTTCGCGACTCACTGGGGCGAGCGAATTCGAGTTCGAGCCCGCATATTCTCCCGACGGGCGCGAGATCGCTTACGTCGGCTGGAGCGACGAAGGTGGGGGCGCCCTGAGAATCGCGACTGCCGGCGCGAAGACGGCGAGGACCTTGGCCACCGGCCGCAGTGTGTTCCGGCAGCCGGCATATTCGCTGGACGGCAGGCTGATAGCCTACAAGATCGATTCCGGCGACAAGTGCATGGGAGGCTATGGGGCTCGAGCCGGAATCTACTGGATGCCGGCCTCGGGTGGCGAGAGCCATTTCATCGTGAGTGACGGGGAATCGCCGCAGTTCTCGCCAGACGGTACGCGCGTCTACTTCACGACAATCGACTACGTCGGCGACGACACCGTGAGGAAGCTCGAGAGCGTGAACATCCAAGGCTTCGAGCGGCGCCTGCACGCGACCACCGCTAACGCCGACCAGCTTGAATTGAAACTGAGCCCGGATCTCTCGTGGATCGCTTTCCGCGATCGTCAGCAGTACTACATGGTGCCTTACCGTGAAGGCGGCGCTCCAATCGCAATTTCGGCAGACGCCGCTGATGTGCCGGTTGCCAGGCTCACGGAGCTGGGCGGTCACGGGCTGACATGGTCGCCAGACTCGCGAACGCTGCATTGGGCGCTCGGCGCCTCGCTCCACAAGAAGGAGGTGACGACGGCATTCGTGCAAGGCGTCCAGCCGACGACACGGTACGCCGCGATCGAGCTGAGCGTCCCTGCGGATGCGCCTGCCGGCTCCGTCGCGTTTACCAACGGACGCATCATCACGATGCACGGTGAGGAAGTCATCGAGAACGGAACGCTCGTCGTCGAGGGCAATCGCATTGCCGCCGTCGGCGCGACGGATGAGATCACGGTTCCAAAAGGCGCGAAGATCATCGATGCGTCGGGCAAGACATTGATGCCGGGGCTCGTGAACATGCACGGGCACATCGACGACTGCTATTACTCCTCCGCCGGGCTCATGCCGCAGAAGGAGCCGAGCATGTATGCATCGCTCGCCTTCGGCATTACGACCAACTACGACCCTTACACGTCCGAGCTCGCGCGCTATTCCGCCACGGAAATGAATCAAGCCGGCGTGCGCATCGGGCCACGGTCGATCAACAGTGGCACCGTCGCGTACGGCCGTGCGGGCAAGTCCGACGCTGTCTACGTGCCGATCCGCAATCTCGAAGACGCCCGCAGTTTCATGGCGCGCAAGAAGGAGCTCGGCGGCTGGGTCGTGAAGAGCTATCGGCAGCCCGCGCGCGCGCAACGTCAGCAACTCATCGAGGCCGGCCGCGAGGCCGGGATCATGCTGGATGTCGAAGGCGAGAGTCACTTCTACAACAACATCACCATGGTGCTCGACGGGCACACGGCCATCGAGCACAACTTCCCGGTAGCGAACTACTACGAAGACGTGGTGCAGCTCATGGCTCACTCGCGCTCGGCCACGACGCCGACGCTCATCGTTACTTTCGGCGAGCTGATGGGAGAGAACTATTTCTATCAGCACACGCGCGCGTGGGAGGATCCGAAGCTGCAGATCTACGCGCCTGCGATCAATAGCGGCTACAGTCCGCTTGCCACCCCTTATTCAGGCCCGCCGTACGCGCGCGGCATGACCACGATCCACGTCGCCGACGAGCTCTGGGACATCGGTTTTCGAGCCGTGGCGCGTTCCATGAGGAAGCTCGACGATGCCGGCGTGATCGTCAATGCCGGCTCGCACGGGCAGCTTCACGGGCTCGACCAGCACTGGGAAATGTGGCTGTTGGCTCAGGGCGGAATGAGCAATCTGCACGTGCTGCGCACTTCGACGTTGAACGGCGCCCGCACCCTTGCGCTCGACAGGCAGATCGGTTCGCTGGAGGTGGGCAAGCTCGCCGACCTGCTGCTGCTCGACGCCAACCCGCTGCAGGATATCCGGAACACCAACAGCGTGCGCTACACGATGATCAACGGCCGCCTGTACGACGCCACCTCCATGGGCGAGGTCGGCAATTACGACAGGCCGCGTACGCGTTTCTACTGGGAGCTCGAGGATTTCCACGGGGTCGAGTGGAAATCGCCATGGGCGGAGCATTGAGCGGTGATGGGAGCGCACCGCGAGACAGTCTCTTTGCAACTGCCTGCCTTGTCCATATGAGGGAAAGTAGCGGCGCATGAGCGGCAAAGACAGTCCCGAGATCGATACGATGCGGCGCGCGTACGCGGGCCAGCTGCTTCCCGATGCGCTGGTGGAGCTGTTTCGCGATCCCACCCGGGCTTTCGCGACGCGAATCGTCCGGCGCGGCGGAGAAATCAATGCGCTGCCGGCCGGGCCAGCCTTGCCTCGCGATCTCGAGATCCGGGGCAACGGAACATGCTATGACCTGGTGGACTACATCTCGCGCAATCGCGTGGCGGGCCTTCTGGTACTCAAGGACGGGAAGATCTCGCTCGAGCACTACGAATTCGGCAACGATTCGCGCACGCGCTGGCTGTCGATGTCGATCGCGAAGTCCATCAGCACCACCCTGGTGGGTGCGGCGATGCTCGACGGGCATATCGGCGGCGTCGACGAGCCCATCACGCGCTACCTGCCGGAGCTCGTCGGCAGCGCCTACGACGGCGCATCGATCCGGCACGTGCTGCAGATGACTTCCGGAGTGCGCTGGGACGATACGCACACGGATTCCGCTTCCGAGCGCCGCCAGATGCTGGAACTGCAGTTCGCGCAGCGGCCCGGCTCCATCCTGCGATTCGTCGCCGGTTTTCCGCGCGTGGCCGAGCCCGGCACTCTGTGGAATTACAGCACCGGCGAGACGCATATCGTCGGCGCGTTGTTGCATGCGGCCGTGGGCCGGTGGGTGTCGGATTATCTTTCCGAGAAGATCTGGTCGCGCCTCGGCATGGAATCCGATGCGACCTGGTGGCTCGAGTCTCCCGATGGCCTGGAAGTCGCCGGCGCCGGATTCGGCGCGACGCTGCGCGATTACGGTCGCTTTGGACTGTTCGCGATGAGCGACGGCATCATCGACGGCAAGCGCGTTCTTCCGGAAGGATGGATGCGCGAGGCGAGCGCGCCGCGCGACGTGGGCGGCAAGCGCGTCGAATACGGGTACATGTGGTGGCCGGTCGCCGCGCCGAATGGCTCGGCCGCCGACGGCGCCTTCAGCGCGCGTGGCATCTTCGGCCAGATGCTGTACATCAATCCGAAGAAAAAGGTCGTCATCGTCGTGTGGAGCGCGCGTGCCAAGCCCAAAGGCGCCGAAGTGATTCTGGACAACGACTTCTTCAACGCGGTGGCAGCAGCGCTGTGAGGCTCACATTGCCGCTGGCACTAGTGGGCGTGCTCGTGGCTTTCCCGGCATATGCAGGTCAGCGAGGCTCGACGGACACGTTCAAGGATTGTGCCGAGTGTCCCGAGATGGCGGTCATTGCGCCGGCCAGCTTCGAAATGGGCTCCCCGCCCGCAACCAGCGCGGGTAATGGCGATGAAGGACCCGTGCATCGGGTGACCTTCGCGAAACCGTTTGCCGTGGGAGTCAATGAAGTCACTCGCGCCGAGTTTGCGCGCTTCGTAGCCGGCACGGGTCATGACACCGGTAGGGAATGCCAGGTGGTGCGGGACGATCGCTGGCAGGTGGTGCCGGGCACCAGCTGGAGGAACCCCGGTTTTGCCCAGTCGGACACCGACCCTGTGGTGTGCGTCAGCTGGCTGGACGCAGAGAAATACATCAGCTGGCTGAATGAACGGTCCGGCCAGAAGTTTCGGCTGCTCAGTGAATCCGAATGGGAGTTTCTGGCTGTGGCGGGCAGTGCAAACCGCGCTTTGAGCGCCAGTACTGCCAACTATGCGTCAGAGGATTCGTGGCGATACACCGCGCCCGCGGGGAGCTTCGGCGCCGATGCGCTCGGTCTGCATGATGTACTGGGAAATGTGTGGGAATGGCTGGAGGATTGCTACTCTGGAAGCTACGATGGCGCTCCCGACGACGGCAGCGCTCGCACGAATGATTGCGTGGGGAAGCGTTCACTGCGCGGCGGGTCATACGGTGATGCCGCCGAACTTCTGCGCCCGCGCTATCGATTGCGAGGGCCGGAAGATGGACGGTACGCCACCCTCGGCTTTCGCATCGCCCGGAACCTGGATACACGATGAAACGACACCACTCGAACGCATTGCGCGTCGGCCTGCTGGCACTGATGGCCGCCGCTTGCCCCATCCCGCAGGCGCTCGCCGCCTCCTATTCCGTCGTCGAGACGATCAGGGGCCCCGATGGCGATTTCGATTATCTGTCCGTGGACAGCGATCGGCAGCGCCCCAACCTGGCGCGCGATTACGGCATGATGGCGGTCGACCTCGCGAGCGACAAAGTGACGCCAAAGCTGCTGGACACCGCAAGCTGGCTGATGGCCGCGTTGTTGATTCCCGGCACCGACCTGCTCTTGACGACCAGCGAAGAGTCGAACGGCGCGATCCTTCTCCATCGCGCCACGGGTGAAATTGAGGCCAGGATCCCCACGGGCAAGGGCCCGGATGGCGCGCTTTTCGACCCGGGCAGCAAGCTCGTATACGTCATGAATGGCGACAGTGGGGATGTGGCCGTGATCGATACGACCGCGAAGCGAGTCGTCGCAACCGTGCCGGTGGGCGGCAAGCCGGAGGCGGCCGCTTCGAACGGTCGAGACAAGGTGTTCGTCAACATCGAGGACCGCAACGATGTGGCCGTCATCGACTCGGCGAGGCACCAGTTGCTCGCGCGGTATGCGCTGCCCGGATGCGAAGAGCCGACGGGCCTGGCCTACGACCCGGAATCAGGACTGTTGATCTCCGCCTGTCACAACGGCACGGCCAAGCTGATTTATCTGCCGGCGTTCGATACCCGCAAGGATGCCAACGGCAAGGACGAGGAAGTGCCAGGCACCTTCCGCATCCTGGTGGTGGCGCCGAAATGAGCCAGCGCGAAAACGATTATCGCCGATTCTACATCGACGGCCGCTGGGTCGAGCCTTCGCAAGGTGCGCGCGAGCTCGAAGTCGTTAATCCCGCAACGGAACAGGTGGCTGGCGTCATCAGCATGGGAAGCGTCACGGACGTCGATAAGGCGGTCGCGGCGGCCCGTCGCGCATTCGATTCCTTTTCTCACACCAAGCCAGCGGAGAGGCGTGCGTTGCTCGAGAAAATTCTTGCGGGATACGAGGCTCGTAGCGAAGACATGGCGAAGGCGATTTCTGTCGAGATGGGCGCACCGATGAAGCTGGCGCGCGAGTCCCAGGCTCCCAGCGGCACGATGCATCTCCAGGCGATGATCGAAGTGCTCGACACCTTCAAGTTCGAGGAGCCCCAGGGCAAGAACAAGGTGGCGTATGAGGCTGTCGGCGTCTGCGCCCTCATCACGCCGTGGAACTGGCCGATGAACCAGGTCGGCGCCAAAGTCGTACCGGCGCTCGCGGCAGGCTGCACCATGGTGCTCAAGCCCTCGGAGTTCTCGCCGTTCAGCGCGATGATCTGGACGGAAATTCTGCACGATGCTGGCGTGCCCGCCGGCGTGTTCAACCTGATCAACGGCGAGGGTGCCGTGGTCGGCGCCGCCCTCTCGAGCCATCCCGATATCGACATGGTGTCGTTCACGGGCTCAACCCGCGCGGGGAAGGAAGTCGCCAGGAATGCGGCTGCAACGGTCAAGCGCGTCCACCAGGAGCTCGGCGGAAAATCTCCGAACGTCCTGCTCGACGATGTCGACTTCGAAAAGGCCGTGAGCTCGAGCATTGCGCGCCTGATGGTGAATTCCGGTCAATCGTGCAATGCCCCGACCCGCATGCTGGTGCCCGCCTCGAAGCTCGCCGCGGTGGAGGCGATCGCCAAGCGTGCCGCCGAATCGGTCGAGGTGGGCGATCCCGCGTCTGACAAGACCCGGATCGGCCCTGTCGTCTCTAAGATCCAGTTTGACCGTGTGCAGGGCTATCTCCAGAAAGGCATCGAGGAGGGCGCGAAACTGGTGACTGGGGGCCCGGGTCGGCCGGACGGCCTGAGCAAAGGCTATTACGTCAAGCCCACCGTGTTCTCCAACGTCCGCAACGATATGACGATCGCGCGCGAGGAAATCTTCGGGCCGGTGCTCACGATCATTCCGTATGAGAGCGACGATGAGGCGATCCGCATCGCCAACGACACGCCGTACGGGCTTGCTGCCTATGTGTGGGGCAAAGATATGGAGCGCGCGCGCAACGTCGGCTCACGCATCCGCGCCGGGCAAGTGATTTTCAACGGTGCCCGCGGTGACATGCACACGCCCTTCGGCGGGTACAAGCAATCCGGCAACGGACGCGAGTGGGGCGAGCACGGACTGCGCGACTATCTGGAGGTCAAGGCGCTGATCGGGGCCTAGGCACCGGTATGACCGGGCTCGAATCCTTGCGCAGGAAAAAGCGCGCGAGGGAGCCCGGATCACGCCGGCAAGCCACATTCGCTGAACATACCTGAGAGAAAGCTGAACGCTTGACCGCAGCGCTCGTGAATTCCTCCCACGCCTCAGCTCGCTGGGTCCTCATAGCGGCCATCCTGGGTTCCAGCATTACTTTCATCGATGGAACGGTGATCAATGTCGTGCTGCCCGTGCTGCAGCGAGAGCTCAACGCGAGCGTGGCCGCGACTCAGTGGATAGTCGAGTCCTACGCGTTGATGCTGGCGGCATTGATCCTGGTCGGCGGCTCGCTGGGCGACCGGCTGGGCCGCAAGCGGATCTTCTGCGCAGGCGTCGTGTTGTTCGCGCTCGCCTCGGTGTGGTGCGGCCTCGCGCCCAACATCGCTCAACTGATCGTCGCGCGTGGTGTGCAGGGAGTAGGCGCTGCGCTCCTCGTGCCAGGAAGCCTCGCTCTAATCAGCGCCAGCTTCAGCAAGGAGCACCGCGGCCGTGCGATCGGAACGTGGTCGGGGTTCACGGCCATCGCCGCAGGCCTTGGACCAGTGGCGGGCGGATGGCTCGTCGAAACCTATTCATGGCGATGGATATTCTTCATCAATATCCCGCTCGCGCTTGCCGTGCTGTTGATCGCCGTTCGCATTCCGGAGAGTCGCGACGAGCACGCGACGCGGCGGATGGATTGGCTGGGTGCGGCGCTGGCAACGGCTGGACTGGGCGCGGTCGTCTTTGGCCTGATCGAATCCGGTGCGCGCCAGCCGTCCACGCAGCTCATTTGGGCCAGCATCGGCATCGGAACAGCAATTCTAGTCGCGTTCGTGTTCGCGGAGGCACGACTGAAGGACCCCATGATGCCGCTCACGCTGTTCCGCTCACGGACTTTCGCGGGCGCCAACCTTCTGACGCTATTTCTTTACGCCGCGCTCGGCGGATTGCTGTTCTTTCTGCCGTTCGACCTCATACAGGTACAGGGCTATACCCCCACCGAGGCCGGCGCGGCCTTTTTGCCGTTCGTGTTGCTGATGTTCGTTCTATCGCGCTGGGCCGGAGGCCTCGTCCACCGGTTTGGCTCCCGGCTGCCGCTCGTTGCCGGCCCCTTGATAGCGGCAGTCGGCTTCGCAATGTTCGCCCTGCCCGGCGCGGAGGCGGGGAGTTACTGGACGAGCTTCTTTCCCGCAATCATCGTGATGAGCGTTGGCATGACCACCAGCGTCGCGCCGCTGACCACCACCGTGATGAGCGCACTCGAGGAGAATCGAGCCGGGATTGCCTCGGGCATCAACAATGCAGTCTCGCGCGCGGCGTCTCTCCTTGCCGTGGCAGTGTTCGGCGTCGTCATGCTGGGCGTCTTCCGGAGTGACTTCGAAGAACGTCTGAGATCCTTGCCGCTGTCATCGCAGCTCAGGGAACAGCTGCACGAGCGCAGCGCCGACCTCGCCGACATGGACATGCCCGATGGCCTGAGCCGCGAAATGCACGCAGTCGTTACCAGGGCGAATCATGAATCGTTCGTCGCCGGTTTCCGCCTGGTCGCCTACCTCGCCGCGGCTTTGGCGCTGGCGAGCGCGATCACTTCGTGGCTGATGATCGCGAGGTAAGGCTCAAGGCCGTCGCGCTCGTGGCCACTGGCGTCGTATAGTTTGCGCGTGAAATCCCTGAAGACCCGCAGACTGGGCCGTGACGGGCCGATCGCATCCGCGCTTGGGCTCGGATGCATGAGCATCGGCGGGTCCGATACCTACACCAGCAGCGCGAGCAGTCGCGATGCCGCGATCGCACTGGTCCAGCACGCGCTGAGCACGGGCATCACGCTGCTCGACACGGCAGACGTCTACGGCGATTCGGAGTTGCTCGTGGGAGAGGCAATCGCGGGCCGGCGGGAATCCGTCGTGCTTGCGACCAAATTCGGTTTCGTGAAAGGGGGCGACGCTTCCGGACGCGCGATCGATGGCCGCCCCGGATATGTGCGCAGCGCATGCGAGAGCTCGCTGGTGCGGCTCGGCGTGGAGCACATCGATCTCTATTATCTTCATCGGCTCGACCAGGCCGTGCCGATCGAGGAGACCGTCGGCGCGATGGCGGAGCTGGTGCGCGAAGGGAAGGTGCGGCACCTCGGCCTCTCTGAAGTATCGGCGGAGACGGTGCGGCGAGCACACCGTGTCCACCCGATCGCGGCGGTGCAAAGCGAGTTTTCCTTGTGGACTCGCGAACCCGAGGACGCGCTCCTGCCTGCCTTGCATGAGCTGGGAATTGCACTGGTCGCCTTCAGCCCGCTGGGCCGGGGGTTCCTTGCGGGGCGCTTTCGCAACTTCGACGACCTTGCTCCTGATGATTGGCGTCGAACCAACCCCCGCTTCGAACGCGAGAACTTTGCGAGGAACATGGCGCTCGTCGATCAGCTAAAGGCGCTCGCGGATCGCAAGGGCTGCACGCCCGCGCAGCTGTGCCTCGCATGGTTGCTGGCCCGGCACGACAACGTGATCCCGATACCGGGCACGAGCAGCGTCAAGCGCCTCGAAGAAAATGTGGGAGCGCTGCAGGTCGAGCTAAGCGATGAGGATCTCACCCAGATCGAGCTGGCCTCACCGAGAGGCGTCGCGTCCGGCAAGCGCTACGATTCGAAAATGCTCGGGCTCGTCGACCGGTAGGTCAGGTCCCCGTCGGCACTTTCGCCAGCGCCATCACCCGCTCCTGCTTCGAGACGACTACCCCGCCTGGCTGCTCCATCGTGACCACGAAGGCGGCCGCCTTGCCCACCGGCAGCTTCGCCTGGAACGGCACGATCACATCTCCGGATGCCGTGGTCTGCGGCGAAACGTCGAACACGCCGCCATCCACCGGCTCCGGCTGCGCCCGTGCGGCGTCGGCAATCCACAGCTGATATTGCTCGAGCCGCGGATCGTTCGCGGGGATGCCCTTGAACCGCAGGAAGCCGATTTGTCGCACGGGATCGAAGACCACATCGCCGGTCAGCGGCTTATCGCTGGCTGCCGTGAGCGCAACGTTCAGCGCCTTGCCGTCGGAGAGCAACTCTTCGCGCGCCGCCTCGGGGCTCTTGTGCGCAATGACCGGCGGAGCGTGATCGCCCACGATTCGAGGCCACCAGCCCGCGACCGCCAAAATGAAGGACGCCGCAGCCGCCCACCAGCCTGCGCCCGAGAGTTCACTTCGCCGCGGCTCGCGGGGCGAGCGCATCGGCGTGACGTTGTCGCGTTCTTGAGGTTTGCCGGCCGCCGCGGCCAGGATCCGATCGTGCAGCGCTGCGGGCATCTTTTCACGCTGCGAAGCAGGCGGAGTCCACAGGCCCGCCACGATGGATTCCATCGCATCGCGCTCCACTCCGGGAGTCTCGCGCGCGAGGACGGCGAGCTCGGCGGACTCATTGGCGCTCAAGCCCTCGGTCGCTTCCTTGACGAGAAGATCGACCAGGCGTTCGTTGTCCTGCCAGGATGTGCTCATGATTTGAGCTCCCCCCCGAGCATTTCCCGGATCGAAAGAAGTCCCCTGCGCATCAACGACTTCACGGTGCCCAGGGGCATGCCGGTCACGCCGGCAATCTCGTTCTGCGACAGCCCCTCCCACACGGCCAGCGCGATCACCCGCTGCTGCTCGGGTCTCAGTTTCTTCATCGCCGTGGCCGCCTGAGTCGCATCGGACGAAGTCTCGCCGCGGTTGTCATCGACGGCGCTCCACGGCCCTTCCATCTCGTTCATCACCACTTCCGCAGAATGCCGCTTCTGGGTGCGATGGCGGTCGATGAGTGCGCGACGCGCGAGGGTCGCGATGAAGGCCACCTCGGAGCCGCGCGTGGCATCGAAGCGCGAGGCCTTCTTCCAGATGCTGACGAAAATCTCCTGGGCACCATCCTCGGCATCCGCAAGGTTCTTCGACATGCGCCGCGCCAGGCTCCATACGAGGTCGCCGTACTGCTCCACGCATTGCGCGAAAGCGGTCCGCTCGCCGCGGGCAATGCGCTCCAGAAGGGATGACACCGTCGAATACCCCAAGGGGTCGTACCTGATTGCGGCCAGTATGCCTCATGGCGGGCCCGTGGCGGAATGCTCGAACCGGGGCTTTGCGAGCAGAATCTGCACATCCCCGAGCTGGCGCTCTGCGAAACCGGCTTCGCAGTAGCACAGGTAAAACTGCCACATCCGCATGAATTCCTGCGAGTACCCCAGGCGCCGCACCTGGGGCAGGCTGGCCAGGAATCGGGTCCGCCATTCGCGGAGCGTCCTCGCGTAGTGCGGGCCTATATCCTCGAGATGCAGCGCCTTCATGTCGGTAGTGCGCGCGAACGCTGTGCCGATCGCCTGGATGGAGGGAATGAAGCTGCCGGGAAAAATGAAGCGCTGGATGAAATCCACGGAGCGCAGCGCCTGTGCGTACAGTTGGTCGCGGATGGTGATCGCCTGCAACAGCATCGCGCCCTCGGGCTTGAGCAATTGGCCGCACTTGGCGGCATACGTGTCGAGATAGCGCGCTCCGACCGCTTCGATCATCTCGATGGACACGAGTTTGTCGAACTGCCCGGCGAGATCGCGATAGTCATCCGTGAGCAGTGTGATACGTTCCGCAAGACCGAGCCGCGCCACTTTTTCCCGCGCGTAGGCATGCTGCTCGCGCGAAATGGTCGTCGTGGTGACGCGGCAACCGTAATTTTGCGCCGCGTGAATGGCCAATCCGCCCCAGCCCGTGCCAATTTCGAGCAGATGATCCCGTGGAGTCAATGCGAGCTTTCGGCAGACAGCATCGAACTTGGCGACCTGCGCTTCGTGCAGCGTGCACCGCGGGCTCACAAAGATGCCGCACGAGTACGCCATGGTGTCATCGAGCATCAGCTCGTAAAGTGGATTGCCCAGATCGTAGTGCGCGGCGATGTTGCGGGCGCTGCCACTGCGGCTGTTTCGGTGCAGCGCGTGGAACATCTGCAGCACTGGCTGGCTGAGCGCCGACCACCGGCCGTCCAGGCCCTGCAGAACGTCGCGATTGCGGACGAAAATGCGAAGCAGGGCAGTGAGATCGTCGCAGCGCCACAGGCCTCGCATGTACGCTGCCCCCGCGCCCACGGAACCTGCAAAGGCCGCATCGGCATAGAACCCCGCATCTTCGACGTCCACCGTCGCCGCAAGGCCAGACTCGCCGCTGCGCGTGCCGAACCGCCATTCGTCAGGCCCGTCGCGAAGAGACAGCTCGCCATCCTGCAATCGCCGAAGCTGTGCAAGCAGGAGGCGGCGCCCGATGGCGCTGAGCGCGGTGGGCTTACGGGTGCGCGAAAAATGGAGTGCGTTTGATTGCAAGGCGAAGTGCCTCCCAGTGGATGGCGGCGAGAATCTTCAGGGTCATGAAGGGAAATGTCGCGAGCGCGCGCGCCAGCGTGGCGCCTGAAATGGGCGTGCGCTTCAGGCTCATCGACGCATCGAAGACGGGCTGCCCGTTCTGCAGGTTCCGCATGTGAACTTGCAGCGACTCTTGGGGGGCGCTGAGGCGCCAAGCATAGCTCTGCTCCATCGGCATGAATGGCGACACATGCAGTCGCTTGTCGAATTCCCATTGCAGCGCGCCGTCGACTACCGACAGCACATACGCATGCCGCTCGCGCCAGGGTGTATTGGTCACTTCGGCAACTATGGTTTCGATGCCAGTGCCGGATACGTCGTACACGTAATAGAAGCTCACCGGATTGAAGTTGTGACCGAAATAACGCAGATGCGTGAGCAGGCGAATCGGCCCCCGCGGACGCACACCGGTTCGCGTCGCGACAAGATCACGAATGGCATCAGCGAGCGGCACGCGTGCATCGCCGTGGTAGTCGCCGCGCCTGAACCAGGCAAGGGCGGGCCGGCGCGCGGACCAGAGCCAATAGCGATCGAAGAGAGCGGGCAGCTCGGAGAGATCCAGCAGCATCATGAACAGCCGCTGCCGAAAAGCGTGAGCGCGCGGACCATGACGGCGGTGTTGCACCCATCCGACATAGATGCAGCTGTTCATGCGCAACGCTCCAGTGCATCGCGATGCCGTTCGGTGTAGCGATCGATCTCGTCAGCCGCCTGATAGCCGCTCATGAGGCCATCTTCATGAAAGCCAAACCCCCAGTAAGCGCCGCAAAAGAAGGTGTGGTTCACGCCGCTCACCTCGGCGCGCCGCGACTGCGCCCGCACGGCGCCCGGCGTATAGACGGGATGATGGTATTCGAGGCTGCGCAGTACGCTGCGAGGTTCGACGTCCGCATTTCGATTCAGGCTGACGAGAAATCTCACCGGTGATTCGAGCGACATGAGCACGTTCATGTCGTAGGTGAGCTCTACGGCCTCCTGCGGCGTTGCCGGCACGTGGTAATTCCACGCGGCGCGCGCACGGAGATTACGGGGCAACATGCGGATATCCGTGTGCAGGAGCACCTGGTTCGCCTGATAGGGAAACGCTCCGAGCACCTCGCGCTCGGCGGGCGTCGGATCCTGCAAGAGGGCGAGCGCCGTGTCCGAATGGCAGGCGAACAGCACCGCCTCGAATTGCTCGGCCCTCCCCGAGGCAGTGAAGAGAGTGACGCCCCGATCGCCCCGCTTGACCGAGGTAATCGCGGTTCGCAAGCGGATGCGGTCGCGAAACGGGGCGACCAGGCGCTGCGCGTAAGTGCGTGAGCCGCCACGAACGGCGCGCCACGTGGGCCGGTCATGGACGTTGAGGAAGCCGTGCCGATCGAAGAAGTCCACGAAGAAGCGCGCCGGGAACGAGAGCATTGCAGCCTCCGTTGCGGACCAGATCGCCCGACCCATCGGCACGAGGTAGAGCTCCACGAAAGGCCGTGCATATCCATTGCGCTGCAGGAACTCGCCCAGCGTCAGCGAGAAGTCGTGCCCGCTCAACAGGGCACGCGATTCCCTGTTGAAACGCAGAATCTGCGCGAGCATTCTCAGGAACGATGGCCGCAGCAGGTTGCGCCTTTGCGCGAACAGCGAATCGAGCGAAGCGCCGTTGTATTCGAGCCCGCTGCGCTCGCAGCGCAGCGAGAAGCTCATGTTGGAATCCTGCGAAGCCACGCCCAGCTCATCGAGCAGCGCGACGAAGCCGGGGTAGGTCCAGTCGTTGAAGACGATGAACCCGGTGTCGATGGCGTACTCGCGGCCTGAGACCTCCACGTCGAGGGTCGCAGTGTGGCCGCCGACATGATCGCCGCCCTCGAAGAGGGTGATGGCGTGCTTGGCATGCAGGCGATGAGCGGCCGCCATACCACTGATACCGGAGCCGATGATTGCGATACGCATCGCGCTCAAGCCCGGCCCGCGCGCCGTGCGACCGAGTCTCGCAGCGCGAGCGGCACGGTCTTGAGATCCCACACGAGGCCTGCCCACGCCAGCATCCTCAGCAAGTAGTAGCTGATGTCGACTTCCCACCAGTAGAAACCCTGGCGTGCCGAGCCCGGGCAGTAGTGATGGTTGTTGTGCCAGCCCTCGCCGAGCGTGAGCAGTGCCAGCAGCCAGTTGTTGCGACTGTCGTCGTGCGTGCGATAGCGCTGCCGCCCGAAGACGTGCGCCAGCGAGTTGATCGAGTAGGTGACGTGCGAGCACGCGATCGTGGAGATGAAGAACCCCCACACCAGCATCTGCGGGCCATGCGTCTTCAGCTGCGGTGCGACGTGCTCCAGCAGCATCCCCAGCACGAACATGAGCGCCGCCAGCGCCACCGGCACGATCACATCGAAACGATCGAGCCAGCGCAGTTCCGGGAAGCGTGTGAGATCGCGCACCCGACGCAGGTCCGGAGCAAAGCTCCGGTCCATCATGAACCAGCCCATGTGCGCTCGCCAGAATCCGTGCTGCGCCGGCGAGTGCGCATCCAGCTCCCGATCCGAGTGCGCGTGATGATTGCGGTGATGAGCCGCCCACCATATGGGGCCACGCTGAACGGCAGAGGCACCGAGAACAGCGAATGCGAACTGCACCGTCCGCGAGGTCTTGAAGGCGCGATGGGAGAAGTAGCGGTGATAGAAGGCCGTGATGGCGAACATCCTGACCAGGAACGCCGTCACCGCAACCGCGATCGCGATGGGGCTATAGCCCACCGCAAACACACCGAGGCAAGCCACGTGCAGCAGGATGAAGGGGACTACGCGCCAGACATCGATCGCGTCACTCTGGGATGCGACTCCCGTAGTCGCGGCGCAATGCGAGTTGTCCAGCCACGAGCGCAGGGCGCCCCGCGCCTTCAGCCCGACGGCGATGGGGGTTTCGGTAGGCATGTCATGGATTACGGATTCGGGCCGGAAATGGATGCCGTGCATCCGGGTGCCCGCCGTCGCCGTATAAGGGCTGGAATGGCAATCTATCTGTACGCGAACAGCGTCATGTACCTCGCTTTCGCGGCCTGGGTCACCCTGAGCCCGTGGCGCAGCGCCGCGGCCGTGGGCTACGAAGCCCTGTCGCGCTCAGGCAAGTCCGAATATCTCGTCGTGTATGGCGGGTTGGAGCTGGGGCTGGCTGTGATATTTGCGATCATGGGCTCGTGCGCGGCGTGGCAACGGATCGGCGTGATCCTCGCGTTGTGCCTGTACGTGCCCATCGTGACCTATCGGATCGCGACAGTCGTGAAATTCTGGCCGGTGCACCCCACGACCCTATGGGTCGGCGCCCTCGAGATATCGCTGCTGCTGGCAGCAATTGGCCTGCTGTCGTTCGGTCGCGGAGCCATGGCAAACTCCTGATATCGGGGAATGTGGGAGCAGCTGGTGCTCAATCGACGGGAGATCCTGCGGGCATGTGGGGGGCTAGCTTTGGCGTGCGGTATCGCGCGTCCGGTTACCGCATCAGGCGTCTTTCCCTTACGGCTCACGCGAGGCGATCGCCTGCTGATCGACGTGCAGGTGAACGGCCGGCCGCTCGAGGCGTTGCTGGACTCCGCGGCCGAGGCCAGCTTTCTGGACCGTCGCGTAGCCGAGGAGATGAGGCTGATGAAGTCCGAGTCCGTCACGGCGCGTGGCTCGGGGGAGAAGACTTTCGACGTTCCGCTCGTCAAAGGCGTGACGCTCGGCGCGGCTGGCCTGACGCTGCGCGACCAGACGATCGCGATCACGGATCTGTCAGACGTGGGACAGCGGCTTCTGGGCCACAAGCTCGAAATGATCCTCGGACGCGAGCTGTTCGATGCCGCACGCCTGCGCATCGACATCCGGCGTCGCGAGCTCGAGGTGCTAGATGCAGACGTGCGGCCGCAGGGATTGCAGCTACCCCTCAAGACCGTCAATGGCATCGAGCTGCTCCCTGTGCAGGTCGAAGGCGAACAGGCCCTCGCCGCGTTCGATCTCGGCAATGGCTCGAACGTGCTGCTCGGTGCCCCCTATGCAAAACGCCGTGGCATGCTCACCGACGGTCGCCCGGTCACCCACGAAAAGGGCGGCGGGCTTGGCGGCGAGACCACGCACAGCATCATCAAGCTGAAATCGCTGGAGCTTGCCGGCGTTCGCCTCGTCGACGTGCCGGCATCCGTCGATGAAGGCGATTCCGCGACGGACCTCAACGTAGGCATGTCGGTGCTGCGGAATTTCGTGATCACTACCGATTTCAGCGCCCACGCGATCTGGCTTGCGCCCGCGCGCTGAGGTGCACTCACTGCGTCAGGCGCAGGCCGTAACGCTCGAATACGCCGCGGCTGCCGCTGTTCCGCAGATATTCCATGAATCGCGCCGAGGTGGGCTGGGCGCCCGGGGTCGCGGCGACGGGGAACGCGATCGTCGGATGGGAGTCCGGAGGAAACATATCCACGATGCGCACGCGCTTGTCGAGCATCGCATCGCTCTCGAACACTACTCCGAACCGCGCCGCGCCATCCGCTATTGCGCCGATCACGGCGCGCGAATTCTCCAGGGTGAGCAGGTGGTCGCCGACGGTATTCCATACTCCTAGCGAGATCAGCGCATAGCGGGTGTAGCGACCCACCGGCACTTCCTCCGGGTTGCCGATGGCCAGCTTGCTATCACCCAGTGCTGCGCGCAGTGCGAAGGTGCGGCCGATGGGCAACTTGACGTCGCTTCCGGCGGGAGCGACGAGAGCCAGGCGCGTGCGCAGCAGGTCGCGGCGGCTGGCAGGCACGACGAGGTTGCGCTTCACCAGGTAATCCATCCATTCCGAATCGGCGCACAGGACGACGTCGGCCTTCGTGCCTCCCTCGATGTGATGGGCCAGTTGTGAGCTCGAGCCGTACGACAGCGTGACATGCTGGCCGGTATCGCTGGCGTATTGCTCGCTGATCCTGCCGAGGCTCTGGCTCAGGGAGGTGGTGGCAAACACCAGCAGCTCGGAAGGGGTGGCGACCGCGGGAATGGCGATCGCGGTCCATGGCAGCATGAGAGCCAGCATCCCGCGCAGTTCCATGAGCTTCTCCATAGGCGAGCGAACTTCTCGCTATACCAGTGTCGGCTCGTGGAATGCCTTCTTGCGCGCCTCACTGTGACGCGCGTCAAGAAAAGGCCAATTGCCCGCCTGCGAAGTGTCAGTCATCCATCAGAAAGCTGCGCAGCTGCTCGCTGCGGCTCGGATGACGCAGCTTGCGCAGCGCCTTGGCTTCGATCTGGCGGATGCGCTCGCGCGTGACGTCGAACTGCTTGCCGACTTCCTCCAGCGTGTGATCGGTGTTCATGTCGATGCCGAAACGCATGCGCAGCACCTTGGCTTCGCGAGGCGTCAGCTGCGCGAGCACCGCGTGCGTGGTCTCGCGCAGCGACTCGGTGGTCGCCTGATCGATCGGCGAGGCGACCGACTGGTCCTCGATGAAGTCGCCGAGGTGCGAGTCCTCGTCGTCGCCGATGGGCGTCTCCATCGAGATCGGCTCCTTGGCGATCTTGAGGACCTTGCGGACCTTGTCTTCCGGCATCTCCATGCGCACCGCCAGCTCTTCCGGCGTCGGCTCGCGGCCCATCTCCTGAAGCATCTGCCGCGAGATGCGGTTGAGCTTGTTGATGGTCTCGATCATGTGCACCGGAATGCGGATGGTGCGCGCCTGATCGGCGATCGAGCGCGTGATGGCCTGGCGGATCCACCAGGTCGCATAGGTGGAGAACTTGTAGCCGCGGCGGTATTCGAACTTGTCGACCGCCTTCATGAGGCCGATGTTGCCTTCCTGGATGAGATCGAGGAACTGCAGGCCGCGATTGGTGTACTTCTTGGCGATCGAGATGACCAGGCGCAGGTTCGCCTCGACCATCTCCTTCTTCGCGCGGCGCGCCTTGGCCTCGCCGATCGAGACGTCGCGGTTGCCTTCCTTGATCTCGTTGACCGACAGATGGTAGCGCCTGCTCGAGCTGCTCGAGCTTTTTCTGCCGCCGCTCGATCTCGTCCTTGAACTTCGCGAGCGGCGCGGAGTATTTCTTGCCCGCCTTGACGTGCTTGGCGAGCCAGCGCGGGCTCGTCTCGTTCTTCGGGAAGGTCGAGATGAAATCCTTGCGCGGCATGCCGGCATCGCGCACCGCGATGATCATGATCTCCTTCTCGAGCTGGCGCAGTTCCGCGATGTGCGTGCGCAGGTTGCAGGATCAGCGCATCGAACATGCGCGGGGCGAGCTTGAGCTCCATGAACTCGTCGGACAGCTTGGTGCGCAGCTTCTGCGTCTTCGGATCCTGCGAGCCGGCCTTGGCGATCGCGCGCGAGCACGTGAGCGTAGAGCTTGCGCGATCGAGCCGAAGCGGCGCGCGGCTTCTTCCGGATCCGGGCCGGTATCGACGGCTTCCTCGCTGTCGTCGCCGTCCTCGGCCTCCTCGTCGCCTTCCTTCTCTTCCTTCGCCTCGACGACTTCCATCTTGGTCGGGTTTTGCGGCTGGGCGATGACGTCCGGCGCGTTCGGATCGATGAAGCCGACGATGATGTCGACCAGGCGTGCCTGGCCGGCCTTGGCCGGCTCGTAGGCCTTCAGCAGGAAATCGTAGGTGGGCGGATACATCGACAGCGCGCGGCGCACGGCATCGAGGCCCTGCTCGATGCGCTTGGCGATCTGGATCTCGCCCTCGCGCGTGAGCAGCTCGACGGTGCCCATCTCGCGCATGTACATGCGCACCGGATCGGTGGTGCGGCCGAGCTCGGCATCGAGCGCGGCGAGCGCTGCGGCAGCTTCTTCGATGGCTTCGTCATCGGCCGGCGCCGAGGCGTCGGTGGCGAGCAGAGACTCCGTATCCGGTGCCTTCTCGTACACCGGAATGCCCATGTCGTTGATGGTGTTGACGATGTCTTCGATCTGCTCCGGATCGACGATCTCGGAGGGCAGGTGATCGTTCACCTGCGCATAGGTGAGGTAACCCTGCTCCTTGCCGCGCGCGATCAGCAGCTTCAGCTGCGACTGGCGATCCTCCGGCATGACCGGGGCGCGGCCGACGCCGAGCGGCTTCTTGCTCTCGGCCGCGGCGGACTTGGCCGCGCCGCCTTGGCGGCGGGCGCCGCAGAGGCCGGAGCGGGTGCGCGGGCTCAGCCGCCTTTTTCGGGCGCAGCCGCAGGCTTCGCCCGCTCCTTGTCGCGGCCGGCCGGCACCTTTTTCGATGCGGGGGCGGCTTTGACAGGTCTTGCGGTCGGGAGACGGGCGCTTTTTGCTGGCTGCAGCCAGCGGCTTGTGCTTGCGTGTCGTCATGATGCTCGGCGCGATCGGCTTGTAGTTCCCCTATGTCGGCCCTTTGCCGGGCAACTCAAGAGGCGCCAAAGAAAAGCGGGCAATTCTATGGGACGCGAGCGGCGAACTGCCAAATCGCGTGATCATTGGTGGTTTTACCACCGCTGCAGTAGAATCGTAAGTCATTGATTATCAAGGACTACGTTTTGCCCTGTGGCGCGCACGTGCGCGGCAGCACGCATCAGCGGTATCGAAGCGCTGCCGGTGCAGTTGCTCCGTCACCAGCCGCTCGAGGATACCCGTGAGCTGGCTTGCAAGCGCGACTTTTGTCGCAGATCAGCATCTCGCGTCCGGCGAGGCTTCTCGAGGTGCGGCGCGTAGGGATGGTCGCGAAATCGCTCCAGCACCTGGCCGGCGCTGTGCGCCGGGTTCGCGCGTCAGGCTCGCGAGCAACTCGCTCAGAAACTCCGTGCCGGCCTGGTCGAGCGAGGCGATGTTGTGGCGCTGCGCGTCGCTCACTCTCGACGGCGAGCTGCGGTGCGACCAGCAGAATCTCGACCGCCTGCTGCACCAGGCTGCCGCGGCCGGCGCTCAGTCTGGCGCGCGGCGCCGAGGGCGGGCGATTGCTGGCGGTGGTCGGCGCGTGTCGCCGCGCCATCCGACCAGAGCTCATCGAGCCGTTCGGCCGAGAGGCCGATCGACTCGCCGATGCGCTGCATCAGCAGCTCGTGATACACGCCGCGCGGCACGCGGGCCAGGAGTGGGCGCGCGGCGGCCGCAAATCGCGCGCGCCCGTCGGCATGCGACAGATCTGCCTCCGTCGCGAGCTCCTGCACCAGATATTCGGACAGCGGCAGCGAGGAGTCGAGCCGGCGCTCGAAGGCCTCGCGGCCTTCCTCGGCGACCATCGTGTCCGGGTCCTGCCCTTCGGGCAGGAACAGGAAGCGGATCTCGCGCCCCTCACGCACTTCGGGCAGCGCGTGCTGCAGCGCACGCCAGGCCGCGGCGCGGCCGGCGCGATCGCCGTCGAATGCGAAGGTGACTTCGCTCACCAGGCGGAAGATGCGTTTGAAATGCTCGGGCGTGGTCGCGGTGCCGAGCGTCGCGACCGCGTAGGGGATGCCGAACTGATGCAGGCGCACCGTATCCATGTAGCCTTCGACGATCACCAGGCGCTTCAGCGGCACGCGGCTCTGACGCACCTCGTGCAGGCCGTAGAGCTCGCGACCCTTGTGGAAGAGTGCGGTCTCGGGTGAGTTCAGGTACTTCGGCTCGCCCTGATCGATGATGCGTCCGCCGAAGGCAATGGTGCGACCGCGCGCATCGCGGATCGGAAACATGAGCGCGGTCGCGGAAGCGGTCGTAGTGATTCTCGCCCTCGCGCGTCTGCGCGCGCTCGCGCTCGATGATCAGCCCGAGCTCGCTGAGTGGCTTCGCGCCTCGTCGGTGCCGCCGAAGCGCCTGAGCACTTCGTTCCACGAATTCGGCGCGTAGCCAATCGCGAATCGCTCGACGATCTCCTGCGTTGAGGCCGCGGTGCTCGACGTAGGTCGCGCGCGCGCTCATCACGCGCCAGTTGCTCGGAATAGAACCGTGCGACGCGCGCCATGAGGTCGTATGAGGCTTCGTCGGCGCGCCGTGCGCTCGCTGTTGCGTTCCCCGCTCTCGTGCGGCACGTCGAGGCCGAGGCTGCGCGGCGAGATCGTCGACCGCTTCGGGGAAAGCTCAGCTTGTCGTGCTCCATGAGGAAGCCGAGCGCCGTGCCGTGCGCGCCGCAGCCGAAGCAGTGATAGAACTGCTTCTCGGGGCTCACCCAGAAGGAGGGCGTCTTCTCACCGTGGAACGGGCAGCAGGCCTTGTATTCGCGTGCCGGCTTTCTTCAGCGGCACGCGTCGAGCCAATCACCTCGACGATGTCGGCACGCGCGATCAGCTCGTCGATGAAGGTCTTGGGGATGCGGCCGGACATTGCCGACATTATTCCACCGATCCCGGCGCTAGCCAGGCGACATCGCACCCAGCCTGGCCTTGATGCGGGCGCTCACCGCGCCCATGTCGGCCCTGCCCTGGAGGCTTGCCCTTCACGGCGGCCATGACCTTGCCCATGTCCTTGATCGAGGCGGCGCCGCTCGAGGCGATCGCTTCGGCAATGATGGCATCGAGCTTCCGCCATCGCTCAACTGTGCGGGAGGTAGGGCTGAAGGAGGGCGATCTCGGCCGTTTCCTTGGCGACGAGGTCGGCGCGATCGCCCGCTTCGAACTGGGCGATCGCCTCGCGGCGCTGCTTGATCATCTTCTCGAGAACGGCGAGCACCTGGCCGTCGTCGAGCGTGATCCGCTCGTCGACCTCGCGTTGCTTGATCGCCGAGAGAGCCAGGCGAATGGTCGAAAGGCGATCCTTCTCGCCCGAGCGCATGGCGCTCTTCATGTCTTCGGTGATTCGTGTCCTTGAGCGTCATGGAGCCGCTGCCGGAAGGGCTCAGCGCGAGGCGCGCGCGCCGTCGCGCGAAACGCGCTTCATGTGCCGCTTGATGGCGGCGGCCTTTTTGCGTTTCCGTTCCTGCGTGGGCTTTTCGTAGAATTCGCGTCGTCGCAGCTCCGTGAGAATGCCGGCTTTTTCGCAGGCCCGCTTGAAACGGCGCAGGGCGGCGTCGAAATACTCGTTCTCGCGAACACGAACGCTCGGCATCGGAACCTCTAAGTCCTTGATCTGGCTTGCTTTATTGCCCCATGCAAATGGGGCGGGGGCGGGGATTCTAATGAGCGGCACGGTAAAAGGCAAAATCCTCAATTGATGCGCATCCTCTCTATTGAATCTTCCTGCGACGAGAGTGCCGTCGCCGTCCTCGATGAGGGGCGCGGCCTTCTGGCGCACGAGCTTTTCAGCCAGGTCGATCTGCACCGGGTGTTCGGTGGAGTCGTGCCGGAGCTCGCCTCCCGCGATCACGTGCGACGCCTGTTGCCGATCGTGCAGAGCGCGCTCGCGGCGGCAAAGACATCGCCCGCAGAGCTGAATGGCGTGGCCTACACGGCCGGCCCAGGGCTGATCGGGGCATTGCTCACGGGAGCAGCGTTGGCGCGCAGTCTTGCGTATGCCTGGAAGGTGCCGGCGATCGGGATCCATCACCTCGAGGGGCATCTGCTTGCGCCGCTGCTGGAAGATGAGCCCCCGCCGTTTCCGCACGTCGCCCTGCTGGTCTCCGGCGGGCACACCATGCTGATGGAAGTCCAGGGAATCGGGCGATACCAGTTGCTGGGCGAGACTCGCGATGATGCCGCGGGAGAGGCGTTCGACAAGTCGGCGAAGCTGCTCGGTCTGCCGTACCCGGGAGGCCCGGAGCTTGCGCGGATCGCGCAAGGGGGCAAAGCGGGGGCGCTCGAGCTGCCGCGGCCCATGCTCGACAGGGCGGGGCTCGAATTCAGCTTTTCAGGTTTGAAGACGGCGGTGCTGCACGCCGCGCGGCAGCAGGAGCTGACGGAGAACCGCAAGGCTGACATTGCGCACGCAGCGCAGGAGGCCATCGTCGACACGCTCGTCGCGAAATCGATGCGTGCGCTGGCGCACACCGGGCTCGATGTGCTGGTTGTATCCGGAGGCGTCAGCGCAAATAGCAGGCTTCGGTCGCGATTGACCGATGAGCTGCACCACCGGGGTGGCCGCGCGTATTTTCCTCGCGTCCAATTCTGCACAGACAATGCTGCAATGATCGCGGTAGCGGGGCTTGCGCGGCTGAAGGCAGGGCAGCACGACGATCTGGGCATCAGGGCGCGGGCGCGCTGGCCGCTAGATTCGCTGCCGCCAGCGATCGCGTAAGCTTCGCCACCATGAGCGCCTCGATTTCCAGCGATCGCATATTCCTGCGCGGCCTTGCTGTCGAATGCACCATCGGCTTCATCGAATGGGAGCGCCGCGTCAAACAGACCGTGGTGATCGATCTCGAGCTGCCCGTGGATTGCCGTCACGCGGCGCTTTCGGACGAAGTGGCGAACACGCTCGACTACAAGAAGGTTGCCAAGCGGATCATCTCTTTCGTCGCGGAATCCCAGTTCAAGCTGGTTGAAACGCTGGCGCAGCGCACCGCGATGATGGTGCTCGCGGAATTCGGCGTGGGATGGGTGCGCCTCTCGATCAACAAGCCCGGCGCAATCCGAGGGTCGCGCGATGTCGGCGTCGCGCTCGAGCGCACCCGCGCCGATCTCGAGGCGGATTCAAGCAACGGCGGGACCTGAGCGACATGACGCGCGTGTTCGTCGCAGCGGGCAGCAACGTCGAGCCGGAGCGCAATCTCGAGCGTGCGGTCGAAGAGCTGCGGCGCGAGTTTCCGGACGTGCGCTTTTCCCCCTGGTACCGCAACCACGCGGAAGGATTCGCCGGCGACGATTTCATCAATCTCGTAGCGGAATTCGACACGCCGCTCTCAGTGCACGAGCTCGTGAGCTGCTTGCATCGCATCGAAGAGCTGTGCGGCCGTCCACGCGCTGCGCCGCGCTGGGCACCGCGAACCATGGACCTCGATGTGCTGCTCTACGGTGAGATGGTCTGTGACGAGCCGCAATTGAAACTGCCGCGCCCGGATCTGCTGAAGCGCGCCTACATGCTCGGGCCGCTCGCGGACCTCGCCCCGGCGCTCATGCATCCGACCTCGGGGAAAACTATCGCCGAGCTATGGGAGCGCTTCGACCGGGCTGCGCATCCGCTGGTGCCGATCTGCGCGGCGTGAGCGAGCTACCAGCCGACGCTGCGCCCGCCGTCCACGGCGACTATTTGCCCTGTGACGTAGGGCGCTTCGGTTGCAAAAAACAGGGCGGTTCGAGTCACATCTTCCGGCGAGCCGGCGCGTCGCAGCAGCGTCCGTTCGAGGATCTTCGCCTGGAGTTCCTTGTCAGCCCCGTCTTCGGGCCACATGACGGGACCGGGGGCGATCGCGTTGACGCGCACATGCGGAGCGAGCTCGCGCGCCAGCGCCTTCGTCAGCATGATGAGCCCCGCCTTCGCCACACTGTAGACGGGGTAATGTCGCAGCGGGCGCATGCCATGGATGTCAGCGATATTGATGATCAGGCCGTGACTCACGCGCAGTGCGGAGGCCGCGGCCTGCGCCAGGAACAGTGGCGCCTTGAGATTGCTGCCGACCAGATCGTCCCACTGGCCTTCGGTGATCTCGCCCATCGGGGTCGGATAAAAGCTGGAGGCGTTGTTGACCAGGATGTCGAGCTGACCGAAAGCGCCCGTCGTTGCCTCGATCAGCGGTGTAAAGCGGGAGATGTCGAGCAGATCGCATTGCACGGTCGCAATGGAACCGTGGCGCGCGGCTTCGAGCTCACCAGCCAATTCCGCCGCGTCTTCCGCCGAGCTTCGATAGTGAAGCACCACGTTAGCACCTGCAGCGTGGAAGCCGCGCGCCAGCGCAGCGCCGACGCGCCGTGCGGCCCCGGTTACGAGTACGGTTTTATCCTCCAGCGGCCGTGCTTGATGGCTCATGGCCCGCGATTATGACTCCATCCGAGCTGCCGTCGCTCACTCCGGAAGAACGAGCCCACTCGGAGGCGTTGGCAGCGCTGATTCGCGCGCGCATCGATTCCGCCGGCGGCTGGATTCCTTTCGATGCATTCATGGAATTGGCGCTCTATGCGCCTGGGCTCGGCTATTACAGCGCCGGCGCGGTGAAGCTCGGGGCAGGCGGCGACTTCGTCACCGCTCCCGAGCTGTCTGATCTGTTCAGCAACTGTGTCGCGCAACAGGCCGCGGAGATTCTCGCCGTGACGGGTGGTTCCATCCTCGAGATTGGCGCGGGAAGCGGCCGCATGGCTGCGGTCATTCTCGAGACGCTTGGCACGATGGGCGCGCTCCCGCAGCGCTACGAGATTCTCGAGGTGAGCGCCGACCTGCGTGCGCGTCAACAGGCACGGATCAGCGAATTGCCCGCTGCGCTGCGCGAGCGAGTCGCTTGGGTCGATCGACTGCCACGGACGCCCTTCGCAGGCGTGGTCTTGGCGAACGAGGTGCTCGATGCAATGCCTTTCGAGCGTTTCGTCGTTCGCGGCTCGAATGTCAGCGCGCTCGGCGTAGGAGTGAGCGCCGGCGGGTCGTTCGTGGAACTGGAGGGGGCCGCCGATGGGATGTTGAAAAACGCGGTGGATGAAGTGATGAGCACACTCGCCCAGCCGCTCCCGGACGGCTACCGATCGGAGACGTGCACACGTGTTGCGCCCTGGATCGCGGGCGCCGGGGCACGCCTCGAGCGCGGAGCAGTGTTGTTGTTCGACTACGGGTTGCCGCGCGCTCACTACTACCATCCGCAGCGCGACGGCGGAACGCTGCGCTGTCATTTCAAACAGCGTGCACATGGCGACCCGCTGGTGAACGTGGGGGTGCAGGACATCACCGCGTGGGTTGACTTCACACGCGTTGCCGAAGGGGCAGATGGAGCGAGGCTCGAGGTAGCCGGATTCGCGACGCAGGCTGCGTTCCTGCTGGGCGCGGGAATCGACAATCTCATTGCGCAGGCAAAGGATGGCGTTGCCCGCGCGCGTCTCGCCAGCGAGGCCCGTCAGCTGCTCATGCCAGGCGAGATGGGCGAAGCTTTCAAGGCGATGGCGCTCGTCAGGGACTTCGCGGCGCCCATGCGCGGCTTTGCCGTGCAGGACCTGCGGCACCTGCTCTGACACGCTAAGATCGGCGCCGCCCGCGACCACCCGGAATCCGCATGTCCGACATCGTCAACGTCATCCTGCTCGGCATCATCGAGGGCATTACGGAATTCCTGCCGATCTCCAGCACCGGACACCTGCTCATCGCCGAGCAATGGCTCGGCGCACGCTCCGACCTTTTCAATATCGCGATCCAGGCGGGCGCCATTCTCGCGGTCGTCCTGATTTTCTGGCGGCGCCTGTTCGAGCTCGTCACGCGGCTCGACCGCGCGGAAAACCGCGATTACTTCGCCAAGCTCGCGCTGGCCACTTCGGTGACGCTCGCCGGAGGGTTCATTGCGACGAAGCTCGGGTTCGAATTGCCCGAGACCGTCGTGCCGATCGCGACTGCGCTGATCGTCGGCGGATTCGCCATCCTCGCCATCGAGCATGTCCTCGCGGAGCGACCGCAGGTTCTCGAGGTAACCTGGCGCGTTGCGCTCTGGGTCGGCGCCAGCCAGATCCTCGCCGGAGTCTTCCCCGGCACCTCGCGATCGGCGGCCACCATATTCGCGGCAATGCTCGCCGGCCTGACATCGCGCCCTGCGGCAACCGAATTCGCTTTCCTCGTCGGCATTCCCACCATGTTTGCCGCCACTGCGTATGAATATCTGAAAATGCGCGGCAGTGCCGGTGCGGAAGACTGGAACGCTCTTGCAGTGGGCTTTCTCGTGTCGGGCGTCGTTGCGTTCGCGGTGGTGAAGTGGCTGCTGCGCTACGTGCAAACGCACCGCTTCACCGTGTTCGCGTGGTATCGCATCGCGGTCGGCGTCGCGTTGTTCGCGCTCGTGATGGCCGGGCAAGTGCGCTGACGCGCAATTCCCGCGCCTCTACATCTTGATAGCGGACACAGCGGCCAGCCGACGCGCACGGATTTCTCTGCCAATCGCCGCTCCATCCAGGCTGTCCCGCTCGGCGGGGCTCAATGCAACGACGGCTGCCGCATCGCGCGCGTGCAACAGATAGGCGGCCTGCGGGTAGGGCTGATCTTCGAATCCTGCCCGGCCGCGGGCGTCTGCCTCGCAGGCGAGCATCAGCTCGGCGAATCGCTCGGGTCGGCGGAAGGCGTCGGTCTTCTCGAACAGTTCGAGCACAGTCTGCGGCCGAAGTTGCGCGGCTCGATGCACGTTGCCGTGATGTCGTGAGGCGAGGACAGCCAGCTCGCGGCATTCGTTGGGTACCCTGAGCCGCGTCGAGAGCGCTTCGATGAGCGGCACTCCCAGTTCCTCGTGGCCGTGATGAGATGGCCAGCGATCGGGCGGTGTGCGCGCCTTGCCCAAATCGTGCATGAGGGCGGCAAACCGCACCGCGATTGAGGGGCTGAGGCGCGCCGCGCATCGCAACACCATCATCACGTGCACACCAGTATCGATTTCCGGGTGCCACTTCGGTGGTTGGGGCACACCGAACAACGCGTCGATTTCGGGAAAGATCACTGCGAGCGCGCCGCAATCGCGCAACACCTCGAAGTACACCTCGGGGCGCGTCGTCGCGAGTGCTTTTTCCGTTTCCTGCCAGACCCGCTCGGCGACGAGCGAGCCAGCCTCTCCGCTTTCCACCATCCGTCTCATCAGCTCGCGCGTCTCATCGGCCACGCGGAAATTCAGATCGGCAAAGCGTGCCGCGAAGCGCGCCACGCGCAGAATGCGCACCGGGTCTTCTACGAATGCCTCGGAAACGTGCCGGAGCGTTCGTCCTTCGATATCGGCCCGCCCGCCGTAGGGGTCGACAATTGCGCCCGCTGAGCTCTCCGCCATTGCATTGATCGTGAGATCGCGGCGCTTCAGGTCGTCCTCTAGCTTCACATCGGGCGAAAACTCGCGTGGAGAAGCCGCGGTAGCCGGGCCCGGTTTTGCGCTCGAGCCGCGCGAGTGCGTGCTCTTCCCGGGTCTGAGGGTGCAGGAACACCGGAAAATCACGGCCTACCGGCAGATAGCCCTGGCTTTCGAGCTCCTCGGGCAGGGCGCCGACCACAACCCAATCGCGCTCGCGCACCGGCAGGCCGAGCAACCGATCCCGGATGGCGCCGCCGACTAAGTACACTTGCATGGCGCCATGTTAACTAGGTTCGCCAAACTGTTGCTGATGGGTTTGCTGCCGGCTGCGCTGTCGGGCTGCGGCACTCTCTACCTTGCACAGGCGGCCCGCGGCCAGCTGCAGGTGATGCGAGAGCGACAGCCGATCGACCGCGTCCTCGCCGACGAACGCACGCCTGCGACCCTGAGGGCGCGTCTCGAAGAAGTGCGCGCGGCGCGTGATTTCGCCTCGCGGGAATTGGCCTTGCCGGACAACGCCAGCTATCGCTCTTATGCCGACATCGGCCGGCCTTTCGTGGTCTGGAACGTGGTGGCGGCGCCCGAGTTCTCGATCCAGCCCCGGAAATGGTGCTTTCCCATCGTCGGGTGCGTGGCCTACCGCGGGTATTTCATTGAAGAGCAGGCGAAGAGCTTCGCGGCGCGATTGCGCGCGCGCGGATTCGACGTCACGGTTGGCGGAGTTCCGGCCTACTCGACGCTTGGACGGACCGCCGATCCCGTTCTCAATACCATGATGGGTTACGGCGATACCGAAATTGCGGCCATCATTTTCCACGAGCTGTCGCACCAGCTCGTCTACGTGGCGGGCGATTCCGCCTTCAACGAGGCATTCGCCACGACCGTGGAGCAGGCTGGCTTGCGCAAATGGCTGGAAGCACGCGGCCGCCCATCGGAACTGCAGCGATATGCGACCCTCAAGCGATACCAGGACGAGTACGTCGATTTGTTTTCGCGATATCGCAGCAGGCTCGCGCGGCTGTATGCCTCACGGATAGCGCCTGCGGCGATGAGGGAAAAAAAGCAGGAGATCTTTGCGGAGCTCACCGCTGAAATTCGCCTGGTCGAGGCTCAGCAGGGCACCCCCTCGCCATACTCTGTATGGCTCAAGGATGGGCTCAACAACGCGCAGCTGGCTTCAGTCGCGACCTATTACGATTGTGTCCCAGGGTTCGAAAGGCTGTTGCAGGAATCCGGCGGCGATCTGGTGAAATTCTTTGCCGCCGCCCGGTTGGCCGCGGGCCAGCCCCGCGCAGAGCGTCATTCACAACTCTGCGCCGGACCGGTACCGGCCGGATCACGCCATTACGAATCGATAGAGATGCGGCGCGGCTGCACCTGCGGCTGCTTGGGGATCGTGATCTCCAGCACGCCGTTGACCTGCTTCGCCTTGATCTCTTCCGTATTCGCCGTTTCGGGCAACGTGAAACGCCGGACGAACGAGCCGGTGACGCGCTCGACGCGCTCGTAACCCTTGCCGTTCTCGCGAGTCTCGCTCTTGCGCTCACCGCGAATCGTCAGCACGCCGTTTTCGGCGGTGATGTCGATGTCCTTGCGATCTACGCCCGGCACGTCCGCCCGCACCAGGAAGCGCTCGGCCTCTTCATGAACGTCGACCGCGGGGAGCCAATCGGAATTGGACGAGCCCGAGGCCTCGGGCGAGCCGAACGTGTCGCCGAAAACGTGGTCGAGCTGCTGATGCAGGCGATTGACGAGCCGCCACGGCTCATAGCGAACCAAAGTCATGTCAGTTACTCCTCTGAAAAAATTCTGCGCAACGATGCGCGTTGCATCGCGATTTAAGGGTCGATGCGGCGGTTTCAAGGGAGGGCGCAAGCGCGGCCGCCCTGTGGAGAATCTGTGCGCAAGGTGTGTACTTCCTGGACACAACATCTAGCGTTGCTACGTTTCACCTGGCGGCTAGGGAATTACCGAATTATGACCGCGCGGCGCGGCCCTGAATCTCGTAAAGATCTGAAAACAAGAGGATTTTTTGACGCTAAATTTCTCCGTCGCGATTCTTGACGGTATTGTTTCAGGTGATTAGTCTCCCTCCCCCGACACAACATCTTGTAGCGTGCAATGCGCTTCAGGATGTGCGCTCGGGGGGAGGTTTCAGGGGGAAACGGCTGTCTGACAGCAGCCTGTCTGCTTTCGGTGCGTGGTCCGTTGTTCCCTGGAATCCGCAATCTAAGGCAGCACCATGCTTGGAGTGCCGCGGGCTCATGAATACCGTCGTGAAGATCGAACCCAAAGATGTGGGGTCAATCCCGTTCCAGGAAGCCTCGCTCGACATCTGGGACAAGAAATACCGGCTGACCGCCAAGGACGGCTCGTCCATCGACAAGTCGATGGACGACACCTACAAGCGAGTCGCCCGTGCGCTGGCCGACGTCGAGCGGGAGGACACGCGCGAGCCGTGGTACGAGAAATTCCTGTGGGCTCTGCGTCGCGGTGCCATTCCCGCGGGGCGCGTCACCTCCAATGCCGGAGCGCTGGAACACAAGCCCGCCACATCGACGATCAACTGCACGGTCTCCGGCACCATCCGTGACTCGATGGACGACATCCTCAAGAAGGTGCATGAGGCCGGACTCACGCTCAAGGCGGGATGCGGCATAGGTTATCGAACATTCGACGCTGCGTCCGCGCGGCGCATACGTATCAGGCGCCGGCGCCTACACATCGGGACCGCTGTCCTTCATGGATATCTTCGACAAGATGTGCTTCACGGTGTCCTCGGCCGGCGGCCGCCGCGGCGCGCAGATGGGCACGTTCGACGTCGGCCATCCCGATGCCATGGAGTTCATCCGCGCCAAGCGCGAGAGTGGCAGGCTCCGTCAGTTCAACCTTTCCCTGCTCATCACCGACGAGTTCATGCAGGCCGTGCGCGAGAACCGAGACTGGAAGCTGGCTTTCCCGCTGTCGCTGAAGGAGTACGAGACGGACAAGCCCGATCTCGGCGACGCGAGCAAGTTCGTGTGGCGCGAGTGGGCGATCCACGATGCCTACGTGACCAACGAGGAAGGCCTGGTCGCCTGCAAGATCTACAAGACGTCTGCCGGCGCGCCGCATGTGGGACGTGATCATGACGTCCACCTACGATTTCGCGGAGCCCGGCTTCATCCTGATCGACCGGGTCAACGAGATGAACAACAACTGGTGGTGCGAGAACATCCGCGCCACCAATCCCTGCGGCGAGCAGCCGCTGCCGCCGTACGGCAGCTGCCTGCTGGGCTCGGTGAATCTGACGAGCTTCGTGCGCCAGCCGTTCACCGAATTCGCCGAGTTCGACTGGGTCGAGTATCGCGAGGTCGTGAAAGTGTTCACGCGCATGCTCGACAACGTCGTCGAGATCAACGGCCTGCCGCTCGAGCAGCAGCGCGACGAGATCACGCGCAAGCGCCGCCACGGCATGGGGTTCCTGGGCCTCGGCAGCACGCTCACGCTGCTCGGCATGAAGTACGGTTCGGCGGAATCGGTGGCGTTCACCGAGGACGTGTCGCGCGAGATGGCGATCGCCGGCTGGCAAGCCGGTCTGCGACCTGGCGCGCGAGAAGGGCCCGGCGCCGATCATGAACGAGGAATTCACGGTCACCAAGGAGATGCTGCGCAAGCGTCCCGAGATGGCGCGCGATGGCTGGGTCGCAGGCTCGAAGATTCCCGGCCGGCTGCTGCATGCCAGGTACAGCCGCTACATGCAGCGCATCGCGCAGGTGGACCCGAAGCTCGTCGAGCAACTGGCGCGAGGTCGGCGCGCGCTTCACGCACCATACCTCCATCGCGCCCACCGGCACGATCTCCCTGTCGCTGGCCAACAATGCGTCGAACGGCATCGAGCCGTCGTTCGCTCATCATTACTTCCGCAACGTGATCCGCGCGGGCAAGAAGAGCAAGGAGAAGGTCGACGTGTTCTCCTTCGAGCTGCTGGCGTACCGGGAGCTGGTCAATCCCAATGCGGAGCCGAATTCGGCTGGTGAAGGGGAGAAGCTGCCGGAGTATTTCATCACCACGGACGATATCTCGCCGAAGGAGCACGTGGACATCCAGGCGGCGGCGCAGAAATGGATCGATTCGTCCATTTCCAAGACGGCGAACGTGCCGAGCGACTTTGCCTTCGACAAGTTCAAGGACATCTATCTCTACGCGCACGAGCAGGGCCTCAAGGGCTGCACCACGTTCCGCTTCAATCCGGAGGCCTTCCAGGGCGTGCTGGTGAAGGAATCGGATCTCAAGAACACGGTCTACAGGTTCACGCTCGAGGACGGTACGGTCGTCGAGGCGCGTGGCGACGAAGAGATCGACTACGACGGCGAGATGCACACGGCCGCGAACCTGTTCGATGCGATGCGGGACGGATATTACGGCCGTCTCTAGAGGATTCAACATGACCATCAAGATCGACAAGAAGATCGTCAAGTACGAGGTGCAGAAGCCGGAAGACAAGGCCCCGGCCGCAGCACCGGCTGCCGTCGCCAAGGACAAGACGCCTCACAAGGCGAAAGTGATCCGCATGACGGAGGAGATCCAGCGCCCCGAGGTGCTGATCGGCTCGACCTACAAGATCAAGACGCCGGTGTCGGATCACGCGATGTACGTCACGATCAACGACATCGTGCTGAACGAGGGCACCGAGCACGAGCAGCGCCGGCCGTTCGAGGTGTTCATCAACTCGAAGAACCTCGATCACTACCAGTGGATCGTGGCGCTGACGCGCATCATCTCGGCCGTCTTCAGAAAGGGTGGCGACATCACCTTCCTGGTGGATGAGCTAAAGGCCGTGTTCGACCCGAGGGCGGTTACTGGCAGCCGGGTGGCAAGTTCATGCCCTCGATCATCGCCGAGCTGGGCTACGTCATCGAGAAACACCTGCAGACCATCGGCCTGCTTCGCAAGCAGGGCCTCGATGAGCACCAGCAGAAGCTGGTGGACGAGAAGCGTGCCGAATTCGAGGCGCGCGCCAAGCAGACGGACGCTTTCGCCAAATCCCACTTCCCCGACGGCGCCCAGCTATGCGCCAAGTGCAGCACCGCCGCCGTCGTCATGATGGACGGCTGCATGACCTGCCTGAACTGCGGCGACTCCAAGTGCGGATGAGGTAGGAGGAGTCCGGGCGGAGGGATGCCGGAGCGGTAGCGACGTCGGAACGAAGGGAGGCCAGGAACGCCCTAGCCTGGCAAAAACCACGCTTTTTGCCAGGCCGCCGATCGAAGCGCTGACCGCGATTCTGCTGAAAGCGCCACAGGCGAGTTTCAGCCAATAAAAGAACGCCGAAAAAAAACCCCGCCGGAGGCGGGGTTTTGAGGGTCGCTTGCTTGGTTTGGAGGAGTCTCTTTTCGTTCTTATCTGATGCGACGGGTCGGTCGTGGGGGGTGAGTCGATGCTGGCCCTGTCATTCTTGGAATCCGCTAGCTGCTCTGCCTTCCTTCCGGCCGATTGTGGCCGCTTCTGATGAGGGAACAAAGCAACGCCTGTGCCAGTCCGCCTTGCGAGACCCCCGATGTGACATCTTGTAACTGCGACGGGGTTCAACTGTGACGCACCACCCGATATGCAACCCTTCGCGCTCACGATATGACAGCGTGCGGACGCTCACTCTCCGGGGACGACGGTCACCGTTGTCAAGATCGTCGACACGACGGGCCGGGCGCGGTCCGTGAGACCGCCGGTCTGGCTTCAGGTAACCCATTGAATGCACAATCGAAATCCTCGGAACGCTGGTGTGTAAATGAACCCGACATACGCGGTAAGGGCTCTTCGTGCGCCCTGATCGTCTGGACGGCGCTGGTGCCGCCCGCCGTGGCGGACGACGACCTGATCCCGCGACCTGCCGCCCTCGAGCGGGACGTGCAGTTCTGGATTCGCGTCTACACCGAGGTGAACACCGACTCGGGCTTCCTCCACGATGAGCGCAATCTCGCCGTCGTCTACGAGACGCTGCGCTTTGCCCCGAACACGCCGTCGCGCGAGCGCCAGCCTGTGGTCGACGGCAAGCGCGACTATCTACATCGCCGCCCTGCGCCGGATCGCGGCGGGCACCGAGCCGCTATCCGCCGAGGACCAGCGAATCCGCAACCTGTGGGGTGCCGGACGTCACTCCGGGCGAGCTGCTCGACGCCACCCAGTACATCCGCTTTCAGCTCGGCCAGGCGGACCGGTTCCGTGCAGGCCTCGAGCGCTCGGGCCAGCTGGCAGGCGCATATCGCCGAGACGTTCTCGAGTCACGGCCTGCCCCCACAGCTGGCGGTGCTGCCGCACGTCGAGTCCTCGTTCAACCCGGCTGCCTACTCCAAGGTGGACGCCGCGGGGCTGTGGCAATTCATGCGCTCCACCGGGCGCCGCTACATGCGCATCGACAACTCCGTAGACGAGCGCCTCGATCCGTTCCGCTCGACCGAAGCGGCCGCGCAGCTGCTCTCGTACAACTATCGCCTGCTCGGCACCTGGCCGCTCGCACTCACGGCCTACAACCACGGCGCCGCCGGCATGCGCCGCGCGAAGGAAGCGATGGGCACCGACGACATCGTGAAGATCGTGCGCCAGCACAAGAGCCCGTCCTTCGGTTTCGCCTCGCGCAATTTCTACGTCTCGTTCCTTGCGGCGCTCGAGATCGACAGTCATCCGGACAAGTACTTTCAGCGACCTCAAGCGCGCCAGCGAGATGAAATTCCAGGAAGTACCCGCTGCCTGCGACACACCATCGGCCGTAGCTCGCTGCGGGCGTGTGAAGGTCGATCGTGAAGAGCTGCGCGAGCTGAATCCCGGCATCCGCCCGGCGGTATGGCAGGGGCAGCGACAGATTCCCAAAGGCTATCGCCTGCGCCTGCCCGCCGGAGGGGGACGTCTGGACGTCAGAGCTGCTCGCCAAACGACTGGGCACCGAAGCGCCGGTGCGCGTCGCGGCGGCTCAACCGAAACCTGCCACGCCGCGCAAAGGCAACCGCCTCGACGTCGACGCGCCACGACGCCGATCGGCTTCCGCAACGCGCACGCCGACCAAGCCCGCCGCCACGGTCAGTCAAGTAGCCGCTCGAAGCAGGCGCCGGCCGCCGGCGCGTTCCGACCGTCGTGGCGCAGATCGAGAGCGCGCAGGACGCGAAGGCTGTCGCGGTCGTCGGCAAGCCGGCGACGCGTGCGCAGCCCGTCACTGCGGCGCAGGCCGAAGATCTCGGCCCCTCGCTCGGCCCGGCCATCGAGACGCCGCAATCGGCCGATCCGATCGATTACTCCGTGGCGGCCAACGACACCATCGCAGTCGCGGCGGAAGAGACGCTCGGGCACTACGCGGAGTGGCTCGGCACCAGTGCGGCACGCCTGCGCCAGATCAACAAGATGAAGTTCCAGCCAGCCCGTGCTGATCGGCCGGCACATCAAGCTCGAGTTCGACAAGATCGCGCGTGACGACTTCGAGCAGCAGCGTCGCGAATATCACCGGGTGCTGCAGGCGAGCTACTTCGCCGCACACCGCATCATCGGCACCGACGTGTACAAGGTGAGCCGCGGAGACTCGCTCTGGACGGTAAGGCAGAATTCGGGCGAGCTGCCGGTGTGGCTGCTGCAGCAGTACAACCCTGACGTCGACATCGGCGAGATGCGCGCCGGAGTCGAGATCGTGGTGCCCAAAGTGGAGGAGGTCGCGGCGAGCGGTTGAGCGCGCTTTGCTATAGTCCGCCGCGACTCATGATGATGCCAAGCTTCCGCTTATTTGCCGTTTCGAGCGTCGTTCTGTGCCTGACGGCACTGGTGCGCGCAGATGCGCTGCCCGACTCGCCCAACAGCGCGAGAGTCGAGCCGATTCCAACGGCCGACCACGTCGTCGTGCGCAAGAGCCAGCGGCGCCTTTATCTGATGCGCGGCGAGAGCGTCCTGCGCAGCTACAAGGTCGCGCTCGGGCTCAATCCGGTGGGTCACAAGGAGCGATCCGGGGATTTCCGCACGCCCGAGGGACGCTACCTGCCTGACCCGCCGCAATCCACGCAGCGACTTCTTTCTCTCGATCCAGGTCTCCTACCCGAACGACGATGACACCCGCCGCGCGAAGCGCAACGGCTGGGAGGCCGGCGGTTCGATCATGATCCACGGGCTGCCAAACCAGCTGAAGCACTCGCCCACCTACTACGAGAATCGCGACTGGACCGACGGCTGCATCGCCGTCACCAACTGCCGACATCGTCGAGATCTGGCTGCTGACCTCCGACAACACGCCGATCGAGATCCTGCCCTGAGCGCGCAAGGCCTCTGCCGTGGTTGAAACCAGCATCGTCGTTCCGGAATTCGTCGACGCGCGCGTCGGGCCGCGCGGCAGCCTCGAGAACCTCTCGCAGGCCGAGATCGCCAAGCTCCTCGACTCGAGCCACGGCGGTCTCTACGAGCTCTTCCGCAAGTGCGCGCTGGCCGTGCTCAACAGCGGCGCGGATACCGACAACGCCAAGGAAATCTTCGACCGCTACCGCGACTTCGAGCATCGAAGTGGTGCGCCACGCCTGGGGCATCAAGCTCGAGATCCGCAACGCACCGGCCCCGGCCTTCGTCGACGGCGAGATGATCCGTGGCATCAAGGAGCAACTGTTCGCCGTGCTGCGCGACGTCGTGTTCATCTCCAACGAGATCGTCGAGAGCGGCCGCTTCGACCTCGCTAAGCCGCAGACGTCACCAACGCCGTGTTCCACATCCTGCGCAACGCCCGCCTGCTCGAGTTCAAGATGCGGCCGAACCTGATCGTCTGCTGGGGTGGCCATTCCATCGGCAACGCCGAGTACAAGTACACCAAGAAGGTGGGCTACGAGATGGGGCTGCGCGGCCTCGATGTATGCACCGGCTGCGGTCCCGGGCGCCATGAAGGGGCCGATGAAGGGCGCAACGATCGGTCACGCGAAGCAGCGCATCGCGCACCGGTCGCTACATCGGGCTGACCGAGCCGGGCATCATCGCCGCCGAGCCGCCGAACCCGATCGTCAATCAGCTGGTGATCATGCCGGACATCGAGAAGCGGCTCGAGGCCTTCGTGCGCGTCGCGCACGGCATCGTGGTCTTTCCGGGTGGCGCCGGCACCGCTGAAGAGATTCTCTATCTGCTCGGAATCCTGCTCGATCCCGCCAATACCGATCAGCCGCTGCCCGTGGTGCTGACCGGTCCGCACGAAAGCGCGGCGTACTTCGAGCAGCTGTCGGCATTCATCGGCGCCACGCTCGGCGAGCAGGCGCTCGAGCGTCTGCAGATCGTCGTCAACGATCCGGCAGCGGTGGCGCGCCACCTGGTGCGCGGGACACACGCCGTGCGGGAGTTCCGCAAGGCGCGCAGCGACTCCTACAATTTCAACTGGCTGCTGTCGGTGCCGCACGAGCTGCAGCAGCCGTTCGAGGTCACGCACGAATCGATGCGCGGCGCTGGATCTGAGCCGCGATCAGCCGATTCACATGCTCGCGGCCAATCTGCGCCGTGCGTTCTCGGGCATCGTCACCGGCAACGTGAAGGAGCAGGGCATTCAGGCCATCGAGAAATATGGGCCGTACGAGCTGTCCGGCGATCCGACGATCATGGCGCTGCTCGATGAATTGCTGAAGAGCTTCGTCGCGCAGTTGCGCATGAAGCTGCCGGGATCCGTCTACAAACCCTGCTACCGACTGGTCGCGTGACATAACGCTTCAGCGCATTTTTGCCTGCGATGTGCCTGTGAACCAGTTCCTGCGATGCAGGAAGCGAAGCCGTAGTCTCGCGACATAGTTTCGGGAGACTTCTAATGAGCTCATCGGACAGGGTCCGCAACAACCCGGCTGTGACGCCCGAGGCATCTCCCGCCGGCAAGGCGGCGGTCGACGCGGACCCTTACGCCAACTGGCTCGATCGGATGCAGCGCGCGCGCGTGCGCCACGCTGCGATCACGAAGAATCTCTACACCTGGGCCAACTACAAGAGCTGGACTGAACGCGTGAAGGATTCCTGGGACGACGAGCCCGGATCCAAGACCTGAGAAGGCGGCGGCTTCTCCAGCCATTCGACCAGCGGCCCCCACTGTTCCACGTCTTCCCGGGCCACATAACTCTTCATCTCGTGTATGCCGACGCCGAGCTCGGCGGCGCGCACGTAATTCTGCGAGTCGCGGATCGTCGTGACGATGGGAATGCCGAGTGTCTGCAGGAAGCGGATCAACGACTGGTAGATCAGGGTGTTGCGCCGCACCCGATTGGCGATGACGCCGAGGCGGTCGTCCTCGCGACGAATCTTCGCCACCAGCAGCAGATCGCGGATGCAGCGCGAGCAGGCATGGATGTCGATGTCCGAGGGCAGCACGGGAACCAGGATCTTGTGCGCATCGCGCGTGAGGTCCGGCATCTGCGGCGAATCGAGCGCGGCCGGCGTGTCGACGATGACGTGCGTGGTGCCGCCCGGCACCCGCAGCTGAAAGGAGCGCGTGGTGCGGCTGTCCTTCTCGAATGCGGCGATCACCCCGATCGGTGGCTGGGCCGCCTGCGCTTCTTCACCCAGCGCAGCGACGAGCCCTGCGGGTCGAAATCCATCAGGACCGGCTTATGCTGCCGGGTCGCAAAATAGCTGGCCAGGTTGATCGCGAGAGTCGTCTTGCCTGACCCGCCCTTCGGGTTCAGGACGACGATGCGTTGCATGGGTGAACCTTGTGGCATCCGGGCGGAAGGCGTGATTCAAGCCTACGCAGCACCCAGTGCTCCTGCAAGCCATGGACGGCGGAGGAATGTCCCTATGAGCACCGGTCGCGCCTTTGTGAGTTCGCGCACACCGGGGTCATGAGCCGCCCGTAGAGTGCGCCGGCCATGGAAATCTTCCTCCACCTCTGGGATGAGCTCGACGACGTGACGGCCGCGTGCCGCCACGTGACCGCCTCGACCATGGAGGAGGTCGCTCAGTTTCCCGGCTTCGTGAGCGCGGCAGTGACTGCCTTCGCCCTCTGGTTGATTCGCCTCCCAGCCTGATCCCGGCGCAGATCGCGCCTTTCCGCTTGAAAAATCCGTGCGATCTCCCAAGATCGCGCGGACATGACTGCCGACACCCGACGAAACCCACGGTTTTCAGGCCGAAGTCCGTGAGCTGCTCAAGCTCATGATCCACTCCCTGTACAGCAACCGGGAGATCTTCCTCCGCGAGCTGATCTCGAACGCCTCCGATGCCAACGACCGGCTGCGCTTCGAGGCGATCGCCAGGCCCGAGCTGCTTGCAAGCGAGGGCGCGAGCTGGAGATCCGGGTCGAGGCCGATGCCGCGGCCGGCACCGTGACCATCCGGACAACGGCATCGGCATGACCCGCGAGGAGGCGATCGCCCACCTCGGCACCATCGCCAAGTCCGGCACGGCGGAATTCTTCGGCAAGCTCTCCGGCGATCAGCAGAAGGACTCGCAGCTCATCGGCCAGTTCGGCGTCGGCTTCTATTCGGCGTTCATCGTGGCCGAGCGCGTCGAGGTGCTCACGCGCAAGGCGGGCGCTGCCGACGAGGACGGCGTGCGCTGGGAATCGAAGGCCGACGGGGAATTCACCGTAGAGAGCGTGACGAGGCCGCAGCGCGGCACCGCTGTGGTCCTGCACCTGAAGGAGGATGCCAGGGAGTTCGCCGACCCTTACCGCCTGCGCTCCCTCATCCGGCGCTATTCCGATCACATCGGCTTTCCGGTGCTGATGCGCAAGGAAGGGGCGGCGTCGCTCGACTACGAGCCGTCAACCAGGCCAAGGCGCTCTGGACGCCGGCCGCGCGGCGAGATCACGGACGACGAGTACAAGCAGTTCTACCAGCACATCTCGCACGACCACACCGACCCGATCGCCTGGAGCCACAACAAGGTCGAGGGCAAGCGCGAGTACACCAGCCTGCTCTTCGTCCCGGGTCGCGCGCCGTTCGACCTGTGGCAGCGCGATGCGGCCCGCGGGTCTGAAGCTGTACGTGCGGCGCGTTTTCATCATGGACGACGCCGAGCAGTTCCTGCCGCTCTACCTGCGGTTCGTGAAGGGCGTGATCGACTCGAACGACCTGCCGCTCAACGTCTCGCGCGAGCTGCTGCAGGAGGACGCGGAAGTCGAAGCCATCCGCGGCGGGCTCACCAAGCGCGTGCTCGACCTGCTGACCCGCCTTGTCGACCGACGAGCCGGACAAGTACCGCGCGTTCTGGAAGGAATTCGGCGCCGTGCTGAAGGAGGGCCTGGCCGAGGATCCCGCCAACCGCGAGAAGATCCTGCCGCTGCTGCGCTTCGCGAGCACGCACGAGGCCGGCGATGAGCCTGCCGTGACGCCTGCGCGACTACGTCGCGCGCATGCAGGCCGGCCAGGAGCGCATCTACTACATCATCGCCGACAGCGTCGACGGCGGCGCGAGGCAGCCCCTACATCGAGGAGCTGAAGGAGCGCGGCATCGAGGTGCTGCTGCTCGGCGAGCGCATCGATGAATGGGTCATGGGGCAGCTCGGACGCATTCGAAGGCAAGCGCTTCAAGGATGTCGCGCGCGGTGACCTCGAGCTCGGCCCGCTCGCCGGCGAGGCGGATCGCAAGCGCCAGGAAGAGGCGCTCAAGGAGAGCAAGCCGCTGCTCAAGCGCGTGAAGGACGCGCTCGGGGATCGTGTCACGGAGGTGCGCATCAGCACGCGGCTGCGTGAATCGCCAGCCTGTCTCGTGCTCGGCGAGCAGGAAATCGGGCGCGAACATGCGGCGCATCCTGGCCGCTGCGGGCCAGAAGCCGCCGGAGTCGAAGCCGGCGCTCGAGCTCAACGTCGAGCATCCGCTGGTGCAATATCCTCGAAAGCGAGGCGCGATGCCAGACCGCTTCAGCGAAGTCGCACAGCTGCTCTACGACCAGGCGGCGCTCGCCGAGGGCAGCCAGCTGGCGAACCCGGCTGAGTACGTGCAGCGTCTCAACCGTCTGCTGGTGCGTCTGGCCGGCGTGCCAGCGGCAGCAGCCTGACGCAATGGCGTCACGGGCGCCGACCGTCCGAGCGAGTGAGCTTGCCGGGCCCGGCGGGTGCCGATCGAGGCGCTGATCGAGACGCCGGCGGAGGCGCCGGCCGGGCGTTCGGCGTCGTCTGCCACCCGCATCCCCTGTACGGCGGCACGATCGACAACAAGGTCGTCCACACGCTGTCGCGCGCCTTTCATGAGCTCGGCGTTGCCGACGATCCGATTCAACTTACCGCGGCGTTGGCGCGAGCGAGGGCCAGTTCGCCGACGGCATCGGCGAGACCGAAGACACGCTCGCGGTGGCATCGCCACGGACCGCGAGCGCTGGCCGGGTGCCGCGCTCTGGCTGGCGGGTTTCTCCTTCGGCGGCGCTGTCGCGATACGTGCCGCCTCGGCTGCCTCAGCCCGCTGCGCCTGGTGGCCGTGGCGCCGGCCGATCTCGCGCGTGTCGATTTGAGCGACGTCGCGGCGCCCGGGTCGCCCTGGCTCATCGTGCAGGGCGACGCGGATGAGCTGGTGAGCCCGCAGGAGGTGAACGAGTGGGCGGCAGCGCCTGGTCGCATCCCCCGCAGATCGTCGTGCTGCCGGGCGTCGAGCACTTCTTCCACGGCCAGCTGCATGAGCTGCGCGCAGGCCGTGACCGGCCTATCTCGAAAACACGGGAAAAAAGCCCGGATGAGCGGGGCTCATCCGGGCTTTCGAAAGCTCAAGGCTTTCGGAGCGGTTCCCGGCTCTTAGTTCACGAAACCCTTGAGGTTCTTGAGCGGCAGTACGCGTACCTTCTTGCTGGCCGGCTTGGCCTTGAACGTCATCTTTTCCTTGGTGAAGGGGTTGATGCCTTCGCGGGCCTTGGTGGCCGGACGCTTCACGACCTTCATCTTGAGGAGGCCGGGCATCGTGAACAGGCCATTGCTGCGCAGGCTCTTCTTGATCGAAGTGCCGAGCGAATCGAACACGGACGAGACCTGCTTGCGGGTCAGGCCCGTGTCTTTGGAAATCGCCAGAAGGACCTCCGACTTGGTCGGTGCGCCACCTTTTTTCGCCATTGTGAGAACTCCTCAAGGAAGTATTGTGACTGTGGGGCGCAGATCGCGCCGCGCCGAGAGAATCGGCGCGGAAAATAGCACACCGGAACACTTTCGCAAGCGATATTTCGCTGCGAGCCTCGCTTCAAATGCCTTTTTTTCCAGTGTTTCCAGATCACGACAGCGGGCTGCAGCGGCCGCGCGCGGCCGAACGAGCGGCTCGACTGGCCTGTGCGAAACGCGCGCTAACAGCGTGTTTCGTAACCGCGAGTTTCAACGCAGCAGGATCAAGCAGCGCCTGGATGCGATGCCGGCCCAGAGCGGTGAAAGGTCGATTCCGGAGATCGGCGGAATGATGCGCCGGAATGGCCGCAGCACCGGCTCGCACAGCGTGTGCGAGCAGCGCCTGGCACCGGCGCGTAGCCGTTGCCCTGGCGCGATGAAGCTCAGCAGGCAGTAGATGAGCGATCGCATAGAAATAGTCCACAGCGTGGTGCGCAGGATCACGATCGCCACCGCGCGCAGCCACAGGTGACGCGGGCAGCAGCCCATGAGCCCAGCAGCGCGAACGCACCGCGACCTCGACGATGCGCCGCGATCAGTAGCACCGCCACCACCGATGCGGTGTCGACCTTGCCGATCGGCGGGAAGATGCGCCGCAGCGGCAGGATCAGGGGATTGGTGACCGAACGATCGCCTGCGCAACCTGGTTGCGGAAATCCGCGCGCACCAGCTGCAGCAGCAGCCGCAGATATCACGCCCAGCGCGAGCGACAGCAGCATCTCGACGATGGATAAAAACGCATTCATTTGGTCTGCCTGCGGCGTTGCGTTGCCGAACTGGCTCGGCGAGCTCGCGGCTGCGCTGCGGCGGCTGCCTCGACGGCGCGCGCCATGATCGCGCGCACCTCGGCCTGCTTCGAGCACCCGCATCGCCGCCTCCGTCGTGCCTTTCGCCGAGGTCACCTCGGCGCGCAGGCGCACGACATCGCCATCGCTCTCCCGCACCAGCCGGCCCGCGCCGTAGAGCGTGCTGATCGCCAGCTGTCGCGCCGCCTCGGGCTCGAGGCCGAGCTGTCCATCGCGGCCTGCATCATCATCTCCGCCATGAAGAAGAAGTACGCCGGCCCGGTGCCGGAGAGCGCCGTGACGACATCCATGCGCGTCCTCGCTCCCCACCCATACCACATCGCCCACGGCCTGCATGACGCTCAGTGCCCGGTCTCGCTCGGCCGCGCTGACCGCCTTCGTCGGCAAACAGTGCCGTGGCGCCGGCGCCGACCAGGGCCGGCCGGTTCGGCATGGAGCGCACGACGGCACGCCACTCGCCGCACCACGCTGCAGTGCCGCTGGTACGGATGCCTGCGGCGAAGGACAGCACGACGGCGCGATTGCGCTTGCAGGAGCGGGGCGATCGGTGGCAGCGCGGTACCGACATCCTGCGGTTTCACTGCCACCACGACGAAGTTGCGCGTTGGCCACGGCGTCGAGTTGTTCGCGGTCGCCTCGATGCCGAAATCCTTCAGCACCGCTTCGCGGGCGGGGGCGAATGCTTCACCCACGGCGATCTGGTCGGGCTGAACGCCGCGGCGCAGCAGGCCGCCGATGAGCGCGCGGCCCATGTTGCCGCCACCGAGAATCGCAAATCTTTCTCATTCTGCATGTCGCGGATTGTGCGATTGTACAGAGAGCCGCGAGTGCTTACGAGCGCGCGCCGAACAGCGCAGTGCCGATTCGCACCACGTGGCAGCCCTCGAGCACGGCCGATTCCAGGTCCGCGGCTCATCCCCATCGAAAGCGTATCGAGCGTGAGCCCGCCGCATTCACGCGTCGCGAAGCAGCTGATGCAACTGCGCGAACCAGTGACGCTGGCGAGCCGGGTCTTCCTCGGCCGGCGGCAGGCACATGAGCCCCCGCAGTGTCAGCCGCGGCAGCTCCGCGATGCGCTTCCGCCAGGGCCGCACATCCGCGGGCTGCCGCGCCTCCCTTGGACGCCTCTCCGCCGAGGTTCACCTGGATGCAGACATTGAGCGGCGGCGCTCGTGCGGGCGCTGGGCCGAGAGGCGCTCGGCGATCCGCAGCCGGTCGACGCCGTGCACCCAGTCGAAACTGCTCCGCGAGAGTGCGCGTCTTGTTGGCCTGCGACCTGCCCGATGAAATGCCAGGTCAGCCCGAGATCGCTCAATGCCTGCATTTTGGCGATCGCCTCCTGCACGATAGTTTTCGCCGAAGTCCCGCACCCCGAAGGCCGCCGCGGCGCGCAGGGTCTCGACCGGACTGCGCCTTGCCCGCTGCCAGGAGTGTGACCGAGTCGCAGATCCGGCCGGCCCGCGGCGGCGGCCGCGGCGATGCGCTCGCGCACCCGCTCGCAGGTTTTCCGGCAAATTCTGCGGACCTATTAACATATGGGTTCGGTAAGCCCTTTATACTGCGCGCGTTCGCTGCAGGTCTCGCGCACGCGAGGGGTCCACTTGCGGCGGCTCACAAGCTCGCAAGGAGCCCAAATGGCTGTCGACATCGCGCAACTCCTGGCGTTCGCCGTCAAGAACAACGCATCCGATCTGCATCTGTCGTCCGGCGTCCCGCCGATGATCCGCGTGGACGGCGACATGAAGCGTATCAACATGCCCGCGCTTGCCCACAAGGAAGTGCACGGCATGGTGTACGACATCATGAACGACAAGCAACGCAAGGCGTACGAGGAGTTCTTCGAGACCGACTTCTCCTTCGAGATTCCGAAGCTGGCGCGCTTTCGCGTCAACGCCTTCAACCAGAACCGCGGCGCCGGCGCCGTGTTCCGCAACATTCCCTCCACCATCATCTCGCTCGACGACCTGCGGCGCGCCGAAGATCTTCCGCGATCTTTGCATGCTGCCGCGCGGCCTGGTGCTGGTGACCGGCCCCACCGGCTCGGGCAAGTCGACCACGCTTGCCGGCATGGTCAACCACTGCAACGACAACCGGCCCGACCACATCCTCACGATCGAGGACCCGATCGAGTTCGTGCACGAGTCCAAGCGCTGCCTCGATCAACCAGCGCGAAGTGCATCGCGACACCCTCGGCTTCTCCGCAGGCGCTGCGCTCGGCGCTGCGCGAGGACCCCGACGTGGTGCTGGTCGGTGAAATGCGTGACCTCGAGACCATCCGCCTCGCGCTCACCGCCGCCGAGACCGGCCACCTGGTGTTCGGCACCCTGCACACGAGCTCGGCCGCCAAGACCATCGACCGTATCGTCGATGTGTTCCCGGGCGAGGAGAAAGACATGGTCCGCTCCATGCTTTCCGAGTCGCTGCGGGCCGTCATCTCGCAGACCCTCCTCAAGAAGGTCGGCGGCGGCCGCATCGCCGCCCACGAGATCATGATCGGCACCCCGGCGATCCGCAACCTGATCCGCGAGGGCAAGATCGCCCAGATGTACTCCTCGATCCAGACCGGCCAGGCGCAGGGCATGCAGACCCTCGACCAGTGCCTGACTCGGACTGGTGAGCAAGGGCGTCGTCAGCAAGGAAGAAGCGCGCTACAAGGCGCAGTAAGGACGCGCTGTGACGAGCAGATGCTTGCCGGTGCGCAGCAGCGCAACGGTCAGGCCGGAGGGCGTAACGTGGAACGCGAGCAAGCCATCAAGTTGATGCAGGACCTGCTGCGGCGGGTCGTCGAGAAGAAGGCTTCCGACCTCTTCATCACGGCGGGCTTCCCGCCCGCCATCAAGATCGACGGCGACATCCGCCCGCAGAGCGAGCGGGCGCTCACCCCCGAGCAGTCCGCCGCGCTGGTGCGCGCCATCATGAACGACCGGCAGACGAAGGAGTTCGACGCCACCAAGGAGTGCAACTTCGCGATCGCTCCGCCCGGCATCGGCCGCTTTCGCGTGAGCGCTTTCGTGCAGCAGGGCAACGTCGGCTGCGTCATCCGCCTGATCAACGCCAAGATCCCGACGTTCGAGGAGCTCGAGCTGCCGCCCATCCTGAAAGAGGTGGTGCTCTCCAAGCGCGGCCTCGTGATCCTGGTCGGCGGCACCGGCTCGGGCAAGTCGACCTCGCTCGCCGCGATGGTCGGCTACCGCAACGAGAAGACCCGCGGCCACATCATCACCATCGAAGACCCGGTCGAGTACGTCCACCAGCACAAAGGCTGCGTGATCACGCACCGCGAGGTCGGCGTGGACACCGAATCGTGGCACCACGCGCTCAAGAACACCCTGCGGCAGGCGCCCGACGTCATCCTGATCGGTGAGATCCGCGACCGCGAGACGATGGAGCACGGCATCCAGTTCGCCGAGACCGGGCACCTGGTGCTCGCGACCCTGCACGCCAACAGCTCCAACCAGGCGCTCGACCGCATCATCAACTTCTTTCCCGACGAGCGGCGCGAACAGCTGCTCATGGACCTGTCGCTGAACATCCGCGGTCTCATCTCGCAGCGGCTGATCCCGCGCGAATCCGGCGCCGGGCCGCATCGCCGCCACCGAGATCATGCTCAACTCGCCCCTGATCCAGGACCTCATCTTCAAAGGCAAGGTCGCCGAGATCAAGGAAGTCATGTCGCGCTCCAACCGCCTCGGCATGAAGACCTTCGACCAGTCGCTCTACGAGCTGTACGAGACCGGCTTCATCTCCTACGAGGATGCGCTGCGCAACGCCGACTCGAAGAACGAGCTGCGCCTGCGGATCAAGCTCGAGAGCAAGCGCGAAGTGAAGAACGTCGACGACGATGGCTCGCTGCGCATCGTCGAGGAAGAGCAGGGGCGCGTCATTTGAATGCGACGGTCATCCGGACGAGGGCGATTCCGCCTCGCTCGAGGCGACCGATCCGCGCATAGGCGGCCCTGTCGACCCCCAGGTCGCGGCGGCCGCGGGCGGCCGCTTATGCAGCGGTCAGCAGTAGCGGCAAGCATGCGACGCTCAACACCCGCCCGCTCTTCAAGCTGATGGTGGAGAAGAAGGCCTCGGACCTTTTCTTCACCTCCAACGCGCCCATCAAGATCAAGATCGAAGGACAGATCTTCCCGGTCAACAAGCAGGTGCTGTCGCCCGATACGGTGCGACAGACCGTGCTGGCGCTGATGACGCCTGAACAGCGCGAGCAGTTCTCCCGCGACTGGGAGCTCGACTTTGCGCTTGTCCGAGCACCGGTCTCGGCCGCTTCCGCGTCAACGTGTTCATGCAGCGCGGCTATCCCGCGATGGTGCTGCGCTACATCACCGCCGACATGCCCCGCATGGAGGCGCTCGGGCTGCCCGAGGTCATGCGCGATCTCATCATGATGAAGCGCGGCCTGGTGCTGATGATCGGCGCCACCGGCTCCGGCAAGTCGACCTCGCTCGCCGCGATGATCAACTACCGCAACGAGAACTCCTCGGACCACATCGTCACCATCGAAGACCCGATCGAATTCCTGCACGCCAACAAGCGCTCGATCGTCAACCAGCGCGAGGTGGGCATCGATACGCGCACGTACGATCGGGCGTTGCGCGGCGTAATGCGCGCCGCTCCCGACGTCATCCTGATCGGTGAAATCCGCGATCGCGAGAGCATGCAGACGGCCATCAATCTCTCGGGCACCGGCCACCTGGTGCTGGCGACCCTGCACGCCAACAACTGCGCCGAGGCTCTGGACCGCATCATCAACATGTTCCCGCAGGAGCAGCACACCCAGATCTTCCTGGACCTGTCGCAGTACCTGAAGGCGATCCTGGCGCAGCGTCTGGTGATGGGCAAGGACGGCAAGCGGTGCGCGGCCATCGAGGTGATGCTCAACACGCCGCACATCGCCGAGCTCGTGAAGAAAGGCGATGTCATCTCGATCAAGGAGGCGATCGTCAAGAGCTGCGAGCGGGGCATCCAGAGCTTCGACGACGCGCTGCACGCGCTCTACCGTGAGAACCGCATCGAGCTCGAGGAAGCGCTCACCAACGCGGATTCGCGCACCAACCTGGAAGCCAAGATCAACTTCGGCTGAGCTCGACCCGCCGGCGGTTGAATTTCCCCGCGGCTCCCGTCCTACGGCGTGACACCACTTCGCCGACGGTGACTCCCATGAACACATCTACCTGGAAAAGGTGAAGTTGATCGAGATCGAGGAATAGGAGCCGATCAGCCCCATTGCAGGACGCAGCCGGCGTCGAATACCGGGCCGTCGACACACACGCGCTTCATGGCCGGCCCTTCAGGCGTCTGAATGAGCACGGTGCACCCGGCGCAGCCGCCGACGGCGCACGCCATGAATTCTTCCAGCGAAACCTGGCAGGGCACGCCATGGCCACGCGCGACTTTGGCCATGGAAGCGAGCATCGGGGTAGGTCCGCAGGCAAAGACCTCCACCTCCGACAGTTCGCTCGGGCCTAACGAGGCAAGCCAGGTATCCGCCAGTTGCGTGACGAAACCGTCATAGCAGCCCGCAAACCCGGCGCCGGTGGCGAGGCGGCTGGCAATGCCCCACTCATCGAGGAGTGGCATGCAGGCGATGACACCCACCGGAATTCCGGCAACGATGATCTGCGACGGTCGCGCGTGGAATGGAAATGGAATCTCCGAGCCCATCAGAACGAGGGGCTTCCATCCGCCGTCCTTGTCGTCGCGCAACCTTTCGGCAAGAAACACCATAGGCGGAATACCCACTCCGCCCCCTACCAGTAAGGCGCGCGGGCGTTCCCGATGTGGGGTGAAGCCCCGGCCGATCGGCCCGAGGAGGCTTACGACGTCGCCTTCCTTGCGCGCGGCCAGCGCGTGCAGACCAGAGCCCACTACTTTGTAGAGCATCTCGACCCAGCCGGCGCCGGAGTCGACGCGCATGAGCGAAAGCGGGCGGCGCATAGGAACCGCGGAGTCGCACGTGACGTGGGCGAAGCTTCCGGGATGGGCATGCGCGGCGCATTGCGGGGCATGCAGGCGGATCACGTACTGATCGCCGGCAAAGTGCGTCTGGCGCATTACCCGGGCATCTTCCAGAAAAATCGTTCCGCGATGCTCCTGGCTCATGCGCTGCGCGCTTTCGAGGACACCACCGCCTCGAGCACCGCCATGCGGGTGGCCACGCCATTGCGCACCTGGTGCCGGATCACCGAACGGGGGCCGTCCGCGACGTCCGAAGCGATTTCGATCCCGCGATTCATGGGCTGCGGGTGCATTACGATCGCGTCGGGCTTCGCCAGCGCGAGGCGCTCCGGCGTCAGGCCGTACTTGGCGAAATAGCGGTCGGCATCGAGCAGCGCCGTATGGTTCATGCGCTCTTTCTGAATTCTCAGCATCATGACCACATCCACATCCTTGAGGCCGCTGCGCAGCGAAGCGTGCCGCGAGCAGCCGGCAAACTCCTTGGCTTCGGGCATGAAGGCCGCGGGAGCAACGATCCTCAGGTCAGGGACGCCGAGCTTGTGGAACACGTGATAGGCCGAGCGCGCGACGCGTGAGTGTCGGACGTCGCCGACGATCGCAAGGCTCACCTTGTCGAAGCTCCCTTTGTGCTGCCTGACGGTCAGCGCATCAAGCAGGCCCTGCGTAGGATGGGACAGATGCGCCTCGCCGCCCGAGAGCACGCTGACGTGCGGTCCCACGTGGCCGGCCACCAGCTCGAGCACCCCTGCCTCGGCCTCGCGGATCACCAGCACGTCGACGTTCAGCGCCTCGAGCGTGAACACGGTGTCGAGCATGCTCTCACCCTTGACGCGCGACGAGAGCTGAACCTCGAGGTTCACCACCTCAGCGCCGAGCCGCTTGGCCGCCAGCTCGAATGAGACGCGGGTGCGCGTCGAAGGCTCGGTGAACAGGTTCGCAACCGTTACCCCTTTCAGCGCCGCGCTCACGCGCGAGCGTTCCCCCGCCTCCTGCACAAAACCCTGGGCACGGTCGATGAGTCTTTCGACCAGCGCCTTAGGCAAAGACTCGAGCGTCAGGAGGTGCCTGAGCGATCCGTCCGCCCGTAATTGTCCGACTGGGTTCATGGCCGTGAATTATCCACGAACCACCGCTCGAGAATCACAGCCGCGGCTGCGCTGTCGATATCTTCTTTGCGGACGCGCCGTCTCCGGATCCCTTCCGCCCGCGAATCCCGCAGCGCCGCGCTGGCTTCGACCGAAGACCAGCGCTCGTCGACCTGGCGCACCGGTATGGCGAAGCGTCGCTCGAGCTCCCGCGCAAAAGCCTGGGCCGCCGACAACATCGTCCCGGGCGTGCCATCGGCGTTGAAAGGCGCGCCGACCACCAGCAACCTCGGCTGTTGGGCACGGATCTCCCGCTCGATGGCGGCCCAGTCGGGCCCTCCCGCCACAGCGGGGCGTGGCGCCGCTGTACCCGTGACGGTATCGCCGACGGCGATCCCGATCCGTTTCAATCCAAAATCGAAGGCGAGGACGGTGAGGGGGCGACGATCGGACCCGTCACGCATGGCCGGCGACGAAACTCAGGCGCGCGACATCGATGCCGAGGAATTGCCAGGCGCCGAGCCAGCGATTCTCGAAGGGCAGTTCGAACACCACCCGGGCATCCACCGGCATGGAGAACCACGCGTTGTCGCGCATCTCTCGTTCCAGCTGCCCCGATTCCCAGCCCGCGTAGCCGAGGGCGATGAAGGCATCCGATGGTCCCTCGCCCCGCGCCATGGCGGCCAGGACGTCACGCGAGGTGGTCACCTGGATGGATTCCGAGACCTTGTGCGTGTGGTCCCATACCCCGCCAGGCCTATGCAGCACGAACCCGCGGTCGGTATGCACCGGGCCCCCGCGTAGCACCGGCTGCGCCGCGATCTGCTCCGAGCTTGGCGCGAGCTTCATCTGAGTGAGGACATCGGAGAGCTTCATCGGCAGAGGCTTGTTGAGCACGATACCGAGCGCGCCCTTGTCGCTGTGCTCGCAGATGAGGGTCACGGTCTGCGCGAAGTTGGGGTCCGCCAGCGACGGCATCGCGATCAGCAGGTGATTCGTGAGTGTCGACTCGCTCATGGCCGGCTCCAGTATGGGCATGCCCGGTGGCGGCCTCAAGGAAGGCTCCTCAGATTGCCGCGTTCCACGCGCCCGCCGACGAACTGCCATTCGTAGGCGAACCGCAGCAACCGATATTCCTGCGCGAGCTCCGAGGGAAACGGATCGAAGGGACTGGCGAGCTTGAGGATCTGCAGCGCGGCTGCATCGAGCTCGGGGATACCGCTGGACTTGCGGATCTGCGCCTTCTCGAGCTTTCCGCTGGCTGAAATGGCCACCTCGAGCACCGGGCTTGCCGTCCCGGCCCGTTGCAGAGCATCGCTCGGGTAGTTGAGCGTACCGATGCGCTCCACCTTGCGCCGCCATGTATCCAGATACGGAGCCAATTTCGCTGCGCGCGAGTCCGGCGACACCCAGAGCTCGTCCCGGTTCGGGCCGCGCAGCTGCGCTGGACCCCGCTCGTCATCGAGGACGGGTTGATCGCTCAGCTGCTCATCGATCTGTAGGGGCTTCTTGCGCGTCGTGCCCGTTTCGCCCGCGTCGGCAAGGTAACGGACGGTCGTATGCCAAGCCGTGGTAGTGAGCACCTGTTCGCCCGCAGCGCTGCCCAGCTGGATCTGTTCCGTCACAGCATCGCCATCCGGGACGCCTTCCTGCCCTGGGACGGGACGCTTGGACGCGCGATTGCGCGCCGATACCGCCTCGGCTGTATTGCCTGATCCCAGCTGCGTGCGCTGGGCCAGATAGGTAGCCGTATCGTTGCGATCGGCCTCGGGAAGCTCATCGGACGTCAGCAGCACGGACAAGCCCGGTGCGCCTTCGCCCTCGCTTGCGGCCTGGTTGAAGGTAACGCCAAGGATGACCAGGGCGTGTAGCAGTCCCGCCAGAAACAGCGTGGCCATGAGGCGATCCCGTATGGGGGCGATGCCTTCACGGAGTGCCAGGGCCCTGCTAGCCATGCGCTACCTTAGCTTGCGCCGCAGGATCGCGTCGATGAACTGACCCCCGATATCGAGATTGAACTGGGCATCGAGCTCACGCACCCCCGTGGGGCTGGTGACGTTGATCTCGGTGACATAGCCGCCGATGACATCGAGGCCCACGAAGAGCATTCCCTTGCTCGGCCAGCGCCGGCCCGATCTCGCCTGCCAGCCATCGCTCGCGGTCGGTCAGTGGCCGGCCCACGCCCTTGGCGCCTGCGGCGAGGTTGCCGCGGTTGTCGCGCGGCAGTCGGAATGCGCGCCAGCGTGTACGGGCACGGCGATCGCCATCCACCAGCAGGACGCGCGCATCGCCGCTTTCGACGATCTCCGGGATGTAGCGCTGCACGATGGCGAAGCGCTGGCCGTAGTCGGTCAGCGTCTCGAAGATCACGTTCGTGTTCTTGTCGCTCGGGTGCGACAACGAAGATCGAGCGGCCGCCCATGCCATCCAGCGGCTTGCACGACGATCCGGCCGTGCTCGCGCAGGAAAGCCTGCATTTCGCGCCATGTCGCGCGTGACCAGCGTGGGCGCGCAGCACTGCGGGAACCAGGCCGTGTAGACCTTCTCGTTCATGTCCCGCAGTCCCTGCGGACGGTTCAGGACCAGCACCCCGGCCGCCTCGGCGCGCTCCAGGATGTACGTGGTGTAGATGTACTCCATGTCGAAAGGCGGATCCTTGCGCATCAGGAGGCAGTCGAGGGATGCCAGCGGTTCGATGCGCGGCTCGCCGAGCGAGATACCACGCCTTTGGATCCGCCCGCACCGTGAGGCTGCGCATGCGGCCGAGGGCGCGCCATCGCGCAGCGCAAGGTCGCCCTGTTCGAGATAAGTCAGCTCGCAGCCGCGCGCCTGAGCGGCGAGCAGCATCGCAAGCGTGGTGTCCTTGGCGTACTTGATGGTCCCGATGGGATCCATCACCACGCCGAGCCTGAGAGATCGCTGCATATGGTTATATTCTCAAAAACGTGACGTGGACGGCATAGCCGCTAGCTTACCGATATGTTAAAACCCCGCGGCGCTTGCAACCGCTAGCCACCTGATTTTGTGCGTGGGAGGAGTCGCCTGCACGTGAGCGGCACCAACGAAAAGCTTCAGGGCCTCAAAGTCCTGGTCATCGACGACAGCAAGACCATCCGACGCACGGCCGAGACGCTGCTCGCGAAGGAAGGTTGCGAGGTCTTCACGGCCATCGACGGGTTCGATGCGCTGGCGAAGATCGCCGACCATCAGCCGGACATCGTGTTCGTGGACATCATGATGCCGCGACTCGATGGCTATCAGACCTGCTCGCTGATCAAGCACAACAAGGTGTTCAGGTCCATTCCCGTGATCATGCTGTCCTCGAAGGACGGCCTGTTCGACCGTGCGCGCGGGCGCATCGTCGGCTCCGAGCACTACCTCACCAAGCCCTTCACCAAGGACGAGCTGCTGGGCGCCATCGAAACGCACGTCGGGAGATGACGGCCATGGCCCTCATTCTGATCGTCGACGACTCGCCCGACCGAGGTGCACGTGATGCAGAAGGCGCTCGAGCGCCATGGCTACCGCACGGCCGCGGCGGCGGACGGCGCCGAAGGCATCCGCCTCGCCCGCGAGATGAGCCCGGACCTCATCTTCATGGACATCGTCATGCCCGGCATGAACGGCTACCAGGCGACGCGCACGCTCGCGAGCGACCCGAAGACCCGTTCGATTCCCATCGTCATGGTGACCACCAAGGGCCAGGACACCGATCGCATCTGGGGGCTGCGGCAGGGCGCGATCGACTACATGGTCAAGCCCGTCTCGCCCGATCAGCTGGTCGCGAAGGCGCAGGCGACCCTGGCCGCCTGACCATGTCGGAAGAGGTTTCACTCAAACAATTGCGGGATCGCCCCTTCGAGCTGCTCGCAGAGCTCGAGCGTCGCGGTCGCGCAGTCTCGGCGCAGCTCGGGCAGGAGACCACGGTCGGGCGCGAGTGGGTGGGTGTCGCGCTGCGCATGGCAGGCGAGCTGTTTCTGGTGGCGCGCGAGGAAACACGCGAAGTGCTCAGCATGCCGTCCTCCTTGACGCGCGTGCCGGGCGGCAAGGGCTGGATCAAAGGCCTGGCGAACGTGCGCGGCCAGCTGCTCCCGATCATCGATCTGCGTCAGTTTCTCGGCAGCGGCGTGACGCCGCTCACGCGCAATACGCGCATCATCGTCGTCAACCATCGTGAGATTCCAGCCGGACTGATCGTGGACGAGGTGCTGGGATTCCGGCGATTCGCGGAAACCGAGTTCTCCGGGGATGCGCCGCCCACCGTCGTGCGCTGCGACCGGTATCTCGCGGGCGCATTTCGCCGCGGGCCGGAGCAGTGGCCGGTACTCAGTCTGCGCGGCATGCTCGAGAGCTCGAGCTTTTCGGAGGCGGCCGCTTGAACGTTGGGCTGATTGCAACCGCGGCTGTGGCGTTGATCGCGCTGGTAGGCCTCGTGGCGCTCTTCCTCAGCAACCGCAAGCTGCGCGCTGCAGCCGAGCAACAGCAGCTCGCGACCGACACCCAGCGCAAGGAGACCGATCGCAACCAGCAGGCGATCCTGCGCCTGCTCGATGAGCTGTCGAGCCTCGCGGACGGCGACCTCACCGTGCAGGCCACGGTCACCGAGGACATCACCGGCGCCATCGCCGACTCCATCAACTACGCGGTCGAGGCGCTGCGTGGCCTGGTCACCACCATCAATCATTCCGCGATCCAGCTCGACGGCGCGGCTCGCCAGACGCAGGCGCTGTCCCAGCATCTTGCCAAGGCGAGCGGCGCGCAGTCCAAGCAGATCGCCTCCGCCACCGAATCCGCGGCGGGCATGGCCGGGGCGACCGAAGAAGTGTCCGGCAATGCCGAGCGGGCGGCGGACGTGGCGCGCCACTCGGTCGAAGTCGCGCACAAGGGCGGCGATGCCGTGCGCCGCACGATCGACGGCATGAACGCGATCCGCGAAACCATCCAGGAGACCTCCAAGCGCATCAAGCGGCTGGGCGAGAGCTCGCAGGAAATCGGCAACATCGTCGAGCTGATCAACGACATCGCCGAGCAGACCAACATCCTCGCGCTCAACGCCTCGATCCAGGCGTCGATGGCCGGCGAGGCCGGACGCGGCTTCGCGGTCGTGGCCGACGAAGTGCAGCGGCTCGCCGAGCGGGCGGCCAATGCCACCAAGCAGATCGAAGTGCTGGTGCGGACGATCCAGACCGACACGAACGAAGCCGTCGTCTCGATGGAACGCAGCACCACGGACGTGGTGGGCGGAGCGCTGCTGGCGGAGAACGCAGGCGCCGCGCTCGAGGAGATCGAGCAGGTCTCGAACCAGATCGCGAGCCTCGTGCAGAACATCTCCGGCAGCTCGCGCCAGCAGAGCAGCGCCGCGCAGAACATCGCGCGCAACATGCAGGTGCTGAAGGAGATCAGCGCACAGACCGCGGACTCGACCAGCGCCACCTCGGTCGCGATCGCCAAGCTCGCCGAGCTCTCGTCGGGCCTGCGCAAGTCCGCCGCGGGATTCCGGCTGCCCGGCGCTACCAGCGGCGGCGAGAAGGCACCGTCTGCGGCGGCCACCGGCTCCGATCAAGACGGCGCCTGAAGAGCCAACACGTCCGCTGCCGTCGATGTCGGCTCTCGGCGGCGGCTGAGTTTTTAAGGGAAGCTCAGGCCTCGCATGGCGGATGTCGCGCTACAGACGTTTGAATTCGTCGGCCGCGAGCTGAATGCGGCGCTGGGCGAGGCGCGCACGGCGCTCGAGAATTACGTCGAGCAGCCGGAGAACCTGTCGCTCCTCGAGCGCTGCAAGCAGGAGCTGCACCAGGTGCAGGGCGTGCTGCGCGTCCTCGAGATCTACGGCGCCTCGCTCCTGGCCGAAGAGATGGAGCAGGTGACCGGCTACCTGCTCGCGACGGCCGCCGAGCGCAAGAGCCAGGCAGAGAGCCTCGATGCGCTGATGCGCGCGATGGTGCAGCTGCCGAGCTACCTCGAGCGCGTGTTGGCGGGCGGCCGCGATCTCGCGCTCGTGCTGCTGCCGCTGCTCAACGACCTGCGCGCCGTCCGCGGCAGCGCGCTGCTGTCCGAAGGCACGCTGCTGCTGCTCAATCTCAAATCCGACAAGCAGGCGCAGCCGGTTGCTTCGGCGCCGGGCGAGCCGCCGCTCACTGTCGAGCAATGGGCGCGCCGCCTGCGCGCCAAATTCCAGGTCGGACTGATCGGCTGGATCCGCGGCGAGCGCATCGAGCAGAACCTCGAGATCGCTCGCCTCGGTGGCGCAGAAGCTCGAGCAGATCGCCACGCGCCAGCCGGTGTTCCAGCTCTGGTGGGTGGTCGGCGCCGTCATCGAGGCGCTGCGCGAGAACGGGCTCGAAGAGGGCGTCTCGATCAAGCGGCTGCTGGGCCTGGCGGACCGCGAGATCAAGCGCCTCTACGATCGAGGGCGAGAGCCGCTACGCGCAGACGCCCGCGGTCGAGCTGCTGAACAATCTTCTCTATTACGTCGGCCGGGCGGAGAGCTCCGGGCCACGCGTCACCTCGGTGCGCACCTCGTTCAAGCTCGGCGAGCTGCTGCCCGTCGATGAGACCATCGAGCAGGAGCGCGAGAACCTGTCCGCGCCGAGCGTCAAGCTGATGCAGACCGTCGCGGCCGCGATCCGCGAGGACCTCGGCAAGGTGAAGGACGTGCTCGACATCTTCGTGCGTCGCGGGGCGGGCCAGCCTGGCGAGCTCGTCCTCGCAGGTCGAGATGCTGCGCAAGATCGGCGACACGCTCGGCGTGCTCGGTCTGGGCGAGCTGCGCGCAAGCGTGCAGGGGGAGACCGAGCGGCTCGGCAAGATCGCCAGCGGCGAGCTCAAACCGGATGAAACGACCCTGGTGCAGATCGCCGCGACGCTGATCGGCGTCGAAGACAAGCTCGACGACCGGCTCATCGGCATGATCCTGCCGCGCGCCGCGCAGGCGGAGCAGCAGGAAGAAGACACCGAATTCCAGCTGGTGCAGGGCGCGGTGCTGCGCGAATGCATCCTGAACCTGGCGCGCGTCAAGGAAGCGATCTCGCAGAACGTGGGTGGGCTGCTCGACGTGGCGGGCCTCGACAGCTGGCAAGACCTGATGCGCGGCATCGAGGCAGGGCTGCTGATGCTCGGCAAGACCCGCGCCATGAAGACGCTCGATGCCGATGACGCGCCAGTTGAAGCGCGTGATGCAGCCCGGAGGCGGCGGGCAGCCCGCCGAATTCCTCGACCGCCTCGCCGACGCGATCGTCAGCGTCGAGTACTACATGGAGACGCTGCAGTCGGGTCGCACCGATCCGTGGTACATGCTCGACAACGCGGACGCCTGCCTGCAGACGCTCGAAAGTGAGCCGGAGCCGGCTGGTGCCGACGATTCCCCCGGTGGAAGCGGGGAGCTACGAGACAGACACTGAGAATTCCTTCGCCCTTCACATCGCAGCCCGCCGGGTCCGTCGAAACATCCGTCTCGAAGGCCGCGACCGCGCCGACGCTGGGACAGCAGCATTCCCCGCAGCCGCTGATCGAGGCCGCGGATCCGGAGCTGGTGGAGCTCTTCATCGAGGAAGCGCGCGAGGAGCTGGCACGGATCGCGAGCCAGTTCCCTGCCTGGGAGCAGAATCCGCTCGAGCAGGATGTGCTCGTGACGCTGCGGCGCTCATTTCACACTCTCAAGGGCAGCGGGCGCATGGTGGGCGCCCGCGAGCTGAGCGAATTCGCCTGGGCGAGCGAGAATCTGCTGAACCGGCTGCTGGACAACACGCTTACGCGTTCTGCGCCAATCGTTACTGTCTTGCGCGAGGCCGTAGCCGCCCTTCCAGAATTGATCGTGCAGCTCGAAAGCGGCACGGTACCGCAGTCCGATATCGCAGGGATCGTCGCGCGCGCCCACGCGTTAGCCGCCACTCGACCTGTCGCGCCGAGGCCCGTGCGAGTAGAGGATCGGCGCGAAGCGGCGCATCAGCCATCCGCAGCGGCGCCTTTGGCGCCGGCACCACCCATCGACGTTCAACTGCTCTCTGCGCAGCCTGAGCCGAATTACGAATCCGAACCGGAGTCCGAGGCCGAGGTTGAATCCGCGCACGATGGTGCGCCCAGCGAAGAACCTCAAGCCATCGAGGAAGCCGACCCGGCATCGTCCGGCCCAGATGAAATTCTGCGGGAGATTTACGCGCGCGAGACCAGCGCGCATGCCGCGGTGGTGCGGGCCTATATCGAGCGCGAGCGCCGCAACAGCGCGCCGCACATTTTGACGGAAGAGCTCTACCGCGCGTGCCACACCCTTTCCGGCAGCTCCAAGATGGCTGAGGCAAGGCAAGGGATCCGGCTAGCCGAGCCGCTTGATCACTGGCTGCGCAAGTCGTTCAACAGCGGAGTGGGCCTTCGCACCGCAGACCTGACGCTCTTGTCCGACTGCATGGATGCGATGGAATCCGTCGCCACGAATCTCGACGAATCCACCGGATATTTCATCGCGCACGAAGCCCTGCATGCGCGCATCGCGGATGCCGAGAGTCATCTCGACCAGCGCATAGCCGAGGAAGTGCAGCAGCGTGCCGAAGCGGAGCGCGGCACGGTTGCGGCTGCGCCCGATGAGACTGCACCGGAGCCGGAACTCGCGGCCGTGGATGCCACGGGCATTGAAGTTGTAGAGCTGGATGTAATCGCCGAGACGGATGTCGGCGGCGCGCATGTCGCCGAAGCGGATACCGGCCAGATGCCGGCGCTGCAGGTGTCGCACGACGGCGGCGCCGAAGAGGCTGTGGATTACGACCCCGAGGTCGCATCCATATTCGTGGACGAAGCCCTCGAGTTGCTCGATGCATCGCAGGCCTCGCTCGGTGCGTGGCGCCAGCAGCCGAATGATGCGGAATTGCGCGATGCGCTCAAGCGCCCGCTGCACACGCTCAAAGGCGGCGCGCGCATGGCCGGCATCACCGCGATGGGGGATCTGAGCCATGAGCTCGAGACCCTGGTGATGCAGATCGACAGCGGCGCCATTCCCGCGGACGACACAGCCTTCGAGTTGATGCAGTCGAGCCTCGATGAGCTCTCGCGCCTGCGCGAGCTGGTGGTTGCAGGAAGGCAGGCTGCCACTGGCGCGCGGCATCATCGGCAGCATTCACGGCCTGCTTCGCCCAGGTTCGGAACAACCTGTGGAAGAGCCCGTCCGCGAGCCCGTTCAACCGCCATCTACACCGGTTGCGAGACATGAAGCGCCTGCGGCGCCGCCGGCATCGGAGCCAGAGCCGGTCGAGCCGGCGCCTCCCACGGCACTTGATGAAGAGAGCGAGGCACCGACGGTGCTTCAGCCTGCGCTGCGGCTGCCGCCGACGTTCGATGAACGTCCTGCGCCTGCTGCCGTGGAAGGCATTGTGCCGCCGCTTCCGGTGCCTCCTGGCCGCGAACCGATGGTGCAGGGGGATCGGCCGGAGATGGCCCGCGTCGACGCGGAGCTGCTCGATCAGATGCTCAATGCCGCGGGCGAGGTCAGCATCGCGCGCGCTCGACTCGAACAACAGCTGGGCTCGATAGATTTCAACCTTGGCGAGTTGACGCGCACGGTAACGCGTCTGAAGGATCAGCTGCGCAATCTCGAGATCGAGACCGAAGCGCAGATTCTGCATCGCCACGAGGAAGACGGTGCAACGCACCGCAGCGATTTCGATCCTCTGGAGCTCGACCGATATTCGTCAATCCAGCAGTTTTCGCGCGCGCTCGCCGAGACTGCGAACGACGTGGCGAGCATCCAGCAACTGCTCGAGACGCTGACGCAGGACACCCAGAACCTGCTGCAGCAGCAGGCTCGCACCATTACAGAACTGCAGAACGGCCTCATGCGCACGCGCATGGTCCCATTCCAGCGGCACGTGCAAAGGCTTGCGCGCATCGTGCGGCAGGCGGCCTCCGATACTGGCAAGCGCGCGGAGCTCACCGTGCAGGGCGCCGCGGGCGAGCTGGACAGGCAGGTGCTGGAGCGCATGCTTCCGCCTTTCGAGCACATGTTGCGCAACGCCGTCGTGCATGGAATCGAGAAGCCCGCCGATCGCCTCGCTCACGGGAAGCCCGAGGCGGGCCACATCACGCTTGAGCTGCATCGCGAAGGCGCGGAGGTGATGGTGCGCCTGCGTGACGACGGCGCGGGAATGAACCTGCGCGCCATCCGCGAGAAGGCGCTCGCCGTCGGGCTCGTGCAGCCCGGCCGTCAGCTGAGTGACGAAGATGCGATGCAATTGATTTTGGAGCCGGGATTCTCGACCGCGGGCTCGATCACGCAACAGGCGGGGCGCGGCGTCGGAATGGACGTGGTCGCCACAGAGATCAAGCGGCTCGGCGGCGCGCTGCACATGGAGACGAAGCCAGGGCAGGGCACTTCATTCACCATCCGCCTGCCCTTTACGCTCGCTATCAGCCATGCGCTCGTCGTGCGCACGGGCGAAGAATATTACGCGCTGCCGCTGCCCACCGTGGAGGGCGTGCTGCGCCTCTCGAAGTCCGAGGTCAGCAGCCACCTGGGCCGTGAAGTCGCGACGTTCGACTACAATGGCCAGAAGTATCGCTTTCAGCCGCTCGCGAGCTTCGTTGGCCTCGAGCCATCACCCCTGCCGGAACAAGATGTGACCATCCCGGTCGTGCTCGTGCGCGCAGGCGAGCACTCGACCGGCCTGATCGCGGACGAACTGGTCGGCAGCCGTGAGATCGTCGTCAAGTCGGTCGGACCGCAGGTTTCCTCGATCAGGGGCATCTCGGGCGCCACCATCCTGGGCGACGGCCGCATCGTCGTGATCCTGGATATCGGAGCTCTGGTGCGTGCGGAATGGCGTGGCCGCTCGCAGCCAACGGTGCTTCGCGAGAAGAGCGACCGACGCACATTCGCACTGGTCGTGGACGATTCCATCACTGTTCGTCGCGTCACTCAGCGTCTGCTGGAGCGCAATGGCATGCGCGTGCTCACCGCACGCGATGGCATGGATGCCGTGACGTTGCTGCAGGATCACGTGCCCGACATCATCCTTCTCGATATCGAGATGCCGCGGATGGACGGCTACGAGGTCGCGGCGCACGTGCGCAACGATCCAAGGCTGAAAGACGTGCCGATCATCATGATCACATCGCGAGTGGGCGAGAAACATCGCGCGCGGGCGATAGAGCTCGGTGTCGACGACTACCTCGGCAAGCCCTACCAGGAAGCGCAGCTGCTCGACGCGATCACGCCCCTGGTGGAGCGCCAGCAGGCCGCGCGCAAGTCGGACGGAACGGGTTGAGAGGCTGGCGATGGCCGAACGCGTAACCGAAATCTACAGCCTGCTGATCCCACTCATCGACGGGCGGTTGATCATTCCGCGCGCCTGCGTCGCGGAAGTCATCGGCTTTCTGACGCCGTCCGAGATGACTGGCGCGCCGCCGTGGTACATCGGCACCGTTCCGTGGAATGGCCGCCAGGTTCCGCTGGTGTCGTTCGAAGGCGCCTGCGGCAGCAATATTCCTCCGGCGACGGGCCGCACGCGCATCGTCGTCTTCCATTGCATGGGTACGCGCGTGGACGCCGGCTATTTCGGCCTCGTCTCGCAAGGCTTCCCGCAACTCGTGCGCGTGAGCTCAGACGTGGTGCGGCCAGACAACTCCCGCGTGTTCCCCGATCGCGCGCCGGTGATCTGCCAGGTGCGAATGGTCAATGAGGCGCCGCTAGTGCCCGACCTCGACCGGATCGAAGAGATGATCGCCGACGAGACACATATCGGCGGCTAGTGTCCAACGTCAAGTCTCGATATTGGCGTGAATCATTGCTGGCACTCGTGGCGCTCTGCGCCATCGGCGGCACTTCGTTGGTTGCTCCCATCGCCCAGGACCCGGCTTACCATGCGTTCGTCGACACGCGGGCCGTCGCCGGGCTGCCGAATTTCTGGAATGTGGTCTCAAATATCGGCTTCGTGCTTGCCGGACTGTACGGCGCTGCGATCTCGCGCAGGCTCACCTCCCCGCAATGCATGCCGCGGTTTTTGGTGTTCTGCATAGCAGTCATCTGCGTGGGGGTCGGATCGTCCTATTACCACTACGCGCTTTCGACACCTGCGCTGCTGTGGGATCGCTTGCCTATGTCGGTCGCGTTCATGGCCCTCTTTTCATTCGTCATCGGCGACCGGTTGGGCTGGCGCGCAGGCAATGCGCTGTTCTACCCGTTGCTCGTGTTGGGAGCCGGCTCCGTACTCTACTGGTCGTGGACCGAAAGCCACGCGGGGGCGACCTCAGGCCGTACGGCGTGGTGCAGTTTCTTCCAATGATCATGATGCCGCTCATGCTGGTGTTATTCCCCGGGAGCAGAGCCAGCGCTTCCTGACTATGGGGAACCTTCGCGGTCTATGTGCTCGCCAAACTGGCCGAACACTTCGATGCGCAGATCTATTCGGCTATCAGTTTCAGCGGCCACAGCATCAAGCATCTGCTGAGCGGGCTCGCGGTGCTCTTCGCCGTCAAGGCACTGTTCGCCCCCGCGCCGCCGCGCACGCACTCTGCATGACTCAAGAAGTAACCAGTCCCGCGCAATTAGCTTCGAGCCAGAAGGTGACGGGCCCGTCGTTAGTGAGGGAGATCTGCATGTTCGCGCCGAAGATGCCGGTGGCGACTGGGTTATGGGCGGCGCGGGAGCGATCGACGAGATAATCGAACAGGCGGCGCGCCTCATCGGGGGGCGCTGCGGTGGTGAAGCCGGCGCGAGTGCCATTGCGAGTGTCGGCGGCGAGAGTGAACTGCGAGACCAGCAGCAGTCCGCCCCCGGTATCACGCAGGCTCAAATTCATCTTGCCCTGGCCGTCAGGAAATATCCGATAGGTCAGGATGCGCTCGAGCAGTCGATCGGCCGTCGGCGAGTCGTCGCCGCGCTTGACGCCGATCAGGGCGAGAATGCCGGACCCGATTGCGCCCACCACTGCATCCTCGACGCTGACCTCAGCGTGCGTGACCCGCTGAATCAGCGCTATCACGCGAAGTCTCCGGCGACGGCTTGCAGTGCCGCGATGGCGGCGAGCGATGCCGTTTCAGTACGCAGGATTCGCGGTCCGATGCGGCACCCGGTGAAGCTGGCGCGCAAAGCGATGTCGGATTCCACGCTCGTAAGGCCGCCTTCCGGCCCGATGAGCAGCGCCATGGGCGTGGCGTTGGTCGCGACACTGGCCAGCGTCTTCTCTGCGCCCGGCACCAGCATGATGCGACGCGCGCCGGCGATGGAGTCATCGGCGGTGGCGTCGGAGATTGCCTGCGGCTGCGCGATTTGCGGCAGGCGGTTGCGGCCGCATTGCTCGCACGCGGCTATCGCAATTGCCAGCCAGTGCGCATGCTTCTTATGCGCAGTGTGCGGCGCGAGCTTTACAACACTGCGTTCGGTGATCACGGGCACGATCCGCGTGACGCCGAGCTCGGTAGCCTTCTGGACGATGATATCCATCCGATCGCCACGCGCGATGCCCTGCAGCAGCGTGATATCGCAGGTTCGACTCGCGCTCCACTCGGGCGATGCTCGCCCACCTCACGATCACCTTGGCGCCCTGCATCTCAGCGAGCGTTGCCTCGTACTCGCCGCCGCGGCCGTCGAAGAGAGTCAGCTGTGTCCTTCGGGCGCAGGCGCAGAACCCGCGCAATATGATTTGCCGCATCGCCAGTGATGAGGGTGCGCTCGCCGGCCGCGAGCGGTCGCATTCACGTAGACACGGCTTACGCGCACGCGGCTTTCTCGATGCCTTCGCGCGCGACATCGACCATCAGGTCGATCTCTTCCGGCGTGATCACGTAAGGCGGCATGAAATACACCACGTTGCCGACTGGGCGCAGCAGCACGCCGCGTTCGAGCCCATGGCGATAGACGTGCAGCCCACGCCGCTCTTTCCAGTCGTAAGGCGTGCGATTGGCTTTGTCACGGACCATCTCGATCGCAAGGATCATGCCGCGCTGGCGCACCTCGCGCCACATGCGGATGATGACTCGAGCTCGCGCGCGCGTCTCCGCCATGTCGCGTCGGCAAGCGCGCGGTTGCGCTCGATCACATTGTCTTCAGCGAAGATGCCGCAGCGTCGCCAGCGCTGCGGAGCAGGCCAGTGGATTACCCGTGTAGCTGTGCGAATGCAGGAACGCGTTGAGCTTCACGTAGTCGTCGTAGAACGCCTCGTACATCGAGTCCGTGGTCATGACGACGGAAAGTGGCAGATAGCCGCCGGTCAGCCCCTTCGAGAGACAGAGGAAATCCGGGCGGATGCCGGCCTGCTCGCAGGCGAACATCGTGCCGGTGCGGCCGAAGCCGACCGCGATCTCGTCCGCAATCAGCAGCACGTCGTGACGGTCGCAAGCTTCGCGCAGCAGTTTGAGGTACACCGGGTCGTACATGCGCATGCCTGCCCGCGCACTGCACCAGCGGCTCGACGATGACCGCGGCGACCTCGTCGCGCATGACGCGCCAGCGTCTCTTCCATCGCCGCGAACTTGCGTCGCGAGTGATCCGCCCAGGACTCTCCCGGCTCGCGCTCGTAGCAGTCCGGCGAGGGCACCGTGATCGTCTCCATGAGCAGCGGCCGATAGATCGTCTTGTAGAGCTCGACGTTGCCGACCGCGAGCGCGCCCAGCGTCTCGCCGTGATAGCTGTTCGACAGCGTGATGAAGCGCCGCTTCTCGCCGCGTCCCTGATTGCGCCAGAAGTGATAGCTCATCTTGATGGCGACTTCGATGGCAGCCGAACCGTTGTCCGCGAAGAAGCAGCGGTTGAGACCGGCCGGAGCGAGGCGCACCAGGCTCTCTGCGAGCGCGATGGCAGGCTCGTGGGTGAAGCCGGCGAAGATCACGTGCTCGAGCCGCTCGAGCTGCGCACGTACCGCGGCGTTGATTCGCGGGTTGGCATGGCCGAAGAGGTTCACCCACCAGGAGCTGACGGCATCGAGGTACCGCTTGCCGCCGTAGTCCTCGAGCCACACACCCTGCGCCGCGACGGATCGGAATCATCGGCAGATGCTCGTGATCCTTCATCTGCGTGCACGGATGCCACACGTGCGAAAGATCGCGGGCGACGAGGGCGGCGTTGTCTGCGGAGGCTCGGTTCATGGCGCGGGCTTGCGGCCCCGTGCTGAATTGGGGCGCGATTGTGGCATGATCGTCGGGGTTGTCGCTGCATCGTCCCATCTGCATGCCTGCACCAAGCCTTCCGGTCCTCCGCATCGACCTTGCCACCGGCCTGCTCGCCGGCGCACGACAGGTCATCTCGCCAAATTTCGATGAGCGGCCGTCGGGTAGCCCGCCGGATCTCATCGTGATCCATGGGATCAGCCTGCCGCCGGGGGAATTCGGCGGTCCATGGATCGACCGCCTGTTCACCGGAAATCTTCCGCCCGAGGCTCATCCTTACTTCCGCGATATTGCCGGACGGCCCGTTTCGTCGCATGCGCTCATTCGCCGCGACGGTGAGATCGTGCAGTACGTGCCCTTTGGCGAGCGTGCGTGGCATGCAGGCATTTCCGAGTACCAGGGCCGCGCCGCCTGCAACGATTTCTCCATCGGCATCGAGCTCGAAGGCGAAGACGAACGGCCTTACGAGGAATCGCAGTACGCGAGCCTTGGCGCGCTGATCGAGGCGTTGCTCGCCGCCTATCCGACGTTGAGCCGCGCGCGGATCGCGGGTCACAGCGAGATCGCTCCGGGGCGCAAGACCGATCCCGGCCCGGCATTCGACTGGGCAAGGATTCAGCGCACCTGATCGCGCCTCGGCGGATTACGTGCGGCGCCGATCATGGCGCCATAAGACTTCGGTGCCTCGTTCCTGGCGCGCAAGCACTCGAGCCATCACGAACAGAAGGTCGGAGAGGCGATTCAGATAGCGCGGCGCCTCGGCATTGATGGCGTCGCCCTCCGCAGCGACCAGCGCCCATACCCGGCGCTCCGCCCGGCGCGCAATTGCGCGTGCCAGGTGGCACGCCGCGGCCGCGGGTCCGCCGCCGGGCAGGATGAAATCCTTGAGCGGCGGAAGTGGGTCGTTGAGCGAATCCAGCTCGTTTTCCAATCGCGAGACCTGGGCGCTTGTGATCATGCGATGGCCTGGAATGCACAGCTCGCCGCCCAGATCGAACAGCTCATGCTGGATTTCCGTGAGGCACGCACTGACCGCGTCGGGTAACCCGGAGACCGCGAGCACCACGCCCACGGCGCTGTTCAGCTCATCCACGGTCCCATAGGCCTCCACGCGCGCATCGTTCTTCGACACGCGCCGTCCATCGCCGAGACCTGTCGTGCCGTCGTCGCCTGTGCGCGTGTAGATTTTGCTCAGCCGATTACCCATGTTCAGTCTCCGCCTTGCGCGAGCCGCAGCGATTTACGCTAGGCTCTCATACCCCTCAATTGGACCGCCAGCATCATGTCGAAAGAGCTCGATGCCGCGCTCGATGCGGCAAAGGCCGCCGCGGAGATCATCCGCCGTTATTACGGGCGGGAAGTCAAAACGACGATCAAATCCGACCAATCGCCCGTGACGGAGGCAGATGTGCGCGCCGAGAGGGCGATTCGCGCGATTTTGAGCGAGCGATTCCCCACGCACGGGTTCTATGGCGAGGAGACCGGCACGGAGCGCGGCGATGGTGAGCACCTATGGCTCGTCGATCCCATCGACGGCACCAAGTCTTTCGTGCGGGAGTGCCCATTCTTTTCCACGCAGATCGCGCTCATGCGCGGCGAAGAACTGGTGCTCGGCGTTTCGAGCGCGCCGGCATATGGCGAACTAGCGTGGGCCGAGAGGGGGTCGGGCGCGTTCCTGGATGGCCGCTCCGTGAGGGTTGGAGCGATCGCCGATCTGCAGCAGGCGATCCTATCCACCGGGAATCTGAAAACGCTCGCCAGATCCGCCCAGTGGAAACGGTTCGGCGAGCTGATCCAGCGCGTCAACCGCATTCGCGGCTACGGTGATTTCGTCCACTACCATCTGCTTGCGCGCGGCGCGCTCGATGTGATCATCGAATCCGATGTGAACATTCTCGACATCGCGGCCCTCACGGTCATCGTTCGCGAGTCGGGCGGAGTCATTACGGATCTGTCGGGTCTGCCCGTCGGCCTCGAGACTACGTCCGTTCTCGCTGCGAACAACGCTGCATTGCATGCGGGCGTCCTCGAAGCGCTCACGCGCTGAGAATACGCGCCGGCCTTCGGCATCGATCTCCATCATCGGCGTCATGTAGAGCTCGGTCAGTGCGCTGGCTGTCAGAATCTCGCGCGTGGGTCCCGAGCGCCACCGGCCATCTCCAAATAGCAGAATCACCCGGTCGGCGAATCGCGCGGCAAGGGTCGGATCGTGCAGCGTCGCAACGACCGCAGCGCCCTTGTCCGCCAGCGCGCGAAAAAGCCCGAGGACTTGCAGCTGATGCTGCGGATCGAGGTGGTTTGTCGGTTCATCGAGGAGAAATACGGCGGGCTCCTGCGCCAGCAGTGTTGCGACGGCCACGCGTCGCTGTTCGCCGCCGGACAACGTATCCACAGTCCGGGCCGGGAAACTCTCGAGCCCGACTCTGGCCAGGGCGCTGTACGCGAGCTGCTCATCCGCCGCACTCTCCCATTGCCACAGGGCCAGATGGGGATGCCGGCCGATCAGCACCGACTCGAGAACGGTCATGGTGAAAGCGTCCTCGAGATCCTGCATCAACAGGCCCATGCGCCGCGCGATGGCCCGGCGCGTGAGACCGGCTAGCGATTTTCCGTCCAGTCGCACGGTGCCGCGTGCAGCAGGCTTGAGTCCCGCCAGAGCATGCAGCGTCAGAGTTTTTCCCGAACCGTTGCGCCCGAGAATCGCCACCAGCTCCCCCGGGGCAAACTGCGCCGATAACTCATTTACCAGAGCGCGCGGCCCGCCATGAATCGCCAGGCCTTCGGCAGCGAGCAGCGGTCCGTCAGCCGTCGTCACGGTTGTAGACGAGTCGAGGTCCATGGCTCTCCGTCGAACGCGCCGTCGCCGCCCCCCTCGAGCACGCGCGTCCAGCGAACGCGGTCGTGCACGCGTCCGGCGCCCTCCACCCAGAGTTCCACGGCGTCAGCCCAAAGCCGGAATCCGCCCCAGTGCGGCGGGCGCGGGATGGGTACTGGTATATCCGGCTTTGTCTCGCGCGGGTTGGGTGTTCCAAAACGGGTCGACGTCTTTGCAACGGCGGTGAGCAGCGCCTGGCGCGATCCAATCGGCTGGCTCTGCTCGCTGGCCCAGGCGCCGATACGGCTCTGCCAAGGGCGTGAGGCGAAATAGGCATCGCTTTGTTCGGCTGGCGCCTTGACCACGATCCCTTCGATCCTGACCTGCCGGTGCAGGTGATCCCAGTGGATAACGGCCGCTGCGCGCGGGTTTTCCATAAGCTCACGGCCTTTGCGCGATTGGTAGTTCGTGTAGAAGACGACGTATCCCGAGGTCACGGCCACTTCCTTGCACAGGACGACGCGCGCCGACGGGTGGCCTTCGCTCGTGGTGGTCGCCAGAACCATGGCATTTGGATTGGGCTGCAATCGCCTGCGTCCCGCCTCCGCCAGCCATTCGGCCATCAGAGTCATCGGCTCGGACGGCAGGGGTTCGGGCAGCAGCTCCTCGGGTGCCTTCAGATTCATGGCCGCATGTTAGAGCCGATTCAGCCAATGTTCACGACCACGGCATTACGGTCGGGTCCGCTGCCCGCGCCGCGGGCACCCACTCGAGGTACACGACTATGTTGCGCGCAGGGCTGGTTACCGTACTGCTGATGGGCCTGGGGTCGACCGCGATGGCTTCCGACCGGGTCCGTGTTTTCGTCAACTACAACTCCGGTGGCTATTACCATGTAGGCCGCCACTACAACGATCGGGATTGCCACGACGGGCGGCACTGGGCCCGGCGCGATCGCTGGAACGACTCCGGCTACTACCGCAGCCCGCCGCGTTATTCCGGGTACTACGACTACTACAGCCGTGCGCCCCGTTACGGGTGGAGCTACCCTCCCAGCTATTCGTGGGGCCTGAGCTGGGGCAGCGGCCGAGATTGGGACCGGGGCCACCGCGATCATCGCGACCACTGGGACCGGCGTGACTGGGACCGCAACCGGCATCACGGCGATCGCGACCGTAATTGGGATCGGGGCAGGGACCGTG